>NZ_OZ245839.1:0-3777500 GCF_965228795.1 Ekhidna sp.
GGGTCGTCGCGCCCTGGATACCTATAACATCCGTATCCTCATCGCCTATATTCCACCGCATCCGAGTTCACATTTAGTGTCGCTCCATCCGATACATTGGTCGTCCCACTGTTTAAATTCGTTACCGTCGTGCCTACCGTTAAACTGTTGCCCGTTATCCCCGTCGCGCCCTGAAGGTCTATCGCATCGTCTGCCGCATTTCCGATATTAATGTCATCGTTGTTGATCGTCGTAGATGTAGCTCCCATCGGCGATCGTTACGTTGCTGTTCAACGTCGTGTTCCCATCTACATTCACCACATCGTTGAAGTCCGCATTCGCATTCACTACTAAAGCATCCGCATTCGTGGCTCCTAAGGTCACATTATCGTCCGCCTGCAATAAGCCCGTCACATCCAAGCCCGCATTCGCGTCCACATTGCCTCCAAAGTCTACCTGACCTGCGCCCGTCGTAATCGTGCCATCGCCTACCGTCGTATTTACTCCATTCGCAATCGTGAACGTGCCCCCGTCTACATCCAAGCCCGCATTCGCGTCCAGGTTCCCTGCAACATCTACCTGATCCGTACCCGCATTCCCAAGGTTGATTACATCGGAGTTTACATTGAAGGCTTGACCGTCTACCGCTTCAACAATATCTCCATTCACATCGGTGGTCAACGCTAAGTCGCCCGTGTAGTTCGTGTTCCCCTGCAACACCACCGTACCATCCGCATCCGGTAAGGTGATCGTACGATCTGCCGTTGGATTCGTCACCGCAATGCGCGTCTCAAACGTGTCGTCCGTCCCGCCCTCTAATATCAAAGGGGTTGCGCCCTGGATCTCCGCATTGATACTTACATCGTCCGTGTCATCTGTACCAACCCCGATCAACCCACTGTTGATCGTCGTACTTGTCGCATTTAATGCTGTACTGTTACCCGTAAGGGTCGTCGCGCCCTGGATACCTATAACATCCGTATCCTCATCGCCTATATTCACCGCATCCGAGTTCACATTTAGTGTCGCTCCATCCGATACATTGGTCGTCCCACTGTTTAAATTCGTTACCGTCGTGCCTACCGTTAAACTGTTGCCCGTTATCCCCGTCGCGCCCTGAAGGTCTATCGCATCGTCTGCCGCATTTCCGATATTAATGTCATCGTTGTTGATCGTCGTAGATGTAGCTCCATCGGCGATCGTTACGTTGCTGTTCAACGTCGTGTTCCCATCTACATTCACCACATCGTTGAAGTCCGCATTCGCATTCACTACTAAAGCATCCGCATTCGTGGCTCCTAAGGTCACATTATCGTCCGCCTGCAATAAGCCCGTCACATCCAAGCCCGCATTCGCGTCCACATTGCCTCCAAAGTCTACCTGACCTGCGCCCGTCGTAATCGTGCCATCGCCTACCGTCGTATTTACTCCATTCGCAATCGTGAACGTGCCCCCGTCTACATCCAAGCCCGCATTCGCGTCCAGGTTCCCTGCAACATCTACCTGATCCGTACCCGCATTCCCAAGGTTGATTACATCGGAGTTTACATTGAAGGCTTGACCGTCTACCGCTTCAACAATATCTCCATTCACATCGGTGGTCAACGCTAAGTCGCCCGTGTAGTTCGTGTTCCCCTGCAACACCACCGTACCATCCGCATCCGGTAAGGTGATCGTACGATCTGCCGTTGGATTCGTCACCGCAATGCGCGTCTCAAACGTGTCGTCCGTCCCGCCCTCTAATATCAAAGGGGTTGCGCCCTGGATCTCCGCATTGATACTTACATCGTCCGTGTCATCTGTACCAACCCCGATCAACCCACTGTTGATCGTCGTACTTGTCGCATTTAATGCTGTACTGTTACCCGTAAGGGTCGTCGCGCCCTGGATACCTATAACATCCGTATCCTCATCGCCTATATTCACCGCATCCGAGTTCACATTTAGTGTCGCTCCATCCGATACATTGGTCGTCCCACTGTTTAAATTCGTTACCGTCGTGCCTACCGTTAAACTGTTGCCCGTTATCCCCGTCGCGCCCTGAAGGTCTATCGCATCGTCTGCCGCATTTCCGATATTAATGTCATCGTTGTTGATCGTCGTAGATGTAGCTCCATCGGCGATCGTTACGTTGCTGTTCAACGTCGTGTTCCCATCTACATTCACCACATCGTTGAAGTCCGCATTCGCATTCACTACTAAAGCATCCGCATTCGTGGCTCCTAAGGTCACATTATCGTCCGCCTGCAATAAGCCCGTCACATCCAAGCCCGCATTCGCGTCCACATTGCCTCCAAAGTCTACCTGACCTGCGCCCGTCGTAATCGTGCCATCGCCTACCGTCGTATTTACTCCATTCGCAATCGTGAACGTGCCCCCGTCTACATCCAAGCCCGCATTCGCGTCCAGGTTCCCTGCAACATCTACCTGATCCGTACCCGCATTCCCAAGGTTGATTACATCGGAGTTTACATTGAAGGCTTGACCGTCTACCGCTTCAACAATATCTCCATTCACATCGGTGGTCAACGCTAAGTCGCCCGTGTAGTTCGTGTTCCCCTGCAACACCACCGTACCATCCGCATCCGGTAAGGTGATCGTACGATCTGCCGTTGGATTCGTCACCGCAATGCGCGTCTCAAACGTGTCGTCCGTCCCGCCCTCTAATATCAAAGGGGTTGCGCCCTGGATCTCCGCATTGATACTTACATCGTCCGTGTCATCTGTACCAACCCCGATCAACCCACTGTTGATCGTCGTACTTGTCGCATTTAATGCTGTACTGTTACCCGTAAGGGTCGTCGCGCCCTGGATACCTATAACATCCGTATCCTCATCGCCTATATTCACCGCATCCGAGTTCACATTTAGTGTCGCTCCATCCGATACATTGGTCGTCCCACTGTTTAAATTCGTTACCGTCGTGCCTACCGTTAAACTGTTGCCCGTTATCCCCGTCGCGCCCTGAAGGTCTATCGCATCGTCTGCCGCATTTCCGATATTAATGTCATCGTTGTTGATAGTCCGCATTCGCATTCACTACTAAAGCATCCGCATTCGTGGCTCCTAAGGTCACATTATCGTCCGCCTGCAATAAGCCCGTCACATCCAAGCCCGCATTCGCGTCCACATTGCCTCCAAAGTCTACCTGACCTGCGCCCGTCGTAATCGTGCCATCGCCTACCGTCGTATTTACTCCATTCGCAATCGTGAACGTGCCCCCGTCTACATCCAAGCCCGCATTCGCGTCCAGGTTCCCTGCAACATCTACCTGATCCGTACCCGCATTCCCAAGGTTGATTACATCGGAGTTTACATTGAAGGCTTGACCGTCTACCGCTTCAACAATATCTCCATTCACATCGGTGGTCAACGCTAAGTCGCCCGTGTAGTTCGTGTTCCCCTGCAACACCACCGTACCATCCGCATCCGGTAAGGTGATCGTACGATCTGCCGTTGGATTCGTCACCGCAATGCGCGTCTCAAACGTGTCGTCCGTCCCGCCCTCTAATATCAAAGGGGTTGCGCCCTGGATCTCCGCATTGATACTTACATCGTCCGTGTCATCTGTACCAACCCCGATCAACCCACTGTTGATCGTCGTACTTGTCGCATTTAATGCTGTACTGTTACCCGTAAGGGTCGTCGCGCCCTGGATACCTATAACATCCGTATCCTCATCGCCTATATTCACCGCATCCGAGTTCACATTTAGTGTCGCTCCATCCGATACATTGGTCGTCCCACTGTTTAAATTCGTTACCGTCGTGCCTACCGTTAAACTGTTGCCCGTTATCCCCGTCGCGCCCTGAAGGTCTATCGCATCGTCTGCCGCATTTCCGATATTAATGTCATCGTTGTTGATCGTCGTAGATGTAGCTCCATCGGCGATCGTTACGTTGCTGTTCAACGTCGTGTTCCCATCTACATTCACCACATCGTTGAAGTCCGCATTCGCATTCACTACTAAAGCATCCGCATTCGTGGCTCCTAAGGTCACATTATCGTCCGCCTGCAATAAGCCCGTCACATCCAAGCCCGCATTCGCGTCCACATTGCCTCCAAAGTCTACCTGACCTGCGCCCGTCGTAATCGTGCCATCGCCTACCGTCGTATTTACTCCATTCGCAATCGTGAACGTGCCCCCGTCTACATCCAAGCCCGCATTCGCGTCCAGGTTCCCTGCAACATCTACCTGATCCGTACCCGCATTCCCAAGGTTGATTACATCGGAGTTTACATTGAAGGCTTGACCGTCTACCGCTTCAACAATATCTCCATTCACATCGGTGGTCAACGCTAAGTCGCCCGTGTAGTTCGTGTTCCCCTGCAACACCACCGTACCATCCGCATCCGGTAAGGTGATCGTACGATCTGCCGTTGGATTCGTCACCGCAATGCGCGTCTCAAACGTGTCGTCCGTCCCGCCCTCTAATATCAAAGGGGTTGCGCCCTGGATCTCCGCATTGATACTTACATCGTCCGTGTCATCTGTACCAACCCCGATCAACCCACTGTTGATCGTCGTACTTGTCGCATTTAATGCTGTACTGTTACCCGTAAGGGTCGTCGCGCCCTGGATACCTATAACATCCGTATCCTCATCGCCTATATTCACCGCATCCGAGTTCACATTTAGTGTCGCTCCATCCGATACATTGGTCGTCCCACTGTTTAAATTCGTTACCGTCGTGCCTACCGTTAAACTGTTGCCCGTTATCCCCGTCGCGCCCTGAAGGTCTATCGCATCGTCTGCCGCATTTCCGATATTAATGTCATCGTTGTTGATCGTCGTAGATGTAGCTCCATCGGCGATCGTTACGTTGCTGTTCAACGTCGTGTTCCCATCTACATTCACCACATCGTTGAAGTCCGCATTCGCATTCACTACTAAAGCATCCGCATTCGTGGCTCCTAAGGTCACATTATCGTCCGCCTGCAATAAGCCCGTCACATCCAAGCCCGCATTCGCGTCCACATTGCCTCCAAAGTCTACCTGACCTGCGCCCGTCGTAATCGTGCCATCGCCTACCGTCGTATTTACTCCATTCGCAATCGTGAACGTGCCCCCGTCTACATCCAAGCCCGCATTCGCGTCCAGGTTCCCTGCAACATCTACCTGATCCGTACCCGCATTCCCAAGGTTGATTACATCGGAGTTTACATTGAAGGCTTGACCGTCTACCGCTTCAACAATATCTCCATTCACATCGGTGGTCAACGCTAAGTCGCCCGTGTAGTTCGTGTTCCCCTGCAACACCACCGTACCATCCGCATCCGGTAAGGTGATCGTACGATCTGCCGTTGGATTCGTCACCGCAATGCGCGTCTCAAACGTGTCGTCCGTCCCGCCCTCTAATATCAAAGGGGTTGCGCCCTGGATCTCCGCATTGATACTTACATCGTCCGTGTCATCTGTACCAACCCCGATCAACCCACTGTTGATCGTCGTACTTGTCGCATTTAATGCTGTACTGTTACCCGTAAGGGTCGTCGCGCCCTGGATACCTATAACATCCGTATCCTCATCGCCTATATTCACCGCATCCGAGTTCACATTTAGTGTCGCTCCATCCGATACATTGGTCGTCCCACTGTTTAAATTCGTTACCGTCGTGCCTACCGTTAAACTGTTGCCCGTTATCCCCGTCGCGCCCTGAAGGTCTATCGCATCGTCTGCCGCATTTCCGATATTAATGTCATCGTTGTTGATCGTCGTAGATGTAGCTCCATCGGCGATCGTTACGTTGCTGTTCAACGTCGTGTTCCCATCTACATTCACCACATCGTTGAAGTCCGCATTCGCATTCACTACTAAAGCATCCGCATTCGTGGCTCCTAAGGTCACATTATCGTCCGCCTGCAATAAGCCCGTCACATCCAAGCCCGCATTCGCGTCCACATTGCCTCCAAAGTCTACCTGACCTGCGCCCGTCGTAATCGTGCCATCGCCTACCGTCGTATTTACTCCATTCGCAATCGTGAACGTGCCCCCGTCTACATCCAAGCCCGCATTCGCGTCCAGGTTCCCTGCAACATCTACCTGATCCGTACCCGCATTCCCAAGGTTGATTACATCGGAGTTTACATTGAAGGCTTGACCGTCTACCGCTTCAACAATATCTCCATTCACATCGGTGGTCAACGCTAAGTCGCCCGTGTAGTTCGTGTTCCCCTGCAACACCACCGTACCATCCGCATCCGGTAAGGTGATCGTACGATCTGCCGTTGGATTCGTCACCGCAATGCGCGTCTCAAACGTGTCGTCCGTCCCGCCCTCTAATATCAAAGGGGTTGCGCCCTGGATCTCCGCATTGATACTTACATCGTCCGTGTCATCTGTACCAACCCCGATCAACCCACTGTTGATCGTCGTACTTGTCGCATTTAATGCTGTACTGTTACCCGTAAGGGTCGTCGCGCCCTGGATACCTATAACATCCGTATCCTCATCGCCTATATTCACCGCATCCGAGTTCACATTTAGTGTCGCTCCATCCGATACATTGGTCGTCCCACTGTTTAAATTCGTTACCGTCGTGCCTACCGTTAAACTGTTGCCCGTTATCCCCGTCGCGCCCTGAAGGTCTATCGCATCGTCTGCCGCATTTCCGATATTAATGTCATCGTTGTTGATCGTCGTAGATGTAGCTCCATCGGCGATCGTTACGTTGCTGTTCAACGTCGTGTTCCCATCTACATTCACCACATCGTTGAAGTCCGCATTCGCATTCACTACTAAAGCATCCGCATTCGTGGCTCCTAAGGTCACATTATCGTCCGCCTGCAATAAGCCCGTCACATCCAAGCCCGCATTCGCGTCCACATTGCCTCCAAAGTCTACCTGACCTGCGCCCGTCGTAATCGTGCCATCGCCTACCGTCGTATTTACTCCATTCGCAATCGTGAACGTGCCCCCGTCTACATCCAAGCCCGCATTCGCGTCCAGGTTCCCTGCAACATCTACCTGATCCGTACCCGCATTCCCAAGGTTGATTACATCGGAGTTTACATTGAAGGCTTGACCGTCTACCGCTTCAACAATATCTCCATTCACATCGGTGGTCAACGCTAAGTCGCCCGTGTAGTTCGTGTTCCCCTGCAACACCACCGTACCATCCGCATCCGGTAAGGTGATCGTACGATCTGCCGTTGGATTCGTCACCGCAATGCGCGTCTCAAACGTGTCGTCCGTCCCGCCCTCTAATATCAAAGGGGTTGCGCCCTGGATCTCCGCATTGATACTTACATCGTCCGTGTCATCTGTACCAACCCCGATCAACCCACTGTTGATCGTCGTACTTGTCGCATTTAATGCTGTACTGTTACCCGTAAGGGTCGTCGCGCCCTGGATACCTATAACATCCGTATCCTCATCGCCTATATTCACCGCATCCGAGTTCACATTTAGTGTCGCTCCATCCGATACATTGGTCGTCCCACTGTTTAAATTCGTTACCGTCGTGCCTACCGTTAAACTGTTGCCCGTTATCCCCGTCGCGCCCTGAAGGTCTATCGCATCGTCTGCCGCATTTCCGATATTAATGTCATCGTTGTTGATCGTCGTAGATGTAGCTCCATCGGCGATCGTTACGTTGCTGTTCAACGTCGTGTTCCCATCTACATTCACCACATCGTTGAAGTCCGCATTCGCATTCACTACTAAAGCATCCGCATTCGTGGCTCCTAAGGTCACATTATCGTCCGCCTGCAATAAGCCCGTCACATCCAAGCCCGCATTCGCGTCCACATTGCCTCCAAAGTCTACCTGACCTGCGCCCGTCGTAATCGTGCCATCGCCTACCGTCGTATTTACTCCATTCGCAATCGTGAACGTGCCCCCGTCTACATCCAAGCCCGCATTCGCGTCCAGGTTCCCTGCAACATCTACCTGATCCGTACCCGCATTCCCAAGGTTGATTACATCGGAGTTTACATTGAAGGCTTGACCGTCTACCGCTTCAACAATATCTCCATTCACATCGGTGGTCAACGCTAAGTCGCCCGTGTAGTTCGTGTTCCCCTGCAACACCACCGTACCATCCGCATCCGGTAAGGTGATCGTACGATCTGCCGTTGGATTCGTCACCGCAATGCGCGTCTCAAACGTGTCGTCCGTCCCGCCCTCTAATATCAAAGGGGTTGCGCCCTGGATCTCCGCATTGATACTTACATCGTCCGTGTCATCTGTACCAACCCCGATCAACCCACTGTTGATCGTCGTACTTGTCGCATTTAATGCTGTACTGTTACCCGTAAGGGTCGTCGCGCCCTGGATACCTATAACATCCGTATCCTCATCGCCTATATTCACCGCATCCGAGTTCACATTTAGTGTCGCTCCATCCGATACATTGGTCGTCCCACTGTTTAAATTCGTTACCGTCGTGCCTACCGTTAAACTGTTGCCCGTTATCCCCGTCGCGCCCTGAAGGTCTATCGCATCGTCTGCCGCATTTCCGATATTAATGTCATCGTTGTTGATCGTCGTAGATGTAGCTCCATCGGCGATCGTTACGTTGCTGTTCAACGTCGTGTTCCCATCTACATTCACCACATCGTTGAAGTCCGCATTCGCATTCACTACTAAAGCATCCGCATTCGTGGCTCCTAAGGTCACATTATCGTCCGCCTGCAATAAGCCCGTCACATCCAAGCCCGCATTCGCGTCCACATTGCCTCCAAAGTCTACCTGACCTGCGCCCGTCGTAATCGTGCCATCGCCTACCGTCGTATTTACTCCATTCGCAATCGTGAACGTGCCCCCGTCTACATCCAAGCCCGCATTCGCGTCCAGGTTCCCTGCAACATCTACCTGATCCGTACCCGCATTCCCAAGGTTGATTACATCGGAGTTTACATTGAAGGCTTGACCGTCTACCGCTTCAACAATATCTCCATTCACATCGGTGGTCAACGCTAAGTCGCCCGTGTAGTTCGTGTTCCCCTGCAACACCACCGTACCATCCGCATCCGGTAAGGTGATCGTACGATCTGCCGTTGGATTCGTCACCGCAATGCGCGTCTCAAACGTGTCGTCCGTCCCGCCCTCTAATATCAAAGGGGTTGCGCCCTGGATCTCCGCATTGATACTTACATCGTCCGTGTCATCTGTACCAACCCCGATCAACCCACTGTTGATCGTCGTACTTGTCGCATTTAATGCTGTACTGTTACCCGTAAGGGTCGTCGCGCCCTGGATACCTATAACATCCGTATCCTCATCGCCTATATTCACCGCATCCGAGTTCACATTTAGTGTCACTCCATCCGATACATTGGTCGTCCCACTGTTTAAATTCGTTACCGTCGTGCCTACCGTTAAACTGTTGCCCGTTATCCCCGTCGCGCCCTGAAGGTCTATCGCATCGTCTGCCGCATTTCCGATATTAATGTCATCGTTGTTGATCGTCGTAGATGTAGCTCCATCGGCGATCGTTACGTTGCTGTTCAACGTCGTGTTCCCATCTACATTCACCACATCGTTGAAGTCCGCATTCGCATTCACTACTAAAGCATCCGCATTCGTGGCTCCTAAGGTCACATTATCGTCCGCCTGCAATAAGCCCGTCACATCCAAGCCCGCATTCGCGTCCACATTGCCTCCAAAGTCTACCTGACCTGCGCCCGTCGTAATCGTGCCATCGCCTACCGTCGTATTTACTCCATTCGCAATCGTGAACGTGCCCCCGTCTACATCCAAGCCCGCATTCGCGTCCAGGTTCCCTGCAACATCTACCTGATCCGTACCCGCATTCCCAAGGTTGATTACATCGGAGTTTACATTGAAGGCTTGACCGTCTACCGCTTCAACAATATCTCCATTCACATCGGTGGTCAACGCTAAGTCGCCCGTGTAGTTCGTGTTCCCCTGCAACACCACCGTACCATCCGCATCCGGTAAGGTGATCGTACGATCTGCCGTTGGATTCGTCACCGCAATGCGCGTCTCAAACGTGTCGTCCGTCCCGCCCTCTAATATCAAAGGGGTTGCGCCCTGGATCTCCGCATTGATACTTACATCGTCCGTGTCATCTGTACCAACCCCGATCAACCCACTGTTGATCGTCGTACTTGTCGCATTTAATGCTGTACTGTTACCCGTAAGGGTCGTCGCGCCCTGGATACCTATAACATCCGTATCCTCATCGCCTATATTCACCGCATCCGAGTTCACATTTAGTGTCGCTCCATCCGATACATTGGTCGTCCCACTGTTTAAATTCGTTACCGTCGTGCCTACCGTTAAACTGTTGCCCGTTATCCCCGTCGCGCCCTGAAGGTCTATCGCATCGTCTGCCGCATTTCCGATATTAATGTCATCGTTGTTGATCGTCGTAGATGTAGCTCCATCGGCGATCGTTACGTTGCTGTTCAACGTCGTGTTCCCATCTACATTCACCACATCGTTGAAGTCCGCATTCGCATTCACTACTAAAGCATCCGCATTCGTGGCTCCTAAGGTCACATTATCGTCCGCCTGCAATAAGCCCGTCACATCCAAGCCCGCATTCGCGTCCACATTGCCTCCAAAGTCTACCTGACCTGCGCCCGTCGTAATCGTGCCATCGCCTACCGTCGTATTTACTCCATTCGCAATCGTGAACGTGCCCCCGTCTACATCCAAGCCCGCATTCGCGTCCAGGTTCCCTGCAACATCTACCTGATCCGTACCCGCATTCCCAAGGTTGATTACATCGGAGTTTACATTGAAGGCTTGACCGTCTACCGCTTCAACAATATCTCCATTCACATCGGTGGTCAACGCTAAGTCGCCCGTGTAGTTCGTGTTCCCCTGCAACACCACCGTACCATCCGCATCCGGTAAGGTGATCGTACGATCTGCCGTTGGATTCGTCACCGCAATGCGCGTCTCAAACGTGTCGTCCGTCCCGCCCTCTAATATCAAAGGGGTTGCGCCCTGGATCTCCGCATTGATACTTACATCGTCCGTGTCATCTGTACCAACCCCGATCAACCCACTGTTGATCGTCGTACTTGTCGCATTTAATGCTGTACTGTTACCCGTAAGGGTCGTCGCGCCCTGGATACCTATAACATCCGTATCCTCATCGCCTATATTCACCGCATCCGAGTTCACATTTAGTGTCGCTCCATCCGATACATTGGTCGTCCCACTGTTTAAATTCGTTACCGTCGTGCCTACCGTTAAACTGTTGCCCGTTATCCCCGTCGCGCCCTGAAGGTCTATCGCATCGTCTGCCGCATTTCCGATATTAATGTCATCGTTGTTGATCGTCGTAGATGTAGCTCCATCGGCGATCGTTACGTTGCTGTTCAACGTCGTGTTCCCATCTACATTCACCACATCGTTGAAGTCCGCATTCGCATTCACTACTAAAGCATCCGCATTCGTGGCTCCTAAGGTCACATTATCGTCCGCCTGCAATAAGCCCGTCACATCCAAGCCCGCATTCGCGTCCACATTGCCTCCAAAGTCTACCTGACCTGCGCCCGTCGTAATCGTGCCATCGCCTACCGTCGTATTTACTCCATTCGCAATCGTGAACGTGCCCCCGTCTACATCCAAGCCCGCATTCGCGTCCAGGTTCCCTGCAACATCTACCTGATCCGTACCCGCATTCCCAAGGTTGATTACATCGGAGTTTACATTGAAGGCTTGACCGTCTACCGCTTCAACAATATCTCCATTCACATCGGTGGTCAACGCTAAGTCGCCCGTGTAGTTCGTGTTCCCCTGCAACACCACCGTACCATCCGCATCCGGTAAGGTGATCGTACGATCTGCCGTTGGATTCGTCACCGCAATGCGCGTCTCAAACGTGTCGTCCGTCCCGCCCTCTAATATCAAAGGGGTTGCGCCCTGGATCTCCGCATTGATACTTACATCGTCCGTGTCATCTGTACCAACCCCGATCAACCCACTGTTGATCGTCGTACTTGTCGCATTTAATGCTGTACTGTTACCCGTAAGGGTCGTCGCGCCCTGGATACCTATAACATCCGTATCCTCATCGCCTATATTCACCGCATCCGAGTTCACATTTAGTGTCGCTCCATCCGATACATTGGTCGTCCCACTGTTTAAATTCGTTACCGTCGTGCCTACCGTTAAACTGTTGCCCGTTATCCCCGTCGCGCCCTGAAGGTCTATCGCATCGTCTGCCGCATTTCCGATATTAATGTCATCGTTGTTGATCGTCGTAGATGTAGCTCCATCGGCGATCGTTACGTTGCTGTTCAACGTCGTGTTCCCATCTACATTCACCACATCGTTGAAGTCCGCATTCGCATTCACTACTAAAGCATCCGCATTCGTGGCTCCTAAGGTCACATTATCGTCCGCCTGCAATAAGCCCGTCACATCCAAGCCCGCATTCGCGTCCACATTGCCTCCAAAGTCTACCTGACCTGCGCCCGTCGTAATCGTGCCATCGCCTACCGTCGTATTTACTCCATTCGCAATCGTGAACGTGCCCCCGTCTACATCCAAGCCCGCATTCGCGTCCAGGTTCCCTGCAACATCTACCTGATCCGTACCCGCATTCCCAAGGTTGATTACATCGGAGTTTACATTGAAGGCTTGACCGTCTACCGCTTCAACAATATCTCCATTCACATCGGTGGTCAACGCTAAGTCGCCCGTGTAGTTCGTGTTCCCCTGCAACACCACCGTACCATCCGCATCCGGTAAGGTGATCGTACGATCTGCCGTTGGATTCGTCACCGCAATGCGCGTCTCAAACGTGTCGTCCGTCCCGCCCTCTAATATCAAAGGGGTTGCGCCCTGGATCTCCGCATTGATACTTACATCGTCCGTGTCATCTGTACCAACCCCGATCAACCCACTGTTGATCGTCGTACTTGTCGCATTTAATGCTGTACTGTTACCCGTAAGGGTCGTCGCGCCCTGGATACCTATAACATCCGTATCCTCATCGCCTATATTCACCGCATCCGAGTTCACATTTAGTGTCACTCCATCCGATACATTGGTCGTCCCACTGTTTAAATTCGTTACCGTCGTGCCTACCGTTAAACTGTTGCCCGTTATCCCCGTCGCGCCCTGAAGGTCTATCGCATCGTCTGCCGCATTTCCGATATTAATGTCATCGTTGTTGATCGTCGTAGATGTAGCTCCATCGGCGATCGTTACGTTGCTGTTCAACGTCGTGTTCCCATCTACATTCACCACATCGTTGAAGTCCGCATTCGCATTCACTACTAAAGCATCCGCATTCGTGGCTCCTAAGGTCACATTATCGTCCGCCTGCAATAAGCCCGTCACATCCAAGCCCGCATTCGCGTCCACATTGCCTCCAAAGTCTACCTGACCTGCGCCCGTCGTAATCGTGCCATCGCCTACCGTCGTATTTACTCCATTCGCAATCGTGAACGTGCCCCCGTCTACATCCAAGCCCGCATTCGCGTCCAGGTTCCCTGCAACATCTACCTGATCCGTACCCGCATTCCCAAGGTTGATTACATCGGAGTTTACATTGAAGGCTTGACCGTCTACCGCTTCAACAATATCTCCATTCACATCGGTGGTCAACGCTAAGTCGCCCGTGTAGTTCGTGTTCCCCTGCAACACCACCGTACCATCCGCATCCGGTAAGGTGATCGTACGATCTGCCGTTGGATTCGTCACCGCAATGCGCGTCTCAAACGTGTCGTCCGTCCCGCCCTCTAATATCAAAGGGGTTGCGCCCTGGATCTCCGCATTGATACTTACATCGTCCGTGTCATCTGTACCAACCCCGATCAACCCACTGTTGATCGTCGTACTTGTCGCATTTAATGCTGTACTGTTACCCGTAAGGGTCGTCGCGCCCTGGATACCTATAACATCCGTATCCTCATCGCCTATATTCACCGCATCCGAGTTCACATTTAGTGTCGCTCCATCCGATACATTGGTCGTCCCACTGTTTAAATTCGTTACCGTCGTGCCTACCGTTAAACTGTTGCCCGTTATCCCCGTCGCGCCCTGAAGGTCTATCGCATCGTCTGCCGCATTTCCGATATTAATGTCATCGTTGTTGATCGTCGTAGATGTAGCTCCATCGGCGATCGTTACGTTGCTGTTCAACGTCGTGTTCCCATCTACATTCACCACATCGTTGAAGTCCGCATTCGCATTCACTACTAAAGCATCCGCATTCGTGGCTCCTAAGGTCACATTATCGTCCGCCTGCAATAAGCCCGTCACATCCAAGCCCGCATTCGCGTCCACATTGCCTCCAAAGTCTACCTGACCTGCGCCCGTCGTAATCGTGCCATCGCCTACCGTCGTATTTACTCCATTCGCAATCGTGAACGTGCCCCCGTCTACATCCAAGCCCGCATTCGCGTCCAGGTTCCCTGCAACATCTACCTGATCCGTACCCGCATTCCCAAGGTTGATTACATCGGAGTTTACATTGAAGGCTTGACCGTCTACCGCTTCAACAATATCTCCATTCACATCGGTGGTCAACGCTAAGTCGCCCGTGTAGTTCGTGTTCCCCTGCAATACCACCGTACCATCTGCATCCGGGAACGTGATCGTGCGGGCTGCCGTTGGATCTTCGATCTCAAAAGTCGTGCGGTTCGTAGCATCTGCCGTCGAACCATCAAAAACAACCGCATTCTGACCCGCTACCAACGTTCCTTCCTGCAACGTGCCATTGATCGCTACTGCATCTGATTCACCATCACCCAAAGTCACCCCATCATTGAACGTCGCTGAAGAGCCCGTCGCTACCGTCAGATTGCCCCCGTTAATATTCGTCGCGCCCGTTAGATCGATCGCATCTCCTGCCGCATTACCTATATCAATCGTGTTCGAGTTGATCGTGGTGGTCGTAGCATCGGTGGATACCGTAAGATCATCGTTGAGTGTAGTAGCTCCATCTACATTCACCACATCGTTGAAGTCCGCATTCGCATTGACTACTAAAGCATCCGCATTCGTGGCTCCTAAGGTCACATTATCGTCCGCCTGCAATAAGCCCGTCACATCCAAGCCCGCATTCGCGTCCACATTGCCTCCAAAGTCTACCTGACCTGCGCCCGTCGTAATCGTGCCATCGCCTACCGTCGTATTTACTCCATTCGCAATCGTGAACGTGCCCCCGTCTACATCCAAGCCATTGTTCGCGTCCAGGTTCCCTGCAACATCTACCTGATCCGTACCCGCATTCCCAAGGTTGATTACATCGGAGTTTACATTGAAGTCTTGACCGTCTACCGCTTCAACAATATCTCCATTCACATCGGTGGTCAACGCTAAGTCGCCCGTGTAGTTCGTGTTCCCCTGCAATACCACCGTACCATCTGCATCCGGGAACGTGATCGTGCGGGCTGCCGTTGGATCTTCGATCTCAAAAGTCGTGCGGTTCGTAGCATCTGCCGTCGAACCATCAAAAACAACCGCATTCTGACCCGCTACCAACGTTCCTTCCTGCAACGTGCCATTGATCGCTACTGCATCTGATTCACCATCACCCAAAGTCACCGCATCATTGAACGTCGCTGAAGAGCCCGTCGCTACCGTCAGATTGCCCCCGTTAATATTCGTCGCGCCCGTTAGATCGATCGCATCTCCTGCCGCATTACCTATATCAATCGTGTTCGAGTTGATCGTGGTGGTCGTAGCATCGGTGGATACCGTAAGATCATCGTTGAGTGTAGTAGCTCCATCTACATTCACCACATCGTTGAAGTCCGCATTCGCATTCACTACTAAAGCATCCGCATTCGTGGCTCCTAAGGTCACATTATCGTCCGCCTGCAATAAGCCTGTTACATCCAAGCCCGCATTCGCGTCCACATTGCCTCCAAAGTCTACCTGACCTGCGCCCGTCGTAATCGTGCCATCGCCTACCGTCGTATTTACTCCATTCGCAATCGTGAACGTGCCCCCGTCTACATCCAAGCCCGCATTCGCGTCCAGGTTCCCTGCAACATCTACCTGATCCGTACCCGCATTCCCAAGGTTGATTACATCGGAGTTTACATTGAAGTCTTGACCGTCTACCGCTTCAACAATATCTCCATTCACATCGGTGGTCAACGCTAAGTCGCCCGTGTAGTTCGTGTTCCCCTGCAATACCACCGTACCATCCGCATCCGGTAAGGTGATCGTACGATCTGCCGTTGGATTCGTCACCGCAATGCGCGTCTCAAACGTGTCGTCCGTGCCGCCCTCTAATATCAAAGGGGTTGCGCCCTGGATCTCCGCATTGATACTTACATCGTCCGTGTCATCTGTACCAACCCCGATCAACCCACTGTTGATCGTCGTACTTGTCGCATTTAATGCTGTACTGTTACCCGTAAGGGTCGTCGCGCCCTGGATACCTATCACATCCGTATCCTCATCGCCTATATTCACCGCATCCGAGTTCACATTTAGTGTCGCTCCATCCGATACATTGGTCGTCCCACTGTTTAAATTCGTTACCGTCGTGCCTACCGTTAAACTGTTGCCCGTTATCCCCGTCGCGCCCTGAAGGTCTATCGCATCGTCTGCCGCATTTCCGATATTAATGTCATCGTTGTTGATCGTCGTAGATGTAGCTCCATCGGCGATCGTTACGTTGCTGTTCAACGTCGTGTTCCCATCTACATTCACCACATCGTTGAAGTCCGCATTCGCATTCACTACTAAAGCATCCGCATTCGTGGCTCCTAAGGTCACATTATCGTCCGCCTGCAATAAGCCTGTTACATCCAAGCCCGCATTCGCGTCCACATTGCCTCCAAAGTCTACCTGACCTGCGCCCGTCGTAATCGTGCCATCGCCTACCGTCGTATTTACTCCATTCGCAATCGTAAACGTGCCCCCGTCTACATCCAAGCCATTGTTCGCGTCCACATTGCCAATAAAATCCGTCTGATCCGCTATATCATCACCGATGTTGATGTCGTTTGAGTTTACATTAAATGGTTGACCATCAACTGCGTTGACAATTTGACCATTGGCATCACTGCTTAATGCAAGGTTATTTTGTAATGTTCCAGCACCTGAAAGAACGACGGTTCCTGATGCATTAGGCAAACTAATTGTTCGATCAGCAGTTGGGTCGACAACAGCAATACGTGTCTCAAAATTGTTATCGGTTACACCCTCCAGAATAAATGGTGTTGCTCCCTGAATTTCAGCATTTATTATTAAGTCGTCTGTATCGCTAGATCCAATTAGCGTATTGTCATTTGCTCGCAGAATTCCCGTTACATCTATGCCGTTATTTGCATCGACATTTCCCCCGAATGTAACCTGACTGGTCCCTGATTGAGTTATTGCTTGATTGGTAGTTAGGGCAGCACCTGTAACATCTAAACCTCTATTTGCGTCAAGATTTCCAATTGAAGTTATTTGATCAGCGGGACTATCTCCTAGATTAACAGGCCCATTCAAAAAAGAAAATCCAGAAACTTCAAAACCTCCTGTATTATTTAAAATGAAACGACCGCTACCAGGAACCGTAAAATTGGAAGTCAAGTCAAGGTCAGTTCCATCAACAGCATTATCCTGAATAGTGGTTACTGCATTAGGTCCTGAGATAGCGATTGAAATATCCCCGGTAACAGGAGCTGAAGTCAGTGTGTTCCCATTTCCAATTGGAATGTAGTTGGCATTTCCAACAAAAAATGGTTGAGCAACATCAGATGCATTTCCCAAATAAATATTACCAAAATCTAAATCACTATCGATAAAATCAACAGCATCTTTTGAAGTGATTTCTCCTGAAGGTCCAGTAACAATTACTTTATCATTACCAGGAGAAAACCACGAAGCAGATGGTGTATTATCTGAAATCAGTAGTGCATTCGTGTTTGATGGTAAGATCTTGTCTTGTGTAACAGCCTGCCCAGCAATTTTATCATTTGTGATTCCAGAGTCTTTGACCTGCAGTATATCTGAGCTTGTTTCGAGAGTAACGTCATCTACATTGATGTCAAGTTCGCCGTTGGTTGCATCTTCAATGAGGCCTTCGCCGGCCAAACCTCCTAAATCAACATAAAGTGAATCATTGCTTATTTGCAAGCCATTTCCATTGTTGATTTCAAGGCTTCCATTGGCATTTTGTATCAACCCTAAACCTGCAACATCTGCATTGATATCATCTCGTGTTACATTATCATCTGCTATCTTGTTGGTGGTCACTGCATTATCCGCTATTTCATTTTCAGTGACAGCAGCTGTCGCTATGTCCTGGGTATTAACTTCACCATCTTGTATTTTCTCGGTAGTTATCGCATCATCAGCAATTTTGCTATTGACTACTTCGCCATCAATTAACTCACTAGTCCCAACTGAATTTGGTGCTATTTCTTCCTTGCCTACTCCATCAGTAGCTATATCATCTGAAACAATTGTGTTGTCAAGAATTTCATCTGTTGTTACAGCCCCTGTATTGATTTGAATATCTGCAGACGAGCCATTGTTTGTTGCGGTAATATCACCCGAAACAGGCAACCCTTGAGCGACTCCAGAGCTATTTCCGATGTAAATATTGTCTTGGGCAAGAGCGGAAGAGGTAAACTCTGACCTGCTGGTCCAAACGGGATTTCCTGAAGCATCTACCGTAAGAACAACATTTGAATTCCCTTCTGTATTGATTTTCGAGATCGTAATAGTCCCATTGGCTATATCTTCATTCAGGATTGAGCCGTTGATGATGTTTGCCGTACCAATTTGGATTATGACTTCTGATATCCCCGTAACTCTTCCCTTTTGATCGACCGTAAGTTGCAAGACGTTAAAAGCGTCTGTTCCATATGTACCTGCTGTTATTGATGAAATATTCTCTAGCTTTTCCCCGGTCACAGCCAGATTTGCAATTTTATCAGTAGTCACAGCACTATTATCAATTTTTTCAGTCGTGACACTACTATTCTGTAACTTAGGTGTTGTCACTGCCCCATCAGCGATTTTATCTTCGACAACTGCCCCCAATTTGATTGTCGGATTTGGATAACTACCAGTCAGGTCCCCACCAGCATTAATAGTCGTCAATATCCCTAGTCCGGCCTTCCAAACTCCTTCAGACCAGAAATAGAATGATCGCTCACTGGTGTCGAAAACCATCAAACCAATATCCTGATTACCCAAAGAGCCACTCATGCTAAGCCTCTGTGCGGTAGTGACACGTGGCACCAGGAATCCCTGATTTGAATTAGGAGAAACAAGTTCCAATACCGCATTGGCATTTGGATTGTTGGTGTTTATTCCGACTGAATTATCCTGACCATGCGATAAGGCACAGAAAAAGATAAAAGCAGTGGACGCTGCAAACTTTAAATTTTTCATAACTCTGGGGACAATTTTAAGGGACTAAGGCAGGCGTAATTTCTTACGTCAAATTTTGATTTTAACGGTTAAAAAAATAGGGTGGTGAGACTACTTCAATAACTGACTGTAAAAGTTATCGCAAGACTACATAATTTCCAAAAAACCAGCCTGTTAACCATCGAACTTTAGACGAACTGCTCAATTTCTATTTTTAATGGTATCTCTTATTTGGAAATAGGAGAAATTTTGGCCCAAATGCAGAATTTAAACTTTAGTTTTCTACCTTTGCAGTATAGAAATAGTTAGAATTCCGAAAGAGGGGACATCAGTCCCCTCTTTTCATTGATATAGGTGTGTTAGAAGAACAAATAAAATCGATAGCAAAAAGTGCGATTGAAGACGAGAAGGAACTGTTTCTTGTTGATGTGAAGATCAAAGGAAACCAGGGAAATCAAAAGCTTCTTGTTTTTGTAGATGGTAATAATGGAATTTCTATAGATCAATGTAGTAAGATAAGCAGGTACATTGGCAATGAACTGGAAGAGCATGAAATCATGGAGGGTAAATACACATTGGAAGTTTCCTCTCCGGGATTAGACTTTCCCCTGTCAATGATCAGGCAGTATTCTAAGAATATCGGAAGGAGCCTAAACATTGAAATGGTTGACGGAGAGAAAGTTGAAGGTGAGTTAATCGCCGTGAAAGACGAAGAGATTTTGATAAAAAACAAAACAGAAAGATCCCTTCAGATAAAAGATATAAGACAATCAAAAGTAAAAGTATCATTCAAGTAAGATGGAAGCGTCAGTATTAATTGATTCGTTTGCGGATTTTGCCAGAGGCAAAAACATTGACCGCCCTACTATGATCAGAATTCTGGAAGATGTATTCAGAACGATGATTCGAAAAAAATACGAAACAGATGACAATTTCGACATTGTTATAAATGCCGATAATGGGGATCTCGAGATATGGAGATTTAGAGAAATTGTGGATGATAACTCTGAAGATATTTGGGATCATGATAAAATCAGTCTGACCGAAGCACGGCAGATCGAGCCGGATTTTGAAATTGGTGAAGAAGTGGCGGAAGAGATCAAGCTCGAGGACTTTGGGCGAAGAGCTGTGATGACGGCAAGACAAACTCTTATTCAGAAGATAAAGGATCTTGAAAAAGATATCTTATTTCAAAAGTATAAGGATCTTGTTGGGGAAATTATTCAGGGTGAAGTTTATCAGGTTTTAGGTCGTGAAGTATTGTTAACTGATGGTGAAGGTAACGAACTAACTGTTCCAAAAAGCGAGCAAATTCCAAAAGACAGATATAGAAAAGGAGATACCGTACGAGCCATTGTTCACAGAGCTGAAATGGTTAATGGTAACCCAAAAATTATTCTTTCCAGAACATCTCCGGTCTTCCTTGAAAGACTTTTTGAGGCTGAAGTGCCAGAAGTATATGACGGTCTTATTACCATTAAAAATGTGGTGAGAGAGCCTGGTGAAAGAGCAAAAGTTGCAGTAGAGTCATATGATGACAGAATAGATCCTGTGGGAGCATGTGTGGGTATGAAAGGATCAAGGATTCACTCGATCGTTCGTGAGCTTCAAAATGAAAACATTGACGTGATCAATTTCACAGACAATCTAGAGCTTTATCTGGCAAGAGCTTTAAGCCCTGCGAAGATCACCAGCATGAAAATAAGTGAGGATAAAGAACGAGTATCTGTTTATCTCAAACCAGATCAGGTATCTTTGGCAATTGGAAAAGGTGGTCAAAACATCAAATTGGCTAGTAAATTAGTGGGTATGGAGATCGATGTTTTCAGAGAGCTTGATGAAGCTTCAGAAGAAGATGTAGATCTGGATGAATTTACTGATGAACTGGAAGATTGGGTTATCGATGAATTAAAAAGAGTAGGGCTTGATACAGCAAAAAGCGTATTGAAGTTAAGCTCTGATGATTTGGTAAGAAGGACGGATTTAGAAGAAGAAACAGTACATGAAGTGATTCGAGTTCTGAGCCAGGAATTCGAATAAACTTAACTTTGAGAGGTTTATATGGCAGAATACAGATTAAGTCAAGTAGCAAGAAAGCTAAACGTAGGTAAAAATACTATCCTTGAATTTTTGAAGGAGAAGGGTCACAAAGTGGACTCCAATCCAAATTCTAAAATTCCACAGGATCAGTATAATATGCTTGCGCGTGAGTTTGCGGATTCTGCTCACGATAAAGAAGAAGCATCAGAATTAACTATTGGAGGCAAGACCGACAATATGGTTATTGATGCGGAAAAATCTTCCGCTCAGGAAAAATCTGAGGATGAGCGTATACTCATTAAGGATAATGTTGGCTCAGAACCTAAACCGGAAAAAATATCAGCTAAAACCAAGCTGGACGGCCCTAAGGTTGTAGGTAAAATCGATCTAAATAAGAAGAAAGAGGAAGAAGCCAAGGAAGAGCCTAAGAAAGAAGAAGTAAAAGAAACCAAAAAGGTAGAGGCAAAAGAGGTAGAGGAAACTAAACCGAAAGCCGAAGAAAAAGCACCAGAGAAAGAGGTTAAGGAAGAGGAAGCTAAGAAAGAAGAGGCTCCAAAAGAAAAGGAAAAAGAAGAGCCTAAGGCCAAAGAAGAAGAGAAGGAGGAAAAACCAGAGCCACAAAAAGAGGTTATCAAAGGAAAAGCTGATTCACTAAGAGGGCTAAAGGTTCTAGATAAAATAGAACTGCCTAAGGATAAACCTAAGCCAGTAGCATCCTCTGACTCTAAACAAGACAGGAAAAAAAGACCGAGAAAAAGAATTCAATCCGGTGGTGGTGGCGGCCAGCAGCAGCGTGGAAGAGGAGACAGAGGCAGCCGAACTCAATCAGGAAGAAAAACGGAAGAGCTTTCCGATAAGGAAATTCAGGATAAGATTAAAGCAACACTAGCGAAGCTTAGTGGCGGCAGTGGCAAAGGAGGATCGCAACGATCCAAATACAGAAAAGACAAACGATCTGCTCGTGCTGAGGAAGAGGAAGAAAGACAATTACAGGCAGAGGAAGCTTCAAAAACACTAAAAGTAACCGAATACATCTCAGCAAGTGATCTTGCATCATTAATGGATGTTTCTGCTAATGATGTGATTTCAGCATGTATGTCACTTGGTATGTTTGTGTCTATCAATCAACGATTGGATGCAGAAACAATTACTGTCATTGCAGATGAGTTTGGTTATGAAGTAGACTTTGCTGAAGCTAAGGAAGAAACCGACATTGTTGAAGAGGAAGATGATGAAAGCAAACTAGTAGACCGAGCACCTATTGTGACCATCATGGGTCACGTAGATCACGGTAAAACTTCCCTTCTTGATTACATTAGAGAATCTAAAGTTACTGAAGGAGAAGCTGGGGGAATTACACAGCACATTGGTGCTTATGACGTAATGACCAATAGTGGTAAGAGGGTAGCCTTCCTGGATACACCTGGTCACGAAGCATTTACAGCGATGAGGGCTCGGGGTGCCAAAATTACCGACGTGGCAATCATCGTAGTAGCAGCGGATGACTCTGTGATGCCTCAAACCAAAGAAGCAATCAATCATGCTCAGGTAGCCGGTGTTCCAATTGTAATTGCGATCAACAAAGTAGATAAGCCAAACGCTAATCCTGATAAGATTAAAGAAGACCTTTCCAATATCAACATCCTTGTTGAAGATTGGGGTGGTAAATACCAATGTCAGCACGTATCTGCAAAAACCGGAGAAGGAATTGACGAGCTTTTAGATAAAGTACTTCTTGAAGCTGAATTGCTTGAGCTAAAAGCAAATCCGGAAAAAGCAGCTGTGGGATCAGTTGTGGAAGCCTCACTTGATAAAGGTCGAGGATATGTTTCTACGATAATGGTACAAGCAGGAACTCTTAGAGTAGGTGATGTATTGCTTGCAGGTCCGTATTTTGGTAAGGTAAAAGCAATGTTTGATCACCGTGGAAATAAATTAGAAGAAGCAGGGCCGTCAACACCAGTCTTGATGTTAGGTCTAGATGGCGCTCCACAGGCAGGTGACAAATTCAACGTCATGGAAAGTGACAGAGAGGCCAGAGAAGTAGCTAACAAGCGTGAGCAAATTCTAAGAGAGCAATCTATCAGAACTAAAAAGCACATTACGCTTGACGAGATCGGTAGAAGATTAGCGATTGGAAGCTTTAAAGAACTAAATGTAATTGTTAAAGGTGATGTGGATGGTTCTATTGAAGCATTGGCAGATTCACTCCTCAAACTATCTACAGAAGAAGTTCAAGTAAATATTCTTCATAAAGCAGTAGGACAAATCTCTGAGTCTGACGTACTACTAGCATCAGCATCTGATGCGGTAATTGTTGGTTTCCAGGTAAGACCTTCGGGAGGTGCCAGAAAGCTTGCAGAAACTGAAGAAATCGAGATCAGGCTTTACTCTATTATCTATGACGCCATCAATGATGTTAAAGATGCAATGGAGGGAATGCTTGAGCCTACCAGTGAAGAAGTAATTACCGGTAATATCGAAGTTCGAGACGTATTCAAAATCTCTAAAGTTGGTACAGTAGCGGGGTGTTATGTAACTGACGGTATTGTGAAACGATCCAACAAAGTGAGATTGGTTCGTGATGGTATTGTAGTGTACACCGGAGAGATTAACCAGCTTAAGCGATTCAAGGAAGATGTTTCTGAAGTGAAAAGCGGCTATGAGTGTGGTCTAAGTATTAAGAATTTCAATGACATCAAAGTAGGAGATATCATCGAAGGCTTTGAAGTAAAAGAAGTTAAGCGAACGCTTTAAGAAGCAAGAAGCTAAATAACCATATTTGAAAGCTCATCTACTTCGGATGAGCTTTTTTGATGCCCAAAATAATTCAGGCATTGATATTTTGCCGTTCTTCACTCTACGTTCACATAAAATCACCGTAGAATACAACATCATAGTTAAGTTTTGTAAAAAAGCTAAACCTTCCATCAAATATTTCGTTACTTTGTTGTTTAAGATCTTAATCTTGAAGAAAAACATATCAATATTATCCACGCTAATTTTTGTATTCACCTTTCATTATGGTGTTGCTAATACTGGTATAACTACTAAATCTCCAGACAGGACTCAAGAACAAGATCAGGAGGGCAGGCGAAAAAACGACCAAACCATGATGCGCCCTGATGGTCAGCTGACAAACACCTCATCGATTGCAGAAGGACAGGAAGAATCACAATTGCAGGAAAACGATGAAGTTAAGCCAGTTGAAAGAACTCCAGAGAAAGCAGATTCCCTACAGGATGATTCAGTAAGCAAATACAATTTTATCTTTTACTTCCTGTATAAATTCAAATACGATACAGAGGAGTCTCCTTAAGCAACGACAGATTGATAATCATCAATGTCGTCCAGAGAAATATTACCTTCATAAAAAGCTTTTCCGAAAATCACTCCATAAAGACCCAGATCTCGAAGTTTTTTAATATCGTCCATTTCTCTTACTCCACCACTAGCGAAGATGCAGAGATTCGGGAATTCCTTTAGAAGCTTTTTATAAAGATCAAACGATGGACCTTCCATGGCTCCATCTTTAGAGATGTCGGTGGTTTTTAGGTATTTCAGGCCTCTATCATAGAAGTATGCGATGTGATCAAAAAGATCTTTAGAGGTAGCTTTTTGCCAGCCTTTTATTCTGATCTTTCCTTTCAAACTATCCGCCGCAAGAGCTATCTTTTCCCTGCCATAAGACATAAGCCAATTCGCAAACTGCTCCTTGTTAGAAACTGCCACAGAAGCTGCAGTAACACTTTCTGCACCATATTCAAATGCTTTTAACACATCCCCGTCTGTATGCAAACCACCCGTAAAATTGATTTTAAGATCAGTATATGCTGAGACCATGTGAAGTATATCATAATTCACAGAAGTGCCTCTACGAGCACCATCCAGATCAATCAAATGAATACGGCTAATTCCATGGTCTTCAAACTGTTTTGCCACATCAATGGGTGTGTCATTATAGACTTTTTCGCTGGAATAATCGCCTTTAGTGAGTCGAATAGTCCTGCCTTCAATAACTGATATTGATGGTACAAGTAACATAATAGGAATGATTGGTTCTAATGAATCGCTCTTCTTTTAAAGATACAGAATCTCAAGGAGAAATGATTCAATTTACCTCTACTAATTTGAAACCTTCACCGTGAATTGTTAATATCTTAAGACTAGGTTCATCTTGAAGATACTTTCTGATTTTAGCAATGTAAACATCCATACTGCGGGCATTGAAGTAACTATCATCTTTCCAGATTTTCTTAAGTGCAATGCTACGCTCAACAGTTTTGTTTACATTCTGGAAAAAAATCTTCAGTAACTCGTTTTCTTTTGTAGTGAGGTTTATCTCTCTTTTAGGTGTAATCAACCTGTTTTCCTGATAATAGTAGGTTAAACCAGCAATTTCGAATGGGTTTGGGAATACATCCTCTTCCTCCTTCTTTGATGATCTCTTAAGAACCGCCTGAATCCTAAGAAGCAGCTCCTCCATACTGAATGGTTTCGTCATATAATCATCGGCACCAATGGTGAACCCTTTGATAATATCCTGCTTCATTGACTTGGCTGTCAAAAAGATAATGGGTGTTTCCTCATCATATTCCCTGATCTCTTTTGCCAATGTAAACCCATCTTTTTTGGGCATCATTAAATCAAGTATACACAGATCATATGGATCCTTTTTAAAAGCAATACCTCCCTCTTCGCCATCTCTTTTCAAGGTTGTGTCAAACCCTTTTAAGCCAAGGTACTCACTTAGTATTTCTCCCAAATTTGGGTCATCCTCTACAATTAATAATTTAGGCTTCATTCGCTAAAGGTAATGTGATTGAAAATTTGCTTCCTTTTCCCGGCTCACTGTCGACGTAGATTTTCCCACCATGTGCTTCTACAATGCGCTGAACATAAGCCAGGCCAAGCCCAAAACCCTTTACATTGTGAAGGTTTCCGGTTGGGACGCGATAAAATTTTTCGAAAATATGCTTTTGTTGCTCACGTGTCATCCCAATACCTTTATCGTGAATGGAAAGGATAAAGTCTTCATCGTCAGATGCGGTTCTAAGGGTAATGTTAGGCGCCTCCGGTGAGTACTTATTGGCATTGTCCAATAAATTCAAAATGATATTGGTAAGATGAATTTCATCGCCTTGCACCTTATCTTTTTCAGCTTTTTCAATCATATTCAATCTTCCCCCTCTCTGCTCTACCTGCATGGCAATATGTTCTGCCGCACTCTTCACCATATCACTCATTCTCAACAATTCGTGCTTTAGATTGTAGTCCTTGCGATCAATTGCTGCGATTTGTAATACTTTTTCTACCTGATCCCCTAATCGCTTGTTTTCCTCTCCAATGACTTTTATATACTTATTTCTAAGCGAGCTCTGTTCAATATCTTTATCATTCAAGGCCTCAACTGCCAATGATACGGTGGAGATTGGTGTTTTTAGCTCATGCGTCATGTTATTGATGAAGTCATTCTTCATCTCTGAAAGTTTCTTCTGACGAACGATCGTCCGGATACTATATCCGAAACAAAACAGAATCACCATCACTAAGAAGCCTGAACTAACCATTGCAGACCACACTTTACTCATGAGGTAGCCCTCTTTATCCGGGAAATTGATAATAAGCATGCTATCGTTTCCGAAAATATCATTTGGGAATAACGACGCTTTGAGTTCACTCTTTTCTAAATCTTGCTTCTTCTGAGCACTGGTCAATAGCAAGAATCTATCATTGTGTGGTTGCAATACGCCATATTCGTAATCAATATCAATTCCTTTACTATCGAGCTCATTTTTTAACAGTGAATCAAGCTGTTGTGGGTTAAATCTCGAGGTAATGCTTTTATTCGGTCCCATTAAATCCTTGACCACATCGAATGTTAATTCGTACTTTCTGGAGACCCTTGCGAGCTTACTTTCCAGCTCTTGAATTTTAACGTCTCTCTCCGCTATCATTTCATTGGGAGTGCCCGGAGGTGGTGGTGAGTTTTCGAAAAAGAACCGATCTGCTACACTAGAAAAATTAACCACGAACTCAAACCCGCCTTCGTTGACAGTGTCAGCAAAATAGAATATTTGCTGATTCCCCCGTTCTACAATCCTTCCATTATTTCCAGCCTTAATAGCCTCATTGTTTTGGGTGCTCCTTAAATGGATTTGGTCATCATTGTAAAGAGGAGAGTTTACGTAATTCAGTTTTTGAAGTGCCGCGTACGTTTCCTGCTTTTCCAGCTTATTTGCGACTGTATTCAATGCATCCAGCACATCCTTTCTGAATCGCTCCTCATTTGCTGAAACCAGTGAATCTATCCAATAGAGCTGGAAAGAAATCAATCCAATCATCGCCAGGCCCATAAGGCCAATTATCCATCTAAGAGTCTTTCGCTGCATACCTCAAAAATACGATGATGCGATCACCACAGTTCATCTTTAACCATTTTTAACAAGGATTAACGACTGATTAACAGACAGATAGCTTCCCTTCCCGTACTTTCGATTAGTGATTAGGTTAAAAACAAAACTCAAAATATAATGAAAGCAAAGTCTATATTTCTATCAATAGCCGTTATGGCTTTTCTGAATTTTGCTGGCTTCAGTCAGCAAGATGAAGACGGTAAAATTGTAGTTGAAATCACCAAGGAAATAAATGGTGAGAAGAAAACATTTAAAGGTGAATATAACAGCACCGAAGAAATGTATGCTGATCCGAACTATAGGGAGTTCGCAGGCGATAATCAAGACTTCAACTTTTGGTTTGATCATGATAGAGACGAAGATGTTTTTTTACATCTGGATCAGCTGAAAGACCAAGGGCATAGCTTCTTTAAATATTTTGGAGACGAGGAAGATGACGCGGGCAACTTCTTTTTCAGGCATTTTGATGGTGATTCAGTGGATGGATTTTTTAATCTCCATTTAGATGACATGGACATGGAAGCGTATCGAGAACACATGAAAAAATTGGGGATAGACATGGAAGAAATGCTCAATCGCTTTCAGTCTGATGATGATAAAAGACATGTACAAGTGTTCGCAATCAAACGGATTAAAATTACGGATGTTGAAGATGAGTTTGGTAAGAAAGGCAAAGTGGATGAGAGTAATCTCCTTGATTTAGAAGATCTTAGTTTTTTCCCAAACCCATCTTCCAATGGTCGATTTAAGGTGCGATTTAGTGTGCCGGACGAAGCAGACCTGAGCATCAAGGTTTCTAATCTTGAAGGCAAAGAGGTATTCAACCGGAGTTTCGAGCGATTTGGCGGCACCTATTCTGAAATCATAGACCTGTCCGGTCAAAAAGAAGGTGTTTACTTGCTTGAAATCAGCCAGGGCAGAAAAAGACTTACCAAGAAAATCGTAATCAATTAACGTTTAAAAGTGGTTTAATTTAAAGAGGCTGTCTAATAGATCCTATTAACTAGAGGCAGCTTCTTTTTTACGCCATCACTCATTTTCTCTGGAAAACTTCAAAATTTTGAAATCCATTCCGACCATATCCTGAAAATCCAGGCCTGTTTCGATCATATCTTCATCTTCTTCCTCTGCAAACCAATTGATTCCAACTGTCTTCCCTTGCAATTCAAGTTTCTTCAATTCCTTTATGGTTAAGTAGATACATCTCGCTGAACTGGTGTTAAAATAAACCAGACGAAAGCTAGCGGTTACCTTCTCACATTTCGCTTTGGCCAATGATGAAATAGCCTTTAGAAAGGGTTCGAAAAATTCCATTGTGTTTTCAGGTGATGATCTCCCTTTCAACACTACTTTTCCTTTTTCATAATTAACTCCAGCTCCTGGAGTTGTTTTTGTCGGTTTTCTAATAAATGATTCTTTCATAATTCTTAAACTTTAACACCCATTACAAGCATGTCATCAAGCTGCTCTTCATCCCCTCTCCACATCTCGATTTCTTCCTCCAGCATATTTAATTGCATGTTTGGTTTTTCTTTGTGAATGGAGGTCAGGTATTGTTTGAATCGCTTTGATGAATACTTACGCACATTCTCGCCACCTATTTGATCTTGAAATCCATCGCTATACAAATAGAAAGTGTCACCTGCTTTCAGCTCAAGCGAATGATTGGTATAATGCTTATCTATTTTTCCAAAGTAGGAGCCTATCGGCATTCTGTCAGCTTTAATCTCCATTAGCTCTCCATCTCTAATAAGACATAGCGGGTTAAATGCCCCAGCATATTGTAGCTCTTTCGTTCGGTGATTTATGGAGCAAAAAGCGATATCCATACCATCTTGCTGAGAATCACTCCCTTGCTCCAGCGTGTTTATCACTTCTTTTCTCATCGCGTTCAAAATATGATCCGGCCTGGATTGATAATCCGGTACAATCTTATTTAGGATCGTATTCCCGATCATGCTCATAAAGGCTCCAGGCACACCATGGCCAGTGCAATCAACTGCTGCTATATAGGAAACATCATTGACATGTTTGAACCAATAAAAATCACCACTCACAATATCCCTTGGCCTGTAGAATACGAAGGAGTTTGGTAAATACCTTTTGATAAATTGTTCTGATGGGAGTATCGCATCTTGTATTTTTTTGGCATATCGAATACTAGAGGTGATGTCTTTATTTTTTGACTCAATGATCTTTTTCTGTTCATTGAGTTTCTGATTTGACTTTTCCAATGACAGGCGCGCAATAATCTCTCTCTTTGTAAGGTTATAGCGGGTTTGGATAAGGATGATCGAGAAAATCATTACTGTACCGGTGAGTAAGCCTCCGCTGGCTAATATTTCCTCAACCGAAAGTGTACTATTTCTAACAAGAAAGAAGATGTTCGCTGCGATTGAGAGAACAACAACAATGATTGACCAGTAAATTTTCCACAATACAAGCATGCCTGCGCCAATGAAAAGAGCGATGTAAGCGAGTGTATGTTTTTGGAAATGATCTACATCCATCAAACTCCACATAAAGGCGTTTTGGACAGATATTAATAATACAGGAACAAACACTAGGAAAACATCAGAAATATTCAGTGGCTTGCGGAAGACTAACAAGATGGCTGTAATCGAGGATACTGCTAACCGAAAGATGAAGAATACTTCAAAGTGATGATTGACATTGATATAGTCAGTGGCGCCAAATACCAGGTTGAATATAACAGCAACCCATGCTCCGGCAATATGGTACTTTACTGTGGATCGCTTCAACGCACCCTCCCACTGGACCTCTTCGGCGCGTTGTTGCATAATTCTAGATTGGCTCATAATACCCTTAGGATGTTGGTTAATAGACTGACTCGCTATTGAATCAACTTAACCTACGAAAGGAATACCCGGGTTGGATTTATGAGTTTACCATTAAACTGAATCCCACGCCGTGATGATTGCGGATTTCGAGTGTATCATCATCTTTTAGGTATTTCCTTAATCGGGTAATAAAAACGTCCAAGCTTCTGCCTTTGAAGTAATCATTCTCTCCCCAAATTTTTTCGAGTATCTCTTCTCTTTTAACAAGCTCATTTCTATTGCCAAGAAGAAGGCCCAACAAATTACCTTCCATTTGAGTCAGTGACTTCTTTTCATCTTCAAATTGATAAACGAGGTTTTTTTCATCAAACTGAGACTTACCAAAACTGATGATTTTTGGCGATTGCTCTATGTCCTGACCGGCATTTCTTCTTAAAAAAACATTGATTCGATATTCAAGCTCCTTTATAGAAAAGGGTTTGGTGACATAGTCATCACCTCCTATTTCAAAACCTACCAATCGGTCTTCCTCCTGTGACTTGGCCGTAAGAAAAATGATAGGAATAAATTCATTTTTCTCTCGAATGTTTGAGGCCAGCTCAAATCCATCCATTTTAGGCATCATTACATCTAAAATGCATATTTCAAAAGCGCTTTTCTCAAATTGATTTAGTGCCTCAACTCCATTTTCACACCATGAAACTTCATGCCCGCATGAAGTGAGGTTATCCTCAATCATAAACCCAAGGTTGGAATCATCTTCAGCCAATAGAATTTTAGCCATTTGGAATCACTAGTTTAAAGGTACTTCCCTCCAAGGGGGTAGAATCAAGTTCAACTTTGCCACCTAGCTTCTTGATTTGTGTTGCTACAATATGTAGGCCCAAGCCAAATCCTTTTTGATTATGCTGGTTATGTACATCCGGAATCCGGTAAAATTTCTTAAACACCTTTTTCTGCTCAGCAGGAGAGATGCCCACTCCATCGTCAGTTATTGAGATGGTAGTACTTTTTTGATCTTGCTTTAACTGCACAATAATCTCCTTTCCCCCATACTTGACTGAATTATCAATCAGGTTCCAAACAGCATTTTTTAGTAGCTCCTTATTCGTGTGAATATTCAAAGACGAATCTCCGGTGAGTTTCCATTCCACCATCTCTACTGAATACTTCTCTCTGGCCTCCGCTAATATTTCGGATAAAAGACCTGAAACATCTACTGGTTCCTTCTCTACCTTCAAATTGGTCTCCAACAAAGAAGCATGTAGGATATCTTCTACATTGCGTTGAAGCCGAGATACTTCCTGATGTATTATGTTGACGTAGCGCTCATTGTCAGTTTCTGCACGATTTTTCAAGGTAGATGAAGCTAATGATAGTGTGGATAGTGGCGTTTTGAGCTCATGACTTACATTATTGATAAAATCTCTTTGAACCTCACTTAACCGTTTTTGCCGTAGAATTACAAAAAGCGCGTATCCAAAAAAGATGATTACCACCAGCGAAATAGCAGCTGTAAATTTCCATAGATCAAATCCCGCAAAAAGTGTCCTCGATTTATCGGGGAAGTAAACTCCGAAATAATACTCATCATTCTTCAAAACAGGAATCACTTCCTGAGTATCTCCGTCTTGAAGACTGACATTCTCAGCATAAACCATTTGATCATTGGCACAATCATAAACGCCATATTCAAAGTCCTGAGAGATAGCACGTTTCTTTATTTCTGCAGATATTAAATACTCCAGGTTTGCAAGGTCAATTTTATCATTGGTGCGAACAATGAAGTAATTGCCTGAAACTTGCTCGATTGGGTTTACTGTTGGAAAATCTTTTCCATTTGCTTCACACAAGGATTCCACCACATTGCGAAGTGCCACATGGACATTGTGATTAAATACCTGATCCTGCTGTGCTATGGCCCGGTTCAGCCAAAATACCTGGGTGCCTACTATTCCTACTAAAGCAAGAACTGCAAGGACAATGAGCACACGAATGTGAGCATTCTTCATTTTCCAAAAGTAACCACATTGAACGGCAGAAATCACGGTTTAACAACTCATTAACAATCATTATGATGTCATTAACAATGTTTTGGAAGACTCATCCACAGCTTTGGATCAATCAAAAAAATAATACTATGAAAAAAGCAACATCAATTTTAATGCTTGGTATCGCAGTAGCTGTGGTTGCGAGCATGACACCTTTAAAGTGGAAAACAACTTCTATTGACCTGGGTCAGGTTTCAAAGGACGAGGTGGCTGAGTTAACCTTCGAGTTTACAAATAACAGCAACGAGGATATCAGAATTCTTGAAGCAAAAGGATCATGTGGGTGTACTAAAATCGCCTATCCTGAAACAGCCATTAAAGCAGGTGAGTCCGCTTCAATTTCCGCTAATTTCAAATCAGCAAAATTAGGTGCATTCAAGAAAAACATTCGGATAAAGACTTCTAACTCTGAAGAGTATACTTACCTCCATTTTAAAGGCGAAGTAGTAGAATAAATCAAGATGTCTTGTCCTGAAATAGGTTTACACAATTTAAGTGTAAAATGAGAATAAAAACAGGAAGCCGTATTTATCGGAGTGATTCAGAGAAACTACGAATAATACAAGAAGTACTATCAGGTAAACTAAGTAAGGAAGCAGCTCAGCGCAAGTATGGAATTAGAGGTCATAGCGCCATCACCAACTGGATGCGTAGTTTTGGGATGAAGGAGCCATTAAAAGCCCGTGTCTATATGTCCAAACCAAATAAGAAACAGGAGCATCCTGAAGATTTATCTGCAAGAATTAAGGAACTAGAAGAAGCGCTGAAGTTAGCTGAGCTAAAGTCAGAAGCTTATTCAAAGATGATTGACATAGCCGAGGAGAAGTTTTCATTGAAGATCAGAAAAAAGTTGTCCACCAAACAGTCAAAATCATGAAACAAGTCTATCCATCAGTGGGGCTGGATTGTATTTGTGGACTGTTTGGTATGAGTAGGCAATCCTACTATCAATACCAGGCAAGAAGCAGATCATTGGAATCCACTCACCAGCAGATACTTCAGTTAGTTTTAGAGCAACGGGCATTACACCCACATTTGGGAGGTAGGAAGCTCTTTCATATGCTCCAGTCGGATTTTGATCGATTAGGTATCCGCATAGGCAGAGATGCTTTTTTTGATCTACTTTCCAGCCATCACTTGCTGATTAAGCGAAAAAAACGTCGAGTATCGACGACCAACTCCAGGCACTGGTTTAGGAAGTATCCTAACTTGATTAAAGGACTGGATATTCAAAGCGTTAATCAGGTATGGGTCAGTGATATTACCTATTGGAAGTGGAGAGATCGCTTCCATTACATCTGCCTCATCACCGATGCTTACAGTCGAAAAATAGTAGGTTATGAGTTATCTGATAATCTGGAAGCCATCAATAACCAGCGAGCATTACACATGGCAATCGAAAGCCAACCTGAACCTTTAAGAGGCTTAATCCACCATTCAGATCGAGGAATCCAGTACTGCAGTCAAGAATATGTGGACATGTTATCCGCTAGAGGTATACTTATCAGCATGACTGAAAATGGAGATCCATTAGAAAATGCCATTGCTGAACGAATCAATGGAATACTCAAAGAAGAATATCTTAACCATTATGAAGTGGAAAACATGGCTCAAGCCAGAGAACTTTTAAGCTGTGTAGTGAACCGCTACAATCAAGGAAGACCTCATCTAAGCTGTGGTATGAAGACTCCAGATCAGGTTCACTCTACAAATAGTAAGCCCAAACCTCTCTGGAAGAATTATTGGAAAAATACAACTGTCAACATAAAACAGGACTACAATCAAACTGTCAACATATGTCAGGATTAACTATGTTTAACTGTAAACTTATTTTAGGACGATACAAGAGCCCCCTCTAATGGGGGTTTTATTTTCAATTAGAAGAAGAAATTCATTGAAAAAGTAGGCAGATTCTCATCCTCTCCGAAAGCATAATTTAAATTAAGAACAACTGTGTTGAGTGGGCTGACCCATATCCCAAATCCTTTACCGGCATGCCATTCATCCGAGTTTTCGCCATCTACCCACACCCTTCCTATATCATGAAATGCAAGCAGCCCAAACTGACCAGGAAAGATATAGCTACGGAAAGAGGCAATCTTTAATCGAAGATCAAGATTGTGGTAAAGAGAGGATTGTCCATAAAATCGTGTTCTTCTATATCCCCGGAGGTTTGAACGACCACCCAGCGTACTCGCATTAAAGAAGTCAAACTCGTTATTGATAATATGGGACATGCCTAACCTATTTGCAATAACTAATCTGGAAGGTAGACGAGTGGTTAAATAAAAAGCCCACTCGGCATTAATCTTAGTGGTATTCTTTGAAAAGTCGGTTAATGCTTCCAGGTGCTCAACCTCTGCCATAGCTGTCATTCCTGCTTTGGGCAATACTTTATTATCTCTGGAATCAAAAGATATTCCTGTCACCAACCGTCCGTACTGGTTTTCCCTAAATATGTTTTCATTTGTTGGTTGCTCCGTAATGAATCTGTTGGCCGTTTCTTTTACTTCTACAGACTTAAAGCCAGGAGAAATGTAAAATTTTGCTTTGGCTCCTACATTTTTTGAGACTCCAATGTTCAGATCAAACCTATCCATTCTAACTCGGTAGTAATCAATCGGGTCATCATCCGGAGCTATGAACTGATCCATTTGGAATTCAGTCTCATTACCAACACCAAAGAAATTATTAACAAAGAAAGGTTGTTGCCACAATACAGAAGTTGTAAGATCCCACTGCCCAAACACATCCGTAAACTCCCCTGAATAGTCTATCTGAAAGGAGCTAGTCTCAAAGGCTCTAACTGCCGTCAACGTATGCTTAGCAGCAAAAGGCTCTTTTCTCCAGCCATGCTTTGTAAACATAAATCCACCACCAAGAAAAATACCATCATCCGGATTAATGGCGGCTGTAATAAGTGGCATTAGCACATCGTATTGATACGCTTTACGATTGTATCTGTTGATGCCCGGTTTGTCGCTCAGCTTTAAGATTCCCCTGGCGTTTCCTTGCACCTGAGTGCTTTTATAACGGTCATATACTTTCACATTTTTTAGTTTCTCATCTGCATTTCCATTGATAATAAGGTCTTTGTCTGTCCCTCCGATGATACGAACTTTAATATTGGATTTTGGGCCTTTTACCTCAAACACATCTTCTCCATCAAAGCCATAAAGTCTGATTTCCTTTGTCTCATCAGCCAGAAATAACCTTTCGTAAATAACCTGCTCAAGTTCTCCGTCTTTCTTCCTTTTCCTTACAGTGACTTTCGTTTGGTCTTCATTTAAATGCTCCACAAGGAAATACTCATGTTTGTCTGAGCCTGTAATGTCTACTTCTCTTGATAAAAAGAGATAAAGCTCCCTGGCATACGATTCCATATTTTCACGCCGTGCTTTAAGTCCTGAGATTATGCGCTCACCTGTGAGTTCCTCGATTGGATCCGGCCATTGAGCAACCGCATTTTCTGTTACCTCATCTGTGAGCTGGTTCTTTAGAAATTGAATTTCTTCATGCCAGTCATTCCAGTCAGGTTCATTCATAAAAGTGCGGTCAAAAAATCTCGCATTCTGGCTTATACCTGGTGCCCAATCCACCTCTTCATCGAATCCTTCGATCTTTGGAAGTGCCCATTTTCTTGCTGCTAATGTTGGAATGATTCCTTCATTTACAAAAAACACCTGATCTCGATCCCTTGGGATTGGCCGATATATGTTCCCTTTCTCTTTATCTATTTGCGCCCACCTCCATTGATCATCATGACGATCCCAATCACCAATCCACATATCAAAGATTCTATTGCGAACCACAAAATCCTGATCCACCTCATTATCATTGTCTTCACGGAGGTTTTCAATTACCGTGTCAGTACCATCTATGTCTTCTCCTCCTCCAAAATATGGTTCTCTGGATGCCGCTTCGTTTGGTCGCTCCTCAAATAAAGCCAACGTGCCTGCAAACGTGTTTTGAAATTGTCCAAGACGGGGATCATTGGGAATAAACACAGGTTTAGGGTTGGTATGATAAATACCTACAGGTTCAGCCAAATATGGAATTATGAACGCTCCATAGGGATGTGAGGCTGATATTTGGTCCTCCACAATGTCTTGTGCGAACGTTTTTTGAAGGGCTGTAGGAATAGCATTTTCAGGATATTTTTCAATGGATCGTAATACATACTCTTTCTTGTCATCAGCAACTAGCCGTAATGACTTTGTTTGCATTCCACCGCCTTTTTTCACCACTTCCAATCCACCTTTTGCATTGCCAATATCAAACACTTCTACCTCAACCGGCGTAGACCATACTTCCCGGTAGTTTTTGCCCAACCACCTATGCCTCCCCCGATCTCCTTCATACTTTTTACTGGCAGCTACTGCGATTGTGCTGTCTGTAAAATCAAGCGGAGGAAGCTCCTCCAGGGTTTCTTTCAATTCTTTTTCATACAACCCGGTTTCAAAAAGCAATCCGTCATTGATTCCCCAATATTGAACCGATGCAGTACCTGAGAGTTGTAGGTTTAAAATGGCAAAACCTTGTTCTTTCTTAGCAAAAAGGCTTCCATCTCCCTTTTTTACATGGGTGATTTTAGATCCGGATCCACTTACGATGAAGTGATGGCCATCTTTCTGGATAAGCTGTAATGAGTGTTCATGCCCACAAGCATAAATAACATCTTCTGCCTCATTCATAGCTGCAACCAGCTGCCCCATAATTGCACGATATTTTGGGTGTGTATTGTCTTGAATGTTACCGATCAACCTTCGAAAAAGAGGTTGCAGGCTTCCCAATATAGGCAATGGTTTTAGCTGCTCTTTAAAGCTAAAGTTTCCGTGATGCTCCCCATAGGTATAAACCGGATGATGAGCTGCTATCAGAATGTGCTTCCCGGCATTTCTTGTAATGATCGTCTTTAAATCCTCCAGGGCCTCAATGGTAGATTTACTTCCACAATCATCATCTTCATTCGGCTTATCCCAGCCATGTAGAAAATACTGTGTGTTTAAGATGATCAATGTAGATTTTTCACCCATGGGAATTTCAATGGGACCCGGACAACTTCCGGTTGGAAGAAGGACATTATCCCCATCAAAATAATCACGAACAAAACGCTCCATATTCAACGCACGCTCCCAACCATATTTTCTTCCTTGTGCCCAATCATGATTGCCCGGAATGATGTACGCCTTCCCCGGAAACGCTTTCATGACTTCAAGCTGAGGAATGAGCTTATCTTCCATTTCTTCTCTTTGTGGATGCTCTTTTTCTGGAAGTCCTTTTGGATAAAGGTTATCACCTAAGAAAATGAGGAAGTCATCGTCTGTAGCTGATGCCATTTTTTGTTTTAAGAGCTCCAGATTCGGGTCTGGTGATTTAGGTTCACCAGCATCTCCTATTAGGAATATCCTCTGACTAAAAAGTGATCCCGGAAGCAGGATGATTAAGAAAAGCAGGTTCCTCATCGGATGTTTGGTTTCATTTTGAATTTGAGAATGTAGCCACGATCTCCTTCTCCCTCACTGCTAATAAAGAGGTCTCCATTCGGAGAAAAGCAGATGCCCTCCGGCTGTCCCAGCACCCTGGGTGAGATTGGATAGGTTGCCTTCAAATCGCCTTTATCATTTACTACCACTAGCATTTTTCCGACTGATGATAAAATGTAATAATCTCCCGAGATTGGATGCGTTGCTATTGCTGAAGGCTTGAACTTAATCCGTTTTCGTTCATAGTCGAATGATTTATGTTTTTCCCAAAATGTCTCCAGCTCTTTTGGACCGATAACAAACAGGGGTGAGGAATCCACTTTTTTTGTCTTAAAATTGAAGGCATAAAATCCTCTCCCCTCAAGCTTTTTCTTTCCTAATCCTCCATCCTCTTTGCATGCAATCAATAGTTGATTCTTCTTCGGATCGTGTCCTAAGCCCTCTGTGTCGTTTTTTGAGCTCAAAATGTTTTCATGCTTTTTGGAACCCACTTCTTTTTCAGGAGTATACGGAAACTGAAAAATATCACCATCACTTTTCAATACAAATACTGTATCACCTACCATTTCAATGCCTTCATAATCACCTGCTTTGTGAAATCCGATTGAGTGAGAAATTTCCTTCTGTTTAAGATCATATTCAAACATACGTCCTGATTCATCATCTACAGCTAGCAGGCTATTGGGAGCCTTAAAGGTTAGTCCGGACACTTCTTCCAAAACATACGGCAAAAAGAATTTTTTGACTGGCCTTTTTACGTTGTAGTTGAATTCCACATAGTCATCCACAAGAAAAAGGCTATCCGCATGGTTGCCAAATGACGTGGAAGAGCAGCTTTGATTCAAAGAAATCAGGAAAATGAACAATAAAATTGGTGCTATGTTCTTTATGAAAGTCATTCGTTAGTCTAAAATGTCTAGGCTACAACACTAATTTGCTTAATTTTTGTTCTAATTTGTGAATGAATGGAGGAAAGATGTCTGAGCGTTCAATAGTAAATAGGGTTAAAGATCATGTGATTGAAGTGCTATCCAAACAGCTGGCAGATCATATGACCTATCATTCCATCAATCATACGCTTGATGTAGTAGCATCTGCAGAAGAGATAGCTGCTACCCAGAATCTAAGTGATGAAGAAATGGAAATCGTTCAGATTGCTGCCTGGTTTCATGATATAGGCTACACCAAAGGGTGTGAAAACCATGAGAAAAATGGTGCTTCTTTGGCTAAGGAGTTTCTTAATAAACTCGACTACCCTGAAGAAAAAACGGAGAAGGTAATAGGATGTATAATGGCAACTCAAATGCCACAAAATCCTACCAATACCATGGAGAAAGTATTGTGTGATGCAGACTTAATGCACCTGGCTGATGAAAACTATTTTCACAAGGCCAACCTACTCCACAAGGAAATTGAGAATACCAAGTTCTGCAAGATCCCTGAGAGTGAATGGTTTCAAATGAATGAAGAGTTTCTTGATAAACATTGTTTTTTTACAGAATATGCAAGAAAGAATTATGAGCTTGCAGTTAAAGAAAATCTCAAAAAAGTAAGAGATCGCTTAAAATCATGGCAGAAGGCGAAAAAGTAGAAGAACTAGAAGAAAAAGTTTCTAAGCTCAAAAAGAAAGTAAAAAAAGCAAAGGAGCTTAAACCTACCAGGGGTATTGAAACCATGTTTCGAACAACCTCTAAAAACCACATGGAACTCAGTGCCATAGCCGACAACAAGGCTAATATCATGATCTCCATTAACTCCATCATTTTATCAGTGCTCGTATCGGTGCTAATAAGGAAACTTGAAGAATATCCGCACATGACAATACCGGCAATCATGCTAACGCTTGTTTGCCTTACTACAATAGTTTTTGCGGTGTTGGCTACACGCCCCAACGTCACCAAGGGCAAGTTCAAACATGAAGACATCATCGATAAGAAAGCGAACTTGCTATTCTTCGGAAATTTTCATCGCATGAGCCTTGACGATTATAAATGGGGGATGAAAGAAATGCTTAAAGATGCTGATTACTTGTACGGCAGCATGATCAAGGACATTTATTTTTTAGGTGCAGTGCTTGGTAAGAAATACAAGTTACTGCGCATTAGCTATACCATTTTCATGTTTGGTTTTGTACTTGCAATTCTGGGCTTCATTGTTGCAGAATTGTTCTTTAAGTCACCTTATCCTTATTAAGCAGATAATTATACGTTTCCTCCTGGGCACGAATATTTCGATCAGCTTTCGGTCGCTTATTCTTCATCTTCTGCGAGAGCCACACTCCCTTTATGTCATCTTGCCACTGAAATTTTAATATGGTTAAGATCTCTTGCTTCATGGCATCACTATAAATCGGGTAGCACACCTCGATTCTTCGATGCAGGTTTCTATTCATCCAGTCTGCTGAGCCAAGGTATATTTCGGGGTTATCATCGTTGTGGAAATAAAAAACCCGGCCATGTTCAAGGTATCGATCAACGATGCGCTTGACTTGTAAATTTTTGTTTGGCACAAGACAGCAAATACTTCTTACAATAAGCTTTACATCCACTCCCTTCTTACTCGCCTCATATAGCTTTTCAATTAATGAGACTTCTTGCAAGTTGTTTACTTTCACGATGATTCTGGCCTCCTTACCAGCCTCTGCCATCCGTATTTCACGATCGATTTTTGAATGAAACTGTTCCAAAGCACCAAATTGTGAAACGATCAGATGCCCAAATGATGGTGGTGTGTACTTAGTCAGCAAGTGCTGAAATAAGTTGGATAGCTCCTGTGTCATTGCTTCATGAGTAGTGAGCAAACCATGATCACAGTAAATTTCTGAGGTTTTTTCGTTTAGGTTGCCGGTTCCGAAAAAACCATACATTTTATCCTTCTTCTTTACCAGAGCCACTTTAGCATGCACTTTCAAGCCAGGCAAACTATAAATGATCTTTACACCGGCATCCTTCATTTTCTGAGCCCAGTCCAAATTATTTTTTTCATCAAAACGAGCCTTCACCTCCATGAAAACAGCAACCTTTTTTCCATTCTTGGCTGCACTAATTAATGCCTCTCCTATCATGGAGTTTTTCGCCATTCGATAGAAAGTGACATTGATTTCTTCTACATCCGGATCTATCGCAGCTTCATTAAAAAACTGAAGAATGTAGTCGTACGATTGATATGGAAAGTGCAGGAGGAAATCCTGCATTTCAATACATCTAAAAACGGATGGGCTTTTTTGTAAATCCGGAACAATAATCGATGAGCGATTATCATATGAAAACGCTGGATTCGAAACCTGAATTTCAAAAAAATCATTCAGATTGTGATACCTTCCACCGGTGATCATATCTTCAGGTGATAATTGAAGTTTCTCTGCCAGGATTGATAAGGATTTATCATCCATTGCTGCATCGTATAAAAAACGTGAAGGAATTCCCAGGTTCCTTTTTTGGATTTGCTTCTCAATTTTTCTTACCAGGTTGCCTTCAAATTCATCATCTATTTGCAGGTCAGCATCCTTGTTGAGTTTGATTGAATAAGAACCGGTTATTTTGAAATCAGGAAAAACGAGATCCAGATGCAATCGAATAATATCATCTATAAATAGATGGTAATGATCATCACCAACCCGATAGTTGGAGAATCTGCCTAACTCATTAGAAGGGATATTCAGAATAAAGATTTTGCCCGATTCAACCGTGACCACCAGGTAAATGGCTTGATTATCGAGAAATAGTTCCTCCCGACTAGCCAAATCTATTGGCTTGAGATATGCCGCTATTTTTGTCTTGAAGTAATGAAGTAACTGAGGATGTAGCGATTGAGGAATTTCATCGACCTTTGTACAAATATGATATCCTTTTGTGCTGAATTCCTGAATGATTCCCTTTAAAACCTTGCCATACTCACCTAGTTGATGACTTACCTCTCTGTGAATATCCTCCAATAACAATTTGGCATCAAAATCAACTCGCTTATTTATTTTCTTTTTATCAATCTGCTTGATATTCCGAATGTTGGCCACCCGTACACGGAAAAATTCATCCAGATTTGAAGAGTATATAGCAATGAATCTCAGTCTTTCGAGAAGTGGCACAGAATCATCCATAGCCTCCATCAGGACTCTATAATTGAATGAAAGCCAACTTAGGTCCCGGTCGAATAATTTCACATTAAGCTAATTTGATGATTTCCATTTCCTGATCTATTCCCTTGAGTTTCACTGCCCCTAATGAGGTGCCATTTTTTGCAAGGTGTTGGACATCCTTGTAAAAATGTGATGAAACTAACCAAGAACACTGATAATCTTTCGTCAATTGTTCCAGTCTCGCCGCAGTAATAACCGGAATTCCTGAAATCGAGAATTGCTGTCGGGTACTGTTACCAATATTCCCTGCAATGATTTCTCCATTGTGGATACCTATACCCACTTTGATTTCATCGCTCCAGTCAGACTTATTCATTTGACTCACTTTCGATAAGATATCCCTGGCTGCCTTAAAAGCATTTTCAGGAGTATCTCCATCCTGAGAGGCAAAAGAAGCCATGAGTCCATCCCCCATGATCTGATTAATCATACCATCATTATCGTGAATGCAGTCCATGATTGGTCCGAAAAATCGATTTTGAAATTTGTTTACCTCCTCCGGAGAAAGCGTTTGTACCCTTTTTGTAAAATCCCTGATGTCCAGAAATAGTACAGAGGCTTTTATTTTAAAGCTCGCCCCTCCTGATTCAGTAAGCGCCTGTACCACCTCCTTCGATACCTGTTTGCTAAATAAAGATTCTATCTGGTCTCTCTCCTCCTGTGTTTTAATGGCGACCGTCAATCGTTTGCTCAACTCATTTGCAACCAGTCCGGCACATGTACCCGCCAATAGAAACATAATCGCTTTCGTATAGTAAACAATCGACGGAAGCATAGAGGAAGTATCATAGTTTTCAAACGTCCAATAAATGATCACTCCATAAATCGTTGAGATCAGAAGCCCATTTAAAAAGCTTATCCAAAAATTTAAATAAAGGGCAGAAACGATGATTATTGGCACAAAAATGAAAATCAGCGGCGAGTCAAGAAAAATACCACTTCCTTCCCACCTGATGATGAAGAACAACCAAATGAAAGGCACCACAGAATCAGAAATCACTGAATAGTATTTATACCAAATAGGAAGCGGCTTCTCACAGTGAGCTATCTTACCAACCATCCATCTGGATATTAGGAGAATAACTACAAATATGGCGGAGGTATAGACGCCAAGTTTGATGCTAAGATCATCTAAAAAGGTGTCTGAGATGGTGGTAGGAAAGAAAACAATATTCGTTAGCAGCAGAATCAGTCCTATGATGAGAATGCCAATAAAAATCTCAAGCCGTCTCTTTTCGGTCTTTACGATTTCAAGATCTATGCATTTTTCTAAATCTTCTAGCTGCATGAACGCTTCTCTTTTGGCTGGATAAGTGTAATTTTAATAATACCGCAACTAATAAGACATTTTCAGGTCCTGTTGGTTCCCGTTTTTGTGGATTTGTTTATGAATATACGATTGATTTCAGAAGGAGATTTCGAAAAGCTATACCATACATTCAAGATAGCATTTTCTGATAATTCAGTGAAATTTCAACCCACGAAAGATGAATTCTCATATCGAATTCACAAGAAGCTACTATATAACATGGATATTTCCGCTGGTAGCTTTGATGGAGATGAAATGACTGGGTTTATACTTCACACGTCCAATTTTTATCAAGATATCCCCACAGCCTATAACGGAGGTACTGGAGTCCTGCCCGGATTTAGAAATCAGCATACTGCCGAGCGAATGTATGAGTTTCTTATTCCCAAAATTCAAAGCCAATTCTTAGCACGTATCTTGTTGGAAGTGGTAGAAAATAACCAAAAGGCTGTGTCGCTATATGAAAAAATAGGATTCACCTTCAAGCGGAGGTTTCATTGCTATAAGTTAGAAAAGGAATTTAAGACCCACTCTGAGATCAAAGTTGTGCAGGGAGATATCTCTGATGCCAATTTCATGTTCTCTGATTTTGAACCCTCATTCATCGATAGTTCTGAACACCTAAAAAGAGGCTTTGAAACTGTACTTCTCGCAAAAGAGGGAGACAAGGTATTAGGACATCTAATTTTTCAGCCCCATCTGGGAAGAATCTCGCAGATGGCTGTAGACAGATCACAACGTCAAAAAGGAGTAGGTGAAGCATTACTTTTTAAAGCTCAATCTGAAGCCAAAAAACCACTTACTATTATGAATATTCCTGATGATGAATTTGGCTTTGATGCTTTTCTGAAAAAATGCGGATTCCAAAATCAGGTGAACCAGTTTGAAATGGAATTGATAATTTAGGTGATGCTTTTTTCACAACTGCCGCATGCGATAGCTGGTGATCTTAATGTCTATTCTGATGTAGAAATCAGTCGATTTTCTATGGATTCCAGAAATTTAACAGGAGCCAGGCATGAAGTATTTGTGGCGATAAAAGGCAAGAGAGATGGGCACGATTTTGCTAAACATGCCTGGGAGAAGGGGGTTAGAAACTTTATTCTTCAACGCCCAATTGAGCTTGCGGATGCAAACACTTTCATTGTAGAGAATTCAGTCAAAGCGCTGCAGTTGATAGGTCTAAAACACAGATCTCAATTTGATGTTCCTGTCATTGCAATAACCGGAAGTAACGGTAAAACAACTGTAAAAGAGTGGCTATCTACGATCCTTTCCGAGCGATTTTTAGTGATAAAAAGTCCTAAAAGCTACAACTCGCAAATCGGAGTACCGCTATCGCTTTTGGAGATGAGAAACACTCATGATGTAGGTGTTTTTGAAGCCGGAATATCTAATAGTGGGGAAATGGAGAGTCTCCAAAAAATCATCCAACCTACCATTGGTATATTGACAAATATTGGTCAGGCGCATGACGATGGGTTTGACAGCATTGAGCATAAGCTTAAAGAAAAGATCAGCCTATTTTCTGATTGCGAAAAAGTGGTCTGCAGGAGTGATCAAGAACATTTTAGATTGATCGCTGATAAGTTGGGCGAAAAGATTGTTTCATGGAGTTTAAATGATAAATCTAACTACCAGGTGACCTGGAAAAACGGCTCCATAACCGTAAATAACATTGCCTTTATTATTGATTTTGACGGACTTACACAACTCGAAAATCTCACTCATGCTGTTGTGACCTCATTGGAACTGGGGCTTTCCCAAAAAGAAATTCAAAAGGGGCTCAATCTACTAGAAGGTATCCCAATGCGACTTGAATTGAAGAAAGGAATCAATGGGTGTTACATACTGGATGACTCTTACAACAACGATGAAGCCGGACTTAAAGTAGCCCTTGATTACTTAGAGTCTCATAAGGAAAACGAGAAAAAAACGCTAATACTCTCAGATCTGATGCACTCCGGTAAACCTGATAATGTACTGTATCAAGATATCGCCGATTTACTAGCTCGGAAAAACATTCATAGACTGATTGGCGTTGGCCCTCGAATTAGTGCCTCTGCCACTACCTTTTCAAAAGAATCATCTTTCTTTCAAAACACTGAAGACCTACTTGCAAACATGCCTGATTTTCAGGACGAGATGATTGTTGTAAAAGGTGCACGGAATTTTGAATTGGAAAAAGTAGTCTCCAGATTAGAAGCTACCAGCCATGGCACTGTCTTAGAGGTGAACTTTGAATCCCTTCAGTATAACCTAAACCAGTACCGATCATTACTAAAACCGGAAACTAAATTAATGGTGATGGTAAAGGCTAATGCATATGGAAGCGGTCTTTTAGAAGTCGCCAACTTTCTACAGCACCAACAAGTAGACATGTTAGGAGTCGCTTATGTGGATGAAGCTATTCAATTGAGGAAGAACGGAATTAACATTCCAATTATGATCATGAATCCTCATACTGAAAGCTTTGAACAATTTGAGCGTTTTGACTTGCAGGCAGAAATATTTAGCATATCCCATTTCAAAAGGATGCTAAAAGACACCTCTGATCATCCAAAAATTCACTTGAAAATTGATACCGGCATGCATCGGTTGGGATTTTCTCCAGATAAAATTGATGAACTTCTTAAGCTGCTTAAAGCAAACCCTCAGGTACAAGTTGAGGGAGTGTTTACTCATTTTTCCAGTGCCGATATTATTCAGGAAGATGACTATACTGAAAATCAGGCAAATCTTTTTCTGGATGCCTACCGTCGCATCTCCGATACATTAGGCTATCAACCCATCAAGCATGCTTGCAACTCTCCAGGTACCGTTCGATGGCCGCAATATCATTTTGATATGGTCAGGTTGGGTATTGGGCTACACGGGTTTGATCCGACCGGTCAGCTCAAGCTCAAACATACCAGTCAGTTAAAATCGATCGTATCACAAATACAACACCTCAAAGCTGGGGAAACTGTTGGGTATTCACGCAAAGGAAAAGTGACCAGAGATAGTAAAATCGCCATCATTCCAATCGGTTATGAAGACGGCTACCTCAGAGTATTTGGAAATGGAAATGCTACCATGAATGTCAATGGGACCTTATGTCCTACCATCGGCAATATTTGCATGGATATGACCATGATTGATGTCACCGATGGAAACGTTGAAGAAGGAGACCCTGTCCTTATATTCGGTGAGCACCCGGGAATCCAGGATTTGGCACAATGGGCCAATACCATTCCATATGAAATTCTCACCAATGTAAGTAACCGTGTAAAACGTGTCTTTATATCTGAATGACCATGACTAAAACCAAGCCTATCATCAAACTACGCAATGGCATCTACGGATTCTTTTGCATTGGAGTATCTCTTTATGCACTGTCTCATTTTTTCAGAGATGATTTTTATTCGTTTAAAATCAATGGAGCAGCGGATGCATCTATTTGGAGAGTTGCGTTTCATATGCATTTCATTGGAGGCGCTATTGCATTGGGGCTTGGCTGGACACAGTTCTTAAAAAACTTCAGGTCTAAGTACATTCAAATCCATCGGCGCATAGGTTACTTATATATTGTTGCAATCGTATTGATCAGCTCTCCAGCGGCATTCTACATGGCCATTTATGCCAATGGTGGATTCAATAATATACTGGGGTTTGGCATGATGGCCCTTTGCTGGTTTGCCTTTACCGTCCTGGCATTTAATCGCATTAAAGGTGGTGATATACAGGCTCATGAACGATGGATGATCAGAAGCTTTGCAGTAACATTGGGAGCGGTTACACTGCGGATATTTATGCCGTTGATGATTGTGGCAGGAGTGCCGGACACTGAAGCGTATCAAGCCATCTCATGGTTTTGCTGGGTTCCAAACTTATTTGTAGCAGAGTGGATCATTCAACGAAAATACCTATCCACCACACCCTAAAAATCGTTTAAAATCAACGTCTTCAGGAAAACCAGTCTCTTCCTTCTCCTCAGAGTTCTTCTTTGATTTCTCTTTTTTCTCTGCTTTCTCCTTATCTGTTTTTTTCTTTCCCATAAACTATTAAATGTAGTCTTCTATTTCTTTAACTCTATCTAACGACTAGGGTTATCTTTGCCGCATGCCTAAAAAAGACATTACCGATCTAAAAATTGGCGTCCTTGGTGGCGGTCAGCTTGGCCGCATGATGATCCAGTCAGCCATCGATTATAATTTAGATATTTCCATCCTTGATCCGGATGAGAATGCTCCCTGTGCCCATCTTGTTCAAAACTTCTCAGTAGGTAAACTCACTGATGAAGAGCTTGTCTATGAGTGGGGAAAACAGTTCGATTTAATAACGATTGAAATCGAAAATGTGAGTGTGTCTGCACTAAAAAAACTCCAGAAGGAAGGGGTAACTATATTCCCACAACCTCAGATCATTGAATTAATTCAAGACAAGAGAAAACAGAAAACATTTTATAAAGCCAATAGAATTCCTACCTCAGAGTTCGTCCTGACAGAAAATGCATCGGATGTGGCCAAGCATGCAGATATGATTCCTGCTGTAAATAAACTGGGCACGGAAGGGTATGATGGTAGAGGCGTTCAAATCATTCGCTCATCAGAAGATCTTAGCAAAGCATTTGATAAGCCCGGCTTACTTGAGAAGCTTATTGATTTTGAGAAAGAGTTAAGCGTTGTTGTTGCCAGAAATGAAAGAGGCGAGATGTCGTGCTTTCCAGTAGTGGAGCTTTCATATCACCCCGAGCATAATCTTGTGGAATTTTTATTCGCCCCGGCTCAGATCACAAGCGAGACCGAGGAAAAAGCATATAATCTTGCTAAAGATGTGATTGAGAAACTAGACATGGTTGGGCTGTTAGCGGTAGAAATGTTCTTAACTAAAGATGGCGAAATATTAGTCAATGAAGTAGCGCCACGTACACACAATTCCGGCCACCATACCATAGAAGCTAACCGCACCTCGCAATTTGAACAGCACCTACGCGCTATTTTGAATATGCCAATAGGGTCTACTGAGTTGATCACACCGGCAGCAATGGTCAATTTGTTAGGTGAAGATGGACATACCGGAAATGCTCAATATGAAGGTCTTGAGACATGCATGGGAATGAAAGGTGTTTATGTGCATCTTTATGGAAAGAAATTGACCAAGCCTTTCCGAAAGATGGGGCATGTGACAATCACCAGCGATGATATTGGTGAACTGAAGGATAAGGCACGAAAAGTAAAAAACACATTAAAAGTAAAAGCATAATGGCTTCACCTAAAGTTGGAATTATAATGGGGAGTAAATCTGATCTCCCTGTGATGCAACAAGCAGCTGATATTCTCAGTGAACTACAAGTTGAGTTTGAATTAACGATTGTATCTGCTCACAGAACCCCTCATCGTATGCTAGAATATGCAGAAGGTGCGAGAGACAAAGGGCTGCAAGTCATTATTGCAGGAGCTGGTGGCGCTGCTCATTTACCGGGCATGGTTGCTTCATTAACTACACTACCGGTTATCGGCGTGCCAGTAAAGTCAAGCAACTCCATTGACGGCTGGGACTCTATCCTTTCAATCCTTCAAATGCCGGGAGGTATCCCTGTGGCTACTGTGGCCCTGGATGGTGCTAAAAACGCCGGGATATTAGCAGCAGAAATTGTAGGTACTACCGATAGTGAAATTGCCGACAACCTCCAGAAATACAAAGACGCTCTGAGGGATAAAGTTATGGATAGTGTAAAAAGCCTGGAAAAATAGAACTATTCGTCTGCCGGCAGTTTTTCTTCAATGATTTCCTCAGGAGTTTCATCCTTAGGAAAAATCAATGACAATACGATAGCAAAAACCAGTGCCCCAATAATTACGCTGAACGATAAGTAGATTGGCACATGGATATCAAAAATCTCAGCCAGCATCTTGGCACCAATAAAGATTAGCACAATAGACAAGCCTTTCTGCAGTAGATAGAATTTATCCAGCACGTTTGCTAGCAAGAAGAACATTGCTCGTAGACCCATCACAGCAAAAATGTTTGATGTATAAATCACAAACTCATTTTGAGTAATGGCAAAAGCCGCTGGTATTGAGTCAACTGCAAATATTAAGTCGGTAGATTCGATAAGAATAATAACCAGGAATACCGGAGTAAAAAACAACTTTCCATTCTCTCTAAACCAAAACTTTCCGCCCTTATCTGATGTGCTCATAGGAAGCACTTTCTTGGCAGCTTTGAGAAGCGGGTTTTTCTCCGGCTCAAGTTCCATGTCGTCATCTTCACTAAACAGCTTGATTCCGGAATAAACCAAGAATACACCAAACACATAAAGGATCCAATGGAACTCCGCAATGAGTAACGCTCCAACAAAGATGAAGACCGCTCTAAAAACTATTGCACCTAGAATACCCCAAAAAAGAATGTTATGATAGTACTCTTCCTTGACATTGAAATAGCGCAGGATGAGCAGGATAACAAAAATATTGTCAACAGATAACGCTTTTTCTGTTACATAGGCAGAAAAGAACTCCAACGTGGCGGCTGGTCCTTCTCCATAGAAGTAAATCAAAGTGCCATATCCGACGGATACCAGCACCCAAAAAATTGATTGTTGAAGTGCCTCTTTTTGAGTAACCTTTTGATGTTTTTTATGGAAAACACCCAGATCAACAATCAGAAAGACAACAATAATAACACCGAAGACTCCAAAAAGGAGTCCCTCGTTCTGACCTGTAAATAAATTAAGCAACATTATTATAGGCGATTATTCTTAGAGGGCGCATTCCAAATTAAGCAATTCAGCACAAATAAAGAAAATTTTAGTCGATATAGAAGCCTCCATCATCAGTGCCCCATAAAGAAAAGGAGCCAAATGATAATTAAGACTGGTAAAAGGATCGGAATAGAGTATTTAATAATATAAGAAAAGAATGAAGGCATCTTAATACCTACTTGCTCTGCAATCGATTTTACCATGAAATTAGGGCCATTGCCAATATAAGTAAACGCTCCAAAGAAAACAGCACCAAGCGAAATGGCCATAAGATCAAGCAGTGAGTCTGGATACTCATTGTTTGCGAAGGCAATTACCTCTTGAATTTTATTTACATCAGCACCAACACTAGCCATGGAGGCCGTCAGGAAGTTTACATAGGTGGGTGCATTATCTAAAAAACCACTCAAAATTCCCGTTCCCCAGTACAGTGTACTTGGACGAATTAATTTTTCTCCTTCGGGCGATTGTGCAAATTCACTAACCAACTCAAGTGCCGGCATCATAGTAAAGAAGATGCCAATGAAAAGAAACGCTACTTCCCGAATAGGCTCAAAGCTGAATTCATTTCCCTGAATTGCCTGAAGGTCAGCGTATCTAAACGATCCAAATGCAGCTAACAGCATGATTATTTCCCTGATATAAGAAAACTTCTGCCCCATGTAGTTGATCCCAGGCACCCATTCAAATACATTAGGATCAAGGAATACTGCCCCAACCACAATAGCCAACCAAAGGAAATTACGTTTTCCCACGAGCTGAACCTTCCCGGTAGGTGGTTCTTCTTCCTCCTCATCCCCTCTCATAAGTGCGTAATTGGTCTTGTTTCTCACATCAAACAAAAAGAAGAAAACCAACAAGATGATACATGCAATGGCCCAGGGCACCAGATTATGAATCAGCGTCCACTCAAAAGGTATTCCTTTTAAGAACCCCAAAAACAAAGGTGGATCTCCTATTGGAGTTAAAGAACCTCCAACATTACTAACAATGAAAATGAAAAAGACGATGTGGTATGGTTTGATCCTGTTTTTGTTGAGTCGAATGAAAGGACGGATCAATAGCATGGATGCACCTGTTGTCCCAATGATATTAGCAATGACTGCACCAATTGCAAGGATGATAACATTCGTAAGCGGCCTGGCTTCCTTGTCTACTTTTATTAAAATCCCTCCTGAAGCCACAAAGAGCCCTGCTAATAGCGCGATAAACTGAACGTATTCCGCTGTAGAGTGAACCGGACTGTGGTGATTATGGAGGAAAAACAAATAGTAAATACAAACGACAAGAGCTAAAATGATAGATATTACCGGATAGCTCTTATGCCAAAAGTGGGGATAGAATAGCGGTCCGGTTGCTATCATGAGCAGTAGCAAAACGAACGGCAACACACTCCAAACAGCAGGCTTTATCGAAGCATGACCATCTTCATCGCCCGTATCATGATCCAATGTTTGGTGCGTTTCCTGTTGATCTTGTATAGGCACATTATCGCTTGCGTTGGCAAACGCGATCGTGCACATGAACAAACAAGCAACAAGAATTCTTTGGATCATCCTTAGGCGTTACAGATTAATACTAAGTTATCATTAGCAAAGAGAAAAACAAACCTACTTTAACTTATACCAGCTTATTTAATGAAATAGTAAAAGCGGTTTCAGCAAGGTTTACACGGGTGTTATTCTCTTTGTGGACAGCCTGTAAGGCATTTCCAATCGTTTTAGAGCAGTCATTAAAGATATCTGCATCTGTAAGCACATCATCATTTTTTGGATCCATTAAGAATGCAAATGTTCTTGCCATGCCACAGTTTGCGATGAAATCCGGTAAAAGAGAAACCTTCTTATCAACAAATTCCGCAATTGGTCCGTAGAAAATTTCCGTATCATTAAATGGAACGTTAGCACCACAAGACACAACTTCCAAGTCATTATTAATCATCGCCTCCGCCTGATCCTTTGATACCAATCTAGAGGCAGCTGCAGGAATAAATACCTCTGCGCCCATCTCCCAAATTTTCTGATTCACCTCTTCAAAAGGGATAAGATTATCTGCGACAAGCTTATTTCCTTCTTTGTCATGGAAAAGCTTCTTGATCTCATCCAACGAGTAGCCATCAGGGTTTATAAGCCCACCTACCCGATCAATGATGCCAACTATTTTCACTCCGTATTTGGCAAGGTAGAGTGCAGCAGTGGACCCTACATTTCCCCATCCCTGGATGATTGCTCTTTTTTCTGTGATGTCTCCTCCCCAAATCTGATAATAATGTCTTACTGCCTCAGCTACACCATATCCGGTGATCATGTCAGCCACCACATATTTCTTCGGCGAGTCAGGCACGTATTCCTGATCCTCCAATACTTTTGAAACACCTTGTCTTAAGCGGCCTAGCATATGGATTTTTGTGGGCTTACGAGGATTATAATGTCCATTTACTATCCCTTCCTGTGGGTGCCAAAGACCAAAGTCCTCGGTAATTGGAATTACTTCATGAATCTCATCTACGTTTAGATCACCACCTGTGCCATAATAGTTCTTTAAAAGAGGGTACACCGCATGGTACCATCTTTTTAGCACTCCTTCTTTTCGTGGGTCATTAGGATCGAAATTAATCCCTGATTTTGCTCCACCGATCTGCGGGCCTGAAACCGTGAACTTAATTTCCATGGTTTTAGCCAGGGATTCAACTTCCCGCTTATCCAGACCTTTTCTCATCCGAGTACCACCACCGGCAGCTCCACCTCTTAATGAGTTGATGACAACCCAGCCTTCAGCATCGGTTTCAGGATCTGACCATTCAAAAACAATTTCAGGTTTCTTATTTTCAAATTTGTTAAGGAGTTCTTTCATTGTGAGTTGTTGAATATTTTGAGGGCGCAAATCTAATCATTACGGAAGATGAATCACACCAGATGAGCTGTCTTCTGAAGCCCCCGTAGTAGAAGAAAGCACGTTCACCTCCCCTATCAGCCGTTTTAAGCCTAAAAACGCAAAGACAATAGCTTCTTTAAACTCAACAAGTTTTGGATCCGGAACAATGATCTCCCAAGAAGAAAGCTCTTTCTTCAAAAGGTCAATTAAATAAGTGTTAAATGCCCCGCCTCCGGTAACTAGCAGTCTGTTTCCCTTGTTTTTGAGGTCCTTGCTGATCTGCCTGGCAATGAAATGACTATAGGTATGCAAGCCTTGAATGGGATCAATAGATGATAAAAATTCTTCTTTCAGGTAATTATTGGCTAATGATTTCGGTGGCGCTTCTGAAAAAAAGTTTAATTGAGTTAACTGATTATAAAAATCAAGATCAAACTCTCCCGCTTTAGCTAACCTACCATCTTTATCATATTCTTGCCCGAGCTGATTTGAGAAGTAATTCAAAACCTGGTTGCATGGACATATATCCCAGGCCGTTTGGTTCTTTTTTATGGAAACATTGCAAATTCCACCGAGGTTAAGACATGCATCATAATCCGGGAACAAATGAAAGTCACCGAAAGGCACCAATGGTGCTCCCTGCCCACCCAATCTTATGTCCTCAGCTCTAAAATCAGTAACTGTTGTTGCTCGTGTATTTTTTGCGATCAATTCACCATTGCCCAATTGCCAGCTAATTCCCTTCTTAGGTTCATGAATTACAGTGTGACCGTGGATAGCCAATAAATCAACTTGATGAATTCCAAAAGTGATAATTTGGTTAGAAATCCACTGCCCAAAATCATCATCCAGCTTTAATTGATCCTGATGAGTAAGCACCGGTGATTTACTCAGACGTTCTTCCAATTCTTTATGATAAGGTATCGTCGTGCCATCAAGCAGTTCAAAACCCCAGCCTACTTCATCACAATTAAACTTAACCAAAGCAAGATCTAATCCATCCATTGAGGATCCTGCCATAGCACCGATTACACGATAGGTGGATTTTTTCATTTCCTTTGCGTTGTGACAAATAATACTGAAGTAATATTAGTTGATGTTGGGAACAGCTCCATTAAAATAACGCAAGTTATTGACGGTCAATTTAGCACTACTGAAAAAGTCTCAGACTTCAAGGAGCTCGCTTCATTACATGAATCATCTCCTATGATCATTTCCTCGGTTAGGAAATTACCTGCTGATATTCTTGGAAGACCCGAGACGATCATTTTAAGCCATAAAACTCCTTTGCCCATTAGGTTAGATTATGAAACTCCTGAAACCTTAGGGGCTGATCGAATTGCTGCGGCTGTGGGAGCTCATGAACTGTTTCCTGATAAAGACAACTTGGTCATTGATTTTGGAACGTGCATGACCATTGACCTGATAGATAAAACGGGAGTGTTTCGGGGTGGAATTATTTCCCCCGGGTTGAGAATGCGAATGAATGCCATGTCTCATTTTACAGATCAGCTCCCGGATATTTCAGAAGAGTGGCAAACATTAGCCTCCGGCGACCTGGGAAAAACAACAAAAGAATGCCTTTACAGTGGATCTTTTTGGGGGATTATTCATGAAATAAATGGCGTTTTAAGGACATTAAGTAAAGATTTCACAAGTCTTAACACGATTATCTCAGGCGGAGACGCTCATTTCTTTGAATCCAAACTAAAAGCTCACATCTTTGCTGGCTCAAAAATTGTGCAGAAGGGTCTATACCGAATTTGGAAGTATCAGTAGTAATGAAAAGGATAATAGCTGGGATTGCCTGTTGTTTATTGTTTGGGCAGTTAGCTCAGTCACAGTCAGTATACTCATTTCAGGGCCTTGGTAGCTTAAACCACCAAGGTATGCCTAATAATGTGGCGCAAGGTGAAATAGGAATAGGCACTCCAACCATCTGGCACATTAATAGTCAAAACCCGGCAAACCTCGTATATAATACATTTAGCACATTTCAGCTGGGCTTAAATGTAGACCGAAGAAATTTTTCCGGAGAAGACATTTCCGGGAGCGGAACTGATGGTGGTTTGCGTTTCTTGGGTTATGCTTTTCCAATCATGGCCGGAAAGTGGTCGTCTTCATTTGGAATACTTCCCTACAGCTCAGTAAGCTATAATACTTTTTCGGAGGGAGAAATACCCGGAACCAATGGCTCTGTTAGTCAGGTGTCCGATAACAGAGGAGAAGGTGGATTGACCAATTTCTATTGGTCGAATGGTTTCAGAATAAAAGAAAAGCTGTTAGTGGGCCTAAAGATGAATTACACATTCGGGTCTATCAAAAAGACATCCATTATCTCAATTGGTGGCACAGATGTTCCTTTTAGTGCTGCTACTTATGAAGAATTAGAGTCATATTCTGACTTCAATTTTCTTTTTGGCCTGGGCTATCGTCACAAAATGACCGAAGAAAAATATTTGAATTTTGGGGCTACCTATTCTCCAAAGAGTCCAATCAATGGCAATTCAGAACTTTCATTGATTCGCTTGTCTACTTCAGGATCTGAGCTGGAAACTGTTGAAGTTGGAACAGAAAGTATTCAGTTTGACTTACCTCAAACATTTGGTTTTGGCGTTTCTTATCAGAAGCTAAACCACTATACCATCGGGGCTGATATGGAATTTAGTGGATGGAGTAAGGCCGGAAGTCCTACTGCATTGTACAACAATTCATTCAAGATTGCAGTGGGGGGAGAGTACACTCCGGACTATGATGACGTTAATTCGTATTGGAGACGCATCAAATATGCGGCAGGTTTTAACTATCAGAAATTGCCATATATCGTAAATGATCAGGCACTTATAGATTTTGGTATTAATTTTGGTGCCTCTTTACCAGTTAGTGGCTTTTCAAGTTTAGATGTTGCCTTTAAATATGGCCAGCTTGGAGAATCATCTAATGGACTTATTAAGGAAACCTATTATAAAGTTGTTATAGGGGCAACCATTAACGACAGATGGTTCATAAAAAGAAAGTATGACTAGCAAAATGTGAGTTATGAAGACGATTACTAAAATACTCGGGTTAACTTTTTTCCTATCAATCGCTATAGGAGCTAACGCCCAAAATGGCTGGAACTGGGGAGAGCAGGTGGATATAGCCAAAGAAAAGAATGTTCTTTACACGGATGCCAAAAAGGCCAAAAATTATGAAGCAGCTTTAGCGCCTCTCAATTGGCTCCTTGAAAACACTCCAGACCTTAATCCTTCCATTTATATAAATGGAGTGGATATCTATCAAGCATTAGCAGAAAAAGAGACTGATGCAGCAAAAAAAGAAGAGTACATTCAAAAAGGTTTGAGACTCTTTGACAAAAGGATGGAAGTGTATCCGGAAGACAAAGCAGATATACAAGAGAGAAAAGCAATATATGCATATAGCTTTTACAGAAAGGATAAAGAGCAGTACTTCAATGTTTATGAATACTTCAAAGAAGCATTTGAATTGAATGGCTCTGACCTGAGAAGAGGTTCTTTAGTTGCTTATATGGACATGGTGTACAAGAACTACTTGTATAAAAGACTTACGGATGAAATAGTTATTAATACTTATTCCGAAATATCCGAAGCTTTGGCTAAGCAAAAACAGAATGCTAGTGAATCTCAACGCAAAAAAATAGACAGTTCTGCAGATCTAGTTGACAGACTTTTAACTGCAACGAAGGTTGAGATTAGCTGTGATTTCGTAGAGGAGAGACTAGGTCCTAAACTTGATGATGGCGATGATCTGAACATGGCTAAAAAGATTTTTGGACTAATGTTGAAAGGTAAGTGTTTAGATAGTCCACTTGCTTTGAAAGCAGCAGGAATTGTGCAAGCAAACGAACCCACATACGGTGTTGCTAAATTCATGGCACAGAAAAACGGACAAGATGGTAACGATGCAAAAGCAATTGAATATTTCGGGGAAGCGGCTGGACTGACTGATGACAACTCTGAGAAAGCTGAAATGTACGTGAACATTGCCCGAATTCATATGAAGAATGGTCAAAAGTCTACCGCAAGAAACAGTGCTAGAAGAGCACTTTCATTCGATCCTTCTTATAAAGATGCGTACAAGCTTATTGGTGACTTATATATGAGTAGTTTCGACATCTGCAAAGAGGAAAAAAGCCAGGTACAAGACCGAGCTGTTTTTATTGCTGCATACAATGAATACAAAAAGGCTGGTAACTCACAAGCTATGGCTGCTGCAAAAGCTCAGTTCCCATCGATTGAGGATATCTTCAATGAAAATATGGAAGAGGGTCAGTCTATTACCATCGGATGTTGGATCAATGTGACTGTTGCACTTGAAAGAAGACCTGCAAACTAATATCAAGCTAACGATACACATAATTGCGACCTTGAAAGCGTTTCAAGGTCGCTTTTTCTTTATTATCCTATGGGTGGTGCTCCTGGCATGCAGTCAGCGTAAAGATCTGATTGATGCGCCTTTATACGAAGGTCCACTTTCATCTATGGATAGCTCTATCACATTTGTAAGCGACTCAGGGATTGTGGTCATGAAACTTAATTCAGACGTTCAGAATAATTTCGAGAACGGAGACCAGGAGTGGCCGGAAGGGTTCTATGTCGAATGGTTCAATAGCAAAGGACAGGTCACAAGCTATTTTAGGGCTAACTATGTTTATTTTACTCAAGAGGAAAACCTCTATCGCGCTGAAGGCAATGTCATTGTGAAGAGTTTAGCTAAGAATGATGAATTAAAGACCGAAGAGTTATTCTGGAGTCAAAGAGAGGAAAAATTTTACACGGAAAAGTTTGTGACCATCAAGTCTGAAGATGAAGTGCATACCGGAGAAGGAATGGAGTCTAATCAGGATTTTACTGAATATAGAATCTTAAAACCTAGTGGAACGTTTACACTCGAAGATGATCCAAACAGATCCCAACAAAGAGATATTCCGCTAACTCCACGACCGAAAAAACAATGAAACTGTTCGATATCATTTTATTCGTTCTTGTATTCGTTACCTTCATTGTAGGAGTAGACCAAGCAATAGTTGTAGGGTTGGCAGAGTCCTATTGGATTTTTATGTTTAGTCTGACCCTCTTATTTTTATACGGATATCGCAAAGGCCAAAGACAAACCCGAGAGAAGGAAGCACTAAAAAAGTCTTCCAACAAACAAAAGAAAAAGAAGCGAAAGCATGGATGATCCGCTCCCCTATTTGATCATACTTCTCTGTTTATTCTTCTCAGCGTTTTTTTCAGGAATGGAAATAGCGTTTGTGTCGGCTGACAAGCTCCACATAGAAGTACTAAAGAAGAAAGGCACCTTTGCCGGACGTATTTTAGCACTGTTTACAGGAAATCAATCTCAGTTTCTGGCCACCATGCTGGTAGGAAATAACATTGCCCTGGTACTTTATGGTATTTACATGGCTGGACTCCTTGAACCCTGGGTAGCTTCATTTTTGGAAATGTTCATTGGTTCCTCCTCCGATGTATTGGTGCTTATCATTCAATCTGTACTTTCGACAGCCCTGGTGCTGCTTACAGCAGAATTTCTTCCAAAGAGTCTCTTCCTGATCAATCCGGACTTTTCACTTAGACTGTTTGCCATCCCAATGGGAGTCATCTATGTGTTAATGTATCCGGTAGTCTTTCTAATCGTTAAAATTTCATCGGTATTTATCTGGATGTTCGGTTATAGGCTTTCGGATGAAAAGCCGGTTTTTGGTCTGACGGATTTAAATAATTACATCAAAAACAACATTCTCAACATTAAAGATGAGGAGGAAGCGGAGATTGATGCGAAGATTTTCAATAATGCCATTGAGTTTAAGACTATCAAGGTGCGGGAATGCATGATCCCAAGAACAGAAATTATCGCTGTAGATGTTAACGATCCCATAGAAGATCTAAAAAAACAGTTTGTTGAAAGCGGACATTCAAAGATTCTCGTTTACAAGGAATCAATCGATGAGGTGATTGGCTACTGCCATGCGTTGGAGTTGTTTAAAAAACCGGATGAGGTAAAAAATATTTTAACAGAAATTCCAATCGTGCCGGAGACCATGCTTGCAAATGAGCTTTTGATTCAGTTCATCACGGATCGAAAGAGTTTGGCTTTGGTGGTAGATGAATACGGGGGAACATCAGGTCTGGTGAGTATTGAAGATGTGATTGAGGAGATATTTGGCGAGATCCGTGATGAGCATGACGATGAGTATTTAACTGAGCAGCAGTTGGACGAATACAACTTTATCTTCAGTGCCCGGCATGAAATCGACTACCTCAATGATCGATACGAACTTTCTCTTCCCGAGGGAGAATACGACACCCTTGGAGGACTTATTTTCGCTTACCATGAAGACATACCTGAAGTTAATGAGGTGATAGAGATACCTCCATTTATTATTACGATTTTCACCATGGAGGAGAATCGAATTGATAAAGTGAAGTTGACATTGATCAATACTGAAGAGCTGGTGTAAAATGAATGTGGTCTACGCATGTATTAGGTTGCTCATGCGTTTTTCGCTTCGGTTGTATTTCCATAAAATAAAGATTGAGGGGATTGAGAATGTACCAAAAAATGTACCCCTTCTTGTTACTCCCAACCATCAAAATGCACTATTAGATCCTTTACTTGTAGGAGCTTTCATCCCAATTCCACTTCATTATTTAACCCGCTCAGACGTATTCAACAAGTGGACAAGTCCACTATTGAAGCTGATAAATATGATGCCGATCTATCGTATTCGAGACGGCTATTCCAAGCTCTCCCAAAATGATCAGGTCTTCGATGCATGCTTCAATATTTTTAAGCAAAACCAATCGGTACTCATATTTGCTGAGGGCAATCACGGAAAAGAATACTATTTGAGACCACTGACCAAGGGAGCTGCCCGTCTTGCCATACAATCTCAGCTTCAGTTAGATGAAAAGCTTCACATATTGCCCGTTGGGCTAAATTTCTTCGAGCATCGAAAATCTCAATCCACGGTGTTGATCAAGTTCGGAGAGCCCGTTGCAGTTAGTCCGTTTGTTTCAGGTTTTGAACAGCAGCAGGCAAAGGGCTTAATAGCCATGCGAGAGGCAATCAGCAAGGCAATGAAGTTAACACTGGTGATACCCGAGGAAACTGCTGACTATGAAGAAAGGAAGCAATTGATCTTTCAGCGAAAACATGAAGCATTGTCATTCGATGAGCTGAAAAACCTGAATATCAAAGAAACCTCTTATGTAAAAAGGAAGCCTAAAAAACACCGACTAGCAAGATTTCTGAATCCCTTACCATTCTATATTATCGGTAGAAAACTTCGAAAAACGGATGATGTGGTTTTTCATGCAACGTTCAAATTATCCATCGGATTGATTGCTTTTCCTTTATGGTGGTTGACAGTTTTTTTGTTGCTTTCACTGACTGTGGGAATTAATATTGGCATCTTGGCGGTTATAGTAATGGTTTTAGGACTGTTCTATAGTTATCAACGATGATTGAAATCACTAACTACCTACCCAAACATGCTCAGGCATTCAAGGAATTAAATGAGGCATGGATCAATCAATACTTTGAGATGGAGGATTCAGACAGACACATGCTCAGCGATCCTCAAGGCTACATTCTGGACAAAGGAGGAGCTATTTTAATTGCTACATTAAATGGAAACCCCATAGGAACCTGTGCGCTGATTAAAATGAAAGACAAAACCTTTGAGTTGGCGAAGATGGCTGTTTCCCCTGAGGCTCAGGGAAAGAAAATCGGCTGGAAAATAGGCCTGGCAACCATTGAAAAAGCGAAAGAACTTGGAGCAGACACCATTTATCTCGAAACAAACACTGTGTTAAAACCAGCCATCAACTTGTATAAGAAATTGGGATTTAAGGATGTGGAAGGATATTGCTCTCCCTATGCACGATGTAATGTGCAAATGGAATTGAAGCTTTAACGCCTGCTTTTTAAAAACTTACTTCGGTCATAGATCAGCGTTCCCTTGCTATCCCACTCCCTCACAATGTATGGGTCAAACTCAAAATTGAAAGGATCTTTCGGATACATGACTTCCCTTTTTACACGGCCTCCATCATAATACTCTCTCCATAATTCAACTTTATGACCAAATTTATAATTACCACGAACTGCCACTGATCCATCTTCGTGGAAGGCCCAGTACTCACCATCTCGTTCTCCAAAATGAACCGGAATCACCTCTTTCAATTTGGTTTTCTTAAAGTCATAATAGGCCAATTTCGATTCTTGAGGCCAACCTTTCCACCAGTAAGATTTATCCTGAAGAATGTCATGCCTGTTGAACCGCACCCACCTTCTATGTTTGAGTCCTCTATAGTACCAACCCTCCTCGATTACCTGGTCTCCGAGCATTTTTTTGTACGGTCCATGTAGCACTCCGGCATTGCGCTTGTCTACACGTAAGGAGTTGATGATTTTCTTTTTCTTATAATCAAACCAATAAAAGTCCGAGGCATATTCCGGCGGACCTTCGTATTCTTTTAGAACATTAAAAATCTCAAAGATGACGTCATTACCAAATCCGGATCGCGCGAATGCTTTTTTTGTTTTGATCCCAAAGTAGACGTTTTTCTTTTTCTTCTTTTTCTTTTGTTTGACCGGCTCTATTTCTGCGTCTTCCTTCTCTTCTGCTTCTAAATCAAGCGTGAGTGGTGTATCATAGTCGACCTTGAATATGTCTTCTAGCGACTCCCCATCCTGAGCAAAAACAGAAAGCCCCATAAACATGAGGCTAACTATTATTAATATTTTAATCTGAATTTTCATCCAGCTGTGTATCGTTTATTATTCTCCGGCACCACGGCTAATTGCTTCTCCAAAAAACAACGCATTCATGAAGATTTTATTGGTTCCGTACCAGAATGCTCTGAAATTCGGATTATCCGCCAAAGTAATCACTTTTCCTCTACCTACATTAGAAACGGTCACTGCAGGCGAATTTTTAAATCGTTCCAGGTTCTCCTCAGAGACATACCCCGAGAGCAGCGGACTTTCAGTATAAACAAATGGATTAGCGTACGCGTTCTTGGATTTCTCCATTACCAAATTGTGGTTTCTAAAAAGTGCCATTCGATCACTTTGCATCCCATACGCCAACGGGTGCGTTAAATCTACTTTCGCTTCAAAAATAGAGCCTCCTGTTACCTGAGCACCACGCTCTTCATCCAGATTTTCATAGGCTTTAAATGGCTCTTCTTTCTCCTCGTCATCGTCACCATTCTTAAAAGTCACTCCTGTAATCTCAGAATCAGCCAACCACTTCCCACCATTTTTCCAGGCGATAACAACACCGCCCTGGGAGATCCATTCTTTTAGGTTTTTCTTCTGCGATTCACTAGCCCCTCCCCACATATTTGGGATGATGATTCGATTGTATCTTGATAAATCCCTGCTGAGACGATCTACCGGTAGCAAAGTGACCTTCATTTTATAACGCTGATCCAAGAGGTGCCATACCTCACCAGCCTCATAGCTGCTCACTCCTCCTTCTACCAACACAGCAATTTTCGGCTCTTTCATCGTGGAGTTGCTTCTACTTCCAAGATCTACACCTGATCGGGCCAGGCCTGTATTAAGTGAGTAGACATTCACTGCATCTTCCCTCACTATTTCATCTATGGTTTGTTCGATCAGTGCACGCTTATTTTCCTGCACCCCGACAGGAATGATCATTGTACCTCTTGGGTAAGTTCTGGTGCCGTCGTTATGTACTTCATTTAGCATCTGTACTACGACTTTCCTGCTGAGCAGACGATTGATCGCTTTAAATGAAAGGTATCCATAAGGCTCGATGGCATACGCATAAGCTCCCTTTTCTCCTAGCAATGCACCAGTTGGCATATCAACCGATTCAACCGGATTGCCCAGGCTTATAGCACCCATGTCTTTACTGTTCAGTTCTGCGTAAGGCAGATTAAATGCCAACGGCATGGTCCAGGTAGACACATCATAAAAGAGGCTGTCGTTAAATGTCGTACGTGTTTCAAAGATCGCTTTGGCCAAGCGATACTGCTCCTGATTCATTGGAACAACAAATGCATTATCCTTTTTAAAGGATTCACCTCCTTTATTTAGGTCACTACTCAGCGCATACACGTCGATTTCATGTTGGATGAGCATTTTAGCCAATTCGTAATTTCTATAAGGATCTTTATCAGAGCCAAAAACATAGGCCTTCACCGCATCTCGGGATGCCAGATTGCGTGCCCCCTGATAGAATTCTCGCTGATAGTCCAGGAATTCTTTGCGATGAGCGATTCCTGAAGCGAGCGTTGAAAGGGAAGCCGTGAAGTGATTTCTAACAGCCATCGGGAAGGTCAGTATGCCATAATCATTTTCCTGAGCATGTCCCCGAGAACTGGCTTGCTCAAATAAAATTCCTACACTTCCATTCACATCGGGATAGGTAGATCCTTTGCCAATATAGAAATCGTCAAAACTTTCTTCGCTGTAGTATAATGACCCAATATCGTCGAGGTATTTGGCATGAAATGCTGCCATCTTGTGTGTCAATTCCACATTCTTGTCTGGTGTCCATGGAAATTTCCTCGCTGGAATTCCCGGTTGGAAAAAGAAGGTAGAATTTGTGCCCATTTCATGATGGTCCGTCAGAATATTTGGTTTCCACTCATGAAACCGTGCAATCCTTGCCCTGGATTCCGGGTGCTGAAGTGGCAACCAGTCTCTGTTCAAGTCAAACCAATAATGGTTCGTTCTTCCGCCCGGCCATGCTTCATCGTACTCTCTGTCATTTGGATCAGGATTGATCACATGTGATCGGTGCATGTTTACCCACGTAGAGAATCGGTGTAGCCCGTCCGGGTTGAATGATGGGTCCAGAATGATGATGGAGTTTTCAAGCATCTCGTCAATTTCAGGACCTATTGCTGCAGCCAGATAATAGGCGGTAAGCAGCGAAGCATTCGACCCACTGGCTTCATTTCCATGCACCGAGTATCCCAACCACATCACAATGGGCATCTCATCGGTAGTTAAAGCACCGGATGCGGATGGATCTGTTAATTTTTTATGGTCAGCTTTAATCTGTTCCAGGTTGGCAAGGTTTACAGGACTGGAAACTGTGATATGCACCAGAGGTCTACCCTCGTAGGTGCGACCAATTTCCTGCATCATCATTCGATCAGAAGCTGCAGAAACTTCTCGCATATAATAAAGCAATTGGTCATGGCTCACGTGCCATTCTCCGGGATGGTAGCCCAAAACTTCTTGTGGAGTAGGTATATCAGGATTGTAGGATACGCCTTCCGGCAGATAATAGGCCATGTCTACCTGTGCAAAAGACCAAAAGGAAATAATCGTTAAAAGTAAGGTGAGGTGCTTCTTCATATTCTTGATTTTTAAGAGGACTAATCTAAGAAATAGAACAAGGAGAAAAAAGCAGGGTTTGATGGGTGGTCAGAAAATAAAAAAACCCGCTTGATTGAGCGGGTTTATTTTTCATATACTCTGCTGAGTATAGGCATAGCATCTCTTGAAGAAGACCCTGAAACAAGTTCAGGGTGACTTCTAATTTTATGCCAAGCTCAACTCCACACTTCGATTCACAAAGTCTGTCAGATCTTTTCCTTCCAGCATGCCTTGAGAAAGCAGTGCCAGATCATACGCCTGCTTCGCAAGCTTCTGCTTCGCTTCGTCAGAGTCAGCCTCCAGAATCTTCTTGGTCATCGCATGGTTGGCGTTCACAGCCACTGACAATGTCATCGGCATGTCGCCAAACATCATTGGGCCACCTCCTGTCGCTTGCATGTCTTTCATCCGACGCATAAACTCCGGTAACGTGATGGTCACCGGGAGATCGTCTGTCGCCATCGGCTGAACAGCCACACTGTTGTTTTTATTGTTGATTGCTTTTTCAAAGATCTCTTTGATTGACTCCTGCTCTTTCTCTGAAAGCACTGATTCTTTCTTTTCGTCTTTATCGATCAGCTTATCAATCACATCAGCATCTACTCGTTGAAGCTGGAATTTTTCGTTTTTCTGCTCCAGATGGCTGATGAAGTGGCTGTCAATCGGACCGCTTAATTCAATCACATCATAGCTTCGCTTCTTAGCTGTTTCGATGTAGCCATGCTGCTTATCCTTGTTGGTCGTGTAAAGCGCCACCACGTTTTTGTCCTTGTTTGTCTGGTTAGCTTCGATGTGCTTTTTATACTCCTCTGTAGTGAAGTATTTGCCCTCCATGTTCTTAACCAAAGCAAAATCTTTGGCCTTTTCATCAAACTTCTCCTCTGAGATCATTCCGTATTTTACAAATACGCCAATGTCTTCCCACTTCTCCTCGTATCCTTTTCTATCGTTTTTGAAAAGCTCTCCAAGCTTATCTGCTACTTTTTTTGTGATGTATCCATTGATCTTTTTCACGTTTGAATCGGACTGCAAGTAACTTCTGGAAACATTCAATGGAATGTCCGGAGAGTCAATTACTCCGTGTAGCAACTGCAAGAATTCAGGCACCACATCTTTCACCTCATCGGTAATGAAGACCTGTCTGGAGTACAGTTGAATTTTGTTTTTCTGTATTTCAAAATCCTTTTTCAACTTAGGGAAATAAAGAACTCCTGTCAGGTTGAATGGATAATCCACGTTTAGGTGAATCCAGAACAATGGATCTTCACTAAACGGATATAAGGTTTTATAAAAATCCAGGTAACCCTGATCCTTCAGGTCGCTTGGCGATTTCGTCCAGATAGGATCGGTATCGTTGATGATGTTATCAACTTTTTGCGTTTTGTATTTCGGATTACCGTCTTTGTCTTTACCGTCCTCTACCTGATTGTCCTTCTGACCAAACTTGATCGGAATTGGCAAGAATTTGGAATATTTCTCCAGTATTCCCTGGATTCTGTGTTCATCCAGGAATTCCTCTGAATCATCCGCTATGTGAAGGGTAATGTCTGTTCCTCTGGTTTTTCTTTTGCCTTTTTTAATCTCAAAGTCCGTATCGCCGGTACATGACCAGTGTGCCGGCTCAGCGCCTTCCTGGTGAGAGAGCGTATCGATCTCTACTTTTTTCGCTACCATGAAAGCTGAGTAGAAACCCAGACCAAAATGACCAATGATCTGCTGGTTGTCCGCATTGTCTTTGTATTTCTCTACAAACTCAGTTGCACCGGAGAATGCAATCTGGTTGATGTATTTCTTGATCTCATCGGCTGTCATGCCGATACCATTATCGGAAACCGTAATGGTTTTCTTCTTTTTATCGAATGACACTTCGACAGTCAAGTCTCCGAGCTCTCCTGAGTATTCACCAAGTGATGCAAGCTGCTTGATCTTTTGGGAAGCATCTACTGCGTTTGAAACCAACTCACGAAGAAAGATTTCGTGATCAGAATACAAGAATTTCTTAATGATCGGAAATATATTTTCCGTGTGTATTGAGATTGTACCTTTCTCTGCCATCGTCTGAATCCAATTTTTATGTTACTCAGAGCCCTAAACTCAAATTCTGTTCCAGAGCTACAAAACTGACAGGTTGGCAGAAAAACTTGTTGGTATTGAAATTCGTATTACTTTTAGTCTACCAATTGTAATTCCCAATGAAAACGATTAGCTTAAAAATACCGGATGATGTCTATGAGAAAGTAGAGAAATACAGAAAGGCAATGGATAAAAACCGAAGCGGCTATGTAATGGAGGCTGTGATGGAGTATACAAGGAAAAAAGAACGTGAAGAGCTTAAAGAACAGCTAGCAAAAGAAATTAATGAAGATCGAAATTTAAATCGAGAGATTATAGATGAGTATGATCATCTGTCAAATGAAGGGTTGGAAAATTTAAAGGATGAATGGAATTAAACATTAGGCATTTTGATATTTGGCTTGCCAATTTAAACCCTCAAAGAGGAACCGAAATCGGGAAAGTAAGGCCAATTCTTATAGTTCAAACAAATCTGATTAATAACCTGAGCGATTCCACATTAATCTGCCCTGTAACGTCCAAGACATCTCAATCAGAAATCACCAAAGTAAAGATTGATCCGTCAGCTGAAAATGGTTTGAAATCGAAATCATGGGTTATAGTAGATCAGATTCGATCAATAGATAACCGGCGATTGATTCGAAAGTTAGGCACTTTGTCAATGGGCAATCGGACTTCAATTAGAAGGAGTCTTAAAATCATATTAGATTTAGAATGACCACCTAATCCGATCCGCGCACCTTACCAGCTTTTCATCTTTTCGGGTAAAGTGACGCCCGTATTAAGGCTCAAAACCCATCTAAGCAGATTGAAATAGCAACAACTTGTCTTGTGGATTCCAAATAGTCATGAAAGGCCGAGCGCCATATGGTGTTAGTGGATGAAATGCGATACTTTAGACATCTAACTTTAACCTTAAAACCATGAAGGTGAGGCCCATATTTCATTCGTTTAAAACCAAGGATTTGGTTCACATCATTCCTCGACTGATTGTTGCAATCATCCTGGCTCAAACGCTCCCATTCAAGTTTAGTGGTTCAGAGGAAAGTGTGTGGATTTTTGAACAGATCGGATGGGAACCATGGGGACGATATTTAATCGCTTCCATTGAAACCGTATCAACTATTTTCCTTCTCACCAATTATTACATAATCGGAGCTATCATTTCCTTAAGCATTATCAGTGCTGCTAACTTCCTACACTTTACTAAACTGGGTTTTATTGTAAATGATGATGGAGGCACTTTATTTATTCTCAGTATTATCGTCATCTTTTGTTCTTTGTGGATTGTGCTTTACTGGAACATGCAACGCGTAGAGCGCAAGACTTCCAATTTTGAGTTTCAATGGGAAGATGAAGAACTCCTGGAATATTAAAATTCTATGCAGCAGAACAGAATGATTTTCCCATAATTGCGTTTCATAATCTGAATGAAGCAAAAGCTAATTTTTCTCACCTTACTGGTGTCATCCTTTGCTGTAGACGGACAAAAACTCATCTATAAAAGTCCGTTTGTGGAATCCTATCAAACGCAAAGCAGTGATACTGTTTTTACATTGCGATCGATTGATTTTATTACCGCTATTGCAATCAAATCTGATCGGGAAGGACTTTTTAAAATCATCGGTAACAACGAGCTACACATACCTCGTGATGCGGATGTTAGCACTCCAACCTATTTTTTGTCCCTGCCACAGCCAACTAAATCACTCATTATTCAAGCTCCGCGTGGTTATGATTATACGATTTTTTTAATAACAAGCGGCACAGCGCCACCCATCAATTCCTCGAAATTTAGAAGACAACAAAGTGCTCCTTGTGAAGAGCCTCCACCGTCTGTTCCGCAGGAAACCTGGAGGAGCGGCCTGCCTGAACCAAACTATTCACGATCCTTTCATGAAGTATTTCACAATGTGGTGCATCACTCAGCAGGATCTAATTCGAATATGAATTACACCCAGGTAGTAAGGGATATCTACCTGTACCACACCCAGGTAAACGGGTGGTCTGACATTGGCTACAATTATTTAATCGCTCAAGATGGCACATTATACGCCGGTAGAGATCCCGGTAACGGAAGCCAGGATCAGGTAAGAGGTGCACATTTTTGTGGTGCCAACAGCAACACCCTCGGAGTATGCTTACTGGGGAATTATGAGACTGCATCGCCTACATCTGTTAGCATTGAAACATTAAAGTCATTGCTAACCTATCAGCTTTACAGCCAGGAGGGAGATCCATTTCAGAGCTATAATCATCCGCTTGGTAATCTGGGAACAGTCATCGGACATAGAGACGGGTGTTCTACATTATGCCCAGGAGAAAATGTCTACTCCATGTTGAACGGCATCAGAAGTAATGTATCAAATGAGCTCGATGCTTGTGCAGTTAGTGAACCGCTCGTCGTAATCGCAGATACTACCTTGATAGAGGTCCAGGAGCAATTAACATTGAGTGCAAATGGCTCCTATGATGAATTCATCTGGATACTCCCGGGAGGAATTCCTGGTAAGATCAACGGAGAAACTGTTTATGTATCTTATGCTAGGCCCGGCTTTTTTGATGTTACCGTAGTAGGAAGGACTGGCTCCATTACCGACACATTACAATTGACGAACTATATCCAAGTAAGCACCTTGAAGGATGAACCGGTAGTTTTTCCCAATCCCGTACAAGCTTTTGAGGAATTGACCATTGATTTTAAGGAGAAGATTGTTAATAGCCGACTCCTGGACATTAACGGGAAAACGATTGAATCATGGCAGCAAACCAGATTTGAGATGGGTGGGATCGAATCCGGCATTTATATTCTTGACATAGAAACACAAAATCAGCGATTCAAGAAGCGAATAGTTGTTCAGTGACTTATTGTGCTCTCGCTAGCAAACCTAATCTTGAGTTACTTGAGAACCATGGATTTCAAACACTCCACCCATTTCTCTTCCGCATTCAAACTGGGTACCAAGTCCCAAACTTCGCCACCAGCTTCCAGGAATTCTTCATGGTATTCCTGACCTACCTCGATGGTCGTTTCCAAACAATCTGAAACGAAAGCCGGTGAAAAAGCCAGTACCTTTTTCTTGCCATTTTTAGCGAGCTCCTTCAGCACATCTTCTGTGTATGGCTTCACCCATGGGTCTTTCCCTAACCGGGATTGAAAGCAGACGGTATAATCTTCTTGCTTGATTCCCAGCTTGGCTGTAACCAGGCGTGTAGTTTCAAAACACTGCGCCCGATAGCAATATCGATTATGTTCATTGAGGGTGGAACAGCACGAACCTAACTGACAGTAGTCACCGTAAGATCCTTTTCGAATCTGTCGTTCAGGCAGCCCGTGATAGCTAAAAACGTAGTGATCGTAATCCGCTTCATCCATTAGTTTTTTACCCTGATCACAGATTGTTTCAATGAAGAGTTCTTCCTCCAAAAACTGTGAGGTGAATGTGATTTCGGGAATGATCTGCCACTTACTGGTGATTTCCATCACCTTATCAATCACCGATCCGGATGTAGCAGATGCATACTGTGGAAACAATGGAATGACGTGTAGTGATGCTACCTCTTCGTCTTGAAATTCTTTTAATACTGAATCCAATGAAGGACTTTGATACCTCATCGCAAATTTCACTGAGTATTCTTCAGACAATTTTTTGGACAAAAGCTCAGTGATATCTTCCGTATAGTATTTAAGTGGTGATCCTCGTTCGTCCCATAGCTTTCGATATTCTTTGGCAGACTTGGGGGCACGAAAGGGGGCTATAATCCCTTGTACCAGCAAAAATCTTGGGAACGCAGGAATATCAATCACGCGCTTATCCATTAGAAACTCTCTTAGATACTTCCTGACATCTGATACTGCAGTAGAATCCGGTGTGCCCAAATTCACAAGTAAAATTCCCTTTTTCTTCATTGGAATTAAATAATGTTAGCTTCCCAAATCACGATCCCATAGGCTAAAAACCGCAGGAATCGAAAGAGCGAGAACCATAGATATTTTTTAAAAGAATAATGCACTGACCCAACCAGCATGGCAATCCCCGAGAAAGGTAAAGGGGTCAGTGATGCTACTACGACCAGAAAACCTCCGTAATTGTTTAAGTGTTTCTCGAATTTTCCAAAAACGCGAATTTTCATGATTCGATAAAACCGGGTGTTCTTTAAGTAGGCCCCTATTCCAAAACCAATGATGCCTGCAACATACGAAATGGCGGAAAGTGCGATGATGTTATTGATATAGTTGGAAAGCACCTCGCTACGCAGTGACCAAATCATAAAAAACTCAGGTGGAATGATCCCAAAAATCACCTCAGATGCGAGAAAGATGAAATAAACAACTGTTGGGCGATCATAGACAGGCCCTAACACTGCCTCAAGTGTGAAATCGTAATTTTTTCTGGCATAAATGAAAGCAATCACAATTACAGCCAACCATAGAAAACCCCTCAAAAGGTTTCTTATAAGGAACCTTCGTTTATCCGGTAACTCTTTTTGGGCTTTTGGGCTCATGTTTGATGCTAAACTGGAATTGCAAAGCTATTGTTCCTTTTCTTTAGGCTCAGTATCTTTTTTTGTTTTTGATTTAGAAAAAGAAACCTTCCAGTACGGGTCTTTGAGTTCGGTATATCTTCCATAAAATTGGGTCAGCATTATTTTGACGGCATAATTCAAGCGATTCAAAGCATCCTGATAATAGTCCTGCCTGTTTTTGGGGTGATAAATGAAAAATTTGATGACCGGAAAAGCACAGGTTCTAAAATCGCCCAAAATTTTCTTTACATCTGCTTTCTCTTTTTCCAGTGCCTTCATAGCCTTTGCACTGCATGCTCCAATTCCTTTTATAAGCGGAATATAGATTTGATTGGAAGCTCTGTCATTTTGCTCCAACTCTGTGCAAGCTTCATCGCAAAAGGCTTTTAGAATGCGTAAAGAAGGCACACTCATGGATGCTTCCGTGAATACATCCGGTTGCCACAAAATTTCCCGGAAGGTGAATAATGAAGGCAGCAGCTCAGTGTCATAGGAATCATCGTCTTTCAGCGCAAGCATGGTCTCAGTAGTGATCGAATCGATTTTCACTTTACCGGCACAGAGTGAGTAGGACCAACCCTCCTCTTTGCTGTTGACCATCTTGAGAAAATTCCATATTTCATTCAGAGCGATTTTCATTTCATAATTCCCTCATTCTATTTGATCTAATATCATCAAAACTTGATTGACTACCACTATCGATCCATGCATATCAGGCTCATTTTTAACACCTTCAAATTTTTTGCTTTTTTCATGATACCTTGCTTTTGTAACATGTAAATCTTCGTTGTTGCTGAATGGACCCATATAAGCAATTTTGCCTTCAATCTCTGTGCAATTAAAGTCAAAATCTTTGAAGGGGTAAATTTTAAATTGATGCTCTAGCCGTGTAAACTTGATATCGGTTTCCTGATCTCTTCGCTCATTTATATAGTCCATATTTAATTCAGGGTCGTACATCTTAGCAATTTCCACTGAAAAGTGATTGTCTTTGCCTTTTGTGAAATAAACCGCATCTGAAGTATACCTCCCCCTCATCTTTGATTGGGCGTACCCATAGGCATCAACTTGTTCTAAAAAGTTTTCATGCACATTAGTGGTTCTATAACCATCATGTTTGGTTGCTAATACAATATTGCTGCTATTCAAACTTGCCATCAAGAGTGAGTCTTTTCTAGCATCTTTTAAGTCTTCAAAAAAGATATCAATAGCTAAAACCTTCGGGTTGCATTTTTGAATGGAGTCAATCAACTGGGCGAGATATTCTCTATCACCATCACCAATATCAAAAAACACAATTCGATCTTCTTTACCCTCTTTAATCGGCGCATACGTTTCAACTTCATCTGTCATTTGATTGAAGGTCACCACAAAAAATATTCCGGCAACAGCAATGAGGATTATCAGGGCGATTAAAACTTTCTTTCGCATATAAATGAGATATTTGTGAAGTTTCTAAACTATGGAAAAAAGGTGGATATATAAAGAAAATCCGGATGCTGATACTGTTGAGCAGCTGAGCAAAGCGATCAATATAAACGCCTATTTAGCCAAAATTTTAGTGCAAAGAGGCATTCACACGTTCGATGAGGCGAAAGAATTTTTCAGGCCTTCATTGTCACGCTTATATGATCCGTTTCTCATGCTCAATATGGACAAGGCAGTCAACCGACTGACAGAGGCTGTCTTCAATGAAGAAAAAATCATGATCTACGGTGATTATGATGTGGACGGTACCACCTCGGTTAGTTTGATCTATCTTTTTCTCAAACAATTCACTGATAATCTCGAATTCTACATCCCCGACAGGTACTCCGAAGGGTACGGTATTTCAAAAAAGGGAATTGATTACGCCATCGAAAATGAGTTTAACCTCATCATTGCACTTGATTGTGGAGTTCGGGCAATAGATCGGGCAAAACAGGCTAAAGAAGCAGGAATCGATTTAATAGTCTGTGATCACCACTTACCGGGTGATGAATTACCTGAAGCTTTTGCCTTATTGGATCCCAAACAGAAAAACTGCAAATACCCTTTCAAAGAGCTATCTGGGTGTGGAGTGGGATTCAAACTCCTTCAGGGATTTTGCCAGCAAAACACCATTGAAAAAGAAAAGCTTTTTGAATACCTGGATTTAGTAGCGGTAAGCATCGCCAGTGACATTGTGCCTATTGTCGATGAAAACAGGATCCTTGCATTTTACGGACTTAAAAAACTAAATCAGTCCCCTTCTGCCGGACTGAAGTCTTTGATTGAGATCAGCGGAAAGAAAAATGAATTTTCCATATCAGACGTGGTGTTCTCCATTGGTCCACGAATCAATGCTGCCGGAAGGCTAACCCATGCGAAAGAATCAGTAAACCTCCTCATAGGAGATGCGAAAGAAACGGATGTATTTGCTGACAATCTAAATGACCGGAATAAAGAACGCCGTGAGTTTGATCAGACAATAACTGCCGAAGCGCTGGAAATGATCGCTTCTTTAGCGGGTGATCGCAAATCAACCGTCCTCTTCAAAGAAGATTGGCACAAAGGCGTGATAGGAATTGTGGCTTCCAGGTGCATAGAGCACTACCACAGGCCTACCATTATTCTCACGAAATCCAATGGAAAAGCGACCGGTTCTGCCCGATCAGTCGATGGATTTGATGTGCATGAAGCAATCTCTGAATGCGCTGACCTGTTAGAACAATTTGGTGGTCATACCCATGCTGCAGGATTAACATTGCCCGTTGATAACGTTGAAAAATTTATCAATCGGTTTGAAGAGATAGTCAGTGATCGAATTTTACCAGAGCAGCTTATTCCGAAAATAGAAATCGACACAGAAATTCCTCTGACGGCAATAAATTTCAAAACTTATAATGTGATGAGTCAAATGGGCCCATTTGGTCCCCAAAACATGTCGCCTGTTTTTGGCACAAAAAATGTAATAGTGGACACCATTCCAAAAGTGATTAAAGACAAACACATAAAGGGGTTCGTACACGCTGAGAACAGTACCAAGCTTTTTGAGTTTATTGGATTCAATATGGCAGATAAAATTGCCGACTTGAAAGTGGGTGAACCTTTTAACATTGCCTATCATCTGGAGGAAAATAATTACCTGGGAAACAAGTCACTGATTTTGAACCTCAAGGATGTAAAATTTGATGCATAACTTGCAGCTCGTTTATGGAATTACGCGCAGAACATCTCGTTAAGAAATATAAAAAAAGGAAGGTCGTCAATGACATTTCTGTCTCGGTTAATACTGGAGAGATTGTAGGCTTGCTTGGTCCTAATGGAGCGGGTAAAACCACTTCGTTCTACATGATCGTAGGTCTGATAAAACCGAATGAAGGGCATATTTATCTGGATCATGAAGATATCACCGAACTGCCCATGTACAGAAGGGCCAAAAAAGGAATCGGTTACCTGGCACAGGAGGCTTCTGTTTTTAGAAAACTAAGCGTGGAAGACAATATTTTGGCGGTTCTTGAAATGACGGGGAAAACCAAGCAAGAGCAAAAAGAAAAATGTGAGAGCTTACTGGAAGAATTTAGCCTGACACATGTGCGAAAAAACCTTGGACAAGTACTATCAGGGGGAGAGCGTAGACGAACAGAGATTGCTAGAGCCTTAGCTGTGGATCCAAACTTCGTATTGCTGGACGAGCCATTTGCAGGCGTTGACCCCATTGCAGTAGAAGAAATTCAGACCATCGTTGCTCAGCTTAAAAATAAAAACATAGGTATTTTGATCACAGACCATAATGTGAACGAAACCCTTTCAATCACTGACAGAGCATACTTAATGTTTGAAGGAAGGCTACTGAAGGCTGGTACTGCGGAGGAGCTCGCCAATGATGAGCAGGTACGAAAAGTATATCTTGGCAAGCATTTCGAATTGAAACGTAAGATTTAGAATCTCGTATATTTACACATATTATGTGTGAATCATGAAAAACGTAACACTTGCCATATCAGACGAGCTGCTTTTAAAAGCCAGGGCATATGCCAAAAAGCATGGTACTTCGGTCAATGAAATGATCAGGGAATTTCTACAAAAAAGGGTTGATCCTAAAGAGGAAAAGTTTATCGATAAGCTGACAGATATCAGGAAAGACTTGAAAGTTGATACAAAAGTCAAGTACAAAAGAGAGGACCTTTATGAAAGGTAAAATTCTGATAGACACCAATATTCTGATTTACCTATTCAGCAACACAGAACCTAAAAAGCAAACCGTATGTCAGGAGTTGATCGCGAAATTGAGCAATGAATCCGAATTGGTTTGGTCTACACAAGTAGTACAGGAATTTTGCTATAATCTTATTGGTAAAAGGCAACAGAAAACCGCATTTGTAAAGAAGGCACTTTCACTTTTCTCATCTTTTGAGTTAGTTGTAAATGATCTGATGATTATTGAAAATGCCATGGATATACAACTAAGAAATCAGCTCTCTTTTTGGGACAGCTTAATTATCAGTAGCGCTGTGTCTGCAAAGTGTTCATATCTGCTTTCTGAAGATTTACAGCATAGTCAGAAAATTGAAGGAGTAGAAATAGTAAATCCATTCTTAATTTAGCCAAATGGAACTGCTCAATTCGATATTGTCCTGGGTAATGAAAAAGCGCATTCATCAGATTGAGCTTTTCATGAAATACCCGCATGAAGTGCAGAATGAGCTTCTGGAAGATCTGGTTAAAAAAGCTTCCAAGACAGAGTACGGTAAAAAATATGGGTTTGGGACTATCGAAAACTACGAGCACTTTAAAAACAAAGTGCCCATCGTTAACTATGAAGGGTTATTTCCATTCATCGAGCGATTAATGCAAGGGGAGCAGAATATTCTCTGGCCTTCTGAAATTAAATGGTTCGCAAAATCCTCAGGCACCACCAACGCACGAAGCAAGTTTATCCCAGTCTCTCCGGAAGCTTTGGATGATTGTCATTACAAAGGAGGTAAAGACCTTTTAAGTATCTATTTCAATAATTATCCGGATGCAAAAATGTTTGCCGGTAAAGGGCTTGTCATAGGTGGTAGCCATCAAATCAATCAATTCAATCAGAACTCAAACTCCTACTACGGGGATGTTTCCGCGGTTTTGTTGAAGAATCTGCCATGGTGGGCGCAAATGGTAAGAACTCCAAGTTTGGATATAGCCCTGATGGATGAATGGGAGGAAAAAATTGACAAGATGGTTGATATTACCTCCAATGAAAATGTTACCAACATTTCAGGTGTACCTACGTGGATGATCGTGCTAATTGAAAAGATGTTGGAGAGAAACAATGCCAAGAATATACTGGAAATCTGGCCAAATCTTGAGGTTTTCTTCCATGGCGCTGTTTCGTTCACCCCTTACGAAGAGCTATTCAAAAAACTAATCCCTTCTTCAAAGATGAGATATATGGAAACATATAATGCGTCGGAAGGATTTTTTGGAATACAGGATCAGACAGACAGCAAAGACATGCTGTTGATGCTGGATTATGGTATTTTCTACGAGTTTGTTCCATTCAGCGAATTAGAAAGTGAAAACCCACGAACACTTACGCTGGATGAAGTTGAAGTCGGAAAGAATTACGCCATCATCATCACCACCAATGCAGGCCTTTGGAGGTATCGAATCGGTGACACGGTCACATTTACTAGCATCAACCCATTCAGAATCAAAATTTCCGGACGAACCAAACACTTTATCAATGCCTTTGGGGAGGAGTTAATCATTGACAATGCTGAGGTGGCTATTGCTGAAGCTTGCAAGCGAACAGACGCCACCATTGATAATTTTACAGCAGGCCCATTATATCTCGGTGAAGGTAAAAAAGGTGGACATGAGTGGATCATTGAGTTTAACAAATCTCCTGACGATCTGGAACGATTTACAAAGCTGCTGGATGAAAAGCTACGTGAAGTAAATTCTGATTATGATGCGAAGCGCTATAAAGATATCGCACTTCAACAACCAATCGTTCATGTGGTTCCTCCAAATACCTTTTATAATTGGATGAAATCCCGTGGCAAACTGGGAGGACAACATAAGGTTCCTCGTTTAGCGAATGATCGGCAGTATATTGACCAAATAATCGACTTTAGTACACACTCTTCTTAAATAAAAGAAAAATTTTCAAGGAAAAACCTACATTACTAGGTTTGCGTAAGTCTTTGTGCCATCAGAACCATTCAATCAATTTGGAGGTTCTAACCTATCCTATGAGAAATAGCCTGATTATACGGTATTTTGCATTTATTCTCTCTGCAGCGATGCTTGCTGAAGTAAGTGTACCCATTCAGCTAGCAGACGTCATTTCCATTGAAATGGATTCAGAAACTGAGCATGAAGAAAGTAACGAGAAGGAAAAAGAAAAAACAACACATACACAGGAATCTTCAAACATTCATGACATCTCCAATTCTGAAAACAGAAAAGTAGCGAGTAATCATGACTCCAACTGGATATCCCCTTCCATTGATTTCATAACTCCACCACCGGAGTTGTCTTGAGTAATCTACTTCAAACTATTTACTCATTGACTAACTATAAATCAAATGAATTCTAATAAAACCAGTATATTCAAAAATTTTAAATACGACTTATCTGCCAGTGTGGTGGTCTTCTTGGTAGCAGTCCCACTTTGTTTGGGAATTGCCCTTGCATCAGGCGCTCCGCTTTTCTCAGGTGTGATAGCAGGAATTGTAGGAGGTATTATTGTTGGCCTCATCAGTGGTTCTTCACTCGGTGTAAGTGGGCCTGCAGCCGGTCTGGCTGTAATCGTGCTTTCAGCCATTCAGGAACTCGAAGCATTTCCAATATTCCTAGCAGCCGTCGTAGTAAGTGGTATCATTCAAATTCTACTTGGTATCAGCAAGGCTGGTATTATCGGATATTACTTTCCTTCTTCAGTTATCAAGGGAATGCTTTCCGCGATAGGTATCATTATTTTCCTAAAGCAAATTCCGCACGCTGTGGGATATGATGCTGATCCTGAAGGGGACTTAGAATTTATCCAACCAGATGGGGAAAACACCTTTTCGGAGCTTATAAACATGATGAATTATATCCAGGAAGGAGCTCTCGTAATATTCGTTATTTCCATGGTAATTCTCATTTTGTGGGAAAGACCTTTTATGAAGCGAATTAAGATATTTCAGGTAATTCAAGGTCCTTTAGTTGTAGTAACAGCAGGGATAATAATCAATCAGCTGTTTTATGGCTCTTCACTATATATTGACGAAACACACATGGTAAGCCTACCGGTTGCCGGATCTTTTACAGATTTTATTAATCAGTTTACCTTCTTTGACCCTTCTGCGATGCTAAGGAAAGATGTACTGATCTTAGGCGCCACCATAGCAGTGGTTGGTTCATTAGAAACACTATTGTGTGTGGAAGCAACTGATAAATTAGATCCACAGAAAAGAATCACACCAACTAACAGGGAGCTTTTGGCCCAAGGGGTTGGTAATATCTGTTCCGGTATGGTTGGAGGTCTTCCTGTCACTCAGGTAATCGTTAGAAGTTCTGCAAACATTCAGTCCGGTGGTAAGACCAAGCTATCAGCTATCATGCATGGTTTCTTATTGCTTATCTCGGTGATCCTGATCCCTAATGTGCTTAATCTTATCCCTCTATCCAGTTTAGCGGCTATTCTTATAGTAGTTGGGTATAAGCTAGCTAAGCCTTCACTATTTAAGCAAATGTATGCTGGAGGAAAGTCCGAGTTTATTCCGTTTATGGTGACCATTTTAGGAATCATATTTACAGATCTTCTAATTGGTATTTTACTCGGTTTGGTTGTTGGTATTTTCCAGATACTTTACAATAACTTCAGAAAACCATATGTTGTAGAGACTCTTGAAAGCAATGGTACAACGAAGCTTAGATTGGAGCTCTCTGAAAATCTTACTTTCCTAAATAAGGCGAGCATCATTGAGACAGTATCACATCTTCCGGATGATTCCGATATTACCATTGATGCTTCTAGATCACATTTTATTCATCCGGATATTCTGGAGATATTGGAAGATTTTAAACTAAATGCTGAGTATCGAAACATCAAGCTTGAAATCATTGGATTGGACAAAGAGCACGACAACCCAATGAAAGAGCTCAGAAAAGCAGCTAAAAAAATGTAACTAAGAAAGGGCCTTCAAAATTTGAAGGCCTTTTTTTTAGTCGTGATGATCAATGTAGTTTTTCCATTTCTCTATCACAGATGAAAAATCATCCGGTAAGTCTGAGTCAACAAAAACCTTCTCTTTAGTAATAGGGTGAACAAACCCCAGGGTTTTGGCATGCAATGCTTGTCTGGGTATCATTTTAAAGCAATTGTGTACAAACTGCTTATACTTTGTAAAGACTGTTCCTTTTACAATTTCTGATCCGCCATAGGTCTGATCATTAAAAAGTGGATGTCCCAAATATTTCATGTGGGCTCGAATTTGATGAGTTCTTCCAGTCTCCAGGTTGCACTTAATTAAAGAAACGTACCTTAAATCCTCAAGAAGTTCATAGTGGGTAACCGCATGCCTGCCAAAATCTCCTTCCGGAAATGCTGCGGTAATTCTTCTGTCTTTCAAGCTTCTCCCTACATTAACATCAATGGTTCCTTTCGCTTCTTCCGGAACACCCCAAACCAATGCGTAATAGGTACGCTCGATGCTGTGATCAAAAAACTGCTTTGCCAAACCATTCATAGCCCTTTCTGTCTTGGCAATTACGAGTAGCCCTGAGGTGTCTTTGTCTATTCGATGGACTAATCCCGGCCTTCCATCATTACCTTTCATTTCAGGAAGATTTTGAAAATGATAGGCTAACGCATTGACTAACGTTCCTGACCAATTTTGGTATGCCGGATGCACAACCATTCCGGCGGGCTTATTTACGATTAGCAAGTGCTCATCTTCTAAAACGATATTTAGTGGTATGTCTTCCGGAACCAACTCCTCGTCTCTTGGTGGCTCAGGCAGCATGACTGAAATTTCATCGCCCGGATGCACCTTGTAGTTAGGTTTCACATCATTGCCATTTACTTTGACAAATCCATCTTTGATACCCTCCTGAACTTTATTTCGGGTAACATTTGGCAGACGATCCATTAAAAACTTATCAATTCGGAGAAGTTCCTGTCCTGCATCCACGATAATATTGTGATGCTCATATAAGTCCCCTTCATTTTCGTTTGGTTCATCAGTCATGGCTGTAAATTTAAGCGATGGTAAAGCTTCCAACACCAACTCAGGAACTCAAACATCCTTTGCTCGATGAAAAGGAGATTAAACTCTTTGTGAAGAGGGATGATTTGATACATTCTGAAATAATGGGTAATAAATGGCGAAAGCTCAAGTACAACCTTCAAAAAATGAAGGAAGACGGGCTGGATTCAATGGTAACCATGGGGGGTGCCTTTAGCAATCATATTGCTGCCACAGCGGCCGCAGCTAAAGCATACGGGTTCAAAGCAGTAGGAATAATCAGGGGTGAAGAGCTTCACGAATTCAGTAATGAAACACTCAAAACTGCTTCAGAAAATGGGATGGAGTTCCAATTCGTGGATAGAAATACGTTTAGAAATTGGAGAACTAATCCTGATCAACTAAAAGTGAGATTCCCAAAACATTATTTTTTGCCGGAAGGCGGCACCAATGAATTAGCTATCAAGGGTTGCACTGAAATACTGAAAGAAATAACAGTTCCGCATGATTTGGTCGTAACACCAATAGGTACAGGAGGAACTATGGCTGGCTTGATAAAATCTGCCAATCAATCCAGAATAGTCGGAATAAGTAGTTTAAAAGGCAATTTTATTCATCAAGAAATGGAAGTATTGTTAAATAGAAACAAAGTAATCAACCGAAATTATGAACTAATAACTGACTATCATTTTGGTGGCTATGCTAAGATTAAACCTGAATTAATCGATTTTATCAATTGGTTTAAAGAAATCTTCAAAATTCAACTCGACCCGATTTATACTGGAAAGTCGTTTTTTGGCGTTTGGGATATGATTAAAAACGATAAATTTGAAAAAAATCTTCAAATAGTCCTATTACACACTGGTGGTTTACAGGGGATATCAGGGTTTGATCGAAAAAATGAAAATATTATTTAATAAAGCTTAATTTTAGATCAATTTGTCAGCGGTGAAAAAATTTGTGTTAATAGTAATCTCCGCATCATTGATTGCAGCATGCAACATTGGGGATTTAGATTTCGACAATGTTGAGATGCAGCCAATTACTGGTGTGTTCAGTTTCCCTTTGGGTGAAACTACGTATGTCATGCGTGACTTGCTTCTAAGTCAAACAGACTCTATTGGATTTATTGAGGATACAACCTCGTTAATTACACTCCAATATTTTGACACGATTGTCTACAATGCTCCCAATGATTTCATACAAATCAATGACATTGTGCAGAGTGGCGTATTGACTGCTCCGACATCTATGGCCGGTGCACCTAGAACTGTCGATTTGTTTGAGTCATTCGATTTAGCATACAATCCTGCTACCGGGGAACAAATTGACTCGCTATTTTATGAAACGGGCGATCTTACCATTGAAACAATTTCTCAGCTATCCGGAACATTAAGCTACTCATACACCATCGTGAATACGACAAATATTAACACCAATAACCCGGTTGTTTTGGCAGGTAGTATTAATGGCCCAGGCACTGACACCCAAACTCAAACACTTGTAAACCACAAAACGAAACTAACGGGGGGTAGCAGTAATACATTTTCTGTCATTTTTGATGCTTCTGTCGATTTGGCTGCTACAGATAACCTGGTTGGAAATGAGCAGGTAACCTTCAACATCACCTACGGTAATCAAACGTTTAACCTGATTTATGGAAAATTTGGTCAGGATACAGTCCAGGTAGGTAATCAATCCATAGATATTGATTTCTTCAGCCAAGCAAATAGAGATGGGATCACGTTCGGAAACCCGAAGATGACCTTTGACTTCAGAAACTCATTTGGGGTTCCTGTGCAACTGGATCTTTCCGGAATAAACGGTGATGACGGTAGTGGTGGCGACCGATTTGACTTAAAAGGTGACATAGTAAATAATCCCGAGACAATAGCCGGGTCAGATGTAAACACTCCCGGACCTAATCAGGAAGGAGAAACTGTACAAACATTAATTGAAGTAAATCGGAACAACTCAAATATTTTAGGCCTTTTTGCTTCTGCTCCCAGTAGACTAAACTTTGATGTAAGTGGCTTATCCAATGCATCAGACCCTTCACAGCTGAATTACCTTCAGCCTACTAGTCAGATCACCGCTTATGTGGGAATGGAAATTCCAATGGAGATTCAATTAGAAAATCTGGAAGAAACCGGGTATTATGGATTGGGTGATGGGCTTGATTTAGGAAATGTAGACTCTGCTTTTTTGAGAGTGGTAACCATAAATGAATTGCCTTTTGCCGCTGTAGTTAATCTTGAAATTCAAGATGCTGATAGTGCTACGCTCTATACTGTTGCTGATAATCAAGTAATGGTAGCTCCATTTATTAATGTAAATGGAGAAGTAACTGATCCTAATGGCGTAACTGCAGACATTCCACTTTCACCAGAAGGCGTAGCTGCATTGGAGGCAGGATCTCACATTTTAATTACACTTATTTTAAATACACCTGCAAGTCAGACATCACGAGAGATTTACGTAAAAGTCCTGGCTGATTATCAGCTCACTGTAAAGGTCGGTGTTGGAGGTAAATTGAATCTGGATTTATAGATGAAAAAAGCCTCAATCGCCATATTATTCCTAACCCTAGGCTGCTTTGTTAAAGCACAAACGAGCGTTTCATTTCAGCACTTGGGGAATGCTACCTTTCAAAATAACTTAATCAACCCTTCATTGATACCGGAAGGGAAATTATTTATTGGGCTACCGGTGCTTTCAGGTGTCCATGTGAATGTCAATAATAAGGTTAGCTACAATGAAGTATTCACAAAAGAAGCTGATCGCATAGAAGTGGATGTAGATAAAATACTAGGCAACCTACAACAGCAAAACATGCTAAGTGCAACTGTCAATGTCAACTTGCTGCATGTTGGATATCGACTGAATTCCGGGCCGCTTTTAAGTTTTACCATCAATGAGCGAGTAAATGCAGATTTCGTTTACTCTAAAGAGCTGGTGAATTATGTATTCAATGGCAACTCTGACTTTTTAAATCAGGAAGTAAAAATCTCTAATGTTGGCACTGTTGCCACACATTTCCGAGAGTTTGGTCTTGGGTTTGCGGCCCCTGTCAACGAGCAACTGACGGTTGGTTTAAGAGGCAAGTTTCTCGTTGGATTTGCCAATATTAGTACTCCTGGTAATTTCAGGGCTACAATCACTTCCAATGGTGAAGCATTTCAAGTAGATGCAGACTGGCAAAATGCAACCATGCGGTCGTCAGGAATGGATATCTATAGAAGAGATGAAGGAGATCTTGGTTCACATCTTGTGTTCAATGGCAACACTGGATTTGCTATGGATCTGGGAGCCACCTACCGGCTGAATAGATACTATACAATCACAGGATCAATTGTAGACGTTGGTTTTATTAACTGGAAAGAAGATATCGAAAACCATACACTCAACGATACTTCTTTTACATATAATGGAGTTGATTTACAGGAATTGGATAATATCACTCAAACGCTTGAGGACTCATTATTCAACAAGTTTGATCCGTCAGAAAACAGCGACCCATACAGAAGCTGGCTTCCTGTAACCGCTTATGGCAGCTGGATATACCATTACAGCCCAAAAATTGATATTTATGTAACAGGCGGCACTCGCCTTGTTCAGCGTCAGGTTAAAATGCTATACGGGGCAGGGGCCACTTATAAGTTTGGCAAAGCTTTTACTGCATCCGCTACTGTAACCAAATTACCGCAGCAGTTTTTTAACGTCGGGGCTGCTATTACAGCCAAAGGAGGGCCGGTTCAGATGTATTTAGCCGCCGATCAAATTGTGAATTTTTCCGTACCTGATTCAAAGGCTTTTGATTTCAGGTTTGGAATGAGTTTCAATTTTGCCGGTTTTGGATCGAACGAACCTGAAAGTGGACTTTCAAGAGGTCGTATTGCCGGAGCAAAGGGATTAGATACGAATGTATTCTTGGGAAGAAAAGTGAAAACCAAGAAACGTGATGGTATTTACTCCATCATTAAGCGACAGAAACGAAGAGACCTGAAAAACAAGCGTACTCAACGTGACAAGAGTGTAGATAAGAAAAGTCTAAATGGTCGGACTGGTAAAAAGAATACCGATAACAATTAATTATTTCTTGCAGACTAAGTAAGAAAGCTCCCAATTTATACTGTAACGATCGTCATTACTTATAACCCCAAGGCTCATAAGAGACTCCTTAAGATCGCGTTTAGGTGGTTGTAAGTCCAGGCAAAAAAGTAGCCTGAAAAAATCCATCGCAGCGTGTGAATTATGGAAGTTCCAAAAATATGATTTGGTAGTAATGGTCACTTCAAACCCTGAGTTCGTCAATTCATTAAGGTCATTTTCACAAATAAAATTTCCTTGATGACCCATACTGTTCCACTGATCTACAAATCCGTTCAAAAAAGTTGCTATGTGTGATTTTGCGCTTACATCCGCAATTACAAGTTGACCACCTCTCTTTAATATCCGATGCATCTCAGCATAAAATGCCTTTCTATCCACGATATGATGAAGAGCGGCCAGGCTGACTATTTCATTTACACATTCGTCAGTCAGGTCGATTTTAGACTCCTTACATTTCTTGATGCCATCGTGACCAGATTCAAATTCCCCCGAAAAATCATAACCCAGGTAGTTAACATTTCTCAAAAACTGTTTCAAATAACCTCCGCCTGCCGGAATATCCAATATTGTACCTCCCTCGTTAAGTCTAAGTTTCTCAATGATGTTATTAAACTCCTCATTCCTGGCGGCCGGATACTTCTCCATCGCCAGATGATAGGATCTGCCTCTTTGATTGAATATTTGCTCATAGGTATTCATAGTATAAGCTCATTAACCTCTTTGCAGGTATGGCACTTGCCACATACCTCAGGCTTTTTATCCTCTGAATAAACCGGACGCCTACACCACCATGTATTACTTCTTACTTCCTCCGGCAGGAAATCCCACACTTCCTTTTTAGTAAAGTCTACCATCGGGAAAATGTATTCTGCTGAATACCCATTTTCGAGCGATAAGACACTCTTGAAAATGGCTTGTGCACGTTGCATCCGTTTCATAAAGTTTGCTCCGCCTGACTCTACATCTGTTTTTGTACGCCCCATGGCTACAAAACCGATATCTTTTCTAGCAGCACAGATATTAGCAGAAAGAAAAGCACATATATCCATATCGAATGGAAATCTGTTTGCCTTTAGCGGAGCAAATCCGGTTGAGTTAAATGTACTGCCTGAAACTGTAAATGGTCTTTTAGCAGCGCTTTTGTAATAGCTTAAAATAGCCTTAACGGCCTTTGCCTCTGCATTCGCTCGATTTTCACGATTAAGAATGTGTATGTGATGGACGATCAACGGATGATCAGCATACGCTTCATCGGTCATCAAACGATGTAAAACTCCCGAGGAATCAATGCCTCCTGAGAACATACAGAGTATGGTCGCCTTATCATTCCTCTTATCCATTTTCAAATCCTTTGACATGCATCCTTGCTTCGAAAAGAGCCTCCTGAACTAATATCGGTCTTGGTTCGACCCCAAGCCTCATAGGCTAAGTCACTAAAAAAGCTGTCTGAATGTGTCACTAAGTTTAGCAAATGAATTGACTTTTATTTTAAACTGACTCAGATCTTTAGCCTTCAAGTTGTGTTTGGAAATGTAGACCTCTTTGAATCCAAGCTTCTCTGCCTCATTAATTCTATTCTCAATGCGGCTTATGGGTCTTATTTCTCCACCAAGTCCTACCTCCGCTGCAAAGCAAACATCCTCCCCTATTGGTGCGTCTTCAAAAGACGAAAAAATAGCTGAACAAATCGCCAGATCCAGGGCTGTATCCTGTACTTTCAGTCCCCCTGCAATATTTAGAAAAACATCCTGAGTGCTTAATCGAATGCCCAATCGCTTCTCCATTACGGCCAGAAGCATGGTTAGCCTCTTGTAGTCATATCCTGTGGTGCTGCGCTGAGGATTGCCATAACTAGTTGGGGAAACCAGTGCTTGCGTCTCCAAAATCAACGGCCGGTTTCCTTCGAGTGTAGCCCCTAATGCGATTCCGCTTAGCCCGGGTTCTCTCGGTGAGATTAACACTTCTGAAGGGTTGGTCACCTCACGCAAACCATTAGCGTTCATTTCGAACATACCTAATTCAGAAGTGGAACCAAATCGATTTTTAATGGTTCTCAAAATTCGATACGACAAATGACGGTCACCTTCAAACTGGAGAACAGTATCCACCATGTGCTCCAAAACTTTAGGCCCGGCTATCGCTCCATCTTTATTGACATGGCCTATTAAGAAAACAGGAATTCCTTTTTGTTTGGCAAACTTCATCAGCTGACCGGTGCACTCTTTGACCTGAGAGATAGAGCCAATTGCAGCTTCTATTCTATCTGAGTGTAAAGTCTGAATCGAATCAATAATCAGAACATCCGGTGTAAGACTTTCAGCCTGTCGTAACACTTCAGATAGGCTTGTTTCTGCATAAAGAAAACAATTCTCTGCAGTTGTGCCTATGCGATCTGCTCGCATCCGTATCTGTTCGGTGCTCTCCTCTCCGGATACATACAGTGTCTTCTGCTGCAATTTCACAGCCATTTGAAGCATAATCGTAGACTTTCCAATGCCCGGTTCCCCACCAACCAGCACTAAAGATCCATCTACTATTCCTCCCCCAAGTACACGATCCAATTCAGATAATCCTGTCTTCAATCGCTCTTTCAAAACCTCTTTCCCTGCTTCTTTGATATTTACCGGCCTGGCTTTCTCTGTTGAAAAATCAACCGGCGTAGAGGTGCTTTTTGATACCACTTCCTCCACGTAAGTGTTCCATTCACCACATGCCGGGCATTTTCCAACCCATTTTGCAGACTCAGCTCCGCAGGATTGACAATAAAATACTGATTTTGTTTTGGCCATATTCGTCGGGATAACGGCTAAGATATAAACTGTCTAAGTTAATTTTGGGACATGCAAAAAGATCAGAAAGTTTTTGACCTAATCAAGGCTGAAGAAAAGCGACAGATTGAAGGAATAGAGCTAATAGCCTCAGAAAATATTGTTTCACCTCAGGTGCAGGAAGCAGCGGGAAGCGTACTGACAAATAAATATGCAGAAGGACTCCCCGGCAAAAGATACTACGGGGGTTGTGAAGTGGTGGATGAAATTGAGGATCTGGCCAGGGAACGAGCAAAAGAACTTTTCGGAGCTACATGGGCAAATGTCCAGCCACACTCAGGTGCTCAGGCAAATGCAGCTGTCATGTTAGCATGTCTAAAGGCCGGAGATGAAATATTAGGTTTTGACCTCTCTCATGGTGGTCACCTGACACATGGCTCTGGTGTAAACTTTTCAGGTAAGCTATATAAACCGAATTTCTATGGTGTAGAAAAAGACTCTGGACTGATTGACTATGATCAGCTGGAAAAAGTAGCTCGGGAGAAAAAGCCTAAGGTGATCATTTGTGGGGCGTCCGCATACAGTCGTGATTGGGATTATGAGCGATTCAGAGCAATTGCTGATGAAGTAGGGGCTATTTTATTGGCGGATGTTTCTCACCCTTCCGGTCTCATTGCCAGAGGTCTTTTAAATGATCCACTTGAGTATTGCCACATCGTTACCACCACCACTCACAAGACACTTAGAGGTCCTAGAGGCGGGATGATACTGGTGCGCGACGATATAGATAACCCATGGGGCATCACTACGCCAAAAGGTGTGGTTAGAAAATTAAGCTCACTGCTTGACTCAGGTGTTTTCCCTGGTACACAGGGTGGGCCGCTTGAACATATCATTGCAGCTAAAGCTGTAGCATTTGGGGAAGCGCTATCAGACGATTACATGGAATACTTGCTAAGAGTGAAAAAGAATGCACAAGTAATGGCAGACGCTTTTGTTAAGAAAGGCTATGATGTAATCTCTAAAGGAACTGACAATCACCTGATGCTTATTGATTTGAGGACTAAGGATATCACAGGGAAAGATGCTGAAAATGCGCTGATCAAAGCGGATATCACTGTTAATAAAAACATGGTGCCATTTGATGATAAGAGCCCATTTGTAACCTCCGGGATGAGAATAGGTACTCCGGCAGTAACTACCAGGGGACTTGGTGAAGAAGACATGGTGAAAATTGTTGACCTTATTGATACTGTCATCACCAACAAAGAGGATGAAAGTAAGATAGCTGAAGTGAAAGCCGAGGTGAATAGCTGGATGTCTAAGTTTCCGTTGTTTAAATCATGAACCCGATTTTAAGTCGACATATTGATCAAATTAATGCACTTTGTCAAAAGCAAAAAGTACAGAAGCTCTATTCATTCGGATCAGTTAACGCTCCTACATTTAATGATACCAGTGACATAGATTTTCTTGTCTCATTTCAAGAAATGAAGTTGGTTGACTATGCAGATAACTATTTTGACCTGTGTGAAGGATTGGAAAAAATTACGGGAAGAAAAGTAGATTTGGTAACCGAGAGATCACTCCAAAATCCCTTTTTCATTGAGTCAATTGAAAAAACCAAACAGTTACTCTATGGTTGAGGGGGTTAAAAAATATTTGTTCGACATAAAAACCTCGATAGATTCTATCAATGCATTTCTAGGGGATAAAAGAGACTTTCGAATTTATCAAAAAAATAAAATGCTAAGAAGAGCCGTAGAAAGGGAGTTTGAGATCATTGGTGAAGCACTTAAAAAGGCAGATCAAATCGATCCTGCATTGCGCATTGAAAATAAAGGGAGAATAATTTCATTAAGAAATCGGGTCATTCATGGATATGATAAGGTTGATGACGAAATTATTTGGGGAGTCATAATCAAGCACCTTCCAAAATTGGAAAGTGAAGTCAAACTACTTCTAGCTAAATAATGCCACTAGATCAGATATCAGATGAAAAAGAGATGTCCTTTCTGGACCATCTCGAAGAGTTAAGATGGCATATCATCCGATCTCTGATTGCAATAGTGGTGTTTGCCATTGCTGCATTTATATTGAAGGATTTTGTTATTGGCACAGTCATACTGGGACCTTCCAGAACCGATTTCTGGACCTATCAAAAACTTTGTCAATTAGCAGATCTCATTGGTACTCCTGCCCTTTGTATCGATACATTGTCATTTGAATTAGTCAGTCGTAAGCTTAGCAGCCAGTTTATGACGCATGTTTCTGTTTCATTTGTAGCAGGACTGATTTTAGGGTTCCCCTATTTGTTTTGGGAGATTTGGCGATTTATTAAACCCGGGTTGCGACCACAGGAAAGGAAAGCATCTAGAGGTGCCACTTTTTCTGTAAGCGTTCTATTTATGTTGGGGGTGATGTTTGGATACTTCCTGATTGCACCCATCTCTGTACGCTTCTTTTCAACCTACCAGGTAGACCCTTCGCTTCAAAACCTATTTGATCTTTCATCCTACATCAATACAGTAATGCTCATTGTATTCGGGTGTGGTATCTTATTCCAACTCCCGGTAATTGTGTATTTTCTTACCAAGGCTGGCATTGTAAGCTCCGCTTTGATGAAAGCCTACAGAAAACATTCGATCATTGTAATTTTGGTTTTGGGAGCAATTGTCACACCTCCTGATCCATTTAGTCAGATTTTAATTGCATTACCATTGATGATGCTCTACCAGTTGAGTATCGTTATCGCAAAGCGAATAGAAAAAAGAGAAGCACGTCAAAATAATAGCATATGAAAATAGCAATAGGTGGCGATCATGCCGGATTTCAGTATAAAGAAAGACTCATTAAACATTTAGTGGATGCAGGGCATGAGGTACAAGATTTTGGTCCAAAAACGGAAGATTCCGTAGACTATCCAGATCATGTTCACCCACTGGCTACCTCTATTGCGTCTGAAGATTTTGAACTTGGTATATTGATATGTGGCAGTGGTAATGGCGTAGCAATGACTGCCAATAAGCACGAAAACGTAAGAGCAGCACTATGCTGGAATACAGAACTGGCTGCCCTTGCTCGGCAGCACAACAATGCGAATATCATTTGTCTGCCTGCCAGATTCGTCGCTTACGAGTATGCGGAAAGTTTAGTAGATACGTTTGTAAAAACAGCATTTGAAGGTGGGCGTCACGAACGTAGAGTCAATAAAATCAATTGTTAACTCGAGCATACCGCCCGTTCCCACGAGCTTCGTATTGAGTTTCAATTTTTGGGAATCGTTCGAAAACCTGGGGCATAACGCCTAATTCATCGATAATCAAATCAGGTTGAGCTGAATTAAAAATTTGATACAACCGGCTTGCCGCACTGTAATACTCTAATCCTTCAAAAGCTCTGGTACTTAGGGTACTATTCAAGCAAGGTGTAAGAATCTCCTGATCTTTATAATAAGTGAGGTTTTCACCGAGTATCATCGTATTTTCTTGAGTCGTTGATGGTGGTTTCACTATCAAATCATTCAAAAAGGCTCTGTAAGAATAAATATTGTATCCAATGAGTCCAAAAATTAAAATCCCCGGCATAACCAGCTTGAAAATTTGCCGTCTGAGAAGGACGAAGTAGTAGGTCCAGAAGTAAGCAATGATAGGCACCATAAAAACCAATTCATGCAGCGATTTTTCATTAGAAAGGAAAAATGTAGCTATGCCTCCAAAGAACATCAACCAGATAACCTGTTGGATCTTCTGCTGAAAATTTGTCTGACGAGCAGATCCCCACGTCTTGAATATCGATATTAAAAATATGAGGGTAAATCCTGCACCTGCTTTTACAGCATCCCATTTATTCAATGCCCCAGCCTCATCCATAAGTAGGTTTTGTGTCAAATAGCTATCCAGGAAAATCAGGAAATCCCCTCTCCAGTAGAAGTACAGTCCGCACAATACAAATACGAGTAAAAAACTAAATAGATAAAGGGTTATCCTTCTTGTCACAGCTGTTGAAAACAGTATTAATGACACCAAAAAGACAATGAAAAAAACGATTGAAGGTAGGTAAATCATCGTGGCTACTCCAATGAAGATACCTGAGTTAAGAAACAGCTCATCCGTTACCTGATTATCAATTCTTCTCAGCACATTTCTTAAGGCTAGCAAAATAAATGTAAGACTCAAGAGCTGCGGAGACAATGCCATGAAGTCCGGCACAGACACCATCAAAATCATGTATAAAAAGGCAGGTAAATAGCTATTTTCATCGTATGCCTTGTTTTTCAATAAGAGCATATTGAATATGCCCGCCTGGTATATAATAACTAAAGAGCTCAACCCATAATGTAGAAACATCGTACGGCCAAAGAGTAAGTCAAAATACTTATAGATGATTACTGCAAGTGGTCCGGTATAATCAAAAGTTTCGGAGTACATCCGATATCCTTGGTTCAGCCATTCTCCTATTAGTGACCACTTTAGCTGATAATAAGACTCCTCTTCAATAAAATATCCCTGAACCAATCTGATAATTACCATTATCAGAAAAATAAAGAGAAGCCTGTAAGGGTCGTTTATTCGAAAGAAGCGTAGCAAGAACTCTTTTTTTATACTTTGTTGAGACTAAATTCGAAATTAGAGCATTTGAACAAACCGCTTAAATTTTATCTTAGGATATTTGCATTATGGAAAGCAAGAGGCAGGTCAAGTATGGTAAACAGCTACAAAAAGATTTAGCTGAGATCTTTCAAAAAGATCCTTCTCATTATTTCAAATCGTCGTTGGGAACAATCACTGGGGTTTCGGTTTCTCCTGACCTAAGCTTAGCAAGAGTGCATTTGAGCATTTTTCCAATCAATACTGCGGAAGAAATTTTTGAGCATCTGGACTCAATTAAAAGTGAAATCCGGCTGAAGCTTGGTAAAAAGATCGGTAAACAAGTGCGTATAGTACCTGAAATTGCTTTTTTTCATGATGACACAGAAGAAAAAGCATCGAAAATTGACAACTTGATCAACAAACTGAACATTCCGCCAGAAGAAGAATGAATGTTCCATTTTTCATAGCTAGGAAGTATTTCTGGTCAAAAAATAAGCCTACTTTAAAAGGACTTTTGATCGCTTTAAAAGCTATATTCTTGACCTCATTTTTTTTTAGTATTCTTCTAACAATTTCATATCAAATACTAAGTTATTTTGAGCTACAAGATTCACTTATTGCTATTATAATTTATCTTATTGATAGCGTTATAATTATAATTCCTCTTTTCATCTATTTTGTTAAGTCAGGAAAATCAATTAATGTAATTTCGATCCTTTCAATGGTGGTAGTAGCCATTGGCACCATGTGTCTCATCATCGCCCTTTCTGTATTCAATGGTCTGGAAGGATTACTTAGAAGCATGTATGGGAATTTTGATCCGGATGTGGTCGTTTTTCCTGCATCCGGCAAATCATTTGAGCTAGATTCATCTCACATTGTAACACTAAAATCTATAGAAGGGGTAGCTGGTGTTTCGGAGGTAATTGAGGATAATGTACTTGTAGAATATAAAGAAGCCCAGCGTCTGGTGAGAATGAAAGGGGTCAGTAGAGACTTTGACGAGTATAGCGGAATCCGAAATGTGCTCGTGGCTGGTGACTTCCCATTGGTGAGAGATAGCATCGGATATGCACTCGTAGGGAGGGGTGTCCAGTATGATTTATCACTAAGCTTACAGAATGACTTCTATACACTACAGATGTATTATCCGAAGGACATAGGTCCCGGAGTTGTTAATCCTACAAGGATGTATAACCTGCTAAACATCATACCGGGAGGAATATTTGCAATCGAAAAATACTATGATGACAACTACATCTTCGTTCCCGTTGAGTTCGCAAGAGAACTGCTAGATTATGGCAATAGATTAACAGCTTTTGATATCTATCTCACTGAAGATGCAAACCCCATCCATGTAAAGTCCGACATACAATCATCTTTAGGAGAAGAATTCCAGGTGAAGCTTGGGGAAGAGCTTCATGGTGACCTTTACAAGGTGCTAAGAATTGAAAAGCTTTTTGTTTTTATCATTCTGGTAGCAATTATTGGTATAGCCTCTATTAATATTTTCTTTTCGTTAACTATGCTGGTAATTGAAAAGCGAAAAGACATTTCCATCCTATTTGCTCAAGGTGCCTCCAGCACGTTAATACGAAATATTTTCTTGTATGAAGGGTGCATTGTCGCTTTTACCGGAGCAGGAATTGGCCTCATTTTAGGAGTTGGTATCAGCCTGGTACAGCAGCACTTCGGTATTGTGGGAATGGGAATGGATTCAGCAGTTTTGAATAGCTATCCGGTACAAATTGAAATACTGGATGTGTTATTAACTGTAGTAGCAATTATTCTAATCACCTTTATTGCTTCCATTCAGCCTGCCAAAAAAGCAAGCAAATCTTTCTCAACACAAACATTTCAGTAATAAAAAATTCTTCACTGTTTAATAACAGCTAGCATTCGAATTTTTACTATTTTCGAAGCTTATGTCATTTTGAAAATCTGTGAACGTATCACCTGACAAGCCATTTGAACTTATTTACTCGCTGTATGAACACGAGTATCTCGGATATCTTATTGAGTCGTTTGTTGTACAACTGAATGACAAAGGGGGACTTACGTATTCGCATCAAAATATAAGCGCTAAAAACGCCACAGAATTTCATGAAGGTCTTGATGAAAATGATTACAAAATCATTAAGCTGATGGATCAGATTCAGCAAGATCAGGTAGCCAACCACTTTCAAAAAAAACGTCAAAAACCTGAGGAGTTCTTCCTTAAGGTCTACGATAAAAATACCGGGGATAAACTTCTTCAGGGCGAAATTGAAAGCTACATCGAACGTAGAAGGTCACAAATTCTCTCCCTAATTCACGGAAAGAGGCTTTTTGAAATGGGGAAAGATGGTGAGCCTGCCTGGAAAGAAATTGAAGTGGTTGACGAAAAAGCTACCATTCTTTTCCATTTTAGGAAAAATGAGGATAATACGCATTACTTCCCAACCATTAAGTTACGGGACGAAAAGGTAGACTTTCTGAATAATGGTAGCTATCTCCTATGTAAAGAGCCCGCTTGGTTAGTTGCAAACGATCAATTATTCACATTTGAAAAACAAGTGAGCGGCGGCAAGCTTAAGCCGTTCTTGAAAAAGAAGTTTATTCTCATTCCTAAGGATATAGAGGAAACCTATTATAAGAAGTTTGTTGGTCCGCTTATCTCCGAATTTGATGTGTACGCAAAAGGCTTTGACATAGTAACACATAAACCAAAGCCTACACCAAAAATTACTGTCAGCGAACTCCAAACCTCTCAAAATGCATCTCTCTTTGATGAAAATGGTGGTGCTGCTGCAACTGAGAGTGACAAGCTCTTGCTAGAGCTTTCCTTCGATTATGGCAAATACAACTTCAATGCAGACAAGTTGAGTAAAGTAAGTGTGTCTGTTGAAAAACAAAATGATAACTATACGTTTCATCGGATCAGCAGAGACCATGAAGGAGAAAAAGGCATCATTGCTCAATTAGCTAATAACGGCCTTCAGCTCAGAAACTCCAGAGTTACTTTACCAAAAATCAAGGCCTTTGATTGGATAGGGAGAAATCGAGACTTGCTCCAAGATTTCATAATCAAGCAAAATCATCAGGGTAAGAAATTTTTCGTTGGCGAATCCACCATTGACCTGGAAGTTAATGAGGGAGTCGATTGGTTTGATCTTAAAGCAAGGATTCGTTTTGGAGATTATGAGGTGCCTTTCGAGGAAATTCGTAAATGCATTCTTAAAGGGAAAACTGAAATAACACTTCCTAATGGCGAAATAGGTGTAATCCCTGAGTCGTGGATTTTGAGATACAAAGACCTCCTTGCATTTTCTTCACAAACTGAAGATGGAATTACGCTCAATAAAATTCATGTCTCGCTGGTACAAGAGCTAAAAGAAGGTGATTTGGCCAGGGTGACAATGGATCGTAAGCTTGAAAAGCTCCTTTCATTTGATAAAATTGAAGATTATCAAGTGCCTACAAACTTTGTCGGTAGCCTGCGTCCATATCAGCTAGCAGGATACAACTGGTTAAGGTTTCTCGAGGAATACAATTTTGGAGGTTGCCTGGCAGATGATATGGGTCTTGGTAAAACCATCCAGGCATTGGCATTATTGCAGCATCAGAAAAACGAAAGCCCGGATAGTACCAGTTTGCTCATCATGCCAACATCTCTCTTATATAACTGGGAAATGGAGGCCAAAAAATTTACTCCACAGCTTAAGATTCTAAACTACACCGGTATTAACCGACAAAAGGATAGCAGTCGCTTTAGCAAGTATGATGTGGTCATCACCAGCTATGGCACAACGAGAATTGATGTGGAAATCTTATCAGAGTTCTATTTCAATTATACCATTCTTGATGAATCTCAGGCAATCAAAAATCCTGATTCGCTTATTTCCAAAAAGGTCAGAGAGCTCAAATCAAGAAGAAAGTTGATTTTGACCGGAACCCCAATTGAAAATAGTACGCTCGACCTATGGTCTCAAATGAGTTTTGTGAATCCTGGTTTGTTGGGTAATGAGTCTTATTTCAAAAAGGAATATTTAAGGCCTATTGAAAAAAAGCAGGATGAGTCCAAAACGAAAAAATTAAATGCTTTAATAAAGCCATTTCTTCTCAGGAGAGAAAAGAGTCAGGTGGCAGAAGACCTACCTGAAAAAGTGATTAATATTCGCTACTGCTCTATGTCAGAAGAGCAAAAGGCTTATTATGAAAAAGAAAAAAATGCTTTTAGAAGTAAAATCATGGACGTTATAGAGACTGATGGCATTGGTAAGTCTCACATGATTTTATTGCAAGGACTTACCCAGTTGAGACAGATAGCCAACCACCCTAAAATGGTTGATTCTGAATATTCGGATGGATCGGGAAAACTTGAAGAAGTGACTTATATGATTGAAAACTCTATTTCTAAGGGCCACAAAGTCCTTATTTTCAGTCAATTCGTAAAGCACTTAAAGATTGTTTCTTCCTACCTGCAAGAAAAAGAACTGCCTTTTGCCTATTTGGATGGTTCTACCAAGGATCGTAAAACCCAAGTTGAACGATTTCAAAACGATTCCTCGGTTTCTGTGTTTCTAATATCGCTTAAAGCAGGAGGAACTGGATTGAACTTGACAAAGGCAGATTACGTATTCCTACTAGACCCTTGGTGGAACCCAGCAGTAGAGGCACAAGCCATAGACAGGGCTCACAGAATCGGACAAACCAAGAAAGTTTTTGCATATAAGTTCGTGTCAAAAGATACAATAGAGGAAAAAATCATAAAACTGCAGGAACACAAGCAAAAACTTGCCTCCGATTTGATCTCTGTAGAAGAAAGTTTCATAAAAAGCCTCTCGCCAAGCGACATTCAGGAGCTCTTTGACTAATTTTTAAGGTCTAAATAAGGGTTGGATTTTATCCGTGTTGTTAGATGAGTGTACTTCACTACTTAAGAGGTTTTTATATGAGAAATCCGATTACAAGTCTGGTTGCATTCATCTTGTTGATCAATACATGCTTTTGCTCTTCCGCTTCCGGGCAGAAAGAGTTTGGCTTTAAGATGCCTGCTGATGCAAAAAAGATTACGATACCATTTGAGCAGCATAACAACCTGATTGTTATTCCAATTACAATCAATCGCTTTCTTACTTTAAAATTCATTCTGGATACCGGGGTTGAAAATGCCATTTTAACAGAGAAATTGTATGCTGATATTCTGGATGTTAATTATATCAGGGAAATTACAATCGACGGACCCGGCTTAATAGATTCTGTAGAAGCATTTATTGCTAATCAAGTAACATTTAGTCTCCCTGGAGGTGTGGTAGGTACTAATATGAATATGTTGGTGCTAAAAGAAGACTACCTTCAGCTTTCTGAAAATATCGGGGATGACGTACATGGAATTATAGGATATGATATTTTTTCACGGTTTGTTGTAGAAATCAATTACGACGATAATGAGATTACCTTAATTGATCCCAGTAGATTCAAAGCAAGCAGACGAGCCACCGAAATCCCAATTGAGATTAGAGGATCAAAACCATTTATTAATGCCACAATAAAACAGGATAATCAAAAAACAAGTCTTGATATAATGGTGGATACGGGAGCCAGTCATGCAGCTCTGATAGACTATAATTTTCTCGATGGAGTAGACCTGCCGGAAAAAACCATTGTAACCAGGCTTGGTAGAGGGATAGCTGGTGAAATACCAGGCTATATTGGAAGAATGGATTCAGTGAAAATTGATTGTTTTGATTTTAGTCGAATGCTGGTAGCAGCCCCATTTGATGGTGCCTATAATAAGGTGATAAAAAGAGGAGCAAGAGTGGGCACTTTTGGTGGTGAGCTTCTTAACCGGTTCAATGTAACCTTTGATTATAGCTCCAAAAAAATGTACCTGACTAAAGGAGATAAATACCGTGATAAGTTTGAATATGACATGAGTGGTATGACCCTTAATGCAGTTGGCCCTTCATTAGATACGCTTAAAGTCGTCACTGTAAATCCTGATGGGCCCGCCTTCAAGGCTGATATTAGACCAGGTGATGTTATTCAAAGAATCAATGGAAGAAACCTGAGGTCCAACTCGCTATCAGAAATCTACAACTTACTTCAATCTAGAGACGGCAGAAAAATCAGAGTTGTAATTCTTCGTGACGGAGAAAAGAAAAAAGTAAAATTTCGCTTAAAGAGAATCATATAAAGGCGGTGACAATTAAATATCACACGCCTTTAAACCATCTAATTTCTTACGATTACTCTAAAGCTAACCACATTTTCATTCGGGCTTTCTCTATCGTAGAACCTTAGGATATAGACTCCTTCCTCAAATCCGCTAACATCTATTCTCAGCTCACCATCAAAACCGTTTCTAAGTTCTGTAGACCATTTTGTATTACCGGATAAATCCACCAACTGAGCTGTTACATCAGAAGATTTCAGATGTCTGTACCTGATATTTAGATATTCTCTGGACGGATTAGGGAAGATCGATAGGTCTTTGAAGTACTCCAGGATTACACCTAATACAGCTTCAATCTCAACCTGAATGCCCTCTTCTGTGGCAAACGCCTGAAGTTTGAAATCTGTATCACTAATGCCTTCTTCTCCTACTTCAAATTGAACAAATGATGATTCATCCAGCGGAATACCAGGATATTCAACGAAGAATCTATATGTTCCAGAAGGTAAGAAACCAAATTGGAACTCACCATTTTCATCTGTTTCACCATATGCAATTAATTCAAATTCATCGTCATCCTGTCCGGTACGACCCCCTCTTCTTCTTTTTCTCAGTCCACATTTACGCTTAGCTGCTCTTCTTCTTGCATCTATTCGAGTGTTTTCATCTCCAAAATCTTCTTCGATTAGCACGTCCAAAGTACCGGGACCTTCAGTAAGCTCATCCGGAACTTCCGTCATGGTCATTGTAATCACGTCATCGCTTCTGAAGAACAAAGTATCAGCTTCACCCCATTCGAATACATCTCCGAAGTAAGTTGGAATGTAAAGCTCAGGATTAGAGTTGATGGCTGTAATGTAATTTCCAAGCACTACGTCCGGGAAGGTGAATGTGGATGGCGGAGCATCTAAAACAACTTCCAGTGTATCAAATCCTTGTGACCTTCTTACTGCCTCGAGCATATACCCATCAATAGGGTCAGTGAGCGGATCACCATTTCCATCGACTACAGATACAACCATATCTGCCACGGCCCACACAATTTGTGGGTCAACGTTGAGTGTTAGCCCCGGAACTAACGGGTTGGTCACTTCAGTCCTAAACTCACCCATATTGTCGTAATCAATACTTTGAATCACTGCTTCCGGACCTCCAATGCCAAATTGTGATCCCGAAGAAATGCTTACATCATTTCTAAACCAGGCATATTCATTACTGCTTCCACCCACAGTTATAGAAAGTGTGTAATTATTAGAATACCTCACCTCGATAGCGCTTCCACTTGTAGCTTCATTATAACTTATACTTTCTTGATCAGAATAATCCAATGTCGTAATACCCAAAGCTACCACCGGTTCCAAGTCATCAAACTGAAGAGCATTTTCATTTATGAATAGTGTCGAAATCGAAGTGGCACTAAAGTCCATCAAGCCAGTGATTTGATTGGTTGATGCATCCATACCCGTCATCTCACTTAGTCCACTATTAGCTAGCGCGTCACCGGTAAATGGATTTGGCATATCACCTGCTGCCTGCGTTCCACTAATATTCACCACGTTGACTCTCGTTCGGTTTGCATCCAATGTGATGCCGTCCCAGTCACGTAATCGTGCAGACTCCCAATTTAAACCCTGTGGGTTTATTGCGTCATAGATTTGAACTAGCGCTAGTGAATCTGCAAGTGTAGGAAGGTCCACCGATGTTTTTACCGAACGGGTATTTGAGTTCGAAGACACCTGACTAGCGGTATTCACTAATCTCACCCGGTAATAATATGAACTAGAGAAGTCCAAGCCACTGACTGTAATTGATCGACTTGTAGCCGGCACAGAAAGATTCTCATACCCTGAAACGAAGCTTGAAAAATCGCTTTCAGTAGATACATCCAGCTGATATGATTGCACATCTAGCCCTTCACTCCAGTTTGCCCTAAAGCTCGTTGGTGTTATTTGAGTGGCTTTCAATGCGGTAATGTCCTGACTGATCACCAACTCTTCTGACGATGGATCCGTTCCCACATTGCCTGCAAGGTCAGTAGCAGTAGCCTGTACTTCATAAGTGCCGTCATCCAAATCTGAAAGAACTCCTGCAGCGAGCACCCATGTGCCATCTCCAACATTAGTTGCTGGATTTGTTTCCCCGTTTACAGTCACTTCTATTGTCGCTGTGGGATCATCAATGGTACCTGTAACCTGTGGACTTGAAATTGAGGTTCCATATAAATCAACATCAATGATTGGTGCTGTTTGATCGATCGTAACCGTACCGCTTGAATTTATGGTTTGATTACCGAGGGTATCCGTTGCATCCAGATAAATATTATATAGTCCGTCTCCTGCAAAATTAGGATCTGTACTTAAATCATAAGACCATGTGCCATCACCATTATTTGTCACTGCACTAAGTGTGTTTCCTGTATCCAGAGATAGTAAGATCGCATCAGTAGGATCGCTAATGGTTCCTGAAATGTTAGTGTCATTGGTCGTTTGAGCATCCTGTGCAAAAGTGATAGCAGGCCCTAGCAAATCAATGGTCACTGTTCCTGTTGAAAGAATGGTTTGATTACCAAGACTGTCGGCTGCATCCAAATAAATTCCATAAGCGCCATTACCCACATAGTTTGGATCGGTGCTTATATCGTATGACCAGGTGCCATCACCATTATTTGTCGCTGTTGTTAGTGTTGATCCAGCATCTAGTGAAATTTGTATGACATCATTAACATCACTTGTCGTTCCTGACAAGTCGGTCACATTTAGCGTCTGACCATCCTGATCAAAAGTAATGGAAGGACCGGTTTGGTCTATTGTTACCGTGCCTGTTGAAACAATGGTTTGATTACCCAGCGTATCGGTAGCATCCAGGTAAATAGTGTACGTACCATCACCAATGAAATTAGGGTCTGCGTTTAAAGCATAGGACCATGTTCCATCTCCTTCGTTTGATGCAGGAGACAAGGTGCTTCCTCCATCCACAGATATTTGAATTACGTCGGTCGTATCACTTATTGTACCTGATAGATTGGTGTCATTCACAGTTAAGCCATCCTGATCAAATGTGATAGACGGGCCTGACCCATCGTACTCAATGCTAAACTGGGCAGCTACAAGGTTTTCGTTTCCAGCCAAGTCCTGTGCTACAGAATCCGCAATATCCACTGTGATAACTCCATCTGCAGCTGGAACAATGTCAACCGTGTAATTCTGTCCATCCAGATCAACAAAGTTTTGAGCAGTTCCATTTCCAATTACCAGATCTGTACTGTCAAACCCAACAACTGACTCTCCAAAGTCAATTTCGATCGGAATTGGATTGGCATTGGTTGGGCTGACTTCAACTGTAGATATGATTGGAGTAGGTGAGGTGGTGTCAACATCCTGAATCGTAAACGTATTTCCATCTACAAAACCACCATCTACTTTGTTTTTAGGATCATCCAACCCTATGCTTTCAGTTGGATCACCATTCCATAGAACCACATTGAACGCATGGTCAGGCGTTGCAGCCGCATCAATATCTACTGCTATATAAAAGTAGTGAGTATCTCCATCCAAAATATCTCCACTCATTGGAAAACCAACGCTATCAGCAGCTACGTCCCCAATATTGGTAGAAGCGATCAATGAAGCACCTCCAATACCTGTGTCTGTATTTACACTTTCGTATAATTTCCACCCGTTTGCACTGAAATCAGAAGAAATAGCGTCCCCTCCAACAGCAACGATCATTCCATTTTTCGTGATGTTTCCACCACTTGCACTAATGCTAAATTGATAAATTAAATTGTCTGCAGATCCCTGGTCAAGATCTCCTCCTGCTACCGGAATTGTGCTAAATGTTGCATCCGGAATTGTAGGAGCTTGAATTGTAAAATTGTCTCCTGCAGTTAGCCCGCCATCAAGTTTTTCACTATCCCCAAAACCAAAATTATCAACATCCGGTAGATCTACAGTGAAAGTACCTAACGCGGCAGATCCACTAATGTCGGCCGTAACATAATAGAATACAGATGTTCCGGCCGGGTAAAAATCGGTGAATAGTTGGCCGATCGCACCATTAGGAACAGGATCTCCAGGACTCCACGAGCTGCTATCCATCAATGTGGCAGAAGCAAAGTCATCAGCACCGATATTTTGATAGTATTTAAATCCATCCAGTTGAAAATCCAGTGAATCTGCACCCGAAATAACCAAATAAAGACCTTCAAAAACAGCCAGTGAATTAGCAACGTCCGCACGAACTTTATAAATCAATGCGTCTTCTTCTCCTTGAGCGTACGTCTGGTCGCCAATTGATATTGTTGAAATAGTTATTTCAGGATATAAAATTTCTCCATCAACACTCAAATCATCCACAAATAGTGGTGAAGTACCTGATTCGTATACAATTCTTATTGGTCCTGTATAGTCTGTTGGTAATGATCCCGTATATTCTTCATACGAGGCTGTAGTAGTCACATTATCATAGAGATTTGTAAATGTTTCACCACCATCATCGGATAGATAGATATCGTATGATCCTCCTGTTCCATCTCCTTTTAACCAAAAAGCAAGCGTATTTACCTGATCAAATGTTGGTGTCTGCAAGAAGTTACCTCCTGCCGCTTCTATTTGCATAGCATTACCAGTTGATCCAACTGCGTTGGCACTACCTGCCTCTAGGACACCTTGTCCGTTCCATGCTTCCTTATCGATAAGAAAGTAACCCGTGTTTGATGTAACCGGCAATGGGTCTTCATTAAAATTCTCAAAATAAATCGGCCCAGGAGTAGGTGGGTTAAGTGTTGGTCCTGCCACCCAATCCGTATTTTCATCCATGTCAATTAGCGTACCATCATTACTGCCAATAGTTATATCAGTTACATTTGTGCTGCCCGTTCCATCTAGAAATGGATAATACGCTACCAGACCCGGCTCATTTCCAAACAATTGATTGTTCATGTCTTCTTGAATTTCGGTCTCAGTACGTGCATAATCCCATAATCTGACCTCATCTATTTGTCCATCCCAGAAATTCTCTAGTCCAGCTCTTCTGCCAATTGTTAATCCCTCACCACTCATTACAGTATTCAATGCTTCAGTGCTTGTTGCTTCCAGATTACCATCCAGATAGAGATTCAAATCTGTGCCATCATATGTTATAGCTACATGATACCATTGATCCTGAACCAAGTCGGTTACTCCAGCCAGGTCTGCATTGTTTCCAAAGAAATAAAGCTTGCCAGGTGCATTTGAAGAAGTAATGAGCCCAAACATTTGGCCATTCAATGTTGTACCATACTGAACGATTCCGTGATCTGTATCAGAGGTCAGGTCTACGTTTGATTTAATCCATAATTCAAGCGTTCGTGGAGCTGACCCAACCGGGAAACCTGTCGGGCTAGCAACCTGCACCTGATCATTAATTCCATCAAAGTCTAGGGCAAAGTTTGAATTAGCCACATTCGTGCTAAAATTCACCGGATTGTCTGTGTCAGCTCCAGAATTATATGCTTCCTGACCAGCAGGTCCATTTACTTCCAGAACTGCTACTGTATAATCTTGACCAGCATTTAGGCCTGTAACAGATACTGAATCTCCATAGCCATTGTAAACCGCATACCATGTCCCATCAACAATGTCTCCATCACCCATAAACATTGGGTCCGCATTGAAAAATTGGTTATCAGAAGGTATTGGCATCTCAGTTTCTATTCCTTCAAATAATGCCACGATCCTACGCTGACCATCTCCATTGTTCCATGTAATATCCGCAGAGGATTCAGTCACATTGGACACAGTAATATTTGACGCTTGCAGCGAGGATGCTGATGGAGTGTGTACAAAGGCATTCGATGAAATGAAATTAGATGAAGCTCCATTTAAAGTAAATCCATTCAATGTGCCATCTAGCGTATTGCTTGATTGGTCTAAAACTGCAGTTTCACCAGCATTATCATTACCCGCATCTCCCTGATTGAAATTATAGTGTAGTACCAGGTTTGCATTATTTGGATGCGAACCTAGATTATCATTGTATAGAAAAGCCCTGATATCTGCTTCATCGATTACGGAATCCCAAATACGAACCTCATCAATATCCCCGGCAAAGAAATTGTCATTACCAGAGCCATTCAGATAGCTACTTCCTATTCTATTCGCAGCGACTGTTGTGAAATAGTTCGTTGTATAAGCGATCGTATCCAATATTCCATCTACATACAGTCTCACTTCATTGGACCCTTGTTCATGCGTAACTGCAATGTGGTGCCATAAGCCGTCATTCACTGTAACTGTACCATCAATCTGATCGAAGATGATTCCCGAGCCTGTCCAATGAGTGTATCTGACTTTTCCATCATGCACGCCGAATGCTCCTTCAACAGAATTATCATTATCTCCAACGACTACCAGTGCTGGATTCCCATTATATAAAGTTGTGTTTGCTGCTGAGCTGGTGTTAATCCATGCTTCATAGGTTAGTCCAGTCGGGAATGCTTGTCTTGTAAATGACAGGTAATCATCTGTACCGTCAAAATTCAAAGCATTTTCCTGTGGTGCGTTAGCTAAAGCTCCTGAACCTACCCAGTCCGTATTCTCATCCATGTTGGTGAGTGTACCGTCATTGTTTGCAAATACGTCTTCCAAAATTGTAGAGCCTGTTCCATCGTCAAATTTGTAATAGGCCACCATATCGGAGTAATTCGGATGAGTGGAGATGTCTGTGGTATTTGCAAAAGCAGCTATGTCGCCAGCAGACAACTCGGCATTCCATATTCGAACCTCGTCAATTTCTCCATCGAAAAAATTGACAATTGTGTTTTGTTGACCAGCACCAATAAGCAAATTATTTCCGGCTCCTAGCTGATCAGTATAATTGGTATTGTTTCCTACCCCTCCAGTCAAGGTTTGTGGAACTGCTACTCCATTAATGTACATTGAAGGTGATACACCATCATGCACAAAGGCTAGATGATACCAGGTCGCCGTGTCAAGCTCATTTCCAGAATCAGCAGAATACAGCCAATGAATTGTGCCACCTGATTTGAGAAAATGATTGATCAATCCATTTTCAACAGAAACTACAAAATAGTTATTTTGATCTACGCCGTACCCTAAAATGTCATTGAATCCAGTTACATCTTTCAGCTTAACCCAGGCCTCAATTGTCCCCTCAGAATGATTAAGTAAATCACTTGGCGATTGAACATAATCATCTACACCATCAAAACTTAATGCACTGCCAGGGTCTGAGTTTGAAAGAACTGGATAGCTGCTTGGAGGATTTAATACTGCTGTAGAAACTTCACCTGTAGGCACATTGTAAGCAAATACCGAGTCAGCCACATCGCTTGTATTGATTAATCCTGATAATCGTTCCCAACCTCCGCTTGCAGCATTATCTGTTGCATCCTTCCGATAGACAATTCGTCTTTGTGGGTCGTTTGCTCCGTTATAGTCCATGCGGAGATCTACTTTTTGTCCACCCGGAGCAAAGACACCATAATATTTACCTTGATCTAAATCATCAAAACCATCCGCCTGTAGTTGGTTTGGATTACCCTGAACGACATAGCCATGGATACCTCCTGTAGCATCATCGTAGTAGACATTAATGTCCTCTCCGAACTGGGCAGTATTTAAAACGCCTGGTGTTCCTTCGTATGAATAAATGCTTCCTTGACCCTGTGGTGCCCCCGAAATAACAGGTGTTGCACCAGTTACAGTCCCGTCAGAATCTCCTGCAAGATTGGTAGCAACCGATCCACTGTTTTCATCAAATCGATAGTAGGCTACCAAGTGGTTGAGGCTATCAAAATCTGCATCAATTTTTCCAATCATGTGATCCCGGATATTGGTCTCAGAAAGAGGAATTTCCCAGATTCTCACTTCGTCCAAATCTCCGTCCAAAATTGAACCAGCTTGGCCATCATAGGTGCCCAGTGCAAAATCGTTTGTGGCAGGTCCTGCAGACAAGGTGCCAATAGCTCCAAGTGCTGTCGGAACTCCGTCTTTATAGATTGTTAAGTTAGATCCATCACTCACTATCGCATAGTGGTGCCAATTGGTGTCATCTACGTAATTTGCCGGGGTATTTGCATCAATGACATATTGACCACTAGCCCCTCTTAAGATTGCAATACGTAAACTTTGTGCATTGTAGCCGGTATTTGCATAGTTTATGAAGAATCCGCGATGTACTGTTGAAAATGCAGTAGAGGCTATTGTCTGATTTAACTGAGTCAGATCATTGATTTTTAGCCAAAATTCAAAACTGAAAACACCGGTGTTTTGAATAAATTCATATGTATCACCCCCAGTCATAATGACTTCATCATCAACTCCATCAAATCGTAACGCATACCCTGCATCCACTGGGGTAGGATAAGGATCTTGATCGATCGCTGTAGCAAATTGACCACTGCCTGACTGACCATATGCAAATACCTGATCGTCATCAAGATCAACTCCTAGTGGTCCACTTATACTGGTCCAGGCTGGGTCAGCCCCATCGTTTCTAAATACGATTCGACGGTCTGATGTTAGGTTTCCAATACTATCGCTCACATCGTAGGTTTGACCAGGAGCAAATACTCCATAATAAGCTGTGTCAGCTATGTTATCAAATCCAGAGATCGTATTATTTGCCGGTGTACCACTCACTCGATAGATATGTAGTGGAAGGTTGGCAGTCCCCAGATTGGTTACCCTGAAATTATCAAGGTTTCTTCCTTCACCAACAGCATATAGGTAATCATAGAAACTGTCATTACCCAAGTGAGCGCCTGATAGTACATAAGACATTCCACCATTAATTGTTCCATTATTTACTCCATTAAAATCGTTTAGGTTTAGCGCATCTCCGCTATCATCCATTCGATAATATGCAACAAGGTTAGAGTAGTCAGGGTGGGTATCTGTCACCTTTTTAGCCAAATATTGCCTGATGCCATTTTCCTGAAGCCGTTTGTCCCATATCTTAACTTCATCGATCTCACCCTCAAAAAGCAACTCACTGCCGTTCGAACTTGATCCTATTAAAATATTGTCGCCGACTGAGTTAATGGTTCCTGATAATGGAGAACTGCTATCGACAAGAACTCCATTTACATACAATTCAACTGAATTACCAGAAGTCCAGGACATGGCAACATGTACCCACTCTCCAGCAAAAAGATTATTTGCATCGTAGGTGACTTCCTCCACTTGGCTTCCATTGTCTACCCGTGCTCTTAATTCTGAAAATGGTGAAGCATCACTTCCAAAAAGGTATAATGCAAAGGCTGTGTTTCCAGCTGGGCCATACGATCCTTTACCTACAATGGTAGCATATTGATTGCCCGGGCCATTAGGAATGTCATCCGGCTTGATCCATGCCTCTACCAATATTTCGTTCCACCCATCAACATCCAGAGAAGAAATTTCAACATAATCATCTACTCCATCAAAGTAAAGCGCCTCACCTGCTCCTTCTGCGATAGGATAATTAAATGTGAATGTTGCTGCAGTACTAAACTCAGATGTTCCGTCTGTTGCGTTTGTAGCTGTAGCGACTACCCGATCACCTCCATTGAGGGATAATGACCCGATACTCCATGTGCCTCCAGATACTGTAGCTGAACCTAAATAAAGGTTACCCTGTCCATTTGAATCATCATAGTAAAGATCAATTTCATCGCCATTTGTACCTGTACCTGAAACAGTGCTACCTACTGTAATAGGATCGATAGCCGGTGGGAGAATACCATTATGCGCACCACTACCTAATGTGATACCTGCTGCGTTATTGTAAATGGAATTTCGTTGAATTTGATTTCCGTTGTTACCAGAACCTTCAATTAATATCGCATTGGTGGTGTTCTCGGCAATAATGTTTCCATCCCCTGTAATGGTATTGGATCCAATAATGTTGTTGTCGGAATTCAGGTTGCTAATCATGTGAATTCCATTGGAGTTTGGAAATGGAGTAGACCCATCTGAGGAAACTCCTATATTATTTCTTATGACCGTGTGGCCACTGGAGTTGTTAAATCTAATCCCTGTGGTATGGCCTGAAATAACATTTTGTTCGATGGTTGCTCCATCTGAACCATTGATATTTATACCGTTTCCTGCTCCCGCTGCTGCTGACTCATCAGGGGTAAGCCCAAGTATATTACCCTGTACAATGGCGTTATCTCCTCCACTAATGCTGATCTCGGCAGTGGTATTATTCGAAATCACATTCTCTTCACCGGGGGTTAAACCTCCAATTTGTGCATTGTCAGCGTTTGTACCCAAACTAATACCATTAGTGTTGCTCATCCATCCGGCTGTACTGTCCGGCATAATTCCGATGTAATTACCCTGAATGGTGCCACCTCCCAAATAGGACAAAATGCTGATCCCTGCAGAGCCTGAATTTGTAATAATGTTGCCTTTGGATGGAGCACCAATGGTATAACCATCTGGGGTACCTCCTGTAACATTGAACCGGATGCCTGCAACTGTAAAGTTATCAATGTGAAGTCCGTAGACTTCTACCTCATTGTTAGAAGTGAAGTTCAGTCCGATACTCGCTGTTCCTCCACCATTGATTTGTGGTATTTCGCCTGTGCTAATGTCCCATCCTGGTTGTGTAGTAGCATCAATGATAGTGCCTTGTGCTGAGAGGTTAGGAAGATCTGACGCAAGATTGATTACCCAAGGAGCTCCACCTGCAATGTTGAAATAGATGCTGGCACCAGGGTACAGGTTTGCTGAATCAATAGCGGCTCTAAATGATCCAGTTCCGGTATCGTTTGTGTTGGTTACCATTACAAAATTCGCAAAGTACGGCGATGAAAAAGTAGAATACCCATTCACATCTTCTACAAGAGCAACATAATGTGAATTAGGTGCAAATCCACCGCTAACAACAGCCTGACCACTTGAAACAACCCCTGTGCCTGCAAAAGCGATACCTTGATCGTTGCTACATCCATCGTCGGCGTAATAGACATATACGCTGCTACCATCTGCTGCTGCCGTAGATACTAGTGCAGTACCAAAGTCCATTGCATCAATAGTTGCTCCTGGAGTTAGCGGTCCAGAACCATATCCGATTCCACCATTTGCGTTACAACTGAAAATATTGGTGCCAAGAGCTGTGTTGGATGAAGTATTTCCATCATATACTATTCCAAACTCAGCATTTTCAGAAATGAGGTTTTGGCTGATGGTACCGATGTTCACGTTTACTGCGGCTCCATTGATTCGAATACCCGAACCAGCATTGCCCAACGCAGATGATCCATCGGATTGCAGACCTATGTAGTTACCATCAATGTCAAAAGTGTTTCCAGCTTGAATAATAATACCATGATCACCATTTCCGGAGATGATATTTAGATCACTTGGAGATGGTCCTCCTATTTCAACTCCATTTACTGTGCCAAGTATGTTAATACCGCCAAGGGTGTTGGCTATAGCACCATTCGCTGAGTCGTTGGTTCCTATTTTGTTTCCTTTGATTTCAACATTTGAGAGGCCTGTACCTCCACCGGATCCGAAAAGATTTAAACCATATCTGAAGGCAGGTGCTCCTGAAATAAGGTTACCTTCTCCAGCAAAGAAATCACCACCTATGATCAGGTCATCGATTTCCCCTGTAGTTGCAATACCATGATCACCAATAGCAGATAGGGTGCTACCATTCAGTGTTCCTATTCTATTTCCTCGAATGACAGCACTATCCCCATGGACAATATAAATTGCATTACCCCCGGATCCATGAATTATGTTTCCTGTACCTGAACCCCCAATAATTGCAAAATCAGCAGCATCTGATGCCAAATAGATGTTTCCATTAGTGGAATTTCCGCTAAAGCCCGTCAAAATAAGCCCGTATACTTCGACATTTGCAGCATCAATGTTTATTCCGTTCGCATTTCCTCCTATGCCTGAACCATTGATTGTGACCATAGTAGCAGCACTTCCAAAGCTCCATGCAGGAAGGGTTGTTCCGTCGATTATGGTATTGTTTGCAGTAATCTGTGGAAGTGCAGATCCGAGATTGATTACATACGGTCCAGAGGAGATATCAAATGTGATAGTAGTGCCTGGATTGGCATTGGCATAATTGATTGCTTCTCGTAGCGAACCTATTCCGGTATCGTTTGTATTTGTAACAACTGAAGCTGGAATAGAAGCCGGAGCTGAAAATTCAGAAGTACTCCTTATTCCAGCGATTTCATCATCTACAACAACAGCTAAGTACTGTTTCGTTGGGTCGAAAGAACCACTTCCTATCGTCCACGATCCCCCACTAACTGCATCAATAGCAGAAACAATTAATTTTCCTTGGTCGAAAGCGCATGTGTCCGCCTCATAAATAAAGATATTCGAATTGTCTTCTGCTGTTGTTGTCCCTGATATAGATGAAGGTGAAATAAATGTTATGACCGGTGCATCAATGTCAGGTGTGGAATTGTAGCTTATGCCACCCTTTTCATTACAAATGAATTCATTTGCGTAAATCTGGAAATTGTTTGATTCAGTCCCAACTAACTGGATTCCATAATCGCCACTATATCCTAAGATATTTTCCTCTCCAACACCTTCTCCACCAATTATTAAACCACTATTGCTTCCAGGGCTATTGATATAGATGGCTGAGTTAATGTTTTTAAGTTTGGTTACACCATCGGCTTCAACTCCAATTCTATTGCCCTGGATGGTTACGTTATTGACTCCTAGATTAATAGTTATTCCACTACCGGTTCCGGCAAAAGCACTTTCAGCAACAATTCCATTACCGGAAATTGTATTGTTTGTTATGCTATTGTTTGTACTGGAACCATCAATCACATTTAGGTAAATTCCACTTGCTTTATTCCCTATTGGGTTATCTGTAAGAACAGTTACTCCATCCGTATCTAAAGATAGATTTCCATTTCCATTTATATCTACTCCAATATGATTTCCACTAATATCCAGACCTGTTTGATCCATGGAAATATGGATACCATCGTCAAGATTTGCCCCAATCGTATTCCCTGTTATAGTAATGTTAGTACCACTTGTTCCGGATACATTTATTCCATGGGTCGTATTACCTCGAGGAGTTAACCCATCAGATGTTAAACCAATAATGTTGTTGGTGACCGTATGATCATTGACTGTGCCGCCTCCTATGGCAATACCTGCTGCGCCATTACTTGAGAGAGTATTCCCACTTACTGTTACGTTATTGGACCCTGCCAAAAGTGCGATACCATTACCTCCATTACCCAGTGCATTACCATTTGCCGCTAGTCCAATGATATTATTCTGAATTGACCCAGTAGAAGAATTGCCAATGACTATACCATCAGCATTAATATCGGTATTGTTCCCGGAAACAATATTCTCTAATCCTGCAGATACACCACCTATTGTAAAAGTGTAAGTACCTCCAATATTGATACCTCCTCCTTCATTATAAATTTGGGCATTTCCAGTTGAGCTTGTTCCTATGTAATTTCCCTGAATAAGTAAGTTGCTGCCTCCGCCTACAGTCGTAATACCATAACTTCCATTACCGGCACCTGAAATCACATTTCCGAGACCACTACCAAAATTGCCTCCAATGGTCAGGTTATCACATGTTCCGGTAACTGAAATGGCATCTTGTGTATTTTCAGACCTTGAAGTACCGTCATCCGTACCGATCCAGTTACCCTGAATGGTTGCACCATCTGCTCCATCTATGTAAATACCATTCACTCCATTGCCATGAATAACATTTCCAGCTGCATTTCCTCCGATAGTGACATTGTCAGCAACATCAGACTCCAGGTTGATAGCACCGTAGGTTGTACCCCCAGTAAATCCGGTTATAATCATTCCATAGACCTCTACTCCAGAAGCATCAATATCGATACCATGATTATTCACAGGCACAGCGGATCCATCTATGGTGACCATTGTAGCGCCATTACCAAAAGCCCATCCCTGTTGCGTGGTTCCGTCGATTATGGTATTGTTTGCTGTGATCTGCGGCAATGCAGACTGCAAATCAATGTTCCACGGGCCAACACCAGCTATATCAAATGTAATTGTTGTGCTGGGGTTAGCATTTGCATAGTCAATAGCGGCTCTCAAGGAGCCCAGTCCTGAATCGTTTGTGTTAATTACAACACCATCGGTAAAGATTGTTGAAGTAACCGAATTGACTCCTCCATTCAAAATACCATCATAGGTATTGATAGATCGGTCTATCGCATGAGTTGCGCCAACCCCTTCATCAAAGGGATAATAAGCTGCTAGTTTGGGTTCATTTCCTATGGCCGGAGAAAAACGATCAGAAAAATTTGATTTTGTAGAATCTTCCCAGATTTTGACTTCATCGATTTGCCCATCGAATTCAGATCCTGGAAAACCAGGGTTCCTACCAATGTTTAATGGATTAGAAGTAGCGCTTCCTGAAAAATCAATTGAATTAGAATATAAGGAAACACCATTTTTATAAACGGTAATATCTGTAGAGGTAAAAGCAACTGCAATGTGCTGCCATTGGTTTTGATCAGCGGCAATCCCCGTGGATAATGAGCCAGAACCACTCTGAACCACATATTCTCCATTGTTAATATAGATTCCCCAATCAAAGCCTCCATCATCTGCTGAGAGTATTGTCCATGTACCGGTAACCACATCCGGATTCAACCAAAACTCCCAGGTCATATTCTGAAAGTTTGCATAATTAATGAATAGGCTGGTTTCTACATAGTCGTCTGTTCCATCTAAATCCAAAGCACTTTCAGGGAAAGCATCTGTTGTTGCAAACTCCACAGAAGATTGGCTTGAATGGTCTCCAAGACCATTTATTGCAGTTACTCTGTAATAGTAGTCCGTCCCCGAAGCATTGAATGTTGCTGTAGTTGCGTCCACTCCTGGATTCCCTGAAACAATCGTAATATCACTTACATTGGTAGCGAACGCATAATCATCTGCCACTTCTACCTTGTAACCTGTTTCATCGGTAGCATTATCTGTCCACTGCATCATGATATTTCCTCCTGATTCATAGGCAATAAAATTGGTTGGGGGTGCTGGAGGTGGTCCATACGGAGCTGATGATAGTAATGAAGTAATGCTCCCATTTAAAAGTCCATCGTTCGTGTTTTGGGATTGATCCACTGCATGGGTGGCTCCCGTTCCCTCATCAAATGAGTAATTGGCAATTAAATTAGGCTCATCTCCTATTAAACCGGAATACCGATCTGAAAAATCAGTTTTAGCAATATCCCAGATTCTTATCGCATCTAATTGACCTTCGTAGTATGCACCAGAAGTTCCTCCTATCACAAATGGATTACTGACGGAAAGATTGTTTGGATCATTGGTATAGTTAAATACATCATTGGTAACACCATTAACATATAGTTCTACTGTATTGGCGGTGTTATCTCTAGATAGCGCAATATGATACCAGAAATTAGTCGATAGGACATTTGAAAAAGTATATTCTTGTATTAAACCTGAATTATATTCATGGAGGTACTTCACACTAAACGTCCCATCAGCATTATCTACCAACGAAATTGCATAAGCTCTATTATTAGCCGTTTGACCAAATCCAATGAGATCCATATCACCTGATGCCCCTGATGCAATATTCACCCACGCACTTACTGTAAGATCTGTTGCAAGTCTTAATTGATCAGGGCTTGGCACATCGATAAAGTCATCTGATCCATCAAAATCTAAGGAGTTACCTGGAAATGCTGCATTGTACCCAAACTCCACGGATGACTCACTAGTGGCATCTTCGAATCCGTTGATTGCCGTGACTCTATAATAGAAATCATAAGGAGGTGCTGAAGGTGTGTAAGTTGCAAATGTGGCGTCTATCCCAGGATTTCCTGCGTCAGCGGTGATGTCTGTCACATTTACTGTGAAAGCATAATCTTCCGCTCGCTCAATACGAAATCCTGTTTCATTTGTGGCATTGTCCGTCCATTCCAACTCTATATCTCCACCAAGATCGTATGCTATAAGGTTGGTAGGTGCCAATGGTGGACTAGCGGTTGTTACATCTAGTTGTGTAGGTACTCCCTGTACATTTGGTATTCCTTCATCATCGGCTGCAACCACATATACATCATAATCGGTTCCCGCAGATAATCCGGTCGCATTCAAGGTAAAGCTCGAAGAGGCTGTAGGGCTATTTCCGGAGGCTAGTTGACCAGAACCACCAGAGCCAGTACCCGCCAGTACTTCAGGCGAATTTGGTGCCGGTGCACCATCTGCGACTACCACAAAATATCCACGGCTCGGCTCGTTTAGTATGAGGTCAATGTCAAATCCAGAAGCACCAAGGTTGCTTATTTGAGGATATCCTGGAGTAAAAAAAGGAGATATTACGTCTGTATCAAATACAGTAGAGGTAGTCCAAATTGGACCAGTAGTTGATCCATTAGCGGGTACAGCATCATCCCAATCATTGAAAAGTGTACCATCATTTGCATTTGAGGTGAGATCCAAAACTGTGGTGCCAGAAACTGTATTGAAATCGTAGTATGCTACTAAATTTCCCTCTGACCCTGTTAGTTCAATATCTATTTGACTTTGAATGGTTGCCTCATCGAGGTTGGTAGACCAAACTCTCACTTCATCAAGTTCCAGGGCACCCCCCGTTGAAACACTATTGTTATCAAAGGAATTTCCAAATGCAGCCAATGCTACAGGAGATGTTCCAGAATTTATTGTGGAAACCATATTTGCGGTTTCGGTTGCGTACAATTCACCGTTCACGTAAACTTCCAGGCTGATGCCAGGAGTGAAAACACCGGCCAGGTGATACCACCTTCCTGTTTGGAAAGTAAAAGGAGTAACCACTGTGGAAATATCTGTACCTAATGTTGTAGACAAGCCTGTAGCGGAAACTGCAAACTGAATATCACCCGAATTATTTAGCTGCAACAAATAGGATCTATTATCTCCATTTTCATTCCATTTGGTTACCAAAGGGACATCTTCGGCAGGAATAGCCTCATTGAATTTCACCCATGTTTCTACTGTCAAGGCGCCAGTGATGTCTAAAGAAGCTGCATCTGGAATATCTACAAAATCATCTGATCCATCGAATGCTAACGAGTTTTGAGCCGGCCCTAAAAGATCAAAAGGTGCATCTGATACATCCAATATCGCATCATTGGTATTGCTTACCCTGACAATTACGTTTGATGAAATATCTGCCGGCACTGTCCAATTGTATTGTCCGGCAAAATTTTGTGCCTGGTTATCTGTAAGGAATGTATAAGATGAACCACCATTAAGGCTATATTCTACCTCTAGCACTTCTGTAGGAGACACATTTATCTCATTCCATGTGATGGTAACAATTTCTCCTTCATAAAAAGACTCACCCCCATTCGGAAAGGTAACAGTCACTGCAGGTGGGTCTTGGGACTCAACCGCTCCAATATCTACGGTACCTGCACTAGTAGTGGCCGGATTCCACTCTCTTGGATTTCCTGCTGCATCAAAGGGAGTGTTTTCAGAAGTATTAAAATCATCATCTATATCTAAAATATCCTGTAGCACCTGAGCATTAGTACCTGCATCAAAGGCTGGACTTGACGGAGATAATTCTAAATACGAACCAAAAGGTCCTGGAACAAGTGTAGTGTTGATGATTTCAGCAGGAGTAAGTGTGCCTGAATTGATGGCACCAAAAGTAGATGGCTGCTGGGCAATGATATTATTTGATGAAGCAGATATTGTCCCTAATGCATCAACACTTATGGCAGTGCTTTCGGTACTAGCAACGATTGTATTATATAGGCTTAGATCACTTTCTGCCCCGACATAGATGTCATCTCCAAGATTTGACGTTACAGAGTTATTGTTATAAAACGTATTATTTGATAGCGTAAACGTATTTGAATTAGCAGGAATGCTTACTGAGTTGCCTAAAAATAATGCTCCTCCGTCCCCATCTGCTGAGTTAGAATCAAATGTACAATTGTAGATGGTTGCAATAGTATTGTTAGGGGTATTAGAGCCTCCTGACGATATAATGATAGCACCACCAAAACTACCTGCATTTGTAGCTGTGTTGTTAATGAATGTGGAGTTATAAATATTTGCAGTATTGGTGCTATTATCATTAGCGATAAGATAAATAGCTCCACCACCTTCGAATGCAGTATTATCCTCAAATACGCATCTATCTACATCAATGTCTGCAAGACCCACTCCAATAGCTGCTGCTGCACCATTGGCATTTACTGCCACATTGTTTCTAAATGTACATTGGGTTAAGCTTACGTAAGCTCCAGCATTTATTTGTAATGCACCACCAATATCTCCGTCTACATACCCATATTCAAACGTGATGTCAGTAAACGAAACGTTGTAGCCTTCGTCAACAGACAAAATTTGAGTATCACCTAAGTTGTTTGTTCCAGAATCATCCGTGTCACCACTTAAGATGATATCCTGGCCACCACCATCGAAATTTACATCTCTACGGACATCCAAAATTGTTGAAAGCTGTATGGGCACGCCATCCAGAGATGGGTCAAAAAATATGGTGCCACCTGGGGCTATCCCAGCAATGGCTTCTCTCAAACTGCCAACTCCTGAATCATTGGCATTTTGAACAGTGAGGGTTGAAGGAAGTGGTTCTCCCAGTGCTATACGATTTAAAGCAGTTCCGCTACTTTCTACAAAGGCAGCATCCACTATCCCATCATTGTCAACATCTCCTAAAGAAACATCTGATATGAAACTGAGCGAAGATAAGTTTTGAATCGTAAAAGTAAGCGCTCCTTGATTTAAATAGACACGCCGCGTAACTGTACCACCACCTGCAGTTACTATGTCAACAAAATCATCACCATTGATATCTCCAACAGCTACTTTCGTACCGTCATTTGCGTTGCTATACCCAACGGGGAAAGATGGCGTTCCTGTGCCGTTTCCTGCTCTTACCTGTAAGTCGCCACCAAAAAAATAGGCCAAATCAAGCGATCCATCCAGGTTAAAATCTGCTGTTTTTCCATATTCAATGCCAATACCTGAACTCATATTGCTAAAAGATGGATCACCAACGCCTAGGCTATTATTAAAATAAATGCTACTTGCGCCTGAGGAAATTGGTAAAACAAAATCTTGTGTGCCGTTATTGTCAAAATCTCCTATGATGAAGTCTCTGGCATTTGCATTTCCAGGTGCGGTTGCTGCCTCGCTAAAAAATGTTCCTGTGGACCCCTCAACTTCATGAACCTCAACTGCACCCGCAGTTGTTACTAGCTGACCAAATATGACATCCGGAACACCATCACGAGTAAAATCGGCTACACCAAGTCCCGAAAAAGGATTAATACCACCATTTACATTACTAACTGTGGAAGATGGTGTAGCGGAGAATAAATTAGGATCTGCCACCCCATCATTTAAATAAATATCTACCGTGTAGGGGCTGCCATTTTCAGTTGCAACAACTAAATCCAGAAAACCATCCAGATTGAAGTCAGCCAGTTCTACAAAAGCAGCAGGAAACGCAGCGGTCTCAACTGATCCAGCTCCAAAATTTCCTGTCCCATCTCCTAATGATATGTAAACCCCAGCACTGGTTGCTGTAACTAAGTCCAGGTTGCCGTCATTATCTAAATCGCCTAATTCAATATCATTAGAGATCAATGAGGTAGTGCCTGTGATATTTGTAAGATTGGGAAAGTTTCCGGTTGCAAGCCCCCCTTCAACGAAAAATTCTAAAAAAGTGGGAGTAGCAGGAGTAGGTGTCGTTGATAAAACTGCGTCATTCACGTGAACAGTTACCTTCTCTCCTGGCCTAAAATCAATTGTGGGATCGAAAGTGATCGTCATGGTTCCTCCACCAGAAAACGTACCGGCAATCTGCCCGGAAAGGCTACCAAATATTTGAATGTTGTCATCTGACATGACCCCTGGTGTGCCATTATCAACCGTCATTTGATTCACCGTTTCTCCAAATCCAAGGTTGATATTGGCATCAAGTGGTATCCCGGTTTGATTTTGAGAAGGTCCCTGAAAACTCACGGACATTTGTCCATATGAGGTCAATGAGATAAATAACAGTAAAGCTAAGGGTAGTCTTCTAAGGGCGGAATAGAACATAATTAACGTTGACTAAGGTGGTTGTTAAATTTTAAGCAAATAAAGTCTTTCATATCCGTGCATGGAATACCATAAATAAGGTATTTCTATACAAATGACCTCTAAAATACTGTTATCCAAGCCATTTACATTTTATCAAATTATTATTTCGATCAACTTTCGTGATCATGCTACGAACCTTTCATTAAAAGGCATGGGGATACACTATCTTTATATTTCTTAAACTGTATTGATTTTTCAATTGGAAAAGCTCTTACTTTATTTGTTATAAAATACACTACCATGAAACTGCTATATACTGCATTCACCCTGCTTCTTAGTACTTCCATTTTTGCCCAATATGCCTTTGAAAATAAAAAAGCCGAAAAGCTTTACTATAAACTGGACGATGCATACCTGGATTATGATTATGCCACTATTCTGGATAGTGAGGAAGAGGCAAAAGAGACATTCTTAAATAAAGAAGACACAGTCGCAGCAAACGTTTATAGCTATTTGGCGGAAGCTTATGACTATGAACTTGGAGACTTCCAACAAGCCCTGGACTTCTATCAGCTAGAGCTCGACTTACGTAAGAAAATTGATCCAAATGGAGACATAAAGGATCTCCTTTATAACATGGCCACTCTTCAAACGGAGCTGGGCTACTATGGTGCTGCAGAAGAGTTTCTTACTTCTATCAGAAAGGCTGACGAAAATGAATTTGGCAAAAAAAGTGAAGAATATTTTGATTCATCCAGGGCACTAATATTGCTGTATTTACAGACGGAGCAAGCTACGAAAGCGCTTGATGCTGCTGAAGAAGTAAAGAAAGCAGTTGACAAAAATACTATTGAAGAAGGCGTTACCTACAAGTGGATTGGAGACAGTTACGCGATTGAAGGTTCTTTCAGAAAAGCAGAAAAAAATCTCTTTAAGGGCATTAAAGTCTTTGAAGAAAATGGATTAGAAACAACGTTTGAATATGTTTCCACTCTTAACAGCCTTGGAGTTTCATACCTTGATAAAGGAAAAATTCCAGATGCTGAGGAACTGTTCACAGAGGCACTTGATATATTGAATAGGCTTCAGGGAGATAATGAAGACATGGTTGCGAATTTAAAGTCCAACTTAGCTCAAGTTTATTTTGAGCTTGGTAACTATGATCAGGCATTGGAAATTCAACAAGAAGTAATCACAACAAATAAAGAGTATTATGGTGAAACATCATTCATCTATGCAATTGACCTTATTACTTACGGATTGACTTACTTGGAGGCTAAGCAGTATAACAGAGCGGAAGAAATTCTATTAGAAGCACTAAGTATCATGGAACAGTCCGACCCTGATGGCATTGACTATGGACGAATAGAAACAACACTTTCCAGGCTGTACTATGAAAAAGGAGAAGTAAGACGAGCAATTGAATTTGGACAAAAGGCCATCAAAACATACGAATCTACGTTAGGAGAAGATCACCCTGAAACTGCTTTTCCATATTTTAATTTAGCTAACGCTCACCTTGGATACGAAGAGATAAATAAAGCTAAACCATTAGCAACACGAGCGTACGAGATCAGAAAAAAAGCACTTGGTGAACAACATCCGTTTTTTGCTCGGAGTGCAAACCAGCTTGCAATCATTAACTGGAAGCAAGGAAATAATGATGAAGCCCTAAAATATTACAAGGAGACATTCGGTAATTATTTCCAACAGATTAATACCTTCTTTCCTGTTTTAACTGAAGACGAAAAAGCTACATTTTATTACACCAATCTCAAACCAGCATTTGAACAATACATTTCGTTCATCCAGGAAACCTCCAGGGAAGACAAAGAACTCCTCGGCGAAATATATGATTACCAACTCGCTCTCAAAGGACTGATCATGTATGCTACCACCAAGGTTAGAGAAGGTATTTTATCCAGCGGTGATGAAGCACTTATCACCAAGTTCGAAGATTGGATCAGTCAAAAGGAACAATTAGCTAAACTTTTCAGTGCAACCGATATTGAGCTGGAAGTCAGAAATAAAAAAATCGACTCATTAACTGCATCTTCTAATGCTCTGGAAGAAGAACTTAGTAAAGCCTCTCAAGCGTTTGGGGATAACTTTGCTAGTAAGTCCTATTCATGGAAAGATATCCGGGATGTTTTAAAGCCAGGAGAAGCAGCCGTAGAAATGGTCAGATATCGAAATTTTTCCACGGATTCTGCAGGTGTATTCACTGATGAAGTATTCTATGCTGCCATGATTGTTCGGCACGATACCGAGGATAATCCGGAAATGGTCGTTTTAAGGAACGGCGATCAAATGGAGAAGAAATTTCTGGCCAATTATCGAAATGCCATTAAGTATAAAATCTCCGAAAACTATAGTTACCGATTGTTTTGGCAGCCAATTGCGCGCAGACTTGAGGGTGTTAATAAGATATATTTCGCCCCTGATGGAGTGTATAATCAGATCAGTATTTACACACTTCAAAACCCTGGAACGAAGGATTACTTATTAAATGAAATAGATCTTGCTTTAGTAACCAATACAAAAGATTTGCTGGAAGAAAGTCAGTCGTTTGAGCCAGGTGGAAGAAGTGTGTTTTTTGGATACCCTCAGTATTCTATGGGTTCTAATTTGAACGATGAAAGCGCAGACGATCGCGGCGTTAGGGGTGTTAGAGGTGCACGGGGCTCTCGTGGCAAAGCGAGCAAAGAAGAACTTTCCAGAGGAATTCCAAGGGGAGTCCGTGGCAACCTGGTGAGATATATGCAGTCATTTAACGGTCTGGGAATGCTTCCCGGCACGAAGAAAGAGGTAGAACTTATCGATAGTTTATATGCTGCGAACGGACGAAACAGGGACACCTATTTTCTAAATGACGCATTGGAAAGTACTGTTAAAGGTGTTGATAATCCAAATATTCTTCACATTGCAACTCATGGGTTTTTCCTTGAGCAAGATCCGGATGCACAATCTGATGATTCATATGTACAGAATCCTTTGCTAAGGTCGGGGCTCATTCTTGCAGGGGCCAACAACTTTATCCAAACCGGTGAAATCGTTGCTGAATCAGGCGGGAATGATGGGATTTTAACCGCTTTTGAGGCCATGAATATGAACCTGGATAAAACAGATGTAGTGGTATTATCAGCATGTGAAACCGGACTAGGTGAAATTAAAAATGGCGAAGGAGTATATGGGTTACAGCGTGCGTTCCAGATCGCCGGAGCAGATGCAATCATCATGTCCATGTGGACAGTAGATGATGACGCAACACAAGAGCTAATGACTACTTTTTATCAGGAGTGGTTGTCACACGGAGACAAACAACTAGCATTTAATACTGCCCAGAAAAAATTGAGAGAAAAATATAAGAAACCTTATTACTGGGGGGCCTTTGTGATGATTGGAGAGTAATAGATATCAAATATTTAATGAATTATAGAGGGAGAGCTTATCGCTTTCCCTTTTTCTTTTCCCAGGCCTTCAAGTCCATAACTAAAATACCTCTCCCCTTGCCGGCAGGGTCTTCTGCATGTGCATGCTGAAAAGCCATGTAGCGACCATCATCGCTCACTACCGGGTTTGATGCTTTGTACTCCGGGTTGTCATTAAAGTAAGTCACCCGCTCTACATCTCCAGTCTCATCCAGTTTGAGCATATAGATATCGAGCGTTAGAAATTCTTTCATCCCTTTGTAGTTAAGCCTGTGTCTATTACTCTCTATAAGCATGGTAAGCCCATCTGGAAAAATGCCTTCAGCCTCATCGTACGTCTCTTTGCTTTTTGAATAATTGGTAAACTTTTTTTCCTCAATATTATATCCCATGACCTCAGCCTGAAAGCCAAACTGTCCGCCAAAAGCATAAAAGAACAATTCCTTTTCATTGACCGGGTTGAAGTTTTGAGTTTCTAAATCCCAACCTTTGGCCGGAGATGGAAGAATTCCTGAAGTAAACAGAGGCTTCCAATTTTTCAATTTCGGTTTTTCATTTTCATAGTCGATTTCACCGATATAAATGGTAGAGCCCAATGCCCAGGCAATATTCATTTTCTTTCTTGAAACAGCAGGGCCTTCTTTACAATGAACTCCCAAAGCCACAGGTGGTGATTTCAAATCTTTCTTTAAAACCCATAGCTCCGTATTTCTGGCATCTCTGCTTTTCCAAGGATCTTCGGAGTTAAAGTTCTTAGCTCCCGAAAGAAGGATATCTCCATTGGCCAGATAGAGTGCTCTCACAAATCCTTCATGAAAAAAATGATGGGTCATTGGTGTGATCTTCCCAGTGGCTACTTCCACCTCAAACACGTCTCCAAATGTTTTTTCAATGAAAAGAATGCGCTCTCCATCATGTGACCAGTCTGCTCGTTGACCAAAATGCGTTACTTGTGTGATATAATCCGGCAAATCATCCAAAGGCGATGGGCCCTCTTGTGCTGACGAGTTATAACTTAGAGCAACAAAAAGTATGAATATGAGGTATAATTGCTTCATGAGTAATGGGTGATAATTTCCAAAGATAAAATGAATAAACTGGTTATAATTTTTTTAATTCTTTCAATTGGCTGTTCTAATCAAAACGTTCCTTTAGAGGAAGAGTTAAAATTGACCCTTGAAGAATTTAACCAAGCTTATAAGGCCGGTGATGTTGAAAAGCTTTCATCTATGATTGCCGAGAACTACGTACATACCAACTCCTCTTGGAAATCATTTGATAAAGAAACATGGTTGGGTTATATGAATAACCGTTCCACAAAAATCAATGAAGGAGCCCTTATCGTTGAATCTTATGAGATGGATGAGCTATCAATTGAAATGCACAAGGATGTTGCTATCACTACAGCAAGGATATCAACCGTTGGGGTGGATAATGGTGAGCAGTTTGACAAAAAGTTCAGGGTATCCAATGTTTGGATATATGATGGAAGCCGCTGGCTGAGAGCGGGCTTCCATGATACACTTATTGAATAAAGTTAGCCCTTACCAACGTTGAGCGGGGCTATCTGTGCATCCTCAGGCATATCAAATAAGCTATCAGCCGGTGGCTCTTCTATGATTTTGATGTTTTCAAAAAGCACTTCATTACTCATCTCACCAACTGAGTCATCCTTAAACTGATGCCATTGAATGGCTGTAGGCAAGAGCAGCCCATTAACCTCTGCCCACTTATCGTATTTTATCAACTTATAAGTATCACTGGGCTCACCGCTTCGATAGGTTACTGTATACATCAACCATTCCATTTTGTTAGTCTCCGTATCATACCACAATATGTAATTGTCTTCTGGTGCATCGCCGATGCTGTCTCCGTAAGAAATCTTGATTCCATTGTTTGTTTTTCCAAGTAGTTCGCGAGGTTCTACATCTTCGTAAAAAGCGCCCGGATCACCGACAACAAAAGGCATGGCATAGAAGTAGAAATATAAGTTGTGATAAAACCGTGTCCTTTCCGTATCCACGCTATCGGGTGTTACCCAAACATCTTTCCCGTCAAAGCCAATGGTCTGCTTAGGTGACTCCAAGCGAATCTTTCTGTTTTGAAGGTTTGTTACAGTTGATTCCTCTCCTTTTACATAAGCCAGCGACTTCATTTTGGACCACTGTTCATAGCTCCCGTGTGCATCAAATACTTTAGTTAGGGATTCGGAATGATGGCTAGGTGCGTTGTATACGGCTTCTATCGGTTGCTTTTCAGATTGCTTTGATGGCTGACAAGAAATCAGCAGTGGTATTATTAGGATGAATAGATATTTCATTTCATGATTTTTTGACGAAGATAAATAGGAGACTACCAAAACCAGGTTATTGCGTTGAAGACAGGCGCCAAACGTAATGAAGATTACAAAACTTTCTTAGTTAAGAAACGAAAGCTTATCCATTAGACCCTTTTTAAATCTGCGGCTTATGGATAGTTCAAATTCACCTACCGTTATTAAATTAAGTTTATCCTGTATTCGTTCAATTCTTTTGAGATTAATAACGGTTGACGAATTGATCCTAACAAAATTCTTGGGCAGTTTCTCCATCATTTGAGATAATGAAGAGCGAACTCGCAATGAATTATCTGTGAGCTGAATTTGTAAATATTTTTCTTCCTCTGCAGATCCTATCCAAAGGACATCTTCAAAACTAATTTTCACAATTTCATCAACCTGCTTAACAAAAATTGATTCTTTTATTAAAATTTCATTATTAGACGGTTCTGGTGAATCCGACTTAAACAAAGCTATTGAAATTGCGGCCTGAAGTTCCGTTTTGTTTATCGGCTTTGTCAAGTAGGCGTAAGGTCCGGTGGAGATGGCTCGCTCTACTGTCTTATCATCTTTAAAAGAAGTTGTAAAAATGATTGGGATATCATCCTCTTTAAGTTTCTCTGCCACATCGATCCCTGACTTTTCACCATCAATTTTGATATCCATCAAAATAATATCTGGAGACACTGCCTTTACAAGCCTAAGTGCTTCATCACCAGAGGTAGCATGACCGCATACATGCCAACCGATTTCTTCCAAAAGCAATTCGATTTTGCTAAAGTGAAGTTCTTTGTCTTCTACAACCAATACCTTGATATGCGGCATTTAAAAATTTTAATGACGAAAAATCCTAAGCTACAGCGAGCTGAAACTTAAAAATAGTTCCTGATGGCTTATTAGGTACAACTTCTAACGTGCTGTTATGTAAATAGAGGTACTCCAAGCACAATGTCAACCCCAATCCGGTTCCTTTTTCTCCCTTAGTCCCTGACTTTGTTTCTACTGCCGAGGGAGATGACAATTTAACCAGTTGTTCCCGATCAAACCCGATTCCTGTATCAGCAATTCGAACTTCAACCATATCTGCTTTGCATATCGAGGTTATCCTAATCTCACTATCTTCTTTTGAATATTTGATTGCATTACCAACCAAATTTCGAATTATCAAACTCAAAGCATTCGGGTCCGCGTTAACCCTATGGTCATTATTCACATTCAATATTATATTGATATTCTTCTCCTTAGCTATCCCTTCGTATAAAGCTTGCACTCCTTTAGCAAGCGAATTTAGCTCTACACTTTCTGGTTTATATGGGGTCTCTTTGAGTTGAGTTACTGACCAGTTCAATAAATTGTCTAATAGCTCGTGTATCTGATGGGACTCTTTATCAAATTCACCCACAATTTTTTCAACTTTATCATATTCCTTTCTTTCCACATATTTCACAATCACGCTACCAATCCCTTCAAATGAAGACAAGGCATTTCTTAGATCATGAGAAACTATTGCAAAAAGCTTATCCTTGGTTTGGTTGAGAGACGATAATTCTCGTTGCAATTTTCGAGAACGGATGTAGAAATAGGCAATGACAAATAACAGGCAGGCTAAAATGAAAGATCCAATAATAAATAATCTAATGCTAGCCTCCTGCCGCTTAATTTCAATATCTTTTGCCTCAACAAGTAGTTTATTTTTCTCCGTAGCATATTTGGTTTCCAGTTCCAGAATTTCAGCATTTTTCTTCTCTTCAAATAATTTGCCCCGATAATTCATATATGTTCGGTAATACTTAATCCCTTCTTCATGTAGACCTTGAAACATATAGCCGTCAGCAATTACTCTAGCAGCATCTACTGCAAGAGTCAAAATCTCAGCAACATTAGCAGCATTAAGTGCCTCCTTCGCCGAAGCAATGCCCTCATTGAATTTACCCATACTTACATAAGTACGTGCTATGTTAATCCTTGTATTAATCTTCATGTCTAAACTTAGCGGAAGCTCCAATGCTTGCTGATAAAGGGCTAAACTTCGTTCAAAATCTTTGGCGTTATTGTAAACCTCACCCATGTCATTCAAATTCATGGATATCACGTTCTGATCATTTAGTTCAATGGCAATAGGCATTGAGAGTTGAAACAAGGAGTCTGCCTCCTCATGATTCTGATCCTGATAAGCAAGCACTCCCAGACGATTCAATGAATAGGCTATTCCCAATTGATCATTGATTTGATACGCCAATTCAAGGGCTTCTTCCAGGTATTTTCGAGCCAGATAAGGATTATCGGAAGCTCTGTACAATTCCCCTGCGAACTTCTTGGTAAAAACAATGTCTTTATCAGAATCAATTTGCTCGGCACCTGATACTGCTTCCAAAATATTTGAAATAGCCTCCGAATAATCTCCCTTGAAATAATAACATCGTGCCAGCAAATAAGATAACTCAATGCTCTCTCCATGAGACATTTCATTGAACCGGTTCTTAATCGATTTTAGTACAACTATAGATGAGTCATATCGAGAGGTCTTTAGCAAAGCAATCCCTTTTGCCAGGGATTGATCCAGGTTTAGCGCCTTAGTATCCATAGCTGCGATTAGTTCCAGTACTGAATCCGGATGCGTATAAGCCTCTTTTCGAATATGCTGTGCAATTAGCAAGGTTGGAATTAACAACAACAGAATTAAGGCAAGCTTCATGGTGACTCTTGTAAAATAACAAATCCAATTCAAATAACGGACAGGCCTTGACCACTTTTGGACGATTTTGTACTACTACCGGACGGAGACTTGTAGCTAATATCATTTAGCACGAATTTGTGTCAGTACCGCAGCTGGCATTATTAATCAACATCACTACCATGAAACGCATAAAAATCATATCGCCTGCACTCCTTACCCTCTATCTTCTGATTAGCACGTCGGTGCATGCACAAGTAGCCAACCAACACTTGATCTCCAGTGCCGGGAGCAGCTATCAGGCTAACGGCTTCCAAATGGATTTTTCGGTGGGGCAACTGATCAATACAACTGCGAGTGTCACCAACATTATCGTCACACAGGGTTTTCACCAATCCTTCTCTGAAATTGTGGAAGCTTTAGAAGTCGCAGATGAGGAGTTCCATATCAGCACTTTTCCTAACCCTGCTCGGAATTTTTTGACGATTCAGTCAGAATCTGACATCACTATTTTTTACACACTCTATGACCTAAACGGAGCAAAACTGGCTTCCGGAGCATTCAATACTTCCATCACAATAGATGTTCAACCTCTAGCAAAAGGATCATATCAGCTATTTCTGACCAATAGTCGGGAGGAACTAGTACAGACATCTAAAATTCTACTCAAATAACCCATTTTAATATGAAATCGCGTGCCAAATTTTACATAATCGGACTCCTTATATTCATTGGATCGCATGCTCAAAGCCCAGGAGGATTCAACTACCAGGCGGTTGTGAGAAACAACTCCGGGGAAGTGCTGGTCAATCAGTCTGTGGGCATCCGAATGAGTCTCATTCAAGGCTCTACCAATGGTTCGGTGGTGTATAGTGAAACTTTCGCCAAAACCACCAACTCCTTCGGGCTCATTGACCTGATCATAGGTCAGGGTAATGCTAGTACCGGATCATTTTCCACCATCGATTGGGCGGCTGGTCCCTATTTTCTAGAAACAGCTATCGACCAAAATGGTGGAAGTAACTATTCGGTGATGGGTACTAGCCAGCTAATGAGTGTGCCTTTCGCCATGTATGCCGCTTCAGCGGCTAATGATGGAGCGGATGGTGAGGACGGAGCGGATGGTAAATCCGCTTACGAAATTTGGTTAGAAGCAGGGAATACAGGAAGTGAAGAAGACTTTCTTGCCTCACTGGTTGGCGAAGAAGGCTCACCTCAAGACATTGCACTCAATGGCACTGAACTCAGCATAACTGATGGTTCAACTGTTGACCTTTCAGAAATTGATACTGATACCAACACGCAACTAACAGAAACAGAGGTAGATGATTTCGTATCCAATAACGGCTATCTCACAACTGAAACGCAAGATCTTGCACTCTCGGGATCAGATCTTTCCATTACGGGTGGTTCCACGATTGACTTAAGTACACTGACAGATTTCACTGATACAGACACCCAGCTATCTGAGGAAGAAGTTGACGCCTTTGTTGCCAACAATGGATATCTAATTACAGAAGTTGACGGTGATATAACCAACGAAATTCAAGACCTAACACTAACTGGTACTGAATTATCCATCAGCGATGGATCTACTGTTGATCTTGCAGTAATAGATACCGATACGAAATTGACGGAAGCCGAGGTAGATGACTATGTAGGCAACAATGGCTACCTAACAACAGAAACTCAGGATCTGACACTTGCAGGATCAGATCTTTCCATCACCGGTGGCACTACCATCGACTTAAGTACGATTACGAACTTTACCGATACCAACACCCAACTCTCGGAAGCCGAAGTAGACGCCTATGTGGCCAACAATGGATATATCACCTCTTTTACGGAAGCTGATGGGGATGTCACCAATGAACTTCAGGATATCTCACTTGCTGGAACAGAACTGAGTATAACTGACGGATCAACTATCGATCTTTCGGGTATTGATACCAATACACAGCTTTCCGAAGCAGAAGTAGATGCTTTTGTGGCCAATGATGGCTATCTCACCTCTTTTACTGAGGTGGATGGAGATGTGACCAATGAGCTGCAGACACTTAGTGTACAAGAAAATGGGGAGCTCCTAACAATTTCAGGTGGCAATACCGTAATCCTATCCGACTTGAAGGAAGACATTACCAATGAACTCATTACTACTGTTGTTCTAAATGGGACTGACCTGGAAATAACAGAGGCAGGGGGTACGATAACCACAGATTTAAGCTCCATTGTAGATGATGCAGATGCAGATCCTACCAACGAACTAAATACAACCATTGTTCTCAATGGCACCAATTTGGAAACAACTGACGCAGGAGGCACAATCAGCACGGATCTCTTACCCTTGTTAGATGCTGAAACAGATCCAGTTTTTGCAGCCAGTGATGTGAGCGGTGTGACCTCATCAGATATTACCAGCTGGGACGAAGCTGCTACTTGGGGCAACCATGCAGATCAAAATTATTTGACCAACGAAACGCAAAATTTAAGTGATGTACTTATTGTAAGCAATGATGCCGGAGGTGAGCCCATCACCAACCTGGAAGATCCCACAAATCCCCAAGATGCGGCCACCAAAGCGTATGTGGATGCTTTAGAAGCTACTGTTACGACTCTATCAGATGCGCTTAGTGCATTGACCACACGAGTAGATATTCTGGAAGAAAACTGGGCGGCTGCCATAAATGCAGGAGTCAATGGAAGAGACCTTCTGGATGAAGGTGCCACTGTTCAGGACTTGGTAAATGAGGGACTTTCCGTTCAGCAATTACTAAATGCGAATATTACAGTAAAAGAGCTACTTGATGCAGGGAAAGTAGCTGCGGAATTTAATGGGGCTACCTATCAGGGAGGGTTGATATTCGATGTAAACGAGGGAGATGGAACTGGTAAAATATCAGCCGGAATTTCAACAATGAGTACGTCAATCTGGACTAATGCAATTTCTTATTGGCAAAATATTACCTATAATTCTTTTGATGATTGGATGCTCCCCAGCGTCTCTGATCTTGCTTTAATCTACAATAACTTACATGTTGGAGGGTATGGAAGTTTTTCTTCTACTCATTGGTCTACAACAGAAGTAGATGCTATCTCTGTCTACTACATCAACTTCAATAATGGATTTCAGGCCTCACTTGCCAAAGATGGGTCTCAAGGGTCAGTATACTCCACAGGAATACGCTCGTTTGGAGGTGAAGTAGAGCAATTGATCATCGCTGGAGAGACTATCCAGGATTTATTTGATGATGGATTTACCTACGGACAGCTGTATGCCGGTGGTAGAACCATTGATGAACTTGAAAGCATCAATCCATCACCAAGTGTTGCAGATTTATTGATTGCTGGGGTTTCGCCTGTAGCCTTATACAATAATGACAATATCACATATAGCTATACCAATCAATTTGCTTCCGGAGAAGCCACATACGAAGACTTGTACAACGCTGGTGTTTCTATTGATGAGCTGGAAGGAATAAGTCCGGCCCCAACTATTACAGATCTAAGAAGTGCGGGTGTTCCGGCCACAGAATTATATACCAATGATGCCACTACTTATTCTTATCAAAATTTATATGATGGGGGCTACACCATTGATAATCTGGAAGTAGCTGGAGCTGATATTAACGTTTTCATCACTTTAGTTACTCCCTTGAATGATCTCTATGAGAATGATCCGACCGGGGATTATACAATAGATAATATTTTTAGCACCTTACCTGGTGATACGCCCACTAATCTGCAAGCCATGCTTGATGGATTCATATCACTTTACAATCTGCTGACAGAATATTCTGGTGGGATGCGAGACATATTTGACCTGACAAGCACCAGTTTATCAGACATTCGAACAGCAATTGACGATAGCGGCGGAAGTATATTCCAAGATGTGAATGGAGATTGGGCTTGGGAAGTAATTGGGAATGGCTGGGGTCCACTAGGGTTCAATGATTTTATTGACGCTATGCAAAATGATGCTGAGAATGATCTTGAATTGCTTTTTCATGAATCAGATTATACCGCTAAGCAAGTTTATGATGCACTTGTGGCTAAATCTTATCCCGATCCGTTGCAAACACTTTTTGATCAAAATGTAGAAATGTTTCACATTATTAATGATCCGGCCTTATATGATCCGGGTCCAGTAACTCTGAGTGACATTTTTATCATTCGTCAATATGCAAATCCTGAAGAATACCTGTTTAACAATGATGTCGTCACTCATCAGGAAATGCTTGATTTGGGTTTTACCGCTCAGGAAATTTATATAGCTGAGGATTTGCTGGATGATCAAGACGATACAAACGAAAGTTATGACCTAACAGCCCTCTACGGTTTGACCTATTCAGGTGGTATCATTTTCTATACAGATGACCACTTTTTAAATACATACATCGCTTCATCAGCCGATTTAAGCGATGACATTTGGGGTTGTAGTCCTGATGTAGGAGGGGATGGTCCCAACATTGGTGATGGAGATGGTAATACCACTCTCATAACGGATGCATGCGGAACAAGTAATGCAGCCGGACTTACTAGGGCGGTAGATGGAGACGGTTCCTGGTGGTTACCTTCTGAAGCTGAATTGCTTACCATATACAACAACATACCAGGTGTTTTAAGCAGTGCTGTTTACTGGAGTTCAACAGACGGTGGTGGGGGCATGTATGCAACTGCCGTTGACTTTAGCGATGGATCCGTTAGCACTCCTCTTAAAAGCGAAACGTATAAGGTTAGAGCGGTCAAAAGGATCGGACCATAAGCAGACAATAAAACTACTAAAGCAGATAAAAGGACCACCCGTTGAGTGGTCCTTTTTTTTGCCTCATAAACTCACTTTTCAAAAATATTGTTACTTTAACGCAACATAAAAACTACAATTAAGGTATAAGTGTAATTATTAATACTACATTTGAGGTAAATATCAATAATATGGGAAAACATCAACTAGGAGAATTTGAGGAAGTGGTCATGCTCACAGTAGCTATCCTCACAGATGAAGCCTATGGATTCGCAATCATCGAAGAGATGGAAAAGCGACTAAACCGTTCGGTCAGCATCGGAGCACTACAGACTGTTTTGAAGCGTCTGGAAAAAAAGAATTACCTCAGCTCTGAAATGGGGGAAGCCACAGCCGTACGTGGCGGCAAACGAAAACGATATTATCACCTCACCTCTGCGGGCAAAGACATTCTACAAACCACCAAGGAACAGCGCTTAGGACTATGGAACGCCGTTCCTTCTTTTAGCATAAAATCCTGACAGGTTTTTGAAACCTGTCAGGGTTAAACGAAACTAAATGAAACAACCCCCAAAATATCCCTTACGCTTCTTCAGATGGTTCTGCCATCCGGAGTATGTGGAAGACATTGAAGGTGATCTGTTGGAGCGGTTTGAAAAAAGGCCATCCACATGGCTATTTGTTTGGGAGATATTAAAACTATTCCGCCCAGGTATTATTAAATCCGTCTTCGATGGCAAACGGTTAAATTATGTTGGCATGTTCAAACACAACCTATTAATCTCAGTAAGAAGTTTCAAACGGTACAGGACAACCTTTCTAATAAATTTATTGGGCCTTTCTACAGCTTTCGCCTTTGTCTTTCTCATTCACCTATGGATAGAAAATGAGCGCTCTGTCGACGCATTTAATGAAAACGATCAAGTCCTTTATCGGGCGATGACACACTTCCAACTCCCGGCTAAAAAGGTCACTTGGGAATACACTTCCGGAAGACTTGCCAAGTCCATGTTGGAAGAGTATCCGGAAGTAATTAAGAGCACGAGGGTTAACAACAAGTTTTTCATTCCAAAAGGAATTGTTACCTCAAATAATAAACACCAAGAAGTGAAAGGACAATTTGCCGATCCTAACATCTTCTCCGTGATATCCTACAAGCTTCTCATTGGTGACCCGGACAATGCTATTCGCAGTAAAGAATCTGTTGTCATATCAGAATTTTTGGCAAAAAAGCTATTTGAAAAATCTCAAAATGCTATCGGCCAAACTATTGAATGGAACTGTTCACTTTTTGATCGTCAATTCACAATAACTGGCGTATTTGCTTCTCCTCCAAAGAATGCTACCAGGCAGTTTGATTTAATGATCAATTATGAAGTTCTAATAGATGCTGATGAGTGGGCAGATCATTGGAAAGGCGGATACGCAGAAACCTATTTAGTGCTTAATGAAAATGTAGACGTGAAAGCTTTCAATGAAAAAATTTCTACCCACATTGATCAAAAAATTGGAAATGAAAAATTCGAGCTATTTCTACAGAAATACTCCGATCGATACCTCTTTGGCCAATTTGAAGATGGTGAGCTGGTTGGTGGTCGCATCGCAAATGTTAGACTATTTACCTACATCGCCTTATTCATCATTCTAATTGCAGTTATAAACTTTATCAATCTATCCACCGCCCAAGCCTCAACCAAACTGAAGGAGATCGGAGTGAAGAAAGCAATGGGAGGTAACAAAAAGCAGCTGATCTTTCAATTTTTAACAGAGTCTACCCTTATGTCTCTTTTCTCAATGGTTGGATCAATCATCCTCGTTTATGCCATGCTCCCATTCTTTAACCAACTCATAGATAAGTCACTCTCTTTTGCACTTCTTGATATCATTCCTGTCGTATTTATTGCAGTTATAGGCTTAGGCTTAATCGCAGGGTTGTATCCGGCATTTTACCTTTCTTCGTTTAGACCAATCTCAATTATGAAGGGGAAACTTCCTTCCAGGTCTGGAGAAAAATGGATGAGGCAGGGACTAGTAATTACTCAGTTTAGTCTGTCGGTTATTTTCATTATAGGAATGTTGGTTGTCAATGGGCAGCTGAGCTTTATTGAGAATAAGCCGTTGGGTTATAACCGGACAAACTTGCTCACCTTCGAAGGAAAAGGATCGGATAGAGTAGATCCCAACATCCTTATTTCAGAAATTGAGAAAATTCCGGGAGTAAAGAACGCTACCAGTATGGCTGGGCCATTTTTATGGGGAAATGACAGTGGGAGTGGATTCCATTGGAACGGTGATCCAGCGAACCGAAATCATTTATTCAAGTCGCCAAAAATTGGGTACAATACCATTGAAACCTTGGAGCTTAAACTAATAGCCGGAAGATCCTATAGCCGTGCCTTCAATGATGACAGAAGTAAGGTGATAATAAATGAATCGGCACTTCAAATGATGGGGCTGGAAGAGCCAATCGGTTTCAAATTAAAATATGGTGATGATGAGACAAGGGAAATTATTGGTGTAGTTGAAGACTTTCAATACGGCTCACTGCATCAGCCGATTGAGCCACTTATTTTTCGATTTAGAGACTGGGGTGAAAACTACATGGTTCGTATTGATGCCGGATCAGAAATGAGGGTAATTGAAGAGGTTGAAAAATTATATAAAGAAGTTTATCCGAATTTTTCATTCGAATCACAATTTATGGAGGATGAATACGAGGCACTTTATGCCTCAGAGCAACGCATCGGCACCTTGTCCGGATATTTTGCACTCTTTGCTATTATTATTTCCTCTCTCGGTTTGTTGGGACTGGTAACCTTCACCACCGAGAGACGAATAAAGGAGGTTGGAATAAGGAAAGTACTTGGTTGTTCCGTAAGTAAAATCGTTTTGCTCTTGTCAACAGATTTCACAAAATTGGTTCTGATGGCTATCCTGATCGCTATACCGCTCAGTTACTTAGGTGCACAGGAATGGCTTCAAAATTTTGCTTACCACACTGAATTAGAATGGTGGTATTTTGCTACCGGAGCATTGCTTGCTCTCGCGATTGCATGGCTGATCATAAGCACGAAAACAATCAAAGCAGCAACAGCCAATCCTGTAGAATCACTTCGAGATGAATAAACTTAAAACCCTGACAGGTTTTTGAAACCTGTCAGGGTAGAAAAAACTGTAGAGGCTCTTAGAGCTGCTCCAACTCATACCGATAATCTGCTTGCAAATCCTCATGCAAAGAAGTAAGAGCTTTTTCAATGCGCTTGATTTCTCTGTGATATAGGTTATTTATGGTATTGTGTCTGTGAATGACAATTCCTGAATCTCTGATACTCCGACTGAAGTGGAGTCGCACCTCCACTTCAGTCTGCTTTTGTCCGGAATAGCGAAGCGACTTATTCAAGGATCGAACAATTTTTTGGAGCCCTTTTTTCACATAATAGAGGTGAGTCATGTTGATCTCTTCCATCATATCATCAATGTCTTCTTTCAGTAGTTTTATGTAGCTCTGTTCATCCCCCGCTTCGAATAGCAGATAAGTAAGCAATTCCTTATTCTCTTTTTTAAAACGACCCAAGCGCAAGCAGATAGCAAGCACCTCCTCCGGATTACGTTGCTTCAGTTCCCTTTTGATACCTGCAAGTGATGCTGCTTTCATTCGTGATTTTTGATTTACATAGATAATAATAAAGATTAGAGTGTCATCCTGACAAAGGAAGGATCTCAATCCTTAATTTATGAAGATCTTTCGCTACGCTCAATATGACATAATCAAAAATGAGTCCCAAAAAATAATTTTACTACAATTAGGAATTTATAACCAAAACTTTGTTTCTTCGTAAACACTACAAATAGGAATTAATTCAAGTATGCTGCTTTACCCATTCAATGAGAACGAGAGCCTCATGAAGTTTTATAGCAGCAAATAATTGATTATTAAGCTTTTATGATATGAAGAAATTTCAACTAGGTGAATTCGAAGAGATCGTGATGCTCACGGTCGCTATCCTCTACGATGATGCGTATGGTGTATCTATCAAAAAGGAAATTGAAAACCGACTCAACAGAAATGTAAGTGTTGGTGCCTTACAGTCAGCATTAAAGAGGCTCGAGGATAAAGATTATTTGGAGTCGCTTGACAAGGATGCAACGCAAGAGCGTGCAGGGCGTCCCAAACGGTATTACAAGATTACTGCACTTGGCAAGGAAGCGATGCAGTATACCAAGGAGACACGCAATTCACTTTGGGAAGCTATTCCGTCCGTCTCATTGGATGTGAAATTTGCAACACTATGAAGTGTGGAGCTTACATCAATTTGAATCAGCCCTCTACCCCAACCGAACGTCGGCCCGGCCTAAAGGGTGGGACTGATTCCAACCTTCTCAAAGCCCCCTTCAGGGGGTTGGGGGTGGAAAAAACGAAAGATCATGCCTAACCCACCAAAGTTTTTCCTCAGATTCTTCCGATGGTACTGCCATCCAAGATTGGTCAAACCAATCGAAGGGGATCTTATGGAGCTCTATGATGAGCGAGTAAAAGAACTGGGCAAGAAAAAAGCAGACTGGAAATTTATAAAGGACACACTTCTCCTTTTCAGAAGAGACATTATCAAACCCGCCAGTGGCGGTCAAAGACTCAATAACTACGGCATGTTTAAATCAATGATCAAAATGGCATGGAGAAATGCCATCAGACAAAAACAATTCACTGTACTAAATCTACTCGGGCTAACGATTGGAATCAGTACCTGCTTCATGATTGGACTATATATCCATGATGAAATGACCTTCGATGCTTTTCATGAAAAAGACGATCGGATCTATCGTGTGAATCAACCTTTCATCTGGGGCGATTGGGATCGGATGATGGCCAGCACCGGGCCAAATGTAGCCACGGCTTTACGCGAGGATGCCCCTGCTTTTGAAGAGGTGACACGCATATTATCTCTTGGATCACTAACAGCAACCACTGCTAATAGCGGAAACAAATCAAATGCCTTCAAAGAAGATCGCATATATGCTGCTGAGGAAAACTTCTTTGACGTCTTTTCCTTCAAACTTAAAGCAGGAGACACTAAATCAGCTTTCGAAGATCCAAAGAGTATCCTCATCACCGAAAAGACCATGATGCGGTATTTCGGTGAACATGCTATACCAACAGAAACCATTGGAAAAACCATTGAGATCAAACAATATGATAACTCATGGAAAGAATTCTCTATCATTGGAATTTTAGAGAATGTTCCTGCTCGCTCTCATATACAGTTTGATATGCTGGTTTCGCTCAAGAGTGAATCTGAAATGATGCAGGCCCACCAGTGGAAATGGATATGGACGGCATTTTCTACTTATGGTTTGGTTAAGGAAGGTACCAATGTTGCAGCACTGGAAAGAGATATTCAGGCTATTCCTCCCAAATGGGCGCCTCCAACAACAGAGCGTATTTTCAATCAAACATTTGAGGAGTTTACTGATGGACACCCATGGAAGCTGGATCTGCAGCCATTGAGTGAAGTGTACATTGCTGGTTCTCCAACAGGACATGCTTTCGGCCCAACAGGCAATCCACTGTTCATTAAAATCTTTGGCGCAATTGGTTTCTTAGTCCTTGTCTTGTCAGCAATCAATTTCATGAATCTATCGACTGCAAGAGCGACCAACAGATCCAAAGAAGTAGGTGTACGGAAAGTGCTTGGGTCTGAAAGAAGTACCATCGTTAAGCAGTTTATTTTAGAATCCGTACTCTTTGTTCTTACGGGCACTGTGCTTGCCTTGATGGTTGTACAGCTCGCGTTGGGTACCTTCAACCACCTGGCGGAAAAGCAAATTGAAATCCTTCCTTATTTTCAAAACCCAACTTTTTACCTGATTGTCTTTGCCCTCATTTTGACGCTGGGTTTTATGGCCGGAAGCTATCCGGCACTATATCTATCATCCTTTAAGCCGATTGAATCTTTGAAAGGAAAGATAAAAACAGGTTTTAAAGGAAGAAGCATCAGAAACGGGTTGGTTGTTTTCCAATTCACCATTTCCATCGCACTGATCATTACCACATTTTTTGTCCAAAAGCAGCTCACCTATGCTTCAAACGTGGACATTGGATTCGCCAAAGAAAACATTCTTCAAATTCACAATGTAGAAGAACTCGGGTTTGAAACTGAGGCACTTAAAAACAGGCTGGTAGCTAATCCAAAATTCACTGAGGTTGGTAAATCATTCGGCGTTCCGCCATTCGTGTATTCAGGCGACAGGTATAAAGCAGCCGGCCCGGAAACACCGGTTGTTCAACTAAACAACCTGCGGATTGATGAAGATTATCTGGAGGTATTGGGATTAGAGTTTCTATCCGGCAGAAACTTTGATTCCAATCGAGAAAACGATAAATACAAAGTGATTCTGAATAGAGAAGCGGTAAAAACCCTAGGGTGGAAACTCGAAGAAGCAGTGGGCAAATCGGTAGCACTGGCCTCCGGTGGTGAAGAAGAACATGAAGTAATCGGGGTGGTGGAAGATTTCAACTTTAATAGCGTGAAGCAAGAAATAGCTCCTTTGATTTTAATCCACCATTACAATGATATTGTATGGGATTACGGTGCGGGGAGATCATTTTACTCCATGCGTCTTAATCAAGAAGTGATAACAAATACAGACGACCTGAACCAATTACTGATCTCTCTTGAAGAAGAAATGAAACAAGTAGATCCGACTGTCCCGTTTGAGTACAGTTTTATGGATCAGGAGTTTGAAGCCACCTTCCGCTCAGAAAGAAAGATGGCAACTATACTCAATGTATTTACCATTATGGCAATGATCATCGCTTGTCTTGGATTGTTTGGACTAGCAGCCTTCTCAGCAGAGCAACGAACTAAGGAGTTGGGTATTAGAAAAGTGCTGGGTGCGAGTGTTACTGAACTTGCTGTGACTTTCTCAAAAGAATTCACCAGACTAGTACTGATTGCCATCTTACTGGCATGTCCTATTGCATGGTATTTTGTAAGTCGGTGGCTTCAGGATTTTGCTTACAGCACCCCTATTGAAATCTGGGTGTTTATTGCAGCAACAATAGCAGCTATGTTAATAGCTGTAGTAACAATTAGCTTTCAGTCATTACGATCAGCAAATAGAAATCCGGTGGAGACATTGAAAGATGAATAATCAACCGCCCAAACTCTTTCTCAGCTTCTTCCGATGGTTCTGCCATCCACGGTTGGTCAAACCAATCGAAGGGGATCTCATGGAATTGTATGAAGAAAGAGTGCAGGAACTAGGAAAGAAAAAAGCGGACAGAAAATTTATAAAGGACGTTCTCCTGCTGTTTAGAAAGGACATTATAAAACCAGCAGAAGGATCCACAAAACTCAATTATTACGGCATGTTAAAGAATTATTTCAAAGTAGGGATTCGAAATATCCTGAAGTACAAAACCTTTTCGTTTATCAACATTTTCGGACTGGCAGTAGCCATGTCTGTGGGTATGCTCATCATCCTGATGATCGCTAATCAGGACAAAGCAGATCAGTTTCACCCGAATAAAGAGCGTATCTATCGGGTGCTTACCACTAAAAAAGGAGAACCTCTAGCCCGTGCCACCAGCCCAATTCCTTTAGCAAAAGAACTTGAAAGCTATAGTGCTATCGAAAACACCATAAAATTGGTGAGAGGTCTTGGAGGTGATATCGAGGCGCGGGAGCTTAAAAAAAGTACAGAAGTACGCGGCTACTTTGCAGACGAAAACTTCTTCGAAGTTTTTGGTTTTGAGCTGGCAGAAGGATCTGATGTCAAGGCTCTAAGCGAACCACGAAGTATCGTCATAAGCAAAGGGGTAGCTGAACGATTGTTTAAAGGAGCAGAATCAGTTGGTCAAACAGTCCAATTCCTAGAGCGAGGACTGGATCCAATCAAATTTGATATGGGTGTAATTAGAGGAAAGGAGTCAGTCGACTGGGGGCAATACACTGTAACAGGTGTGATTGACTTGGAAAAATATCCAAGTCACATAAAATTTGACGCACTGATATCAAGTGCTACACTCCCTCAATTGGAACTTTTAAATGATCATCAAAAGAGCTGGGGGCATAATTCCAAAGGATATACCTATGTGCTTCTTTCACAGGCTTCTTCAGGAGCGGATTTGCAACATGCCCTGAAACAGATTGAGGAAGAAAAAGAAGAAATTCTCTCTGAACAAACGTTCGAAGTTCAGGCTATGGAAAAAATCAATATTGGTCAATTCCTGGCCAACCCGCTTTCGTTAAGACTTCCTATCGAGGGATATTATGTACTTGGCATTCTTGCATTAGTTGTTATGATTTCTGCGTGCCTAAACTATACTAACCTTTCCATCGCCAGAGCACTTACCAGAGCGAAAGAAATAGGTGTGAGAAAAGTAAATGGCGCGACCAAAAAGGATGTGTTTTTACAGTTTATTATTGAGTCAGTTCTAATCTCTTTAATTTCACTATTAGTTGCCAATATAGTTCTCATCCTGATTAAACCCCTTTTTCTTAACCTTTGGGCGATCCAGCATTTGAGCCCTGAGTTAGATTTGACCACAACAGTCTTTATTCAGTTTTTAATTTTCGCACTCATTGTTGGTGTATTCGCCGGACTATATCCAGCTACCAGATTATCAAAGTTTACACCTATAAGAGTACTTAAAGGAAATCTGTCTTCTGGATCGAAAAGGCTAGGTTTAAAAGTAGCACTTAGTGTAACTCAGTTTGTATTCTCGCTTTTCTTCATCATTACATCTATTGTGATTGTAAGGCAGTTCGAGCATTACTTATCAGCAGACTATGGGATGCAAACAGAAAACATTCTGAATGTCCCACTTCAGGGCAATGACTTTAAGGTGATGTCCACAGAACTGGAAAAAGTTCCAGGGGTCGAGCAGATTTCTGCTTGCTACATGCTACCTGCTATGCCCAATAGCAGTGGCGCATCTTATTCAAGCACGGGAGCAGATGATGAAGATTGGTTTCCTGCTGAATTTATGAGCGTAAGTCCGTCTTTTGTGGAAACACTTGAACTTACGCTGGTAGCTGGGAAAAATATCGATATAGATTCCGAAGGAAAAAATGAATTGGTAATTAACGAATTTGCTGCCAAGCTAATGGGACATGAAAATGTCAATGATGCCATTTATCAAACGGTGTTTTTGGTAAACCAGAAAGATCCGTGGAAAGTAGTAGGCGTGATCAAAGATTTCAATTTTCAAAGCATGATCATGGGAGAGGGAAAAAAGTCTTTGCTCATGAAATTTGACCCTTCACTATTTAGCTACCTTAATGTGAAAATCGCTGGAAATAAACCGGTAAAAACAATGAAGCTATTGAGCGAAAAGTGGGATGATGTAGACCCTGTACATCAGATGCAAGGTACGTTTTACGATGAGTCTTTGGTGAAGTCTAACCAGTGGATGGGAGACTTAGGATCGATTATAGGGTATTTTGCCTTTTTAGCAATCCTGATTTCATGTCTCGGACTTTTGGGAATGGCTGTTTACAGCACAGAGCGAAGAGTGAAAGAAGTAGGCATTCGAAAAGTGCTGGGCGCAGGAAGCACTCAGCTTGCATTGATGTTGGGTCGGTCGTTTCTCATCCTACTTGGTATTGCCATCATCATTGCTGCCCCACTAAGCTATTTCGTAAATAAACTGTGGATAGAAAACATTCCAAATCAAGCCCCTTTCGGTATCGGAGTTGTGCTTCTAGGATCACTTATCATACTAGTATTAGGCATTCTCACGATTGGTTCGCAAGTATTTAAAATCACAAAATCGAATCCGGTAGATTCATTGAAATACGAATAAAAGCACGCCATCTTAATTAACAAGCCTCCTCTCACAGGGAGGCTTGTTAATTTCTTTTACAACTTAAATAGAAATGCTCCGTATATTTGTTTTACAAATTCAATAATAATGGGTAGAACAAATTTTTTGGGTGAGTTTGAAGAGCTCATTCTCACCATGGTTTTGATCCTGGACGAGGAAGCTTATGGCAACACGGTAGTCAAAGCAATAAAAGAGCACCAAGGGCGTGAAGTCAATCTCAGCTCTGTACACATCACGTTATATCGACTGGAAGAAAAAGGATTTCTCGAATCGTACATGGGAGGTGCAACCAAAGAAAGAGGAGGGCGCAAGAAACGCTATTTCAAAATTACGAATGCGGGGAAAGTGCTCCTCCAAGAAATGAAAGATGCACGAACAAATCTCTGGAAACTCGCGCCACAACTCAACTTCAGTGAATTATAATTTATCCGTCACCCTGAGACTAGCCGTCCACACTTGATTCAGGGTCTATATAAATAAGATTCTGAAACGAGTTCAGAATGACTTCTATGACGAAAAACCGATTACCATATTGGCCAACCAGATTTTTCAAGTGGTACTGCAAACCACAATTGCAGGAGCAAATCCTTGGTGACCTGGAAGAGCAGTTTGAAGAGGATGTTAAAAAACAAGGTTCGACAAAAGCAAAACTGAAATTCTCCTGGAATATAATTCGGTTCATTCACCCCAAAATAATCAAACCCGCCACTGGCGGTCAAAAACTCAACTATTACGGCATGTTAAAAAATTACTTTACAACCTCTATCAGATTCATCAAGCGTGAAAAAGTATATGCTCTGATGAACATCTCAGGCCTTGCGCTGGGGATTGCTTGCACTCTAATCATATACAAAATTCTGGATCATGAATTAAGCTATGATACGCACAATGAAAACTATGATCAGATCTATCGGGTAACCAATGAGGACATTACCCCAGAAGGAAAGGTTTTTTGGAGTGGTCAGGTGCATCCGCTTGCTGAAGCCCTCAGAAATGATTTCCCGAGCATTAAGGCCACCATGACGTTCTATGAAAAAGAAGGATTGATCGGCATCCCTAATCAAAACGGGAAAACAACCCGCTATCAGGAGGAAGATGGTATCGTCTTCGTTGAGCCGGAGTTCTTGGAAATATTCACTTTAGACTTTCTCGCTGGTGACCCTCAATCCGCGCTCGATCAACCAGGGAAGGTTATTCTTACGCAATCAATCGCTGCGAAGTATTTTGGGGCAAACAAAGCCAATCTTAATGAAGCAATCGGCCAGTCGATTATTTTAGAGAACGATCGTACCGTGTATGTTTCTGCAGTGGTTGCCGACCTGCCAAAAGCTTCTGACTTCCCTTTTGAAATCATTTTCCATTACAAAGATCAGGGCGTATCAAACCCCTGGTTTTATGACGGTGAGAGTTGGGAAGAATACAACAGTGCTACCAATTGCTATGTGATGCTGAAAGAAGGCACTCAAGCCAGCCAGCTAGACGCTCAATTAGCTGATTTTGTAGACAAGTACCTGCCGGAGCACATAGCTAAATCCCGAACCTATCGGCTCCAGGCACTTTCAGATTTGCACTATAGTGATACCATTCGAAGAACCTACGCAGGTATTACTGCTACAAAAGAAGAATTGATCGTCATGGGGCTGGTGGGTTTGTTTTTGATTCTAACCGCATGTGTCAACTTTATTAATCTCTCAACCGCACAAGCAGTGAAACGATCAAAAGAAGTGGGTGTGCGAAAAACGCTTGGCGGTAGTAAACGACAGCTAGTTATCCAGTTTCTATGTGAGACTTTTCTGATCACACTCTTCGCTACAATCAGCGGGACAATCATTGCTGAACTAATGGCAAAGCCTGTAGCCGATATTTACCCATATCCGATCGATCTTCACATGCTGACCGATCTCAACTTGCTGCTTTTTCTTCTACCACTTATTTTGGTAATTACACTATTATCCGGACTGTATCCTTCCATCATTTTATCAAAAATGAATCCTGTTCTGGCTATCAAAAACAGCTTGAATTTGAAGCAGACTTCCGGCTTTCTTTCATTACGAAGAGGATTGGTTATCCTTCAATTTGCTATTTCTCAGACACTGATCATTGGTATACTCATACTCAATGCACAGATGAGCTATTTCCAAAGCAAAGACCTGGGCTTTAATGATGAATCGATTGTGGTCTTAAAAATCCCTGAAAATGACTCTACTAATTTGAGTGTACTTAAAAACAACTTACTGGCTCATTCGGCCATTGAGACGGTAAGTTTCAGTTCGGCAGGTCCCATGTCATCCTGGAGGTCTACGAATCCCATTTTTCATCCAAATATTGAAGGTCAGGAACAATTTGGCAACCTGAAAAATGTAGATGAAGATTACTTCAACCTGTATGAAATTGAATTAATAGCAGGAAGAGCATTCACGGACACTGACCCCACCAATCATGTGGTGGTAAATCGAAAATTTACTGAAGTATTGGGCTTTCAGGATCCGGCAGATGCACTCGGCGAGCAGATAAATTACGGCAGAGGTTCACGTATCGTAACGATCGTTGGTGTTGCAGAAAATTTTCACTCAGCCTCTTTACACTCAGAAATTGACAATGTGTTCCTAGCCAATTATGATTGGAACATCTTTCAGGCTGGAGTAAAGCTGAAGGGTGATCAAAATAGCTATGAACAAATCAAGGGGGCCATTGCTCACATTGAAAAGACTTGGGAGGAACGTTTTCCTCAACACGTTTTCGATTTTGAATTTTACGATGAGCAGCTAGCAGGCATGTACGAGTTGGAGACAAGTGTGAGTGAACTTTTCCGACTTTTTGTTGCAATCGCTATTATCATCGGAGCTCTTGGGTTATACGGATTAGTATCCTTCATGGCCAATCAGAAAACCAAGGAAATTGGAATACGCAAAGTGCTGGGAGCTTCTGAAATAAGCATCTGTAACATTTTCTCAAAGGAATTGATCACACTACTGCTTGTCGCATTCACCATTTCAGCTCCGGTCGCATACTTCCTTATGCGTGCCTTCCTCGATACATATGCTTACAGAGTAAAGTTGGGACCACAATTTTTCATACTTGCGATTCTGGTCAGCTTAGTCGTGGCTGTTTTAACCGTGGGACACAAATCACTTAAAGTCGCGAGAGCAAACCCTATTGATTCATTGAAAGACGAATAATTTAAAGAGGTGTAGCAATGATTTTTTGCTGAATCTCCTGCGCCTCTTTTTGTTTTTTCAGGCTTTCCTCCGGATTGGATTTGGATAAGTAGTAAGCCTCCTTCATCAGGCGGTCATACTTCTTTTGCATAGCGCTTACTTTCGAAGATTTAAATAGGTTTAGCATAGCTGAATAGGGTGTATAAATATTCTTGATGGCGAATATAGAAATGATACTTACCCGTAATAACCTTACTCTTTGAATGGCCGAAATTATTCGATGAAAGTCCCGTTTGGCAGGAAAACACAAATTAAAGTTAGAAAGAGCGCTCCTTGAATCACCACACTCCTCAATAAGTGCAATTTTTAAACATAAAGAACCCTATTGGTTTCGCAAGGTCGCTTTAAATGCTGCGTAATCAGAAACTGCGTCATCCCCCAATGTGGTATCACAACCGATCTCAGCAGCCTTCGCATTAATATCTTCTACCCTATTTGCTGGGTTTGGATGTGTGCTTAAAAATTCAGGGGGTGTTGATGCATTGCTAGATTCAAGTTTTTGGAAAAAGGCTGCTGCTCCATTACATGCATAATCATCCACATCCGCCAGATATAGAACCGAGAAATCATCCGCTTCAGCCTCTGCATCGCGGCTAAATTTTAGTGTACCCAATGTAGCTGCAATCTGTGAAAGCAGACCCGGATCCCCTCCGGTAATCACACTTAGCAAAACACTTATTCCATATTGTCTTTGAAGTTGCTTGGAGCTATGACGCTGATCTGCATGCGCAATCTCATGGCCCATCACACCGGCAAGGTCATCTTCTGTATCTAAAAAGAAGATAAGTCCGGTATAGAAGTATAACTGCCCGCCAGGTGTTGCAAACGCATTCAGTGTTTCAGGATCATCTATAATGTTAACCTTCCACGGAAACTCTGTCCTATAGCTTACATCATTCGAAGCAAGTACCGAATTCATCATATTCTCGAGATACTGATATGCCTCTAAATTTGAAGATCGGTCCAGAATGGGATACTCGTTAGGCATGCTTTCAATTTCAGCAGCTACTTGCTGACCAAGATCAATGTCATTTTGAATGCTGAATAAAACAATGTCATTGTTCTTATCACATGAGCTGTTGATTGCGGTCCCAATGATTAAAAGAATTAATATATAAGCCTTAAGTGCTTTCATTTTAGTGCTTTTCAGTGTGAACGTTTTTGTTCAGAACATTAGTTTAAGCTTATCCCAAAAACTCATGTCTTCGAGAAAGGTTTTCATCTTCTCCCCCACTTTTTCAATGGCTTTCAATGGACGAATCATCACTTTGAATTCAGAAATCAATCCATTTTCATTTATTGAGATGATGTCCACTCCATCTATGTGAATCCCGTCAATCTCTGCATTAAACTCTAAAATAGCTTCTCGTTCATTTACCACTTCCTTCACGTAATGAAAATTTGTGCCTTCGAACATTCTCGCGGCAGAAAGTAAATAAACCATGACCTTTTTTCGTCCGGTCTGAGGTTTGAACAGAATCGGGGAATAAAAGACTGCATCTTTATCCAGGATCGATTTAAGCAATTTGGCATCTTGCTTTTGAACCACTTCATGCCACTTGCTTAATACCTCTTCCATCTTTTACAGACCGAAAGCTTCCTTTACCTGATCCACGTAATCCAACTTCTCCCAGGTAAATGTTTCTACCACTTTCTTAATCTCTTCGCCTCCATTACCTGTAAAAGTCACTTGTTTAACTTCCGGGGCTCTTCCCATATGACCATATGCAGCAGACTCTGAATAAATAGGCTCTTTTAGCTTCAGTCGCTTGATGATGTAGGCAGGTCGCATATCAAAAATCTTTTCTACGATTTTTGCGATCTCTCCATCATTCATATCTACGTTGGCTGTGCCGTACGTATTCACATAAATTCCCATTGGTTCCGGTACACCGATAGCGTAGGAAACCTGAACTAAAATCTCGTTAGCTACTCCCGCAGCTACCAGGTTTTTGGCGATATGGCGTGTTGCATATGCAGCGGAACGATCCACTTTGGAAGGATCTTTCCCTGAAAAAGCACCTCCTCCATGAGCACCTTTTCCACCGTAGGTATCTACTATTATTTTTCTGCCTGTAAGACCGGCATCACCATGTGGCCCTCCGATTACAAATTTTCCCGTTGGGTTGATGTGGTATTTGATCTGATCATTAAATAATGCCTGATTATCAGGCTTCATTTTCTTGATCACTCGCGGGATAAGGATGCTGATCACATCTTCTTTGATCTTCTTCAGCATGTTGTCTTCATTGTCAAACTCATCATGCTGAGTGGAAACAACAATCGCGTCAATTCTTACCGGCCTGTTATCGTCATCATATTCGATGGTAACCTGAGACTTTGCATCCGGTCGCAGGTAAGTCATCTCCTTGCCTTCTTTTCTGATAGCAGATAGCTCCATTAAGATGCTGTGGGAAATATTCAATGCGAGAGGCATGTAATTATCCGTTTCGGTAGTTGCATACCCAAACATCATTCCCTGATCTCCGGCACCTTGCTCATCTTCGGTATCCCGATCTACCCCTTGGTTGATGTCTGGTGATTGTTCGTGGATAGCAGAAATTACGCCACATGAGTTGCCATCAAACATATACTCTCCCTTGGTGTAACCAATTCGGTTGATCACATCTCGCGCAATGTTTTGTACATCAATGTAAGCGCTCGTTTTTACTTCGCCGGCCAATGCCACAAGCCCGGTCGTCACCATTGTTTCACAAGCGACCTTACTATCTGGGTCAAATGCAAGGAAATGATCCAGCAGTGCATCGGAAATCTGATCTGCAATTTTATCCGGGTGTCCTTCACTTACGGACTCTGAAGTAAATAAATAAGGCATCTATATTTCGTTTGAATTGGTCGGCAAATTTAGAAGATTCGATGAACTACGTTAGGGGAATTGACCAAAACTAAATATTGCCGGTATTTTATGTATCTGAATGTCAGTCTTCTGCCATTTTGAAATGGGTGCCGTCAATATCTTCTCCTTATCTCCAGAGATATCTGCTGCAATGCTGAGCAAAGTATCAGGCCTACAGGTTTTAAGTATATCATTGATTAATTGTTGATTTCTGTATGGTGTTTCCATAAAAAGCTGAGTGTAGCCACTTTGACTCAGTTTTTCTAATTCACGTATTTTTTGCTGCCTTGGGTTCTTATCTATTGGGAGGTATCCGTGAAAGGTGAATTTCTGTCCATTAAAGCCAGAAGCAATCAGTGCCATTTGAATGGATGAAGTGCCAGGCATAGGTACAACCTGAATGTGCATTTGATGTGCAAAGCTTACCGCCAGATTACCCGGATCAGCCAGGCAAGGAACACCGGCTTCTGAGATTACTCCCATGTCCTCTCCTTTTCTGATTGATTCAAAAAGTGGATACATCTGATCCCAGTTTGATTTCTTGTCTAGAATATGGAATTCTAGCTCTTCAATGGTAATGCCTGCTTTCAGGCTACTGATGAACCTTCGTGCGGTTCTCACATTCTCCACGAAGAAATGCTTCGTGTTTTTCAAAACATCAATGACCATCGGCGAAACAAATGACGCATCATTATCCGTTGATAGATATGTAGGGATCAGAAATAATTTGCCATTGCGCATAATCGCTAGTAATTTAGTAAGGAGGTAAGGAAAAATGGATGCTAAAGTAGGGAAAATCACATCTAAAGGTCAAACAACGATTCCAAAATCTGTTCGTGATCGCTTAAAACTAAAGTCAGGAGATCGAGTAATCTATGTTGATTCAGAAGAGGGGGTACTCATCAAAAAACTAGAAAGCGGTGACATCCCTTATTTGAAGTTTTTGGATGATTCTTTAGGGTCTGAGTGGAATTCTCTCGAAGATAATACTGCGTTTAATGATTTGTAATCAATGGGATGTTGTAGTAGTTCCTTTCCCTTTTCTTGATATACCTCAAGAAAAAAGAAGGCCTGTTTTAGTAATATCTTCCTCTCAATTCCAGAAAGAGAATCAATCATTCATCGGAGCTATGATAACTGCTGCTGGAAAATCGGAATGGCAAGGAGACACTTATATCCATGACTTAGAATCTGCTGGCCTTAGAAAGAACTGCTTCATTCGTTTCAAACTTTTTACATTACCATTGGACATCCAACCTAGAAGGATTGGTACATTATCTGAACGAGATAGAAAGGCATTTATCAAAAACTGGAAATCGAATATTCCCATCTCCTATTAAATTATGGGCAAAATATTAATTTTAATTGGATTAGTACTTGTGGTGCTGGGTGCGATTCTTGAGTTTGCCCCCAATATTCCACTTGGTCGACTTCCCGGTGACATACGAATAGAGCGCGAAAACTTCAGTTTCTATTTTCCGATCACGACTTGTATTCTCATCAGTTTGATTTTGATGCTATTGGGTTATTTATGGAATAAAGTCAGGTAATTTCTCTAACCACAAAGGTCTCTTAGAAATCACTGAGGACACCAAGCGAAACGCTCTGTTTTTCTCCATGCATATACTCCATTATCTCTGTTGTTAAAATTGTTAGCTTTTTTTTAACTCAAAAACTCCATCACCATTTCACCAAGCTCATTCGGTTTTTCTGCATGCACCCAATGTCTTGCGTCTTTCACAGTCGCAATCAATGCTTTGGGGAAGTGCTCTCGGATTAGATCATGATCTTCATCTTTGATGTAATCGGACTTACTTCCGGCAATAAACAGTGTAGTGCCATCGAAGCTGACATCTCCTTCAATTCCTTCACCTACATTCTCTACCGCATTTTCTATGGCATCTACATTCAGTTTCCATTCAAAACTTCCGTCTTTTTTTCGATCCAGATTTTTAAGAATGAATTGCCTCACTCCCATGTTGGATATCACTTTTGACATTTGCTCATCTGCATCTTTTCTGTTTTCTAAACTATCCAGATCTACCGAATGAAACCCCTCGAAAATCTGCTGATGATGCGGTGGGTAATACTTTGGCGCTATATCAACGACGATGAGTTTATCCACCCTATCCGAATATTTCGTTGCTAAATGCATAGCTACCTTTCCACCCATGGAATGCCCAAGGATGTGAGCTTTACTCATGCCTTCATCATCCATCAATGTCACCACATCCTCTACCATCACATCGTAATTAAATTCATCACTGTGAGGAGAATTGCCATGGTTTCTCAAATCAACCAAATAAACTTTAAATGATTCTGCGAAAACTTTTCCTAAAGTCTGCCAGTTATCAGACGACCCGAAAACACCATGCATGATAATGAGGGGCTCGCCCTCTCCCAATGTTCTAAAATGTAATTTCAAAACGACAATTTTTAATTCACTCAAAGATACATATTACCTTCACGGACTTTATGAATTCAATTAGCAGCTTTTTATCAAATGCGGTAAGCTTTATCTGGGGGCCGCCGTTATTGATTTTACTATTAGGAGGCGGTCTTTTTCTTTTAGTATACTCGCGTTTTTTACCTTTCAGATACTTAAGACATGCCATCAATGTCTTACGCGGAAAGTACGATGACCCAAACGATCCGGGTGAAATCAGTCATTTTGAGGCTTTGTCGGGTGCACTAGCAGCAACTATTGGAATGGGAAATATCAGCGGTGTTGCACTTGCGATAGCTGCAGGAGGTCCCGGAGCTATGTTCTGGATGTGGGTAAGCGCATTTATTGGGATGGCTACTAAATTCTTCACCTGTACCCTCGCGGTACAATTTCGAGGCAAAGATACCAATGGGGATATTCAAGGTGGGCCCATGTATGTCATTCGGGAGGCCCTGGGTAAAAAGTGGATGCCGTTAGCCATTTTCTTTTGTGTTGCCGGGTTTTTTGGAGCTACCCCTGTCTTCCAAACCAATCAAATGGTGGCTGTTTTTAAAAATGTAGTCCTGCTGCCTGCAGGATACGAAGACTCATTTTCATTAAACCTGATCATAGGTATCGTAATAGCTGTGCTTGTTGCGGCAGTAATTCTTGGCGGCATTAAGCGTATTGGTAATGTAGCTTCAAAGCTGGTGCCCTTTATGGTGGTTCTGTTTGTAATCGGGGTTCTTACAATTATGATCATGAATCCATCGGAAATTATTCCCGCTTTTGGTTTCATATTAAAGGATGCCTTTACTGCCAAAGCAGTGCTTGGAGGCGCGGTTGGAGCTGTTATTGTTGAAGGTGCTAAAAGAGCAGCGTTTTCCAATGAAGCCGGAATTGGGATGGCGCCATTGATGCATGGAGCTGCCAAAACAAAAGAACCGGTTCGTGAAGGGCTTGTCGCAATGTTGGGCCCGGCAATAGATACGATCATCATTTGTACAATGACAGGCGTCTGCATATTGATCACCGGAGTGTGGAATAGTGGAGAAGCTGATGGAATTGTAATGACAGCAAAAGCTTTTGAGATAGGGTTACCTGGATTTGGCCCTTACGTATTAATGGTCTGTGTGATGGTATTTGCAATCACCACCATTTTTGGATTGGCTTATTATGGTCAAAAGTGTCTTTCCTTTCTCATTGGAGCAAAATATGGAAGATATTTCTATTATTGGTACATCGCGCTCGTATTGGTAGGGTCAGTAGCATCATTGACTGATGTGGTGAACCTGGTATTTGTAGCGTACGGGCTTATGGCCGTCCCGACCATGATTTCAACCATAATGCTTGCGCCAAAAGTGATGAATGCAACAAAGAAATACTTTAGTGAAGTATATAAATCGTAATCATTTGGAATGCTGGTACTTAGATACAATATCTTTGCGCCCAATATCATTTAAGATAGGATGAGAATTGTAATAGCAGGAGCCGGTGAGATGGGATTTCATCTTGCAAAGCTTTTAACCGCCGAAGAGCAGGATATTGTAATCATAGATTCCAATCCCAATGTTCTCGAATATGTGTCACAACATCTGGATGTGAGCACAGTCAGAGGGACTTCAACCTCTCCACGAACCCTCAAAGAGGCCAACATCGGAAAAGCGGACTTGCTTATCGCTGTAACCTCCATACAGGAAACCAACATTACAACATGTATACTTGGGAAAAGTCTGGGGGCTAAGAAGACAATTGCACGTATTTCAAATACGGAACTCCTTCATGCGCGAGAGGAATTGAATCTGAGCAATGTAGGTATCGATGAGATTATTTCTCCAGCGTCTCTGGCAGCACGTGAGATTAAACGATTGCTCAAACAATCAGCACTCACAGACACCTTTGAATTTGAGAAAGGCATGCTATCCCTAGTCGGAATAACAATCGATGAAGGATCACAGCTATTCGGAAAAACGCTGACCGAAACAGCCTATCTCAATCCCGATCACAATTTTACTACAGTTGCTATCCTTAGAGATAACAAAACGATCATCCCATATGGTGAAAATAAATTCCAAAAAGATGATCATGCCTATTTCATCGCACAGCCAGACGGAATTGAGCGAGTAACATCACTTGCTGGAAAGGAAAGCATTGAGATCAAAAACGTGATGATTCTTGGAGCCAGTAAGGTAGGCATCAATACCGCTAAACTTCTCAGCAAGAAATATAACATCAAGCTCATCGAAGCGGACAAAGAAAAATGTTTGCATCTGGTAGATGAGCTCCCGGACACCATGATCATCAATGGAGACGGAAGAGACATTAACCTATTGAAAGAGGAGAGCATCGATCGGATGGATGCCTTTGTTGCACTGACAGAAAACTCTGAGACAAACATCATGGCTTCTTTGGTAGCCAAAAATCAAGGGGTGAAGAAAACGATCGCATTGGTGGAAAATGTGGATTACATTCACCTTTCACAAAGCATAGGTATAGATACGCTTATCAACAAAAAACTTATTGCTGCAAGTTTTATCTTTAGATACATTCGAAAAGGTGAAGTACTAAACATTGCCGGGATTCATGGGGTTGATGCTGAAATTCTGGAGTTTGAACTTGGAGAAAAATCGAGAATTGTGGAACAACCGCTTAAGGATCTGGATTTCCCTAGAACTGCGATTGTTGGAGGTGTGATCAGAGATGGACGAGGAATTGCAGTTCGTGGAAATTTTGAATTCCAACCCAAAGACCGTGTAGTCGTCCTGTCAAAACCTGAGTGTATCAAAAAAGTGGAGAGTTTCTTCAAATAATGCAGTTTAATTATAAGGTAATCTTCAAAGTCATCGGGATCCTTCTATTAATAAATGGAGGATTTATGCTGACCTGCCTGCCTTTTAGCCTGTATTATGGAGAAGGAGATCACCTGCCATTGCTAAGCTCCGCATTTATCACCATGGGAATAGGTGGGTTGCTATTGTTGCTTACCCGCAACCTTCACACCAATGAAATGAGAAAGAAAGACGGCTACCTCATTGTGACTTTAGGCTGGCTGTCCATGTCATTTTTTGGATCATTGCCTTACATCATTAGTGGAGCAATTCCGGACCTTACCAATGCGTTTTTTGAAACCCTTTCCGGTTTTTCAACCACAGGAGCAACCGTCCTAACCGATATCGAATCAGTCGAAAAAGGAATTCTCTTTTGGAGGAGTCTTACCCAGTGGATTGGGGGGATGGGAATTATCGTATTAACGGTAGCTATTCTTCCACTATTAGGTATTGGAGGTATGCAGCTATTTGTGGCAGAGGCACCCGGTATCTCTCCTGATAAGCTTCAACCAAGAATCAAAGAAACAGCAAAACGCTTGTGGATCATTTACTGCGGGCTGACAGGTACAGAATTGATACTGTTGTGGATTGGGGGCATGGATTTTTACGATGCAATCAATCATAGTTTGACTACTATGGCAACTGGTGGGTTTTCCACCAAAAATGCCAGTATCGCTTATTACAGCGACCCATTCATTCAGTATGTAATCATTGCTTTCATGTTTTTAGCCGGAACCAACTTTACCATGACCTATTTTGGGCTGCATGGCAAATTCAAGAAGGTATTAAATAATGAAGAATTCAGGTTCTATTTCATTTTTTGCCTTTTGGTATCGCTAGTAGTAGGGTTAATCATTTTCAACCTTGGTCATGATACCTTAGAAAAATCACTCCGAGATGCACTTTTTCAGGTGGTTTCACTCGTTACCACCACCGGGTATGTAACTCATGATTATACCGCCTGGACTTCCTTCCTGACCGTGCTGTTTTTCCTGCTAATGTTTGCAGGAGGATCTGCCGGATCAACCGCTGGGGGCGTAAAGCTTGTTCGTCATATCCTATTAATCAAAAACAGTTTACTGGAGCTTAAAAGAATCCTTCATCCCTCGGCAATCATTCCGGTAAGGTTCAATGGTAAATCAGTAAGCCGAGACATCACATTTAATGTGCTTGCCTTCATAATGATTTACATACTGATCATGTGTTTTGGCGCCATTGCAGTCTCTTCATTTGGTATTGATTTCAATACCTCCCTGGGAGCCGTGGCAACAACTTTAGGAAACATTGGGCCGGGAATAGGTGATGTAGGGCCTGTAGACAATTTTGCTCACCTTCCGACAGGCGTAAAATGGATTCTGTCCTTTATGATGCTCTTAGGTAGGCTGGAATTATTCACTGTGCTTATTCTTTTCACTCCATTTTTCTGGCGAAAAGTTTAATGCCTTTCATGAGATTAGGTCATCTTTGGCATCTTCATAAATAAAAGGAAGTAATGAACATCCTCAATTATATAATCTGGACCGTTGATCCGGCCATATTCACTATTCCATTTACTGATTATGCTCCAAGGTGGTATGGGGTGCTCTTTGCCCTTGGATTTCTTTTGTCTCAGCAGGTATTTTTCAAAATATTCAAAACAGAAGGAAGACCGGAAAAGGATGTAGAGCGCATCACCGGATACATGGTTATTGCTACTATCGTAGGTGCGCGGCTTGGGCATTGTTTGTTTTACAATCCGGATTATTACCTCTCCAATCCAATCAAAATTCTGATGATTTGGGAAGGTGGACTGGCAAGTCATGGTGGTGCTTTAGGCATCATAGTAGCCATTTGGTTGTTCTGTAGAAAATATAATTATCGATTTCTGTGGGTGATCGATCGCATGGTGATTGTAGCCGCCCTTACAGGTGCAATGATTCGTACCGGCAACTTATTCAACTCTGAGATGGAAGGAACACTAACCAACTCAAATACTGGAGTGGTGTATGCGAGAGCCACCCATGATGTTTTGAATTATTCAGAAGATGTAGATGATGTCCGATTTATCAAAGGCGGTGAAATGCAAAGCGAAAAGGCTGGGTTTGTTCCCATCACGGCAATAATTGAATATCGTAGAGGCTATCAATTTGAACTTAATGACAAAATGTTTGTCGAAAATCAGCTTAAAAATGCCCTCAGCAGATATACGGAGGTTAAAGAGCATGTTGATTTTGGTGAGGGGCCGCTGGCCTACAAAAACTATGAAAAAGACGGAAAGGAAATAGTGGAGATTTATGCATTAGGTAAGGTACGTCATGCTGCTCAGTTATACGAAGCACTCTACTGTGTTATTTTGATGATCGTTCTTTATTGGCTGTGGAGCAAAAAAAGAGACGTGCTTCCGCAAGGATTCAATTTTGCACTATTCATGATTGTGCTTTGGTCTCTTCGCTTTGTAGACGAATTTTTCAAAATGAATCAAGAAGCATTTGAAGACAACCTTACGCTAAACATGGGGCAGATACTAAGCATCCCATTGACTGTCGCCGGGATAATCATGATGGTGTGGGTGTACCGGCAGGATCGAAAAATGTCAGATTTTAAATAGTATAAAAAAAGGGAGCATTTTGCTCCCTTTCTATTTCTTATGGATGGGTTTTTATTCCATCTCGTCAGCAGCCTCTTCTGCTTCAGCAGAAAGCGAATCAATTTCAGCGTCCATTTCTTCAACAGCCGCATCAACTGAATCAGCTACTTGATCTGCTGTTTCTTCCATTGAATCCATTGCCTCATCAGCAGCCTCGCTTGCTTCTTCTACTGCGTCCTCTGCTTCAGATTCTGATGATGAAGATGATGATGTGCATGCACCTAGGAATGCAACCATAGCTAATAGTAATAGTACTTTTTTCATTTTTGGTCAGGTTTTAATTTCCCTTAAAATTAGCCGTATAATGCTCATAAACAAAGATTTATTACCTATTACTGGAATTTTTCAAAATAAAAACTCAAAATATTGACGATTGCTTTTCAAAATCATTGGCTGACGACTTGTCTTGTTTTTATGAAAATACGTATTGGTTTTCTGACAAGTTGTCTTGAAATAGTCCAAGAAAAGCTTTGGAATAACATTTGACATCTTCCGATTGTACAATAAAAAAGTGACTAATGAATTTTAATAATTATACAATCAAAGCGCAGGAAGCCTTACAAAAGGCAACAGAAATTGCCTCTGGTGGTGGGCAGCAGGTTATTGAGACGGGTCACCTCCTTCAGGCAATTTTAATGTCAGATGAGAATCTGATTTCCTTTTTATTGAAAAAACTGGGAGCGAATAAGCAGATGATCCAAAAACCTTTGGATGAGGTGGTCAATGGATACCCACAAGTTTCAGGTGGGCAGCCCTACCTTTCCAATGATGCTGCAAAGGCCCTTCAAAAAGCAGAAAAATACCTAAAAGATTTTGGTGATGAATATGTTGCTGTTGAGCACATCATTCTCGGAATCTTAGCTGGTTCTGACAAGCCCTCTCAAATCTTGAAAGATGCCGGGTTCCAGGAGAAACAGCTGATTGCGGCTATCAAAGAGCTGAGAGGAGGTGAGAAAGTGACCGATCAAAATGCTGAGTCAAAGTATCGGTCACTGGAACGATATTCCAAGAACCTAAATGAATTGGCTAAGAAGGGCAAGATTGATCCTGTGATAGGTCGAGATGAGGAAATTCGAAGAGTACTTCAGATCCTCGCGAGAAGGACTAAAAACAACCCAATCTTACTTGGTGAACCGGGCGTTGGTAAGACGGCCATTGTTGAAGGCATGGCGCAGCGTATCGTAGATGGTGATGTGCCTGAGAACTTAAAGTCAAAAACCATTATATCTCTGGACATGGGCTTGCTGGTAGCAGGAGCTAAATACAAAGGAGAATTCGAAGAGCGATTGAAAGCAGTCATTAAAGAGGTGACTGATAGTGATGGGGAAATTATCCTTTTCATTGATGAGATCCATACGTTGATTGGTGCCGGAGGTGGAGGCGAGGGAGCCATGGATGCTGCTAACCTGCTAAAACCAGCACTGGCCAGAGGAGAGCTTCATGCCATTGGTGCTACAACACTGCAGGAATATCAGAAGTACATTGAAAAGGACAAAGCACTGGAACGAAGATTCCAGGCCATTACTGTGGATGAGCCGAATGTGACTGACGCCATTTCCATCCTTCGTGGAATCAAAGATAAATACGAAGTGCATCACGGTGTGCGGGTAAAAGATGATGCAGTGATTGCCGCTGTGGAGCTTTCCCACCGATACATCGCGGATCGATTTCTTCCAGATAAAGCCATTGACTTGATGGATGAGGCAGCCTCCAAGCTGCGGATTGAGATTGACTCCTTACCAGAGGAATTGGATGAACTGAACAGACGAATCATGCAATTGGAGATTGAGCGTGAGGCAATCCGAAGGGAGAAGAATAAGGAGAAAGAAAAACAGCTCAACAAGGAAATCGCTGACCTGGAGTCTGAGAGAGGGGAACTCAAGGCCAAGTGGGACAATGAAAAGTCCGTGATTCAGGGGTTGAGGGAGGCGAAAGAGAACATTGAGAATTATAAGCTGGAAGCCGAGCGAGCCGAACGAACCGGAGAATATGATAAAGTTGCTGAGATCCGTTATGGTAAGATTGTAGAGGCAGAAAAGAAGCTGGCTGATTACCAGGAGCAGCTTCATGAAATGCAGGGAGAGAAAAGCTTATTAAAGGAGGAAGTGGACGCAGAGGATATTGCTGAAGTGGTAGCGAAGTGGACAGGCATTCCGGTTTCCAAAATGCTTCAGAGCGATCGAGAGAAGTTAATCCACCTGGAAGAAGAACTTGGGCGTAGAGTTGCTGGGCAGTCAGAAGCGATTCAAGCTGTTTCAGATGCGGTACGAAGAAGTAGAGCAGGATTGCATGATCCGAAAAGACCAATAGGGTCTTTCATTTTTCTTGGAACCACTGGTGTTGGTAAAACCGAACTTGCTAAAGCACTTGCAGAGTACCTTTTCAATGATGAGAACTCCATGGTCCGAATAGATATGTCAGAGTATCAGGAACGACATGCGGTCAGTCGGCTGATTGGTGCGCCTCCGGGATATGTAGGTTATGATGAAGGCGGTCAGCTGACAGAGGCAGTTAGGAGAAAGCCATACAGTGTGATCTTGCTTGATGAAATTGAGAAGGCACACCCTGATGTGTTCAACATCCTCCTTCAGGTGTTGGATGATGGTCGATTGACGGATAACAAAGGTCGGGTTGCGAATTTCAAGAACACAATCATTATCATGACGACCAACATTGGTTCGGGCTTGATACAGGAGAATTTCGAAAAAATGGACGAAAAAAATCCTGAGCCTGTCATTGATGAGACCAAAAACCAGGTATTCGAATTGCTGAAGAAATCTGTTCGGCCGGAATTCCTCAATCGTGTGGATGAAACGATCATGTTCCGACCATTGAGTAAAGAAGACTTGCAGAAGATTGTAAGTATTCAGTTCAGGCTCATTCAAAAACGTTTGGAAGAGAACGGAATCAAAATTGAGGCAGACGATAAGGTGCTAGCACATCTTGGAAAAATTGGATTCGATCCACAATTTGGAGCGCGTCCATTGAAACGAGTGCTACAACGTGAGATTCTAAACGAGTTGTCTAAAGAAATATTGGCCGGCAACATTGCGAAGGATTCCGTCATTGGCGTGACCTTGTCTGATCAAGGTACCGTTGAGTTTTTGAACTTGGACAAAGTGGCCATTGAATAAGCTCTGGAAGTTTATCAAGCGGATTTTTTGGGTGGCGATCATTGGAACGATGATCGCTTTCCATAATACCTACAACCAAGAGTTCAAGTCCTTGGATGATGTAAGGCAAGAGATTGAAGAAGAATAGAAACCGGCATATAGCCGGTTTTATCATTTTTAGAACAATTTATACTGCGGTGGCACAATCCCATTCATGCGTAAATAGATGGCTGCCTGCCCTCTATGGTGGGAGATGTGCTCGTGAGCTTTTTGAATCCAGGCAAGCCTGGTTATTTTAAATGGTCCTCTCTCCACAATTTCACCAAAAGAATCAGGATCCATGTTCCTAATAGCATCAATAGCAAAATCGAAGCTTTCAGTCACCATTCGCTTTACCTCTTCTTTTGATTGTAGTGCTTCATCTTTCTCCAGATTTGCATTTGCATAAATCCTATCCGCACCTGTTCCATTACTAGACAGCCCAATGGTGCCCTGAGAAGCATGCAAAAACTGTTGAGCATAAGTCCTTACATCTTCAGTAGGTTGGTAGTCAAATTTATCTGCAGGCATAGCCTCCACATAGTCCAGAGATAATGCTTTGGCTCGTTCAAAATCAGCAACAAGAGTTTCAGTTGTCACTTGAGAGTAAGCGCTTGTTATTATTAACAGAGCAAATAGTAATGTCATTAATTTTTTCATAGTAGTAGGGTTTTCGTCTTATTCTTATAACGCCTGAATTTGTGTGTAGCTAATGAACTTTACATGAGTGGTGAAAAAGAATATTCCTGTTATGGAACGATCTTTTAAATATTCCGATTAAATTTATTTACCTATTACCCGTAACAAATACGTCATGACTGCAGAAGAAATCCAATCCCAAATCGAAGAATTAGAAGCAAAACTTACCGGAGACATGTTTTCAGACATGGAAATCAAAGACAAAATCCATAATTTGAAGATGAAGCAGAACGGAACTCGTCCCATGAACTCTGAGATTGAGTGCGTCGGTTGCGGTAGTTAATCGAATAGTTCTTAGCACCTTCTTTTAGGATACGTATATATAGTTAGGATTGAAAATCTTAACTATGCGTAAACTTCATTACATATTTCGCGCAACCGTGGCTTTCCTTTCCATTGTGCTGTTTATCACCACGTGTGCGTGATACGTTAGTCTAAGATTTAATTTCGCTTATACACACTTAAGATTGAAACGGTCATTTCTTTTTCAGTAAGTCTAACCCCATAAATTGTTTCAAGGATTTTTCTTGTTAGTTCAAAATCATTGCACGGAAGCTTAAAATCATATTTTTCATCCTCATCATTTGAAGAAAAAACTACCTTATAAGTATCTTCCAGATGATGAGCCAGCATTTTCAATGTAAACCCTTCGAACAAGCACAAGTCTGAATAAGAGCTGAATCCAGGTCTTACTTTATCAGAAGAACTTTTATCAAGTTTGTAAACATTACTTATACTCAACTCCATCCCGTCAACATCTTTTTCAACAATCTTACTTTCTAGCCCCATGTGGTCAACCACGTCTTTCCATATTGGATCAGTGCCCTTTTTCTTCTCCAGAACGTACCTTAAATCAAATTTTGTTGTGTCTGCTACTGCCACCTCAACTCTGGCCCTAGTTGTACCTGAAAGTTGTGAAAGAATTTCTTCGATGGATTTATTTACAAAGCTGATCTCTTTGGAGTCAGAGCTGTATCCAGAAGACCCCATACTATAATCATTTATAGTAATCTCTATTCCAGGTTTTTGAAAAGACACTTCCTGATTTGAATAAGAAGATCTTAAGCTTCCCTTTACAATATTTCTACTATTCTTAAATAGAATAGAATCTATGATTTGCTCGTTCAGATGAGAAGTATGCCCTTTCCATCTAATGATACGATCTTCATCTATTACTAGCGCTGTTGGGAAATAATCAACTCCTATCCCTATTGAGGACTGCTCTTCTTCATACATTCCAATTGTGGCAACAACCTCCTTTTTTGTTAAAAATTTCTTTAGTGATTCCTTATCATCGAAAGTCAGCGCAAAAAATGCTACATCACTTGTGGCATATTGATTTACCAATTCATTAAAGTGTGGCAGTGACCATATACATGGCGCACATTGAATAAACCAAAAGTCGATAATCATTGGCATATTCTCTTTTGCACGATTGTTTTCGTTGTACCAGTTAACTTCTTCTAAAGAAGGGAATTTGTCACCGACCTTAAATGATTGTGCAGGCAAATTCCAACAATAGAAAAATAGGAATAGGGTGAAAACCAACGTTTTTAGATTCATAAATAACGAATTTAGCACTCTCTATTTAATTAAAAAATCAATTAAAATCTTTTTGCAGAAGCCTATTATAAAGTTGAACTGTCTTTATCCCATAAAGACACTTATATGAAACGCATTCCGGCTGCATTTTTACTTCTTTTATTGGCATTTTCATCACTATCACAAGATGTATCCGAGTATGATTATATCGGGAGTTACGGTGATTTAGAACACAGTGGGTTAGCACTTGTAAGAAAAGAAAACAGGTATGGCTTGATCGACCGACAAGGCAAAGAGGTGCTACCTGTTGTGTATGAAAAAATATATGATTTCGGATCCACATCTCCGAATTGGGCAAAAGTTCAAAAAGATGGATTGTTTGGTTTTATAGACAGAGCAGGAGCCATTGTAGTAAAACCTGTTTATGAACGGATCTACTCATTCGGAGATAAGAATATCAACTGGGCGATGGTCTCTAAAGGAGGGCTGTTCGGATTCATTGATCGAGCCGGTCAGGAAGTTGTTGCACCCCTCTATAGTTCCATTGGATCATTCGGATCGTATGGTGTCTCCTGGGCGAAAGTTCAGAAAGATGGCCTTTATGGCTTTCTTGACAGAGCCGGAAAAGAGGTTGTCCCAGCCGTTTATTCGCGCATTGGAAGCTTTGGATCAGTCGGAACGGACTGGGCAAAAGTGGAAAAAAATGGTTTGACAGGCTTTATCGATCGAGCTGGAAAGGAGGTAGTAACTCCAAAGTATTCTTCTGTTTCATCTTTTGGAACCATTGTAAGTCACTGGGCACGTGTAGAAAAAAATGGGCTTTATGGTGTGATCGATCGATCCGGAAGGGAGGTTATTGCTCCCGCTTATGAACGAATTTATGATTTTGGAAGCAAAGGTGCTTCGCACCTGGCCATGGTTAGGAAAAACGGAAGATATGGGTTTATTGATAAGTCCGGACGAGAAGTAGTGCCCCCTATTTATGATCGAATCAGCTACTTCGATAGAGAAAACTCCAACTGGTCGCTTGTAGAGAAAAACGGAAAATTTGGCTTCATCGATAAGAGTGGAAAAATAGTGGTGCCGGTGGCAATGGCAGACTTAAGCCGTAGCTTTCATGAGCTTAGCGATCACTTCAGCTCCAAAGGCACTCATATTGGTAATAATGGGCCTGTGAAAAAGTTTTGGGTTAGTGATTTTGTTGGTGAATATGCGTTGATAAAAAGCAAAAAGACCTGGAAGCTTGGTGTCATTGATACGGACTTCAAGGTCGTGGTTCCGGTAGAGTATCAGAAAATCATGGTGGACACAAAGGGAAATATCCACGTCTGGAAATAAAAAAGGATGCCAAATGGCACCCTTTCATTAACACTTTCTTAGCGGACTTTATTTATTAAAGGTTTCTTTAAAGAATACGGTCATCTCAGCCCAGCTTGCACTGTCAGCATATGAATTGTACGCCAAACCTCCTTTTAATGCCTCAAACTCGTTGGCTAAAGAATCAGCATCTTTATTTGTAAAAGCATGCTTAGTGTCTTCATAGGCGATGTAGTTGTAATCCACACCTGCAGCATCCATTACTTGCTTAAAGTCTTCGACGTGCTGAGAAGTAATCATTGGATCATCAGCACCATTCGCCACTAGTACTCGTGCTTTTACAGCACCAGAGTCCGGCATGATTGGCAATTGAAGTCCTGCGTGAAATGCTGCCACTGCATCCAGATCGTATCCGGCATTGGCCATACTCAGCACTACAGTTCCTCCAAAGCAGAATCCAATCGCACCAATCTGCTCATTGTCAACATTTGGATGATTTTTCAATGTGTTTAGCGCTGCTTCAAACCGAGCCTGGGCTTCATCAATATTTCCCATTACCATACCTGCAAATTCACCAGCCTCTCCCGGGTGAGCAGCTTGTTTTCCGTCACCATACATATCTACCGCCATGGCTACATAGCCAAGTTCAGCCAGCATGTCAGCTCTGTTTCGTGCGTGCTCATTATGCCCCCACCATTCGTGTACCACCAGTATACCCGGTCGCTTGGAAGAGTCATTTACATCTAGCGAAATGTATCCAACCATCGTGGTAGAGTCGGTAGCGTATGAAGAGACCTTTCCAATTACTTTTACAGGAACTTCTTCAGCTGCCTCGCTTTCTGATTCACTTTGTGTACTGGTACAAGCGATTGCAAATGCACCAATTAAAAATGCGTAAAACAGTTTCAATTTCATCGTTTTAGGTTTTTAAGTTTTGTATAAAGGTAAACAGGAAACCGCTATACACTGTTCCGATAAATGTGAAAGCGTGCAATAGACCCTATTCTTTGATCCTTAATTCGTCAGATAATTCATTCGTATCTGAGTCCTTCCTGACAAATCCGTTTTGCAACAGAAGCTCTTTACATTGATTGATCCCGCTGACTAGTCCTTCTCCTATTTTATTTTGCTTTAACCCATCAGTAATAAGAGCGACCACCTTCTCCCAGTCTTCTTTGTCCACCTTGGCATTGATCCCTTCGTCACCCATGACTAACACGACATGCTCTAGTCTGCTTATATATATCAATATGCCAACTCGTTCTTTGGTATCATACACTTTTTCATTGATAAATGCCTCTTTAGCCCTGAGCGAAATCATCTCCATAGCTCTTTCCTCCGAAACGAGAATTCTCTTTAAAACCGGGAACAATGTTGGTAGAAAATACCCGACAACCATTAGTCCGAGAATCACAAAAAAGACCTCAAGAAAAGATAAGGCGGGAAGCATCCATGTATAGGATAGAAGGGCAATTATTCCAAACCCTGAAATTCCAAGGATTGATGATAGATGCCAGGAGACTTCAGCATAGTCGTCACTTTTTCTTGTGAAAAAAGGGACAATCTCACCGCATGACTCCTTTTCTAGTGCTTGAACCGCCTCCTTGACTTGATGCTTTTCTTCGTTTGTGAATATATATTTTTTCATATGCTTCAAATTTTACCAGCCGCCCGATGCGCCTCCACCGCCAAATCCTCCTCCACCACCAGAGAACCCACCACCACTGAAGCCGCCTCCTCCGCCCCATCCTGAAGAGCCTCCTACATAGCCTCCATAATATCCGCCTCCACGTCGGCCGCCTCCCCCGGAACCAATGCCATTTAAAAAGAAGAAAGACATTAGTGAAGCAAATACGCCAGCGGAGAGGTTTACTAACAGCCACACAACTAGAAATATGCCAATCACTACAACAACACTGCTTTTTGTATTACCTAATTTCTTTGCAAGGAGAACCTTTGCAACAATCATTACTATGATTAGGATTACGATACCGGAAAAAGAAAAGAGGGCAATGAATTTTTTATTAGAAGTCTGTCTGGAATCGCTTGCAACCTCTGGCAGCTCTTCCCCATCGATTAAGCCAATGATCGCCTCTACACCCTCTTCAACTCCCAGGTAATAATCTCCATCACGAAAATGAGGAACAATAATGTTGCTGATTATACGCTTAGCATACGCATCCGGAATGGCTCCTTCTAACCCATATCCTACCTCTATTCGTAGTTTTCGGTCATTTTTTGCAATGACCAAAAGCACGCCATCATCCACATCTTCTCTGCCTAGTTTCCACTGATCCACGACTCGGATGGAATATTGCTCGATGGTCTCCGGTTCAGTGGTATTTACAGTCAGAATAGCTAGTTGGCTGCCCTTTCTTTCTTCAAGGTCTTTTAGTTGATTGGTCAGGTATGCTTCCTCGCTTGGTGATAACAAGTTTGCCAGGTCGGTAACTCGTTCTGTAAGTGTCGGGACTTCCTGCTGGTCTTGGGCATTCAAATGGATTGATGCCATCATTGCGACAAGCAAAAGGACTATTGATTTTAGGTATGATTTCATATCTTCGATGAAAATAAGGAAAATATAAGTTCTTCAAGAGTCTTGAGCTTTGAATATTAAATAAAACCCTATGAGCAAGCGAGTAATTACCATTCTGATCATTGTAGTCGTTGTTTTTCTTGGATATAACTTTTTCGCCGGGAAGTATAACAGCATGGTGACTATGGATGAAGAAGTGAATACCGAATGGGCGAATGTTGAAACACAATATCAGCGGAGATACGACCTTATTCCGAACCTAGTAAATACGGTAAAGGGTTTTGCAGAGCAAGAAAAAGAAGTGCTGACACAGGTGACAGAGGCAAGAGCGAAAGCATCAAGCATCCAAATCGACCCTTCGAACCTTAATCAGGAAGCCCTTCAAAATTTTGCCAATGCTCAGGGGCAATTAAACTCTGCGCTTTCCAGGTTATTGGTAACCGTAGAGCGATATCCGGATTTAAAATCCAATCAAAATTTCCTTGAGCTACAGGCTCAATTGGAAGGTACTGAAAATAGAATTTCAGTGGCTCGTACCCGGTACAATGAGAAGACCAAGGCGTACAATACATACATTCGTAAGTTTCCTAATACGATGTTGGCAGGAATGTTCGGCTTTGAAAGAAAGCCGCTTTACGAAGCAACAGAAGGAGCAGAAACTGCACCTACGGTTGAGTTTTAATGTCAATTCAGAAAATCGTTGATGTGCTTGACCAGATCTTCAAAGACTTCCTTCTTCGGAAGAAGGTCCTCTTTATTGGCACCAGCCACTGGTCTTGATACCGTCTGATGAGATTCCTGAAGGTACTGCTCGCAGAGCTTCAGATCTTTGAGAATGGGATTGTTTTGGTCAAGCGAACAAGCATGTCGGAACTCTTCCAAATATGCTTCATACCATTTAATTGCACTGCTGAAAGAAACCAAAGAGGTAAAAAACGCTTCCAGCGATTTATCTCGTCCGTGCTTGAAATGAAGTTTTTTCGGATCGAAGGTTTCTTCCTGAAGAGACCACAACTTAAGAATATCGTCAGTATGGTCTTCTTCGGCCTGATAGAAAACATCTGTGCGATACAGCGAAGAAATTACCAGTGAAGAGCCATCTGTTAACGATTGAATCAGCGACTTAAAGTTTTGAGCTGTTTTATTCCTGAATGAAAACCCAGGTGCTTCCTTTCCTTGAATATGGATGTATCGGAGCATGACTCAATATTTTAACAATTTAACCAAGTTAACCTTTTGCACCTGCATCTGTCAAGAGCTTAGCTATTGAACTTTGGCCAAACATATTAGCAAACGACAAGGCTGTCTGTCCGTCTTTGTTTTTCACATTTACATTCGCTCCTTTTTCAATCAGCATCTTCGCGATATCATGAAATCCCTTGAAGCTCACTCCCATTAAGGCAGTGTTTCCGGAAGCATCTTGTGCGTTGATATCAGCTCCGCGTTTGAGCAAAACCTCAGCTACTTTCTGATGACCAAAATAGGTCGCCAAAATCAAAGGCGTAAAGCCTCGTTCATCTTGCATATTTACTAATGCAGGACTTTCCTGCACCATCCGTTCTACGGTGATTGAATCACCATTTTGAATCAATGTTGATAGTTTGGCGGCTTCCATGTGATGAGTTTTACAAAAAGATAACTAAAAAAAGGGCCCGATAAAATCGAGCCCCTAGCTGGTTCTTAATTCAAATCGAATCGATCTGCGTTCATCACCTTTGTCCAGGCACTGATAAAGTCCTGAACAAACTTTTCCTTATTATCATCTTGTGCGTACAACTCTGCATACCCTCGTAGAATGGAATTAGATCCAAACACCAGGTCTGCTCGGGTTGCTGTGTAGACAACCTCTCCGGTTTTTCTGCTTTTTCCCTCATAGAGATTTTCTCCTTTTGGCTCCCATTTGTAAGCCATGTCAGTCAGATTCACAAAAAAGTCATTGGTTAGCGTCCCTACCTTGTCTGTAAACACACCGTGTTTAGTTCCCCCATAGTTTGCACCTATCACTCGCATTCCCCCAACCAAAACCGTCATTTCCGGAGCAGTCAGTCCAAGCAACTGTGCGTGATCCAGCATCATTTCTTCCGCTGTAGATGCATATGCTTTCTTTTGGTAGTTTCTAAACCCATCTGCTACTCGTTCAAGCGGCTCAAATGCCTCAACGTCGGTCATCTCCTGCGTAGCATCACCTCTTCCCGGAGCGAATGGTACGGAGACATTGTGCCCGGCAGCCTTTGCTGCATTCTCAACACCCACGCATCCTGCTAATACGATGGCATCCGCAATGCTTGCGTTAAATTCTTTGGCCAGAGGTTCTAGCTTAGAAAGCACTTTTGATAGCCTCTCGGGCTCATTTCCTTCCCAATCTTTCTGTGGTGCCAGCCTGATCCTGGCTCCATTGGCGCCCCCTCTCATATCCGAACCTCGGAAAGTTCTAGCGCTATCCCAGGCAGTAGCTACCATTTCACCTATGGAAATTCCGGAATCAGCAATTTTAGCTTTCAAGCCATCCACATCATAAGAGGCATTTCCCGGCTCGATTGGATCTTGCCAAATCAAGTCCTCTTTTGGAACACTAGGCCCAATGTATCTGGTCTTGGGACCCATATCTCTGTGCGTAAGCTTAAACCAAGCCTTGGCAAATGTTTTTGAGAAGTACTCCTGATCATCTTTAAATTTCATAGAAATCTCACGGTATATCGGATCCTCACGCATTGCCATGTCTGCATCTGTCATCATCGGCATGGTTTTAACCGATGGATCTTCCACATCAGAAGGCATGTCTTCTTCCTTAATGTCCTTAGGCATCCACTGATAAGCACCTGCGGGGCTTTTCTTGAGTTCCCATTCGTGCTCAAAAAGCATTTTGAAGTAACCATTGTCCCACTTGGTTGGCTCTGATGTCCAGGCACCTTCCAGACCACTGGTCACAGAGTCTCTTCCAACGCCGCTTTTTTGGTTGTTCGCCCATCCGAATCCTTGCTCTTCCAGGGCAGCTCCTTCGGGTTCAGGGCCAAGCTTATTGGCATCTCCATTTCCATGAGCTTTACCTACGGTGTGACCGCCAGCTGTTAGCGCCACCGTTTCCTCATCATTCATAGCCATTCGCTTGAATGTCTCTCTTACCTGGGCTGCCGTTTTAAGTGGATCAGGCTTTCCGTTTACTCCTTCCGGATTCACATAAATAAGTCCCATGTGAACAGCCGCTAATGGATTCTCTAGTGTAGATGGATCCTCCAGGTTTGCATATCGCTCTTCACTTGGTGCAAGAAACTCCTTCTCTGCCCCCCAATAAATGTCTTTTTCCGGGTGCCAGATATCGGGTCTCCCGTATGAGAAACCATACATTTCAAGCCCCATTGTTTCATAGGCAGCATTTCCGGCCAGAATAAAAAGGTCTGCCCAGCTGATTTTGTTGCCATATTTCTTTTTGATAGGCCATAGTAATCTTCGGGCTTTATCCAGACTGGCATTATCAGGCCATGAGTTTAAAGGACTGAACCGCTGGTTGCCTGTGCCGGCTCCACCCCGACCGTCAGAAATTCGATACGTACCGGCAGCATGCCAGGCCATCCGAATCATAAATCCACCATAATGACCCCAGTCTGCAGGCCACCAATCCTGACTATCCGTCATTAAGGCATGCATGTCTGCCTGAATAGCATCATAGTCTAAATCTTTGACTGCCTCTCTATAGTCATAATCTTCATCGTATGGATTCGTTTTGGAATCGTGCTGGCTTAGGATATCCAGATTAAGGGAGTTTGGCCACCAATGTTTATCAGTAGTGCCTGTAGATGTGTTGCCACCGTGGAAGGGACACTTGCTTGCCCCATTTGAAGATGCGTTCATATTCATTTTAGAAAAGGTTTTAATACTTTAACTAAAGTAAATCTATCATTTAGATTATTTATAAAATTTATATGTCTATAAAATCAACTTATATTAAAATGTTCGGTGGTTTGCTGCTCTTTTCACTTTCCCTGAACGTTTCTGCACAGTCAAAGAAAAATTTTAAAACCAAATATGATCGTGATGATTTGGAGCTAGTGCCACCAGCACCTGATTATGATCAAATGAAATATTGGATTGCTCACCCTGACATTCAGGATATGGCCGATGAAGTGCCCGGAAAAGGTGAACTGAAAGAATATCAAGCCAATGCAGCAGTCGATGTGTTTTTTGTATATCCGACGATATATTCTAAGAAGCAGGATAAAGAACACCCGTGGTTTGCAGATGTAAATGATAATAAACTAAATGAAGACATAGCGACCTCCACTATTAAATACCAGGCAAGTGTCTTCAACGGCTCAGCTAAAGTGTATTCCCCCCTTTACCGTCAAGCTCACATTGGCGTTTATTACATTGACAATTTGCCTCTTAAGGTAGAGGCATTGGAATTTGCATACACTGATGTCAAAAAAGCCTTTGAATACTACCTGGAACATTGGAATGATGGCAGGCCTATAATCATTGCCTCACATAGTCAAGGCACCAACCATGCAGTGAAACTCCTACGCGAATTTTTTGAGAATAGGCCATTAATGGATCAACTGGTTGCAGCCTATATTGTGGGAATGCCGCTAGACAAAGGGACGTTTTCATACATCCCAAGCTGTGATGATCCTGATGATACGGGCTGCTGGCTCACCTGGAATACATACGCCAGGGATTATTATCCTGCCAATCATGAATTTTGGTATGGAGATGCATTGAATGTAAATCCACTTACATGGACGACAGATACTACATATGTGTCGTGGGGAAAGAATAAAGGAGGACTGCTGAAAAACTTTAAAAAAATACGGCCCGGTCTGGCAGATGCACAAAATAAGGATGGTATGCTCTGGATCAATAAACCCCGTTTTTTTGGCAATTTCCTTATGAATTGGAATCGGTATCACATCGTCGATTACAATTTGTATTACCTGAACATTCGGGAAAATGTAGCTCAGCGTGTAGAGGCTTATTTACAAGAGCGAAGACCTGATTGAACATCACTTCCCTTCTTGCTCTGCTTCATACTTTTCTAAAAATCCAGGCAGCAAGTCCAACATTCGTTGCTGGATGTCAAAAAGAGAGGCGCTCGCCAGGTATTCAACTGAAAAGTCGCAGTAGGCTATAAAGCTGGTCAGCTTATCTCCCTCAAGTTTCGTGTTTTCTGCCACCCACTCTCTTGTAAACTTGACATAAGCTTTTGCAGTCATATGTTTTCGCTTTCTGATCTGTTGCATCTTTCGCTTTTCCTTCTCCTTCTTACTGAATGAATGATGCATTGCAGAAATGGGATGGAAGAATACGAATACAGGATTTAAGTATTCATTTTTCTCCAAAACCGGATATGGATCCATGACCACTTGAGGAACCCCAAAGACTTTGAAAGTTGTATCCTTCGGCTGCTCTTTGAGCACCATTTCCTTAAATCGTCCGTATTCAGGGAAGTCACCGACAACAACTTCGTCCAGATAAATCGTATTTCTGGGCAGAAGAAATTCTTTTTCTTGTTCATTGAACCAGGACGAATCGGCTACCCACAAAAGTGTCTTGTACCCCACACTGGAAATAACCACCGAATCTCCGACCCGACCAGGTATCCGAAATTTGCCTTCTGCATTGGTGGATGTCAGGCTTCCGGCATTTACATTTCGTATATGCGCTCCTATGAGTCGTTCATTGCTCACACTATCCACCACCACACCAAAGACATAGGTTCGCTGCGCTGAAGCCATCAGGAAAACGAGCGTAAACAGTATCGTGAATAGCCACCTCAAAGATCAAATATCAGGATAATGTTAACGAGGTTTTTTGATTTAGGATTATTTAACATTTTGACCATCTATGGGTTTTTAGTCCAATGATTACGTTCAAAAAACATTCTGGGATCTATACACTTAGTGTAATGCAAGAATTACCCATAGGGTTGTCTGAGGCATGGTCCTTCTTTTCTTCACCCAAAAACCTGGTGCGAATCACTCCTGCTCACATGGGGTTTAAAATCACAACGGGTGAGCCGGAGAGGATGTATCCCGGACAGATCATTAGCTATAAGGTGTCGCCGCTACCGGGAATAAAAACCAATTGGGTGACAGAGATTACCCATGTAGAAGATGGGAAGTTCTTTGTGGACGAACAGCGATTCGGGCCTTACAGCATGTGGCACCATGAGCATCATTTTGAAGAAATACCTGGCGGTGTACGAATGACAGATAAAGTGTCCTATAAAATCCCGTTTGGCATACTTGGTCATTTGGCACAAGGCATCATGGTAAAACGACAGCTAAAGGGAATCTTTGAATATCGTATGAAGACACTGGAAGAGATGTTTGGTAAGTAGCTGTTTTATAGGTTTTATTAAATTTATAGGAGCCAACTAATTTTTCGTCTTTGAAGAATTTTCTGATTTTGCTTCTAATTATCGTGAATCTTATAGCAGCTGGTTTCCTTGCTGTAAGAACGTATGATTATGAGCTGGTTCTAAAAGGTATATCAGAAGGTGAAAACATTATCACTATCAAATATGATGATTTAGATGGTGATGGGGAAAAAGAAGAAGTCCTTATAAAGGATTATGATAACATATATACGGTATTAAACATTGGCTCAACTAACGGATTTGTTTCTGATCTGAAAATAGAGGGGAAGATAAAATCCCCAGGAGCTATATTATTTCATGACCTTGATTCCGATGGAATCAAAGAAATCTTGACCATCACTCGACATCTTGACACTTTGAGACTGAACTATTCAGATCTCTATTCAGTAAAAGAAACGCATGATATAATCTCAGTAGACCCTAACTTCTCGTTGGAGAATTATGATTATCTAATTGATTTTGCCGGTGTTTATAATAAGCAAATCATTTTTTCCATAAACGCCGGATACCCGCTAACGCCAAGAGCTATATATTCTTTCAAGTGGGATACTAAGGAAATAAATAGAACAGAGGATCCAGGCTCCTTGCTATTAAATCCATACTTATTTGATCTGGATAAAGATGGAATTCCCGAAATCATCACCCGATCATTTGCTCCTGAAAACATCCATTATCCGGTACCATATTCTGATAGCTCATCATGGTTAAGAGTTTTTGATCTTCATCTTGATCATTTCTTTGAACCGATCGAATATCCTCATAGGACAAGTAAAATAAGGGTAAATCCAATACGGACTGATTCTTCAAATTTTTTAGCTGTCTCAGCAAAATACGGAAGGTCTAAGGATATTAATCCGAGTATATCATTGATTAATGAAAGCGGCGAAATTATTCGAGAGAGGGAGAGTGTCGACATAATTGATTTGTTTCAATATCATAAGAATCTGTATACCTACAATTATGGCACAAAATCGTTTGCACGATTGAATGATAACCTTGAAGAAGATCAACTAGTAATTACAACCGAGGTGATTCCCAACCCTAAGGATTTACCAGCCCAAAATTTTAAGCCAAATGATGCTTTTTTTTATGTGTCTTCTAGAAGCAACGTACTATCCGTAGTTTCAAACGATCTTGATATGGAGGCGATCTATGAGCTTAGCGAACCTATTCTTGAAACATCCTATGATGGAAATAAGATATATGCACTGACATCAGATAAGCGTTACCTTTTTAGTTATGAAAGGCAGAGCAATAAAACAGGCTGGCTGATTTTTAGTGGGTTGATACTCTTGCAGGCAGGGTTGGTGTTATGGAAAGGCCGGAAGAAAAAAGGAGAAAAAAAGGATAAGGATTTCATCATTTTTAAAACAGGCGATGAGCGACTTAAAGTGAAATTTGACGATATAGAATACCTGGAAGCTGCCGGTGGTCCCTACACAAATGTTTACCTATCAACTCAGGAAAGACCATTACTGATTGTGAAGAATATTGGAGCTATTGAAAAAGAGCTGCCGGAGCGGTTTGTTAGGATTTCGAGGAAGCATGTTGTTGAGAAAGATAAAGTCATTAGCATTAACTCGAAAACCAAAACAGTTACTCTTCTGTCCTCATTCGGCGAAATGGAGCTCAGTATTTCTAAGGACAGGGTGACTTCATTCCAAGCCACAGTTTCATAAAAAAACATTACTCCTTATTAACAAACAAGCTAGGTTTATTAAATAGGCTTTATTTCTTGTTTCAAATTCTGATTCTGGGTTTTTAATTGAACTCTATACCTAAAATCTAAATCAATGAAACAAACACTGATCACTTCCCTTTTTTGTTTTTTGCTACTATTAACCAATTGTGGAAAGGAAGATATCCCGAATAAAGCTCCTGAGATTAGCATTATAAATCCCAGCAATAATGCTGATATTTCTTTTAATAGTAGTTTTGATGTTTTATTCAATGCTTCTGATTCCGATGGTGAAATTGTGAAAATAGATTTATTTTTAGATAACAGAAGAATTAAGTCTATAAATGATGAGAGCAATTCCTTCAGGATTATTGCATCAGAAATAGGAATAGGACAACATATTTTAAAAGCAATAGCAACAGATGACAAGAATGCTCAAGGAGAAAGCAATTCCATCACTTTTAAAATATCAGTCTCAGAAGGGACTATTAGTGATTTTGCTGAAAAGGAACGAACAGATACAACAATAACTTTTACCTATAAAATTGATGATCTTGGCGGTGGAAGTATTATTAAAACCGGGATTTGTTGGAGCACTTCAGGAAACCCAACAATAGAGGATAATGAGATTCTTGCAGAAGAAATTGAAACTATTTTTTTGGCAACCATCAGCAATACTTCTCCAACAACAATATATTATGTTAGGGCTTTTCTAGAAAATGAGGAAAAGTTGAACTATTCGCCTATAGTTCAGGTCACTAGCAATGAAATTCTGGGCTTAGTGGAAACTATAAGTATAGATGAGGCAATTGGATTAAGCGCAAAGGCAACCGGTAAGGTCATTAATACTGGAGGTAATAATACTAGAGATTTTGGTTTTGTGTGGTCTTTGAACACAAATGCGACTATTGGTGATCAAAAAATTAGTGTGAATCAATATTCAAATTCATCTAGTTATGATACAGTGATTGAACTGGGAGAAGCAAACACAACCTACTACATACGATCATATTTCGAAAATGGAAGAGGCATTGTATACGGTGATGAACTAACTGTTTTAACGGATGATTTTGCAACTATACAACTTAATAATATAAATAACATAACTGACTCAGCCATTACAGCTTCTATTGCATTAGGAGACTTAGGGCGTTCTGAAATTATTGAAAAGGGGATTATTTTAAGTGCTAGGACCAGTGAGTTTGATGTTTCAAATGCCGATATAGTTTCTGTACTTGATGAGCATACTTCAACAAAAAGTATTAACGGCTTAATTCCTAATACAGTCTATTACCTTAAAGCATATGTGAAAAATGAAGTCGGCTACTCTTATTCTGAAAATACTGAAATTAAAACAAAACCTACATCTCCTCAAGTTTCAATTTCAAAAATTGTAAACATAACGGAGACAAGTGCGCTTATTGAAATAGAAGTAGATGATAATGGTGGAGATGACATAATTCAAAATGGCGTTTACTACTCACACACAAACAATAATCCGTCCGAATCTGACAAGATAATGATTGCAAATGGATCTTCCATTTTAATTTCAGATCTTAATTCCAATACAAAATATCATGTAAAACCATTCGCAAAGAACTCATATAGAACGGGGCTCGGCAAGGTTGAAGAATTTAGAACTTTGGAGATTTTATCGAGCGATCAATTAATTAAATATGATGATGGTAATTTTGAAGCAAATGTGTTTTCAACCGAAAAAGATAATGTTTTTGTTCAGACCTTTGACTTACCTAGTCAATTTGGGTCTAAGTTTGAGATAACCAATGCTCATATATATTTTTCTTCTTTCAATGCATTTTCAGAAGCTCAGTATGATTTGATTATTTACGATCAGTTTGATACTCAAATTGATTCACAAACTGGAGTAAATGTCTTTTTGCCTATTAATGGAACTATTATTAAAAGGAATCTAAGTGTCAATGGACAAGGCTGGAATTCCGTTTCACTTAACCACGAACTAAATAATAGCCGTTTTGCTATTGGATTTAAATCCATAACGGATTATAAGTTTGATGTTGCATTTGATATAAAGTCAGACGATGTGAATTTTTATAGAGCATTAATTTATACGAACCAAAATAATAGGGTTTGGATAAGAAATGGATATTGGGGGATTCGATTAACAATAAAAGATCTATATGACAACACTTATAGTATTTCAACTACTAGCAAAATGATATATGAACCTCGGAACTTACGAAAAGGAAGAGGTATTAACATCGGAGAGAGCTTATATATTGAAAAGTTAAATATATCAAATAAATAAGTCAAAACACTCCCTAATTTGTATATTTATCGGTTTTTTGAGGAAAATGATTTATGGATATAAATCCTTTTATCAGAATGGAAAAACACATAATTTTCATTGTATTAAATCCTCTAGCAATGTTTGGTAAGTAGCCTATCTTTAATGGCTAGCACACCAACACATTTATCATGGATCGCAGAAAAGTTCTCAAAGGATTGGGTTTCGGTTTCGCTACCCTTCCTTTCATTCAGGTCAAAGCCACTCAACCCACACTAAAAGACTATTCGAGCTACTTCACCACCGATCAAACAACAGATGAAAAGTTCTGGAAAAAGTTTAGGAAAGACTTTTATGACGTGCCTGATGATTTCATAAATCTTGAAAATGGATACTTTGGCGTTCAGCCAATACCTGTTTACAAAGCCTATCTGCAAAACATTGAGCAAGTCAATGTCAACTCATCCAGATACCTGCGCACGGATTATTCTAAGGACTTCACCGAAATTAAATCAGGGCTTTCCGATTTTGCCTGCATTGATGCTGGAGAGGCTTTGATCACTCGAAATGCCACAGAAGCATTGAATATCGCAATACAGGGCCTTGACTGGCAAAAAGGTGATGAGGTTATTCTGTCCGGGCAAGACTACTTCAGCATGATCGAAACGTTTGAAATGCTGGAAAAACAGAAGGGCATCATTGTCAGGCGAATAGATCTTCCTTTGTTGCCGGAAAGTGATGAAGAAATCATCAAGCAATATGAAGCTGCAGTTTCCTCAAACACCAGGTGCATTTTGTTGACCCACATGATTCACCTAACCGGGCAAATCTTACCTGTCAAAAAGATCGCCGATCGATTTAAACCTCAAGGCATAGATATCATTGTGGATGCTGCACACAGCTTTGCTCAGATCGATTTTAATTTGAAAGATTTGGGTGCAGATTTTGTGGGTGTAACCCTTCATAAATGGTTTGGCAATCCACTTGGTGCGGGATTGCTTTATGTCAATAAAACCAGGATAAAAGACCTCTCTCCCCTTTTTGGTGATAGTGGGGCGGATGCAGATGACATCAAAAAATTAGACCATTTTGGCACCTTATCAGTCCCAACTATCCTAACCATTCCAAATGCTCAGGCATTTAATGAGACCATAACCATCCCAGTGAAAGAAAAGCGGTTGCGCTACCTTCAAAACTATTGGACTTCCAGAGCGAAAGAGATCCCCAATGTTATGGTCACTACTCCTTACGATCCTGCAAGAAGCTGTGCAATAGCCAGTTTTAAAATCGAAGGGATGCAGACAAAGGATGTGATCCAACAACTGTATGACAAAAAGAAAGTCTTCACGGTCATACGTTATTTACCGGATCAGGAAGTAGTGAGGGTTACTCCAAGCCTTTACAATCTCACGGAAGAACTTGATGTATTAATCGATGGTATTAAATCCATCGCCTAGAATCAGGAATTATGAAAAACCTTATCAAAATAGAAGAACTCACTATGTTCCTCCTTACTATTTATCTGTTCAGCTTCCTTGATTATGCCTGGTGGGTCTACCTCATGTTGATTTTAACACCAGATATAGGCATGCTTGGCTATCTCATCAACACTAAGGTTGGGGCTACTACTTACAATTTGTTCCATCACAAAGGCATTGCAATTATCATCGGATTTTTGGGTATCTGGTGGTTGATACCGGAATTGCAGCTAGCCGGAATCATTCTGTTTGGTCATTCCAGTATGGACAGGGTTTTTGGCTATGGATTAAAGTTTAGTGATAACTTTAGACATACACATCTTGGAAACTTATAATTACGGCTAAAGTAACCTGAGCTAATTCTCTTTAGCTAAAACAGCATATAAAAAGTAAACTTTTATTTACTTTTGATTGTAGTAATAGTAAATTATAATTTACCTTCGAAAGGTGAAATGCTCCCAGCTATTGAAAATTTTGATGAAAGATGGATGGTATCCAAAATCACAGAAAGGGTCACATATCAAGTTAGTTCATGATGAAAAAGAGGGAATCATTATTTTCCCCAATCATGGGAGTGCTGAGCTAGGTATTGGATTAGAGAAAAAGATTAGAAAACAAGCTGGACTATGAAGCCTGAATTGAAAAGGAAACGAGGATTGATTAATGTTTCTGTTGAAAAAACGGAAACGGGGTATTCTGCTCATAGTGAAAAGTACCCTGTTTATACCACAGGTAGAACTGCTCCTGAGTTATTGAATAATGTAAAGGAGGCCCTTAACTTCTATTTTGAAGATGAAGGCAAGTATATAACACAGGATAACATAAAACTTAATATTGATTTTACCTTATTCTTCCAACATTATAAGGTTTTGAACGCAAAATTTCTAGCTAAGCGAATCGGGATGAATCCAACGTTGCTTAGTCAATATGTTCAAGGGAAAAAATCGCCATCAAGAAAGCAAACAAATAAAATTTTAGAGGGCATTCATGAAATCGGCCGAGAGTTGTCAGAATTGAATTTAGTAAGATAGCATCTCGAATAACTTATAACTATGGCTAAAGCACCTTTTCCTACTGAAGATATGGCACTGACTACCATTTTGGTGGTGTCAGATATGGCTGAATCGAAACATTTTTATCAAAACATACTAGGAGCAGAAATATACAGAGAGTACGGGGGCGACTCCTGTGTCTTACAGTTTTTGGGAAATTGGATACTGCTCGTCACCTCCGGAGGTGAAACAAAAGACAAGCCAAACACCCAGTTTGTACCTCCTAAGAATCCACAAGATGTGAGTCACTCCTTCACTATTCGAGTGAAAGACTGCATGGGTTGCTATGAAACGTTAAAAGAAAGAGGCGCCAATTTTCTGACACCTCCTGTTGATTGGGGGCAGGAGATACGGGCTTTCTTTAGAGATCCTGATGGTCACTTATTCGAGATCAGCCAGGCATGATCTCCATCGTTATTCCGACACTGAATGAAGCAGCATATTTACGAAAGACCATTCTGCATACCCTATCCAAGGCAAAACATCCTGAGCAACTTGAAATAATAGTTGTAGATGCCGGAAGTGATGATGAAACGATCTCAAGTGTAATCGATCTCGGCATAAACGTTCATTGCATGCCGGACTTTGCCCTGAAAAAGCATAAAAGCCTTAATTATGGCCTGGAAAAGTCTACCGCCGAAGTAGTGATGTTTCTTGATGCAGACACCTTGCTTCCAAATCATTTTGATGAGCATATCAATAAACGCATGGAGGCAAGCAACGTCGTAGGCGGTGCTTTTGAGTTCGCATTTGAAAAACCCGACTGGAAGCTTCAGTTGATCACCTTGGTCAATCGTATTAGGTATCGATTCGGAAAAGTCTTTTACGGTGATCAGGCAGTTTTTGCTCGTAGGCAATCACTGAATGCCATTGGGGGAATACCGAACGAACCACTTATGGAGACTGCCTTTCTTTGTAAGAAACTTAGAAAAGAAGGAAGATTGGTCATTGTCAAGTCCCCTCTGAAGACCTCTCCGCGAAGGTTTTTAACACATGGATTTTTTAAAGTGGCCTGGTTTGATATCAATATGTTCATTCGTTTTAACTTAGGCCTTCCTGTCTCCGATTATGCTATGGCCTATTGGAGCAAAAACCTAAGAGTGAATAAATGAACCAGCCTTTAGTTTCCATCATCATGGCAGCCAGGGACACTGCACCATATTTACCCAAATGTTTGGATTCCATCATCCGTCAGACCTATAAAAAATGGGAGCTGATAGCTATTAACGATCACTCAAAAGATCGAACACCGGATATCTTAAGATGGTATGCTGAGAAAGACGATCGAATTAAAATCGTGCATAGTCGACGTGAAAAATTAATTCCTGCCTTAAAAGAGGGCTATGCACAGGCAAAAGGAGAGTTGATTAACCGGATGGATTCTGATGATTACATGCCGGACGACAAGCTGGAGATACTGGTTACTGAATGGCTGAAGCATGGAAAAGGACACATAATAGCAGGTGGAACAGAGCATTTCGTAGATAAAGGTGAAGTAGGTGATGGCTTTCGAAGGTATGAGCAATGGCTCAATGAAGTGGCCCGAGAGAATAAACACTATCAGGAAATTTATCAGGAGTGCGTGATTCCTTCTCACTGCTGGATTATCCATAAAGATGATTTTGATGCGGTAGATGCATTCAATCCGGAGGTCTATCCGGAAGATTATGACTTGTGTTTCCGCTTTTATAAAAAGGGCTTGAAAGTACATGGCATTGATAAGGTGCTCCATTATTGGCGAGATCGATCGGATCGTATTTCACGTACATGGGAAGAGTACAAGGACAACCGCTACTTTGATTTAAAGCTGCGATACTTCTATCAAACTGATCGTGACCGCTCTCGGCCGTTGTTGCTCTGGGGAGCCGGTCGAAATGGAAAAGACCTGGCTAAACTCCTATTTGAAGAAGAGGATACGTTCCATTGGGTGTGTGACAATAAGCGAAAAGTAGGGAAGGATGTATATGGGATTACCATTCAGCACCAAGACAGCATTTCTGATATTCAAAACCCTCAAATTCTGATTGTAGTGACCTCTCCGGATGAGAAAAAGGAGATCAGAAGTAAGCTTAAAGGATGGGGTAAAAAGCCCGTGAAAGACTTCTGGTTTTTTGCCTGATGAAGTATCGATTTTACATCCTTCCAATAATCGTAATTGCACAGTTTTTCTGCACTTCTTTATGGTTTGCCGGTAATGCAGTGATGCCGGGTCTGATTGTTAAGCTTGACTTACTTACTTCAGATCTGGGATATATCACATCGGCGGTTCAGTTTGGCTTTATTGTGGGCACGTTGGTTTACGCCATGCTTACCATAGCCGATCGTTTTCACCCTTCGCGCGTGTTCTTCATCAGTGCCTGTTTAGGAGCTGCTTTCAACGTTTTGATCGTCTTAGATACTTCGTTTTTCCAATTGCTGACATTTCGGTTTCTAACAGGTTTTTTCCTTGCAGGCATCTATCCGGTGGGGATGAAAATTGCGGCTGATTATTTTGAAAAAGGCCTTGGAAAGGCACTCGGGTTTCTGGTTGGTGCTTTGGTTTTAGGCACAGCTCTCCCTCACTTTCTGGCAAGTATGGATTTTTCCTATGACTGGTCAGGAGTGATCTATGCAACCTCCGGATTAGCGGTTTTTGGTGGATCATTGATTTTATTTTTTGTTCCGAATGGGCCATACCGAAAGCAGGGGCCAAAACTGAAATTGAAAGTAGCAATGAAGGTCTTCGAAAGCAGACCATTCAAGGCTGCAGCTTTCGGATATTTCGGGCATATGTGGGAGCTCTATGCTTTCTGGGCGTTTGTCCCGGCCATGTTGGTTTTCTATGAAAATCTTAACGGTGCAGAAATGGATATTTCTCTCCTGTCATTTCTGGTCATTGGAGGAGGTGCGATCTCCTGTGTTGCAGGAGGTTATCTGTCTGAACGGTTAGGGGAGAAAAAGGTCGCAGCATCATCCCTTTTCATCTCAGGGATTTGCTGTCTCTTGAGTCCGGTTGTCTTTTTTGTTCCTCAACCGATCTTCATTGGGTTTCTCTTCATCTGGGGACTAGTGGTTATTGCAGACTCTCCACTTTTCTCTTCCCTAGTGGCGAAGAATGCGAAATCCGAACTCAAAGGGACAGCACTGACCATAGTGACCTGTATTGGGTTTTCAATCACAATCGTGAGCATTCAATTACTCAATTTTTTTGTCGATAAATACCCCGCCTATTCTTATTTGATACTGACACTTGGGCCAATTTTTGGACTGGTTTCACTTGGCCTCTCCCCCACAATTAAGAAGAAAGCCTCGGTCTAAGGCAACTAAGAATATCATTCAGAGCTGTAACCTTTTTTTGATTAGGGGCTATTGTTAGTAACTTGATTGTATACCAACCCAATTAAAAATGAAAAAACACCTGATCTTACTAGCAGTAGCTACTTTGTTGGCCTATGATATTTCAGCGCAGATTAGCGCTCGAATGTTCCGTGACCCGGATGTCTCAGACAACCAAATTGCTTTTGTTTATGCCGGAGATATATGGCTTGTTTCAAAAAATGGAGGAACCGCTATTAAACTCAGCTCTCCAAACGGAGAAGAAAAGTCACCAAAGTTTTCTCCAGATGGTTCGAAAATTGCTTTCACAGCAAATTACAATGGAAACTGGGACGTATATACCATCCCAACTACAGGAGGTCTCCCGAGTCGGCTGACTTCTCACGGAGGTGCAGATATGGTAATTGACTGGAATCCGGGAGGCGACAAAGTGTTGTTTTCCTCATCGAGAGAGAGTGGCAGACAAAGATTCAGTCAACTATTCGAAGTGAGCGTAGATGGAGGTTTGCCTACAAAACTAGCTCCTCCCTATGGGTCGTTAGCTTCCTATTCACCCGATGGCGATAAGCTGGCCTTTAACTTTAAATCCAGAATCAATCGTACCTGGAAACGATACAAAGGAGGTTGGGCACCAGATATCTGGACGTATGACCTGGCTACCAATACCTCAAAGAATATTACAAATAATCCGTCAAGTGACGAGTTTCCAATGTGGTCTGGCAAGAAGATTTATTACTTATCAGATGATGGCCCCAACAGTAGATACAATATTTGGTCATATGATATTGAAGGAGAGTCGAAAACACAAATCACCAACTACTCCGAATATGATATTCACTATCCATCGCTCGGGCCAAGTGACATTGTGTATGAAAATGAAGGGAAGCTCTACATCATGAACCTGGCGAATCAGGAATCCAGCGAAGTAAAGGTGAACGTAATAACAGACCAGACCTCTCTAGCGGAGAAAATGATTGACGCAAGCGAAAACCTTGGATGGTTTGATGTTTCTCCTGATGGTAAACGCCTTATTATTTCCGCCAGAGGGGACGTGTTTACCGTTCCTGCAGAAGAAGGAATTACAAGAAACCTGACCCGTACAAGCGGAGCTTACGATCGCACACCTGCATGGTCTCCGGATGGAAAGAAAATTGCTTTTTGGACGGACGAAACCGGAGAATATCAGCTAAAAATTCACAATACGGAGAATGGGACTGCACAGGTCGTATCAAACTATTCGTCTGGATTTCGCTATGCTTTATTCTGGTCTCCTGACAGCAAAAAAATTGCTTTTGTAGATCAGACCATGGCCTTCCAATATTTTGATCTCGATACTAAACAAACAGTGAAGATTGGTGAGGGCAGATACCTGTTTCATGGTGGACTGAACAACTATACTTTTTCCTGGTCTTCAGACAGCAAGTGGATTGCATTCACTCAGGAGAACCCAAACAGGAATACATCTATTTATTTGTTCAATACCGCAACAAAGACAAGTCAAAAAGTGACGAGCGGATATTACAATGATTTTTCCCCGACGTTTGACCCTGACAATAAGTATCTATTCTTCCTTACAAATAGGAACATCAGCCCTGCATATTCATCGCTAGACAACACATTTATCTACCCCAATAGCACGATGATCGCAGCAGTTCCATTAACTAAATCCATGGATAGCCCTTTGAAGCCAAAGAATGATGAAGTAGAGACAAGCGAAGAAGGAGAAAAGGATATGGACGATGGAAAGAAAAAGGATAAAAAGAAAGATGATGAGAAGGATGAATCTGTGAAAATAGATTTTGCCGGATTCGAAGAAAGGGTTGTTTTGCTACCGGTTGAACCAGGAAATTATGGGGCATTAGAAGCGGTTTCCGGGAAAGTGGTATTCATACAATTTCCATTCACAGGGTCCCCGGAAAATTCTTCTGATGTGAAGTTTTATGACATTGAAGAAAGGGAAGTAAAGACGATCATCAGTTCGATCAACGGAGGGATAGAAATTGCTGCCAATGGGAAAAAAATAGCCGTCGCAAACAGAGGGCAACATGCCGTCCTGGACATTGCCGAAGGACAAAAAATGGACAAAACCATCGACCTGTCAAACATTAAAATGGAGGTGAATCCAATGGCGGAGTGGAAGCAAATCTTTGCTGATTCATGGAGATTTCAGCGGGACTACTTCTATGACAAAGATATGCACGGGCTGGATTGGAATGCCATCAAGGAACAATATGGAAAGCTTATCGGTCAGTGTGTTACACGCTGGGATGTCAACTACGTCTTGGGAGAGATGATTGGTGAGCTGAACGCTTCTCATACTTACCGTGGAGGTGGAGATTTAGAAAATACCAGTAATGTAAATGTTGGCTACCTGGGAGTGGATTGGGCAAAAGAAAATGGTGCCTATAGGATAAAGCGAATTGTAAGAGGTGCATCGTGGGATGCAGAGGTAGTCTCGCCACTGGATGCTCCCGGTGTGAATATCAATGTGGGTGACTATGTACTTGCCGTGAATGATGTCCCCCTTGATGCCTCGGAAGATCCGAGTATGTCTTTTCAGGGGGTGGCTGGAAAAACGGTTGAATTGACGGTGAATGGTTCTCCATCTATGAGTGGCTCCAGGAAAGAACTGGTGAAAACATTAAGAAGTGAATCCAGGCTTAGACACCTGGAATGGATAGAAAACAATCGCAAATTAGTGGATGAGCAGACTAACGGAAGGGTTGGGTACATCTATGTGAGAAGCACGGGAATAGATGGTCAAAATGAATTGATCCGTCAGTTTACCGCTCAATACCATAAGGATGGTTTGATCATTGATGAGCGGTTCAATAGTGGCGGTCAAATACCGGATCGCTTTATCGAAATGTTGGATCGCAAACCATTGGCCTTCTGGGCTGTTCGGGATGGAGACACCTGGCAGTGGCCTCCGGTAGCCAACTTTGGGCCAAAGGCGATGCTGATCAATGGGTGGAGTGGTTCTGGTGGAGATGCTTTCCCTGATTACTTTAGAAAAGCAGGTCTAGGACCACTAATAGGCACTCGTACATGGGGAGGACTAATCGGAATTTCAGGGGCACCATCGCTGATTGATGGTGGTGTTGTGACCGTACCGACATTCAGGATGTACAATCCGGATGGCACGTGGTTTAAAGAAGGGTATGGAGTAGATCCGGATATTGAGGTGAAGGAAAATCCCGGAGAGCTTGCACAAGGGACGGATGCGCAATTGCTTCGTGCCATTGATTGGATCAAAAAGGAACTGGAGGTCTATGAAGGTATGCCAGCTCCACCTGCCAAAGAAAAAAGATAAGTGAAAGCCCGCAACGGGCGGTTTTGGAAATCTGGTTGTCCTACCACGTTAGCGTGGTGGGACGACTTTTTTATAGCTCATGGTACTTTTCTAGCCTAGAATACTTACTTCCGCTTCATCTTAAACACTTCCGTCCACTGCTTATCACCATTCTTCAGGTCTAATCGAATCTCCATTTCTGAATCCGATTTTCGTTCGAAAACCAGTCCTTTTAAAATGATTTTATTCTCCGTGAATTCGATTAACTCGAAGTGGACAAAATCTTCTTTGGTCTCCCATGCCGTGAGTTTAGGGGTAAAGTGCTTAAGCTTAATGCCCGTACTATCCAATGTTAAAAACTCATAGAAGTTGAGACTACCATCTCCTTTATGATGCCGATAAACACCCATCATAGTGCCGCTCAATGATGGCTCTGACCACACTTCTTCTGAGGTTCCTCCAAACCCATCTCCAACCCAGCTGCCAGCCAACCATGCATAAGGGACTTTTGCTTCTTGACTATAGCTAACCAAATACCCAAACAATAATATTAGCAGTAGTGACTTTTTCATGTTTCTTCTTTATGCAAAATGACGAACCACCACGTCCTATTTGGACACTAACTCTGTAGTTTTTTTACACGCTCTGGTTCATGTGCTATCCAGGTTTTTAGCAAACCATTCATCATTACAATAAATTTTTTAGCAGGAACATCTGCATTTGCAGGGTTTCTTATAAAATTTCTGAGATCTTCCAGACCTTCAGTTTTCTTTAATGCCTCATTACTTAGCATCCACGAACCCATAGACCACTGTTCAAAGACTCGTTCCTCCCTGTAGCCCTTCACCCAAACCACAAGCTCCTTATGCCTGGCATCTGCTTTGATTTTATTCAGCAAATCAAGGACATCCTTCTCCTTACCTTCCAGAAATTGGAGGTAGTGCCCTTCGATTGCTAGCAGCATTCCAGTAATCCCATTTTGCTTGTTGTTTCGGATGGATGTTTGCGTAATTTCCTCTACCACTTCCAGTGTCATTGGAACTCTAGGTTTGCTCGTATAGATCAGATAAAAGTTCATAGCAGTATATAGACGCTTATCTAATTTAAGAAAAACTAACCACTACTGCATGATTGGCAGTATATGCAAAAGAAAGGAATCGGATTATCCTTTTAATTTTTTTGCTCTTTCCGGCTCATGTGCCATCCAGGTCTGCAATAGGTTGTTCATCATCCCAATGAACTTCTTTGATTGAAGATTATTGTTTACCGGATCTTCCAAAAATGACTTTAAATCCTCCAAAGCAGAAAGCTCCAATAGGTCTTTGTTTGAAAGCATCCAGGAGCCCATCGACCATTCAGAAAAAACCCGGTCATTGGAGTAGCCCTGAATTCTCAGCGTCACATTTTCATGACGAGGATCTCCCTTTATCATGTCAAAAAGCTTTCTAACCTCAGGCTCTTCACCTTCTAAAAACTGAAAATACTTGTCTTCTACATTCAACAACATGCCGGTAATGTCATGTGCAGAATTCCATTTAATTGATTCCTGAGTGATGTCATTTAGCTTATCTGACGTCACCTTTCCTGTTGGGGTACTTGTGTATATAATGTAGAAAATCATCAAAAAAGAGCTTTAGCCTAAAATAAACAAATATGTGGTAGAACAAGATCTGTAGTTTGATACTTTTTTAGATCTTTATTCCTGTGAAGGGAATATTCAGATTCTTAGCATTTGTAGTAATGGTGTATCTCATCATTACTGGAGTGGTTTCGTTATTGAACGGCACGAGCTCTGCCACCGCTTACTGTCAGGATAGTTTTGATATCATCAACCATGAGAATGATAGAAAGCATCAGCGCAGCTGGGCATTTGCTGATCATTCCAATTCCTTCTGTGCAGAATACATTTCCATCGAATCCCAGAGCCTGGCTGTCGGAACATTTAGAAATGAAATCATTTACAACACTGACTTCTCCTATGAAAACTTTTGGGGTTCTGTTTATCAGGAACTGATACAAAACAGCAAGCTAAATATTGGTTTTTTGATCGACTCGTTGAAAGCCATCTCTGTTGAGAGAAGTCTTAGCAAGAGAGAGGGTGTTGATTATCAGAAATTCCTGGAGCGGTTTGAAAGCGAAGAGATTCGCTACGAAACCAATGCAGAGTTCTCTCTTAACCGACAGTGGGGCGTCCAGGGCTACCCGACAATGGTTTTACTGCACAAGGATCAGCTTTTCATGATTGCCCACGGTTATGCCACCTTTGACCAGATGAAAGCACAGGTGGAAAAGACGATAGAGGAGGTTGGTGTAAAGGATTAAAAAATGTACGTCATTCCGGATGAAGCAAAGCGGAATTCAGGAATCTAGTTAGTAGATTCCGGTATTTCTCGTTCCTCGAAAACCGGAATGACGTTTTAATTAAATGTCTACGTTTCGGGATAGAGGGAGGAGAAAAACATCCCCCTGCAGCCGCAATAGCCTTCGCACCCCCCTTCAAAGGGGGATTAAGTTCTGAAGAATTCCCCCTTTGGTAAAGGAGGCAAGGGGGATTCAAATCACTCCTTCACCACCCCTGGCCAGTTCTCTTCCGCCTTTTTAATTAATGCATCCCGATCTGCTTCCCATTTGTTCTGTATGCCCTTGCTATAATTCAGGTAGAGCTTTCCTTCCACGATCTTCCAAGCATCAGGATCGATCTTATAGAGAGACCCCTTCGAAACACCATACGCACAGTAGCCACCAAATTGTGGTGCATACTTCTTCGGATCCGCCTTGAATGCTTCCAGGTTTTCCTGCGAACTGAAATGCCAGTCTGCTTCTTTCCATTTGTAAGTGAATGATTCATTCCCTTTTATGGGCTCCCCTTGATTGAAGTACGCCACCGGGTCGTACCCTTTGATCGCACCATCATTGGTCGTGTAGATTGGGCCTTTCTGAGCTGTGGCAATGAAAGAAACGAAGGGGAGAAGAATTAGTGCAATGGTTTTCATAACAATAAGGTACGGAAGCCCAGCAGGAAGGATGAGTTAAGCAGGCGGATTTGTCGGCTAGTTGTCATCATTTTTTGATTGAGATGCTTCCTTCGTCCGCATCACAGCACGGAAATCAATTGAGCGTAAATGTTCAGCTAGTTTAGCACGATTCTAAATCGAAGGATCATCGTGAACCTGCCTGCTGACAAAGGCAAACGCAGTGAAGGACCTCCCTCAATCACAACACCTAATCTTAATTCTGCTTCTTTATCTATTTAGCTTATCATTAAGTTTACAATATGGAGTGGATCGAATGGCTAGCAGATAAACTGAACTTAAAACCTGAGTTTGCAGAGAAGCTGTTTTTTACGCTGCTCGCGCTAATCATTCTTTACTTGATCAGGTACTTCACGTTAAAAATCATCTTTCGCAGGATTGATGATGAACAATACGAGGGGAGGTATTTATGGAAAAGAGGCGTAAAGAATGTCTACTATATTCTAGTGGTTATTGTATTATCACTTATCTGGTTTGAGCGAATTGGCTCAATTGCCACATTTCTGGGATTAGTATCGGCAGGTATTGCCATCGCCCTGCAAGATCCCTTAGTTAACCTGGCCGGCTGGCTTTTCATTGTAGTGAGGAAACCCTTGAAACTAGGTGACCGAATTCAAATCAATGGCATTGCAGGGGATGTAATAGACGTTAGGTTTTTTCAGTTTACCATCAATGAAATCAATAACTGGGTAGATGCCGATCAAAGCACTGGTCGAATCATTCATATCCCAAATGGCTATGTCTTTAAGCATGCACAAGCCAACTATAATCAGGGCTTTCCACATGTGTGGAATGAAATCGGTGTGCTGATTACTTTCGAAAGCGACTGGAAGAAAGCGGAAGAAATATTGACAAAAATCGTTCAGGAGCACGCTGAAAAATTCAGCATTTCCGCTCGGAAAAAATTACTTGAGGCTTCAAAGCAGTTTATGATTTTCTACCGGACCCTCACCCCTATTGTGTATGTGTCTGTCAAGGATAGCGGAGTAATGCTAACAATGAGATATCTGATACAGCCAAGAAATCGACGATCTTCTGAAGATACGATTTGGAGGGATATTCTGAATGCCTTCGCTGAGCATAAAGACATTGATTTCGCATATCCAACCAACCGTATTTATTACAACTTACAAGAGGGCAAAAAAGGGACTACTAAAGACCCTAATTTTCCATCTTCGCTTTGAACACCTGAGGTTGATTGAGATGCTTCGTTCCTCAGCATGACAGCACGGAATATAAGGCGAAGCACTAAATGATCAAATCCCTCCGAAAGTAGATCGAACTGTCATCCTGAACGCAATGAAGGATCTTATTATTTTCGAAGAATGAACCACAACTATTTTACTTATATCACGACAAATAAATCCCGTAAAGTTCTATACACAGGAATGACTAATGATTTACGCACTCGATTAGAGCAGCATAAAGAGGACGCGCATGGGGCTAAGAAAACCTTCGCCGGAAAATATAACTGCTACTACCTCATCTTTTGGGAGAGGTATCAATATGTCTATCATGCGATCGAAAGAGAACATGAAATAAAAGGCTGGAAACGATTCAAAAAAGAGGCCTTAATCAATGAGTTCAATCCTGAATGGAGGTTTCTAAATGATGAAATTGATTGAGATGCTTCGTGCCTCAGCATGACACCACAGAATATTAGGCGAAGCACTAAATGATCAAATCCCTCCGAAAGTAGATTGAACTGTCATCCTGAACGCAGTGAAGGATCTTATTATTTTCGAAGAATGAACCACAACTATTTTACTTATATCACGACAAATAAATCCCGCAAGTTCTATACACAGGAATGACTAATGATTTACGCACTCGATTAGAGCAGCATAAAGAGGACGCGCATGGGCTAAGAAAACCTTCGCCGGAAAATATAACTGCTACTATCTCGTCTTTTGGGAGAGGTATCAATATGTCAATCATGCGATCGAAAGAGAACATGAAATAAAAGGCTGGAAACGATTCAAAAAAGAGGCCTTAATCAATGAGTTCAATCCTGAATGGAGGCTCCTAAATGATGAGATTGATTGAGATGCTTCGTTCCTCAGCATGACAGCACGGAATATAAGGCGAAGCACTAAATGATCAAATCCCTCCGAAAGTAGATCGAACTGTCATCCTGAACGCAGTGAAGGATCTATACTACGTCACTTGCTTTTTAAGATTTCTTGTCATCTAGGTATCAACCACATTCCAATTAGAGGTTGCCTACCTCGCCAACACCCTCGCCGGCAGCATAAACAGCGCCCGGATAAACGCAAACACTCCCTCCACGGCAAATCCTAATATTCTGAAGGGCAACAGAATCAACCAAATGATTGGATAAAAGAACAAAATCGCTAACGCTAGTGGCCAGCAGATCACGAGGAGGATAAACCAAAGTAGTAGTTTCATGTAGGCATATACGATGTGACAATCCGTGTGGTTATCTGCTCGTATTTGAACATTAGCTGTTCAAAAGCGATCTTTTTTTGAGTTGCTCAAAACACTTTATCAATTGATAAGTTGACTGAACTAATTTATAACCAATAACAACCTAATAATGAGTTCGCTTTACAGATTGATTTATACCAGCTTCCGAAAGCCAGAGTGTGATGAAGAAGAGATTGATAACATACTAAGTGCATGCAAAAAGAATAATCCCGGCAGAAATGTGACCGGGGTTTTGCTTCACTCTGACAAACGCTTTATCCAATACATAGAAGGAGAAAAGGACGAGGTACTTGACTTATATGAGTTGATAAAAGATGACCCACGCCATACCAGTGTAAATCAACGAAATTTTGAACCGATAGCTAACAGAATATTTCCTAGCTGGGAAATGGGCTATAAGGATGTGGACAAAATAGCATTTGACACTGATGCTTCGTCAATTAACGAAAAGACTTTTAATAGATTAATAAAAGGAGAGTTGGACTTTGATGACAATGCAATGAGAATTTTGCAGCTTTTCTTCAAAATGGCCTAGCGTAAATTTGTATCTTTAGGTACATGAAGCTACCTATCTATCAAGTCGACGCATTTACTGATCATCTCTTCGCCGGCAATCCAGCAGCAGTCGTCCCAATTGGGGATGAATGGCCCATCGATGATGTACTGCAAAAAATTGCCATTGAGAACAACCTGTCTGAAACAGCCTTCTTTCAGGAGCAGGGCGATGTGTTTGAGTTGAGGTGGTTTACGCCGGAGTTTGAAATTGATCTGTGTGGTCATGCTACACTTGCATCTGCACATGTGATTTTCAATCATTTGGATTATCAGAAGGATGAGATTCACTTTGAGACTATGAGTGGCCCATTGGTCGTCAAGAGAAAAGATCATTTGCTGCAGCTGGATTTCCCTTCGCGCAAGCCAGAACCGGCTGAAATGAAAGAAGGGCTATTGAAGGCTTTTAATCATCCCCCGAAAGAAATCCTGAAATCACGTGATTATATGATGGTTTACGAAAGTGAGGCCGATGTTCGGTCTCTCAAAGTAAATCCAAGCTTACTGAGCCCGGAGCATTTCGATAAAGGAGGAATCATCTGTACCGCTCCCGGAGATGGCGTAGATTTTGTGTCACGATTTTTCTTTCCAGGAGGTTCCGTCTTTGAAGATCCCGTGACCGGTTCTTCGCACTGCTCACTGATTCCGTATTGGTCGGAGAAGCTGGGCAAGAACGAGATGATCGCCTATCAATTGTCTGAGCGAAAGGGCTACCTCAACTGTACAGATCTTGGAGAACGTGTACTCATCGCCGGCAATGCGGTGACGTATTTGACAGGGGAGATTGAGGTTTGAAATCTAATCCAATTCCTCAGTCAAGATATAGCCAAAATCTTCTACCTTAAATAAGGGATCCCTGTTTATGTTCATGATTTGAATAGAATTTGTTGGGACAATAGTCTCTTTGCTTTTACCTACTGTAGCCACCACGGTAAATGGAAAATTATCGCGAAACCCAGTTTTCCACTTATATTTCAACGTTGATTGGGCAGAGTCATAAGCATACTGAAGAACCGGCGGAGATTTTTCTTTCAGATATACATCGAACAGGGGGTTAAAGTCTCTACCGGCCACCTCATTGAAATATGCAATAAAGGTTTCCGTGCTTATGTTTTGCCTGGCATATCGTTCAAGAGCACCTCTTAAAATAGAGAAAAATTTCTCGTCATCATTTAGCTGTCTTCTCAGGGTATGAAGTATCAATGCTCCTTTATAGTAGATATCAGCATCTTTGGAGCTGACCCAGCTATTGTATCGAACGCCACAAGGCTTTAAGACAGGACGCTCATTATCTACATACCTGGAAAGGTTCCATATATAATGGTCATAATAGTTTGGTTGATAAAGCTCAGCTACCACCAATGCCTCAGAATAGGTGGCGAACCCTTCATGCAACCACATATCGCAATAGTCCATTCCTGACGGTAAATTCCCCCACCACTCATGGGCAAGCTCATGAATTAATGTGGTATTCACTTTTAAGGAATAGGCAGGAGGGGCATAGTCATTGTGAAAATAGGAGCCCATCGAAATGGCCGACTGATGCTCCATAGCTCCTCCTCCCAGTGTGGACTGCACGATTTTGCACCCATCTCTCCACCATGGAAAGGGTCCGTACAGATCTTCAAGTTCTTTTAAGTGCAAAGGAGTCTGAGAATAGAATGATCGAGCCTTATCGATTTGATGATCCAGTGCATAGACCTCAATTTCACGTTCCACTCCCTTGATGTCTGTGTAAGGGAATGTGATTTTTTCATAATTGCCGATGTTGAATGAAATATTGTAAATATTGATGGGGTTAAGAACAGAGTGATGATAAACGCTATTTTCACCTTTTGTAGTAACACTGTCGAGCTTACCATTGGCCACAGCGACAAGTGGGCTCGGCACTTCGACTCGTATGAAGCACTGCTCAGGCTCATCATACAATAGTTCTTTGCAGGGCATCATGTAGTGTCCTCCAACTCCCTCGGTTTGCGTCCCGATCCACGGATCCCCCCTACTATCTTCTTTCCATTGAATAGGCCCTTCTTTTGCAATATCGGCGGGCTTCCCTCCATAGCTTATTTTAATTGAGCCACTTGTGCCTTCAGCTGCTTGCTCCGAAAAGACGATGTAAATAATATCCTTGCTGTGCTTCCAGATTTTCAATGGAATGGAGCTTTCAATGTTGTCAACCTTCAACCTTCTATGCAAGTCAACCAGGATGGAGTCTTGTCGCATTTCCATCTCAAAATCGATGCGCATGGTGCCTTCGATTCGCTCTTCTTCTGGATCAACTTTTACATACCAATCGTAAGTGGTGATATCGTAAGCCCTCAAACGATTAATCTCACCTTGCAGGTAGTCGCGTTTTGAAAACCTGGGGAAACCCTCTTTTTTGTTCGGAAAATAATACTTGACAAAGGGTTTGTATCTGCATGCACCGACCATCAATGATACGATGATTAGAAGAATTAGCTTTTTCATTTTGCTTCCAAAATGGGTGATAAGGTAATTTAATGCCTTATTCCAAGATACGCTTACGTTAAGAGGAAGTTTATAATTACAAAATCTCCACAATATGCCTGGCCACTTTCCCCGTCCCATCTAAAATCTGATGGCGACATGAGGTGCCTGAAGCCAGGATGATTGTGTCTTTCTCTGCTTCTCTTACTTTAGGGAAGAGAACCAATTCTCCGATTTTCATAGACACTTCAAAATGCTCTTTTTCATAGCCGAAGGATCCGGCCATACCGCAGCACCCGCTTGGGATCATTTGAACTTCAAAACCCTCTGCCGCTTTCAGAATTTTCATGGTTGGCGTCATGGACGAAAGAGCCTTTTGATGACAGTGACCATGCACCAACACTTTTTGTTTCTTTCTTGGAAAATCGTCTGACTTCAGAGTTCCTTCTTCCAACTCACTAGCTAAAAACTCTTCTATGGTAAAGGTCTTCTCCGCTACTTTCAGGGCCTGTTCTTTTTCTTTTCCCCGAAGTAAATCCGGATACTCATCACGGAACGTCAGTATCGCCGAAGGTTCTATCCCTACCAGACAGATATCTTTTTTCAACAGGCTATGGAATAGATTAACATTCTCTTTTGCCAATGCATTAGCCTCTTCCAGCATACCTTTAGATAAGTAAGCTCGCCCACTGATGGCATGGTTAGCGGCTCTCACTTCATAGCCCATCCGATCCAGCAGCATTATGGCCTTTTTACCGATTTCCACATCCAGGTAGTTGGTAAATTCATCAAAAAAGAAGTAGACTGTTTTCTTTGGCTTTCGCTGTAGCGAATGAAACTTCTTATCAAACCAGGAACGCAACGTTTGATTGGCCATCTTGGGAATTGAACGCTTTGAAGCGAATCCCAACATCGGCTTGGATAGGTTTCTGGTCAGGTTAAATGCCCAAGGTGCTTTTTCAAATTGCTCCATGCTCTTTGCATAGTTGGCGATCATTTTGGTACGGAAAGGCACTCCCTTTTCTTTCATGGACTGGTATTGCCATTCGGCTTTCAGCTTGCCCATATCTACATTAGAGGGGCACTCTCGTTTGCAACCTTTACACGAAAGACACAAGTCCATAACTTCTTTGATTTCAGGCTTTGTGAATGGATTGGCCTCTTTGGATCGAGTGAGCATCTCGCGAAGGATATTGGCTCTCGCACGGGTAGTGTCTTTCTCATCCCGTGTGGCCTGGTAGCTGGGGCACATGGTGCCTCCGGTAAGTTCCGATTTTCGACAATCACCGGAACCATTACATAGTTCAGCCGCTCGAACGATCCCCTTATCATTGGAGAAATTCAGCATGGTCTCAAACTCAAGCGTTTTTTGGTTCTTCTCATACCTGAGCGAAGTATCCATGGGTGCTGTATCCACAATCTTCCCTGGGTTGAAGATATTGTGAGGATCCCAGGTTTGCTTCACTTTTTTAAGTAGCTGGTAGTTTTCCTCCCCGATCATTTTTGGAATAAACTCGCCACGTAATCGGCCATCGCCGTGCTCTCCGGATAGCGAACCATTATATTTTTTGACCAGATCAGCGATCTCTTCTGCTATGGTACGAAAAAGTTTGACCCCCTCTTCAGTTTTCAAGTTCAGGTAAGGACGCAGGTGCAGTTCTCCTGATCCGGCATGAGCATAATGAACACTGTAAAGTCCATGCTTTTGGAGGATCTTATTGAAGTCACCGATGTAGTTTGGAAGATCCTTCACATCTACTGCTGTATCCTCAATAACAGGAGCAGGCTTGGTGTCGCCGGGGATGTTGGAAAGCAATCCCAATCCGGCTTTTCGTAGATTCCAGACTTTTGTAATGTCGTCTCCTTTGATAATTGGAAATGCATATCCCAATCGTTGTTTACCCAACTCAGTCAGAAAATTCAAAATGCGTATGTCTACTTCCTTTTCTGTCTCACCAATCAATTCTACCACCAGAATAGCTTTCGGCTCCCCTTCCACAAAGAAGCGGTTGGCCGCCTGCTCTTTATTTCGTGCGGTAGCTTCCAGGATGTAGTGGTCCATCAGCTCGCAGGCATACGGTTGATAATTGAGCGCGATCAGGTTGGCTTTTAGTGAGTCCTCGATGCTTTTACAGTGGACACAAACCAGTCGTTTGTGCCCTTCAGGGATTTTAGTGATCTTCAGCTTAGCTGCAGTAACAAATGCCAGGGTGCCTTCTGACCCTGCAATCAATGAACAGAAATTAAATGGCTTTCCTTTCGAATTGAATGGCTGCATATCGGCCAGCATATCCAACGCGTATCCGGTATTTCTTCTTGGAATGTTTGGTTTTGGGAATTCCTTTTTAATGCGGTTGACATTCGCCTTATCCAACAGGATGTCTGAGATGTTTTGGTATAGTTGGTTTTCAAAAACAGACGAAGCTCTTAGATCATCCGACTCTTTGAAATGAACTTCAGACCCGTCAGAGAGAAGCGCTTTTACTTCAAGCAAATGCTCCCTAGTGCTTCCATAGACCACTGAATTAGATCCACAGGAATTATTTCCGATCATTCCTCCAATCATCGCCCGATTGGCGGTAGAAGTTTCCGGGGCAAAGAAGTAACCGTGTTTTGAAAGCTCCCTATTTAGCTCATCACGTACAATTCCCGGCTGCACCCACACATATTCTTCCTTCAGGTTCACTTCCAGAATTTGAGTGAAATGCTTGGAGACATCCACCACGATTCCACCACCGACTACTTGTCCTGCCAGGGAGGTGCCGGCGGTTCTCGGGATAAGTGAGGTTTGATTTTCCTGAGCAAAGTGAATGAGTTTTTTTAGGTCTTCATCATCTTTCGGGATGGCAACCGCATGAGGTACTTCTCTGTATGCTGAAGCATCGGTTGAATATATACGACGGATGGCCTCTCCGGTGTGGATGTGGCCTTTCAATTCTTTATCGAGTACTTTAAAGGTCATTGTATTTTTCCCAGAATTCACGTGGGTTAAGGATATTTATCTCCTGAACTTTATCATTCATCGTTAGTAAATCTTTATCTCCGGTTATTATCACTTCCGCTCCTGTAAGAATGGCAGTGGAAAGAATAATATCATCGTTTGGATCTCTTAGTCGATATAAAATTTCTTTGGAATCTGCTATTATTTCATAGCCATGCATCCTCTGAAGAAAAATATCAATTGCAGCGTTCGGAACATGGAATTTGTTCTTAAGCTTTCCAACTAGTTCATTTCTTACTCGTTGTGAAAGAACCAATTGATGATTTAGCAAAATGTTTTCAAAAACCCGCTGACTAAAACCATCTGATATTAAAGAGCTCAATAAAAAGCTTGTATCAGCAAAAACCCTCATGTAAGCTCTGGGTCATTGAAAATATCATCATCCGTATAATAGCCAGCTTTCTGAGCAAATGGAACCAACATTTCTCTAATCTCTCGAAAACTCTTTATTCTTATGTGTTTTTCCAGTGCTTCCCTGATCAAATCACTTTGGCTTCTTCCGGACTCTTTTACCCAAGCTTCTAAGTCTTTTTCAAGTTCGTCACTTATCCGTATCGAAATCGTTTTCATAACCCTTGTATTACAATGTAATACGAATATACATTTATTCGTGTTTTGAAAGAAATTTCAATTCCCCATGTAACCTTCCGAAATTACTTGAGTTTCCCCGACAGCAATGCACCAAATGAACCTACTGGAAGACCACAGTTTGATGTTGAAAGTGAAAGAAGGAGAGGTAGAAAAACTCAACCTGCTTTACAAACGGTACAGTCGTCGATTCTTTGGCTTCTTCTATGGAATGACCAATGATGGAGCGACGAGTGAAGACCTGGTTCAAAACGTCTTTATGCGGATCTTGAAGTACAAGCACACTTATAAGGAAAACGGGGATTTTGAAGTGTGGGCTTTCCAGATGGCTCGAAACGTGCATCACGATCACTACCGAAAGAATAAACGATATGCTTTCCAAGAGGACATGAATCCTTACGAGGAGCGGCTGAGCGAAAACAAAAATCAGGAGGTGGATATGGAACGATCGGATGAGCTGAATTACCTGAAAAAAGCGCTGGCAAATCTTTCAGCAGAAAAGCGAGAGTTGATTGAGCTGGTGCGATTTCAGAAGGTGAAATATGCAAAGGTGGCAGAAATGATGGGCGTGACAGAAAGTGCCATCAAGGTGCGAGTGCATCGAATATTAAAAGAATTGAGAGAATCCTACATAAAAATGGATGTCTAATCCCCCTTTGAAGACGGTCCGACGTTTCGGGGGTGTGGAGGATGTGAGATGGCAGGGGGATGTTTGAAGAAATAAATTATAAATCTCAAATGAGATAGAAATGAAGATTAATAGTAAAAAAGCAGAGGAACTCTGGCAGGATAAACTGGCAGGAAACATCAGCGAGAATGAAGAAAAGGCATTGACGGATTTTCTCGCATCAAATCCTGAAAAAGCAAAAGAGCTGGGAGAGCTTGAGCAAACCTGGGACTTGTTTGAAGAAATCGAACGACCTGAACCATCTGATGCTATGGATGCCCGGTTCGAGGGGATGATGGCTGCCTATGAGCAAAACCAAAAAGAAGTTCGACCGAATATGCTGGACTGGATTGTGATACAGATGACTAAAAGTTGGCAGGTAGGTCTGGCTTCTCTGGTGATGGGGTTATTCATCGGGTGGTGGATGTTACCATCACAAAATCAAAAGCAGGATATCGCTCAGCTAAGCAGTGAAATCCAAAGCATGAAAGAAATGATGATGCTGACGCTCATTGAGCAACCAAAGGCTCAGGAAAGAATCAGGGCAGTGAACCTGGCAGCAGAACTGCCAAAAGCTGATGAAAAAGTAGTCAATGCATTAATCACTACACTCAACAATGATGAGAACCTGAATGTGCGTCTGGCGTCTTTGGAATCACTGGTCAGGTATGTGGACGAACCGAATGTACGGCAAGCATTGGTGGATGCTCTGAAGCTTCAGGAATCACCGTTGGTTTTGGTAGCAATTGCTGATGTATTGGTAGCCATTCAGGAAAAATCATCTGTGGATGCGATGCAGCAGCTGAAAGAAAATACGGAAGATGAAATAGTGAAAGAAAAACTGGATGAGAGCATTCAGACACTTAAGAATACTTAAACTCAAAAATTGGACTAATGAATTTATTACTCATATTATTAACTCTCATCAATCCGGACCTCAAGGAGGACAGGATTGTGATCAACAAAGAATACACGATCGATAATCCAAATGAAATGGCAGTAATTGTCAACAATATTAACGGTGATGTCGAGATAGAGAGCTCTGGAGATAACAAGGTATATCTCAGTTTGATCATAGAAATGTCTGCAGGCACTGATGCGCTGTTGGAAAAAGCTAAAAGTGAGCTCGAATTAGGTGAGCTGTTTACACATGATTCTCTCGTATTTTTTACAAAAGCACCATTTATAAAAAAATATCGATGGGGGAAATACAGCGGCTATGACATGCACGACTATCCAAAATATTCATTCAAATACCAGTATAAACTTAAGGTTCCGAAAGCGGTAAGCTTAGAAGCCAAAACCGTAAATAATGGAGATGTATTTGTCAAGAATCTTGATGGCCCTATTAAAGCATGCAACGTAAATGGCAAGGTAGACATAAAATACGCGCGGAAGGTGCTTCAGGCATCCACAGTGAATGGGGATGTTACCATCAACTTTTTGGAGAACCCAACAGAAGCCATCGACTTCAATACCGTAAATGGAGATTTCAACTTTGAATTGCCGGACAACTTCAGTGCCCAGGTATACTTTGACAGCATGAATGGCGATTTGTTCACCTCATTCGATTACAAAAAAATGAGCCCTAAAGTGGAGAAAAGCGAGAAGAACGGGAAATTCAAAATTGGAACAAAAACCGGCGTGGAGATTGGATCTGGTGGGCCAGAACTGTCATTCCGGAGCATCAATGGAAATGTCTATTTAAAGAAAAGCGAATAACCGCACGTATATCGTGCACTTAATTATATAGAACAATGAAAAACTTAATAATCATATTATTTCTTGTGGCCTCTGCAAGTGTCTGGGCACAGGATTTCAACGAACGCTTAGCGATACCGCTAAGCTCGCCTGGAAATAAAGGTAAATTGGAAGTTGGTCTGGTTCGAGGCGACATTATGGTGGAAGCATACAATGGAAATGAAGTCATCATTGAAGCTGAAGCCAATACCAAGTCTGAAGACAAGCATTGTGCCAGCTGTGACGATGAAGATGACGATCGAAGTGCTCCTCCGGGGATGAAAAAGATAGCCAGTAGCCCGATTGAGCTTAGCGCATCAGAAAACAACAATCGAGTAAAGATTGAAACAAACTCCTGGAAAAAATCAATCAACCTTACAATCAAAGTGCCAGCAAATTTTGACCTTGAGATTTCCACCGTTCATGGCCAGGTAGATGTAACCGGCATTAGTGGAACGCATGAAATCTCTGCAGTTCATGGTCCATTGACATTGAAAGACATGAGTGGCTCCATTGTTTCCAATACGGTGCATGGAGATATCATCGTGAATTTCATTAAAGTCACTCCAAATGAACCCATGTCATTTGTAACGCTACATGGAAACGTGGACGTAACTTTTCCCGGAAATATTAAAGCCACAGCCAAGATGCGCTCAGACAGAGGAGAGATTTATACGGATTATGACATGACGGTTGACCGATCCAAGCCGGAGGTGAAATCAGATGATGGAAAATACAAAGTATCTATCAACTCCTGGGTGTACGGCGATATCAATGGTGGTGGCCCGGAGTATACATTCAAGAATATGCACGGAGACATTATTATCAGGAAGAAATAGAAAGACCTAAATACTTTTCAAAGAGCCCTGTCGACAAGCGTCAGGGGTTTTTTGAAAGTCTAGTCGTCCCACCACTTTGAGTGGTAGGACGACTTTCATATACCCTAGGGGGAATTCCCTTAATTCATGATTGTTTTGTTTCTTTAGCGGCATGAAACCAAAGATCAAGCTGCCAAACCTTGTCAAGGATTATCAGAATAAAGAGAAAATCATTTTGCGTGATTACCTCGCATTGGAGCGTACCACCATGGCCAATCAGCGAACACTATATGCGGTAATTCGAACGGCGATTTATCTCGTGCTGGCCGGAATTGCCTTTATCACTTTGGAAACCTTCACCAAGCTTAACTGGGTGGGATATGTACTTTTTGCTATCAGTGGCCTAATGGTCATCTTTGGAGTCATCCGGTTCCTTGCACTTCGTAAGAAATTATCCCGATTCTACGGAGAATCAATGAAAGACTTTGAAGAAGATCAAAGCGGGTAAAACACAGGTATTAAAAGTGATGCCACAACCCAAAATAAGAGTTTAAGAGGAAAACCTACTTTCGCAAAATCAGCATAATGATAAGGGCCTGCGCTGTATACCATGGTGTTCGTCTGATACCCCACCGGAGTGATGAAGCTTGAACTCCCTGCAAATGCTATCGCCATTAAGAGCGGAGTTGGATTAACATCCATTGCAGAAGCTATTGAGATGGCGACAGGAGCCAAAAGAGCAGCAGCCGCATTATTGGAAATGATTTCCGTGAGAATGGAGGTGGTTAAATAAATGGCTGAAACTACAGCAACCGGCCCCAGGTTTTCACCTACATACTGGGTAAGAAAGTCTCCTATCAAAGCAGATAACCCACTTTCATTCATGGCCGCCCCCATACTTAATGCACCCGCTAATAAAAAAATCACCTGCCAATCGATCGCTCGATACGCATCACTCATGGTGATCACCTTGGTTACATTCAGGAAGACAATTCCCGCGAAAGCAGCGATCATAATGGAGGTAACATTGAAAGTAGCCAATACTATTACCGCCAGCAGTGTGCCCAAAACTAATCCCAGGTTTTTCCTATCTATTGACGGAATCCACTCTGCACGCATCGACAAAAATGAGGATTGATCTTCTTCCTCGTTGGTATTGAGTAGTCTATACCCTTCTTCATTGGTTTGTAAAAGCAGAATATCTCCCGGCATCAGTCGGATATCATCCAGACCGGAAAATGACTCCTTCCCCCTTTGTCGGATTGCCAAAATGCGCGCCTGATACTTTCTAAGAAAGTCCAGCTCTTTCAGCTTCTTTTCCACCATCGAAGAGTTGGGCAGTATCACAATCTCAATCAGCGAGGTACCCTCTTTCGAAAAGATTTTTTCACTTTGACGATCTCTGATATCAAACTTATCTGACTTCAATATTTTATTGATCCGCTCCATGCCTCCTTTCACCAGCAATACGTCCTTTTCCTTCAGCTTAAAGTCAGGCGTAGGGTCTTTTAGTGACTCATCAGCACGGTGAATTTGGATGACTCGCTCGTTTTCAAAGTAATCACCCAAGCACCTATCACTCTCTTCCATCTTATCTGTCACAACAATTTCGCACAGGTAATCAGAAATCTTTTCATCTCTCGCTTTCTGGTCCATTTCACGTTCAGGAATCAGCTTTCTGCCCAAAAACATGAGATAAACTACTCCGATAAGAAAAAATACCAATCCCAATGGAGCCAAGTCAAACATGGAAAAACCGTCAAGTCCTTCATCCTTTGCAATTCCGCTTACGAGAAGATTCGTAGAGGTTCCAATCAGCGTGCATGTACCACCCAGGATTGCCCCAAAAGAAAGCGGTATCAGGTACCGCGCAGGGGACATTTTCTGGCTTTTTGCTGCATTTGAGATGATCGGGATGAAGGTGGCGACTACAGGCGTATTATTGATAAAAGCAGAAATACCACCAACCCCTGTAGATAGAATGAGAATACTTTTCTTGTATCCTTTTCTTAGAAGTGATCCAAACCATGGAGCAATATGACTGATAACTCCGGTTTTTAGTAAGGCATCACTTAAGACAAACATAGCTGCTACTGTGAGTGTGGCAGAATTTGCAAACCCCATAACACCCTGTTCTGGAGAGATCACTCCCAGCAATACCAGTATTACTAAAATGCCGATCCCTATCACATCAACGGAAAAACGCTCGGTGATAAACAGCACCAGCGCCAAGACGATTACTCCTACAGTGATCCACATATCCATAGTCATAGTCTAAATATACAAATCACAAGGCTTGAAAAAATGGAATGTCACTATATTGCTAACTAGCATGGATGCAATTGATCAGGTCACATTAAACTTCAGTGAGGCGAACCTCTTCTATCTAAATCTCAGCCTTGGTTTCATCATGTTTGGTGTTGCTATCAATCTCCGGGTAGAAGATTTTATTCGAGTGATTAGAAACCCCCGATCTGCACTGGTGGGAATGGCTTCTCAATTTTTTGTGCTACCAACACTTACCTTTTTATTAATCCTTATCATTCAGCCCCGGCCAAGTTTTGCACTGGGAATGATGCTCGTGGCTGCATGCCCGGGTGGAAATATTTCAAATTTTATGGTCGCTATGGCAAGAGGGAACACCGCACTCTCTGTTAGTTTAACAGCCGTATCTAGCACCCTGGCTATTTTTATGACCCCAATCAATATTGCCTTTTGGGGAAGCATGTATCCGCCCACCGCCGCTATCTTGACAGAGGTGTCACTTGATTTTTGGCAATTGCTGAAAACAATCACAATGTTGTTGCTCATACCAATCGTGATAGGAATGTTTTTAAGAAAATGGAAGCCGGCAATAGCAGATAAACTGCACCCTGTCATGCATTATAGCTCCATTGCCATTTTTGCAGGTATCGTCATCATGGCATTTAGTGCCAATTTCAATTTATTCCTCTCCTACATTCACCTGGTTATTTTGTTGGTACTTGTTCACAATGCCATTGCATTGCTCGCCGGTTACAATTTAGGCGCTCTTTTCAGGCTTCAGCAGCAAGACTGTAGATCCATTGCCATAGAAACTGGCATTCAAAACTCAGGTCTTGGGCTCATTCTCATTTTTGGCTTTTTTGATGGATTGGGAGGGATGGCAATCGTGGCAGCCTGGTGGGGTATCTGGCACATCATTTCAGGTCTGAGTCTGGCATACATTTGGAACAACCGGCCAGTCATCAGCCAATCGAGGGAGTCAAATATTCAAACAGAAATATGATCATTCATTCCCTTTGGGTCAGATAGAAAAAATGCTGAGGACTAACCATTTGATCCCCTGATAATTGCAGCTTAGTTAATAAAGCCTACTGTGTGGGTCAATAGCAAATTATTTCCTTATTTTTGCCGACCTTATTCAAATGAGCATTTAGATAATATGGCACTAATAGGCACACTGAGAAACAAGATGGGAAAGATCGTGGTGGGAGCTATCATGGTCACAATGGTTGCTTTCATTGGCACGGATTTGATTGGAAACGCTTCCTTCTTGGGTGGTGGTGATAATCCTGAAATCGGAGAGATTGCCGGCGAATCAATTACCAATACTCAGTTTCAAAACAAAGTAGACGAGCTGTCCTACAACTTTGCTATCAATACCGGGAGAAACCCGCTACAGCAAGAGACAGATCAAATCAGAAATCAAGCATGGAACGCAATGATTCTGGAGAAAGCTTACGAAAAGCAATTCGATGAACTAGGAATAGTTGTCACCAATGACGAGCTGGTAGATATGGTTCAGGGAAGCAATATCAGTCCTCAGATCAAGCAGTTTTTTGCTGACCCTCAAACAGGTCAGTTCAGAAAAGAAAACGTTACTGCTTTTCTAGGCAGCCTTCAGCAGGCTCCACCTCAGCAAAGAAACTCGTGGATTGCGTTTGAGCAGTCTTTGGTTCCTAGCAGGAAACTAGAGAAGTACGCTAACCTATTCACCAAAACCAATTATGTAACAAAATACGAAGCAAAGGATGAGTATGTTAGTCAAAACGCTACTGCGTCTATCAACTACATGTACGTTCCTTTCCTGAGCATTTCGGATTCTTCTGTAAGTGTTTCAGACAGTGAGCTTCAGGCATATCTTGATAGTCATGAATCAGAATTTCAGCGTGATGAAACAAGAAGCATGGAATATGTGATTTTTGATATCACTCCATCAAGTGCCGATTCAGCAATCGTCGCTGGTGAAGTGGCTGATTTACAGCAATCTTTAGCGCAGGCAACCAATGACTCAAGCTTTGTCAGCATCAATTCTGATGATCCATACCCATTCATTACCTACACAGATGATAATCTTCCGGAAGTACTCCAAGAGCAGGAAGTGGGATTTGTCTCTGAGCCTGAAATAGTAAATGGATCTTATGAGTTTTATAAGCTTTCAAGAAAAGATGAGGTTGCACAGGATAGCATCCTCTACCGTGTGGCTAAAATGAAAAAGGAATTCTTCGTTTCCGATGAGACCATTAATGAAGTGTACAGGCAGGCAGATCTTTTTGCAGCCTCTGCAGGAAATCTGGAAGAGTTTAGAAGGCTGGCTGAAGAGCAGGGGCTAAACGTAAGAACTGCCAATCGAATTGGGAAAAATGCACAAAGAGTAGGACCTATGGTTGAGGCCAGAGGGCTGGTACTATGGCTTTACAATGATGCTTCAGAGGGTGCGGTTTCGGATGTTAAAGAAATTGGAGATAGATATATCGTAGCAGCGATGACTTCTGAGCAAGAAGAAGGGGTAGCTAATCTGGATGAGGTTAGAAATCAGGTTGAGCGCAAAGTTAGAAACCAAAAGAAAGCTGAATCTATTCTATCAAAATTAGATGGCCTGGATGCTTCCGATGTAGAGTCTCTGGCTGTAGCTTATGGAGATGGTGCAAAAACCGGGTCAGCCGATTTCCAACTATTCTCTAATAGCATCAGTGGTGTGGGCTATGCTCCTGAGGCGATTGGCTTGTCTTTCGCTCTGGAAGAAGGAGAGATTACAAAGGCATTTGACATTCAGGATGGTGTAATTGCTGTTCAACTTGAAGCAAAGGATATCCCTGGAGATATCGATGATTATTCAACATTTGCACTTCAGGTATCTCGTCAGCGATTGGGACAAAATGCAATGGTGGCAGACTTCCCGCTTTCATACTTCCGATTGTTCGTTCCTAGAAAAATTGACGAAGCAGTGAAAGAATTTGCCGAGATTGAAGACATGCGATACAAGTTTTTCTAAACAAAAAATTGAAACTAATTGAAGCCATTCCGAACTTTATCGGGATGGCTTTTTTTATATTGTTTATACTATGGGTTGGGACGAAAAAGCATTTTTGGATAAGCTGGAGGGAGCACATCAGTTCCCAGACAACTACACGTTTAAATTCATTGTAAAACCTGAGCATCAGGCAAAAGTAGAGGCACTACTTCCCCAGGCTGAAGTCAAGCTAAAACCAAGCTCCGGAAATAAATACGTGAGCATAACAATGAGTCAGAAAATGAATTCTAGTCAGGAGGTGGTAGAGGTTTACAAGCGTGCCCACTCGATTGAGGGGATCATTGCACTATAAAATCAAACATTATGAGTTGGAAAGAAGAAGATAACAAGCTGAAGAAAACATTTGAGTTCAAGGATTTCGTTGAAGCGTTTGGCTTCATGAGTCAGGTGGCGATCATTGCCGAAAAAATGAATCACCACCCAAACTGGAGCAATGTGTATAACACCGTAAGCTTCGAACTAAACACCCATGATGCCGGAGATGTGGTGACGGAGAAAGATAAGAAGCTGGCTGAGGCGATTGATGGGTTGATTTAGAACGTCATTGCGATCGGACCGCCGATGCGGGAGGAACGACGAAGCAATCTCATGATTTGTTAGTGCCTGGTATCAATGAGATCGCTTCACTGCGTTCGCGATGGCGGTTCTTTTAATTGCAATGGCGTTATTTATTAAACCAGTCCTCCGAGAATCAATCTCTGTGTCCTCTGTGGTTAAATCTCTAACTTAGCTTCATGACCATCGAGCCAGGAAAGCTATACCTTGTTCCCACCCCCATCGGCAACCTCGCCGACATGACCTACCGGGCGGTAGAAGTACTGAAGAATGTAGACTTAATTTTAGCTGAAGATACACGCACTTCCGGGGTACTCCTTAAGCATTACGACATAGGAACTCCTGCGCAAAGCTTCCATGCACACAATGAACATAAAAAAGTCAACGAGGCGATTGAAAGATTAAAGGACGGGCAATCCATCGCTCAGATATCCGATGCAGGAACACCGGGAATTTCTGATCCTGGTTTTTTACTTGTTCGGGAGGCTCTAGCTAATGAAATACCCGTAGATTCATTACCCGGGGCGACTGCATTTATTCCTGCCTTGGTCAAATCAGGCTTTCCATGCGACAGATTTGTGTTTGAAGGCTTTCTACCTCATAAAAAAGGAAGGCAAACACGAATTGAATCCATAAAAGAGGAATCACGCACGGTTGTCTATTACGAGTCGCCGCACAGACTGTTAAAAACATTGCAACAATTCAAGGATATTTTAGGGGATCGAAACGTTTCCGTTTCCAGAGAGTTAACAAAGAAGTTTGAAGAGACCGTGACAGGCCCCATTGAGGATGTGCTCACCTACTTCAGCACCAAATCGATTAAAGGAGAATTTGTCATTGTACTAGAAGGAGCCAAATGAATCTTGAAAACATTACAGAAAAAGTAGCAGCAGTAGCCGTGAAGACCGGCGGATTTATCCGCCAGGAACGAAAGCGTTTTTCTTACGATGAGGTGGAGTTTAAAGGAGATAGCGACCTGGTTTCTTATGTGGATAAGGAATCGGAAAAGCAGATCATCTCAGGGCTTAAAAAAATTCTTCCTGAAGCAGGGTTTATCACTGAAGAAGAAACGACGGAGCAAGAGCAAAAGGAATTTACATGGATCATTGATCCCCTGGATGGCACCACAAATTTTGTCCATGGAATACCTAATTATTGCGTGAGCATAGGTTTGATGCATGAGGAAAAGATCTTGGCGGGAGTCGTATATGAAGTAGCGAATGATGAATGCTTTTATGCGTGGAAGGACGGAGGCGCATATATGAACAAGCAACCTATCCGTGTATCATCAGCTCAGTTTTTTACTGACACGGTTCTGGCCACTGGCTTTCCCTATTACGAATTTGAACGGCTGGATGAGTACCTGAAAATTTTGCATCAGCTAATGGAAGGAACCCAAGGACTGAGACGTATGGGCAGTGCCGCAGCGGACATGGCTTATGTAGCATGTGGTCGTTATGGTGGCTATTTTGAGTATAACCTCAACTCGTATGATATCGCCGGAGGAATTATCCTGGTTCAGGAAGCAGGAGGAACGGTCACCGATTTCAAAGGTGGCGATGACTACATCTTTGGCCGGGAAATCGTTGCTGGTGGAGGCGTTCATCCACAGCTTTTGCATGTGATTAAGAAATACTGGTAGCTATTCTACCCTCTTGCCAACAATTTTTCTTTCTTGCCAGTATGGGTCAGACTCTGGTACACCTTTCACATTAAAATCATGAAGCCAGGTTCCTTCGAGTTTATCTCCATCCAGTTTGAAATAAAAATCAATAAACATAGGGCTGACAGCTATTAGATGATGATACTCTTCATATTTTCCGACGACTATTATTGGAAAGGTTTTCTCCTTCTTGCTGCGTTTGAAGGTGATGGTATCTTGCCCATTAGAGATGGACAATCGACCAATGGTTTTCTTGTCCCTGAGTGAGATTGTTTCAATCTTCCAGTCACCTTCCAATACATCTAAATCATCATGCCTTTTTCTATCCATGATTTTCTTCACAAAGATTTCTGCCACACTTTGTGCTTCCCGATCATTAAAAAACACCTGATCTCCTGTATTTGCGAGGTAGGCAAATACAACATGCTGTTCCGGGTAAATGACGAGGTGACTTCTGGCTGATTGCATACTCCCTCCATGAAAAATAACAGGAACACCTAATCTGCTTTGACCGGACTCCCACCCCAACCCGTAATAAGTAGAATCACCATTTTCCAGCACATGGGAAGAAGTAAGAATCCTTCGTGTTTCAGCGGAGAAGTACTGGTCTGTTATTAGCTGATTTCCCATTTTTACCAGGTCTTCTGCAGTTGACAAATATCCACCACCCGCATACATGTAGCTTCGGTTTTCTTCTGGAGCAACTTCCCGCCCATTTTTATCATGTACATAAAACGTACTCTTATTTGTGATTTCTTTATCAGGATAATCAAAGGAGGTGTTGGTCATCTCCAATTCCTGCCATGATTTTTCCATTAGTTCAAAAAAGGATAGATCGGCAGCACGCTCCATTGCAGCACTTAGTAAAACCCAACCGTAGCTGGAATACAGGTATTCGGTGTTCGGTTTAAAAGACATAGGATCATCTTTGAACACATCCAGTGCATCAATGACTGAAGGGAAGTGTTCGCTTCTATATCTGGGGTCAGTGCTATTGTAATGGCGAATTCCAGCGACAGATGCCGCTAGCTGTCTTGTTGTAAACGAATAGCTTTTTTTAGGAAACTCCGGAACATAGGTTCGGATATCTGCATCCAGGTCCAGCAGTTTCTTTTCTACCAGCTTACCCATCATCATCGACGTTACGGATTTGGAAACACTGGCAATTCGAAATTTCGTCTCTACCGTTACTTCTTTTTTTTCCTTCAGGTTACTAAAACCCAAACCTTCAGACCACACCAGTTTGCCTTCAATCATAACTGCAACCTGCACACCAGGAATATCCGTCATCTGCTGATGCTGGCTTATGAGGAAACGAGCTTTATGAATTTCACTGGCAAAAATTTCTTGAGATAATGATTGTTTCCACGCAAAAAGTAAGAATAGTAGCACTTGTATGCGCATATTCATCGGGTAATTTTTAATTCCGTACATTGAAGAGGTATTCGAAATAAATCTCACCTAAATCGCCAAAACTTTATATCGATACCTTCCATAGAAGAATTCCTTCATTTTCATGACACGATGGGTCTTTTTATCCACCCAAAATTCACTGGATTGGTTGGGTGAATATTCAACCTTTAATACCCAACACTCAAATGCGACATCATTGAAGCTGAGTGTTTCTGACCGGATCACTTCGAATAAATAATAAGCGGGCTCAGTTTTTGATCCGGGATGATAAAAATTGATCGCATAGCTTTTCCCTTGATTGATTGGAAGCATACTCAATGTTTCCAAATCCATCTCCCAGTTAAAAGAGTTATCAAGAGCTGCCAATTCAAATGGTTCCATTGTATGCATTGTTGTGTCGGAGTTAGTAAAAATCTTGTCTCCTGAATAAATGAAATGCTTTTTTCTAATATTCACATCTCCCGCTTTCACTATTCTTTCATTTACTCTTTCTTCAATTGGACTAAATTCATTGGCGGAGGCAGCTATTTCATAGCTGTACCTGGAACCCGATGCTGCATATCTGTTCCATTTAAATGAGTAACTATCATCTATTTTTTTAATCATTCGATCCCAAACCTCTATGCCGTACTTCGGCCCACTTATAGAATCTTGCAAGTAAACCAGGTAGGTGGCTTGGCCTTCATTGAGCTGGTCAATTTTCAGTTGATTATTCGTCGTATTTACGCTATCAATTTGGGCAATCAGAAAAACAGGAAGGGCTGTCTTAATTATAAAAAGAATGGACTTTTTCATTTTCGGTATTTATTTATGAATGATAAAATTGCTTCATTGAAAAGGTTTGGCTGGTCTAAGTAACTTTCATGAGCCGCATCTGGAAGAATGACCAGTTCAGAATGTTCAATTCGTTGGTTCGCTTCTTCCATTTCCTCCGGTGGTGCTACATCATCGTATCGGCCGGTAATCAGGAGAACGTTCTCATTGATTGCAGACAAGTTGTCAAAATCTGAATGGGTTTTCCGATCCTCCCAGAGCAAATCATCAATGAGTTCATTGTCTTTTCTGTTGAGATACCGTACAGGATTGTATGGCCGTGAAAAGATCACCTTTACTGCCATGCCAGGGGACAGCTTTCTTTTTGTAGGTGTGAACGCTTTTTCCACCGTCCTATTCCAGCGGATTGCGCCTTCTCTGGTGGTGATAGAATCAATGCTATTAATCCAGTCTAGCTCTTGTTGCCAGAATTCACCGTTTTTATTGTTGGCAATTTTTTCTGCAGCCAGGTTCTTTAGATAGCGTGGACGGTAATACTGGTAACGTTCAGGACTATGGTCTGAGGTGATGGGGGTATTAGCTGCAATCGCTCCGTCTATGAAGCTGGATTGATCAGCGAAATATTGGAGTGTATGCAACACCATATATCCACCGGCACTGTGACCGAATAAATACACTTCAGCATTGTATTTTTCTTTCAGCATTTTTGAGATCGCAATCAAGTCAAAACTGTATTGATCGTAAGAGATTTTAGAAACATCCATTTTTTTGGCTGATTGATTATGACCTCTTTGATCGTAGTATGCAATGGCGACCTCATTTTCCAATGACTTTTTCCACCTTGGGTAATCTGATCGTGCAAAGTCAATGGCGGTCTCTCCCGGTCCGCCCTCTACGTAAACAAGCATTTTATCAGATTCGATATTGCCTCTGACAAGAATTGGAAAGGTATATCCATCGTATTCAAATTTGATATACTCCTTGCTTTGTGCAAATGCTCCAGTGGTGGAAAGTGTAAATAGGATTAGTAAGTATTTCATTACAAGTGTATCGCTTGATTTTTTAGTGTTTTTACACGGACAGAATCACCGTTTAGCAGGCTTTCAAGGTTGAGGAAATAGTCGCAATGATTAGTGAATATTTCGCCGGGTCGCTTTCCATTGACGAGTCTAAGTGTATCTCCTAATCGAATAGATGATGAGTTTTCGCTGATTCGGTTGACCACCCATAGGCTGTCGTTGAGAATACCGGGGATGAATGATCGTCCTTTTTCAACAACTACTTCATTCGTTTGCTCAAGTGTTATTTCATCATCATCATTGTCTATTAAGACCGTAAAGTGCTCGAGTAAATCATTGCCTATTAAGCCTTTTCCTAAACTGGAAAATTCTACAGGAATGCGGTATTCCCTGGAATCAAAGCTTACGGCCAAAGATTTTTCAATCAAGGTATCGGTGTTGCTTCCGTAAATTCCTGATGTTGATCGGTCGATAAATCGTTGGCTATCTGAGGAAGAGAATGCGCCAGCCAAAGAGGCAGGCATCACAAGCCCACCATTAAAGCCAGTATCGAACATGAGTCCGCTTACCTCTTCGTTTTCGATATTCAGCTTAATCTTTGGCGTGGAGGACAAGACCGGGCGGTCAAAAGAAATTCGTATGCTTTGTTCCGCAACGCTCTCAAATGGTTTGTCTGAGAAGTAGATTTTCCGGTTTTGATAATCGATCTTCCAGTGTGCTAATTTTATCAGGTTAGACCCAATCAGGCCATCCTTCGCTACGCACGGGCTATAAGATTTTTCATCATATTCCAGCTTTCCAGCTCCGATATTATAAAATGTTGTTTCTCCAAAGCGGATGGAGTCAATACGTGTAACTTCAATGGTTTCTGTGATCCCCTGAGCAGTGCTGTTTTCCTTTGTGGTAATTGTTTCCAAGCCGATATCCTCAGCAAGACGTTTTTCAATCTTACTATTGAATGCTCCTGTGTCGAAAATGAATTCCCGGACAGTGGTGTCATCATTGATGTTAGCCTGAACAATGATCAATCCTTTGCGATAGCTAAATGGTATTTCCTGAACAAAGTCTTTTCTCTCCAGGCTTCCTCCTGTCAACAAGTTGACATTTTTCAGGTAGGAGCACGAACTGGATGAGATTATCAGTAGCGTAATAACCGGAATGAGTCTCTTCATGATAATGATTTTTGAAAATTCTTTTCAATTCGTTTTTGCCAGAAAATAAGCAATGGCACGCCAATCAATGAAGGCAAGGCAAAAGCCAGGAAAGGATTCATAAGATCAAATCGGGTGACCATTGTGGACAAAAAAGCGGTCAATGTCGCGATGTATCCACCCATCATATTTCCAATGTGAGAAAGGTACCAATGGTATGCTTTCTTAGGTCGCTTAATAAATGGTTCCAGGTTGGTGTATGAAAGTAATAAGCCTCCAACGCCAAATCCGATAGAAAGCAAAGCTCCACCTGACGCGAATCCACGTAAGGATATGTAATAAATGCCAAGTCCGATAAAAATGAGATTGGCCACACCATTAATGATCCCTGCAGCCCAATCATACCATTCGGGCTGTTGATGCTTGTGCAGTTGCTTCAGCTTGAGGGATCGGACGCCACTAAAGACACTGTAATAACTCAGGAAGGCTATGAGAAACAAAAATCGATTGAACTTGTACCCGGCCACCGTGATTCCGGTAATGAATACCAATGTCATGGCCCAGAAATAGATTCTTCCTGCCTTGGTGTGCGTTGCTTTTCCTTTTGGGGAAAAGATGGCTACTGCCCCGGTGAGGAGTGAGAGGCCTCCAACCAGTATGTGAAGGTATAAGGTGTATTGAATAAACTTTTCCATATTGTCTTAAGTGTCTTGTCCTGAAATAGGTTTACACAATTTAAGTGTAAAATGAGAATAAAAACAGGAAGCCGTATTTATCGGAGTGATTCAGAGAAACTACGAATAATACAAGAAGTACTATCAGGTAAACTAAGTAAGGAAGCAGCTCAGCGCAAGTATGGAATTAGAGGTCATAGCGCCATCACCAACTGGATGCGTAGTTTTGGGATGAAGGAGCCATTAAAAGCCCGTGTCTATATGTCCAAACCAAATAAGAAACAGGAGCATCCTGAAGATTTATCTGCAAGAATTAAGGAACTAGAAGAAGCGCTGAAGTTAGCTGAGCTAAAGTCAGAAGCTTATTCAAAGATGATTGACATAGCCGAGGAGAAGTTTTCATTGAAGATCAGAAAAAAGTTGTCCACCAAACAGTCAAAATCATGAAACAAGTCTATCCATCAGTGGGGCTGGATTGTATTTGTGGACTGTTTGGTATGAGTAGGCAATCCTACTATCAATACCAGGCAAGAAGCAGATCATTGGAATCCACTCACCAGCAGATACTTCAGTTAGTTTTAGAGCAACGGGCATTACACCCACATTTGGGAGGTAGGAAGCTCTTTCATATGCTCCAGTCGGATTTTGATCGATTAGGTATCCGCATAGGCAGAGATGCTTTTTTTGATCTACTTTCCAGCCATCACTTGCTGATTAAGCGAAAAAAACGTCGAGTATCGACGACCAACTCCAGGCACTGGTTTAGGAAGTATCCTAACTTGATTAAAGGACTGGATATTCAAAGCGTTAATCAGGTATGGGTCAGTGATATTACCTATTGGAAGTGGAGAGATCGCTTCCATTACATCTGCCTCATCACCGATGCTTACAGTCGAAAAATAGTAGGTTATGAGTTATCTGATAATCTGGAAGCCATCAATAACCAGCGAGCATTACACATGGCAATCGAAAGCCAACCTGAACCTTTAAGAGGCTTAATCCACCATTCAGATCGAGGAATCCAGTACTGCAGTCAAGAATATGTGGACATGTTATCCGCTAGAGGTATACTTATCAGCATGACTGAAAATGGAGATCCATTAGAAAATGCCATTGCTGAACGAATCAATGGAATACTCAAAGAAGAATATCTTAACCATTATGAAGTGGAAAACATGGCTCAAGCCAGAGAACTTTTAAGCTGTGTAGTGAACCGCTACAATCAAGGAAGACCTCATCTAAGCTGTGGTATGAAGACTCCAGATCAGGTTCACTCTACAAATAGTAAGCCCAAACCTCTCTGGAAGAATTATTGGAAAAATACAACTGTCAACATAAAACAGGACTACAATCAAACTGTCAACATATGTCAGGATTAACTATGTTTAACTGTAAACTTATTTTAGGACGATACATAAGTATCCCCTTGAGGGGATTATAGGGGTGTTTTTAGTGATGATTAATACTTTCTTTTAGCCCTTGGCACGTTCACCATTCTGTTTGGATATAGCACCAATTGAATAAAGTTGAATTCGAATTGATCGACCCGAGATTCTTTTCCTGCTATGTCTGTGATTTTCTGGAATGGATAATAGCGCAGGTTGGTTCTAAGTACCCAGGTCTCCAGAGGTGATGCCAGAATGTCCCAGCCAAAAATGATCCCGGGCGAGATCATTTGTGTTCTCTGAGTTTCACCTACTTGAACATTGATTTCAAACTCCCCTGCCGCCCATCTTTCGTAGCTGACACTTGGCCCAATGAAGGGGGCAAACCCATTGTAATCCCAGATAAAGAATAGCGCCTCTAGTGCGATAGATCTTCTTCTATACAAATGATTTAAGCCATAACTTTCTCTGCGAGAAGTATAGTCCCTGTAAGCCAGTCCTACATGAATGCCAGCATCATGAAAAAGATAGCCGAGCCCAAAATCCCAGTTGAATACACCTTTGTGAAGAGGAACGGACTGACGATCCCCAGTTTCATAGACCGGTGCTAACAGGAAGTACGAGCCACTAGGAGCAATGCCAATAGAAAAGCTGTTTAGCTTATTTTCTCTTCGTAAATCATTTTCGATTTTTTCTGTTTTTCCGGAAAGCTTGTATTCTTCGTCGTGAAGGGTTCCATCAAAATATTTGATGAGGCCAAAAGAAAAGTAGGAGCGAGGAAGTTGAATGGTTCCACTTTCAGATCTGCTGCTGTAGAAATCACGTTTATTTTGTGGTAGCCACATGATCTCTGCATTCAATTGCAATCCATCCTTTGCGAAGGAAATTCCCCCTAACAAAGAACCTGTAATGAACAAGTCATTTCGATCTCCGGTATTTTCAGTCTCAAAACCGAACGTCATCTCATTCACGGAGATACCTGCATAAGGACGAATTTTACCATACTCCATTCGCCAGGGATAATACCGCGCACTTAGGTCTCCTCCCGGATTGAAATAATAATCTGTGCGCTCGTCAATTTCACGATCATAAAAAAGTGTTAATGGGATGTTGAGATTGAAATCCCATTTGCCCCAGAAATGAAGTCCGCCAATGGTAAATCGTGGAGAGATCAGCGGAGCAAAAGCGAAGGTTTGATCATTCCAGGTGAGAGAGCCCTGAGCAGGTACAAATTGCGTATTCAGTCCCACGTATGTTTGGGCAAAACGATGCTGCGTTTTTTTCTCTTTGTAGACTTGTGCATCTACCGAGCAGCATATTTTCAGTACTACGAATAAATAAAGGAATGCCTTTCTCATCTATAAAATTCTTTTGACAAGGACAAAGCTGAATGAGAAATGGGCTTTTCAAGCCTTTTGAAACCAGTTTGGTATCAATGGGACTAGTTTGGTGTCAATTGGAAGGTCAGCCTTTGAGAAATCGGATCAGCTCCTCTGATTTGGCTCTGGAAACAGGGATGGAACCGGAGACGCCACGAAGCTTAAGCTCAAAGTTTCGGGCATTTCCTTCCACGGAAACAATGCTCATTTTATTGACTACATAGCTCTTGTGGCATTGGAAAAACAGGCTGTCGGGCAGCTGCTCAGCCAGGGTTTTTAGCCGGTTTCTCACCAGCTTTTTTTCGAGCTTGTCCAAGCCATATATCACTTCAATGTAGTTACCATCGGATTTTAAACAGATCAGCTCTTCCGGGGTAAGCTGCAGCTCGATCTTTCCATTCTCTCCGAATAACTGTAAGATATCATTGCTTTTGATCTGTTCATGACCTAGAAGGTGATTCATTTCTTTCGCCTCTTTCCATTGCTTTTTTTGATGGCTGTATTGCTCAAAAAGAACCAGAATGACCACCGGAAATACACTCAACATCATGGTGTTTATCAGCACCAGTTTAAACAGTTGAGCAGGAGGGAGTTGGGTCAATTGAAAATAAAAGAGAATGAAAAAAATCAATAGACAAATCACCCCGACCACTACTAAGATTAGCAGAATCTCTTTCCCTACCGTCCATCGATCACTGTAGTTTGGATAGACGCTTTTCAGCAGCATGACCACAAAAAAAACGGCCATTGAAGCTATAAACCCAAAAAGCAAAGCAAATCCCAACCGATGGATTAAATCCACTTCCTGAAACCCTAATGGCGCCAACAGCCCAATGATCAGAAATGTAATGATTCCGGGTAGTAAAACGCTACTCCTATTAAAAATGAATGGATGCGGTTTTTCTAAAAACGAAAGCAATTTCATCAGGTGCAAAAATAGTTTTGTCTTTGCTGATATTTTATTTGGTAGGATTCTTGTGAAGACATCTGCTAAATTTAAACTTATGAAAACACTCACTATTCTCATCGTTTTCCTAATGGCAGCCTGCGGTGGTAATGAAAGTTCCAGCTCAACCAGCGAAGAAATGGTTGCTCCAATGATGGAGATGTCCGAGTCTGATGCAGGTAGTTCCCCCGTTAGAAAGGCAGGATCCAATCAATTGCCTCAAGATTCTGAAATTGCAAAGAAAGTAATCAAAACAGGCGGACTCTCCTACCGAGTGGAAAGTACTAAAGAGGAGTACCAGCGTATCAACCAGCTGCTCGATCAGCATGACGCTTATATCTCCTCTGAAAACGAAAACAAAGGATACGACCGGATCAACTACAATGTGAGCATCAAAGTACCGCCTCAAAACTTTGATGTGTTGATAAAAGAGGTGACCGATGGTAAAAAATTGGATAACCGATGGGTGAATACTGATGATGTGACGAGTCGGTATTATGACCTGCAATCACGCATTGAAAATAAAAAGAAGCTGGAGGAGCGGTATCAGGAAATCCTGAAGCAAGCCAATAAGATCAGCGACATCCTGGAGGTGGAACGAAACCTGAATCAGGTACGCTCAGAGATTGAGTCTCTTCAGGGGCAGTTTAAGCTTTTGAGTCATCAAATCAATTACAGCACGCTCGACATCTCTTTTTACGAGCTTGTCCCATACGAGCTTGATCAGGATCAAAGACCCGGTTTTGGTACTCGGTTGCTGAACGCCATGTCAGCAGGATGGCAAGGCTTTCAAACTTTCATCGTTTACTTATTGGCCCTTTGGCCCTTTGGCTTGCTGGCACTTGGTGTTGTTTGGGTGGTTAGGAAGATAAGATCTCGCAAGAAATCAGATAGCAATTAATCTAATCTGGTGCAATTCCCCCTTTGAAAGGGGGGCGGGTTGGCAAGAGTGTGAGGAGGGGGATGTAATTTTGCCTCATGAGCAAACCCAACATACGAGTCGGTTACGGATACGACGTACATGCGCTGGCAGAAGGAGTAGACTTCTGGATCGGAGGGATTAAGGTACCGCACACTCATGGCGCTTATGGACACTCAGATGCAGACGTGCTGATCCATGTGATTTGTGATGCGTTGCTGGGTGCTGCTAACATGCGGGATATCGGTTTCCATTTCTCAGACAAAGATCCAAAGTACAAAGGGATTGATAGTAAAATTCTACTGAAAGAAGTCATCAAAATTATTGGTGAGAAAGGCTACAAAGTGGGAAATATCGACTCGACAGTATGCCTGGAGATGCCCAAGCTCAATCCATACATTCCGGAGATGAAAAAGGTCTTGGCTGAAGTCATGGGTATCGAAGAGGAAGATATTTCCATCAAGGCAACAACAACTGAAAAGCTGGGTTTTGTGGGAAAGGAAGAAGGTGTTGCCGCTCACGCAACTGTTTTAATTTATAAATAATCCCTCCTTTGAAGGCGGGCCGACGTTTCGGGGGTGCGCTGAAATGCGTAGTGGCAGGGGGATGTTTATTCACATTTACCTTAAATTCTGAAAAATGCCAATCAAAATCATAACAACAGAAGACGGCTCACACAGCCTATTTGACGAGGAGTTGAACGAAACCTTCCACTCCACTCGAGGGGCCAGAGGTGAGTCTTTACACGTGTTTATTAAGGAAGGATTGGAGCACTGGCGATCTCAAAATGAAGCTGAAGAAATCAGAATCCTGGAAGTAGGGTTAGGTACCGGCCTGAATGCTTTTCTTACTGCTCAATTTGCAGATCAACATAATCAGAACATAAACTTCACCTCGTTAGAGCCATACCCAATTGAAAAGGAGATTTATGAGGATTTGAATTATCACCACACGCCTTCTGAACTTCAATCCTTCATGTATATTCATGAAACAACCTGGGAAAAACCAGTTGGCATCAACACCCATTTTGAGTTACTGAAGACCACTTCCAGGCTTGAAGATTTCGAAAGTACCATTTTCTTTCATGTCATTTATTTTGATGCATTCGCACCAAGCAAGCAACCGGAAGTTTGGTCGTTGGAAAATTTGAAAAAATGCTACTCGTTGCTCGAACAAGGAGGAGTGCTTACCACCTATTGTGCTCAGGGTCAGTTCAAGCGAAACCTGGCGGAAGCAGGCTTTGAAGTGGAAACGCTCCAGGGAGCAATGGGTAAGAAGGAAATGGTTCGGGGACTTAAAAATTAAGGGTCTAGTTTTTTTAGCAGATACTCCGCGTGTCCTTTCAAGTTAGCAATCCTATCTCTGCTACTGTCAAAGAGAATTCTTGTTGCCAAAACCAGTGCTTCAATGTCTTTAATCTCTTTCGGATTCTTTTGAAGAAGCCAGGGATACTTACTTGCATCTATTACCTGATCTGCCCATAGCCTTCGCTGGATTACCCAATAATCATTGTACTCGGGACCTATCATTTTATTCCGGAGCTGTTGGTTATCCCGCTCGATGTACGTACTCCACTTTTTTACATCACGATAATAGTTAATGATATGAGAACGTAGCTTTTTATCATCCATGGAGTACAAACGGCCGGTATTCAACATTTCATCGTAAGTAGTAAAGTTTGATTCCACCAAAAAGAAATTAATGAGGTGTACGGAAATCAATGACAATCTCTTTTCCTTATCGTCCAAGTCTTTAAAAAGGGACAACACGGAATCACATCTTTTCACACGCTCCTCCAGTCGGTGATCCAGGTATGCAAACCTTGAGGTATCGCTTTTTACATCTTCAATCAACCGCTCAATGGTGAGTTTTTGAGTTTCATCCGCTATTCTATCTTGATTCCAGGTATTGAGCAAAAAGGCACCCAAAATACCTACCGTGATTACCAGTATTTCCAGGAAATACTCTGCCCATTTTTGTTGTATTGTAGAAAAAAGCTTCTTCATTTTGAATGAACGTTTTCTAAAAATACGCAATGGATTGCATTATTCTATATTAGTATGATCTTTCTCAACTTACTTCCAATGGTACATGCAAATCTTCTAATCCAAATGAAACTCGCATTTATATTATCGCTTTTAGTTTTTACATCATATAGTCAGGACAGAATAGTAGATCAGAGAGATGGAAAGCAATACCCGATAACAAAACTCGGTAACCTTTACTGGATGACCTCAAACCTTACTTATAATGCTAAAGAATCAATCTGTCCAGGTAATTGCGATCAAATCCGGTTTTACGACTATCGTTTTTTGAATGACGTTTGCCCTACAGGGTGGCGCCTTCCTTCCATGGAGGAATGGAATCAGTTTGCTGCCTCATTTGAGGATGCCGAAACAGCCAGGATGATGGAAGGTAACAAAAAGCTGTTTCGAATTGATTTTCTGGATCAATACAACATTTTTGAGTCCAATGTACTAAACATAGGTCCTTATGGCAGGATTGAAGGAGGTGAGGTATTGGAAGGGAATTACATCGATTTTTGGACGGCCAACTCAAATACAGATGAACGGTTTCACATGCACCTCACGCCGTATTCAATTATGGGGCATGCACATAAGCATAATTTGAAGCCATCTAAGCCAGAGTCATATCGCTTATTCGCCATACGGTGTGTATGTGATAACGTTACTGACTAATGTGAAGGCCAACGAAAAGTTCTTACCACTTAATCAGCCCGTCCAGAAAATTTTGAATAGCCTCCGACGAACCTATTGGAACTCTTAGTATTCTTAGCAAAACGGTCAACAAACCGATGATGGTTGCTAGGTGCTTCATTTTACCAAAGCGAATTGCATAAAAAACCAATAACGGAATGAAAACGAGTTCAGCACTCAAGGCCACCATCATTGGATTTAATTTCTCAACTGGTACAAGAGCTCTCCATAAAACGATCATTCCACGTCCCAGTGCTGGCATCATTAAGTAGAAGACTGAGCAGATCATCCACCATGCATGTTCATTCAAATTCTTTCTGAATCGGATTGCCTGAATCACTGCAAAACCATAAAGAAGCCCCAGTATCCATTCAATGATAAGTGTTCCATAATAAAATGAGAGCGGTGGTCCGGGCCTGGATGGGTCATAAACAGCAGCTCGCTTTAAAGGAATATCTAACAAACTCATACTTGTGAATACAATTCCTCCCGCAATTAAAAAACCTATCATTCCTAAAGTTCTGTGATTGGAAGTTTTATCCTTTTCTATCAGATAAGGTTGGATAATCATAAGGATAAACCACCCTGTGACTAGCCAATAATGAATATGAAACTCCCAGGAAGTTGTTGTGATCTTTGGCCAGTAAAAATTGAATATGCCAATTTGGATAATCGCAAGAGGTAGGATCATCCAAAGGTACAGGTTCTTAAATTTTTCCATTAAATGATAGGTTAGGTAGCCTTAAGTTAATGGGAAAGTCGGATTAATGTGTAGGTAGCAGTGAAGAAAAGAATCAGTCAGCTAAATTTACCTCATGTCCGAAAAGAAACTCTTCCTCCTCGATGCATTTGCATTGATTTACCGTGCTCATTTTGCTATGAGTCAAAATCCCAGACTCACAACGAATGGCATAAATACCGGAGCGATTCTGGGTTTTACGAACTCATTGCTGGAGATCATTACCAAAGAAAAACCCTCCCATATTGGGGTGGCTTTTGATACGCACGCACCCACCTTCCGGCATGAAGACTATGCGGAATATAAAGCTACACGCCAGGAACAACCGGAAGAGATAAAAGTAGCTATTCCATACTGCAAGGATATCGTTAAAGGATTCAACATCCCCATTCTAGAAATGGATGGCTATGAGGCTGATGATCTGATCGGGACGATCGCTAAAGAAGCGAGTAAGGAGGGCTTTAAAGTCTACATGATGACACCCGATAAGGACTTTGCTCAGCTGGTGGAAGAAAATATTTTTCTCTACAAACCCAAGCGAATGGGAAATGGGGTGGAGATCATGGGGATACCGGAAGTGCTTGCCAAGTTTGACATTGATAAAGTGGATCAGGTGCGTGATGTACTTGGGCTGAAAGGGGATTCCGTGGATAACATTCCGGGTATTCCCGGCATTGGGGATAAAACTGCCTCCAAGCTGCTAAAGGAGTTCGGTTCCGTTGAAGAAATTGTGGCCAATGTAGACAAACTGAAAGGTGCGCAACAGAAGCGTGTGGAGGAGTTTGGTCAGCAGGGCATCATGTCAAAGGAGCTGGCGACCATCAAGATAGACTCACCGATCAAGTTTGATGAAAATGCCTTGAAGTATGGAGATCCTAAGCCTGAAATCTTAAAGCCAATTTTTGATGAGCTGGAATTCAAGACGATCGCCCGCAGGGTATTTCAGGAAGAAAACGACATCAAAAAGGGAGATACGCAGCAACTAGGCTTATTTGATTCTGCCGGATCTGATGGAGAATCTTCAGACAAACGATCCTCGATCGAGACCACTGACCACACCTATCATTTAGTAAAGTCAGTTGAAGCAGCAAAACAACTTGCGAGCAAACTGTCCGATCAAAAGTCCTTTTGCTTTGATACAGAGACCACCAGCCTGGAAACAAGAGAAGCTAAGCTGGTAGGAATCGCTTTTGCTATAGAAAAGGGTGAAGCCTGGTATGTGCCATGTTTTGAAAATGCACAGGAAATAGCTAATGTATTTAAGGAAGTATTGGAAAATGAAAGCATCGAGAAAATCGGTCAGAACCTCAAGTATGACATCCAGGTAATGCGTAATTACGATGTGACTGTTGAGGGTAAAATCTTTGATACGATGCTTGCCCACTTCCTGCTCGATCCGGAATCCAACAACAGCATGGACTGGCTGGCTGAAAAATGGTTGAACTACAAAACAGTTTTATTCGAGAGCCTGGTTGGCCCGAAAGGGAAGAATCAGAAAACCATCGATCAGATTGAGCCGGAGAAGGTAAAGGATTATGCCTGTGAAGATGCCGACATTACGCTTCAGCTAAAAGAGCTTCTTGAAAAAGACATTGATGAGCGAAAACTTCAGCGATTACTCCATGAGGTGGAGGAGCCATTGTCGTTTGTCCTTGCCGATATGGAGTATCAGGGAGTGAAAGTGGATGTTGGTGCCTTAGAAAAAATGTCAAAGGAGCTGGACGAGCTCAGCCGAAAAGTACAGCAAGAGATATTTGACATTGCCGGAGTGGAATTCAATATTGGCTCTCCTAAGCAACTGGGCGAAATCCTCTTTGATAAACTAAAACTGGTGGACAAGCCAAAGAAAACTAAGTCCGGTCAATATGCAACGGGTGAAGATATCCTTTCCAAACTTGCCGACGAACATGCCATTGCTGAGAAGATTCTAACCTTCAGAGAATATCAAAAACTCAAGTCTACCTATGTTGATGCTTTACCAAAATTGATCAGTCCTGCGGATGATCGCATCCATACAGACTACCGGCAGACGGTAGCAGCCACAGGGAGACTCAGTTCGAATAATCCGAACCTGCAAAACATCCCTATCCGGACAGAAAAAGGGCGTGAGATCAGAAAAGCATTTGTGCCCAGGGAAAAAGACTACCTGATCATGGCTGCTGACTATTCGCAAATCGAGTTGCGTATCATGGCGGCATTTTCGAAAGATGAACACATGATGCAAGCCTTCAAAGAAGGACGAGATATTCATGCGACCACAGCGTCGAAGGTTTTCGGTGTGGACATTGACAATGTGGAGCCGAACATGCGACGGAAAGCCAAAGAGGTCAACTTTGGAATCATCTATGGCATTTCCGCTTACGGTCTTTCACAAAACCTGAATATTGCCCGGGGGGAAGCCCAGGAAATCATTGATTCCTATTTCAAAGAGTTTCCGAATGTGAAAAAGTACATGGATGCGACCATAGAAAAAGCGAAGAAAGATGAATATGTAGAGACGATTTTAGGAAGAAGAAGATACCTGAGAAACATCAACTCCCGAAACTTCACCATGCGTGGGTTCGATGAACGAAATGCCATTAATGCCCCCATTCAGGGAAGCGCTGCGGACATCATCAAGATCGCTATGATTGACATCCATAAATGGATGCAAAAAGAGAAGCTCCAATCTAAAATGATCATGCAGGTGCATGATGAATTGGTGTTTGACCTGCACAAGGAAGAGCAGGATCTTTTAGTCAGTAAGGTGGAAGATTTTATGAAAAACGCACATCCTCTGGAAGTACCAATGGAAATAGAAATCGGGATTGGCAAGAACTGGTTGGAGGCGCATTGATGCTAACACCTCTTTATTTATCCTCTAAAGCGTCTCTTATATATCGGTTTGCGATAGAGAAATTGAAAATAGAGCAAAGGATACATCAACAAGTCCGTTGCAATAATGCCTGTGCTATAAGTGATATCATCAATGATCGTCGACCCTCCTTTTTCACGAGCATCCACACCATGATGATGTTTCCATGACTTCAGAAAAAAGGGGAGTTTGACTCCCTGATCCACAAAATACCAGTTTCCCGCTTCCTCATTATCTTCTGTGATTTCACTTTTCCATACTTGTTTAAAAAGGATGAAATTGAGTTCGAGCGCTACCATATCACCGGTTTTACACCCACCAAATTCCTTCAACTTAACGGGAGGAAAAGGTGGGTTTAGTGATAGAAACAAGTCTTCGTTGAATCCTGATTTCACTTGCTCAAGATCGGCCTGTACTTCGGTAGCTATCTTTATTCTCATTGGAAGTATCAACTCATTTTATTGGTTTAGGTTTACTCTATGATTAGACAAGCCACATCAAACGATGCAAAAGCCATAGTGGATATCTACAATCACTACATTCTTCACTCCCATGCCACGTTTGAATTAGACCCAATTACAGGGGTTGAAATGCAGGCTCGAATCATCAAGGTTCAAACTGAGTTCAACCTCCCATGGTTGGTACTCGAAGATCAAAATCAAATCATCGGCTATGCCTATGCCACGCAGTGGAAAGCAAGGGTAGCTTATTCAAAAACAACCGAGACTTCCATCTACCTACAGAAAGATCAGGGAGGGAAAGGATACGGATTGCCGCTATATTCGGAGTTAATGAAACAACTGGAAGCCCTTGGCTATCATGCCATCATTGGTGGAATGTCACTACCCAATGATGCAAGTCGAATCCTTCATGAAAAATTGGGGTTCAAAAAAATCGGTGAATTCAAAGAGGTAGGCTTCAAATTCGACCGATGGATTGATGTAGGTTATTGGGAGTTGGTACTTTAAATCAGCCTCTTGACAAGATATCTCGCTGAACTTCGAGCGCTTGCTTTTGTCTCTTCATGCTCTCTTCCGGGTTTGCCTTCGCCAAAACGTATGCTTCATGCATGAGTTTGTCATATTTCCTCTGCAGGGATTCTACGTTCGATTTTTTGAAAAACTTGATCATTATTAATTATTGTTTTTTTGTTCACTCCATCATAGGACGGTCATTTTTGTAAAAACCCTCCCTAATAATGAGATCAATTACAACTCTTAGAATTTGACTAATCATTGCCCTACTTTTGCACCCTAATTTCAAATTATGGACGAGGCAAAAAAACCGTTGAATTTCATCGAGCAGATGATCGAAAAAGATCTGAAGGAAGGAAAGTACGATTCGATTGTAACCCGATTCCCTCCTGAACCCAATGGATACCTCCACATTGGTCATGCCAAATCCATCTGCCTCAACTTCGGACTTGCAGAGAAATACAATGGGAAGTGCAATCTCCGTTTTGACGATACCAACCCTGAGAAGGAAGAAACGGAATATGTAGACTCCATCAAGTCCAACATTAAGTGGTTGGGTTACGACTGGGAAGATCGTGAGTATTACGCCTCAGATTATTTTGAGGAGCTATATCAGATGGCTATTAAACTTATCAAAAAAGGCGCTGCATACGTAGATGACCTTTCCCAGGAAGAATTCAACAAGCTTAAAGGCACTCCAACACAACCAGGCAAGCCCAGTCCATTTCGAGATCGATCAGTAGAAGAAAATCTGGATTTGTTCGAGCGCATGCGATCGGGTGAGTTCAAAAACGGTGAGAAGGTGCTACGGGCAAAAATCGACTTGAGCTCTCCCAACATGCACATGCGCGATCCGATCTTGTACCGTATCAAGCAACTGCCTCACCACCGAACTGGCTACCAGTGGTGCATCTACCCTACATACGACTTTGCACATGGACAATCTGATTCCATTGAAGGTGTGACCCATTCACTATGTACATTGGAGTTTGAAGTTCACCGGCCGCTATATGAGTGGTTTATCAAAGAGTTAGAAATTTTTCCTTCCAAGCAAACGGAGTTTGCACGATTAAACCTGAGCTATACGATCGTAAGTAAGCGAAAGCTACGGGAACTGGTAGAGCTGGGTCATGTGAATGGATGGGACGATCCACGGATGCCGACGCTCTCAGGGATCAGACGAAGAGGATTTACACCTGCTTCGATTCGGAAATTTGCTGACACCATTGGAGTAGCCAGAAGAGATGGCATCACAGACATTGCAGTGCTGGAACATGCCGTGCGTGAAGACCTGAATGCAACGACCAACCGAGTGTTTGGGATCATGAATCCACTAAAAGTGATCATCACCAACTGGCCGGAAGATAAGGTGGAGATGATGACAGGCGTAAACAACCCGGGTGACGAATCTGCTGGTACCAGAGAAATGCCCTTTACCCGGGAGATTTATGTGGATCAGGCTGACTTTTTGGAAGACCCACCAAGCCCTAAGAAGTGGTATAGATTGGGGCCTGATCGTGAGGTGCGCTTGAAGTTTGCCTACATCATCAAATGCACCGGGTACAAAAAGGCAGACGATGGCACCATTGAAGAACTCTATGCAGAATATGATCCGGAAACACGCAGCGGACAGGATACCAGTGGCAAGAAAGTAAAGGGAACATTGGGTTGGGTTTCCGTACCACATGCAGTGAATGTGGAAGTGCGTGAGTACGATCGCCTGTTCAAGACCGAAAATCTGAACACGATTGAAGATGATTTCAAAAACCACTTGAATCCTGATTCACTGAATGTCAACAAAAATGCTGTAGTTGAACCTTCTTTGAAAGAAGCTAAGGTTGGTGATCAAATGCAGTTTGAACGAATCGGATACTTCCGGGTGGATGAGGATTCAACGGAAGACAATCTGGTTTTTAATCGGACGATAACGCTGAGGGATAATTGGGCTAAATAAACTAAAGTTTGTTTCTTAGAGTTGTTATATCATAATTTAGCAGATAATTCAAAGCCATCGAAATGAAAGCTCCTTTAAAAGCTGACGGAAATTACTTTGACGGAAAAAATAGAGCAGATTTTCATAATGTTCCTGTTTTTATAATCCAAGAGGACAATACTGTAATCTACTACAGCCCTGTTTTTGATGTTAGCGGATACGGCCATTCAGAAGATGAGGCAGCCAAATCCTTAATTGTAGCAATTCAGGAATTCTTAAAATATACCATTAACAAAAAGACCATTGAATTAGAGTTAGCCAAACTAGGGTGGAAAAGAGCCAAAAAGAAGAAGTTTGTTCCACCTGCAATGTCTGACATGGTTAAAAAGAGAGATTACCTTTCAGAAATTATAAATGATCATAATTTTAGAAAGGAGTCAATTAATGTTTCTGTACCTGCAGTTGCTTAATTGGCCAATCCAAGTAACATTCCGCTCAAAAAATTCAGAAAATTTCTGAAATCAGAAGGTTGTAAAAAGATTAGAACCTCTGGAGGTCATGAAATTTATGCCAGAAGTGATTTAAATAGACCCTTCCCAATTCAATCTCATATTGACCCTGTTCCTAGATTTATAGTTGAAAATGCCAGAAGGTGGCTTCTTTATAATTCGCCAGAAGAGAGAAAAGAATTCTATCAAAAGCTAAAATCCCTTTAATTGATCTCTTCTCAAACAACCTATAAAATAGGCACTACAATTTGTCCCTCTTTAGGTCTATAGTGATAATTGCTTAATATTATCAATCCAAATGAACATCTCTTATTTATACATCTATCCTATCAAATCGCTTCAAGGAATCTCCCTTCAGGAGGTAGAGGTGATGGAAAAAGGGTTCAGATATGACCGGCGATGGATGTTGGTAAACGAAGAAAATGGTCACGTCACGCAACGAACACACCCACATCTTTCTCAAATAGGTGTTTCATTATCTAATGAAAGCATCATCGCAACACACCGCGACATGTCCGACCTCAAGATTCCTTTGACGCTTAAAAATGGAAACAGTGTTCAGGTAACTATTTGGGATGATCAGGTGGATGCGTTGGAAGCTCCAAAACATATCAATGAGTGGTTTTCAATAATTGCCGGTGAGTCCTGCAAACTGGTTTTTATGCCGGAAGATGGATCTCGTCCGGTAAACCCTGATCGGGCCATCAATAATGATAATGTCAGCTTCGCTGATGCGTATCCTTATCTAATTATTGGACAATCATCGCTTGATGACCTCAACTCCAGGATGGAAGTGAACCTACCGATGAATCGTTTCCGTCCGAATATAGTCGTCGAAGGAAGTCAACCTTACGAGGAGGATAATTGGAATGACATTCAAATCGGTGAAGTAAAGTTCCACGTCACTCACCCATGCAAGCGATGCGTCTTCACAACGGTAGATCAGGAAACCGGGAAAAAAGGAAGTGAACCGCTCAAAACACTAGCTACCTATCGTAGAGAAGGCAAAGAAGTGATTTTTGGTGTGAATGCCTTGGCGCTGGAATCAGGGAGGATTAAGGTTGGGGATGAGGTTAGAAAATCTTTAGACGGATACTTACAGAAGATTGAATAAATTTGAATAAATGAAAATTCCAAAGAAAATTGAAGTTTGTCCAATAGTCGACAGTGTCGTAGAGCTAAGGTTCGAAAGCTCAATTTTTCCTAATGCCGTTTTCGGTTTAATATTCAACTCTTTAAAGAAAGAGTTTCCTCACGTTGAAAAACTTCCAATTCTTCAATTACCTGAACAATTGCGAGATCAAGATCCAAATTTTAAATATAAAGCACATTATAGAATTAGCTCGGGGGATGGCTATGCCGTCCAGATAGGTCCAGATGTTATTGTTATTGGTTCTCCTATTCCATATCCTGGATGGACTCAATATTCAAAAAAGATAAACTATGTGATTGATTGTGTTTTAAATTCTGGTACTGTTGACAAGGTTACTCGCTTGGGATTACGTTTTATCAACTTTTTTGAAATTGATATTTTTAAAGAAATAGATTTGGCAATTGCAATTAAAGACCAAACCCATACACCGAAAAACACCCTCGTTAGAACTGAAATTGAAAAACAAAACTTCCATAATACCGTTCAGATTTCAAATAATGCAACTAGAACAATAGATAACGCAAAAGAAACTGGATCCATTATTGACATAGATACGTTTAAAGCGTACGAGAATGGCGACTTTAATGATATATATCAAGATGAAATTGAATTAGCCCACGTAACGGAAAAGGAAATTTTCTTTAATTTGCTGAAAAGTGATTTTTTGAAATCACTAAAACCAACATACGATGACTAAGGGAACTAACTCTAACAACGTAAATAGTGCCAATTTGATTTTGGCTGCTCTAGGAACCGCAATCCTTGCTCCAATCGATTTTGAGTCCTACAGTGAATCACAGCCAATCTCAATAGCACGATATCAAAATTTAGAAGTTGATTATTGGGAAGGTAATTTTGCAGCTAAAGACAATCATGATATGTCTAAGTTTTCTGATATAAAGTCGTTCTCTGAGAAAATTGTGACATCAACAAGAGACATTGATCCAGAGATTCAAAAGTTGATCAATGATCGCTTTTGGGATCTGATATGAATTTTGATGATCTAAAAATATATCTTCCGAAGTATCTTTCATCAGAATCAGAAAAACAACTTTTTTCGAGCCTTAAAGGCTTTCCAAATAATATAGACGAAAGATTATATTCAGACTATTTGAGGGATACCAAAATAATTTATCAAGGTGACGGATTAAAGGACCTATTGGCTGTAAACCTCAAAACGCTTGATAAGAAAAATGTAAATGGGATGATATTCTCAAATACCTGTGATCTAGCAACTGAAAATGTAAGAAATTTTCCCAGCCAAATCGTTTACGCTCCTATAATTAGCTTAGATAAATATAAATCTGCTTTAAAAGGCAAAATAGATTCCGTTAGATTACAAAGTCACATCGAAGCTATTAAAAAGCAATTAATCACGCAGATATTTTATCTCCCTGAAAAAGGTCAATCATTAAAGGAATCGATTGTATTTCTAGATAGAATTTTCAATGTTGACAATGATTTTGTGAAAAGAGATTCTTTGAAAGACAATCGGATATTTACCTTGAGCGATTATGGCAATTATCTTTTCCTTTTTAAGCTATCACTTCACTTCACAAGAATACAAGATAAAGTTGAAAGGAAGTCTAACTCATTCTAAAAGCATCTATTATCTCCTGCTCCAAATCTCATAGATCGGATCGCCTTTGCTGCTTTTGCCGGAGTGGTGCCACTTGCCGTCTTTGAGTTCATAATTGAATTCCAAGCTCATACCCACTTTACTATCATCTCTGGAGAAAAACTCTAAATTCTCCGTGTACTTACCATCTACTGTAGTATAGATGCCTCCGCCTGTACCCATGAATTGCTTTGTCTCTGTATTGTAGGCAATCCATTGGAATCGAGTGCCTGATAATATCTTCATCGTTTTTCGTGGACGGTTGGTATCTCGTTCCTGAATCTCACCGTTACGCTTCCTCCCGGACATCAACCATGCGCCATTGAGATCTCCCGGTGTTCCATCATCTACGCGAGTGGCCCAGTTCTCCGTTCCAACGATTCGCATCTTGTCATTTCCATCAAATTCGATTTCGAATGATCGTGGAACTCCAATTTTCGAAGTATCACTGGTATGAAATTCCGGCACCTCGGTCATTGTATTTCCATTTAGCGTCCAGCTACCACCATTGGTTTCTATGAAAGCCCCAGTTTCTGCATCAAACCATGCGGCTGCCTGATAGCCTTCAGTGAACGTTACCACTCCTTTTACCTTTTGACCATCTTCTCTGGTCTCTACCCATTCCCATGCACCAATCAATGATTGCGCGCTTAGTTGAATTGTTAGTAAAACCGTAAAAATTGAGGTGAGTGTTTTCATAGTCTGCTGATTTAATTTCAATAATATGCCCCAAAGAGTATCATCATTTCGTCCGTACTTCTTAGTCCAAATCTCAAATCCCTGTTTTCCCAGTTATCATAAGTCGCTTCAAGCCTTAAACCTTCCCCTGCTCTCAATACATGCGGAGGATCAAACTCAAGAATAGGTGGGTGCTCCCAGTCATAAGAAATATAGATCAATTCCCCATCTCTATTGCCACCTACATGATACACCTTAAACTCTGTCATGTGTTCGTGAGCGTGAGAAAACAGTTGAAAAATGTTGATCTCCTTATTGAAGAAGTATTCTTTTTTAATGGTGGTTACTTGCCCGGCAGGAAGAACAAAAGATTGATTATTTAGATTTAAAATTTCTGCTACATGTTCCACCTCAGATTCAGGAATGGTATGCAAGTTTCCATACACTTCACCTGTCATTACGTTATCCGAGCGGTTTGCATAGTGAGTATTCAGATCCAGACCTTTGCCTCCCTTTATTCTTAAGGCTACTCCTTCAGGGTAGTGATAGTTCATTCTCGGCCATTGTGTACCCGCTATAAATTCATGATACAACAGCGGAAGCAAATTTTTTGTGATAGGCTGCTGGTTTTCATCATACAAATCCCGTATCTCCAGGGGTTCTGGATAAGAGATGGAAGGTGTTTCATCATCAAAGGAATAGAAAATGAAATGATGACTGCCCGGGCGCATTGATATTTCAATTTGATTGACGTAGATATCTTCTTCAGAGACAGCCGGTTCATAATAAAAAAACTCCCGGTCTGTATTTGCAGCTACCTCAAATGGGCCTAAATGAAACTGATACCCACTCTCTGGCATAGGTAGCGGCTCAAACGGGATTTCTTCAAACCTTGTTTCGTCATTCAAAAGTGCCACATCTGCCACCTGTCCGGTTTTAGGGGCGCCATTAATGATCCATTCTCGGATATACTCAAGTTGTCCGTTGGTTAGAAAATCTGAACCTAAGGGCATAATCGCTCCATAAAGCGGATGATCAGAGTAAAAGTGCTCCTGATCATTGGCATTGATTTTTTCCCATAAATAGCTTTTGAAGAGGCTAGGTAAACCTTCTGTCCCAACCAGCTCTAATCCATCTTCCAGCGCTGCTTGATTATTGGGCGCACGTCCAACCAATTGATCGTATGATTCTCCGGTTGTTAAAACCAAGTCTGACTGTCTTGCAAACGTTGAGCCTGCCGAATGACAGCTGATACACTGTGTGTCCCAAATCTGTGTTTGGATCACATCATACGTGTGCATGTCAGAGATAGGAACAGGCCCTTTCTCATTGCTGCAGTTGACAAGCAGAATCAGACTAAAAAGAAGGGGTAATGCTTTGAGTAGTTTCATTTGTAATAATTGTATGACACAATAAAGGTCGGGAATAAAATTTTATTTACGCCTTCCGGGGACATACGTTTCTTCTGCTCGTGCCTCAACATCTTCACTGTAATAGGCTGCATCTTTAAATTGACCATTGGCATACATCTCTGCCTGATCATCGAAATGTGGCGAGTTTGGATCACTGCTTTGACCTCCAGCCAAAATGGTTTTGGCTTTCACTTTATCCCCAAACTCTACAGCCGCCACAAAACTATTACCGCGTGTACCATAGATTTTGTTAGCATCATGATCTCCTCTCATCCCATAGGCTGCCAAATGGCCCCACCATGCCGTGGTATATCCAACAGGTATACTTGGCGCCTCATCATCAAAGGATGCATCGATTGCACCGGAAATGCGCTGAAAGCGATTGATCTCTCCCCAAGGAATAATCGAAGTGCCATATCGGGTTTTCATTTCTTCAATAGCCAACTGAAAAACCCCTATTCTTTCGCCCATTGGCATGTCTGTGCCAAAGTATTCAAAACGATCTAAGCCTTTCAAATCATCAGGAATATCACCATGCCGGTAAAGCATCAACCCATAAAAATGAGCCAAACTCATCGCTTTGGACTCTTTACTAGTTTTTAAATCCCACTCTCTTAGTATCTCAATTTCTTCGCTTATAGAAGGTTCTCCTAAAGCATCATACGCTTCAACCAATCCCGGTATCACTTTTTCGAAAGCTGACAAATACGGGTTATATCCCAAATCAATCAGCCCATCCAGAGAAATGTTTTCGACTTGAGAAAGTAGACGTATGGCATTCACTCCTCTGAAATTCTCAGGGAAAGAAGTCATGTAGTAAGGATAGTCTTCTCTTTTTGGGCTGTTCTCAGCAGCTGAAGTGAATGGAGTGGAGTTGCAATTCTGAATCCAGCCATTAGCAGGGTTGGTGACAATGATTGTCTCGTCTAGTTCATGTAATCCTTGCCAGTCGGTAGCGGGGTTGCTACCATCTACAGGTTGTGAGTAATCAAATTGCACGTCTCGCTTCGGAATAAAATTGCCATGATAGTAAGCAATGTTTCCTTCCGAATCAGCAAAAACCGTGTTGTTAGAAGAGTTCGTTCGAATGCCCATCATCTCATGGAACTCCTCCAGGTTCTTCTTCTTGGTTCTGGTGTAGGATTGTGTCAGTGCATCTACCGGCTTCCACATCAAGGCAGTTGCTGTCCACTTCCCATCGGTTTCATGGGTGATCGGCCCGTGGTGTGTTCGATAAATCGGGAAGGTCTTTTCTTTCATTTCACCACCTTCCGTGTATTTTAACGTCACCTCCTTGATCTCAACCTTTCGTTCTTCTTCTCCATACTGGTAATACAGTCCATCGTCTTTTTCGATGATCGTTTCCTGAAACTCATCGATGATGTCTGTACCGGTGGAAGTGTGCATCCAGCCCGTGTTTTCATTGAAGCCCTGGTACACAAAAAACTGTCCCCAGGTTACTGCCCCATAGGCGTTGAGTCCTTCTTCACTGACCACATGCACCTCTCCTCTGAAGTAGAATGAGGTATGTGGGTTGATCAGCAACATGGCGTTTCCTGATTCGGTCAGGTCACCGGAGATAGCAAAGCCGTTGGAGCCTTGCGGCTCTTCGAGGAGGAGTTCTTTTTCCAAAGATCCTCCCCCCTGACCCCCTCCAAAGGGGGAGTTGTCTGCCTTCTTGCCATTGATGAGATGAGCGGCCTTATGTCCCTCTCCAGGAGCGGTTCGACGACTCGAGGGGTAGGGAGAGGACCTCTTCAAAGTGCTTATCTCATTGGCATTCATTCCCTCATAAAACGCTTTAATCTTTCTAGTTGATACCCGCTCAATATCTCCCCCAATGGAGCCCTCTGTGAAATACATGGTCATCCATGGCTCATACTTGGTAATGACTTTCGGTTCTACTTCGGGATGTGTTTCCAGGTAAAAGTTGATCCCATCGGCCCATGCTTCACACAATTCTTTCAGCCAGTCGGGTGCTGAAGCATAGTTGGATTTTGCTTCTTCTTCAGTCATGAAAAGTCTAGCTCTTAAGTCGCTGTAAAGCGCTTCTTCACCTTCCGCCTCTGCAAGCCTTCCAATGGCCCAGGTAAAGTTTCGCTCTACCCGACGAAAATCATCTTCACATTGCGCATATAGCAAACCAAATACAGCATCCGCATCTGTTTTTCCATAAATATGGGGGACACCAAAATCATCTCGGATGATGGTGATGTTTTCAGCACGCTGTGCTAAATCAGAAACTGCTGCTGAGTCTGAATTTTTAGGTGTGCAGGAAATTAGGGCTAATAAAAGGAGGGTAAGAATTCGATTCATAGGTTTGGGTTGAATTTGATGTTTATCAAATATATCTAATCAGGATTAGTAAGGGGCTCTCAAAAGGTCTTTTTGCATGAAGTTTGATGTCACTCTGACGAAGGAAAAGTCTCTCACTTTTTTTGAATGTCACAACACTTAACATTGATCCTTCATATATTCAGGATGACAGACCTTTTGAGAGCCCACTACTTCCTATCTTTCCATTTATGTCTATCGAAACCATCAGTCTCTGGGTCATGGCGATCCTTTATATCTTGGCCGGAATTAACCATTTCATCATACCTCAGTTTTATGAAAAAATCATTCCTCCCTTTCTGGGAAATAAAAAATGGATCAACTGGGGGAGCGGAATCGCTGAAATCATCTTGGGTATCCTTCTTCTTATCCCTGATTACACCTCAATGGCTGCTTGGGGAATAATCGTATTACTTATTGCTGTATATCCAGCCAACATCTACCACTTTATGAAAGGATACAGAAAAAAGAAGATGGTCTGGGTGCTGGCACTGCGCCTTCCTCTGCAATTTGTGCTTATATGGTGGGCATATTCTTTTACCGCATAAGCAACCTCTTACGATTTTCTGAATCTATTATAGTATATGAATGCTTCAAAAGTGTTCGGAATGGCGTGCAAAATCGGACAAACCTTGGAGATTGGTTTTTCATAAGTAATTGAAAAACAGATCGTTTAGGTGATTTGGCATGTTATTCGTGCTTATTTGAAATCACTAACTCACAGGACTATGCTCAAAAACTTCTTCAAAATCACTTTTCGGAATTTCCGAAAAAACAAATCCTATGTTTTCATAAACTTAATAGGGTTGGGCTTATCGCTTGCATGCTGTATTGTAGGTTATCTCAATTGGAAATTTGCTTCGGAGTATGATCAGAATCATGAAAATCATACCCGCATCTATAAAGTCCAGATCAACAAGGATGTACAAGACCGAAATGTGCCTTATGGCATTACACCTCTCCCCTTAGGCGCTGTAATCAAAGACAAGATTACAGGAGTCACACATACTTCACGATACATTGAATCCGGACTTGTTTTAAAAAAAGAACTAAAGGTCTTTAATCAGGGAATAGCATTTGCTGAAGATGATTTTCTTGAGATGTTCACATTCCCTCTTAAGTTCGGAAATGAATCTGCTTTTTTTGATAGGAGTAAGATCATTCTCAGCAATTATACATCCAATACCTACTTTGGAGAAGAAGTCGACCCAACCGGAGAGATCATAACGATTATCACCGAAGATGGAAAGCAATATCCAATGACTGTTGGTGGGGTTTTCGAACAAATTCCTCAAAATTCTTCCGTGCGATTCAGTGCACTCACGCATTTCGATAATTACTTGAAAATCCGCGAAGTAGAAAATACTGATTGGAAACAATTTGTAGCTGCAACATTTGTCATGACAGACGGCCGTTTTCCTCAAAACCTGATGGAAGACATGAATGCCAACTATGTGGAAGTGCAAAACAGAGCTAGAGACGATTTTAAGATCGGAAGCTATTATGCAGTCCAGCTAACAAACCTTGGCAGCATTGCCGAGTCTATTCGTGCCAACTGGCTTAGCCAGCCTCCACCACCACCGGCAGTGGTTGTACCGATGATCATGGCATTCCTCATGTTGCTGATAGCCTGTTTCAACTTCACCAATACCAGCATCGCCATCTCCAGTAAGCGGCTCAAAGAAATTGGAATTCGAAAAGTGATGGGGAGCGACCGAAAACAGCTCATCTTCCAATTTATGGGTGAAAACCTGATTCTTTCATTTTTGTCTTTGCTTGTAGCATTGGGGTTTGCTTACTTCCTGGTTCCGGCATACAGTGCGATGTGGGACTTTATTACCCTGGAACTAAACCTCGTTTCAGACAGTGAAATTTACTTGTTTCTTATTGGGCTTTTAGTGCTCACCTCATTAATCGCGGGAGGATATCCATCACTTTATATCAGTGCCTATCAGCCGGTCAATATTCTAAGGGGTAGCTTGTCACTTGGAGGGACAAATTGGTTTTCCAAGACGCTACTTGGACTACAGTATATGCTCACGATTATCGCATTGATTTCTGCACTTGCATTTTCTAACAATGCCGAATACCAGTCCAACCTGGATGTAGGATTTGAGAAAGAGAACATCCTCGGTATTCGAATAGAGAATCAATCCGAGTATGACCGTTTTAAAAACCTGGTCAGTCAGATGCCCGAAGTTGAGAAACTAACGGGTACCACCCATCACATTGGCTGGTGGACCTATGGGCGTACGCTTCGAGCAGGTGAGCAGGAGGTAGAATCTGACATGATGAACTTCAGTCTGGACTATAAGGACATAATGGATCTTAAACTCACAAAGGGGAGATACTTTGAGAAAGATCTATACGAGTTTGATAAAGAGAATTCAATCATCATGAATGAGGCATTGGTCAAAGAGTTTGGACGGGAAGACCCAGTTGGCAAAGTGGTGCAAATCGATGATAGCACCAGACTCACGGTAGTTGGTGTGATGGAAAATTTCTACATGTATGGTTTTTTTGATCCGGTAGAGCCATGTGCATTTAGGCTTGCTGATAAAGAGGAAATGAATTTTGTGGTAATCAAAAGTGACGTAAATCCAACAGAGCTTCGCGATAAAATGGAGGCTAAGTGGTATGAAGTGGCACCCAACACGCCATTCAATGCCTCATTTATGGATGAAGAACTGGCTGGTACTGACTATGTAAATAATAACATTTCAACCATGTTCAAATTTCTGGGAGCTTTGGCATTGATACTTTCATCTATCGGCCTTTATACACTCGTTTCACTAAATATAATCAAGCGCGTAAAAGAGATAGGAGTTCGAAAAGTGCTTGGAGCTACCGTCAATCAGATTCTTGTATTAATGAATAAGCAGTTTTTCTGGCTGTTACTCATTTTTGCTATGATAGGATCCGTTTTATCCTATCTGGCAATAGATGCGCTAATGGCTTCCATCTTTGCAGTTTATCAGGCCATAAGCGTATTTACTGTTGTGGCTCCTTTTATAATGCTCATGCTGATTGCGATAGCGATTGCTTCAAGCAGAATATTCCGAACTGCAACTAAGAATCCGGTAGAATCTTTGAGATACGAATAGCTTTTATCGAGTTAAGATCGAAACAAAGGGCAGAATCATCGATTACTGCCCTTTTTTTATGAGGCAAAGCTGTAAACTGCCTATTTTTAAGGATAATCAACTTCCACACCAAAAGACATGAAACTAACACTAACCTGCCTGGCCTCTCTGCTATTGGTATTTTCTTTATCGGCACAAATCACTGTACGAGGAAAAGTGACTGATCAAGACAATCAGGGAATTGCCGGCGCTTCGATTAAAGTTGATGGAACGGCAACAACTGTTTACACCGACGAAAACGGAGATTTTACTCTTGATCTAGATTATCAATTCGAAACATTAATCATAAGCGCAGAAGGATATCAGGTCCAAAGTGTTTATGTAAATGGACGAACGAATATTGATGTGAAAATGAAATCGCTTGGACTCGATAACATCAATATGGGCATTGGGTCTCAAAGCAGAGACGAACTCACCAGTAGTGTATCAAGCATTGATGCGGCAAACGTTAGCCCGGCTCCATTGATAAATTTAGAGCAAGCCAATCAGGGGGTAACAGCAGGTTTGTTTGTACAAAACTCCAGTGGAAAGCTTGGGCAAGGCACCAAAGTTCGTATCAGAGGAGGATCCTCATTATCAGCCTCCAATCAGCCACTTTATGTGATTGATGGGGTTCCGCTGACTTCAGGCAATCAGTCAAATATAAACCCAAGTAATATTGCCTCTATTGAGATTTTAAAAGATGCTGCAGCAACAGCTATTTACGGTACCCGTGCTGCAAATGGAGTAATCATCATTACCACCAAAAATGGTAATGCAGGAGACATGCAGGTCAATCTGGACTATCAGTTTGGCATTAGTCAAACACCTAGGTTTTTGGATATACAGTCAGGTGATGAGCACAGGCTTCAAACATTTGAAAGCATATTAAGAGGATTTTTAATTGGTGTGGAACCTTTCACCATTAGTCCTGAAATTCGAATTGATGGAACAGACTACACCATTACCAGAGATTTCCTGGATAATTTCTATGATGCCGGGTTGACAGACATCACCATTGTAGATGATCCATCCAATCAAACATTCACTTTCAACATGCCATCTTTCTACAGTCAATTGAATGCAAATACAGACTGGCAGAAGGAAGTGTTTAGAAACGCTCCATCGCATCGTGCGAATGTGGATGTTCAAGGAGGCACTCAACAATTCGGGTATTTCGCTTCTGTAGGTTACACCACACAAGAAGGAATACTTATCGGGAATAAGTTTGACCGTTTAAATGGATCCTTTTCATTGAACAGTCAAATCACTGATAAACTCTCTTCTAACCTGAACCTGAATTACATCTACACGAAAGACAACAGGCTCAATGAAGATCAGGATTTGGGGGCTCCACTTCAGGCAATCGTACTACCTCCTTCAGATAGCTACGACCCAAATGATAATTATAGCCTGAATGTGAGAAGCCTTGAATACAACCCCCTGACTGAAATCAACTTTGCTGATAATGTGGCTACCAATAATAGTATCATCGGTAGCCTTGGGTTCAAGTACAAGTTCTCGGAAAAAGTCTCGATTGATGTAAACGGAGGAATTGACCGAAGTAACATACGAGCAGAGCGGAGACAAGGTCCGGAGACATTAGATGGAGCTCCTAACGGACTGTCGAGGATCAGCGAGCAAATGGTAGAAAACTATGTAACCAATGGCTGGCTAACATATAATCCGGAAATCAGTGGTAATAATAAATTATCTGTTGTGGTTGGAGGATCCTACCAGGAATCAACAACAAGCTTTGAATTTAGACAAGCCAATGTGAATAGTATTTCTACTTTGGAGTCCCTTTCTGACTCAGATCCTTCGTTGTTCAATGAGCCTATTCAGGGTGACGCAAACGTATTTCTTTCATCTTACGCCAGAGTGAGTTACTCAATAGATAATCTGTACGACTTTCAAGTTACCGGAAGAATGGATGGAAGTTCCAAATTCAGTGAGGATAACAGGTTTGGCTACTTTCCTGCAGTTTCAGCTGGATGGAACATTCACAACATGAGTGGATTTGGTTCGAATACCTGGTCACAGCTGAAGTTGAGAGCAAGTTATGGTTTAGTGGGAAATGCTCCGGTTGATGACTTCCTATACCGAAGAAATTATATACGCACAAGATATAATGACGAGGATGCTATCGAAGTAGCGAACCTTTCCAATGAAAACTTAAAGTGGGAGACCACCTCACAACTTAATGTTGGAATTGACTTTGGGCTTAATGCAAAAAGCATAACCGGTTCGATCGACTATTATATTAAAACAACCACAGATTTACTATTTCCAATTCCCGTCTCACAGACGTCCGGACAGTCAACGATTTTTGACAATATTGGATCGATGGAAAACAAGGGGTTTGAGATCAACCTGAGCTCCGTCAATGTAAATACCTCTGACTTTTCATGGACAACCGATTTCAACATCTCCTTCAATGATAATTTGATCACAGACCTTGACGGTGAACAAGCCATAGTTGGAGTAAATGCATTTTTAGAGAACAGACCAGCCGGAGTTTTCTATATGCGACGCTATGTTGGAGTTGATCCAAGCAATGGTGATGCACTTTACGATGACGGAAATGGTGGAACAACGGATAATTGGGAGGAAGCCCCAAGACAGGTTGTTGGCGACCCTAATCCGGATTTTTTTGGTGGATTGACAAACTCAATAGCTTATAAGAACTGGGAGTTTTCCACGATGTTCCAATTTGTAGGAGGCGTTGATTTGTACTTTGCAACAGGAGAATTTCTGGCGAATAGTGGCATACTGAATCTCGGTCAATTGTCGCGAGAAAGCGATCGCTGGTATGAACCAGGCGATGAAGCACCATACCCGGCGTTAAATCCATTTCAGGATGAGCCTAACCCATCTTCTCGATGGTTAGAAGATGGCAGCTATATCAGACTCAAGACGATTACGCTTACTTATAATTTCCCTGAAGCCACTTTAAGCAATATGGGATTGAGAAACTTTAGTATTTATATAGGGGCTACTAACCTCTTCACTATTACCGATTATATCGGGTATGATCCGGATGTCAGTTACTTTGATCCACTCGACGGTATCATAGGACAAAACATCAGTCGTGGCATTGATAATTTCACTGCACCACAACCTAGAATCTTTATGTCAGGCATCAAAATCGGATTTTAATCATGAAAGCATTAATGAAAACACCAATAGTCATGAAGCAAGTAATTGCACTATTTATAATCGCCATGTTCACATTATCATGTGATGATTTATTAGAGATAGATGCAGAAAATTCACTGAGCGGAGATGTGCTTGTTGATCAGGAATCGATGGAAAGCGCACTAAATGGTGCATACTACAACTTGTTCGGAATGAATGACGGATCCGATGGAGGTGAGTTGCTTGGCGGAGATTTTAAACTGATAGCTACGCTATTAACCAGGCAAGTCAATCTAGAGGTATCCTGGGATGAAACAAATGCTCCGGGTTATGAGGATTTTGTTAGAAAAAGTGTTTTAGAAACAAACATTCGCGTTGAGGCTAATTGGCGAAGAGCATATGAAACCATCAATATTGTAAATGATATTTTAGCTAACCTGGATGTTGTTTCGGATGCTTCGGCCAGAGACAGAATTGAAGGTGAAGCTCGAGCTATTCGTGGCATTCTTTATTTTGAGATGGTTCGATTATGGGCTCCTCAATATGAAGGAAATGCCGGTGATCCTGCGATTCCTTTGTTAACAGAACCCATCACCTCTGTTGGTCAAATCGTAACGCCTACTAAAGCAACTGTCAGTGCTATTTATTCGCAGGTTGAATCAGACCTGAATGCTGCATCTTCAGCCTTGCAATCCGGAGAGACAAACGATGACCGGATTTCATACTATGCTTGTCAGGCATACCTTGCTAAAGTTGCCATGCAGAAAAATGAATATTTTGATGCGGAAACGTTTCTTAACAATGTGATTAATGGACCATATGAAATGGCTGGAGCACCTACAGCTGGGTTCACAAATTCTTCTAATAGCTCGGAAGATATTTTGGCAGTACAGCAAACACCTGCCAGCAATACCGGTATTAACACCTCAGGCCTGTCGGCATTTTTCAATTCATTTAATGATTTTGGCAGTACGTTTAGAATTCAGCCATCTTCGTTAAACTCTGATTTCCTTGCAAATAATCCGATTTTCAGTGACCTTGATCTAAGGCGACAAATAGATTCCGCTGCAACTCAAATAGACAATGTACAAGAAATGTATTATTTGGATGCAGTCAACACAAACAGCATCAGCTCTTCAAAATACCTGAGAAGCACCGATGTGATTCCTTTGATTCGATTGCCAGAAATGTACCTGGATCGTGCCGAATCACGATTTGAACAAGATCCTTTTGTGATCGACCCTGGCGCATTGAATGATCTCAATCAAGTACGTATTCGATCAGGGTTAAGTGCTTTACAGATTGCTGATTTTGGTGGGGATGCCAATCGCTTTTACGACAGTATCATTGTTGAGCGTAACAGGGAGCTATTATATGAGGGTGTAATCTTCCATGACTTGAAAAGACAAGCTGCGAATGGACTTAATGTGTTTATTACTAGCTCACGACTTGATCCATTAGATGATCGATTTGTCCTTCCAATACCACAATCTGAATGTGACGCCAGTCCGGGACTTTGTGATTAAAAAAGAAATAAAAAAAGGCCTCTTCTGAGGCCTTTTTTGTTATCGATTATAATGTTCTATTAATACCCCGGATTTTGCTGATTAGCTAATGCCGGATTCGCATCAATCTCTCTTTGAGGGATAGGGAATACCAACTCAGGTGCATCGTAGGTAAGCGTTCCAACATTTTGTTGTAGACGCTTAATGTCATGCAATCTGTGGCCTTCAAATGCTAACTCGAGCCTTCTTTCAAGAAGAACGTCATTAACTGTAACTGCTGCCAGTAAAGGAGCATTAGCTCGTGTTCTTAACCTATTGATGTCGTTAAGCGGCGTGTCTCCAGTGGCACTGGATAGCCTAACATTACACTCAGCTCGGATCAAATACATTTCTGCCAATCTGATTACCGGCACATTGGCAAACTGATTGGTATACTTACTGGTAAACGTTCCTCCATCATTGTAGAAGAAAGCTCCTCTATCATCTCCTGCTGGATACAATGCAAGGTGAGCAGGTTCTATGATAATATCACCGTCTCTTCCTCCAAATTGAGGGGTTGCCCAATAAGTTGTCATTGCATTCACACCGTCCTGAGAGCTTACCTGCATTGCAAAAATATCCTCAGTTGAGTTTGCATCATTATTAAATGCATCAGCAAAAGATCCCATCTCTAGCTGATACTCTCCTGAATTAATCACTGCATTTGCATCGGCTAAGGCGCTGGCATAATTACCCATCTGTAGATGTACTCGTGCTCTTAGGGCTTGGGCAGATCCTGAAGTAGCAAATATTCCATTGCTAGGAGGCAAGTTGGTCACTGCGTCGTTTAAGTCACTCAAAATTTGAGCATATACCTCTTCCACTGTGCTTCTTCCAACATTGTTCTCCTCACTTATACCTCGTGTTGGAGTTAGCACCAATGGTACTCCCAACTGAGAGTTACCTCCACCAGCTTCGTAAGGAAGACCATAGAACTTTACCAGCTCGAAGTAGATCAGCGCACGAATGAACTTAGATTCGCCTTCTACCACATCTGCTTGCGCCTGATCAGTAAACACATCAAGGGCACTTAGTATGTTATTTGCAATATTAATTGTTTGATAAGCCTCAAGCCAAACCTCAGTGGCATCACCATTTACTGCTACCATGTTTTTGTTAAACATTTCTTGTGGTGCATTGAATGTACCAGCCCATAACAATTCATCTGTTGCTGCAAGTAGCTCTGAGTTTCTCAACGTTTCGCCACCAAACAAGTCATCAACTCCAACTTCATCGTATGCTCCAATTAAAACAGCTTGAATGTTTTCAGGAGTGGATAAAGCGAGAGACTCTGAAATAGATTGTGCAGGTTCCAGCTCTAGCTCATCGGAACATGCCGTAAAGCCAAGGAGCGCAACCGTAACAATTAAAAATTTATTTATATGTAATTTCATAATTATTCGCTTTTAAGATTAAAATCCAAGTTGAACACCAACGGTGAAGGTTTTCGCTTGCGGCGCAGAATAAAAATCATTCCCCTGGAAAATATTATTCGTGCTTCCGTCTGCATTTACCGTTAAGTAGTCTGCGCTCACCTCAGGATCCCATAGTGGATAATCAGTGATTGTAAGCAAATTCACTCCAGTAAAGTAAATTCTAGCTGAGCTAAGTTTAGCTCTAGAAGCGATATCTGAAGGAAGGTTATAACCTAAAGTCAGATTTTTCAATCGAATATATGAGCCGTCATACAAGAATCTGCTTGACCTTCCTTGTCCCCCATTTCCATAAGCTAAGTATGCTTTTGGTACATCAGTGATATCGCCTGGTTGTCTCCATCTGTTAGCGATTTCCTTACTTGGATTGTCAAACCAGTCTGCTGCAGACTGGAACACACCACCTACATTATGAACCATATTGCCCTGAACAAACTGGAAGAAGATGTTCAAGTCAAAGTTTTTCCACGATATATTGTTTTTGAAACCTCCAATATAATCCGGGTTAGGGCTTCCTAAGACCACAAATTCTGCCTCTGAAAAATTATTGGTTGTACCCCTAGGATCAGCTTCGTTGTTTAAATACCACAAAGCATCACCGGTTGCTGGATCTACGCCGGCATATTCAGCACCGTAAAACGCACCAATTGCGCTTCCAACCCTTACAACGTTCATTGTCCTGGAGCTTCCTCCATCAATAATCTGCTGTCCACCCAGATCAGTTACTTCATTTTGGTTGAAAGCAATGTTGAAGGAAGACGACCATGATACCGGACCCTCAAGAATTACACCATTCAGCACGATTTCTACTCCTCTGTTCTCTAGTTCACCAATGTTTTGATTCTGTATTCTGAATCCTGAAGTTCCTGGAACCGGATTTGAAAGTAGGAGATCAGTAGACGTCTTTACATAGTAGTCTATTTCACCATTAATCCGATCGTTCAAGAAACCAAAATCAAAACCAATATCTAGTTGAGAGTTTTTCTCCCAGGTTAGATCAGGGTTAGGAATTTGAGTTGGCTGAAGACCTCCATTGCCTGCATACCCTTCTGCGCCATAGAGTCCCAGTGCATCAAAGTTGCCAATTCCTGCATTACCGGTGATCCCATAACTAGCTCTTAACTTCAAGAAGCTTACAATGTCATTTCCTTGAAGGAATGATTCTTCGGAAAGAATCCAGCCTGCAGATGCTGCCGGAAAGAATCCAAATTGATTGTTAGCCCCGAAACGAGAGGAGCCATCAAGACGGCCACTCAGAGTCAAAAGGTACTTATCATTCAATTTATAATTTACTCTTCCGAAGTATGACAAAAACGAAAATTCTGTCAACGTTCCAGTTCCAACAGCTATGTCAGCAGCGCTTGCCATTGTTTTTAGAGCATTAACCGGGAACTCTTGGCCTTCTACCCTGGTCACCGATGTTTCTGATTTCTGGAAATCAAAACCACCTGTGAAGTCTATCGAATGGTTAGAGTTAATCAATTTGTTGTAATTCACATATGCTTTTGTATTGTAGTTGAATACTCGAGCCCACCTTGAAATAGCATAGCCATTTGTCCCTTCTCCGCCATTTGTATAATCAGCCCACCGTCTATCTTGATTTTGAGTAAGTAGATCTGCTCCTACCTCTGCCCGGAATGTTATGTCATCTGTAATGTCAAAGCTTACATAAGAATTTAGTAACGACCTGAATGTAACATCTCTTCGTGTTACCCCTTCAAGATCAAGGAGTCCATTATAATAGGTAGTAACCGGTCGATCGTTAAGGTTTCCATCACTGTCACGAACAGGAGTGATTGGTGCCAACGCTATCAACTGTATCGGAGTTGAGAATTGGTTATCATCAGATACACGATCGATATTGGTTCTTATAAAACCACTATTAAACCCAAATGAAAGTCTATCATTTGCAGAATGATCCAGGTTTAGTCTCGTACTTAATCTCTTAAGTCCATTACCAATCAAAATTCCGTCTTGATCAGTATAGCTTCCACTCACATAGAAACGAGTATCTTCAGATCCTCCTGAAGCAGAAAGGTCGAATTTGGTTGTTCTTGAATCATCATTATATGCGAACTCTTCCCAGTCGGTATCTACTTCAGCATTTCTCCAGTCAGTGCCACCTGAATATCGATCTAATCTCCCGATTGCAAAAGCAGTCCATGAGCTGGGATCTGTCGTAGGGACACCATCCAATTCATCTGAATTGGCTGCAGCTTCAAGAATATAATCAACATACTCTTCAGCATTTAGCCACTCTCTTCTATTGGTTGGACTATTTACTCCTGTTTGATAGTTGATGTTGTATTTCGTTTTACCGGGTTTTCCTGATCTTGTTGTGATAATTACAACTCCATTTGCCGCCCGTGACCCATAAATTGCTGCTGCTGAAGCATCCTTTAGGACCTCCACAGATGCAATATCATTAGGGTTGATATCACTCAAAGGGTTGGAAACAGCTTCCGCAGGGTTACCCACATTTTGTGTTGTAATTGGCACTCCATCTACTACGAAAAGAGGTTGACTATCAGCTGTGATAGAGGAAGCTCCTCTAATTCTAACCTTGATGCCTTGTCCAACCTTGCCGTTTGAACTCTCAATAAATACTCCTGATGCCCTGCCCTGAAGTGTTTGTTCAAAGTTCGGAACAGGCATATTTCTTAATTCTTCTCCGTCCACTTTGGCAATGTTTCCGGTTAGCTCTGTCTTTAATTGAGCTCCATAACCGACAACTACAACCTCATCCAGCTCCGTTGCACCTCCAAGTGCAACATCAATGGTTGAGCTTGCGCCTACAGTAATTTCTTGAGTTTCAAAACCAACAAATGAAAAAACGAGCGTAGCACCCTCTTCAACCTGAAGACGATAATTCCCCTCTAAATCAGTTGTTGTACCGTTAGTTGTTCCTTTAATAACAACGTTTACCCCAAGTAAAGGCTCACCGCTTTCATCGGTGACCTTACCGGAAATTGTTCTTTGCGCCATAGCCCCAAGCGAGGCTAAAACAATGAACGCAAAGCATAGTAGTAAAGCTTTCTTCATAAAGAAATGTTTAAAGTGTGAAAAAAATGATTGCGTATTACTCTTAAGTTAAAAGTAATAGGTGTCAAAACACTTATTTTGACGTTCAATTTGTTGTAAACATTCACGTATAATGGGGGAAACTTTACCTTGAAAAGGTGTTTAACTGGGCTGGGAATTCTATTGTCTTTTCTTCCAATACCTAACCAATCCAGCCACACTCATCCAGGAAGGGTTGGCTGCTTCATATTGTAGTACTCCCTGATCTGAGACCCCTCTATCTCTTAGTTGTTTAGAGGTATAAGCCATAAATTCCGGGGTGATTTCATCATTGCTCATTCCTGCTTCCCATTTAGCTTTAATCCATTGTGCCCAGTCATTTAGAATTTCCTTGAGCTCTTGCATATGGATGTTCGGGTTCATTTCTTCTCCAAAATGGGTCAAAACCAACCTGTTTGGATTTTTAGAAAGCACTAAGTCAATGGAGTGCATCCAGTCCTCCAGGTTAATGTCGGGTGGAGGGCAAGGAGGCACAACAGGCCCACCTTCAATTTTTACTCCGGCGACATCTCCTGTGAAGATCGTGTCTTTCCAGTGCCATGCAATGTGATGTTTGGCATGACCGGGAGTGTGTAAAGAGCGAAACTTCTGGTCGCCAATTTCAACCACCTCATCATGCTCCATTACCTTCAGATTTTTTTTTGGTATGCCTTCCATTTTACCCCAAAGCGCATCCATTTGATCACCATAAATCATTGTTGCTGAGGCCACCAGCTTTGTCGGATCGTGCATGTGGTCATGGCCAAAAGGGTGCAGATATACCGTGGCTCCTTTTTCTGCAAAAGCCCAAGCCGCACCTGCATGGTCAAAGTGGATGTGGGAAAGTAGGACGTGCTTTACATCATTTACTTTAAAGCCATGATCTGCCAGTCCTTTTTCCAGGCTAGGGAATGTGCTGTATGGGCCAGACTCAATGAGTACCGGCCCATCATTGGTTTCAATGAGAAAAGCTGCGATGGCATGCTCGTAATTTTGGAAATGGAGGTCGAGAGTATGGTACATACACTTAGTATTCAGTCATTAAAGATTCATAAGGAATGTTCATTTTATCATGTAAGTTTCTTATCATTTTTAAAGTAAGTTTCCTTTTCTTCGTTAGTATCTCTGAAACACGGCTCTTGTAGCCTATTACCTGAGCAAGGTCTTTATTTTTCATGCCGGATTGTTCCATTCTGAATTTTATTGCCTCTATGGGATCTGGTGGATCAACTGGATAATTTCGCTCTTCGTAATCTTCAATTAAAATCATCAATAATTCAGCCTTTTCTCCGTCGCTTGAATTTTCCTCTGCATCGAACAACTCATCTAACTGTTTAAGTGCTGCTAAATAATCTTTTTCAGTTTTTATTACCTTCATGCCTTATATGTTTTCTGCGTCCACCTTGTCATATTCACTATGTGTGCCGATGAACCGGATAAAAACCCATGATCGATCGTAGTTAATTTTAACAATTAATCGGTAGCTATTCCCGCATATATTAAAAACCACTCTGTTGTTTTTGAGAATACTTGCTTTTATATACTGACTCTTTATATCGTTTGGGCTTTCCCAATTCGCTTTAGAAGCTTCTTTGTACCATGTTTTCAGAGCCTGCTCAGTGTCCTCATGTTTAGCCCAAAACTCCCTGAGAATCTTCTTAGCAATTACTCTCATAAAGCAAATATAATCAAAAAGTTACCAATATGGTAACCTCCAGTAATTGATTTAAATATCACATCTTTGCTTTATGAGCGGGTCAAAATACTTTCAAGACCATATGCCTGAAAACGTCTGTTTTGGATGTGGACATAATCATGAAGGATTACAAATCAAAAGCTACTGGGAAGGGGATGAGTCTGTCTGTAAGTGGCGTTCGGAAGAAAAGTACCACGGTTGGAGCAACCTGATGAACGGGGGAATAATGGCTACTCTAATTGACTGCCACTGTATGGGTACTGCAATGGCGGATGCCTATAAACGTGAAGGACGATCACTTAATTCTGAACCTGAGTATCGTTATGCAACAGGAACACTAACTGTCAAGTATCTAAAACCAACACCAAATACACAAGTGGAACTTAGAGCCCGGGTGATTGAAGTTAAAGGAAGAAAAACGGTATTAAAATGTGATTTCTATTCAAGTGAGGGTGATAAAACAGCGGAAGCAGATGTGATAGCCATCCGTGTATTTGATGGGAGCGAAGGAAAAGAAACGGTATTTAAAAGCTAACTACTCAAAAGAAAGAACAACTTTCGTTTTAGCAGTATCAGTATAATCATGAGCTTCTGAGAAAGTAACCATTACACCTCCAATGACAATTTGGTTTGCTATTTCCGTTTCGGAATTTGTGGTGAGATCGCCCAAGCCGAGCTCAACCTCTTCCTGATTGATTTTCAAAGCAACAACCAATCTGCCTTGCCAAATACACTCAGAGTTTGGAGGACACAGAGAATTCTCTTTGATTGACAGAAAAGTGACCGCCCAGCCCTTTCCATTGATTGTTTTAGAAGCACTTTGCTGGTGCTGAACGATAATTTCATTTTCAGCAGTTGGAATTACTTGCTCTTCTTTACATCCTATGAAAAGAAGAACAATCATAAGTAGTCTTGTTAAGCCCATTGCAAAAATTATTTTAGCAAGAAGTTCAAATCTTATGCCAGATTTTTGATCAGAGCGACTCCATTTTTTCAAATTGCTCAAGCTCTTCAAGCGACATATCCTCAATCTTCATATTCTCAAATTTTGAGAGGTCAAAATCAGACTTATTGGCGTAAATGGTATCCAGGATAGGCTTGTATTTCTCCAAAATAACTCGCCTTTTAAGCTTCATAGTTGGGGTGAGTTCACCAGTTTCTGGAGACCAGTTTGTGCTTATTAGTCTAAACTCTTTGATTTTAGCCCATTTTCCTAAGATTTCATTGGCACGGTCTATTTCATCTTGAAATAGCTTTCTCACTTTCGGGTCTCGTCTCATATCCTCAAAGTCCATGAGTGAGTAAGTTCCACTAAGCTTAGTAAGTACCTCGTCCATATTTGGAACGATTAAAACTGCCGGAAACTTTTCGCCCTCTCCTACGACCATCGCCTGTTCAATGATAGTGGCTTCTTTGAGTTTATTTTCTACTTGTTGTGGTGCAATGTATAAACCTCCTGAGGTTTTAAAGAGCTCTTTTTTTCTATCCGTAATGTGAAGATAACCGTCCACTATTTTTCCAACATCGCCTGTTTTGAACCAGCCGTCATCCGATAGCACTTCTCGCGTAAGCTCCTCATTTTTGTAGTACCCTTTCATGACAGATGGACCCTTGACCAGAATTTCATTTTCTTCTCCCAGTTTCACCTCAAGATTATCATACACTTTACCTACAGATCCTATTTTAATGGCATCCATTCGGTTTGCAGCAATTACCGGGGAAGTTTCAGTTAGACCATAGCCCTCCAGCACATGGATACCGGCTGCCCAGAAGACCCTGGCCAATCTTGGTTGTAAAGCAGATGCTCCGCATTGAATTTGTTTGATGTTTCCCCCCAGTGCTTCTCTCCACTTACTAAAAACAAGCTTGTTTGCCACAGACAGCTGTCGGTTGTATAAAGGTCCCTGATTTTTATTGGGATCATATTTTAATCCCAGTGAAATTGCTCTGTTGAAAATGCCTTTCTTAATGGTGGAAAGCTCGCTCCCTTTCTTTAAAATTTTGTCATAAACTTTTTCCAACAAACGTGGCACTGTATTGAATGTATGAGGTTTGACCTCTTTCAGATTGTCTGCGATTTGCTCCAGGCTTTCTGCGAAATAAACGCCAATTCCACTATAGATATAAATATAGATACCGGCCTTTTCGTAAATGTGGTTTAACGGTAAGAAACTCAACGCTCGATCCTTACCTTTATCAAGGGTGCTTACTTTAGAAGACTCTATTACATTGCTTACAATGTTGGTATGAGTAAGCATCACGCCCTTAGGTGCACCGGATGTGCCTGAAGTATAAATGATCGTACAAATATCTTCCGCTCTTACATCCTTCATTCGCTGCTCCAGCTCTTCTTTATTCTTTCCCTTACCCTCGCGCATTACATCTAGCCAACTTTTTACTCCGCCAATTTTATTAAAAGCAAAAATTGAATCAATTCCGATTTTTTGAGCCGCACTGCTAATGCTCTTCAAAGTGACGCCATTAGAAACAAAGATCATTTTAACCTCGGATTCCTTTAGAATCATCTGATACTCCTGTGTGCTAAGAGTGGGATAAAGCGGAACAAGAACTGCACCTACATGCTGACAAGCCAAATCAACGAACACCCACTCCGGTCTACCCTCTGAAACAATAGAAATTTTATCTCCGGGTTTGATCCCCAGCTCAATGAGCCCTTGACTTAATTGATTCACTATTTTCAAGGAGTCAACCGTGCTATACTTTTTCCAAAAACCCAATACTTTGTGGGCAAAAGCGTCAGGCAATGGATTTTCTTCTAGTTGGCGATATAATAAATCAAAGAGTCTCATAGGGATTTTTTCTTACAGCCTGCAAAAGTGTAACTAAAGGCGTTTAAATCTGTTGGTATTTTCCCCTATTTTCACTTAACGAAAATCAAACATTAATGCATCCAGAACTATTCTCAATCAGCGATTTCACCATTCATACGTATGGTTTTATGATTATGCTGGGGGCTACTCTAGGCTTTTTTTACATGACCTACACGGCCAAAAAAGACCTAGGAATAGAGAGGGATAAAATTCAGAACCTGGCTATTCTGGTTATAATTTCTGCGTTTGTTGGCGGTAAACTCCTTTTCTACCTGGAAGATCCCGGATATTATTTCAGCAGCTGGGAAAACATGAAGCGAAACTTCCGTACCGGGTTCGTTTTTTATGGTTCGCTGCTTTTCGCTGTTCCACTAATCGTATGGTATTTCAAAAGAGAGAAATGGCCACTTTGGCCATTGATGGATCGTCTGGCGATCACTGCTTGTATCATACATGGATTAGGAAGAATCGGGTGCTTCTTTGCCGGATGCTGCCACGGGTTGCCAACGGATGTACCATGGGGTATAACATTTACAGATCCAATTTCGCAGGCAGAGCCACTTAATACCCCTCTTCACCCTACTCAGCTCTATTCTGCGACATTGATTTTTGGTATTCTTATCGTGCTGCTCATGCTAAAACGACACAACCGGTTTGAAGGGCAGCTCTTTTTCATTTATATCATTCTATACGCAGTGGGAAGAGGAATTATTGAAATTTTTCGAGGTGATGAGGAACGAGGGTATATTATTGAGGGTGTTCTTTCACATTCGCAGTTTATCAGTCTGGGAGTGATCGCGGTGACAGTATGGGCGTATTTGAGGTTTAAGAAGAGAGCGAGGTTTAGGAAATAGCTGATGATTCTTCGTGCAGAATTGTATTGTGATAAAGGTCCTCAAATGGAAAGCACAATTCAAAATCATTCCAGTCAAGATTGCCGTTCACAATTTTAAACTGCTTAAAATTTTCTTCCTTCTCGTACTTTTTAATTTCTGGATGATTATTCGCATTCAAAAATGGTTTGAAATCAACCAGTTTCTCAGCTCCATCACTAAAGCTTATTCGAATGGCAAAGTCACCGATGTAGTGAGCGCTTTTAATTGCTAGGTCTTGTATTTCTTCCTGATATTTTTCGATGATTTTCATTTCAATCTTTTATTAATTCTACGAAAATCCACTTGTTTGTGATACACAAAATAATCAATCCTCTTCTTAACACTATCATCAGCATATTCGCTTCATGGATAGTCTAATCCTCAATAAACTGCAAGGATAAATTTTCAGACTCTATAGATAAAGCATATGTGTATCTCCCATTTCCCAATGGTGTTTCACCAACATAGTCGAATGGCTGAATCACATATTCTTTATCTGACGAGATGACCTTCACATAACCATAGCGATAAGCAATTTCATAGGGTTGATAGTTTGAAAATTTTCCAGGAGTGATATTTAAATAGGTATTATCTGAATCTCCGCTGCTGACATAAACTGATTCGAAAATCTGACCACTGGAATTATGAATTCTTATCAAAAGGCGATCTCCTTCTAGTGAGTCGCTTTCGCACCCCATCAAAAAAAGAAACGACATCAATATCATGCAAAAACTCAATCTCATAACATCCTAATTTTTAACGCTTCCGGCAACACTTTAATCTCAAACGGAGGTTGACCCATACGCTCACCGTCGATATGGGCAAAAAGCATCGCATTCTCATTTACAAGGACACTTTTAGCTTTATAAAAGTTGACTTCTTTCAGTGACCCATGTGTTCCATTTGATAGTTTATGAATGTTGAGAAACCTTCTCAATCCGGATACTTTTCCTATTTCGCAAATTTCTAAAAGACCATCATCAACCTTTGCCTCAGGCATCAATTTGAAACCTCCTCCAAAAGTGGTTCCATTACCAATGGTGAGTAGGATTAGATCATTTTGAGATGGTTGGTCATCAATTTGATAATCAAAACTTCGCTCTCGATAGCCTCCCAAAATGCGGAGTACATGATAGTAATAGGCGGCATGGCCGGTTAGCAATGGGACACGTTTTGTTGCCATGTCTTCCACAATCTGACCATCAAAACCAATGCCCACACCATTCACGAACTTTCGATCATTACACTGACCTAAGTCAATTTGCCTAACCGTTCCATTGATTGCAGTCGCGATTTGCTCGTTAAGTGTCTTGCCAATCGAAACATTCTTGATGAAGTCGTCTCCGGTTCCTGCCGGAAGGATAGAAACCGGAATATCGTATTTCAATCCATTCACCGACTCATTGATGGTACCATCCCCACCAATTATGATCAAGTCCGTAAAAGAGGAGTCCAAAAATTCTGTTATGGTCTTCGTTGCACTCTTACTTTCATTCGTGTCGAATACCTGATACTCTATCTGCAGTTCATGAAGTTTCTCAGATAGTTTTTTACAAATCTTAAGTGCTTTACCTCCGGCAAAGGGGTTCCAGATGACAAAAATTTTTCTGGACATCAGAATGGAAGCTTGGTGAGGTCTACATTTCCTCCCGTAAGAATAATGCCCACACGCTTACCTTCAAACACTGTAGGGTTTCTTAAGATAGCTGCAAAAGGAACGGCACAAGAAGGTTCGATAACGATTTTCATCCGCTCCCAGATCAGCTTCATCGCTCGAATAATTTCTTCCTCTGAAACCAATAAGACCTCTTTGATGTGTTCGGACAAAATCTCAAAATTTTTCGGCCCGATGGATGCTTTCAATCCATCAGCGATGGTGTTGGCTGTTTTATTGGCTACCATTTTACCATTCTTAAGCGACCGGTAGCACTCATCCACTTCTTCCGGCTCTCCTACATACAGTTCTAAATTCGGGTCGAGGAAATGAGACACGAGTGACATTCCTGAAGCAAGTCCACCACCCCCTACAGGAGCGATCAAGGCATCCAGATTTTCCACCTCTTCGATTAGTTCTTTCGATGCGGTAGCTTGACCTGCGATGATGTTATAATCATTGAAAGGATGTATGAGAATCGCTCCGGTTTTCTCGATTACTTCATTGCAAGTGGACTCTCGTGATTCCTCGGTGGGCTCGCATAGTATCACTTCTGCACCATACCCTCTCACTGCATCAACTTTGACCTGTGGTGCTCCTTTTGGCATCACAACATAGGCTTTTGAATCCGCCAACTTAGCCGCTAATGCAACCGCCTGACCATGATTGCCCGATGAGTGGCATGCAAACCCATTAGTGCGATCTTCCGGTCGATAGCTGAATATCGCATTTGTTGCCCCACGCATCTTAAATGCCCCAATCTTCTGAAAGTTTTCACATTTGAAAAACATCTTACACCCTGCCAATTCATCCAGATTGGCAGAGGTCATTACCGGCGTGTTGTAGATGTACTTTGCAATGCGCTGGTGTGCGCGTTTGATGTCGGAAAAAGAAGGTGGGGAGGTTAGCATTAATCTTATATTTTCGGTGCAAGGCTAAATTAATCGAATATAAAGCTGATTGAAAATGCATTTCAGTACATAAAAAGGCTTTTGAACATTCTTCAATGATGTGTGCATATCTTTAACACATGAAGCAAGTATTTGTATCATTTCTGTGTGTTGCCGGGCTGATCTGTTGCAACGCACCAAAAGAAAAAAAGCAAATAACCATTGAGCCTGTTGCAGAAGGGCAATCATTCAATGCTGCCTTTTTGATGATCGATGGAGTCTATAACTCTGAGCTAATGGCTCCTTATGACATCTTTCAGCACACTGTTTTTCATACTGAAGGAGGCATTCAAGTGTTTACTGTTGCTGAGACAATGGATACAATAACTTCATTCGAGGGACTGAGAATACTACCGGATTACTCATTTAACAGTAAAGACATACCTGAAATAGACATTTTGGTTGTGCCCAGTGCTGAACACAACATGGACTCAGACCTTGAAAATGAAACACTTATTCAGTGGGTATCTGAAACCGGATCAAAAGCCGACTATGTCATGTCTCTTTGCGATGGAGCATTTGTTTTGGCAAAGGCAGGCTTAGTGGAAGGCAAAGAATCCACCACTTTTCCATCTGATATTGATCGATATCGTAAGACGTTTCCTACACTAAAAGTGCATGAAGACGTGTCTTTCATTCATCATGACAATCTGCTAACCTCTGCTGGTGGAGCCAAATCATATGATGTAGCTCTTTATTTGGTCCATCATTTATATGGCGTCCAAGTGGCTAAGGGCGTGGGAAGGGGATTGGTCATTGATTGGGACTTGGATGACTATTCATTTGTTAAAGTAGATTAAATCTTTTCTACAATGCTCAACTGATTTCATACATTAGGTGTCTATGATAAAAATAGATCTTGATGAAAAATCTCTTTTTCCTATGTCTCTTGATTGTTAGCCTCTCCGGATGCAATGATGAAGGCTGTGCAGCTGCTTCTTGTATCGCCCCTCCTAATGGCGAATTTGCTTCTGACGAGTACAACATTGCTATTTACGAAAGCATATCTGATGGGTCAAATCAAATTCGAATAGACTCAGTCATTCTTGCAGCAGGTGTAAATATTGTGATTAAGGACTTTTACACCTGGGTTGTGGTGGAAAACCCAGACGAGGTAAGTTCACTTACTCTCTACTCTGGAGAAAATCAATATATCGTGAACGATGCACTGCCTGAAATCAGCAATAGGCTGAAGGGATATCTTATCGGTTTTGTTAAGGATGGAGAAACCATTTTGATAAATGGTGTAGAGGCATCCGAAGACCTAATCAATGGTGTTTGCAATGACACCATCAATTGTTGATCACCAGCTAATCACCTGTTTATCCCTCAAAAATTTTCCATTTGGAATCTCGTCTGCAGTAGCTAACCACACCGCTGTTTCTGCTCCTTTTTCAACCGGCCTGGAAGCCCCATCTCCTCCCATGTCTGTACGAACCCACCCTGGACACATGGAATTTATTTTTACGCTTGCTCCGATTCTATCATGTGCCATGATCGTGAGTGCATTTAGGGCTGTTTTAGATATTCGGTACGATGGGTGATTACCACTCAGGTCATCTATTGCACCCATACCACTGGAAATATTAATAACTCTACCATCATCCGATTTTTCCAACAGTGGAGATAACTGCTGAATAAGATGCCAGGGTCCATAAACATTTGTCCGAACTGTTTTTTCAACAACATCAAGATCAATATCAAGCACGTCTTTTCCATCGCTGACCATGATCGCTGCATTATTGATTAATACATCCAATTCACCGATCTCATCTTTATATTTATGAACGAACTCTCGGATGTTTTCTTCATTAGAGACATCTAGTTCTCGAAATTTTGCTCCGACCTCTATGGCTGCATCTTCTCCTTTTTCTACTGATCTCGCTGTAAGTACAACATCGTGTCCAAGATCTACCAGCTGTCTGCAGATTTCCTTACCAATCCCTCTGTTTCCACCCGTAACAATTATTCTTTTTCTCATTATCTCAGTAGTTTAAAAGCATGTGACCATTTATTGTCTTTGAAGCCGGGTATGCACCAAAGCATACACAGTGGCTCTATCGCCCGTGCTGCTTCCGCTTTACCCATGTCTTCGGTTTCCCAACCAAATTGATCAAGGATTGTTGTCACTTCCTGCTTTGCTGAATCATCGTTCCCGGCAATGAACATGGTGGGTTTCTGCCCTCCACCTATTTCAGGATTCACCATCAAATGTGCCCCTACCGAACTAAAGCATTTCACAAAATGGGAATCAGAATGAGATTCCTGTAGGTCTTCCATTAGGGATCGATTGATGTCGGTGAAAAATTGCAACACCCCGTTTACCGGACCTGCTTTTTCATCGATTGGATTGGTTGCATCAATCACTACTTTTCCATCAATTCCTTGCCCAGCCATTTTCAAAACATCCGAGGCGGCATGGCCTTTTACAGCTAAAACCACTATTTGACCAAAGTCTGCTGCAGCTTCAAATGATCCGGTACTCCCCTTGTTTCCTGCCTCTTTTAGCCAGTCCTCAAGCTTACTTTCGTCTCTGGTTCCGATTTTTACCTCGTATCCATGTTTGATAAATCCATCGGCGAGGGTGCGTCCCACAACCCCCGATCCTAATATTCCAATTTTCTTCATGTTAGATTAGTGTTTTATTTGCCAAAAATTTTGTGTCAATGCGCGTAATTGAAGTTAAGGATAAAAAAACAGCTCAAGAGTTCTTACTGTTCCCCGTTCGACTTTACAAGAATGAGAAAAACTGGATTCGTCCGCTGGATAAAGATATCAATGGAGTTTTTGACCCGAATGTGAATAAATTCTTCCGCCATGGTGAATGCACACGGTGGGTCCTTAAAAATGATGATAACAAAACAGTGGGTCGTATTGCCGCTTTCATCAATAAGAAAACCATGAACAAAGACAATGACCAACCGACCGGTGGTGTTGGCTTCTTTGAATGTATTGATGATCAGGATGCGGCAACCTTGCTTTTGGATACAGGTAAAAAATGGTTGGAGGAGCGAGGGATGGAGGCCATGGATGGTCCCATCAATTTTGGAGATCGTGATACCTGGTGGGGCCTTTTAGTCGATGGGTTTGATCGTCCACCAAATTATCAGTGCAACTACAATTTTCCTTATTACCAGCAGCTTTTTGAAAATTATGGGTTTCAAGTATACTTCAAGCAGTTTACGTTTGGTCGTCAGGTTATGGACCCTTTAAGTGACCGGTTGTATGAAAAAGCCGAGGTTGCACAAAAAGATAAAAACTATTCTTTTAGGCACATTGAAAAAAAGAAGCTAAAAAAATACGCCGAGGATTTTAGAACGGTTTATAATGATGCTTGGGCACGACACCCCGGTGTGGCTGAAATGACCTCTGCACAAGCCAATGCAATCATCAAAAAGATGAGGCCAATCATGGATGAAAAGATCATGTGGTTCGGATACCATAAGGATAAACCGGTTGGTTTTTATATCAATATCCCGGAGCTGAACCAGGTATTCAAACATGTGAACGGAAAGCTGGATTTAATAGGGAAACTCAAGTTTCTTTACCATAAACTGATGAAGACCAACAAGAAAATGATCGGGCTAGTGTTTGGCATTTCCCCGGAGCATCAGGGCAAAGGAGTGGATGGTGCCTTGATTATGGCAATAAGAGATGTCGTGCAGGAAACATACACAAGATACGAGCAGCTGGAAATGAATTGGATTGGCGATTTTAATCCAAAAATGATCAAAGTGGTAGAGCAGGTTGGCGGTGATGTGGTGAAGACTCATCACACATATCGTTACCTTTTTGATCGAACAAAAGAATTTAAACGTATGCCGATCAAGAGTTAGGTTTTGTCTTCCGTTTCTGCTTGTAGTACTCCTTATCTGCCACATAAAGTACTTTTTCTATTTCGCAGAAGACTTTACCTTCTTTGCTTTTTAAATGAACCATTTTGGTGAGGTCCATTTCTTTTTCGTGAGCAATCTTTGATTTGAGGTTGTTGATTTCGTCCTCAGTAAACTGGAATAAGGCATATGCATCTGAAGAGGCCGGACGTTTGAATTTAACCGTTGAGGATTTATCCCAAACCACATATTCTCTTCCTAAAATTTGAATGAGCTGCACCATATAAATGGGGTCTGTGGCTGCAAAAAGACTGCCTCCAAATATCGTCCCCACATAATTCTTGTTTTTATATGAAATTGGAATCTTTATTTCCACCCTCATAAATTCCGGTGAAACTTTCGTAACACGTCCTGTAGTCCTTCTATACATTGGTGAGAGATTGAATCCCCACTTAAATAGATGGTGGTTGTGTTTGCTAAAGTATTTGTTGGAAATCCGAGATAAAAGCTGATACATAAAGTCAAATTAGTTCTCCATCTACAATTCATCCTGATAAATCAACAGTTCAGTCCAAGAATTTTTTAAACTGTATAATTATCCATTTGAATTGCTAAAAAAGCAAATGGAAAAGTTTCTGCTTATATCTCATATCCTTTGTGGCGGGACTGTGCTTCTTCTCGGGCTTGTTCAAATACTACGTCGGAAGGGGAACAAGAATCATATCATGCTGGGTAGGATTTATGTTGGAGCAATGTGGTGGATATGTCTTAGTGCTTGGGGCATCATTCTTTTCTATCGGTTTAGCGCATTTTTGATGGTCATAGCAGTACTTACTTTTTATGCCTCTTTCTCCGGTGTGAGGGTGTTAAAAAGAAAAGAAGTAGGGACTGAAAAATGGTATGATTGGTTTGTAGCAGCCCTTACACTCCTTTTCGGGCTCGGCCTTATGATTTATGCCGTTTATCTGTTTCTCAACACTGAAAACCCAATACTCGCGTTTTTGTGCTTCATATTTGGGTTTTTCACCCTACACTCAGGTTTTCAGGACCTTAGGTTTTTTATCAAAAAGCCTGAAATGGAGAAAACATGGTGGATCAAACAGCATATAGGTGCAATGGGGGGAAGCTATATCGCAGCGATCACTGCTTTTGCCGTTCAGAATCCTAATCTATTTATGCCTAATAGCTCTTATCAATGGCTTTTATGGCTTTTGCCTTCTGCTATTGGAAGTCCCCTATTCTCACTTATATCCAAAAAGTGGGTTGGAAAAATGGGGCGTTCTGTAAAGAAAGATGAATTGAAAACCTCCTCTTTTTGATGAAGAAGACGTTAGTAGGGGATAGCTAACTGTCAACTATGCTTTAGCATTTTCATACCCTGAATTGTGCCTCTTAAGGCGATCATCAAGATCGTTGGTCTGGCCTTTGTAATATTTATTACAAGACTCGGAGTGCAGTATATATACGAAGTACATCGGCTGAAAATAAAAAGCACTTCCTGACGAGGCAGACCTGTCAGGACAGGGTACGAAGACAAGCTTGTCAGGGCAAAAATTTGTTCCAAATTTTTGTGGTGCCGACCAAAGGAAGGTATCAAGGCCTTGCGCCTTGATGGAAGACTCCTAAGAATATTTTTTCATAAAAGCTTCCAGTCGTTCTCTGTTCAAATTCTTCAATTTTCTTTCCAGCGCAACAGCTTCTGCCCGTGTTTCCTTTCTCGTGTTCCAGACCATTTTCCATGGCCTACACTTGGATGTAGCATTTTCATACCCGGCATTGTGCCTCTTCAACCGATCATCAAGATCGTTGGTCTGGCCTTTGTAATATTTATTACAAGACTTGGAGTGTAGTATATATACGAAGTACATCCGCTGAAAATAAAAAGCACTTCCTGACGAGGCAGACCTGTCAGGACAGGGTACGAAGACAAGCTTGTCAGGGCAAAAATTTGTTCCAAATTTTTGTGGTACCGACCAAGGGAAGGTATCAAGGCCTTGCGCCTTGATGGAAGACTCCTAAGAATATTTTTTCATAAAAGCTTCCAGTCGTTCTCTGTTCAAATTCTTCAATTTTCTTTCCAGCGCAACAGCTTCTGCCCTTGTTTCCTTTCTCGTGTTCCAGACCATTTTCCATGGCCTACACATGGATGTAGTATTTTCATACCCTGAATTGTGCCTCTTAAGGCGATCATCAAGATCGTTGGTCTGGCCTTTGTAATATTTATTACAAGACTTGGAGTGTAGTATATATACGAAGTACATCCGCTGAAAATAAAAAGCCCTGACGAAGACAAGCTTGTCAGGGCAAAAATTTGTTCCAAATTTTTGGGTGGAAGACCGGATTCGAACCGGCGACCTCCTGAACCACAATCAGGCGTTCTAACCAACTGAACTACAACCACCGTATATTTCAGGTAATCCCGAAAAGGAGTGCAAAGGTAATACCTCTGTATAAATCTGCAAACGTTTATTTTCGATCAAAAGCAAGTCGTTGACCCATTCGACTTTCATCTAATTTGCCATCAGTGTAAGCCAAGTGGCCGGATACAAATGTTTTCTCAATCGATGATTTGAATGTGTGCCCATTAAAAGGTGACCAGCCACATTTTGCACGGATATTTCCTTTCTCTACCGTCCATGGCTTGTTTAGGTCTACCAATACCAAATCTGCTTTATATCCTTCTCGGATATAACCTCGCTCCTTTACTTCGAAGCACTCTGCTACTGCATGAGACATCTTTTCGGCGATTCTTTCAAGAGTTATTTTACCATCATGATAAAAATCCAACATCGCAGTAAGTGTATGTTGAATTAACGGACCCCCTGAAGGAGCTTTCATGTACGGATTTTGTTTTTCATCGAGGGTATGTGGTGCATGGTCCGTTGCAATCACATCTATGCGATCATCAAGCAATGCTTTCCATATCTGATCGCGATCATTGGCTGTTTTCACTGCAGGGTTCCATTTAATAAATGCTCCCTTTTCATCATAGTCTTGATCGGAAAACCACAAATGATGAATACATGCCTCGGAGGTTATTCGCTTCTGGCCCAGAGGTATTTCATTGGTAAAAAGGTTGGTTTCTTTTCCTGTTGAAATATGCAGGATATGCAAACGCGTATTGCACTTTTTAGCTAGCTCTATGGCTTTCGATGAAGATAGATAACACGCTTCCTCACTTCGAATAATCGGGTGATACTTAAATGGTATTTCCTCTCCGTATTTTTCTACATATTCTTCGGTATTTGCCTGAATGGTTGCTTCGTCCTCACAGTGAGTTGCAATTAGAATAGGAGCATTTCTAAAGATATTTTCCAATGTTTGAGGATCATCCACAAGCATATTCCCGGTAGAGGAACCCATGAATATTTTGATGCCGCAGACAGATGCCGGATCTGTTTTTAACACTTCATCCAGGTTATTATTCGTACTCCCCATGTAGAAGGAGTAGTTTGCCAAAGCATTTTTTGCTCCTATTTGATACTTCGCTTCCAACAGCCCCTGCGTGATTGTTTGAGGCACTACATTGGGCATCTCCATAAAAGACGTGACCCCTCCGGCCACTGCAGCCCGAGATTCAGTGAAAATATCGCCTTTATGTGTAAGTCCCGGTTCTCGAAAATGCACCTGATCGTCAATCACTCCCGGAAATAAATGCAACCCGTTTGCATCGATTTCCTGACAATTTTCCTCCACAGACAAGCTGTCACCAACTTTTTCTATACGGTCTTCTTTAATCAGTACATCTCCGGTAAAAACCTTACCCTCATTAACGATATGTGCTCCTTTAATCAAATACATTGTTAATATTTTAAGAATTTATATGACTATAATGGAAACCAAACTTTCTTTCTCCGACATTTTAGGCCAAATCTACAATTCTTGAGTTGAGATTGAGAAACCTTTTGTCTCAAAAATAAAGATCATAACCAGCTCAAAATCAACGTTTTTAGAGGTGTAAAATCATGATAAAACAGTTTTAGCGATATTTTTAAACCAAAACTTTCATGGAAACCACATTAAATAATTATAATTGTATTAGAAAGATGGATTTTTTAGTCTTTCTTTCCATAGCTGGTTGAAAAGATCTTGTGGGGCGAATGCCCCACAATGATCAATTTCCTCACAACTCTCCCACTCTTACTTATCTACCTCTATTCTTTCCTCGCGGTTTGCTATTTCCCATGCTGTATAGAAAACCAATCTCGCTCTCTTCTCCATTGTATCAAATGCGATCTTTTCTATCGTATCAGTCGGTTTGTGATAGTCCGGATGTGTTCCATTAAAGTAGAATATAATCGGAACGTTGTTCTTTGCAAAGTTGTAGTGGTCTGAACGATAATAGAATCTGTTTGGATCATTTTCATCATTGTAGGTGTAATCCAACTCCAGATTCGTGTATGTGCTGTTAACCTCCTCTGAAAGCTCGTGAAGCTCCGTAGATAATTTATCAGAACCAATCACATAGATGTAATCCGAATTATCCGCATGCGCATCATCAATTCTTCCCACCATGTCAATGTTTAGGTTTGCTACAGTATTCTCCAATGGAAATATAGGATCTGTGTCAGTATAATATTGTGACCCAAGAAGTCCTTTTTCTTCACCAGTTACGGTCATGAACAGTATGCTTCGCTTAGGTCCCTTTTTCTTTTTGCTTGCTTGTGCAAATGCTTCTGCAATCTCTAAAACAGAAACCGTTCCTGACCCATCGTCATCCGCCCCATTGTGGATTTCTTCATTTATTATCCCTACATGGTCGTAGTGTGCGGTAATCACCAAAACCTCTTCGGGCTTTTCGGACCCCTTTAAGAAGCCAAGTACATTTTCTGTTTCCACCGGCTTATCCAGATAATCCGCATTGAAGATCACCGTTGCAGTCTCTCCTGCCTCTATTTCTTCAAACGCTTTTTCGTATAACCATCCGGCCAGCTCTTTATTGGCAATCACCAGCTTTGTGGCGCTGTTGTCTCTTCCTTCCATTTTTAAAGATGGACGTTTCAAGTATGGGCCATACCTTGTAATCATTGACTGAAATTCATCCTCGTTCTCCAAAGCAAAGAATACACCTGCCGCGCCGGCTTCTTCTGCTTTCTGGGCTTTCTCCTGTAATCCTCCCAGTTGTTCGGCTACATATACAATGTATTTCCCCTCATAATCCAGGTCTTCATTTTCCTCATCAGCCATAATCAACTGAATGTACTCTTCTCCTGAAGTTTCCGCACTTGAGTAATAAACAAAATTTTCAAACCCTATCTTTTTTTCCTCGCCTTTTCGGAAGTACACATTTCCGATGGTCGCTTCGGTCAAATTGAATTTTTGGAAGTGTGATCCATCTACCGGAGCTTCAAACCCTAACGACTTAAAATGATCTGCGATATATTTTGCTGCCATTTTTTGTCCCTTCTTCCCGGTCTCACGACCTTCATATTCATCTGAAGCCAATACTGAAAGGTGTTCTTTCAAATCATTGGCAGTAATTGTCTTTGCAAACTTCATTGCCGTTTTATCCTGTGCAAATAGTCCAATCGCTACTAATAAGCCCAGTGCGTAAGTAAATTTTCTCATTTTGATATAACGTGTTAAAAATCAGGCCTAAAACTAAATAATTTTGATTCGGCCAAACTATACAATTACACTAATGGTTACCGATAAAATACTTTTTGTAGTGAGTGCCTTGAAGTAAATTTGCGGCCTCTTAAACAAGTCCCTGATGAAATTGAATCTGAATGATCGCGTAGAGTTTGAAAGACGCCACAATGGCCCTTCCGATGAGGAGGTTACCAGTATGTTGGAAGCCATTGGGTTATCTTCTGTAGATGAGCTTATTTCTGAAGCCATCCCTGCGCCAATTTTAAAGAAAACCCCATTAGACCTTCCGCCTTCCTTAAATGAATTCGAATACCTGAATCGAATGCAAAAGGTGGCTGATAAAAACAAGGTCTTTAGATCCTTCATTGGTCAGGGGTATTACAACTGTGTGGTTCCTACGGTTATTCAGCGGAACATCATGGAAAACCCGGGTTGGTACACTGCCTACACGCCTTATCAAGCTGAGATTGCTCAGGGACGACTAGAGGCTCTTATCAATTTCCAGACCATGGTGATTGATCTGACAGGTATGGAAATAGCCAATGCATCGCTACTAGACGAGGCAACTGCAGCGGCTGAAGCCATGAGCATGCTTTATGGACTAAGAAAAGGAGAAAAAAAATCATCTAATAAATTCCTTGTAGACGAAGAGGTATTTCCTCAAACCCTGGAAGTACTTAAGACAAGAGCTCTGCCTTTCGGTATTGAACTAGAGGTTGTTGATTTGGCCAATACCGATATTTCCTCTCCGGAGATTTTTGGAATTTTCTTCCAGTATCCAAATAATTCTGGTGCCGTAAAAGACTGGTCGCCAATAGTGGCTGCCGCGAAGGAGAATAATGTCTTTACAGCATGCGCAAGTGACCTTTTGGCATTGACGTTGCTGACTGCCCCTGGTGAATGGGGTGTGGATGTTGTTGTTGGCACCAGTCAGCGATTTGGTGTGCCAATGGGTTATGGTGGTCCACACGCCGCATTCTTCGCAACACGCGATGCTTACAAAAGATCGATCCCCGGCAGAATCATCGGAGCATCAAAAGATGCACACGGAAATGTTGCATATCGAATGGCCCTTCAAACCAGGGAGCAACACATTAAAAGAGAGCGAGCAACATCTAACATTTGTACTGCGCAGGTGCTCCTTGCAGTAATGGCAGGCATGTATGCTGTGTATCATGGTGCTGAGGGACTAAAGCAAATTGGAGCCAGAACGCATGGTTTAGCAAAAGAGACGGCAAATACCATCGCCCAATACGGGTTTGAAAATCAGAATACGTATTTCTTTGACACGCTTAGAATTCCGCTTGACTCTGAGCAAATCATTCATTTAAAAAAATTAAGTCACAGAAGCGAAATCAACTTCCGGTACTTTGATGATGGTGTGGGCATTTCATTTGACGAATCGCATACAGTAGCAGACGCTAATGAGGTGGTGAAGCTTTTCGCAAGACTGGGTAACGCTTTTGAAGCACCAATCGTCGAAGATTTTGAGGTTGAGTACCCCTCTTCATTAAGAAGAAAAACTCCTTATCTCGAACACCCCATTTTCAATCAATATCACTCGGAGCATGAGTTGCTTCGCTACATGAAGTATCTGGAGAACAAAGATCTTTCATTGGTGCACTCCATGATTTCTCTTGGGTCATGTACGATGAAGCTGAACGCAACTACAGAGATGATCCCTGTAACCTGGCCTGAGTTTGCAAACATTCACCCGTTTGCACCGAAAGATCAGGCAGAAGGATATGGTGTCATGATCAATGAGCTGCACGACTGGTTAGTGGAAATCACAGGCTTTCATTCTGTTTCATTCCAGCCAAACTCCGGAGCACAAGGAGAGTATGCCGGCCTGATGGTGATCAAGTCTTACCTGGAGGGAACCGGACAGCCTAACAGAAATGTGGCTTTAATTCCATCATCTGCGCACGGAACAAACCCGGCCAGTGCAGTGATGGCAGGAATGCGCGTAGTGATTGTAAAGTGTGACGAGAACGGTAACATCGACGTTGAGGATCTTAGAGAAAAAGCAGAAGCTCATAAAGATGAGCTTGCAGCCCTGATGGTAACCTACCCATCCACTCACGGGGTGTTTGAAGAAGAAATCATTGAGATCTGCAACATCATCCATGAAAATGGCGGACAGGTGTACATGGATGGAGCAAATATGAATGCTCAGGTGGGGCTAACCTCTCCCGGCATTATCGGTGCGGATGTGTGTCACCTAAACCTCCACAAAACATTTTGTATCCCTCATGGTGGGGGCGGCCCAGGTATGGGACCAATCGGTGTTGCTGAACATTTGACCCCATATCTGCCTGGTCATGTAACAGAGCACAACAGCAACCCGGCTGTTTCTGCTGCTGCTTATGGTAGTGCGAGTATTCTCCCAATCTCTCACGCATACATTGCGATGATGGGAGCACACGGGCTGACTAACGCTACAAAAATGGCGATCCTGAATGCAAACTATATCGCTGCAAGATTAAAAGATGATTTTCCGGTACTCTACGCAAATGATAAAGGAAGAAATGCGCACGAACTGATCATCGATTGCCGTGACTTTAAGAAGTCGGGAATTGAGGTAGAAGATATTGCGAAGCGCCTTATCGACTATGGGTTTCATGCACCAACGGTTTCGTTCCCGGTACCGGGCACCATGATGATTGAGCCTACAGAGAGTGAGGTTCAAGATGAGCTGGATCGATTCTGTGATGCCATGATTGCTATTCGAGCAGAGGTACAAGAAGTGATTGATGGAGTAGCAGATGCCAAAGACAACCCACTAAAAAATGCGCCTCATTCGTACAAGGTGTTGGTTGCAGATGAGTGGAAGTATCCATACTCTAGAGAAAAGGCAGCCTTCCCAGCTCCATACGTGAAAGAGAATAAATTCTGGCCGTCAGTTAGCCGGGTAGACAGTGCCTATGGCGACAGAAACCTGATGTGTAGCTGTTTGCCGCTGAGTGAATATGAAGACGTGGAAGAAGCAATAGAAGCAGAGGCTTAAGAAACAGAAAGGGAGCGATTGCTCCCTTTTTTTTATTTGAGTGATTTCAAATCAACCTTCTCGCTTCCTCTAAATATCTCTGTAACTGCCCCTTGCTCATCAAGGAGTATGGTTGTAGGAAAGCTAGTGATTCCGTATCGCTGATGAAAGTTGACCCCCTGAAGAACTAAGTGAAAGGTTGTGCCTTTCGTGTCTATCGTATCCAATTCCTCCTGAATGCCATGAAAGAACATAACACCAACATATTCGTCTTTGCCTGCTTTCATTTGATTTTCAAGTGTCCTTAAAGCTTGGTTTGAAAAATCATACTTATCCGCAAACATCTCGAACCTCACGACCACTTTTTTATCACGGAGCTCATCAAAACTAAGCTCTCTTTTTCTGACAGTCGTAATATTAAATGGCGGAAATAATTCGCCGACTTCAAAGTTTTCTTCTGGTTGCTTTAGGAAAGTCCTTCCCGTTGTGTCATATAAAAACTTCGCTATTCTTCCATAGCTATCGATTTCAGTATCTATACTAAATGGTTTCCCCTGTATCATAGAAATGAACTTCTTTGGTTCTATTTTCTTCCCAGTATGCGCATTGTAAACCCGATTAGGGTCTATTTGAAAATTACTTGTCGCTTTTTTTTCATATATCTTCTGTGCTTGGATACTTGTAATATTCAAGACGAAAACTGTTGCTAAGAAAAGTCTTATTGATCGTTTCATTATGCTGTTTAATAATTCAGTAGTTTATCAAAAATCAATTAGTCATTCCAGAATCGAAAGATCAATGTTTTCTTCATACTCAAAGAGACCTACCACTATTCCCTTTTTATCAATTACCACAGTGGTTGGTATTTTGGTTACACCATATCGATGAAAAAAATTACTATTCTGTATGAAATAATCAAACGTTGTTCCCGGGACTTGTAACGACTTTAAAGGACTATCAGAACCTCTAAAAATCATCAATCCCACTAGGTCTGACCCAAAAATGGACATCTCATCTTCCAAGTCCAATAACGCATCATTCGAAAAATCGTAATTATCAGGGAACAGCTCGAATCGTACAACCATGTGTTTTCCCTTCAGCTCATCAAACCTGATTTTTTCTTTGTTGATAGTTGTCACATTAAATTCTGGAAAAGGCTTTCCAATTTCAAGAACCTTAGGAGGATCAAGAGGTCCTTTATGACCCGTAGTATCGTAGTAGAACTTAGCGACCTTTCCGTAACTATCAAACTCAGGATGAACAGTAAAAACTCCTCCCTGTACCATTTTAAGAAAACGATCTGTAGGAATCTTTTCTTTAGTATGGTAATTGTATGCAAGCCTTGGGTCCAGTTTAAATGATCCACCAGATCGTCTTTCAGGGGTCACTTGAATGCTATCGTGTGTGCTTTTGCACGCAGAAAGTGCAATAAAAGCAAGAATAAAATAGTGTTTCATGTCAGCCTCTAATATAATATCCTGACAAATAACTAAACTATCAACTAATTACACAACCGAATTTGAAAAGATCCTTCTACGGAATGATCGTCATCCAAATAGGCTTGTAAGTAACCAATGATCACCTGGTTTTCGATCGCATAGATTTCCATAAAGCCACTTGTGGCTATGAGGTTTTGGGAGGTGGAAACTTCAAAAGATACCTGCACCTGGTTGTTATCTATTGCCTGTGGTGCTATAAAATAGCTCCGCTCAGCCGGACGAAATATCGCTTTTACATGCGCCAATGTTGGAGTCGGTAGCGTACAGGGATCTTTTACCGTTTCTTCGGAGGAAAGAAAACGTACACGGTATTGTAAATCGGATGAAACAAGATATCCATTAGCTGATTTATAGCTCCATTCTTCACCATTGATCGTGCCTTCTAATAGCTTATCGGGAAGTTGAATTTCGTCATCCCCGCATCCACAAAAGATTATCAGCAGACTGATTAATGTTGAAAGAAAAGATTTTCTACTTTTATGGATTACACCTTTAATCACTATGAAAAAGTTTTTACTCACCCTATTGGTCATTGCGGCACTGATCGCTGCATTTGTTTTCTACACATTCAGCTCAACCGGCTACTTCCACGAAGTTAATAACACTGAAAGCTATGCGGTTATTGCAGAGATTCCGATGAAAGGAGCTGAAGACTTTACCATCAACTATGAGGATGGATTCATGATCATCTCACAAGATGATCGTATGGGTAGGAGAGATGGCAACCCCTCTCAAGGACATCTATACTACCTTGATTTAGATTCCGGAAACTTTGAACCCATCCAGCTGACTACCAATTACAAGCTGCCTTTCTATCCACATGGCATCAGCTTGCTTAAGCTGGACTCTGCACACTATCAAATCCTGGTTGTGAATCATGCTCGTGGACATACGATCGAAAAGTTTGAGCTTTTTGGGAATGACAGCCTGGTGTACATGGCTACTTTTCGTGATGAAAGCATGATCAGCCCCAATGATGTAGTGGCACTTGATAAAGAATCCTTCTACTTCACCAATGATCATGGATACACCAGTTATTGGGGTCGACTTGCTGAAAACTATTTAGGACTGGGTGTCTCCAATGTCGTGTATTATGATGGAAGGTATCAGGAGGTGGCCGATGGGATCGCCTATGCAAACGGTATTAATATTTCCAAAGATCGAAATCAGCTGCTGGTGGCTTCTCCTCGCAGCTTTAAGGTGAAATATTATACCATCGAAGACGGGGGTTCACTCACTTTTGATCGTGACCTGAGCGTAGGAACAGGCATAGATAACATAGAGCTTGATGAAGAAGGAAACTTATGGATAGGGTCACATCCAAACTTACTTGCCTTTGCTGCTTATGCCGGTGGTAAGAAAGAAAAAGCCCCTTCTGAAGTAATCAAAATTACGAATGGGGATGAGGTGGAAAGCTTGTATGAAAATGATGGGTCGTTTATTTCCGCCAGTAGTGTGGCTGCACCTTACAAGGACTTGCTTTTCATTGGTACAGTAATGGATGATCGGTTGGTGGTTTTGAGGGAGAAAAAATAATATCAATCTGTCTTGTAATCGTTATTGTGAACCTGAAGCATGAAGGTGGAGCAATCTCAATAGTAAGATCGCCGCGCTTCGCTCGCGATGACGTTATCGGTTAGGTTATGTTAACAACATATCATTTCTAGGAACATGACGAAGCAATCTCAATCTTCATTAAATACAAAACCAACTTTAAATGGAAAAAGGAGGAGGTGTTTACATTCTGACTAATAAAAACCACACTACATTTTACGTAGGAGTGACATCTGAACTATATCCAAGAATAGTGGATCACAAAGAAAAGAGATATAAAAGAAGTTTTACTGCGAGGTACAACCTGACTAAGCTTGTTTATTTTGAGTTATACCACTCAATCGAAGAGGCTATTTCTAGAGAGCACCAACTGAAGGCTGGGTCCAGGCAAAGGAAAATTGATCTTATCAATCGGCTTAATCCTCAATGGAAAGATCTATTTGATGATATAAGTAAATGGTAAACAGTTTGATTAACTGCATTTTGGTTCTCAGTCTTAATTTTAAGATCGCCGCGCTTCGCTCGCGATGACGTAACTCTAGTTTGATTAGGGCTAATAATTGTAGCTCTGAATAAACTTGTTTTCGTCATTGCGAACCTGAAGGATGAAGGTGAAGCCATCTCAATGTTAAGATCACCGTGCTTCGCTGGCGATGACATTATCTAATATTGGATCTCAAAAGACAACTGCAGGCGCTTAATATAACTTCTGTAATTGCGAGGAAGAATGACGAAGCAATCTCATCCTTAAGATCGCTTCATCATGCTGTTTAGAATAGCTACTTAGCCTTTCCTCAAAAAAATATCTCCGCTTATGGTTTCAAAAGAAGATTCCTCTCCACCATTGCTTATTCTGCCGTGAATATCCTGACCGACAATCTGTCTGAGACCTTCTTTACCATAGGGATATTCAATCTCTATGTCTGAATAAATCTCCCCGGATATCGTTTTCGCTTTAAAATCCATGCCATTTGATGCCGGTATGGTGACATCTATTGCTCCTGATATAGTCTTCAGTTTCATTTCTGAACCGAAGTACTCGAATTCATAGTCGCCTGAAATGGTTTCCGCACGAACAGCTAAATTCTTAGGCAAATAAACGGTGTAGTTAATGGTCGACGTGTAACTGCAATTCTTCCACTTCCCGTCTTTTTCTTTGCTGATCTTCTTCCACATATCTGAATCCATCTCAATGTAAATGGTAGATGTAGACTTCTCTGAAGAGAGCGTGAAGATATCATTGTCTTTTCCATCGTTTATTTCCACCATCACCTCCACCATCACCTCATTTTTCTCCCATGTCTTAAAAATGATGTCGTCCGCAAAGTCAAATTCCAGATCCAGCATGCTTTGGCCGGTCACATCAACTGACTCAGTCACTTTTTTTGGCTGTGCTGACAACCCAAAGGTTATCAGGCACAGCATTATCATTAGTCCTTTTATCGCTTTCATCTTATTCCGCTTTTCTGATGTAGATATCGCCGCTCACTGTTTTCAGAGAAACTTCCACTCCACCGCCGTTTAGTTTGCCGGTTGCGTTCTGGCCTCCTACTCTGCTCAACTTTGCATCTTCACCAAAGTCAAAATCAAAGCCCGTATACACCCCTCCTGAAACAGTCGACATTTTAAATGTTCCCTTGACAGAAGGTGGGAATGTGACATCTATATCACCACTGGTAGAACTCAAAGAAGTTGGTGATGTACTTGAGAGAGAAGTAAACGTTACCTCAAGGTCTGAGCTTAATGTGTGTGCTACAATCGGTCCGGTAACATCTATGAATTCCAAATCTCCCACCTGACTCTTCGCTTCAATTTCCCCGGCCATGTTTTTAATGACTACATCCCCTGCTTGCCAGCTGTTGTAATCCAGTTTTACTCTCAGGTTTTTGGGTAAATACATTACATAATCTGCATTGTCTGCTTCGCGATGTGCTCCAGATAAGGATATAGTATTTCCTTCTTGCTTTATGCTAAGACCAACACCAGTATTTTCAGGTCCGGTTGCAGATAAGGGCTTTAGTCCTTTCGCCTTTTCAGGCAAGCCTTTATAGTTTTTGCTTTCTATTTTAATTTCCGTTCCGGATGTTCCCTCAATCACAATGTCTGAGGAAAGATTTTCTATCACCAGCCACGTTTCTGCTGCATTTCCTTTAATTGAATAGTTAAATGTCTTCTGCGCCTTCACATGAAAGCACATTAAGAGTATTAGTCCTGTTATGATCGTTTTCATTTTATATTGATTTTGAATTTTGATTAATAATTAATTGGTACCGGTATTTTTTATGTTAAGACCTGAATTGCAACTTGTGCTTGCTGTTTTACTTCAGGTACTATTTCTTCTTTTTCCATCATATCTCGTAGAGGGGCAATCGCACTTCGCTCTTCTGCCTCCACCAAAATGGTGATCAGTGAAATTTGAATGAGTGGGTCTGTCTGGGTTTCCAGCGACTTAACTAGCTCAGCTTTCACTTCCTCATTATTTATGAACTTTTCCAAAGCCTTTAATGCCGCATATCTCACATTGGGACTCTCATCCGTATTTAATGTAGTTATCAAGGTGGAAATCAACTCCCTGTTAACAGTCCCTCTTTCCTCTATTCTATTCACAGCCATGATTCGCTCACTGGCTGAATGGCGTTGCAGGGTTGTCGTTAAGGTTACCTCTTTCAATGACTTGACTTCCTCTTTTAATTCCGCCAACTCACTGGAAGCGTCTCCTCCGGAAAATTTTCCTACTCCAAAACCGATGATGAGTAAGGCAACAGCTGCCGCGATTTGCATCCATGGTAACTGAACATTTTTGTTTTTCTCTTTTGCAAGTGCTGCTAGAAACCCTGCTTCCACATGGTATGGAGCCTCAACTTCGTTTGAGTTCTCGATTGCTTCAGCAACTTCCTTCAATTCATCATATCTTTTTTTCAATGTAGAACCTTCTGCAATCTGAGATTCCAGCTCTTTGTTTTGCTCACCCTCGATGAGTGAGATCAATTGTTCATCTGTGATATTATTTTCCATCACTTTATTATTTAGATTTCCTCTAATTGGAAATACACTTCCTTCAATTCCTTAATGGTGCGATGCACCTGTACTTTAATATTGCTCACTGTTGTATCTCTCAGCTTTGCTATTTGCTCATATTTCATTCCCTGAAATTTGCTTAGCACCAACAGTTCACGTTTATCATCCGGCAATTCTTTCATTGCCAGATGTAGCCTTTTCTCTCGTTCGAAAAGTGCTTCATCACCCACATCTTCTGCCTCCGGCATTACCTCCACCGGGTTGAATTGATCTTTATGGATTTTCATCTTTCTGAAATGATCCTTGATCATATTCCTGGCGATCTGAAAGATCCAGAACTGAACAGAATGCCCTTCTTTATAAGAGTTTCTGTACTTCATCACTCGGATGAAAAGCTCTTGCGTGAGGTCATCACTGTCGGCTCGTTCCAGCGTGGACTTTAGAAAGTAATTGTAGATGCGCTTACTGTAGCGACTAAACAATTCGTTCAAATAATCCAGCTGTCCCGCTTTTACCCAGGACATTAATTGTTCGTCTGTTATCTCCAAATTCAACCAGGTTGTGATGGTAAATGCAGATAAGTTACAAGGAAATGGAAGGAAGGTTACAGAATCAATCTGAATCTGTTCTTACTTTTCTTCCTTCCACCATAAATACGGCTATCAATGCAGATATCCATGCTAATACAGCACTAAGCCTTTCAACCCATTGATAAGTTTTGATAAAGCTCATGTCATACACACGATTGACATTTTCTGAGAGAGGACTTTTAAGTTGTTCAGGAGCGAGCGCTTCTCCTAACTGAGCGGTTTCTTCTATAATGAGTTCTTTTTGCTCCGTTGAAATATCCAGTGCATTAATATCTGCCTGAACGTATTTGGCAAAAAGGAAGATGGCAAATGCGCCCAAGATCGCATTTATGAAGGTGCCCGAAATCCGCGTCACACTGTTGTTGATGCCTGAGGCAATTCCTGACTTACTTTCATCCACGCAAGCCATTACCGCTGTTGTCAGGGGAACTACTGTAATCGACATACCCAGAGCGAACGTTAAAAAAGATGGAAAGAACGTAGACCAGTATTCAGACGGACCAGCCGTCATCCCGATCGTAGACAACCAATACATTCCGACCCCCGTTATAGCCGGACCAATGATCAGAAACCGCCTGGGTCCATACTTATCCGACAAGGATCCCATTCTTCGTGCCACCAAAATCATCATTGCTGAAAAGGGTAAGAAGGTTAATCCTGCCTGAAATTGCGAATACCCTTGCACCTGAATAATGTTTAATGACAGGAATAGCATGGTTGCTCCCAGTGCTGCATAGAGGAAAAAACTCAGAAGGTTAACTCCTGAAAAGGTCTTGTTCTTAAATAAAGACAAAGGAACCATGGGCTCATGCACGCGCTTCTCAGCAGTGATGAAAATAACTAATAGTATAAGGCCGATCGCCAAACTGATAATTACTACCGGATGTTGATATCCCATTTCAGGCATCTCCAAAAACCCAAAAGTCAGAGCGGCCAAACTGAACGTAAGCAGCGCCGCACCCCACCAATCAACTTTTGATGCTCCCGGCTCTTTGCTCTCAGGAACCTTATAATGAAGGGCAAAAAAGGACAGAATGCCAAGAGGTACATTGATGAAAAATATCAATCGCCACAGTCCGATATCCGCTAATGCACCTCCAAGCACCGGGCCACACACGGTCACTATAGTAGTGGCTGCAGACCAGGTTCCAATCGCTTTTCCCTTTTCTTCTTTACTAAAAACTGCCGATATAATAGCGAGACTCCCGGGTATCATTAAAGCGCCACCTATACCCTGAATAGATCTGAAAATAATCAGTTGAAAAATATCTTGTGACAGCCCACACGCTGCAGATCCTAATGTAAAAATGAGAATTCCGAACTTGAAGACTTTTACTCGACCCCTTTTATCCCCTAGGCTGCCACCTACAATAATAAGTGATGCAAGCATCAGCAAATAACTATTCAGCACCCAAAACAAATCTGAACCAGTGGCTGATAGATCCTTTTGCAGTGACGGCAGGATAACATTCAATGCAGTGCTATCAATAAATGCCATACTTGATGCCAGAATGGTGGATATAAGCGTCCACTTTCCAGTGGGACAATTGAGGGGGTAATCGTGTTGCGCCTGAGCAGACATCTACTCAAGATACTTCACATATTATAAATAGAAAATCATAGCTCCAGCAAGACTAAAAATGATCATGGCTGATATGACATATATGATATTTAGCAGTAGTAGCTTTATTGTAGTTGTCAGCCATTTTTGCTCATACACCTTGCGCAGCGCAATTAGTAAATAAACCTCGAGCAAAAAGATAGTGATCATAAAGGACCACTGACTCAGAAAAACACTGGAAGGAAAAATGTAATCAATTATGATCACCATGATGGTGAGAAGCACGAACGCGAACGCATGAAAATGAATTGAAAAAATGAAATGTGTCAGATAAAAACGTCCCGGCTTTCGAAAAAGAACAAAAAGGTACAATGCAAAGAGTGGGAGCAAGAGGAAAAACAAACGGGGAAACCAAATGCTGAAAAAGGAATCTAAAAACTCTGCCTCTTCAGATTTCTCAGCTCCAGCTGACTGATCCACAGGTCCCAAAAACAAGAAGAAAATGATACTGATGAAAATAAACATCCTCAATGGGGGAATGTATCTCACTCTCCGACCCGCAATAAACTCTTTTGTTAGAAAGCCGGGGTTGAAAAGCAGAGGGCGCACACTTCTGATGATCAACGAGTCAAATGTGAAGTAGTCGCCAAGGAAGTCCAGAATAAACTGCTTGAAGTGAACGACCTTTTCTTTGTGTTCCTGACCGCAATTCGGGCAGAACTTGAAAGAATCTTCAAGTTTTGTTTGGCAGTTTTTACAAATCCTTTCCAATAATTACTTGTTTACATTAATATTGATGATCATCGAAAATACTTCGTTGCATTGATTAATAAACTATTCATCACCTGTCTTTTGATTATCGGGCTTGGACTATGCGCCAATGGTCAGCGAATAGTTGTGGATAGTTCGTCAACTAAGAAGTATTTGATCTCTCCTTCTGATAAGAAAGAAACCCCTGTCAATCCACCTGTAATAAAAGAAGAAGAGCCTTCTTTTGGTGATCGTGCGATTTCTATAGGTATGGGAATCGTGAACAGACTAAAAGCGCGCCTCAACCTGGATGAAGCCGCGGAAAGCCTGAAGGATAAGAAGGAAAAAATCCTGGGAAAACAGGAAGAACAAGAGGGCGATGGTTAAGCCGCCCCGTTTAAATGCCTTTCTATCTCTGCTTTATCAAAAGGCTTGGTAAAAAACTTTTGAATCATATTCCTTTTCAGTGCATCATCAATTTCATCATTGAAAGCGTATCCACTCAAAATAAAATATGGGATGTCGTTGACAGTCTCTTTGGCCTTTTCAATGAATTGAACACCATTCATTTTTGGCATGTGCATATCACTTATGACTGCCCTAATCCGCTGTTTGTTTTCTTCCAGCTTTTGCAGTCCCTCTTCGGGAGAGTTTGCTACCAAAACCTCGCGCTCTCCTTCAAAGGAGACTCTAAATAAAAGCAAATTAGCCTCCTCATCGTCAATGTATAATATTGCCGGTTTCTCACTCATATCATAAAGGTAACTTAATTATAAATTTAGTTCCTTCATTCGGAGTAGATTGTACGTCTATGCTCCCTCCATGTTCTTCTACAATAGAAAAAGTAATGAAAAGCCCCAGCCCGGTTCCTTCCCCCGGCGGCTTGGTAGTAAAGAACGGATCGCTGATTTTTAATAGGTTTTCTTCAGGAATTCCTTCACCATCATCTGCTATCTCAATTTCCATGAAACCATTCTTCTTTCGAGTGCTTATTTCGATTGTGCCTTCCTCATCAATTGCTTGTTCGGCATTCGATATGATGTTCATCATGGCTTGGTGCAGCCTGCCTTCGTTACCCTTAAGTTCAGCACCCTGATCGGTGAAGTTTGTAGCCACCCGAATTCGGTTGCGAATTTTGTTGTGCAAAATCAAGAGGCAGTTTTCGATGATCTCATGAATGTTGCACCGCTCATCTATGCTTGGTCCTTTGCGACTAAAATGACTTAAGCTTTTGACAATGTTTGTTGCCCGATCCACCCCTTCGTTAACTATTCTAAAGTAGGATTTCAGCTCCTCATCTTTGTCGTCTCCAATCTTAGAGGAAAGTGCCTCAATCCCGTTTTTGATAAAATTCAATGGGTTGTTTATTTCATGGCCTACCCCGGCTGCAAGCACACCTAGAGAGGCCATTTTTTCAGAGGTAATCAGTAATTTTTGGGTTTGCTTGAGCTCTTCGTTATTACGCTGTAGTTCTTTATTTTTTTTATGATTCTTTCTCAGAAGGATTATCAATATCACCAGGAGTGGCATAGTGATTATTATGATTACAGTAAAGAGCTGATTGGTAATTACCTGATTTCTGATCTTTATCTGCTGTTCCGTCAATAAAAACCGATCTTGTTCCTCTTTAATTTTGATTGGAATCAAATCAAGGTTTCTTGACATCACATCTTGGAACAACGAGTCTCGTAGGTTAATGTATTGGCTTAAATACTCGTTCTCAAGTTCCTCATTCCCCTGCTTATCGTATATCTCTGAATACAGCTTTAGGTTATCTAGTTGTTGTTGACGCACTTGGATTTGATTGGCCCAGCTTTCGCATTTTGATAAATTATCTAGTGCCCCATCATAATCTTCATTCATTAATGAGTTTTTAGCCATTAAATAATACGCCTCGGCTAATCCTTTTTTGTCATCGATGGAGTCACTTGCTTTCAGAGACTTTTCAAGGTAGTATTCCACCGAATCATTTTCTCCCTTTGTCATCAGCACTTCTGCAATTCCTCTGGCGGAAACGGCCCCCCAGTTGATGTTCTCAATCTCTTCGCCAAGCTTTAACCCCCTTCTGAAATAACCGAGTGCTTCATCAATCTTTCCCTCCCTCAAATAGGTAATGCCAATGTTATTCAAGGAATAAAGCTCAGTGTCCCGGTTTACTATTTCTATGGAAACATCATATGCCTCTTCAAAATACGCTCTTGCTGTTTCATACTCCTTAATTCTTTCGAAGACCAATCCAATATTATTGAGTGTTGTTGTAAGCCCGTATATTTCCCCTATCCGCTCCTTTATTCCTCGTGAACGCAAGAGATATTCAAGTGCTGTTTGATAACTGCCAAGATTATAATAAAGCAGTCCAATGTTGTTGAATCCATTATTGATCAGGGCAGAGTCTTCTAGTGCCTGCGCAATTTTTAAGGCTTTTTGATTGAATTCCAGCGATTTGTCATAATCTCCTTTATAGTAATGAACGCCTGCAATCAGTCTGAGTGATTTTGATATTAGCGCCGAATCTCCCAGGGTTTTCGATAGTTCCAGGGCTTCTTCACCGTAACCCATAGCCTGCCGTGGGTAATTGAGCCAAACATTAATTATGATCTGATGAAGGATTTCAATCCGTTGCTTTCCCTGTGCATTGTCCAGTTGTTTCAATAAGCTATCTTCTTGCCCTTGCGCAATGCATAGCACTATCAGAAAAATAGATATGTAGCCAGTAAATCTCACTCTCACAGTGGTTGATTATAAAAGATAGCAAGAAAAAAATTAAGCAACCACTCTTTTGGGCTTGAGGCTATTCTTTATCCACACGCTCGTAAGCGCCAATATCAGGGAGGGCATCTCTGGGAATACCCTTTAGGTCTATCGAAACACCTATGCTTGTGCCCTTATCACGTGCAAAAGCAAGTGAATCCAGCTCATAATTGTTTAGAAATGCTTCTTTAAATCCCGGAAAGTTGAATTCGAGTGATGTGTAGTTATTGGGTATCTCTTGTGATGAACGAAGAATATTACTCTCAAGCAAAACAGACACAGTAGCACCTCCTCCATTGCTTATTAGAAGTTCTTCATCGGCTGTTCCCCATACAATAGAATTAATCATATTAAGTGATAAATCTCCTGTCAGCAGCTCGGTCTCGCTTATCACCACATTATCTGAAAACTGAACCGTTGGTTCGTCCTGTACAAAAAGCGCAGGCTCGTTTGAAAAGGTACAATGCAGAAAGGTATAATTTCCACCCGCAAAACCACCCACCAGGTAATTGCCGCAGTTATAAATCAAGGTGTTGGTAGCTTCTATATCTGAGGTAAAGGCCAAAATTCCTGCCTGACTCATATTGTATATCTCTGTGTTTTCTATAACAATATCAGGCAAGTCATCATCATCCGGTGTACCAACTCTTAATCCTACCTGTCCATTAAATATCTTTGAATAGGTGATTTCATTTTCCTCACTTCCTTCCAGGAAATAGATGCCGTTCCATTGGCCGGGCACCTGATCATAGATTCCGTCAAAGCGAGCATTTCTAAAAATGACATGATCAGATGAATCACCATTTGCTTTTAGCGTGCCAGATACGAACATGATTGCATCATTTTCAAAGTAGACCCTTGTTCCTTTTTCCAATGTCAATTGACACCCCTTGTCAACCAATACCGTATCAGAAATAATATAAGGTCTATCGCTGGTCCATGTTTCATCGCAAATAATACGATTAGCCACTGTGTTGCCATCCTGACCATAGGATACCAACTTCACATGATCCTGATTGGTATTCCATTCAAAAATGATCGAGTCTTTTACTAAGTAAGGTTGATCTTGATTTCGAGCATTTACATTTACCTCTACTAAGATTAGAAGGCTGTCACCTCCAAATAGCCGTTGATTGGTAATGGCATTGGCTTCTCTGCCGTTAATGATCAATGAGTAATCAGAGGATTGCTGCTTGCCCAATCGAATCTCTGATAGTTGAATAGCAGACTCATTAGGGTTATACACAGTCAAACGCCTTGTGCTGCTCCTTCTCTCAGAAAGTAGCGTATCAAAAGTTACTGTGTCATTGCTAAAGATCAAGAATAGGTCAGGATCAAATGAAACGGATTCTTCCTGTGTGGAACATCCCAGCCAAAAAACGACTAGTAACAGAAAAAGAAGCTTGTTTCTCATGTTAGCTTGAAAACGACCTATTCCTCTGTTTCTTTCATGATCTCCGCATTTTCGGCAATCCTTAGCTGCTCGATAAACTCCTCAATGTCGCCATTCATCACATTGGGTAGATTGAAAACGGATAAGCCAATACGGTGATCCGTAACTCTGCCTTGAGGGTAGTTATAGGTTCTGATTTTGTCAGAGCGATCTCCTGACCCCACCATGCTTTTTCGTTGGCTGCTTATTTCTGCATTGTGTTTTTGAAGTTCTATTTCATAAAGGCGTGATCGAAGCACCTTCAATGCTTTATCATAGTTGGCATGCTGAGACCTCCCGTCCTGACACTCTACTACAAGACCTGAAGGAGCATGGGTTAGTCGCACTGCAGATTCAGTTTTGTTAATATGCTGCCCTCCTGCACCTGATGCCCGAAATGTGTCTTTTCTGATGTCTCCCATGTTTAACTCAACATCCACTTCCTCCGCCTCTGGAAGCACAGCAACAGTGGCCGCTGATGTGTGAACCCTCCCTTGTGACTCGGTAGCCGGCACTCGCTGCACACGGTGCACACCTGATTCGAACTTCAGCTTGGCGTAAACATCTTCACCCTCAACTGAAGCCACAATCTCTTTATACCCTCCTGCACTTCCTTCACTGAAGTTTAGGACTGAAAACTTCCACTTTTGATCTTCTGCATACGATTTGTACATTCGGAATAGATCTCCTGCAAAAATGGATGCCTCATCTCCGCCTGTTCCGGCTCTAATCTCTAAAATGACATTTTTACTATCATTGGGATCTTTAGGGATCAGCATCACTTTAAGCTCTTCCTCAAGGCCTTCAATAAGTGGTTCCAGTTCGTCTATTTCAGACTTGGCCATTTCCCTAAACTCAGGGTCTTTTTCGTTGTTAAGCACCTCTTTTGCACTTTCAAGATTACTCTTTGCTTCCGTGTACTCTTTATACTTAACAACAATCTTTTCCAGGTCTTTGTACTCTTTGTTCAGCTTTCCATATTTGTCCATATCAGACACAATATCCGGCTGAACAATAAGCTGGCCTACCTCCTCAAATCGATGCTTTATTTCCTCGAGTTTATCAATCATTTGCCTAAAGTTATGAAGGCAAAGTTAGTGGCATTCGGAGTATTCGCAGAACGCTATTTCTTTACGATTTTGAAGGTGCTCTTTTCTCCCATTTTGTTGTCTGCCTGGACCAGATAAATTCCCCGGTTCAAGCCTGACAAATCAATGGACTGATTCTTAATGGATGATGTAAGCACCAAGCTTCCTCCGATGGTATAAACTTGTACGGTTTCGATTTCACCAGTGAAATAAAGACGTTCCTTCGTTGGGTTTGGATAAGCTGAAATTTTGGCCTCTTCTTTTTCAATCGAAAGTGGGTCATCGACGATTTCGCCCTGATTAAACTTGCCTAGAAAAGCTCCTCGACCATGCGTGGCTACCGCTATTACACTATCAGACGCTCTTGCCTCAAGCATATCTACACGCACATTTGGGAGTCCAAGATTATAAGGCTTCCAGTCTTCTGATTCATCCATAATATTTTCCAGCCCCCAAACTCCCATTTCGGTTGCTAGTAAAATCTTTTGATCATCTAAAGGATTGAATATTCCGTATCGAACCGGAATGTCCGGTAGGTTTCGTTCAATATCATACCAATCCGCTCCTCCATTAGGAGTGTACCAAACGGATTTAAACCCATAATTTGAAAATGTAACGAGGATATCTCTATTGGTGTCTCCAATATCTACAGAAGAAATATACCCAACCGGAAGCTCATTATTGTCAATCTTAGTAGCCTCCGGATTGAACGGAAGCCCTTTAACCAAGTACACATCCCCCAATTGATTTCCTAAAAGCATCGTAGCATCGAGCTCATCATCATGTGGAGAAACCTTTATGGCAGAAAAAGCCGCAGAACTACCTGTCCCAAGCTTCACTTCTGAGTATTCCGGAACTCCCAATAAGTCTTTACCGAGATAATCATTGACGTTGATAATCGCCAAAGTATCAAGAAATCTTCCCTCAAGCCCAGGTATCAGCACTTCAAAGCCACCATCTACCGCCATGTTTGTGTAGAGTAAGTTCGAGCGGTCATCATACTCCGCAGGATTAATAAACGACCCGGTATTCGTGCCAAAATATGAACCAACCCCATCAACAAAAAAATTATAGTTGTTGATCTGGGACGAAGTAATACGAAGCGACGGGTCATCTCTATCGAAAAAGCAATAGGCACCATCACCTCCACCTATCATGCTCTCATAGGTAATCTTTCCTGTTTCACTTGTATGTGTACTATTGTCTTGGGATCCTGCCAGTATTTCATTGTTTCCCTTTTCAGGGTGAAGCGCTATCGTATAGTATTGCGTTGTGGCTAGAGAATTATTGATGTGACCAAAAGATGGGTATTCTGAGAGCCTCTCACCATCCAGTGTATTGAAAGACTTGGAAAAATCGGAAGTAAAAAATACACCTCCATCAGTAGCAGAAATCATCTCATCTGACGATCCGGATACAAATTGCAATTCATGAATATCTCCATGAATAAAGTGGTTTTTGATGCTGTCCTCACCTTCTAGTCCATAGTACGGGATCAGGTAATCAGAGAAATAATACATAGAAGACCAGTCGCTTACATGCACCCAACTCAGATTCCCAGTAGATTCAGCATTAGAAAGTGCATGGGCATCAAGTCCTCCTACAACAATTCGATCGTTATCATTTGGGTCAACTCCTAACGCAAGCGCGTGCCAAGGGATAGATGCCCACGACTCTGAAGGCCCGGTTAGGTCAGTCCAGCTATCATTTTCATAATACATTAGTCGTGCAAAAAGCGGGTGATCTCTTATTTGTTCGAAACTATTGAGAAATCCTGCTGATGCTGCCGCATATAGTTTTTCATCCCTGGAGGCAAGTTTGACCCTGCCCGGCAGAAGATCAAGACCATACTGCGAAGATCCCTCCTCCACAATATTGGTTGCATAGCGATCCTCCACATCCCAATTGGTGCCATCGGTTGAGTTTAGAATAACTCCTCCTCCCTTCAACTCCAGATTTCGCATGGTACCAACATATAGCCGGCCATCGCTGGTAAGCTCAATATCACTGACAGCATAAGGCACGGAAGATCCCTCAATATTAGGTAAAACCTGTGCCCAGCTGGTTCCCCCGTCTGTTGAGCGATACAGTCCATCAGAAGGAGATGACCCGAAAATAGAGCCTTGGTATACCCCGGATGCCACCCCGGCATAAATGACACTACTTCCATTTTCTTCTCGTATCACAATATCATTGACATAGTCGAAATCAGTAGTTGATGATAGCAATGTCCAGGTAGCTCCTCCGTCCATTGTTTTATAAATGCCGGCACCTGCTGATGAGGATTCTCTGTAAATATTGACAGAAGTAAATGATTCCCCCGTTCCTACATAAAATGTACTGGTGTTTAGTGGGTCATAAGCTATGCAGGCAATTGACATATTTTCCCAATTGTCAGATACGGGAACCCATGCTGCATTATTTCTAAAGTCTGGTGTGTACCACAAACCGCCGGTCACTGCACCCGCCCAAAGTTTATTGGGGTCATTGGGATCGATCATGATCGCTCTGGTTCTCCCTGCAATTTCTGTATTCACTTGCTGCCATTGAAAATCCCTCTCTGACTGAGTTCTTCCTTTCATCGACTGTACGAGCTCCCTAATGTTTTTCCTTGGAATTTTTCCGGTCTTCGGATCCATGGTCATGATAATATCTCGGTAGGCAGATTTTTCAGGGCCATCCAATTTGCCTACCTGTAGACGCTTAATGTTTTGGAGGTATTGATTCTTAGCGTCTTTTTGAAAACCAAACCAGGCTCCCAATGTGACGAAAACAACAAGGGTGGGAGTGATAACTTTTTTCATAGCAGTGTGATGTGAGTGAAAATTAAAGTTACTTATTTAAAAGTTCCATGTAACGAAAACAATCCGTCGTATGGTCATTTACTAATCCGATGGCCTGCATATGAGCATAGATTGTGGTGGAGCCAACAAACTTGAACCCTCTTTTCTTCAAATCTTTAGCTAAAGTATCAGACTCTTTAGTCGTGACCGGTACCTCTTCCATTGATTTCCACGAGTTAACTATTGGTTTTCCATCAACAAACTGCCATATATAATTATCAAAACAGCCGAATTCATGTTGAACCTTAATGAATTGCTGTGCATTATTGACCGTAGCTTCGATTTTCTGTCTGTTTCGGATAATGGAAGCGTCATTCACAAGATCCTCAATCATTCCCGGCCCGTATTGAGCCACCGTTTCAACATCAAAATCAGCAAAGGCTTTTCGATAGCCCTCCCTCTTCTTTAAAATAGTGGCCCAGCTCAGACCTGCTTGTGCGCTCTCAAGTACTAAAAACTCAAAATGCTTTTTATCATCATGAACAGGAACCCCCCATTCTTCGTCATGATACCGAACATATTCTTCAAAAGAATTGGCACACCAGGCACATCTTGTTTTCATACTTAATCACTTATACTAAATTGGGACCATATTGAGTTGAGGTTTATAAAAATAGCATATTCACGCTCACCAACTATGCAGAGAGTTTTCTTCTTCATTTGTTACATCCTTGTTTTTAATAGCTGGTCTCAGCGTCCAATCTATGACTATGTGTCGTTTAATCGCACTTTGAAGGTTCCCAGTGAACTAAACAGTGAACGTAGTGCCGTGATATTTTCAGTTCCCAATAAAGTTACAGACGGAATTAAGGCTGTAGGTGATTATGAAAAAATGCTCAATCAGGTTCACAAGGGCCTTAGAACAATGGGAGTCGATGCGATTCTATACCTGAATGATATTCATCTAAATGCAAGTCAAAGTGCTAAAGAGTCATATATCGAATTGTTCAATCGAAGAAGGGTGACTAACATCATTTTTATAACACAGCTAAGCGATGGATATGAATACATAATGGCGCCATTTAGTGGTACATCAAGAATGATCAAAGATGGCTCAGATGCCTTCTATTTGAAAGCAAATGATTTGTACACGCTTCTTCTAAATGTTGGAAAGGAGGTGCGCAGAGCCGACCAACCGATTAATAATTTTCTCATTCCGGAAAAGCCAAATTATATCGAAGGCCTGTCTATCGTTGAAAAAACATTACTTAAAAACTATCCCGGTATCCTCCGCAGAAGCGAGTTAGCTGTGGAGCGGTTTATTCCATTGGATACTGTTGGTATTGCTGATCAGGAAGTACTAAACAGGATACGAGCATACAACTCGAGCATTGAAAGGAAAAACATGGAGCTAGAGCAGCTCATGTCCGGTTATCCTTATAAATACGTGATGATAGACCCTATGACTGACGATGAACTCAAACGAAATCGCTATCAGTTTTTATTAAGATCCGTTTGTGCCAGTGCCAAAACCGTGAAACAAATGCTTGATTACGAAGTGCTACCTTCAGAAACAGCCTTTGTATCAATTATCCCGGTAATGCCGGACCAAACCAAAGTGAAAACTATTCCTAAAGATGGGTTGGTATGTAAGTTTTACGTTAGACAAAACATTTCAAAAAACGTGCATGTCGGTGAGTGGGATGCTGATGTAACGTGGCAGGATGCGCTTAACAATATGATCGGAAACCTAATACAGGAACACAACGTGGGAAATTGAAAAAGCTAAATGTATTTCAAAACCGGCCCAAGGCTATTAAAATTGATACCACCGAATACCTTTATCGCATCGGGCTGGTGGAAAAGGAGCCATCAATAGGTTATTTAAAGGAACTTCAAAAAGCACATCTTCTTAACATCCCTTTTGAGAACCTGGACATTCACTACAAAAACAAAATTATTTTAGACTATCAAAAGGTCTATGATAAAGTCATCAACTGGAAAAGAGGTGGGTTCTGTTATGAGTTAAACGGACTATTTTATCACCTTCTTTACCACCTGGGGTTTGACTGCTATGTGATCTCCGGAAAAGTGTGGAATGATGAGACAAACACTTTTGGAAAGCCGTTTGATCATATGGTTATCATTGTAGCGTTAGATGAAGACAAGTGGCTTGCGGATGTTGGTTTTGGAGATGGAATCATATCGCCTTTAAAAATAGAAGTGGGAAAACCACAAATGGATTATACCAGATACTGGCGAATAGATCATGACGCTGATGAAAATCTGATTTTAAAAGTATCCGATGATAATGTCCATTTTAGACCAAAGCTGCTTTTCACGCTGGATGAAAAACAGTTGATTCAATTCATTGAAATGTGTGACTATCATCAAACGTCTCCCGAATCCCCATTTATTCAAAAGAAACTGGTTACTCAGCTCAATGAAGCCGGAAGGATTACTTTGACTGACCGAAAGCTAAAAATTGACCAGATGGGTCAAAAGAAGGAAACACCCATCTTACATGAAGATGATTTTTTATCCAAGCTCAACCATCATTTTAAAATTTCATTTAAGCAGCTCTTGCCGAGGGCATAAAAAAACCCTGACAATACTTGTCAGGGTCATATTACACAATTCTTTTTTTCTTAATGCATATGTTTTTTCACTGCACGTTTTAATGAAGCCACATCAGATGCAATCGCCGGATCACTGTAAATTCTGGCAGATAGCTCTGAGATCACATTTCGCTTGAAGCCAAGCTTTTCGGCCAGCTCTTCACAAAACTTAATTTCAGAAAGGTATACCTGGCTGTCAATTTTCATCAATTGAACAAGGTGAAATAAATATTCAAATTTATCATCCTCAGACATGGTGCTGACAGGTGGTAAGGGTTCCGGGTTTTCAACCATGTTGTTAATTTCATCCTCGCTTATACCATTGGCTTTGCCAATCATATAGATCAGGTCTTTCTCTTCACCAGCAAACTCTCCATCGATGTTTGCTAACTGAACCAGCACGCTAAGTTTCGCCTTGATGCTCATAATTCTTCTTTAGATTACTTTTTTAAAAATTTATTGGCCGCCTTCATTAAAGCCTCTCGGTTTCCGGTGATTGAAGGATCTCCATAGATTCTGGATGACATTTTCTTTACAACTTTTTTATCATAGCCCAGTTTTTCAGCTACTTCCTCACAATATCTAATTTCGGTAAGAAATACTTCTCCGTCTATTTTCATTAGCTGAACAACGTCATATAAATAATCAAAGCGCTCTTCTGATAGCAACCCTTCGAAGTTAATGTCGCTGTTCTCTTTGGAGTTAAGAACCTCTTGCACCAACCCGTCTATTTCCGCTTCCGGAACTCTGTTGGCCTTTCCAATTGTGTAAACGTACGTTCGCTCAGGCTCTCCAAAGTCTCTATCAATGATTGAAAGCTGGATCAATGCCTTTAGGTGGTTTTTAATATTATCTTCCATTTGGCTGTATTGTGTTTTGTCCTTCTAATTTAGGAATTAATCGCTAAATAGAAACTCATTAATGTAAATAGCTCCCGGCATTGATGTCAAACGTAGCTCCAGTGGCATGATCTGCCATGCCGCTGGCAATAAAGGTAACTAATGGAGCGATATCTTTTGGTTCCGTCAGCCTTTCCAAGGCCAGGTCTCCTTTGGCATGGTCCTCACCATATTGTTGCATAAACTCTTGCGACATATCCGTTCGTACAAAGCCCGGAGCGATGACAAACGCTTTTACCCCTTCTTTACCATAAGATCGAGCAATGGATCTGGTAAGTGAAACCAAACCAGCTTTTGACGCAGCATACGAAATATACTCAGCCTCCTCTCCCCTAAATGCCGCTCTTGAAGCAATATTTATTATTCTTCCCGCTGCTTTTCTACTGATAAAGTGCTGAACGGCTTTTTTGCAAATAATCGCAGCAGAATTCAGGTTGACCATCATGGTTTCATTCCAAGCCTTCATCCACTCATCATCCTTAGCATCTAAGGCAGCAGGTCTGGCAAGGCCTGCATTATTAATCACTATCTCTACACTGCCCATTTCAAGACTCACACGCTCGAAGAGCTTAGCCGCGTCATCAGGCTTTGAGAAGTCGGCCTGAAATGCTTTGGATTCATTGCCCAGAATGTGAGCAAGATTTTCTGCTTCTCGAACATTTTTATTGTAATGCACGGCGATGGTAGCTCCGGCCTCCGCCAATTTTGTAGCAAGTGCCTTACCTATTCCTCGGCTTGCTCCTGTTACTAATATGTTGAGTCCGGATAGATTTATGTACATACAACTATTTTTAGAGCTGAAAAATTAGACAAATCCATTTTCAAGTTGGCTTAATCTTATAAATAAAGATACTCGATGTTGTTTTCCAGAAGGAAAACTTTGTTAATTTAGGCCATTCCAGCAAAGTGGTCACCGCAAAATACACTTGAACGTAACTATATATACATGGGCATTATTATTCCCTTACTGCTAATAACGTTTTGTTGCATTATTATTTGGAGAGCAGGCGATGGCTTTATGACCGCCTCAGAATACATTGGAAGAAATCTTTCTGAAGGGGTTCGTGGAGCCACTATCAATGCAATTGCCAGCTCCATGCCGGAAGTTTTCACTTCCTTGTTTTTCCTTTTTGTATTGTCTGATGCTGAAGGTTTTTCCGGAGGAATAGGAACAACTGCAGGTAGTGCAATTTTTAACGGGATGGTCATTCCTGCTGTGGCGGTATTGGCCGTGATCGGAATGAAAATGACTAAAAAAGTACAGGTGTCACGAAAGGTTTTGCTTCGTGATGGTATCGCCCTCATCATTGCTGAATTGATTTTCCTAATTCTTATTAGTGGCTCAACCCTTCATTGGTATCACGGCATGTTGCTTATGCTCGTTTATGTCGTATACATCGTATACATGTTCGGAACTATGAAGAAGTCCGAAAGAGCAGAGCTTTTAGAGGACGGTCAGCTGGATGTAGAAGAAATTTTTGAAAATGATGAAGAGCCTCAGGGGCCATTCCTAAAAGGACTTATCACTTTCGACCTTGAAAGAGTCTTTATTGGCAACAACCGAATTAGTAATATTCGTGCATGGTCATTATTAGTCTTTTCAACAGTGGCTATCGCTCTGGTTTGCTACTTCCTGGTTCTTGCCTGCGAATGGATCGGATCCGAGACTTACACCGTCGCTGGGATTGGGGAATTTGACGGGCTAAATATTCCGGTCATGTTTGTAGCGCTGATTCTAGCATCTGCTGCCTCTAGTTTTCCGGACACCATTATTTCCATCAAAGACGCTAAGAGAGGTCAGTACGACGATGCAATTTCCAATGCATTGGGAAGTAATATTTTTGATATTTGCTTCGCACTGGGATTCCCACTTTTCATTTTTACGATTATGAACGGGCCTATTCACATGCCCCCTGAACTGGTTGATTTGAGTAGTGAGCTTCGTTTCTTATTGTGGTTGCTGACTGTGCTTGCCGTGATTATTTTCACAAGTGGTAATTACTTTGGTAAGCGTAAATCTTACCTATTACTGAGCATTTACGTGCTGTTCGTAGTGTATATCGTAGGAAGAGGATCCGGAAGCGAAATCGCTCAGTACATTGCTGACTGGTTAGTTTCTGTTGTGAAGTTTTTCCGAATCGGATAGTTTCCTAACAGTCTATGAAAAGACCTCCTTCGTTCGTATGGACGTAGTAGGTCTTCATTGATTTACACCTTTTATTCACCTCTTCTCCGGTTTTCATATTAAATCGATAGGTATGAAGAGGACAAACGATTTCGTTTAAGTGGTTGGTGTTTCCCTGGTGTAATTTGGCTCCCATATGTGGGCAGGCATTATCAAAAGCAAAGAATGTATTCCCCTTTCGTACCAGACATATCTCATTGTCCCCAGCTCTAATTAATTTGGGGGTTCCTTCTTCAAAAAAGGCTTCTGCCTTTTGCTTAGAATCCAATATCTTGAACGTCATACAGTAATTATAAACCATGAAATGTCAGCGTCAAAAATTTTTCCTTCAGCGAAAGAATGCCTATTTGAATTGCGGGTATATGTCTCCTTTAATGAAAAAGGTGGAAAAGGCCGGAAAAGCCGGCATTACCGGTAAAAGAAACCCGGCTCAAATCGGGCCTGATGAATTTTTTCGTCCAGCGGATAATTTAAGGCTGGCATTTTCAAAGCTTATTGACTGTGATCAACCTGACAGGGTAGTAATCATTCCATCAGCATCTTATGGCCTGGCCAATGTAGCAAACAACATCCCATTTAAAAATGGGAAAGTGCTGCTTGCAGAAGAGCAGTTTCCCAGCAATGTATATCCTTGGATGAGGTTGCAAGAAGCAGGGTTCGAGATTGTAAACATTGGGCCAGCGGACAGCAAACAGAGAGGAGCAAGTTGGAATGAAAAACTTCTAAACAGCATTGATGAAGAAACAAGGGTAGTGGCAATAGGTCATATTCACTGGTCTGATGGAACCCTTTTTCACCTTGAAAAAATCAGAGAAAGACTGGATGAGGTAGGTGGATTGTTGGTTGTTGACGGCACACAGTCGGTTGGAGCTATGCCATTCAGTATTAATAATATTCGGCCTGATGCACTCATCTGTGCAGGGTACAAATGGTTAATGGGGCCTTACTCCATTGGGCTGGCCTATTATGGTCCTGCCTTTGACAATGGAATACCTATAGAAGAAAACTGGATCAACCGAAAGGATAGTGATGATTTTGCAAACCTCGTCAATTATCAACCGGAATACCGACCGTATGCGCTACGCTATGAAGTTGGAGAGCATAGCAATTTTATTCTGGTGCCGATGATGCATGAAGCTGTGAAACAATTGAATAAGTGGAAGCCAGAAAACATTCAAAAATATATCTGTGAGTTAATAACAGAGCCCATTGAGCAAATGAAAGCATGGGGGTATAAAATTGAAGAAGAAGCCCGAAGGGCAAGTCACCTTTTTGGTGTAAGACTGCCTGAGGGTGTTGAAGTGAATGCATTAAAGCACTCATTAGCAAAGCATCGGGTAAGTGTAAGCTTCAGAGGAGACGCAATTCGGATTTCTCCAAATGTATATAATGACGAAATCGATGTGAGAAAATTGCTGAAAGCAATGAAAGAGCCTATCTTCGCATAATCATTCAATTCTAACAAGCGTAAAATGAATTTAACGAATCCAGCAGTTACAGACGGAGTAAATATTTTTGTGAATATTGTGATCTTTCTAGTGGCATTTGTTCATGCACTTGCATTCGTGAACGCCAGAAAAGAAAATCAGAAGAAGGATTAAAATCTTTCTTATTCTACGTGATCTCTTTTGTGCTTGCTTACCGCTTTATTAGGTAGGATAAATGGGCAAATAATTGCCAACACAAAAAGCACTATAATTATTCCAAGCATTGCCATTTTTCAATCTGTTTTTGATGTGGAAGACAAATATAATTGCTTCTTCTACTTTCATCTAATTTCCCCCTTTAGTTTTATTTTTTGCCGTTCTTGACTACCCACTTTTGGGTATTTTTCATCGCTTTCACCTTAATCAGCTTTGATTAGACAAGTGATAAAATTACAATTGTACTTAAACCAACTAAACCTTACTGAAAATGGCTGATAAAAACGTCAAAAAGATTGGCAAGAAGATGCCTAAATCTGAAGCTAAGAAATGGGTAAAACGATATCAAAAGGAAAACCCTAAGGAAACGCATGGTTGGCTTTTTGGTGATGACATCATAAAAGCAATTTTAAAGTATAAAGGATGTGAAGGAATCTGGTTCTTTAAAGGTGTTGATGATCAAAATGAAGAAAAGCTGCTGATGTTTCCTGCAGATGAGGATGGGAATATCCTTGAAGACAAGAAGCATTCGATGAGTGTGATGGAGAAAAGTATGGATGAGAATGATGAACCAGCTGATTTTAGTCAACCTTGTCCACCAAAATGTCCATCAGGATTATAATTTGGAGGCTCTGGATCGATGGTTAGGTGATTTAAGTATGTTTTCCGGTATTTCCGGAATTCTCTTTTTCATTTATGGCAGAAAACATCGAACAAACGTTTCAACAGTTTTAGTAATTATTCTGGTCCTCTCCTTTTTGGCAGACACTTCTAATTATTTTTTTGTTCGCCTTATTTTACAGAATAGTTACATAATCGGTAACATCTGGTTAATTGCCAATTACTTTGCAATGCTCTGGTTATTCTCTGAAGTTTTAGATATTCGAAAAAGCCTATATCTTATATTGGGTAGTGTTTTTGCCACTGGTGGTATTATTTCGTTTGGCCTTTGGTACACCTTTCTTGAGTTTAACACCTTCACACTAGTGTGGAGTAATATTACATTTATCTTTTTATCATTAATTGCCTATTTCCAACTTCTTCGAAAGCCAAACATTGTTCTAGCCAAACAACCTGTTTTCTGGATATCTACATCCTTCTTTGTTTATTATTGTCTGATATTCCTTCAAAGTATTTTTAACAACTATCTCATTTTTGATTTAGTTATTTCAGATAGTGGGTACACAGCAATCAACATGATTAATCATATTGCTAATATTTCAAAGAACTTTGTTCTGTTCTATGCATTGATACTTCTTCACAAAGGATTTCCCGGAAGTCTTAAATCATTACATCCAGCATGATCGAGATAATAGTAAATATTGTCGTGATTGGATCTGCCTCGATATTTGGTGGGGTTATTTGGTTTTTATACTCATTTTCAAAAGCTTACTCTTCCAAAAAACAATAGCCTTTTGAGCTTGTCTGACATTTACTGGGTTTTTTCTGACATCAATAGATACTCTGGTGTTCCAGGAATCCTGTTCTTTCTTTTCTTTATAAGAGAATGGAAATCCAATGCGGCCATCATTTTCTACATCCTTTTTGCAAGCTTTTTTTTCGACTTCACCATTTACATTTACATCAAGCATTTTTATCCAAATAGCTATTTTGGTAGCAACTGGTGGGTAATTATTAACTATTTCTTGATGTCGTGGTTCTTTATACGGACATTGCCTAAATACAAGAGGGCAATACAGCTTCTTTGCCTAGTTTTTACAATTACCGCACTTATAAGCTTCACCTTTTATTTTTCTTTTTTTGAGTCGAATACAATTACTCACGTGTTTTCCTCAACGATTTTTCTGATACTCTCATTTATTGGCTTCCGTGAACTTCTAAAGAGGCCTAAGGGGGAACTTAGAAAAATGCCGGTTTTCTATGCGCTCGCCGGATTTTTTATTTTTTACTCCCTCACCTTTCTAAAAAGGCTTTTCACACAATACCTCGTTTTTGAGTTAGACATAAGTTCCAGCCAGCTATTTCCAATCAGCATGATAAATCTATTTGCGAACACCAGTAAAAACTATGCGCTGTTCTTTGTGTTGGTGCTATTGGAAAAGGGGGTTTATGATCCAATGCTAAAGCCTAAAGCCAATGGAAGGTAAAGTCATTCTTTTAGTAATTATTGGAACCATCGGTGTTATGTTGATGGCCTTTTCTGTTGTGTTTTTTGTGCTTCTATACAGAAGAAAGACATTGGAAAGCAAATTGGAAATGCAGGAACTCAAGACTAAGCATCAAGAAGAGATGCTACATGCTACTCTTCGATCTCAGGAAAAGGAACGTAACAGGCTAGGTTCTGAGCTTCATGATAGTGTTGGAGCTATGCTTTCGTCTATCAAACTGAACCTGCAAGTGGCTAAAAGGAAAAATGAAGTAGCAGTGTTGGATAGTGTTCTAGGGCACCTCGATGAAACTATTGGACAAGTCCGAAGTATTTCCCATCAAATGATGCCAATCATCCTCAAAAAATATGGTTTAAAAAAATCCATTGAGGAGCTATTTGAAAGGATTTCTTCTGACACAATGGATGCTCAAATTGGTAGATGGGAGGAGCTTTCTTTAAGTAAGGATAATGAACTTATGCTTTACAGAGTTATTCAAGAGCTTACTTCGAATACTTTAAAGCACGCTGAAGCTACCTCTATTTTGATGTCAATCGGTGTTTCCGAGTATAATGTTTCGATTCAGTTTGAGGACAATGGCAAAGGATTTCCTCAGGATGTCTTGGCCAATAGTGATGGAATTGGCTTGCTGAACATAAAAAACAGAGCTCAATCAATTGGTGCGACAGTAATGTTTTCCAACAATGAGAGTGGAGGTGCTAAAGTAAATTTGGTTATAGACCGATCAATTGATTAATTTGATCACTCAACCGAGTGAGATGAGTCAACCAGATAAGCTGAATATTTTGGTCACAGATGACCACACCCTATTCCGTAGAGGAACCATGATGCTTCTTGAATCCTTCAATGAAGTTGGCCAGGTAGATGAAGCAGAAAATGGCAAGGATGCGCTAGAAAAACTTACCGACAATGCTTTTGATCTAATCCTTTTAGATCTGGAAATGCCGGTGATGGATGGCTGGGAAACTGCTAAAAAAATCACAGCTAAACACCCTGAAGTAAAAATCATCATGATCTCCATGCATGATTCCTTACAGATTATTTCAGATTTGATTGAGATCGGTGTGCACAGTTACCTTTTAAAAAATGCAGAGCCCGAAGAAGTACATCGCGCAATCATCTCAGTGGTGAATAATGATTTTTATTACAACCAGCTTGTATCTAAAGCGCTACACAAAAAAGTTCAAAAGGATGGCATAGACAAAGGGCTCGCAAGACGTGCCGATATTAGTCCTAGAGAAATCGAGGTACTCCAGTTAATTTGTCAGGAGCTAACGATGAAAGAGATAGGTGAAAAACTCTTCCTGAGTGAACAAACAATCCACACGCATCGAAAGAACTTAATGAAAAAAACCAAAGCCAAAAATGCAGTAGGGTTAGTGAAGTTTGCATTTCAAAACGGAATAGCTGCCATTTAAGGCATCCCCAAAATTGGGTATTCTTCTCCCATTTTTCTGGTAATTAACGTCTTAACTTTAAATAGTACTTGTCTGAATATCAATTACTTAGGCATTAAGTCTGTTGTTGGAGAGTAGAAATCCTCCTTTACTACATCAATCTATTTCCTAATTTCATATTGTCATTTATTACAAACAATAGATGATATGCTCTTAGGTTGATGGTTAATCTATGAAGATACCGGGAGTCCAAGGTTTTCGCTTAATCCTTTGGTTTGCCAACTATCTCACTCACATAGTGGGCTCCCTGGTATTTTCAATTTAAAAAATTTGAAAATCCGACCTCACCACTAATCTCCGTGAAAAAGAAAAGGCCCTATATGGGCCTTTTTTTCTGAAAGTCTCATTTTGATCGCAAGACGATCCGTTTTCAGCATGAATGTTTTATTGTGTTCAAGTAGTTGAACGACTTTGAAGGCGAAATACCTTATTTATACAACTCTTTTCCTGCCTCGTAGTATTTATCACCTTTAACCCAAAAAGGTGCCTCCTTCGCATTACCTATCATTCGACATGCATACACGTAACTCCTAAAGAATTTTTCGAGGTATGCATAGTCTAGTGTATTAGGGTTGTCGCTGGCCTGATGATAATATTTTGTAATCTCATCGTCAAAAGCCGTAAAGCCCATACTAAAGGTTGGTGCCGGTATTCCTTTCGATGCAAAGCGAACATTATCTGACCGATCAAATAATCCTTGCTCAGGAGCCGGGTCTTCTGTAGCCTCCAGGCCAAAGGCCTTGCAAGCCTCAATGATCATTTCCTCGGCACTGGTTCTTGTCAATCCAATGATGGTTGCTTTGGAGGTATCGTTATATCCACCATTGTCAGAGTTAAAGCAGTAAACTATGTCCTCTAATGCCACCGGAGAGTTGTCAATAAAATACTTGCTGCCGAGAAGCCCTTTTTCTTCTCCTGTGAACAACACAAAAAGACCGGATCGTTTAGTTGGGGTTTTTGCTAGGTTTTCTGCTGCTGTCAGAACAGTCACAGTACCAACTGCATTATCTCGCGATCCATTGAAAATACTATCTCCTTCAGCATTTGCCTGCCCAACTCCAATATGATCATAATGTGCTGAATAAACGATGATTTCGTTTTTGAGCTTGTCATCAGAACCCTCGACATAGCCAACTACATTTTGAGAATTGAATTTTTCATTAATTGCTCCGTCTATTACAATTTGTGCATTGTTTTTATCGGAATTAAAATCCTCTGCGGATCTGTTCATCCATAAGTGAGTTAACGATTCACCATCTTTTGATTCATCCAACACTATTTGATCTCCTGAAAAATACCTGGTCAAAAAATTCCAGGGAATCATTGGTGAGTTGTATAGTTCGATTAAAGCTAAGCCGCCTTTCGACGCTACATTCAGACGCTTTTGAATTGATTGGCCGACCCACTGTTGGGGGTTGTCACTCACTCCATCACCGCAAATGGCAACCACAATTTTTCCGTCAACATCTACGTTTTTGAGGTCGTCTTCCAGCCCATAATTAACAAACACAAAGTCTGCAGATAGATCTGTGTTGTCTCCCTCCAGCATAATGAAATCTTCCTGAAATTTATATTCTGCATCACCGAGTGTTAATGATCCGGATTTAGGTGGACTCACTTTTTTCATTGGCACTGACTGAAAATAGCTGTTCATGCCTGGAGCCAATTTTACTCCGTATTCAACGAATCTACTTTCGATGTATTTAGCCGCAATTTTTAATCCTTCTGAAGGGGTGTCCCTTCCCTTCAGCTCATCTGAGGCAAGAAAGCCAATGTGACTTTTGATGAGGTTTTGATCAACTGTTTGCTTTGCTAGCTCCATATCCTTTTGAGCAAAAAGGAAAAGCGAACAAACAGAAAACAATAGTGATAGTATCTTTTTCATATCCATTAAAAATTTCGCACAAGATAGTTCATCCATAAAACAAAAAAAGGCCATCCGCTGAAGCAGATGACCCGTTCATTTATAACCAGTTCTTTTTTCTAGTTCAGAAGCTCGTAAATTCCTGCTACTCCCTGTCCGCCACCTACACAAGCCGTGACCATTCCGTACTTTCCTTTTCTTCTTCTCATTTCATTGAAAAGGGAAATTGAAAGTTTTGCACCGGTACAGCCGAGTGGGTGACCCAATGCTATGGCTCCTCCGTTCACGTTTAGTTTGCTGGTATCCAGGTCAAGTCCTCTTATCACGCCTAGTGATTGTGCAGCGAATGCTTCATTCAGCTCGATCAGGTCCAGATCATCTTGTTTCAGACCTGCTTGCTTCAATGCTTTTGGCACTGCTTCTACCGGTCCAATTCCCATGATTCGTGGATCTACTCCTGCTGCAGTGTAGCTGATCATCTGAGCAATTGGCTCCAGGTTATGTTCCTTCACCATCTTTTCGCTCATCACCATCACAAATGCTGCTCCATCAGAAGTTGGTGAGGAGTTTCCTGCGGTCACCTGTCCGCCTTGCTTAAAGGCAGGACGAAGTTTTTCCAGACCTTCCATGGTGGTATTTTCTCTTACACACTCATCTGTATCCACGACAAATTCTCTCTTGTGCCGTTTTCCATCTTCACCAACAAAGGTTTCTTTAACCGTTACAGGAACAATCTCATCTTTAAACTTCCCGTCTTTGATTGCCTTGGCTGCTTTCTGATGCGACTCCATTGCAAACTTGTTGGAGTCTTCTGCTGAAATGTTGAAATCCTTAGCAACCTCCTCAGCGGTAAGACCCATGTTCAAATAATACTCCGGGTGTTCCTCCGCAATCTTCCAGTTAAGTGCTGCTTTGTATCCCATCATCGGTACCAAAGACATGGATTCCGTTCCTCCGGCAATGATGCAATCAGCCGTACCAGAGTGAATTCTTGCACACGCCAGGTGAATCGCTTCTAATCCTGATCCACAATATCTATTAATAATCATGCCTGGTACTGAGATTGGCAAAGAAAGAAGTGAGATGTATCGTCCCATCTGCAAACCCTGCTCTGCTTCCGGAATGGCATTTCCTACAATGAGGTCATCCACACGGGTGGCATCAAAGTCTTTGATCGAACCTACCAGATGCTTGATCACATCTGCGGCTAAATCATCCGGACGGTAAAAACGGAAGCCTCCTTTTTTGGCTCTCCCCACCGCCGATCTATATCCTGCTACTATATATGCGTTCATAATATTGTTTTTAAGATTATTAGAATTTGGACACTAGACCCTAGAGAACTTATCTACTAAAGATCGTGTCATTTTTTGTAGTTCAATTAGTTCCAATGATTCTTTCGCAAGTTGTTCATCAGAAATAAATCCTACTCTTTTTGAAATGATTAACTGTGTTTCTAATTCAAACTGAGATCCTAAAGACATAGAAAGAAAGTTAGAAAAGTCTTTGTCTGTCTTTCTGCCAGCACCCTCGGCAACATTAGAAGGTACAGATACCGAACTTCTTCTCATTTGAGAAACAATTCCGAATTTTTCTTCGCTTGGAAAGGTAGAAGTCAGCTCATAAATATTTTGAGCCATATCAATTCCTTTTTGCCAAACATGTAACTCTTTGAAATTATGCATCTCTAATGTCTTTAGTCTAACGTCTAATTTCTAAGTGGCTTTCCCTTGAATAAAATGCTTTGGATTCTTTCCAAAGTTTTTGGCTCACCGCAAAGACTCAAGAATGCTTCACGCTCTAAGTCCAGTAAGTACTGCTCGGAAACTTCTGTTGGTGCAGAAATATCTCCACCTGCCATGATCCATGCCAGTTTCTGACCGATCTTTTTGTCATGATCAGAAATGTATGATCCGTATTTCATTCCTTCGATTCCTGCATAGAACATTGCCAAAGCTGCTTGGCCCTGAACTTTTACATTGTCTCTCGGAACTGGCTGTGTATATCCTGCATCGGCCAGTGCCAATACTTTTTCTTTTGCGTCAGTCAAAAGGCGGGTTCTGTTAAGTGTAATCTCATCACCTTCCCGGAAGATATTCATGCCTTTAGCTTCCGCTGCAGAAGTGGCAACTTTCGCTGTTGCGATATTCATGAAATACTCCTGAAGGGTGTTCAGCTCCGGATCTCCAGGTGTGAATTCATCCGCTGCTCGAAGGGTCATCTCCTTCGTTCCGCCTCCGCCCGGGATCAGGCCAACTCCCACCTCTACAAGTCCAACATACGATTCTGCATGTGCTTGAACCGCATCACAATGAAGTGAAAGTTCGCAACCTCCGCCGAGTACAAGTCCGGAAGTTGCAGCAACTACTGGTACGCTTGAAAAGCGTGCTTTTGTCATCGTGTTTTGGAACGTACGCACCATCAGATCAATTTCATCAAACTCCTGATCTACGGCATACATGAAAAGCATAGCCAGGTTCGCTCCTGCGGAAAACTGTTGCCCTTCATTTCCAATGACTACTCCACGATAATCTTTTTCTGCCATGGTAATGGCCGTATTGATTCCTTCGATCACATCTGCATCCACCGAGTTCATCTTTGTATGGAACTCCAGGTTCAACACCCCATCTCCAATATCATAGATCGTTGCGCCAGGTTTCTCCCAAACGATGTTGTTTTCTTTGAATGCATCAAGGAAGATTAAACCTTCCGTTCCAGGCACTACTTTGTATGACTTGGAAGGAATGTCGTAGAACATTTTCTTTCCTTTTTCATACGTGTAGAAGCTTTCGAATCCAGCATCTACCATTTCCTGCACCCATGAGGCCGGCTCTTCACCTGCCTCTTTCATCTGAGCAAGAATGTCTTTCAAACCCATCGCATCCCAGGTTTCAAATGGGCCCATCTCCCACGCAAATCCAGCTGAAACAGCCTGATCAATTCGGAATAGCTCATCCGCTATTTCAGGAATTCGATACGTGCAGTATTTAAAAAGATCGAAGAAGGTTTTTCTATAAAAATCTCCTTCTGGTCCTTTCAGGGAAATAGCAATTTGTAATCGCTTATTTAAATCCTCGATGTTTTTTGTCTTATCGAGAATGTCAAGCTTTGATTTTTTCTTAGGCTCGTACTCGAAAGTTTTTAGGTTAAGTTCAAGAATCTCTTTCTTGCCATCTTCTTTCACCTTCTTGTAAAATCCCTGATTGGTTTTATCCCCAAGCCACTTTCTTTCATGAAGCTCCTTTACAATTTTTGGAAGCTTGAATCGATCTTTTGATTCATCTTTATCAAGTGCTGCATAAAGATTATTAGCAACATTCACTGTTGTGTCAAGTCCGACCAAATCCGAAGTTCGGAAAGTAGCCGACTTTGCTCTTCCAATTACCGGACCGGTCAGCTTATCAATTTCGCCCACAGAAAAATCTGTTTCAGAAATCGCATGCATACCGGACATCATTGAGTAAACACCGATTCGGTTCGCAATGAATGCCGGTGTGTCTTTACACAATACTGTTTCTTTTCCCAGATAGAGGTCTCCATATTTCATGAAGAAGTCTACAATCTCAGGATCTGTCTTTTCCGTCGGAATAATTTCCAACAACCTCAGATATCTTGGTGGGTTGAAAAAGTGAGTTCCGCAGAAATGTTTCTGGAAATCTTCGCTTCTTCCTTCCAGCATCAAGTGGATAGGAATACCCGAAGTGTTTGATGTAATGAGCGTTCCCGCTGTTCGTTCTTTTTCAACTTTCTCAAAAAGTGATTTTTTGATATCCAGGTTTTCAACAACTACCTCGATGATCCAATCCACATCTTTGATTTTGGATAGATCATCATCAAAGTTTCCTGTTTCGATCAATCGGGCTCTATCCTTATCATAAAGTGGTGATGGGTTTGATTTGATCGCTGTTTGAAGCGCATCGTTCACCAGTTTATTTCTGGCGGCCGGATTGTCTTTGTCTTTATCCTCCAGATCTCGTGGTACGATATCAAGCAAAACGACCTCCACTCCGATATTTGCAAAGTGGCAGGCTATCCTTGATCCCATAATTCCGGATCCTAAAACGGCTGCTTTCTTAATGGTTCGTTTCATTTAGGTTCTGTATTATCGTTTTTTAAAATAATTTCTAATGATTATGTACTAATCCTGAGCTAGCAAACTCATCTGCTATTTGGTCTGCTACTTTGTTAAACAATTTTGGGTCGTCAACAATTTCACTGATCTCCTGTGCTACTTCAAAAAATGTATTTAACCGGTTTTCGTCAATGAGTGATCTTATCTTAGAATTAAATTCCCTAACGGCTCTTCTGGATAGTTCTCTTTTCTCCTTGCCAACATCAGATAAAAATATTCTCACTGATCTTCCATCCGTTGGATCTTTTTCTCGATAGACCCAGCCTTTTTCCTCCATTGCTTTAAGCATGCGGGTGAGACTTCTGGACTCCATTCCTAGAAGTGGTGCTATCTTAGTTGCGGGAGTTCCATTTTCAACATCGATATTCAGGAGAACAAAACCAGTGGAAGCAGTGATGTCATACTGTGATCCAAATTGATTGTACATCCTGGAGATACTGTGCCAGAGACCTTTGATATTGTAGTCGACCGTTTCTTCTCTTTTCATAAGCGCACGCTGATTCTTCAAATATAGCAAAATTTGTTATGCATGCATACTATTTTTCGTGGCTCGTGCTTTTACTTTTAGATTTGAATTATGAGTGAACACAATATTCCGGAAGATTTTTATTCGTTTGAAACAAAGGCTCCTTTCGAGCGGTGTATCGAATGTGAGAAATATCTATTGAATGATGAAACCGAGTACATCATCGAAAAGGCAGTAAAGAATTATGAAGGGTATGAAGCGAAGGATGTAGTATTTGATTACGCAATCTGTATGAACTGTGCTGAACGAATGCGTAAAGAAATCTCAAAGGAATCATGGGAAAAGATGATGCAGTATTTTCAGGAAAATATGAATGTCCAGACGCAATTGGATTTGCGAGAGAATGGCCCGGAAGAGAACCTAAGAAAATGCATGATCAAAAAAACAGGGATTGATGATTGCAGAGAATATCAGATATATGCGCACTGTAAAGGAGGAAAACTCAATATGGACAATCCTCCTTATATGATTTCAGGTGAAGTGATGGAAGAACTACTTCCATTACTTTCAGATAAAACCATCGACGAAATGAACGGATTTATGAATAAGCATTTTTCTCCTGATCCATCATTGATGGAGCCGACACCCCCACGATTGATATTGGTTTAAACCTCCAACGCCTGCTTGATATCCCAGATCAGATCGTCAGCATTTTCAAGACCGACTGACAGTCGTACCAGGTTATCCGAAATGCCGTATTTCTTTCGATCCTCCGGATCTACTCCTGCGTGCGTCATGGTAGCAGGGTGCTGAGCTAATGATTCCGTACTGCCTAAACTCACTGCCAGCTTGATCAATTTAAGGTTGTTCAAAAATTTGAAGCTTTCTTTTTCCCCTCCTTCAAGAATAATCGAAAGCATGGCTCCAGCGGAAGCGTATTGTTTTTCGAAGATCTCATGTTGACGAGTTCCCGGCTTAAGCGCACCGAGGTAATGAATCGTTTTCACTTTTGGATGATCCTTGATTTCCTCATAAACTCGTGCTGCATTTCTGGCTTGTTGCTCCATTCGGACTTTCAGGGTTTCCAAACTTCGAAGAAGTAACCAGCCTGTCCAAGGTCCGGCCATGTTTCCAAGAAATGTACGCATTTCTTTGATCATCGCAATGTGTTCTTTGCTTCCCAGGCAAGCTCCTGCTATCACATCACTATGCCCACCGATGTATTTCGTCGCAGAGTAAAGCACCAGGTCAGCGCCATGCTTTAATGGGTGTTGCCAAAGTGGACCCATGTACGTGTTGTCCACCGCTACCACCGGTCGGTCTTCACCACTTTGAAATTTATCCGCAATCATGCGACACATTTCCAGATCCACCAATTGATTAGTAGGATTCGCAGGTGTTTCTACATACACCATTTTCAATTTATCCGCATGGCCTGAATCCTGTATCAGTTTTTCAATTTCTTCCTGGCTATCCAATGGGTCAAACCCAAGGATGTGAATGCCAAACTTTGGAAGCACGTGTTTTACAAAATGATCTGTGCCACCATAAATTGGGTTGCTATGTACAAGTAAATCGCCCGGTTCCAAAAACCGAAGAAGAGTGGTAGTGATTGCACCCATACCACTTTCGAAAACAGCAGCATCTTCCGATTGATCCCACAGCGTTAGTCGATTTTCTAAAATTTCAAGATCCGGATTGTTCAGTCGACTATAAATCAGTCCCAACTCCTCACCCTCATCTTTTTCTCTTAGGCCGTAGGCCTGTTCGAAAAATGCTTTGCCGTGCTCGGCACTTCGAAAGACAAATGTAGAGGTTTGAAAAATCGGTGGTTTGATGGCTCCTTCTGACAGTTCTGGTTTGAAACCATACGACATCATCAAACTTTCAGGACTCATCTTTTTCATAGCAATCACATTTTTTAACTAAGGTGAGTGATTTATCCACGAATTAAAACCGTAATAGAAAAATCATCTATAAATAGTCTATTTATTAATCATATTTTCTATACTTATGTAAAAACGTGGAGAGTAGTAGAAAAGAATATGGATGATTTAGATAAAAAGCTGGTTTCACTGCTTCAAAATAACGGAAAGCTTACCATGAAAGAATTAAGTGCTGAGCTGGGATTAAGTATTACTCCAATCTATGAACGCTTACGTAGGTTGGAACGCAATGAAGTAATTACCGGATATCATGCCTCAGTAAATCCAAAGAAGGCTGGTTTTGGATTTGAAGTGTTTTCATCCGTAACACTTGAATCGCATAAGTCTGAATACTTGCGAGAGTTTGAATTGGAAATTGCAAAGTTTAGTGAAGTAATGGAATGCTATCACCTGGCTGGGACATTCGATTTTTTAGTCAAAGTACTCGTAAGGGATATGGACGAATATGCTGAATTTGTCAATCGGAAATTGGCCAAGCTGAATAACATCCGATTGGTTCAAAGTATGATGGTGCTTAAAAAAATAAAACAGACGGCTGTCCTACCGCTAGTTGATAAAGTCTCCTCTTAATCTTCGGAATCTTTTCCTGGCTTCCGCCGCATACATGCTGCCCGGATAATCTATCATAAACTGTTGATATAGTGACTTGGCTTGTTCAACATCTTTGATGTGAAGGTCGTAAATCTCCGCTTTTTTAAATGCTGCATCATCGGCCAGGATATCATAGGAATATGCTGCCAAAATCTGATCGAGATAATTGATCGCAGATGCTGAATTCCCTGATTCCAATTCCAGTTTAGATTTTAACCAATAGATTTCATCCGTAATCGAGTGATGTTTGTATTCTTCCAGCATCTGGGTAAGGCGATCATTTGCTTCCTCTTTTTTATTTTGGAAAATGAGCAATTCAATATTTGCGAATTCTTGCATGACAGCATCCGTTGTGTCAAGCGCAGTATTATCTGTAATCAACATTCCGAGAGAGATGGCATCATTTGATATTTCGCGAGTGGTATTTTTTTTCAAAATATCCAAATGCCCTTTTGCCAGTGCAAAATTTCCGGTAAAGTAATGCAGTCGAGCATTTCGCAATTTTGCATCATAACCGAGCGGATGACTTTTGTATGCTTTTTCTACTTGAGAATAGAGTAGTGTTGCTTCCCAGGGCTCTCCCTTCAATAGGTAGATATCGCCTAAATCCAACTTACTTTTTGAGATCAGCTGCATCCCTGCGCGTGGATTCTGAACAAGTTGATTCAGTAGCTGTGCTGCAAAATCAATTTCATTCAAATAGAATGCGTGAAGTAACGCTTTACTTCGCAAGGCATCAAAAGATGTTTGGGATGGGTACAGTTCATCGTATAACATTTGGTACTGACCTGCGAGTTGTCGAATCTCTTCCCGATTGATTGGAAAAGTATTTTTTAACTTCTCCTCTTTGCTTTCCATCCAAAGTTTTCTGGCATACTGGTAATTTCTTGAATTAGGATATTGCTTCGCTATATATTCGAAAATTTCCTCGGCATCTTCATAGGCTTTATTTTCAAGAGCTATTCTTCCAATATCCATGGACCGATCACCCGGTCGTTGATTTCGCTTATCGATGGCTCTGGCCTGAACGAAAGCACCGTAAAAATTTTTTCGTTGCAATTCCACCCAGAGCAAGAGTTCTGCAAACTTGGTGTCTTGCGGATGCTCCTGCATTTTTCTGATGAGTGTTGATTCCAATTCATCCAGGTCTTCCTCTTGCTGGATAAAATTTTGTAACAGATTCTTGATGTAGCTCAATCGATTGGGACTATCCGAAGCATAATTCAAATACTCTTCAATCATCGATGGTTTGTCATTGACCATTCTGTAAATGGTTGCAAGTTCCAATGCATGAACAGAAGGGTTGTTTCTTAAATCTCTTGAATCATTAAAAAACTTTATTGCTTCATAATACAATTGTTCGCTGGCTAAGTATTGCGCCAGTATGCCTAGTTGGAAAGGGTTTGCTTTTGATTCTTTTCTTAATTCCTTAATGTAACTATCCAGCTTTTCAGTATTTCCAGATTCATTATAAACTGCCGCCAGATTTGCTTGAAATTGTAGATTGGAAGGATAAGTTTTAATTGCTCTTTTTAAAAACTTTTCTGCCTCATCAAATTCCCCGGTTGATTTTAATAGAGTAAGATAGTTTCCGGCAATTAATTGAAGGTTGTATGGATTTTCTGCCAGGTCATTATAAACCGTTTTTGCCTTCTCCAAATCTCCTTGTTGATAATACTCATTGGCAATTTGAATCTGGTCGTGATTCTGAGCTGTTATTATTTGAAGTGGAAAAAGAATGTAGAGTAAAATCTTTCGGATCATGCTAAGAGAAGTTCACATATATACATACCTATATTATATATATAAAGTTTAATTAAATACTATTCTTATTATTAGGGCTGTGGATACGTGGATAAGAATTTGAATTTATTCTTGCAAATTCAGATTGTTTATAAGCACTATGATTAAACTTTTTGGATTGACAAGTAATTAACATCTAATCGGTTGAAAGATAATGCTTTATGTTTTATTGTGGATAATGAAGGTTTATTGATTGTGTGAAATTAATTTGTTTATACGCTCTGATAACATGTAGATAGATGAGACTTTATGGAAGTTATGGATATGACTATAAATCGATTTGAATGAAAGTAGATAAACTGCTTATGTTATCCACTTCTTTTATGATGTTATACACAGGTATTAAAAAGATATCCCCATTTCTACTACCCAGTTTTCTCTAACTGACGTAGGTTCCGGATGTAGATAGATTGGTTCAGGTTCAGTGTCATTTAAGAGATTACCGTAGGAATACCTGCCATCCTGATCTTCATCAATTAAGACTCTTATTGTATAGGTATCTGCAGTTATATTTTTAAATTCAATTACCTTCTGATCACTAATTGAATATTTTACTGTACCATTATCATTGAGTAATTGTACAGTGAATCTGGGATAATCTGTTGTTACTGTAATTTTCAATACCGCTGTTGAGGGTTGTTTGGGCTGCTTAAAAGAAAACTCTTTTGATTTTGATGTGTCAGATTCTATGGAAATAATAGCGTTTTTTTCCATAATCAGTTTGAATGGAATAGTAGCCTGTTGACCAGTTAATTTTGGTTTGTCTGACTTAGTTATTGTATCTGACTGAGTAGTATCCTTAGGTAAGCTACTGTTATAAACATTAAGCAATGAGTCAGAATCAATGATAAAATCTAAGGATAGCTGTGTTTGGTTATAATTTAAGTAGCTCTTTGGTTTTAATTCTTGATTGAATGTAGAATCTGCCTGAAGTGAAAACTTTGTTGAATCAAATTTATGTATTGGTTTATTAAAATTCAGTGAGATCCTAAATGAGTCTTTGAACACAACAGATGTAGTTGGAGCTGAAACATTAAAGTCAGGTAATTTTCGATTTGATTCAAGGAAGACATATTTAATAGTGTCTGTACTCAGGTTTCCTAAACTATCACTGACATTGACAATCGATTGAGTGCTATCTCTATATGCTAACTGCTCAGGCTTATATAATCTAATTATGTCCTTTTTATCTCCGATAATTGTGTGGTTCAGAAACTCGGGTTGAATGGAATAGTTATCAGGCTGTTTATTGAATTTAATTTCAACGTATGGACCTGTAGGCCTTGCATTAATTAATGCGATTGGTTTAACATTTTGAAGAATACATCTAATTGGATCCAATAATAATGAGCTGTCCAGATGTATTGATTGTTCAAGAAATCCATGTTGTTCAGATTCAGGATCTAGCAAATAATTACCATTGTCATCATCAAAGGATATTATTTTGTACTTACCTGATTTAATATAATTAATTTGGTACTTACCATCAGTATCTGCAGTAGTAAAGTACATTGGATTTTGAGTGAAAAAATTGAGTGTATCTGTTAGTGGATATAAGCCCACGAGAAAACCGTCACCTGGTTTTTTAGTCAATAATTCTTCCACAGAACCTTGAACTGAAAGACTATCTATAAAGGGTCCTGTACTAAAAGCAAGTGAAAGGTTAACCACTGGATTCTTTTCAGTAATATCAGTAACTCCATCAGCAAAGTTGAAATTGTATGTAGTGGAGTCCTGAAGTGGTTCCTCTAGCTTTATTAAAAGCCTATTTCTCTTTGCAATGGATTTGTAGGTGACATCTGTTTTCGGTGTGATGATCAGTTGTTGTCTCAGTTGATCTGCACTTATGTATTCAGAAAATTCAAGGACAAATTCCTGTGCTTTAAAATTGGTTGTACCATTTAATGGATATGAATGTATTAGTGTCGGAGGGATGGTATCTTTTGGTCCACCTGTTGGCCTACCTGGATTTGCGCATCTCTGAAATGAGATATCAATTATAATTATTAGGAATATGCAGTATAGTAATTTCTTCATTTACGAAGGATGTAGATCAAGCTTGAATATTGGTTCGTTTTCTTTGCCTTTTGATTGGATAGATAACCGATCTTGAACGCATTGAGAATCCCTTTCTTATTCTTATATTTCTCACTTAGTATTGATACATAGTATGAATCAAACTTCATCGGTACCGTATCGATCAATTTAAGTTTATGTTTTGATGCAAATGATTTTATCGCGTGTTGATCAAAGTGATAAAGGTGTCGGGGAACATCATATGCTGCCCAAAATTCTTGATAATAATTTGCATCATAAGATTGATGATTTGGTAAGGCGAGGATCAGATATCCACCATCATTCAATTTATTTTTCAGTGTCTTTACGGTGTTCTTCAAATCGGATACATGTTCTAAAACATGCCAGCAAGTAATTATCTGTACTCCAGGTTTAAGATCAGATAGACTGCCAACGACTGCCTGATCATTCTTTTGCATGGCTATGTCTCTTGCCTTTGTATCAGGTTCATATCCATAAGCTTGCCAATTGTTATCCCTACATGTTCTTAAAAAGTCACCTGTACCACACCCGTAATCAAGAAGTGACTTATTGTCCCTAGCGTATTTGGCTACAAGTTGAAGTTTTTTTCGTAAGGTATATTTTCTTACAATCTTATAGACCAGGTTGATTAGACTATTGGCTCTATCCGTATGGGAAATATATTGATTGCTTTCGTAGTATTTGTGTAGATGCTCAGGTTTAGGTCTAGGGTTGGTAAAAACAAGCTGACATTTCATGCATTTTACCAATGCAAAGCTTTCCTTGGACACAGAATGATCATCACAAATGATGTGGTTATTAAACTGTGTGTGATTACATACGGGACACTCTTCTAGCTTTTCGTACATTACCGACCAAGATAAACCATTAGAACTGATACATCTGATGGGGAAACGCCACTTATTCTCGATGCTTGACCAAGTGTTTCCGGTTTAATTTTTAGTAGTTTTTCTTTTGCCTCTGCAGATAATGAAGCCAACTGATTGTAGTCAAATGTTTTTTTAATCTTGAGGTTTTCAAGATTATTCATTTTTTCAGAATTCTGCTGTTCTCTCTCTATGTAGGTCTGATACTTTATTTGTATCTCTGCTTGTTCTATGATGTCTGTCGAATATGAATTCAATGCCTTTTCGAATTCGTCTGAAAAGATTTTGAAATCATAGATAGATATTTCCGGTCTTTTAAGAATGGTAGCAAGTGATGATTTGTCCTTTATTGGTGCAGAAGATAATTGAGCTAATTTATCTTCCACATCATTGGGTTTAAATTGAATGTTGTGAAGAAGCGTTTTTAACTCTTCTGTTTCTTGTTTTTTCTTATTGACCTGTGCAAGTCGTTCATCAGTAGCCAATCCTACTTTATGGCTGATCTCTGTGAGTCTTAAGTCAGCGTTATCTTGTCTTAATAAAAGTCTAAACTCAGCTCTTGATGTAAACATTCGATATGGTTCATCAGTGCCCTTGTTAATCAGATCATCGATTAAAACACCGATATATGCCTCATTTCTTTTAAGAATAAACGCTTCTCGTTCCTTTATTTTAAGGTGAGCATTTATACCTGCCATCAATCCTTGACAGGCTGCCTCTTCATATCCAGTGGTACCATTGATCTGTCCGGCAAAGTATAAGTTCTCTATGATGTTAGTTTCTAGTGTATTGGAAAGTTGAGTAGGTGGAAAGAAATCATACTCGATCGCATAACCCGGCCTAAACATTTTAACGTTTTCAAATCCCGGAACCATTCGAAGGGCCTTGAACTGTACATCCTCAGGGAGAGAGGTAGAGAAACCATTGACATATATTTCAACTGTATTCCATCCTTCAGGTTCAACGAATATTTGATGTCTGTCCCTTTCTGCGAAACGATTAATCTTATCCTCAATGGATGGACAATACCTTGGTCCTAAGCCCTGAATTCTACCATTAAACATGGGAGACTTTTCAAATCCTGTTTGTAATATTTCATGTACTTGTGGATTGGTATAGGTAATGTGACAACTTCTTTGTTTGGTTAAAGGCCTTGAGGAATCAAGGTATGAGAATTTACCTGGCAGCTCATCCCCTTCTTGCTCTTCCATTTTGCTATAGTCAAGTGATCTGCCATCAACCCTTGGGGGTGTTCCGGTTTTCATTCTACCAGATTCAAAACCAAGATCTACTAATTGCTCGGTAATACCTGTAGCAGCCCTTTCTCCTGACCTGCCACCACCAAATTGCTTTTCTCCAATATGAATAAGACCATTTAGAAATGTGCCATTGGTAAGCACCACAGCTTTAGCCTTTATTTCTAGCCCGATTCCTGTAGTTACACCCACGACCTTATTATCTTCAACAAGTAATCCATTCACCATTTCCTGCCAGAAATCTAGATTATCAATCCCTTCAAGGGAAAGCCTCCACTCTTCAGCAAAGCGCATTCTGTCCGATTGGGCTCTTGGACTCCACATTGCCGGACCTTTAGATCGATTTAGCATTCGGAATTGAATCATTGATTTATCAGTTACAATTCCTGAATATCCTCCTAGAGCATCTATTTCTCGGATTATTTGTCCTTTTGCAATACCTCCCATAGCCGGATTGCATGACATATGAGCAATAGTATTCATGTTCATGGTAACTAAGAGCACCTTAGATCCCATGTTGGCTGCAGCAGCGGCTGCTTCGCAACCTGCATGTCCTGCTCCCACTACTATTATGTCGTATTCTTGTAGCATATTGTTGATGTTTCACGTGGAACCTTTTACCTGATCCCACCCTCATGTTTCACGTGGAACGTTAATTATTTAGCAAAGATAAACAGGCGTCTTCTTTTTCTCTCATGACCTTTTTCTCTTCTTCCGATTTATCTCCAAAACCCAGGAGATGAAGAACACCATGAATCATCACGCGGTTCAACTCTTCTTTAAATGTGGTGTTTTGGTTGGAGGCATTTTCTTTTACTCGATCTACACTAATAAAAATGTCAGACTCAATGACTCCTGCTTTATCCGAGTTATCGAACGTTATAATATCAGTATAATAGTCGTGATCCAAATGCTCCTTATTAATTGCGAGCAAATATTCGTCTGAGCAAAAAATGTAATTAAGCTCCTGAAGGTCGTAGTTGTGGTTAATGATTATGGATGAGATCCAGTCAGATTGTTCAGAAGAGTTTGAAAGACTAAAATCAATATCCTCTGAAAAGTAATGGATGTTCATTAGGAAAGATAGAAACTAAGCTCTGCAACCCTTCCGTCCTTTTTGAACGATACTTCGTCGCAAAGATTCTTCATTAGAAATATCCCCCTTCCGCCCGGTTTGCTTAAGTTTTCTGGTAAGGTAGGATCCGGGAGATCATTGTAATCAAAACCAGGGCCTTCGTCCTCAACAGTAAATTTGATGAGAGACTCCTCAAGTGCTAATTGTAAGACCACATTTTTCTTGCTATCCGATTGGTTTCCATGAACAATGGCATTGTTAACGGACTCTGTAACGGCAATCATAATGTTCCCATAAATGTCATCGTTAAGCTTGTACTGATCCTTTGCATTGTCAATAAAGCTTTCAACTATCCTAATGTTTTCAGGAAGGGATGGTATCTGTATTTGAATGTTGTCAATCATTCTGTTGTTCTGAACTTAAGCGTCTAAAATAGTCGTTTACTTCTTTTTTATAAAATGGATTTAACTCTACAGGAATAGTTTTTAGTAGTTCTATCTCTTTTTTCTTCAATTCGAGATATTTTTCGAATCCTGGCGGAATTTCTCTTGTAATAACAGAAGGTCTTTGCGCTTCTCTTTCTTCTTCCATTTCCTGGTCTCGCTGTGCTTTTTCTGCCTCTAACATCCGGGTGGTTATTTGTTTTTGACGATTGATTAATTGCTGTGTTAATCGCTTATTAACAAGATCAACCTCATTTTGTTCCATCATATCAATCGCTCTTTTGAGATCATCACCTCCTAGTCCACCTCCCGGTTTTCCGTCTTGTGCTTCTTTAAGCATTTCCATCTGCCTCCGGATCATTTCTTGTTCTGCTGCAAGACGAGCAAGTTCTTCAGAAAGCTCCCTGCCGGATTTGCCTGAACCCTTTAGTTCATTAATGCTCTCGCCAAGTTGATTCTGTAACTCTTGTAAATCAGGAAGCCCCTGTGATTGTTGATTTTGCTGGCTGGAATTGCCCATTGCTTCTGACATGGCCATTTGCATCTGCTGCATGGTATCGTCGAGTAATAGCGCCAGGTTATTAATAGATGTCATCGCAAATTGCTGGCTGGAAAGGGCTCTGCCTCGGTTTCTGTCTTTTAAGTATTCAATTGCTTCATCAATATTATCATTAATTGATCCAACTTCACGCGTAATAAAAGAAGAGATTTGAACCACTTTAGATGCTAATGATAAGAGACTGTCTTGAATAACTTTTGCATCATCTTTTAGTTTTAGCTGATTTTGAGATAATTCTAGAAAACGAGGGTCTGATTGATTGACCTCCCTCATTTCAAGCATTATTTCTTCTTGGTGAAACGATAGTTTCACTAGGTTATCCAGAATGTCTCTTAGTTGATCTAAGTTGGCCTGCATCATTTCCATTTGCATGCCACTCTGCATATTATTCATCTTTTTGCTCAGGTTCTTCATTCGCTGAGCTGCGCTTTTTTGCTTTTGTTGTGTGCTATTAGAATTCTGTTGTTTTTGTTTTTGACTATTTTGCTGGTTTTGTTCCTGAGGACTGCCTTCTTGTTGTTCTGCCCCGTCATTTTGTTCCTGATTTTCGCCTCCTTCTCGATTGCCTTCGTTTTCATCACTTTTGCTGCCTTCACTGCGCTGTTGCTCTTCTTGCTCCATTTCTTCAAGAATTTCCCTCAACTCTTTTGCGATTTGTCGTTCTTCTAACTCAAAATCCTCCAATGCTTCAGGTCTTTTTAGTTCCTGATTCATCTCCTGCACGTCATCCATCTTTTCACGAAACTTATCAAACTCTTCGTTGATTTTTTCCTGCATCTCTTTGTTTGAGGCGTTTTCAGAGGCGTTTTCTTGTTCTGAGCTCAGCGTATCCAGCTTTTGAAGATTTTGTTCAAGTGCACTTTCCATCTTTAAGCGTTTGAATAATTCTACCGCTCGCTCTAAGTCTCTTTCCAGGTTTTGCTCACTTTTCTTCAGTTTTTCTACTTCCTGGCTTATCTGATCTGATGGACTGTTCTCACGCATCAATTCTTTCAGCTTCTCATAAAGCTCTTTAGTTTCTTCGTCCATGAGCTGATCCAGTAGCTCCTGCATCTTTTGACTCTTTTCTTGAAGTTGACTGCTTTGTTTTTGAAAGCGGTCATTTGACTTCAATAAATCTTCATGCTGCTTCTTTAGCTTTTCAATTTCTTCACTTAGCTTTTCTCGATCATCAATTACGTCATTGAGTAGCTTTTTTTCTTGCCAATCGAATTTTTGTTCTGATTTAAGCCGATCCTCTATTTCTTCAAGTCGCTGGGCAATTTCTTCAGCCCTTTTTTCGGTGTTGTCCAACTGATCTTCTACTCCACTTTGTTTTTCTGAAATAATTGCGTCTATTTCTTCAGTTGTTGGAATCCGAAGAATAAATGTGTTTGCACGAGATTCTTTAGCCCCATTGATTGCATCATTATCCAAAACGCTCACAAATACTTCCAATGTTTCTCCAGGCTGTATATTTAGCGTATCAAGGCTCCAGTTTGCATAGAAGCTTTGATTTCCAGCTTTCGTGTTGATTTCAAGTGGAATTTTGGAAAAACGCTTTTGTCCTTCTTTCTTGTAGTTGATGTTTAATGATGTAAAACCGTAATCATCAGCTATTGACCCGGCAATCGTTAGAAACTGATAGCCAACAGAATCAGGGAAATACTCAGCTATTATTTCAGGATATTGATCTTTTATCACATCGATCGTGTAGGTTAACTCAGACTTGTTTCGGCTGAATTCATTAAATAGCTGAATTTGATAAGTACCCCCTTTTGTGATGCGTTCCTGAAGTGAGTAAGTATTTTCATTGGTTTGTGGAATTCTTACTGAACGATCATTTAAGACAAGTTTTGCACTATCTGATGCTATTGTGTTTATGTCCCATATAACTGAGGATCCTTCTAAAACAGTTAGATTTCCGGTATTTTCTATGGATTTTCTTTGCCCTCCTGTATATGCCGGCTCTGTGATTTGAATAAACATTGAAACCAAGTCAGGCCGATCATTTACTTGAATGGTTAATGTTTTAGAGCGAAACCCCGCCGCTTCAAATTGAATTGTTTTGTTTGATTGGATTTTTGGAAATGTGTATTCAAATGTCTCGTCTATTATTGGAATGGAGATTCCCCTGCTGGTATTTTCGATGAGTATTGAGACAGATTCAGGGATTTCATTTCCGTTAATTTTTCCTCTAATTGTGAGGTCTTCTCCTCTAAATGCCTGAAAATCCTCATTTAATATTTCGTACGAGAATGGTGCTTTCGGAATGTATTCTTTTTTGAAGTTCACAATCCTTTCCGAACTGTCAGTAATAATTGATGGATTAATGAATGAAACCATCAAAAACCCTGCACATACTAGCAGCAGAATAAAGGCGTATTTCTTAGCTACTTTAAAATTTACTGCCTGAATAAACTGAATTTTACTGAAGTCTTTTGACTTTTTATCAATAGCGGCATTTAGTAGCTCATTGTTAGCCAGCCTGCTCAGCTGTAATGTATTAAGGAGTTTATCTTCAATTTGGGGAAAGTGCCTGGCTATCTCTATTGCTGCTTGTTCATCATTAAGGCCTTTTTTTAAATGGGCAAGCTTAAGAATTGGTTGGACAATAGAAGAGTAAGCCGTGACCATTATAAATGCAAGAAAGCCAAAGAATAGTATCGTTCTTCCTGTTACACCTAACCAGAACCTGCTTTCCAAGCTATTAATTGCAAGAAAAACAACAGCATTAATTATCAGGAAGCTAAGAATGCCAATGATTAGCTGCCGGGTATAATACCTTCGTTTGAAGGACTCAAGTTTGTCTTTAATTTCTTCTATGCCACTCATTGTTGGAGTGTAAACGGACAATTAGAATCAAAGGTGCATGTTACCAGCCAATTTCTTCCTTGAAATATTCTAAAATCTGAATTTTTAACAATTTTTCCTGCTCAAGTAAGTCAAATCGGGGCAACTTTTTAATCAACTTCCAGTGAGGCCAGCCATCTTCGTCCAAGCCCTCTAGCTCATAATAGCCAGCCAGAGATAGCACTTTGCAAATCGCAATGTGCATAATGTCCTGTTTTTCTTCTTTTGAAAAAGATTTTGCTCCCATACCAAGCTCTTGTAGTCCAATTAGAAAAAGGACAGAGTTGAGATCCGCAGGACGTTTTCCTGTCAGTTCCTTTAGTTTATACAAAAGCTTGACCCAATCTTTTTGTAAGTCCAGGTCTTTTTTAAAAACCATTATGTAACATTGTTTTTAGATATGATTCGTGACTTTATATCATTAATCTTTCCGATCAATTGTATCAACTGTAAGCAATCACTTATTTCGGAGGAAAAGTACTTATGCACTTCGTGTAAAATAGACCTTCCTCTGACAAACGATCATCAAAATGAATCCAATGATCTGTTTAAAAAGTTTGCATTTGAACCAAAGATAAGATCGGCGGCTGCTTATATGCACTTTAATGTCGGAGGAATTACCCAAAAACTGCTGCATAATTTCAAATACAAAGGTCAGAAAGAAATCGGTATGCTATTGGGCAGCTGGATGGCACCTACTCTGGACCATTTCACTTTTGATGAGATCGTGCCAGTCCCATTGCACCCTCGAAAACTTCGCAAAAGAGGATTTAATCAAAGTGAGGTTATTGCGAAACAGATTTCTGACTATTATAAAGTTCCTGTAAATACAACATTGATTGAGAGAGAAGTATATACTCAGAGCCAAACCAGAAAAAGCAAAGCAAACAGATGGTCGAATATGCAAAATGTTTTTTCTAAAGCAACTACAGATTGTTCAGGAAAATCAATCTTGGTAGTGGATGATGTGATCACTACAGGAGCAACGGTCGGTATGTTATGTGAGCGATTGGTTGAAGCTAGTGTTGATCAAGTCCATCTTGCTTCAATTGCCCGAGGGAACTAGACCAAACAAAAAGGCCATCCTAGCAATAGGATGGCCCTTTGAAAAATATGTGAGATCTTATACTTAGAAATTAGATCCGGCGCGAATCATCGCACATCTGAATCCAATCGTTGATGTTGCTGAATCTTCAAATAGGAATCTTCTTGTTCCTGGTGATAACCAATAAGCTACATCAGCCCATGAACCACCTTTATAAACTCTTACTCTTCTAACCGGAGGATTATCCGCATTGTAGGATTTCTGCAAACCAGAAGTTTTCACCCACTCATCTTCAGTATATGCTGACTCATTTCCAATGAAAGAGAAGTTTGCATCATAACCTTCTTCAGAATCTCCAATTGCATCCCTTCTGGCCGGGTTTAAATCATCCATATCCTGAAATGAAAGAGGTCGATATACATCCTGTACCCACTCATTGACATTTCCTGCCATATTGTACAGACCAAAATCATTTGGTGGATAGTCATAAATGTAAGTAGTGATCATCGCGCCATCATTTAGCTTACCAGCAATACCGGCATAATCACCATTTCCTCTTTTAAAGTTTGCAAGGAAATAACCCATGCTCTTTCCATAAGGATTTCTCAAGGCATGACCATCCCATGGATAAAGTCTTTTGTGTGTTTGATTTTCATCTAACCACTGAGTTCCAATTAATGCTTGAGCTGCGTATTCCCATTCTGCCTCAGTCGGTAGGCGATAGTCTGGAAGTACAAACCCAGAGCTAAGACCAGGAACATCAGCTACAGGAGCTGCTACGGCACCACCCTCAGCACCGGCAAATGCATCTTCTCCAGATGCAACCGGATCAAGATACCCTGCTTCTTCAGCAAGTTTAAGGTTTACAACTGTAGTTCTCCATTTGCAATAGTTCACAGCTTGTCTCCAGTTTACTCCAACAACAGGGAAGTATCTAAAACCAGGATATCTGTAATAACTATTTACATAAGGATCGTTGTAAGCAAGATCTTTTGCCCAGACAGTCGTATCAGGAAGGTTGTTTCTCCAATAGTATTCGTCTGAGTCTTGTTTGATGTAATATTCGTACTCCAACCAATGAATGTTGGCTACTTCTGTCTCGTCCATATAAAAAGACGCAACTGTAACGGCTCTTTCTACATTGTCGTGGGCATAAATGACATCTTCTTCAAAAGAACCAAGCACAGTTCTACCACCTTCAATAAAAATCAGGTTTGGTCCGTCTGGCTGTCCTTGAAAATCATTTACTTGAAAACCACCTTCTTCGTTAAACTCCAGGCCGGTGGCTGAACTGGCATAGCCTGGGTTTTCTGCTGATGGCGCTCCGCCACCACCTCCAATGAGGTTACATGCACTAAAAAAAACTACAGCCAAGCTGACATAACCAGTCTGTTTAGCTGCTCTCACATAATTTTTCATAACACCGTTTGAATTTGTCTTGAAACGTTTCAACGTACTAATAAACACAAATATTTCAAAAAAGCCATCGTAAGTCAATGGATTTTAGATTAAACCTACATATCTAATGCTTTTATCAGCCAATTTATTGTCTGAATCAGCAGAATTCTCAAGCTGGAGTCATTGGCGAATGCATTTGATCAATGACCAATCTTGCATTTTCAATCGACCCAACATTTTCAACACTAATCAATAATTTGTTTTTTACCTCCTTCATTTTGCTATCATGAGGATTAGACTTTATGAAACCCAGTACGTTTCCAAAACGATTTGATTGGAAATACTCCTGAGGTTTTTTATCGGAAATGTAGCAACGCATTTTGTTGTTTTTGATAGTTACTTTTTCAAATCCGATTTGAATGGCCTTCCACCTTAGACGTACAGTTTCTGTCAGGTTTTTAACACCATTGGGCAATGGCCCGAAACGATCCACCATCATTTTTATGAAATTGCCAAGCTCTTCTTCCGATTTAAGGTCATCTAGCTGTGTATACAAACCAAGCCGTTCAGAGATATTGCTCACATAGCTTTCAGGAATAAGCGCTTCAAAATCTGTCTCGATGTTGCAGTCTTCCACCATCTTGTCAAGCGCTTCTTTGTTTTTAAGCAGATCATTCTCAAAAAGCTGCTTGTATTCACCCTCCTTCAATTCCTGAATCGCTTCATCCAGAATTTTGTGATACATATCAAACCCGATATCGTTGATAAATCCACTTTGCTCAGCACCGAGTAGGTTGCCGGCTCCTCTGATATCCAAATCGCGCATGGCTACTTTGAAGCCGTCTCCTAAATCTGAAAATTCTTCCAGCGTATTGAGTCGTTTTCTTGCATCACTTGTCAATGCTGAAGAAGGAGGCGTCAGCATAAAGCAATATGCCTTTGTATTTGATCGCCCAACACGTCCTCGCATTTGATGCAGGTCCGAGAGTCCAAACATGTGTGCATTGTTAATAATGATGGTGTTCGCATTTGGAATGTCAAGGCCACTTTCAATGATGTTCGTAGAAACCAAAACATCGTAATCACCTTCAATGAACTTCAGCATTACTTTTTCTAGCTGTGGACCTTCCATCTGACCGTGAGCAATACCAATTCGAGCATTCGGCACCAACTTGAAAATCATATTTCCAACCTGCTCAATGTCACTTACTCGATTGTGAACCATGAATACCTGACCTCCCCTTCGAAGTTCGTGACTAACAGCATCACGAATTACTTCCTCATTAAACTCATGAAGCTCTGTTGTTACAGGTCGTCTATTTGGAGGTGGAGTAGATATGATTGAAAGGTCACGCGCACCCATCAATGAAAAATGAAGTGTACGTGGAATTGGTGTGGCTGTTAAGGTTAGTGCGTCCACATTTACCCGCATGTCTTTCAATCGCTCTTTGACCTTCACTCCAAACTTTTGTTCTTCGTCTATGATCATCAAACCAAGGTCTTTAAACTCAATGTCTTTATTCACAATTCGATGGGTTCCGATGAGAATATCGATTTTACCTTCTTTGACTCTCTTCTTAATATCTGTGATTTGCTTGCTCGTCTTAAACCGATTGATATAATCTATGCTGACCGGCATGTTTTCTAATCTGGACTCAAATGTTCTATGGTGCTGCATGGCCAAAATAGTGGTAGGAACCAAAACAGCTACTTGCTTACCAGAATTTACCGCCTTAAATGCAGCTCTGATGGCAATTTCTGTTTTGCCAAAGCCTACATCTCCACAGACCAGCCGATCCATGGGGTGTTCCTGTTCCATATCAGCCTTGACATCACCAGTCGCCATGGATTGATCGGGTGTATCCTGATACATGAAAGAAGATTCTAACTCTGCTTGCAGGTAATCATCCGAAGGAAAAGCGTATCCTCGTGCCGCTTTTCTTTTCGCGTAGAGATCAATCAGGTCTTTGGCTATATCCTTGACCTTCCGCTTGATTTTCTTTTTCTTGTTTTCCCAGTCGGGAGAACCAAGCTTGTTAATAGATGGTGGTTCACCTTCTTTGCCGGAATATTTTGAAATCTTGTGGAGGGAATGTAAACTGACATACAACAAGTCATCGTCACGGTAAACCAGCCGAATGGCCTCTTGCTTGTTAGAACCTACATCTACGGTATCCAGCCCGGCAAACCTGCCGACTCCATAATCGATGTGAGTGACGAAATCTCCCGGTTGTAGAGTCTTTAGCTCTTTGAGCGTAAGGGCCTTTGTTTTGGTGAACTTCTCCTTGCCCTTATATCGATGGAACCGATCAAAAATCTGGTGATCGGTGTAGATGGCAATTTCTTCGTGATCATCTATGAACCCTTCACGGAGTGAGGCAGTGACTCCTTCAAAAGTGAGCTCAGGATCTATCTCTTCAAAAATGGTTTCCAGTCGCTCGATTTGCTTGAATGACTCGGCAGCTATGAATTTTTTATAATTTGTCTGTTGGAGCTCTCTTAGATTATCAGCTAGCAGGCTAAAGTTTTTGTGGAAAGAAGGCTGAGGTCGAGTGGCCATGGTCAGCTCTTCATCAGGCTGCAGGTAGTATCGTTTACCAAACTCAATTTTTGTAAACTTTTCAATCGAAGCGGTAAAGGACTGTTGTGTTTCAAAAAGCTGATCTGGGGAGGTAATGAGTTTTGAATTGCCACTCATTTCTTTGATTACCTGAAATTGCTCCTCGACTTTATGAAACGACTTATCGATTATGTCAAGCGATTGCTGATAATCTTTAAGCCAAACGAATGTTTCCTTAGGGATGTACTCTAAAAATGATTGACGCTCCTCACTTACTAGTTTGGTTTGAACATTTGGAATGAGTGAGATATGATCCAATTCTTTTGTAGAAAGCTGACTCTCCGGGTCAAACTCACGGATCGTCTCGATTTCATCACCAAAAAGTTCTAAACGGTAAGGTTGCTCATGTGCATATGAAAAGACATCAATGATTCCACCCCTGACAGAAAACTGACCAGGCTCATATACGAAATCAGTCTTTTCAAAATCGTACGTAACCAACAGGTCGGTAAGAAATTCAACATCTAGAGATTCGCCTGGCTTTGCGGTAAATGTATTTGAAACTAGGGAGCGCTTGTTAATGACTTTTTCCGAAAGGGCCTCCGGGTGTGTGATGATGACTAGGTTGTCCTTATCATTCAGATCATTTAATACTTCAGCTCTTTGAAGAATATTTGCATTTTCTATTTCCTCAAAATGATATGGGCGTTTATAAGAAGAAGGGAACGAAACATATTCATCGCCCAAAAAGTTAGCCAGGTCATTCTGAAAGTAGGAGGCTTCTTCGAAATCATGAAGAACGACCAGGTGAACTCCTCCTATGGATTGGAAAGTTGCGGCAAACAGCAGTGCATCATAGCTCCCTGAGATTCCTTTGAGTCTTAGGTGCTTCTTTTTTTCAATGGAATCTACAATCGCTTGTACATTGGTGCTTTCTGAATATTTCTGTAATAGCTCTTTTGTGTCCAAACCTGCTGATCAAAATTTAAATGGCAAAAGTAATCTTATTACTACACGCTGATGCTCCAAATGGTTTTGAATAAAATCGTTGATATCTGCGGTTGGTAGATGTTAAACCTATGTTCATCTAAAAAATGAACTATTTCAAGATGTTATTGCAACATTTTGTGGCAATATGGGGTATTAAAGACAAAGAATTACATAATAAAATAAACTTCAGACGTTTATTAAAAACTTTCTTTTAGGTTAGGTTGGTGATTAGGCGTGTACTGTTTTTACAGTCACGCCTTCTCTTTTTTATACTTTACTTAGTGTGTTGTTTGACGACATATACGCTTCGACTTAACTTTATCGCATGAAAAAACTTATCCTTCCGCTTCTTTGCCTACTCATTACGTCACAATCATTTGGTTGGGGAGCCACCGGTCACCGCATTGTCGGACTTATTGCTGAAACATACTTGACCAAAAAAGCAAAAAAGAACATCGAGAAAGTACTAGGCCATGAGACGCTGGCCGAAGTGAGTAATTACATGGACTTTATCAAATCAGACGCTACCTATCGTCACATGTCACCATGGCACTATGCTACTATTCCTGATGAAAAGACATACAAAGAAGCAGGCACTCCGGAAGAAGGTGATATTATCGTTACTATACAGCGATTAATGGGTGAGCTTGAGAGCAAAACATTTACAGACCAAGATGAGGCGTTTGCTTTGAAATGCTTAATCCATCTTATTGGGGACATACACCAACCACTGCATGTGGGTAACGGGGAAGATCGTGGAGGAAATGATGTAAAACTTCAGTATTTCTGGGAAAACTCAAACCTTCACCGTGTTTGGGATAGTCAGATGATAGAAGGTCAAAAATATAGTTATACCGAATATGTAGCTTGGATTAACCACCCATCGGATCAACAACTGACAGATTGGTCATCACGAAACGTGCTAGACTGGGCAAATGAATCAAAAAGATTAAGGAATCAATGTTATGAAACCATGCCTGAGGATATGAAGCTTAGTTATCGGTACGATTATGAAAACATTGAGCTGCTAAACCAAAGATTGTTGCAGGCCGGTATTCGTTTGGCAAATGTTCTAAACGAAATATATGGCTAAAGAATCGTCATCCTAAGTTTATCAGCTGCATGCTCAAGGTCTACCAAAGCTTCAATTGCCATCACTGTATCCATCGGCACCCGGAGTATATTGGCAGCATGATGAACTTGCTCTCTTTCATCCTGTGCATAATCACCATCAGCGCTTGACATTCTGATTGCATCATATATGAGCAGTTTATTGAAGTTTGCAAAAGACCTGGTGTTGAAAGTATGGAATATTTCTTCCAGCTTACTTTCTTCAAAGTCATACTCTTCCCAATCAGCTACTATATCTTCAGCAACACCAACTGCTTCGGCACACTCTATGGTAAGCCACTCTAACTCCGGATCTGAAACTTCACCATCAGATCCTGCGATAGTCAATAGTGCATATCCGTATTCTCTCCAGCTATCTTTTGGAACCATTGATATGCCGTAGAAAGAAGGGGAGATTTTAAAAATTTCTGTGCTCATTTTGTTGGCGATTTATAAATAGTAAAACCAAATTAATTCGTTTTAATCTGAAAAAGAACAACTTCGCAATCTGAATATATATTCAAAGGAACTATGGAAAAGTTTTCATCAGCAGACAAAGCTAAAATAGAAAGAAAAGGACTAAAGGAAGAGCAAGTAGAAAACCAACTAAAACGGTTTAAAAATGGATTTCCATCTGCACATCTCATTGCTGCAGCCTCTGTTGAAGATGGGATTAAAAAAATTTCAAAAGAGGAACTTGATGCATTCATCTCTCACTATGATCGTTCGGATGTAGAGGTGATGAAATTTGTTCCTGCTTCCGGTGCAGCCACACGAATGTTTAAAGGGCTGTATGCTTTTCTTGATAAATATGATGGAACACCAGATAGCTTTGAAAGTATTTCCAGGGAAGAAAAGAAGATAGGAAAATTTTTTAGCGATTTAGATGAATTTGCTTTTTACGAATCATTGAATGAGAAAATGCTTGAAAAGCATCAATGCTCTGTAAATGATGCAAAATCAAAAAATCAATACGACGAGATAGTAAAGCTTTTGCTTAATGAGGAGGGGCTGAATTACGGAAAGCTCCCGAAAGGGCTTTTAAAATTTCATACGTACGAAAACGAAGAGAGAACCGCCGCTCAAGAGCACCTACATGAGGGGATAGCTTATGCCAAAAAGGCAAGAAAAGTAACCCTTCACTTCACCGTTTCACCGGAACACTTAAGTGACTTCAAGAACCACATTATTGAATCTATTGATTCACTAAATACTGAGGCTGAAATTGATGTGTCATTTAGCACCCAGAAAGAGCACACAGATACAATAGCCTCTACTTTAGACTTCAAGCCATTTAGAGATGAAAAGGGTCAGCTACTGTTTAGACCGGCAGGACATGGTGCACTTCTTCAAAACCTAAATGAGCTAGATGCAGATTTAATATTTATAAAAAACATTGACAATGTTGTCCCTGATAAGCTAAAGACAGAAACCATTCGCTACAAAAAGGTGCTGGCTGGAGTACTATTACACTATCAGGAAAAAGCTTTTGATTTACTGAAGAATAGTGAGGTCGGAAATGATATCATCACCAAGGAAGGCAGGAGTTTATTGAATGAGATGGGAGTAAGACACTTTAGCGATGATAAAATTCCTGTATTACTGAACCGGCCGATTCGGGTATGCGGCATGGTCAAAAACGAAGGCGAACCAGGAGGAGGTCCGTTTTGGGTTAAAAGTGGAGACTTAGAATCACTGCAAATTGTTGAATCAGCTCAGATAGACATGAAGGATACCAGCCAGAAGAAGACTTTTAAGGCGGGCACTCATTTTAACCCTGTTGATATTGTTTGTGGGGTAAAAAACTACAAAAGAGAAAAATTTGACCTCTTAAAATTCAGAGATGAAGAGACCGGGTTTATATCAGAGAAATCCTATAGTGGCCAAAAGCTCTTAGCAATGGAACTACCGGGATTATGGAATGGAAGCATGGCGGATTGGAATACAGTTTTCGTGGAAGTACCGTTGATTACATTTAATCCGGTGAAAACAGTAACGGATCTTTTGAAGACAGCACATCGCTAAAGCGATTCCTTCAGAACTGTATCTATTTCGTTGTAGTCAAAGGGCTTTTTGAACATGTGCAATACCTTTTTTGATGATAGCGCTCCCTCTATTTGTTCGTTTCGATCATACCCTGTGAGTAGAAAGCAAGGGATATCTACCATATCTGGTTTAATTCGATCAATAAGTTGAAGACCATCCATGCCGGGCATTCTCAAATCGCTTATTAAAGCATTTATAGAGTCTTTGTTTTCTTCTATTTTTTTAATGGCATCTTCACCGGACTCAGCAGTAAGTACATTATACTCTGATTCAAACCTTTTCTCCAATACAAAAAGGTTGATGATCTCATCATCTACAAAAAGGATAGTTGGTCTCACTAGGCGTCAAATGAAATTACAAATTTAGAACCTTTCCCCGGTTTTGAGGAAACATCAATGGATCCGTTATGATCCTCAATGATTTTATAAGTAATGGAAAGGCCAAGCCCGGTTCCTTTGCCCACAGGTTTTGTGGTGAAAAAAGGATCACTGATTTTTTTAAGATTCTCTTTACTAATTCCCACTCCATCATCAGTGATTTCAACCTTTATTTTCTTTCCATTTTTAGCCGTTTTTACCTTGATGGTTCCATTTTTTTCGATGGCTTGCTCGGCATTCGATATGATGTTAAGAAATGCCTGATGAAGCTTTCCTTCATTTCCAGAGATAACCAAGCGATTATTATCAAACTCTTTCATTACGTTCCCTTTATACTTTAGCTTGGGCTGCAGCATTACTAAGCTATTGTCAATTATTTCATGTAGATCACATGTTTCGTTCATCGATTCAGTGTTTCTACTAAAGTGATTCAGGCTATTGACAATGACGGTGGCTCGGCTAAGCCCCTCCTTAATTACATGAATGCACGGAGCGGCTTCAAATTGCAACTCTTTCTCTTCCTTCAACCCATCTTCCAAAACCTCAATTCCACCTTTTATAAAGTTCAGCGGATTGTTAATTTCATGGGCCACTCCAGCTGAGAGCATTCCGAGAGAGGCCATTTTTTCAGACTGAATCAATTTGTGCGTTGTATCCTGCAGTTTTTTCATTGATTCGCCTATTTGCTGGTTCTTAATGACCAGCGCATTCCTAAACAGGAAGGTATAGATAGAAACAATGGAGAAGACAAACACTGAACAAAGAAGCCCATGAGTATTCGCAAGGTATTCGGGAATTAAATTTTGGGTTAGCTCAAACTTGGTTAGTAAATACATTGAAGCCATACATATCGCAGATACTACCATGAAAAAATACCGGTCTTTTATAGGGCGATAGAAAAAGGCTAGAAGAGGCGGAATCAGAAATTCAAGCAACCCTGAGGAAAGAATTCCTCCTGTGTAGAATATTTGATAAAAGAAGATGGAAATAGCTGTGGTTATGGACAACCGGAAAAGTGTAATGAGCCCAACTGATAAATAGGACAGCCCACCATATAATACGAACAGTAAAAATGAGCCGAAAACAGGCATATAAAGCTTTGGCACATCAGCTATGTAATAAAAAATGCCAAAGACAAGTGTCGACACGTAGGCCGATATCATAAGAAAAAGGTAGAACCCTTGTTCTTTCTTAAGATAAGGTAGATTTTTCAAGGAGGTGATTAGATTATAAATCTAAATTAGAAACGAAAAATCACAATCAGTGAATAGTCTCTAAAACCTTCGATTAAAAGGGTAGTTTACCCTTTAAATGTCCACACCATTACTCTCTTTTACGAATAAAGGAATTTATTGTCCGGCCGGAAAATTTTACATTGATCCATGGCAACCTGTGAATGATGCCATTATCACCCATGGTCATGCGGATCACTCACGCCCGGGCCACAGACAGTATCTGACCCATAAGGACTCAGTATCAATATTGAAGTATCGACTTGGCAACATTTCTATAAATGGTATCGGATACAATGAGACTGTCTTGAAAAATGGAGTGAAGGTAAGTCTTCATCCTGCAGGTCATATTTTAGGGTCTGCACAAGTGAGAGTTGAACATAAAGGAGAAGTTTGGTGTGTTTCAGGTGATTATAAAACCGGGCCTGATCCGGTAGCGGTTGATTTTGAGCCTGTAAAATGTCACACGTTTATTACTGAATGTACATTTGGCTTACCGGCATTTAATTGGCCTACAGAAAAAGAAGTAATTAATCAAATTGAGAACTGGTGGAGGACCAACATTAAATCAGGCAAAGTCAGTATACTCACTGCTTACGCACTTGGAAAAGCACAACGTATTCTCGCTATGATAGACACGTCCATTGGCCCGATCTATTCACATGGTGCAGTGGATGCGATCAACCAAATTTATCAAAAAGAAGGCTTTCTCTCCGGACACTTTCCGTATGTGGATCCATCAACTCCAAAACAGCAGCTGGAAGGAGCCCTCATAATCGCACCTCCATCTGCTGTGGGATCTGCTTGGGGAAATAAATGGAAACCACTTTCTATCGGGATGGCTTCCGGCTGGATGATGCTTCGCGGCTCAAGAAGAAGGAGAAATGTTGATGGAGGGTTTGTTCTTTCAGATCATGCGGATTGGAAAGGGTTAAATACTGCAATAAAGGAAACTGGCGCTGAGAATATAATTTGTACACATGGATACACGGAGGCATTTAGTGAATGGCTCAATCATCTCGGATACAATGCAGTTTCAGAAAAAACACTCTATGAGGGCGAGTCATTGGAAAACAAAGCGGAGGAGCAATGAAGCACTTTGTTGACTTATTCGAAAAACTGGATCAAACCACGAAAACCAATGATCGTGTTTCAGCCTTAAAAAATTATCTGGAGAAAGCTAGTGACCAAGACAAGCTGTGGACAGTTGCCTTGCTTTCGGGAAAAAGACCGAAGCGAAAGGTGAACTCCACGCGAATGAAAGAATGGGCAGCCGAGATTGCGGGTATTCCTTTGTGGCTCTTTGAAGAAACCTATCAGGTAGTTGGAGATATGGCAGAAACGATTTCACTCTTGATCCCGAATGATGAGGGAGTGTCAGAGGTGAGTCTTGCAGAATGGATGCAAGAAATCATTGATTTAGGCGAAAAAGAGGAGGAAGAGAAGAAACAGTATATTGTTAGCAAATGGAAAATACTGAATCGCAAGGAGCGATTTATTCTCAACAAACTTATCGGCGGTAGCTTTCGAATTGGGGTTTCGCAAAAAACCATGGTCAAGGCTTTGGCTCAATTCACCGGGAAAAACGAAAATGACCTTGCACATCGATTGATGGGAAATTGGTCACCTTCAACACACACTTATGAAGAACTAATCTTAACAGAAGATGGCAATGAGGACCTTTCACGACCATACCCATTTTATCTGGCGTATCAACTTGACGAAACATCGACCTTTGATGCGGACCCGAAAAAGTGGATTGCAGAGAGAAAATGGGACGGTATTCGAGGACAGTTAATCAAAAGGGAAGGAGAGGTTTTTGTCTGGACAAGAGGTGAAGAGTTGGTTACTGATAAATATCCAGAATTAAAAGCGCTGGGAAGTACGCTTCCTGATGGAATAGCTATCGATGGAGAGATTTTGCCTTTCAAGGATGGAAAACCTGGTACTTTTAATGAATTGCAGCGTAGAATCGGTCGAAAAACGGTTGGTAAAAAGCTGCTTAATGAAGTTCCCATTATTTTACTGGCTTATGATTTACTGGAGTTTGAGGGTAAGGATATAAGGATTGAATCATTGCTGGAGAGAAGGAATAAGTTAGAAACACTAGTTTCTAAGGCTAATCATCCAGACCTGCACTTTTCAAATGAGATAGCTTTCACTTCAATTGAAGACCTGTCAAGAGAAAGAAAAAATGCCAGAAAACATCATTCGGAAGGCTTGATGCTAAAAAGAAAAGACTCTGAATATAAAGTAGGCCGAAAACGCGGAGACTGGTGGAAATGGAAAGTAGAACCAATGGTCATTGATTCGGTATTGATTTATGCCATGCGGGGACATGGGCGCAGAGCAAACCTATTTACCGATTATACATTTGCTGTATGGGATGACGACCAGCTGGTGCCATTCACCAAAGCATACAGTGGGCTAACCGATGAAGAATTCAGGCAAGTGGATCGTTTTGTGAAGAACAACCTGATTGAAAAATTTGGTCCTGTTCGTAGTGTGAAACCAGAATTGGTGTTTGAGATTGCGTTTGAAGGAATTGCCGAATCCTCACGTCACAAATCAGGAATTGCATTAAGGTTTCCTCGAATGAGCAGGTGGAGAAAAGATAAAAAGCCTGAAGATGCAAATACACTTGATGATTTAAAGAGCTTGCTAAAAGCGTATGGTTAAGCAGCCTTTGCCTCTTTTACAGAATCTTCAAGTAAGGAATACACTTCATTGATTTCTTCGTTTGGCTCAGCTTGCTCAGACTTGAATTGAAAAAGTGTTAGTTCTTCTTTATTGATTAGCTGAATCCTAATTGAAATCAAATGCTCTTCAATGGAGTTTCGGGCAGCAGTGGTGTATTCATCAATAAACTGAGAATGAAGGGTGATGGATGAAATCATTTTTAGTGGCTGATCTTCCTGATGATAAGTGTCGATAATTGCAGTAAATGTGTTCTTGTTTAGGTCTATTGCCAAACTGGATTTTTTCGAGAAATAAATTCTACGAATGATTATTGCGCCGATTACTCCACCTATCAATACAACACCATAAATCGCACCAGCAGAAAACACCGGAATGGCAAGAAAGACGGTAACAAATAGCAAAACCAGGGCTCCCATGATACCTGCTTTGCGTTTGATAGTAATTACGCCATCCTTGTATTTGAAGGAATAGCTGTTTTCTTCAAGAAGGTCAATAGCCTTCCTGCTGAGATTGGGTGATTTCATACGTAATGCGTTAAGACCTATTTATATAGCTGGCCTTAAATCTGAAGATTAAGGTAAGAAAAATCTTTAGTAATACTGTGAGATTCGTCGAATATTGTTTTAAAAACACCTCTGTGCCTAGGCAGCATTAGATGCCTCCTGATTGGAAATGATAGTTTTTAAATATTCATAAACTTCATTCATTTCCTTCGAGGGTTTAGCATGATCAGACACGAGCTTAAACAAAGGGATCTGCGTTTCATTTTCAATCTCCAAACCAATAGTCACCTGATGTTCTTCACTGGTGCTTTTGAATGCACTGGAATATTCATCTACAAATTTTGAATGAATATAAACTCCTTTGATCTCTTCAAAGGAGAATGACTTACTTCGATCATCAAGTTCAAGTGTTTGCTTTGCAAGATCAATGGCCAGCTTTAAACTTCCGGGAATTCGCTTGACTAACGGACGGAAAATGAGAAAAGCCACAATAAGAGCTCCTAGACCTGCCCACCATTGAATGGCAAAGAAAATGCCGATGATGATTGCACTAAAGATCATTACAATGATCAGCCCAACCCGGTCAGTACCTGTCTTTTTAAAAAGGATTTGACGGTCATTAGACTTATAGGAGTACCCATTGTACTCGATCATATCGGTGGCTTTTTTGCTGAGCATATCTTATTACTTAACTGACTAGCTCACTAATTTACTCATTCACCAATTCTAAATCAATCGTTCTGCGATCAATGTCGGTCTTGGCAACCAGTACTTTGAGTTTGTCTCCTAATGTGATAATGCGTTTATTGTTTCTCCCAATAACGCGCATTTGCTTCTCGTCAAACTCATAGAAATCATCATCCAAATCACTCATTCGGATCATTCCCTCACATTTTGTTTGTATTATTTCTACAAATATTCCCCACTCAGTCACTCCTGAAACAATTCCTTCAAACTCTTGTCCCAGCATGGTTTCCATAAACTCCACCTGCTTGTATTTGATAGATGCACGTTCTGCATCTGCAGCTCGCTTCTCACGTTCCGATGAATGCATACATAATGGCTCATATTCCTCATCGCCTACATTTTTGCCGCCTTGTAAATAATGCTCAAGCAAACGGTGCACCATCACATCCGGGTATCGTCTGATCGGGGAAGTGAAGTGAGTGTAATGATCAAAGGCCAATCCGAAGTGACCCCTTGGATCGGTAGTGTACTTGGCTTTCGCCATGGATCGGATGGCAAGTGATTCAAGCACGTTTTGTTCAGGCTTGCCCTGGATATCGTCCATCAGCTTATTTAAACCACCGGAAAGGTTTTTACCCAAATCCATTTTGTGACCAAACTTGGCTGCAAAAGAAGAAAAGGTGCTTAGCTTTTCAGGATCCGGATCATCGTGCACGCGATATACAAATGTTTTGCTTCCTTCTTCCTTTCCTTTTTCCTTCCATTTATAAATGTGAGTGGCTACCTCCTTGTTGGCAAGCAGCATAAACTCTTCGATCATTTTATGTGCATCTTTTCGTTCTTTAGGAATCACCTCAAGTGGCTTTCCATTTTCATCCAGTCGGAACTTTACCTCGACTGTTTCGAAATTCACCGCTCCATTTTGGAACTTCTTCTTTCTGAGATGTTTAGCGATATCATTTAGCGTGACGATCTCTTTTGTGAAATCACTGTCTAATCCCTCAATGCGCTCTTGCGCTTCTTCATAGGTAAACCTTCGGTCTGATTTGATGACGGTTCGACCAAACCATTTTTTTGAAACCACCCCTTTGGAGTCAATTTCAAAGACAGCAGAGAAAGTGAGCTTTTCTTCATTTGGTCGCAAAGAACAAAGCCCATTTGACAATCTTTCCGGAAGCATGGGGATGGTGCGGTCTACCAGGTAAACCGAAGTGGCCCGATCAATGGCTTCTTTGTCCAGCTCCGTTCCTTCATCCACATAATGAGACACATCAGCGATGTGAATACCGATTTCGTATTTTCCTTTTTCCAGTTCTTTGATGGATAGTGCATCATCAAAGTCTTTTGCGTCATGCGGGTCAATGGTGAAAGTGGTGATACCCCGAAAGTCACGACGTTTTTTGATCTCTTCTTCCGTAATAAGGTCAGAGATTTCATCAGCGGCTTTTTCGATCTTCTTTGGAAACCGGAAGGGTAAACCAAATTCAGCCATGATGGAGTGGATTTCTGCTTCATTCTCTCCAGCCTGTCCAAGGACTTCCGTCACAGTTCCGAGTGGGCTTCTGTTTTTCTTGTCGTGCCACTTGTCAATTTTGACCATGACCTTATCATTCGGCTTTGCCTTACCAATCTTTTCAGGGTAGACCATGATGTCAAAATGGATGTTTCGACTATCTGGAATGACGAAGGAAAACTTTGGTGATACCTCAATTCGTCCGACAAATTCTTCTCGGTTGCGTTTTAAGATATTGACGACCTTGCCCTCTGGCCGGTAGCCTTTTCCTGATTGCTTGGTAATCAATACACTGACCAAATCGCCATGTACTGCAAAATTTAAGTCATCGGTTTTTACCCAGATGTCTTCTTCTGGTTCTGGAGTGACCACATATCCAAAATTTGGATTGACATGATCGACTGTTCCCTGAATGTATTCGCTTTCAGCATTGCTGACAAAGCGACCATCACTTAGTCTCCTGATTTTTTCTTTGCTTTCAAGGCTAAAGAGCTGACTTTTTAAGTAGTCTTTTGATTTTTTATCTCGAAGCTTTAGATGCCTGATGAGGTCTCTGTAGCCATATGATTTTCCATCATTTAGTGAGAAAATCTCGTGGAGTTTACTCTTTATTTCTTTGACGTGGTTTGGTTGTTTTTGTTTGGATCGTGATCCTAGTTTCTTTTTTCGTTTTTTACTCATGTTAGTTTTTTTGACCGTGCGGTCATTTTACGATGTTTATCTGACCTGGATCGATCAGAGGTAAATTATTGAGGCGGAGGTAGAGCTGTGCCGTTGCGATTACATCTTTTTGGCAATATTCCTCAATTTTCGTTAACCCATCTTTTTCTTCATAATATGTTTTTGTCACCATTGAGCCATCCAGTTCTTGTTTGCTGGATGGAATCCCAAAGATGTTGGTAAGTAAATCCAGTGAAGTGAAGCTTTTCCAATCGCCAAACTTCCACAACTCCATCGTGTCGATGTGATTTACTTCCCAGGGTTTTTTTCCGGTCATGTTTAGTGACCAGGGGATTTTGATATCGTTGATCAGCATACGTCTGCACAGATATGGAAAGTCAAATTCTTTTCCATTGTGTGCGCATAGCTTTAGGTTGTCCTGATCGAACTTTGCTTCTATAAAATTTTTAAAGTCTGTTAATAATTCTTTTTCGTTATCTAATGCAAGTGTCTTCACTCGCATGGCGGGCTTTCCTTTATGCTGGTAATAAAAGCCCATTCCTATTACAATGATTTTTCCGAACTCAGCGTAGATGGCTGCCCGGTCTTCATAGAGTTCTTCCGGAGTTTTATCATCAGGATTACGAATAAATCCGGCTTTTCGTTCCCAATGTTTCTTTAATGCTGGAGAAAGCTGCTCGATGTTCTCGTTTCCCGAGACTGTTTCAATATCTACGATTAGGAAGTCTTGATAATGATTTTGCAAACTTCAGCGGGTTTGATTAGGTATTAATCATGCAAGATACCCTTCATTTCCAACTCTTCAATGAAGATGAGATTTTCTTCAACAATTGAATCGGGGACAAAGATAAATTTTTTATCGTACACCTGCCCGTCAATGAAATAGCTGACCCAATATTCATTGTTTAAATGGAATACCGATTCATCGATAGGTTCAATTAGTGCGTATTCTCCAGAATCGACAAATGGAAGCATATGGCGTAGCGTGGAGGTTTTTTGCTTTTCTGTTTTTGTTTCACCGTATCCACGTGAAGTGACCATTACATTTTCGAGTTTGTCTTTTGTACGGTTAATCAAGAACACCTTCCAGCCTTCATCGTCTTTGCCGACCACAATATGTACACCTTTTACCGGTGTAAAATCAATGTCTTTTCGCATAATGCAAATTTGGGATCTTTCGACATAAAATAGGCCAACCACTTTCCTTATTCTAGAGGCTTGGTTTAGTTTGCTGCTTTATTCCCATGAATACCAACCAAAACGATAGAATATTCCCTTTTGTCTGGCCCTGGAAGGGTGCCAATAATCAACCACTTAATATCAGGGAGTTAGCTAAACAGAAGACATTTTCAATTTACTACCTGGTTGTTATTTGGTCAATAATTGGGTTGTTGGGCTTTGCTTCTACTCGAAACTGTGAGGATACCTGGCAATTAGCACTTCAGTGTGACTTTGCTTTCTGGGTGAAAAATCTGAGAGAAGATCCGTTGATTTTTATTCGAAACCTGTTTACAACGCTGTTTCTACACAATGGGTTTGACCACATTCTGTTTGTTTCCATTCTTGGAATCCTATTGATTGTACAATCACACGAAGCGATCTTTGGGCCTAAAACAACTGCGTTATTATTTCTTTCCGCATATGTGACAGTTGCTCCATTTTTTGGGGTGTTTTACACTGTAGGTCTAGACCTTTTCCCAGATAGCCGTTTCATGCAGTTCGCTTTTGAAAGAAACTGGATGGGAGGATCGATTGGCATGTTTCAGGTGTACGGGGCATTAGCGACAAAAAGCAAAAAACCTTGGGTTATGCTAATGATACCCGTGGTATTTGAGGCAATTAATTTGTCTCTCCTTGGAATTGATCTTCACATTTCGCTGATGCATTTAATGGCCACTTTTCTTGGCTATGGGATTTCGTTCTGGTTGGTAAAAAAGTAGCTAGTCTATCAGTTCCATCTCAAAGATATTGACAAGGTGTTTTTTTAACTTTTCCTCTACTTCCTTAATATCAACCTCCTGTCCCAGTTCTTTATTAAGGGACGTAACTTGCTTATCCTGAATGCCACAGGGAACGATATAATTAAAATATTCAAGGTTTGTATTCACATTAAAGGCAAATCCATGCATGGTTACCCAGCGACTGCTTTTAACGCCAAGAGCACAAATTTTTCGGGCTTTCTTTTCATCGTCACCATCTAACCAAACACCCGTCAGTCCTTCCACTCTTCCTGACTCAATGCCATAATCTTTTAGTGTCAGGATGACTGCCTCCTCCAGAAATCGTAGATACTTGTGGATATCTGTAAAAAAATGATCCAGATCTAAGATTGGGTAGCTCACAATTTGACCGGGACCATGGTAAGTGATGTCACCACCCCGATTGATTTTGTAGAAAGTTGCTTCCTTTTCTTTGAGAAAAGCTTCATTCGCAAGGAGGTGATTTTCATCTCCACTTTTTCCTAATGTGTAAACATGGGGATGCTCGCAGAAAATCAGATAGTTTTTGGTTTCAACTTGCTCCGATTCAGGGAGTTTACGGTTTGTAATTTTCTGATCTACCGCTTCTTTGAAAAGTTTTTCCTGGAAGTCCCAGGCTTCCTGATAGTCTTTAAGACCTAGATGAATGAATTGTGTTTTTTTATTCACTAGCTATAGTTCTATGTAGGTCTCCAACAATTCAAGCTGACCATCTGGTTCAATGGAGTAATCTTTCATGCAAGCAGGAACCAAAACCACCTCTCCAAACTTGATAGGTTCTCCTTCGATTTTACCTGCACCCCCTACCGCGATATAGATTTTAAAGCAATCAAGTGCTGAACGATTGATCGATTTAGGCTGATTAAGGATCAGTTTGTTTGTTGAAAAATAGGGAGAAGAAACTATTGTATTTGCTTGATTTGGAACTGTTTCATATTCACTTTTCAATTCTTTAGGCTTTGAGAAATCGATAGCGTCAAGCGCTTCTTCCACATGCAACTCACGTTGCTTTCCATGCTTATCAACCCTGTCAAAATCATAAATTCGATAGGTGATGTCAGAGGTCTGTTGAATTTCGGCAATCATAAGCCCTTTGCCAATTGTATGAACTCTGCCTGCAGGTAAATAATACACCTCCCCGGTTTCTACCTTTTGAGATTGTAGCAAATCCATGATTTTTCCATTGTTGAAATACTCCTGGTACTCCTCTCGATTGGTGTCCTTCACAAACCCATTGATTAAACTTGCTCCTTCATCAGCCTGAAGTATGTACCACATCTCTGTTTTTCCCGGGCATTCATGTCTTTTCTGAGCCAACTCATCATCAGGGTGAACCTGAACAGACAAATCCTGATCCGCATCGATAAATTTGATCAGTAGCGGAAACTCATCTCCAAAATGCTGATAGATGGAATTACCAACCAACTCGGCCTTGCTTTCCACGATTAAGTCTGTTAATCGTGTTCCTTTAAGAACCCCGTTAGCCACTTCAGAAATATTTCCAGGAACACCTGAAAGCTCCCATGTTTCACCACAGTTGTCTAGATCACCAAAGTCCTTACCAAGGATGGTTTTGATTTTTTGCCCCCCCCAAAGTTTTTCTTTGAAGATGGGATTGAATTTTAATGGATATAATTGTGACATTGAATAAAAAAATTGGCCATGCGGCCCCTGCACATGGATCGCAAAACTAAGGGTATTCAGGGTGAAGCAATAGCAAAAAGCTACTACAAAAGCCAAGGGTGTGAAATTTTGGAATCAAATTATCGATGCAAACGAGCGGAAATTGATTTCATAGCTCTGCATAATGAAAACCTGCTAATATTTATTGAAGTAAAAAATCGAAGTAGAAAGGACTTTGGTGAAGCAGAGTCATTTGTATCAGAAGCGCAACAGGAGCGAATCAAAGAAGCGGCTGAGGACTACATCTATGCAATCAACTGGAAGAAGGACATTCGGTTTGATATCGTTTGTGTCGATCCTGGTGGCAACATAGAGGTGTTTGAAGATGCCTTCTGATTAATTTTACAACCAATGAGCAAACAAATTAACCTGGCAATCTTCGCCTCCGGGAGTGGCACAAATGCAGAAAATATTGCAAAGTACTTTGAGGATCATGAGCATATTCAGGTCAAAGAGATTCTATCCAACAAAAGGGATGCATTTGTGCATCAGCGAGCAAATGATCTAGACATTCCCTCTTGCACGTTTTCCAGAGAGCAATTTCAGGATTCATCATTTATCAAACGGTTAGAAGATATTGACTACATCATTTTGGCTGGCTTTCTATGGCTGATCCCTAAGTTTCTGATTCAATCGTATAAGAACCGGATTATAAATATCCATCCTGCGCTTTTGCCAAAACATGGTGGAAAAGGAATGTATGGTGGTCGAGTTCACAAAGCGGTTTTAGAGGCAAGGGAGAAAAAGTCAGGAATCACCATTCATCTGGTGAATGAAGAGTATGACAAAGGTGAAACCCTTTTTCAAGCCGAATGTGAAGTGGCGAAAGATGATACACCTGAATCTCTGGCAGAAAAAATTCATAAGATGGAATACGAACATTTTCCTCGTGTGATTGAAGAGTATATCATGTCTCGTTCCAAATAAAACCATCATCGTGGTACCTTTGCAACCTTGAAATAAAACCAACCAAATTCATGTCCAAAAAGAAGATTCAATCCGCCCTTATTTCTGTGTTTCACAAAGAGGGTCTAAGCCCCATTATTCATAGTTTGGAAAAACTAGGAGTTACTATCTATTCTACAGGAGGCACAGAAAAGTTTATTCGAGAAGAAGGGGTAGATGTTGTGCCGGTAGAGAATCTTACTGATTATCCGTCCATTTTTGGAGGGCGAGTGAAGACCCTTCATCCGAAGATTTTTGGGGGTATTCTTCATAGAAGAGACAATGAATCAGATTTGACAGAAGCTAAAAAATTCGAAATCCCTCCGATTGATTTGGTTATTGTTGACCTATACCCGTTCGAAGAAACCGTAGCGAGTGGTGCTGGAGAGGACGACATTATTGAAAAAATCGATATCGGAGGAATTGCCCTGATCCGAGCGGGAGCAAAAAACTACAAGGATGTAGTGATGGTGAGCTCAAGGGAATATTATCAGGATCTGCAGGATATCCTGGATAATCAAAGTGGGGAAACAACAGAAGATGAGCGGAAACTATTTGCTGCTAAAGCATTCGCCACCTCCAGCCATTATGATTCCGCAATTTTTAATTGGATGAATGCTGAAAAGCAAGTACCTGCATTCAGGGTTTCCTCTGCACCAGGCAGAACACTGCGATATGGAGAGAATCCGCATCAGAAAGGATATTTCTATGGGGATTTTGAGGCATACTTCGAGCAAATCCACGGAAAAGAAATTTCATATAACAACCTTGTTGACATTGAAGCTGCCGTTCAGCTGATGGCTGAATTTCCGGATAATATCGCATTTGGAATCTTGAAGCATAACAACGCTTGCGGCATTGCAATGGGAAAATCAGTTAAGGAGGCGTATCAAAGAGCCTTTGCTGCGGATACTGTTTCGGCCTTTGGAGGGATTCTAATTACCAACCAGGAAGTTGACAAAGCGGCAGCAGAAGAAATGAGCAGCTTGTTTTTTGAGATCCTGATTGCACCGACGTTTGCAGTAGACGCACTTGAGATTTTGGAGAAAAAGAAAAACCGAATCTTGCTCATCCAGAAAAAACCGTGGATGCAGGAAGTTCAATACAAAAGCTTGTTGAATGGCACGATCGTTCAGGATTACGACCTGAAATCTGAAACCAAGGATGATCTGGAAGTAAAAACCAAAAAGGCTCCAACGGCAGATGAAGTGGAGGATTTAATTTTTGCCTCTAAAGTGTGTAAGCAATCAAAATCAAATACCATCGTCTTGGCTAAGAACGGACAGCTGCTTGCCAGCGGTGTAGGTCAGACATCCAGGGTGGATGCATTGAATCAGGCAATTGAAAAGGCGGGTAAGTTTGGTTTCGACCTCAATGGTGCAGTGATGGCATCTGATGCATTTTTCCCGTTCCCGGACTGTGTGGAAATTGCACACAAAGCAGGGATTACTGCTGTGATTCAGCCGGGTGGCTCCATCAAAGACCAGGACTCCATTGACTACTGCGATGCAAATGGCTTAGCAATGGTTATGACCGGGACGAGGCATTTTAAGCACTGATTTTTTAACCACAGAGGAATCAAAGAATCCACAAAGGACACAAAGGCTGCCTATCAAAGACTCTGTGGTCTCCGTGATTTTCTCTGGGTTCTTTGTGGTAAGACCCTTAAGAAGTCAACTTCATTAGCAAGTCCACTAACTCTCCTTTCTTCATTCCTTCGAAATGTTTTTTTCGTTCCGAATCACTCATAGATTGCAATTTTTTTGCAAAACTATCACCTAGCACTTCAGCCGCATGATTTTCCGGAGCACCGAAAATCTCGATTTCGTCAATAGCGGTATTCATAACTTCTCGCCCTTTGAGTTTTGCAGTTTCAACGGGCTTGTACTTAGAGCTTGAGTCTCGCAATGCCCAGCTGCTGTAGTCGATCTTTAAATTATCAATCTGCTTGGCACGGGGGTCATTTTCTCCAAAAATTCGTTCGAGGACGGTGATCGCACTGGTTTTCCAGGCTTCCAGATCAAAGGTTTCTTCCTCCAATTTGGAAATTTGCTTCTTGAGAAGTTTGATGTATTGGGATTTCATTTAGTGTTAAGTTAATTAGTTAAATGGTGAATTAGCAACAAGTCCCCCAATTAACTAATCCTCCCCCAATTAACGGCATTTTTACTAAAAGAGTCAATGTGCGATTTAATCATTCGATGCTCTGGTTTTTGAAGGTTTGGATCTGCTTTCAGCATATCCTGAGCTGCGATTCGGGCCACCTTCAAAATTTCTCCGTCCTTTACCAAGTCGGAAACTAAAAGATCAAGCACTCCACTTTGTCTTGTTCCCATCAAATCACCTGGCCCTCTCAAAGCAAGGTCCACTTCTGCGATTTTGAACCCATCGGTGGTGTCCACCATGGTTTTCAGGCGGGTGCGCCCTTCAGTGCTGAGCTTCAAACCGGTCATCAGGATGCAATAGCTCTGATCACCCCCTCTGCCGACACGCCCTCTCAACTGGTGCAACTGAGAAAGCCCGAAACGCTCAGCATTTTCAATCACCATAATGGTTGCATTTGGCACATTCACGCCTACCTCAATCACTGTTGTAGCAACCATGATCTTGGTTTCGCCTTTCACAAAGCGCTGCATCTCCCATTCTTTGTCCTCCGCCTTCATGCGTCCATGCACGATGGAAATCTGATAATTTGGGAAACGGCGAGTCACGCTTTCATATCCATCCATCAGGTCTTTGTAATCAAGGGTGGCCGATTCCTCAATCAGTGGAAACACAATGTAAGCCTGTCGGCCTTTTTCTAATTCCTTTTCCACAAACCCAAACATTTCCAGGCGCTTGTTGTCGCGATAGTGCATCGTTTTGATTGGCTTCCTCCCTGCCGGCAGTTCGTCTATGACTGAAATATCCAGATCCCCATAGAGTGTCATGGCTAATGTTCGTGGGATTGGAGTGGCAGTCATGACCAATACATGTGGGTAAACATCCTTTGTCTTGGTCCAGAGCTTCGCTCGCTGTGCCACACCAAAACGATGCTGTTCATCGATTACGGCCAAGCCTAGGTTTTTGAATTTCACTTTGTCTTCAAGCAAGGCATGTGTGCCTACCAAAATGGTGATGGTTCTTGACATCAACCCTTCGTGAATGAGTTTGCGTTCAGATTTTGGTGTAGAGCCAGTCAACCGTGCCATGTGAATACCCAGCGGCTTGGTCCATTCCTGCAATCCCTTAAAATGTTGTTCGGCCAAAATCTCAGTTGGGGCCATGAAGGCACATTGAAAACCGGAACCAATCGCAATCAGGATGGAAAGAAAAGCGACCATTGTTTTTCCACTCCCTACATCTCCTTGTACCAGCCTGTTCATTTGCTGACCGGAGCGGAAGTCCGCATAAATTTCTTTCACCACTCGTTTTTGGGCACCCGTCAGTTCGAAGGGCATGTGTTTTTCATAAAACTCGTTGAGGAGGTCGCTCTTATTTATTATGACTCCTTTGTATTTCTCGGTTCGGGCAATTTTCAGTTTGATCAATCGAAGCTGAACAAAGAACAGCTCTTCAAACTTCATTCGGTTTTGAGCAACAGCCAGTTGTTGCGCATTGCGAGGAAAATGCATAGCAACCACCGCCGTTTTCTTATCCATCAATTTGAATTGCTGGAGGAGGTGATTCGGTAAGGTCTCAGGAATGTGATTGACGGCCTCCACTAAAAGCACCTTCATCGCTTTGGTGAGGAACTTACTGTCCAGTCCCTTCTTTTTCATTTTCTCAGAGGTATGATACACAGGAATCAGGTAGCCTCCTTTGGCGTTCTTTTCAGTGAGCACCTCCACTTCCGGGTGAGCAATGTTGAATTTGCCGTTGAATAAAGTGGCTTTACCAAAGGCCACATACTTTACTCCTATGGTGAGACTTTTTTGAATCCATTGTATTCCCTTAAACCAAACCATCTCAATGGTGCCTGTATCGTCAGCAAACGTACCGACCAACCGAGCTTTTCGGCCCATACCGATGGTCTTGAAAGACTTAAACTCACCAATGATTTGGACATAAGGTAAGTCCGGTTGCAATTCTCTGATTTTGTAGAATTTGCTGCGATCCTCATGACGAAAAGGGTAATGCTGGAGAAGGTCACCAAAAGTGAATATCTGCAATTCTTTGTTGAGTGTCTCGGCCCGCTGTGGACCTACTCCTTTCAGGTACTCAATGGATCGATCAAAGAATGGGTGCATGTGGCTAAGATAAACCGAAGCGAAAAAAGAAAGGGAGCCTAAGCTCCCTTTGGTTCACCTTGTCATCTTCTCATAATAAAAGGTGATGGTTAATCAACCTTGCAATATAATATTTTGTCTCGAAATAAAACAACAAAAAAAGGGAGCAGTTTAATGCTCCCTTTCATACCCTTTATTGGTTTAAGCTTTTTCTGTTAATTAGTATAGGTAATCAAGTGCTGTTTTGTCGTCATTGTTAAAATCACGATTGCTTCCGTCAGTACATGCAAGCATCCATGATTGCTTAGAAAGTGACGCTCCGGTTGGAGTTCCAGGGATGTGGATTGCTCCAACACCACCATCACCTTCATTAGAAGTTCCACCACCACATGATATACTTCTATCGAAGTAATCAGTGTGACGGAAACCAATACAGTGACCCATCTCGTGAGCAATAATGGTAGCAATGCCATTAGTGCTAAGTCCGTAAGAAGACTCTAACACGCCACTCATTTTGATTTCTCCGTAAGGATCACCTGAGTTTGTTGGGAATCCGGCAGATCCAAGAACGCCTCTTCTTTCATCTCTTTTTGAAAGACGAGTCATTACTATGTCAGCACCTGATGAGTTTGTAACTCTTTGGAAAGAAATGGTAAGGTTTTCAGCATTGTATCGTGAGATCGCTTCGTCAAGTCCGGCGATCATAGCAGGGCTGTAGCCACCGCTACCTCCTCCACCTTTTTTGCCTTTTCCGCCTCCGCCACCAGATCCTTCTTCAGGAGCATAGATAGTGATCACTCGACCACCACCTGCGTTCACAAGGTTATTGGTTCGGTACTGTTCTACAGAAGGAACAGCGTTACCTCGACCCATCTCCGCAATGGTTGCATCGGTTAGGTAGATGTCTCTTTCCACCAGGTATCCATTCTCGAAAGTTTCCACAGGGAAGTTTTCTACATCAAATCCAAGAGCAGCAATCTGTGCTACAACATCATCTGGAGCTGAAAAATCTTCAACTACAGGCTCTTGCTCAGAGCAAGAAAAAAGGGTGATACTTGCGATTAAAGCAAGCGATAAAATATTATTAATTCTCCTCATAATTATTAGGTTTTTAATAAAGGGTATTTTTTACAACATTGCAATATAACAGAATTTTATTCTGGTATAAACCATTTAAACAATATTCAATAGATCATTCTAAATGTTAGGATGAAATAAAACAACACCATATAGGGTGGGGTAAAAAAGAGTAATATTCAGAAGATTGTTTGGCTAACAGTCTCTCAGTTGTGTTTTATCTCCACTTCAAAGTGGTTAATAAGTGGATCATATCCAGTTTCAAATAATCAATTACAGGAGCGAGTGAATCGTTTTTGGTAGCGGTACGGAAATACAAAGCGCCTCGCAAAAAATGGTCGGTACTGTCAATGTCAGTAACATGAAATTGCGCTTGTGTTGGTACTTCACCCTCAAGCTCTGTAAATGAAGCATAAAGCCCACTTGGCAACTCAAGAATACTCTCTTCGATTGCATAGGCTTTTACATTGTGTTGTGAAGTCAGTTTATAAGAGTCACTGAGGTATTCCCGAATGATGGAATCAGTAACCGGCTTATACGTTATTTGTATAGTTGCCCCCATGTCCGGGTAGTGGAGGTTTATCCAATATCGTTCAGTTATCCAGCTGGAATCTCGAAGTAGACGCGAATGGTTGGAGTATTCAAAGAAGTAAGGAAGTGAATCAGGTAACGGCTGATAAGAAGCTGCAGGTAAATCTATTCGATTGTATCCTTTGGGTTTTGGCAGGTAGTCACCGCCGCAGGCAAAAAATAGAAAAGAAAGAAGTATCAATGAATATTTCATGGCTCGCAAAGCAACTACTAATCTTCAAACCCTGCAACGTTACTTTTATCGGAATTGATATAAACCCTCAGGCGTTTGATTCGACGCTGATCCACTGCTACTACTGTGAAAACAAAATGCCTGAAACGAATTTTTTCTCCTGCACTTGGAAGCTTGGTATTGATCTCCAACAGTAATCCTCCCAGGCTCTCACTCTCTCCTTTTACTGAATCAAAGAGTGAAATATCAGAATCAGTGATTTTACAGAAATCATTCAGAGAGGTCTTTCCTTCAAAAATGTAGGTTTGATTATCAAGTTTGTTGTACGCTACATCACTCTCATCATCAAATTCATCATTGATCTCACCCACAATTTCTTCAATTACATCTTCCATGGTGATGAGTCCGGAGGTACCACCATATTCATCTATAACGACAGCAATATGAACTTGCTTTTCCTGGAAATCTTTAAACAGATCATCAATTTTTTTACTCTCGGGAACAAAGTATGCCGGTCGAAGGAGGTGTTGCCATTCAAAGTCTTCTTCTTCGCCTATGTGAGGTAGCAGGTCTTTGATGTAGAGAATTCCATCAATCTTATCAACAGTTTCGGTGAAGATCGGAATTCTTGAATACCCGGTCTTGTTGATCTGATTCATGAGTTCGTGAAAATGAGTCTCCCTGTCAATGGCAGTAATATCCATTCTGGATTTCATTACCTGCTTAACAGACAAAGTCCCAAAGTTTACAATTCCTTTCAGTATCCCTTTTTCTTCATCGGTTACCTCCTCTTTTTCCACAGAAATCTCCAGCGCTTGATTGATTTCCTCTACTGATAAATTGTAGCCTTTTTTCTCCATACGCCTCTCTATTAGACCTGTGATAGTCATTAGGAACCAGGAGATTGGTTTGAAAAGCTTGTAAGAAAGCAACAGTAGACCTGATGTCAATTTTGCAAAGGCAGTTCCGTTATGGTTGGCATAAACTTTTGGGATGATCTCTCCAAAAAAGATGATCAAAACAGTAATGACCGAAGTGAGGATAACGATTGTTAATCCCTGTTTGCCTTCATCTCCTACTATCTGCCAGGTGGCAAAGGTGGAAATGGTCACGATAAAAATATTTACGAGATTGTTGAGAATCAGAATGGTAGCGAGGAGTCGCTTCGGGTGATGTAAAAGTTGACTAATCCTTTTCTCTTTTACATCAAGGGAGGTATTAAACTCCTTAATCTGATTATGTGTAAACGAAAAGAACGCAACCTCTGATCCGGAAATTAATCCGGACAGGCCCAGTAATACCAACACCACTATTCCATTAAGCAGGTAAAACGAAACTGGCATCTCTGCCATCATGTTCAAAAAAACCGTGGGGAATGGATCGTCTAATGATGTTTCCAAGTAGTCTTAATTTAATTTAAAATGGGAGATCATCTGTGGCATCTCCTGCTGATGTATCAGCCGCTGGCGCTGACTCCTGAGCAGGTTGGCTCTGAGCGTAATCCCCTGATTGCTGAGATGATCCACCTCCGCCACTTCCACCTAGCATGGTCATATTATCCCCTACAACTTCAGTAGTGTAGCGGGTCACTCCGTCTTTTTCCCAGGATCGAGTTTTTAGCTTTCCCTCTACATAAATCATGTCACCTTTTTTCACATACTTTTCAGCAACTTCAGCCAGACCTCTCCATAGTACCACATTGTGCCACTCTGTTTGTTCCCTTCTTTCCCCTGTCTGACGGTCTTTGTAGGTCTCAGAGGTTGCCATTGAAAAGTTGGCAACAGTTGCCCCATTTTCAAGGTGACGTACTTCCGGGTCTTTTCCAAGACGGCCAACTAAGATTACTTTATTTACTCCTGACATATCAAATTATTTGATGCCTACTCGTTGTAGGTAATTTACGATTAGTTTAGGTTTTGGCAAATTTAGCATTTCCTCAACGGAATACGACTTTAACGCACTGTTTTGTATTACGTTGTTTTGATCTTCCCCGGAAATAGTTAGCAGATAAAACGAAGCGTAGATTTTTTGATGACTGAGTATATGCTTCATTGGCTCAGAGACCTCTTCGATTACAGAATGCTTTAACCCAAACCGATCGGTAACATTTCCCAATACTTCTTCGGTAGGGAGACTTCCTTCAAGGAGGAAAAAATCAAACAAACCACTCCATACATCCTTGTCTACTCGTTCATTCAGAAGGTACTTGTCTTCATGCTTAAAAACAACGTAGTGAAAATGCCGATCTCGGACTTTCGTTTTTCCTGTTTTGACAGGAAGCACCTTTTGTTGTTTTGTGCTGAAAGCAAAGCAGTCCATACGAAATAGGCAAGACTCGCATTGGGGCTTAGGGGCACATACCGTTGCACCAAACTCCATCATTGCCTGATTGAAAGTTCCAGGCTCTTTTTTAGGAATTTCTTGCTGAAGCACTTTTTCAAATACACTTCTGCTTTTTGCTTTCGAAATATCATCAGCTATTCCAAAGAATCGGGAAGCAAAACGAAAGACATTCCCGTCTACTACAGGTCTGGGTTCATCAAAACATATCGACGCAATGGCCGCCGCTGTATAAGGACCAATTCCTTTTAATTTCAGTATTTCGGAATAATTATTAGGAAAGTTACCATCAAGGTCAAAGGCAACATGCTTGGCTGTAGTGTGTAAGTTTCTTGCTCTGGAGTAGTACCCCAGTCCTTGCCAAAGCCTCAACACTTTTTCTTCAGGAGCACTGGCCAAGTCTTCAATTTCAGGAAAAGTTTTCATAAACGACTCCCAATAAGGCATCCCCTGATCCACTCGGGTTTGCTGTAGGATGATCTCTGAAAGCCAAACCGGATATGGGTCTTTGGTTTTTCTCCAGGGAAGATCACGCTTTCTCTCTGTATACCAATTAATTAGCCTTTCTGAAAATGTTTTCCCCTCGATGACTTAATAATTTAGAAATCCTTTTTTTATGTGAAGGTGCAAATTTAATTTTGGCCTCCCAATTTTTAACACCCACCTATAAACCAGACAGTTGTGACAAAAGCTGATGTGATAAACGAGATATCGGACAAAACAGGAATTGATAAGGCAGATGTGCAAGCTTCAGTAGAGGCTTTCTTCACGGTTGTGAAAAACAACATGGCCAATGGCGAGAATGTTTACGTGCGGGGATTCGGAAGTTTTGTAAATAAAAAGCGCGCAAAGAAAATCGCGCGAAATATCTCCAAGAATACCGCCATCGTAATAGACGAGCACTACATTCCTTCCTTTAAGCCCTCTAAAATTTTTGTAGAGAAAATTAAAAACTCGCCTAAAATCAAGTGACAAGAACCCAACTAATTCTTGTATTAGGAGCGGCAGCATTGGTTGTCGTTTTATTTCAACTCCCAAGAAGCGTAGTTGAAAACGAGCAGCTTCAGGAGGTGACTCAAACAGAGAGTCATTCCATGGAAATTCCTCAAGAAGTTGAAACTCAGATCAATGAGTTAAGAAGATTAGTTGAAGAGGAAGGAAATATTGATAAAAAAGCTAACTTTGCGCACTCTTTGGCGAGGCGCTATCTTGATTACGGAATTGTAGATAGTGCAGCGAGATATGCTGAACGCATTCACGGATGGTCAGAAGGGCCGTCCGAATTGGCAGCAGACATCTATTTCACAGCTTATGAGAGGTCTCAGGGACCGGATCAAGCAAAGGAATATGCATTAAAAGCCAGAGAGGTGTTGCAAAATCTTCTGGATAAAGATCCAGATAATCTGGTAGTGAAGAACCGATTGGCGATGACAATGGTTGTTTCTGAAAACCCGATGGCAGGGATCAACATGCTGAGAGAAATTTTGGTTGTTGATGAGACAAACAGGCAAGCCATTTTAAACTTGGGATTACTTGCCATCCAAAGTGGTCAGTTTGATCGAGCCAGAGAACGTTTTGAAAAACTTGTGTCACTGAACCCAGCAGACCATGAAGCGAAGCTTTATCTCGCGGTTTCATTGATGGAAATAAATCAACAATCGCAGGCACGCCTGCTTTTGGAGGAAATATTGGCAACACAGGATTCCATACCAGCCGTTAAAGTGATGGCAGGGGATTACCTGAATAGCCTTTAAAACATTTTAAAAATTTTAAAAATTAGAAATTATGCCTTGCGGTAAAAAAAGAAAGAGACATAAGATCTCCACTCATAAGAGAAAAAAGAGACTTAGAAAAAACAGACATAAGAAGAAGTAATAGGCACCCTTTAATCAATCGCTATGAGTAATGAACTTATCATTAACTCAACTCGCGAAGGATGTCGTATTGCTTTACTTAAGGATAAAAGGCTTGTAGAGTTTCATCAGGACGGAGGGGGACAAACCTTCAATGTTGGTGACATTTATCTGGGATCAGTTAAGAAAGTCGTTCAGGGATTGAACGCAGCTTTCATCGATCTGGGATACGAGAAAGATGCCTTTTTACACTATCTGGATTTAGGACCACAAGTCCAATCACTAAACAAATTTACCAAGCTAACGCTGGCAAAGAAACTGAACAGCACTCGACTGGCAGGTTTCAAAACAGAGCCGGACATCAACAAGCTTGGGAAAATGAATCAGGTCCTCACGAAAGGACAAAAGATTTTAGTGCAGGTAGTAAAGGAGCCAATTTCTACAAAAGGCCCACGACTTTCATGCGAGTTGTCATTGGCAGGTAGATACCTGGTAATGGTGCCGTTTTCAAATACGGTAAACGTATCAAAAAAAATAACTGATGGTCAGGAGCGTAAGCGCTTGCAACGGCTAATCAGCTCAATCAAGCCTGAAGGCTTTGGTGTGATTATTCGCACTGTTGCCATGGGCAAGGATGTAAAAGAGCTGGATACTGACTTGCGAAACCTTGTTGATCGCTGGGATGAGGGCATGAAAGCCCTTCCAAAAGCGAAAGTTCGAGACAAGATCATCGGAGAAATGAATCGCGCTAACTCCATTTTGCGCGACGTTTTAAATGAGAGCTTTGATAGTATACAGGTAGATGATAAAGACCTGTATCAAGAAATCAAGACTTTTGTTAAAGGGATTGCTCCTGATAAGGAGAAGATTCTAAAACAATACACAGGTAAAGCCAAGATTTTTGAAGCTACCGGAGTAGAAAAGCAGATGAAGACCTCATTTGGTCAATCTGTAAGTATGCTCAATGGGGGTTACTTAATCATCGAGCATACGGAAGCACTGCACGTTATCGACGTAAACAGTGGTAACAAATCCAACAAAGAGGACAACCAGGAAGACACGGCACTCAAGGTAAATCTGGATGCTGCTGAAGAGATCGCTCGTCAGCTAAGGCTGAGAGATATGGGAGGAATCATTGTTGTTGATTTCATCGATATGCGAAAGATCGATAATAAGAAAAAGCTTTTCGCAAAGATGAAAGAGGCAATGAAAGACGATCGGTCTAAGCACACGATCCTTCCTCTTTCCAAGTTCGGCTTAATGGAAATCACACGTCAGCGTGTGCGTCCGGAGCTTTCCATCACTACAAAGGAAGTTTGTCCGACATGTAGCGGTACCGGAAAAATTTCGGCTTCTATTCAGGTGGCAGACCAGGTTGAGAATACCATCAAATATTTCTTTGAGTCGCAAAACGAGAAGAAAATCACGGTGGCACTTCATCCGTATTTGTATACTTACTTCACGGCCGGTATTTTTTCACGTCGTGTTAAATGGTTTCTGAAATATTTTCGTTGGGTTAATATGGTGGAGGACAGCTCAAAGGCGCTCACTGAATTTGAAGTGCTCAACGCTCAGGGAGAACCTATTCAGATTTAGCCCAAAACACCAGGTGATGCATCGATTCGACGAAATCGTTGAGATTATCACCTAAATTACAAACCTTTGGGCGACAGGTATTTGGATGAAAAGGCTTCTAATCATAGCATTTGTAATTGGCTCGGCGGTTTATACCGCCGATGCTCAATTGATCGAAGACTCTGATCGGAGACTTAAAACCAAGAAGGTAGAGCGTAAAGGCTTCTTGTTCTTCAGATCTAAAAAGAAGACAAAAAACAGCGATGGTATTCCCGGTGCTGATGGCAGAACTTCTCCTCGCTACTCAAGTGCTGCATCTCCCTTTAAGTTTTCAGGACGGACCAGTCCAAGATATTCACCGGCAAAAGTGCGTGAGAGAAGATACACCTCGTCACCACGCTATTCCGGAGGTAATCCATTTCGCGGACGTGACTATAAAGTAACTCCAAGATATTCTTTCGGGAATCCTTTCAGGGGTAGTCAGTATAAAGTTACTCCGCGGTATTCCGGAGGCAATCCTTTTCGCTCCAAAGATTATCGAGTTTCTCCTCGTTACTCTCCATCAAATCCATTCAGAGGCAAGGACTACAAGGTAAACATTCGATATTCAGCAGGAAGTCCATTCAAGGGAAGAGACTATAAAGTAACTCCGCGGTATTCTCCTTCCAACCCTTTCAGAGGGATGAAGTACAAAGTGACCCCCCGATATTCAGGAGGGATGCCTTTTAGGGCGAAAGACTATAAAATCACTCCACGCTATACACAGGGAATGCCTTTTAGAGGCAAGGACTACAAAGTAACACCTCGCTATACGCCAGGGATGCCTTTTAGAGGCAAGGATTATAAAGTGACCCCAAGATATTCGGAAGGAAACCCATTCAGAGGCCAACGCTATAAGGTAAGCCCTAGGTATTCGCAAGGGATGCCTTTTAGGGGCAGAGACTTTAAAGTAAATCCGAGATATTCAGCCGGCAATCCGTTTAGAGGACTTAATTACAAAGTAAAACCAAGGTATACCGGGACAAAATTCGGTTTGTTTAGAGACAGGGATGAATGGGGGCAATCAAAGTATTATCAGGAGTCCTCCATGTGGGAGGGAGATTTGAAGATCAGGCACCATCGCATAGGCGATCAGCACCCGAGCAGCAACTATCACATGGCCATGAAATTCAATAGCCCTAAAGTGCGAAAGATGTTTAGGAAATGGAATGTTTTCTGGACACGCCTCCACGGGAACAAGCACAACTCAAAAGGGGTTAAAGAACCAGTGAAAGAACCGAAGTTTGATAAGAAGGAGCGAGTGATCTGGAATTAATCAAACTTGCTAAAGATTTAAGATACAATATGTTGTCCGGCTTATTTTCAAAATCAGAAAAGGTAGATATACCCTGGAAGCAACTAAAAGATGTTTCCGACTTAAATGAAGTAGATGAGGTTTCAAAAAATAAACCTGTTTTGCTTTTTAAGCATAGCACGCGATGTTCCATAAGTGCCATGTCACTGTCAAGATTTGAGCGAGGATATCAAGGGGAGTCACCCTTCGAACTTTATTTTTTGGATTTAATTGCTCATAGAGATGTCTCTAATCAGGTTGCTGAAAAATACGCTGTGAGGCATGAATCCCCACAAGCGATCCTAATTAAAAATGGGAAGGCAGTGTTTGATTCATCTCATATGGGGATTAATTATTCGGAGTTGAGCGATGAAGCAAAAAAACTTTAGGGTTCTCCGCATTATTTTTGTTATGGAATAACCAGACATGAAGAAGACGTACATATTCATTTTGCTAATACTTCCATTGTTAGGAAGCGCCCAGCTTTTTGATGGGGAGGATTTTGAATATACGTCGGAGTGGATCTGGGGCATCAATAAAAACACTAACGGAGGACTTATCGGAGGTTTGATGCTAAGGCATAGCCGGAAAAAAGCCAATGACGTCTATCATACGTTTGGGCTGGAACTATCCAATGTAAAGCATCCGAGCGAAGCTCGATACATTGGTTTAAGCGGAGCAGGGTTCATTTACGGTAAGTCCAATTACCTCTATGCCATTCGAACAAACTACGGGCTGGAAAAACTGATGTTTAGAAAGGCTAACCAGCAAGGAGTACAAATCAGCTTTGCTGCTGCCGGAGGACCAACTTTTGGCTTAATTACCCCATATTACGTGCTCAGCTCAGACCAACAATATGACCAGTTTAGTCTGGTTAAGCATCCATCACCGCAAAGTATAGCAGGACCGGGAAAACTTTTTCAGGGACTTGGAGAATCCAGCTTTGCACCCGGACTCCATGCGAAAGGCTCCATATTTTTTGAGTTTGGAACCTACAGAAGCAATGTGGCTGGAGTAGAAGTAGGCGTAATGGCGGAAGCATTTACGAAAGAAATTATCCTTGTTCCTTCCCAACCGAACAAATCTCTTTTTACTTCTGTTTTCTTCACGTTATTCTGGGGTACCCGAAAATAAGGGGAATCGCCTAGTCCTGATTAGATTTGCACTTTTATATCTGAATTGTAGCGTATGATTGATTTACCAGTTGTAGAAAAACCGGAAAGAAAGAAAAAACCGAATTGGTTGCGAGTGAAGTTGCCTGTGGGGGAGAACTATGCCAAGGTGAGAAAGCTGGTAGATCAGCACAAACTTCACACGATTTGTGAGAGTGGTAACTGCCCAAATATGGGCGAGTGCTGGGGAGAAGGAACAGCTACGTTTATGATTCTAGGAAATGTCTGTACCAGAAGCTGTACGTTTTGTGCAGTGGCTACCGGAAGGCCTCCGGAATATGACGAGGAGGAGCCAAAGCGTGTAGCTGAAGCCATCAAACTGATGGGAGTTAAACATGCGGTGCTTACATCTGTAAACAGGGATGAGCTGAAAGACAGAGGTGCTGAGATTTGGTATCAGACCGTCGTGGAAACGAAGAAAGCTTCTCCGGAGACCACCATTGAAACACTGATCCCGGATGTAAAAGGAAACTGGGATGCACTATATCGTATGATCGAAGCAGGACAGGAAGTGGTTTCACACAACATGGAAACCGTCGAAGGCCTATATAGAAGGGTTCGCCCACAAGCTAAGTATCATAGAAGTCTGGAGCAAATCAAACTGACCTACGAAGCAGGCAAGCGTACCAAGTCAGGTATCATGCTGGGCCTTGGCGAAACGGATGAGGAAGTTTACAAAGCAATGGACGATCTGGTGGAACATGGTCTTCACATTTTGACTCTTGGACAATACCTTCAGCCGACAAAAAGACACATAGAAGTTGCCGAATTTGTTCATCCGGATAAATTCGATCACTTCCGAGAAGAAGGACTCAAAAGAGGGCTTAAATACGTAGAGTCAGGGCCGTTGGTAAGATCCTCATACCATGCAGAACGTCATGTGAATGTGCCAATCTAACGATTGACTAATAGTTGCGTTCGTACGTCTCTTTTTCATTTAGATAGTCAGCACTTTGACCGTCTCCAACAAGAAACTTTGTTTTGATTGTTTCGCGCCTAGTCATGCGCTGCAAAAAGACCTCTAAATGTAGGTGAGGCCCGGTACTCCAACCGGTGTTGCCACTTTGAGCAATTACTTGTCCTTGACTGACATATTCACCAACGTGAACAAGGGCACCATTTTTCTTCAGGTGTGAATATTCTGCAAATGTGCCATCCGGATGTTGCACAATGATGTAGTTGGCAAAGTCAATGCACTTGGGCTTGTCACAACCTTTTTTATTATTCTCCACCACTTTTACAACCACACCTTCTCGGATCGCTGTTATTTTCGTTCCTTCCGGCATGGTGAAATCCACTGCCTTTTTATCCTGATGAGAAAACGATCCATTGTATCCTTGATGAATGGTGTATGACGATCCTTTCTCAAAAGGTAGTTGATACTCATACGTACTATCGTAGGTTTCCAGGTTATGATCACCAAAATTTATAAGGCAGTTGTAAGACATGCTGTATGACTTACCTCTTTCTTTTATGAAAACTTTAGTGAGAATCACATCTGTTTGCAATGGCTCAACCAGGTACACTTTTTTCTTCCCTTCTTCTGCTTCCATGTTCATTAGTTTAAGACTAACCATGACAGAAACAGCACAGGGTTCATTATTTCTGGCGTATATGATAAAGCCATCATCTACTTCTTTATGATAGACTTTCGCATTAATATGGGCAAAGGCATGCCCCACTGTGATAGTGAGTAGTGCCAACAATAGCTGTTTCATTCCACAAGATTTCCGATAGCTGTCTGTGAAATTAACTTGTAAAAATTAAAACTGGGAGAAAAACGTGTGGTTCAGCTTGATGCCTTTACACCCCACCCCCACGCAATAGCTTTCTTAACCAATCAAAATAGACTGCAATAAACAGGACGATAGTCATCACCCAAATAACAATCACATTGAAAACTTTAGTGTCTATGTAGTTGCCTGCAAAGTACTTTTCCGGGTAATAGAAGTTGGTGCGAAAATCCAATGCGTGATCTGGATGATTGTTTTTAGCATAGATTGGATAGATTTTTTGTACCAGCTCATCCCCTGACCTTATGACTCTTCTCTTGGTTTGAATGTTTTTAACCATCATGGTTAACCGTTCATTCTCATATTTATCCCGTAGGGCATTGAATGCTGATGTTAATTCAGGGGTGCTTGTTTTCTCTTCGACATAGGCATCCAGCTCATCTTTTGCATTTTTTCTACGCTTGTTATACACAGAGCGAATGGCGGAAAGAAAGTCTGCCGTTTGTTTATATACCTGTTGATCGAGCCCTTCTTCAGTGAGTTGATCAACGACCGGGAGCTTATCTTCTCCAAAGACACGAAGCTGCTTTTTAATTTCGGTTCTGAGAAGCTGCAAATCATCGGCACGACCCTTATAGTTTTTGTTATTGTAGCAGGCGTCTAACTGCTCCTGCAGGTACTTGGCGTAGTAAACAGATTTATAAGTGTTCATCCCGACCTTTCTGTCCAAAGGATACATTTCCTTATTGTATGGGTTGTCCCTAAACTGTGTTACAGCAAGTGCCTCGTAAGCCCATCGGGAGGCCATCACCTCTCCAATAAACGGAACCTTTTCCCTGTTTGAAAAGGAAGTATTGAGCTTATCAAAATCTACGACTACACCGCTAAGGATTAGTTGTGGAATGATTAACAGTGGAATTAAGATATACACCGTAATCACGGAGTTGAAACCCGCTGAGATATTTAACCCCAGGATATTGGCAAAGCATGAAACGGAAAAGAGAATGATCCAGTACCACAAATTCATGCCCTGAATCTCCAAAATCAAGGATCCTACCAAAACAAAAAGCAAGGTTTGAATGGCTGATAGACTAAAAAGCAGAATCGTTTTAGAAGACAGGTAGCTCATCTTGCTCAGATGCAAAAAGGCCTCACGTTTCAAGATTTTTCTGTCTTTGATGATTTCCTCTGCGCTTACGGTTAGCCCCATAAAAAGCGCAACAATAATGCTCATAAAGAAGAACACCGGAATGTTTTCATTCTTATAAAAGGTGTATGAAGCTCCGGCAGGAGCATACTTAGTTATCAGGGCCAAAAGCAATGCAAGTGCAGGAGCTTCCAGCAAATTGATCAACACATATTGTCGGTTACTGATTTTCGAGAGCACATCTCTTTGCAAGAAAATTTTAGCCTGCTTGAGTTTATTGGGAAGATCCAGTGATTTTTCGGGCTTATCCTCTGCTTCCTGTATCGACTCTATTTGAATGTTCTTTTGGAACTGCTCGTACCATTGCTCTGGCGTGTATTTTCGCTTGTTTGTAAACCGACCGTATTCATCCACCACCTTCATTTCGATGATATTGAAAATCTGTTCCGGATTTACATTACCACATTCAATACATGCACTTTGATCTTTATCGATCATCTCTACAATGTTCTTGAAGTAAGTCACTGCTTTGACTGGATCGCCGTAGTAAATCTGGCGACCACCTACATCAAGGATCAATAACCGATCAAACATCTTGAAGATCTCTGAAGAAGGTTGGTGAATGACTACAAATACCATCTTTCCCCGAAGAGATAGTTCTTTCAGTAGATCCATGATGTTTTCTGAATCTCTGGAGGAAAGTCCACTCGTTGGCTCATCCACAAATAGGACCGAGGGCTCTCTCAAAAGCTCAAGTCCTATGTTGAGTCTTTTTCTTTGCCCCCCACTGATGGTCTTTTGAAGCGGATTCCCAACTTTCAAGTTTTTGGCCTCTGAGAGTCCCAATGAATCCAACGTTCTGTTAACTAGTTCATGAAGCTCTGACTTTTCTGCTTCATCAAAACAGAGCTTAGCAGCATAGTATAAGTTTTGATAGACTGTCAGGTCCTCGATGAGTAGATCATCCTGTGGCACATTGCCAATGATGCCCTCTACTTCCTTGGAGTTTTTGTAGATATCAATTCCATTGATTCTGACCGACCCTTCTGCAGGATTAGATGTTCCGTTAAGGACATTGAACAGCGTAGATTTACCAGCTCCACTTCCACCCATGATTGCAAATAGCTTTCCGTTTGGCTCTGCAATATTGATGTTGATTAGCCCGGTATTTCCATTGGGAAACTTGTAAGTGATGTTCTCTGCGACAAATGATACACTGGTTTCGGTAACCTCGTCTCTAAATACATTGATAATATCGCTGTAATAAAGTCGCTCGGTTCTTTTTCCTTTAATGGAGCTTCCTGTTGAAAACACCTTGATCTTGCCGGGAGAAACCATTAATCCATTAAGCTGAAGGATGTCACCTCCATAGTACTTGAAAAAGCAGGTGTCTATTTTGGGGAGCTTAAAAAACGCGATGTGTCCTTTCAGGTTTTCAAGGTGTATTTGTCGTGGCTTATCGGGCTCGTCTGCACCTGAAACAACGATGGAATATATGTCCGGGAAGTTGTTAGGATCCCGGTTGATTACAAAATGTGTAATTGCATTGACCGTTTCATGATCAAACTTGAAATGTTTTCCGATCAGGTTAAGAAGCTCGTTCTCCCTTTCAGTGATTATGCCATCAGCGATGATCAACTCCATCAAGCGCACCATTACAACCAACTTTTGCTGCTGAGTGAGTTCGTTGTTTATGTTGGTGGTAATTTTCTCAATTTGAGCATAGTCATCTTTTCCTTTTCCCGTATCAATTTCTTTGACATACTCATCCAGAATGCCCAGGTAATAACGGGTGTCATCGCGACTGACATTTTCATAAAGAAAATCTCGAACACTTTGTATCTCGCTATCATCAACTTCTCCTTCTTCCTTTGCGACAATTACTAGAAGGCGGATGATTGCTTTCAAAAGTTCTTCACTCATGGTGGGCTGGTTAGGTTAGTTGGCGACTTTAAAGTTAGTGGATTCTCCCTTCCCTTTAATGAAAAAAAGCCGTTAGCAATAACCAACGGCTTCTCAATCCATCAAGGATAAATATTATTCTACAATTGAAGTTCTGATTCTTGCAACCTCAGCTGTTAGGTTATCCAGCGTACTTGGTTTCAGAACAAAATCTCCCGTATTTTCAGCAATTTGCTTTTCAACCTCAGCCAGTTCACCGTCATAAATAGCTTTCACTTTTTCAAGTTCTGCGATCATATCGGTTACATCCTGGGTTCCAGGAACATCATTCATCACTTTAAGTAAATCATAAAGAGATGTTTTTTGATCCATCACGATTTTTACCAACGGCTCAAGGATTAAAGTTCTGGACTCTTCAGGAAGATCGTCCGGATACGTGTTTACAATCGTTGAAGAAATGTAAACACCTTCGATCCAACTTCCTGCAAGTAAAAGCGCTGCGCTGTTTAGTTCGTCAAGTTCACTTAATCGCTCACCGGACTTTTGCATCACATCATTTACAATTGCAGCAAGGCTATCCTTGTTTTCCATGTTAGACTCGAAGCGAGCAATCATGCCGTAATCAATGGCTTCTGCTACTCCAACAGGAGCGGCAAGCTTTTGACACTCACCCATGTAATCAAGTGCAAGCTCTGCTTTTTCATATGAAGCAAGGTATCCGATATCCGTTGCATATACGCCTAGATTAAGTGCAGCTGTTGATTCACTTGACTGATACGATTCAATGTTGTCAAGGGAGTTGATAAGGTCCGGATTGAAATCAGCTCCGGCACTCATTAACATGTACGGAACCTCAGATGGAGGAGGTAGATCTTCCAGTACTTTTGAAACATCTGCAGCGACCTGCTCCTTAGCTGCATCAAACTCAGACGAAGCATCGGATTCAGAAGATTTTTCTTGTCCTCCACCACCGCATGATGAAATTAAGACGGCTGCCGATAGTGCAAGAGAGGCAAGTTTTAGTTGATTGAATTTCATTTTATTAGGTTTTAAGATTGCCAAGTTAGTTATTGTTAAAAATTTCTATAATGTTCTTTTTGATTTTTACGCAAAGTTCATCCAGTGGTAAGTCATTGATATCTCTACCAAATGGATCTTCAATTTCTTCTGAAATTAGCTCTACACTCATTAAAAAGTAAAAAGCAACGACCACTAATATAATAGACCAATACCCAAACTCCCCAATAAAAGTCATGGGCAATGTAATGCAGTAGATAAAGAGGAACTTCTTAATAAACATACTGTATGAGTATGGAATAGGCGTTGATTTGATCCGCTCGCATGCTCCAATGATGTCTGTAAAGCCTTTAATTTCTTTATCCAGAATGAAAAGTTTATCAGCAGAGATCAATCCACGTTTGTTCATATCCATCACACGTTCCATCAAAATCTTATTGATGATATTGGGTCTGTGCGTGCTGTTGATGATTCTGTCTTTTACTTTCTCATCATAAAAGTCCATTTCCCCAACCAAGATGCTATTCCTAAGGTGGTGCTTCATAGCGAATGTGATATTAGGGATCATTTTCTTAAAGAAAAGTCGATCTTCCTTCGCATCCTCTGGGATGAAGGTGGAAATTTTGATTGCAAGCTGTCGTGTATCGTTTACCAATTGTCCCCACAGCTTTCTTCCTTCCCACCACCTGTCATATGCAGTGTTAGTTCTTAATACAAGAAATAAACCCAGGATTACCCCAAGGATAGAGTGAAAAGCTTTGGTGTCTACAATGACGATCTGCAAAACATCTATGAATAGAAAACAGAGCACAGTAGTAAACACTCCTGCAAACAAGATGAGAGGGAATAGTGCTCGGATTACATATCTGCTGTAGACGTCAAATATGAGCGAGAACCACGACTTTGGGTTGTATTGGATCATGGATTGGTGAAGATAGTAAAATCAACCTTTATTCAGAGGCTAGTTGTATGCCCGCAGCTTATTTTTCAATGAGCGGTAATAATCCTCATCACACAATCCTGTTTCGGTTTTCAGTTTCATGATCCGTTTGTAAGATTCATAGATTCTTTCTCGTGTGATTATGCCTTCGAAAAGTAGGTCTTTAATAATGGCGTGAACGGTACCCGCTGATATCATCTGGTAATCTTTGACATTATTGGCAAACATCAGCATGTCAACACCCGCATCAATAGACATTCTGATGGCTTCCCTCAAACCATACTCATTATTGATTGCTCCCATTTGCATATCGTCTGAGATGATCACCCCGTCAAATCCTAGAAATTCACGAAGCATGCCAGTTACAATTTTTTTTGAAAGTGTGGCCGGATTTTTAGTGCCGTCCAATGTTTTGTTCACAATATGGGCTGTCATAACTGCTTTTACTACGCCACTGTCAATTAGCGCACTATAAGGGTACACCTCTTCAAACTGCCAGGTATCAGTCACATCCGTAAGTCCTAAATGCGTATCACTTCTGCTGCTACCATGTCCCGGAAAGTGCTTTAATACAGGGACAACCCCACGTTTGTTATGAATAGCAATTACTTCATACGCCTGCCTGATTACATCATTGTAGTCTTCAGAATAACTGCGTTCTATTTTCCCGATCACCGGGTTTCTGGGATTAAGGTTGACGTCTACTACCGGCGCATAATTCATGTTGATCCCAAAGCTGCTGAGTATCGATGCGGTCTGATTAGCATAGTGCCTGGTAGAGTCCAGGTTATCCATATCTCCTAAATACTGTGCAGATACATTTTTTGGGAATCCATATCTCGTTTTCATTCTTGAAACTCGTCCCCCTTCCTCGTCAATGCTCACAAATAGAGGGATCGAAGCATTTTTTTGAAGAGTTTCCACCAAAAGAGCGAGCTCTGGTTTAGGACTTTCGAACAGAATGTTTTTCTCGTAAAGCACAACACCACCCACTTTACCATTTCGGATTTGTTTAAAAATGGGCTCATTTTCATCTACCAAATCAAAGTCGCCTATACCAATCATGATCATTTGTCCGATCATAATATCGATTGTGTCTTTGGGCGGGTCGGTTTTGGAGTAACCGATAGTGGCGAGAATAAAAAAGAACAGTGAAAGTGTTTTATGCATTTATTTCTTCTTCATCTTTTCAATCACCTCACCTGTAGTAGCGAGATAATGTCCTTGTAAATCAGCAGTAAGGCACGAATGTACAGGAAGAATCCCAATTATGTCACCCACTTTTACACGAGCGATTTGCTCGTCAGATAATTTGATGATCCCGTGCTCCTGGGATAAACGCTCCACATTCCCAAGAACTTCTGTACTCCATCCGTTTTCAGCGAGAGCTACCATCTTTCCAAAACACTTTCGATCTTTTCCCTGAATGTCCTTTTCGTAAACCATGTCTTTAGAAAGGTGGACTGCTCCACCATAGACTACAACTTCATTACGCTCTTTGTGAATGGCAACAACAGGGCAAGCCATGCATACTGCAATCTGATCGATAGAACATGACCCAATTTGATGCTGCATCCAATCGTAAAAGACAAAATTTCCGGGCCTCATTTCATCGCAAAATGAAAGGTCATCAACTAAGCTGCTTGTAGGGGTGTCACCATAGGAAATAATACCTCCAAACTTATTTTTCAGCTCACTTAACACCTTCACAGACCCATCAAAGATCCATTTGATGCTTTCTAAATCGCGGCAACCGTAGGTATGACCTGCATGTGAAATAAACCCTCTGAATTGCGCACCATCGCTGGAGCCATTGACCAGCTGACCGATTAGTTCTTCATTTCTGGGATCAACTCCGGTACGATGCGTACCAACATCGACTTTTATGAAATAACCTACAGCATTTTTGACATGCTTCTTAAGGTGATCAAGACTTTCAGTTGATTCAATGAGTAGATTGAGGTTTATCTTTTTCGCAAGTTGATTGATCTCTTCATGTTCAAGAAGATTATAAGGAAAAGCGATAGTTATATCTACCCAATCATGATCCGCGAAATATTGCGCCATGGAAACAGAGCTCACCGTGCATTGGGTCACTCCTTTTTCTTTGAACCAACTCCCGACCTCTGCGGAGAAGTGTGTTTTGAAGTGAGGCCTTAAAGAAGCATTGGCCTTATTTGCTTTTTCTAACATCCTTTGGATGTTACTTATCGCTTTTTCCTTGTCGATCAGAAGTGTTGGGGTTTTAATTTCCATTAGCTGTTTATAGTTGTCACCTGAAAAATACGAATGATTTTAAAGAGGTAATTGATAAATGATTCGTTTGGAAACAAAATTTTACGTGTGTACGTTTACATGTACATAATTGTGTGAAAAATGTTATCTACTACAATTTCTGATTTTCGAAATAACATGAAGTCCTATTTGGATAATGTTTCTGAAAACTTTGAGACCCTAATTTTAAATCGAGGCGAAGGAAGTGGGGTAGTAATTATGTCTTTAGAGGAATATAATTCTTTAAATGCCACAAGTCATGAATTGTCTTCAAGAGCAAACGAGAAACGACTTGATTCGGCAATTGAAAAACTTAAAGCAGGTCAGGGAGAAGAAAAAAGTCTTATCGAGGAATGAAACTTGTTTTTGTAGATGAGTCTTGGGAAGACTATTTGTATTGGCAAAAAACTGACGAGAAAAAGCTAAGAAGAATCAATGATCTGATTAAAGATATTTCAAGAAATCCATTTGATGGATTAGGAAAACCGGAACCACTAAAGCATAAGTATCAGGGCTTTTGGTCTAGAAGAATAGATCAGGAGCATAGGCTCATCTATCGGGTGTCGGATGAAAGCATTTTAATTGCTAAATGCAGATTCCATTATGATAAGTGATGGGCCCTACAGATACATCAAATACATTCGATAGTCAAATGCATCGAACGATTTAAATAGCTCTTGAATAAACCCTGGATCTTTCAGGTAGAAATTAAGGAAATTGTCTTTGCGTTCCTGAAGACTACCTCCCGGGAAAAGCATTTCTTTTACAGATTCAATTTGTCTTCTCCGGTCTTCATGTAATCGCTTTTCTGCTCGAACCAATTTTTTCTCTGCTTTTTCAATCCGTTTGAAAAATGAGGCATGAAGTGCTTCAATGTGCTGAGTCAGTGTAGGGTCTACTTCTTTGGCTTTGCTCTTAAGTGAACCTTCAAGTTCTTTCAATTTTTTAAGTTCCTCATGATACGAAATATCATGATCGCTATTTGACTTCACCCATTTTTCAAAGGCCCTTTCACTGCTAAGAAAAATATCTGCCTGTTCAAGTCCTGTTTTCTGCCATTTGGTGGCCGCTGTTTCTGGGACAACAAGTGCAAAATTTCTAGGCATTAATAATGGGAAGGCTGTTTTGAAGTGATCGAAAAGGTCTTTAAGCTGGATCCAATATACCGCTTCCGATGGTCCCCCCACATAAGCCAGATTGGGCAGAATAGTTTCCTGATAAAGTGGACGCAGGATGACATTTGGACTAAATCGCTCCGGATGATTACTAATCAATTCTCGCAATTCCTCTTCGCTAAAAGTGATGTCAGTGTCCAAAACCTGAAACCCTTTATCTGTTTTTTCAATACGTTCTCTGACCCCCTTGTCCAGGTAAAAGAAATTTATTTCTCGTGCATGAACCTGGGTTTTGAATCCCAGCTTCTCCAGCGAAGAGGAGGTTTTAGCAACCAAACTTTCAGAAGAGTGTGCAAAAAGATCATCCTCTACTACAGAACCAAACAACGTTTTTAACTTACCATGATCTGCATCTACAACAACCAACCCCTCACTTCCAAAGAGGTAGTTTACATATGCTCTTCCAGCATCAGCCAAGGTTTTCTGAGAATAGGCTTCCTTGAAAAACTCAGCCCCTTTGGGAAGTTTATCTGCGATCTCTTTTAATCCTGAAGGATCGAAATGCCCAACAGCACCTGATTGATTAGTCTTCCACTCATATTTTTTCCCTTCAAAAAAGAAGTGGTTGATTTCTTCAAAATCATGGTCTTCACTGGCCATCCAATAAACGGGAACAAAATTGTAATCGGGGTACGCTTGCTTTAGTGTTTTGCAAGCGTTGATCACCGTCACAATTTTATAAATGAAGTAAAGTGGACCCGTGAAAATATTGAGCTGGTGACCGGTGGTAATGGTAAAGGTCTTTGAATCAGCTAATGATTCAATGTTTTGAGAAACAGCAGTGCTGGTGTCAAGCTGTTTGTATTGCTCTTTCAGAACCTCAACTAAAACACTACGACTCTCATCTTTAAACTGGCGGTTTTGGATGGTTTTTTGAAAGTTCTCAACCGTAGGAAAATCGCTGTAGAAAGGAGTCAACTCCTTCTTTTGATTGATATAGTCAATGAAAAAGGGTGAAAAACAGTCGGTCTCGTCTAAAGGGATGGTTTCTGTGTGCACTATAGATATTTCTTATTGTTGGTCTTTAACCCAATTTTCAATTTTTAGGTTTTCCAATCGAGTAAATTCTCCTTCATTTTCAGTGACCATGATCATTTCATTAGCCAAAGCGGTCGCCCCAATCAGTAGGTCAAAGTCACTAATCAAAGTCCCTTTTTTTCTTAAAGTTGACTTCACTTTTCCATAGACTGGAATCGCATCATATATGGGTAGGACAGGGATTTGAGCAGTGAAGTCAGAAATTATTTGAAGGTGTTTTTTGGGGTTCGAGCTATTCTCAGCCCCATACACTAACTCTGCTAGCGTGATTTCTGAAATAGCACAATTAACTACTTTCCTGTCCAGGATTTTTTTATCTACATCGTGTTTTCCACGAAATAAGTAAATACAAATATTAGTATCGAGCAAATACTTCATTCGAAATTTAATTCCGAAGGACGATCTATTCTAGCGTTGTGTATTTCTTTGATTTGATCTTCTGCTGAAATGGGCTCTTCCCAGCAACCGTATATTTCTGAAATCGAAGGGGCATTTTTCCCTGGATTTGATAAAGACTTCTTCAACCGATCAATCAATTTGGTTTTGGAGGAATCATCAAGCTTATTCAAGAAGGTGAAATATTTCCTCAGTGTCTTATCGCTAACGTTTAAAGCTCCCATATCAATAAATATACTTAATTATTTGATTGGTTCTCCGTACAGGTCAAAGGCTGTAGCGTCGGTAATTTTTACCTGGGCAAAATCTCCAATTCGCAAGTATGAGTGGTCGGCAGGGATGATCACTTCATTGTCCACCTCAGGTGAGTCGTATTCTGTCCTTCCAATAAAGGAACCGCTCTCCATCCGGTCGATCAACACCTTGTATTCTTTTCCAACCTTACTTTCATTAATGCTCATGGAAATTTCTTCCTGCAAATCCATTACGGCATTTGCGCGCTCTTGTTTGGTTTCATCCGGAACATCGTCTTCAAAACTGTATGAGTGGGTATTTTCTTCATGCGAGTAGGTGAAGATCCCCAGCCGTTCGAATCGGTTCTTCTCTACAAAGTCCAACATCTCTTCAAAATCCTCTTGGGTTTCTCCCGGGTGTCCGGCGATCAAAGTAGTACGGATGGCAATATCCGGAACTTTGCTTCGCATTTTATCTAACAAAGCTTCCGTATTTTCCCTCGTTGTTCCTCTTCGCATCATCTTCAGCATATTGGTGGAGGCATGCTGTAGCGGGATGTCCAGGTAGTTGCAGATATTTGATCGCTTCGCCATGACATCCAACACATCTTCCGGAAATCCTGTTGGGAACGCATAGTGCAACCGGATCCATTCAAGCCCTTCCACATCAGCCAAACGATCCATTAATTCAGCGAGATTTCTCTTTTTGTAGAGATCCAACCCGTAATAAGTAGAGTCCTGTGCGATGAGTAGAATTTCTTTGGTGCCCTGACGAACGAGAGACTCAGCTTCAGCTACTACTTGCTCCATTGGTTTGGATACGTGCTTGCCTCGCATTAATGGAATGGCGCAGAAGCTGCACGGACGGTCACAACCCTCCGCGATTTTTAAATACGCGTAATGGTTGCTCGTGGTAAGAATTCGCTCACCAAGTAATTCTTTTTTATAGTCTGCCTTAAATTTTTTTAATAGAGCAGGAAGGTCACCAGTGCCAAACCACGCATCCACATCTGGGATTTCCTCTTTTAATTCGTCTTTGTAGCGTTGGGATAGACAGCCTGAAACGTACACTTTCTCAACTAATCCTTCTTGCTTTGCATCCACATAGCGAAGAATGGTATCAATCGACTCTTGTTTCGCATTGTCAATAAACCCACAGGTGTTTACCACTACCACACTTGCATCGTCCTTGGTAGACTCATGTGTGGCATCAATGTTGTTTCCCCTCAGCTGTGTCAGCATCACCTCAGAATCCACCAGGTTTTTGGAGCACCCAAGTGTGACGATGTTGACTTTTGTTTTCTTTAACCCCTTCGTTTTCATGTTCTTAGTAAAGTTGAGATCGCATGTTTTGGTTCAATCTCGCTTGACGAGTGCAAAGCTAATGGAAATACAACCGTTCTCTTTATTAGAACCCTTTAAGGTTTAATTTTGCCAGCCTGTGAAAAAACTCGGAATCATATTAATTGGACTAATAATCATTTCATGCCAGGACATAGAAAACTGTGGCACGGACGATAATCGTGATTTTATGATCCTTGAATTCCGTGATATAGAGTCTCAAGCAACCAGGAAAGTTGGTTTTATGGTCACCGCTGAAGACTCACCCTATCGATTTGCACTTTCGAGCGATTCAACATTTGTAGCACTTCCTCTAAATCCAGAGGATACAGTCTCTACCTTCCTGTTTGACTCGGATTCGTCCCATTTTGAGGTTGAAATGCGCTATGATCCTGAATTTTCAATCTTCGATCCGGCATGCAATCCATCCATTACTTTCCTGAATCTTGATACTGTTCGATATACTTTTGACTCACTATCCATTCCTGGAACAGTTACTAACCGACAAATAAGCACCAATGTTGAAGTGTACTTTTAACATATTATTGATGGTTATTGGCCTGGGTGTTTTTAGTCAGCCGGCAACACCAAAAGCTCCAAAGGAACCGGCCAATTATCGGCCTTACGAATTAAAAGTTGGAATAAATGCTATACGAACAGGGAGAACCTTTGCTTCCGATGGCCTAACTACACACGAGATAGAAGCCGCTCTTGCCATGGATCGATTCATCTTAGTGGTGGACTATGGGCTTGAGGAACGTACTCGTGGCGATTCATTCAATTACATAAACAAAGGGAGCTTTTATCGGGTCGGTTTCGATCGTAACTTTTCAAAAGACAAAGAAAGTGGCAATGCCCTTACGCTGGGTTTGCGATATGCAAGAGCAAGCTTTGAGGATCAGCTTTCATTTACAGCTGACCAGGGATTTGGTGAGCAAACGTATGTACTTGAAAACAATGACCTCAATGCCAGGTGGCTGGAAGTTGCGTTCGGAATTCGCGGCAGAATTGTATCAAACTTATATATGGGGTTCACAATGCGCTGGCAGTTTTCAAGAAAAATCAATGGTGAAGGAGAGCTGAAAACGTACGATATTCCTGGTTTTGGGAAAACCCGCAGACAAAATTCGACCGCTTTTGATTACTATCTAATGTGGAGGATGCCTTTTAAGAATTAAAGAAACCTCACATCCTCAACCTCTCCCTTTCCAATTTCTTTTTCAATCAACTCAATGATCTTTCCTTTTGAGTTTTGCATCTCGTTTTTAAGTGGGGCTGAAGAAAGCTTTACGAAAAGTGTTTTTTGGTTAAAGAACATTTTAGTCGTTCGTGAAGCGATGGTCTTGCCCATGATCTTTTCCCAATCAGCAATGACTTGCTTTTGCTTATAGGTGTGTTCCAGGTTTTCCTCTTTGAGAAATCCCTGAAACGCATTGCGGAAGCTTTTGATTGGATCTTCTTTCATTAAGATAAGTGGTAGGACGAGTTTCTTCAGTTCGAAGGTAGCGTGAAAATTATTCCTTTAAAAAATCAATCATTGACTCGTCCTACCACTACTGGGAAAGGACGATAAAATTCACCTCTTTCTCACTCATGAACAATTCTTTACTTCTGTCTTTTCTTGCATCGGAAATGAAAATCTGTTGAAAGCGATCATTATCCAGAAGCAATGAAACCAATAGCTGAATACGAGCATCATCCAGCTTATCAAAAATATCATCAAGTAAGAGCAATGGTTTTTTTCCTGTTTTTTCTTTCAAGAAATCATACAGCGCCAGTTTCAACGCAATGATGAATGTCTTCTGCTGCCCTTGGGATCCAAACTTTTTAATTAACTCTCCATCCAGCAAAAACTCAAAATCATCTTTATGACTCCCCATCAAGGTTCGTTGCATGATCTGGTCTTTTTGTGAATTGGATTTGAACCGCTCGGCAAACCCTTCATTTACATGTGTTTTGAAATTCAAACCTGGAGCTTCACCACCTTCATGCAGGTCTGCGTAGTTTTTTTGAAGAAAAGGAAGAAACACCTCCTTCATTTCCAGGCGTTTTTTGGATATATCCATAGCCAAAGGGATTAGCTGATCATCGTATGTTTCCAGCAACCTTTTATTGAGCCCTGTTCCCTCTTCTATTTTCAATAGACTGTTTCGCTGCTTGAGTACTTTGTTGTATTGGAGCAATGATTTCAAATATTCACTATCAAATTGTGATAGAGCGCCATCAAAAAACTTTCGCCGCTCATCGCTACCCTCTTTAATCATGGAGGTATCGTCTGGCAACACGATCACCAAAGGCACTTTTCCGATGACATCACTTAGCCGATCTGGTTCCTGGCCGTCAATCTTAAGGGTTTTTACTTTGCCTTTTTCAAATTGCAATGCAATGGTCAGTTCATCGTAGGTGCCGAAAATGGTATATGCCCGATGCTCATGTGTAATGGCCAGTTTATCTTGTGACCCTACAGCACTTTTTGTGAATGACAAGTAGTAGATAGCGTCCAGCAAATTGGTTTTACCTGCCCCGTTTTTCCCAAGAACACAGTTGATCCTTTCGCCGAAATCGAACGTTGATTCGGGGTGGTTTTTGAAAGATGTAAGTTTTAATTCTCTTAGGATCATATTAATTTATCAGAGAGATCCTTTACTGCGTTCAGGATGACACTCCGATTTTCAACTCGTGCTTTTTCATGTTGTTATGCTAACCTGCCCATTAGTTCAGGCGGGCGAAGGAAGCATCTACGGGCAAATTTTTTCAACTCAATCTGTTTTGAGCTAATTTCGCTATCCGTTTAGCAAAGTAAATCAAACAATCGGGTCCTATGGCAGCTAAAAAGACATCAAAAAAATCAAGTGAGTTTTCTGAAGAGCAGTATATGGAGTGGTTTCGCTCTATGCAGCTCATGAGGAGGTTTGAGGAGAAAGCAGGTCAACTATATGGCCAGCAGAAAATTCGTGGGTTTTGTCACTTATACATAGGGCAGGAAGCGTGTGCGGCGGGAGCTGTCTCAGCGCTTGAGAAGGACGATAAATGGATCACCGCATATCGCGATCACGGTCACCCGCTTGCATTGGGCACAGATCCGGGTAAAGTAATGGCGGAGCTTTTTGGTAAAGCAACAGGCGTTTCCAAAGGAAAAGGAGGATCCATGCATATGTTTGACAAAGAAGTAAACTTCATGGGAGGTCATGGAATTGTTGGTGGTCAGATTCCTCTAGGAGCCGGTATTGGCTTTGCTGAGCAATATAAAGGAACAAAGAATCTTTGCATCTGCTACATGGGAGATGGTGCGGTTCGTCAGGGTGCTTTGCATGAGGCATTCAATATGGCCATGACGATGAAGATGCCTGTGATATTCGTAGTGGAGAATAATGGATATGCAATGGGAACTTCTGTGAAGCGGACATCCAACGTTACAGATCTTTATACATTGGCTGAAGCCTATGATATGCCATCGGAACCAATTGATGCCATGAAGGTAGAGGATGTGCATAATGCCGTAGCAAAAGCTGCAAAACGAGCGAGAAAAGGGGACGGACCTACTTTCCTGGAGTTTAGAACGTATAGATTCAAAGGACACTCCATGTCCGATCCCGCTAAATACAGAACCAAAGAGGAGCTTGAGGAATATAAAAACCAAGATCCAATCGAGCAAGTGAAGCAAACCATCATCAAAAACAAGTGGGCAACTGAAGATGAGCTAAAGGAAATTGATAAGGAAATCAAAGAGGAAGTTCAGAAAGCGGTAGATTTTGCAGAAGAATCACCATGGCCGGAAGCTTCTGAAGCCTACACAGACAACTATGTGGAGGATGACTATCCTTTTGTGAACACATAATTGACTGAGAGTCTTATACATCTGAACAAAAAATATATCTTTGCGACCGCATTTTTTATCGGCTGAGACATATTGGGCTGATATAAGCACGAATGCGACGGAAAAAAATTAAGATTTTAGAATAAAATGGCAAAAGGAAAAAAGCAAGATGATGGTATTGAGATCCTGGAGGATCCAAATGCAATCGTTGAAAAAGCCAATGAATTTTTTAGTAGCAAGCGAAACAAAGCAATGGTCTTTGGAATCGGTGGAGTTATTGCTTTATTAATTGTAGGCTTTGCCGGATACAACTACTACATAACCAACCAGAATCAAACAGCTCAAGAGGAGCTTTTTCAGGCTCAGTTCTACTTTGATGCAGACAGCTTGGGGCTAGCGTTGAATGGAGACGGTAACAGCTACGGTTTCCTTGAAATCATTGAGGAATTCCCAGGAACGAAAGCAGCGAATCTTTCAAGGTTTTATGCGGGCGCGTCATTCTTGAAGCAAGGTGATTTTGATGGAGCCATTCGTCAACTAAAAGAATTTAGTAGTGACGATTATTTGCTTCAAGGCAGAGCATATTCGCTCATCGGTGATGCATATATGGAAATGGATGATTTCTCAAATGCCACGTCATACTATGAGCAGGCTGTTGATTATAAGGAGAATGAATCATTCACCCCGATTTATCTAAAGAAGCTTGCTGTAGCGCAAGAGCAGAATGGAGACTTAACCGCTGCTGCATCCACTTATGGAGTAATCATTGAAGATTACCCAACTTCAGCTCAGATTCATGATGCGAAGAAGCAGAAGGCGAGACTGGAAGCGTTAGCACAATAAAATATTAAGTCATGCTGAACTTGTTTCAGCATCTTCACAAAAGGAAGTTATCCTTCGACATGCTCAGGATGACTTCCTTTTTTAATTTTACACCATGTCATCAGCAGATAAAAACCTCAGCGACGTTAAGATAAATTCATCGATAGACGTCAGTAAATTCAAGTTCGGGATCGTGGTAGCGGAGTGGAACGAACAGGTAACAGAATCTTTATTTTCGGGAGCCTACCAAACATTAATTGGAGCTGGAGCAATCCGTGAAAACATAGAACGGATGAATGTACCAGGAACTTTTGAGTTGAGTCTGGGTGGTCAGTGGATGGCAGAAAGGAAAGACATTGATGCAGTAATATGCCTGGGGTGTGTGATCCAGGGGGAAACCCGTCATTTTGATTTCATCTGCGATGCGGTAGCGAATGGCATTACGAATGTATCATTGAAATTCAATAAGCCGGTAATTTTTGGGGTGCTCACGCCGGACACCATGAAGCAAGCACTGGATCGGGCTGGAGGAAAACATGGAAACAAAGGCGATGAAGCGGCCGCAACTGCAATAAAGATGCTTGGGGTGAAGTTAAAGTAGGTATGAGACACCTAACCGTTACCTTCATTATCCTCAAATCATTCTTTGCATTCACACAAGATTTTTCAAATCTCCCTGTCCATTCAATTGAGGAGAAAGCGGACTTTTCCTTTTTCGAGCCAATTCTTAAGGACAAAAGAGTTGTTTTGCTTGGTGAAATGACTCACGGAGATGGAGCTGCTTTTAGATTAAAAACAGACTTGGTTAAATATCTGCATAAGGAGCTTGGATATAATGTCTTGGCTTTGGAAGATGGGATGTATTCATTTCTTAAGTGGAGTGAAAAGATGGATAAAGGGCAGGCAGAATTTGAGGACATTCTTAAATCCATGCCCTACCAATGGAGTAACTCTTTTGAGATGCAAGAGCTTTTCTCTTATCTAAAGGAGAATCCTGATTTAGTATTTATCGGCTGTGACAACATTGATGATTATCAATACCTTGATGTATTTTTATCGGAGGTTGATTCATTGGCAAAAGCGCTTCAAATACCAGTTTATGAAAGCTTCGATCAGGATTTAGCATTCCTTTTAAAGTATAGAGCTTCCAAGCCAATCGAGGATGAAAATAAGGAAGCACTCTTGACTTATTTAAGTCGAATGTCGTTAGAGCTCCAAGCAAAAAAGCCTTCAATCAGGAACACCTTTTGGATTAGAGTTTTGGATGGCTTGAAAGTTCATGCTTCTGAATGGTGGGATGTAACTACGCACACGAAACCTGACTGGTTCGATTATAGAGTTCATGATAGCACTATGGCTCTTAATATCCAGTGGTTGATGAATGAACGATACAAAAATGAAAAAATAATAGTTTGGGCGGCTAATATGCACATAGCACGAAATGTTCCTACCAAAGTTAAAAGCCACAAATATTTCAAAAATGAAAACACAGTGGTCGTCGGAGACTATCTCGAAGATTTGATAGGTGATGATTTTTTCAGTGTAGCAACAATAAGTTATTCAGGAAAATACCTACATAATGCAGATTACCATATTCAAACCATTAAAGAAAAATCAAAGAGGACACTTGAGTATCACTTAGCTAAAAGCCACGAAAAAGCTTTTGTAGATTTTTCGAATCACAGGAATCTTGGAACATTTAAAATGTCTGGAGTTCTTCATTACTTAGAGTTGAAGGGTGAATGGACTAACGTATATGATGGAGTACTGTTTATTAAAGAAATGACTCCAGCTACTTATCCAGAGCGGTAGAAATGCTTATCCCAAACCTCACCGTATCCTTAAACATCATTTTCTGATAGCCATTGATTTCAATCGACTGAATTAGTCCATCCCGGAAGTCAATACTTATGTCTCGGTGGTGGACATATACGTCTTTGTCTTCATGAAATGTAGCATTAATAGCGGAATAGATATCGCCAATCTTTACGTAGCGGACATTTTTGAGTTCCCCCTTCTCCTCAGGGCCAAGTGTTAGCACTGTTTGATTACCATTTTGTTCTTTGGTAAAGGCTCCTATGTATTCAGGCTGATTCGGATTGATTTCTTTAAGAAAGTCAAGCTCGTTTTTCCATTTGGTCGTATCCATTTGCACAACCTGCTCCTCACTTTGACCCTCCAGGCTTACCGTTTTTTTAATAGTTGTCTTACCTAAGAGAGGGACTTGTTGCTTAATCAATTCCTCAAAATTCGGGTATTCAGGAATTTCAACATCCTCTGGCTTGAGCTTTTGACAGCCCAATAGAATGAGTATCAAAAAACACCCCTGTAATCCCGTAACAACAAACTGCCGCAAGGGAACACTCTTCAAATCAATTAATCGACTCATCTTCAAATCAAAACATTACCAGTCATCTCTTCAGGGCTATCAATGCCCATAAACTTTAGTATGGTTGGAGCCAAGTCTCCCAGCTTTCCTTTTTTGAGATCACCTTTAAACTCCTTGTCAACCACAATGAATGGCACAAGGTTCGTGGTGTGTGCTGTATTTGGTGTGCCGTCCGGATTGATCATCATATCTGAGTTGCCATGATCAGCAATAATAATTGATAAGTAGTCGTTTTCTAGTGCCTTATTGACCACAGCTTCCGCACACTGATCCACTGTTTCACAAGCTTTTACCGCAGCTTCAAACACTCCGGTGTGACCCACCATGTCCGGGTTGGCAAAATTCAAACAGATAAAGTCAGCAGACTTTGCATCAAGCTCAGGAATGATTTTGTCTCTGATTTCAAAGGCACTCATTTCCGGCTGGAGGTCGTAAGTGGCTACCTTGGGCGAAGGACAAAGGATTCGTGTTTCTCCCTCGAATGGGTTTTCCCTCCCTCCTGAAAAGAAAAACGTAACATGCGGGTATTTTTCTGTTTCAGCAATACGGATCTGTTTTTTTCCATGTTTCTCCAGCACCTCACCTAGTGTCATATTCAGGTTTTCTTTACCATACATCACATGGACACCTTTAAATGAAGCGTCATAATTTGTCATGGTGACGTAATGAAGATCCATTTTTTTCATTTCCTGTTCAGGAAAATTCTGCTGGGTAAGCGCTTGCGTAATTTGTCTGCCTCTGTCCGTTCGGAAGTTAAAACAGATAACAACATCTCCTTCTTTAATCTTTGCGTCAGAACAGATGATGGGCTTGATAAACTCATCCGTTACATCCTCCATGTAAGACTCCTCGATGGCTCTTAATGGATCTTGCACTTTTTTTCCTTCACCATGCACCATGGCATCATAGGCAAGCTTTACTCGTTCCCACCGATTGTCACGGTCCATTGCGTAGTATCTACCCGTAATGGTAGCTAGTGACCCTGTCGTATCAGCCATGTGATGCTGAAGGTCTCTTAAGTAATCCACACCACCTTTTGGGTCGGTATCTCGTCCATCTGTGAATGCATGAACATGAACATCGTGTAGATCTTCTTCTGAAAAGGCAGAAAGTAAACCTTTTAGATGATTGATATGTGAATGAACACCACCGTCTGAAACCAGCCCGATTAAATGGATGGGCTTATCGTTTGCTTTAGCATAATCTATTGCGCCACGAAGCGTCTCATTACTCGCGATAGAGCCATCCTCAACGGCATTACTAATTTTTACTAAATCCTGATACACCACTCTTCCTGCGCCGATATTCATGTGTCCAACCTCTGAATTACCCATCTGCCCATCAGGCAAACCAACGGCCAAACCGGAAGCTTCAAGCGTATTGTGAGGATATTCGGCAAACATGCGATCCATGAAAGGTGTGTTTGCTTTATCAATCGCTGAAACGGACTTGTCTTGGGCAATGCCCCAACCGTCAAGGATGAGGAGGATAACTTTCTTTTTCATATGGCAAATATAGAAGCGGCATTTTTTGAATCTGGTTTACTGAATGAATAAATTGGGCATGGTTTTTACTACATTATGTACAAAGAATTGAGAGGAGCTGAAATATGCAGCTGGTAAACCGACATTAAATAATGAAACTGATTATAATTTTTCTTTCCTTATCGATCTTTTCAATTCAGGATGAGATCATGCAGGATATTGGAACTGCAATGAAAGCAGGCAGTTCAAAGGAGTTAATAAAGTTTTGCAATCAAACGATAGAAATTAAGATCAATGGGGAAAGTTCGAATTACAGCAAGGCACAAGCGGAAGTAATCTTGAAGAATTTTTTCACAAAAAACCCTCCAAAGAACTTCAACTACATTCATCAAGGGGCTTCACCTGAGGGCCTTAAGTATACGATTGGAAGGTACACACATGAAAAAGGAGCCTTCAGGGTGGTTATGTTTATCAAGAAGATTGGCGACAAATACCTCATTGATACTTTGAATTTCAGTGAGGAGTAGCTTATTTCGCCTTACCCCCACGCCAGAATAAATCCGCCATGTTATGCAACTACCATATTTAACCACAAAAAACATCAATGCCTTCATAAAGGCTGCCCTTTCTGAGGATATCGGAGATGGGGATCATTCCTCACTTGGTTCCATTCCTGAAGGTGCACGTAATAGGGCACACTTGATTATTAAAGGAGATGGAATTATTGCCGGCATAGAGTTGGCTGAAAAAATCTTTAATCATGTTGATAAAGACTTGGTGCTTGACTTCCACAAAAAAGATGGCGATCCAATTCAACATGGTGAAATTGGCTTTTCGGTTGAAGGAAACTCTCGTTCGATTCTTTCATCTGAGCGATTGGTCTTAAACTGCTTGCAGCGGATGAGTGCAATTGCGACCTACACGCATCATATGAACCAGCTGATCAAGGGATCAAAGGCTCGTTTACTTGACACCAGAAAAACTACTCCTTTATTTCGTCTACCGGAAAAGTGGGCGGTTGTCATAGGAGGAGGAGTCAATCACCGGTTTGGGTTATATGATATGGTCATGCTTAAGGACAATCACATTGATTTTGCCGGCGGAGTTAAAAATGCCATCAATCAAACGGTGGCGTACCTTGAAAAAAACAACCTCAAATTGAACATTGAGGTAGAAGTGAGGAACTTGAGAGAGCTGGAAGAAGTGTTGGAGGTAGGGATGGTAAACAGAGTGATGTTGGACAATATGCTTCCATCAGATATTAAGCAGGCGATAAAGATGATCGGAGGACGCTTTGAAACTGAAGCATCTGGGGGAATTACTGAAAAGACGATTTCTGAAATAGCAGAGACAGGAGTCGATTACATATCTGTAGGTGCACTCACCCACTCATACACAAGTCTTGATATGAGTCTCAAAGCTATTTAAATTCTATATTCGCGGTAGAAACATTTTCGAAGTAGAAACGAGAGCGATTGAGACATGATAGTACGGACAAAAAAATACCAGCTTCCAACCAAAACATACATCGGTGTAGCATTGAAAGCAACACTTAAGCAGCAATGGTGGGTCTTTTTGATTTTCCTGGCCATTTGTTCGGGCTACTTTTTGGCACCCAGCCATTGGTGGATAACCGGAGCATCGATTGGATTGGCTTTATACCTGCTTTTTTGGTTGATCCAATTCGCTGGTATTACGCAGCTGGAACAAGGAAAATTCATGTTCCAAAAACTCTCTTATGAGATTTCTTCTCAGCAGATCTTGATTAAAATGAATGCTAAGCAAGGCATGCCTATGAAATGGGACCAAATCAAACGCGCGAAAAAAGGGAAAGATGCGTTCACTTTATTTGCAAGTAAAGCACAGCTCGTTCATTTGCCATTCAAGATTTTCAATAATGATAACGAGATTCGGTTTCTTGAAACGGTACTTAAGCGCAAAGGGTATATCCAGGAGAAGTAGATCATGCCTGGGAGGTTAGGCATCAAGGAGGCCAAGCAGCGAGCCGGCAGGTTTTGTGCTTTTCGGGAACGATCACCCAATGAGCTCTTCGAGAAATTACAAAGCTGGGGCCTGCCGGAAGATCAAGCGTCAGAGGTTCTTTCAGAGCTTTCAAAAGAAGGCTTTGTAGATGAGCAGCGATTTGCAAATGCTTTTTGTAATGACAAATTCCAGTTTAACTCCTGGGGAAAGCAGAAAATAAAAGCACATATCTATTCGCATAAATTGCCCGAAGTGATAGTTACCAATGCGCTCAACAGAATCGATCCGGACCAGTACGAAAACAGACTCTTTGAGCTGGCTGAAACCAAGTGGCAGAGCCTTGAAAGAGAAACTGATCGAATGAAACGCAAGCAAAAAACGGTCAACTACCTCGCAAACAAAGGGTTTGAAATGGATTTGATTTGGACAGCTATCAATAAGTTGGAAGAACGTCTCTGAAATTACTTTTTCGGGAATTTTTAAAATCTGAAAGAAATAAAATCCGTAAGTTTATTTCCGGATAAAATTATTTTATGCTTCATTCATCAGCTAAGGATCTACTTTCACAATTAGAGATAGTCGTAAACGCATGTAAGGACGAAGACTTTGCTCGTCCACTGGATGAGTTAAGTAAGTCTACATTTGGCCAACACATTCGTCACACCTTAGAGTTTTTCATTTGTTTGTTTGATGCAAGAAACGAAGGAGTGGTAAACTATGATCAGCGCAAGCATGATACACTGATAGAAACTGACAGAAAGTTGGCCTTAAGTGTCATTTCATCCATCATTACGTTCCTTGAAAAGGATCAGGAAGATTTTGAGTTGGTCTTTGAGGCTAACTATTCAGAAGAGGATGGACAGGACTTTCAAATGAAAAGCAGTTTTTACAGAGAACTAGCATACAACATTGAGCATGCCATTCACCATATGGCATTACTGAAAGTCGCTGTAAAGCAGTCGCTGAATTACATTTCGTTACCAGAACATTTCGGTGTGGCCAGCTCCACTGTGAGGTATCGAGCCAGTACTAAATCTTAGCTACTATTTTGATAAAGAAGTTTTTTATCAGACTGACCAATTGGGAGTATTGGCCATTTGCGGTACTCTACTTTCCCATTTTCATTTATTACGGGTGGTTGATCCTAAAGCACCGCTCCTTTTTCTTCTTTACTGCCTCCAACCCAAGTATTGAGTTTGGTGGGATGTTTGGAGAAAAGAAGTCTGATATATTCAAATTGATACCTGCTGAGCACTTGCCAAAAACGGTATTGGTTCAGCAAGGTGATTTGGAACGGGCTTCCTTCATGGCCGAGGAGATTGGTTTTCCAATCATCGCTAAACCGGATGTTGGCGAACGAGGGGTTTGGGTGGAGAAAATCAACAATCAGAATCAGCTAAAAGAATATGTAAGAAAATGTCCTGTTAATTTTCTGCTTCAGGAGCTAATCGATTATCCAATCGAGCTAGGCGTATTCTTTGTTAGAAAACCGGATGAAAAAGGAAAAATTACATCCATTGTACGAAAGGATTTCTTAACAGTAACCGGTGATGGAAACACCAAGCTGATTGATTTATTGGAAAAGAATGAGCGTGCATTGATGACGGCAGATCTTAAAAGTGATTTCGTTGTGGCAAACAAAGAGTTGATTTTAAAGCATGGAGAAACATTGGTGGTCGAACCCATTGGGAACCACTGCAGAGGCACCAAGTTCTTAAACGACAACCATGAAATAGATGACGAACTGACTGATGCTTTTAATGAATTAGCGGATCAAGTACCTGATTTTTACTTTGGAAGATTTGACTTGAAGTGTACTTCTTATAGCGACTTAAAGCAATTAAAGAATTTCAAAATATTGGAATTAAATGGAGCTGGGGCTGAGCCGGGGCACATCTATGAGCCGGGATATCCTTTGTGGAAAGCCTACAGTGACATCCTTTGGCATCTGCGTCTTTTGTCTGATATTAGTGCTCTGAATCGAAAAAGAGGCCATTCCTATTGGAGCTTTTGGAAGGGCTATCACATGTGGAAATCGCATCGTCGATATAATCGCTTGCTTACCAGTTCATGATTATTCAAACATTAATCGTTGCTTTTATAGTCAGTTATATTGGTTCCATTCCACCCGGAACCATCAACGTTTCTGTAATGCAGTTGGCTATTCTGAAGAAAAGAAGAGCCGCCGTTTTTTTCGCATTGGCAGCATCAGCAGTTGAATTTATCTATGCAGGTATCACGGTACAGTTCCACATTTTTCTCAACAACAATGAGACCATAGCAGATTATTTCAAGATCATTACCTCTATTGCCCTTATTGCTCTGGGCTTGTACAATATATTCTCAAAATCAACTTCATCATCGATTAAGGTAGACACGAAGGTGACCGGAAGGCACGGCTTTTTGCGCGGGTTAATTTTAGGCATATTAAATCCGATGACGATCCCATTTTGGCTGGCCATTACCACCTACCTGGAAAATGACGACCTGATCAATGTGGATGGATACGGTTTTTGGATGTATTTGATTGGTCTTGCAACCGGTACCTTTTGCCTGCTGCTCACGGTCAATGCATCCGGCAAGCGCTTTACAAAAATTGCCGATAATACATTCCTTGTGCATAAAGTTCCGGGCTTCTTATTGTTAGGGTTGGGCGTTTACTTTTTGTTGAAATTGGTAATGTAAAACCCCCATACAACCGCCTGTATAGTTTTACCTAAGTGCTAGAGCTTATTTTCATTAGTATTAAATTTCAATTAGCGTTTTAGTAAGCTTTTTAATCCCCAGAAAAATGATTGATATGAAAAAACTCATTTTACTTCTTGCTGTAATTCCATTTTTTGGAATTGCTCAATCCAAGAAAGAACTAGACCACAGCGCCTATAATGAATGGCGCAGTGTAGAAAAAAGGATGGTTAGCAACAACGGCACACATATAGCCTACTCGTTAAAGCCAAATGGATATGGCAATGAATCTTTGATGCTTCATGAATTTAATGGAGCACTTGTGCTTCAGCATGACCGATCGTATAGTCCGTATTTCACCAATAATTCAAAGTTTTTAGTTTTTAAGGTATCTCCTGATTTTGATGAGCTCAGGGACTTAAAGCGAAAAAAAACGAAGGAAGATGATCTTCCGGGAGACACACTTGCGATATACAATATTGCCTCGGGCAGCATTGAAAAGATAGCCGGATTACAGTCTTTTAAGGTGCCCAAAGAGTGGGACGACTATGTGGTGTATTTGTATGAACCTGCACCCGATACTGCTAAGAAAAAGGAGAAAAAACGGAGCAAAAAGAATGGTTATGACTTGGTGCTAAGGAACCTGAGTGATCAATCGGAATACACGTTTCCATATGTGCTGGACTATGAAATTGCAGAAGATGGGGCAAGCCTGGCATTGACAACCACCGGAAATGACAGCACCCTTGCCGAAGGTGTATATCGGTTTGATTTTGAAGAAAAATCATTTTCACCTATTTATCGGGCGAAAGGCAAATACAGCCGATTGGCGTGGGATAATGCCGGGGAGCAACTAGCCTTTATTTCAGATACAGATACCACCAAGGCGCTAAAAAGAGACTATCATCTGCATTATTATAAAACAGACTGGGACAGCAGCAAGACCATTGCTACTAATGAAAGCTTGAATGACCTGATGGTTAACGATGACTTCAATCCATATTTTTCTGAATCCGGAAGCCGCCTTTTTTATGAGGTGAAGGAGTTTCCTGTTTTGCAAGACACGTCACTGCTGGATGAAGAAATAGTGAATGTTGAGGTTTGGAACTACCAGGACCAACGAATTTATACACACCAGGAGGATGAAAAGAATGATGACTTGAAATTTGGCTACCTCAACTACTATGACGCTCAAAAAAATCAAAACGTGAAGTTGGGCGGGGCGGACTATTCACGGGTCATTGTCAGTGATGAGGGTGATGGCAATACAGCATTAGCCATGAGTGATTACAATTATCAAAAGCTCATTACCTGGGAGGGATATTCTTTGAATGACCTTTATCGGGTTGATCTTACTTCAGGGAACAAGACAAAGGTTGCTGAAGGTGTTCGAGGGTTTGTCTCACTTTCACCCAAAGGAAAGTACGCCTACTGGTATAATAACAGCGACTCATCGTGGTTTACCTATTCATTTAATGACGATCAGATTAGGCAAATCACAAACAATAAACAGGTTCCTTTTTTTAATGAAATTCATGATACACCGTCAGACCCATGGCCTTATGGAGTCATGAGCTGGACAGAAAACGATGATCGTGTACTGATTTATGATCGATATGATATTTGGGAAATTGATCCGGCAGGGAAGATAGCACCTAAGCGGATCACGCCGAATGGCAGGGCTGAGAAGTTGTCCTATCGCTATGTCAAGCTTGACGATGAGGAGCGGTTTATCAAAAAGAATCAAGAACTCCTGTTATCCGGGTTTTACGAAGGAGATAAAAGTGAAGCACTCTTTTCAATGACTTATGGAAAAAACAAACCGACCAAGCTTCTCTCCGGAGACTATCAGTATGGCTCCTTTACTAAAGCTCGGGATGCAAATAATGTGATTTTCACAAAGGAGAATTTTCAGGTTTTCCCGGACATTCTGGCATCTGATTTAAGCTTCAAGTCCGTTAAGAAAGTTTCTGATATCAATCCACAGCAAAAAGATTATAAGTGGGGCACGATCGAGCTGGTTTATTGGACATCCCTTGATGGTCAAAAAATGGAAGGCATGCTGGTGAAACCTGAAGGCTTTGACCCGAATAAAAAGTATCCAATGATTGTCAATTTCTATGAGAAAAGCTCTGATGGACTCAATCGTCATAGAGACCCATACCCGGGCAGGTCTACCATTACATATAGTTTTTATGCATCAAGAGGCTACCTGATATTTAATCCAAATGTAAATTATAAAACAGGCTATCCGGGAGAAGATGCCTTCAACTGTGTGATTCCTGGAGTTACTTCACTGATTGAGAAAGGGTTTGTGGATGAGGACAATATTGGTGTACAGGGGCATAGCTGGGGAGGCTACCAAATTGCGCATTTGATAAACGAAACGAACATATTTAAATGTGCTGAGTCCGGTGCGCCGGTTGTCAATATGATTAGTGCGTACGGTGGTATTCGCTGGGGGTCTGGTTTGAGTCGGATGTTCCAATACGAGCGCACACAGAGCAGAATTGGAGGAACCCTTTGGGAATACCCGCTCCGGTATATTGAAAACTCCCCGATTTTCTTTGTTGACAAAGTGCAAACGCCAGTGTTGATTATGCACAACGATGAAGACGGAGCTGTGCCATGGTACCAAGGCATTGAATATTTTGGAGCATTGAGACGATTAGGCAAGCCCGCCTGGATGTTGAATTACCGAGGGGAGCCACACTGGCCCGTCAAAGTGCAAAACCGAATCGACTTTAACATTCGTCTGGCCCAATTTTTTGATTATTACCTAAAGGGAGCACCAATGCCTAAATGGATGCGAGATGGTGTTCCACCGACTGAGTTAGGGATTAATCAGGGGTATGAATTATTAGAGGAGGATTAGTGGAAGGAGTAAAAGACCTGAGATTAAACCTCAGGTCTTTTACTTATACTCAACTCTTTATTTCTCCACCACCGAACATGGTGAACCCTTTAATGTGAACCGTGGCGGACGGAGTGTCACTGATGTTTTTTCTGGCATCACTAAACCCTCCAAAAATGGCGGTGGCATCCATATTTACCTTCCAGTCTTCCGGCAGGATCAACTCGACACCTCCAAACATGCAGAAGATTTCGATGACTGCTCCATCTTGAGCTTTAGATCCCCTCATGTCAATTTCTGAGCCACCAAACAAGCAGGTGATTTTACCTCCCTGGAAGTTTTCAGAGACTAGTTTTTTCTCAGTACCTCCGAAAATGGCCACTTCATCGATGACATCATCTGAGCTCTCGGCAATATTCCTTGCCTGACCTCTTCGCCGAAAGATAAATGTGAGGCCAATAATGATCAGGATAACCGGCCATATTTCTCCTATCCTTACCACATTGTAATGGTGTAGATAAAAAACGGCAGCCAATCCAAAAAAGATTAAAGATGATTTGCCATTTCCTGACAATAAATTAATCACGCCTAATACCACAAAAACTGCTGGCCAGGAGAATAAATAATAAGGTAGATACATATCATATCCCATGTTATCCAAAAGGAATATGGTACCCAATAAGATCAGGATGATGCCAATAATGGCTCGTTTGCTGTTAGGTGAAGTCATAGGTTTTTAGTTTAGGTTTTATAAAACGCATCCCGTGTTTGTTAGTAATTCGGGCTTGGTTTAACGGGAATTTAGCTCATTTTTCGGTTAATTAAACCACCCGAAAAGCAGAGAAATACCAAAAGTGGGTCCATCAAAGTCCCCAGGATCAAAGTACTGCGAATCAACTCCGATGGTTTTTTGAAATCCGATATTTGCGTTGATTTTAAACCAGTAGGCAATGTTTGCCTCTCCGTAGAATGAAGGATTAAATACGAAAACATCATCCTCATTCACTTCCTGGTTTGTTGCTTCTGATTTTGTAGTAATGCCTCCCCAGCCTAATTTGGTGTCAATACCGAGGTGAAGGAGCTCGTCTGGCTTAATGTTATAACCCAACCAAAACCCACCGTGATCGAAACTGGAAGAATATCCGGCACCATCCAGTGTTGTTTCCTTGTTTGTAGTTAATCCTAGTCCGTAACCACCAATAAAAAAGGTGTTATCAAAGAGCACGGCTCCACCACCACCTGTCAGGGTGTTTAGCTGTCCGTCAATAGGCGTAAAAGAAAATAGCACCCCACCAAACCCGGAGATGTCCTCAGGGTCGTTACCGATCAGCGTTTTTGGTCGATCGCTTTGAGCATGAGCGATTATTGCGACAAGTAGCGAGAAAACAAATAGTGTCCTTTTCATGAGTATTTTATTTATGAGTTTGAAATTATGTAATCAAATTATTCCAAAGACAGAAAAAATGACGGAATGTTTCTTAAGCGGGATGAATTGTTGATTTCTTGGAATCAGTCAAAATGGCTAGTAACTTGAGGGATATCGGTCAAGGTGACATGTTTTTAAGGCAAATAGCTTTTGGAATGTCTTTTGCCAAACCACAGATAGAAATGAGATGAGATGAAAGTAGAAAGAGAAGTAACGAAACGACTGGCTGAAACAGCCAACATCATAAATGGAATAAATGGTGGTACGATATTCCCCACCTTTAAGAAAAGTACCGAAGCAGATCACTATCGGCTGGAAGTAAGCGCACCCTCAATAGACCCGGAAGATATCAAGGTAGAGGTGAACGGGAGTGACCTTCTGGTATACCAAAATATTCACGTAAACGCCTATACCCTTCCTAATGTGTTGGGGAAAGTGAAGATATCCGTGGATGTCGAACTGGAGAATATTCATGCGGAATTCGATGACGATCTATTGATAGTTATAATGCCTTTCAGTGAAATGTCAGGGGGGTTTCAAAAGGAAATTGATATTCACAGGCATTAAATTGCTGGTGTGAAAGCATCAGAGGTCAATAATTTTTTTGGTGACATGGATCTTTTCCTTATGGATTTGATCCTTAAAGAAAAAATCCCACAAAATGCCCAAGTGCTTGATGTTGGGTGCGGAGAGGGAAGAAACGGAATTTACTTCATCCAGAATGGATATGAATACACGGGCATAGACACTGATGAGTCGAAACTTCGCCTTGTTGAATACTTATCTCGTTCAATTACTCCTGCCAAAGCTCGCTTCAAAACTCAAGATTTACTTCAAGCTGATTCCTCTAAACAATATGACTTTATAATCTGTAGTCGGGTACTGCATTTCGCTGAATCATCAGCACAGTTTCTTAAAATGTGGGAAAAGCTTAAATCTCTCCTGCGTGTTGGCGGAGGTATTTATGTCTCCATGGACTCAGTTGTCGATACTCAAATCGGGAAGCCTTTAGCGGAAGGCAAGCACGAATTTCCTGATACGAAAACACGATTTGTATTGACGGAGGCTTTGTATGAGGTAATGAAAAAAGGGTTCGAAGAAATCGAACCCTTAAGAACATGGGTGCAGCACAATGAGCGTGCACAAAGCTTTTTAATTTTGAGAAAGGTTTAAACACATCCCTGGGCGAGCATGGCGTCCGCCACTTTCACAAACCCAGCAATATTAGCACCTTTCACATAGTCGACATAATCCTTGCTCTCCTGGCCGTGATTCACACAGTTTTCATGAATGTCTTTCATGATTCCTCTAAGTTTTTCATCAACCTCATCTCGCGTCCAGGATAATCTTAAGGAATTCTGAGACATTTCCAATCCTGATGTAGCTACACCACCTGCGTTGGAAGCTTTACCCGGGCTAAACATTAATTTTTTAGACTTAATTAATTCCACAGCGTCGGCAGTGGTAGGCATATTAGCACCCTCGAAAACACCTACACACCCATTTGAAATCAATGTTTTTGCGTCTTCCAGTGGCAACTCATTTTGAGTCGCACACGGATAGGCCAGATCGCATTTAATATTCCATGGAGTTTCATCTGCTCTGAACTCTGAGCCGCTAAACTTGTCAGCATATTCACTGATTCTTCCTCGTTTAACGTTCTTTAATTCTTTAATGAATGCAAGTTTTTCTTCATTGATCCCATCCTTGTCATAGATACACCCTCCGGAATCAGATACACTCACCACTTTGGCACCACTTTGAATTAATTTCTCAATGGCAAACTGAGCTACATTTCCTGACCCTGAAACAGTACATACTTTTCCTTCAAGATCATCACCTTTTAGGCTTAGCACTTCCTGACTAAAATATACACATCCGTATCCTGTAGCTTCCGGACGAATTAAAGAGCCACCATATGGAAGTCCTTTACCTGTCAAAACACCCGTAAACTCTCCCTGCACACGTTTATATTGGCCAAAAAGGTAACCAATCTCTCTTCCTCCCACACCAATATCTCCGGCAGGCACATCCGTGAACTGCCCGATGTATTTGCTTAGCTCAGTCATGAAGCTTTGGCAAAACCTCATAACTTCATTGTCACTCTTACCTTTTGGGTTAAAATCGGATCCACCTTTTCCACCACCCATAGGCAGTGTAGTCAGGCTATTCTTAAAAGTTTGTTCAAAAGCCAAAAATTTTAGAATACTTAGATTAACTGAAGGGTGGAATCGCAACCCTCCTTTATATGGTCCAATCGCAGAGTTCATCTGCACTCGATACCCTCTATTCACCTGAATGTTTCCTTTGTCATCCATCCATGGGACGCGAAACATGAACACCCGTTCAGGCTCACACATCATTTCAAGTAAGTTGGTGTCTCTGTATTTTGGCTTGTCGGCGATGAAAGGAATAATCGTTTCTGCTACCTCGTCTACCGCCTGCATAAATTCAGGTTCATTGGGGTTTTTACTCGCAACCTTATCAATGAATTGAGAAATTTCTTTAGAGTGATTGGACATGGGTTAGTTTATTTAATGAGTTGAATTTAGGTGTTTTTTATCTATTAAGCATCCGTTAAAACAACGAATATTACAGTAGAGTTAACATTAAAAAGGGTGAATTTAATCGAAATACAATATTAGCCTAAAACCAGACTAACATCTAGCACGTAAATTAGTTTAGATATAAACCACACGTACTATGAATTATTTAAAGCTAGAAAGCGAAATTATTTCTTCTGTACAGCATTTGAATGGACATCAAAAGAATGATGTGCTTGATTACATCAAAAACATCCGGCCTACAAGCCACAATTCCAGGCTATACAGAAGAAGAGCTATGAAGGAAATTAGGGAAGCACTTAAGAGTTCTTAGTCTTCCGATAAAACGATTACCATATCGTTTTCTTCGAGCACGAATTCATCGGTCTTCTTAGGGTTGAGCACAACGCCATATTGTTCATCCGCTAGCTTCGCTTTCGATATATTTCGATAGCCAATAGCGACTTCATTCTTTCTTGCCGCCGACTCAAGCACTGTATAAAAGTTCATCGGAACACCGGTTTGAACATATTCTCTCGCCGGCTTAATGTAGATCTCAGATCCATCAGCATCGAATAAATCTTCAAATACGCGCATCAAATCTTTATTCTCTGACACCTGACTCATCAACAAACTGATTAGTTTATCACTTACAATGAAGTCATCAGCACTAGTGATATCAGCCAGTTGTCTATTTCTGATATCGAGCATTTCACTTACGATCTTATACTTACTTCCTCTAACTTCAGTGAAATTTCTAAGGTGAAGAAGTGTAATAAGTGTTTGTGCATCGGCCTCCTGAATAGGGAAATAATTTTGGTAACAAAGTAGGATGATGTAGTTATAATGCTCAAGACCCATCGACTCCAGTGTCTCTCTTCCTGTAGTGTCTTTTACCTCAAAGCTTATGTTGATATTTTGAACACTGTTCTTCAACCGTTCAACGGTCTTTTCAGCGTCTGGAAATTTTGACACAATACGAACTTCTGACCCATGAGGCACGTAATTGTCTAACTCCTGGATGATATATCGTGCTCTATTATTCCAACCGACAATGAGAAGCTTTTCAGGAGCTTGAGGCTCTGGTTCGGTATACACTATTTTGCTCTCGTGAGGATCAATCTCCTGATCTACATTTGGAATCAACGTGTCATCATCTTCTGTAATACCAATTACTCTATCACCCTCACTAAAGATAGTCTCCATCGGTGGGTTGATTGCCACATGACCGTCAGCAAACTGAATTCCCATGATGGCTGAATCTTCATAAGCGAACAGCACATCTCTAAAAGGTTTACCTACTAAGGCCGGAGCGTCCTCAAAATAAATTTCATCTCCATCAAAATCCATTAGATCCTGATAAACCACACTCAACCCTGACTGCCTACTGGTTTGCACCATGATTTTCGAGATAATCTCGTCAGACAGTATAAGCTCCACTTCATCTTTCCCCACCATCTTGGCCACCTCAAAGTTTCGTTTGTCTTCCATCTCTGCTGTGATGTGGTATGGTCTTTTTTCTGCCGGACCCCTGAGCTTATCTCTTTTTGGATCCGTTACAATAGCCACAATAGTCTTAATTATTTGACTATCGGAGTTCTCATTTTCCTTATCCAGAATGATGATTGATTTTGCTTCGAAAGGATTGGCAATTTTTAAGTCATGGATATCAATAGGATTTCCGGTTCTGCAAATCACATGGGTGTTACCAGTATTTCCCACTTTGTCTTTGATCTCATCCTCCATCAACACCTTGTCCATGTCAGCAAGAATCACGATTACGCCTCGCTTTTGATTTTCGTTTGCTTCTACGATTTCCGGAATGATGGTAAATATTTTTGAAGACCACCCAAGGATTAGCACATGATCCTCTTCGATTACAAATGATCTACCTTTCCTTAACACCTCCAGTTTCGTAAGGATACCATTGGACACCAAACCAATCAATGTGGAAATAATAACAAGACCTAACACGGTTGTTATCATCATAAACAAGCGAAATGGCCAATTCTCTTCGTGGTTCCCGATCACACCAGGGTCAAGGGCATGTGTAAGGTTCACCCAAACAGATTCGTAAATAGTGAAATCATTATCATGGTCAGGATGAAGGCCCAGCAATAAAAGCACCCCCCCAAACAGGATGATAATTACAACTGTTATAACCCCAAGCCCCTTGATCATGGACATTGTTCCTTGCGAAACGAAACTGTCAAATCTGTAACTGAGTCTATCCTTAAAGGAAATGTTTTTCATGTGTCTATAAGTATTTTTTGCAGCCGCAATCTTTTTCAGATCACTTTAAAATGTGCGGTGACTTGCTTTCATTCAAAAAATAATCACTCTTTACTACAGGCAGCAAAACTACTCCTAAAAATAATGCAAAATAATGACTGGACGTCATTTAGCTGAAAAATGGCATGTGTCAAAGAGGAGACAAAGAAAATTAGCGGTATTTTTAATGTATGCGTAATATGCAGTTATGAAGAAGATAATCCCGCGCCTGGTCATCATATTTTTATTGGTGACTTCTTGTAATCCTACTTTAAACACATTCAAATTTATTTATAATGATGAGGGCCCTAATGAAGAAATAGCTCTCAGAATGGAGGAGTTGCTTGAAAGCAAATTTTATAATGTAGATATCCAGTTAATCAAAGGGGTAGGGACGAATGCAAACCTGGACAGCCTTAGCTTAGGAGGTGTAGATATCGCTTTAGTTGAAAACTATGTCAACTATCAGGAAGGCATTAGCTCTGCATTTTCAGTCTATTCGGAAGTACTACACATCTTTTACAGGGAAGATATTGATGGCAGCTCTTTTGAATCAATGATGTATTCAGGCCCCATTTATATCGGAAGAGCAGAATCTCCTACGTACAACATGATGATGGATCTCTTTGACTTCTATGGATTAGACCCATCCAGAATTGAAGTCACCTTTGACATGCCACAGGCAGGAGTCATTGTTGAGTTTACCAACCTGTTTACACTTGAGAAGCTCAAAAATTATGAAGGATTTAAGCTCTTTTCATTTGATCAGGTAGAGAATATTGGAAATGCTTCAATTGTGGAAGGGATTGCGTTAAAATACCCAAGGCTGTCTCCATTTGTTATCCCGGAAAATTCATACTGGGGTTATACTATGGATCCGATAGTTACGCTTTCTGTCGATTTAATTATGGTGGTTAGATCAGATTTGCTTGAAGTGACTGTCAATGATTTCACTAAGACGATGCTTCGAAACCGACAGGTTTTTACATCCATTGACCCGCTACTGTTCAATGGTCTGAGAGAGGACTTCAATCAAGGAATTTTGAATATACCTCTTCATGAAGGAGCACGCACATTTTTGGATCGGGACGAGCCCAGCTTTCTGGAGCGATATGCTGAACTAGGAGGCGTAATTCTCTCGATAGTAATCGCCATCTTCAGTGGAATTGTTTCGCTCACCAAGTGGCAGGCTCAAAAGAAGAAAGATAAGATTGATGAGTTTTATGAGGATTTGATGAATATTAAAAACGCTATACCTAAAATCAATCAAATCCCAACTGCAATCGAGTATGTAAAGCGTGTACAAGCAGCTCAAAATAAGGCTTTTGAGATGTTGATTGCTGAAAAGTTAGTTGCCAATGACAGTTTTAGAATCTACATGGAATTGTCAAAGGAAACCATCAATGAGCTACGTGGAAAAATGCGCATGGTGAAGGCAAAAAATGCACGCACAACTTCTTAAAAATGAAACTTTTATCACTATTTGGTGATGCTTTAGCTTTTATGCAAAATCGAACCTAAATTCGTGCTCAAATTCTGAGTGAGCATTCATGGGTCTTTTTGATTTTTTCCAGAGCGACATAGCTATCGATTTAGGTACTGCAAACACACTTATCATCAGTAAGGATAAGGTAGTTGTAGACGAACCATCCATCATTGCGATTGATAAAAACACCAACAAGGTGCTGGCAATCGGTCGCAATGCCATGCAGATGCATGAAAAAACACATGAAAATATTAAAACCATCCGACCGCTTAAGGATGGGGTGATCGCTGATTTCCATGCTGCAGAGCATATGATCAGGGGTATGATCAAAATGATGGATAAGGGCAAGAAAAACTTTTTGCCTGCTTCTCACAGGATGATCATCTGTATTCCTTCAGGCATTACAGAAGTGGAAAAACGAGCCGTTCGAGATTCTGCCGAACATGCCGGAGCAAAAGAAGTGTATATGATCCACGAGCCAATTGCTGCTGCAATAGGTATTGGGATTGATATAGACCAACCTGTCGGAAGCATGGTAGTAGATATTGGAGGAGGTACTACAGAGATCGCGGTTATAGCTTTAAGTGGAATCGTATGTGACCAATCCATTCGAGTAGCTGGAGATTCCTTCAACAAAGACATTCTGGACTACATGCGAAGACAGCATAATCTACTTATCGGAGAACGAACTGCGGAAAAAGTAAAAATTGAAGTTGGGTCAGCACTGACTGAGCTGGATGATGATGCTCCGGAAGATTATGAGATCCGAGGAAGAGATTTGATGACAGGCATTCCTAAAGTGATCAAGATTTCATACTCAGAGATTGCTTTTGCCATTGATAAGTCTGTGTCAAAAATTGAAGAGGCTGTGCTTAAAGCATTGGAGATATCTCCTCCCGAGCTTTCAGCGGATATATACGATAATGGAATTTACCTTACGGGTGGAGGAGCCATGTTGAGAGGTTTGGATAAGCGTCTTTCCATGAAGACGAAACTCCCGATTCATATCGCTGAAGATCCATTGAGAGCCGTAGTAAGGGGAACCGGAGCAGCGCTTAAGAACCTGAACCAGTTCAAAGCGGTATTGATGACCTAAGAAGTGAATGCAAAGGCTTTTAGATTTTCTCTATCAACAACGAGAGATAGCCGTTTTTTTGGGCTTGGAAATTCTAAGTGTGTGGTTGCTGGTCAATTTTAACAACCGACACAATGCAGCTTTTTTAAATTCCAGCAACGAGGCAATTGCTAACGTCAATCAAACTTCTGAAAACATTGGCGAATATTTTCATTTGACAGAGGTCAATAAACAGCTGATGCTGGAAAATGAAAAATTACAGCAAGAGCTTCAGAAGCTACGCACAGAAAAAAACTCCCAGCTTGATACCATTGATCAATATCAAGTAATTGGCGCGAGAGTGATCAACAATACGTTTGATCGAAATGTCAACTTTCTTACCATTTCTGCCGGAAGAAAAGATAGTATAAATGTGGGAATGGGTGTGATCTCGTCATTTGGTGTGGTAGGCCAGGTGAAGTCAGTAACAAACAATTTTGCGACCATCTATTCACTGCTTCATCCGAAGCTAATGGTGTCATCCAAAGTGAAGCGGACAGAAACAAAATGCACTGTGCAGTGGGATCAAGTCACATATGATCGGGCCAGCCTGAAGTATATACCTCGCCACATTGATCTTAAGGAAGGGGATTCGATCGTTACTTCCGGGTTTAATTCAGTATTTCCTGAAAATATTTTGGTAGGTACAGTGGATGAGTTGCACCTGGAAGAACATATGACCTTTTATGAAGCCAAATTGAAGCTGGCCACAGACTTTACCAGCTTACACCAGGTTTTTGTCATTAAGGATTTACTGAAGCAGGAAAAGGATTCATTAGAAGTGCTATGAATAGGGTAAGCGTAAAAGAACAAATACTGAACCTGGTCTTGCTATTGCTGATCCAGCTACCTCTAGTGCATCGGGTTACATTATTCAATCAAGCATTTGGGTTTTTCTATATTGGTTTTCTGTTGCTTCTGCCAAGAAATCTGGGCCGAACATATTTGATGATTATCGGATTTTTTGTTGGCTTATTGGTAGATATGTTTACCGACACACCCGGGATGCATGCATCAGCCTCAGTATTCATCATGTTTATCCGGGGCTTTTGGCTCAACATCGTTAATGATGATCTTCAGGATGTAAACAACCTAAACATTGAGAGCCTGAAAAAATCAGGGTTTCTTTACTTTATTTTCCCACTCGTTTTTATTCATCACTTCGTCTTATTCTTCGTTGAAAATGGAGGGTTCCATTTATTTGGGATGGTCTTGAGTAAAGTGTTTTTCAGTGCTATCTTTAGTACGTTGGTGATTTTCACAATCAACTTTGTGATTACACCTAAAAGACGGAGAGTATGAGAGGCAGAGGTGTCATAATCAGAGCGCTAATAGTTTTTACGACTGTCATTTTCGCGGCTCGCCTGTTTTATATCCAACTTCTGGAAGAGGACTATAAGGTTGCCGCAGAGAATAATGTCGTTCAAAAGATTATTCAATATCCTTTTCGTGGTTTGGTATATGACAGCAATGATAGTCTGGTGATTTACAATTCTCCGGTTTATGATCTCATGGTCGTTCCAAAAGAAGCAGAAATTGCAGATACTACGGCCTTTTGCAAATTGCTGGGTATCGAAAAAGAAGAGCTGAATGAGCGATTGAAAGATGCTGAGAAGTACTCATCCATTTTAGCGTCAAAATTAATTGAGCAGCTTTCTGATGAACTCTTTGCCAAACTACAGGATCAACTGATAAACTATCCCGGCTTTTATGTGCTTCCAAGAACGATTCGCTCGTATAATACTACTTCGCTAGCCAATGTGGTGGGCTATGTGGGGGAAGTAAGCGGCAGCTTTATAAACAGAGACACTACAAACTACTATCGCCCTGGGGATTACATTGGGATTGGAGGAATCGAAAAATCATACGAGCAATACCTACGAGGCAGACGAGGTGCCTCCTACAAAGTAGTGAATGTTCAGGGGATTATTAAAGATGATTATCGTGACGGAGAGTATGACACCTTGCCTAAGTCGGGAGAAAACATTCACCTTACGATTGATCTGGAATTGCAACAGTACGCTGAAAAACTCATGCAGGACAAGGTGGGAAGCGTTGTTGCTATCGAACCGAAAACGGGGAGAATTTTAGCATTCGTTTCTGCCCCGTCTTATGACCCTCACCTTTTGAGTGGGAAAAACCTAAGTAAAAACTTTCCTGAACTTAACAGGAATGAAGACAAACCGCTTTTTAATCGCCCTTTACAGGCTATGTATCCACCGGGATCAATGTTTAAGACCATCCAGGGAATCATTGCAATGCACGAGGAGGTAGTAAAGGCCGACGAGATTATACGTACGGATGGCTCTAATATTGGAGACCTTGCGCCTCCGGGTCCTTATAATATGATCAAGGCAATCACGAAATCTTCCAATAACTACTTCTATCTAATAATGAGAAGGATGGTAGAGCAAGGAATCGAAGAAAGCCAATACCTGGATTCCAGGATTGGTCTGGAAAAATGGAGAGAATATGTGATGCAGTTTGGGTTGGGCCGAACACTTGGTGTGGATCTACCAAATGAAAAAGCCGGGAAAGTGCCAAGTATCGAGTATTACGATAGACTTTATGGTGCCAAGCGATGGAAGTACTCTAACATTGCTTCACTTAGTATTGGACAGGGAGAGTTGTTAGTGACCCCACTCCAGATGGCTAATCTAGCAGCGATTTTGGCTAACAAGGGATACTTTATTACCCCTCATGTGGTTGATAAAATTGAAGGCTGGCCTAACCCCCATGTAAAAAAAGAAATCTTACCATTCGATCCAGAACTGTTTGATCCGATACTTTACGGAATGGAGCAGGTGGTAAGGGCAGGATCCGGGATTCGAGGATTTTTGGATACGCTGAAATTGGCAGGAAAGACGAGTACCGTTCAAAACCCGCATGGTGAGGATCACTCCGGCTTTATGGGGTTTGCTCCCCTTGACGATCCCAAGATCGCAATTGCTGCCTATGTTGAAAATGCGGGTCAGGGAGGTAGAGCAGCTGTATCGGTTGCCAGTTTGATGGCCGAAAAGTATGTATTGGGAAAGGTTTCACGTCCCTGGCTCGAAGATTATGTGTTAGAAGAAAGATATTTACCTGAAAATGCGCCAAGACCAACTCTCGCAGAAAACTGACTGGCTGTCAGTCCTTTTATTTGGGGTGCTTGTGATGGCAGGCTGGCTGAATATCTATGCGGCAGAGTATGACCCGGAGGTTAATCAAAGCATTTTTGACTTTAGTACCAGCGCAGGAAAGCAACTGATCTGGATTGCTACATCTGTGGTCATTGCATTTACCATATTCTTTTTTGATTACAAGTTTTTTGATTCGTTTGCTTACGTCATTTATGGAGTGGTAATGGCATTGCTTCTTTTCATTTTGATTGGAGGAAAAGAGGTGGCCGGATCCAGGTCATGGGTGGGTATAGGAGGTTTTGGCCTGCAGCCCTCCGAATTTGCAAAATTCGCTACCGCCTTTGCATTGGCGAGATACTTGAATCATCCCACCAGAAAACTGACCGACCTCAACACCTTAATGGTGGCTTTCGCTATTATTTTATTGCCGATGGCAATGACCATTTTACAGGGTGATACGGGTACAGCTCTGGTGTTCGCAGCGCTTGTCCTTCCGATGTTTCGTGAAGGAATGCCGCCTTTACTTTTGATCATTGGGGTATCTATTTTAGCTGTTTTCTTGTTGACACTGCTAGTAAGTCAGACGGTGCTCTTGGCCGGTATTGCTGTTCTTACACTCCTGGCGCTTGGCTTAAATGCAAGAAACCCCAAAAGACTGGTGTATATAGTGGCTTCCGCTATTGTTGTCACATTTGCTGTTCGAAGTGTGGACTTTATTCTGACAGATGTCCTTAAACCTCATCAGCAGAAACGGGTGTTGTCTTTGGTCAATCCGAACATAGATCCCTTAGGCGCAGGATGGAATGTTACGCAATCAAAAATTGCGATAGGTTCAGGTGGCTTTGCCGGCAAAGGCTATCTGGAAGGGACTCAAACGAAGTTTGATTTTGTGCCTGAGCAAACTACTGATTTCATTTTTTGTACCATTGGCGAGGAACAAGGTTGGCTGGGAAGCATGCTCCTCTTAGGACTTTTTACCACACTCCTTTTGCGACTTGCTCACCTGGCAGAGCGGCAAAAGTCTACTTTTTCACGGATATATGGTTACAGCGTTATCGGGATCATATTTTTCCATTTCACCGTCAATATTGCAATGACAATTGGGCTTTTCCCGGTGATTGGAATTCCTCTTCCATTTTTTAGCTATGGAGGATCTTCACTTTGGGCATTTACCATATTGCTATTCAGCTTTTTAAAGCTGGATGCGCACCGCATGCAGGTGCTTCAGAGGTGGTAATATATTCTCCTTGTCTGATATTTATAGATTCGCAGCTTTCTCTTTTGCTTCAGCAACTAGCTTGTCTGCTTTACTGTTAGCCTCTGCTTCTATTTTGTTTGCTTTTTCATCTGCTTCGGATCGGAGTTTCTTTGCCGTTTCCTGAGCCAACTTCTTCTTAATTGGATTAGAACCTGCTTCTGCAATTACCTTATCTGCTGCAGCATATCCTTCTTTTCTGACTTTCTCAGCAGTCGCTTTTCCGTTCTTTCTTATTTCCTCCGCCCGCGCTTGAGCTTCTGCAATGATCTTTTGGCGCTGTTCTTCCTTCTTTGCTTCAAGCTCTGCTTCAGCTTTTTCTTTTTGCTCGTTTACTTTGGAAGTGATTTCCTTTTTGAATGTTTCTGAAGCACTGGTGCTCTCACCCGAAGCATTACTTGTCCCTAGGAGCTTAACCGAAACATCGTCATAGGTACCTCCAATTCCCAGGTTAAGATTGATCTTATCTGCGACAAGCTTTTTGCCCCCTGTTAAAGAGCTAACTGCACTATTTAGGGCATTTCCAATTTGACCTGTTGGGATGTCCTTCAAAAGCATGGAATAATCAAGCTTGCCATCGAGTGTGTTATTTCCTCCTACAACAGCCTTTTGGCCACTTACATCCAGTTCAAAGGGCTCTACAAATAATCGCCCATCCTTAATTTCAGTTTGAACAAGTACATCCCGGAGTGATATTTTATTTGAGGTATTTGAATTAGCCCCCGATTTAAGAGCAGCAACAGATGACAGTTTTTGCATAAACTGGCCTTTCTCCAATGTAGCTTGTGCAACATTGACCAGCCCCTGCAGGTAAATTTCATCCATTATCGGCATCATATCTTCGCCAAGTATCCCATCAGCGTTAAAATCTGCTGAGAATTTTCCGGTGACTTGTTCAGCAATTGGAACGTATTTCTGAACGGTTTCAAACGTATTGAAAGCACTTGCTATAGAGAGTCCGGAAACCTTAAAACCAAGATCGTACTTTGGCTTTTCAAGATCTCTTGTAACATAAGAGCCGGTCATCTCAAATGCTCCTTCCAGCATATTGAAGGTATTCTTTTCAAGAATGATTGCTCCATCCTTTACTAATACTGTTCCTTTAAAATCTGTGATTGGCATGTTTGAATATGCAATCTTGTCAATAGAGGAAGCTAAAGTGAAATCTATATTTTCAGGTATTTTCACCACTTCCAGCGGCTCATCGGAGCTAACCGTGTCCTCTTCCATTTCTTCAGGCATTAATTCATCAATGTCGATTAAGGTTGAGTTAAAATCCAGACGGCCTGTTAAAACACCATTTTCATTTAATGCATAGTCTAGATAGTTATTCACCTTGCCCGCAAGACTAAAGTCTGAATTACCGGATTTTGCAGCAAATTCTGCAAGGTTAATTTCGGAAGGGTTGAAGGTAAGATTAGCTCGAGAAATTGAGAACCCTTGAGGGAGATCTCCGCTTTTAAAAAGAAAGTCATCAATTGTTAAGCTTCCACTGGTAGGCAGTTGATCGTAACGCTCGGCTTCTACATCCGCCATTTGACCAGCACTTTTCAATTGAGCATTTATTTGACCTGCCAGGGTCATTCCCTCAAGTGGAACCACTTTAGTAATTGTTTCCAGATCAAGATTTCCTTCAAACCCGAAATCCCATTGATAGTTTTCAAGGTCCTTAAATTTCAAAAAGGCAGCAACTGATTGGCCATCTACAAGCATTGAAAAATTGTCAATATTGAAGCTTGTTTCGCTTAGGTCTGCAGAAGGATAATTGAAGTTAGACTTTAGGTCAATGTTTTCAATAGGGATGTTGAATTCTGAATAGCTTACTCGACCATTGTCAATGGACAGGTTTGCAGCTATTGCAGGCATTGAAGTTTCATTGAAAGTACCCTTCACATATCCATCAAAGTTGATCTCACCACTCGCATCTACTCCATCGAGATACGCTTGATACACACCCGGAATTAAAGAGAGAATGCTGGTTAGGCTAATATCACTACCACCGAAGGTGATGTCCATCTCTATGTCATCGCCCGGCATGCTGATAAAACCATCAGCTTTCATAGCGAACTGGTTTATTGCCACCCGGTTTTCTTTGAATGTAAACTTCATCTGGTCCAGGTCCATATTAAGCGTTACATCCAGGTCTAAACTTTTGTTTGAGACGTATTCTACACCTTCAAAGCCAAGTGATGCAGCATCTACTGTGGTTTTAGTCGTAAGGTCGAATAGGGAAAGCGTAAAGTCACCGGAACCTTCATGATTCAGTCCCATGAGAGTCGTGTAAAAGTTCAGTGACTGGTCAGTATAGGTTACCTCTGCATCATTAATGCTCCAGCGATTAATTCCTATACTAAGATTGCCTGGCTCACTGCTTGTCTCTTCTGTCACTTCTGCTTCTCCGGAAGTCTTTGCAATATCATAGTTAGCCGATCCATCAGGTAAAACCTTCACCAATATTTTTGGTTGATTTAGGGCAATTTCTTCAATGACAATTTGATCTCCGCTTATGACGGACATAAGGTCAACTGTTATTTCAAAGTTCTTTACTCCCGCTAGTGTATCCCCTTCAAAAGATCCTATTCCAACAACACCAAAATCACTCATGCTAACGGTGATATCTGGAAAGTTTTTAATGAGTGATAGACTAAAACCATCAATATCGTAATAAACCTTCGCGTTAAGATTATCCGCCATCGAATCATCAAGGGCTTTTCTCACATCATCTTTGAAGATGACAGGTAATATGATGACTGCAGCGATAATAAGAACAATTACTACGCCGAGAATGACAAGAAATTTTTTCATGACCTCAATAATTTACCACCAAATTAAAGAGAATGCATGCCATCTAATAAGCCCGGCAAGAATTTTAACAGAAAGAAAACTTACTTAGTCAATGTAACGAAGATGTCATCCATCAACTGAAGCTTGATGCGGCTTTCTGATTTTGATGACACTCGGTATGTCATTCCCGGGCTATCCGGGCCATTGACAAGAAACAATGTGTCGTTCGATACATACCATGATTGGGTGTGTGACAATGTATCAATGGCGAAGATGCACCCCGGATATCCGTATACAACTTTAGTGAGGCTGTCTTCATTGAATATGAAACGACCATCCATGTAAAACTCCATGTCTTCAATGCCCGGATACGATTCAGGAGGTGTCTCCCATTCTGCGACCCATGTTCCCTGCCATTCTGATGGCCTGAGATTCGCTTTCTCACTTGATGGAGAGGTACAAGAGCAAACGATGATGAATAGAATAAATGGTAATTTTTTCACGGCTTAAAAATACTTAACCATAAAATCAATCATAAATTTTTTTACAGTAGAATATGGTGGATAAACGCTTTTTGTCATCGTCCATCCGGTTCGTTGCTTTACCACTGCTTTTTCGTTTGAAAAGGCAATAAACCCTGCATGCCCATGTGCTTTTCCTATTCCACTATTATTAACTCCACCTATTGGAAGGTTGGGGTGTGCGAATTGAAGCACCACATCATTAATTGCCATCATCCCTGAACTAGTTTCCTTCTTCACTTTTTCAATGATTGACTGGCGTTTAGAGAAAACATATAATGCAAGTGGTTTAGGCTTTCTGTTGATGAACTCGATTACTTCACTGATATCGGTATAAACCATCAGCGGAAGAATAGGTCCGAATATTTCTTCTTCCAGTACCCTTGAGTCTTTGGAAACATTTGAAAGTAATGTCGGTGTAAATCTCAGGTTATCACGATCTGATTTTCCGCCAAATTCAATATCTGCACCTTTGTTGATGGCGTCAGCCATTAAATCATTGATGCGATTGTGATGCTGTCGGCTAATGATGCCTCCATAGCTTTCTTTCGTTCCATATAGCTTTTCTGATTGTACCGTGAGTTCATCTACGAGCTTCTCTCTGACACGCTCATGTACAAATAGATAATCAGGTGCGATACAGACCTGGCCGGCGTTAAGCCATTTTCCCCAGGCAATTTTCTCTGCAGCATCTTTAATGTTTACTTTTTCATCGACAATGGTTGGCGACTTTCCTCCCAGTTCTAATGTAACTGAGGTTAGGTGTTTAGAAGCGGCCTCCATCACAATTTTACCTACCTGCGGACTACCGGTGAAGAAGATATGATCAAAAGGAAGTGAAATCAACTCCTGAGACTCCTTTACTGCGCCGAGAACCACTGATACTTCTTCCGGTTTAAAAACCTCTTTGCACATTCGCAGAATAAGTTCTGAGGTACTCTCAGCAAATTCGGAAGGTTTCACAATGGCGGTATTTCCCGCAGCTAGTGCAGAAACCAACGGACCTACAGCCAGTTGAAAAGGATAATTCCATGGGGCTATAATCAGGCACGCTCCTTTTGGTTCGTATTGAGTGTAAGCTTTTGTACCTAGATAAGTGATAGAAGATGCTGCCGGTTTCGACATCATCCATGATTTTAAGTTCTTTTTAGCCTTACGGATTTCCGAAAGCACGACAAACACTTCGGTGATGTCTGTTTCATGATGTGGTTTTTGAAGGTCATTATAGACGGCATCATGGATATTTGACCTGTTGCTCATGATCCAACCCTCTAGCTTATTGAGTAACGCCTTTCTTTCCTGAATGGAGGAAGTCCGTAAACGAATGGAGTGTTTTTTAACACCTTCAAATAAGTCACGAATATGAGATTGGGTTGCTGTATCCATGGATTAAAAATAAAAAAAGTCAGCTCAGAAAGCTGACTTTAACCTGAAGTCTTTTTAATACCTATTGAATTTGGAATTCTACACGCCTGTTCTTTTGCCTGTTTTCAGGGGTGTCATTAGGGGCTTTTGGTTGAGATTCTCCAAATGCTTTGTAGGAAAGGCGATCTCGGTTAATTCCATTTCTAATGAAATAGTCCATGACTGCTTTAGCTCTCTTGCCTGATAGAGTCATATTATAATTCTCGTCTCCTACACTATCGGTATGTCCTGTAATGTGGATCTTCTCGATTTTATCCTCTTTGAGGTAATCTAAAATTCTATTTAGCTCAGGATATGACGCAGTTTTTAATTCAGCCTTATCAAAATCGAAGAAGATATTCTTAAGTTCGATGGTCTCTCCTTTCTGAATTGGGAATATTCGGATTGCTTTTTCAACCGTATCTGACTCTTTTAACTCTACGAAATTTAGTCTCTCTGTTTCAGAAATATATCCCTCTGCTTCTCCTACCAGTCCATACTGCCATCCACCTTGTACAGTAAATCTGAATGATCCGCTTTCGTCGGTCGCCGCATGTCCAATATCAAGCCCATCAGGGAGTCGCTCGATTAAAACCGTTGCTCCGCTAACCGGTTGTTCTGTTTTTGCATCGAGAACAGTGCCTGATACAGTTGCAATGATTTCTTTGGGTATCAAATGATCAACTGAAGCGACATAAGGCGATTCAACCTGATCAGAAAAAAGATCTTCTACCTTGAAGCTGAAAATGTCTGTGTCTTCTCCTTTTTCACCACGAGTGAAGTAAAGATTTTGGCCGGTAGAAGGGATACTGAAATATTCATCATTTCCTTCTTTGTTAATGCCCGGGCCTAAATTTTCCGGTTCAGACCACCTTTTCCAGCTATCATCCAGTTTAAAGGACACATAAATATCGGCACCTCCATACCCTGTGTATCCATCGGATGAAAAATAAAGTGTTCTGCCATCTTCTGCCATGAATGGAGATTCATCTTCTCCAATGGTGTTGATGTCATTTCCTAAATTCATAGGCTCAGACCAGCTACCGTCTTTTTGCTTAAAAGAAACGTAAAGGTCTCTGTCACCATAGGTGTCGTCACGCTCTGCTGACATGATCATGGCTTCTCCACCTGGAACCAGGAAGAAGTCCGCATTTGGGGAGTAATTGTACTCATTTGCGATTTCTATTGATTCCGGATCAGTAAAGGTGTCACCATCTTTTGTAGACATTGATACTCCTGTGTACATCCTTCCTTTTTTACCGTATCGGTTACCAAGTATCAAAACCTCTTTATCACCAACTTTTGTGATCGAACTAATAAAGTTTGGACCTTGAGTATTAAGAGGAGGACCTACATTTTTGGCGGGTAGCCACTCACCTGTTTCTTCATCTAATTCGGACACCCATATATCTTCAGCATCATTTACTCCCCCCACATTGTCAGGGTGAAATTGCCTACTGAAATATAGTTTCTTCCCGTCAGGGGAAATGATTGGACTATGCTCAACGTAATCACTATTTACATTGGTGCTAAGCTTTTCGGCATCAACTGAGCTGTTGACTCCTTTTGCAAGGTTTAGTAAAACGTTGATAGGAATGTTTGAAGCAGAAACCCCAATCGCATCGATGGCATTGTATCCGTCGGAGATGCTACAATCAAGCACCACACGAATTGCTTCAATTTTATAAGGGGTCTCTTCAAAGAAAAGATTTAATAATCTTGATTCTATTGGCAAGTCGCGCGGCGTAAGTTCAAACAAGGTGTACTCATTGTATTCACTGTCATATCCATATACTGCTTTTACAGCACCTGGATTTTCAGATTCAGCGATAGCTACCTGCTTTGCTTGTATAGGGTTTTGAAAGGAAACCATGATGAACTCCTCTTTGTCCGTGCTCTTTGGTCTCCAGGCATTTGGATTCTCCCCTCCATTTGGAAGGACATTTGGTCTGTGTAAGACCTGTATAGCAGAATATTCATATGGTGAATACTCTGATGAAACATCGACTACTTGCGTTCCCCAGGCAACAGTTTCCTGTGCTGAAGTGTACTGCATAGTAAGTAATCCAACGATCAATAAATAAAACTTTTTCATTTGCTTCAATTTAGCGGCGGATGAACCTTACTTCTACTCTTCTGTTGAGCGCTTTAGCTTCATCTGTACGTTCTTGTGTTACAGGCTGAGATCCACCAAAGGCTTTGGTGAAAATTCGATTCTTTTTAACTTTTTTGTCAATGAGGTACTCCTTTACGGCAAGTACCCGAGCTTCAGAAAGACGCATGTTTGCATCAGGATTTCCAGCAAAATCCGTGTGACCTTCCAATTGGATAATTAGGGTTGGGTTTTCATTTAAATATTCCGCCAATTCGTCCAGTTCCTGGAATGAACTTGATGAGATCTGATCACTGCCTCTGGCAAAAATTAGATTTTCAAGCTTCATCAATTCCACAACATCTTCAACAAGGTAAATATCATGATTTAACGTTCCATTGACCTTTATTTCCTTTTTATACTTTTTGAATCCGTTTTTTGTAACGGAGAAATTGTAGCTCTCACCTTGAATGAGCTGAACTTCATAGGTGCCATCTGATTGGACGGAAGCCATTCCCATGTCGTCATAATAGGGTAGCTTTTCATAAAGGATGTTTCCTGTAAGGACGGAACTATCAGAAGCCTTTAGCATCTTACCATAAACCAGAACTAAGGTGTCATTGCTTACCTGGGCGTGTGAGGCGGTTACGATAATGAGCGAAAAAAAGGCTAAAAGAAATATTTTTCGCATGTGTATTTTGGATGATTTAAGCCAAAATAACGTAAATAAATGCAAAAACTAAAGAATAGTTGAGCCGATTTGATTCTGACTATGGATTATCCTTCTCGTTTGATGGGATTTTTGCCAACCTAGTTTCCTCTAATTGAAAATCAATATTGTCCAAAACGGACCTGATAGAGTCGGCTACTGACCTGTACTCGCTGAGCATCGATTCATCGATTCCGCTTGATGACGGGATATCTACTTTCAACGCATCTACCTGTCGCCCATTTTTCCAGAACCTATAACAGAGGTGTGGTCCATTTGCCAGACCGGTACTACCCACATACCCAATCGTCTGTCCTTGTTTCACACTTACTCCGGGCCTAATTCCTCTGGCAATTTTAGACATGTGAAGGTATTGTGTGGTGTAGTTGCTGTTGTGTTTGATTTTCACATAGTTACCATTTCCTCCATGGTATCGAGCCTCAAGTACAACTCCATCACCTACTGTTCGAATACGAGTTCCGGTGGGTGCAGCATAGTCTGTGCCAAGGTGAGCTTTGTATCTCTTTTGTACCGGGTGAAATCTTCTGAGTGAGTATCGAGAGCTGATTCGACTAAAATATTCAAGAGGGGATTTAAGAAGAGTCTTTCGTAAACTATTGCCTTCTTCATCAAAGTAATCAACTTCATCATTGGTTTTATATGGAATAGCATAATATGGTTTGCCCCAATGTTCGAAGTATGCTGCCTTGATATCTCCTATACCAACGATTTTCCCATCTACCGTTTGTTCATCATAAATGACCTTGAATTTGTCACCCTGTGCGATTCTAAAGAAATCTACCTGCCAGGCAAAAACATCCACTAAAGGATGAACTAGAACAGGGGAGGCGCCTTGATCCAAAAGGGATTCGTACAGCGAGGAATTGATCTCTGCAGCGATCATCCGTTCTGTGACTTTAACCGGCTTTTGCTCAAGTTTGGCAAAAATGGTATCGGTTAAATTATAAACCACAAACTCTGTAGGGGAAGGCTCAAAAATGAACTGACGAGCGGTTCTTAAAGAATCTTTATTCAGAATAATGGAGTAGTTGGAACCAGCTTTAAGCTTGCGTACATCGTAAACTTCTTTTGCATTTTGTGCGAGTGTATGGATGTCCTGGAACGAAATGTTGAATTCTGATAAAATCTCTGAGAGGTTCTGATTCCACTTTACTTTTCCCTCTACTACTTCGAAAGAATCAATAGGGAAACCATAGTGGAGTGTGGGTAAGTGAAAAAAAGAAGGATCGATTTCAATCTCTGCGACAACATTATCCTTTTCCACTTGTGGAAATTGTAAGTAAATAACAGAAATCAATGCGATGGTCAGTCCGGTAATTACCAGCCAAATTCTCGTTCTTCTCATGCAATTGGTTTGATGACGCTACAAAACTGCGTCATTTCGGTGGTTTTCCAATGCTTTATCCAGAAAATCAACAAATGCGGAAACATCCAAATTATATGCTCTTGGGGCGATAAGCATTTCTTCATCGTCATTCAAAATCACATAAAAAGGCTGAGCGTTGTTATTGAACCTGTTGATTTGAAAGTCTGCATTTTGTTGACCAATAGTCTTTTTAGTTTTGCCATCATAGGAGGAGGTATACCACTCACTTTCCGGGAGCTTTGTTCTGTCATCTACATAAAGGGCAACCAGCACAAAGTCTTCACTCAGTCGCTTTAATACTGCCGGATCAGACCATACCCGCTGCTCCATTTCTCTGCAGTTTACACATCCATGACCCGTAAAATCTATGAATAGTGGTTTGTTTTGATCCTTAGCGCATGCTAATGCCTGCTCATAGTTGAAGTAACCTTGAAGTCCGTGTGGCCACTCTAAAATGTCATCATATTTTGGCTCCTCGCATGTATTTCCGCCTGCTTCCTCCTGAAGCAAATTGAAATTGTGAGTAGCCATTGGGGGCAAGAAACCAGACAATGATTTTAATGGGGCACCCCATAGTCCGGGGATTAGTGAGATAGTAAAAGAGAATGTAATTACTGCCAGAATCAGTCTAAAAACAGGGATCTTATCAGAGTCCGTATCGCTCTTCAGCTTGAGTTTTCCGATTAAATACAATCCCAGCAAACCAAATATGGCGATCCATAGCGCGATAAACACCTCTCTGTCAAGTATGCCCCAGTGATAGGCTAAATCAGCAACGCTTAAAAATTTTAGAGCAAGTGCAAGCTCTAGAAAACCCAGAACAACTTTGACGGAATTCAGCCAGCCACCGGATTCCGGCATTGACTTTAACCAGGTTGGGAAAATAGCAAACCCTGTAAAAGGGATAGCGAATGCCAAAGAAAAGCCAAACATGGCCATCGTTCCTTCCACTATGCTACCACCACTTAAAGTGTTGATCAGTGCGGTTCCTACAATAGGGAACGTACAAGAAAAGCTCACCAGCACTAAGGTAATGGCCATGAAGAATATCCCAATAAGGCCTCCTTTGTCTGCTTGTCGATCAATTTTAGTGACCAATCCTGAAGGAAGTGTGATTTCAAATAACCCAAAAAACGAAAGGGCAAAAAGGATGAAAACGGAAAAAATGATCAGGTTAAATAGCCAATGTGTGCTAAGCTCATTTAGGGCTGTGAATCCCCAAATCAAAGAAATGAGAAATCCCAGAAGGCTAAAAAACACAATGATGGATAGGCCATAAATCAAGGCCTTACCAACTCCTTCTTTTTTCGTTTTGCTTTGTTTTAAAAAGATGGAGACCGTAATCGGAATCATCGGGTAAACACATGGGGTGAGGAGTGCTACTAGCCCGGCTAAAAACGCCGTGATTAGAATGGACCAAAGGCTTCCTTCTTCTTCCGGTTCAGTCTTTTTTTTTAAACCGTCAGCTTTTTTTGAATTCCCACCGAATGAAAATTCATCTTCAAAAGGAATACACTTGCCGTCAATGTCGGAACAAACTTGATAGAAATAGCCACCAGTAATTTTGAAATTCTCTTTTAGAACTTTGACCTTTTGAATGAAGAGGCCCTTTTTCTTGAAATAGGTGTATTCGCCCTCCCAAAGAGAGTCGTACTTTTTCTTTGGGTCTATCGGGACAATTTCACCGATTAATTCATAGGAGTCATTTTCTTCAAAAGTGAATTCCGTAACGAGTGGTCCCAGATCTGGATCAAAATCTGAAGAATACAGGTACCAGTCTTTTTCAATCTTTGCATTGAACCTTATCTCAATTTCATCTCCTACCTCAGGGTTTTCATTTGAGAGCTCAACCTTCCATTCGATCGGCTTGAGAACCTGACTAGATGCAGATAGAAGAACTAAGAAGAATGATACAAAAACAAGTGCTTTCTTCATCGATTACGATTTTGACATATCCGTGAAAAACTGATAGAAATAGGAAATCGTTTCAATCCCACGATAATAGTTGAAGAGTCCATAGCTTTCATTAGGAGAGTGAATGGCGTCTTCATTCAATCCGAATCCCATTAATATCGAATCTAAACCCAGCTCTTCCTTGAATAACGCAACGATTGGAATACTTCCTCCCTCACGTGTAGGTATAGGATCTTTTCCCCATGATTTGGCCATCGCTTTTACTGCTGCTTTGTAGCCGATCGAGTCTGTAGGAGTTACTGCCGGTTCACCTCCATGATGAGGCGTTACCTTCACTTTCACGGACTTAGGAGCGATGCTTTTAAAATGTTCTTCGAAAAGTTTCGTGATTTCATCGCTGGTTTGGTCTGGAACCAATCTCATAGAGATTTTGGCATTTGCTTTAGAAGGAAGCACGGTTTTAGCCCCCTCTCCAATATATCCGCCCCAAATACCATTCACATCCAGCGTTGGTCTGATGCCTGTTCGTTCGATGGTTGAATATCCTTCTTCTCCTTTGACCTCATCAATGCCCAGGTCTTTTTTGAAATCATCCAGATTAAATGGTGCTTCAGCCATTTTTGCCCGGTATTCATCAGAGAGCTCTTGCACCTTGTCATAAAAACCAGGAATGGTAATTCTTCCTTTCTCATCCTGTAGAGATGCAATCATCTGACATAAAATGTTGATTGGGTTGGCTACTGCGCCACCATATACTCCGGAGTGTAAGTCACGATTGGGGCCTACCACTTCTACTTCCAAATAGCTCAAACCCTTTAAGCCTACATTAATGGATGGGGTTTCATTGCTGATCATGGCGGTATCCGAGATCAGGATGACATCAGCGGCTAATTTTTTCCTGTTTTCTTTTACGAATACCTCCAGGTTTTCAGAACCGACCTCTTCTTCACCCTCAATCATAAACTTTACATTACAAGGCAGGCTGTCTGTTTTTATTAGTGCTTCATAGGCTTTTACGTGCATGTACATCTGCCCTTTATCGTCGGCAGATCCACGGGCGTAAATTTTTTCATTTTTAATGACCGGCTCAAAGGGAGGAGAGTCCCATAATTCATAAGGGTCTGCAGGCTGCACATCGTAGTGACCGTAAACAAGTACCGTTGGAAGGTTAGGGTTTTTGATGTGTTCAGCATAAACGATTGGGTATCCCGCTGTTTCACAAATCTCCACATGTGTGTCAAGCTCTTCAAATTTCGTCTTTAAGTATTCTGCTGCTTTTCTTACATCACCTGCAAATTTTTTATCTGCACTGACGGAAGGAATTTTAAGCAGTTCCAAAAGCTCATTTAGAAATTGTTCTTTGTGTTCTTCGATATAGTTTATGGCACTCATGGGATGTTATTTTGAGAGGCAAACTTAATTCAGGAAAGCTTGCATTCCATAACATAGGTTCCAATGCTTTCCATAAAGGCCTTAGAAAAGAAAAACAGCTAACTTAACATGGTGAAAAAGTTGTTTTCCATCGGAATCATGGCAATACTTTTTTCGTGCGACGATGAAGGTGTTGGTTTGTGTGCAGGATATGATGAAAATGACAGGCAACAAGCATGTTTTGGAGATAAAACTCGTGCGCAATGTGAAGCCATCATTGCTAATCAAAATGATAGTCTCAGATGGAGATTTGAGGAGGGTAAAATATGTGGTCCTGCATTACCAGAAAACTAATCACTCAAACCCGAACCCATCGTCCTCATCTTCTTCGATGGTGTCAAAATTTTCATCTTCCACGTTTATCTCATCCGGGGAGATCAAGTTATAAGGTTCCTTGATTCCAAAGTATGTTTCCCTGAATCGATTGATAAACCCGAGTGTTTCATTGGTGTCTCCAACTGCGATGATTAACTCACCCGGCTTTGAGCTTTCCACATTGGACTTTTCTTTTATGAGGTCATTGAATTCAGTATTGGACGAGTAGAGAATCAGCTGATTAAACGTATATCCGATGTAATACCAGATACCAGGTGCTGCCTGAATAAACAGATTAACTACTTCCGCTCCCGACTCATCTTTTTTAATTTCCAAGAACCCATCAAGTTTAGCATTAAGATCATTTTCATAAATATGGGAAATCGCCAGCTTGGTGGTGTTGTGCCATGCTTTCTCATCTTTATTCCACTTCATTTTTACCCCGGAAATCATTAATGGGCGGATTAGGTCCTTTGATGAAGACACAAGCGCGGTGTAATCTTTAAGACTTGATTGCTCATAAAGCTTGGCAGTACCATCGTTAGTTAAGTTGGCCAGCTTGAATAGAAGCTCTAGTGAGATATCATTTGCGAGCGGAGGACCAATTCTTTCAATGATTTCTGTCAAATCCTCAGCCATAATTTCAAATGACCCAGTCGGAGCAGGGAAATCCATGGCAAACATGGCATCAGCCGTGTACTTATTCGTTTCTTTATTGCCCACACCCAAAATGGATGCTTCAATTTTTATCTGGTCATTAACCGGATTGATGAAATTAGCTTTTCCTTCAAAGACGATTGATTTCGAGCTGTCCATGTAGATCATGGTGTGACCCTGGTAGGTCTCTCCGGAAGTTTTGGATGGTGTTTCAATTCGGTAGGTCTGAATGGAGTCCGTATAAGTGAGGATTCCGCTGGCCTTGAAGAAGTCTAAATCTGATCCGTTTGCCTTCGTCTCAACGAATGTAGTATACAGTTCATCTCGAACACTCATATGAATACCAGCTGAAACTCTTTCGCCACTTTCGGACAGTGCATTATCAAAAGGAAGCTTAACGTCACGTTCACCTTCTTCACGTTTAAACTGGATCCATTGATTATAGTCCGGGTCTGAAAGGTCGAGCTTCACATATCCATCCAGTTCCAGGGCCGGTTTTGATGCGTACATGGTAACAGAACCTTTATAAAAGAATCCGGGTGAGATGACCAGGTTTTGATTTTCCAAAACTTCACCTCCGGAAACAGTCATCAATCGTTTATCGTACTCTCCTTTTCTGTTTGGCTCACCCACAGGTACCTCCTGTAGTTCAAAGCTGTCAAATCGGATATCAAAGGTGTCTTTGTCAACAATTTGCTGATAGAAGGCATTGCCCTCAAACTTTAAGCGTGAGATTACCCGAATATTGGCTCTATCGAGGTAGTGATACCCATTCAAGGTATCGATGATAATTTCCGCATTTTTAAATTCCTGGAGTACTGAATTAGCCAAAATAGTTGTCTCATTACCTTCAGGGATAATTTTTGAATCTGCCACTGTTATGAATGGAATACCCTGAACATTGAGCTCCTGAGTGTTGATGTCATAGATTGCTCTTTCAGCATTAAATGCCAATGAATCCAAATCTTCTCGTGTTGTGTAAAAGTAGGAATCTTCAATAGGGATATTTTCAGGTTTTGTCATGACTACAACCGAATCTTCCAGATCCCAAACTGCCTCCGTAATGGAGGTTTTCATCTGTGCATATGGAAAAGAGATGGCAGCCACACCTACTCGCTCCGGCCTAATGGTTGCGGTATTATTAGTCAGGTCAAAGTCCAGCCGAATATCGTCTCCCTGCATCGCGGGCTTCTCCGGGTTATCAGTAAGTACTTCAAATTGAGCATGTCTTGCTCCGTATTCAAGCTCTTTAAAGTTCAGGTCATCAGAAACTGATTTGGAACCTCGAGTCAACATGGTGCCTCCACCATAAACCCCATTAGTCGTAATGTTTGCAAATCCTTCCAGCTCTGCTGTTGAGTTATAAAACTTGAATGGTTCGCCCACAGTCCTGAGATACATGCTGTCTTTTAGAGGAAGCCAATACATGTCATAAGCACCTAGAACTGCTTCCGGATAGCTGGCACCTTTGTAATCACCTGGTGAGATTACTCCTCCAGTACCATCGGTGGTTACCGAATCAGGGTAGTAAATAAAATCGTCGGAGTAAATCGTAGTTGTCAAGAAGTCAATTTGACCAAAACCTCTCATTCCCTTGTTGCTGAGCCGGATTTCTTCATAGGTTTTAGCCTCAGTGCCATACAAATTATAGCCTTCATCCGGTATGTTGTGCACAAAGCCTAACGATCGGTCTTCCTGAATTTTTAGTGTTTCGGGGAATGTAGGGAATATCCCTCCGGAATTAAAAGTACCTTCAAAGCTGATGCTTTCTCCATCTTGTCGTTCTATGCTATCTACTTCAAATGGAGGGATGATGAATTTCACCGACTTATCATAGGCGCCATTCAAAACTTCTTTACCATCAAAATAAACGATTGCTTCGCTATCAGAATTAAAGAATGGATAGCGTCTGTTCTCTTTATTCCCGGATTTATTATCGCTGCTATTGATATGGAGCGTACCGGAGGTTTCTGTCAATTCATTTTTAAGAGCGACTTGTTCGTAACCACCGCTGGCCAGCGTATCTCTGAGTGGAACGGTAAGTCGCATCGAGTCAATTTGTGGCATATTGATGATAAACTCCTCATAGTCGAACTCATGACCAGCTCCTTTGTATTGAAAATCCCCTGCATGGACCATCCCGTCAAACTCCAGATCTCTGCCTTTTAGAATTGTGATAGTGCTATCAGCAGGCTCAGCATAAATTTTATAATCGGTCGTAATATAAAAACGACTAACGCCTCTTACTTTTAGTTGACCACTGTCCAGCACAATGTGAGCGTTCGAACCATTCTGGATTTTTGAAGGCACCATCAAATTGTCGAAATCTACTTTTTTTGCTGATGCATCATAGAACAGGAAAGCTTTTGGATAAAGCTTAAGCTTGCCGGTCACCGGGTTATAATCTGCAAATCCATATTGAGAAAGAATTTTGCCTGCCCCTTGAGCAAAGCGCTCATCAATTCCATACTCCATTGCCAGCTCCCCGACATAGAATTCTTCCACACCATACTTACGAGAGTAAAAAACAGCAGCATTGACCGGGTGAAAATCCAGAAACCGACCGATTTTCCGATACCTGACCATGTCAAAAAAGTCTTCAGATTCAAACGTGGCTGGGAGTAAATCTTTGCCATTCATTATTTCTAATCCAATGGAATCATTCTCTATGTTCCAGGTGATAAGATCTACATTCATGTTCAAGTCAAAGTAAGAAGACTTGTATGGTGTGAGTGTAGAATTTCTTAAGACCATCAATTTTTGAGTAGTCACATCAAATTTTGCCCGGACAGATTTGTGAAAAATAGAATCGCTACCATGAAGAAGTGTGAATGATCCACTATTCATTGAAACGAGAGAATCCCCCAGAACAAACTTTTTTGATTTCAAAACGATGGTGTTTCCATTTCCATCTGCAATTTTTAAAGTACCGGGCTCTCGGGAAACACTCTTCCCATACAGCTTATTTCCTTTTAGCTGGATGCCACCGGTGTAGCTGAGTTTGTCATCGGGTAGATCTACAGTGACGTTTGCATTGTTGGAAGTAAAAACAGGGTAGCCACTTAATTTTCTTTTGGGTCTGGGTACACTTTTGAATTCAAAAACACCCTCAACTTCTCCCTCACCGGTGAGGCCCGCAAATTGCAGGGAAGCATTTGGAGTCCAGAAGTCAGACCGGTCTTTCTTAAGATGAAAATCCTTTAATTGGACTATCGCACCACGAAATTTGTCATTTTGAGCAGGCCACTCGATTGATCCCTGCTCTCCAACAATTGTTCGGTTTTTAAGTAAAAATGTCCCATTTACACTTTTGATTCGAAGTGAATCATAAGGTGTGGCAATCAGCAATCGGGCGTTCTTTATTTCAATTACCGGACCGTCTGGTTCCGGGTGCAGGTATTGATATTGTTTAAGATTAAGATAGTCTGGAACAGATGGTGCATAGCTCGGCCTTACGGCCTTTGGCTCTTCATAGGCAGGCTCCTCTTCTTCGACACTGCCCCATGAATCATTGTTTCCCCCCCAGCTATCATTAGAGTCACCCCAAGAATCATTCCCCCAAGAGTCGTCGCTATCTCCCCAGCTATCATCATTTCCCCATGAATCGTTATTACCCCAGCTATCATCATTATCTCCCCAGGAGCTATTGCCCCAATCATCTGCAGACGCATCTTCTACGATCACCGGCATTTCATCTTCGGTGATCATTTCCACTGTGTCTTCTTCAACAAGCTCTTCCTCTGGTTCTTCCTCTATAGCGATGTAGTCATCCAAAAGTTTAAACTCATAACTTCCTTCAGGCGCCTGTACGGCAAGGTTTTTATCCAGACTGAGGTACCTTCTGGCGAAATAGATATTTAATCCAAAGAGAAAGTCTTTGTATTCCGACTTAGAAAGCGTTTGGACTACCTGCTCGTTTATTTCCAATACTTTATCCAGCTGATCTCTTTGCAGATTTTCCTGAGTGACTGAATAGGCCAGGTATGTAAAGTAGTGATAGAAGTAAGGAAAAAATTTGTATCCTTTCTTCTGCATGGTCAATGCGATCTTGTGTGCTTTGTCCTGCTGTGCATCGGTGAACTTGCCATCCCATGCATTCTGAAAGTCGAAGGCGATTTTGTTAGCCGATTCTGTTCCAATCGACTTAAGCTTGGCAATAACCTGCGTTCGAAATTCTGTTTTATCCTCAGAATATCGCTGGGCCTCAGCTGAGTTGATCACCAGCACTAAAGCCAAAAATGAAATTAAAAGCGTACGCATCAAGCGTTAAAGATATTTATAAGTCCCCACTGTACCGTAAATAAACGTCGGTTTTAGACGGAGCGTTTCTCCAGAGCGAGCATTGCCCACTTATCTCTGGTTGTTGAATGAATGCGAAATAGTCCACTTTTATTTGCTTCACTTTCTAAATCGGCAATATCCGATTCATAAAATCCACTTAAAATGAGCTGACCCTCTGATTTAAGTCTATCAGCATAATCACTCATTTGATCCAAAAGCACGTTCTTATTGATATTAGCAATCACAATATCAAAATCACTCGGATTCACTTCGTTGATTTCGCCTTTGATTAACGTTACGTCTTGCACACTATTCAACGCAAAATTCTCTTCACTATTTTCTATGCACCAATCATCAATGTCAGTGGCTACAATCGTATTTGCCCTACGCTTTGCTGCCATTATAGCCAGAATACCTGTTCCGGTACCCACGTCAAGTACTTTTTTACCGGCATGATCGAGATTCATTTGGTAGTCTAATACCTGATAGGTGGTCGCATGATGGCCTGTTCCAAAAGACATTTTGGGAGTGACTATGATCTCGTACTCAAAATTCGGTTGAGGTGTGTGAAAGGATGCGCGCACAATGCATCGATTGCCTACCGTTATGGGATTATAGTTTTTTTCCCACTCTTCGTTCCAGTTTACTTTCTCTTGTTCTTTTATGGTAAAAGAGACGTTTGGAAACTCTTTGAAAAGGATTTCAACTTTTTCTTCATCAAACCGAGACTGTTCACAGCTCCCCTCAAACCCATCATCAAACTCTTGAAAAGAATCGAAACCTGCTTCGAATAGCTCTGCGATGAGCACATCCGTAAGCACTGGATCACATGTTACTTTGAGGGTGACGAAATCCATCAATCAAAGGCTTTTACAATGTTGGTAAAGTCTCTTGATTTAAGACTTGCACCTCCTATCAAGCCGCCATCTACATCCGGCTGTGAGAAAATCTCTTTTGCATTTTCTGGCTTCACGCTTCCTCCGTATAAGATAGAAATGGAATCAGCTGTTTGCTGAGAGTACTTTTTCGCAATTTGCTGGCGAATAAATGCATGCATTTCCTGGGCCTGCTCTGCACTTGCGGTTTTGCCGGTACCAATCGCCCAGACTGGTTCATATGCGATCACTACTTTTTTGATTTGCTCCTCTGACAATCCAAATAATGCTTTGTCTACCTGGGTGCCTACCAACTCTTCATGATCGCCTGCTTCACGAACCTCCAGTTTTTCACCGCAGCAAAAAATAGGAGTGAGCTGATTGTCCAATACGAAACTCACTTTTTCAGCAAGTAGCTCATCTGTTTCTCCAAAGTATTCCCTTCGTTCACTATGACCGAGGATGACATGGGAAGCCCCACAGGAAACAAGCATAGCTGCAGATACTTCGCCGGTAAATGCACCGCTTTGATTTTGGTGACAATTCTGGGCGCCAAGGAAAATATTTTTTGTTGAGCCGATTAGGTTTTGAATGCCTGTAAGATGGATGAATGGAGGAATCAAGACCACATCAACCTCATTATTGACCTCATCCTGAACCATATTGATCACTTCTGATGCCAATTTTTTCCCTTCCGGAAGGGTGCAATTCATTTTCCAGTTTCCAGCTACAATTTTTTTTCTCATGCCCAGTGTAAGTTTTTAGATTGCAATGATACTAACCGTGCGTCATTAACACCTTTTGGAATGAATCTTTTCTATATCAGGCATCATTATCAATCGATAGTAAGGAGTACCTCCTTTGATGGAGAAATCTTCGCTTTTATAACCCTGTCTTTCATTTTTGGCAGCTCCCTGTATTATTCATACGAAATCCTGAATGTCTATGCGGAGGAGTTGAGCAGTTATTTTGCATATGCTGAAATCAATTATCATTTATTCCTTTTAGCATATGTTTTTTTAGATATGGCGATCCGAATGGTTTTTCGCCGACCACTCCCAAAACTAAAATACTATGTGCTATGGAGTGACCAATCCAAGGCGATAGCTCAGCAGTACCTTTTTACTTCGCTTTTCGGAATTATGCCATTCGTACTTTTTATTTCCATGCTTGTTGTAGCGGCAAAGGCAAATGAATGGCTTGGATGGCAGGGAGGCATGACAGTCGTATTATGGTGGTTTGCTAACCATTTTATCGGACTGAATGCGCAGTTTTCTGCTAAATGGGTGAAAGGGACTTTAATTGGAGTACTTCTATTTATCATGGTCGTTATTTATTTCTTGCCATCTCTTGATCTGGAAGTACGAATCATGAACCCGGTTCTACCATCAATAACATTGGTTGTAGCTGTTTTAGGAGCTTATTTCAAGATCATAGAGTCGATTGAAAAACGAGAGGTAAATGATGAGAAGAAAAGCCTGGGGCTATTGGATGCTTTACCTGTGCTGAGTTTTAAAAATCCGGTGTTTCAATTGGAGTGGGCGCTATTAGTAAGAAATAAACGGACAAGAAGCAACCTACTGCTTGGACTATTAAGTGTGCTTGTTTTGCCATTTCTGGTTGATGGAGATACCGAGTGGATGATCAGCACCATGATATTTTTTATTGCAACGGGCTTTTTCATTATTCAGCACGGAGTGTATTCTCTTGGATGGGAAGGAAGTTACTTTGATTTTTTAATCACCAATATTTCTCCTAAAAACTTTATTAAAACCAGGTACTTGTTTTATGTGGGGGCGTGTATCGTAGGACTAGTTTTCGCTTCTATTCCTACACTAATTAATGGATTGAGCTGGGTAGATCTTATCGCTATTTTTCTATTCAATATTGGAGTTACAGTTCCAGTGGTTCTGTATCGATCAGTCTTTAATAGTACTAAAATCATTCTTACTGAGAATTCATTTATGAACTACAATGGAATGATGACAGGACCGATTTTTGTAAGTAGTTTCCTAGTCATTTTACTACCATTATTTCTTTATGGATTGGGCCAGGCCTTCCTTGGAGAAAATGCTGTGCTATTTCTTGGTGGATTAGGCCTTTTAGGATTAGGCCTTTTTCATCCAGTCACAGACTTAATTGCAAAAAAGTATCAATCAAAAAAATATCACTTATCTCAAAGTTTTAAAGCATGATAAAGATTCAAAACCTAAAAAAGTCTTTCGCAGGTGTAAAGGCACTGGATATTGAAGCATTAGAAATACATCCTGGTGAATGTGTGGGGGTTGTTGGAAACAATGGAGCAGGAAAAACCACTTTTTTTAAATCGGTTCTTGATTTGTTAAAACCGGATGATGGCTATGTTTCGGTGGAGGATGTGCCGGTCAATGTATCTGCAGACTGGCAAAATCATTTGAATGCGTTCATTGATGAGTCTTTTTTGATTGAGTTTCTTCGGCCCAAAGAGTATTTGAGCTTTATCCTAAAGATGAAAAACTCCCCGTTTGATGTAGAGCAACTGCTTTCTGAATATGCAGAGTTTTCAAACAAAGACATTGACGAAAACAAGAAATACATTCGGGACTTGTCTACGGGCACTAAAGTTCGGATTGGTGTCCTGTCGCTACTAGCCGGAGATCCCAAATACATTATAATGGATGAGCCTTTTGCTCATTTAGACCCGACATCCCAGGCGAAACTAAGGAAGCTAATTCGTGCCCAAAAAGAAAAAGGCAGGTGTGTAATTGTTTCCAGTCACAACCTTCAAAACATTGCTGAATCGTGTGATCGAGTAATTCTAATAGAAGGAGGCCAAGTAAAGTACGATGTGGAAGTCAGTGATGAGAGTATGATGAAACTTGGTGAATATTTTGACAATTGATCGTCTAAGAAATGGTTAGTTAAAAAACCTATCATTTTTTGTGACTCTCCACAATTATAACTGTTTGATTATTGAGGTCTATTTGTGAAAAACTGACCACCACGTTCAAATGAATAAGACAGAAAAGTTTCGGGCCCTGATCAGAATGGCTCTGATAGACAACAGGTTCGAAGACGAAGAAAAAATCCTTTTACAGGAGCTTGCCCAGGACCATCAACTGGAGCAATCGGATTTAGATCAATTAATACAAGAGGAGCTAGAGCGAAAAGAGATTGATAAACCAATGGCATTCAATCTTGACTTTGACGGCAAGATTGAAATATTGGCAGATCTTGTAAAGATCATGAAAGCCGATGGCAAGGTATACTTAAGCGAAATTAAGTTCTGTGAAAAGATGGCGATAATGCTTGGGTTTGATCAAAATTCGATAGGCTTTTTGTCTGAAATGGTTCACAAAGACAAGAGTGTTCCTCCCAATTGGGACATTATTCAAAGTAAAATGAAAGAGTTCGTTGCATAAGGAACCACGCTCACATTTGGAGTCATGCAAGGACACGGCATACGAATCAATCGAAGGACTTTGCCTGCTCATCTATAAGTGATATTGATCTGGGGGATAAATGATATTTTCTTATCATCTTGTAACCATTCAAAACATTATGTTACTGCATGAAAGATGTTGTAAAATTTAGAGCCCTTGTAGGTATTGCCCAGGCAGATGGCGAGTTTGATAGCTCTGAAAAAGAGTTTATTCGACATTTAGCTGAGCTGGAAGGCCTGTCGATGAAAGACCTAAAGGAGCTTCTTCAAAGTGCTGATAAAACAGGCAAGTTGATCAAGGACCTTGACTTTGATGATAAAGTAGATATACTCATCTATACAGTAAAGCTGATGAAGATTGATGGGAAGGTGCTGCTAAGTGAAATCAAATTCAGCGAAAAGATTGCCAAGGCACTAGGCTTTGAAGAAAAAGCTATTGGCTTCTTATCAGGCATCATTGAGAGCAATCCTAACGATACTCCGAATATCGGAAGCATCAACCATCGAATGAGAAAGTACTTAATCGATGCGGAATAGCCTATAACTTCTCTTTTAAATACTGGGCAGTATAGTTGTCCTTCAGTTTCGCCAAATCTTCCGGCAATCCAGCAAAGCATACATGACCACCCTCTTCGCCCCCTTCCGGACCCAGGTCAATGATCCAGTCTGCATTCTTGATCACTTCCGTATTGTGCTCGATTATTACCACAGAGTTGCCTCCGTCTACCAAAGCGTTGATCGCATCCAGTAATTTCTTTATATCATGAAAATGAAGGCCGGTAGTTGGTTCATCAAAAATGAAAAGGATGTGATCAGTATTGTTAGTCTTGCTTCCTTTTGAAAGAAAAGAGGCGAGCTTGACTCTTTGTGCTTCACCACCACTTAGAGAGTTTGACCCCTGCCCAAGTTTCACATATCCAAGTCCCACGTCAAAGAGGGGTTGCAGCTTGTTGGTGATGGCATTATTGCCTTCAAAAAATTCAAGCGCCTGCTGCACGGAAAGGTCAAGTACATCTGCAATGTTTTTGTCCTTGTATTTGACTTCCAGAATTTCTTTTTTAAATCGCTTCCCGCCACAGTTTTCACAAGTTAAGTGAAGGTCAGCCATAAACTGCATCTCGATTTTCACCGTGCCTTCTCCTTCACACACCTCACACCGTCCACCATCTACATTGAACGAAAAATGAGCAGGCTTGAAATTGTTGGTTTTTGAAAGTGGCAGATCGGAGAATAATTGGCGAATGGCATCATACGCTTTCACATACGTCACCGGGTTGGAACGAGAGCTTTTGCCAATGGGGTTCTGATCTACAAATTCTACCTGTGAGATTTTTTTGTAGTTACCTGTCAGGTTCGTGAATTTACCTGAGGCTTCTCCTAATTGACCAAGTTGTTTTCCTATAGCAGGATGTAGAATTTTCCGTACCAATGTTGACTTACCAGATCCGCTTACACCCGTAACAACCGTAAGCACACCAAGTGGTACTTCAACGTCAATATTCTTCAAGTTATTTTCTCGAGCCCCTTCAATTTGAACGGAGGATCGCCATGATCTTCTTCTTTCAGGAACAGGAATCGTTTCTTTTCCTTGTAGGTATTTTGAAGTGTATGAATTGGTTTCTCCGTTCATATCGGAGGTCTTGCCCTGAAATACAAGCTCTCCTCCAAACACTCCGGCATCCGGACCAATATCAATGATCTGATCGGCAGCCTCCATTACTTTCTCTTCGTGCTCTACCACGATCACAGTATTCCCCACGTCCCTCAATGTTTTCAACACGTCGATTAATCGATCGGTATCTCTCGGGTGAAGACCAATACTAGGTTCATCCAGAATATACATGGACCCAACCAAAGCACTACCAAGAGAAGTAGCCAATTTGATACGCTGGAACTCACCTCCGGAAAGAGAACTTGTGAGTCTGTTGAGTGTTAAATATCCAAGCCCAACCTGATCCAGATAGGAGAGTCTGTTTTTGATTTCTTCAAGGATACGCTTAGCAATTTTTTCATCGTGCTTGCTAAGCTTGATGCTATCAAAGAACGGGCGAAGTTTCTTTACAGGCATCAAGACCAGGTCGGTGATTGATTTTTCAGCAACCTTGACGTAGCTGGCATCCTTTCTCAGCTTAGTCCCTCGACAATCAGGGCATGTGGTTTTTCCACGATAGCGTGAGAGCATAACTCGATACTGGATTTTGTGTAGCTTGGACTCAAGGTGTTTGAAAAATGCATTCAACCCCTCAAAATATTCATTACCGGTCCAGAGAAGCTCATATTGTTCTTTCGTGAGTTCTGCAATCGGACGATGTATTGGAAAGTCAAAGCGAATACCATCTCGCAATAAAGGCTCGGCCCACTTTTTCATGGTTTCGCCTTTCCAAGGTGCGATGGCGCCTTCGTAAACTGACAAGTTCCGATCTGGAATCACCAAATCAGGATCGATTCCCAGCACCCTGCCAAATCCTTCACATTTTCTACAGGCACCATAGGGGTTATTGAAGCTAAAGAAATTAACAGAAGGCTCTTCGAAGATTATTCCGTCCAGCTCAAAACGATCGGAGAATTTCTTTTTGCCTTTGCCAACGATGGTGACGAAGCAATCACCCTCTCCCTCAAAGAATGCGGTTTGTACAGAGTCAGCCAAACGAAACTGAGTTGCTTCATCGTTTTGAACCACTGCTCGATCGATCAGTATTTCAACGGCCTCTTTTGGCTTTTCCTTGTTCTTAAGCACATCCTCAATGAAGGCCACCTCATCACCAATCATGATTCGGGTGTAGCCCTTGCTCATCAGGATTTCCAGTTCCTTGGTAAGAGATCTTTTCTCTTTTTTCTTTAATGGAGTAGTGATCATCAACTTCGACCCTTCTTCATGGGAAAGCATGTAATCCACCACATCGGTAACTGTATCTTTTTTTACTGCCTTACCTGATATCGGAGAAATGGTGTTGCCAATTCTGGCAAACAGCAATTTGAGGTAATCGTAGATTTCGGTAGTAGTACCAACCGTAGATCTTGGATTTCTGGAAGACACTTTTTGCTCTATGGCAATCGCGGGAGCCACTCCTTTGATGTAATCCACTTCCGGTTTCTCCATGCGCCCCAGGAATTGACGAGCGTAAGAGCTTAGACTTTCTACATATTTTCTCTGTCCTTCTGCAAATAGCGTGTCAAATGCAAGGGATGATTTTCCCGAACCTGATAATCCTGTGATCACCACAAGCTGATCTCGGGGGATTGCCACATCCAGGTTTTTTAGGTTATTCACCCGTGCTCCTTTGATCAGGATGTATTTTTTAGGATCTAATTTGTCGATTTTTCCAACCATTTTAGGGGTACGCCTGTCTATGAAACACTAACAAAGGAATTCGGTTCGAGTGGCGCAAAAATAAGGTGCAGACTTTTCCGAGTTGTTGAATTTTTATATTCTTGTCCGCTTAAAATATTTCAAACCCTAAACAGCACAATATGATATAGACCTCTACGTTAACAAACAGGTGAATTACATGAATAAGACAAGTTTGAATGATAGCGAATTGCTATCCCTCTACATTGGAGGAAACGAAGAGGCATTTGAGGAACTCCTCAATCGTCATAAAGACAGGGTTTTTACCACTATTTATTTAATCGTAAAAGACAGGTACACTGCCGAAGACCTCATGCAGGAGGCGTTCATAAAAGCAATTCGTACCATCAAATCCGGCAGGTATAATGAGGAGGGAAAATTTCTTCCATGGATTCTAAGAATCGCTCATAACCTGTCTATAGACCACTTCAGAAAATCGAAGCGATACCCGATGATCGTGATGGAGGATGGAAGTAGCGTGTTTAATACACTTGATTTCTCAGAGTCGTCTATTGAAGAAGAACATATCAAACAAGATACCTACAACCTTCTGAAAGCCTACATCAAAGATTTACCGGACTCACAACGTGAGGTGTTGGTTATGCGACACTACATGAAGATGAGCTTCCAGGAAATTGCTGATGCGACAGATGTAAGTATCAATACGGCGCTAGGAAGGATGAGGTATGCTTTGATAAACTTGAGAAAAAAGTTTGAGCAAACCCAAAACGCGTATGACAAAAACCTTTACAAAAAATGATTTAGTAAGATTTCTATATGACGAGCTAAATGAGGACGAGCGATTGGAGATGAAAGAATCGCTGTGTGCTGACATGGAACTCCGAGCAAGACTGGATGAATTGGAAGAAGCAAAATCTGCTTTGGATGCTGTGACATTTAAAGCGCCTAACGATGTTGTTTCAAGGATTCTATATGCATCGAAAAACCTTTCGGTTAGTAGCTAGAGCTGGACTGCTTTGTCTAGAAATCAATTTGGATTACCCCTACCCTAAAGGGAGTCCAAATTGATCCATTGCCCTTCCCTTTAGGGATTAAGGGTAAGAAAGGCAAAACATGACAAAGTCTGCCTAATTTTAGGCGATGACCAAGAAGGAGCGATACGAAGCATTCGTCAAATACTTTTCAGAATCTTATCCCCAACCGGAAACCGAGTTGCAATACTCCAATCCGTTTGAGCTACTTGTAGCAGTGGTGCTCAGCGCCCAGTGCACCGATGCAAGGATCAATAAAGTTACGCCTGCCTTGTTCAGGGATTTTCCAACACCGGAGCACATGGCAGCCAGTCACTTTGATGAATTGTTTCCTTACATCAGAAGCGTGTCCTATCCGAACAATAAGACGAAGCACCTCCTTGCCTTAAGCAAAAAGCTGGTTGAAGATTTCAATTCTGAAATTCCCACTACCATAAAAGAACTCACTTCTTTACAAGGAGTAGGTCGGAAAACGGCGAATGTCATTGTTTCTGTGCTGTACAATCAGCCTGCGATGGCAGTGGACACCCATGTGTTTCGAGTATCTAAACGCCTAGGTCTGGTCACCCAAACAGCCAAGACCCCATTGGAAGTAGAAAAGCAGCTAGTCAAACACATCCCTGAAGAATACATTTCACGTGCCCATCATTGGCTTATACTCCACGGACGGTACGTTTGTCTGGCCCGAAAACCCCAATGTGAGAAATGTGAGATCACACATTTTTGTAAATATTTTGATAAGAACATCGCCTGACACTACCCATTTATTGATGGTTGCCGATGCTTACGGTGTTTTCTTCGAAATACGCATTGATTTTTAACAAGAAGCTTACAACTTTAAGGCGAGGTGAAAATTCTCTACGTCCACCAATATTTTAAAACTCCTGAAGAAGGAGGCTCCATCCGATCCTACTATCTGGCTAAAGGTCTGATAGATGCCGGTCATGAAGTCACCATGATCACCGCTCACAACGGACCCTTTGAAGTAAAACAGATTGATGGAATTGAAGTGCATTATCTACAGGTCCCCTATGACAATGGTTTTGGTTTTGCGAAGCGTCTGCGAGCATTTTGGAACTTTGTGAGGCTTGCGAAAAAAGAAGCTCGGGTTTTGCATAAACATGATCTGGCTTATGTAATGACAACACCTCTGACTACCGGATTCATTGCGACCTATCTAAAAAAAGAATTGAATCTACCTTACTATTTCGAGGTAGGGGATTTATGGCCGGAGGCTCCTGTGCAAATGGGAGTGATAAAAAACAAGTGGCTGAAGAAATGGCTGTACTCCCTTGAAAAGAAATTTTACTTTGAGGCCGATAAGGTGATTGCATTATCACCTGCAATCAGAAATTACATTGAGAAAGTCAGTCCAAACACAAAAGTTTATGTAATCCCAAATATGGCTGATTGCTCATTCTTTGAGCCGGAATACAGTGTTGGTGACTTTAGCGAAAGCAACAAATTTCAGATAACATATTGTGGGGCTTTGGGGAAGGCCAACCATCTTGAATACTTCATAGAAGCGGCGAGACAATCACGAGATGCAAGCCTGCCGGTTCATTTCAATATCATTGGATACGGGTCAGAGCTGAAAAGATTGAAAAGCCTTTCTAAGCGATTAAAAAACGTATCTTTTTATCCACATTCAAGTAAGAAGTGTGTAAAGAATCTGTTATCAAAAAGTGATGCAGTTTATGTGTCTTTTAAGGACATCACTGTATTAGGGACAGGGAGTCCCAATAAATTTTTTGACTCACTTGCTGCAGGGAAACTTACTATCATCAATTTTGAGGGATGGATTAAAAATCTGCTGACTAAGAATAAGTGTGGATTCTATCACAACCCTAACTCCACGACGGAGTTTGTGAGAAAACTCAAAGTGTTTTTAGTTTCACCGGAGTTGCTGGCTATGTATCAACGAAACGGGAGAAAGCTGGCAGAACTATACTACGATAAGGATATTCAGATCACTAAGCTATTAAAGATCCTCAATAACGAATATAAGTTTGAGGTGACCGATTCTGAAGTTTATATTTTGACGGCTTAACCCACCCCTAACCTCGAGTGTCGAACCGCTCCAAGGAGGAGAAAAGGTTAGCTACCGGATGGTTTGTACTTCGATTCGGTGAAGATTTTATTGAAGTCGGTCTCCTTCATGATTTGCTGAACAGATGCTCCGGTTTGTTCTGCGTAGGCATTCACAATTTCCCAGCCAACCCACCTTCCGATTCGTCCCGGGCATTTGTCTCCAATTTCATACACATTAGGTCGCTCTCCCAGAAAGCGTTGCTTCATAGTATGGTCCGTTTCGAATAGCCATTCATTTTGGACAAAGTTGGCCCAGATGATTTCGTCGTTTTCATAAATATCAGTCCATTCTTCTTCAGTGTAACCGATTAAAACATGACCAGGAGTACAAGGCAAAATTTTGCTTAGCAGGTAGTACGATTTTCCATAATCAATCATTTCAGCAAGCATGGCATCACCTCTACTGGTAGCGATGTATTGACTGGAGATGAATTGTAAAATACTGGCTGCCAGGTGATCCGTCGTATATCGCTGAAGGATATAATATGGGATTTGCTGTGGTTTGTAAGTCGCATCAGGGCCAATGAAAAAGTCCATTCCAATCATGATGTGTTCATTGGAAATGAAAAGGTCATTGTAAAGTCCGGTCACGCAGGTCTGTACTGTGGGTGAAGGCGCCTGTGAATAGTAAACCTTAAGTCTTCCCAGACCATCTTCTAAGGTTCTGACCACCTCATCAAAATCTTTAAAAGCACGAATAGCTTCCCGGTATAGTGTATCAATTGATGGGTTTTGGATTAAACCAAACATACGGTTAGCCAAAATAGAATCAGCAGGATACTGATCAGCATGCAGAAAAAGCTCAGAGAAATTTGAGTGATCTTTTAGGAACTCCTCCACCTCTTTCGATGATTCACTCTGAAAAAGTTCTTGCTCCAGTCGCTCAACCCTTAAAACCACTGTTTCAGGTTCCACAGAATCCCTGCACTGCTGGTTTGCACATGAAGCCAAGAAAACAACACAAATCATTAGGAGGACTGCTCTCATACTATCTATTTTTGAAGACAAATGTAGCTAGGTAGCGATTGTTTTAATGAACCTTCTGCATTTATCGAACTGAAAAACTCAAAATATACAACGTAAATGAAGCAGTTTATTTTCTCACTTTTAATACTAGCATCCCTTGGATCAGTGGCACAGGTAAAACTTGGGTTAAAGCTGGCACCTGTAGTAAGTGCCAATCGTGCGAAAAATGATGCGCAAACCGTGGAAAATGACGGCTCGCAGATGAAATTTTCAGTGGGATTAATAGCTGATCAGTCGCTTTCTGATACATACTTTTTAAGCACAGGGCTTATTTACTTACCAAAAAGAGCTGCTTTTCGAAACGCTGATAACACGGTGGAGGAAGAGTATAAACTTCAGTATTTACAAATACCGGTGAGTTTAAAACTTTTCACAAACGAAATTGCACCGGATGTTAAGCCATACATCCAAATTGGTTCTGGACTTGAAATCAAAGTATTTGATGAGGCTGAAGATCCCAGCTATACGACAATTGAGAAATTTACACCTATTGATGTTCCGGTAATACTTGGTGCCGGAATTGAATATCGAGCCGGCATAAACACAACACTTTTCGGAGGCTTTTCTTATCAGAGAGGATTGGTGAATACGGTGAATGAAGCTGCAGCTGGTTTTGAAGACCTTCAGGTTCGTAATACCGTTTTATCCATTGACATTGGTCTTAAGTTTTAAGTTTTTATGAAAAAGTATCAGGTCATTACACTTGCCCTTTTACTGATCTTTTTATTTGGCTTGGGTAATCGAACGGAAGAAGACATGAGTAATGTGACTCTGAGGGTTCATCAGGCGTTGTGGCATGAAGCTACGGAGGGTATAGATACGGATGATTTGGAAGAGTTGCTTATTGAGCATGTCACAGTAATTGAAAGAGGCCAATCTCACACCTTCTCCCTAAAAGAGTTTGAAGATTATTTCAATGAGAGATTTCCGGATGGATATGATATTTATCCGTTTTCAAGAACAACTACTCAGGTTGGTTTTTGGGGAAATTCTTCCAGTGAGTTTGGTGTAGGAGAAAACGTTAAAGGAGAATTGAACATTAATGCCTGGAAATTCTTTTCAGGCTGGAGAGTAAGTAAGGTTGAAATTGCGTTTGATAGTTAATTTTTCTTGCGAAAATCCGAATATTTAATTTTAAAAATTAAATTAATCCATACATAATACCGTATCGGTCGAAATCATAAGTATTTCATAGGGTCTGTCATTTTTTATTTTTATCTTAAGAATGAAACTACCCTCCACTACTTATGAAATCACTACTCACACTATGCAGCATTGTATTTATTGCATATAATGCTCACACCCAAAATATTTGGATCGCGGATAACAGACCAACGGCTCCAACAGGCACCCACATCTTTGCTGATGTTACTGCAGCGATAGCTGCCGCAAGTCCTGGTGATATTATCCATGTCATCCCAAGTCAGTTTGTTTATCCTGACTTTACCGTAACAAAGGATAGTCTCACCATCTTTGGCATAGGATATAATCCAAATAAGGAGCAACCGGGCATTTCGAGCATTACGAATGTCACTATTGATATTGGCACTTTTGGTACCAGATTATCCGGCCTAGATATATCTGTGTTAAATATTGGAACTTCTGCCACCGGCTCTTTAGGAAATATCTTTATTGAAAATTGTCAAGTCAATTCAATAGAGGGGAATATATGCTGTGGAGAAACAACAGTTAGTAATATCATCATTCGAAACTGTGTTTTAGGACAAAATCAAGTGAGTACAACGCATACAATTAATCTGAATGATACAGATATATTTAGTACCTCTGTAGTGATAACTAACAACATTATCATGGGATCTTCCACTACCTCTAGTGGAGGATATGGTTCAATCAATGTAACTGATGCTATTGTAAAGAACAATTTATTTATCGGAAATGGCTCAACCAATGACTTTGCATTTAATAATGTCCAAACAAGTACTATCTCTAATAATATATTTTTGGGAAGACAACCAATTTCTGACGCGCGTACCGGAGAAGTAATTAATTGCACATTTAATAATAACATCACCTTTGGTGCTACTATTAATGCATTTCCTACAGGGAATGGTAATACTGCTTCAGCCAATCAGGAAGGTGTTGATCCGGTATTAGTGAACGTCCCAATTGTAGATGACTGGGATTTTACATACGATCCATCTCCGGATACTGGATCACCGGCAATAGGTGCCGGTAATGATACAAATGACATTGGAGTGACAGGTGGCACCATTCCTTATAGCCCAACCGGTACTCCGTTACCAGTTATTCAGGTTTTAAGACTACCGGAAATTATTCAGGAAGGCACTGATACCAATGCCACCATAGAAGCAGAAGGCAATTAATCGGCTCTCGTTATGAGATGTTATAATTACCTTATAAAGCTATTTATAGCCAGTGCAATACTGTTTGCATCCCATTTGGTTAGTGCTCAACCAGACACAACTGAGATATTTGAAATGGAATATTTCTTTGACGTAGACCCTGGTTTTGGAAGTGCGACACCTATTACTATTTCCACTCCTGATTCGACGATATCATTGGTTGAGCTGCTTTCAACCTCAGGCCTCCAAACTGGTTTTCATATACTTGGTGTGAGAGCAAGAAATGTCGCAAACAACCCTAAGTACAACGTGCTTGACACAGGCACTCAAATTGTGCGACCGTTCTTATTTATCGACCCATCATTACGTGCGGCCGGACAGTGGGGAATCACTGAAACTAGACTAGTGTTTGTTGATCAGTCGGATGTAGGATCCATTGTTGAAATCGATCAAATTGAATACTTCTTTGACATTGATCCAGGTGTTGGGAATGCCTCATTAGTTACACCTTTTACGCAAGGGAATATGATTTCTATTTCATCGGAAACATTAAACACCGATACCCTTTCGTTTGGTTTTCACACATTAGGAATGAGGGCACGCGCTGTTGGTGGTGCATGGGGTACTACAGAGACCCGATTGATTTTTGTTGATCAAACTCAAGGAGTAATTAATGTTGATCAAATTGAGTATTTCTTTGATGAAGACCCTGGAGTCGGAAGTGCCACCCAAATTACCGGTATTCCAGCTGCTAATTCTATTTCACTCACAGAAGGTTTAAACACGAATGGATTATTACCCGGATTTCATGTTTTAGGCATGCGGGTCAGATCAGAGAATGGTACATGGGGCACTACGGAGACTCGAATGGTTTTTGTAGATCAAGGGGGTACGATTAGCGATGTAACAGAATTCGAATACTTCATTGGGACAGATCCGGGGGTTGGCAATGCTGCTAACTTGGTTGCTGCTTCACCTGGTCAAATGGTAGATGAGGAGGTTATCTTAAATACAGATACCCTGGGAATTGGTAATTATCATATACACTTCAGAGCTCGAAATGCCGATGGAGATTGGGGGCTAACAGAGTCAAGGCCTTTTCAAGTTGTAAATATGGCAGCACCAGTAATAACTAGTGCAGATTCAATACCAACCAATACAACACCATTAAATATGACTGTCAGCTTTGGCGAAGCTGTAAATGGGTTCGATCAAACAGATATTACAATTTCAACCGGGGGCTCTCTACAGGGAGGCTCTTTTACTACAGTAAATGATTCTACCTTCACTTTCTTGCTCGATTTAACCACCGAGGGTTTGATTACAGTGGACATTGCGGATAGTGCGGCCACAGCCCAAGATGATGGTACTCCTTCTCCAACAGCAGAGACTTTTAAAGTAATCTATGACATTACTGCACCTGTAGTAACTGTCGATACACTTTTTACTATTGACACAAGCCCTGCCCTAACAGGAACTGTTGATAGTGACAGTGTGACTGTAGAAATTACAGTAGATGGATCCACCTATAATGCTTCCTCTGTATCAGTCGGTATTTGGACATTGAATGCCGGTACAATTGCGGCTTTAAGAAATGGTGTCTATGATGTGGTGGTTCAGGCCACAGACTCAGCCAGCAATGTAGGAACGGATACCACGACCAATGAATTGACCATTGACATTCTGGAAGTAACGATTGATACATTATCAACTTCAGATACTTCCCCTGAATTAACAGGAATGGTAACTGATACAGCAGCAACAGTTGACGTCACAGTTGATGGCACTACCTACGCTGCTACTGTAAATTCAGATAATACCTGGACGCTAGCAGCTGGAACGATCACACCTCCGCTGGCAGAGGGGACTTATGATGTTGCTGCATCGGCAGATCGTGGTGTTGAAGGTGTGGTAAATGATTTTACAACAAATGAGTTGACTATATTCAGTATCAACGTTCTGACATCCGTTGATCCACTCGCTACCAACAACAGAAGTCCGGCACTTACAGGAACCATCAGTAATCCTACTGCAACAGTAGATGTAACGGTTGATGGGTCTACCTATAGTGCAATAAACAATGGTGATAGCACCTGGACATTAGCGGCAGGAACGATAACCCCTGATCTTTTAGATGGTGTGTATGATGTTGCGGTATTGGCAGATGTGGGAGGAACCCAGGGGGCAGATAGTACGACAAATGAACTTCGAATAGATGGAACAGCTCCTGTAATAACAGTTGATTTTTTAGCAACCTCTATTTCTAGTCCTGAGCTTTCAGGAACAATTGATGACACAGATGCTACAATCGATGTTAGCGTAGACGGAAGTAATTACACCGCTATTAATAATGGTGACAATACATGGACGTTAGCCGCTGCTACCATCTCTCCCGGTTTAGTAGATAGTACTTATTCCGTCATTGCCACGGCTACTGATTCGCTGAGTAATTTAGGAACTGATGCTACAGATGATGAGCTAATTATTACTTCAACACTGCTTGCTGTATCTGCCACTGCAATAACCTCGAATTCATTCATTGCTAGATGGAGCCAAGGAGAAGATGTGCTCAACTATGAGCTAGATGTATCATCGACTAACGATTTCTCAACTTTCCTATCAGGGTTTGAGAGTTTTGAGACTACTTCCACATCGGCTGTTATTAGTGGGTTAGATTTTGCGACAAGCTACTATTATCGGGTGAGGCTGGTGAATACAGCCAGTGAAACATCGGCTAACTCCAACACTGTTTCTGTAAAAACTTCAATTGATCAGGAGACGATAGCTGATTCTACAGCTTTAGTACAAATTTATGAAGCACTTGAGGGTTCTAATTGGGTGGACCCTGTGAATTGGGAATCCGAAAGATTAAGAGACTGGGATGGAATAACCTTAGACGGCTCAAGACTGAGAGTGAGTCAAGTAGATATCAGTGGTAGGGAAGTGATTGGTGCTATGCCTAATCCTTTTACAGGAGATGCTATTGGAGGATTAGATGCGATTACCTTTATGAACATTAGTGATAATGAAATAACAGGACTCATGGATTTTGGTACCACTACCATTTCTGACCTTGATGTTTCATCCAATTCGCTGACATTTGAAGATCTTGAGCCTTTGATTGGGATTTCTAGTTTGACGTATTCTCCGCAATCGAGCCTGACCTTCAACCAAGATACAGGTGGTGACCCTATTGAAGTTCCTCATTTAAATGATACAACAATTGCTATAACTACCGGTGGATCTAACAATGCTTATGTCTTTTATAGAAATGGTAGTGCCATTACTCAAGGATCAGATTTTACGATTGCGGATTCAGCACTCACCATACTTTCGATAGATTATGACAACATGGGCGAGTTTTCAGCAGAAGTCACCAATTCACAACTTCCTGATCTGACCATTCAGGTCGACCCTCAGATAGTATATGCTGTTGCTGATTTGGGTATGACGATCGTTGATGGGTCTGGCGCATTACTGAACGACCCAATTTCGGGCTATTTGATGGAAGCAGTGCGCAGGCAGCAGGGTTTTGATACATTGGAGCGAGCAGATAATGTAGCTAGTACTTTTACTTTTCAGGATGTGGTACTGGGTGATTACTTGTGTGGTATTGATCCAAGCAATACTGAGCTATTCATTGCCACTTATTTTGGTGATGAATTTGAGTGGACAGTAGCTGACACATTGGAGTTTAGAGCGGAAGCTTCTGTTCAGGTTCAAATGACAGAGCAGCCACAAGAATTGGGGCCACAAGATGGTGACGGAGTGTTAGATGTCCTGATTGAAGAAGATTTCCCCGAAGAAGATGCTAGAATAGACGCCAGGAGAAGGGCTGCTAAAAGAAAGTGTGGATTAAGAAAGAGAAGGCGAGGGGGACGTTTAGGTCAGGAGGATGACGAGTTTGAGCTGATTGCTTATGGTGAAACGGATGAAAACGGAGAATTCAAATTTGGATTCTTGCCTGAAGGAACTTACAGGTTCTTTGTTGAATATCCGGGAATACCACTTGATGAATCAGCTGAAATCGAATTCGTTGTAGGAGAACAAGGCATTAGCGATACAGAATTTAAGCTGGAAGCATTTGTAGATGAAGATGGGATTGAGGTAGCAATCGAGCGTGTATTAGGATTGATTTTATCTTATTTCAAAGATCTGGAAGTATATCCTAATCCGACTAAAGACATTGTTAGAGTGCGTTATCGACACCTTAAAGCAAAAAATGTTTCAGCGCAACTCATAGATATGTCTGGCCAAATCATGTGGTCTAGTGAAGTGCAGAGTGGGTTTGACGGATCATTGGAAATTAATATGTCTGAGTATTCGAAAGGGGTATATGTGCTACACTTATACGATGAGTCTGATCCTGAGGGGACAGTAGTTAGCTACCGAATTTTGCTAGATAAGTAGTAGATAATCAGTCTTTTAATAAAAACCTGCTTGTTGAGTTGAAAAATTCTGCGGTGTTTAATTGAACTATTCACATTATTCTCTTGCAGTATTTCATGATTTTGTGAAAATACCACTTTATGGGTATTTGATTTGGTGATTAGCTCCTGTAACTTGAAAAGTGCCAGGCGCCACTGGTAAGCCTGCTGTTTAACCAGTTTTCACCAAAAAGCTTACATGATGAAACCGCTATTATCTACCCTCATTGTATCACTGTTTCTAATTTTAATTGTTTTACCAGCTTCCTATTCTCAAAACCGTACTGCTGATTCGACGGCACTTGTAGCACTCTACGATAGTTTAGGCGGACCTGGCTGGGCAAATAATACAGGCTGGCCTGATACAGGTACCATTGATACATGGGATGGAGTGAGCTTTGATGGCTCAAGGGTTACTTCGTTATCTTTAGGTGCAAATAACCTAACCGGTGCTGTTCCAATTGAAATAGGAAATCTAGATGCCCTCCAGCAACTTTATTTGAATGAAAATCAAATTACTTCAATTCCCGATGATATCGGAAACCTAACTTCTCTTACAGTTCTGGAGTTAGGGGATAACCAACTTACTGCGTTACCAGCGGGGATAGGTAACCTGAGTGGCTTAGGTTTTTTAAGTGCAAGTCAAAACCAGATTGCCACCCTTCCAAACGAAATTGCCAACCTGATTAGTTTGACGACTTTAGAGCTTGAATACAACCAGATTACGAGTCTACCATCAGTAATAGATGGGTTAACATCTTTAACAGATTTGCAACTGGATGGAAATCTATTGAGTACCCTTCCTGTCGAATTATTCAATATATCGTCCCTGAGAATACTTGATTTAGCTGAGAATCAGTTTACCACAGTTCCTAGCGGAATAACCGGACTGGCTTTTTTGGAAAGCCTTGATTTTGGAGACAACCAATTAACTGGTGCATTTCCAACAGATGTACTATCACTTGATTCTTTGCGCGACCTTAATCTTGGACGAAATCAATTAACAGGAACGATCCCGGCGGGTATCTCAAATTTTTCAAAACTGCTACAACTAACACTTCATCATAATCAGTTGACGGGGAATATTCCTACATCCATTAATACGCTCTCTTTTCTAGAGACTCTGGAAGTTGGAAACAATTCGTTATCGGGTAATATACCCACAGAAGTTGGAGCACTTGATTCCTTGAGATACCTGGATTTATCAGTGAATGGTTTTGATGGTGCAGTTCCAGCATCATTTATGGGATTATCAAACCTGGAAACATTGGTGATTAATGACAATTTGTTAACCGGGTTGCCTGACCTGACATCCCTCACTAATCTGAGTGAAGTATATCTATCAGGGAACCTTATTCCTGACCCAGATCTCACTACAAACAACCCAATTCTTGACAGCAACATAAATCGAGAGCAGTTCACTAGTGCTGCGCCTTTCACTTATAATGTTTCCACCTCTACTTTTGGGTACTCTACTTTATCAACACCAACAACTGTTACCTTATCTGATGATAGTGTAACCTCCACTTCAATTCCAATAGGGTTCGATTTTGATTTCTTTGGAGCAACCTATAATTCCATCTATATCAGTAGTAATGGTTTCATTTCTTTCCAAAGTCCTGATCAGGATGCCGATGGAAATCCGGATGATAATGTGGATGGTTGCTGTAGAGGTCAACAAATACCACTTTCGATTTATCCGAATGCATATGTTGCCGGATACTGGGAGGATTTAGATCCTTCTCAAGGAGGAACTATTCAATATGAAAATTTGGGATCTGAATTCATTGTTGAGTTCAGCAATGTACCGCACCTCGATGAGGCAATATTTGTATCGTTCCAGATCAAACTGAAACAAGGCAGCAATGAAATTGAGATTCACTGTCAGTCATGTCCTTCTGATCCAGATTCAGATGTAACTACTCAGGGAATTGAAGATTCACTAGGGTTCCAGGGGTTTAATTTTGCTGGACGAAGTGCTGCCGAATTTGATCTCACCTCTGATGCGGTATTGTTCCAACCGGAAGCAACTGCTGTTATAGCCTCAGACTCACTAGCCCTTGTGGCGATTTACGATTCGACAAATGGTGACGGCTGGTCTACCAATACAAACTGGAAAACAGGTACCGTTGATACATGGTTTGGAGTGACCGTTCAGGGAGGCAGAGTGGTTGGCCTGGACTTAGGGTTTGATCCATTTGGTAATGGTTTGACTGGGCCTTTCCCCACTGCAATCGGAGACTTAACGGAGCTTAAAGTTTTAGATCTGGAAGGCAACCAGTTTAATGATTCTATACCTGCTGAAATCGGTAACCTTACAAACCTGGTCGAGCTTAACTTAAATCGCACTCGATTACTTGGCAGTATTCCCTCAGAAATTGGAAACTTGACTTCTCTGGAGATATTAAGGTTGGGCAATAACTTTTCGCTTTCCGGCGAAATTCCTGCCGAGATATATACTTTAACAAACTTAAGAGTCTTTGATTTTTCATTTAACTCAGGAATGAATGGTTCTATTTCTTCTGACATTGGTAACTTGATTAATCTGGAAGAAATCAATCTGGTGAACAGTAGCTTCAGTGGTCAGTTGCCTGTTGAAATTTCTTCACTCAGTAATTTGGATACCCTTCTTATTCAAAGTAATGACTTTACAGATATACCTGACTTAAGTGGGCTTTCAAATTTAGTTACAGTAAATGTCAGCAATAACCGATTGGATTTCCTGGACATTGAGCCAAATATCTCTGTGCCAGGTATTATTTATTCCCCTCAGCAACCTCTTTCTGCCGATAGTCTGTTAGTTCATGACGGAGTTGAGCAGGTAACTATGCAGATTCCTTCGGTTCCCGGCACGAGCAATTCCATTCAGTGGTATCAAGATAGTGTAGCAGTTGGTGGAGAAACTTCTGAGGTGCTTATGATTACAGGACAGGAGGGCTATTTTTATGCAGAGGTGACTAGTTCAATCGCTACAGAACTTACTTTGGTCTCTGGTATTTTCAATGTGAGACAGGAAGTTTTCAACACCGGTTTTAATCAGGTTAATGAAGTTTTCACCATCTTAAATATCAGTGACACAATCCCTGGAACTGAGGACTCGTTTCAGATGTCAAATCAACTCGGGGATATTAATGACGATGGATTTCCTGATTATGGAGTCCTTGTATCCAATCAACTACGAATATATTTTGGTGGAACCCATAAAACGGAACCAGACTTTACAGTTGAAAATGTAGCTGGATATACATTTTCAGATGTTAGATCGGGAGACGTTAATGGCGATGGCATTTCTGATATTATTCTATCGCAACAGCAATCAGGAGGTCTGGGATTTATAGATGTATACCATGGAAGTGGTTCGTTCGAAGTTGATTCAGATCATACCATTGCTGCGTCAGATATCTATACAATAGATGGTAACGAAACGTTTGGCTTTGTTGATGTAATTGGAGACATTAATAATGATGGGTTTGACGATTTTATTGTATTAGCATTACAGGAAACTTCAGGATATGTTTATTTGGGAGATACCACGATTAGCCAGAATCCGGATATTGTTCTCAGTGATTTTAATGTAACTATTCCCGGAGCAACATTATTGGGCAATGCTTTTTCATTTGGATTTAGAAGTAAAGCTCTGGGAGACATAAATGGGGATAATATTGATGACTTTGCAATAGCAGATGTTGCTCGTAGTGTTGACTTTGGCACATCGACAGGCAATGGAGCTGTTTATGTCTATCTTGGAAGAAACGATAATTCATTTACAACCCCGGATCATGGGATAGTGAGACCATCCGGAGACCTTAATGTTCAGTTTTTTGGTATTAATTTGGAAACCGGGGATTTTAATGGGGATGGGTTAAATGATATTCTTGTCGGTCCAAACAGAAACACTGATCCTAACTCATTGACAGATGAGGGATCAGATCTTGGGTTTATTTATTATGGATCTGCAACAGTTGATTCGGACGTTGACCTAAAATTTAAGATACCGGCAGCTCCTTTTAACTTTTTCGATGTTCAGTTTGCAAGCTTTAATGCTTCTTATGATGTGGTCAAAGATGAAACCGATGGTTTTGATGATATCGTGATATCCGGATTCGGAACTAACGCTATTTTAATTGAGAATGATGGCACGCTGACAGTTGATGAAATTCCTAATTTGGTTCTAATTGCTCCGGATTCTTCCTCGGCATTAGGCTCTCCTAATAATTTTGTCAATCGCCAATTTGCTTCAGCCATTGGAGATTTTGATAATAATGGTTTCGCTGAAATTCTACTACCTCTTAGATCAGGTGCTACACAGCCACTTCTGTATTATGAGATTCAAGCACAAGATCCTGTATCTATGTTTGTTCAGGCAGCAGACTCATCAGCTTTAGTGGCCATTTATGATTCACTTGGTGGAGGTAACTGGAACGATTCAACAAACTGGAAATTAGGACCGGTAAATACATGGTTTGGAGTAGAAGTAAGTGGTGATAGAGTGGTTGGCCTTAGGCTTCCAAATAATAACCTTTCCGGACAACTGCCACCGGCTATTGGTGACTTGACCGCTTTAAGGACACTTGACTTACAGGGGAATTTCGGGGTAAATGGCCCTTTGCCATCTGAGATTGCAAGTGCTATAGCATTGGACTCTCTTATTTTAAATAACATGGGACTTAATGATACGATTCCTTTAGAAATCGGCAGCTTACCTAATCTTGTTTATTTGAACCTTAATGGGAATCAAATTAGCAGTGTTCCCCCAGAACTGACGGGTTTAAGCTCAATTGATCAAATAGATTTAGCTAACAATCAGCTTGAAGACCTTCCAGATCTTACTGCATTTACCGGACTCTCTTTGCTGAATCTGGTGGGTAATAATTTGACATTCGAAGATTTGGATGTAAACTCCGCCATCCCTGGAATTAACTTCCATCCTCAAGATCAGGTGGGTCCTGATAGTTTGGCAGCACTAGCAGTTGGAGATTCAGGAACTCTGATTACTCAAATCCAAAACTATAATGGCAACAATAGTTATCAATGGTATAAGGATTCAACACCAATTCCTGGCGAAACAGGTCCTACACTAACAGCTCCATCCTGGAGTGTAGCGGATGAGGGGGTTTATTATTTGGAAGCCACGAATCCTGCAGTACCTGGTTTAACACTAAACTCCGGCTTTTTTACAGTTTATACAAAACAGGAAAGCCAGTTTGCCTGGATTGAGAATGAATTTTTTGTCGAGGATGGTTTGCTTAGTGGCACCTCCTACGGTGCGTCTGTTGGTGATTATGACAATGATGGTTTAGATGATATCTGGACAATTAATCTTGGAGATATTCCTAGCTATTTATATCGTAATTTGGGTGATGGCACTTTTGATAGAACTACCTCAGTAATTCCTAATGGAGAAGATCATGGAGCTTATGGTTCTGTCTGGGGGGACTACAATAATGATGGATTTCTGGATCTGTTTGCTTGCGACATTCAGTTCGCTTCAACATCCACTGATGGGATTGCAGCTATCTACAAAAACAATGGAGATGGAACATTTACACCTATTTCATTAGGAGAGCAAATTATTGGGGCTGCTTGGGGAGATGTAAATAACGATGGACTTTTGGATGCAATTGCCAATGTAAATAACGAAACTATGTCTGTTTATTTGAATGTTGGAACAGACACTTTAGTTAAGCAACCAATGGTTGTAGACCTGACTACCAACGGAGGTACCATAATGCCTTTTTTAGTGGACCTGTCGGGAGACGGAATAGTAGACTTGTATTTTACCGGGAACATTAATGGAGTGTACTTCAATGATGGGTCCGGAAATTTCGTAGAACAGCCGACCAATGCCTTAGTTACCACAACGTTTAGTGGTCCATGGGGGGCATCATTTGAGGACTTAGATAATGATGGTGATGTTGATGCTTTTATTCGATCATACTTTAATGGCGAGGACAGCTACATCTTTACAAATGATGGAACGGGCAACTTTACAGGAGCTACTTGTTTCGATTTATTCGGAGAAGCTTGTGACAGAGGAAGAGGTAGTGCGCTTGCAGATGTAAATAATGATGGCTATGTGGATGTAATATTTAATGAGGGAAGCCCGGTTGACACCATCGAGGTTTATTTAAATAATGCGAATAGTGGATACACCCAGCTGACCAATCAAAACTTTCTAGGAACAATTCCAGCACACGGCATTTCTGTTTTTGACTATGACAATGATGGCTACCTTGATCTCTACTCACCAAGTAGCTTTAACCTGAGAGCCAATATGCTTTACGAAAACAAAGGGAGTGGCAATAATTGGCTGAAGGTTAAATTGGAGGGTACTGAATCCAATCGAGCAGGCATAGGTGCTGAAGTTTCAGTATACGCAGGTGGGTTACGAAACTCCAGAAGCGTCATGACAAACAGTGGACTTCATTCAGGAGCCAGTAATTATCTGCACTTTGGCATGGGAGGAAATGCTCTTGCCGATTCAGTTGTAGTTAACTGGCCATCGGGCCAAACGACTGTGTTAGACAATGTTTCTTCCAATCAATTGGTAATGATCATGGAGTTAAGTGCGCCTGAGATTGCGTTTGATTCATTGTCATTAATGACCCAGGAGTATCAACCGGAGCTTTTTGGTTCTGTAACAGACACTTCAGCCACTATCGAAGTAGTAGTGCAAGGAGTTACTTATCCAGCAATCAACAACATGGATAGCACATGGACATTGCCTGCAGCTACCATTGATTCACTTTTCCATGGCACCTATGAAGTGATAGCAAGAGCGACCAATGGAATAGGAACTGGAGTAGATACTGCAATGCTGGTAATTGACCAAAGTCCGCCAGTTGTGAGCATTAATGAACTAGTAAGCACTATAAGAAGTCCTGAGCTCTCAGGAAATGTCAATGATACAACTGCTATAGTGACAGTAATTGTCGAGGATAATGACTATCTCGCCGCTCTGAATACTGCAGACAGCACATGGACGCTTGCAGAGGGTTTAATTCAGCCGCCATTAGAAGACGGCACATATGATGTAGTGGTATTGGCGGAAAATCAATTTGGTGTAGCTAGTGACACAACATTAAATGAGTTAAGGTTAGATGCCACCGCACCGGAAGTATTCGTTGATAACATTGGTACCTCTATTGTAAGCCCAGAGCTTACTGGTTTCATAACTGATACTACGGCAACTATCACTATTAACGTGGCTGGAAGAGGTGACTTTACACCAGAAATTAATGCCTCTGATAGTACCTGGTCAATACCTGCCGGAACAATTTCTCCAGATATTACAGAGGGGGAAAGCCCTGTTGTTATTACTGCCACAGCTGAAGATTCACTTGGCAATGTAGGTTCAGGTACGGGTGAGTTGGTCATTGCAAACTCGATCGTTGCATTAAACGCTTCTCGGATTACAAGTAAAACTTTTAGAGCAAACTGGAGTGCTGTTGTAGATGCGATCGACTATGAGTTGGAGGTTTCGGATTCTGATGATTTCTCCAACATAATTGAAACAGAGAATACAACAGAAACACATCTTAAAGTCTCCAACCTGGATTTTGAAAGCACATACTACTATCGAGTAACGTACGATAATGGAGTGGATGCTCCTACTACAAGTAATGTGATTACTGTAAATACCGCCATTAAGCAATCGACATTGGATGACTTTAATTCTTTAGCGATTATTGAGGATGCAACGGGTGGAACAAACTGGACAGTAACATCCAATTGGACCGAGGATACCAGAAAGCAAGATTGGGACTACATCACGATTGAAAATGAGCGAATTGTTGAAATAGCTATTCCGGATAATAACCTGACAGGCCGATTCCCTTTCACTCCTTTGATGACGGCACTAAGGAAAATAGATGTTTCTGGCAATTCGCTGGTAGACGTAGATGATCTCACAAGATTGCGAGAAATAGATGAACTTGACGTAAGCAATAACCTCTTTGAGTTTGATGATTTAGAGAAGCTACGGGAACTATCAAGTTTTACTTATAGTCCTCAAAAAACCAGACTTTCATTTAACGAAAAGGAATTAGCAGATTCGCTTCTCGTCAGGGTCTTCAATGACACCTCACTTTCCATTAGTGCAAAAGGTAAATACGTCAACCATAAGTGGTTCAGAGTGGATACAGAGATAGATACCGGTGAGGATTTCATTAACAATGATTCGTCTTTGCAGATCTTATCAATTGATTATGGAAACATGGGTAAGTTCAAGGCGCAGGTAGGAAATGATAGCTTGCCTGACTTGACACTTGATGTTGATTCCATGTTTGTGTTTGCAGTTGCAGATTTTTCTGTCGATGTAAATGACAATGAAGGAGAACTAATTCCTGATAATGTCGATGGCTATTTACTGCTGACAACACAAGTTGATCAGGGATTTGATACACTTTCTGTAGCTAAGAACAGGCCTAGCTCCTTTACATTCCAGGATGTGATCCTTGGGAATTACCTGATTTCTATCGATTCAGATCGGGAGAAATATGTGCCTACTTACTATGCGGATGCCTTCGAATGGGTAGAGGCCGATACTGTTCTATTTAGAGAAGATAGTGCATTCCAAGTCAGTATGACCTTGATTCCAAGAGAGCTTACTGCTGATGATGGAGATGGAACATTGCTCGTTGTTATTGAGGAAGATTTTGGAGATGAAAATGCTCGAATAGATGCCCGAAGAAGAGCTGCGAAAAGAAAGTGTGGATTAAGGAAGAGAAGAAGAGGCGGTCGTTTAGCTCAGGATGACGATGAGTGGGAGCTAATAGCTTACGGAGAGACCGATGAGAATGGAGAGTTCCAGTTTGGATTCCTTCCGGAAGGACGTTACAGATTCTTCGTTGAGTATCCAGGAATTCCTCTCGATGAATCATCATTTGTGGAATTTGAAGTTGGTGAACAAGGAATAAGTGACACGGACTTTAAGCTTGAGGCTTTTGCAAGTGAAGATGGCATTGAAGTTGAAATTAAGCGAGTACTTGGTTTGATTTTCGAATACTTCAAGAATCTGAAGGTTTATCCAAATCCTACATCCGAAATTCTCAAGTTGAGTTATAGACATTTAACAGATAAAGAAGTAGCTGCACAGCTGGTAGACTTGAAAGGAAATGTCTTATGGTCCAAAGACATCCGAAGTGGCTATGATGGCTATGAAGAAATAGATGTCTCCGGATATAGAGAAGGCATTTACATCCTTAATGTTTATGACAAAGAAGATAGTAAATCACATGTAGTGAGCTACAGAATTATTATTCGTTGAAGTAGACGTTACTAGTTGAAAAAAGCACTTGATTAGTATTCAAGTGCTTTTTTTATGGTTGATTCTAGCCGTTCATTTGGCAGAAAGTTTTTCTCAAGATCCGCAGCAAATGGCACTGGAGTATCTAAACTGGCTAACCGATATACAGGTGCATCCAGAGACTCAAACCAATATTCTGAAATCCATGCAGATATTTCAGCTCCAATTCCTCCAGTCAAGCAATCTTCATGAAGGACAATCACTCTTCCTGTTTTCTGGACAGAAGCTTTAACGGTTTCTTTATCCCATGGCAGGAGTGTTCTTAAGTCCACTACTTCAATAGCGTATTTTGATTGGTTTGCTGATTGCAGTGCCCAATGCACGCCCATGCCATAAGTTACTATTGTTAAATCTGAGCCTTCTTTACAGATTGCGGCCTTACCGATTTCGGTTGTGTAATATCCTTCCGGTATATCTTCAGTAAGCGATCGATAAAGTGCCTTATGTTCAAAGTATAGGTATGGGTTCGGGTCTTCAATAGCAGCATTCAATAACCCTTTAGCATCTTCAGGATTAGAAGGATAAACTATTTTTAATCCAGGGGTATGAAAAAACCATGCTTCATTAGATTGTGAGTGGAAAGGACCAGCCCCTACACCCGCTCCTGTTGGCATCCTCACCACGACATCAGCATTCTGCCCCCATCGATAATGAATTTTAGCAAGATTGTTGATTATCTGATTGAAGCCCTCAGTGACAAAATCTGCAAACTGCATTTCTACCATCGCCTTCATTCCTGAAATGCTTAGACCCAATCCGGTACCGATAATGGCGGATTCGCAAAGAGGGGTATTTCTTACTCGCTCTTTACCAAATTTTTCAATGAAGCCCTCAGTAATCTTAAACACACCGCCATAGTCTGCTATATCCTGACCCATTAAAACTAAATCAGGAAATTTCTCCATGCTTTCATTCAATCCGTCAGATATAGCATCTACAAATCTTCGGCTTACAGTTTTTTTACCGGCCGGAGCTATTACTTTTTGTTCATACGGGAAATAAACATCAGCCAATTCTGTCTCAGTATCAGCATGAATTATTTCTTCTTCAAAAGCTTCTTTTACTGCTTCATTGATCTCTTTCTGGATTGACTTTCTGATCTCTCCTATTTCATCATTCGTACAAACACCTTCTTTGATCAGGAAGCTTTCATATCCTTTTACCGGATCTTTCTTTGCCCACTTCTCCATGAGTTCTTTAGGAACATATTTGGTTCCTGAAGCTTCCTCGTGTCCTCTCATTCTGAAGGTCTTTGCTTCGAAAATGACTGGCCGTGGATTTTTTCGAATATCTTCTACCAAAGGCTCCAGCTCATTTAACACTTCTAGGATAGAGTTACCCTCTACACTATAGGCTTCCATACCATACGCTGGACCTTTCACTACAAATGAATCGAAATTGAATTGTTCACGGCTAGGAGTAGAAAGCCCGTAACCATTGTTTTCGATTACAAAAACAACAGGCAGCTTCCAAACAGAAGCGACATTCACGGCCTCATGAAAATCTCCTTCACTAGTGCCACCATCCCCTGTAAACACAAGGCTTACCTTTTCTTCTTTTCTTAGTAGGTGCGATAAGGCAATTCCGTCAGCAATACCCATCTGAGGACCAAGGTGAGAAATCATTCCAACGATGTTATAATCCTGGGTTCCGAAGTGGAAGCTTCTATCCCTTCCTTTGGTAAACCCATTCATCTTACCTTGAAACTGAGAGAAAAGCTTTTGGAACGGTACTCCTCGAGTAGTGAATACTCCAAGGTTTCGGTGCATCGGAAGAATGTATTCTTCTTTTTCAAGGGCGAGTGCTGCACCTACCGATATTGCTTCTTGTCCAATGCCGGAAAACCATTTGCTGATTTTTCCCTGGCGGAGGAGGATCAACATTTTTTCCTCGATCAACCGTGGGGTGACCAACGCTTGATGAATGGTGAGTAATTCTTCGTCGGTTCGGTTATTTCGTTCGAATTTCATGAGTTGTGTGAATTGCAATGCGAAATAAGTGGATTTGTCGAGAAGTCAAATGATTTGTGAAAAGATTAATCTACAAATGTTTCTCTGATCACCCGTTTAACTTGTAAAACCTCTTTCTCTGATAGCTTTTTAAAGCTTTTGACAATTCTCTTCTTATCAATGGTTCTGATTTGATCTAACACTATCCATCCTGTTTTACTGTTTTGTCGAACCTTAAATCTGGTTGGATAATCCTTTGATTTTGTAGTCATTGGAGCAATGGTAATTGTGCGGATGTTTCTGTTCATTTCATCAGGTGAAATGATTACACATGGTCTTGTTTTGTTTATTTCACTACCAATAGTTGGGTCTAAATTGACAAGCACAACTCTGTATTGATCTATTTCCATTCTTCGAATTCTTCGTCTTCGAACACATCATCTATCAATTGTTGATCATCAGAATTTGCGCCCATCTTTTTAAAAGCGTCTTCCCATCCTTCTCTGACCTTCTTAATGGGACGTAGAATAATCTGATCTTTTTCCAAAATCATTTCTACCTTATCGGAAATTTGATATTGTTCGAGGAGTTGCTTATTAAGCCTTAGTCCCTTTGAGTTGCCGATTTGAATAATTGAAGCTTCCATAAATGTAATTACGAAGTTATTACAAAAAAGTTAACTTGCCCAAACCTTCAGCCCTTCGGTGCAGTTTTTACAAATTTCTATTTCTGAACGGGATGTCAAAAGCGCATCACGGAAATTTTGATAAGGTCTGGAATGCCATACTTCTTTAAAAGACTGCTTACTTATGTTTCCCATACTGTGTGATGCATCTTTATCAAAACAACACGGGATTACCTGTCCATCCCAGGTTATGACACAGGACTGCCACATCTTCCAACATTTGTTTTCCAGCTGATTTTTAATGGAATAAGTACCGTCCCCATTGGACTTATAGCGTGAGTATTTATCAATGGTTGGTATAAGGTCACTTCCATTTTTGTAATCGTAGATCTGGGCTGTTTTGAAAGCTACTTTGTCAACTCCATATTCTTTTGCAAGTCGCTTGATTTTTGGAATCTCGTGCTCGTTGGGCCTTACTACCAGGAACTGCCACACTACTTTAGGACTAGTTGATTTTAAACGCTTTCGCCATTTCAAAATATTTTTAGTTCCCTCTAACACTTTGGAGAGGTCTCCTTCTTTTCGATAAGATTCGTAGGTTTCCTGTGAAGCTCCATCGATGGAAATTATCAAACGGTTAAGACCGCCTTCTACTGTTTTTTTGGCGTTTTTATCATCCAGAAAATGGGCATTAGTCGATGTGGTTGTATAAATTTTATGATCGGAGGCTATTTTGACCATATCCAAAAACTGAGGATTAAGATATGGTTCTCCTTGAAAATAAAAAGTCAGGTAAAGCAGGTGGTCGCTAACATCCTGCATGATTTTTTCAAAAAGATCTGGGTCTAGCTTTCCTGTGGGACGAGTAAAGGATCGTAAGCCACTTGGACACTCCGGACATCTCAAATTACATGCTGTTGTAGGTTCTATAGCCATGCTGATTGGCAATCCTTGTATCTTGGCAGAGCCTGTTTTTTGAGATTGCTGATAGCTCCTCCAGATTTTCCATGCATTGGATATCCTTTTTGGGGTTAGTTTTGAAGCTAATGAAATGCTATCGTGCAGGTTGATCAACATTACAAACAAAGTAAAACACTAGAATCATGAGATTCGTATTTCTGAGCCTTCTTATTTTCAGCTTCTCGCTTTCTCAAGCTCAAATTCAACTTTCTGAAGAGGCTGAGATCGCGGTAATTACTATTGGTCCGTATCAGGGCGAAGTATGGTCAGCTTTCGGACATAGCGGAATACGAATCAAAGATTCTGAAAGAAGAATTGATTGGTTTTATAACTATGGGTTATACGATTTTGAGCAGGAAAATTTCTTTCTAAATTTTGCTCAAGGCCTTCTCAAATACAAAGTAGGTGTAACTCGATACGATCGAGTGTTCCGATTCTACAAAAGTCAAAACAGATTCATTAAAGAGCAGTATTTGAACTTGACCTACGAAGAAAAACAACGATTCTTCGATTTTCTACAAACCAATGTTCAGCCTGAAAATGCGGAGTATCTGTACAACTATGTATATGATAACTGCGCCACTAAAATTAGAGACGTCACAGAGGAATTATATTTTGGACGTATCGAATTTGATTTCAGCTATAAGACTGAGGGGAAAACAATCCGTGATTTAATGGATGATTATCTTGAATATCAGCCCTGGGGAGATTTTGCAATTGATCTTGGCTTGGGAACACAGATAGATAAAGAGGCGTCCGCCTATCAATACATGTTTTTGCCTGACTATGTTTACCTAGCATTCTCTGGAGCAAAAATTTCGCGAGACAGCATTGCTGTTTCACTAGTCAAAAAGGAAATAGAATCATTTACGCCGAAAAAGGAACAATTTTCAAACGGGCTATTTACACCGTTTAACACGTTCGTTCTTTTATTTTTTGTTGTTGGATTAATCACTCATAGAAATCTGAAATCAGGAAAACGATCTATATGGGTTGACAAACTACTTTTCTCGATTGTTGGATTTGCCGGCTGGTGGGTGGTTTTTCTCTGGTTTGGCACTGAGCACCTTTCTCAACCCAACCTCAACATCTTGTGGGCGATTCCCTTCCATTTCCCATTCATATTTTTCGCTGCTAAAGAAAAATATCGACAGTTCTTTAGAAGGTATTTTAAGGTTACCGCTTATTGGTATTGCGTACTTCTCATCGTTTGGATGCTATTACCACAGCCGCTTCACCAGTCTTTGGTGCCATTGGTTCTTACGCTGGTGCTTAGAAGCTTCTATATTGGTTATGACTTGAGGCGATCTAAAACGAAGCTTCCACAGAACGGAAAAGGTTAATTTTCCACCTTCACACCATTCCAGAAAGCCACATAGTTTTCGATGTTTTTAGCTAATTCACTGGCATTGGGATAGTACCAGGCGGCATCCTTATTTTCTTCGCCTTTCACCTCTACCGTGTAATAACTAGCCTCTCCTTTCCATGGGCAATGTGTGTGAGTGGCTGTCTCCTTGAAAAATTCCTTTTTGATAGATGATGGTGGAAAATAATGATTTCCTTCTACTACTACCGTTTCATCGCTTTCAGCGATTACCTCGCCATTCCAAATTGCTTTCATAAGTATTGTATTTGATACAATAATCGAATTTATCTAGGAATGGTTTGCAGTATGATCAATTAAATGCATTCTAAATGTCGTGCCCTTTCCTTTTTCTGAGGCTACTTCGATTGTACCCCCCATGTGTTCAAGCGCGTCCTTAACCAGGTAAAGTCCCAAACCGGTACCACTGGATGATCTGTGTGCCCGATAAAACATGTCAAAGATTTTTGGCAGGTGTTTTTCGTCAATGCCCGGCCCATTGTCCGAAAGCACCACATTGAACCCTTTTTCAGTTCCGTGAATAGAGACACTTATTTTCGCTTTTGCAGGCTCATGATGATACTTGATGGCATTGGAAAGCAGATTTGTCAAAATGGTATGTAAGCGTGCAGCATCCGTATGAATATGGGTCTTTTCGTCTGCCTCAATTGAGAGCTTCGGCGAGCCATTATTCGGGTCAATTAGGGATTCAAATTCTTTCTTTACCTCCTTTTCCAAGTCCACCTCATCAATTTGAAGTTCAGTTTTTTGTCCTTTTCGAAGGGTGATAATGTCGCGAATTACATTATCGGCCTGAATGAGTCGGTCTTGAATAGCATTAAAGTATTCTTCCTTTTTATCCGGATCATCTATTGATCGAATGATAGATATAATCCCTGAAATAGTAGTAAGCGGTGCACGGAGATCATGGGACGATCGATAAAGGAAGGTGTCGAGTTCTGAATTAGCTTTTTTGAGGTTATGTTGTTCTACCTCCAGCACACTTATAATCATTCCAAGACCCATCAATGCTTGTAAAAATATATCGATTGCACCCGCAAAATAAGGGACTTCCAGTGGGTAATCCACTTGATAGACTTCAAGAAAAGTTTCAAGAAAATAATTGCCTTGCAGCAAACCATAGGATAGGAATGAAAAAATGATGAACCGAATGCCTATCCCTGTACTGGTCATTCTTAGCAGCATGAAGGCACATGCAGTGAATACAATACCGGCAAATAGCGATTTGATTCCTACCCGATATAAAATTCGATATGTCCCGGCATCTGGATCGTTAAACGAAAGGAAAACGAGTAGTATCGCAAAGGGAAGGATGGAGTAGGAAATAGCCTTAACCACCTTTCGGTTAAGTTTTCTATTGCGAGATATTTCCAGTGTACCGGAATAAAGCCATAATATCTGCAAAAGACTTGCAGTTACTGTGATAATGGAAATAATAATCCTAAACGGATGATCGAGGGGTAACAAAAACGCATTGGCCAATGATATACACGAGCCAAACATATTGACAAACAAAGCCAGCCAGCTCCATGACCACAGCAGGTAAAAATCGTTTTGATACTGTCTATAAAATTTTCTAAGAATGAGCATGATGACCAGCGCTAGTAGCGCTTGTGTCACATACTGCATAAATACTATTTTGACAGCCTCAGGAAACATAGTTGTATCAGCAATTAACCTTAAAATGAGTTAATTCGGAAATTTCAAAACCGACAATCGGCGAATCAGATAATTCTAAGGATAGAGTTATTGTACGGCTGTATCAAATTCGGTAAATGTACCCTCAGGCACTTCATCAAGCACTTCTATGTTTTCCAATGAATTCCGCCCTCTGTTTCCTGATAACAGGATATCACCATACTTTTTATAATCAGCCCAGGGCGTAATAAAACGTGGTTCCAAAGATGTTGAATCCGGGTAGTAGGCCCATTGTGTTACAAGTTTGGAGTCTGTATCTATCCAGACCTCATATACATTTTCCGGCGTGACTCCTACGTCTTCAAATGCCAGACTAATTACATCAGCTCGTGCTCCTGTTTGCGTGGTGTCATCACGCAAGTATTTTAATGTTACACCAGAATCTTTCAGCTTATATGGCATGACTAACCAATAAGCATCATTCACCCACATTTCGTATCCCTGCTGCATATAGTGGTCAAGTGAATCGGTGATCACTTTTTCTCCTCTCATGGCTTTTCCTTCCAGAGAATTGATATTCATCAAAATTGTGACATTATCCTTCGGAATTTCTATGCGGACATTTCCTGTCCACTTGTCCCATATATGATCCCTTCTGCCAAAGAAATTCCATTTGATGTATCGGGTGTCATCCCATGCTTTTCTTCCACCCATGGCTTGCATGGTTTTATCAGCCAATAGTGTTGCTAATAAATCAGACCCTTCCTGGTTGAACCCTTCAGCCGGAGGGTTATTGTATTCAACAAACTCACCACCATCAGCTATAGCGGTAGAGTCTGCACTTTCGGATGAAGATGATCCGGTAGAGCAAGCAGATAGAATGATGATTAATAGAACGAAGAATAACTGGTTTTTCATGTTTATAGTGTTTGTTTTTATGGCAAACATGCCTGCCTGTCGGCAGACAGGAAATTCGCGATAAACATTCATCCGGCTGTGGTATAGTTTCGCCTTTGAACCTTCATGCTCATTTCATATAATAAATGTTTGTCCTAAAGATAAGAAATAAAAAAAGGAGACCGTGATGGTCTCCCTTTATAGTTTAGGTTGGTTGTGTTCGTTTAGTCTTGTCCTTCTTTGAACTGCTCAAATCGATCTCCTTCATCTGTCCGTGGGAACACATTATTGTCTGTGTAAGCATCGGCAGTCATTTCGTTCGGATCAATCACAATTTTAGCTACTTCTTTGTCTTTCATAAAGACTTTTGTCACTTCTTTTTCATCCATCTTCCAGATTTCTGCTGGAATTTTCTCCAGTTCAGTGGTTCCATCTACATAAGTCCACTGGATGATGATCGGTGTTACAAGCCCTCCCTGATTCTTCAATGTAAGCTCGTAGAAGTTCTTGCCCTTAGCTGATTGCTTGATTTTACTTTGATCCATTGATTGGCGGTATTCTCCAAATCCGCCATTCCACTCCTGGAATACAAATGGTTGCGGATCGCTTCCAAAATCTTTTTTTCCATCATTCTGACCATCTATTCCCTGTCCAGCTCCTTTGATGTTTTTAGTTTCCAGTCCATTCTCTTCAGTCTGCATTTGGAACCATCGAACATTTGCCAGGTCCACATCTACATAGTCAGTGCCGTAGAACCAGCCTCTCCAGAACCAATCCAGATCTACAGCCGATGCATCTTCCATCGTTCGGAAAAGGTCTGCCGGAGTAGGGTGCTTGAATGCCCATCGCTGCGCATAAGTTTTAAAGGCTTTGTCAAATAGCTCCGGACCCATTACCGTTGTTCTTAGCAGGTTCAAGGCGGTAGCAGGCTTAGCGTATGCATTACTACCAAATTGTCTGATCTGCTCGGAGTTGGTCATGATTGGCCTAACCAAGCCTCTCTCCCCACTCATGTAAGGGACGATGTTTGCAGCAGGTCCTCTTCTGGACGGATACTCATAATCAAGGTAGCTATCGGCAAATTCCTGCTCAGTCAGATACTGGACAAACGTATTCAAGCCTTCATCCATCCATGTCCACTGACGCTCATCTGAATTGATGATCATCGGGAAGAAGTTATGTCCAACCTCATGTATGATTACCGAAATCATTCCATGCTTTAATCGGTCTGTGTAACTGCCGTCGGGCTGTGGTCTTCCGTAGTTGAAGCAGATCATCGGGTACTCCATACCTATCGATGCGGTATGAACGGAGATCGCAACCGGATATGGGTAATCGATGGTAAATTTTGAATACGTCTTAAGCGTTTGAGCAACAGCATAAGTCGACCATTCTTCCCAGAGCGGATTTCCTTCTTTTGGGTAGTAAGACATGGCAAGCGGCTCGCTTCCATTTTCAAGCTTTACAGCCATTGCATCCCAGATGAATTTTCTGGAAGCACAAAAACCGTAATCCCTTACATTTTCTGCTTTGAATTTCCATGTTTTAGTGCCCGTAGCTTTTGTTTTCTCATTTTTCTTAGCCTCTTTTTCTGTCACGATGATCACTGGCTCATCATAGCTTTTCTTGGCCTGCTCAAATCGCTCCATCTGTTCTTCAGTGAGCACCTCTTTAGGGTTTTGGAGTACTCCTGTTGCCCCAACAATGAAGTCGGAAGGAACGGTAAGGTCTACCTCATAATCCCCGAAAGTAAGGGCAAACTCCCCTCTACCTAAAAACTGCTTGTTTTGCCAGCCTTCATTGTCGATATAGACTGCCATTCTTGGGAAAAACTGTGCAATCGTGTATAAGTAGTTGTCTTCTTCCTCGAAATACTCAAGGCCGGAACGCCCACCATCCGTCATACGGTTGTTGATGTTGTACATCCAGTCGATGCTGAAGGTCATGTTTTCACCTGATTTTAACGGCTTTTCCAGATCAAGCCTCATCATGGTTTTGTTGATCATATAGGCCATGTCCTTTCCGGCACTTTTTACTGATTTGATTTTAAATCCACCGTCATATGCTTCATCACCCGTCAGTCTGAAAACAGCAAACGCACTCAATGTGTCTCGCATGCTACTCTGACCGATCAATGGTGAATCTGAATCACGCGCTCGCATGTTTTGATCCAATTGAACCCACAGGTATTCCAGGTCGTCCGGTGAGTTGTTATAGTATGTAATCGTTTCACTACCGGTGATTGTCTGGTTGTTGTCATCCAGCACAATCTTCATTTTGTAATCCGCTTTTTGCTGCCAGTACTGGTGTCCCGGAGCTCCGGATGCGGTACGGTACACGTTTGGAGTAGGCAGCAGCGTTCCAAGCTGCTCAAATTTTTGCTCCCACTCTGTGTCTTTTTGTTTTCGGTCCTGTCCAATTGCAATGGATGCAACCAAAAACGTTACGATTAGTAGAATGCTATTCTTCATAGTTACGTTTAGTTATTAATGTTCTTTCAGTTTAAATAATTAGTATCCAGCATAAGCATGAGGGCGATTCCTCCCACTGCTGAAGAGATGATCATTTTCCAATCTTTTCTGCTCACACCACCTAATCCGACGAAAATGAAACTAATGATCATGAATAATCCAACAACTATTATTTGACCGATCTCTAATCCTACATTAAAGGCAAAAAGCTGAAGGATAATTGTCTCGTCTTTTCCCAGAAGTGCTCTGAGGTAGTTAGAAAACCCTAATCCATGGATAAGTCCGAAGAATCCAGCATAGCCGTAATTTCTCCAGATTTTACCCTCTGCGATTCGGTCTTCTTTTGTGAATAAATTGGAAATGGCTGTAATCAAAATTGTGACAGGAATGAGAAACTCAATCAGGTCTGCATTGATCTTGATGATGCGCATGGTGGCCAATGCCAAGGTAATGGAATGACCAATCGTAAATGCGGTAACGAGTATCAGCACTTTTTTCCAATCAGTTGACTGATATAGTGCACATAAAACAACCACAAAAAGGATGTGATCATATCCGTTTATATCCAGAATATGGTCAAAACCTAATCCATAGTACAGCCTAAATTCACTCATGGGGTAGCGAATATAATTCATGCTGACGATGTGTTGTTTTCCTTTATCGTATGATTTGATGAACGGTATTGGAACCAGGCATGCTCTTTGTCTAGATTTGACTAATGATTACACTTGCACTCATTCTTTTTCAGTCGGTTTTTCATCCGTTTCATGTCAGTGTCTCCGACATCAAATACAAGGAAGATAAGAAAGCCATACAGATCAGCACACGTATTTTTTTGGATGATTTGGAACTCGCACTGAGGGCTTTTACCGGCAATGAAAAGCTGGATATCATGGATGAAGGAAGCTGGGATTTCATCAATACAAATCTTGAAAAATACCTACTGGATCGCATGAAATTGTGGGATGAAAAAGGACGTGAATATGAGCTCAACTACATTGGTGCGGAGATAGAGGAGGATGTGATGTGGTGCTATATCGAGATTGAAAAAGTGAAGAAGCTAAAACAGGTTAAGGTCTGGAACGCTATTCTACATGAAGTCTGGAGCGACCAGGAAAATCTGGTACACTTCCGTGCTTTTGACGATGTGCAGAGTGCGAGGTTGTTTGCTGGAGAGGACACTGAGGTTTTTGAGTGGGAGTGATGATAGTTCTCTTTCTTATATATGTAGTTTGCCTGGCTCTTTTCTATTGGTCAACATACAAGCCAATCAAACTTCACAATGCTGATAATGATTTTGACGTAATGAATTACGATAGTCGAGCGCAGTGGATTACATCACTTGGTATAGCAGGGTGCTACATTTATTTAATTAGAGAGCAATCTTATTTCAATGAAATTGTTTTTTCATTATTGGCAATAATGGTGCATTTGCCACTGCACTTGGCATTTAGAATCAAAAAAGTTCGTCAGGAGACAATTGTATTAATAATTATTCAAATTGCTACAGGGATAGCTATAATAGCAACTCCTGATCGTGCAAATTATTTGTAAGATAAGACCACCATATCATGTTTTAAAAGGATCGATGATCGTTAAGGATTCAATTTTTTGATCATGCTGTAAATCCTCTGAATAAAGCGTCTTACAGTTTCCTTCCAGTGCTGCAGCGATGACCATCGAATCATAAAATGAATACTGATAGCGCTCCTGAATTTCAATCGCTTTCAAATAGAGGTCTCGGGTTGGGTAGATTTCCCACACAGGAAACAAAACATTAAGACAGAAAGAATTTAAGTTGAAAGGTTTGGATAATCCTAATCGAATGGCTGTGTTAATGAATTCCTGAACTACTTGAAAACTTATAGTAAGACGTTGACCCTTAAAAGCTTTGTCAATAAGCTCTTGAGCAAATGTTTTCTTTGTTTGATCTCTATTATCTACCGAATAGATAAAGATATTCGTATCGATGAAAATTTTACCTTCTTCTATTGAGTTCATCGCGTGTAAATGGGCCTCCAATATCAGTACTCATACTTTCCAATAGTTCTTTAATGTCTTTTTCAGTCTGAACTCTGGAATAATCTTCCAACCACTCCCTAAATCGTTGGTTCAAAGTTGTATGCTCCTTTCTGGCTCGTTCTCGTGCCTTTTCAATAAGCTTTTCGTCTGCAGATAGCGTTATGTTTTTCATTGTACACTTTTCTAGTGTACACGAATATAGTGTGATTTAGTTATAAATCCATCGTATTCCATTTCTTGCCATCATGTTTTAAGAGTGTGATTTGATCCACTTGAAAAGAAGAATCATAGTTTCTTTCCTCAAACTCCTTTTTCGCCTCATAAAACAGTCGCTTCTTCAAATCACGAAAGCCAATGGTGACATGAGGGTGAAATGGTCTGTTTTTATAATTAGCATTATCCAGCTTTAGCTCTTTTCTGCAAGCATCTACCACTTTCTTTTGTAGCTCTTCCAGCCTACCATTTTCCACGACATCCACAAACACCACTCGTGGCTCGAAAAAGTCAAAGTTTTTAAGCCGGACTTCAAATGGCATTAGGTCACTGTTCAGGTTTTTTATCACATCTACTAACTCTTCATATCGTTTATCCTTCCATTTGAAAGGCATGTGCAGCGTGATGTGGGGAGGCGATCTCAAGGCGTGCTTGCTATCAAATTTTTCTGCCACCTCATGCTTAAGATGAGTAATTTCATCCTGAATTTCTTCCGGAGGGAGAACTGCGATAAAATAAAGGGATTCACTCATCGATCAAGACACTTTTCATGTGTTCCCAATAACTATCGAAAGCTGCCAGATCATTGTGGTGTCCACCATCTATCGTAAAAAGTGTGGCCTGTTCTTCAACTGTCTCATATAGCTTTTGTCCCGATTCATAAGGGACTATTTCGTCTTCATTTCCATGGAAAATGGAGATGGGAGCATTGGAGTTTTCTAGGTATTTAAAGTTTTCAAATCGATAGTTGAGAAGCAGCTTCGTTGGGTAGATAGGAAACAGTTTCTTAGCAACATCTGTCAGGCTAAAAAAAGGTGTTTCTAATATAAGTTTATTGGGATTGTTTTTGGACGATAAGTAAGAGGCAAATGCGGTACCCAGTGATCGACCGAAGATAACCATTCGTTCTTCCCGCTCCAGTTTTTTGGCAAATGCATAAATCTCTTGAGCGTCGTTCAACATCTTTTTTTCTGATCGAATTCCTGTGCTTTTTCCATAACCACGGTAATCAGTAATTAAGACCTCATACCCCAAATCAACAAAAGGTTCAGCCACCTCTCCCCATCGGTCCAGGTTTCCGGCATTGCCATGAAAGTAGACAATCAACCCTTTGGAGTTCTGTAGTTTAAAAAATAGTGCATTGATTATGGCCCCATCCTTCATCCTCAGATTATGCTCTTCAAAATCTTTTTCGAAAGAATATTCATAATCATCAGGCAAAGATTCCGGTAAGAAGATCAGGCTTTCTTGGAGTAGGTATATCGCCAACCCAATCAGCACATAGATGCATAGTAACGCAACGGCAAGTATTCGTAATGCAGACAATTTCTCGATTTTAATTTTTCTTACGACTAAAATTTAAACTGGATTTTTCAGGATCAATGGGTTTCAGCTCAGCAGAATGCAGCGCCTCTTCAAGCATACGGTGGTATTCCTCAAACGTATGCAGGTTGTTGTGTCCTCCGCCAATCACAGAATAAACCCGTGTCAACGATGGGTTGATCTCAGCCAGTGCAAGGCTGGACTTATAGGGGATTAGTTTATCCTTGGTGCCATGAATGATCTTAATGGGGCAATCCACGTATTTCATCCATTTGTAAGTGGTTAGTGGAAACTTTAGAATGAGCGATGCGGGCAAAAATGGGATATATCTTTTGGCCACTTTCTTCATGCTGTAATAAGGAGACTCCAGCACCAGCATTTTGGGGTCATTGTTGCTGGCAAGCTTGGCCGCAAACCCCGAGCCCATTGAACGGCCATAGATGATGACATACTTTTCCGGTACTTTGCTTTTCAGGATGTCATACACTTTTTGCAAATCTCCCTTGATTTCCTTTTCCGATCTTCTTCCTGTGCTTTTTCCAAACCCACGATAATCCACCATGACCACATCAAACCCCAAACGGTTGAAATCAATGGCAAACTTTCCCCATCCTTTTATTGAGCGTGAATTCCCCTTCAAATACATCACCACCCCTTTGGGTTTATCCACGCTAAAGTGAACCCCATTGATTCGAACATCATCGCCAATGTAGAGGTTGTGCTCTTGCACATTTTGCTCAGCATACTTGAATTCAAAATCAGGAGGAAGCTTTTCAGGTTTGAATAAAAACTTCTCCTGTAAGAAATATGCCGCTACATTAATGATAACATAGATTGATACAATTACTACTATGATTGTGGTGATCAATGCTTTACTTTAATGGATTGATTATCGAACAGCTTTATAAATATACAACAATGAGAACCTACACTTTTCTAACCTTCATTCTTGTCTCATTCATGGTTGGCTGCCAATCGGCAAACACACCGTCATCCTCTGCATCTTCTCAGTCAGGCACGATAGCGGATTTTACTTTGGACATGCAAAAGCAAGATGGCTTTTTCAATTATTACTATGATGATGAAGTTGGACGAATGTTTTTGGAGGTAGATAAAGTCAATCAGGAGTTTCTGTATGTGAATTCATTAGCAGCAGGCATTGGCTCCAACGACATTGGGCTAGACAGAGGTCAGTTAGGAAATGAACGGGTAGTCAAGTTTGAAAAACATGGAAATAAACTGTTACTTATCCAGCCGAATTATGATTATCGTGCCGTAAGCGAAAATCAGGATGAAGTAAAATCGGTGGCAGAAGCCTTTGCCAGTTCAGTGATTGGTGGGTTTGAAATCAAAACCAAAAATGAAAGTGCATATCTCATTGACATCACCGATTGGTTGCTGAGGGATTCTCATGATGTGAGTGGGAGATTGAAGGGGTCAAATCAAGGCAACTTTAAAGTAGACAAATCCAGGTCTGCCATCTACATGGATGCGACCTTCAACTTTCCTAAAAACACAGAATTCGAAACGCTATTAACATTTAGCGGAGATGCCACAGGCTGGTGGTTGCGATCTGTGACTCCTACCCCGGATGCTGTGACCGTTCGTACACACCATTCATTTATTGAGCTGCCGGATGATAATTATACCCCTCGCGTGTTTGATCCAAGATGTGGGTTCTTCAATATTTCTTACCAGGATTATGCCACGCCAATTGAGGAACCACTGGTGAAGCGATTTATTGTTCGTCACCGACTAGAGAAAAAAGATCCCAATGCAGAGATAGGTGAACCGGTAGAGCCGATCATTTACTATGTTGATCGCGGCGCACCAGAGCCGGTTCGCTCCGCTTTGATAGAAGGAGCCAGCTGGTGGAACCAGGCGTTTGAGGCAGCCGGATACAAAGATGCCTTCCAGGTGAAAGTAATGCCGGAAGGAGCCCATCCATTGGACGTTCGATATAACGTGATACAATGGGTTCATCGCTCTACACGAGGATGGAGTTATGGCAGTGGGATCACCGACCCACGAACCGGTGAGATGATCAAAGGGCATGTTAGCCTGGGCTCGTTACGCGTGCGCCAGGATTTTCTGATTGCAACCGGTCTTTTGCAGCCTTATGATAATGGGGATGAAACACCGAATGCCATGACAGAAATGGCTTTGGCCAGGTTGCGTCAGCTTTCTGCACATGAGGTGGGTCATACGATTGGCCTGGCACACAATTTCGCCGCAAGTGTGAACGATCGTGCTTCAGTAATGGATTACCCGCACCCGTACGTGAAGATGGATGATCAGGGAAATATTGATTTAAGTGAGGCTTACGATGATAAGATTGGTGCATGGGATAAAGTGACCATCACTTATGGTTACAGCGATTTTCCTGAGGGGGAAAATGGAGAGAAGCTAAACGCAATCCTTGATGAAGCCTTTGATAGTGATTTGAGATACATCACCGATCAGGATGCTCGTCCGGCGAGTGGATTACACCCAGAAGCACATCTGTGGGACAATGGCACCAATGCAGCTGTGGAACTGAACCGAATGATGAAAATCAGAAGAACCATTCTTGATAAGTTTTCAGCAAAGGCAATCAAAACGGGTACCCCGATGAGCTCCATTGAGGAGGTGTTGGTGCCAATGTATTTGTTTCACCGATATCAGGTAGATGCTACTTCAAAATTGATTGGTGGACTAAACTATAGCTATGCGGTGAGAGGTGGGGATCAGGTAGTAACGGAGATGCTTTCAGCTGATGAGCAAATGGCGGCACTTGAGGCTTTGCTGAATACGGTGAAAGCAGAGAGTTTAAAGCTACCAGAAGAATTGCTTGGTCAAATTCCACCACGAGCATTTGGTTATGGAAGATCAAGAGAGACCTTCCAGTCGCGAACCGGACCGGCTTTTGATTACCTGGCAGCAGTGGAGACTGCAGCAAGCTTGCCATTCGGATTCATTTTCAATGCAGATAGATTCAATCGATTGCTGACTTACAAAGCAAGAGATGCAAAGCAGCCGGGTGTAGATGCGGTGTTGGACCGAATAACCACTGCAGTATGGATGAGCCCTAGCTCAAATGCTCAGGATCGAACGATTCAGAAAGTGGTGGAAATGGAAATGCTGAAGCAACTCATGGGACTTGCGGTAAATGATCGAGCTTATGGCGAGGTAAGAGCAAAAGCACTGGGAAAAATAAAGGCGATCAAGACCTATGCTTCCGGCCGAACTGGAAGAAGTACCAATGATGATGGTACGTACTATCAATACGTGGTAAGCCAAATCGATCGATTTCTGGAAGAACCTGATGAATTCAAAATCCCTGATCCGATCAAAGCACCGGATGGCTCACCGATTGGGAGTTGTGATTTTTAAAAGATTCAATTCTGACTGACTCAATCCTGACAGGTCTTTGAGACCTGTCAGGATTAAATAAGCAAGATGGAAGCAGGCAAGTTTTATCACATTTACAATCATGCAAATGGAAGCGAGAACCTCTTTCGAAATGATGAGAATTACAATTTCTTTTTACGAAAGTGGAGTCACCACATTGAACCTATTGCAGACTCTTATGCCTATTGCTTAATGCCGAATCATTTTCACTTTTTGGTTCGAATAAAGGATGAAGAAAATCTTGAGAAATTAGATCAGACAGGTTTTCAAAACCTGTCTGATTTCCTATCCAAAAAATTCAGCAACCTATTTGTCAGCTATGCAAAAGCTTACAACAAAATGTATGACAGGAGAGGATCTTTATTTAATCGACCATTTAAGGCAAAGGAGATCGAGAATGATTCTTATTTGACCAATGTAATTTTCTATATCCATCATAATCCTCTGCATCACGGATTTACTAAATCTATCGCTGACTGGGAACATAGTAGCTATCATGCCATGATTTCAGATAAACTAACCAGATTAAAGAGGAAAGAAGTGCAAAGTTGGTTTGGTTCAAAAGAGGATTTCAGAAAGTTTCATGATCAGGCAATTAAGGGGCTTGAAAAATTGGAACTAGAATTCACTTGATATTCATCTAACTGATCAAAGTAATCCTCAATTCCTTCCTCTGCGATACTCATTATGTACTTATCTTGGCCAAGATTTTGGTAAGATTTAACATATTCAGATCGTTTTAGCTTTTCGATATCATTGGTATTTGATTGCTTCATTAATTTATTTTATTTCTAAGGAAGTCAACTTATTCAAAATTAATTTCTTTTATGACTTGCATTTAAAAAATTTCTCGCTTCTATTTACTCACGTATGAACGCACAGGTATCATTTTATTTTAGCTACTATTTCTTTTATCCAAAGCGGATAATGGGGTGGCTATAGTATATCTGGTGTAAAGAAATTTTACAGAGGCCTCCCCAAAAGGGAGGCCTTTTTTATTGTCGGCAGGGCCGACATCCAATGAAGAAGGTAAGACAATGAAACGAATTGCAATCCAGGGATTAAAAGGAAGTTTTCACCATGAAGCTACACTCCATTACTTCGGAGATCAAATTATGCTGAATGAATGCGAGACGTTCAGGGGTGTGGTCAATCAGGTGTTTGAGAGCGAGGCTGACTTTGGTTTGATGGCTATAGAGAATTCGTTAGCTGGCTGCATCATTCCCAATTATGCATTGCTTCGTCAGAGTGGATTGACAATCTGTGGAGAAGTAATCCTTCAGGTCAAAATGAACCTGATGGCCTACAATGGAACTAGTATTTCCGAGCTTAAAGAGATCCAATCTCATCAGATGGCGATTCGTCAGTGCTCCTACTTTCTGGACAATCATGAAAGGCTGAGGGTAGTTGAATCCTTCGATACTGCAGGAAGTGCATGCTACATTAAAGAAAACAAGTTGAGTCAGGTGGCAGCTATAGCAAGTTCCCTGGCAGCCAAAATCTATGACCTAACCATTCTTCAGAGCGGAATCGAAAACAAGGAGAGCTTCACACGATTTCTCGTTTTGACCAAAGCATCAAACCAGCCTGAGGAAGAAATAGACAAAGCATCCATCTATTTGGAAACTAAGCATGAGCCGGGGGCTTTAGCCAAAGTGCTTACGGCTGTCAGCGATCTGGGGGTTAACCTTAGCAAGCTGCAATCACATCCGGTTTCGGGTTGGGAACGCACCTATGGTTTCTTCATGGATTTAGAATTCTCTGATCCTGGCCAAAAACGAAAGGTGTTTTATGAACTAGCAAGCCTGTCTGAGGTGATCGAAAATTTAGGGGTTTACAAAAAGGGTAAAATTTATGAATAATGTAGTTTCAGCACGTCGAATACGAGGTATTGGTGAATACTATTTCTCCAAAAAGCTTCAACAAATTGATGCCATTCGGAAGCAAGGAACGGAGGTGCTAAACCTGGGTATCGGAAGTCCGGATCTTCCACCGCATCCCTCCGTGATTGCCGAATTTAATAGCGCCATTCTTGAAAATGGTGCACACCAATATCAGAGCTATAAAGGGCTTCCAGAGCTTAGATCAGCCATAGCAAACTGGTATCAGCGGTTCTTTGATTGTCAACTTGATCCAGATAGAGAGGTTCTGCCTCTGATTGGTTCTAAGGAAGGCATTACGCATATCTGTATGTCCTTGCTGGATGATGGCGACAGTGTTTTGATTCCAAATCCTGGATACCCTGCGTACGAAACAGCATCTAAAATGGCCGGAGCAGACATTATTCATTATGACTTGAAGGAGGAAAATCAATATCAACCGGATTTTGATGCGTTGGAAGAAATGGATCTTTCTTCGGTAAAAATTATGTGGGTGAATTATCCGCACATGCCCACCGGAACGGCAGGCTCAACCGAGCTATTTGAGAATTTGATTCGGTTCACCCGGAAGCACAACATTGTGTTGATTAATGACAACCCCTATGCTTTCATTTTGACTGATCGTCCGATGAGTATGCTGGCAACCTGCTCTCCAGATGATCATGTACTTGAATTGAACAGCTTGTCCAAGTCACATAATATGGCAGGATGGCGGGTGGGGATGCTGGTAGGAAACCAGGAGCTCATAGAAACAGTTTTAACATTCAAGAGTCAGGTAGATTCCGGTCAGTTTAAGCCCATGCTAAAAGCCGCGATAAAAGCACTGACCCTTAATGAAAGTTGGTTTGATGCGTTAAATGAAGTTTACCGTGTAAGAAAACGAATGGTGCATAAAATTCTGGACGCTTTGAACTGCAGCTATCATACCAACTCCTCGGGCATGTTTGTTTGGGGCAAAATTCCAGATACTGAAATGGATGCTGAACAATTTTCGGATATGCTTTTGGATCAATATAAAATCTTTGTTCCACCTGGTTCCATTTTCGGATCCAATGGAAAAAGGTACATTCGCTTTTCACTTTGTAGTCCGGAAAGCGTGTGGAATGAAACACTAAACCGCCTAAACGAAACAAAATGAAGACATCACCGATAGGAATTTTTAAAGAAAAACGACCGGTTATCATTTCCGGTCCATGCAGTGCGGAAACCGAAGAGCAGGTACTTGAAACCTGCACTGCCATTGCAAAATCCGGGAAGGTAGATATCCTGCGAGCAGGCATTTGGAAGCCCCGAACCCGGCCCAATAGTTTCGAAGGGGTGGGAGCTGAAGGGCTGCAATGGTTGAAAAAAGCGAAAGAAGCGACAGGTTTACCCACGGCAGTAGAAGTAGCGAACTTCAATCATGTTTTTGAGGCACTGAAACAAGGAGTTGATATCCTCTGGGTGGGTGCTCGAACCACGGTGAATCCCTTTTCGGTTCAGGAGATAGCAGATGCGCTGAAGGGTACGGATGCAACGGTGATGATTAAAAACCCGGTTCATGCAGACATTGAGTTGTGGACGGGAGCATTGGAACGATTACATGGTGCTGGCATTACTAAATTGGGCCTAATTCATCGAGGCTTTGCCCAATATGGAAACAGCGTCTACCGAAACGATCCGAAATGGCAGCTTGCCATTGAGATGAAACGAAGGTTTCCGGAGATACCCATGGTTTGTGATCCAAGCCACATTTGTGGAAAAAGGGATTTGCTTCATGCCGTTTCGCAGCAGGCGCTGGACATGGATTTTGATGGGCTCATGCTGGAAGCTCACATTGATCCATCCCATGCACTGAGTGATAAAGATCAGCAGTTGACGCCAAAGGATTTGGAGATCATCATTGACAATTTAGTGGTGAGGCGGCCCAACATTTCAGATGCAGATCTTTCTCAGAAGCTTTCCATGCTCAGAAGTCAGATAGATCTCATTGATGATGATTTGATTAAACTCCTGGGCGAACGAATGAAAGTGGCCGAAGAAATCGGTCTGGTGAAAAGAGAAAAAGGAATTACAATCCTTCAAACCAATAGATGGGAAGAAATCATTGAAAAAGCCTCTGAAACAGGAAAGCTGCAAGGGCTATCGAAAAACTTTATGATTCGCTATCTCAATGCCATTCACCAGGAATCCATCGAGCACCAAAATGAAGTAATGAATCGAACCGAGTTAGAGAAAGAATAAAACAACCGAATGCGTTTGTGGTTTTATCTTGCAGCCAATGAAAGATCTGCTCGAAAAAATTGACTCATCGCTTGCCAATTTACCACTTGGTGAGCATCCTCAAAATCTGTACGACCCGATAAGATATATCCTGTCTCTGGGAGGGAAACGTCTCAGGCCAATGCTGGTTTTGCTAGGGTATGGATTGAAGAATGAAGATATGGAATCAATCATTGAGCCATCTCTGACGGTAGAGGTTTTTCATAACTTCACTTTGATGCATGACGACATTATGGACCTTGCTCCCATTCGTCGTGGCAAACCAACCGTACACGAAAAATGGAACAATACAGTTGCAATACTCAGCGGAGACACGATGATGGTGAAGGCCTATGATCAGTTGCTTACAGGACCTCAAGAATCCCTGGCCACAGCCGTGCGAAAATTCAATAAGTGTGCAGTGGAGGTTTGCGAAGGGCAGCAGCTTGATATGAATTTCGAGGAATTTGAAACGGTGACAGAGGATCAGTATATCGAAATGATTCGACTGAAAACTGCGGTGCTGCTCGGTTTTAGCTTGGAGTACGGCGGACTCCTGGCAGGTATGGATGATGACCAATTAGCTAAACTGAATGCAATTGGTGAGAAAGCGGGAATTGGCTTTCAACTCATGGATGACCTGCTGGATGTGTATGGAGATAAAGCCAAATTTGGTAAGCAGGTAGGAGGTGATATTGCCTCGAACAAGAAGACATACCTATTAATTAAAGCCCTCGAATTAGCCACTTCATCTCAAAGAAAAGAGCTCGAAAAATGGCTGTCTGCCTCGGACTTTGATGTGGAGGAAAAAGTGGAGGCTGTTAAAGCGATCTATGAAGAGATCGGCATTTTTGACTTGACTCAGCAAAAGATGAACGGTTATTACGATGAAGCATTCTCACTCCTCAATAATTTAGAGGCCAGACCGGAAGGGAAAAAACAACTTCAAGATTTCTTCGACAAACTGATGAAGCGTGAGCGTTGAAAGTGAGCACTGCCTAAACTATCTTTAATTTTAGTTGGTTAAATCACAAAAGCATTGAATTATGATCGCAGTTGTTTCCCCGGCAAAGAATCTTGATTTCAAAACGAAATACGACACGTCTACTACTCAGCCACGGTTGATGGAATGCACCAATGAGTTGATTAATGTAATGCGAAAGAAATCTGTAGATGAAGTCTCAGAACTGATGAGTATCAGCCGTCAGCTCGCAGGTTTAAATGTTCATCGTTTCAAAGAGTTTGACTCTGAGCATTCCAAAGAAAATGCAAAACCGGCTGCACTTGCATTTAATGGAGATGTATATCAAGGACTGCAAGCAGAGACATTTGATGAAAAGAAAATGGAGTTTGCTCAAAAGCATTTCCGAATTCTGTCAGGACTTTATGGATTACTTCGCCCTTTAGATCTCATTCAACCTTACCGGCTGGAGATGGGAACAAAACTTGCATTTGATGATTACAGTACGCTCTACGAATATTGGGATCGTAAAATCCTGGACTTACTTGTTGATGATTTGAAAGATCAGGGAGATGACATCATATTAAATCTTGCTTCTAACGAATATTTCAAGTCGGTTGATAAAAAGGACATGCCTGCTCGAGTAATTGATGTTGAATTCAAGCATTTGAAGAATGGGAAGTACAAGATCATTTCATTTTATGCGAAGAAGGCTCGCGGGTTGATGTCCCGATTCATGATTGAAAACCAAATCACCAATCCGGATGATTTGAGGGCGTTTGATTATGAGGGCTACTATTTTGATGAGGAGGCCTCAGTCGATGATAAATTGGCATTCAAAAGAGAGAAAAAGCAGTGAGTTGAGGTGCCAGTTTGCGTCATAATTCCTGATTGTTCCACTGTTTTATTTCTTCATTTATTTCAGTAGTAGTTTCATGGTCGAGTTTGATCCAATTAAAGGAAGAACTCATTTCATTAAAAGTCTTAAAATAAACCCTTTCGTCCTGTTCAATTTGTTTGGCATATAATTGAATAAGTGATTGATCTTTTCGTTTTTCTGTCCCCACAACAAGCATGAATTTTACCTGAAGTTTATCAGGCACTGATTTTAGAAATTTATTGGCAATCGAGATTGCTTCGAGTGGATTAAGACTATGAAAAAAAGCTTCAGAGACATCAGATATCAGGTTTAATTCGAGAAGATTTTTGTTGTAATCAAGTAAGTATTTGTCCGAGAGTTCAACGAACTCTGGAGTAAAAGTTCCAACAAACTTTTCTACCAAGAACAATTGATCCTTAGATTGCCACTTGAAGTATCTCACTTTCTTTTTTCTAAAACTCTACTATAAAGATAGCCCATACATCAAATACAAGACTTTAAAGCTTGTAGTGTAGTTGTTCACTATAGTCATTCGACTAACTTTTTCTTATTACCTGATACTAACACTATTTTAGTTTCGAAAAATTATCCAACCACTCTTTAACCATCCTTCGATAGGTTTGACCAATTGGCACCTCGTTTCCAGAGACTTTAAGCCTGTTTCCATCAATTTCCTCCACTTTGTGCTTGGCTACTATAAATGACTTGTGCACACGCATGAAATCGGCTGGTAACTCTTTTTCGAATGAGGAAATTTTTTGATGGGTCGTTAGGGTTTCTTCCTTCAAATGAACCTTGCAATAGTTGCCGAAAGCTTCTATAAAAAGGATGTCATTGAGGTGAATAATGTGCTGTTTCTTATCCACCTTAACTGATATCTGACTTGAAGCTTTATTGGGGTTAGGTGGTGCCGTTTTCGGAGCTGGAATTTTGTTTACAGCCTTGATGAACCGATCAAACGAAAATGGTTTGAGAAGATAATCAACAACATTCAGGTCATAACCTTCCAGCGCGTGTTCCTTGAATGCGGTAGTGATGATGACCTTTGGTGGATCTGAAATGGACTTCAAAAATGCTAATCCGGTCATTTTTGGCATCTTAATATCCAGGAAGATGAGATCGACCTGTTCTCGGTGAAGGACCTCTATTGCTTCAGCAGCATTGTAGCAGTTACCTACTTTCATTAAATGCTTGAGGTCTTCACAGTATCCCTCGATTATTCTGTGGGCAATGGGTTCATCATCAATGATTGCAAATGATATCATACTAATTTGATTTCAAGTTTAGCAAGAAATTCATCACCATTCATCTGGGTCTCCAAGCTGTGTCTTTGTGGATAGATAAGTTCTAATCTCCTCTTTAGATTTTTCAAGCCCGTACCTTTTGTAGACATCTCCTCATAATCATGTTTGTTTCGAACCTCGAATGACAATTGTCCTTTAGCAACGCTAAGTTTTGCATCTAAAGTGTTTTCAGCCACCTGTTCAATTCCATGTTTTATTGCGTTTTCTACCAGTATGACCAGAAGAAGTGGCGCGATTTCGATATCCCATTGATCCACTTCTTTATGAAAATTTAGTTTAGTCATATGTTGATGTCGAATACGGTGAAGTTCCAGGTATTTTTCCAGATATTCGACATCATCAGATAAGAGCACTCTTTCATTTTCGCCCTCATAGATGACGTACCTCATGATATCAGAAAGTTTTAGAATGACCTCAGGTGTGTCCTCAGACTTTTCTCTTGCCAGGCCGTAGAGGTTGTTGAGGGTGTTAAAGAAAAAATGAGGATCGATTTTGTTCTTTAGTAATTGAAGTTCGGTTTCTACTCGCTGATTCTTTAGCTCCCGGTATTCTCTCCACCTTACAAAGAGCCACTGAATCACTACATACCCTAAGGTGCAAACTAAGACAGCTACTGCTATCCAAAAGTATGTCCTCAGAATGGCTATATCTTCGGATCCGCTCACTCTTGCATTCTCCAGTCGCCCCTTTAATTCAACCATCGTAATAATTGAAGAAATGATCAATAAGAGAACAGCACCGGTTCTGAAAAATTTTCTTGCTCTCACGCTTTCTAAATTAGATATTCATGTCTTTTGGGCAAAGAACAGTTGACAAACAGGATTACCGAAAGCACAAACATTGTTTAACGGGTGATGAATAGCATTTACCACTGATGTGAAGGTATTCAATTCCATAATCGATTGATAGGTCAAAAGAATTTTAGGAGCTTGATGAAAGCAGATAATATTGATTCGGTTTTTCAATTCAAGAAACAAATTAGCGATGAGACCTATTCTATTCAGCTTCTTGTTACAAACAGTCTTTATGTTAGCTGGCCAACACGAAAAAAAGAGTAATGAATTGCACCCATTTCAAGAGAATGTCATCAAGGTATTGACCGGTATGATTCCCTATGAGAGTACTTCATTTTTGAATGATAGAAGCACTCCTTCAGGGCGTAAAATTTCTTCCGAAATATTGTGGGGGTTCTTTGATGAACTAGGCCTAGAATCACAGTCCCATGATTATACTTCTTCTCATCCAATGATTTTTCCGGATCTGTTTTTTGGCCCGGCGAGAGGAACGAATATCTATGCCATCCTTGAGTCAAACCCTAAGAATGATTATGTGGTGATTGGTGCCCATTACGATGCAGAGCCCGGAAGTCCGGGTGCCGGTGACAATGCCTCAGGTGTCGCCTTGGTTGCATCGCTCGCTAAGATTTTAAAAGCACATGATGCCCTCCCATTCAATTACATTTTCGTCTTTTTTGATCAGGAGGAGGATAATGAATTGGGTAGCAAGGCATTTGCTGAATTCATTGAAGAGAAGGAGTGGGGCATTCACTCAGTTCATGTAACAGATCTTGCAGGATGGGATAAGGATGGTGATGGTGCAGTTATCATACAAACATCGAATAAGTACATGAAGGAGATTTATTTGAAAGCTTCCAAAAAACTTCAGGTTGAGATACGAATCACAAGTGGAGGATCATCCGACAACAAATCGTTTCAACGCGTATTTCCTACCGTAGGGGTGTTTGGCGATATCACGAAGCATCTTCACAAACCAACAGATACCTATGAGACGGTTGATTTTGAGTTCTTGACCTTGATGACCAGGCTGATGAGTGAAGTATTGGTAACACTAGACAAATAAATCATTATGAAAATCGCACTAGACACTACTAAAATTTGGATGTTGATATTCGTCACACTTGCGATGCTTGCCTGGAAGGCATTTTATCTAATGACACTGGGAAATCTTGTACTAGTACCAATTGCAGTTGTTTTCCTGATAGGAATGGGCTACTCTTGGTTTTATAAAAAGCAATCATTGGTAAGGTTCATTAAGGCCTGGGGCATCCTCTTAATTGTGTATGCAATTGCTCGAACACTTTTAGCAATCACAATCTCAATGAATATTGGCGGGATAGAGTCCTACATAATCAGCCAGGTTAACTTCTGGCTGTATACCACAAACCTGATCATTTTTGTAATAGGAATTTTGATTCTGAAAAAGAGACGATTGGTTTTGAAAATGGCTTGAAATAAAGACACTTCATTTTGTACTCAGGAATACTGCATCAACTCCGGGTGTTCGTATATGGAAGAATAATGCCCACAGGACTGGATATATTCGATGAGTTTTAAAAAGAATTTATCAACGCCCAGGGTGGAGGAATCTCCAACAAGCACCAATCGATAGCGCGCCCTGGTAAGCGCAACATTCAGCCTTCGGTATTCTTGAAGAAACCCAATGATTCCTTCTGTATTTGATCGCACCAGTGAAATGTAGATAACATCACGCTCCTGTCCTTGAAAGGCATCCACACTGTTGATTGTTATATTTTCCATGTAAGGCGTCAGAGATTCAGACTGGCTGATACGTTTTTTGAGTGCTTCTACTTGTGCCTTATATGGGGCGATAACGCCAACCGATAAATCCTCAAGGTTGTCTTGCTCCATTATCCGAACCAGCAGGTCTGCCTCACCAAGATTGTACGTGCTTAGTGTCTCCTCTTTGATCCGCTCTTCATATCCCGCACCCGCAGTATCAATCATCTCAATCACTTTATCAAATGGGTTCGGTCGTTGAAGAATGCTTTCATCTGCTTTAAGTTTTCCACGGTAAAACTGTTGGCTCGAAAATCCCATAATTTTTGGATGCATGCGATACTGTACCTCCAACATTACAACAGCATCAGGCTGTGAATGTAGGCCTTTAGCAAATAGCGTATCCTCAAGTCCAGCTTTAGCTGCTTCAAAAGATTTGATCGTTGGAGGAAGTTGATAATGATCACCGGACATAATCACTCGTTGTGAACGAAGAATGGGAATCCAAGCTGCAGCTTCCATCGCCTGTGAGCTTTCATCTATGAAAACCGTCTTAAACAACCTGTCTTGTATAAGGGAGTGACTACTTCCTGTAAGGGTGCAGGCAATTACCTGTGCTTTATCCACCAGGTTCTCAGAAATGTAATTTTCAAGGTGGCGAGATTCTCTTTTTAGCGACTTAGATTCTTTATAAAGAAGGTCTCGTTGCTTTTTCTCCTTTTGTCCGAAGGTACGTTTATACTTTCCAGCCATAGCTCGGTACTCTTCCGATTGTTTTCGCATTTCTCTGAGCCGGCCAAAATCTGGATGTTTACTTATTCGAACATCCAGGCTGTTTTCTACAACATCAGGAGTTAGTCGTGCCGGATGACCCAGACGCAAAACATTGACCTCTTCTTCGACCAATCGTTCGACCAGCAAGTCTACAGCTGCATTGCTTGGAGCACATACGAGCACCTGCTTTTCCTTATGTACTGTTTCTTTGATGCATTTGACCAGTGTGGTAGTCTTACCAGTGCCTGGTGGTCCATGTACAAAAGCGACATCTTCAGCGTCAACTATTTTTGAAAATGCACGATTTTGTACGGTGTTAAGTGTTGGTAAATCGTACGTATGACCATCAGTGAATGCGGCCGTTTTTAACCCGTAAAGCAAGTCCCGAAGTTCAGCTAAACGGTCGTTTTTGGAGGTCATGACCTTATGCAATGCTTTGTTCATTTCCCTGTAAGTCCCGTCATCAAAAAGCAGGTTGACTCCTAATTTATCCTCGTTGATCCAATCCGGCAGGAATGATTGATTTAAAGCGATTCGCATGATTTCGTCTTTCAGGTAACTGATCACTCCGCCAAGTACTTTTTCCTTTTCTTCTGAACCTGAAAAAATACCTACGACGGAACCTACCTGAAACGCATGCTTCTGATTTACATTCTTTTGCTTTCTTATTTCTATGGTAATGCGCTCTCCTGTGCTGATAAAGTCCCGTACCGTCTGGATTGGGTACCAGGTAACTCCATTTTTTTCTCGTTCCAGAATCGAGGTGTTCATCATCCGCTCTTGGTAAAGCGCATAGTCTGCTTTTTTCTCCTTTTTAAGGAGATCAATTTGAAGCTGGAAATTTTCAGTGATTTCTTCGGAAGTCATGCTAGAGTGTAAACACAAATGTGCGCTTTTGGTTGATAGAATATGAATGTAGAAGAAAAAGGTGCTCGAATTTATATCATCGGTGCTGGAGTAAGCGGTTTGATTGCTGCAAAAAACCTGGAGGATAAAGGGTACAACCCTGTAATTCTGGAAGCTTCCGATCGAATTGGTGGTCGTGTGGTGACAGATATAATCGATGGTTATCAGCTTGACCGTGGATTTCAAGTGCTGCTGGAGGCCTATCCAATGGCTCAGAAATACCTTAACTATGACACGTTGGAATTGCAATCACTCATACCCGGTGCAATGATCTTTTCCGAAGGGTCCTCAACAATTTTTGGTGATCCTTTGCGAGACAGCAGTTTGCTTTTTTCTACGCTTTTTTCATCAGTTGCTTCGACTGCCGATAAGTGGAAAATATTTCAACTTAAGAAAAAGCTTGAAAATTCTTCATTGAAAGAATTGTTTGATGAAGAAGAACAAACTACGCATGAGTACTTAAAAGCATTTGGCTTTAGTGATGGCGTCATCCAAAACTTCTTTCGACCATTTTTTAGCGGAATCTTTTTAGAGCCTGATTTAGCCACTTCCAGTAGAATGTTTACGTATGTATATAAGTTGTTTGGAGAAGGAGGGGCACTGATACCGAAAGCAGGAATTGGGGCTATTCCTGATCAATTGGAACGAAACTTGAACCGCACAACTATACGACTCAAAACGCCGGTTGAAAAGGTGCAAAATGAATCCATTGTTCTGAAAAATGGAGAGGTCCTTGACTCAGATTTTACGATCATCGCTACTGACCCAAGCGAAATGCTGCCCAATTATGTTTCTTCATTGAATTGGAAATCGTGCGATAATCTTTACTTCACCGTCAAAGACAGAACTACAGCTAAACCGATCATTGGCCTTAATAGTCGCAAAGGATCACTAATCAATAACATTTTCTTTCCCACCAGTATCGATGCTGAAGTCAGAGGAACAGATGAGCTACTTTCTGTCACGGTTGTTCGATCCCACAATCATACAAAGGAAGCGCTCATTGCAAAAGTCCACATCGAGCTACAAAAAGATTTTGGGATAAGTCAGGCTAAATTTTTGCATCACTATCATATCACTAGCGCCCTTCCTCAGCTAAACAATCTTCAATACGAAGTGGATGACACAGAATCTTTGATTACAGATAAAGTAGCAATTGCAGGGGACCATAACCTCAATGGTTCTCTCAATGCGGCAATGATCTCCGGAGAATCAGCTGCACGCATTGCTGATCGTGCACTTGCTGATTCACTATTGACCTTTGGGTAATGTGATCTCGGATTTAGAACCAGTATGGTCTTCAATTCTTTTTCAGCTTAGAATATAACCGTGTTAGCTCAGCATCCATTCCTCTTTCCAATGAGATGTAGAGAAGTGTAATCATTGTAAAACCTATCCAGATAACATCATCCAGACTGGTTCCAAAAACGGTTCTGGTGATGATCGCTCCGAGCATCACTACAGCTAGTGTGAAAGCTGCATACTTATTTGTTTTGGGCAATAGAATTCCGATTCCACCGAGAAACTCTAAAACACCAATGAAGTACATGAAATAGAGCCCATATCCCCAACGCTCAATAAATGCGGTAGACCAAAATCCTTCTGCATCAAACTTTTCCCAACCATGAGAGATAAAAGTTTTGGCATAATTAGCCGACATCAGAAACAATAAAATCTTTTTAAATAGAGCCATCCTTTTATTCTTAAAGATGCTCTATTATCTCAGATTTTGAATGTCAATTAGGCCATTGTGGGATGAACTATTTCTGAAGTGGGATCAATTATGACCGATTTGTTATCGTTCAAGTTCAGTTTTATCTGGTCAATGCATTCCTTGTAGGTCTTGCTAGAGCTGAGCGGCTTTCCGTCAGACATCACAACCAGGTATTCCCCGTTGCGCCAATGACTCAACTGACTGATATGCTCGATGTTAACAATGGTGGATTTGTGAATACGGATAAATGGTTCTCCTAACTCTGAAATAAGGGACTTCAAGGTCATGCGTGTACGGTGGGTTCCATCAGACGTGTGAATGTTTAGGTAGTTGCCACTGGATGTTAAATAAAGAATCGAATTTTTTCTAAGCACATGATAAGTACCATCGCCGGCCCGAATGGTAAGCGACTTTTTTAAGGACCTACCATACATGAAATAGCATACAATTGCGCCAATAATTAGCAATTTCAAAAATGCTGACGGGGAAGACGATATCACCACCAACCACACATCTGCAAGTACACTAAAGGGATTCGCTTCAATCATCCCAAGTAGGTTTTTAATACTAAAATCAATCAAGATATCGATTATCCGGATGAGTGGACTTAATAGTACAGCTCCTACTAAAATTGGTAGAAATGTCTTTAGGTTCTTTTGAAGCTTACTCCACTTGGGAGCAATATGAATGATTAGGATTGTGAGGACGGTCCAGGTCACTATAGGCACAAAAAAATAAAAAGATATATCGATAAGTTGCAGGGGAGTTGGTGCTTCTCCTCTATGGATAAGCATGAGCCAGTTTGAAACGAAAGCTATCGTCGCTATCAGCAAACCAATAAATATGGAAACTGCAATTGTTTTCCGATGAGCTTTAACCGTATTTATGATTTGAGCCATATGTAGTGTACGAATGAGCACTCATTTAGGATGATTTAAATATATGAACGGCTCATATCAGCAATACTAAATGCTGGAAATCTCTTTTTTTAAATCTTGAATGTCTTGCAAATAGATCTGTTCAAGTACCTCTACATAAGGACGTTGGTGGAAATACCCCTTTGTGAAATACTCCTCAGCCATATCCAATTCTTGCATAGCTAAATTAAATTGTCCTCGAGCCACATAGATTTGAGCTTTGTGATAGAAGCAGTCAGACAGGTTCGGATAGTACTTCAAGACCCGATCGAATTCTGACATAGCTTCATCCAAACGATTAAGTTGCATTAGTGCAAGCCCTTTGTACAGTATGGCATATACATCCACCCATGATTCACCCTCCTCCTCTGTAACTTTATCGATGTAGCGGTCCAAATAGTCAAGTGAGGTTTGATACTCTTTAAGCCCATAGTAACTAATGCCCCGCATATAATCGTGGCTTTGTCCCTGTGAATAATCTACCTGACCATTCGCTTCATCCCCCAAATTAAAATCTGCTATGGCTCGCTCATAATCACGATAAAAGTAGAGATAGAGGTATCCCCTAAACCCAGCCCACTTCTCTGGTTTTCGTTTCACGGCCTCATTATAGTAGCGATACATCTCATCCAGTATACCCCGTTTGACACGGGCAGTCCCAAATTCCCTCCATAGATCCGCATCGGTGGAGTCCATTTTAAAAGCTTCTTTCAGCTGAAACTGCTCAGGAACTGAACCTTGATAATAGTATCCTCGACCACCGCGAAGTTGTGGGCTTAGTTGCTTCATTTCTTCTTCTGAAAAGGACTTTTTGTACCACTCCTTTTCGGAGCAAGACACCAGACTAAATATAGAAATTAAACTAAGGGAGTATATCGATGATTTCACCATTTTCAATATTAAATGTGATGTAGAAATATGCGTCTCGCGGTTTGTCATTTAACACTACAGGTCTCCAAGCTTCCAGTTTTTGGAGAATCCCAAATAGATGATCAACTGTCTCTGGATCAAACTCCATTGTTTGATAATCTAGGTCATACCCCTCCGCAATAAACCTTCCAGCTCTACCCTCGCAGTTTACCACAAAACGGAAAACAAGTCGTCCACTTTGATCGAACAACTTTGACTTGTCAAGGTTGGAAAAAACGGTATCCAATAGGGCTCGCTTGGAATGTATGTATTCTCCTGAAGGAGTAGAATTATAATAGTCGGCGATCCTTCTTTCATGGTCGCAAATGCTAAAATCTGAATCATCACTTATGGTATTCTCCGGATCGATCCATGCAACGCGGTGTTCACCGTGGTTGGCTCGTTTTTCAAACTCTTCAATCGACATCTGCTCCACTAATTCAATATGTCTGGAATAATCCGATCCAATAATCATTGAACCGAAAAACCCTAAATCTTTAACATAGTAGGATGTCGATTCGCCTTCTGATACGATAGAATCAGACACTGCATTTTTATAATTCCAGATTGAGTAAAATGCTTTGGCAGGGTTATTATCAATAACAGTGTCGGCTACAGAAGCTTGGTGTTCTGTGTATATATATTCTTCATCTCCAAAAGTATAGCTTACCCGATATGGACTTTTCGCTTCACTTTCCCAGACAGAGATGTTATTGTCAAGTACCTTCATTTCAGTGGTATCAGTCACTTCACGAGCGTTAATACCAAATCCTTTTTCAAGAACAATCGAATCTCCCTCAACCAAATAATGTCGGGTGCTGACCAAATCATACCCTGCATTATAGTTTTCAGTCAGGTAATGGGTATCATCCAGCTTAACATATTTCGTGTACCGAATTTCCGTACCAGCTCGTTTGTCGGGATTGTCAGGATAATAATGATAATAGTACTTGCTTACATAGCCATCTTCAAATACATTTTCAGGAGGAAAGTATTTGAAGACGGGGTGATTAGATGATTGCTGCTCACATCCAAATATCTGAATGAGCAACATCACGGTGATTAGTCTCTTCAAAATGCTGAACCTTTTGTTGAGCAGTAAAATACGAAAGGTCTTATAAGTAGATTCCGTTTTTAGGAATCATTAACATTTTATTAGGAATGTGTTTTATTCTCTAAGTACACGTCAGCACATTTTCTTACGCGATCCAGCAGCGGTACGGGTTGTTTACGGTGAAGTATGATTTATAATTCTAACAGAGTGTGAGTTTAGAGAACCACTCACTTTCTTTTAAACTCTCTGACCATAGCAACAATCAAGTAAATCCAGGGGGCACCATGCAGTATCAAATCAAACCAGTCCATGGGCTGCATGCCTTCAGCCCCTCCCAGCACCCATTTAATTTTCCCCCATATATGTGGCTCAGGGGAATAGGGGGCAAGTCCTAAGGTAAGGGCCAGAGCTATCGGAATAAATAATGAAGGTTTCTTATTCATCTGCTTTGACTTTATGCTGATTCCAGGCACCAATGCCTCCATTCAGATTATAAAGTTTAGGGAATCCCATTTTGGACATCATTGCACAGGTTTGTCCACTTCGATTACCACTTCTACAGTAGACAAGATACGCTTTGGACTTATCCAATTTTTCAATTTTTTGCATAAATGATGGCTCAAACATGTTGATCATCACATGATCGGGTATGGAGCCCTCCACCAATTCTTGCGGAGACCTTACATCTAAAACAACATGATCCGGGGTGGACATCAGTTGCTCAAACTCACTTACTTCAATATTCTTAAAATTCATTTCTTTTTACCTCAAAATTGGAGTAATCAATTTAATGTGAGCGTAACAAATGTTACGCTTGTCTAAATGAGAAAACCCCGACGTTTTACCGTCGGGGCATCTATCACCAACCAGCTATAAATCGCGATCACACGCGATGTATATTATTGTTTAGTGATACTTACGAACTCTCTAATGAGATTGGATTTCTGATATGTAAATATTATTCAGGCACTTCTCGAATCGCATATTCTGTGAATCTTCTCCCAAGCCCCTTTACAGCAGACACGCAGAAAAAACCAACGATTTGTTCTTCATCAGTGGTTTGAATGTTTGATTCTACATTCGCAAGTGGGGTTGCGAAAAGTTCTCCAAAGCCACCAGGTCGATCCGTTTGGATGATGACCTGATTCCAAAAGAACCATGCCTCAGGCGTGATTGAGTTGATTTCTACGTAAACACTATCTTCACCCGGTCCGGTAAATGGAGGTATAAACTCATCATTTTCATCTGTTTCAAAGGGGGTGATTCCATCTCTGATTGGCTGGATAAACGTTAATCCATCTGCATTGCCTCCAGGAGAGAATGCCCCATCAAATGACAGATTAATTTCATTCGGCTTATTAAGCAACGTATCATTTTTCCAGCTTTTAATCCAATAGGCGTCTCCTTCTCCCTCAAAATCTCTTGACCAAAACTCAGCGACATAGAAGTCTTCCGAACCAAAAGAGCCTTCTTCAAACCGCCAGGTGATGCTGTCTATTTCCGGAACACGTCCCATTTTACTAACAGACCCATATTGCTTGCCGTCAATTAAGACATCCAAAAAATACGTTTGCCCAACCGTTCCAAAAGAGTCAGCCTCATTAGCTGGTAGCCAGCTGTATATACCGGGGGATTCTTCGTTGAATGGAAATACCGTTCCATCGGCATCAACTACGGCTACTGACGCCCCCGATACACCTGCCGGTGTGGACCCATCAAAATATGTATTGGTTCTGGTGATTCTGATGGTTTGCTTCTCCGCCTTACGGTAGATCCACGCATCAAATGCTAGCACTGGTTCTGCATCAGCTAGTTGCACATTAATATCGTCCTCACATGAGAGAATGATAACAGCAGATAATATGATTAATAGCTTTTTCATGACTTAGAACTTGAAATTGTAGGTGATGGATGGAATAAACGAAGCAAAGATTGAAACCTGGGTCGCTCTGGTATCTGCCAATGCTCCGGGATCCACCCGATCCTCACCTTGCCAGAAGTAGATGGAAAATGGATTGGCGCGATTGTAAATGTTGTAAATGGTAAACACGAGCTCGTCTCTGTTTTTTCTAGGGGTACCATCCCTGCGAACAGCCCGGCCTTTGCGAGTGGCGGAAAAATCTAATCGATGATAATCAGGGAGGCGCACATTATTTCGTGAGTCATTGGCATTGTGTGGAATAGTAATGCCCTGCACCTCGTACCTGCTGGTTGGGAAAGTAGTAGGTGCTCCGCTGATGTATGAAAAAGTGGAGGATAATGACCAACGTTCGTTTAATTCATAAAACCCGGTAATTTTTAAATTGTGTGTTTGATCAAATCGAGTTGGATACCAATCTCCTCGGTTAATTCCCTCTGTCTGTAATTCGGTTCTTCCAAGGGTATAGCTTACCCAGCCATTTAATCTTCCTGAGTTCTTTTTGACATAAAGCTCCATTCCGTATGCCCTTCCTTCACCCGCCAGTAGGTCTGACTCTAACGCTTCATTGATCAGTAGATCAGCACCATTAATGTACTCTAGCTGTCTGTCTGTTTTTCGATAGTATAATTCTACAGAAGTTTCATAGTCATTGTTTCGCAGATTCTTGAAGAGCCCCATTGCCCACTGCTGACCAATCTGAGGCTTCAGGTTATTAGAGCTAGGTGTCCATACATCCAGCGGATTGGCTGCAGTAGTGTTTGAGATCAAGTGAATGTATTGAAGCATTCGATTGTAGCTGGCCTTTACCGAAGTGGTCTTATTAAGCTGGTATCTGAATGAGAGTCGTGGTTCCCAGCCATGATGACTGGCAATGGACTGACCTTTGTCTACTTCAATCACATCTTCAATCGGCCTTCTTCTTCCCGGGATGGTATCCCCCAAGATGAATTTATTTCCATCGCCCAGTAGGTTGAAATATGAGAATCTCAAACCATACTGCACCGAGAGTTTGTCATTGAGCTTTTGATCATTGTTGATGTACACTGCTGACTCTATGGCCTGCTTATCAGGTACGCTTATATCAATCACATCTCCGTCACTAATGCCTCTGGCCCGGGCAGGCTCAAATCCATATTTGAAGATTTCTCCTCCAAAAGTCAGTTCATTTCTTTGGTCAATGAAGTAAGTAAAAGAGGGTTTGAAAGTGAGCGTGTTGATGTCAGAGTTCCATTCGAATCGATCCCTCGGATTGTCTCCGAATGCCAGTTCGTATTCATAATCACTAAAAAACACCGTGAAGTTTGAAAATAGTCGGTCATTGAAAAGGTGGTTCCATCTAAAAGTAGTAGTTCGGTTACCCCAACTAAACCCCTGGTCAGCATCAAACATGAAATTGTCTTTTCCAAAATAGCCGGAAAGGAAAATCTGGTCTTTATCTGAAAATTGATAGTTCGTTTTCAATGTGAGATCGTAAAAGTTTAATGCTGCACCATCTCTCAACTCCTGTACAAATGGGCGAGCTAAAATGTCTGCATAGGACCTGCGCCCTGCGATGATAAATGAAGATTTTTCCCTAACGATCGGAGCTTCAATGGCCAGGCGGCTGAATATCGTACCAATCCCACCGTTCACTTCCGCTTCCTTATTGTTTCCTTCCTTCATTCGAATGTCAAGAATGGAAGCAAGACGCCCTCCATATTGAGCCGGAATAGCCCCTTTATAGAGTTTTAAATCTTTAACTGCATCGGGGTTAAAAACCGAAAAGAATCCCAAAAGGTGAGATGAATTGTAGACCGGTGCTTCATCCAGCAAAATGAGGTTTTGCCCAACACTTCCCCCTCTAACGTTGAATCCGGAGGCTCCTTCACCTACCGTAGATACTCCCGGAAGAAGCTGCAAGCTTTTAATAATATCTACTTCCCCTAAAATGGCCGGCATTTTTCGAACAGTCTGGATGTCGATTTCTGCCACACTCATTTCAGTGGAGGTTACATTTTCGTCTTCCGGTCGTGCAGTTACCACCACTTCCTGCAGCTGAGTTTCTTCTTCGCTCAACTCTATGTCTATCCTAGTATTTTCAGAAAGTGAGAGGGTTCTGGTTTGTGTAACAAAACCAATGTATCGGTATTCTACGGTGTAGTCTCCGGCCGGAAGTGTAATCGAATAAAAGCCATAAACATTGGTAATGTTACCGGTTCCCAGTTCTTTAATTAGCACGGTAGCCCCTATCAAGGCTTCCCCATTTGCGGCATCTTTTACATATCCGTTAATGGTGTATTTCTCCTGTGCTGTCAGAAATAGCGGAATGACTGCTAATAGCAGTAAAAGTTTTTTCAAAACAGTGGTTATTTAAGTGATTGACCTCTCGAAAGACGCACAACTATCCAAATTGTTTCGTCAGAATCGGCAAATAACAATTACTTAATGCAAAAAGATGGTGAATGGTTGCTTTGACTCCCTAAATGGCAGCCAAAGCTTTTTCATAATCCGGCTCCTGACCAATTTCCGGAACCATTTCGGTGTATTTAACAACCCCGGCTTCATCAATAACCACAATAGCACGAGCATTTAATCCTTTAAAAGCCCCATCAAAGATTTCTACGCCATAATGTCTGCCAAAACTTCCACTATCACGAAAGTTTGAAAGACTGTCAAGATTGTCAATTCCTTCTGCATCACAGTATCGCTTTAAGGCAAAAGGCAGATCCATTGAAACACAAATGATCCGTGTGTTCTCCAGCTTAGAAGCCTCTTCATTGAATTTTTTTGTGGACATGGCACAAACCCCGGTATCAATACTTGGGTAGATGTTCAATATTACTTTTTGACCATGGTAGCTAGCCAATGTTTTTTCTTTCATGTCTTTTGATACCAGAGTAAAGTCAGGGGCAGCAGTGCCAACCGCAGGAAGGTCTCCAATAGTAGTCGTATCTGTGCCTCCTAGTGTGATTTTAGCCATAATTATATATTTTAAAAGGTGTAATTAAATAATCCAATGGGATGTCCCAATCCTCGCGTTGCAAAATTTCATCCACCGGAGGAGATAAGGATAACCCAACTTTTAGCGCTTTTGTTTCCTTGAGGAGGCGATCATAGTATCCACCGCCATAGCCGATTCTATATCCCTCCTTGTCACTGACCAGCAAAGGAACTAAAATGATATCAAGATCTTCAATTGAAGCCTCTTCAGCATTGGTAGGTTCGGGGATTCCCATTTTGTTATTGGCCAGTATTGTTTGATCATCAAGCCGATAGTGACGCAACTGCTTAGATTTAAAATCAGTTTTAGAAACAAATAGTACTATACTTTTCGACCATAGCTTCTCGAATAAAAGGGATATATCCGGTTCTCTATTCTTTTTGATTGCTAAAAAGGTATGAATAGTTCTTACATGCTTCTTTTGTATGAAACGTAGTATGGTATCTAGCAAGGCCTTATTTCTATCCTCATACTCCTCCTTGTATAACAAGTTCCGAAACTGAAGTGCTGATTTTCGAATGATGGATTTGGATATTATCAAGGGACTTAATCAGACAATGTAAACTATACTGCAATATTGATACAGTTACAAAAAAAGTAATTCCTAGGAGGAATCTTAACGAATTGCTCTCTAAAAAGTAATTATTCGATAATAAGAGTTGCCTTCTCCTCCAAACCTTTTCCGCTTAAGGTAACTAAATACATACCCTTTTTAGAATTCTTAAGGTTCACATGCAATCCGTTTTTATTTATGACTCCATGAAATACTTTTTCACCCATTAAATCTGAAATAGTGACCTGAACTGTAGTATTTGTTACTCTAACATAATCTTCCATTTCATCTGGATTAGAGAAATTTAGATCGAATTCTCCACTACTCGGATTAGGATACATTAGAAGCATAGGACCACCTCCACCATCCCCGCAACCTCCATAGTTTGAATTGGATGTACCATAGAGAGAATTGTACGAAGAATAACCGCATGAATTTTGAGCTCTTACTGAAAATGTTAAATAGCGAGTACCAAAGTGATTAGGAATTTTAACAAAAACTGACTCTGTACCCTGACCCGAGAGGAGTGAAGCGCCTTGTATAGACCAATTATAATTGGTGATGTTAGCTTGATTGTTTTGATCATTGACCACTAATTCTAAGATCGTATTTGGACAAGTTTGATTTTGTGAGTTCCATTGCGGACTAACTATTGTTATATCAGATGGAATTGAAGGCTTTCCAATCCAAACTTTATACGAACTACTAAAAAAATCACAATTATCCCCCTCGTGAAAACTGATGGTTCCCCAACCACTTACCGAACTATCCTTTGCTTTTACAAATGCTGATGTCCCCAATCCAGAGCGAGTTGTAGAATGGAAAAGGTATGATGGAGTTGCAGTCCATGATATATTCATGTTAGGAGGTGAATTGTTTATGGTTACTGTTCCTCCGTTTGTACAGATTAGCGACGGTGCAGTAAAATCTCCTTGAAAATAATCTTTAAACCTTGTCTCGATTCGATCCCACATGATAGCTATCTGTCCGTTGCTAAATTCATCTTGACAAGTATTATTTGCATAAGACATAATATTATGAACTGGTGGATTCCATAGCACATTGTTCCTGTCTCGTTTATATCTATTATCATAATTTGGTACGGAGTAAACACAGCCAGGAGCGTTTGACACACCCTTTAATAGTACACTTCCACTCCGCTCAGTTGCAGAGTTAGGATCAGCGGCAGTATCACAGAGTCCATCACCATTCACCTCACATTTTTTCCCACTTGGATTTCCAATGCAGTTTGTGGTTTGCGTTCTACTTACTACTTCCTGAAAGCAAGCAGATTGCTCGGCATTATCTGAGTCAAAGTTTGGATTGAATATACTGAGGCTGCCAGGGTGGTGCGTATGAACATTACCCAATACATGACCAAGTTCATGAGCCAAGGTGTTCACTATATTATCTTCACCTCTAAACGAGGACCCGTTATGAGTTTTTACCCAGCATGACCATAATGCACCAGGAAACTCGGCAGGAATTTGATTTGAAAAAGGAACAGTAGCCGTGCCTGTTGCGGTCTCCGAAGAACTGGTATTTTTCACAAAGTAAATATTGATCATCCCATCTACCCGATCTCGCAAGAAGAGCTCTATTGATGAAAAGAAGTTGGGGTCATTGCTGGTATCAAGTAGACCATCTATGCCACTGTGTGCCTGATTATCTGCGATAAATTCAAATTGTTCTAAATAAAAATGGATACCAGTTCCCGCATCTTCAAACATTTGGTTAGCTCCCTGAAGATAACTTTCTGCCTGGATTTGGTTGATTGCACTACTAGAAGAGTTGCTCCCATTTCTAAAAACAACCATACGCACCGGTAGTTGATATCTTGGTCCAGGACAGGACGTACGATAATTTGATCCGTCCCCAATGTAACCCCTGTCAGTCAGGTAATCCGTCAGGTACTGGTTGTTTCCATACCAGGGGTTGGCTATAAACTTATCTGAATCTGAACCGTACGTTTTGCACTGGCTGTATGAGTTAAAACAAAGAATAGCAAGAAATGAAAAGGCTAGATAGTGAGTTTTCATAGTAGTATGGGTTAGTTAAAATCTTTTTGAAACCAATAGGAGGATTCAATAGTCCAATCGGGTCTATCAGTTGGAACACTAGCATCTTTGTCATTGAAATATACTTCCATGACGGTGGCCCTATTCGTATTTGCAGGAAAATGAACCTCTACGGTATCCCAATCATCATTGCCCACATAGATATAATAGTACCTGCTGAATGCTGAATCCAGCAGACATTGATTAAAGCAATTCAGCTCCTGATAAGGGCCTGGTATAAATTGCACTGTCCACCAATCAATGGCTTGATAGCTAAACAATTCATGATACATTGTATCCTGGCTCAAGTTAAGGATGACAATAGTGTCTGGGTGGATAGGCTGCCCTTCTTTCCCCATCAGGTTTTCATAGGTATCAGGATCAACAAAGCTCCAGGAAAAACCCTCACATGGGGTATCTGCTCCGATGCATGTGGTATCTACTTCATCAGGGCTACAGGAAATAAGCAATGAGCCGGAACCAAAGCCAGTAACTAATAGTGCCCAAAGTAAAAGTGGAGAAAGATGTTTCATATATGAAAGTTAACGAATGGGTTTTAATTTAAAGCTAATGGTATGTTAGATTTATTTCATTTTTTTACATTTATATATGGATAGTTAATTCATGACGGAAGGATATTGACTACCCCGCCCAGCCTTCTCTGTCCAGGCTTCTGTATTGAATGGCTTCAGCCAGGTGCTCGATGGCTATTTCATCTTTACCTGCTAAATCGGCTATAGTTCTTGAAACACGTAAGATCCGGTCATAAGCCCTTGCTGATAGCCCTAAGCGTTCCATGGCAGTTTTCAACAGCGTCTTTCCTGCTTCATTGATCTGACAAACATCTTTGACCATGTTAGAGCTCATCATGGCATTGTTGAATACTCCCGATTGATCTTTAAAACGTTGTTCCTGGATTTCTCTGGCTTTAATCACTCGTTCTCGGATTTCAGAACTGGATTCTGTTTTGCGAGTTTCTGTCATTTGATCGAAGGAGACTGGCGTGACCTCCACATGTAGATCGATCCGGTCCAGCAGTGGGCCGCTGATCTTATTGAGATATCGCTGCACTACACCGGGCGCACAAACGCACTCTTTTTCGGGGTGGTTATAGTAGCCACACGGGCAAGGGTTCATACTGGCGATAAGCATAAAATTGGATGGGTAGTCCAATGAAACTTTAGCTCTTGAGATCGTTACTTTTCTTTCTTCTAATGGCTGACGCATTACTTCCAGTACGGTACGTTTAAATTCCGGAAGTTCGTCTAAAAACAGCACTCCATTATTAGCCAAGGAAATTTCTCCCGGCTGTGGAATACCCCCTCCGCCAACGAGGGCCACATCCGATATGGTATGGTGAGGCTGACGAAATGGTCGGTTGGAAATTAGCTTGGCATCTGTTCCAAGCTTCCCCGCCACCGAATGAATTTTTGTGGTTTCTAATGCTTCGTGCAATGTCAATGGAGGCAGGATGGATGGAAGTCTTTTAGCCAGCATGGTCTTGCCAGCACCCGGTGGGCCAATCATAATTACATTATGTCCTCCGGCAGCAGCGATCTCCATTGCTCGTTTGATGTTTTCCTGCCCCTGTACGTCTGCAAAATCAGAAGCATAGTTATCTAGCTCACTGAAGAAAACATCCCGGGTATCATAATCTGTTGGTTGAATCACCACTTCACCTTCCAGGTGATCAATGGCTTCTTTGATATTATTCACTCCTATGACATCCAGCCCATCTACGATAGCTGCTTCAGAGGCATTTTCTTTTGGAAGGATGAAGCCTTTAAAGCCATTTTTTCTTGCTTCTATAGCAATCGGTAACGCCCCTTTTATCGGGCGTAGGTCCCCGTCCAACGCCAGCTCACCCATGATCACATAGTCTTCTAGTTTTTCTGCAATGATTTGTTCAGATGCTTTTAAAATTCCAAGCGCAATGGGAAGGTCGTAAGCCGAGCCTTCTTTCCGAATGTCTGCCGGAGCAAGATTTACTACCACTTTTTGTCGTGGCATCCGATAGCCCAGGTTCTTGATGGCTGATTCTACCCGTTGCTCACTTTCTTTCACCGCAGAATCCGGTAAGCCTACCATGAAAAACTTGGTACCCTGACCAACATTAACCTCAACGGTGATTTTGTAAGCATCTACGCCATAGACGGCACTTCCATAGGTTTTAGCAAGCATAGAAAGGTTGGTTCTCAATTAAGCGCCTAAATATAGGAATTACAGCAGAACCTAACTGTTTTGTGGGTGAAGGATGTCTAATTAATCCTCATCATCTTCATCCGCATCCTCATCTCCTTTGTCCACATCATCGAAGGAAATCTCTTCTGCGATTGCTGTTGCTTCCTGGGATTTATCGTAAAGTTTGGCTTTTAGTTCGGTCACTTCCCCTTTCAGTTCTCCAATATCGTTTTTGAGTTTGTGAATTCTCATTTGCTGCATAATATATTCTACCGCCATAAGTACGGAGACGAATAAGAACAGGCTCATTACGTACTTAGGAAACTTAATGTACGAGGAGAGCTTGATCTTAGAGAGATACTGCTCGGTATTCATTAAAATATCCACAGAAAAGTAGAGGATGACCAGAAAGATCAGAATATAGATGCCGTGGAAAATGAGCTTAAACCTTTTCATAAATAGTAGAGTCGTGCTGAAAGTTAGGAAACTTTTGAAGTTTTAAAAGAAGGATATGATTAAACAGATGGATTTATTGATGTAACCAATTCAAAAAACGATCACCTTATTAGAATAAATACTTTCGTGAGGGCACGTTCCATCGGAAGCTCAATCCAAACACCGAAGTGGATCGGTCGACATACCCATTTGTGTCAGACTCATTACGAATTGTAATATCTGCATCAATAAAAACATTGTGCCGCCACATATATGATGTCCTAAAAAATGCCATCATCAAATCCGTTTGATTGCCCTGGAGGTGCGAATTCCCAAATTCGAGACTACCACCATTTCCGTCCGGTCGACGAATTGTATAGTCCTTTAAAATGTCTCGTCCATAATTCACACCACCTATGTCATTTCCATAAGTAGCCATCATTAGCACTCCTTCAAAATTCCATTGATCATTGAGCCGATAATTTAATCTACCAATGTATTCAGTGAAGTTAGCACCAAGGGGATGAGCGAGAGAAAGGTTGTAATGACTGTAGCTAGTGAATCCATCTTCATGTGCATACATATAGGGGCGTACCCGGTTAATTTCACCTTGTACAATCGCATTCTCCAACCCAAAAGGATCAACATACTTTGCTCCTAATTGAAATCCCTGCTTGTTCCCCCACCAACCATTACCGGCAAGCACCTCACTGACGATCATTTCATCAATTACCAGCTGGCCATAAAGAGAAACCCGGTTTTTAATGTTCCACTTGAAGTCTAAACCGATAATTGCATTGTCCTCACTGCCATCTTGCTGTTCGACCGCCCGATAGAAAATGACCGGATTTAAATATTCTAATTTCAGGCCCTGGGTAGAGTCACCATACATGACAGATTCAAACAGGCCGATATGTAGGTTAGGCTTTATTTTCATGTTGAGATGATGGAATGCCATGTATTTTTTCTGGAAGCTTCCCGTCCCTTCTAACCCAAAACTACCGCCCCTTACTCCGGCTATTTGCTCAGCGAAAATGTTGGTGTAATCAAAAACTTTAGTGGATGTATTGATCCTTAGATAAGGATAGTTATTCGAGTAGTTGGAAAGGATAAGGGAACGAACCCCATTTCCAACAAAGTGCTTACCGAATCCCAGCTGTGCTGAAATGCTTTTTGATAGTCCAAAATCGATATACCCCTGCGCCCTAAAAAAGTCTACACCTGTGGTAGCATACTGCTTCCAGAATCCTTCATAAGGAACAACTAAAGTGCTGTCTCTTATATCGTTTACATACTCGGGATACTTGGCTTGATTCTCGGTAAGCATGGTATAGAATGCCACCTTCTTGTCAATTCTTCCTCTAATCTCCGCACCTCTGCTATTAATAAAGGTAGACCCAATGGCATCATTCGCTTTTCCAAAGGAAAAATGCATCACCGGATTTACATGGAGTTCCAAACTTTCATCTTCGTAATAATAAAAGTCGGCTGGATACTGAAAAAATCTTCCCAGGATAGGAGTCCTCGATCTGACGGAATCAGAAGTATAATCCCTCAGCTCTTTATTCAGGTATAGACCGCCTTCATTTCCCATCAAATGATACACTGACAACCTGGAAAAAGGCTTAACGGTAGAACTAAAGCTCTTAGAAGCTCTTATTTCTTCCAGCTCCACGATGCGATAAGCCGGGTGTCCTAATGTGAAATCTGTAGATTGCGCCCATAAAATATTGGCAATGAGCAGACTAAGAATCCAGAGTGTTTGTCTCATAAATCAAACATATTCGATTTTAGTTGAATGAATGGGTTTGAAGAAGATAAAATAATGCCTATCTTTGCCATCCTTTTTGAAAAAGGGACGAGAGAAGTGAAATGAGTGCATGAAAATGCACGAATTCCATGTGACAATTGAAAGAAATATAAGACACATGAAAAAAGACATACATCCTGAGTACAACGACGTTGTTTTTCTTGATACCACAAGTGATTTCAAATTTTTGACGAAATCAACAATGACGTCTAAGGAGACGATTAAATGGGAAGATGGAAACGAATACCCAGTGATCAAAGTAGAGGTAAGTTCTGCATCACACCCATTCTACACCGGTAAGAAAATCTTCTTGGATACTGCTGGTCGAGTGGAGAAATTCAACAAAAAGTACAAGAAGAAGTAATTCTGTACCTAAAGAGATTCAAAAGTCTTCGGGTTTACTCGAAGACTTTTTTTATGCCTTCTTACAGCGATTTCGAAAAATCCAAAGGTGTCATGACACTAATTGAACTGTGTTTGTAGTCTTTAACATTTCGGGTGACGATAATGTCTATTTCTCCCGAATGCTCTGCGGCATAATTTTGGAGAGCGTCCTCAAAGTCTCGAAAACCAGAACTTATAGCGTTTAAGATCACTTGTTTGTTAATGTCAATGACTTCCATATAGCGGAGTAATTGAGAGAATTTTGCAAGTATTTTACTGTGCGAAAAAATCTTTCTTAAGACATAATATGCATTAGATAAAATATCTCCAGTAGTGAACAAACAAATTTCCTCTCGTGCAGCAACTAAGAAAATCTGCTCTGCAAAATCTGCATGTGGTTGTCTTTCTGCCAAAAAATCAATCAGGACATCAGTATCAATCAAGACTTTAGTCATTCAAATACTTTTTCATCAAGCTATCCTGGCGTGCTTTTTTATAATCCAAATCTTTTGGCAATTTCAAAGAGCCTTTTAGTGATTTGATAATCTTAGAATCAGATGACTCCTTTATGTTTCGATCTTTTGAAGAAAGTAACTTCAAGTAGTTTTCTACAATACTTGATAAACTTCTCCCTTGCTCTTTAGCATATTTTTTTGCTTGTTCGATCGTTTCCTTATCTACAGTCAATGTAAGCTTGGTAGTCATACGTGTTTTTTTAATAAAAATAATACGTGCAATTTATTAAAAAGATTTCTTATTCTTATCCTCATTTCTCAAAACAAGCTAAGTTTGATCCATGCAAATTACCTTCATTGATACGGAAGAGAGCTGGAAGCAAATGCTTCCTATAAGCTATACACGTCCCGTTTCAGAGGCTCGTGTGGGAATACTCAAAATCCATGAGAAATGGAGCAAGGCGCTATCGGCAGAAAAGCTCGCCTTTAGGAGTCAGGATTATCTTGGTCAGTTGTTTGAACCACCACAGGAAAAATCCTTGACTATCCTTGGAAATGTATTGCCTACATCTGATTTGCTAGCTGCTATTAAAGGGTTGAAGCAAGATGAAGGCCTTATTTACGAAGATCAAATGATAGCCGGCTTTTATGCGCCAGACGAATCTTTTGAGCTTGGAGAAAGGAAGCCGATAGCAGTTGAAGTGAAGCAGGTGGTCCATCCATGGGACATCTTTCGTATGAATGGAGAGGAGATCAAACATGACTTTGAACTCCTTACAAAGGAGCGAACATCCCAATCACTTGATGACACTCACACCAAAACATATGGTGATCAAATTTTCCTTGAAGAAGGAGCCTGGGTAAAAGCAGCCGTTCTCAATGCTGAGAATGGACCTATTTACATAGGTAAAAACGCAGAGATTCAGGAAGGCGCGCTTATAAGAGGCCCCTTCGCACTATGTGATCATTCCACCATTAATATGGGAGCAAAAATCAAAGGAGACACAACAATAGGTCCTCATTGTAAAGTCGGTGGAGAAGTGTCAAACTCCGTCATTTTTGGGTATTCCAATAAGGGCCATGAAGGGTTTTTAGGAAATTCTGTAATTGGTGAGTGGTGCAATCTGGGTGCCGACACGAATAACTCCAATTTGAAAAACAATTACGCCAATGTGAAAATGTGGGATTTTGCATCAGGCAGATTTAAAGACACAGGGCTTCAGTTCTGTGGGTTGATCATGGGGGATCACTCCAAGTGTGGGATTAATACCATGTTTAATACCGGAACAACGGTAGGTGTGTCGGCTAATATTTTTGGTGATGGCTTTCCACGAACCATCATTCCTTCATTTGCGTGGGGTGGCTCTTCTGGCTTCACCACCTATCAAACCAGAAAGGCATTTGAAACTGCAGAATTGGTGATGAAACGTAGAAACAAAACGTTTTCGGAAGCAGACAAAGCAATGCTTTCACATATCTTTGAGATCACCGCCGAAAATCGGGTTTGGGAGAAGAAATAATCGATGCAGTTTTCAGAAATACCGGGTCTAGAAGAGTTAAAAAATCAGCTTATCTCTGCGCATAAAAGAGGCAAAGTAGCACATGCACAACTTTTCGCTGGCAGACCCGGGACTGCTGTTCTGCCCATGGCGCTGGGGTATGCCAGCTATTTGATGTGTGAGAATAAGCAAGAAGCAGATAGCTGTGGCTCGTGTCCAAATTGTGTGCGTATAAAAAAATTGGTGCATCCGGATATCCATCTCCACTTCCCTAAGATTTCTGCGAATGAAAGCAAGTACGATAAGGTAATAGCGGAAGCCATCCCTCGGTTTAGGGAGTTCGTCATTGAAACGCCTTTTGGTGATTTGGAATCCTGGACCAGAAAGTATGGTCAGGAAAACAAAAACCTGCTTATAAGTAGAGAGGACAGCCGTCAAATGCTTAAGAATGTAAGTATGCGGTCAGTTGAGGGAGGATACAAGATTCTTCTCATTTGGGTGCCTGAATTGATGAACCCTAGTTCAGCCAACGCCATTCTCAAGATATTGGAAGAGCCACCTGAGAAGACCCTCTATCTGTTGGTTTCATATAATTACGACAACCTTCTCGCAACAATCACTTCAAGAACACAGCTGGTAAACGTACCACCAAATACCTTCGAAGAGGTAAAGGCTTATTTGGAAAGTAAGGAAGTTGAGCCAGCCAAAGCGGAGCAAGTTTCAAAACTTTCGGAAGGAAAAATCGGGTTAGCGCTTCACCTTGCAGAGGCAGGAGAGTCACAGGAATACGAGGACTTTCAAAAGTGGATGGTGGAATGCTGGAAAAAGAACCTTGTCGGACTTGTCCAGAGAAGCGAAGAATTTTCAAAGTCAGGTAAAGCAGCTCAAAAAAACACCTTGAATTTTGCAATTGCGCTGGTTAGGAATGCAGTTATACATGTATCCGGGCAAAAACCTCCTGTTCAAAGCGAAGCGGAAGGTACTTTCATTGGCAACTTTTCAGATAAATTGGGATTGGAGAAGCTGGAAAAGGTATATGCACTAATAAACGAATCACTTATTCATTTGGAACGAAACTCGAACCCTCGAATAACTCACTTAAATTTGTCCCTGGATATCATTAGGGCATTGAATGGCTAAAAAAAGAGAAAAGCGAATAATCGGAAGATTAGATGTGATAGATCTCCCTGACCTTGGGGTTCAGGATATTCATGCTAAAATTGATACGGGAGCTTACCGTTCTTCACTACACTGCAAGAAAGTGCATGAGGAAGATGGAATGCTCTACTTCACCCTTCATACCGATAGCGGCTACAAAGAATATGCAACCAAAGACTGGGCGCAGAAGATTGTAAAAAGTTCGAATGGGAAAGCCCAAAAGCGTTACGTCATTAAAACCAGAATGAAAATATTTGGAAGAAACTATATGGCTTCCATATCACTTACGGATCGTAGCGAAATGAAAAACCCTCTTTTGATAGGCAGAAAAGTCTTGACTAATAAATTCATTGTAGACGTATCTCAAAAAAATTTATCCTACGAAAAAAAGACTCAGAATTGAATGGAGCGAACGGTTATTAAAATTGGTACAAGGAAAAGTAAGCTGGCCATGTGGCAGGCAAATTATGTGGCTGACCTATTGGATGCAGGCGGATTTCAACCACAGTTGGTACCGATTGAAACAAAAGGAGACAAAATTCAAAACGTTGCGCTTTCCAAAATTGGTAGCAAGGGGGTGTTCACTGAAGAACTGGAATCAATGCTTCGCAGAGGGCAGATTGATATAGCGGTTCATAGTGCAAAAGACCTTCAGTCAAAATTACCGGAAGGATTCAGTGTGCTTTCATTCTGCGAAAGAGAATCACCTGATGATGTGATTGTATCTGATAAAGAGGTTGATCTTAACGACCCTAAACTGATACTCGGCACTTCCAGTACACGCAGGATAGCGATGCTTAAGCATTACTACCCACACATCACCACGGTAGATGTGAGGGGTAATCTTCAAACCAGGCTGGAAAAAATGAAGTCCGGCATTATGGATGGGTTGGTACTTGCTTATGCTGGTGTTCGTCGGATGCACTATGACGACCTGGTCAAATACTGGTTCGATACCGAGCGATTTATTCCACCGGTAGGTCAGGGATCGGTGGCAATTGAAATCCATGCCAACATGGATTCAGAGGTAGCCTCCAGGATCAAGATGGCAACCAATCACCCACTAACTGAAAAAATGCTGTTAACCGAACGGGCATTCCTTAGAAGAATGGATGGAGGGTGCAGCATTCCTGTTTTTGGCCATGCGGAAATGGAATCTGATGGGCAGATCATTTTAAAGGGGGGAATAGCAAGTCTGGACGGAAAAGAGCTGATTCAGCGAACGATGCATGGAAGTGATCCTGAGGAACTAGGCACATCACTGGCAGAAGAGATTTTGCAAAGTGGCGGGAAAAAGGTGCTTGATGATATCAAATCAGCTTTAAATAAATAACTCAAAAGGATGTCAAATCACGGATTTCATGTAGTCTGAGTCACCTTTGATACTTTTGCGACTTTAGAAATAAAGAAGAACATGAAAAAAATATTATTCAGCTTATTGATCGTCCTCGTTTTTGCAGGGTGTGGTGATAAAAACAAAGACTATCTGGTGAAAATCAAAACGGAGTATGGCGATATGCTGGTGGTTCTTTACGATGAGACTCCACTGCACAAAAAGAACTTCTTGGAACTGGCCAGGTCCGGGAAGTACGATAGTACCAACTTCCACAGGATTGTGGAGGACTTTATGATACAGGGAGGAAATGTGGCTGAGAAAGAAGGTGTACAAGAAGATGAAGGTGATAGAATTCCTGCTGAAATTGTAGATGGTCTGTACCATGTAAAAGGGGCCTTAGCTGCAGCACGCCAGGGGGATGCGAACAATCCAGAGAAAAAATCTTCCGCTTCTCAATTCTACATTATCGATGGAATGTCATGGGAGTTTATGACTACCGATGTAAGACAATTGAATCAGCGAATGAGTGAATTGCTTCAAGATACTGCCTATAGTGATTTGTTAAAGGAATTTCAAGAGCTAGCCAGAAATAGAGATAACGCAGGAATGACTGCATTATCGATAGCCAATAAAGAGCTAGTGGAGGAGAAGTATGGAGTTGATCTAAGTGTAGACGCGTCAGAATATCCGGAAGCTTATCATGGAATTGGAGGATATCCTCCATTAGATGGTGAGTACACTGTTTTCGGCAAGGTGATCGATGGACTGGAAGTAATTGATAAAATAGCTGAAGTTAAAACGAAAAGAAATCCTGCGACCGGAGAGCAATCTGCCCCGGTTGAAGATGTATTTCTAACCATGGAAGTGGTGGAGATGAAGAAAAAGGAAGTGACGGAACAGTACGGTTACGAGTATCCGGATTCTGAGGAATAATGAAAGTTTTAATCACAGGAGCGAATGGCTTGCTTGGCCAGAAGTTGGTGAAGCTTTATGAAAGCAACGAAGATGTAGATGTAATTGCATCTGCTCGAGGAGCGAATCGAAATCCATTTGGATCATATACGTATGAGCAGATGGATGTCACTGTCGCAAGTGAAGTTGCTAAAATCATTTCCAAGCATCAGCCGGATGTGGTGATCAATACTGCTGCAATGACCCATGTGGATCAGTGCGAGCTGGATCCTGTCACCTGTCAAGAACTAAATGTAGATGCAGTGGCAAACCTTATAGAGGGTTGCAAGCAAACGGATAGTTTCCTGATCCATCTATCCACGGATTTCATATTTGATGGAGAAGACGGTCCATACAAAGAAGATGATTCGCCTAACCCACTAAGCAAATATGCAGAGAGTAAATTGGAATCTGAGAAGCTCTTACAAGCCAGTGGTTTAAGACACGCGATTGTCAGAACCATGCTTGTATATGGAATTGTCCATGACATGAGTCGATCCAACATTATTCTGTGGGTTAAGAAAAGCCTGGAGGAGAAACAGTTAATTAAGGTAGTAAACGATCAGTGGCGAACACCGACCCTAGCTGAAGATCTGGCCAAAGGATGTGCACTTATTGCAGAGAAGAGAGCGGAAGGCGTTTGGAATATATCAGGGGAGGATTTACTTACTCCGTATGATATGGCTATGGCAACTGCAGATTTTTTTGATTTGGACAAATCGCTAATAGAAAAGGCAGACGGGTCTATTTTCACTCAACCTGCCAAACGACCGCCAAGAACAGGATTTATTTTAGATAAAGCAAAAAGGGAATTAGGATACGATCCTGTTAGCTTTAAAGAAGGATTAGCCATTTTAAAATCCCAATTAGACAATGTATGATGTTGTTATTCTAACCGATGAGCGGTACGTCAACCCCAAGAAAACCAATGAGTACATAAACAATGTAATCACAGAGGATCAGTTGGTTCTGGATGCATTGGAAAAGCTCGGGTTAAAGGCCAGAAAAGTGGCATGGTCAGACTCCTCGTTTGACTGGACACAAACAAAGGTCGCGGTATTCCGAACCACCTGGGATTATGCCGAGAAGTTTACAGAATTCAGCGATTGGCTCATGGAAGTATCAGTGAAAACCAAGTTGGTCAACGACTATGGCACCATCATCTGGAACCTGGATAAGCATTACCTGAATGATTTAAGAGACGAGGGAGTAAATATCGTTGAGACCTACTTTATAGAACCGGGGGACAAACGGACACTTCAAGAGTTGCATGACGAGTTGGGGTGGCAGCATACAGTCTTAAAGCCAGCAATATCAGCAGCAGCAAAAGACACTTTTAAACTTACGCCAGAGACACTCGAAGCATATGAGGATCGATATGCCTACCTCATCAAAGATGAATCCATGATGCTGCAGCCCTTTCAGGATGACGTCATCAAGAGAGGAGAATTGTCTCTCATGCTAATTGGCGATGAATATACCCATGCGGTACTCAAAGTAGCCAAGCCGGGAGATTTTAGGGTGCAGGATGATTTTGGGGGGACAGTGAAGGATTACCAACCTACCAAGGCTGAAAAAGACCTTGCGATTGCTGCCGTGAACGCATGCGAGACCATGCCAATTTACGCCAGGGTGGATATTGTTAATGACAATGACGGCAATCCGGCCATATCAGAACTGGAGCTAGTGGAACCAGAAATGTGGTTTCGCAAGAATGAAAAGGCTGCTGAGATGCTAGCAGGGAAGATTCAAGCATTATTAGGCTCCATGTAAAGGCTGGTCCAAAAATCCGTGAAATCATGAAATCAAATAAAGAGAGTAATTTGTTCCTCTATGTGTTTATGGCACTGTTAATTGTAACAATGATTGCGTGTTACATTTTCTTATGAGCCCATTCGATTCGGCCGAATTAAAAAGAGACATTTTGAAACGACCAGCTTTTGGAAAGTTTCAAACTTCCAAAAGTTAGGTTTAATGCACTATTTACTTTTTTCGCCGTGGTTTGTATCTTCACAGTGAAGGCACGAACCGGGGCGGAGGAGCTTGAAATTTTCAAAGCTCATTGAGTAGCGCAACCTGAGTTTCAAATTGATTTAATGAAAGCCAATAAGCTTGATTATTGGATATTCGATTTTGATATCATTATCTACTATTTCGGTTAGTCCCAGCTCATCATCATAATACCTTCTTTCTTCTCGTCTTGGAGGTACTTCAATATTCGCTCGTTCCTTCTCAGATTTATCATCCTTATAGCTGTTGGATTCTTTCAGTAAAAATTCTTTAATTCTTTTAGTAGAGTGATCGAACCCCAAGGACTTCATCAGGTCTAAGATCTTTCGAGTCAGAAATTCCATTTTAAACTCGAGCGTGTCCAGATCTTTTAATTTGGTTGCTTCAGGCATCTTTGGATCCATAAGGTGGACCAGGCACACATCAGCCTCTATGTTGAAATTTCGAAACATGAGTTCAAGCTTATGTAACTCATTATAGTGCTGGGGTATATTATCAAACCGATCAAATCGCTGATCTTCAGGTAAAACCTTAAGCTTTAAAAGGTGCTCTTCTGACGGATAAAATTTTCCAAAGCCTTCCTTGCGCAGTTTCAGCTCCATGGCGCAAAGCACAATTTTATTTCTAAAGAAATGCCTAATCAGATCTATTAGAATCTTCTCCTGAATGTCTGACTTAATCAGCTTTTTTCTATTCTCTTCTTCCACAGATTTTGCTGTCAGTTGCGTTCCCTGCCATGTTAGAAATGTACCAACTGCCGCAATTAAGGAAAGAATAAGAATCACCCACTCATCCCAGTTTCGTTCATTGAAATAGGATGGTTGGGTGTTTAGTTCGATCTGGCGAGATAGGCTTGCGATTGAGTCCAGGTCAATTTTAGGTTTACTTTCTTGTTCTGTTAATCGTTTGGTCTCACGTGTATGAGTAGAATCTTTAGTTAAAGTATCCTGGGAAAAGAGAAATCCATTTACAAAAAAGCAAATAATGGTTAGGTAAGTTTTAGGCATTGTGTCGGCGAATGTTCTTCAGAATATTTAAAAGGTTAGTAATTAACGCTTGAAGATAAAAAAAGAATGTGGGAAAGAGGAATGTCCCGGATTTATTCCTGCCTATGCCTGCAGGCATAGGAGCGGGAAGCCCTAAAAGTAAGATTTAGCATTTTGAGATCCCCAAGTCTCGCTCTTTCGTCGTTTCACAAGGGGATGGGGTGTTATAGTAGTCGCAAAACAAGGTAGTGGGGAAGAAAAAAATTATAATCGTCATCGCGAGGAACGAAGCGATCTTATAAATCGTGGGATGCTTCGGCAAAGCCTCTCTAAGCTTTCGGAAAGTTTCAAACTTTCCGAAAGATGGAATCAATTCTCTCCCCGCCGTGGTTTCTGTCTTCACAAGCCAATATCGCTTTCGTTTCGTGAGGGCATGAATCGTGGCTGACAGAACACCAACAACCATGAAAGTCGTCCCACCACTCAAAGTTGTAGGGCGACTAGATTGTAAGAAAAAAAGAGGTACCGTTTGGGTACCCCTTTTAAATCTTGTTATTAATGCTAATTAATTGACGTTTGAACCTATGTCGCCTTGCGCTACAATAGTTGCAAGTTCGTCTGCGCTCAAGTGCACATTGATGTATCCATCATATCCAAGGATGTCAGAATATCCAAAGGCTGATTCATCATCCAAGGCTGCAATATTTGACATGCTGATGCCGGTGGTTCCATCTACCGGAGTGAAAGTATATGCAATGGCTCCACCTTCTGCAGCGCTGTTCATGTGAATGTGTGCCGGATGTGAGCCACCTTCAGGAGTTCCTGTCAATGTTATTACAGCAAGCGCTTCGCCGTTTACTCTTTCAGAGAAAACAACGTCACCGCTGATCCCTGCTACATCTTTTTCATTAAGTGTGTACGTCATAGACTCACCGGTCAATTCATTTTGACCGATATCACCTTGCGCTACAATAGTAGCAAGCTCGTCTACACTCAGGTGTACGTTGATGTATCCATCATATTCAAGGATATCATCGTAACCGAAAGATGTTCCGTCATCAAGGGCAGCAAGATTCGATTTACTCATTCCTGATGTTCCATCAACCGGCGTAAATGTATAGGCAATACCACCACCTTCTGCAGCAGTATTCATGTGAATATGCGCAGGGTGTGATCCGCCATCTGGTGTGTTCATCAGACTAATTACGGCTAATGCTTCGCCATTTACACGCTCACTGAATGTAACTGTACCACTGATTCCTGCAACTGCTCGTTCTTCCAGGTCATAGACTTTACTTGTTCCGGTCAGTTCATTTTGACCGATATCGCCTTGTGCCACGATCGTTCCAAGTTCTTCCGCACTCAGGTGTACATTGATGTATCCATCATACTCAAGAATATCATCGTAACCGAAAGCAGCACCATCATCAAGGGAAGCAATATTCGATTTGCTCATTCCTGATGTTCCATCTACCGGGGTAAATGTATAGGCAATGCCTCCACCTTCTGCAGCAGTATTCATGTGAATATGCGCAGGGTGTGATCCACCATCTGGTGTGTTCATCAGACTAATTACGGCTAATGCTTCGCCGTTTACACGCTCACTGAATGTAACTGTACCACTGATTCCTGCAACCGCTCGTTCTTCAAGATCAAAGACTTTACTTGTTCCGGTCAGTTCATTTTGACCGATATCGCCTTGTGCCACGATCGTTCCAAGTTCTTCCGCACTTAGGTGCACATTAATATATCCATCAAAATTTAACAGTTCATTGTAAGTGATCGATGTTCCATCGTCCAATGTGGAAAATGTAACAGAACTTTCACCAGTGGTTCCATCTACCGCTCCTAGTGAGACCGCAATGCCTCCGCCCTCTGCTGCTGTATTGAAATGAATGTGTGCCGGGTGTGTTCCACCATCAGGCGTTCCGTTCAATGATAGGTTCACAGTCACCGAGTTGTCATCGTTTTCAACAAACTCTGCTGTACCGCTAATACCATCAACATCCAACTCTCCTAAAACATATACCGTTGTGTTGCCCGTTGGAAGTGGGGCTGTAACACCATCGTCATCACCACAGCTTATCAAGAAAGCACTGGTAATTATTAGACTAAAGAAATAATACAATTTTTTCATAAAATAATTTATTTTTTGGGTTCTTAGTCAACCTACGTAGAAGGTGAATGTTTTGGATTTGTAGGATTTCATTTATCCCGAATTATTCAATAGAATTTCATATCTCTTGCTCAGAGACTGTCGATGAATCACAATGAAATCTTGGATTTATGGCTGTTTCAAAAGCTGATTGGCTAAAGGATATGAAACCAAAATCAAGCGCTGCAATTAGGATTGTCAGAAATAAAAGAATGCTGAAGAGCTAGAATGGAATTTTTAGTGCCATTTAAGAGTCATTCGACTGGAAAGTGTAGGCTTTTGATTAGTTGATGAAACTAATTGTCAGTATTTATCGACTTACAAGAAACTTTCTGGAAATCAACGTATTACCAGCCTTTATATTCAACACATACATCCCTTCGGGAAAATTGCTCATAGAAAGTTGCGCGCGATTATTTTGAATGCTTTTGAATAGAACCCGTTTGCCCTGCATCGAATAAATCTGCACTTCAAAAGATCCATAGTGTTGACTTTCAATCGTCAGGCTTTCTCTAACTACTGAAGGATAGGTGTCAAAACGTGCTTCCTCTAAGCCGGCAACCACCAGCTCCAGGCTCTGAATAGTGGTATCACTTGTGCACTCGTTTGATGCAATAAGCATCACATCAAATATACCATCTCCGGCAAATGAATGCGATGGGTTTTCCACTGATGAAAACATACCATCTCCAAAATTCCAGACGAATTCTTCAGCATTTATAGAGTTATTCTCAAACGTGATGTCACCGGTAATGCTGGTGATATTATAGCTGAAGTCAGCTCTTGGGCTATCGATAACTGTAAGTGTTATTGGGTGAGAGATTACTTCATCCATACCCTTAGTAACCACGCATCTATATTGATTTCCACTTTGAGATAGCTCCAATGTATGGGCGTGCATTGTTGTGGTTTGAGTGTTTTTATATCGTTCAAAATTCTCAATATTTTTAAATCCAGACCCGTCATTAATTTGCCACTGATAGGATAGATCATCACCAAAGGCCACTAAAGGGATGTCCAGGTGTTCACCCACACAGGCTGTTACATCTTGTGGTTGCTCAGAAATAAAAACCGATTGCATTTTCAACACAAAAAGCCCATTGGTGATATCGCAGATCACAATATTCCCGGAAGGGAAATAAGGATAATTGCTCCATGCACCATCAAATGTCGTGGCATCATTAGATACGTAAGTATCAAAATAAGCCACTTCTTTTAGTGTACCATTGCTAATGCCTGCAGTATCCAGTACCCGCAATCCTTTCGTATAATTGGCTTCAAATACATACTGATTCAATGTATACAGGTTGTGGTCTATTGCATTGTCCTCATGCTCATAATAGCCGAGGAATTTAGGAGCATCCAGGTCTTCCATATCCCAGATGAAGGTTCGTGTTTTTTGGGAAAGCTGAACCTCGTCAAGCTCATCATTCGATAAAAAATATCGATGATCCGGTGTGAGCCAGCCCTGATGCACATATCGAGCCCCTTCATATCCGTTTTTAGAAATAAGTGTGATGTCGTTTTTATTAGTGACGTCTACTACTACAACATCTTCCTCATTGGAATTGAAGCAAATTTCTTTTCCCTGATGATCCGGATCGGGTCCCTGATAAATCACACATTGGGCATCATGCGTATACCCATCATCATCAAAGCAGCCGGCAAAAGTGGGGTTTTTAGGATCCGATAGGTCTATGATATGCAAACCTCCGACAGAGCAGGTGCTTCCGTCATTAGTATTAAATCCAACTGCGTAAGCAAATCCTGTTTCTTCATTGATCACAATGTTGTGTGCCTTTCCAATTCCGGCATAGTGTCCTGCTTCTGCGAATTGATTATCCTTTGATGGGCTAGCAACATCTCTAAGTTCAGTCAGATCAAACACCTGCAAGCCATGACCGGGATCTTCGCTCACAATGTACGCGTGGTTTTGGTATACTTTGATGTCACGCCAAACAGACTTTGCTCCATCATGCAAGGTTTGATTGGCCGAACTGTTTTGAGAATTGTGCTCAATGAGGACGCCCAACACAACCGGGTTGGCCGGATCGGAGATATTAACAAATGAGGTGCCATTGGTCATTCCTACCAGCGCATATTCTCGATTCGTCTCTGGATCTACCCAGCCCCAAATATCATTTAACCAGCGTCCATCCAATTCTTCTGCGCCCAAATCAAGAACCGAAACTCTGGATTGCAGATCGATTCCTAAACAATCATAACTTCCTGCTTTGCCATCTTCACAAGGGGTTTGAGAGAATGAACTAACAGACCAGAACAAAAACAGCACCCTCAGAATTTTCATGCTTTCGAAATTAGGCGATCCGTTGAACTAATCATCTTTCATTTTAACAATTACTTCCTTGCCAACCCTGATTTGGGCAATTCTACTCAAATCTTCATCAACAACTTTGCCAATTCGCGGATATCCACCGGTTGTTTGGCAGTCATTCATTAAAATGATCGGTTGACCATCAGGTGGTAACTGAATGGTACCGGGGATCACTGCAGATGAGGCAATCTCATGATAATCGCACTCAAGGTTTGCTCCTTTGAGTCGAACGCCCATCCTGTCACTTGAGGCATCTATTTGGAAAACTTTTGACGCTGGCAATTCTTTTAATAATTCCCATTCCGGCCCTTTCATGATTCTTATTTCTGTTACTCCTGAATCACCACGGTTAGGGATAGCCCCATTTTTATAAATGGGTGAATGTTTGCTGGTTGTCACCATATCTCCTTTGCGAATATTTCTACCTTCTATTCCTCCAAATCCCGCACGCTGATATGTAGAAAAACTTCCAAAGTCTTGTTTGGCGGATAGCAGCCCACTTAATGCGAGGTATCCATACATGTACTCAGGGGCCGATATTTTTACCTGATCTCCTTTTCTAAGCTGTCGGTTAGGTTTTGACCGTTCATCGTTCACCATTAAATCTGCACCTACAGTTGCGATGAATGTATCTTCCAACACTTCGCATTCAATACCACTCATGGCAAATTCAATTACAGGAAACTCATTGGGATTACCGGCTAGTTGATTTGCGACGATCATGAATTCTTTATCCATCGCTCCTGACTGAGGTATACCATATCTTCGAAATCCAAACCTGCCAAAGTCTTGAATGGATGTCAGAGGGCCTGTTTTAGTAATTCTTATTTTTCCCATGCCTCAAACTCCTCTTTCGTGATTCGAAAAAACTTGTAGCTCATTCCAACATCGATTAACATGGGCGGGTCATTTGAAACATCAAATATTTTTTTTGGCGTTCGGCCGATGATGTTCCATCCACCCGGACTGGCTAATGAATAAATACCTGTTTGATTGCCTGCAATGCCCACAGAACCATTCGGAATTTTTTGTCTTGGATTCTCCAACCGGGGACATGCTATCTGAGGATTCAGTCCGTCAGCATATATAAAGCCGGGTGTGAATCCAATAAATACGGACCGATAAGTGCCTTTTAGGTGCATGTCAATGATGTCTTCTACAGATAGGCCGGTATGTTTTGACACTCGATCCAAATCCAGACCTAATTCATAGCAAATGGGTAATTTGATGGTCTTCCGGAATTGTTTCTCATGAGTTGCTTTACTTGATTTTCCAGACAACCTTTCCTGTAAATCTTCAATGGAGCATTCACCAAATATGGCAATTGAGTGATATGCCGGAACAATATCTTTTAGTCCATTCTGAAGTTCCGCTTCAATAATACGGACACTGCGGTGGATAATTTCAATGGGTGTGTCTTTGGGGCATTCCAATAATATCACCTGTTCTCCCAGGTAAGATGCCTTCCAGGAAACTTCGTTAAACTGCAGCGATTTGGACTCCTTTGTTGACAAGGTGATTGTTAATTTCTTTGGCTAAAGTTACGGCTCCTTCTGTATCACTGTGCAAGCAGATGGATTGGACATTAATCTCAAGCCAATTGTCTGCCATGACTCTATGATGAAGTGCGAGCTGCTCAACTTGTTCTATTACCTGTTGCTTCTTTAATACCGCTCCTTCCAATGCGCGTGAGCGTAGTGACCCATCGGACTCATATTTACGATCCGCAAAACCCTCTGCGATGAAAGGATGATTGTGTTTGTTTGCTACACTTTCTGTGATTGAATTGGCTAGTCCCATCCAGTAAATACCTGGTGCTGTTTCTTTCAATACTTCCAATACCAATTCAGAGATGAACGTATCAGCCGCAGCATGATTATACAATGCACCATGAGGTTTGATGTGATGGAGATTTGCGTCCTCTTCCTCGCAGATACGATTTACAAGTTCAATCTGTTGAGAAATGCTTTCAGCAAGCTCGCTTGGTTGTATTTGAAGAATTTTTCTTCCAAAGTTTTCACGGTCCGGATAAGAGGGATGTGCACCAATTGCCACTTTATGTTGTAATGCTAATCTGATTGTTTGTCGTACAGACTGCTCATCCCCAATGTGTCCTCCGCAAGCGATATTACACGAAGAGATGTAAGGCATGATTTGCTCATCCAGATTTGTTCCGGGATGTTCTCCCAGGTCTGCGTTTAGGTCGATAGTTAGCATGCTTCAATTTAAAAAAAGTGAAGGTCATGCTGAACTTGTTTCAGCATCTTCATCATATTCGGGAAAAAAATAAGCTTGATGGACACTAAAAACGAGTTCAGGGTGACATACAGTTTGATACTAAATAAACTCAAACACACTGTTCAAGCTTCGGAAGCTAACGACCAAACTGACGGCTATCACTAAAAGTGCCAGCCCATTTTGCCAGGTTTTGTTAATGTATGAACTGAGTAATGCCTTTTTATTGCAGAGATAAATCAGGAAAAATACAATGACCGGTAAAAGAATGCCATTCGCAACCTGGGCCACCTGAATGACCTCAATTGGTTTGTATCCAAGCAGTGAGAAAAGTGTTCCGACACCAAGAATAAACATCCATATCACTCGGAACTTACCACTCTTAAAACTGGTATCCCAACCGAAAATACCCTTAGCAGTATAGGCAGCAGCCAGTGGGGCAGTAATGGCTGAAGAAATACCTGCTGCAAAAAGTCCGAGCGCTAAAAAATACTTGGCCCAGCTCCCTAGCAGCGGTTCAAGCTGCATAGCCATCTCATTGATTCCACTCACTCCCTTTCCAAAAATGGTAGCGGCACTGGTAATCACAATAGCCATCGATATGAGTCCTCCCAATCCAATTGCAATACCATTTTCTATTTGTAAATCTTTGAGGTCATCTGCAGATGTCCATTTTTGGCTGACGGAAGAAGCATGTAAAAACAGGTTGTACGGAACAATGGTGGTTCCTATAAGTCCTAGAATAGCCAATTGATTCTTCTCGGTTAGAGAAGGGACGAAAACCCCTTTGAGAATGGCTGAAAAATCCGGCTGAACCATCACAGCTGTGATTAAGAAAACCAGGCTCATTAAGATCACAAGTGCAATAAGAATTTGCTCTATAATCTTCACTTTTCCAATGTACAAAATGCCAAATGAGATTGCTCCGATGATCAATGCCCATGGAATAGTTTCTCCAAAAATTCCCGATATGCCAAGAACAGCTCCCGAAATATTTCCAGCCTCATAAGCGGCATTTCCAATAATAATGGCAGTGAAAACCAGGGCAATTGCGAATGTTTTAGCTACCGGGCTTTCAATTTGAGACCGAATGGCTTCCCCAAGACCCTTCTGGGTGATCAATCCCAATCTGGCTGTCATTTCCTGTAAGATGATGGTAGATATGGTCGCGAAGAGCAGTACCCAAAGCAACGTATACCCAAAGTTGGCACCACTAAGCGTGCATACAGTTAATGTCCCAGGACCAATAAATGCGGCAGTTACGAGTGTGCTGGGGCCGAAGTATTTTTTTATTCCTTTCATTTATATCCAATTTCAGGAGATAATTTCACCTTACTTTTCACAAAAATACCCTGACCATAACCCACTACTTTTCCTGCTTCATTTAGTAATTCTGATTTGGCAGTATAGGAGCCATTATCCTCAATTAGTAGTTCTCCTTTGGCCAGAATTTGACCGTCAGTAACAGGTCGTTTGAAGTGGATTTCAAAAGATTTTGTCAAGACAAAAGCATCTTCTACCACGGAATTTACCGCAAAAAAAGCCGCATCATCCAGTAGCTTGAAATATACCGAACCATGCATGGCTCCAAGTGCGTGAAAATATTTGGCGACCACAGTAAGCCCAATTTCAGCCTTCCCTTGCGTGATATGTACGGTGGTGGTATCAAAAAGCTGAGTGTTAACATTCGCTGAAAGGTACATTCGTTCTAGTTTGCTAAAGTGCTCGGCAGTCATTCCTAATCAATTCTAAATTCAAACGATACCGCCCCTTCTTTTCGATTGCCTACCGGATAGCTTTTTTCCATGAACTTGACATTGCCGTCATAATCTATGGTTAATGCAGTGGTGCAGCAGGTTCCATAATCGGGGGTTTGTATACACATTGCAGAAATGGCTTTTTCTCTTTCATAATCCAGACCTGTTTCAGGAAGTTGATCGTCAGGTGCAGTTTGTGTGTCCTGCATCATTTCAATCATTTGCTCCATTCGAAAGGGTTGCTTGATAAGGGTGCCGAAGCTTCGTTTGGCTCGTTCAACTTTAGGCCATGGAGTATCCAATAGCGCATTGCTAAGGCCATAAATTCCCGGGTCTAAAAGGTTGACGCCTTTGTCATAGTTACTTACATGCGCAAGCTCATGATCCATGGTAAGAAGATTAAATCCATTGTATTTATTCCCTTCGTTCAGCACCTTTCTGGAATAGGTGGAGGGCTTTTCTTTACCGAGGAGGTAATTTACCGGCAGGTCTCCTCTGGACTGAGCATCAGCTTTTATGTTTTGAATGTCGCGGTAATTGGTAACAGCAGCGAACCGACCATTTTTATTTATCGCCATCCATGTTCCCTTGGCCTCAAGGTCTCTTCCTCCTAAAATTTCAGGGTGGTCAATCCACCAATGAGCAATAGCTGTTGGTCGTGCATAGAATTCGTCCCTATTAGCGGCTAATATCAGTTTGTATTTAGGGTGGGCTTTATAGGCAAATGTGATTAAGCACATAAGGGCTTTCGCTTTGGTTTTGAATATCTAATTTAGGATTTCATTTTTATAAACCGTCTCAATGAAGCAAGTTCTTCGCTACCTCAAAGAATATCAACGATCGCATTTTGATTGGAAACTATACGGGACCATTTTGGTATTTACTACCATTTGCATCGCATTAAATTATCGTTTTGATTTTGAGGATGGAGTAATCGATTCTTATACCGGACAGCCAATCAAATGGCTATGGATGTTCCTGTTTCATGGGAGCCCATTTTTTATTGTATGCCTTATTCTTTATGCCTTCGGGAAGAAACAAGCATGGCTGACGAGTAAAAGCTACTGGGTGAAGTTCATAATCGGTTTTGGATTGCTCGCACTGGACCGATCATTTTATGGATTTGATGAATGGTTCAAGGCACTGCCTAAACTTGAGTATCACTTTGTGATTCGGTGCGTGCATTGGGCATCTAGTCTCATTCTGGTGGTTATTCCCATGATGATTCTGTATCCATTTCTTGAGAAAGATGAGCTGAGGAACTTTTACGGAATGAGTTGGAGAAAATTTGATCCTAAACCGTACCTGATTTTGCTTGGCATTGCAGCTGTATTCATTGGAATAGGATCGTTTATAGGAGATATCCAGGATTTTTATCCGAGATACAAAGCCTCCGGAGCAAAATTATACTTGCATGCAAATCCAAATGTTGCGGAAGGCTGGCTGGTAGCATTTTATGAACTGTGTTATGGCAGCAATTTCATTTCAGTAGAATTGATATTTAGAGGGTTTCTGATTTTTGCTTTTCATCGCACGCTAGGAGGGTATGCCGTTTTGCCGATGGTCGTGACCTATGCTTTTTTGCATTTTGGCAAACCCATGGGAGAAACGATAAGCTCAATTTTTGGAGGTTATATCCTCGGGATTATTGCTTTCAATAGCCGAAATATCTGGGGAGGGATATTCATTCACTTAGGTGTTGCCTGGCTGATGGAATTATTTGGATGGATGCAGCAATAGGATGAAAGAACATTATCTGGCAAAGCTTGGATTGAAAGCAGGTGCTTCCAAGACTGAAATAAAGAAAGCCTATCGAAAGCTTTCAAAAAAGTACCATCCGGATTTATCAAAAGATCCGAATGCCACGGAGAAATTCATTGAAATAGATAAGGCTTACGATTATTTGTTGGATTATCGTTCAGAGAAGGACCATCATACTGCACCGTCGGCTCATCAGACTCATTATGCCCAAACTCAAGAATCTGCTTACGAAAAGTGGAGAAAGGCCGCTCGTGAACAACAGAAAAGAGCTGCTTATGAAAAGGCTTTATATCAGCTTCAATTAGTAAAAAAGTTTAACAGTGTGTGCAGGTTCTTCATTATCCCACTGTTCATTTTTAATGTGTTGCTACTGACTGATTGGCTACTTCCTAAGAAAGTGGATGAGCAAAGAATTATAGCTTTAGATCACATCTATGAGCGATCTCGCAATACGAGTTACTACTCTTATGATAGAATCACCTTTGAGCGTGTTAGCATTTTGGTAGCCAAAGGATCTGCGTCTAAGGTTGAAAGTGCTGCTTCTGGTGTTGTGGTGACGACACAAATTTTTAATCTTCCTCGATCTTGTGAAATCGTGATTGCTGATCAAAAAGTGTTTTTCGAGCAGATTTTAGGGCTCTATGATATGTTTGGGTTCTTGATTCCTTTTGTTTTGGTGTTGGGAATTTTATTTCTTTTTGTAAAACAAACACCTAATGCCAAACTCTCAATTGCCTGTATTTTAATTTTTATTTTCTTTTTTCAACTCTATGTTTTCCTTGGCACTTAGTTGCCCTTAATTCAAACATGATTGATCAGTCGCTTTTGTGAATAACCTTTAGTACAATTTCAGCTATTCACTTGAAAGAATAAACTGAACTTCCACTTTTCCAAACCACTCCGGCTTCTCACCATTTGGGTAGGTTTCATCATACATTCGAAAGTATAGTTTATCACCATCGATCCGATATTTATAATACTGTTTACCTCCCTCAAAGCCGGGAACTTTGGCAATATCTGGTAAAGCCAACATTACGTTATCATCGGTTAACTCATATGGACCCGTGTTAAAAACGATACTTTTGAATCCGGCTAGGATTTCACTATCAGTTGGTTTCGATAGATTTTTGAAAGGTACTCGGGGAGCCCAGGAAGGATTGTACATGATGCTATATCGCTTTTCATCAATCAATAAACTGCCTTGATGGACATCCACTTTGTACGTGGTGTCTTCGTAGATGTAATGGATTTCATCCATTTTCCATGAATCAATAAGCTCATTGTCCTTGGACCGGTGAGACTCTATATAATTTTTTAGTTCTTTATTATTCGAAGCGATGGTCAATGTGTAGGCGGTATATTGATCTTCCAGGCATTTTGTGGAATAGCTGGCACCAAGCTCAATAAGAAGTTTGGCTGTTTCGTTGTTTTGATAAAAAATGGACCAATGAAGTGCGGTGGATTGATTGATGATGTCTTTTTGGTTGATAAGCGCACCATCATCCACCAGTTGTTTAATGATTTCTGTGTGGCCCCCTACTGCAGCTCCTATTAATGCTGTTAACCGGTATTTTTCACCGGCTCTGTTTACGTCTGCTCCATTGTTTAAGAGTGCTTTTACGATATCTGAATTTCCACTTCTTGCTGCAATTGTAAGCGGAGATTGCCCTACTTTATTCAATGCATTAGGATTTGCTCCTAGATCTAATAGCAAATTGACCATTTTCAAGTCGCCGGATCTTACTCCATGATGTGGCGCAGACATCCCAAGCCCATCGGCAACATTAGGATCTGTTCCTTTACCAATAATGGATTCAACCTTAGCATATTTTTTTTCCCTGATTAAATCCATGAGTTGCCGAGTGGAGGCAGCAGTTTCTTGATCAAGAACAGAGCCCCTGAAAACATTAATGACCGAATCCGTATGCCAGAGTCTAAAAGCTACATCCAAAGCATCGCCATGCTTACTTTTGATTTGAAGGTTTGCGCCTGCATCAATCAGTTTTCTCATGTTTTGTACGTAACCATAATAGGTGGCCCAATTGATTGCAGGATCACCATTGGTATCTACCTCATCCAGTGATGCTCCGGAAGAAATTAATAGGTCCAGTATTTTCCCGTCTTGGAAACCGCTGGCATACATCAAAGGGGTAGCTTGCAGGCTGGAACTGAACTTCATGTCCGGATTTGCACCGGCGGCTATTAGCTCACTAACTCTATTTGGATCATTTGCTTGCACAGCTACTTGGAGCAAGCTGTCAAGGTTGGTCTCTTGGGCCGCAGATGATACCTGATGTGCAATAAATAAAATGATTAACGGAAGAGCTCGATTGATTTTCATTACTGTTTTATGAAAGTGTGATTGCTTATGAAAAAGACAGGAGATAAATAATTAGTATTTATCCCCTGCTTATGATACAACTCAAAATGAACCCGCTTAATCCTCTTCATATTCACACTTAATTTAATGTGCTAAACAGGGGCTCTTTTGAAAAGTAGGTGGCTAATCTAGCGGATGGTGCTCGTTAAAAAAGCGCAAATACACACCAAGAAGTAAGCTTTAATTTTCCTTTACTCTTTTTATGGATTTTCTAAATGATGCCGGGGTTTCATTGTGCACGCGGGAAAATGCCTTGTAGAATGTGACTTTATTATTGAATCCGGAATCTATCGCAATGGCTTCAATCTTGTAATGGTCGTACTTGGGGTTTGACAGCAGACCTACTGAAAACTTGATTCTAAAGTCATTTAAAAATTCGTTGAAATTTGTATTAAGCAGCCTGGAGAGTGTCTGAGAAATTTTGTGAGAAGGTATATCCAAGGATGTAGCAACTTCAGATAAGCTAAGGTCTTTATTCAAAAAAATCTTCTCTGTCTCAAACAGGTTTATTACGCGATTTACAATTATTTCCATCTCTGCTTTACTCAGTGTTGATGACAAATACTTTCCCCCGAGTTGTGTGAGGAATTTTGGATTGCTGTAAAGCAGGAAGCCAATAAACAGGAAGAACAATGAAACGCAAAAATAGTAGGGGGTGAAATCCCGCCAATTATTTGCAAATTCAACAAAAAATGAAAAAAGCAATGCACAGGCGATGTAAATACAAAAGACTGCAGACAAGTAAACTTTATTGGTTATCTCAAGTGAAGAGAAGAATTTTCTTATGGTTATGAAACAGATGATTGCATAGATGCTTACATGTATTGCGATGGAATAATTATAGTAAAGGAATCGGGGGAAAAATTCACTTGTAAGTATTTCCAGTCGCGCTTTTCCATCAAACTCCAGGTACACATCTCTCATTAGAACCACCATCAATATTGAAGGGATAAAGTGGAGTAGGTGTTTCGCCTTGAGGCCATCTCTACTCGCATCAAAAGAACGGACATGGAAGTAAAAAACGGGTCCATATAAAAGACCACTTGGAAAAATATACAACCCAACAAACTGGGGATATAGCTCCAGAATTTCGCTGGTGGCATACAAGAACTCAAGAATTTGAAAACTATATAATGTGATAAAAAGTGCTATAGAACGATTTCTCAGCCATGGCTTTCTGAAAAAGAGCGCTCCTGAAATAAAAATTCCAAGAAGGGCAAGAATAAAAAGTATGAATCTTAAGGCTGTCAATTTTTATCGTTTGGCACTGACAGAACAACATTATAAATAATCACCATTACTACCATTCCAAAGCACACTTCTGCATCTATCCTTCGAAATCATTTCATCCACAATATGATCAATTTCATAGATTTATATTAATAATGGCGTAATCTTTGACTTAGTCATTGTAAAACTTATTGAGCCATGAAGCATCTCATACCTCTCTTTCTGATCCTTGTTTTAAGTGCCTGCTCAAGCGGAAAAAAACAGTTTGAAAAAGGTAATTATGAAGCATCTGTTTCCACTGCTGTAAACAGGCTTCAAAAGAGTCCCGGTAATAAAAAGGCTCGGGAGACTTTGAAAAAAGCATACCCAATGGCACAGAAGGTTAATTTAAATCGCATCAAGCGATTAAAATCTTCTCAGGATAGATTTAAGTGGGATATGATTACGTCATCTTATGCCAGACTCAATCAGATGTATGAACAAATCTGGAGATGTCCGGCATGTCTTGAAATTTTGCCAAATGTGCAGAATTATCGTTCAGAATTTGAGCAAGCAGCTGTATTAGCAGCTGATGAACGATACGATGCAGGTATCGAGGAACTACAAAAAGGAACCAGGGAAGCGGCTATTGATGCCTATGGGCACTTTCAGCGGGTGCAGCAACTAAGACCGAATTATAAAGACACTCCGCAAAAAATTGAGGAGGCAAGATATTATGCTACGCTCAAAGTGGTCATTGATCAAATTCCAGTGCACTCAAGATCGTTAGGTCTAAGTCATGAATTTTTCCAAAATCAGCTTTATGAGTTTGTGCAGAGAGGCGGTTTCAATGAATTCGTGAGGTTTTATAGTCCGGTCGAAGCGAATAATGAAGGGCTTGATCAGCCGGATCATGTCATTGTGTTACAGTTTGACGATTTTGTGGTAGGCCAGACTTACGTCAAAGAATCTACACGGCAATTAAAGCAAGACAGTGTAGTCGTTGGTACCGTTGATGTGGACGGGGAAACAAAAGATGTGTACGGGACAGTCGAAGCGGAGTATACAGAATATGCTAAATATCTGGATTCGCGCGGATTGCTGGACATGAAGATTTATGATGCCCGTACCAATAAAGTGTTGCTTCAACGTAAGATGCCTGGTGAGTACCAGTGGCTATCCGAGTGGGCTAGCTTTAATGGAGACAAAAGAGCTTTGAGCCGTGAACAGCTTGCAAAGATTAATCTAAAAGAAGCACCAAGTCCTCCGCCACAGTTTCTCTTTGAACAATTCTGCAGCCCTATTTACGATCAGGCCGTCGGACATATCAGAAGGTTCTATCGGAATTATTGAAAAATTATAAAGCGTTTTTTCGGTCGGAATGCCGTTAGTCCACTAGCTGATACAGATTTTGCATTACGAGATTAGGATTGATGCTGTTTTCAAAGGTCTTATTAATATTAGGATGCCCTTCTGACCAAGGAAGAATCTCAGTATAACTTGTGCTGTGAGACATCCTTTGATTACTCAGATGTCATAAAATTATGCGATATTAAAAGTTTCATTTAAACCTAACCAACATGAAACTTCGCTACCTGGTCATTGTTGCCATTGCTATTGGCTGTAGTCAAAATCAATCAAAAAATGAAAGCGCTCTAATTCCCATTGACACCATTCAAACAGGAAGCGGACTTCAATATTATTACCTGAAAAAAGGAGAAGGAAAACCGATCGAAGAAGGCTCAAAGGTTGAGGCCTACATGCGATTGTATCTTAATGATGTAGATACAGTATTTTGGTCAACGGATACAAGTGAAGATTCAGTTTTCACATTTATTCAAGGAAGAACTACGCTGATCAAAGGTGCCCTGGAATTGTACCCTTTATTGAAGGAAGGTGATGAGGTGGTTGCCATAATGCCTGACTCCATCGCTTATGGAAAATCGGACAGCAGAGGCTTGCCCGGAGGCTCTACATTAACCTTTAATCCTATTGAAATAAAGCGGGTATCTAAACCGAAAAAGCTATTGATAGACACACTTCGATCAGTCTTTGAAAATGAGACAGTAGAGCAAATGATGAAGGCTTACAATGGCATTGCAAATTCCTCTCTTAGGGAAAAGTTTCACATGAGCGAGAAAGCCGATTTATATGAAGTTTTAAAAGAAGGAAACAGAAATGAAGAGCTGGAGCAGGTTGCTCTCCAATTTGAAGCGATGGCTAACACGATGGAAGAGAAAAGATCAGCATGGTACAATCAACTTTATGCAATTGAAAGTCGAGGAGACAGCACCAGATTAATCCAGCGTGTCAGGGAAATAGTGGAGATGGATCCTGAGACACCTTATTGGAAAGAAGTGTTAGAAAGCATGGAAAATCCTTCGGAATGAAACGCATCTTAACCACCCTCTCTGAAAAATGGGCTGAGTATTTACTTGAAATTTTGGTCATCACCATTGGTATCCTTGGGGCTTTCGCTCTCAACAGTTGGAATGAAAACCGAAAAGAAAGAATATTTGAACGAAGCATCCTTGAACAAGTCAAAATAGGGCTGGAAAAAGATATCAGTGATCTCAACTACAATATTTCTCAACATCAGAAGTCTGTAAAGGCACAGCAAAAGATCCTCAACTGGCTCCAATCTGATGACCCCATTGTAGATTCTCTTTGCATTGATTTTGCAGCAACAAATGTTTTTACTGCGTTCGTATCAAATGATGAGGCTTTTGAAACGCTGAAGTCTAATGGTGTTGGCATTTTAAGTAACGATAGCTTAAAAAATGTATTGGTGCATCTCTATGAGAATACCTACGATTACCATGATGAAATGGAACATATTTACAATGAGTGGATGCTGTTGAAATTGAAAACCATCGACCCCTCATTTTTTGATGGCTTCTTTGTAGATTCTACAAGCCCGGATTATGAGGGATGTCAGATTCCTACTGATATCAAACGACTAAAAAATTCAACTGAATATCGTTTTCACTTAAGGAACCTATTGGAGTTTAATACCATATATATTCGGTTGATGCAGAGGTGTAAAGCGGAAGCAGAAGGTCTTATATATTTGATTAACGTTGAGTTAGAATAGACTAACATGAAATAACTTTTCACATCAATAACAATCACATGGGACTTTTTTGGGACTTAATACAGCAAGATCAAATTGAAAATCAGAAAGTAAAGTCAGCTTCGTTGGAAGAGCGAGTAGACATGCTTGAAAAAGAGCTGATAGCACACGAAAACTGCTAATGGACACCTTACACGTGCTTGAAAAGCATGTGGGTCAGGACATTGATAACGACGGAAAAATTGGTCGATGAAAATCATTGTCGCTTCTAAAAATCCTGTCAAAATTAATAGCACCCAAAACGGGTTTAGTCAAGTATTTCCTGAGGTATCATTAGAGTTCATTGGTTATTCAGCACCTTCTGGTGTCTCCGACCAACCCATGACCAATGAGGAAACGTTACAAGGGGCCAAAAATCGAGCGAAGCACATTAAAAACGAATACCCGGGAGCAAGTTTCTGGGTAGGCATAGAGGGAGGAATTGAAGATACCGAAGACGGTATGGAGGCCTTTGCCTGGGTGGTCATTTTATCAAACGATCAAACGGGCCATTCCCGAACGAGTTCGTTTTTCCTTCCGCCAAAAGTGAGGGAATTAGTGCTTAAGGGTGTAGAGCTGGGTCATGCCAATGATCAGGTGTTTGAAGAGCACAACTCCAAGCAAAAAGGAGGAGCAGTCAGTTCTCTTACTAACGGATTACTGGGCAGGACGGAGTATTACGAGCAGGCAGTGATTTTGGCGCTCATTCCATTTGTGAATAAGGAGCTTTATTGATGCCACTCTCCTTCCTCCTCCGTAATACCCTTCGAAAGCCAAACCTATCAACTCTCCCCTAACCCCTCTCTAATATTAGAGAGGGGAAGGAATTTCTGAAGAAATTCAGGGGTGAGTTAAAAATGATTATCTTCAATCTAAAATCAATCAATCACCTAATCTTCAAATCGCTGTGCTCTTCAAAACCCTATAGAGTCACTTATTTTCACACTAAAGTAAATTGTTCAATCATTCTCCTTCACTAGCTTTGAATATCAATTCAAAACAAGCTATATGGATCTTAAAGAACTCATCAAACAAATAGTATCCTCTCCCAAACTACATGCCAAATGGCTCAACTCCCTCTCCATGATGGAGAATACTGGAGCCAGAAAAATCTCCGCTTCCGAACATGATCATTTGGTAAACGAAATTGTGTTGAAGCATGCCGCAGAAGAGGCACGCCATGCCTACTATCTAAAAAGCCAGATTAAAAAAACCGGATTCGAAGGATGTAAAACCTACCTATCTCATGAGCTTTTGGCCCCCGTACAAAGCGCCCAATACTTACACGCACTAGACACTTTTATAAGTAGGTATCTGAAAAATGAGCTTGGTTTTTCTGGTAAAGAACTCAAATATGCAGCTTATCTCCTCGTGACGTATGCGATTGAAGTCCGCGCTGATGAATTGTACCCTATCTATGAAGAGGTACTGCGAGAAAATGAAAGCAAAATAAGTGTTCGGATGATTGTTGTAGAAGAGCAAGGGCATCTGGAGGAAATGATCCAACAGATGGATGACTTCTTTGGTGACTGGAAAAATCATGCAGACTATGTATTATCACTCGAGCAAAGACTCTTCGAAAAATGGGTAGCAGCTATTCAAAAATCCACTCAAACTAAACCAGCATACGCGTGAAATTTCTAAAGCTCATAAGTATCTCTTTAGTAATAGTGAGCTGTTCTAAAAAGGAGGTTAAGCCACAAATAGTAAACATAGAATCACCAACAAAGTCGCTGTTGCAAGCCATAAGCATCGTAGACGAAAACACTACCTGGATTAGTGGGCATGACGCTACATTCGTCAGAACACAAGATGGCGGTGATACTTGGGAGCTTTTCAATCACCCAACAGGTGACTCACTTCAATTTAGAGATGTGCATGGGTTTAATAAAAACAAAGCTGTCTTGATGTGTGCAGGATCAGGCCCCCTATCCAGGATTTTCACTTTTACCGCACCAGATAAATGGGAAGAAAATTTTGTGATGCAAGATTCGCTAGGCTTTCTTGATTGCATCGGTTTTTGGGATGATCAAAGGGGGATTGCTTATGGCGATGCAATTGATAGCTATCCTTACATTTTACTTACATCGGATGGAGGAAAATCCTGGATTAGAGCGGATTCAACCAACATGCCCAAAGCAGGCAAAGGCGAAGGTGGTTTTGCAGCCAGTGGCACTTGTGTCACGACCGGTGATAATGGCAAAGCCTGGATAGCAACAGGTGCCGGAGGCAACTGCAGATTCCTAACCACAGAAGATTATGGTCAGTCATGGAAGGAAGTAGACTCTCCATTAGTGACCGGTGATGCTGCCGGAAACACCTCCGTCTCCTTCGTTGGTGATTCTGGGGTTGTTACGGGTGGAGATCTCTTAAAACCCAACGAATACACAAATAATTGTGCGTTTAGCACAGATGGTGGAAGTACGTGGGAGCTAGCCAGCCAACCACAAACTGTAGGCGCTTTTTATGGAAGTGCAATCACCAAAACTGACAATGAAATCTTTGCCTTTATCTGTGGTCCGAGCGGTATAGACTACACCGTTGATAAGGGTCAAAACTGGATCAAACTTGATTCAGCTAACTATTGGGCGATCAGCATGAAAGGAAAAGTTGGATATGCCAGCGGTACCGATGGCAAAATTTTGCGAATCAAAATTCAATAGTGTACGTTTTTAATATAAAGCGTACATTTGTAATGATGACTGTAACAGAACTTAGAAAGAACATCTTTAAAGTCTTTGACGAAGTACAAAGGACTGGGAAGCCTATTGAGGTTTCTCGAAAAGGAGAGAAATTTTTGCTTAAGCCGTTATCATCCAAAAAATCAAAACTTAGTCACCTTAAGAAAGAGGGTATTATCAAAGGTGACTCTGATGATCTTGCTGAAATTAAAGTTTGGGATATCAATGAATGGATAGAACCTGATATTTTGGATGGCAAGCAATGATTTTCCTTGATACTCACGCAATTTTGTGGCTCCATGAAGAGGAGTTTGATAAATTTTCTGATTCGACACTGAGCTTGATTAGGGAAAATGATCTTTTCTATTCTACAATATCACGAGTCGAAATTCATTACCTTAATCAAAGAGGAAAGATTACTAAGCCTGCTATAAGGCTCCTTCATGATATGGAAAATAGGATTGGTATATTAAAAAGCCCATACTCTATTGATGAACTAACGTATAATGCTCTTACCATTCCTTGGACAAGGGATCCTTTTGATTTACTGATCTCTGCTGAAGTGCATAGCAAGAAAAAGCATACGTTAATAACGCGGGATCGTACCATTTTGAAAAACTTAAAAGAAGCTATCTGGTGAGAAGACCAAGAAGAAACAGAGCATCTGCTGCAATCCGAGACCTGGCGCAGGAAACCACACTTACTACGAATGATTTCATCTTCCCACTGTTCCTTTTGGAGGGAACTAAAAAGAAATCGGAGGTTGAAAGCATGCCTGGTATTTATCGACTTTCTGAAGATCTGATGCTGAAAGAGATCGAAGCATGTCTCAAAATGGGCATTAAAGGGTTTGATGTATTTCCTGTCGTGGAAGAGAAGTATAAGGACAAGACAGCAACCAAAAGCTACGACCCTGATTTTTTCTACCTGAAGACGCTCACCAAAATCAAAAAAGAGTTTCCGGAGGCACTCATCATTACTGATGTGGCCATGGATCCATACAGTAGCGATGGCCATGATGGAATCGTGGAGGACGGCAAAATCCTCAATGATGAAACGCTCGATATCTTAGGACAGATGGCTCTGGCTCAGGCGGAGACGGGAGTGGATATGATCGGCCCTTCGGACATGATGGATTTTCGTGTCGGCTATTTGAGAAATGTATTGGACGAACAGGGCTATACTAATACAGGCATCATGAGCTACACTGCCAAATATGCCTCGGCATTTTATGGTCCGTTTAGGGATGCTTTGGACTCAGCTCCAAAATTTGGCGACAAGAAAACCTACCAAATGAACCCGGCAAACAGTGATGAAGCAATTGTCGAAGCGGAGCTTGATTTCAATGAGGGGGCCGATGTGTTAATGGTGAAACCTGCGCTTGCTTATCTGGATATCATTCAGCGATTGAAATCAAATTTTAACATTCCGATTGCTGCCTACAATGTTTCCGGGGAATATGCCATGATAAAAGCAGCCGGAGAAAAAGGATGGTTGGATGCTGATAGGGCAATGATGGAATCGCTACTTTCTATTAAAAGAGCGGGGGCAGATATGATCCTTACCTATTTTGCGAAAGAAGCTGCTGCACATCTTGGCCATTAGCCGTCAGTGCATCAGCATTTCGAATCAAAAACTTTACGAATAGCGATTTATAGAATTTTCCATTTGGCATTTCCAATGCTTCTTGCCAGACAGGTAAGGCGAGCTCCGGACTAAGTTCCAAATCCAATGCTTTAATAATTAAGTCAGCAGCTTTTTTTTCATAGACCTTCCCGGGTTCTAATTTGACCGTGTAATTTTTGGATTCAATAGTCTCTCCGGCAAATGTGCTACTGATTTTGAAGTTGAAAATTCCGTCACTCAATCCATAAGTTTCTGGCTTAAGTTGGTAGCGTGATGGTTGAGTTCTGAAATCCTGAATTTTGTTTCCATTGTTATCACTGACGGATAGTACATAGTTGACAACCGGCTCATCATACAGGTGCCAATAAACTTCAAATGGATCATTTTCATTCCAAACCAGATAACCCGACCGATCAAAAGGGGGATATAATACGGTAATTATTTTAGTAGGGTCAAAGACGGTACTGTCTTTATACAAGACATCCAACATCGGACGCTCACTCCGATCCTTAAACTTTTCCGGTTTTAGGTAGAAGGTGAAAATTGTTTCAGTATGTTCATATGTGGTTCCTCCTTCATGAACCAGGCTTACAAATCCACCATCAGCTATCTCGATTGAAGTTACATCATCAACGTATTGAAGTGGTTCTACAGGTGTACCGTAAATATTGGCATATTTGGCAACCAATACCTGAAATGGCTTTTCGTCCTGAGCAGATAACGGGTAGGTTGCACATAGAATTAGAAGGCCAATTAGGATTCGCATCTTCTCATTCGGTTAATCTTTTATAAAAGTAAGAATTAACCGAATAATCTCTTAAGAAATGGCAGGAAATTACAATTAATCGAATAAGTCTTCTTCCCGTTCCAACATCAGAATGGAAGATTGTGGAACGATGAAGTATTTTTCCTGATTGTATTGCACCTCGAAAGCTCCTTTCTGAAGAAAAATTGCTAAATCACCTTCTTTAGCTTGCAAAGGGATGTATTTGATTTTTTCATCCTCAGGTTTCCATTCTTCCTCTTCAACAGCATGAGGTATCGGATATCCCGGACCGGCTTTTACGATGTATCCGCTTTGTACTTTTTCTTTTTCATGAACCCCGGGAGGAAGGTAAATCCCACTGGAAGTTTTTTGGGGCTCTTTTACAGGTTTGATCAATACACGATCACCTACCACAATGATATTTTTCAGCTTATTGTCTGAAGTCAATTCCATCTCAAAAAATTAAAGTGCAAACTTACGATTAAAACAACTCCGGAGTGTCCTCATCGTCTTTGGCTCCAGCACGATGTAAGAGTTTTTCATCCATCGATTTTGAGGTCTTGGAGCCTAGCTCTTTGAGTCGTTCTGTTTTTCGAATGAGGTTGTCTTTTCCTTCGACCAGCTTGTTCATGGCCTGACCATACTGCTGTTTTGATTTATCCAGAGACTTCCCAACTTCTATCAGGTCATCAACAAACGCTTTGAATTTATCATAAAGCGCCCCACCCTGTCTGGCAATCTCCAATGCATTTCTATTTTGATATTCATGCTTCCAAATGCTGGAAACGGTTCGAAGCGTGGCAACCAAAGTGGCCGGACTAACGATAATAATGCTCTTTTCATGTGCATCATTGTAAAGCTCTCCGCCATGCTGAACTACTAATGAAAAAGCGGATTCAATTGGGACAAACATCAGTACATAATCCAACGATCCACCATCGAATAGCTGATGATAATTCTTCTCGGCCAGTCCCTTTACATGCGCTTTTACAGATAGGATGTGATCTTTCAGATGTTGTTCTTTTCTAGCCTCATCCTCCTCATTCATGAATTTCTCGTACGCAACCAGAGACATTTTCGCGTCGATGACCAGATTTTTGTTGTCAGGTAATTTGATGATTACATCAGGTCGTAATCTTCTGCCGGCTTCAGAGTGAAGTGTCTCCTGAACGAAGTATTCCCGGTCTTTCTCAAGTCCGGATTTTTCAAGTATTCGCTCCAAAATAACCTCACCCCAATTACCCTGCATTTTTACGTCTCCCTTGAGTGCTTTGGTTAGGTTCTCAGCCTCTTTGGTCATTCGATCGTTTAGCTCACGTAATCCGATGATCTGCTCTCGAAGTGCCGTACTTCTTTCCAGACTTTCCTTATTAGTCTGTTCTACCTTTTTCTCAAACTCCGTTAGTTTCTGACCAAGCGGATTTAAGAGTTCGTGTAGATTCGTTTTATTCTGATCAGTAAACTTCTTACTCTTCTCCTCGAAAATCTCATTTGCGAGATTCTTAAACTCAGTAGTGAATTTTTCCTGAAGCTGACCCAGCTCTCCTTTTTGCTCCTCAAGTCTGGTTTGAAGGTTTTGATAATTGGCTTTTAAGGTAGCGTTCTGATTGTTCAGATGGATAACTTCTTCTCGTTCTCGTCTGAGTTCTTGGTTGATTTCCTGAAGCTCTTCAGACAGTTTCTTTGAGCGCTCCATTTCGAGCTTCAGCTGAATTTTCAATTCATCACTTTCAGGAACGTTCCGGTTACCTTTTACTCTATAGACCAACCAACCCATTGGCACCCCAATGGCTAAACCCACCACTAAAAAAATCAAGCTAGAAATTTCCATCAATCAAAAATAAGCATTTTACTAAAATGTTTAGCAAAATTATTTGTTCAACTCTCGCAAATACATCTGGATGGTGTTTTCCAATCCATAATAAATGGCATCACAAACCAGTGCATGTCCAATTGAAACTTCTTCAAGATACGGAATTTGTAGCTTTAAAAAGTTAAGGTTTTTTAAGTCCAGATCATGGCCGGCATTTAACCCCAAACCAATCTCACGCGCATGTTTAGATGACTGTGCATAATCAGCAATGGCTTTTTCTTTATCAGCATGATAAGCTGAAGCATACATCTCTGTGTACAACTCCACTCGATCAGTACCGCACTTCTTAGCCCCATCCATCAGTTTATTTTCCGGCTCAATGAAAATGGAAGTTCTCACTCCCCAGCTTTGGATCTGACGGATGATTTCTGACAACATTTTCTCATTTTTGATTGTATCCCAGCCGGCATTGGAGGTCAGCACATCTGGCGGATCGGGCACCAGGGTGGCCTGTGCAGGCCGTACTTCTTCAATGATTTTCATAAACCGATCATCAGGATATCCTTCAATATTAAACTCGGTTGTGACAACATCCTTCAAGTCATAAACATCCTGTTTAGTAATGTGTCTTTCATCCGGTCGGGGGTGAACAGTGATTCCCTGAGCACCAAAACGCTCACAATCCTTAGCCACCTGAACCACGTTTGGGTTGTCTCCACCCCTTGCATTTCTAAGGGTTGCGAACTTGTTGATATTTACACTTAGTTGGGTCATAGCTTAAGAATGTTTTTCTTCGCAAAGTTGTTCATTTAAAAACAATGATTATGAGTTTAAAATCCACAATTGAATCAGAAATAAAACAAGCGATGCTCAACAAAGACAAAGACCGTCTGAGAGCACTACGGGCAGTTAAATCCCAGATTCTATTAGCTGAAACGGAAAAAGGAGGAGGTGGAGAGCTTTCTGAAGATGCAGAAATGAAGCTCTTGACAAAAGCTGCAAAGCAGCGAAAAGACTCCATCGAAGTTTTCGAACAGCAGGGAAGAGATGATCTAGCTGCAACGGAAAAGTCTGAATTGGCTGTAATTGAAAGCTTTCTTCCAAAGCAACTTTCTGAAGAAGAGGTAGAAGCTGAAGTCAAAAAAGTAATCGAAGAAGTGGGAGCCTCGGGTCCGCAGGATATGGGAAAAGTGATGGGAGCTGCAACAAAAAAACTGGCCGGCAAAGCAGACGGAAAAATGATTTCTACGTTAGCTAAAAAACTGCTAAGCTAATTTGGAGACACTCGATATTATTATTCTGGCACTCTTAGGTCTTGGTGCGTTTAAGGGTTACACCAGAGGATTTATTGTAGAAGTATGCTCATTTGCAGCGTTTTTCATTGGTCTTTTTCTGGCTTTAGAACTAACTATTCCTGTTTCCAAAGGATTATTTGGTGGGAGCAGCTATTTTGAGATAGCTGCAGTGTTGGTTTTTATTGGATTGTTTGTTCTCCTAAGCCTGGCGATCAAAGCTGGAGCCAAGGCCTTAAAGAGCATGATCGATATGACCATTTTTGGATCATTAAACAATTTGGTAGGTGCTTTTGCAGGGGTCGTAAAATGGGCTTTTATAATAAGCATTGTCTTTTGGGTATTTGAATCTGTAGGTTTTGAAATCCAAAGAAGATATGCAGACGATACTATCATTTTTCCGTATATTGTAGATATAGGTCCTACAATATTTGAATGGTTAAGTCAGGTTTTGCCGTTCATTAGAGACCTGATTGATTCAATGGATAATTTGCCAGAAAAGGATACATATATCACTCAAAATGTAATAAAATGATTGCCGAGCAACTCATAAATTATATGGTACCACCACTGAAGCCGAGCGATGACATTGCGCGTGCTAAGCAGTGGATGGATGAATTCAGAGTAAAAGAACTGCCTGTTGTAGAGGGTGAAAAACTGTTAGGGTTCGTGTCTGAAGAATTATTATATGATTCAAAGATTTTTCATTCAGAGGTAGGCGCGTATCCCTTAATTGGACAGTCGTGTTTAATTGCTGCTAGTAGTCATTATTATGACATACTCAAAGTGCAGAATGAGCATCGAATGGATATGGTGGCTGTCATTAGGGAAGACAAATTCCTGGGTGTGGTCCTTATCTCAGATATTTTGAGAGAATTTGCAAAAACAGCAATTGTTAATTCAGTAGGGGCAATTGTGACATTGCAATCAAGCTTGAATGATTACTCGCTTTCAGAAATCTCTCGCGTTGTTGAGATGAATGGCTCTACCCTGCTGGGAGCCAACGTAAAGCCTGACCAGGATGATCCCTCATTGATAGAGATCGTTTTGCGAATTAATCACCAGGATGTCAATCAGATCGCTACCGGTTTAGCTAAAAGTGGCTATAAAGTGACATCATCATTCAATACAGAAGACAACTCATTTGATGAAAAAGATAGATTTGGACTCTTAATGAAATTTTTGGATCCATGAGCGACGTAAAGAAAATTGCTTTGCATGGACTTGTGCTAGAGCCTGATTCTGAAAAATACCTGACTCAAATCATAGACCGACTGGAGATAGAAGGTGTTGAAATTTGGTTTACATCTCTCTTTAAATCAAGGAACAAAAAGCTCATCAAAGGTGACAAAATCGTTGATCAAATATCATCGGACTTTCGAGCAGTTTTCAGCCTTGGAGGAGATGGTACATTCCTGGAAACATTGCTTTGGGTAGGAGCGACAGAAGTACCAATCCTCGGGATAAACATGGGGCGACTGGGTTTTTTGGCTTCAATCGCTAAAGAATATATCAAGGAGTCACTCTACTTATTATTCAAAGGAAATTATGAGATTGAGAGCAGAGCATTGATTTCTCTCGAAACCAACCTTGATCTATTTGAAGGCAAAAACTATGCACTCAACGAATGCGCTATTTTAAGGAAGGATTCTTCTGCAATGATCATGGTCAAGTGTTACATCAATGACCAATACCTAAATACCTATTGGGCGGATGGATTAATGGTAGCAACTCCAACTGGTTCCACCGGCTACTCTTTAAGTTGTGGAGGACCATTAATGATGCCTGATTCAAAAGATTTTGTTATCACGCCAGTAAGTCCGCATAATTTGAATGTGCGCCCATTGATAGTTTCAGATGATTCAGAATTGCGATTTGAAATAGAAACCAGAAACCGAAGCTTTCTGATATCACTTGATTCCAGATCCGAGACCATTGAAAATGACGTAAATATCGTTGTAAAAAAGGCTCCCTTCAAAGCGAAATTGATTCGTATTGAAGGAATAAACTTTCCGGATACCATTAGAAATAAGCTGGGATGGGGCTTTGATAAGAGAAATTAAATGTAATTTTTAGGTTCTTTTTGTCGAATCATCCTAAAAATGGGATGAAAAAGACAATGGATTGCATAGTTTTAAGCTTTGACAATCAGCTATTTTGTTCAGTTTAAATACGATTAGAATAATCTAACTCGTATTTTTGTGTTATAAAGAGTGAATTATGAAACTCAGAAACCTACTAGTAATTATTCTTTCTATCGTGATGATAGGTCTGGCTGATCAAGCTGAGGCTCAGCGCAGGAATAAATACAAAAAAAGAAGACAGACCAATAGAAAGGTATCACACTATAAGGGTGGTGTTCGTGGATACGGACGATTTGAACCATACATTTTCGTTGGAGCTCAGATAAACGCCGGAAACTACTTTGGTGATTTAGCACCTGTGAATAAAGCAGCCAGTACGGACATCTCATTTACACGTCCCGGATTCGGTTTGTTAGGTGGATATAAGTTTCATCACTCTATGGCAGTAACTGCAGAGCTGAATTGGGTGCGAATTTTTGGAGATGATTTTGCCTCAGACCCGGGATCGGAAGATGGATTTCCACGATATGCCCGAAATCTCAGTTTTAGAAACGATATAAAAGAATTCCGCTTAGCCCTTCAAATATTTTTAATACCAAATTATGGAGGACCAAACGCACGTCTGCCATTCAATGCCTATTTGTCAATTGGAGGTACAGTTTTCCATCACGAACCTATGGGTAAGGTACCCGACTTTGATTATCAAAGTGAAGGTACCGATGCAACCACAGCAGCACCACAGGCGGGTGAGTGGGTGAAGCTACGACCGCTAGGTACTGAAGGTCAAAATTTAGGGATAGTTGAACCGTATAAATCAATTTCTTTTGCGGTTCCGGTAGCAGTAGGTGCTCAAATGAGACTTCCGGGCACTCAATTTACTGCAGCGCTTGAGCTTGGTTTACGATATGCTTTTACAGACTACCTGGATGATGTAAGTACTAATTATGTTGGTCTTGAACAATTCGATGACCCGTTGGCAAGAATCATGTCAGATAGAGGTGCAGTACCGGTCAGCTCAAAAGGAGATGCACGGGACTTATCGTCTCTTCGAATTATAAATAACCACGGTCAGGGACACAATTATTACATCGAAGGAAACGTTGGTTCAGGAATAGATGGCTCTCGTCGAGGTAATCCTGATGATGATGATATGTTCTTCATGACTCAAATTAAATTGAGTTATGTGCTCGGGGGAACCACACGACGAAGAGCAAAATACAGGTAAGCATTGCGAAAAGCACTTTCTTTTTCCCTACTGTTAATCAGTCTATCCTCATTCTCGCAATTCATTGAGTTTGGAGGAGGAGTAGGTGCTATGAATTATTCCGGAGACTTGGTCAGGGGTTATAGCTTTAGTACCAGCTCGCTGGCTGGAACCGGGTTTTATCGAATGAATTTCTCTGAAATAGTGACACTGAGGCTGGCCTTAACTGTGGGAACTGTTAAAGGCTCAGAAACGCCGATAGATGCATTTGCAGTTGAAAGAGGGCATTCGTTTAGTTCTACAATTCTGGAAGTATCGTCAGTATTCGAGTATCACTTTTTGGACTTTAAAACTGAGAATGCTCGCATTAAATACTCTCCATACATTTTTGGAGGAATCGGATTTATCAATTTTGCTGATGCTCCTACGAGTGAAGGCGTAGGCAAGATTCAACCTGTATTACCTGTTGGAGTAGGCTTTAAGCACCTCATTCAAAAGAAATACACAATAGGGATAGAGGCGGGAGCACGGAAGACATTTTTTGATTATTTAGATGGTATTTCAGACAATGATCAGACCATAAAAGATTATCAATACGGTAACCCAAAGGATGATGACTGGTACTTTTTTACAGGTATTACCTTTAGTATAACACTCTTTAATGTACCGTGCCCATTCCCATATAGACCTAACCAATCAATTCTTTCCCGTTAATAGAAGTTAAATCATTGGTTACCATTCCCTTTAAGTAAAAAAAAGCCCATTTTTGTAGCCTTTTTGAAAATGGCGTTGGACGAACTGAGAAACCAAATATCGAGTGAGAACATCCCTAAGCACATCGCGGTGATTATGGATGGCAATGGACGATGGGCTCAAAAGCAGGGGGTGAAGCGAATATTTGGCCACCAAAATGCAATTGAGGCGGTACGTAGTGCAACTGAAGGCAGTGCAGAGCTTGGCGTGGAATACCTGACTTTGTATGCGTTTTCTACTGAAAACTGGGATCGACCTAAATATGAGGTGGATGGTTTGATGTCATTGTTGGTAAATACCATTAAAGATGAATTGCCGACACTTCAGAAAAACAATATCAAACTTGCTTCAATTGGTGATATTTCAGGTCTTCCGAAAAACGCTCAAGGCAGATTGGAAGAAGCAGTTGAATTAACAAGTGAAAATACCGGAATGCAATTGGTGTTGGCGCTTAACTACAGTGGCAAATGGGATCTTGTACAAGCTGTAAATGATATTTTGGAAAAAGGAATGACCTCCATCGAACCATCAGACATAGATGAGCATCTATCTACTAAGGGGATGCCTGATCCTGATTTGTTAATAAGGACAAGTGGTGAAATGCGGATAAGTAATTTCCTCTTGTGGCAACTTGCTTATTCAGAATTACATTTTACTGATGTACTTTGGCCTGATTTTAGAAAAAAAGATTTACATGAAGCAATTATCTCTTACCAGAAGAGAGAGCGAAGATTTGGAAAGACGAGTGATCAAGTGAAAGCATGAAGAAAGCATTAATTATAGTTGTGGCTTTGTTTGCCATCGGTGAAGTATACTCTCAGGTAGTATTTGGAAGGGACCAATCTAATCAAACAGGTGGTGTTTCCATCAACTACTCTAGCCCGAAGGAGTATGAAATCGCAGATATTGAAGTGAGAGGGGTACAATTCCTTGACAATAACGCACTGATCTCTTTGTCCGGCTTACGAGTTGGTGATAAGATAAAAGTGCCGGGAGATGAGATCACAACGGCCATTAAAAAGCTTTGGAATCAGGGAATTATTGGTAATGTTTCTATCTACGCCTCCAAGGTGGAAGGAGATAAAATATGGTTGATCATTGAGCTTACTGAGCGTCCACGATTGACCAAATACATCATTGAAGGAGTAAATAAAACCAAACAGGGAGAGATTGAAGAGAAAATCGGTCTTATTAGAGGCAAGGTTTTGACCGATGTTGTGATAAAGAATACAGAGCTCGCTGTACAGAAGTACATGGAAAGCAAAGGCTTTTTAAATGCCGAAATCGATGTTTTTCAGCAAAATGATACGATTCTTAGAAATAGTGCATATCTAAAAGTAGTCATCGATCAGGGTCAGAAAGTAAAGATTAGAAACATCAAGTTCGACGGCAATGATGAGTTTACTTCAGCCAAACTCAGATCTAAACTAAAGAAGACAGGCATGGTGCCTAAGTTTTCACTGCCTACAGAAATCATCGAGACCACTGCCAAACTCATCTGGCCACCGAACCTCATCAATTTCATTAAAGAGTCCAAAGAAGTATCAAAAGAGGACATGAGAGAGTACATGGCTACTCACGTAAACCTCAATTTCTTTAAGCCTTCGAAATATGTGAAGGATGACTATGAGGCAGATAAAGACCTTCTTTTAAGTTTTTACAACTCCAAAGGATATCGCGATGCGGAAATAGTCTCCGATACCATTTACGACATCTCTAATAAATTCATGAATATCAACATGACTATTGAAGAAGGAGATAAGTATTACTTCAGAGACATTTCCTGGACAGGAAATTACATTTACTCTGACGAACAACTTCAGCGTATTCTTGGGATTGAAAAAGGAGATGTCTATGATTTAGACCTTGTAAATAAAAAATTAAACTTCAATCCAACTGGGGTAGACATCAGCTCACTTTACATGGATGATGGTTATCTCTTTTTCAGCATTACCCCTGTTGAAGTAGGGGTGGCTCAGGATTCTATCGACCTGGAAATGAGAATCTATGAAGGAGCTCAGGCAACCATTAATAAAGTATTAATAAGTGGTAATGATAAAACCAACGATCATGTAATCCTGAGAGAGCTAAGAACTCGTCCTGGTGATAAATTCAGTAGAGCAGACTTAATACGAACGCAAAGAGAGCTTTCACAGCTTGGTTATTTCGATCCGGAGCAAGTAAATCCGAATGTGGTGCCAAATCCTGTGAACGAAACTGCTGACATAGAGTGGCAGCTTGTTGAACGGTCAAATGATCAAATTGAGCTTTCCGGAGGATGGGGAGGAGCCTTTGGGTTTGTGGGAACCTTTGGTGTTTCGTTTAATAATTTCTCAGTAAGAAACATCACCAAGCCGGAACATTGGAGAGGCTTACCTGTGGGTGACGGTCAAAGCTTGTCACTTCGTTTTCAGGCAAACGGTAGAACCTTCCAGAGTTACTCATTCAGTTTCGTTGAGCCGTGGTTGGGTGGAAGAAATCCCAACTCTTTTGGCTTGAGCTACAGCAAATCCATCCAGCGATCCATCAACAGGTTTACAAATGAAACACTGGGATGGTTGAAGGTAACAGGTATTTCTTCATCTCTTGGAAGACGAGTGAAGTGGCCGGATGACTTCTTTACCGTAAGTACCGGAATCTCCTATCAGCGATATGATTTGTTCCAGTTTAACAGTAGATCATTAGGCTTTCAAACAGGGGATGCAAATAGTGTGACTTTCAATACTTCAATTGGACGAAGCTCAGTGAGTCAACCAATGTACCCGCGAAATGGCTCTAGTATTTCATTGGCAGCATCATTTACGCCTCCATATTCACTGTGGAGAAACCTGGACTATGAAAATGCAACAGCTCAGGAAAGGTTTAAGTGGCTGGAGTATCATAAGTGGAACTTTGATAGTAAGTATTACTTAACATTAGCCGGGAAATTAGTATTGGCTGCAAGGGCTCACTTTGGATACATTGGCTCATATACAAGCAAGGCTGATGTAGGACCATTTGAAAGATTCCAGCTTGGTGGGGATGGTTTGACTGGACAAAACTTCCTGTTAGGAACAGATGTGGTAGGATTGAGAGGATACCCAAACAATTCGATCACCCCATTTGATAGAGAAAACAATATCGAAGGTGGTACCCTATTCAATAAGTATGTAATGGAGATTCGATATCCAATTTCATTGGCTCAGTCGGCGACTATTTATGCACTTACTTTTGTTGAGGGAGGTAACAACTGGGATAGATTTGCAGAGTTTAATCCATATAACATAAAAAAATCTGCAGGTGTAGGCCTTAGAATCTTCATGCCAGCGTTTGGACTTATGGGAATTGACTGGGCTTACGGATTTGACCGGGTACCGGGCTCACTTCAAAATGCCGGTCCGCAGTTCCACTTCTCCATTGGCCAACAGATACGCTAATGTGAGTGTCTAAATAGGAAACTTATGAAAAAGATATCATTACTGCTTTTTGGTCTGTTTTTTACTGCTGTTACATTTGCGCAAAAATTTGGGTATGTAGATACCCAATATATTTTGGAAAAAATGCCGGAGTATAAAGATGCTCAGGCGGAGATTGAAAAACTAGCCAAGGGATGGGAAAAAGAAATCCAGGAGTTATACCAGCAGGTAGAAGCAATGGAAGTAGAATTGCAGGCAGAAGAAGTATTGCTCACGAAGGAAATGTGGGAGGAACGCAATGCTGAGATTGAAAGGAAGTGGAAAGAGGTGAAGGAATATCAGCAGTCTATCTTTGGTTTTGACGGACTATACTTTTTGAAGAAAAAGGAGTTGGTCAAACCAGTTCAGGATCAGGTTTTCGAAGCGGTAGAGCGAGTTGCAAAGAACAATCGCCTTCAAATAGTATTTGATAAATCCGGAGACCTGGTGATGATCTACACAGATCCCATCCATGATTATACTGATTTTGTACTTGAAGATCTTGGATTGGTAGAAAATCAGAGTGTCGGAAATAATTGAGCATAATAATTGAACCTTAACAACCAAAAGGGCTAGCGCCCGAACTATAAAAACGAATAAAGTTAATTTGATATGAAAGCTAGAATTTTACTAAGTACTGCCCTTGCTGTGATCGGTTTTGGAGTAATGGCGCAGTTAAAAGTAGGCTATACAAATGTAGAGTACGTTTTGAGCCTAATGCCGGAAGCAAAACAAATTGAAAGTGAGCTATCTGCTTATGACAAGCAGTTGTCTGCTCAGCTAGAGGCTAAATACGCTGATTACCAAGCCAAGGTGGCGGATTATCAGCAAAACGCAGCTAACTACACAGATGTAGTGCGTGCCGATAAAGAAAATGAGATTGTGAACCTTCAGACCTCTATCCAGGAGTTTGAGCAAAATGCACAAAACTCAATGATCAGCAAGCGAAATAAATTGCTGCAGCCGGTATTCGAAAAAATTGGAACTGCCATAGAGCAAATCTCAAAAGAGAATGGATATACGCATGTATTTAACATGAGTGCGGGAGGTAGCAACATACTACTTTATGCAAGAGAAGAGGATAACGTAACCAATCTTGTATTGAAGAAGCTAGGTATTGATCCACCTGCAGGAAACTAATCCAACAAAACAGGATACAAAGCCTCATCGAACCATCGGTGAGGCTTTTTTTATGCCAGTATGATTCCGAAAATCAATCCGACCAAAATGATTATCGGAGTAGGCACTTTTGTGAAATGCATCATCCCCACTGTACCAAAGAGCAAAATAAAATTGATTGGTTTTTGCTCCATTGGCGTGAATAATAGAAAGGCGGCTGCAATTACCATCCCCGCACTGACAGCCGTTATTCCCTCAAGGGAAGCTTTTACTATTCGGTATTTCTTCAGCTGCTCCCAAAATCGGATAATGAAGAAGATTAAAAATGTGCCTGGCAAGAAAATCCCCGCTGCAGCCGCACTTGCTCCCAGTATCTGCCCTCCTATCCCAAAGTCACGCGAACTCATTGCACCTACATATGCGCTGAATGAAAAGACAGGACCGGGAATAGCCTGAACAAATCCATATCCGGAGATGAATTCCTGAGCTGTGAGGTATTCCTTAAACTCAACAAACTCTGTATAAAGTAGAGGAACCAACACTTGTCCACCACCAAAAATCAAGCTTCCATTCCTGTAGAAATTCTCAAATAATTTGATCGGTTGATACTGTGTTACTCCCCCTAGTATCGCAGCAGCTATCAGTACTGAAATCCATAAAATCAGGTTGGCCCATTTTATGTTGATTCGTTCCTTTTCTTCGATTGGTTGTCTCTTATATTTCCATGTTGTCGCGAGCCCACCAAATATGATCAGTACGGGGAATGCGTATGGTGATTTAAAAACAAAAGAGGCAAAAGCAGAAAGTATCATTAAGCCAACTCCGACCTTTGTATTTACAACTTTGATTGCAATACGATAAGAGGAATATGCCACAATACCCACGGCAATCGGTTCAATGAACCGTAGAAAATCCAAGGATATATTTAAATCCTGAGCTGTGGTGACTAGAATAGCGAGGGATGTCATGATACAAAACGCAGGGAGCATCCATACGAGCAGCGTCAGATATGCAAGGTTAGGCCCACCTATTTTATATCCCAGAGCAGTGATTGTCTGTGTGGAAGTAGGGCCTGGAAGTATCTGACACAATGCATATAGCTCTATTAGATCTTCTTCCGTTAGATAGGCCCTTTTTTGAACTAACAGGTCCAAATACATGCCAAAATGTCCCTGCGGCCCTCCAAAAGCGGTGAGAGACAACACAGAGACATCTTTCAAAAAAATGATATTTCGTACCCGTCTGATTGACATTACCTATGCCTTGAGTCCGATTTCTCTTAATCGTTCATCTAAAAACTCTCCGGCAGTGATATCTTCAAATGCTTTCGGGTGTTCCTCATCAATGCAATTTTCAAGGCATGTCAGGTCCATTTCTGAAACCGGATGCATAAAAAATGGAATAGAGAATCGGGAAGTGTGCATAAGTTCACGCGGAGGATTCACTACACGGTGGATGGTAGACTTCAGCTTTCCGTTGGTATGTCGCTCCAGCATATCTCCTACATTCACCACGATTTGCTCCGGCAGGGCAGTAATAGGAATCCACTTTCCGTCTCTACGCAGCACCTGCAATCCATCGGCACTGGCTCCCATCAGAAGTGTAATGAGGTTGATATCTCCATGTTCAGCAGCACGAACCGCATCAGGTGGTAGTGAGTCCGGGTCATCAATTGGGAAATAATGGATCGGACGAAGGATGCTGTTTCCTTCTTTCACCTTCTTATCAAAATAATCTTCAGGTAGCTCCAGGTATAAAGCAATCGCCCGTAGCATTTGCATACCGGCTTTTAATAAAGTGAGGTATGCTTCTGTGGTGTACTTCTCCAGCTCAGGAACTTCATTGGGCCAGATGTTTTCAGGATAATCTTCTCTTTGATTCTGCTCAGGCTGCCCCACATGGAAAAACTCTTTGAGGTCTCCCGTATTTCTGCCTTTAGCTTTTTCTCGCCCTTTGCTGATGTATCCTCTTTGTCCAGCTAGCTCTATGATTTCATATTTCTTTTTAACCTCGTCGGGCAACCGAAAAAACTTCTCAACAGCTGCATACAGATTTTTAGTCAGATCATCTGATAAACCGTGGTTCTTGACTGACACGAACCCAATATTTGTATACGCTTCACCCAAAGCGCTAACAAATGCTTGCTTCTTTTCGGGGGAACCGCTGGTAAAATCTGCCAGGTCCAGTGAGGGAACCTGATCGTATAATATCTCTGCCATGACTCTTAGATTAGTACTACAATTTAATTCAGAATAAAATCAACCGAAAATCAATTCAAAATACTGCGCAATACATCCAATGATTTTGGCCTTGGAATATGTGCATGGTGCTGATAATAATTCAGAATGGCTTCCAGAATTGCGCTTCGGGAAGTTCTATTCATTTGAATATTCGCTCCATAGTCTTCCTGCATCAATGCTTCTATTCGCTGAAATTCTTCAGATGAAGGTGCCGTTTGTTCCACAGAACTGAATAAATGATCAATTTCATCGATTGCGTATCCCAAATAAGGCCCCACCTTCAATAAAAACTGCAAATGGAAATTGGCAACTCCTTCCTTGATTGTATCAAATGCCTGAATTGATTCCTTAGCAAAATTAAAAAGTTGTTGATTGGGTGACTGCTCAGACTGAAGCAATTTTGAAAAAACCTCTGTGAGAAAAAGGGTTACTGCGTTTTTTGTTGGGTCACTGTGTAGATGATGTAGTGGAATATGGTTTTTAAACTCAGATATGCGCTGGAGGTCACGGCTTTCTTTCACATACATCACCAGTTCTAATATAGAAAATGGCTGAAAATAACCGATGCTCTTCTTTGACTTTTGGCTTCTGATCGAATTAACTATGTAAGATCCAAATCCGAAATCTTCTGTAAAAATTCTGACGATAATAGAGTTATCACCGTATTTGATATATCCGAGAACAATCCCTTTTGACTTAACTACCATTAGCGTATGACAGCTACTTTTCCAATGTAAGTCTCTTCCCCACTCGAGGTAGCACTAAAGAACAAATAGATGCCGGTATTCACTGTTCCGCCCCTTACATTCCGCAGATCCCATGAGGCAGTACCTCCATTGGCGTTTAGTTCTTTTACCAGATTCCCGTTTAAATCGGTGACCTTCACATTTGCGTTTTGCGCCAGGCCTGATAATCCCACTAGTCCCTGATATTCCGGCCTTACAGGGTTTGGAAAAATAGTCACATTGCGATGAGCCCTGGAGCCAATTGAGGATGAGCTGCGATAAGAAACCATTCCTTTGTCAGTATATATAAATACTTCTCCGTTGGAAGCATTGTACTCCATTTGAATGATTCTATTCGAAGGGAGTGGGCTGTTGCCTTCGTTAAAGACAGCCACTTGTTCGGATGTATTTTCATCATAAACCCAAATTCCATTATTCGTTCCAAACCACACCCGGTTTCCACCATCGGTTATTACCGCATTGATGGCCTCTCCTTCAAAAAGAACACGGTTTTCGAATGTGGGTCTTAAAGCTTCAGAACTAAAGAAAATAAACGAGGCGTCAGGAAAAACAGCCGGGCCTCTTGGTGTTGCCACCCAGGCATTGTCCTCTACACTAATGTCAATGTCAATGAAGGATGAAGGAAGGCCGTCAGCTGAGTTGAGTATATCGGCACTTTGATCAGATGGATCAAAAACAGTTATAGCTCCGGATGATGCCCCTAGCCAGCCAATGCCGGTTTCTGATAAGTCAATGGTTAAAATCTCATTGGTAAAAAGCAGGTTGCTTGTGAGTGATGTCCAGGTATCATCTGCTTCTAAAATATGAATGGGGTTGTCACTCCCAAAGCTGGACACCCAAAGTAAGTCATTCCCGGCCAAGGCAGTAACAACTGTGTCAGGGGTAGGTGAACTCCCCGGTATGTCTTTTATTATTGTTTCGGAAGCTTCATTATATAAGCCGGCACCAATGGAGGCATAGTACCGAACACCATTAGCATCAGCGATATCCGAAACATTGTAAAACCCCTCTATGGATCGGGTTTCCCAACTGCCATTGGAGAATACTGAGAAAGCCGACTCTTGTATGGAGCCATCATAAGAAAAGGGAGAAGGAGCATGAAAGCCGAACATCTCATTGCTTAAGACTCTGAAATTTGAGAAGTTGTCTGATATGGGTCCATCCGGATTTAATTTAGTTCCATTTTGATCGACTAAGCCATTTTCTTCGGTTGCAAAATACAACGTGTTTCCATCGCTTATAATGTCGTTGATGGTTGACTCTTCTACTGTAGAGACTAACTCAAAAGTGTTAGTATTAAGTGCATAAATGTTTCCTGATTCAGCTGTCATTAACGCGTCATCAACAGCAAACAATTTGCTTGCACCACTTGGCAGATCAATGCCTGTATCGTTCCAGTTAGATGATAATTTAAGAAGGTTGATCCCTGACTTGGCATAAATCTCATTCCCTACTTTAACCAGATTGGTATAGGAGCTACTTCCCGGATACCGTCTCCAATTACTGAAGTCCAGCAGGTTTTTATTGAGACTCCCTGATTGGATCCCTTCGTCTGTTTGGATAAATAGTGAGTCGTTTCGAAGATAAATATCCAAAACAGCTACCTGATTACCTCCGGATCCAATATTGACATAGTTTTCCTTGATTTCTGCTGTTAAGGTTTTTACAACGATAATACCAATATCTGTTGCCAGATAGGTGAGGTCATTACCATAAGTGGCCGCATTTATTGTTTTGTTGACATCCAGATTGGTATTGGCCAGGTCAGCGATGGAAAGAATTTGATCCTCAAATACAAAATCAATAAAACCGGATCGATATCCGATGACTAGTATATTTTGAGAGCTGTTATAGTTGAGAGCTGAAATGCCTACATCGGAAAGTCCATCAATCTTGGAAAGTTTACGTGTTTCACCAGTAGAAATCACGCGAGAGAACAGGCCATTTTGTGATGCACAAAATAATTTGTCAGCGGTATTGACCAAATGCTTTGCATTGGAGTAGCTAAAGTGTGTTCTCCATGTTCCGATCGCAATATTTTGGGCCAAAAGGCTGCTTGCCAATAGCGCAAACAAGCTATTTAGCACCCATTGCCTCATGGAAGCATGATCTGCAAAGTGCCTCATAAATATCCTTTTCACCTAAAACTATTGTTTTCTTGGATTTAGTACGTCGATGGGAATAAGAAGCTACATTTCCACACTGCATACACACTGCATGCACCTTAGTAATGTACTCGGCTATGGCCATCAGAGAGTCCATAGGTTTAAACGGTCTTCCTTTAAAATCCATATCCAGCCCTGCCACAATCACTCGTTTCCCCTGATTAGCCAGCTGATCAGCGACGCTCACAATGTCATCATCGAAGAACTGTGCCTCATCAATACCGACTACTTCACAATCACCAGCACGTAAAAGGATGTCATTGGAAAAATTGACCGGAGTAGACGGGATGCTTGAGTCCTTATGGGAAACGATCTTCACCTTATCGTATCGTTTATCTACAGCAGGTTTAAAAATTTCCACATGCTGATTGGCCAGCATGGCCCGGTTTAACCGTCGGATTAGCTCCTCGGTCTTACCGGAAAACATGGACCCGCAAACCACTTCAATCCAGCCCCCTCTACGGAGCGTTCCTTTACCGATATGCGGTTCTACAAACATTATTCTGAATAATTCAAATGTGGTAACTGTGTTTCTTTTGGTACCTCCACCGTCACATCTCCGGAAATATAGGTCTGGCAGGTGAGGCGCTCATCACTTCGCAATTTATTCAATTTAGCATACTGGTCTTCTGGTCTTGTTTTTCCCGACAAATGCTCAGATCCTGTAAGAATCCGAGCTTTGCACGAGGTGCACCGTCCCTTTCCACCGCAAGCGTGCATCCAGTCGGTTGCTGAAAGCAAAATATCCAGCAAACTTTCCCTTTTATCCTCACAATGAATAGTTTTACTTTGTAGGTTAGCTATAATAACATTAGGCATCCGTATCAAATTTCAAGAATGCAAAAGAAACTAAACGAAGACTTTATAGACAGCTATTGCGAGAAATTTGCATCCAAAGTGACTGCCGATTTTTTCAAAGACGGCAAAGATGTAATCACCGGAAAGGAAATTCTGAAGGTGACCCCCTCCAAACAAGTCAATTTTTTTGTCATCAAGTTGCTTTTTAGGTACTGGCAGGAAGAGACCAAAAAGCTGGAGAGCCCATTCTTCAATTATAAGCATGAAGAAGTTCGTCAGGCGATGATCCAATTTATGAATGTGTTATCTCAGCACATTGAAATCAACAAAGAGAAGTTTGAGACGTTGCTCAATCATGCGGTAAAGGATACAATTTACCTGGCAGCCATGCCACAAGCTTATGTGGAAATAGACCTGGACAGCCGGGGTGTGGAGCAAATCAAAGAAAAGTCTATAGAGGGGACGGTTAAGTACCTTAAGATCCACAAGAAGGAAATCCACAATTTCCTTTCAGATATGAAAGGGTTGACTGTGGATGATGTCATTGATGAGCTGCCTGATGAATTTGATGATTTTGATACCACGGAAGCTGTAAAAGCTGAATGCGAGCTACTAACTCAGGTGCTGGAAATCAACCTTGATAAGGTGTTTTCGGATGATCCTGACATGGATGATTTTGATGATGATGATTTGTTTGAGCCAGGAGAGGAAGATCTTATTGACGAGCGTCCAAAAAGCAAGCAACCTACTGATCCACCGAAGGTAGAGCAAGAGAGTGAGGGTGTAGAGATGGATGCGGAAGATGATGCGATGGCTGATGGAGACATGGATCAGGATTCACCATCTGAGGGTGCTAAAGCCATCATTGAAGAAAAACAAGAGGCTTCAAAAGTAGCCGAAGCTCCTGCTGAGGAAGCAACTCCGGAAGAGGAAGAAGAGGAACCTAAAAAGTCTGTACGTCCACCGGTAATGCTGGAGGATGAAGACAAGGAAGACGACTTTCCTGAAGAAACCATCAATAAGCAATTTGAGAAAGAGGAGGAGTCATTGGCAGAGCATCACGAAAAAGCACCCAAAGAAGGGAGTATTTTAAGCTTGATTTCTCTCAATCACCGCTACATGTTTATCAAAGAGCTTTTCCGAAATGATAAAGAAGAATTCGAAAAGGCATTGATTGAATTGGAAGATTACGACACCTTTGATGACTCTGTGGAGTTCCTGGTACAAGGCTATGCCAAGCAAAATGAATGGGACATGCAGTCGGATGAAGTGAAGGAGTTTTTGAAAGTCTTGTTTAGGAGATTTAGGTAATCAGATCAATCTCATTTTATTTAATCAAACCTCATAATTAATTCCTATTTTTAGGTTTGACAAGAATGCCTCAGACCAACCAACAAATCGATCAGGATCAATTGGTCGCCCAGCTCCGGGCGAAGCAGTCTGATGCATTCAGCTATTTGTACGATAATTATTCTGCAGCGATTTACGGATCCATCACCCGAATCATTAAGGATGAAGATGTAGCAACTGAAGTACTACAGGATGCCTTCATGAAATTTTGGGATAAGATTGATCAGTATGATTCTTCAAAGGGCCGTTTTTTCACCTGGATGGTGAATATCAGCCGAAATCTTGCGATCGATAAGCTTCGATCAAAAGAAATGAAGAAGGTTGGGAAAACCGATAATATAGAAACTTACGTAACTGGTATTGAGCGTGACAAACTAAACCACATGCAGGTAGACAGCATTGGTCTAAAGGAAACGCTTACCTCCCTTCGTGATGAAGAAAGATTCATTTTGGAGATGGTGTATTTTAAAGGGTATACCCAATCAGAAATTTCAGATGAATTTGATATTCCTCTCGGCACAGTAAAAACGCGCCTGAGAATGGGGTTGAAAAACATGAGAAAAGTTTTGCAAGTAGAGTGAACATAGAAGAATACATATCGTCAGGCATACTGGAAGCCTATGTGATGGATCAGCTTTCACCAGCTGAGCGCACAGAGGTGGAGCAGGCCCTTGCCAAGCATCCTGAACTTAAAGAGGAGCTTGAGCTGATAGAGCTATCTATGGAGTCACTTGCTTTTGCGAGCGCTGTGAAGCCACCCTTAGGTATAAAAGAGAAGCTGATGTCTCAGATTGATACCAATACCAATGAGACTGAGCAAGAAAAGGAAACCCCGGTGGTGCCAATGGGCCAACAACAAAGTCTGAGTGTTTGGAGATATGCTGCAGCAGCCTCTATTGTGATTGCTTTGGGTTCTGCGTTTATGGCTTTCAACTACTGGAACAAATGGCGATCGGCAGAAAGCCAGCTTTCCGACCTGATTGCTCAGAATCAACAATTTGCTGACAATTACAATCAGGTAAATCAACAGCTCGATGATATTCAAAATGCAGTTGCCATCATGAACAATACGGCGTATAAGCGGGTAGTAATGAATGGAACGGATAATGCGCCAGGAGCTCAGGCCACCGTATACTGGAACGAAGCTACTGCTAATGTTTATCTAAGCATCCAAAACTTAAAAGCACTTTCGCAAGATCAGCAATACCAACTCTGGGCCATTATAGATGGAAAGCCGGTAGATGCCGGAGTATTTGACCCTTCCAATAGTAACTTCTTAGTCCAAATGAAAAATATCACCACCGGTGCAGCTGCCTTTGCCGTAACGATAGAGCCACGTGGTGGTAGTGAAAACCCTTCGCTGGAGACCATGCAGGTGGTAGGAAATGTCTAACGGCAGAAGAGAATTTTATAAGTAAACATCAGACAGGCACTTCAGTTTATTAGTATTGCAGACTGACAAGTTAACCCAGCCCATGTTCGGACTCTTTAAGAAGAAACCCAAAGAAAAATTACCCCCACAGTTAATGGATATTGATGGACAGCTCATTCAGGAAGGTGATGAGGTGATGTCACATCGGTATGAGCTTGGTAGGTGCAAAGTAGAACTGGAGGGCTTGCAGTTCTTTTATGTATCTATAGAAACAGGCAAAAAAGTAAGCTACGTCAAAATGATTGACGCAATTACCGGCAATCAAAAGGTGAAGAAGGTCTGAATCAGACCGGTTATCATGATAGCATGAAATTTTTATGATTCCTCTCTTAAAACGAATGATCTTCTAATTGTTTAAGGACCACATTAAGGGAAGCTATAGCCTCTGCATACAAACCCTTTTGCGTTTGGGATTGGTATTGACGAGCAATGATTAATGTCTCAAGCGGCCGGTCTGCAAGTAAGGATTTTGTGTCAAGCGAAGGTATGGGCCTGGGGTCATCCCGATATTGCTCACTGGAAAAGCTGAAGGTATTGGATTGGCTCCATAAGTAGGCGTATTTATCAAAAATCAATGGCTCATATTTATCACGTATGAAGTTGTTGGAAATGTTTTCCCTAGCTATGATTTTATCCGTGAGTGCGTAATACTCTCGAATGTTTTGCTGAGTGTTGTTTGAAAAAAGCGAGAGACCTCCTGAGTTATCCAATGCGTTAAAGCCTGTTTGCTTCGGAGAAAAGTTGTATTCGAGAATCAGTGAAACGATGTAATTGCTTGTATTGGAATCTATCGGATCTAATGTTTTGAATTGTCGGAAGAGTCGCATACAGGAGTTGATGTTTGCCTCCATTTGGCTGTTCAGTTCTTTTAAATCCGCCAAGTCAGCTTTCATGTCTTGAATTAAAACTTCCTTATGGACTTGTGCTGTATTTTCGAGCTTTCGATTCTCGTTCCAGTTGTTGAGAATAAAAGCGCCCAAAATACCAATGGTAATCACCAGGATTTCGAGGAGGTATTCAGGCCATTTCTGAGCGAGGGTGGATAGGATTCGTTTCATGTTAATCCTCCATGAGATTTAAACGATTAAGAATAGTGGAATCATTTGCTGCCGATTTTTGGTACGGTGATTTTATAGCGTCAAAGTCAATATTACTTTCATTTTCAATCATTTTAAGGATACCGGCACCCACAACCTTTCGGTGATTCGTCCTTTGAATAAGAAAGGATGAAATACCTACGGTATAATCCAGAGCAATTCTGAATTCATTTAGGTTTTTTAATTGCTCAAAATCAGCAGGTTTTGCGTTTTGTGCGTAATGATAACTAGTGAAATACTTTGGGTACAGTTCACCTAACAGGTCATTTAAGGATATGGGGATATCTACAAAAGATTTCGAATCCTGATAATAGTGAATAATTTCGTTTTTTAGCGAATCGTCATCTATGATTTCAATTCCCACACTATTCAGGCGGTCGAATGCCGTATAATCGGATTCCATAGAGGACACAAGATCCAATTGGGCTAAAGCTGTATCTAACCCCTGAGTGTAGGGCTCATCATTTTTGACGATCATTTTCAATAACTCGGCACTATTTTTTGCTTTTTCTAAATTCTTCAGGTTCCATTTCATATTCGTAGTATCCGAGCGAATGCGACTATGAAGCTCCTTAAATAACTGATTCTTTTGATCATTTACTTTTCGATTTTCATTCCAATTGTTCAAAGCAAAAGCTCCGAGAATACCAATGGTAATCACGAGAATTTCGAGAAGGTACTTGTACCATTCAGCATGAAGGTGTTCAATTATTTTTTTCATAATAGATCATTTGTTCGGGCCTCCTCCCGATAACCATCGGGACTATCGAGATTTGGGAGAGGGTTTGGAATATTCGCTTCATTGATTTGAAATTTCTTGTTCAATCGTTTTGATAATCTTATTTCCCAGCTCAATGATTGCTTTTCCATCCCTTACATTAAAAGCAAGATTCGCTTTTCGATGTGCCAGCACATCAAGGAAGCGCCGATCGGTAAAAAGTCCTTTATAATTACTCGGAAAGTAATCATCTGATAGTTTTCCATGAATTTTACTGAAAACCCAGTTTTTGTAGAGGTTATTGGCCAGGACGTACTCGGAAAGAACTTCTGTTGTAAGTGACATTTGGTTTTCAATTCGGTCTTGCTCTTCCAGCATTTCGGCCACCAGCCATGGCCATTTTATCAAAGTTTCTTTGAGGTCACTATTCGAAAGATTAATGATTCCTCCGGAACTAAAGAGCATATCCAGACTACTAAATTCATTATTGAAACGATATGAAATATAGAGGTAACTCAATAGACTATCCAGTTCGTTATTTCGATTCTCATATTCTTTATTTTCAATTCTCAGATAGAGTGTATCAATGACTTGCAGGATGTTTGACCTTACTTCCTGAATGGTTTTTATCTCCTCAACACGTGTTTCAAAGTCGCTTCTTAGATTGGTCAGTAGTTCTATTTCTTGTTTTCTTGTCTTTCTATTCTCATTCCAATTATTCAATGCAAAAGCCCCCAAAATACCAATGGTGATCACAAGTACTTCGAGGAGGTATTCCGGCCATTTTTGAGAGAGTGTGGATAGGATGCGTTTCATGATTCGTGTAGTTGTTGATCAATTTGAGCTAAGACCTCTATCAAGGATTCGAGGCTTTTTTGATAATGACCAATCCCAATTTTCCTAAGCCGTGCCGACATAGAGAGTAGGTTTATGAATTCAACATTCTTTTTTAAGGATTCAAAATCATTGGGACGAGCCAGTTTGTTGGCAGGATCATCTAGTCGCCTTATGTTTTTGGTATGGAAAGGGATCATATCAGATTCATACAAAACCCATTCGGCCCGATCATAATCAGAAGTGATGAACGTCAATTCGCCTTCAAATAAATTGACAATTGCGTTTCTTAAATTTCTATCCTGAATAATTTCAATTCCTCTGGATTTTAATGTTTCATAGGCGGTAGAGGTAATATATGGACTTCTCCAACCGGCTAAGCTTCCAAAACAGCTATCTAGTAGTTCAGTATAAGGTAGGTCTTCATCGATGAATCGCTGTATCGTTTCTATGTTTCGTAAATAGCTTGAATTAATTACCGTATCATGTCGGAAGTTAGTAATCGTTTTTTCCAGATCGGATCTCAGATCTATCAATAGCGTTTGTTCAACTTCTCGGGATACCCGATTTTCGTTCCAACTGTTCAAGCTGAAAGCACCGAGAATACCTATGGTAATCACCAGGATTTCGAGGAGATATTCAGGCCATTTCTGAGCGAGGGTGGTGAAGATGCGTTTCATTTGTTAGCTAATATTAATTGATCAATGGACGCTAGAAGTTGACTGGCCAACTCACAGGCTTGCTTATAATTAGATAGCATGTAGTTTCTGTAAAAACTGTTCATCGTGAGTACATTGTAAAAATCAGCGTCTGTGTAAATATTGACTTTATCGATCGGTTCCGCTTTACGAAAAATTTCGTGTACTTTAATTTTTTTTAGATACATCTCCATGAGTACTTGATACTGTACAAGGTGATCATCATTTGTTTCAAAATACTGTAGGTGTTTATCATACCAATCGTACAAAAAAACGATCTGGCGCCTCACCGAATCATTGGTTATGATATCAATTCCCTGGTTTTTAATAGACTCATAAGCACTTGTATTTGACACAAAGTGGACCGGTAGAAGCAGATTGCTTAGGTGGTATTCTATTGAATCAGTAAGTGGCTTTTTGTTTTTGATGTAATCGAGGACAACTTCGTTGGAATTCAGTTTGTCTCTCGTAAAATCATAATTGAAGTTCAAGTCTATAATGTCTTCTTTCAAATCCTTTCTCAACTCGGATAAGTAATCAAGTTCTTTTTTAGCATGTATCCGGTTTTCATTCCAATTATTCAATGCAAAAGCCCCAAGAATACCAAAGGTGATAACCAGAACCTCAAGTAAATACTCAGGCCATTTTTGGGAAAGTGTGGTTAGGATGCGTTTCATATTGACTACAGATCTTTAATGGTTTTTAAGCCAGCACTTTTAGTGGATGACTCAAGGAAATTTCTGAAATCCTCAGAGAAAGCTCCTCTTCGTACCGCCCACCACTCCTGGACACCATTTTTATGAAAATAAGAGGTTACAATGACTTTATGACTTAACCACAAGTCATCATCAAAAACACCAATCCTGTTCTGATAAAACATATTTTCATTTTGTCGGAAGTATTGAATAAAAAGGTAGTTGGAAGTGCGTTTCCCAGTCTCGTCTAGCTCATTCCAGGATTCCGAAGCTTCCTCAAACAGCTTCCCAAGCTCTTCGTTTTCTGCGAGCATCCGAATGAACTCAATGTTGGTATTGTTAATCACATCATTAGATGTTGCTCGTACGGTCTGAGTGTTCACATGGGTCTCATACCCAAGAAATACCAGAGATATGATTAAACCGATTGTCCCTATGGAGTTGGCTATTTTTTCAAATTTCATGCTATTAATTTTCTAATCGTTCTACCTATGACAATCACGAGTATCTCGAGCAGATATTCAGGCCACTTTTGTGAGAGGGTGGATAAGATGCGTTTCATAGGCGGTACGTCATTCCGGTTTTCAAAGTGTAAGAATGCCGGAATTTAAGTCAGGTTAGTGTTCTAATTTAATGAGATTTCATAACTCTATTATTACTCCATCATGAATGCTACTGTGATTTTGCCATTCATGTAAGCAGGTCTGTTACTTTCTCTGTTTTTCTCTAACTTTCTTGATCCTATCAATTAGAAGTATTCCTATGTTAAAAATATCGATTTTTTACCCTGCACTATTGTTTATTCTGTGCTTGTCAGCTGTTAGCATTCAGGCTCAGAAAAAAGACGAAGAAAAGAAACCACCTGTCTATGATGTGGCCTGGAACAGTTTATCCTTCCGTTCCATAGGCCCGGCTTTTACCTCCGGACGGATAGCAGACTTTGCTGTCAACCCGGATAATCCAAGTGAGTTTTATGTAGCTACTGCAGCGGGCGGAGTATGGAAAACCACCAACCGCGGGCTCAACTTCGACCCAGTCTTTGATGACCAGGGTTCCTACTCCATAGGCGTAGTAGAGATGGACCCAAATAATCACAATGTGGTCTGGGTAGGTACCGGTGAAAATAACAACCAGCGAAGTGTCTCTTATGGAGATGGTATTTATAAGAGTGTCGATGGTGGAAAAAGCTGGGAGCACAAGGGATTGAAAAATTCGGAACACATTGGCATGATCGCCATTGATCCAACCAATTCGGATGTGGTCTATGTAGCTGCAACCGGACCGGTATGGAGTGCCGGTGGGGATCGTGGGCTGTATAAAACCACCAATGGTGGTGACAGCTGGGAGAAAATTCTGGATATCAGCGAACATACCGGGATTCACGAGGTGCATCTCGACCCTAGAAATCCAAAGGTGATTTATGCAGTAGCACATCAACGAAGACGTCATGTGTTCACTTACATCAGTGGTGGTCCGGAATCGGCGGTCTATAAGTCGATGGATGGAGGTGAGAATTTCAGGAAAATCAGCAAAGGCCTTCCAGGCGGTGATCTGGGTAGAATTGGGCTGGACATCTCGCTTGCCAATCCGGATGTGATCTATGCAGTGGTGGAAGCACAAGAGGATAAAGGTGGGTTCTATCGTTCTACGGATTTGGGAGAATCTTGGGAACGTCGTAGCGACTATTCCTCCAGTGGAAACTACTATCAGGAAGTTATCGCTGATCCGGTGGATGTAGATCGTGTGTATGTGATGAATACGTTTGCCGGCGTTTCGGATGATGGGGGCAAAACCTTCAGTAATGTTGGAGAGAAAAACAAGCACATTGACAATCATGCTTTGTGGATTGATCCAAGTAACAATAACTACCTCCTCAATGGAAATGATGGTGGCGTCTACGAATCCTGGGATCAGGGAAAAACCTGGCGTTTCTTCCCGAATCTTCCAGTAACTCAGTTTTATAAGCTGGGCGTAAGTACGGATTACCCGTTTTACTATGTATACGGAGGTACTCAGGATAATTTCACGATAGGAGGCCCTTCTCAAACAACGGAGACCACCGGCATCACCAATCGAAATTGGTTTGTAACGACCTTAGGTGATGGTTTTGAGCCTCATGTGGACCCTGAAAATCCCGATATCATTTATAGTCAGTCTCAGTATGGAAATCTGTCACGCTTCGACCGGAAAACAGGACAGACTCAGAATATTGTGCCTCAACCGCCGGATGGAGATTATTCCTACAACTGGAACTGGGATGCACCCTTACTGATCAGCAGCCATGATAACAAAAGACTTTATTATGCTTCTGACCGGGTACACAGAAGTGATGATCGGGGACAAAGCTGGAAAGAAGTGAGTGGCGATCTGACGAGGCAGATTGATCGAAACAAGCTTCCTGTCATGGGCAAAGTATGGCCAATGGATGCCGTAGCAAAAAATGCTTCTACCACCCAATTTGGGAATATCGTTGCTATTGCCGAGTCTCCATTGGATGAAAACCTTCTTTTTGCTGGTACGGATGATGGGCTAGTACATATCTCTACGGATGGAGGAGAGAATTGGACGCGATATAGTTCATTTCCGGGAGTACCTGATATGACGTATGTGAATGAAATCATTGCTTCAGCACATGACAAGAACACCGTCTATGTCGCCTTCAATAATCACAAGCGAGGTGATTTTAAGCCGTATCTATTGAAAAGTACCAATCTTGGAGGTAGCTGGACCTCTATCAATGCCAATCTGCCCGAAAGAGGGTCGGTTTACGCGATTGCTGAAGATCCGGAGGCTCGAAACCTGCTGTTTGTAGGGACAGAGTTTGGTTGCTATGTGACGCTGGATGGTGGAGCATACTGGAAAGAATTATCTAAAGGGTTGCCAACCATTGCTGTTCGTGATATAAATATTCAGAAACGGGAAAAGGATTTGGTGCTTGGCACTTTCGGACGTGGCTTCTACATCATGGATGACTACTCTGCTCTGCGAGAGCTATCCAATGAGTTATTGGAAAAAGAAGCAAACATCTTCCCGGTTTCAGAAGCCCTGCAGTACGATCCATACAGCCCGATAGCTGCAAGTAAAACCATCTCCTGGTTAGGACCAAAAGGGTTCCAGGGAGAGACTTATTACCTTGGTGAGAATCCTCCGTTTGGGGCTGCATTTACTTACTATCTGAAAGAAAAATACGAGACACTTGAAAGCAAACGAGAAAAAGAGGAAAGTGAGAAAAGAAAAGACGGGGAGACAGTTTACTACCCAAGCTATGAGCAGCTTCAAGCTGAGAAGGAAGAAGAAAAGCCCTTCCTGATTTTTACCATAAGAGATGCGAATGGTGAATTTGTAAATGAAATAAGGCAAAGTGCTTCAGAAGGAATTAATCGAGTGCACTGGGATTTGAAATACCCATCGATAGATGAAGTAAAAACCAACTTAGCTGACCCAACGAAAAACCTTTCTTCAGGCATTATGGTGCTGCCGGGCACGTATACGGTTGAGTTATCCAAAAGCATTAATGGGGAAGTGACGCAACTGGTGGAGCCGGTTTCGTTTGACGTGAAAACACTGAATAATCAAACCGTCCCACTTTCTGATCCCGCCGCTATGTTGGCCTTTCATCAGCAGCTAATGAAGCTATCTAAATCAGCAAACGGTGCAAGGAGTGCATATAATCAATTACAAGATGCATTGAAATACTATAGGGCAGCAGCGCGGGTTGTAGACAGCCCTTCATTGGATGAAAAGCTGGATGCGCTAGAAGAAAAGCTTGAAGAAATTCAGACCATCATGTTCGGTGATCCGATCAAGCGGCAGTTGGAAATAGATCAGGCACCATCACTGGCGAGTAGAGTTAACACAGCTATATGGACAGGTACTTCTAGTTTGTCAAACCCTACGGAAACCTCTAGGCAGGTAAAAAACATTGCCGAGAAGTACCTGGAACCTGTAATTGCTAGTTTGAAAACAATCATGAGCGAGGACGTTCCGGCGATCAATGCAGAACTGGACGCCAATCAGGCACCATGGACGCCAGGTAGAGTTGTTGAGATAAAGGATTAAAAATACTTCTTTTCATCTGGAAGAAAGCTAAAGGTGGGTCAAATATGAGATAGCCCACCTTATGATTTATAAGTTGAATGTATGAGACTAATCAGCCTTTTTTCAATCCTACTATTCATGAGTTGCAGTACAGGATCGTTTAGCAAACGAATCATACAGCCCACCAATGGGTATGCCCAGATGATCGTCATCGAACAAAATGGCATGAAGACACTACACATCTCCGGTCAAATCGGGGAAGGCGAAGATCTGGAGACTCAAATGCGTGATGTGCTGGATAAGCTATTGGTTTTGCTGGAATCAGAAGGTGGAGGATATGAGAACTTGATAAAAATAAACTCTTATATCGTCGATTATCAACCGGAAGATTTAGTGACATTTCGTAATCTAAGAAAAGAGGTATTCACAGATCAGATTACTCCAGCAAGTACGTTGGTTGGTGTAACATCATTGGCACTCCCTGAATGGCTGATAGAAATTGATGCGGTTGCGGTTATAGAAAAGTAGGAATTACTTCGGCTCCATGATCAGAAATACAGCAGTATCTGTACCGATATTCAATACTTCATGCCATTCAATTTTCTCATTATAAAATGAATATCCACTTGGAACATTTACTTCCCTAACTCCTGTGGTATCCTTTATTCTGAAGTTGCTTCCAGCCAGTGTGTAGCCAAAATGCTCGGGATGGTAATGACGTTCGTGCCCAACCCCGGGAGGGAAGGTGCACTGTAACACCCTTACTTTTTCATTTTCCTCTAATACCTCACAAACAGCCTCACCTTTCCAGCCTGCTTCTAATGGATCGGGGAGTTGCAATTCATTTCCAGAATTTTTAGCACAACCGAAAAAGAAAGCCATAACTATTGTCAAGCATAATCTAAGCTGCATCTTCGGCATTTCAATACAAGTCTTGAAGTAATATTTCATGATGACTAATTAAGGAATTGATCAATGAAGTTTCAATCAAAACTGTTCAACTCTTGGTCTAAAAAGGAGGACAATGCAATAATATTAGTCTTTACTCGCTTAGCTCTGTTTTCTACCAGGAGATTCTCTCTTTTCACAGAAGTTGCCAATTTTAAAAAGCGGTCGTCTTGTAATAGTTGATCATAATCTTCTTGTGTTACATGATAGTATCCCAAAAATTCATTTTCTGGCTCTTCTATGTAAAGAAAGTACCTATTAAGAAATGGATCCAGATGTCGGCTCTTGAAATCAATTCGTTCAAGTTCATACCGGTTGTAGTAAGCGTACTCAGTCTCAAACAGATTTGAAATGGCTCGCCGAAGACTGTCTTTCTGAATGATTTTGATGCCTCTAGAGGTAAGCAATTCATACCCACTAAGGTTGCGTTTGAAATGAGCCGTGATCCTCATTTTAAATACTTCCCTTCCAAATTCCTGAGTTGGATGTTCTTTTGTACTTAGATGATCAGAAACAAAATCACATGCTTCATTAACAATACCTATTGCCCACAAATCCTGATTAATTTCGTAAAGGTCATTATCGAGGTTCGCTCGGATTTCTTTTAGAATTTCTACTTCCTCTTGCCGTTCCTTTTGAAAAGCAACTCTCTGATTAATAGTCACAGCAATTAATATCCCAATCACTACGAGAACAATTTCTCCAACTGCGTATAAGAGGTAGGTAGTGACTTTATTTTTCTGCATAAGTTTTCGTCGGATTGTTCGGAGGAGGAAAAGCATTACTAAATATATGCCTTTTGATCAATAAATTCCTTAGAGGAAATGCTGTGGTTTATATTTACTGATATGCGAAATATCCTCGTCATTCTTTGCTTAGCAGCCATTACAATTTCATGCAGCAATCAAGAAAATGCAACACTAATTGCTTTCAATACCTACTGCGAAATGGTAGCGAATGATGCCAAACCCATTGCACTATCCGAGCCTATGTCAACCGAAGAAATGAATGCACAATGGAGCACATTCGAAGAGATTGCTGAAAAATGGAACGTTTTAGTTTACAGAGAGTCCGAATTCCCTGTTACACCATTATTTCCCGCCGAGGTAACTGATGGGAAGGAAGTTGCTGTCATTTATAAAGAACCACACCTTGTACAATATCAGCAACTCAAAGCAGATCTTGGAATAATTGATCCGGAGGATGCTGCAAGAAGATTCGGCAGACTTTTAGGATATAGCTCACAAGGAGTCAACGAGCTGTTAATGAAAAATTTGGACTTCAGGACGGTGCAAAGCTTTGGAGTAGATAAACAGATTACACACCTCTATTATGAAGATGTATCCGAGGCAAAGTTTTTTTATCAGGAGATACTTGGTTTGAAACCCGCCGACTCAAATCAATTTGTAATTGGCGCTGAGGCTTTGATACAACTCAATGAATTTAACGAAGAACATACTCCGGATCAGGCAAAATCTACCGCTATTGCTTTGTTGACTAACCAACTGCCACAGTGGTATGCCCATGTTCAAACCCAGGAAGTCCCAATCAAATACACCTACAAGCCGCGAGAAGGCGGGCCACATGATGGGTTTGTAGCCATCGATCCGGGAGGATACCTGTTGGAGTTTGAGCAGTTTAAACAACATCCTGAAAATGAACTTTTCATGGCCTATTTAGAAAGTACCACAAGAGTTTCAACAACGATTGATTCACTCAATTTCTTTGGCTCCATCACCTGGACCTACCACAATGACCTGCTTGAGATGCAGCAATTCTATGAGAAAGTTTTGGGGTTTGAGTTGGTAGCAGACCAGGGTTGGACGAAGATTTATCAAACTTCTGCTAGTGGATTTATTGGTTTGGTTGACGAAAGAAGGGGCATGATGGATTATGCTGATGAAAAAGCGGTAGAAATCCAGTGGGTTCTAAATGATAAAGGCGCAGCACACACTTATTTTGACCAGACAGATTTCTGGAATACTGAAAAGTATTCCCTCGAAGGTCCGGAAAATTATCACTATTTACTCAGGTAGTTTACAGTTGAAAAACACTGCTATTGTTCAATAAAATAGCACAGGCGGTCTTAAAAATTGACGAGCAAGTCGCAATGTTAAGTTTCTGTTAATGATGCAAACAAAAGCATCATGAATCAGCTTCCACTCCCAAATTAAACGAAGAATTATGAAAAACTTAAAATCATTAGTCGCAAGTGCTGCATTATTTACAGCAGTAATTTTCAGCACACAAGCGCAGGACAAAAACATAGTGGAGCTGGCTGTAGGAACTGAGTCATTATCTACATTGGTAACTGCAGTTAAGGCAGCAGGATTAGTTGAGACATTGAGTGGAGAAGGCCCATTTACAGTATTCGCACCTACAAATGAAGCGTTCAATAATTTACCTGATGGCGTATTGGAGTCTTTATTGAAGCCGGAGAACAAAGACAAGCTAACAGCTGTATTAACCTATCATGTGGTGGCTGCCAAAGTAATGTCTACGGACCTTAAAGAAGGCATGAAAGCCGGAACAGTGCAAGGAGATAAAATTACGGTAAGCCTAAAAAACGGTGCAAAAATCAACGATGCTAATGTAGCAGCAGCTGACATCAAAGCATCTAACGGAGTAGTACACGTAATAGACAAAGTGATTCTGCCTCCATCATTGAAGCTGTAATAGACTGAAGACTATTTTTGAAAGCCCTTCATTTTCGAAGGGCTTTTTCTATTTTGGACTTATGCCACTTCGTAATTCAGAATATAGGAAGCATCCCCTTTCAGGTTACTCATCATTTCTGAATAGCTCCCGGGTTGATCTATTTTAAAAATAAATGAACCCAATAGTTCATTACTGTCCAGAAAATCAAACTCCCATAGGTCAATGGTAACCTTACCGGGAGTGACATTGAAGCCCAAATTGATGTCTGCTACTTCATCTGTATCAATCGGATAAAACTTTGATTTAACAGGCCAAATCTTTTTGTCGTTAACCTTGAGGTAGATTTCGTCTTTGTCGGTTTCATCGGTTTGCATGCAGGTGATTGAAACCAATTTCAGTTTAGGCATAGGCGATAAATTTTTCTTAATATCGTAAACAGTAGACCAAAAATAAAAGCTCCTTGCGGAGCTTTTTGAATTAATTTTTATCCCATCCTTCCGGGCGCTTCCATCTGACAGGAGCTGGCGGTTCAGGTTTCATCTGAAACTCTTGTGTTTCTAATAATTTCATTGCTTCCTGAATAGCACGTTCAAGCTGTGGGTCTTTTCCGGCCATCACCTCCTTCGGGGTTTGAATGACCTCAATATCCGGAGCGACACCCTCACCTTCTACGGCCCAGTTGCCTTCTGCATCATAGAAGCCCCCGCGTGGTGCTACCATACGACCCCCGTCAATGAAACGAGGAGTATCCCAGGTTCCGACCAAACCACCCCAGGTCAATGTACCCACCAGCGGACCTAGATTTTTTTCTCTGAACATGTATGGGAGCAAGTCCCCACCGGAACCGGCCCGCTCATTGATGATCATCACTTTTGGCCCCCAAATACCAGCCATAGGAGTTGTCCAGGGACGGTTATCATTGGTCTTACTATTAAAGTATCCGAAAAGCTCTCTGGCCATCACATCAATCATGTAGTCTGCTGCAGAGCCACCGCCATTGTTACGTTCATCCAGGATGACGCCTTTCTTATCCTGCTGTGCAAAATAGTATCGATTGAAATTGGTGAAGCCACCACCTCCGGTATTTGGAATGTACACATAGGCCAGTTTGCCATTGGACATCTCAGAAACTTTCTTTCGATTACTTTCAATCCAGTCTGCAGTTCGTAGCTGATACTCACTTCGAATCGGTTCCACAAAGACATCCTTTCCTCCTGAAGCGGGCTGAGTATTCACCGTCAAGCGGGTAACTCTTCCGGCTGTTTGTTCCAGTAGTTGATAAATATTGTCAGATGCAGTGAGTGCCTGACCATTGATGGCAGTAATGTAATCGCCTTCATTCACGCCTAATCCCGGAGTGCTGAGGGGGCCATTGATTCCGGGGTTCCAGTTTTCACCATCATAGATTTTACTGATTCGGTAATACCCATTTTCCAGAAGGAAATCACATCCTAACAAGCCCACTGGTACACGATCAATGTCTGGCAGGTCTCCTCCTGAAACGTAGCTGTGGCCAACCGCTACTTCACCACTTAAGATATCAACCATGTAATTCAGGTCGGTGCGGTGACGAACATCTTTAACCCAGGGGGCATACCAATCATACACCTGATCCCAGGGTGCTCCATGTACATTATCCACATACAGGAAGTCGCGCATGTATCGCCATCCCTCACGGAAGATCTGCTTATACTCTGCTTGTGGATCAATTTTAATTTGTGCACTGGTGCTGATTTTGTCATCCCCTGAAGCGGTTCCCTTCGTGCTGGAGATCGACCAGCTACTGCCGCTTCGGTGGAGAACATACTCACCATTTGAAGAGCTTACGACCTCATTGATTCCGGAAGCAAATTCAGAAGCTTCCATTTTTTCCATATCAAACTGATGGACTTTCACGCCACTTTCATTAGGAATAGCCTCTGCTACCAATACCGCATTTTCTTTACTTGCCGTCAGTCCTACGTAATTGCGGTTAGGCATATCAAGTGCAATGATCCGGTCGGCTATTCCATTTCTGGTGATGACTACATCTTCGGAAGTATCATCATCGTCCTCTTTTTCATCGTCTTCCTTCGACTCTTCTTCATCGCTTTTAGCCATCGTTGGAGATGGTGTGTCTTCCGAAAGAATCAGGCAATACAGGCTTCTGGTAACCTGTGGGTCATAGGAGCTCATATCCAACCATCCGGAGTTCAGACCATAATTGGTACTCGCAAGGAAGTAGAGATACTTTCCATTCTGATCCCAAACCGGTGTAATGGCATCAGCCATACCGTCCGTCAATTGAATTTTTTCACCTGTTGCTACATTGTGAACAAAAACTGCCTTGAAGTGGCTGTCTAGCTGCTTTGCATACGTGATCCATTTACTATCCGGAGACCATACGGGATTCATGGCACGATTAGGATGTGCATAGCGGTCAGTATCAATTTTGGTTACTTTTCCCGATGAGAGTTCGATGGACCAGATGTTATAATCGGTATCCGTGTAGGCGATGTGTTTTCCATCCGGAGACCAGTCCGGTTCGAAATAAAACGTAGGGTTTTTAAGTGGAAATACCTTTGGGTTATCACCAAATTGGTTAGCCACCATCAATTGATACTCGCCACTTGCATCGGAGAACCAGGCTACCTGATCTCCTTTTGGTGACCAGATCGGAGAGCGATCAGCCACTCCCGGTGTGTTGGTGATGTTTCGCCAGCTTCCTTTTTCCTTTGGAAAAGTGAATATTTCTCCTCGATATTCAAAAATGGCTCGTTTGCCATTCGGAGATACATTGGGGTTGCTAAGATTTCGTCCGTTAACTTCATCCCATCTCGGACGAGCAAAATTCATGTCACCGGAAACATTAATAACTAACTGCTCAGAAATACCGGAGTTTGGATTGAGTAAGTGAAGGTATCCACCCATCTCATATACAATGGCATCTTCAGTAGCATCCAGTGACTTAATATCGAATTTCTTGTGAAAAGTGATTTGCTTTTCCTCTTTCGTCTGTGGATCAAATGACCAGATATTGCTTAAAAAATCCCTTTCTGATAGATAAAACACCTTTCCATCAAACCAAACAGGATTAAGATGTCGCTCACCATCGGTTCTTGGCGTTCGGATGAGATCTTTTGTTTCCATGTTTACGATCCAGATAGGTTGCGCCTGACCTCCTCGATAATTTCTCCATTCCGGATCCCAGTAAGTAATGGGTTCGTAAGCCACATATGCTCCATCTGGAGAAAGCTCACCACTAGCTATTCTCGGGATTTCAAACTGCTCCGGTAAGCCGCCATCCATGCCTACCATATACCATCGGTTTAATCGGGTAGGATAGGCCTCTCTGGTGGATCTGAAAATGACTTTCCCGTCTGGTGTCCACCCTTGTACAATATCTGCACTTGGGTGGTAGCTTAGCCTTTTTGGTGACCCTCCATCTGCAGGGATCACATACGCATCGGTATTTCCATCATATTCTGCAGAAAAAGCGATCCATTTTTCATCAGGTGAAAAATGGGGCATGGATTCGTACCCTTCGTTGGTAGTCATTCGAATGGCATCCCCTCCATCTCTGCTCACTTTCCAAAGGTCGTTGGCATATACGAACACGATATCAGTGGAAGATACGGTGGGTTGGCGAAGTAGCTGAGTACCTTGTGCCAGCATTGAAAATGAAATGACAATGCCCAAAAAGAATGAGGTGAGATTTTTTTGCATGACTTCTAATAGGTTAGTGTAATCTCAAGATAATCAAAACCAAAACGGTTACCAATCACAGTTTGATAGGAGGTCTGAATTCGCTTCTATTCATTGGGCTAAATTTCAAGTAATTTAGAACTTAGATCAAATGGAGATGAAAAACTGGTTGTTTGTATTATGTCTTTTTGTTCTTTGGTCGTGCCAAAAAAAGCGTACTGAGCAATCTGCAGAAGTAGTCGTAGATACTGAAGTTCAAAAGATTAATCGGATCAAAACTTCAGAGTTGACCTTTCCGCTTGATTTTCCATTATCAGAGCTTTCAAAACTCTTCAATGAAGTGCTTCCTGAGGTTTTAGTGGATGATACCTTACAGCTAAAAAAGGAAGATGAATTCATTAAAATAAAGATTGAACCAATTGGTCAGATGCTGTTGGCTTCCTATGGGAATAACCTGGACGCTTCGATTCCGATGAAGGTAACTGCAGCAATCGAAAAGAGGTTGATTGGTATCAAGACCCATCAATCCATCGATTTTGAGGTAAGAGTGGATATGAATACGCAATTGTTCATTGAGGAAGATTGGAATCTTGGCACCAAATGCACCATTCAAAAAATCCACTGGATAGAGCCTCCGGTGTTAGAAGTGTTTGGCATTAAAGTCAACTTACAAAACAAGATTGACAAGAAGCTGCTCGAGAAATCTGATGATATTGAAACGAAAATTTGTCATGCATTGCAGGGGTTAGTTCCATTGAAAGAGCAGGTAGAAAAAATCTGGACCATTATTAGCAGTGCTCATCGAATTGGAAAGAAACCAATTGATATTTGGCTAACCAGCAATCCCAGTTTCTTTTCGGCACACTTCTCAAAAGATGTGGTTGATACACTTCGGGTCATTATCCACACCAAGTCGGAAATATTTATTACTCCTTTAGAGGGCCTTGAATATGAGGAAAGGCCAATGCCTGTAAATGCATTTGTGGAAACGGAAGAAGACAATGCCTTGAATATTTCGGTGGATGTTTACATTCCTTATGAGAAAATGGAGGAGGTTATAAAAGATCGCCTGGACAGTACGACCTTTAGCTATGAAGGAGCCTCTATACTTCTCACCAATTTTAGCACCAACACCAAGGAAGGCAAGCTGCATTTGACGTTTGATGTTGTTGGTGACGTGTCTGCTACCATTGATGCCTATGCATATCCGTTTTTAGATGCAGAAAAGAACCTGATCATTGATAGCATTGAATACAATATTCAAAGTGAAAGCAGCCTGGTTTATTTGGCTGAATGGATAGCTAGTGACAAGCTAACAGAATTCTTAAAATCAAATTCGAAAATCTCATTATCCAAAACACTGGACTCATTGGATGCTAAAATCATCAAAGCATTAAATAAATCGAACCTTGGTCGAAAGGTGGATTTGGAAATATCATTTGACAAAATAGAATCTGATACCCTAGTCTTTACAAGGGAAGGGTTACAATGGTTTTTTGATGTGAAGGGAAATGCGCATGCTTTCCTGACTAAGGAAATAATTAATAAACAAGAAAGATAAAGCCAGGACTAGCCTGGCTTTTGAATTAGTTATTGGCCACTATCCGGCTGAATTAAGAATGGAGCTTTTCCATCAGTAATAATAACACGAGACCCTGGAGCGTTTGCCAATTCTTTAAATGCCTCAATGCTTTGCCACTGAATAATCTGAGGGCTGATTCCTTCTTGGAGTATTTTTTGAGCATCACGAATACCTTCTGCTTCAACTTTTCTTCTTTGTGCCTCTAATCGTTCTCTCTGAAGTACAAACTCCATACGCTGAGCTTCTTGTTCTGCTTCCAGCTTATCTTCCACAGCCATATACAGGCCTGGAGGAAGCTGAATAGTTTTTAATAAAACCGCTTCAATTTCAAAACCTCGATTGGATAATAATTCCTGCATTCTGGTTTTGATTTCTTCCTCAATCTCAGCACGCTTTACAGTATGCATATCCTTGGCAAAAAAGCGTGAACACACATCAGCTGATGCAGATCTGAAAACACTTTTAATTACCACTTCTTCATAGTTGGTACCAATATTTTCAATAATGTTCGATGCTTCTTCTTTTCTTATATGGTACAAAATTGAAATAATCGACTGGACGTTGAGTCCTTCTTTTGAAGGAAGATTGCTAAGAATCTCCACATTAACTGTTCGTATTGGGAGCTTAATAATGACAGAAGTAAATGGGTTATATACTTGTGAACCTGACTCAATAGTTTTTGAGCTAAGCTTACCCATTTTTCTTTTTACTCCTACCTCGCCTTGCCTTACAACGGCACAGGCACTCATTATAAGTACGATTGATGTACTTACTAATATATATTTTAACGTTTTCATTTGATTTTATTTAGATGTTAAGACTAATGTGTGATAGCTGTGGTTGGCTAGTATTGAATCTAAATCTCTGTTTTAAGTGACTGGTAAAATACATATGGTCAATGTTGAAAGTGTGCTGACCATCTTTGGTGGAATAAGTATAAAAATGTTCAGTAGCTGTTAATTCCTGATATGTCAGCTTTTTAGTGTTTTGTTTAACAACTCGGCCAAATCTTTTGGAGTGGAAATGATAATGAAGTGCCTCTTCTGATCTTTCGGTCTTTTCAGTTTTTTCGGAGTATTCTTCAACAACTATAAAACTTCCAGCATAGGAAATAATAGCTAAAAGGAGTAGTTGCACAAGCTGTTTAAGAATTGATTTAATCAAAGTATTGTAAGTTGGTAGTTAACTAAAAAGCAAATACCAAACCAAATTCATTTGGTTTGTCTACTGATTCAGTAATCCGATTAATAGTTTAGCTTCATGATCTACCTTAATCAAGCCGGAACAACCTGGCCTAAGCCAGCATCAGTAAACGAAGCTATTGATCGATTTAATAAGCTGTCGCCAGGTCAGTGGATGGATGTGTTTGAGAACGGAATTCAAACGATCGCCTCCTTTTTTGGCATCTCTAATCCGGATCGTTTTCTATTTACTCAAAGTTGTACACAGGCGTTGGCTACAGCATTTAGTGATTTTCCCTGGGAGCAGTGGGATCGACTGATTATAAGCAATATGGAGCATCATGCGCTTTCGAGGTGGTATTACAAATTGCAAAAGGAACGAGGAGTGGAAGGTGTTATCATTCCACGCACAAACGACGGCCCGTTTGATCTGAATGTTTTCGAAGATGAACTGAAAAAAGGAGCTCGAATGGTTGCTGTTTCCATGGCGAGCAATGTTACAGGAGAGATTCTTCCGTTCGAGGAGATCACTAAGCTATCTAAGAAATATGGTTCGGTGTGCTTGCTGGATGGTGCGCAAACGGCCGGGGTTATCCCCATTAATATTTCTGAATTAGATCCAGACATTTTTGTTTTTGCCGGACATAAAGGACCAATGGGTCCACAGGGGATTGGTGGATTGTATATTTCCAATCGAATATCCATGGATTGTCCGAGTGCGACTTGTGAGATCATTCCTGGGGAGAAACCATCGATTTTTCCGACCTACTGCGATACAGGTTCAGCCCCAATGATGAACATTGCCGGATTAACCGCCGGAATTAAGTGGCTGGAACAAAGTGGCTGGGATAAATTAGAAGCCCATCGGGCAAGACTGACAGAAATGATGAGGGGTGGGATGAAAGAAATGGATGGAATCGAAATAGTAGGGAGTAAGATGCACGGAAGATACACCGGAGCTGTATCTATTCAAAGTCACGATATTCCGCTTCAGCAAGTCAAAGAAAAATTGAAGAAATCTAATATCACCGGAAGTTTGGGCTTTCAGTGTGCACCCCTTGCACATGAGGCATTGGGCACAAGTGAGATGGGGACGTTACGGTTTAGTGTGGGACCATTGAATACTGAGGAGGAGGTTGAGGTATTACTTCATGGTATTCGGAGGATCATCCGATAACATTTCATTGATTTCACGTATAATCTTATCCACTTCAATAGTGGATGCTTTTATCTCTTTCAGTAATTCCTTGTTCGATTCAGGATCGTCTGACAACAAATCTGCTAGCCCTATTAGACGTGCGACAGGAGCTCGGGTCATATGCGAGTTTCGGTAAGAGAATTGTTGAATTTTCTTATTCTGCTCATATACTTTTTTTGTTCTGTTTTTGACTTCATTTTCCAAATTACGGTTGATGATTTCAAGTTTTCTTCTGAATTTTCTTTGGTTGCGTAAGAGTCGATAAAAGAAAAATAGGATTAACAAAACGGCAATTAGAAGAAGTCCCAGGAGCAAGTTATTCCGTGAGGTAAGCTTGTTTTTTTCCATTAGGAACTTGATCTGATTTTCTGCTTCCAGAAGTTTATTTTCTGCCTTCAGGTATTCATAATTGACAGTCGGAGAAGAGTTAGATCTCGTTATTAAAACATTTTGAACAAAACCGAGTAACTCAAATAGTTTATCTGAGTCTTTTGGGTCATAAAATTTCTTAGCGTTCTTAATAAACTCCCGAATCGTGAAAAGTCCATCTACCCGATGTATTAACTGCTCGGCCTCTCGAAAGTGATACCTGGCGTTTTCGAAATCTCCTATTTCTGAGTAGGCAGAACTTAAAGTGATATGTAATCCACATGCACTTTCAATTCTTCCATTTTCCTTGGAAAATTTCAGATCCTGAAGAGCAAGCGGAATCATTTTCTTAAAATCTTTTTTTAGAAAATAGATGTAGGCAAGATTTCCAATGGCATTATACATCACACCATCAGCGTTAATACTCTCTGACTCATCGATCAATTCATTTAAAAAGGTCTTTGCCTTTGGTATAAAAGCAGAATCCAGGTTGGATACAGCAGTAAGAATGCTGCCATTGAGGTTTTTACCAAGGAGATCGATTTTTTTACTTAATAGCGCATTTTTTATAAGCGCATTTTCACCGGATTTCTGATGCTTCTCATATGCTTCGAGGGCAGCAAACCATTGATCGGAGACTGCTATTACTCTGACCAATAAATATTGAGTCAAAAGGCTCATTGATTGATTTCCCTGCTTTTCAAATCCCTCAACGGCCTTTAGGAATAGACCTTCAGCTTTGGTGACATCCTCAAACATGTAGAAATAGCCTTCTACCAGATCAAGTACAGGGTAATAGCTGATTCGTTTACCAACTAAAATTGCTTCTTTCGCAGCAATTAGCTTTTCGGCAGATTCTTCAGGAGATGAATTTCTGAATGTGATTGATAAAAGCAGATTTCGCTGAATTTTATTTTCAGGAAGGCCAACTTTCTCAGGATCTTCAAAAAGAATAGCATCTACGATTTTTTCATCAAAGGCACTTCCATATTCCTGAGCATTAAGAAAATGAACCATTGAAAGTAAGAGAAGTGATATACTGAGTCTACACGACACTACGACTAAATTTAGAAACAATTTTTCTTAACGCCGTGATGTAAACCATCAATCAAATGTCTTGTTTGAAATAAGGAAGCATTTTTTTAACTCATTTTTCTAGAAAAAAAGAATATTTTCTTATTTACTTCCAAGATATATCCACTTCAAAAACATCATCTCCGTTAGCAATGGATTTCGGGATTTTCACGGAGAGTTCTTTGCATCCACAAATCTCCAACGCTTTTTCCATCCATCCGGCTATCCGGTATTCCAGGTATCGGCTCTGAGTAGGCAACTTAGTAAAATGGACCACCATCGATTTGTCATCATTGTCTACCACATGTACTTCTGTGGGCCTGTAAAATGTGCCCATAATACGGGATGCTCGTTTGATCAAAAACAAGGGTGTGCTAACCACAACAAAGACTTTGTAAATTCCTGTGAGTGCTTCTTCCGCACTGAACCGACCAGATTTCCATGCTCCCTCTTTAGCATTGAGGTAAAAAAGCTCACACATTTTTTCCGTTGGCTCAAGGATGCCTTCGTTGATGGGGTACCACTTAGAAGTACCTGGACGCTCCATCAGTTCCTGGGATTTTGCTGACAATGAACTGTGCCATTCTTCAAATTTTTCAGGGTGCTTGTTTTCTACGTAGGCTTTGATATTGCTGATTACAGATCCTCTTACTTCCATGGTAATGCTTAGGTTAGGTTGATGAAAAATCCTGGCGGTGATCTTCGATTAAATCAAAAATTTAAATTTAATAAATGCGATCAAAGTGGGTCGAAAATCTAAACGATGTAATTAGTGATTGCGGTAGTAATTCGATGAAGATCCCCCTTTTCAATTATGTAAGGAGGCATTATATAGATCAAATTTCGAAACGGTCGAATCCAAACACCTTTTTCTACGAAGAATTTCTGTGCTTTTGGAACATCCACTGTACCCTTCATTTCCACTACACCTATAGCTCCAAGTACTCGGACATCTTTTACAGAAAGTGAATTGGCGAGAGGAATCAATTCTTGCTTAAGCTGTTTTTCTATGGCAGAAACTTTGTCTTGCCAATTCGATGTAAAAAGTAGCTCCAGGCTTTTATTCGCTATTGCACATGCAAGTGGGTTACCCATAAAGGTAGGTCCATGCATGAAAACCCCGGCTTCTCCATTGCACACGGTTTCTGCTACATGCTGGGTGGTTAGCGTCGCAGCTAGGGTCATGTATCCACCGGTTAATGCTTTGCCTACACACATGATATCAGGAGTTACTTCGGCATGTTCACAGGCAAATAGTTTTCCTGTTCGTCCAAATCCGGTGGCAATTTCATCAGCAATTAGGAGTATATCGTGCGCATCACAGAGTTGTCTGATTTTTTTCAAATAGTCGGGTGAATAAAACCACATGCCTCCGGCCCCCTGCACGACTGGTTCCAAAATGAATGCGGCACACTTATCAGAGTTGAGCCTGAAAAACTGCTCAAGCTGAGCCAACTCTTCATTTTCATACGACTCCTCAAACCTTTTTTGTGGTTGGTCAACGAAGAAGTGCTTGGGTAAAAATTCAGCAAACAAATGATGCATGCCTCCTTCCGGATCGCACACAGACATGGCACCTGTGGTGTCTCCATGGTAACCATTCCTGATGGTCATAAATTTACTTTTCTGTGACTGACCTTTTGCATGCTGATACTGAATGGCCATTTTCATAGCTACCTCTACGGAAACAGAACCTGAATCTGCCAGGAAGACTTTCTCCAGTCCTTCAGGGGTGATCTTAACCAGTTTTTGGCAAAGTTTTATGGCCGGCTCGTGTGTGATACCACCAAACATCACATGGGCCATTTTTTTCAGTTGGTCTTTTGCAGCTTGATTCAGTTCGGGGACATTATAGCCATGGATAGTTGTCCACCAGCTACTCATGCCATCGATGAGTTCTTTTCCATCGGCAAGCTTTAACCTTACTCCATCAGCAGACGCTACAGGGTAGGTCGGCAGTGGATTGGAGAGAGAGGTGTAAGGGTGCCAAATACGGTTTTGGTCAAAGGAAAGGTCTTCTTTATTGATCATTTAGCATAAAGCTCTAAAAATTCAGAAGGAGTGTATACAGGTATGGCGGAGACATAGGGATCGTAATCCTTTTTGTTTCGGGTAATGAAATAATCTGCTTTACCCTTAATCGCTGTATGATATTGAATTGCATCTTCCTTATCACTAAAATCTGAATTCAGCGCTTCTATTATAGATTGTTTTGCTTCTATCGAAAACAAATTACAAGTTTCAATCCAATCTAAAAGCCTTATGTTAGAGTCCTCAACTTTGTATTTATAAGTGGTAAAATAAATTAAGTTGGGTATGCAGCTCTCCGAAATACATAGTCTAACTTTCTGTGTGGATTCTCTAAGCCTTAACAATTCAATTGATTGTTGATAATGAGGTTTTCTGCGTGTCAGAATATCCAAACAAACATCTGTGTCGAGAAAAATATTATCCATATTTCTCATCTAAATGCTTGTGCCACAATTCTTTGTCACTTTCCGGAAGCGTCTCTACAGGCTTAGATTTTTCCAGATGTTCAAGCAAGCGACTAGCTGCTTTTTGTTCTTTTAAATTTTCAGGATCTTCTTTCTCAAATGCCTCCTCAAAAAGTTTAGAGACGGATATGCCTTTTGCTTTTGCGCTACTCTTGGCTTTTTCTATTAAATCCTTGCGGATAGTTAGTGTAAGCTTTGTTTTTTTGGACTTGGCATCCATATTATACGTGTCTTTTGAATAATTACACGTGTAATTTAATGAAGGGTTAGCTGTTTTGCATACTTATTTACTACATCTTCACTGATTTCTTCTTCTTTCTCAATCTCCGCAAGACATTTTGCATTGGATCGTTTCATGATCACGTCAAAAGTAGAGGGATTCTTATCACCATTGAAAATGATGCCCATTAAAGGAATATTTCTGCTTTTCAAGGCATAAAGTGAAAGCAGTGTGTGATTGATACTTCCCAGGTAATAATTGGATACCAATACAACCGGCAGTCCGGTGCTGGCCACCCAATCGATGTTGAGATAGTCTTCTCTCATTGGTACCATGAGCCCACCAGCTAGTTCAATGATAAGGCTATTGTCAGTTGTTGGGATTTGAAGTTTGGATTCTTCAATTGAGATGTTGTCAATAGTAGCTGCCGCATGTGGCGACATGGGTTCTGAAAGTCGATAAGCTTCCGGATGTATCATTGTTTCCGGTGACCAGCGCTTCACCTTGTGTGAGTCGGTATTTTCAAGATCACCAGCTTGTACCGGTTTCCAATAGTCTGCTTTTAGTGCCTGGCACAGAATGGCTGAAGCCACTGTTTTTCCAGTGTCTGTGTCAATGCCTGCGACGATGATTTTTTGATTCATTTTAAATTTTTTATTAAACACCCCTATAGTCCCCTCAAGGGGACATTCTGTATCGTCCTAAAATAAGTTTACAGTTAAACATAGTTAATCCTGACATATGTTGACAGTTTGATTGTAGTCCTGTTTTATGTTGACAGTTGTATTTTTCCAATAATTCTTCCAGAGAGGTTTGGGCTTACTATTTGTAGAGTGAACCTGATCTGGAGTCTTCATACCACAGCTTAGATGAGGTCTTCCTTGATTGTAGCGGTTCACTACACAGCTTAAAAGTTCTCTGGCTTGAGCCATGTTTTCCACTTCATAATGGTTAAGATATTCTTCTTTGAGTATTCCATTGATTCGTTCAGCAATGGCATTTTCTAATGGATCTCCATTTTCAGTCATGCTGATAAGTATACCTCTAGCGGATAACATGTCCACATATTCTTGACTGCAGTACTGGATTCCTCGATCTGAATGGTGGATTAAGCCTCTTAAAGGTTCAGGTTGGCTTTCGATTGCCATGTGTAATGCTCGCTGGTTATTGATGGCTTCCAGATTATCAGATAACTCATAACCTACTATTTTTCGACTGTAAGCATCGGTGATGAGGCAGATGTAATGGAAGCGATCTCTCCACTTCCAATAGGTAATATCACTGACCCATACCTGATTAACGCTTTGAATATCCAGTCCTTTAATCAAGTTAGGATACTTCCTAAACCAGTGCCTGGAGTTGGTCGTCGATACTCGACGTTTTTTTCGCTTAATCAGCAAGTGATGGCTGGAAAGTAGATCAAAAAAAGCATCTCTGCCTATGCGGATACCTAATCGATCAAAATCCGACTGGAGCATATGAAAGAGCTTCCTACCTCCCAAATGTGGGTGTAATGCCCGTTGCTCTAAAACTAACTGAAGTATCTGCTGGTGAGTGGATTCCAATGATCTGCTTCTTGCCTGGTATTGATAGTAGGATTGCCTACTCATACCAAACAGTCCACAAATACAATCCAGCCCCACTGATGGATAGACTTGTTTCATGATTTTGACTGTTTGGTGGACAACTTTTTTCTGATCTTCAATGAAAACTTCTCCTCGGCTATGTCAATCATCTTTGAATAAGCTTCTGACTTTAGCTCAGCTAACTTCAGCGCTTCTTCTAGTTCCTTAATTCTTGCAGATAAATCTTCAGGATGCTCCTGTTTCTTATTTGGTTTGGACATATAGACACGGGCTTTTAATGGCTCCTTCATCCCAAAACTACGCATCCAGTTGGTGATGGCGCTATGACCTCTAATTCCATACTTGCGCTGAGCTGCTTCCTTACTTAGTTTACCTGATAGTACTTCTTGTATTATTCGTAGTTTCTCTGAATCACTCCGATAAATACGGCTTCCTGTTTTTATTCTCATTTTACACTTAAATTGTGTAAACCTATTTCAGGACAAGACATTCGACCCTCTTAAAATTGAAGAAGTCCCCCTTTGAAGGGGGTTAGGGGGATGTAAGAACTCTAAACAACAAATCTATTTCTTCCACGGTATTATAGGAATGAAGGCAGAATCTTATTCGTTCTTTCCCCTCAGCCACGCTGGGTTTTCGGATAGGAAGTGCATTGATTTCGGCTTCTTTCAATTTTTCAGCCAGTTCAACCACTTCTTTATTACCAGGTACGATTAAGGATTGAATGTGTGTTTCGGAATCAAGCCATTGACCACCTGACTCTTTTCTTTTACCTACGAAATACGCAATGTTTTCTTTTAACAGATTTCGGTCAGGCCCACACTTGGATAGATGATTGTACATCGCGGCAATACTGGAAAAGTGATGATTAGCTGGGGCAGTAGAAAAAATCATAGAACGTGAAAAATTTACCTGATATTCTTTCAGCCACGATGGACCCACCACCGCTGCACCGTGAATGCCCGGAGCTTTTCCATAAGTCACTATTCGTGCGAAAACCTGATCTTCTAGTAGCAAGCTCTGAACCAGTCCCTCTCCATTTTCTCCATAAAGCCCGAAAGCGTGTGCTTCATCCACAATGAGTAGTGCTTCATGATCATTGCATAGTGCTGCCATCTCTTCAATTGGGCAGATATCTCCGTCCATGCTGTAAACGGATTCTACAAGTACAATTACCTGGCCATCTGCTTTTTTTAGCTTTTCTGTGAAATCATCTAAATCATTGTGTTTGAATCTCACCTTCTTTGCATGCCCCAGCCGCACACCGTCAATCAGGCTTGCGTGCATTAATTCGTCACACAGAAGAGTGGTGTCTTTGAGGGCTAGGCTTGAGATTAATCCAAGATTAGCCATATATCCCGAAGCGTAGATCAATGCACTTTCTGCCTTGTGAAATTTGGCGATTTCATTTTCGACTTCTTCGGCGTATTCGCTATTGCCGCTTAGCAAACGTGATCCTGTTGCGCCATTGAGTTTTGGTGCATTTCTGCATTCTTCTTCGATGACTAAGCTTAGGTTTTGAGATTGAGCTAGGCCCAGATAGTCATTGGAATAAAAATCAACTCCTTCCGGAGGAAGAGGAAGTGTACGCAACAGGTGTTGCTGTTTTCGTTCTTCGAGTGCTTTTTGGTAGATGTTCATTCCTCCCCCTAACCCCCTCCAAAGGGGGAAAGTTTTCTAAGCCTCGACTTCTGTCTCTTTCTTTACTTCTTTAAATGCTTCTCTTGGCTGTAGGCCCAAAAGATCGAACATTTCCTTGTCGTCGTTGAAATCCGGGTTGGGCGTGGTGAGCAACTTATCACCCGCAAAAATAGAATTAGCTCCGGCCATAAAGCAAAGTGCTTGCTCGGTTAGGCTCATTCCTTCCCGCCCTGCTGATAAGCGAACGACTGATGCCGGCATTACCAATCTGGCTGTCGCGATCATGCGGATCAATTCATGAGCCGCAACTCTCGGCTGCTCAGCAAGTGGCGTTCCTTCTACAGGAACCAATGCATTCACCGGAACAGATTCTGGGTGCTGATCCATGTTAGCAAGGGTCAACAGCATTCCCATTCTGTCTTCGGCTGATTCACCCATACCGATGATACCGCCTGAGCATACACTGATTTTCGCTTTTCGCACATTATCAATGGTCTTCAAACGATCATCATATTCTCTGGTAGAAATGATGTCGTCATAGTAAGCTTCTGAAGTATCAATGTTGTGATTGTAAGCATAAAGCCCTGCATCTGCTAATTTTTTTGCTTGCTCTTCGGATACCATCCCGAGCGTACAGCACACTTCCATATCCATGCTATTCACGGTTTTTACCATGTTCAGCACTTTATCAAAATCACGGTTATCTCTCACCTCTCTCCATGCAGCACCAAGGCACATTCTTGAAGCTCCATTTGCTTTGGCACTTTCTGCCTGCGCCCTTACTTCTTCTACCTCCATCAGCTTATGCACTTTCACGTCTGTGTGATAGCGAGCTGCCTGTGGACAGTACGCACAATCTTCCGGACATCCACCGGTTTTTATAGAAATCAAGCTACTCACCTGAACCTCTTTAGGATCGTGATATTTCCGATGCATAGTAGCTGCCTCGAATACCAGTTCCATCAGTGGTTTATGATAAATTTCTGAGATTTCCTCCAGTGTCCAGTTGTGTCTTACGTCTGCCATAAATCTACGATTAGTATATAGCTGCAATTATACTTCAAAAACGCTGGAGCCAATAAAAAACCCTCTTCAATGTATGAAGAGGGTTGCGTTAATATTTAAAAGCGAATTGTTTACTCGAAGCTAACTTCAACATCTGTAAATGTGCCGGAGAAAGAATCAGCATCAACAAAATCATTTTCATCTTGAGCCCAAGTAAATGATCCTGAAACAAGTCCATTTTCTCTATCAATTTTAGAAAAAATAGTGGTCACTTTTCCGGTTGTATTGAAGTCACCGTTAAAAGTCATTGTAGCTGCATTGTACCCTTTATTTCGTTCAAATAAATAATTCTCACCTTCTTCATCTAATATTTCATCATCGTATTGATTTGCCCATAATGCAAAACTAAATCGTGGGCTTCCAGGTCCAAACTGATATGTCACCAGCATATATTCTGAGGTTGTTGGTGTGGCTCTACTTCCACTTAAATCGAAAACATCATAATCTATGGAGACATCTAAACACTCTCCATTTGCATTCCCTTTTTCTCCACAAGAGTCATCCTCACCACAGCTAAAGAATAAAGAACACCCAATAAGTATAACAGCTTTCCAGTTCATGATTTTTATTTCAAAGATCTAATCATATGACTGGCATTTCAATCCCATGTATATGGTATTTGTTATCAGTGCCTGATGGTAATAAAATGAAAACCCCGATGAAAGATCACCGGGGCATCAGTCATGAATTAGTCTCACCAAAATTCATGATTCTTTCTTCACTGTATTAGCATAAAAAATGTAACCTACTAAACGATCCAGAAAATAAAATGCTAGTGCAATGAAAAAGACGTTTAAATGAATATTGAATAACCAATAGGTGATTAATGACAGTGCCGTCAGCATAATGAAATAGCTGGCAAACCCAACCAGGTATTTAGTAAGTTTTTTCACCGGAAGCTTATTTATGTAGCGCTCGATGATATCACCCTCTACAAAGACCAGGTAGCTAAGTAAAGCAAACGCTGCTGTCATTAAAATGAAAAACCAGATATTAACTGCTGTGTCGCCATGCTGAATGGTGAGCAGTGCATTCAATAAGATCAAAGGACCTGCGGTGATTTCCAATATGGTTTCATGCATGTCGTTTTCAAAAAAATCCCCGATCACAACGATTTTATCAGCGATGAAATCCTGAATATCCTCATTGGTGAGAAACAATAATTCACCAAGGCTTACAGGATTAAAGCCAGCTTCTAAATCGTAAATGTCTTTTTGTAACACGCGATAGTTCATGATGAAATTATTCATCGTCCAGCCAGATTCCATTTTGATAAAGGGACCCATTTTTTGGCTTTCTATCTCATTGATTGCCTCATGTACTTTTAAGGGTAAAAGTTTCAATGTGTCTTGATAAATAAGCTGGTATTTATAAATACCGTCAAATGCACTCCCTATCAAATAGTCAGAGATTCCAAAGTTGATTCCCTCAAATAGGGGCTTCTCTAATTCTCCAGCGTCATTGATGTGAGCGGATAGAATCACATTGTCCAGTTGTTGCAATTCGGCCAGGAGTTGGTCATCCTGAGATGTTGAATCAACAAAGTGGATATCAATGATGACGTACTTCGGCTTTTTCGCAGCTTGATTAATGACCTGCAAAAGTTGAGTTAATTTCTGCCGATCTGTAATGGCCTGATTTCCAACCGGAAAGCCAAACTCATCGTACCGATCAATTAATTGTAAATCATAGGAAGTATTTATGAGTGCGAAATCTTCCGAATCGGTAATTTCTCGATTTGCAAAGCTTAATGCAGTCGTTCCCCATATCAGAAATTTCTCATCACTTGCAAGCCAGGGCAGCTTCATGAAATAAAAAGTAAGCGCCATCATAAAGGTGGTATTTAAAACAATTAGCGCTATCAGTGCCGGCTTTTTCAAATCTGCTAAAGTCCTCCTAATGCTTCATTAAGTTGTGCTTCAGAACATTTACCGTACATGGCATTTATCACTTCCAAAAGTGCGGTATTGTCATCCGGGAATTGCTGAGTCAGACTTTCAAGTTCTTCATCAGAAATATAGCTCAGGTTCATGTCTGTAATGAAGGTAGATGTTCCTGCACCTGCATCATAGTAGTGAAGCTTGACATTGCTTACTTTGGAAGGATCTATTGCTTTTCCATCAACGGAGAAAAAGTCATTGATGTCAATTTGAAGTTTACCGTTTGCACCTCCTAATTTTTTATTAATGTTTTCTTCGCCCAATTGATACTGTGCAAAGAAAAATTGTTGATCAGTGATCGGGTAAGATTCCGAAGATACCTTCACTGAATATTGATCCCCAACCAACGCAACCGGTGATTCATTGAAATGCTTCTGAAAATCCAGTGCATTATTGATTGCTCCTGCCCGTGTGCTTAGTCTACCCCGTACTGGACTTATTACTGAACTGAGTGCATAAATGGCATCACTTTGTGAAGTGGAAGAACTGTTTTCCTGAATGACAAACCTTCCTCTGGATGCCCCAAGCACGGCAGCACGAGCTCCACCTGTCTCAAACTTCAGATTTGCACTTTCACTGACTTTCGACCCTTTGGCGAGATAGCTGCCGGATTGTGTGTCATAGATTTTTCCAATGATATGTATGACGGTGTATGATTGCGATTGACTTTCAAAGGCAATCATGAGGAGTATTATGGATAAGAATCTCATGGCTAATAAATTCTGAAATCGTTTTTGATATTTTCTTCTCTGGAGGTAGGCACCTGTTTTCCTCGGCTTAGCCTAATCACCTGCTCACTTACATAGTCACGGATTTCAGACACGGTATACGATCGGTCACGATTCAAATCAGCTCTTCGATTGGTTAACCCCTGAATCAGGCAACCCGTAAAAAGTCCATTCTGTGAATTGACTCCTTCTGCGGCAAACTCTGTACCACCGGCGGCTGATACTACAGTTGCCCCCGTTCCTTTTTTCATGTCGCCAAATAGTGATTTTGACAGTTCCAATGTGTTTTCTAAGCCGAAACTATTTTCCTTTATCTTGATCAATTTTCCAGCAGCTCTAAACGCTACTGATCCTGCACTGGAAATTTCTTCATTGGCCTCTTCCACATCTTCTTCATCTAATTCCCCTGAATGACAAGTGTCCATCATTAGCAATTTATTTCTTGACGGTATTTCATCAATTAGCGATTGTAGAGAAGCATAAGACAAACCACCGCTTGAAGGATTGGTGAAGTCCATGTTGTGCGTACCAAAATAATAGTTGTATTCGTCATCTAAAACCCCGTGTCCGGCTATGAATACAATGACGATATCATCTACTTTGGCCTGCTTAATAAATTCTTTAGCTGCCAAAATATTAGTATCTGTCGCATGCTCGTTCGTAATGATTTTGTCATACACATTAGAGTAGGCTGAAGATGCTTTTAATGTTTCGACCAGGTCAGCTGCATCTTTTGCTGCGAAAGCGAGGTTGTAATCAGATTGCTGATATTTGGATACGCCAATGGAAACGATATAAAGGTTCGGTCTATCAAAATCAGCGGTATATTTTACTTCAAATGTGGAAGGAATTGACTCAGCACCTTTTGCATTGATTGCCGTGATTTTTATCTCATTCAGGCCTGATGAAAGATCAAATGTCAAACTTTGATCCACCTTTTGAGAAGGTGTAATCTTCTTGCCGTTAGATCCGTAGACAGGGACATCATTAATATATACCTGTAATCGATGAATGGTCGATTGATTATCCGAAGCTTTAACTGGTATAGTGAGCGATCGTTGCTTGGTTTCCAGAGGCAATTCTAAATAATCTACTTCCACAACCGGGAGCTCATTGTTTCCCGCCAGATCTGCCTCAGTATATCCCAACCTTGCCAGGCGTTTTTTAAATGCTGCTTTGTAGGAATCGATCAACCGCTGTGATGAATAGCCAATAGCAGCAGATACTTTATCCGGTCGGTTGTATTTTAATTCAAGTTGCTCTACAGGGAGAACTTTATTGCCTGATTTAAATGCTATTGCTTTGGCAGCACTCTTTGAAGACATGTAATAGAAATCAGGAGTGTAGGTAATAAACCCACTTTCTCCTACCAGTGTCATGCTTGCTTTTTTCTTTCGTTCTTCCAAGCTATAAAGTGCTATTTCACCAGATTCGTTTGTAGTGATGACAAATTTTCCGTCTACAGAAAGTACCGCGTCTGTTATAAGACCTTGCTGTTTATCAGAGATGACTTCCTGACCACCTTTCTTGATTGATAGATCAAGACCATCAAAAGAAATGCTATATCCGTTTTGGTCGTATTTTGTTTCAATTTCCTCTCTGGTAATTTTAGATTTTTTGGATTTAATATCCTGAATCGACCATTCGTTGATCTGTCCATCTTCCTGCTGAACATACACTTTGTCCTTATCATCTTCATCAAATTTGATCCAGACAGTGTTGTCATTTTTTTCTTTGAATGATCTCAGCTGACGACCTGATTTGAAGTTCCAGACTTTTGAATAGGTGCTTCCATTAGTTGTGGCAAAATATCTTCCATCTTTAGACACATCAATCGAGGTGATGTTTTCAGACCTATCAAAAACCTTGACTAGCTGCCCGCTGGTGTAGTCCCACAGGGTCATATTTCTATTCTTGGAGCCTACTAAGATATGCTTACCATCAGGCAAAACGTCTACCGAGGTGGCGGGTTGAACATACCCTTCGAGATTCTTAATCTTACGCCCTGTTTTGTAGTCCCATAGTTTTAATTGTCTGTTATCATCAGATGTGACTATTGTTCTGTAATTAGGTGATAAACCCAGCCAATTGGTGTTAGAAGGAATGTTTTTAATCTCTTGTACTACAGGCGGTACATATTGCCTGGCATCCTTCGTGCCTGGTTCCGGGAAATCAGCATTTTCTACATCGTATACCTTAATGGCGGTTTTTTCATTTACGATAACTTTTGTTTGTTCTTTATTGAACACGCCTACTCCGCGTGAGTGAGGAATGGTCCACATATTAGGGCGAGAAACCTGTCCGAAATTGTTTCTGTCTTCAGCAATGTCAATGATCTGCACACTACTGCTTCCATTGTCTTCCTCTTCTCCTTTTTCAGTAGTAAATGGTATATAGATATTAGATGAAAAAAGCACCTTTTTGCCGTCATTGGTGAATTCAATATTTGGATAGGTGATCACAAATATGGTTGTTAAATCTTTGCCTTTTCTACCAGCCGCAGCATTTCCGATAACAGCAAACCCTGTCATTAAGACTTTGGTGTACGCCAGTGCTGCGCCTGATCCTTTTACATTGTCCAGGGCATCTGCTAGTATTTTACCTTTTTCCGGATCTATCAGTTTTACTTCTACCCCGTTGTTTTTTCCTCCCCCTGTCACTATCCTGTCGCCACTAGGCGAGATTGCTAAATTTTTGATTGGAGCCTTAAACCCTTGGATTGTTTTGATAGTATCTCCGTTGGAATCCCAAAGCTTTAATATCGCATCATCGCCACCTGTGAGATACATTTTAGTATCGGAGGAAAATTTTGCTGTATTGGCGGCTCCATCATGGGCTTTTATTTTCTGTTTCATTTCGCCAGTTAAGGCGTCCCAAACGATCACATACCCTTCTGCATCTCCCGAAATGAGCTTTGAACCATTTTCTGAAAGATCGATGGAAAGCACCTCAGCTTCATGAGCATTAAACGTGTTAATATCAATCCCGGAAAACACATCCCACATTTTGATAGTCTTATCATCACTTGCAGAGTAGATGTACTTACCACTTGGTGAATACTTTACCATATTAATAGCTGCAGTATGTCCTTGCCTGATGATGAGCTCACCTTGTGCAAAGGCATTGAAAAAGAGTATTGTCAGAAATAGTATTGAAATTGATCGCATATGGGGGAGATTAGAGTTGAATAAAAAGGCGATCAACCGATTTCGGTTGATCGCCAGGCAAGTAAATGCTTCACTAAAAGCTGTAGCTTATGATTTGCTTTTTGTCAGCTTTGAAGAAGACCTGACCTGAGACTAGATCGTAATCATAAATTGGTTTTTTATCTCCAAGCTGAAGTGTTCCCAGTTCTTCACCTGTTCTTCGATCCACTTTGACCAGGCCGGAGCTTTTGTCTTGTCCACCCTCACCCACTTTAGTCAGAATCATTCGAATGTTTCCTTTTGTTACTGAAGCTTTAAACTGCTTTTTTACCTCTGCGCCCATCTGTCCGGAAGCTCTGAATAGATTTTCAGCCTGCTGAGCATAAAGTTTGCTGTAATAATCATTGCTGCCGTATCTGGAGTAAGCGGCTATCTGGCTTGATTGTGCCTGGTTTGCTGCTGCCATTGCTATTACAGCAGCTTGACCAACTCTCAATGCTATTTTGGCAGCCATACTTAATCCTGGTGCAGACCAATACTGCTTCCATCTAAGGTCTCCGTTTTGCTCCAACATCACCATGTTTTGAGCATCAGAGAATAGATACCCTCCATCAACAAGCTCAACACTGTTCGGAGCTGCATCGTCACCCTCAAATTCTTTGGTCAGCCCTTTGTAAAGAACACTATAGTCTCCTGTTAATAGATCTACTTCATATAGGTCACCATCAATGAGCATAATTTCTTTTGTAAGCTCCGGCTTATATCTAAGCGATGGTACTTCCAGCATTCCTTTTTTGTTCCAAATCAATTCTCCATCAAATTGGATGTAGCCTAGCCTGCCCTTTGCATCCGTGTACATTACTCCTGTCGCCGCGATCTGATCAATTGAAATTCCTTTAATCTTTTGATCCCAGATTATCTCACCCGTTTCTTTATTCATCAATTGTAAGAACTTTCCTTTTGAGGTAGCTAAGATTCCTTTGTCGCCAAGGTCCACAACATATCCATCAATTTTCTTTGCGGTCCACTTTTCGCTTCCATCCTTTAGGTCATAGAGCTTGAAGTTTTTATCATCGGCCACTACCACACCATATCCCATAGCGGTCATTGAAGGAGGGTTTTTAAGTTTTAACTCAAGCTCCCATAATTTTTTACCCGAACTCATATCCAATGCCACTAAAGCACCGTTGTTTTTCTTTCTTTCAAAAAAATATCCATTCTTAAGATCCAGACTTAAGTCGAAGCTTTCGAATACCTGCTTTCTATGCTCGGTATTGTATTTCCATTTTACGTTACCTGTTTTGGGATCGATTTTAGCGATCTGTGTTGTGCCCGGAAGTACAATATCACCATCGCTGAGAACTGCCGGAAAGTTTTCAGAAGCAATTTCTTCATTGGTCCAGATAACTTTTTGTGATAACAAATCAACCATTTTAGTTATGGTCACAACTGGCTGACCTTTCGTGTTGTAGTCGATGTATGAAGTAGATATTATTACCATCCTCAACGAAGGAAGATATCCTGTTCCGTTATAGTTGAACGTTGCAAATTCTCCTAGGAGAGGTAATTTCTGAATCGGCATATCTGCAATTTTTGGGCTGATTACCTCTTTACCCGTTTGGATGTTTATGATTGCATACTGCTTAAACTGTACATTGTCTGAGAATCTAATTTCTATATAGTCTGAAACCTCAGGCACATCTTCATCTGAAAGTACTCTGATATAGTTTTCAAATGCGTATTTAGGTTCTACTTTCTTGCCGTCAGGACCTTTCATTTTCTTAGCCATCTCAAATGCTTCGGTACTCCAAAGGAGATTTCCATCCCGAGTATCTATGCCATGTAAGTTCCAATCTTTTGTTCCTACGAGCAGTATTCCATTATCGGTCACACTGGTCCATTCGATTTCTTTATCAAAATCCAGCTGCCATAGGGCATCTTGCGATTTTGCCTGACTAAATGCTGTAATCAGCAACAGGCTGAGAATTAATTTGAATAAATTTTTCATGTCGGATTGTTTAATTCGCGGTTAATTTTTTGTAATTCAAATTTTCGCGAATTAATTGATCCATAAAATCCACTACAGAGGGGATATTTATATACCGTGAATCCCGTAGATGGATAAATAATTAAATCAAAAAGAGTATGCCATGATATGGGCTACTGAAATAGCCTACCCAAGGGAATTCGGTCAGATTAAACCACTCTAAATAAGGTTGTTTGCGTAAGCAAATTTGATCAGGCCAACCAGGTTGTTGGTGCCGGTTTTGCGGAAAATATTTTTGCGATGAGTTTCTACAGTTCGTTCGCTGATGAAGAGCTCTTCAGCCATTTGCCTGTTGGTGTATTCCTTGGCAATCAATTTCAAAATCTCACGCTCTCTATCGGTGAGCAGACGTTGTTCTTCTGTTCCATTCAGCCCTTTCATGAGCATGGCATTCACGTCTGAGCTTAAATAAACTTTCCCGTTTTTCACTGCTCTAACAGCACTCACTAGTTCTTCATGAGAATCTTTTTTAAGAATGTAGCCATCTACACCTTCTTTCAGTATTTCCTTGATTAAATGAGCTTCGTCATGCATACTCAGTACGATGATCTTGATGTTATCATATTTCTGCTTTACTCTTCTTACAAGTGCCAGACCGTCATCATCAGGGAGATTATAGTCGGTTATTAGAAGGTCAATGCTTTTGCGTGTGAGCTGATCCAAAGTCTCCTGAACTGTGCCGGCAGAGCCAGCTACTTCCATGTCATCCTCAGCTGAAAGAATTTTTATCAGTCCTCCTAATAGAACTGCGTGATCGTCGGTCAGAAATATTTTCATCTTAGCAGTTTTTTCTCTGCCAAGGAAAGATAGCAAATTCATTCTTTTTCCCACTTACTCCATTCTTTGTGTGATCAAAGTAGAAGAAGGAAAAGGAAGGATGCTATACCAGCTTCATGGTATTTTGATCTACGACTTCAGGCGTTTCCATTTTAGCCGGGGCATTTAATATCAGTGTATTTCCTCGTACTCCTTTATGTGTCTCCAGTTCCATTGTGCCCTTGATTAAGTTGGTCCTGGAGTTTAAATTTTTCCATCCGTTACCCGTACCGCTAACCAAAAGTGATTGGTCAAAACCGGCTCCATCGTCTTCAATAAGTAGTGTTATTTCATTCTCGTCTTTGGTTATTTGGATCGTTACTTTCTTAGCGTCAGAGTATTTCATGATGTTATTTATCCACTCTTGAGTAATGCGATAAAGTGATATTTCTTGTAAATCGGTTAGCCGCTGATTCAGCCCAAACACATTCAGTTCAACACTGATTTTTCTAGTATGATTAACTCTATCTGCAAATTCTTTTAGTGCACTTTCTAACCCGTTTTTAATAAGTGTCTGAGGCATCAGGTCAAAACAAATATTTTTGAGCTCATCATACATTTCATCGATCACTTTTGAAGACTCTTCAAATACCTGTTGTCTCACATTTGGTTTTGCTCCTTCCTTTAAGTTTTTGAGATTCATATTGAGAATAGAGATCATCTGACCAAAGCCATCATGAAGGTCTCTGGCGTATCTCGATCGCTCTTTTTCCTGAGAGGCTATTGCTGCTTTTATCTCAGCTTCTCGTTCTTTTCGCTTATGCTCCTCAAGAAGCTTTTCCGCTTTTAACTTTGATTTTTTCCTGTTTTGAACAAACAAGAAGATCAGAAGAAGGATAATGCCAGAAGAGCTATAAAGCAAGATGTTTTTTTGCTGAATTTCAGCTTTTTGAACCTGAATTTCAGCCTCTTTTTTCTCTGTTTGATATTGAGTTTCCAGCTCCGCCACTTGTTGGCTCTTTCGCTCGTTGAACAGACTATCTTTTACCTGAATGTGATCTTTATAATAGCTCAGAGCCTCTTGAAAATCTCCTCTCTTTTCATTTACCAGAGAGATCATACTTAGCACATGCTTTTCGAAATCTGCAAATGAAACTTCACGTGCGATGAGCAACGCCTCTGTAAAATAATTCTCCGCTTCATCTAGCTTACCGAGCTCCAGAAGCATTTCACCGGTGTTGTTTTTTACAATCCCATATCCAACCCTGTCACCGATAAGCAGCTTATATTTTGATGCTAAATCGAAATAGAATTGGGCACTATCGTATTTTTTTAGCTTGGAATAGTTCATCCCAAGATTATCATAATTGTAGCTAAGTCCTATCGTGTCTCCTATTGAAGATTTTACCTGAGTGGATCTGAGGTAGTATGAGAGTGATTCCTCAAATTTTTCTTGCTGAAATAAGAGTACTCCAATATTATTTAAGCTGTTGCCAATGCCTAGCGAATCGTTTTTGCTTATCGCATAGTCAAGGCCCTCATCGAAATATTGTTTAGCCAGATTAAAGTCACCTTGCTTTTTCTGGAGGGTACCGATCAGATTCAGAATCTCAGAAGGCTTGGATTTTGAATCCAGGCTGATAAACAAGTCAAGCGACTGCTGATAACTTTTTAATGCACTATCAAAATTACCAAGGCAGTAATGAGTATATCCTAGTTCGAGAAAAGCCTGGGCTTTAATCCCATCAGGAGGTAGTGTTTCAAGCTGTTTTTGAGGAAGTAGAGAAAGAGCACTGTCACAGTCCGCTTTCCTTACCTCAGCAATTTTGGTTAGAAGGTTTTGGTCTATTTCCTGCGCAAAAAGCGACGATGATAAAACCAAAAAGGTGAATAAGGCGGATGGTTTCATATTCCTAAGTTGAGAAATTTAATAGCGGAAATGAACTTCCAAACAGGCCTTTTCGTCCAAATATGCGTATTTAGAGACTACTGAGTCATTTTAGACCATCACCTTTTCCTGCTCTGTCTGTTTTATTTCACTCGGTGCATTGACAATCAGCACATTACCTTTTTTCCCTGGTTCTGTTTCAAGTTCCAGGTTTCCATGGATAAGGTTGGTTCTTGTGAGTAGATTCTTCCAGCCGTTCCCTTTTCCAGAAACGAGTAGATTTTTATCAAAGCCACTTCCATTGTCCTCAATAAGTAATGTGATTTCACCCTCATCTCTAGTAATTTGAAGCGTGACTTTATCAGCATCAGCATATTTCAAAATATTATTTATCCATTCCTGACATATTCGATAGATAGAGATCTCCTGGACCTCTTCCAGTCGTTCATTTAATCCAAAGACATTTAATTCGATGGTGATGTTACCTGTCTGATTAATTCGATCTGAAAATTCTTTTAGTGCGCTTTCCAGGCCATGCTTGATTAGTGTTTGAGGCATCAGGTCAAAGCATATGTTTTTAAGTTCGACATACATTTCATCAATCACTTTTGATGAAGTCTCAAAAACTTTATGTCGCTCATCAGGCTTAGCATTGCCGTTCAGATTTTTAAGGTTCATGTTTAAAACAGATATCATTTGCCCAAATCCATCATGAAGGTCCCTGGCGTACCGTGCCCGCTCTTTTTCCTGTGACGAGATGGTGGCTTTGATTTCTGCTTCTCTGGCTTGAAGTTTTGTTTGTTGCAATTTTAGCTGCTGCTTTTTGCGGATACGATTTCTCCAAAGTGCTCCGATAATGATTAAAAGCGCAAGAGCAGTTATGGCAGCAATTAATGCGATTCTATTTCTGGAAATGGTGGCTTCCTGTTCAGCCAGTTGAGCTTCTTGCAGTTCAATTTGCTGTTCTTTTTTCTCTGTTTCGTATTGGGTTTGAAGTTCCGCAATGGATCGATCGCTTGCTATATTGAATATTGAATCACTGATTGATTTGTATTCCTTATGGTATTTCAAAGCATTCTTGAATTGACCTTGCTTTTCATAGAGCATGCTCAGTAATAGTGAGGCTTGTTGCCAGGCTTCTTTATACTCAACCTTTTTTGCGACGTTGTAACCCTCAGTCAATTTTTTTCCAGCTTCTTGATTTAATTCCAGATCCGAGTAGACTTTTCCCATGTTTATCAATGCAGAGGCAACCCCTGTTTGGTCATTCATTTCCCTCCTGATGCTCAGACTTTTTTCATAATTGAAGAGCGCGCTATCATACTTTTTAAGCTCATACCACACATTGCCAATATTATTGTAGTCATTACCAATACCTCTTTGGTCATTGAATCGTTTCTTTATTTCGTGTGACCTCTGATAATAGGTTAATGCTGAGTCGTATTCGTACTCATTGTAATAGATAGTTGCCAGATTACTGTAGATATAGCTCTTGTTCAGTGAGGAATTGCCAAGATCGCTGTACTTAAGTGCATCCATATAGGTAGCAATAGCAGATTCATAATCCGACTTGGCATACTGATAGATGATGCCTATCCAGATTAAAGCAGAAGACATTCCTACATAGTTTTCAATTGGCTCATAGGTCTCCAGTGATTTAAAATAAAACTTAAGTGCTTCGTCATAATTGGTCTGGTCATACTGAATGTTCCCCAAAGTCATATAACAATATCCGATGTTGGAAACATCATTTATTTCTTCTGAGCTTTTAATCGCTTCATTTAGGATCAATTCAGCAGAGTCATACTTCCCTAATAGGTTTAAGGCTATTCCAAAATTTCTTCCGGTTGATGCAATCCCTTTATCCCAATTTATTTTCTGAGATAGGTTATATGAGAGTCTGGCAATTTTGGCGGCTTCATTGAAATTGGAAAGTCTTAATTCGTCATGAAGTTTCAAATAGAGTTTTACTTTGCTGGAGTCGGCATTTGCATTCCCGATTTCGGTCTTTAAACTATCGATAATGCTAGGTTGGGCATGGCTTATAAAAGCAGCTAATAGATAAGATAAGAAAACAATGAATTTCATGATTAGGTTGGTTAGAGCCGACTAAAATAAAAAAGCGGAGGCCTTATTCAGACATCCGCTTTCGGTGTTTTCGATAAATGAGAAGTTTTTACTTCTCAAAACCTATTTTTTCTAATTTGGATAGAATCAGATTAAAAATTTCTCCGAGAGATAAATCAGTGTAAAAATTATAGCAGGACCAGTCAAATATACAATTGAAGAGTTGTTAGTTTTTCTAATAAGTAGATGTAGAAATGGGATTGCAAAGGATGCAATCAACAAAACAAGCCCTTGGGCTGGACTAACTGACATCAGGAAGGTAATAGCCATGCTATTTATCAAAACAGCCGTAAGAATTGATGTTTTCTCCTCACCTTCTAAAAAAATTAAAGAGAACGCCCAACTTGACAACCATATTAAAGAGAGATAAAATTCAGGAAGTGATGTGAACAGTGATTTGATTGTAATTGTAAGAAATAAAACAAATGCAATTTGAATTGCAGCAATCCATAAACTTTTAACAGAGAATCGTAACGTCATCTTATGTTTTTTAGGTAATTAATTACGTTTTACACGAAAGCCCAGAAAAATTGTTTTGACTGGGCTTTCGCTGAGCAAATTCTATTTATACCTCAAACTCAATAATTGTCTTTTCAATGATATCACAACACTCGTGCAATTGATCTTCTGTCATCACTAGTGGGGGTGCGAAACGAATGATGTTACCATGTGTTGGCTTAGCAAGCAGACCATTCTCTTTTAGCTTCACGCAAATGTCCCAAGCGGTTGAGCTATCCTCATCGTCATTAATCACAATTGCATTTAATAGCCCTTTGCCTCTCACAAGTTTTACAAGATCTGTTTTCTCAATCATTTGATTCATTCGATCTCTGAAAACGTCTCCCAATCGTCGAGCATTTTGAGTTAGCTTTTCATCACGGATAACATTCAGTGCAGCTACTCCTACAGCCCCAGCTACAGGGTTTCCACCAAACGTAGATCCATGCTGACCGGGCTTGATAACCTCCATAACTTCATCATTAGCTAGCACAGCTGATACAGGATAAGCTCCTCCTGAAAGTGCCTTTCCTAAGATTAAGATATCCGGTTGCGTATACGTTTCTTGCTTTTCGCAATGACCTTCGCAAGAACAATCGCCACATACTCTCAATAATGCTCCTGTTCTACCTATTCCGGTTTGAACTTCATCGGCGATAAATAGTACACCGTTTTCCTCACAGATTTCTTTTGCCTTACGCACATATCCTTCATCTGGCACCATTACTCCTGCTTCCCCCTGGATAGGCTCAACAAGGAAACCGGCGATGTTTTCTCCTTTTATAACTCTTTCTAATTCGTTTAGGTCATTATATGGGATTCGAATGAAGCCTGGAGTATACGGACCAAAGTTTTTGTTTGCGACAGGATCGTTCGAGAATGAAACAATGGTTGTGGTTCGCCCATGGAAGTTGTTATCGCAAACGATGATTTGTGCTTTATTTTCATCAATACCTTTTTTCTCATACGCCCATTTTCGGCATAATTTTATAGCCGTTTCAACAGCCTCTGCACCTGTATTCATTGGCAGCACTTTGTCAAAACCAAAGTACTCTGTGATGAATTTTTCATAAGGACCTAGCACATCGTTATAAAAAGCTCTTGATGTAAGCGTAAGCGTTTCTGCTTGTTTGGTCATTGCCCCAACGATTGCCGGGTGGCAATGCCCTTGATTAACTGCAGAATAGGCAGATAGAAAATCATAATACTTTTCACCTTCTACATCCCATACATAGACGCCATCTCCTTTCGAAAGGACCACCGGTAAAGGGTGATAATTGTGCGCACCATGTTTGTCTTCCAACTTTATAAGTTCTTCACTATTCATTGTCTTATTTTCTATCATAGTTTTGCCGTTTATTATTGGTTCTACAAGATTAACGATTTAACCGCTGAGGCACAATTTAAAGTGGAATTAGACCCAAAGGACTACTATATTAACAAAAATGGCCTGATGGTGTTCACTGAGCAATATCACAGAAAGAGGGGATACTGCTGTGGTAACGCATGCTTACATTGTCCATATAATCATGAAAATGTGGGACAATAGTTTGCATATTGTGTTGAAATCCCGATATTTGCACTCCATTTTTGAAAACGGACGAGAAAGATGTCAAAAGTTTGCGATATAACCGGTAAAAGACCACAAGTAGGGAACAACGTTTCTCACGCTAACAATAAAACGAAGCGAAGATTCAATCCGAATCTTCAAAAGAAGCGTTTCTACCTTCCAGAGGAAGATAAGTGGATCACGTTGAAGGTTTCTACTTCAGCGCTAAGAACCATTAATAAGAATGGCATCACATCTGTGCTTAAAAAAGCACGTGCCAACGGGATGGTGATCAAATAAGTTGATCCAAAAAAGATATTAGACCCTGATGGAAACGTCAGGGTTTTTTTATTGCCTTTTATCCTTCCTAACCACCAGTATTGGACAGACATTGCGCCAATAGATCTGTCTGTGTCTATATTCGCTAACTAAAATTTAACGAACGATGAAGAAGTTTTTAGCGATCGCATTTATTTCTATTTCCTTTTCATCCATGGCACAAGACATGCCGGATGACTTTTTGTCAAGTGAATTTCATCAGGAGAGAAGAGGTCTGGTTAGAGAAAAAATGCCCAAAAACTCAGTGGCAGTGTTTTTTGCCAATCCGGTGCGTAATCGAGCGAATGATGTTGACTATGTATACCACCAGGATCCAAACTTCTATTACCTGACAGGCTATAAAGAGCCACATGCCGTTTTAATGATTTTCAAAGAAGAGCAGGATGGTCCCGACGGAACCTACGATGAAATCATCTTTATTCAGCCAAGAAATGCAATGGCTGAGATGTGGACGGGTAGAAGAATGGGAATTGGTGGCGTAAAGGAAAAGCTAGCATTCAACCAAGTGTTCAATAACACTGATTTTGAAGACTACAATATTGATTTTTCAAAGTTCGATAAGGTACTATTCTATGACTTCTTCGATGATGTGAGGGATACAAAAACGGAAGGTGACCTTTACGATTTAATTGCTTCATTCAAGACAAAAGCAGGATACCCAACGGAGGGCGATTTGACGATTGAATCTTCCGCCAATAATCTTGATATGGAAACACTTGATCAAATCATGAAAGATTTGAGAGGAATAAAGACAAAAGAGGAGCTGGATTTATTAAGAAAAGCTGTGGATATTTCTTGTATCGCACAGGTAGAGGTTATGAAAGCCATGCGTCCCGGTATGAGTGAATTCGAAATTCAAGGACTTCATGAGTTTATCTTCAAAAAATATCAGGCAGAATACGAAGGCTATCCATCAATAGTAGGAGCTGGAAATAATGGTTGTATTCTTCATTACATAGAAAATTACAAACCGGAAGTATCAAGTGATGAGATGATACTGATGGATTTAGGGGCAGAGTATCATGGATATACTGCAGATGTTACGAGAACAATTCCTGTTGATGGAAAATTCTCTAAAGAAGAAAAGGCAATATATGATCTTGTTTATAAAGCACAAGATGAGGCTATTAAGGCCTGCAAGCCGGGTGTAAATATCCAGAGAGACCTGGACTTTGGCATAGCCAGAAGAATCATTAATGAAGGACTTGCGGAGTTGGGCATTATTGATAGCGCTACTCAAAGACATTTGTATTACCCACATGGTTTAGGACATCATATTGGATTAGACGTACATGATAAAGGCAATTACGAATACCTGGAGGCCGGAATGGCCATCACTATTGAGCCGGGTATTTATATTCCGGAAGGTGCTAAATGTGATGAAAAATGGTGGGGGATTGCGGTTAGAATTGAGGATGATGTATTGATTACGGAGGATGGATATGAATTGCTTTCAGATTTAGCTCCTAGAAAGAGCGAGGAGATTGAAAAGATGATGAAAGAGCCAAGTCCTCTTGATTCATTTGTATTACCGGATTTAGATAAAGAATAATAGAGTAAGGAGAAAGCAAATTTTGCGGGGGTAACATTTTTAAAATCAAGTAATTCCACTACATTTGCACTCCTTTTTGGAAAAGACAAAATAAAATGGCGAAGAAAGGAAATAGAGTCCAAGTAATTCTTGAGTGCACAGAGCACAAAAACAGTGGTCTTGCTGGTACCAGCAGATACATCACTACGAAGAATAGAAAAAACACTCCTGATCGAATCGAGTTGAAGAAATACAACCCGATCATGAGAAAATATACCGTACACAAAGAAATTAAGTAACCATGGCAAAGAAAGTAGTAGCAACTCTTAAGCAACCAGGTGGAGCGAAATATGCTAAAGTGATCAAGGCTGTCAAGGGCGATAACGGATCTTACTCGTACAGAGAAGAAATGGTTCTTGAGGGTGACGTGAAAGACACATTAGCTAAGTAAGAAACTAAATCCTAAAAGAAGGAAGGCCGCTCCGACGATCACGTCAGGGTGGCTTTTTTTATATTCACCTACACCATCTAATCGTAAAAACTCATGGGTCTGAAAAGCTTTTTCTCCAAAGACAAAAAAGAGTCTCTTGACAAAGGACTCGAAAAGTCAAAGCAAAATTTCTTTACGAAGCTCAACAAGGCGGTCGTAGGAAAATCCACAGTCGATTCAGAGGTGTTGGACGAACTGGAGGAAGTGCTTATCACGTCAGATGTGGGTGTGGAAACGACGGTTAAAATCATTGATCGAATAGAGGAGCGTGTATCAAAAGATAAATACCTGAATACTTCAGAGCTCAATCAAATCTTAAGAGAAGAGATTGCTGGCCTTTTATCTGAAAACAACACCAAAGATTTAGTTGATTTTGACATACCTAATGTAGATGGCCCTTATGTTATTTTGGTTGTTGGAGTTAATGGAGTAGGAAAAACCACCACCATCGGAAAACTAGCCGCTCAGTTTAAGGCGCTTGGTAAGAACGTGATCCTAGGAGCTGCTGACACCTTCCGTGCAGCAGCAGTCGATCAATTGATCATGTGGGGTGATCGTGTGGGAGTCCCTGTTGTTTCCAAAGGAATGAATACTGATCCTGCTGCAGTCGCATTCGAAGCTGCAAAGCGAGGAAAAGAAGAAAATGCTGACGTGGTAATTATTGACACTGCCGGAAGACTTCATACCAAAGTGAATTTGATGAATGAGCTTTCGAAGATTAAAAATGTAGTTCAGAAATTTATTCCTGAAGCTCCACACGATGTAATGTTGGTTTTAGACGGTAGCACCGGTCAGAATGCCTTCATTCAAGCCAAAGAGTTTACGAAAGCCACTGAGGTAACATCCTTGGCTGTTACAAAACTTGACGGCACAGCGAAAGGTGGAGTCGTGATAGGCATCTCTGACCAGTTTAAAATACCGGTGAAATACATTGGAGTAGGAGAAAAGGTAGAGGACCTACAGGTATTTAATAAAACTGAATTTGTCGATTCCTTTTTTAAGAAATAGACGTCTGTGACATCACCTCTAAAATTGCTTTTCTAAGAAAGGGACCATCAATTTGCATCTTTCGAAGGTACTTGTCAATTTTTATTCGTTTCGCTTTGACTGGCTGATTTACGTGTGCAGAAATCATAATGACCTTTGGCTTCTTATCGAGTGAATCAAGTGCCTCAAACCCGTCGAGATACTGCATTTCTAAATCAAGAAGTAAGATATCAGGCTTGAATTTGACCACTTTCATTATTCCATTTACTGGATTTTGAAATGTTGCAACCAATTCTAAATCCTCATATTCTGAGAAATGGGCTTTCAGAGAATGTAAGAAAAGAGGGTCGTCATCAATAGCAATACAGGTGATCATAGGTTTAAATTAGAAGAGTAATATACCTGCTTTAATCGACCACTGGTGTGCTGGCGTTAATTCGTTTTTGTTTTATCTCACGAAGTGATTCGTCAGTCATTCTAAAGTAGAACTTAGCAAAATCCCTGGAAACCTTTACTTCAGTGCAAATTCCGTTGACATACGTGTAGACATTTAAGCCATCCGGAGAGTCCAATTCATACTGATTCTCATTGATCTTCTCAAAGGTCAGATATTCACCAAATTGAGGAGAATATACTTTTTGCCCGTCCTGTGGCTCTTCATAGTAAATAGCAGCCACCGAGTATTCAACGCGTTCTTTGAATGTTGTTCTAACTCCATCTAAATCAAGGGTATATTTTTGACCGTCAAACCAAATGGTTGATTTTTTTTGGGTTGAGCCGTTAAGTTGATTGTGAGTGTATTCTTTGATCAGTTGTCCGTATTTATATTCACTGGTAGATTCATAGTCCACCGTGAACGATAGAAGTATTCTGAAGGTAACCTTGCTATCAATTTCATATTTAACAGCATTTTCACTTTCAATACGCTTCACGGTCATATCACCCAATTTTTTGGTGCCTTTAACCACATCATAATAGAGGATTTGTCCAAAAGCTATTTGGGTGACAGTTAATAAAAATAGTATGGTTAAGCTCCTTTTCACTAAATAGAAATCATTAGCTTAATGACACAATTGATGTCAAATTGTTTCCGCATCAAGATAAATCAAAATACATCCAATCATGCGATTTAAAAAAGTAACTTTCAAAAATTCTCAAGGTGAAGAGCTCTCAGGCCGAATAGATTTTCCATTGATTGGGAAACCAAAGGCATTTGTGTTATTCGCACATTGCTTTACTTGTTCAAAGAATCTAAAATCAGTAGATCACATTAGTCATGCGTTCACTCAGGAAGGCATGGCCATTCTTCGATTTGATTTCACGGGGTTAGGACAGAGTAAAGGGGATTTTGCGGATACGAATTTTTCTTCCAATCTGTCAGATTTGAAAGATGCATACGACTACCTGGAGCAACAGTATGAGGCACCACAAATAGTGGTAGGTCATTCGCTTGGAGGGGCAGCAGTTTTACATGTTTCGGGAATGCTGGAAAATGTGAAAGCTGTAGCTACAATTGGAGCTCCATCCACGCCTGAGCATGTAACACATTTACTTGACAATGGAAGGAAAGAATTGGAGGAGAAGGGTGAGGCTGAGGTAAACATTGGAGGAAGGACCTTTAAAATGAAAAAGCAGTTTTTAGATGATCTTGAAAAGAAAGAAAGAGAGGGTGTCATCAAAAACTTAAAGAAGTCCCTCCTGGTGATTCACTCACCCCAGGACAATATCGTGGGTATTGAAAATGCACAGGAAATATATATGGAAGCCATGCATCCAAAAAGCTTTATTAGCCTTGATGGATCAGATCATCTAATGACAAAAGAGTCAGATGCTAAGTATGCAGGATCAATCATTGCCAGCTGGTCTGCAAGATATATTGAAGAGAATGATCCTGAAGAAGCTCCTGAAGGAGAAGTTTGGACAAGGGTGGGTGAGAAAGGATTTACAACAGAGGTGATATCAGGGAGGCATCAGATGATTGCCGATGAACCACCAAGCGTAGGAGGGGATGACTATGGACCCACTCCATATGGTTATCTTTTATCAGGATTGGGCGCTTGTACAGCCATGACGCTAAGGATGTATGCCGATCACAAAAAAATTGATTTAAAAGAAGTAGAAGTAAAACTTACGCATGATAAAGTTCACAAAAAGGATGGTGAAAACAGCGAAAGCTCGAAAGGAAAAATTGATCAAATAAAGCGAAAGATTAAGCTTACAGGAGATCTTACAGATGAGCAGAGAAAGCGATTAATTGAAATTGCGGACAGATGCCCGGTGCATAAAACGCTTGAAGCTAAGCCGGATATTTTAACGGAAGAAATGAAATAGAAAAGCAGCTTTTAGCTGCTTTATTATTCGAAATCTTCCTCCTCGTCGTATTTATCTTCAAACTCCTCTCTTACATCATCCCTTAGGTTTCCGTCATCATCATAATCATCATCTTCGGCGATTAGCTCTTTTGCTTCCGCGACAGTCATTCTTACTAAATAGTATTTTTCTTCTGTCTCAAACGGAAGTCCGCTTTGATATTCACCGTCTTTGTTGACAAACTTGATCAAGTGATCTTTGAAGCCCTCAGGATAAGCCAGTTTGATCTGTTCCTGTATTTCCTGATCAAGTGCTTCAAAAGCTTTCAGTACGCGAGGCTTATTATTCATGAGACTAATGTAAAAATTTTTCAGAAAAATAAAAGCCCGATTTATGCTGCCAGGTACATTTTATCTTGTTTGGATTGAATAAAAATTTTTATTGAGTTTTTAACTCATCAAATATTCGTTTAACCTGTATATCACCAAACCCATAAATAGGTGCTCTTTTTGAAAACTCCCTGAAGACTACTTTAAAGTCCTCAGTTTTTTTCTCCTTCATAATGTCCAGGATGATTTGTGCAGGTTTCCCCAAGCCACCATTCTGTGGATTACGATCAAAATGGGCCTCTATAGCATTCATCACAAATGGGAAATCACTATGGACCTGCACGCCAAGTTTAAGAAGCCGCTCAATATCGTCATTACGATAGGCGAACCACAGAAGTGCAAATTGATTGATATTTATTTGAGTCAGTTTTTTCCTGGTTTTGTAAGCCCTAACTAATCCATCCTTATCCAATCCACTAAACCCATATTCCAGTGAAGTATTGGGCATAACTAAATAGACATTGATGCTTTTCTGGTAAAGCAGACTACAAACGAACCAGAGGTTTGTCTGGCAAAACAAGTCTTCTTCAAACCAAAGGTTTACCTCGCCTTTTTCTATTTGTGTAATTCTGTTTAGTTCAGGGATGGTTTTTTCTGAGTAATCTTCTATCCCGTAGGAATCAGCTATGAAATTTGCTCTGCTCTGAAAAAGTAATTTGAGATCTTTTTCTTTAATTGGCCCTTCAATCATACATTCTCTGGCAACAATGATTTCCCCTTCAATCTCATTGGGAAATTGATCCTTTAATGCATCGCCGTTGAGGATGTGATATTTTTTCAAATTAGACTGATTTGAATTTTTTACTTTTGAATGTTAAAACGAATCTATTGATTTTTATCAAAACATTTCTTTCATACATGATATGCTACTTGATAGCATGTGTTGTGACGTGACTCTCTCAGCTAACCTAAATGCTGTATGAAATATTTACTCAGTATCAAGTTGTTTTTTCTAATGTTAATGACCTCATTCTCCCAGCGGGTGGTAGACGGAATACTTCTTGATGCTAGTAATTCTGAGCCGGTGGCTTATGCTCATGTCATTCTTGCAGACAGTAGTCATGGAACCTTCACAAATTATGATGGAAAATTTCAACTTATAGTAGATCAAATACCAACCGGAATTATAATTAGTCATGTTAATTATGTTCGCCATGAAACGAAAATTGGCAATGAAGTCCGCTTGCGAGTAAACTTAAAGCCCATCGAAAATCAGCTTGAGGATATAGAAATAGAAAGTAAAGTAGATAAGAAATGGAGAAGGGAATACAAGATATTTAGGCAAGAGCTGTTCGGATTGAACCCTCTTTCAGAGGATTGTAAGATACTTAACCCATGGGTGATCGATTTTGAGAGATCAAATGGCTTCACTGCAACAAGTGATGAATTACTGGAGATTTCCAATGAAGCATTAGGTTATATTGTCCAATTCAGGCTCGATGGATTTCAAAAAAAAGGTGGAAAGGTTTCTCTTAAGGGTGAGCCTGCAGATATTAAAGACTTGTCAGAAGACGAAGAAAATCTGGAATACTTCAATCAAGGAAGATATGCTGCTTATAAAGGATCAATTTTTCATTTTATAGCATCGCTATCGGCTGGAGAGCTACCACAAAACGGATTTCAAGCATACCTAATTGGAGAGAATTACTACGATATCAGAGGAGAATCGAACAGGAGGATACAACAAGCTGCTATTCTTGAATTGAAGGAAATAACATCATTTAATAACCCTGAGTTGATAGATTTTAGAGGTTTTCTTCAGGTTATATATACGGATCCAATTAGTCGTGAAGTTGAAATATCCTGGCTCCAATGCTCTGAGCCATTTTCCTTAGATCAAAATGGATATTTAATTGATACCGGACAACTAGTGCAGTATGGCCACTTTGCAAGTGAAAGACTTTCGCATTATCCGATCCAGAATCTTGTTGGGTATTTTGAAAATTAAAGAAATCGACTCGAAAGTTCAAGATTAAGTACTTGCAAGTTGATCTTCAGACTCACTTTCTTCCTTCTTAAAATATCGTTTCTGAAATACTATGATAAAGCATATCGCAACAAATATTGAAGCATCTGCAATGTTGAAAACCGGCCATAACGCCATGTAGTCACCTCCAAGAAGTGGTATCCATTTTGGTAAATATCCTTCCCAGATATCTATATAAAACATATCGATCACCTGTCCATGAAACCATGGGCTTGGGGCATCAAATGGAGCGTTATCAAACCAAATGCCGTAAAAGATTGAATCAATAAGGTTGCCAATAGCTCCTCCAAGAATAAGTGCAATGCAAATAATAAGCCCTGAATTGGCTTTCTGTTTAATCAGGGAGTAGAGGTAATATCCAATCGCAAACATGGCACCAATTCTGAAAACAGTTAAAATCAGCTTGCCGTACTCAAAGTTCAGCTTCATACCGAAAGCCATTCCGGGATTCGTGAGGTAATGAAGCTTAAACCAGTCACCAAAAATCATGATCTGACCCTGAGTGCCCATACTCATATTATAGTGAACGACTACTTTCACTACCTGATCCACGATGATTATAAGAAAGCTTATTAAGAAATATTTGAGTACCTGGTTTTTCATCTATATCCGTTTGTCCACATCAGTGGCAAGTCTGAACTATTTTACAACTTCAATTTTTACATCAATTTCAATGCCGTCAATATCGAACTTTTCTCCTCCACTAGCTCCGTTAGATTCTAGTGATAACGCCTGTGTTTCGGTTTTGATGTAATCAGCAAAATCAGAAAGTGCATTACTCATCATTTCATCTTCAGTAGCATATTTGATCGATATTTTATCCTGAACCTCAAGCCCTTTATCTTTTCTAAGGTTTTGAATACGGTTGACCATGTCCCTGCTTAAGCCCTCTTTCTTTAGGTCTTCAGAAATTGTTATATCAAGTGCTACCGTAAGACCTCCCTCGGAAGCTACAAGCCATCCTGGAATGTCCTGAGAGGTAATCTCTACATCTTCCAATGTTAGCGTGATCTTTTCTCCGTCAGCATCAATCTCAAAACTTCCGTTCTGTTCAATGGCAGCTATTTCTTCTTTTCCGAAGTTGTTGATTACTCCTGAAATGGCTTTCATTTTTGGTCCGTATTGCTGACCTAGTTTTCTGAAATTGGGCTTTATGCTCTTTACCAGGATACCTGAAGCATCATCCACATACTCTACTTCCTTCACATTTATCTCTGTCTTGATCAACTCTTCCACTGCTTCAATCCTATCTCGCACTTCTGACTTTAGAATCGGGATCAACACCTTCTGAAGCGGCTGTCTAACCTTGATTTTTTCTTTCTTCCTTAGAGAATGAACCAATGAAGAAATGTTTTGAGCATAGTGCATACTGTCGGTTAAGGCCTGGTCTATTTTGCCTTCATCAGCTTTCGGAAGCAGGCTTAGATGCACTGATTCGAATTCACTATTACCTTCGGTCAAATTCTTAAAAAGCCACTCTGCATAAAACGGAGCAATTGGGCTCATGAGCTGAGCAGTTGCCAAAAGACACTCATACAATGTTTCGTATGCAGCTTTTTTATCATCATTTAGCTCACTTCTCCAAAACCGTTTCCTTGATAACCGAACGTACCAGTTTGAAAGCTGGTCATTTACGAAATCCTGAATAGCACGGGCAGCTTTAGTCGGCTCATAATCCTCATAGTATGAAGAAACATCCTTGATTAAGATCTGTAATTCAGACATGATCCATCGATCAAATCTAGGTCGATCAGATACTGGAGTAGCTTTACTCAAATCCATTTGGAATCCATCCAGATTGGCATAAAGCGAAAAGAATGAATACGTATTGGTAAGTGTTCCAAAGAATTTGCGTTGCACTTCAGCCACACCATCCAGATCAAATTTCAGGTTGTCCCATGGATTGGCATTGGCAATCATGTACCACCTTGTAGGATCAGCACCATACTTATCCAGTGTTTCGAATGGATTGATAGCATTGCCTAATCGCTTGGACATTTTGTTTCCGTTCTTATCAAGAACGAGCCCATTGGCAATCACATTTTTGTAGGCTACTGAATCATTCAGAAGTACAGCTATCGCGTGAAGGGTAAAGAACCATCCGCGTGTTTGGTCTACTCCTTCTGCAATAAAGTCAGCAGGGTAATTGGCTTTATAGGTTGCTTCGTTTTCGAATGGATAATGCCACTGAGCGTAAGGCATAGCACCAGAGTCAAACCAGACATCTATCAAATCCGGCTCGCGCATCATTTTTTTACCGGAATCACTTACTAGAACCACATCGTCAACATAGGGTCGATGCAGGTCAAAATCTTCCGGAAGGTCTGCATCCATATAACCTGCTTCAGCAGATTTATGTACCTCTTTTTGCAACTCTTCGATGCTACCGATACACTTCATCTCGGTTCGATCTTCAGTTACCCAGATTGGAAGCGGTGTTCCCCAGAAACGGGATCTTGACAGGTTCCAGTCCACCAAGTTTTCAAGCCAATTTCCGAAACGACCGGTACCTGTTGAAGCAGGTTTCCAGTTGATCGTTTTATTCAAATCGACCAGTCGATCTTTTAGTGCTGTCGTTTTGATGAACCACGAATCCAATGGATAGTAAAGCACCGGCTTATCTGTTCTCCAGCAGTGTGGGTAGGAGTGTTCGTATTTCTCTACTTTAAATGCTTTATTGTCTTCTTTAAGCTTGATTGCAATTAAGACATCTGTTGGCTTAAAGTCCGGATCGTTTCGCTCCTCATCACTGTAATACTCTTCCTTCACATATTTTCCTGCAAAATCAGTAACCTCTTCAACAAACTTTCCTTGCTTGTTCACCAGCGGTACGTCCTGGTCTTTTTCATCCTTCACCATCACTGATGGTACTCCTGCCTGCTGAGTGACTCTAAAGTCATCGGCACCAAAAACGGATGCAGTGTGTACTACCCCGGTTCCATCTTCAGTGGAAACAAAATCTCCGGGGATGACACGGAATGCTTTTTCTTCCAGCTCAGGATTCGTCACATATGGCATTAATTGTTCGTATCGAACCTCGACAATATCCGACCCTTTGAATTCCTGATCGATCTCGAATGGAATTAATTTATCACCAGCCGTATAGTCTGCTAGCGAAATGTCTTTTGCTTTATCGGAGAAAAACTTACCTACCAAATCTTTAGCCAGTACCACTGACACGGGTTCGTGAGAATATTGATTAAAGGTTTTCACTTTCACGTAAGTGATCTTCTCCCCAATTGCCAGCGCACAGTTAGAAGGCAGGGTCCAAGGAGTGGTTGTCCATGCCAGAATCCTTACATCTTCAGAGTCTTCATCAAAAAGGAAAGTGGACCTTTCATCTTTCTTGACTTTAAACTGAGCAACAATAGAGGTGTCTTTTACATCTCGGTAGGTGCCCGGCTGGTTTAATTCGTGTGAACTTAATCCCGTACCCGCAGCTGGTGAGTACGGCTGAACGGTATATCCTTTATAAAGCAGCCCTTTATCAAACAATCGCTTGAGTAGATTCCAGACAGACTCGATGTATTCTTTTTCGAAGGTCACATAGGGATTGTCCAGGTCAACCCAGTAACCCATCTGGCGAGTGAGATCATCCCACTCACCCTTAAATTTCATTACCGCCTCCCGACATTTAGCATTGTACTCTTCTACCGAGATTTTTTTGCCTATATCGTCCTTGGTAATTCCAAGTTGCTTTTCCACCTGAAGCTCCACAGGGAGTCCGTGTGTGTCCCAACCTCCTTTTCTCTTTACCTGATAACCTTGAAGGGTTTTGTATCTGCAGAAAATATCCTTTACGGTACGTGCCATCACATGGTGAATGCCGGGGGTACCATTGGCTGATGGTGGGCCTTCATAAAAAGTGAATGTGTCTTTGCCCTCTCTGCTACTCACAGATTTTTCAAAAATCTGATTCTCTTCCCAAAATTTCAGGATGTCTTTGGCAATTTCTGAGTAGCTGACTTTTTTAAATTCAGGATATTTCACGGTCCTCAAATACTTAACTTAAACTGCGTTATTACTATTATTTTTTGACTCATCGTCATCATCGTCGATTCCCTCGGCCAATTCAGGAACGCTTTCAATCAATGGGTGACTTTTTTTATTTCGCTTACCGCTATCAAACTGCAGGATTAATGCCGGCAAGACTACCACATTGGTGATCATCGCGAAAAATAATGTGATCGAAGTAAGTTTACCCAATGCGATGGTTCCACCAAACTCGGAAAGAACGAAAATGATGAATCCAAAAAACAGGATGATAGATGTATAAATCATACTTGATCCGGTTTCTCGTATACTCTTACTGATCGCTTTTGATACATTAAAATTATTAGCAAAAAGCTCCTGGCGATATTTAGCAAGGAAGTGGATAGAATCATCTACGGAGATTCCAAATACGATACTAAAAATCAAGGCAGTACTTGGTTTGAGGGGAATGCCAAAATAGCCCATAATACCTGCGGTTACCAGTAGTGGTATAATATTAGGGATGATCGATATGATGATCATTTTTAAGTTTCTGAATAACAATCCCATGATCACAGCGATTATGAAGAAAGCAATGATCATTGAAGTAAGGAGGTTTTCAATGAGGAATTTATTCCCCTTGATAAACATCAAAGTCGTTCCGGTAAGGTTGACGTCCATTTTAGAATCTACGAATATGGAGTCGATCTTAGGAGCGATCACACCATTTACCAATGAGTCTAATCGATTCGATCCTATGTCTGCGATTTTCAGGGACACCCTTAAATAACGGCTTGTAGAATCAACAAATGACTGAGATATATCTTCTGTTTCACCTTCACTCAGGTATCGCATGATAAATGCCATATCCCTATTGGTAGGAAGAGAGTAAAATGCGGGGCTCTGATTGTAAAAAGCCTGACGTGCTGCCTTGGCAAAACTCACCACCGAAACAGGCTGTGAAATATAATCAATGGATGAAATAAAGTTTTCAAACTCATCGATCTTTCTAAGGTTTCTAAGATTTTGAACTCCTTTTTTTGCTCCCGTGTCAATAATAATCTCAAGTGGCATAATGCCACTGAAGTTTTCTTCAAAAAAGTGAAGGTCTTTTTTCAAAGGACTGTTCTCGGGGATGTCATCAACCATGTAAGAAACAGCCTTGATTTGACTAAGACCGTATGCTGAAACACCAGCTACAATTATGGTGACAATAAAGATTGCCGGTCTTAATTTGTGAACAATGACATCCAGCCACTTGATAACAGCATCCAGCATTTTGAACTTAAGGTGCTTCAAATGCTTTTGAGAAGGCGGCTTATAAAGTGAGAATACTCCAGGTATTAGAATGATACTTACCACAAATGTGGCCATGATGTTAATACCGGCTACTATTCCAAATTCTACCAACACATTGATTTGTGTGGTAGCCAATACAAAGAATCCAACCGCTGTGGTAAGATTAGTAATGAATGTAACCACACCAATTTTTCTGATGATCCTACTTAATGCCTTCATCTGATCACCATGCTCACTGAATTCATGGTGATACCTGTTTAGCATGTATACACTGTTTGGAATCCCAATTACAACAATGATTGGAGGGATTAGACCCGTGAGTAAGGTAATTTTGTATTCCAGCAAGGCCAATGTGCCCATCACCCAGATGACGACTACACCAATAATGATCAGTGGAAAGAAGACCGCTTTAAATGACCTGAAGAATAGGAAAAGAATGATGCCTGTGACAATCAAAGACAACCCAAGGAACATGTTCAGTTCTGCCTTGACTTTGCTCGTTGTGATTGATCGTGAATAAGGTAAACCCGCAAAGTGGACGTCTACACCACTTTCTTCTTCAAATCTCTTGCCTGCATCAATAATGCTATTAACCAGTTGGTCTCGATTCTTGGAATTAAGGACTTCTTTTCTGATGGTGATCAGAATTAATGTGGCACCATTGTCGGAATTGATCAGCTGACCACTGTAAAATTTCAGACTGGCAGCACCTTGTAAAAGGCTATCTAGTTCATCTTGTGTTTCCGGGAACCCATCAAAAATTGGCTTTAATTCAAAGGCTCGTTTTTGATTGTTTTTTTCCAACTTCTGAAGGTTAGGTAGTCCCAGAACATTTCTTATACCTTCTTGTGCTTCTAGCTCGTAGGTTAGATCACTGAACTTCTTGAAGGTTTCAAGCTTGTAGATAGCGCTATCCTTAACCCCTATGGCCATGATATTTCCATCTTCACCGAAGGTCTCCCGAAACTGCCTGAAGTAGACCATGTCCGGATCTTTTTCCGGAACAATATTCGCCAGGTCATAGGACCATTTGATGTTTTGAGATTTGTAACCCATAAACACCGTCACTATAGCCAAAAGGACCATGAGCGTGACGCGAAAACGGAGGATTGTATGAGCGAGCTTAGACCACATAATAAAATAGTGCGCAAAGGTAATGAACCTACTCTTAGGGGCAAGATTTTCAGGGAGTTATCAGCTTAACAAATATGAATCGTGAGTTGAGGTTAAGGTAAATTGGTAAATTGTTTCAATTTCCAAGCATATCGAATGAGACTGACTTTAATAGTTGCGTTTTTAGCCATATTCCATTTTTCGAAATCACAAGATCCCGATAAGCTTCTTAGAAAGATAGATTTTATGGAAACAAATGATCCCGATTCCATCAATCTATACTTTCAAAGAGTATTCAACGTAGCTGAGGGCAGGTCTGATTTCTCTTTAAGAGATAAGGCCATCATTAAGCATGCTGGAGTATTATTGTTATTATATAAATATGCAGATGCAGATAGTTTGATAAAACTTATAACCACACCTCTGGAAATAGGAGATCAGGTGGAGTTACACCGTATAACGGGAAATATCCTAAGTGAACAAAATCAAAATGATGAATCTTTAAAAGAATTCTATGCTGCCCTTGATTTAGCCAGAAAGAACAATTTAGTTGAATTAGAGCCAGAAATATATTTTGACCTGGCAGCAGTAGTCAGAAAGAACAATGACCTCAAAACAGTAACTAAATATTATAGATCTGCACTGAACCAAGCAATAAAGCTAAGTGACATAGACCTTGAAGTTAGAGCAAATATCCAGTTATGCAAGGTTTATAATGGATGGATTGTTTTGAATTTAGACTCATCAGTTTACTACGGTGAGAGAGCGATAGCTCTTGCCCAAAAAGCAAAGTACGAGTATGGTTATGCACATGCTCTTTCCATGGCTGCCGCTCCTTTTATCAGAGTTGGACAAAATCAAAGAGGAATCCAGTTATCACGAGAAGCTTTGAGTTATGCTGAGAAATATGACTTCCCCTTGATTACTAAATATTACCTCACTGCAAATCAAGGATTTGCTTTCAAAAACCTTAAAATGTATGATTCTGCCCTATTCTATATGAAAGAAGCAGGTAAAATACGATCTGGTAGTCTGGATTATCCAAGGCTGAAATACCAGGTATTGAAGGCACAAGGAAAATACAAAGAGGCTATTGAGGCCCTTGAATACTACTCACAGAAAACAGATTCAATCCAGCGAAGTAGGAATGTGTCTAAGTTATCCTCTATGCAGGCAAGATATGAAGCAAACCTAAAGGAGGAGGAGCTTAAGGCTGAAAAACAACTGACGAGTCTTCAACAGTCAAGGTTAGATCAACAGCGCTATTTAATCATTGGGATGGTGGTTATTGTTTTTCTTCTTGTTTTTGCACTTGCGCTTGTATTTCGTCAGAGAAAACTTAAAAAGCAAAAAACACTTTCTGATCTGGAACTCGCAGAAACCCAAAAGCTCCTTGATCTGGAGCGTCAATATAGGGCTTCAGAGTTGAAAGCTTTACGTTCCCAAATGAATCCACACTTTGTGTTCAATGCATTGAATTCTATTCAGGAGTACATCATGACAAATGAACGCAAACTTGCAGGAAAATATCTGGGAAAATTTGCCGATTTGATGAGGATCTATCTTCAACATAGTCAGGTAAAATCAGTAACCATACGTGAAGAAACGGAGGCGCTAAATCTATACCTTGAACTGGAAAAACTGAGGTTTGAAGATTCGCTTACCTATTCAATTAATATTGGAAATAGAGTAAATACAGAGCAATTAATTCCATCTCTACTTTTACAGCCATACGTTGAAAATGCAGTGAAGCATGGACTGCTTCATAAGGAGTCTGAAAGAGTTTTAACAATTAATATAAAATCCGATCAAGGGAATGTTCTAGTTTGTGAGATAATTGATAATGGTGTGGGTAGAAAGAAATCTCAGGAGATCAACAAAATGAGAAACCCCGGACATAAATCCTTTGCCACACAAGCAACCACCAGTAGGCTTGGACTTTTAAATCTGGATAGGGAACAACCAATTGAGGAAGAAGTATTGGATATGACTGATGATAAAGGCGATCCTGAAGGGACTAAAGTCATCATAAGAATACCAATGACTATGGAAGCCCAGAATGACCTTTCGGAAGTTGGAACACAGTAAGTAATTGACTGAATATATTTTTGATTTGCAATGAAGGCAGTGATCATCGATGATGAAGAAAAAGCGAAAAGACTCCTAAGAGTTTTGGTGGAAGATAACTGTCCGCAAATAAAAGAACTTAAAGAAGCCAGCAATCTTCCGGAAGGTGTAAGGCTTATCAATGAATTTCAACCTCAAATTGTATTTCTGGATATAGAGATGCCTGGGTATTCCGGCATTCAACTACTTGATTTTTTTGCCCCTAGTCAAATTAATTTTGAGATCATTTTCACAACAGCTTATAGTGAATATGCGATTAAAGCATTTCAACTCAACGCGATTGATTATCTGTTAAAACCTCTTCGTGATGAGCAGGTAGCACAGGCTGTCGAGAAGGCCTGCGTACATCATGGCAAATCACAAGTGAGTGAGAGACTTGAGGAGTTAAGGAATACGCTAAAGTCTTCTAATATTAGAAAAATAGGACTGCCGGTGGCCGATGGAGTACTATTTGTGAAGTTTGACGATATCGTTTTATTAAAAGCAGACAGGATGTACACCGAAGTACATTTAACGGATAAAGACCCAATCCTTGTTAGCAAACCCATGAAATTTTTTGAAGACATGCTCATGGATGCCAAAGAATTCTATCGACCTCACCGATCTTTTATTATAAACCTAAGATTCATCAAGCAGTATGTCACCCAAGATGGAGGGTACATCATTATGGATAATGATGAAAATGTCAGTATCTCCAGGGATAAGAAAGATGAGTTATTTAAAGTCATGCAGAATGTCTGATTCAGATAAATGATTTGATCATGGTTGGGTTTCTAACCTTCATTTTCGGAAAGCCAAAGCTTCCATTCGGAAGTTGAACCTTATAAGTACTTATTAGTCCCTGCAATTTTGATCTAAGCCTTAAATAAGATCAAAATGAAAAAATTACTCGTTACCATTACTATTCTATTTTCTATTCAATGCTATTCTCAATGTTCCGTCAATGCGGTGGTTGAAGAAGATTTTAGCGCATCAGATGCATGTTGGAATTTGGCTGGCGGAGCTTATGTCAGCAGCGGTGAATTGAGAATGTGGCCATCTGGAAACTTTGAGCAAGTAGCAGTACTACCAGCTGTAAATAATGCTCAAGGTGTATTAACACTTGATGCACGCAGATTTAATTCTTTCTTTGGAGCAGGTACAATTGATGTTGGAACAATGCCTTGTCCCACCTGTTATCCGTCATTTCAGACGATCACAAGTTTTACTCCTACAGAGACAGTACCTACCAGTTACACCTTTGATCTATCGAGCTATACCGGCTCCAATCAATACATCGCATTGCGATCTCCAGGGTATAACTCCGGAGGTCGTGCAAATTTTGATAATGTGTACTACAGAAGTCAGTGTGCTTCAAGTACAGGAGCGACCGCTATAACTAAAAATATCACCGTTTTTCTTGATGAGGAAGGCCAGGTGACAATTACTCCAGAAGATGTAGATGATGGTTCTGCAGATTCTTGTGGGGATCCTGTTACACTAAGCCTGGATGTTTCATCATTTACCTGTGATGATTTAGGAGATAATACAGTATCGCTTACTGCTGAAGATACTGAAGGAAATTCTAATTCAGCTAGTGCCACAGTTACTGTAAAGCCGACAATTTTATTCGCTGAGACAGATCTTTATCTTGATGAAACCGGCAGTGTGACAATTGCAATTGATGATATCGATAAAACAGGTTCAAGCATATGTTCGGCAATTGCCTATACACTTGATCAATCAACTTTTGATTGTACCGAGACAGGATTTCATGATGTGAACATTACAGCAACCTATGGCTCGGGTTTAACTCATACCTCTTCTATGAGTATAAATGTTTATGATAGTACAAGCCCAGCAATCAATGCCCAAAATATAACGGTTCAACTCGATCAAACTACTGGAGTTGCTGAGGCTACTACAGCAATGATAGATAATGGCACTGAAGATAATTGCTCATCAAGCCTGGATCTATCTTTATCTCAAACTGTTTTTACTTGTTCTGATCTGGGCGAGAATACTATCATGTTTTTCGCTGAGGATGAACATGGGAATGTCTCATCAACTGAGGTGACTATTACTGTTAATTCAATAATTGAAGATGAAACAGTAACTGCTGCTCAAACAGATTTTTGCGTGGATGGAAGCACAGGAACAACCATTTCCATTGCTTCATCCGTATCTGGAATCGATTACTATTTAAGAAATAGTGAAGATAATTCCATCGTGGATGGCCCAGTAACCGGCACTGGAGCTTCACTCGATTTCAGTACAGGGAACCTCTCAGAGACAACCACATTTAATGTGTACGGAGAATTGAATTCTACTGAATCAGTAGATAGTAAGGGACTTGCCGTTGGCAGTTTTACTGGCACAAGTAGCTATGTGGAAATACCTAATTCAGAATCACTTCGCTTAGATGAAAACTGGACCATAGAAGCTTGGGTTAAGCCAATGGAAGGCAATCAGTTTTACAGCATTGTTGAGACCTACAATGCCAGCGGAGGATATATATTGAGGACAACTACTTCAGGGTTTTTTCAGGCTTTCGCTATGTTCAGTTCGGGCAGCTTCCACACCGTTACTTCAAGTACTCCTTTGGTAGATCAGCAGTGGAACCATGTTGCAGCTTCTTTCAATGAAACCACCAATGAGCTCAAGATTTATATCAATGGTGTTTTAGATGCAACTAACGCTAATGCTACAATTGATCAACGAGGAAGCACACACACGATCAAGTTAGGAGCAAGAGGAGATGATAATCAAATCAATCAGGGAATATATCAGGATGAGGTTAGGATCTGGAACGTTGAACGATCAGCTCAACAAATCAGTGATGCTAAAGACATTAGTTTATCTGGAAGTGAAAGTGGTCTGGTTGCATACTTTGATTTTGATGACCTCACATTTGAAGCATCCAATATGGTGCTACCTGATCGCTCATCATACAACAATGATGGTACTTGGAAAGGAACGTATAGCACCTCAAACTTAATAGAAGGAGTGACAACAACATCTTCATCTACTTGTGCTGTTCAAATGTCAACAGAGGTAACCATAGGGGACAACACCGCTCCTACAATTGCATTCCAGAACATCACCGCTTCATTGGATGGTTCAGGACAAGTCACAATTGATCCGTCTGATCTTGATAATGGATCAACCGATAATTGCACGTCTCAGACGCTGGAGTTTAGCCTAAGTCAAGATACATTTTCTTGCGAGGAACTAGGCGCTAATACAGTCATGTTTAGGGTTTCAGATAGTGCCGGCAATATCGATTCCGTAGAAGTTGTAATAACGGTAGAGGATTCTGTTGCACCAACAGCATTGGCTCAAGATATTAGTTTAGCGCTTGATGCTTCCGGGAATGCATCCATAGTAGCCTCAGATGTAGATAATAATTCCTCTGATAATTGCGCAGGATCACTCACATATTCTTTGAGTAAATCAAGTTTCACGTGTTCTGATATAGGTGAAAATGAAATTACGCTAACTGTAGCGGATGGATCAGGCAATGAGTCTTCTTCATCTGTGACAGTTACGGTTGTTGATGCAATTGCTCCTACAGTACAAGCTTTACCAAACTTCGATCTGGTGCTTGACAATACTGGCATGGCAACTCTGTCAGTATCAGACCTTGATAATGGATCATCAGATAATTGCACATCACAAGCAAGTTTAATCTTAGCTCTTTCACAAAGTGAATTTTCATGTGATCATCTCGGCTCCAACTCTGTGGTCTTTTCAGTGGAAGATGAAAGTGGAAATACTGCTTCAAGTACCGTAACAGTAAATGTGATTGATAATGTTATACCAACAGCAATTGCGCAGAATCTTGACGTTCAGCTTAATGAAAACAATGAAATCGAAGTTCTTGCCTCAGAAGTGGATAATGGGTCATCGGATAATTGTAGTGGATTAGTTTTCGAAATATCCAGATCATCCACAACAAGTCGTTCGACCACTAATACAAGCAGCATTACATTTACTGAAAGCGATTTAGGGCCAAATGAAGTCCTGCTTACAGTGACCGATAATTCAGGGAATTCAGCTAGTGCGACAGCAACTGTTACTGTTTTAGAGTTTAAGCAAGCGCAAACAATAACCTTCAGCCAGATCAATTCAAAAACGTACGGAGATGTCTCCTTCGAATTATCAGCTTCGTCTACTTCCGGTTTGGCTGTAAGTTTTAATGTTGTAAGTGGTCCTGCTTCATTAAATCAGAATGAATTGACAATTAGCGGAGCTGGTATTGTTACCGTTAGCGCTACACAAAATGGTGATGATACATTTGCGGCAGCTGAAACAGTTCAGCAAAGTTTTGAGGTTGTAAAAGCCTCCTTGACAGTTTCTGCGGACAACCTAACCATTACCTATGGTGATGAAATACCTGAATTAACGTTGACTTATGCTGGATTTGTGGATGGAGAAAGTGAAGCGAATCTGGAGGAGGTGCCAGTTGTGGTTGCGAATCTTGGAATTCAGGAAGGGCTGACAGGAGCAGGTGTTTATGATATCATAGTTTCAAATGGTGCTTCTAGCAATTATGAATTCACATTTGAAAATGGAATTTTAACAGTAAACAAGGCGGATCAGGTGATTACTATTGAGCCGATATCCGACAAAGAACCAACTGATGCACCGTTTGAAATAATCGCAAGTGTGGATTCCGGTTTACCTCTTAGCTTTACTGTAACCGGTCCTGCAACAATTGATGGCACTACCATAACCCTCAATGGTACTGAAGGAACAGTAACAGTAATTGTTTCTCAAGGTGGAGACAGCAATCATAATGAAGTTTCAGAGACTCTGGTATTCAATGTATCTGTTCCTTTATCAGTTGGAGATCTTGCAAACGAGTTAACTATTTATCCTAACCCTACTGCCAGGTACCTCAACATTGAATTATCATCAATTACATCTATAAAATTCTTCTCTCTCGATGGAAAATTGAAAAAATCAATAATAGATGCAAAGGGGAGAATTGATATTTCTGACTTAGCTGAGGGATCGTATTTATTGGAGGTGATCAACAAAGACCACCGGTATTTAAAACGTATAATAAAAGCAAACTAAGGCAGCATAAGCTTAGGCTAATGCGAGGCGATTTCCGAGGGGGATCGCCTTTTTTATTTTAAGTGCGTATTTTTAGTATCTCTTAAACCGATGACCATGCCCAAAATCTTAATCAAATCAGTCCAATGCACCACTCCCGATGAAATCGACAAGGATGAAATGTATCTAAAGATGAATGATCACAAAATCTGGCCTGAAGGCGAGCGATACCATCGAGTAGATACTGGCGATGTGGAAGAAGTGAATATGGTTTTGGATGTGAACGAGGGGTGGAATGAAATAGAAGTTTGGGACTATGATTTTGTAAGTCTAAATGACAAGCTTGGTGTATTTAAATTTAAAGTAGATGATACGCCTGGTAAATACTCTACTACAATGACGCTACTTGAAAGGGATAGCACTGCCAGTTATATGCTTTTTTGGGAGATTTTAGACAAAGACGGTAAGTCAGTAGATGACTAAACAGGCAATCGATACCCTTTGATGGTCTTATACAATCGTACGGCATGTGAATCTGTAAGCCCACTGATGAAATCAATCACAATTTGAAGCGCTTCATAAACAGAACTGACAGACTTCAATTGTACCTCGTATTCTTCCGGCAATAATCTTAAAATGGACTTATGTTTTGGAAGAGGCTGATCAAAATTCTTAGCATAAACAGCCGTGGCGAATGACTCTATCAGGTTATCAATGACTTCATATCCACCCGCTTCTTTTTCCAGTACGAGCTTGGATCGGTAAATTTTTTCAATCGAGAGCTCAATGATTTTCTTCATCGCTGGTGCAGATGGGATCAAGCTGGTAAGGTCTGTATCGAAAGAACCATCCAACATGGCTTCTTCATGATTAATAAATGCTTCTGAGCATTCTTTAATTAATTGTCCGATCGCCATTGCACGAAGTGTACCGAGCCTTTCATGCTGTGATGGTATTTTTTGAACTTTATCTTCTGAGTAGGAATCCCCGATTATTTCAGCCAATAACTCTTTAACAGTCTCAAATGGAACCAAGCCAAGTCTGCACCCGTCTTCCAGGTCAATGATGTGGTAGCATATATCATCTGCAGCCTCAACTAAAAAGGCAAGTGGGTGTCTGCACCATTTATTCTCACCCAGTGATATCAAGCCCATTTCATTGGCCATTTCGTTAAACAGCTGCGCATTGCACTGATAATAGCCAAATTTCTTTTGACTTTTTCGATCCTTCTCCTTTTCACTTGAAGAGCTTAATGGATACTTTGTAAAGGCACCCAATGTGGCGTAGGTTAGCTTCAAGCCTCCATTTCCTTTGCCGTTTAATATTCTTAAACCTTGTGCATTCCCTTCAAAGGTGATTAGATCCTGCCACTCAGCATCAGAGACTTTATCCTTGAAAAATAAGCCAGCCTCATTGGTTAAAAAGAAAGATGAAATACTGTCTTCTCCGGAGTGACCAAATGGTGGATTGCCCAGGTCATGCGCTAGACAAGCTGCTCCTACTATTCCGCCAAAATCATTAGCCGTGTATCCTTCTTTCGTGATTTCAGGGTGTTTTTTCAGTAAGTAATTTCCGGCATTCTTTGCAAGAGATCTGCCAACCACTGAAACTTCCAGACTGTGCGTGAGACGTGTGTGAACAAAATCATCTTCCGGTAGTGGAAAAACCTGGGTTTTGTCCTGAAGCTTCCGAAAAGGATGCGAAAAAATAATTCGATCGAAATCCTGCTCAAACCGGCTTCTGGTTTGATCGTGTTTCACTAAATCTGTTTCACCGGGTCGCTTGTGTGAAAGAAGTTGAAGCCAATTCATGCGAGCAAAACTACATCTCTTCAGCTTTTTCTTGCTTCAGTCTGTCTGCAATAAAAAATTTGATTACACTTTGCCTGGTAACGCCCAATTTCTTTGAAACATCATCTAGCTGGTTGACCATCCAGGCCGGAAAGTCTACGCTGACACGTTTAGGTTTGTTATCCCCTAATCGCTCAGCTTTTTCTAAATCAAAATATTGAAGGATACCTTCTTCTCCGTCATCGAATTTTTTATCTAGTTCTTCTACTGATATATAATTTTTTTTCATTTTTTCTGGACCTCCTAACTGATATTAAACGAATTTTTTCATTTCTATGTGTAAATATTGCTGTCCATTCTTTTTTGCCAACTTTACCTATTAGTAACTTCCTATCCTCTCCATGATGAGTTGAAGGAATTGTGTATCCAGCTTCGTCTTCCCACAATTTCTTCGCCTCTTCAAAATCGATTCCGTGTTTTTTCTTATAGAAGCACTTTTTGCAGGATCAAATTCGAATTTCACACATTAAAGGTACAGAAATAGCATTAAAAAGCTTAAAAACTAAGCATTTTCCAGCAATAAGGGATCTTGCCGAAGTAGTCGACAAAGTGTGCGATAGGTTTTCGGATGCTTGGAGTTGAACTCAATAGGACGCTCGAAGAAGTTCTCAACCGCCACCGCAAAGAACTCTTCGTTATTGGTAGCACCGTACTTCCTAAAAAAAGTTTCAACACCATCCTTAATCTCTTTCATCGTATGCTTTGCTCTGGCTTCCCACTCTTCAAGTATTTCATGATTCAGAAAATTGTAATCTTCATTCATGATTCGATTTTCTAATCGTAAGGCATGAGCCATTTCATGAAGTCCGAGATTTCTCCCATCAGGCTCCAAATAGCCTTCTACAAAATCTTTCCAAGACAGTACAATGGATTTAGCCCTGGGATTGACCTCCCCTTTGTGCTGCTGCTTATTGGTTTGGCTGTAAAACGATTCAGGATACACTAAAATATACCGAAACCAACTGAGGTTGACCTTAGGAAAACCGAAAGTAAGCTGGATAGCAGAAGCAGAAATCAGGACTTTCATCTCCCACGTTATATGCTCCATCTGACGTGGGATGAATTTTTTTGAACTGATAAATAAAGCCACCCTTCGTTCAAAGATCTTCTTTGATTTTGGAGGCAGCTTTTGATAAAACTCAAAATTGGTTTGAAGGAATGCTTTGTGTTTTGCATTTAGAAAAAATGCCGGAAAAACACTCCCAGTTTTATGATAGCGATTTACAAATCGAGCGATCAGAGGAATTAAGAGTAATAGAAATACCTCCAATCTTAAATCTTTTTAAGCAAATGCTTCATGTCCACCTTTTCATGAAGTTTTTCAATTAGCTCAGCCACAGACACTCGTTCTTGATTCATTGAGTCTCTTTCACGAATGGTGACTGTGTTATCTTCTAAAGTTTGATGGTCTATCGTTACACAATACGGTGTGCCAATAGCATCCTGTCTGCGATACCTTCTTCCAATAGCATCTTTGACATCATATTGGAAAGAGAAATCGAAGCGGAGTTCATCCAGGATTTCCTCTGCTTTTTCGGGTAGCCCATCTTTATTTACCAATGGAAGTATCGCAACCTTGTTGGGAGCAAGCGCCGGTGGTATTCTCAATACGGTTCTTTCACTACCATCTTCCAATTTTTCTTCGGTATAGGCTGCAGACATAATTGCTAAAAACATTCTGTCTAGACCGATTGAGGTTTCTACCACATATGGCACATAGCTTTCATTGGTGTTTTGATCAAAGAATTGCAGCTTTTTGCCTGAATGCTTTTCATGAGCTTTCAAGTCAAAATCTGTTCTGGAGTGGATGCCTTCCAATTCTTTGAATCCCATCGGGAAGTTAAACTCAACATCTGTGGCAGCATTTGCATAATGAGCCAAATTGATGTGATCATGGAATCGGTAATTTTCCTCACCCAGCTCAAGCGCCTTGTGCCAATTGATGCGCTTTTCTTTCCAATGCTCATACCACTTCATTTCATCGCCCGGCTTCACAAAAAATTGCATCTCCATCTGTTCAAACTCCCGCATTCGGAATATAAACTGTCGTGCAATGATTTCATTTCTGAAGGCCTTACCTATCTGAGCAATCCCAAATGGAGGCTTCATTCGGGCTGTTTTTTGAACATTTAGATAGTTAACAAAAATTCCTTGTGCCGTTTCAGGGCGGAGGTAAATCTTATCTGCACCATCCGCTAATGACCCCATTTCAGTGGAAAACATGAGGTTGAATTGGCGCACATCTGTCCAGTTTTTAGATCCTGAAACCGGATCTGCAATTTCCAGCTCTTCGATAAGTGCCTTTACATCAGCCAAATCACCCGAACTAAGTGCACCTCCTAAACGATCCTCAATTGTCTTTATCTTTTCTTTATATCCCACTACCCGTGGATTGGTAGTCACAAACTGTGCTTCATCAAAAGCATCTCCGAATCGTTTAGCTGCTTTTTTTACTTCCCTCTCTATTTTTCCTTCTACTTTGGCGATATACTCTTCAATCAAAACATCTGCACGGTATCTTTTTTTCGAATCTTTGTTATCAATCAAAGGATCATTAAAGGCATCCACGTGACCAGACGCTTTCCATGTAGTAGGGTGCATAAAAATAGCAGCATCAATACCGACGATATTTTCATGCATTCGAACCATCGCCTGCCACCAGTATTCTTTGATATTGTTTTTTAATTCAGATCCATTTGGGCCATAATCATAGGTGGCTCCCAGTCCATCATAAATGTCACTCGATGGGTATATAAAACCGTATTCTTTGCAGTGAGAAACAATGTTTTTAAGTGATCCTCCGTCTGGTGTATTGCTCATAGCCCGCAAAGATATGATAGCAATCTCCTTTTGTCTTTAATGACATAAGATTTTGTTACTCATCTAATTTTGAATTGGAGTTCATGCATACTTTTTAAGGGAACTCTTATCTGTAATGGATCAAGAAATCTTAGGTTATTCATTCTTCTGATTTATTAGCCGTTCTTCTCAATAGTTATGAATATTCACTACTTTATGTGAATCGGTTATTATTTTACAATCCATCCGATTAATGAGTAAATGGAAACTGTACCTAAAAAAGGCTTTCAGGGATTAATTGAGAATTGGCAGAGTGATTTAATTGCCGCTGTTAGTGTTGCACTAATTGCTTTACCCCTTTCATTGGGTATTGCTTTGGCCGCAGGAGCGCCTGCCATGGCAGGTATCATTTCAGCGGTTGTTGGCGGCTTGGTAACAACCTTTTATCGAGGTGGTCATGTTTCCGTAAATGGACCGGCAAAAGGCGTCATTGGTGTTATACTATTGGGTATAGCATTGATGGACGATGGTACAGGACAGGCCTTTAACTATATATTGGCAGCAGTGGTTGTATCAGGGGCCATTCAAGCGGTATTGGGATTGTTGAAATTGGGTCGCTTGGCGGAGATCTTCCATTCTTCCGTCATTCACGGCATTTTAGCAGCAATCGGGATCATCATATTCGCAAAACAGATCCATGTTGCCATGGGCACGCAATCGGATAGTCCAAGCATAATACAAAACCTAATTGATGCAGTAGTACTCTTACCTGAAGCGAACCCATTCGTGGTAATTATTTCGCTTGTTGGCCTACTTATATTGCTGTTTCATTCCAAAATCAGTAACCGTTTTTTTCACTTTTTGCCTGCTCCGATGTGGGTCATAGCGCTTTCCATTCCTTTTGCCTATGCTTTCAATTTCTTTGAACAACAAACGCTTTCATTCTTTGGTAAGGCATATGAAGTAGGGCCGAAACTGTTGCTGGACATTCCGGATTCTATCCTGGATTCTATCATGCATCCAAATTTTAGCAAAATTGACACGGTTGAATTTTGGACGACCGTCTTTTCAATTTTGATTATAACAAGTATTGAGTCCCTGGCTATTGCGAAAGCAGTAGACAAAATTGATCCTTATAAGCGAAAGACGGATTTAAATAAAGATTTGACAGGAATTGGATTAAGTACAATGGCAGCTGGTTTAATCGGAGGCTTGCCAATTATCGCTGTGATTATCCGAAGTACGGTCAACATTCATAATGGTGCGAAAACAAAGTGGTCTAATTTGTATCAGGGACTGTTGTTGCTAATCTTTATTGTGGTATTGAGCCCAATCATGAGCCAGGTGCCATTATGTGCTTTCGCTATTTTACTTGTATATACCGGATTTAAATTGGCATCACCTGCGGTCTTCAAACAAGCTTATGATCAAGGGACGGAGCAACTAATCTTCTTTATTGGGACAATGGTTTTAACCCTCTATACCAATTTATTAATTGGTTTACTTGGTGGATTATTATTGGCACTAGTTACACACATGTTATTGGCGAGGATGTCTATTCCTGAATTTTTTAATATGATTTATCGTTCGCGCACGAAGTTGATACAGCGATCAGATGGCGGTTTCGATTTAAAGATTAGAGGAATCGCCAATTTCTTAGGCATCTTAAAGATCGACAAATTAGTAGCTCAAATCCCTTCGGGAGCAGATGTCAATATTGATTTGTCAGAGACCAGGTTGGTTGGCATGACCTACATGGATTACCTCGTGGAATACTTAAAGATGCAAAGGGAATCGGGAGGTAAAGTCTTTATTACAGGATTGGATTCGCATGTTTCTTCATCTTCTTATAATAGAGCCTTAAAGATTAGCTTGACCAGTTCAGCTAAACTATCGCACAGACAAAAACGGTTGCGTAACCTGGCGACCAAGAATGATTACCAATACAACAGTCAAGTAGATTGGAATACAACCTACCTGAAGGAATTTCACTTTTTTGAAATCAGACCGATTGAGAGAAAATCTAACTCTCTCAAAGGAGTATTTAAAGAGCTGAATGTGTCTTGGGAAATATCCGATGTAACTTTCAATGAGGGTCAGGCTTTTACAGCAGAGACGTTCAATACAACGCTAATGGTCTTAAAACTGAACAAACAAATACCTGTTTTTACTTTAGAAAAAGAAGGGGTATTTGAAAGATTCTTTGACCGTGTAATGGCTTTTACGGGTTACAAAGACATTGATTTTGAGATATATCCGGATTTTTCAAAGAAATTCCTTCTTATGGGAAATAATGAATCTGAGATTCGGACATTTTTCACAAAAGATATCATTCGTTTCTTCGAAAATCATCATATCTATCATTTAGAAAGCAATGGTGAGGCGCTACTCATCTTTAATAAAATAAAGCTGGCACGGACTGATGAGACGCTTGCTTTTATAGAGTATGGCAAAGAGTTGGCTACTCTCTTAGCTGCGAAAACGTCTTCCTAATTCTGTTTTTACGTGCAGAGTGTCTCCTGTAATCTCTAAATTCTAAGGTAGTAGTTAGATATCTCCTCCTGCTCTTACATGACACTTACCATCACCAACCATTTAAGTTAGAGTTGTTAAATCCAATTAACTGTCTTTCGGCGTACATCTTGTATCTGTATATCTGCTTAATTTACTATCTGGCGAACCATAACAGTTTTAAACTACGTTTCGACTATAACTAAGTCTGTCAATCAAATTACTATGCTTAAAATCACGGTTTTTTTTCTTTCAATATTTTTCTTTCTAAGTATAAAGGCTCAGCCTGGTGTCAATCATGAGGCCTTTGATGAATTATTACAAAAGTACGTGGATGATGAAGGAATGGTCAATTATAAGGGCTTGAAGAAAGATCGTCCGGCGCTTAAATCCTATTTAGGAATGTTGGAATTAAATCACCCTCAAAGCAGCTGGACGCGCGATCAACAATTAGCATATTGGATAAACGCATACAATGCCTTTACGCTTGAGTTGATTTTAGAGCATTACCCGGTTGAGAGCATAAAAGATATTGGAGCAGTCATAAAAATTCCATTTGTAAATACCCCATGGGACATCAAATTCATAAATATAGGTGATGAAGAATATGACTTGAATAATATTGAGCACGGTATCATTCGAAAAGAATTTGATGAGCCAAGAATTCATTTTGCCCTTGTTTGTGCTGCGGTTTCTTGTCCTAAGCTGCAAAATACAGCATACACGCCTGAGCAGCTCGATCAACAGCTAACCAAAGCTGCTAAAGAGTTTTTAGGGAATCCACAAAAAAACAGTTTTAAAAGCTCTAAGAAAGCGACACTATCAAAACTGTTTAATTGGTATGGTGGAGACTTTACTGAAGATGGAACTTTGATTGAATACATTAACCAATACGCTCCGGTTAAGCTAGAGAAGAATGCAGATATTGATTGGCAGGACTACAATTGGGCGCTGAATGAACAAAAATGACTTCTAATTCTATTCTTCACAGTTTAGAAAACCCTTTTTCTCATGCAATAAAAAAGCCCCGGCTAGCAGGGCTTTAATTTCTTCAATAGAAGTTTAAAATTATTTTACGATTCTTCTTCCAATGCTATGGTATTCAAAACCTAGCTCTTTCATCTGGCTTAGATCATAAAGATTACGCCCATCAAAGATTACATGATTTTTAAGCGCATCCTTCATTTTTTCAAACTCAGGTGTTCTGAAAATTGGCCATTCAGTCATAATCATTAATGCATCAGCATCCTCAAGAGCATCGTATTGATCATCTGCAAAGTAAATGTCGTCTCCGAAAACCCCTTTGACATTGTCCATTGCTTCAGGGTCGTAAGATTTTACTTTAGCACCCAGACTCAATAATGTTTTTATATTCTCTAATGCAGGTGCTTCTCTAATATCGTCAGTGTATGGCTTAAAAGCCAGCCCCCACACAGCAATGGTCTTACCCGATAGATCACCGCCAAAATAATTTTTCAATGGCTCAACAAGCTTTTGCTTCTGATCTTGATTTACAGACATCACTGAGTTAAGGATTTTGAAATCATAATCAACTTCCTTAGATGATTTTGCTAGCGCTTGCACATCTTTTGGAAAGCAGCTTCCACCATATCCAATGCCCGCGAAAAGGAATCTGTTTCCAATTCTTGTATCCGTTCCAATTCCTTTTCTCACCTTATCTACATCTGCACCCATGAGTTCGCATAGATTAGCGATTTCATTCATGAATGTAATTTTTGTAGCAAGAAATGAGTTTGCTGCATACTTTGTAAGCTCAGCAGATCTAACATCCATGAAGATGATTGGATTTCCCTGTCGCACGAATGGGGCGTACAATTGCTCCATAAGTTTGATAGATTTTTCTGACTCAGCACCAATAACTACTCGGTCCGGCTTCATAAAGTCGTCGACAGCTACACCTTCTCGTAAAAACTCAGGATTAGAAACCACCTCAAAATCTACTGTAGCGCCTTCCTTTACTTTGGCGGTTACTTTTTCTGCAGTTCCAACCGGTACAGTACTTTTATCAACGATAACAGTAAAGTCTTCAAGCATTGGGCCTAAATCCTCGGCAACCTTAAGTACGTATTGTAAATCAGCAGATCCATCTTCTCCCGGAGGAGTAGGCAAAGCGAGAAATATAATTTGAGCTCCTTTTATTCCTTCTTCAAGGCTTGTAGTAAACTCTAGTCTTCCTTGTCTAATGTTTCTTTCAAAGAGCGCTTCAAGCCCCGGCTCATAAATAGTGACTTGCTTATTATTAAGTTTTTTTACTTTTTCTTCATCTATATCTACGCATGTTACATGGTTACCTGTTTCTGCAAAACAAGTCCCTGTAACCAATCCTACGTATCCAGTTCCTACTACAGCTATTTTCATTTGGGATTAATTTTTCTTAATGAGCCGCAAAACTAATGTTTGTATAATTTCTATCATGTGAAGTAATCCTATTTTTAGACGAACAACATTAGTAATTTTGCGTTCCGTAATAAATCAACGTTAAAAGGTATGTCTACAACAACATTGACTCCACCCCAAGAAGTAAATGAAAATAAAGAAATGATCGCTCAAATGGTGCGCGATTTTTGTGCGAAAGAAATTGAGCCTCATAAAATGAAATGGGATGACACACAGGAGTTTCCTAAAGAAGTTTTTCATAAAATGGGTGAGCTTGGCTTGTTGGGCGTTTTGGTTCCGCAAGAATACGGAGGAGCTGGATTTGGTTACCATGAATATGCAACAGCCATCATTGAGCTTTCTAAGGTAGATGGATCCATCGGTCTGTCTATGGCTGCACATAATTCACTTTGTACAGGACATATATTACAGCACGGCAGTGAGGAACAGAAGAAAAAGTACTTGCCAAAATTAGCTACCGGTGAATGGATTGGAGCCTGGGGTCTAACAGAGCCTAACACTGGTTCTGACGCAGGAAACATGAAGACTGTTGCTGAAAAGGATGGCGATGAGTGGGTAATTAATGGTGCCAAAAATTTTATAACACACGGAAATTCAGGTGAAGTTGCCGTTGTTATTGCTCGCACAGGAGAACCTGGCAAATCAAGGAATGCGAGTGCATTTATAGTTGAAAGAACGAACCCAGGTTTTAAGCAGGGAAGAAAAGAAGACAAACTTGGAATGCGAGCATCTGAAACCTCAGAAATGATTTTTGAGGATTGCAGAATACCAGCAGAGAACTTAATTGGTGAAGTAGGAGATGGTTTTGTGCAGGCACTGAAGGTGTTGGATGGCGGTCGAATTTCTATAGCAGCGCTTGGCTGTGGAATTGCTGAAGGGGCACTTGATGCAGCAGTTGCTTATTCTCAAGAAAGAGAGCAGTTTGGAAAATCCATCTCGAATTTTCAAGGTATCTCATTTAAGCTAGCAGACATGGCCGTTAAAGTGGAAGCCGCCAAACTCTTAACTTATCAGGCTGCTGAACTAAAAAATCAAGGTAAGAATGTGAATAGAGAATCTGCTATGGCTAAGCTTTATTCTTCTGAGATTGCCGTGGAGGTAGCTAACGATGGCGTTCAAATATTTGGAGGTTATGGATATACAAAAGATTATCCCGCTGAGAAATATTATCGTGATGCGAAGTTATGTACGATAGGGGAAGGTACTTCTGAAATCCAGAAAGTTGTGATTTCAAGAACCTTAATGAATCAATAATTGTAATGAAATAAAATAGCTGCTATATTTGCGGCCCAATTAAAAAATCTGAAATGTTAATAATCAACGTTAAAGAGAACGAGTCAATAGACAGAGCACTGAAGAGATTCAAGAAGAAATTCGAAAAGACAGGTGTACTTAGAGAGCTGAGATCAAGAACCCATTTCAAAAAGCCTTCTGTGGCTAGAAGAGAAGAGATCATCAAAGCCAGGTACATCCAACAAATCCGAGACGAGGAAAATAAATAGTCCTTTCTCCTTCATCTTCACCTAAGATTTTAATAAGTTAGTAAACATCCCGAAGCTTCGGGATGATGCTACTTATGGTGGAGACCTTCCTAAAATATCTTTCCTTTGAAAAACGCTACAGCCAGCACACTGTTGAGGCATACAGGAAAGACCTTTTACAATTTTCAGAGTATTTATTAGCTGATTATGAAATCAGTGACCCTTGCGATGTGAAACATCCGCAAGTTCGCGGATGGGTCGTTTCGTTGATGGATTTAGGATTATCTCCAAAATCTGTGAACAGAAAGATCGCCACACTTAAATCCTTTTATAAATTTTTACTTTCACGGGAGTATCTGGATGTTAATCCTACTACTCAAATTAAGCCTTTAAAAACCAAGAAGGATTTGCCTTCTTTTGTGAAAGAAGAGGAGATAACAAATCTGTTGGATCGAGTTGAGTTTTCTGATGATTTTGCTGGGTTAAGAGACAAGCTTTTATTGGAGCTTCTTTATTCTACCGGCATTCGTTTGGCTGAATTGCAAGGTCTCAAGGAGACGGATGTTAATTTTTATGAAAATACTATCCGAGTACTAGGAAAAAGAAACAAAGAACGTATCATCCCGGTCGGAAATTCGTTAATACAATTGATAGGTAGCTATCAAAACCTAAAGAAAGATATGGGCGTGATCGGGGATAAATTATTAATAACTGATACTGGTGAAGCACTTTACCCGATGTTCATTTACCGCAAAGTAAAATCATACCTAAGTGCGGTAACTACTTTAAGCAAAAAAAGTCCGCATGTCATGCGGCACACTTTTGCAACTCATTTATTAAACAAAGGGGCAGACTTGAATGCTGTTAAAGATTTGCTGGGTCATACCAGCCTGGCAGCTACACAGGTCTATACCCATAATTCAATAGAGAAGCTGAAGGCTGCCTTTGATCAGGCACACCCCAAGGCTTAATGTATAACCTTTTAAACGTGACAGACATGAAGTTACAGATGCATTCCATTCATTTCGACGCAGACGGTAAGCTGCTCGATTTCATTCAAAAGAAAGTTGATAAATTGGAGACTTTCTATGACCGGATCATCGATGGAGAAGTCTTTCTTCGAGTAGAGAAAGATGATTCCAAAGAAAATAAGATAGTAGAAATTAAGTTGAATGGACCAAAGAACCAGTTCTTCTCTAAAGAGAAGGCACGTTCATTTGAAGCTGGCACAGATGCAGCTGTAGAGGCTCTAAGGAGGCAACTAAAAAAGCATAAAGAAAAGGTGATGGCGCATTAGCCAAAACTGATATCATAAAAAAGCCCCATCCGCAATTAGCAGATGGGGCTTATTTTTTATTGTAAGCTATTAGCTCTTCCATTTAATGGTACACCCAATGGCTCTTTTCTGAGTCACCTTAGGTTTGTTGCCATTTAAAATAGCATTGATTGCATCTTCTACATACGTTTCTGAAACATCGGTAGGGTCATTTGGGCTATCATCGATCGCGCCAATAAATTCCACCTTGTATTTATCCGAAGCTTCTTTATTTAGGATGTAAACATGGGGAGTTTTCGTAGCACCAAATGCCTTTGTCACTTCCTGACTATCATCTCTTACATATGGAAACGTATATCCCTTATTATTAGCTCTTTTTTTCATTTCATCCATTGAGTCTCCTGGCTGTTGGGAAACATCGTTAGGGTTGATAGCAATAACAGGGAACCCCTTATCAGCATATTTTTTATCTAAATCAATAATTCTTGATTCATAGGCTTTTGCATAAGGGCATGTATTGCATGTAAATACAACAATAAATCCTTTTGCATTGGGATAATCCGCCATGGAAATCATTTTTCCATCGACGTTGGGCAACTTGAAATCTTTTGCATAGTCGCCTACTCCATAGCCTGCAATGGGTTTTGAGGCATTCATAAATAGTAAGGCCACCACGGCCAACATGCCTATAATTAGAATAAAAGTTCTTTTCATGGTCTTAGACATTATTTAGTTTAAATATTTCTTGATGGTTTTCTCTAATTCTTCTTTAGTAAACGCACTTTCATGGAAATACGTTTTACCAAGATCTGTGACAAATAACGTAGCAGGTATCGCTCCTGACCAGTCTTTGCTGACTTTACCCATGTAACTGTCTGGATCTTTTTCGTCCAAAAACAAGACACTGGATTTCAAATTCTTTTTCGCAACGAATTTTTTCACCCGCTCTAATTCACTCTGAAAATCAATACTTACCAGGTAAACCTTAACATTGGGATTTCCTTCACCAATTTCTTCAAAGTGAGGAAGTTCTTTGATGCAAGGACCACACCAGGTAGCCCAAAAATTAAAAACTGTTAAAGGTGTTTCAGTATTAAGCATCTTTTTTTGGAGATCAGGAAACTTTATCACCTCTACTTCTTGTGCGGATAGCTGCATTGACAAAGCAATGCAAAACACTACGATTAGTTGTTTCATCATATCAAATACGAAAATACGATAATCAAGTTTTTAAGGAAGCAAATGAAATTTGTTTTGTATAATTCTAAGATTAATTAAATCAAAAAGTTGATAGGCTGATGAAATCAAAAGCAAAAAAAACGTAAACCATGAATCCAAGCATATATTCCCCTTTGTTAAGAGATACAATTGAGTTAGTCCTATGATTTATTGCATTCTTTTTAGAATTCAGCTATCCAAATATTTCACTCAAGACTTATCCACAATCGAGTCAATTTATCCACATTTTTTGGTAAAAAGGACTTAATGAGCAGATAATCAAGCATTTATGAGGAAAATAAAAACAATTCATTTTGTTGATAACTCTAATTGAGCCTATTTAAATGACTGAATATCAGTGGTTTATCAATTGATAATCATTCGGCAGTCTGCCGAATTAATTTCTTACGATATGCGTTAAAAATGCGTGACTTGGAGATAAACCCAACGTATTTCCCATCATCAATAACTGGTAGATTCCAGGCTTGAGTCACCTCAAACTTATTCATGACTGATTGCATTTTTTCTTGAGTAGAAACACTTGCAGGTGGTTTTTGCATGATTGTTTTGATCATTACATTCTCTCTTGATTCATCATCAAACATCATTTCCCGAATGTCATCAAGGGTGACAATTCCTTGTAATTCTTTGTTTTCATCGACCACCGGAAATATGTTTCTTTTACTCTTCATGACCAGTTTCACAAGATCATTAAGGCTGGATTCCGGATGGATTGTCAGCAAATCTTTTTCAATGATCTTCTTAAGGTCAATGAGACTAAGCACAATCCTGTCCTTATCATAATGGATTAGGTCTCCAGTTTCGATTAAGCTTTTTGTATAGATGCTGTGTTTTTCAAAGTATGAAATGGTACTAAAAGAAATGGCAGAAACAAGCATCAAAGGAACAAAGAGTACATAACCGCTTGTGATTTCAGCAATTAGAAATATAGCCGTTAATGGGGCATGCAATACTCCGCTCATTACCCCACACATTCCCACAAGCGTAAAATTACTTGTGCTCAATGAGGTGCCAAGTAAAGAATTTGAAGTAGAGCTGAATACAAAGCCGGACAAACCACCCATAAAAAGTGAGGGTGCGAATATTCCACCACTACCGCCGGCCCCAATCGTTAATGCTGTCGCTATTGGCTTCACCAATAATATCAAGAATAAGAAAATGATCAATGAAGCTTTATTTTCAGATAGCTGATAAAAAAAGCTGTGGTAAAATACCTCAGCAGATTCTCCCTGAAGAAGGCTTTTGATGGTATCATAGCCTTCGCCGTAGATCGGAGGAAATGTTAATATGATAAGAGCTAATGATATACCTCCAACAGTAGCCCTTCCAAAATCATTTTTTAATTTTTTGATCGAGCCCTCAAAGAAATACATCGTTCGAGTGAAATAAAGGGAGATCATTCCACAAACAGCACCAAGTAAGAGGTAGTAGCCTGTTTCACTTGCCACAAAGTTTTCAGTAAGGGTAAAAGTGAAGAGGATATCCTCACCTAAAAGTACTAATGCCACCAGTTGACCACATACTGAGGCAATAAGTAACGGAATAAACCTACTGATCTTTACCTCAACCAGTATGACCTCCATCGCGAAGATTACTCCTGTCACCGGCGAGTTAAAGATGGCGGAGATAGCTCCTGCGGCTCCACACCCAAGTAGAACAGTTCGGTTTTTATAACCCAAATGAAAGAGACGTGCCAGGTTGGAGCCGATGGCAGAACCTGTAACCACAATGGGGGCCTCCAAACCTACAGACCCACCAAATCCTACAGTTATGGCACTGGTAACCATTCTGGAATACATCCTTGTTTTACGGATGATACTTGAGTTCTTTGAAATGGAATACAGTATCTGAGTAATACCATGGCCCAGGTTTTCTTTAAATAGGTATTTGGAAACAAAAACCGTAAGAAGAATTCCTATGAGTGGATAACCAAGATATAAGTAGTTAAAGCTAAAGAGATCAAGGTTTAGCTCCAGGTAGTGAATGATGAGGTGGACGGTGCTTTTTAGGATGACCGCAGCTAACCCTGAAAAGATACCTATCAACCCGGCAGTAATTAACAGGAAATTATTGTCACTGATGTGTCTGATTCTCCACACCAGAAATTTCATCAATAAATTACTAAATGTACTTTTTCCCTGGGTTGCCATTTTCAAAATTCAGGGCAAAGGTATGACTTAGTTTCAGCAATAAAAGCACTAAATAACTACTGCGTTTTTCTTTGCTAACGCTTCTTCCACATATTTAAAAGTTGATAGAACTTCCGGTTTACCATCAACTACTGCAACATCATGCTCAAAGTGTGCTGAAGGCTTTTTATCTGCAGTGATTATCGTCCAGCCATCATTCAGCTGAATAACCCTGCGTGTACCCATATTTATCATTGGCTCTATTGCAACCACAAGTCCTTCCTTGATTTTGCTTCCTCTTCCTCTTTTTCCAAAGTTTGGTACTTCCGGAGACTCATGCATTTTCTTTCCTAACCCATGGCCAACTAACTCACGAACCACCCCATAGCCGTGGTTTTCAGCATGTTGCTGGATGGCGAAACTAAGATCTCCAATTCGATTGCCTGCAACCAACTGCTCTACTCCCTTATCCAGGCATTCCTTTGTCACACGGAGGAGTTGCTTTACATCATTGGGGATTTCACCTACTGCAAATGTATAGGCGTGATCTCCGTAATAGTCATTTTTTAAAACACCAATATCCACACCAACGATATCCCCTTCTTCCAGTGGCCTGTCTGTTGGAATTCCGTGTACTACTTGTTCGTTTACGGAAGTGATGATAGAGTTTGGATAGTCATATAAACCTAAAAAGGCAGGGACTCCTCCATGATCACGTATGAACTCATCAGCTATCTTGTCTAATTCGAGAGGAGTAACTCCTGGCTCAATTTTCTCAGCCATTAGTCCCAGTGTTTTGGAAACGAGCTGGGCGCTCTCCCTCATTATTTCAATTTCTTCGCGTGTCTTTAATTTTATCATCCGATTGCAAAAATACAAACAAAAAGCCCTGGTTCCTTTACTCAAAGAACCAGGGCTTAGTTAGAAAGTTTTTTTATTATGACTTCTTGCTGACGCCTTCTAGTACATCCTTCATAGGAACTCTAACTCCATCTTTATAGGATACCACCCAAGCACCTTTTACACCCATAGCTCTTAGGTGTTTTTTGAAGTTGTCTGCCTCCCAATAATCACGGAAAACGCCAATGGTATATTTCTTTAGACCATCAGCTTCCTCAGCCCCAAAGTTTTTAGAATCAGCGTATTTCGATAAGTCTTCCTTGTTAGCATAAGCTCCTAGCTGTACTTTAAATACGACTCCTTTGTTTTCATCGATGCTTCCACCTGTATTTTTGCTGGCAACATTTTCTACAGGCTGTTTGCTTTGCAGTCTTGAAAGTTCCTCTCTCAAATCACCAATTTGTGACTGATAGGTAAGAATTTGTTCGTCTTTTTCTGCAAGTCTATCATCGATATTTCCAAGTTCAGTTTTTAAACTAGTTACCTGGCCTTTCAAAGATTTATTTTCGTCGAGCAATTGCTTGTACTGCTCCGGCTCTAATTTCTTAATTCTTTTCTTCCACTCTTTTTTCTCTTTTTTGTCCATCTGAGCGTTTGCTTCAAAGGCAAAAACACAACAGAGTGCCAACGCGATAAGTGATATTGATTTTTTCATCTTCCTGTGAAATTGGTTTTTTCTGCAATCATTAATGTTACTAAAGTACAAAAATCTCTTGATAATGGATAATGAATCAACTTTTTAGGGACCCAATCATATCTTCAGGCTTAACCCATTCCGTGAATTGTTCATCCGTAACAAGTCCCAGATCGATTGCTGCTTTTCTGAGGGTTGTTCCCTCTTTGTGTGCCTTTTTAGCAATTTTAGCAGCATTTTCATATCCTATGTGGGTATTTAATGCAGTAACCAACATCAAGGAATTCTCCAGTTTTTCTTTGATTACCTCATGATTTGGCTCAATTCCTATTGCACAATTATCATTGAAGGATTCGCAAGCATCTCCAATTAAACGAGCAGAATTAAGCAAATTGAAGACCATCATTGGTTTGAAAACATTCAATTCAAAATGCCCGGTAGCACCACCCGTGGATACTGCAACATCATTTCCAATTACTTGTGCACATACCATTGTTAATGCCTCACACTGTGTAGGATTTACTTTTCCAGGCATAATGGAGGATCCCGGCTCATTTTCCGGAATCAATATTTCACCTATTCCACTTCTTGGTCCTGAGCAGAGCATTCGGATGTCGTTTCCTATTTTCATTAGGCTGACAGCAAGTTGCTTCAATGCTCCATGCGTTTCTACAATGGCATCATGAGCCGCTAGCGCCTCAAACTTGTTTGCCGCTGTTCGCATTGGCATACCTGAATGTTTAGCGATTTTCTCAGCTACTAATTCGGCATAACCTTCAGGGGTGTTTAGCCCGGTTCCTACAGCAGTCCCTCCAAGCGCTAATTCAGACAGATGGTCCAAGGTATTTTCAAGAGCTTTCAATCCATGATCTAATTGGGACACATAACCTGAAAACTCCTGACCCAAGCTCAGCGGAGTTGCGTCCATAAAGTGCGTACGGCCTATTTTCACTACATCCATAAAAGCTTCAGCCTTTTTGTGTAGTGTATCACGAAGCTTCTTTACTTTAGGAATGGTATTCTCAACAACCATCTTATAGCTGGCGATGTGCATTGCTGTTGGGAAAGTGTCGTTGGAGCTTTGACTTTTATTTACATCATCGTTTGGGTGAATGATCTTTTTGTCATCAGATAGTGATCCTCCGTTAATGACGTGTGCTCGATTGGCAATCACTTCGTTGGAGTTCATGTTTGATTGGGTACCTGAACCAGTTTGCCACACGACTAAAGGAAACTGATCATCCAACGTACCCTCCAGAATCTCGTCACACACTTTTCCTATAAGCTCTGCTTTTTCTTTGGGAAGTACGCCAAGCTCGTTATTGGTTTCAGCAGCCGACTTTTTCAAAATGGCAAAAGCTCTGATGATTTCCATCGGCATTTGGTTTTTCTCACCACCAATTTTGAAATTGTCTCTTGATCGCTGGGTTTGAGCTCCCCAATATTTATCTGCGGGCACTTTTACTTCGCCCATTGTATCGTGTTCTATTCGGTATTCCATGTCTTCAATTTTGTCAGTACAAATCTAACAATCGATAGCTCTTTTGGATTTCATAAATCGTCGATTTTGTTCAATCAAATTTCTAAGCATACTTTTGTTTAGAATTATTCTAAATAAGACCAATTGGTAACTTCCGTTTTACTTGCAGATTTTCAGTACCTCACACGGCAGGGAATGGCTTCATTAATTAAAGCTATGCCTGGATTTGATTTGGTGAAAATGGTGGATTCTTCGGATCAGCTGATGGAAATGGTTGCCAACTCCCAGCCTAAACTTGTGGTCATAGATATTTCTGATAAAGATCGAGAGCTGATCCCCAAGTTGAAAAAACTTAAGGAAACCACAACTTCAAGCTTTCTGGTCATTTCCAATAGTCAAACCAGAGACTCCATCCAGCAATTGTTGGGAATGGGAATAAAAGGCATCCTCACCAAGAACTGTAGTGAGGAGGAGATTATCAATGGGTTGAGAGCGGTTGCTCAGGGCAATCGATTCTTTTGCAACAACATTTTAGAGCTTGTTGTGGATAATCCTGACAAAGAAGATAAATGCGAGCCCACCAATCTCACACCTCGTGAATATGAAGTTCTGGAATTAATTACCCGTGGAAAAACCACTGCCCAAATAGCTGATGAGCTTCACTTAAGTATTCACACGATCAACTCACATCGAAAAAACATATTGCGTAAGCTCAACATGAATTCTCCGGCTGAACTGATCGTTTATGCTTTGGAGTCCGGAATTGTTAAGGCCTCTTAATTCAGGATCACATCACTACTTCTAGCTACAACATCACTACTTCTAGTGATAAAAAATTCACGATCTATAGGGATTGACAAGAAAAATCCTCACACCCACTTTTGCATCTGTTTAGAATGATTCTAAACAACAATTTGAAACGTACTTTTGCAAAACTTATTAAACGATGAAGAACAAGATATTCATACCAGCATTTTTAACGATACTAACTTTATTAACCAGCTGTGGAGAGGATGAAGATCCGGGAGTAGTAATTAATGAACCGGCAACATATTCATTCACTAGGAATGGAGCATCTACAGTGTCATTTAGCGGCCAGACTACCAGAATTCTTATGGCAGAGGAAATTGTCAGTGCACTTAGCAATACAGAATTCACCGAGGCAGAGATCGATGCGATGTTTGCCCATGCGGAAGGAGAAAATGATTTTGCAGATGAGTCCAACTTCGGGTTAAATGCTTCTTCTAAAAACGTAAGAAGCAAGACCGCAGCATCAGCTGATTTATTTGCATCAAACACTACATTGTCAGCATCTATCAAGGAGGATTTTGATGGCTGGATAGCAAGTCAGGTAGCCGATGTTTTCCCAAACTGGAATGCTGATGCCAGTGAAGGAGTAGCAGGTCAAATACAGGAAGCAGGCGGAGGCTCTGTACGATATGTAAACACCAAAGGATTGGAATATAATCAGGCCTTTGGCAAGGGATTGATTGGGGCGTTGATGGTAGATCAAATTCTCAACAACTATGTAAGTACAACGGTATTGGATGCAGGTACAAATGCAGAGGATAACGATGCGGGAACGCTCGCTGATGGCAAGAACTACACCAACATGGAGCATAAATGGGATGAAGCATATGGTTATGCATATGCAAAAGCAGCAAATACAGCTGATCCGAATGCGACTTTGGGCGAAAATGATAGCTTCTTATTTAAATACATTGGAAGAGTAGAAGGAGATGAGGACTTTGCGGGAATTGCTGCTGAAATCTACAACGCATTTAAATTGGGGAGAGCAGCGATTGTAGCAGGCGATTATGAAACGCGTGATGAGCAGGCGGATATCATACGTGAAAAAATCTCAATGATCATAGGAATTAGAGCGGTTTATTACCTGCAGCAGGGTAAGGCCGGCCTGGAAACTAGCGGAACAATAGATTATGCATCTGTTTTTCACGATTTGTCCGAAGGCTTTGGGTTTATCTACAGCTTGCAATTTACTCGCGACCCAATGAGCAACTCACCATACTTCACCAACGCAGAAGTAAACGCGATGCTGGACGAGCTGATGGAAGGTAATGGGTTTTGGGACGTAACACCTGCCCAGCTAGACGAAATTTCCTCAGATATAGCAGCTAGGTTCACCTTTACTGTGGAGGAAGCAGGGAGCTAATATGTTGAATGACAATTAAAATAAAGGGGACGATGAGTCCCCTTTTACAGAGTAAAAAAAACAATGTAAGGATGAAAAAAGCGAAATACTTCTTCAGTTTAGTTGCCATTTTTTCAATGGTAATCTTTGCGGGTTGTTCAGATGATGATACGGGAGACCTTACAGATAATTTCGACCGACAAGCAATGCTCACTAACTGGGCAGACAATATCATTATCCCCGGATATGAACGTTATGTTTCCGATCTGGAAGCGCTAAGTGCTGAAGTAGAAACATTCACTTCCACTCCCACACTTGACAATTTAAATGCACTTCGAAATGCCTGGTTGGAAGCTAACCTGGCCTGGCAAAAAGTGGCCATGTTTGAAATAGGTAAAGCAGAATCAATCACACTCATCAATTACACCAATATCTATCCCACAAATACAGAGGATATGATCAAAACCATCGAATCTGGAGATTACGATTTGAGCTCTGTAAATAAACAAGATGAACAAGGGTTTCCAGCCATTGAATATCTGATATATGGAGTTCGTGATACTGATCAGGCAATTATCGATTTGTACTCTCAGGAGATGGTAAATCACCCATACAAAATCTTCTTAAAGGACCTTACGCAGCGACTAGAAACGCTTGCCAAATCAGTGCATGATGATTGGGAAAATGGCTATAGGGATACGTTTGTAAACAATGATGGGTCTGAGGCAACTGCCTCTGTTAATAAGCTGGTTAACGACTACATTTTCTATTATGAGAAGCATCTCAGAGCCGGAAAAATCGGAATACCGGCTGGAGTTTTCACCGGATCAAAGTCTTCAGAAAAAGTAGAGGGTCTTTACAGTGGTAAATCGAAAGCACTTTTTATGGCAGGACTTGATGCCATGCAAGCTTTTTTTAATGGTACGTCACTAGACTCCAATCTTCCTGTTGAGGGTGAAGGGCTAAAATCATATCTGGATTTCGTACAGGAAATTAGCGATGGTGAGGATCTTGGATCCTTAATAAATGCACAATTTGAATTGGCCAGAGATCAGGCGGAGTTATTATCTGATAATTTCTCAGCTCAGGTCGAAAACGATAATTCGCTGATGCTGCAGACGTATGATGAGCTTCAAAAGAATGTGGTGAATATGAAAGTGGATATGCTTCAGGCACTCAACATTCGGGTGGACTATGTAGATGCTGATGGAGATTAAAATTCTTAGTCAATATCCTTCAATTACACGTCACCCTGAATTTATTTCAGGGTCTATTAATCATTATATGAAAGATTCTGAAACGAGTTCAGAATGACCATAATAGAAAAATATATCAATCAAACAACAAAGGCTGCCCCACTGGCAGTCTTTCGTATTTTCTTTGGATTGATGATGTTCATAAGCATCGTTCGGTTTTGGGCGAATGGGTGGATTGAAAAGCTATATATTGAGCCATCTTTTTTCTTTTCGTATTATGGGTTTGAATGGGTCAAACCTCTTGGCAATTACACGTATCTGCTTTTTGTTGTTTGTGGCCTTTCAGCATTGGCAGTAGCCATTGGATTCCGATATAAGTTGGCCATTACTACCTTCTTCCTCAGCTTCACATACATCGAGCTGATGGATAAAACCACTTACCTAAACCACTACTATTTCATCAGTATACTTAGCTTCTTAATGATCTTTTTGCCTGCGGAAAAGTATTTTTCATGGGATGCCAAAAGAAAAGGGGAAATTGACGTAGTACCTAAGTGGTCGATTGATAGTATCAAGTTATTACTTGGAATTGTTTACTTCTATGCCGGCCTGGCCAAACTCAATTCAGACTGGCTTTTCCGGGCCATGCCTTTAAAAATCTGGCTCCCCGGTCGTTATGATATTCCTGTTCTTGGTGATTTTCTACATCAGGAATGGGTGATCTATGCTTTTAGCTGGGGTGGTGCAATTTACGACCTGAGTATTCCTTTTTTACTGCTTTGGAAAAGAACCCGGGTCTTTGCGTTTATTATGGTGGTCATTTTTCATGTCCTCACTAGAGTCCTGTTCCCAATCGGGATGTTTCCATACATCATGATTGTAAGTGCGCTGATCTTCTTCGATTCGCGGGTACATGAAAGGATTATCAGTGGGATAAGCAAAATTCTCATTGTCATTTCGAGTGCAACGAGAAATCTCTTTCATAAGAATGAATCTACTAATAAGGAAGATAGATCTTTCTCTACGCGTGCCTACCGGTCAGGCAGGCTCAAGATGAAAAAGGAGGAGAATAGAAGAACCCCAAAATGGAAACTCGCCCTTCTTACCATCTTCTTCGTTATCCAACTTCTACTACCATGGCGATACATCCTTTATCCGGGAGAGCTCTTTTGGACGGAAGAAGGATTCCGCTTTTCCTGGCGGGTGATGTTGATGGAGAAAGCTGGCTATGCAAACTTCAAGGTTGTAGATCGGACAAACGATGAAGTTTTCTACATCGATAACAGCGACTTCCTCACAAGCTTCCAGGAAAAACAAATGTCGTTTCAGCCGGATTTCATCCTGGAATATGCCCATTATCTTCGCGATCATTTTGCAACCCAGGGAAAAGAGGTTGAAGTTTATGTGGAGAGTTTCGTAGCACTAAATGGACGAAGGAGCCAACCATATATAGACCCTTCGGTTGATTTGGCTAAACAGCAAGAATCATTCAAACACAAAAACTGGTTACTGCCATTCAAGGATGAGATTAAAGGGATTTAGCGTTCAGTGGTCAGACGACTCAAAGAACCCATGGGATGGGGATGGTGAAATGACAATCTTACAGAAAAGTAAAGTCGTTAGACCACTATTACTAAAGGTTTGGCTTGTTTGTCTGGGTATAATAATCGCAGGGCCATTAATGGCTCAGCTGACCTTGTCTGGCACCATCGTTGATGCCGAAAGCGGAAAGCCAATCAGTCAGGCGGAGGTCTATGATCGAAACTCAAGTCAGCTGACCAGCACGAGTATGTCAGGCTATTTTGAGCTTAATAACCTGGAGCCGGGGACTCATCAAATTGTAGTGATGTCATTGGAATATCAGACGCTGGAACAAGCCATCGAGTTGAAGGATAATCAAACAATCACGATTCCAATGAAAGACTTCCAGCAGGAGCTTTCAGAAGTGGTAATCAGCAGAAAGCGAGAAGAGATTTTTGCATTGAACCGGTTGCAGCCTGTAGAGGGAACAGCCATTTATGCAGGTAAAAAATCGGAGGTAGTATTGCTTGATCAAATGGTTGGGAATGCTGCCACCAACAATGCCCGTCAGATTTATTCGCAGGTGGTAGGACTGAATATATATGAAAGCATAGATGCCGGACTTCAACTGAATATAGGTGGAAGAGGCTTAGATCCTAATAGAACATCCAATTTCAACACCAGGCAGAATGGCTATGACATCAGCGCAGATGTACTTGGCTATCCTGAGAGCTATTATACACCACCAGCGGAGGCTTTGAGAGAAATACAAGTAGTTAGAGGAGCCGCATCGCTCCAGTACGGAACCCAGTTTGGAGGGTTGATTAATTTCAAGATGAAGCAACCGGCAAATAAGCCCATAGAATTGGTGACCAGACAATCAGTGGGCTCTTTCGGACTTTTTAATACCTTCAATTCACTAAGTGGAACAGTTGGTAATTTCTCATACTACACCTATTTCAATTACAAGACGGGTGATGGCTTTCGGCCAAATGCAGGATTTGAATCCAAAAATTATTTTGGAAGCTTTGGATACGAATTTTCAGAGAATACAACTGCAACTTTTGAATTCACTTCCCTGAATTATCTGGCGCAACAGCCCGGAGGGTTGACTGATCCATGGTTCCAGTCAGATTCGGCATATACAGTAAGTAATCGATCTCGAAATTGGTTTGAAGTAAACTGGAAACTTTATGCCATGAAGTTAAAGCATAAGGTATCAACCCGGACAGATCTCAGTTTAACTGTTTTTGGTTTGGACGCTTCAAGAAACGCCGTTGGGTTTAGGGGAGACCCCAGGGAATTGAATGCAAACCCAATTCTGCAGGAGGATGAACAGGAAAGTGATGGCAGTTTCGTATACTCCAGGGATTTGATTAAAGGGCAATTTCGAAATTGGGGAGCAGAAGCTCGTTTCCTGACTCGGTATGGGCTTGGCAGAAAAGATGCTGTTCTACTTCTGGGCTCCAAGTATTATCATGCGAATAACACAAGCAGGCAAGGCCCGGGGAGCCGAGGGACAGGAGCTGATTTTGATTTTGCCATAGAAGAAAATCCGGATTATGTTAATCAGTCTGATTTTGAATTTCCTAATAGGAACCTCGCTTTTTTCGGAGAAAACATCCTCTTTATCAATGATCGGCTTTCGATTACACCCGGTTTCAGATATGAATTTATTCGAACTGCCAGCCGGGGTTCGTACAATGTTGAGGATATAGATCTGGCCAGAAATGTCACTTCGCTAGGAGACAGCACAGATAATCGTACATTCCAGCGATCATTTGTTTTACTTGGGTTAGGTCTTAGCTATTTACCTTCAGACGAACTGGAACTCTACGCTAATATTTCTGAGAATTACCGGTCAGTGACCTTTTCTGACATCCGAATCACCAACCCCACCTTTTCCATTGATCCGAACATTCGGGATGAAGAGGGTTACACATTTGATGTAGGAATACGCGGAAAATGGCATGATTTAGTGTCCTATGATATTGGACTATTTAGTTTGCTATACAGAGATCGAATAGGTGTCATTTTCGATGACCGGGCTAAAAGAGTACGAGGGAATATTGGAGACGCCCTGATTGTTGGTTTGGAGTTTTTCACAGATTTTAATCTTGCCAAATCTTTAAAGCTTCCTGCCAACACTTATAAGCTGAACTGGTTTATCAATGCAGCAGTGACGGAATCAGAGTATTTGAAATCAGATGATAACAATGTGAAGGGTAAGAAAGTAGAATTCATACCTACCATAAATATGAAAACGGGTCTTAGGTTTGGTTATAAAAACCTGCTGGGCAGCTTTCAATATACCTATTTGTCGGAGCAGTATACCGACGTAGAAAACTCGCCAATTCCGGATGTTAGCAATAACAGAAATGGAATAATCGGAGAAATACCTGCCTACGGTATCATGGACTTATCGCTTTCTTATGTTATCGATCGATTTAAGATTGAAACAGGAGTAAACAACCTGTTGGATGAAAAGTATTTTACAAGAAGAGCAACAGGATATCCGGGTCCTGGGATCATTCCTTCTGAACCTAGAAACTATTATTTGACATTACAATTGAAATTCTGAAATGAAAAAATTCAGCAGTTTGTTACTTATAGGAGCCTTGGTAATTCTTGTATTCCAATGCACTCAAACGAGTGCTAATGAAGAGGAGATGGAAGAATATCCAATCCTGGAGACTATGGGCTATTATCAGCGATTTTCCAATAAGCTCTGGCTGGCTGGAATCAACGAAAGCTGGGAACTGGCTGATTTTTATACGCATGAATTGGAAGAGGTTACCGAGCAGCTGGTGGATGGAAATGTGATTCATGACGATTACAACATCAGCAATCTCACGGAGGAGATGTTGCTACCGAAAATTGAGAGGGTTGAAGAAGCCATTCGGAAGAAAGATCAGGTACTTTTTCTTGAAAACTATGAGTTGATGATTAGCTCCTGCAACCTCTGCCATAAGTCCACCCGACACGATTTCATAAAGATTACAGTGCCCAATGATTCTTCTGTTTGGAATCAGGATTTTACGGTCAATTAACACTCACTCTGAATCCTAAAAGAGGCTGAAATATAATTCTGCATGACCCCAATATTCATGTCGGTTTGAGGCCCACCCGCCAGCGCCGGTGTGGCCGTTAGGATGGTGCGGATGAGCGTCTTAAAAAAATTCGTCGAAACCTGACAAAAATCATTTAGAATAATTCTAAATAAGCTTGGAACCTTTCGATTTCAGAACTACGTTTGTATTCTATTTAGAATCTATCTAAATAAGGATTGAATGAGTAGTATCCCTTTACAACAACTTCCGGTTTCTAAGCTCTATGAGGAGCACCTTCAGAATAAGAAAAAGAAGGGAAAGAAATTGAAGAAGGAGTGCTGTTTTAAGTACATGAAGAAGAAGGGAAAGTACTGTAAGTCATGTCCAACTTTACACGCAATGTGCCAGAATGCAGGAAGAGATCTATAAAACAAAAAGCGCGAAAATCGCCCAATGCGAGCTAACAGACTCGTTTTTGCTGATGTATGATCAGGAGGAGATTCCGTTTAAGTTATGCGACTTGTACGCGTTCCGCAAGACAATCATGTCATTTGACATAGTGGAATTGCTGGATAGTGCTGCACCTGATGCGGAGATTGTACATCTTCCTCATTGCGATCGTTTTTTGGTTTTGTCCATCCGGGAGATACTGGAATTTAGAGAGCTTCTAAACGGAACGTTCGATACCTTAGCACTTAATAGTGCAGTTCAGAAGATTTTGCGCAAGAACGTATTCAACTTCTGATCTGTTTATTGTTTTAAGAGCTAAATCAGAATCATAACTATGAAAGATATTTTAAGAAGACATCACGTACTCAAAGATGAGATCGTAGATATCATCAATCGTCAGATCAAAATGGAGGCGCACTCATCTGCAGCTTATTTGGCAATGGCAGCATGGTGTGATGTGCGAGGGTATGATAACAGTGCTGAGTTTTTCTTCAACCAATCGGATGAGGAGCGCAAGCACCAGTTAAAGCTTTTTCACTACTTGTGTGATATGGAGTGTGATGCTGTATCTCCGACTGTTGGCGAAAGTCAGCACGATTTTGGAACGCTGAGAGAAGTGTTTGAGAAAGCATTAGAGCATGAAATTGCTGTTTCTGATGCGATCCATGAGATTGTAGGAGAGTGCAGAAAGTACAATGACATTGCGACTGAAGAATTCATGCGTTGGTTTGTACAAGAGCAAATCGAAGAAGAGTACATCGCCAGAAGAGCACTCGAATTATTCGATGTGTTAGGTGAAGATAAAATCGCTCTTGGTATGTTCGAAGAACGTATCCTCGAGATTAAGTATGAAGAGGGATAGCCTCTAACCAAAACGCTGTTAGGGTTCAAAACCCTAACAGCGTTTAAATTTCAAAGCTTCCTATTCGGGAAGCTTTTTTTGTTTACTCACAAAATCCCAAAGCACCACACCAATACTCACCGAGATGTTCAGAGAATGCTTGGTTCCGTACTGAGGAATTTCTAAAACCGTGTCAGCTGTCTCAACTACTTGGTCATTCACTCCAAATACTTCATTACCGAATACAAAAGCATATTTAGCTTTCTTATTTGTTTCAAAATCCAGCAGTGATGTGCTTTCATCGGCCTGCTCAACAGCCACGATCTGATACCCTTCCTTTTTTAATTCATCAATGCAATCCGAAATTATATCTACATGCTCCCATTCTACAGTATCCTGTGCTCCCAAAGCAGTTTTATTAATCTCACGGTGCGGAGGTTTGGCAGTAATGCCACATAAATAGATTTTCTCGATGCGAAAAGCATCGGAAGTACGAAACGCCGACCCCACATTCATGGCACTACGCACATCATCCAGCACTAAAACAGCGGGTATTTTTTCTGCAGTTTTAAATTCTTCTGGTGAAAGCCGGTTCAGCTCTTCGTTCTTAATTTTTCGCATGGATTATTACCATTAATATTGAGCAAAGATTCAAAAGAATGTTCAATCACCAAGGATACGTACGCGTACTTTCGATCATTATCCCTTACTTTTTTGTGGTTGGCTTTTTTCAATTCATTGGATATGGGATTGCGGGTGTCGATCTCTTGGAAGGTGAAAAAGCCACCAATGAGTTTGATCATATGGTGATCATGCTATTTACTATGCTTGGTACAATACTCGTTGTATGGTTGTGGAATGACAAGGTTGATGGTGCGGAAAAATGGAAGTTTAAAATTGATAAGTTAGGAATAAAGCTTGGCTTGGCGATTCCACTTTTGATTATGCTTATAGGCTTCTTTTCGCTGATCTTGACTGGACAGATCCAAGTGAATGGAAGTCATTTCTCATGGACAACAATTGGATGGAGCATACTGCTATTTCTTTTTGTATCAATTGCAGAGGAGGTAATCATGAGGCAGTATGTTCTTAGAAACCTGATGATTTCTTTTCATCCGGCAATGGCACTTGTAATAAGCTCATTATTGTTTTCATTGATGCACTTTCTTAACCCTTCCTTTTCACTGCTCCCTTTTATAAATCTCTTTCTTGCCGGTGTTTTTCTTGGCACTCCTTATATTTTTAATAGAAATTTGAGCTTTCCAATAGCAGGTCATTTCGCCTGGAATTTTGTTCAAGGATCAATACTGGGATTTGATGTAAGTGGAAGGGATACCTACTCAATCTTTAGCATGGAGATTCCTCACAATACTGTTTGGAATGGTGGTGCATTTGGCTTTGAAGGATCAATTCTTTGCATCATTTTGCAACTCATTGGAATTTTGATCATTGGAAGAATATATAAAAGACGTTATCAAAACTAATGGCAGGAAGTAAGGCAGGTAAGGAAACCCCTCTGATGAAACAGTACAATCAGATCAAAACCAAGTACCCGGGTGCTTTGCTGTTGTTCAGGGTGGGGGATTTTTACGAAACGTTCGGTGAAGATGCGGTGAAGGCAAGCAAAACGCTTGACATTGTATTGACTAAGCGAGCCAATGGCTCACAAAAAGAAATGGAACTGGCGGGTTTTCCTCATCACGCAATGGACAATTACCTGCCAAAATTGGTTCGGGCAGGCTATCGGGTAGCGATCTGTGACCAGCTGGAAGATCCAAAATCTGTGAAGGGAATTGTCAAGCGTGGAGTGACTGAGTTGGTCACTCCGGGCCTTTCGCTCAATGACAATGTACTGGATCAGCGAAAGAATAACTTCCTAGCTTCTGTCTATCCCGGCAAAGAAAAGTACGGTGTTTCCTTTCTTGACTTATCTACTGGGGAGTTTATGGTTTCTTCAGGCACGGAAGATTATGTAGATAAACTCATTCGAGGATTTCAGCCTTCGGAGATCATCTATCCCAAACCAAACCGGGATTGGTACGGCGCAAATTACGGAGAACACTTTTCGTCCTTTGCATTAGAGGAGTGGATCTTCAGTAAAGAGTATGGCTATGAAAAGCTGACCACCCACTTCAATGTACCAAACCTTAAGGGCTATGGTATTGAAGAATTGAGTGAAGGAATATTGGCTGCTGGAGCCATTCTATATTACCTGGATGAAACCGAGCATAAGGAAACGAACCACATTAAATCTATTTCTCGGATTGATGAGAATAAATATGTGTGGCTGGATCGGTTCACCATTCGTAATCTGGAATTAATTCAATCAGCACAACCGGATGGCATCTCCTTGATCGAAACAATCAACCAAACACTCACTCCTATGGGTGGACGTTTACTTCGAAAATGGCTGGTACTGCCTCTGAAAAGCAAAGCGGAAATTGATCAGCGTTTGGATGTGGTAGAAACATTAACTCAGAATGATGAGCTACAAGATGAGCTTCGAGAGCATCTTGAAAAGATAGGAGACCTGGAACGACTAGTAGGAAAAGTGGCAACCAGCAGAGTGAATCCTAGGGAGTTGCTACAGCTTAAAAAAAGTTTACTCCAATTAGGTCCAATTCGAGACCTGATTACTGAGCAAAAATCACTCAATGCGTTTTATGATTTACTAAATCCATGCGAAAAGCTGATCGAAAAGCTTACCAGTGATCTCAATGATGATGCACCACTCCAGCTTCATCAAGGAGGAGTGATTAAAGAAGGGATTAATGCGGAGTTGGATGAACTACGAGCGATTTCAACTTCCGGAAAAGATTTCCTTTCCGGTATCCGAGACCGGGAAATTGAGCGAACAGGTATTAGCTCATTGAAGATTGCATACAATAAGGTATTTGGCTATTACCTGGAAGTATCCAATGTGCATAAGGACAAAGTGCCGGAAGAATGGATCCGAAAGCAGACCCTGGTGAATGCGGAACGATACATTACAGAAGAACTTAAGCAGTACGAGGAAAAGATTTTAACTGCAGAATCTCAAATCGGAGTATTGGAACAGAAGCTCTATGCTGAATTGGTGGTGTTTGCACATTCTTACATTGATGCCATTCAGCAAAATGCCAAAGTGGTTGCTCAGTTGGACTGCCTTTCTTGCTTTGCACAGCAAGCGCAATCTTATAGCTACTGTCGCCCGAATATCTCTGAGGAAAAATTGATCGACATCAAAGCGGGTCGTCACCCGGTGATTGAGCGCAACCTCGCAGATGGAGAAGACTACATCGCCAATGATCTGTACCTGGACAATGAGTCCCAACAAGTGATGATCATAACCGGACCAAATATGGCTGGTAAATCGGCCTTACTGAGGCAAACAGCATTGATTACTCTCATGGCTCAAATGGGATCTTTTGTTCCTGCAGGCTATGCAAAGATTGGCCTGGTGGATAAGGTTTTCACAAGAGTGGGTGCTTCAGACAATCTTTCAAGGGGTGAGTCCACGTTTATGGTGGAGATGACAGAGACGGCCAGCATTTTAAATAACCTCAGTGATCGTTCACTAGTCTTAATGGATGAAATTGGCAGAGGGACAAGCACTTATGACGGCATTTCCATTGCCTGGTCCATTGTGGAGCATTTACATAATCACCCAAAAGCGAAGGCTAAAACTCTTTTTGCAACACACTATCACGAACTGAATGAGCTGGCGAAAGACTTACCTAGGGTAAAGAATTTCAATGTATCAGTAAAGGAACTGGATAACAAGGTGATTTTTATGCGGAAGCTGGTAGAGGGTGGCAGTGAGCACAGTTTCGGTATTCATGTAGCCCAGATGGCAGGGATGCCCAATGAAATTGTGATCCGGGCGAATGAAATATTGAAACACCTGGAAAAGGAAAAGCTGACTGATTCAGAACGAGAAAAACTAGAGGAACTCCCTACCCAGCAGTTCCAAATGAATTTATTTGAAGCAGACCCACGCATGGAACAGATGCTGGATATCCTTCGAAAAATTGATGTGAATACGACCTCCCCGGTGGAGGCCTTGTTGAAATTAAATGAGCTTAAAGAGGTATTAAAAGGCTCTTAAGCTACAGCTGCAAGCATATTGCTCTGCATGTTGTCAGCTTGGATGATCAGACGATTAACGTATTGTAGTTTAGATTCCAACGCTTCATCGCTTCTATTCTCCAAAATTCTCACTAAGTGCTTTCTTACTTTCATAGCACATTCTAGCGTCATATCGATCTCTTCGTTAAACATATCTTTCTTTTTTTGAATGGTTTGTAATGTTGTCTTATTCTGACATTACAAAGATGTTAAAGGAAATGACTGCAAAAGCGTGTGAAAATCTGGATATTGATTTAAGCAAAATTACTAGTCAATTTTCGCATGAAATAAGCCTTCGATTAAAGGATGCGTTTCATCGATCTTAAGCTACCAGTCAGCGAAATATGTTGCAGATGGTCGGAATTTGGAGTAGTGTAATTATATCGCGTGTGTAATCCTGAGTATCTCAAGAGAGTCGTCCAGCCCCTACAAGTGATGAGATTACTTATCACAAAAAAGCCTGACAATCAATCGATTATCAGGCTTATAAGTACCTCGGGCGGGACTTGAACCCGCACGGGCGCAATGCCCACAGGATTTTAAGTCCTGCGTGTCTACCAATTCCACCACCGAGGCATTTGGTTGGTACCAAAAAAGAAGCCGCATCTAGTGCGGCTCTTGAGCGGGAGACGGGATTCGAACCCGCGACCCCAACCTTGGCAAGGTTGTGCTCTACCAGCTGAGCTACTCTCGCTTATTGAGAAGAAGTGAGCGTTTTGTTGTGCTCTACCTCCCGATAACTATCGGAAGAGCTACTCTCGCTTATCCTTGTTCCTTTGAAAAGGACTGCAAATTTATATGAACCATTGAAATTTGCAATAGAATATTTAGGCTCTTTTTTTAATAATTCACATGCCGATCAATCACCTCCTGGTGAATATCTTCAATGGTGACAAGGATGGCTGTTTCTTCCACATCTCCAAAATCCGGGTTTTGGGCGGTACCGAAGGTCATCATCGTATCAGACAAACTCATGTAGATATTGATTAATGGAGGAACAAACTCGCCTCGTTCTTTAAGCAGTTTATGAAGCAGCTTGAACCCATCCTGATAATTCATTTCAGAAGTAAAATGTGCTTTGAATAACGCCTCATCAAATCCGGCCTTTAGTTCCGGTTTGGGTTCGCACAGGTTCATTTTGTTTGGAAAGTAATGCGCCATGAAGGATAACAAGATGTCCCTGGCTTCTTTATTATAGCTGGTATACATGGTCACCTTTCCAAAGAAGTATTTAATCTCAGGATAGTTAGTTACCAAACAGCCTAGCCCATCCCAGATATTCATCAGCGCAAATAATCCTTTTCGTGGATTATTTGCCGGTTGATAGTCGGGCTGGACCCAGGATCTTCCCAATTCGATTGAATAAGGAAGAAAGTCTTGCTTCATCTCATCCGAAAAATTGAAGTAATGTGCAGTTGATAATTCAAAATCTCCGTTATCCGGATTTTCTGCTCGTTCACCGGTTATGAAGCGATAGCCCCCAATGATCTCACGGTCTTCCGGGCTATAGACCACCAGTTGTTCATAGCACCGTTCCCGAGTGTCTGCCTTATCGATATCTAAATCTTCTCCTGTACCACCACCGGCATATCGGAAAGACAGTTCCCGCAAACGTCCAATCTCTCTCATGGTATTGGGTGAGTTGTGATGATTCACAATGTAGATTTTATTCCCTCCCTTGTTTGTGTCACGTACAAAACGATCCTCATTGAGCTCCTGCTCGATCAGGTCCCTGTCAATGGGTTCTATGATTTCTTTACTTTTCTGCATTCTTCTTTTTAACCGTCATAGCGAGCGAAGCGCGGCTATCTCATAATATTTATTGCTTCATTCAAATCACGAGATCGCTTCATTCTTCGCGATGACGTCCTTTCTTTTGAGAAACTTTTAAGCTTCTCACAATTCACTCCCTTAATTTATAAACTTCTCCTTTAACCCACTGTGCCCATTCCTTATCAGACTTATCTCGGGTGAATGTTTCAGGTACAATAGGTGAGCCAACTACAATACTTACTTTCTTACCCTCTTGTTTGAAAAGCTCATCTACCAGGAAGAACATTTCGATGTTTACTTTGATTCCCAGGAACTTTCTAATCTTGGCAAGACGATAAAATCGATTCGTTAGACGTCCATCTATATGGACAGGGACCACTGGTTTCTTGTACTTTCTAGCTTTTGTAACAAATGTTTTTTTCCATTCCAGATCCATGATTTCACCATGGATTTTCCTGCTTACAAGCCCTGCCGGAAAGAGAAAGGTAGCCGTATCAGAAGCAAACTGCTCTTCCACTTTTTGTAGGGATTCTGCAGCGCTTTTGCCTACCTTATTTACGCCTACAAACTTTTCTTTCAAATTTCTCACGGCCATTAGCAGATCATTCACAATGAAGGTGATGTCAGGTCTCTCCTCTCTGAGCAGATGAATGATCGTGATTGCATCCATCCCTCCAAAGGGATGATTTGCAACGAAAATACACGGCTGATCCATTGGTGGCACATGCTCTTTGCCTTTAATGCTGAGCTCTTGATTGAGCAACTCCACAGCGGCCTCACAAAACTCGAAGGCATCTGCATCCTTATTGGATGCCATAAAGGTATTCACCTGATCCTGATGAATGATTTTTTCAATCCATCGGATGACAAATCCGGGCAGCCATTTCAAGAGCTTTGGATTCTTTTCAGCAATCAGTTTTCGTACCTCTACAAACTTTTCCATCGGATGACGGCAATGATAAATGTGTTTAAGTGGCTGAACAAGTTCTTATTATAAGTTCATATTTGAATTACTGGTATCAAGAGCAAATGAAAGTATAACAGTCTTGCCACTGATATTCTCCAGCATTGGTCTCAAAATGGTGTGTGCATTCTCTCTCGTCTGCTCCAAAATACCGGACTGTAACGCGGAAGCTTCAATTTGCTTTTCGGCAACTTTGTAAAGTTCCTGAATAAACGCCTTTCGCTCATCACTTCTCATGTAATCAGTTTTCAGATCATATAATCGGGATTTTTCCAAATCAATTTTAAAATAACAGATTTCAGGAATCGGAAGCTTTATGAAAATGGTATCACCGGAATTAGAAACATCCTGCGGGATAATTTTTGTAAAGTCAATGCACCCAACAGCACTACCTTGACTAATCAGTACACCTTTTGAGTCAGGAACTGGTTTGTATTTAAAAAATTTCAGATCAATCTCACCGGCTATCTTTTTTATCTCAGTCACTTCCTGGAAGTTGTACTTCACTAATTCCATCTTACCCATTTGCTCTACACGAGTTAGGATCGTGTTTGTCTCTATTTCAGTAATTCGTTCACGAGAATTGCTGATTTTTTCCTGAAAAAGCATCCAGCCCAGCAGACCGACGGTCAGCAGCCAGGGAAGAATTTTAAGGATCAGTTTCGTCAGATTGATCATGCGTATAAGATAATGCGAATATCTGATAAGGTTAAAAAGTAAAACTTAATTCTCCTTCTTGAATGTGGGAAGGAATAGCATACAGGTTAAGCTCTCCTCAATGTCATCCTGCAAAGGATCTTTGACTTTCAGTGCTTCGATTTTCGAAGATTCTTCCAGAATGACAACAAGGTTGATTAAGATCCGCTTACCTTGGCGGCTATGCATGACCCTATTTTTGGGGTCCGAAGAGGAACCCTTTTGATTCTTTGTCTATTCATTGTAATATTGCGATAAATAAATGAATGGCATGAAGAAACTGAGCTTTTTGGATCGAAATCTAACCTTATGGATTTTCACTGCAATGCTTTTGGGTGTTGGAATTGGCTATTTCTTTCCAGGGGTTGCAGACCAGGTAAACGCGATGAGCTCAGGTAGCACGAATGTGCCGATTGCGATTGGTTTAATTTTGATGATGTATCCGCCGCTGGCTAAAGTCAATTATTCATTGCTGCCCAAAGTATTTCGAAATGTCAAGATTCTTTCCTTGTCTTTATTGCTTAATTGGATCATCGGGCCACTATTGATGTTCATTTTGGCAATCACGTTTCTTCAGGGCTATCCTGAATACATGATTGGATTAATCCTGATTGGTTTGGCTCGTTGCATCGCCATGGTACTGGTGTGGAACGATCTGGCAGAAGGGAGCAGTGAATACGGAGCAGGACTTGTTGCGCTAAACAGTATTTTCCAGGTATTTGGATATAGTTTTTATGCCTGGTTGTTTATTACGGTGCTTCCACCCTACTTCGGTTTCGACGGGGCGATCGTCGATATTTCTATTGCTACAATAGCAGAAAGCGTAGCTATTTACCTGGGCGTACCTTTCCTGGCTGGAATTGTCAGCCGATGGTTACTTGTTAAATTAAAAGGTGAGGATTGGTATAAAAACACTTTCATCCCCACTATATCCCCTATCACACTGATTGCTTTGTTGTTCACCATCGTAGTGATGTTTTCACTGAAAGGACAGCTGATTGTAGAGATACCTCTGGATGTACTCCGAATTGCGGTTCCTCTTTTGATCTATTTTATTCTCATGTTCCTGATTGGATTCTTTGTGAGCAAAGCAGTTGGAGCAGAATATGACAAGAACGCATCGGTTGCTTTTACAGCTGCCGGAAATAATTTTGAATTGGCGATAGCAGTAGCAATTGCCGTGTTTGGACTAAATTCAGGTCAGGCGTTTGCCGGGGTGATAGGCCCGCTGGTTGAAGTTCCTGCATTAATTTTACTGGTGCGGGTAGCCTTTTGGCTAAGAAAAAAACATTATTCCACAACCAAATAATTTATTCATCGTAATATTACGATATGGGAGTCAGTCGAACCGATTTATTTACTTCTGAACAAAACGAATTGGCGTTGGTGGCCAAAGCGTTTGCACATCCGGCACGAGTAGCAATCATTGAGTATTTGATACAAGCGAATCAGTGTATCAACAGCGACCTGGTAGAAGAATTAGGGTTGGCACAGGCGACCATCTCTCAGCATTTGAAAGAATTGAAAAGTGTTGGATTAATTAAAGGAACAGTCGAGGGAACATCCATGTGCTACTGCATTGATCCTGAGATTTGGCAAACCGTAAAAAATCGCCTTCAGGGATTAATGGATAGTTACGATCCCACTTGCTGTTAAAAAAAATTTAAACAAAATCATCGTAATAATACGATATATAAATGAAAACAATAGCTTTAAATAGCAGGAACCTAAATAACAGCTTGGTCTTTTATCGATCCTTGCTTGATCGGATGCCTGATGAAATAAGCCCCAATCTTATTCGGTACGAAACGGATCAGTTTCGACTGGATATCATCGAGTCAGATGATGCAAATGACGGTCGCAACACACTTGAAGTGAAAGAACGATCCGAGTTGCAGGAAATCAGCAGGCGAATGAGCCGGTTCAAAAAGATTGAACGATTTAAGGAAGAATGTGAGAACATCGGAAAAGCGATTGGTCTCACTGATCCTGATGGAAACAAATGGGTGATTGGCAACCCTGAGGAGAAAGTACACTTCGAAAAATGCTACATAGATTCAGAAATTTTTTAAACAACTATTATTATGGAACAGAAAACAGTATTTCCAAGAACGCATATCTCATTATTTGTTAGTGACATTGGTGAGACAGTCGCATTTTATGATAAATTTTTTAACGAAAGCGCGGCGAAAGTGAAAGACGATTATGCCAAATATGAATTGGATGCTCCGGCATTGACCATTTCGTTTATTCAAAATCCAGAGAAGGTAAACACCTCCGGGCATTATGGCATTCAGGTGAAGACAAAGGAAGAATTGAATGAAAAGCTAAATTTGGCCAGAGGTCATAAGTTGGTAGAGCTGGAGGAGGCCGAAACTGCTTGTTGTTATGCGATTCAAGACAAATTTTGGGTCAATGATCCGGATGGATACGAATGGGAAGTTTATCACTTCTTAGACGATGTAGAACAAAATCAGGAGAAGCAAGCCGCAGCTTGTTGTTAAATATTCAATTCCCCAATATTCCCCCTTAATAAAGGGGGTTAGGGGGTTGTTAAACTTATCTAAAGCAAACAAATGATCTATCCACAAATAAAAACCTACCTAGAAAAAGCGACTTCAGTTGAAATCACTGATGCACGAAAGGCCATCCTAAATGAAATTGTTGAGTATATAAAGTCAGCTGAGGATCCAAAACTTAATTTCATCTGCACCCACAACTCACGAAGAAGCCACCTGAGTCAGATTTGGGCGCAGACTATGGCGTATCATTATGGTATGAAGGTGAAAACCTTTTCCGGCGGAACGGAAGCGACTGCTTTCAACGCAAATGCAGTTGCTGCAATCGAAAGCGCTGGTTTTGATGTGAGGAAAGGAGAAGGAAGCAACCCTCGCTATGAAGTGAAATTCTCGACGGACGCTTCATCGATGATCTGCTTTTCCAAAACCTATGATGACCCCATTAACCCATCATCCGGGTTTGCTGCTATCATGACCTGCTCCGAAGCGGATGCTGAATGTCCCGTCGTTTTTGGAGCAGATGCTCGTATCAAACTTTTTTATGAGGATCCGAAAGTGTCAGATGGATCAGGTAATGAAGCAAAAGTGTATGGAGAGCGCTGTAGCCAGATCGCAGCTGAGATGAATTATGTATTCCAACAAGCAAAATCTTAGATTTTAAGAATCAATTGAAGCGCGTGGTTGTTAGAAAAAGAAAAACAATCACATGGCCATACCTTCACATTTACGATTAACCGTTCCCGAAACACAATATCCCCGCATTGTTATTATCGGAGGAGGATTTGCAGGGCTTAGACTTGCCAAGTCGCTAAAGAAAGTGAAAGCCCAGGTAGTGATGTTGGATCGCAATAATTTTCACACGTTCCAGCCGCTTTTGTATCAGGTAGCAACCGCGGGGTTAGAGCCTGATTCTATTTCCGGTCCTCTCAGAAAATCATTCGAAGGACACTTCAATTATGTTTTCCGGATGGTAAAAGTCACCGGTGTGGATTTTGAAAATAACGAAGTAAAAACCCGTGTAGGGAATCTCAAATACGACTATCTGGTCATTGCTAATGGATCTGCAACCAATTACTTTGGCAAGGAAAACTTTCGAGAGAAGGTGCTTCCGTTAAAAAGGGTGGTGCATGCCCTCGATTTAAGAAGCCACATTCTTCAAAATTTTGAGCAAGCCGAGCTAACACAAGACCCTGAGTTATTTCAGCGCATGATGAACATTGTAGTAGTAGGAGGAGGACCAACTGGAGTAGAAGTAGCAGGCGCACTTGCTGAGCTTCGAAATCATATTCTACCGAAGGATCATCCCGATCTTGACTTCTCGAAAATGAACATCCATTTGGTGGAGGGATTGGATCGTTTACTGAATGGAATGAGTGATTTTGCAGGAAAGGAAGCACTGAACTACCTCAAAAAAATGGGAGTGGATGTTCGACTAAACACAATGGTGAAGGATTATGAAAATGGAATCATTGACCTGGGTGATGAAAAGATTAAGGCAGAAACACTCATCTGGGCGGCAGGCGTAAAAGGAAGGATCATTGAGGGTATTGATGCTGAAAAAGTGCAAAAAAGTCGTATTCTGGTTGATGAGTGCAACCGAGTGAAGGGCATGGACATTGTTTTTGCTGTCGGTGATGTAGCAATGATGCAAACCGAAGAATTACCGAACGGTCACCCTATGTTGGCACCTGTTGCCATTCAGCAGGGGGAGCACCTGGCAAAAAACATCAAACGAATGTTTGAAAATAAGGAACTAAAAAAATTCGAGTACTTCGACAAGGGAACCATGGCTACAGTGGGAAGAAATAAAGCAGTGGTGGATATGCCCGGAGGACTTCATTTTAAAGGATTTTTTGCCTGGTTAGTTTGGATGTTCGTTCACATCATGTACCTGATCGGGTTTAGAAATAAATTAATTACACTGAATAACTGGATTTGGAGCTATTTTACTTACGATAAAGGCACCAGACTAATTATTCGTACGTTCTCATTGGCGTCAAAGAGAACATTAACAGCAGACCGAAAAATTTCAGGGTAGATTTAGACCACAAATCCAATAAATGTTCCTTAATTCAAATGGTTCTTTTCAATTTGAAATGGAATAATATTTTTGCAGTCCGAAACTCAAAAACAAAAGCATGGAAGAGCAAGTAATCGACAAGGATCTCCAAAAGGAACATCAGGAAAAAATCCAGAATGTAATTTCTGAAGTTGGAAAAGTCGTCATTGGTCAGGAATACATGGTCAATCGACTGCTTGTTGGATTGTTTACTCAGGGTCACATTTTGTTGGAAGGTGTTCCTGGTCTGGCCAAAACGCTGACAGTAAATGCGCTGGCAGATGTTTTGAAGCTGGATTTCCAGCGAATACAGTTTACACCGGATTTATTACCTGCAGATTTAGTAGGGACGATGATTTACAACCAGCAGAAAGCTGAGTTTGAGGTTAAGAAAGGACCAATCTTTGCCAATCTGATCCTGGCTGATGAGGTGAACCGATCTCCTGCTAAGGTGCAGTCTGCTTTGTTGGAAGCCATGCAGGAAAAGACCGTTTCCATTGGAGAGACCACTTACAAGCTGGATCGCCCATTCTTAGTAATGGCTACACAAAACCCGATCGATCAGGAAGGTACGTATCCGCTACCTGAAGCACAGGTCGACCGATTCATGTTAAAAATCCATGTGGATTATTTGAGTAAAGAAGATGAGCTTCAGGTAATGAGGCGTATCTCAAATATGAGCTTTAGTCCACAATTGGAAACCATTCTTACCAAAGAAGATATTTTCTCTATCAGAAATGAGATCAATCAAGTGACTGTTTCTGAATCCATTGAGAAATACATCATTGAATTGGTTTTTGCCACCCGTAATCCATTGGATTATAAGCTGACTGATGAAGCACAGTACATCCAGTTTGGAGCATCTCCAAGAGCATCCATTAACCTTAACCTGGCAGCCAAAGCAATGGCTTTCTTCAACCAGCGTGACTATGTGTTGCCGGAGGACGTGAAAGAGATCGCTGATGATGTGCTAAACCATCGAATCTTGTTGAACTATGAGGCTGAGGCTGATGAAGTTACAACTCACGACATCATCAAATCCATATTATCTAAGGTTAACATTAGCAAATAAAACCACCCTCAGAACATTCTTTGGAAGATGGGCACTTTACAATTCCTTAACAATTGTAACAGTGCCCTAACAATTAAGCCTTTCTTTTAATGATATCGTAACTGTCTTTCCTAAGGCAGTTAACATGCCAACATCAATTTTGCGGTTACAAATTGATCTATCAAAATATTTAATCGCAAAAACGAAATGAAAAAATTATTTGCAATCGCAACGCTAATCGCAGGAACCCTTATGATGGTTTCTTGTAGTGATGATGACGGAGGAACATCTGTTGATGCTCCTGAGGTAACTGCTCCAGGCGCAGCAGATGTAACAACTGGTCAGTCCATAGAGCTAAGCTTTAACTATAATGCTGTTGGAGGATTCGCTGCATCTGCAGTTGCCGCAACAGGTGGAACTGCTTCTGTAACTACAGACGGTGAGGCTGGAGCTACTTCCGGTACGATCACAGTCACTTTTGAAGCAGGTGATGAAGGTGCTGGATCAGTGGTATTGACTGTGACTGATGCTGAGGGCAATGCTGATGATGCTACTGTTGTTTTAACAATCGTAGCAGAGGATGTTACTCCGGTTATCACAGTTCGTGGAAACATTGAGACAAACACAACCTGGACTGCTGATAACATCTACCAACTTGATACCAGGGTGACAGTAGTTGATGGCGTTACGCTTACTATTGAGCCTGGAACTGTAATTAAAGGAAACGAAGGTCAGGGCGCAGCTGCAACTGCGCTTCTCGTAGCTAGAGGTGGTATGCTTATGGCAGAAGGAACCGCTGAGCTTCCTATTATTTTCACTTCAGTTAATGATCCCATTGATCCGTCTGATATTGCTGCTGGAAACTACGCAAGTACTACTTCGCCAACAACTGCTGGCGAGTGGGGTGGTGTTATCATACTAGGTAATGCGCAAATTTCTGTACAGAATGATAATGACGAAGATGTGACTGAAGTTCAGATCGAAGGTATCCCTGCTTCTGATCCTAATGGTCTTTATGGCGGAACGGACAATGCGGATAACTCTGGTGTAATTACCTACATTTCGATTAGACATGGTGGTACGAACATTGGAGCTGGTAACGAAATTAACGGTCTGACATTAGGTGGTGTTGGTTCTGGAACGACAATCAGCAATGTAGAGGTTGTTGCCAATGCTGATGATGGAATCGAATGGTTCGGAGGAAACGTTTCTGTGGATAATGTAGTGATTTGGAATTCAAATGATGATTCAATGGATACTGATCAGGATTGGGTTGGAACATGCTCTAACTTCATCATCGTAACTCCTGTAACAGGCTCTGCCTTTGAACTAGATGGTCCTGAAGGATCTCTGAACAGGGGTACGCACCAATTCACAAACGGAGTAGTATATGCTGGAGCTGAGATCGATCACATCATCGATTGGGATGGCAGCACAAATGCTGGAGTGAGTGACGTCTATTTCTTTGGTCTGACTGATGGAGCTGGAAACATTGAATCGTATGGCGGTGACGGAACTGGTGTTAATACTGGTTGGGAAACTGACCTTGCTGATGCTGGTACCTACTTCTTAGATGATGATGATGCAGATTCTGCTACGCCATCTATCGCTTTACCTAGTGGAGTTGTTACATACGGAGTAGCTGTTGGTTCGAAAACAAAAGGGCCTTCTGCGGCAGACTTTGCCTGGACTTGGGCAGGAAATTCAGGAGCACTAGCTGATCTTGGTCTATAATTTTAAGTTACATATATAATATAAAGCCCGATGCGCGATCATCGGGCTTTTGTACATTTTGATAGAGAAATTTTTACGTTTATGAGATACATTTTATTCACCCTTATATTGGCCTCAATCAACGCTTTCGGCCAAAAAGGAATCATCCGAGGAACAGTGATCGAGGATGCAAATGGTGAGCCGTTATTTGGCGTAACGGTTCAGATTAAAGGAACGACAAATGGAGCCATCACTGATTTTGATGGAAAATTTGAGATTCAGGCAACACCTGGCACGTATGACCTTCAAGCGTCATTCGTCTCATTCCAAACAGTAATAATTGCAGAACTGGGTGTTGAGGAAGGAGAAGTAACAGTTATTGATCAAATTCGACTAAAAGAAGATGTAGAATTACTGGATGAGGTAGTTGTAACTGCTGAAGTAATAAGAACCACCGAAACAGCCCTGCTTACGGTAAAAAGAAAATCGGCAAACGTACTAGATGGTATTTCTTCTGAGAGTTTCCGAAAAATCGGAGATAGCAATGCCGGAGATGCAGTAAAACGAGTGACAGGAGTATCGGTCGAAGGTGGAAAATACGTTTATGTGCGCGGGCTTGGAGACAGATATACCAAAACGACTTTAAACGGGATGGATATTCCAGGGTTGGATCCGGATCGAAACAGTATTCAGATTGATGTTTTTCCTACCAATCTGATCGACAACATGATAATAGTAAAATCTTTCACACCGGATCTTCCTGCTGATTTTACAGGAGGAATTGTAAACATTGAAACAAAAGATTTTCCGGATGAAAAAATATTGGATGTATCGCTTGGAATCGATTTCAACCCATCCATGCATTTCAATGATGATTACATTGATTACGAAGGGAGTAGCACAGACTTTCTTGGGTTTGACAATGGAGAACGAGCACTTCCATCTGGTTACGACTTAAGCAACCTACCTTCACCAGGAAGTGATCCAGATCAGGAAGTGAATGATTTCTTAACGCAATTCAGTCCGACACTTGGAGCCACTCAGGCAACCAGTTTCATGAATTATAATCTAGGGCTAACTTTTGCAAATCAGATTACCCTAAAGAATGGAAATAATCTTGGTTACCTTTTTACAGGAAATTACCGAAACGAGACCAACCTCTATGACGATGCATTTTTTGGGGAATACCAAAACTTTGCACAAGATGAAAGCGAAACCGAGTTTCAACGGGCTGCTACAATAAGTGGTACACTAGCAGAGAATAACGTATTGCTTGGAGGTCTCGGAGGTTTAGCTTACAAAACCGATAATGCGAAGTATCGATTGACATTAATGAAGCTACAGAATGGTGAAAGTAGGGCTGGTCAATTTGACTTGGTAGATGATGAAGGTGCAGTTGGTAAATCAGGATATCTTGGTCAATCTGACAACCTTGAGTACAATCAGCGTTCCATTACCAACCTGTTTTTAAATGGAGAGCATCACTTGAAAGATGACAACTGGGTAATCGACTGGAGAGCATCTTCCACATGGTCTTCTCAGGAAGACCCGGATATTAGAAAGACCGCATTTACAGAAGTCGGAACAAACGCGAATTTACGATTCAATAGGGGAGCCGCAGGAATTCCAAGCCGACTTTGGCGTGAGTTGGAGGAAATAAATGTGATGGGTAAACTAGACTTTGTCAATAATCGTGAGTTTTTCGGAAATGAAGCAAAAATCAAATTTGGATTCAGTCATGTATACAAAGAAAGGGATTACCGAATCTTAGATTTTAATGTGAATATAAGGGGAGAGCAGCCGGATTGGTCAGGAGATGCTACGGAGGTTTGGACACCAGAAAATCTTTTTCCCAATGGAATAATTTTCCTCCAGTCAGGAGTAAGTGATCCAAATCCCAACGAATACAACGCTAACATCAATAATACGGGCGCGTATGTGATGACAGAGTTTTCTCCAACAGAAAAATTGAAGGGTATTGTAGGTTTACGCGCAGAGAATTTCGTACAAAGACACACAGGACGAGATCAGTTACAAACAGAAGTCTTAGAAAACGACAAGGTGCTAGATGCCCTCGACCTCTTTCCTTCTGTCAGTATGATTTATGCGATTCGTGAAAAGCAAAACCTGAGATTTTCATACTCTCAAACAATTGCCCGTCCGTCATTTAAAGAGCTTTCATTTGCGCAAATTTTAGATCCGGTATCGAACAGAATTTTCAATGGTGGTTTGTTTGCTATTGATGATTGGGATGGCAATTTGAAAGAGACCAATATCAACAACCTTGACTTACGTTGGGAGATGTTTATGGATAGAGGTCAGACGTATTCCATTTCTGCATTTTATAAATCATTTGATGACCCAATCGAATTGGTGAGAATACCGCAAGCTCAAACCAATCCAGAGTTTCAGCCTCGAAATGTGGGAGACGGTCAGATATTGGGAGTTGAGATCGAGTTTAGAAAGGCCTTAGATTTCATTAATCCATTACTAAGTTTCAACGGAAACATTACGCTTGTGAACTCTAAGATCGAAATGTCAGAAACTGAGCTCAGAAACAGAAGAAACAACGCACGGGCAGGCGAGGTGATAAATGAAACCAGGAATATGGCTGGTCAGGCGCCATGGATCATCAATGCTGGATTAGCTTATAACAATTATGAAACCGGGCTAGATGCTGGTTTATTCTACAATGTGAAAGGTGAGACCTTAGTTGTTGTAGGTGGTGGAATCGACCCTGATGTATTCTTTCAACCATTTCATAGTTTGAATTTCAATATGAATAAACGATTTGGAAGTAAAGAACAGTGGGCAGTGAACTTCAGTGTAAGCAATATTTTAGGAGAAACACAAGAACAACTGTATAAGCGAGCATTTTCTAACGCCAACAGCGAAGGGCTCGAAGCTTCACCGGCAGTCTTTCAAAGATTTAGCCCTGGCGTTTCATTTGGAGCCGGTATAAAATATTCATTCTAACTGGGGTTATCTTTAGGTACGTACGAAGGGGATCGAAATGATCCCCTTTTTTTATTAGCTATTTTCGATCTCTTTAATCCTCCTTTTCAAAATCTCTACTTCCCCTTCTATGGTCTCAATTTGATTAAGCAATGACTGTTTCGTTTCTTCAATCACTGAATCCCGATAGGCATCACTGAGATCATCTGCTTTTTCCTGTTTCTCCTCAATACGCTCCACCAAATCTTTGATATAAAACTTCTTTTTGAAATCTAAAATCAATGAAAATGCTTGTTCTTTGAACTTTTCATTCTCCAGACCCAGAAAAAAATCAGTTCCACCCTTCACCTCTGTGGATTGTGTGAAAATTTCTAAATCGATATTACCATCGGTAGTCTCTGATGGAATGGTTACTTTATAGTATGTCTTCATGTTCAATGGAGCTCCAAACTCACGAGCATACTCCCACCAGCCCCTGCGCACCTCTTCCCATGTAAAATCGAAATTTGTTTTATACCCCTTTAAGGATTTACCTTCCAGTTTTACTTGAGCAGCATTTGCTTTTGGAACGTAACTTTTTTGTCCGAAAGTCAATAAAACCGCGAACAAAAGAAGGAATGCAAGAGTATGTTTATAAACGATTTTTTCCATGTCTTCAACAAAACTAAACGACCCTGCTAAAACCATCCTCATTACCGGAGGTACCGGCCTGCTGGGGACAGAGCTAAGCAAACTTTTAACTGCTTCTGGTTATAAGGTTATACACTTGTCACGCAACCCAACGCAAAAACATTACCAGACATTTCCTTGGGATGTAAAAAAGGGAGAAATAGATGATGAAGCGATTACATCAGCAAGTGCGATTATTCATTTGGCAGGTGCGGGTGTATCCGATAAACGATGGTCCGAATCCTGGAAGAAAGAAATTTATAACAGTCGTATAGATTCCACAAGACTACTTAAAGAAAAGGTTGCGAAGCTAAACCCACAGCTTGAACACTATATTTCTGCATCAGCTATAGGATATTACGGCTGGGATTCGGGCGAGAAATTGGTGAATGAAGATTCGGATCGGGGGGAAGGCTTTCTAGCAGATGTAGTAGTGGATTGGGAAAAAGAAGCAGACACTTTTAAAGATTTAAACATCACAGTGTCTAAGGTTCGGATTGGGATCGTACTTAGTGAGAAAGGCGGGGCACTTGTTGAAATGGCTAAACCTATTCGATTTGGAGTAGGTGCACCCCTGGGGTCTGGCAAGCAATACATGAGCTGGATTCACATCAAAGACCTTTGTGGAATATTTGCACATGTTCTTGAGAACAAACTGCAAGGAACATTTAATGGGGTTGCTCCAAACCCAAAAACCAATAAAGAATTTACTAAAGCAGTAGCGAATCAATTGAAAAAGCCACTTTGGCTGCCTAATGTTCCTAAATTTGCGCTCCGATTAATCGTAGGCGAGATGGCAGACATATTAATTGGAGGAAATCGCGTGTCTAGCAAAAAAGTAGAAGAGGCGGGATTTAATTTTCAGTTTGCTGCGTTAGACGAAGCGCTGCAAAATCTACTACAGTAAAACTATGGAAGAAAAGAAAGCAATAAGCAAAGAAGAAGAAGCACGAATATTAGAGGCGTTCAAGGAGAAGGATTGGAATGAAATCAAAAGTGCTGATTCTTGGGCCATCTTTAAAGTGATGGGTGAATTTGTGCAGGGGTTTGAAAAAATGGCTAAGATTGGACCTTGCGTTTCTATATTCGGTTCAGCCAGAACTAAGCCTGATAATGAATATTATAAGATAGCAGAAGAGATTGCAGCAAAAGTGGTGCAACATGGTTATGGAGTGATCACCGGTGGTGGGCCCGGTATCATGGAAGCAGGTAATAAGGGAGCCAACGCACAGGGAGGTAAATCAGTAGGTTTGAATATTGATCTTCCCTTCGAGCAAAACAATAACATTTATATTGATCGGGATAAAAGTCTCGATTTCGATTACTTCTTTGTTCGTAAAGTGATGTTTGTAAAATACTCGCAGGGCTTCATTGTCCTTCCGGGGGGGTTCGGCACCATGGATGAACTATTCGAAGCATTGACACTCATACAAACCAAAAAAATTGGTCGCTTTCCAATAGTGCTGGTTGGGCGTGAATACTGGACCGGACTGGTCGATTGGTTGAAGCAAACCATGTTGGAGATAGAGGGAAATATAAGCTCAACTGACCTTGAATTATTCAATGTGGTAGATACAGCTACTGAAGCAGTAGAGGTTATTGATGACTTCTACAACAAATACAACTTGAGTCCAAACTTCTAATAAGGACACAGCTTTGAAGAAACGCGAGGAAGTAATCGAAGTAATTGGAGCAAGGGAACACAACCTCAAGAATATTGATGTGACCCTTCCACGAAACAAACTGATTACCATCACAGGGATCAGTGGAAGTGGCAAATCCTCATTGGCATTCGATACCATTTATGCTGAAGGTCAGCGGAGGTATATGGAGAGCTTCAGTGCCTATGCTCGCTCTTTCATCGGTGACATGGAGCGACCGGATGTCGATAAGATTGAGGGGCTCAGTCCGGTTATTTCTATTGAGCAAAAAACAACTTCCCGTAATCCTCGCTCTACCGTAGGTACAGTAACTGAAATTTACGATTTCTTCAGGTTGCTATTTGCAAGAGCAGGCGAAGCTTATTCTTATTTATCAGGTAACAAGATGATTCGTCAGTCAGAAGATCAGATCATCGAAATGATCCTGAAAAGCTATGACGGTCAAAAACTAGTGCTCTTAGCTCCTGTAGTTAAAGGCAGAAAAGGTCATTATCGCGAACTATTTGTTCAAATACGGAAGCTGGGGTTCACTAAGGTCAGAGTGGATGGAGAGGTACAGGACCTAGTACCTAAGATGCAGGTGGATCGGTACAAAACGCACGACATTGAAATAGTAACTGATCGTATCAAAGTTTCCGAAAAGGATAAAAAGCGGATCAGGGAGTCTGTAAACACATCACTTCGTCACGGAGATGGTGTGATGATGATTCAAAAAGAAGACGGAACCATCGCCCACTTCTCAAAGAATCTAATGGATCCTGAAACAGGTCTGGCCTATGACGAGCCGGCACCCAATACCTTTTCATTCAACTCTCCTTATGGAGCTTGTCAGGAATGCAATGGACTTGGGGTTATTGAAGAAATATCCAAAGAATCGGTGATACCGGATCCATCATTAAGTATTAGTCGGGGCGGAATTGCACCTTTAGGTGAGTACCGTGATATCTGGATTTTTAAGAAAATTGATGCGATCCTCAAGAGAAATAAAGTCAATCTCTCCACGCCAATAAAAAAGATTCCTGAAGAGTTGATAGATGTATTGCTTTACGGAGATAGTGTACCTGTAGCAGTTAGTTCTGTCAAGTATCCCGGAACCGATTGGCATACGAAGTTTGAAGGAATCATCAATTTCCTGGAGAAGCAAAAAGATGGAGGTTCTGAGAAAATTCAGGCTTGGGTCAAGGAATTCACTGATACCAGAAAATGCCCATCATGCAACGGATATCGACTCAAAAAAGAAGCCCTGAATTATAAAATCGGTGACAAACACATTGGTGAATTGGCCGAAATGGACATCAATAGTCTTGGAAGCTGGATGAAAAATATTGAGGAGCAACTGGATGAGCGACAGCTGGTCATTGCCACGGAAATCTTAAAGGAGCTTCGAAAGCGAATCGGATTTTTGCTAGATGTCGGGCTGGATTATTTAAGCCTCAACCGACCATTAAAAACGCTTTCAGGTGGAGAAGCACAACGGATCAGATTAGCGACTCAGATTGGAACACAATTGGTCAATGTGCTTTACATCCTCGATGAGCCGAGTATCGGTCTGCATCAAAGAGATAATGTAAAGTTGATCCAGGCGCTAAAAGATTTACGGGATCTGGGCAATACCGTCATCGTGGTGGAACATGATAAGGATATGATGCTTGCTTCAGATGAGGTGGTGGACATTGGTCCTGGTGCAGGCAGACATGGCGGTCAGATTGTGGCCAAGGGAAGCCCTGCAGAGTTCCTAAAATTAGGTAGCTCAACTGCTGACTACCTAAATGGCAAACGTAAAATTGAAGTCCCTACTGAGCGACGTGGCACGAATGGAAAATGGCTGGAGCTCTATGGTGCGAAAGGTCATAACCTAAAAAACGTAGATCTAAAGCTTCCATTAGGCAATCTTATTTTAGTAACAGGAGTTTCAGGAAGTGGTAAATCCACGCTTATTCATGAAACACTTTACCCAATCATCCGGAAGCATTTATATAAGAGCAGGCAAGAACCGTTACCATTCAAAAAGATTGAAGGTGTAGATCACTTTGATAAAATCATCGAAGTTGACCAATCGCCAATCGGGCGAACACCACGCTCAAACCCTGCTACATATACAGGAGTTTTTTCTGAGATCAGAAGCTTGTTTGCGCAATTACCTGAGGCGAAAATACGCGGTTATAAACCGGGTCGCTTTTCTTTCAATGTAAAAGGAGGAAGATGTGAAACGTGTGGTGGAGGAGGCATGCGTCTAATTGAAATGGACTTTCTGCCGGATGTGCACGTACAATGCGAGACCTGCAAAGGCAAACGATACAATCGGGAAACGCTGGAAGTACGATTCAAAGGGAAATCCATATCAGACGTTCTGGATATGACCGTCTCTCAGGCTGTTGAATTCTTTGAAAATCAACCTCGAATTGTCCGCAAATTAAAAACACTCGACGAGGTAGGTCTAGGGTATATTTCACTGGGACAACATGCCACTACCCTGTCAGGAGGAGAAGCCCAGCGCGTGAAGTTAGCCACTGAGCTTTCCAAAAAGGATACGGGCAAAACATTCTATATACTGGATGAGCCTACCACCGGACTACACTTTCAGGACATTGAGCATTTGCTTGATGTGCTTCAAAAATTGGTGAACAAGGGGAATACTGTATTAATCATTGAACACAACATGGATGTGATTAAGGTGGCTGATCATATCATAGACCTGGGTCCGGAGGGAGGTTATGCCGGTGGGCAAATCATTGCCCAGGGCACTCCGGAGGAGATCATAAAAGTGAAGGGGAGCTACACGGCTAAATTCCTCAAAGAGGAGTTAACCTGATTAGTTCAATATCTCAGGAGCATCTTTGGTATCCCGGAAGTAGTAATAGTCACCTTGGTGGTCAAAAGCAAAATCGCTTTCTTGTAGTACAATGTGATCAATCACGCTGATCTTGTTATTAGCAACATCATTTAATGAAAGCTCTTTCACAAGCTCACCATCATAGGTATAGATTTTTACCATTTGTTGAAATACCAGGTCAGAATCAATTTGCATGTTCAATCCTTGATTGTCATGCATAGTAGCCTCAGCAGAGCCCAGTAAAACAGAAGCACTTAGCATCAGCAGTAAGAGTAGTGATTTCATAATTAGTCTTTTTATTTTGAGTTTAGTCCTGGCCTTTTTTACGTTGAATAATTCCTCAGGTTTGTTAAATCTCCTTAATTACACCAGCGGAGTAGTTAACGTTTTGTTAAAACCATTTATCAACTGATGCATTCGCCCATGAAAAGTTTCAAAGAATTATTCATACCCTTGAGTAGCTTTATCGCCGGATGACCAAACAGAAAATATATTGGCTGTGTCAGATTTTAGGGTGGGGCATTTATGGGTTCATTCAAATATTTCTTTATACCATCGCCAACCGATTTGATCCGTCACAGGCACTGGGTGTATTGTATCAGGTGGTGTACTTCATTGCAACCACTCATTTTTTGAGAGCAGTCATTTTAAAAAGAGGGTGGCTGAATTTGCGCCTTAGTTTTTTAATTCCTCGCCTTCTGATCGGAACGTTCTTGCTGAGCTGGTTAAATTATGGATACCTGCTGGTGATTGAGTCTTTCACTGGGAGTATTTCAAGACAAGACCTGATGTTTTTGACTGTTTTGATCAATACGTTGGGCTATTGGGTCATTTACTTTATTTGGACCATCTTTTATTTCACCTTTCATTATGTAGAGCGATATAACAAGTCGTTGAAAGCAGAAACAGCTGCCAGAGAAGTAGAACTCAATAATCTCAAGGCACAGCTGAACCCTCACTTCATTTTCAATGCACTCAATAGCATTCGCGCACTGGTAGATGAAAACCCTCGAAAATCCAAAGAATCCATTACTCAGCTATCTCACATCCTGAGAAATTCGCTGATTAGCGATCGAAAAAAGCTTATTCCGTTTATGGAAGAACTTAAAACAGTGATGGATTATTTGGCACTGGAATCCATTCGATATGAAGAACGATTGACTACAAAATTTGACATAGATCGGAATTCGGGAAAATACATGATTCCACCCCTCATGCTTCAGACTTTAGTAGAAAACGGGATCAAACACGGCATCTCCAATCTCAAACACGGAGGAGAAATTAGCATAAAGACGACCATTAAAAGAAAACAACTTTGTTTACAAATCCGTAATACGGGGCAGTTGTCCAATGTCCCTGATAAAGACAGTGGCTTTGGTTTAGCCAATACCCGAAAGCGACTGGAACTTATCTTTGGCGATGCAGCCAAGTTTGAAATTAAAAACGAGAACAAAAACACAGTACTTACTTCCATTACTATTCCTTCACTGGATCGATCCATGCGGGATGTGGATTAAAAGGCGTAACTTAAACCTACTGAAAAGACTATGAAAGCGATTATTGTAGATGATGAACGATTGGCACGAAAAGAACTAATGTCTCTTTTGGCAAGCCATCCTGAAATCGAGGTGGTAGATGAAGCAGCCAACCCCGATGAGGCGGTAGAGAAAATAGAAAAACATGATCCGGATGTAGTATTTCTTGATATTCAAATGCCCGGGAAAACAGGTTTTGAAATGTTGGAGGAAATGGAGAAAGTACCTCAGGTGATATTTACCACGGCATACGACGAGTTTGCACTGAAAGCCTTTGACTATAATGCACTGGACTATCTGTTGAAGCCAATCCAGCCGGAAAGACTAACTGAAAGTCTGAATAAAGTAACGATTAAGGCAGCTAAAAACCCATCAAAGGACCAAAAGCTCAGCAGCAAAGATCAGGTCTTTGTAAAAGATGGCGACAAATGCTGGTTTGTGAAACTAGAGGATGTTCGACTATTTGAATCGGATGGAAACTACATCAAAGTATATTTTGATAAGTTCAAGCCGATGATTCATAAATCATTGAATGCGCTGGACGAGCGATTGGACGATCGTCATTTTTTTAGAGCCAGTAGAAAACACATAATCAACCTTGGCTGGGTTGAATCCATTGACACCTGGTTCAATGGCGGTTTGCTGGTACAATTAAAAGGAGGGGAAAAAATCGAAGTGAGTCGAAGGCAGTCGGCGAGATTTCGAGAGATGATGAGTTTATAAAAAAAAACCAAATTGCCTTTATTATTGATGAATGAGTGAGAAAGGGAAGGCCCACTAATCCTTCACCTCTTCTAAAAACTGTTTTTCTACATGCCAGTCTTGTGAAAGTGTAAGAATAGCGGTGGTTTCCATTTCGGTCACATATCCTTTCTTATGGGTTTCTTCCCATACTTCCATGAGGTATTTGATGCGATCAGGCTCATTCATTTTAGTGAAGATCTTTGAAAGAAATTCCCTGGAGCGCTCAAAAGCTGATAGGTAGTCCTCAGCAATAAACTTATTGGCCCATTCCATCTCTTCCTGAGCTTTCATAGAATCTGCTGCTTTTTCCAGCATATCTCGCTCTTCGTCATCCAGGCCGTGGTAGTGAAAGATGAGTGATTTTAGAAGTAAAAGCGCCTTTTTAGTGGTTGTATCCATTTGAATTTCAAAAGTAGAGCTTATCGCCGATTATCCCTAGATTTTGAAGCAATGCCTTCATTATTCCGGGACAAATAATCGAAGCGCTATTTCATCCGCAACCAAAAACCCCTTTGCTTTAAGTATTAGATTTTGATCGGATATTTCAATCAGTCCCAGGCTGTTCATTTCGTTAAGAAAAGTTTGATGTTTCCTATGTATGTCCATTCCGGATTGTTGCTCTATAGCCAATAAATCAATTCCATTTCTAGTCCTCAATCCGGTTAGAATTTGCTCGTTGATTCGCTGTGCCGAAGATAGAACCTCTTCTTCCCAGTGTTCAGCATTCGCTTCGACAGCCTTCAGGTACTTGGCATTATTTCTGACATTAAAGCTACGTATGTTTGCCCCGTCAAAAGAGTGAGCACCCGGACCTACACCAAGGTATGGAGCTCCTGACCAGTAAGCATTGTTGTGCCTGGAGTGAAATCCTTCTTTACCGAAATTTGAAACCTCGTATTGAGTGAATCCATTTTCTTTCAAAAAATCAATGGCAAATAAGTACTGCTCAGCAGCTTCATCGTCCGGCACCTGAACGAGTTTTTTATCTCGCTCCCATTTACCAAATACAGTCTTATCTTCAATTGTCAGGCCGTATAGCGAGATGTGTTCAGGATCAAGTGCAACGATAGATTGTAAATCTTTGTGCCACCTTTTTCTACTATGATCCGGAATGGCATAGATTAAGTCCAGTGAAATATTGGCAAAGCCTACACTTCGGGCATTTTCATACGCGTTGATGCTTTCATTTGCAGAATGAATCCGGTTCATCCAGTTTAATTTCTCATCATCAAAAGTTTGCATCCCCAGACTCAAACGATTTATTCCCAAATCAAAAATTGCTTGCGAGTGGTCTTTTGTTAGATCCTCCGGGTTGGCTTCCAGGGTGACCTCTACATTATCGGTTATACTGAAGTGCTCGTTGATAGCCGTCAATAATTTATTTAGTTGCTCTGGGGTCAAAAGCGAAGGGGTGCCTCCACCAAAGTAGATGGTGCTTACGTCCTCTTTGACATATAACTTCCTGTCCTCAATTTCTTTGGCAATGGCATTTACCATTTCCTCTTGATTTTTGAGATTAGTGCTAAAATGGAAGTCACAATAGTGACATGCTTGCCTGCAAAATGGAATATGGATATAGATGCCAGCCATGATTTGGGCTAAATTGCAAAGACCAATGCAAAGAATCTTAATTCTCGTTGTATTTGTATACGCAAGTGCTACTCATGCACAGATCAAATCACAGGTTTACATCGACTCTAACCCTCAGGATGCGTTGGAGTTTGCTGACTCTTTGGCGCTTTCTTCCTACCTCAATCAGCTTCAATTGCAGTGGATCAATCAGGGATATTTTTTTTCAGGGGTTGATTCTATTTTAAATAATGATGGACATACGAATGTCTACCTTCATAAAGGAGAAAGATTTAAATCCTCCATGTCCGATGCTAAGGGCAGGCAGCTTCAGCAGCAATTATCCAAAGAGTTAAAAAGCTATCTAAATAATGGGTATCCATTTGCTACCATATCACTAGACTCGCTGAGGATAAGAAATGAAAAACTCTATGGAAGCGTAGTTGTAAAGCCTGGTCCTAAAATCATATACGACTCGGCCTATTTTTTTAACCCTGTCAAAACAAATCACTCCTACATCTATGAGCTTTTAGATATTGTACCGGGTGAGCCGTTCAGTGAGCGCAGTTATCAAAATATTTCCAGGAAAATTGAAAGAGCCGCTTTTCTCCAGATCAATAGACCCCCTGATTTATCCTTTCGTGCCAAGCAGGCAAAAGTATTTCTGGATATTTCAGAAAACACTTCGAATACTTTTCAGGGTGTTTTGGGTCTGCAACAGTCTGGTGCAGGAAATACATCCTTTGTTGGTAATATCAACCTGGACATTCAAAATCTGTTTAGATCGGGAAAGAAGTTGAGGTTTGCATGGGAGCGATTTTCTGAGCAATCTCAAACCTTGGATATCAACTACAAGCACCCTTTCATTTTTGGTTCCAGGATCTCTCCTTCTTTTAGGCTAAATATCCTAAAGCAGGACACCACATTCCTTACGCGCTTAGCGGGGATTGGAATAAATACGTATATCTCACCAACATTGGAACTCTTCTTTGAGTACGAGCAAACAAATGGAACATTACTGTCGACCGATATAGCTGAAATAGAAGGACTGGCAGATTTTACCAGAAATGTCTCACAGATCATGCTCATTGAAGGTAATCCTAATAAGTTGGAAGCTTACACCGCTGATTATGTTTGGAGTCTGTCCTTAGGAGGAGGAAGAAAAAAAGTTGAAAAAAATGTAAGCCTCCCTGATACGTATTATGATTCAATTCAATTGAATACAGACTTCTATCGAATAGAAAGTCATGCCTCCTATCAACTAAAGGTTTTGAAAAGGCAAACCTTTTTTCATTCCTTGCGCGCAGGTTTTTTATCTAATGATGATTTGCTTAGAAATGAACTTTATCGGTTGGGCGGTTTAAGTACATTGAGAGGGTTTAATGAAAAATCAATTTTTGCAAGTAGCTATTTATTAAGCAGGATGGAGTTCAGATCATTTTTTGAGGACAGAAGCTACGCTTTTGTGTTCTATGACCAACTTTTTTACAGAAGATCACAATTTTCAGATCAGCCATTCGGTTTAGGCCTTGGATTTAGTCTTGTTACCTCGTCCGGTCAATTTAGTTTTGCGTTTGCTGTTGGAGATTCGAAATCCCAACCAATTTCTTTTTCAACCATGAAAGCACACTTCGGATATATCGCACGTTTTTAAATGAGAGTATTCCTAAATTTTTTATTAATCTCATTTGCACTTGTAGCTTTTGCCCAGCAAGACACAATTGTAGTCACAGACTTCACCAAGGTCCTGGTGGAAACGAAACAGAATGGAGATTTATCCCCGGTGACTTCACTGGATCAGGTCAATCAGGCAGGCTTTTTTATTACAGGGCGAAACGAGGGGCACATAAGAATTTGCAATCCGGAACCATTAGCCATCTGGATAAATGGCCGGTTGTTTGAAATTATTGAAAATTGCGAATTTATTAGACTGAGCGAATGGCTGAAGAATGACAGCAATGACACACTGTATGTTTCGCTAAGTTCCAAGAATGAGCTAGTGGATTTAAAGTGTGAACTGGTGATATTTGAAGATCTCAAAATCGTTAAAGAAGACAGTGCTGACCCGAGAGAAGCCAGGAATGTTTTAAGAGAATTTGTAATTCTGGGATGGATCCTTCTAACGATTGTTCTCGGAATCTTTTTGGTTGGTTTTCCTACAAGAGTTTCTTATCTGAAAGGAAAGGCGTTTACTTTCAAAATCAGCGCCTATGAATTTGTCAATACCAGTTTTTTTAGTGGTCCAAGTTTAAACCTTGTAGCATTTTACTCGCTGGCATTATCTTTCGTGCTTTTCTATTTCAACTTCGCATTGGAGTTAAACTTGTTCGAAAAGCCAATCAGTTTGCTATTCTTTTTATGGGAGTGGATAAAATTGTCAGCGATGGTATTTGGCCTGATTTTGATTAAGTGGGTGATCATTTCAGTAATTGCCGGGCTTTTTAATTTTAAAGGATTGAAAAATTATCAATTATTCGACTTTATAAATTTTCAAACACTGCTCCTTATTCCCATCTTGATTTTTTTATTCTTGGATTTTCTATTTGGTGAAACAATAGGCGAATGGGTTTCGCCAAGTCTGATGATAGTGTTTCCCTTAGTCTTGATTCTGTTCATCATTTGGTTCACTTTAAAATTTGTTAATAATTCACCACGCAAAAAACTTATGATTATTTCCTACCTTTGTGCCACGGAAATCATCCCTGCCATTATTATGATAGGGTTATTCTATAAATAATCATATAAAGCTGAGAAGTACATGAGCGCCACTGACGATCTTTTAGTAATGAATAAAGAACGATTAAAGGAAGTGAAGAGTATATTGGTATCTCAACCTGAGCCTTCGGATCCTAATTCACCCTATCACAAATTAGCGGAAAAGTACAATTTGAAAATTGACTTCCGGCAGTTCATTGAAATCGACCCAGTCGATATAAAAGAGTTCAGAAAGCAGAAAGTAAACATCCTTGACCACACTGCTGTAATTTTTACAAGCAGAAACGCGATTGATCATTTTTTCCGGTTGGCTACAGAGAGTAAAATAGAGATACCCACAGATATGAAATATTTCTGTATCTCTGAGACAACAGCAAATTACTTACAGAAATACATTGTAATTAGAAAGCGAAAAATTTTCACCGGAGAGCGAACAGCTGCGGATTTATTAAATGTGATTAAAAAGCATAAAGATGAAAAGTTCATCTTCCCATGCTCCAATATCAGAACAGATCATATTCCTGATTTTCTTAATGAAAATGGATACACTTGGTCTGAGGCAACCATATATCGTACAGTGGCATCTGACTTGTCGGATTTAGATGATGTTACTTATGACATTATTGCCTTCTTTAGTCCTTCAGGTATAGAATCACTACTGCATAATTTCCCGGATTTCAAACAGAACAATACGAGGATTGCTGCATTTGGACCTACTACGTCAAAAGCAGTAAGGGATGCAGACTTAATACTTGATATACAAGCTCCTTTACCAAATGCACCTTCTATGACAGGAGCTCTTGAGGTCTACATAAAGGAAGCGAATAACATTTAAACAAAATAAGGGTATATAGATTGTAAGAGTTATACTTACAATATGAAAGCAAGCCTTAAGGTTTATTCATTTTTAGCCCTTTTAATTGCAGCTCATTCAGGTGTTGCACAAAATGATTATTTCTTTAATCATTACATGTTCAACCCTTCCTATTATAATGCTGCTTGGATAGGCACAGACAATCAGGCTTTCGTCGCGATGCATCACAGAACGCAGTGGGCGGGTTATGATGCATCTTTTGACCCTCAAGGAGCGCCATCATCTCAGTTATTGTCGTTTGTGGTGCCGATGGAAGGGAAGCTTTCAGGATTGGGGCTTTCATTATCCAATGATAAAACCGGGCCCCTTAATGCGGTTCAGGCACGCTTTGCAGTATCAGCAAGAAAAGAATTTAGTTTTGGTCATTTGGCTATAGGACTTTCCCCTGCCCTAAATATTGCATCGCTAAATGCTAATTATCGAACTGTAGATCAAGGGGACGATGCAATTCCGGCAGGAAGTGAGTCCCAGTTTAGGCCAAACCTACATGCAAGCCTCTTTTTCCAGTCCAAAAGGGATTACTTCATTGGTGCAGGGGTCGAAAACATATTGGAGCCATCTTTTGATTTTGGAGCTAAGGCCACAAATAAAACACTCATGAGCTACACATTAATGGGAGGAACAACCATTGGAGTAGCCCGAGAATTGACATTTAGTCCATCAGTTTTATTAAGGTCAGATTTAAATGCCTATACATTCGATGTGAGTGCACTTCTTACATATCAGGAAAAAATGTGGGGAGGCTTAGCTTTTCGACGAGCTGAATCAATTAGTGTTTTATTAGGATATTCATTTTTGGAAAATAATAAACTGCGTGCGGGTTATTCGTTTGATTATGTGGTGAAAGATCAGGATGCTAAGCAACCTACATCTCATGAAGTGTTTATTAGGTATAATCTGCCCGGTTTAATCTTCGGTGGTCGTAAGGCTGTGAAAACTCCTAGATTCACTTTTTAGTCAGAATAAAAAAAGGCTTCATCCAATTTTGAAAGCAAAACTTGTCCTAAATAGAATTATGATTATATATTTAGGTCGAATATCGTGCAATAATTCTTGCTAAAGTTTGTTTATTTTACATACTTGCATGTTCAATAAAGGTGTTATGAATAAAATGCGTGTTTTAACAATATCAAATTGTGCTATCATCTGCTGCGCCATAATTCTTTCAGGTTGTGGTCTTTTTGGCGGAGATCAGGGTGATAGAGGGGAGCTTATAGGTGCCCCCGACAGATACGGTTGGGAAATGACAAGACCATATGGTATGGTGTCAGTGCCTTCCGGAACGTTTCACATGGGTCAGGCCGATGAAGATGTGGCTGCAACTCAAATCAACTTCAACAAACAGGTCACTATTGGTGCATTCTTTATGGATGACACAGAGATCACCAATAATGAGTACCGTCAGTTTACACAGAATCTTCAGGAAAGCTCAGAAATAGATTTGCCTACAGGTTATTCTATTGCAGACTTACTGCCTGATACGACTGTATGGACTAGAGATTATACTCATCACATGGGAGATCCACTTGTAGTTTACTACTGGTCGCATCCGGCGTTTGATGATTATCCTGTGGTTGGAGTAGACTGGAATGCTGCTAAATATTTCTGTGAGTGGAGAACCAACTACTTGAACGACTATCGAAGGAGCGTTGGACTTCCTGTAATGCCTAACTTTAGGCTACCATCAGAAGCTGAATGGGAGTATGCTTCTAGAGGAGGTCGTGATATGGCTAAATATCCATGGGGGAATCCTTACATAAGAAATGCTAAAGGTTGTTTGCTTGCAAACTTCAAACCAGGAAGAGGTAACTATTTCGATGATGGATATGCGTATACATCACCTATTGGGACCTACTTTGCAAACGAGTATGGATTATATGATATGGCTGGAAACGTAGCTGAATGGTGCGAAGACGCGTATAACCCTTCAGCAATGCCACTTACATGGGATTTGAACCCAACTTATTTTGATGACAACATTCCGTTCAAAGTAATCAGAGGTGGGTCATGGAAAGACATTGCATATTATCTTGAGACAGGAACTCGCTCATATGAGCATCAGGATACCACCAGAGCATCTATTGGGTTTAGATGCGCAATGACTTATCTTGGTAGATCATCAGGATACGAATTTTAAGAAAATCAAACGAATAAATTACTAACCTAAATATTATAAAAATGAGCAAAAAAGGCGGATTTCAGGAGCTTCTCTATTCCACTATAATGCCAAAGATCTATGGAATAGGAGCTGCAGTTGTAATCGTGGGAGCGATGTTTAAAATTCTTCACATGCCAGGCGCAGCACTTATGCTGGGAGTTGGTTTGACTACTGAAGCAGTTATATTCTTTTTGAGTGCTTTCGAGCCAAAGCACGCTGAGCCGGATTGGGCAAAAGTTTATCCAGAGCTTGCAGATGACTATGACGGTCCTTCAGCAGCTCCAAGAAAAGCTGTTCCACAAGCAACAGGAGCTTCGGCACAAATGGACAAAATGTTAGCAGATGCTAAAGTAGGACCAGAGTTAATTAAAAGCTTAGGTGACGGCATGCGAAACATGGCTGAGTCGGCTAAGAAGATGTCAAATCTTAGTGATGCAGCGGTAGCTACTAATGAGTACGCAGGCAATGTAAAGTCTGCCTCTAAGTCGCTTTCAGAAATGAATAAATCCTACGCACAAGCGATGGAAGCAATGTCTGGAATGGCTGATGCAACTAAGGATACAAAAGAATATCATAGCCAGGTTCAAAATGTAACTAAGAGTTTAGGTGCATTGAATGCGGTTTATGAAATGGAATTGAAGGATGCTCAAAGCCACACTAAAGCACTTAATAAGTTCTATTCTAATATAAGTGGAGCTTTAGAAAGTATGGCAGAAGCCGGTAAAGAAACTTCACAGTTTCAAGCTGAGCTTAACAAGCTTACTTCGAACATTTCTGCTCTAAATAAAGTATACGGTAATATGCTTACTGCTATGAGAGGCAGTAACCAACAATAATCCTTAAAAAAAATTAATTATGGCAGGAGGAAAAGAAACACCACGGCAGAAAATGATCGGCATGATGTATTTGGTGCTTACTGCATTGTTAGCACTAAATGTTAGCTCTACGGTCTTAGATAAATTCGCCTTTATTAATGAAAGTCTGGAGCGAGCAAATGCTGAAACATCAGAACGTAATGCTCGAACAATTGCTGGGATGAAATCTGCTGCTAAGGATAAAGGTAACCGGCCGGATGATTTGAAAGTGGTTGCAGATGCAGAAGCTCTAAGAGCTGAAACAACAAAGCTTCTGGCAGATATGGAGGAGTATAAAGAGAAGTTTGTTGAGATAACCGGTGGCTATATGGAAGGTCACAAAGGAGATCGCAGGTTTATCAATGGGAAAACAGATTACGATAAGGTTGGTAATTACATGATGCCTGTAGAAGAAGGAGGAGATGGAAACGGTGCGGAAATGAAACAAATGCTTAACGGATACGCGGAGTTCATTCAAGAGCTTTTAAAGAAAAATGGCGCAGATGAGTCAAAGCTAAAGCAGTATCATAAAATTGCTTTAGATGCTGAGGAAGATCCAATTTACAGTAAAGATGAAAATCAAAAAGGTAAGAAATGGTCTCAATTGGCCTTTGAAAACTCGCCTACTCACGCTGGATTAGCTACAGTAAGTGAATTTCAAGCCAATGTTTTGGCTTTTGAAACTTCAGCTTTAGATTTTCTTGTAAAGCGAGTTGGATTAAAAGACATAACGTTTGATCAGATTAAGCCGGTAATTATGCCTGAATCAAAATATGTTGCAGCAGGCACTCCTTACAGAGCGGATATGTTTATCGCAGCATCTGCTTCTGGTTTGAATGATAAGCTTATAATGACCTACAATGGAGAGGAAGCTCCAGTGGTCGGTGGTGTAGGTAAAGTTGAATTTACCGCAACACCAGGCAATTATGATAAAGAGGGTAATGCTAGGAAAGAAATTATTGCCTCAATTACTGTTCCTCAAGGCGGTGGTACTGATACCACATTCACTGATACCATTGAGTATTATGTAGTGAAACCGGTAATTCAAATCCAATCTCAGTCGGTTAATGCGCTTTACTACAACTGTGGAAATGCATTGGATGTTCAGGTTCCAGCTCTTGGTACTTCATACAACCCTTCATTCTCTGCAAAAGGCGGAGATGCGATAAAGGGTTCGCAAACGGGTCAGGTAACTGTTGTTCCACGATCGCAAAAAGTCACGTTGACAGTTTCTTCTGGAGGTAACGTGATCGGTTCCAGAGAGTTTAGTGTGAGAGGAATTCCTGCGCCAGATATTAAAGTGTTTACTAGTGCAGGTGAGGTTAATCTTAAAGAGGGTATATCAGCAAGAACACCGGAATTGTTCTTAAGAGCTATTCCTGATGAGAGTTTTGCTCAATTCTTACCTAATGATGCAAAATTCAGAGTAGCCGAAGCAGAGATTACTTTGGTGAGTGGCGGATTGGGTAGAGGCTCTGTAAGATCTGGGGAAAAGGTTAGTCTGAGAGGAATGAATGGACGTAAAGGTGATCAGTTAGTAATTGAGATTAAAAAAGTTCAGAGACAAAACTTTAGAAAGCAAGTTGAAGACTTTCAGAAATTTCAGCGATTCATAAATATTTCGTTGAAATAATTGATAGAAAAAAAGTGTTATGAAAAAATTAGGTTATGTAATTGTATTTGTTCTTTCGCTATCCATAGGTTTTGCGCAAGAAGAATTGGCACCCTTGGTGAAACCAGAGGTTGATGAAACGCAAGTCATGTTCAGAAAAACCGTTTGGAGACGAATGGACATGGGGCAAAAGATAAATAAGCCTTTTTTCTCGAAAAACGGAGAGATTTCCCGTTTGTTGATTGAAGCTGTAGATGAAGGCTTACTGACACCATATAGATCTGATTCTTGTATAAACTTCATGCCCGATATCATATTTACTTCCAATACTTCAGTTGAAAGAGAGCAAAATCCATTTGTAGGAGGTGGTTTCAATTCAGGTGGTTTCGATTCATTTGATGACGATTCCAGCTCTGATGAAGCAGTAGAGGAAAGTGATGAACCTAGACAGGAGGCAATACCACCGGATTTATTCAATGTCTTGTATTTGAGAGAGGATGTGATTTTTGATAGGAATAGATCACGAATGTATAATTATATACGATCGGTGAGTTTGGCGCTACCAAGAGATGCTGGATCACTTTATAATCCTGCTGGATTTGAAAGACAAGTAGCTCACTTTAGATATGATGATGTAGTTGCTTTGTTTAGAGGGCCATATGCTGATAAAGCTAAGTACTACAATAATCAAAATCCTGGGCAACACATAAATATGAGCGATGCATTTGAGTTGCGATTGTTTAGAGCTCCAATTATTAAGATATCAAATGCTGATAACCTTGATATTAGACAGCAATATGCAGATGAAATGGCAAAGGATCCGATGAGTGTGATTGTAATTCAACAAAAGTATGAGTACGACTTGATGGAGTACGAGTCTGAGCTATGGGAATATTAATTTTGATTTATACCTAACCCTAATCGACCTGAAAATGAAGATGAAATATTTACTCTCCCTACTATTATTAACTTTTGGTTGTATCTCACTAGTTACAGCTCAAGAATTTGGTGAATTGACTGATCCTAGAGATGGGAAAACCTATAAAATCGTTACTGTTGATATAGAATTAGAAGGGGGAGTTATCGTAAATAGAACATGGATGGCAGAAAATCTTGCTTATGAGGTTCCTGATTCATTCTGTTATAAAAACGAACCTGCATATTGCGAAGCTTTTGGTAGACTTTACACTTTCCAGGCTGCAAAAGAAGCTTGCCCTGATGGATGGCATGTACCAACCATCAGTGAGTGGAATCTACTCTTTCAGACTTACGGAGGAATTCATAATGCTGGCATTGCCTTACAGAAAGGTGGTGAGAGTGGTCTTGACTTAACTTTGGGTGGCTTTGGTGATCCAGGAAGAGTTTTTAAGAATATAGGTATAAGCGGAAATTATTGGGATGCTGAAAAAAAATCAGATAATACCTCTGGATTAATTTCTGTTCAAAAGGGATCGAAAGAAGTATATCACAGTGTTATTGGTGACTGGCATAGAAACAGTTGTCGATGCATTAAAGACTATAAGTAAAGAAAAAAGGGGATTAAATATCCCCTTTTTTTATAGCCTCCTGAATGATTACCGTTTTTGATTGACCGATCAAATCAATCAAATCCTTTTCGGAAGACTGTTTCAGTCGTTCTACACTCCCAAATTCATTCATCAATTTGCTCCTTGTCGAAGGTCCGATTCCTTTGATTAAATCAAGCCCTGAAATAAGCGATCCCTTACTTCTCTTTTGTCTATGAAATGTGATGGCAAACCTATGTGCTTCATCTCTAAGATGTTGTAACAGCTTAAGTGAAACTGATTTTTTGCTAATGTGTATCGGAAGAGTATCTTCGGGGAAATAGATTTCCTCAAGTCTTTTAGCAATGCCAATGATCGGAATTTGACCGTAAATGTTCAGTTCCTTTAGAGCACTGCATGCTGCACTAAGTTGACCTTTTCCACCATCAATTACTATCAGGTTTGGAAGTGCTAAGTCTTCATTGATAAGGTGCTTGTATCTTCTCCCTACAACCTCCTTCATTGATGCAAAATCATCCGGTCCTACGACTGTTTTTATATTATACTTTCTATAGTCTTTTTTCGATGGTTTGCCGTTCTTAAAGCAGACCATTGAAGCTACTGGATTGGTTCCCTGTATGTTTGAGTTGTCAAAACATTCAATGTGTTTAGGCAATTCTGATAATTGTAAGTCCTCCTTAAGCGTTTGAAGAATTGCTTCATTGGGTTGAATGCTTTTTTGTGAGTGTCTTTCCTTTTTAAAATACAATGCATTCTTAAAGGAGAGATCTACCAACTTTTTCTTATCTCCTATTTTAGGGACACTAATTTCTACTCCTTCCCATTCATCGACAAGAACATTGGTTAAAATATAGGGATTTTCACTCTTGTACTTTTTCCTTAAATCAAAGATTGAAAACCTAAGCACATCACTGTTTTCTTCTTCTATTTTCTTTTTGACTTCTATTGTTTCAGAGTTTACTATGGCTCCATCTTCTATTCTCATGTAATTCACATAAAGTGATTTGCCTTTATCAGACTCAGTCATGCTAAATACATCCGTATTAGTAATCTTCTGATTTACAATTAGAGATTTTGACTGGAACTTTTCTAGTAGGTCAAGTTTTTCTTTGTATTCCTGTGCCAATTCATACTTCAGCTCTTCTGCTGCTAGCTTCATTTTGGACGTATAGGATTTACCTACAATTCCGATTTTACCTTTTAAAATCTTTTTAGCTTCATCTATATCCTTAAGATATTCTTTTTCAGTCTGTAGACCTTCACATGGTCCCATACAGTTACCAATGTGGTATTCAAGGCATACTTTGAACTTCTTTTTTCGAATGTTTTCCTCTGATAAATTGTACTTGCAGGTTCTTATTTTGTGAAGTTTTCGAATAAGATCAATAACTCCATTCATCGCTTTTACACTGGTGTATGGACCGAAATATTCACCTTTTTTACGATCGATTCTTCTTGTCGAATAGATTCTAGGAAACCGTTCATTAGTTACACAGATACTCGGAAAACTTTTGTCATCCTTTAATAGAATATTGTAACGAGGCTGATGTGACTTTATTAAGTTATTCTCCAGAAGTAGCGCATCAAATTCTGATGATACAATTACAAATTCAATATGCTTAATCTCAGAAACTAGACGGTGTGTTTTACGACTATCGAGATTTGCTTTTGTGAAGTAACTTGATACTCTTTTCTTTAGATTTTTTGCTTTCCCAACATAGATTATGGTATCTGTATCACCGTAAAACTTATAAACCCCGGGTTTATCCGGCAAGTGTAAATAGTCTTCTCTGGAATATCGGTGGAATTGCATTACATAAAGTCATCTTCATCTACTACGTCATATTCAACAGTATCAGAAGGGTTTATGTTCTCATCATAAAGTTCGCAATCGATAACCGTCCTAAGAGGTGATGTTGGTTTTTCAAAGTATCCTTTTTGGTACCCTAAAGTCTCATCAGAATAGATTTTTTGCATGTATTTCTCCCAGATCGGAAGTGCTGTTCGACCCCCTTGACCTAGCACCCACTCTCTGAAACGGATACTGCGATCATCTCCGCCCACCCATGCACCTGATACAAGGTCTTTGGTTGCACCGATGAACCAACCATCAGAAGCGTTTTGAGTGGTTCCGGTTTTGGCTCCTATTTCATTATCAATCTTCAAAGAGTAATCCAGCGCACGACCGGTACCCATTTCCACAACCCCTTTTAACATATGAAGCATCAAGTATGCAGTTTCTTCATTAATTGCTTCTTGCTCTTCCGGAACAAATTGCTGGATAACATTTCCATTCTTATCCTCTATCCTTGAAATAAAATAGGGTTTAATATAAGTGCCTTTATTCACGAACGTTGAGTAGGCACCTACCATTTCATAAATAGAAACATCTCCTCCGGCACCTAAACATAACGATGGAACTGCATCTAACTTACTTTCAATTCCTAGTCGCTTTGCATAATCAACCACTGTTGCAGGACCGATTTTATTCATCATCCAGGCCGTAATACTATTTACAGATTGAGCCATTGCCTGCCGGATGGTCATGATTTCACCAGTAAACCTTCCATTTGAGTTTTGAGGTACCCAGGTGGGAGGGTCCTGACCGGGAAGGCTAAAGGATACTGGCGCATCTACAACAGGGAAGCATGGTGAGTAGCCATTGTCAATAGCTGCTGTGTAAACGATTGGCTTGAAAGTAGAGCCGGGCTGTCTTTTGCCTTGCTTTACATGGTCAAACTTGAAATATTCATGGTTGATTCCCCCTACCCATGCTTTAATGAAGCCTGTTTTTGGGTCCATTGACATAAAGCCGGCTTGCAGGAAGCGTTTGTAGTAATTCAATGAATCGTATGAGCTGAATACTGTATCGATTTCCCCTTCCCATGAAAACACTGTCATCCTTTTCTTTTTATTAAGATAGAATTCTATGGAATCAGTTTCACTTCCAAAACGGGATCGAAGGCTTTTGTAAGCATCAGTCCGTTTGATAGCGTTATCTAAAAATTCAGGAATCTCATTATTGTTATCATCAATCCATGGGTTTTCCCCTTTCCAATGCTCATTAAAAATCTGTTGAAGCGTATCCATGTGCTCTGCTACTGCTTCCTCAGCATACTGTTGCATACGGCTATCGATGGTGGTATAAATTTTCAATCCATCTTCAAAAAGGTCATATCCATTATCAATGGCCCAATTCACCAGGTAATTTTTGGCTTGAGTTCTAAAATATGTTGCTAGGCCTTCATTTTGATTTTCAACCCTATAGTTCAATTGTATCGAATCTCTGTTTAAGGTATCAAAGCCAACCCTGTCGATCAGGTTGTATTTATGAAGGTTCCACAATACTTCAGTGCGTTTTCTGTGTGCATTGTCCGGATTAAGTACAGGACTCCATCTGGTCGGAGCATTGATTGCTCCAACGAGTACAGCGGATTCAGGATAATTTAATTGAGAAGGAAGTTTGTTGAAGAATGTCTTGGCTGCTACTTTAATTCCATAAGAATTACTCCCAAACTCTACAGTATTCAAATACATCGCAAGAATCTCTTCTTTGGTATAAGATTTCTCGAGTTGCACAGCGATGATCCATTCTTTCAACTTGGTTATGATTTGACCTAATGTGCGTGATTTATATAAGCTGCCCTGTTCTGCAGTGTTTGTTTTAAACAGGTTTTCTGCCAGCTGCATGGTGATAGTACTACCACCTCCCTTAAATGAAAATGTAAGCTTGCCAATCACTGCACGGGCAAGACCTCTTAAGTCTATGCCTGAATGATTCTTAAAACGTATATCTTCCGTTACAAGAAGTGTATTAACAAGCTCAGGGGAAAGCTCATCATATGTAACAGGGGTTCTGTTTTTTCTGAAATATTTACCTAATGAAATACCATCTGCACTTATTAACTCGGAAGATAAATCAGGATCAGGACGCTCTAGTGCTTGCAAGCTGGGCAATCCGCCAAACCATCCAAAAGCATCATTTTTTACCATTATAAAGATAGATGGTACCCCAATAAATCCTAAAAAAAACAGGACCCAAAGTGCCCTTATCGTGTATTTAATAAGCTTTTGCCTCATTTATAATGCTTTTCAAAAAATGTAAGATATGCTGATACATCTTTCGTTCTGTAGAATATGTCAAAATTATCCTCTGTTATAACAAAATCATTGAATTTTTGACCTTTAAATATGTCTCGTAGATTGATATCTTGTTGAAAGTTTTTCAAAAATACGTTGGCTGTCCCCTTACTCGGAAAAATGTTTACAAGGAGCATGGATTTTTCATCACTCAAAATGAGGTTTCCTATCTTGAGGTTATTGAAGCTTTTCTCGTCTAAGTATTCACTCATCAAGGTTGGCAGCTCATCGGTCATTTTAGAGTCCAGATCATATACGATCACAAATAGATGCTTTTGATCAAAATCTTCAATAAATCGAGCCTTTGCACTATTGTATCGTTTTTGTTGAAAGGTTTCTGACGCAGTTAGTAAGGATTGTGCATAACTATTTAGTTCACTTTCGGGATACTTTTTTATAAACTCGCCAAGTTCAAATTGGTATTTGTGATCTTCTTCTGTTTGACCAGTTGCTAAAACGCGCAGTAGTGCAATGTTGTCACTAAATTCATTTTCATCATGCAGTGCAAGCGCACTATCCGTTGAAAATAACACTTCCTCATAGCGCCCTTCTTTGTATTTTCCATAAAGCTCTTTGTATAGTTTTTTTAGCTGTTCACTAATAGCAAAGCTCTCTTCTCTATAATTCGGATTATCAACAAGTTTCGCATAAATCGTTTCAGGATATTTGTCTTTCAGCTGATTCCCTCTTTTTACAGATAGTTCCGGATCAATAATTTTATATAATAGGTATAATTGATAGAGCACTTCAGCTTCATACCCTGTATTGGGAAATCTGCTCAATAATTTTTCAAAAGATTCAGCAGCATTCTTATCTTCTTCCAAACGGAGGTTATATATATTCCCAAGGTTATAGAGCGCATCCTCTATTTCGGATAGTAGTTTTTCTTTTTGTTCCTCAGTTTGAGGAATATCAGCCATCATTTGGCGTGCCTCATCTTCAACACTTATTTCTTCTTCACTTTCTTCTCCAGTAGACTCTGATATTTCAGTGTAGATAATTTCTTCTTCCGGCCCATTTATTGGCGCTTTATTTTTTCTTCGCCAATTATCTTCTAGAGCTCTATCACCCCATTTTCTTATAAACTCACTTCGGCCCCTGCTCAATGCGTTTGCATTGTTAAAGTACCAAACAGACCCTGTACTTGCGGTAGTGATCAGGTTATCTCCGGCACTTTGTGTAATGTTTCTTGCTCTGTTAATGGCAGCTTGTTTTTCTTTCTTCTTTCTTTCCTTTTCGGTCTTTCTTTCTAGCTCTATCTGTGCACTAAACATGGCGATTACCGAATCTTCCGGTAAAGAGGCCAGATGAAGCAGGCTGTCATTTTTCTGAATGGTGACTATTTGCTCTACAAAATCAACGAGAATCTCTTGTCGTTCCTTAATTGACGCATAATTATCCTCATCCTTAGGCATGGTATTTACCGTGCTGTCATAGTAGCTTTTTGCAAGGACAAAATTTTTGACTGAATCGTAATAAATTCGTCCAAGACTCAGGTATGAGTAAGCCTTTTGGCGCTGATTGTTTGTGCTGCTTCTTATGGAAAGCTTATAATTGGAAATTGCTTCATCCATGTTTCCATTTTTAAGCTCGAAACCGGCCAGTTCATAGTAGATTTTATCTTTATATTCTTTGTTTTTCGGATCTCTGAGTAGGTTTCTGAAATATTTCTGTATCTTTTTTAAATCACCTTGATCAGCTAACTCGGTAACCTGAGCCATGTAAAGTTTGGCGTAAAATTCCAGCTCGTAGTTAGGGTTATTTTTTAGTACATTCTTGTAATAACGAAAAGCCTCGCTTTCAAAACCCAGATTATGGAAGGTTTGTCCTATTATAAAGTTGATACGTGCCTTATCTGAAGAATTCAGTAATTCCTCGGCTTTCACCAGGCTACCTACCATTTTACTTTCATCTTCCTGTTTTTGATAGAGATAGGCCGTGTTTAAATGAAGTCTTCGCCGGTTTTCTTTATTTAACTTTTCCTTGGCTAAATAGTCTGTTACAGCTACCGCATTTTTATATGCTTCAAATTCTGTAAAACTTCTAATTAGCTCCGTCAATGCATGATGTCTTGCATTGTCATCCTCACTGTGAGTATTTACATATTTAAAGGTTTCAATAGCATCTGGAAATTCCATAGCATAATGACGCGCTTTTCCAACCAGAATGTAGCTATCGTCTTCCCATTTACTGTTGGGATGACGTTGTATGGCGATGGATGCTTTCTGAATACAATCTTCAATCTGAGTTTTTAACGATGCTGACTTGGTGGAATCGAATTGCGGATAAATAGGAAGTACCTTGTTGTAGTTCCATTCCTGATCATCAAATATTGACTGCTCTATTTCTTTAATGCGCTCATTAGCTATGAAATAAGCGTTATAATGGGCCGTTAGATCGTGAAATGAGTTGCTGAGAGGATTGTTTTTGTAAGGAGAACACCCTGCTACAGCAGTGATAAAACATATGGATATGAATTTCCTCAAAATGTATTTAGACTGGTTCGATTAATAACGATCTCAAATTCAATTTGGTGTAAAGATAAACAAGGGGTGATTGCATACCTTTGTCGCCTTAATTTGCAATCTATGGCTGCAAGAAAGACATTTAGCAACTGGTTAACGAATAAATATTTACTCATTATCCGCAATGAAGAAAATTTTGCGGAAAAGACCACATTTAGTTTCAATTACGCCAGACTTTTTCTGGTATTGGCTACAGTGGGCTTACTAATATTGGCTTTGTCGGTTTACCTGGTAACTGTGGCCCTAGAGCAATGGTTGGATCCCCGGCATGCACAAATGGTGGCAAATAGACAAGTTATAGAGCTATCAATGACCATTGATTCACTGGAACAGGAAGTAGATAATAAGAATATCTACATTGAAAATATCCGTAAAATCATTGCCGGCGAAGAAATTGATCAAAATGTGGAAATGAGCCCAGAGTCGGATTTACAGCCAGCTGAATTAACGGAGACATTACAGCCTGTAGATTCACAATTCAGGGCGGAATTTGAAGATTCAGAATTGGCTGATATCACTGCATTGCCTATTGCAGTTTCCTCAAATGTGTATGAATTAAGAGATATATATCTTTTCAGTCCATTAGATGGGATCATCACAGATGGCTTTAATCCGAAAGCTGATCATTATGGCGTTGATATCGTAGCGCAAGAGAATGAGCCGGTTCGTTCTGTTGCCGATGGTGTGGTGATTATGTCTTCCTGGACCCTGGATGGAGGCTATATTTTGGCAATTCAGCATCCGGGCAATTTAATTTCTGTATACAAGCACAATTCGGAATTATTTAAAAACGTTGGTAATTTTGTAGCCGCTGGGGAAGTAGTGGCCACTATCGGGAATACAGGCGAGCTTACCTCGGGACCTCATTTGCATCTGGAATTATGGCATAATGGGAATCCTGTAAACCCACAAGAGTATATTGCACTTTAAAATCACGCTATGTTAAATAAGAATCAAAAGGAAGTAGAAGAGTTGAGTAACTCAAGTAACATCATTGGGAAAGGCACGATCGTAAATGGAAGTATTGAAACTTTTGGAAACATTCGTGTCGAAGGAAAAGTCGTTGGTGATATCAAAACTAAAAGCAAAGCTGCTTTTGGACATTCATCTCAGGTAGATGGAAGTGTTTTAGCACAAAACGCAGAAGTAGCTGGTCACATTACAGGAACTATTGAAGTAACTGAACAGCTGGTTTTAAAAGCAACAGCTACCATTGATGGCGATATCATTACAAATAAGCTACTTGTAGAATCCGGAGCTACTTTCAATGGAAAATGTAAAATGGGCGTAAAAAGCAAAGAAATTAAAATTGGAAAGCCCGAAGAAAAAGAGCAGCAAATCCTCAACGCCTGATAATCAGGAGAAACCCGTTGAGGACAGATCTTTTATGAGGTTTTATGGCCTAGCGTTCGAGCTTGTGGTCATGAACCTCATTTTAATTTTGGGGGGCTTCTACTTAGATGAATTCATAGGAAGTAGTCCTGTATTTATACTCATTGGCGTGTTTTTGTCGCTCGCCGGCACAATTTGGCTCTTACTTAAATTTTCAAAATGAAGAAATGGATTTCTCTCATAATGATAACAGGCGTTCTGCTGTCACTGAACTTTTTGTCCGAAGACCTCCAGTTACATGAATCCTGGAATTTGATGGTGCTATTCTTTGCAATACAAGGAGCCGCCTTGTTCCGAATTGATCAATGGGTACCAAAAGAATGGGAGGTACAAGTCTCACTTGTAAAAATTGTAATTCGTCTACTTTCTTCGATGGTATTCATTCTGGTACTTTTTCTAACCAAAGAAGACTTATTTTCTCTTGTAATACAGTTTATATGTATCTATTTGGTTTACATGATCTTTGAAATAGTTGAGGCTTTGACTAACTTGCGCCGAAATTGAGGAACGAACGAATATCTGATGAAAAAAGGCTCCATTTTGAGGCAATCTAACTTTCTGAAAATCAATAAGTTTTTAGCGATTTTATTGCTCGTTTTACCAGGACTAGTATTCGCCGGTGGTGGTTCTAAAGATGGAGAAGACGAACAATTTGATCCAAGCGAATTAATTAACCATCACATTTCTGATTCGCACATTTGGGAAATTACACACGGTGCTATCGTTTACCTTCCGGTAATTGTTTATTCAGAAGAGAAGGGATTGGATATTTTTTCTTCTCATAACTTTTATAATGAGGATCATGAGACTGTTCCTTACAATGGGTACATCATGGATCATGATCACATTACCTTAGAGAATGGTGGTCACGTACTTGATCTCTCCATCACAAAAAATGTATTATTTCTCTTCATTGATGCACTCATATTGATTTTAGTATTCTCTGCTGTTGCAAGAGGATATAAAAAGAACGTAGGGAAAGCACCAAAAGGCATACAGTCATTCTTCGAGCCAATCATCATTTTTGTGCGAGATGATATTGCGAAAGCAAACATTGGTCATAAATACGAAAAATTCATGCCGTTCTTGCTTACTGTTTTCTTCTTTATCTGGTTTGGAAACATGCTAGGTCTATTGCCGGGAGCAGCAAACATGACGGGAAATATCTCTGTGACGCTTACACTCGCAGTGATGACTTTATTAATCACACTTTTTTCCGGAAGAAAAACGTACTGGCTACACATTGTGGATCCACTGGGTAAGTCAATGCCTTGGGCCGGTAAATTATTATTATATATCATTTTGTGGCCGGTGGAAATCATTGGAATATTCACCAAGCCATTTTCACTGATGATTCGACTTTTTGCGAACATCACAGCAGGTCACATTTTGATCCTTAGTATTATTAGTTTGGCCTTCATTTTTGAAAGCTTAACTATTGGAGTTGTTGGGGCGCTTTTTGCCACAGTGATGAATATGCTGGAGCTGTTTGTAGCAGTACTTCAGGCATATGTATTTACGCTTCTTTCGGCCTTGTATTTTGGACAGGCAGTAGAGGAGCACCATTAATAGTTGGAACCAATTTTTAACAAATAAATAAATAATTATGGGAGCAATTGGAGCAGGTTTAGCAGTACTAGGAGCAGGACTTGGTATCGGTTTGATCGGTAAAGGAGCGACTGAGAGTATTGCAAGACAACCAGAAGCAGCTGGTAAAATCCAAACAGCAATGATTATTGCAGCAGCCCTTATTGAGGGAGCGGCACTATTCGGCGTTGTGGTTGGACTATTGGCTGGATCAGGAAATTAATTTCCAAAACAAACTTGGCTATGACCACATTAGGTGGCATGGCCAGGTTTTATTTAAAAGACATTTATTATTAAACAATATATACCGTGGCACTAGTTACACCCGAAATAGGATTGATCATTTGGCAGGTGATCGTTTTTTTGATTGTCTTATTCATTCTCCGAGCATTCGTATGGAGGCCAATCTTAAGTGCACTTAAGACGCGTGAATTCCAAATTGAGGATTCGCTAAGAGCGGCTGAGCATGCACAGGAGGAGATGAAGCAAATCCAGGCGGATAACGAATACTTACTTCAGGAAGCTAGAATTGAAAGAGATGCTATTTTAAAAGAAGCTCGAGAAGAAGCAAGCAATATTATTGAGAAGGCAAAATCCGAAACGTCTGACATCACCTCCAAAATGATTGAAGATGCTAGAGATGCAATTGGAGTTGAGAAGAAAGCAGCCCTGAAGGAAGTGAAAGATTTAGTGTCTTCGCTCTCATTAGAGATTGCAGAAAAAGTGCTTCGTGAAAAGCTTTCAGACGACAAGTCTCAGAAAGCACTAGTTGAGAAATTTATCAAAGAAGTTAAAGTAAACTAAGCATGTCAGTAGGCAGAATAGCGGTTCGATATGCAACACCAATTATAGAATTGGCTGAAGAGAAGAAAGTCTTAGATGATGTAAAGGGTGATATGGAGGCCTTCATCTCTGTTTGTGAGGAAAACAGGGATTTTGCATTGATGCTTAAAAGTCCAATCATCCCACATCAAAAAAAGGCAGATATCCTGAAGAAGGTCTTCTCCGGAAAAGTGAATGAACTCACTCTGCAAGCCTTTGATATAATCACTAGAAAAAACAGGGAGAAATTTCTTGAGAATATCGCTGAAGAATTTCTTAATCTGTATAACATCAAAAAGGGATTGGCAGAGGTTTCTGTTACTACAAGCTTTGAGCTGGATGCTGATATGAAAAAGGCGTTTGAGAAACTGGCTAAAGAAATAACTGGCAAGGAGCCGATTCTGAAAGGAAAAATTGACTCGGAAATCGTTGGCGGATATATTTTAAAAGTTGGAGATCGTCAAATTGACGAAAGCGTAAGCGGACAATTGAAAGATTTAAAACTGAAGTTTTCAAAAAAATAAATAACATACAATTCCGTATTGCGGGATAAACAAATAAAATTATGGCACAAGTAAGACCTGATGAGGTTTCAGCAATTTTAAGAGAGCAGCTTTCCGGACATAAGACCGAGGCTGAACTTGAAGAAGTAGGTACTGTATTACAGGTAGGTGATGGTGTAGCCAGAATCTACGGTTTGAGTAATGCGCAGGCAGGTGAGCTTCTGGAATTTGAAAATGGATTGAATGCACTTGTATTGAACCTTGAAGAGGACAATGTAGGAGCTGTACTCCTTGGAGATTCTGCAGATGTAAACGAAGGTGATACAGTTAAAAGAACTGGTAGAATTGCTTCAATCCAGGTGGGTGACGGAATGTGTGGTCGAGTGGTTGATACGCTTGGTAACCCTATCGATGGTAAAGGTGCAATCGAAGGTGAAACTTTTGAGATGCCTCTTGAAAGAAAAGCTCCGGGAGTAATTTACAGAGAGCCTGTAAGTGAGCCACTTCAAACAGGTATTGTGTCTATTGACTCAATGATCCCGGTAGGAAGAGGTCAAAGAGAGTTAGTAATTGGTGACCGTCAGACAGGAAAAACAGCTGTTGTTATTGATACGATCATCAATCAGAAAGAATTTTATGATAAAGGAGAGCCTGTTTTCTGTATCTATGTTGCAATCGGACAGAAAGCTTCAACAGTAGCTGGTATTGTAGCTCAGCTTGAAAAAGCAGGTGCAATGGCGTATACAGTAGTAGTAAGTGCCTCTGCTTCTGACCCAGCTCCAATGCAGTTCTATGCACCAATGACAGGAGCAGCTATTGGTGAGTATTTTAGAGATACAGGGCGTCCGGCACTTGTAGTATACGATGACCTTTCTAAGCAAGCAGTTTCTTACCGTGAGGTTTCACTTCTTTTAAGAAGACCTCCGGGACGTGAAGCTTACCCGGGTGACGTATTCTACCTTCACTCAAGATTACTAGAGCGAGCTGCAAAAATCATCGGTGATGATTCAGTAGCTAAGCAAATGAACGACCTTCCACCATCTTTGAAAGATAAGGTAAAAGGAGGCGGATCATTAACCGCACTGCCAATTATTGAAACACAAGCAGGTGACGTTTCTGCATATATCCCGACAAACGTAATTTCGATTACTGATGGTCAGATATTCCTTGAAACAAACCTTTTCAACTCTGGTATCAGACCAGCGATTAACGTAGGTATTTCAGTATCTCGTGTGGGTGGTAACGCTCAGATTAAGTCAATGAAAAAAGTAGCTGGTACGTTGAAGCTAGATCAGGCACAGTTCCGTGAGCTTGAAGCGTTCGCTAAATTCGGATCTGACCTTGATGCTGCAACTCAGCGAACCATCGATAGAGGAAGAAAGAACCAGGAAATATTGAAGCAGCCGCAGTTCTCTCCAATTCCGGTTGAAGAGCAAGTAGCTATCATTTATGCTTCTACAAAAGGATTCTTGGATCCGGTTCCTGTGAACAAGGCAAAAGAATTCCAAATTGAATTCATGAATGCAATGAGATCTACTGGTAAGGATGCGTTGGCAGACTTTAAGGCAGGTAAATTGAGCGAAGAGGCTGTTGCAAAAACAGAAGAAATCGCTAAAGACATTGCTTCCAGATATAAAAAATAAGAAAATAGATGGCCAATCTTAAAGAGGTAAAAGGTAGGATTCAATCAGTTGTTTCGACACAGCAGATCACAAAAGCCATGAAAATGGTTGCTGCTGCTAAGTTGAGAAGGGCACAGGATCGTATCATTCAAATGAGGCCATATTCGCAGAAGCTATCTGAAATTATTCAGAATGTTTCTGCAGGTCAATCTGATTCGACTGACAATCCATACTCCGAAGAACGATCAATAGAGCGAGTTTTACTTGTAGTGGTTACTTCGGATAGAGGATTGTGTGGTGCTTTTAACAGTAGTATTTTCAAAGGAACGAAAGCGCTCATTGCTGAAAAATACAGCCTTGTAGAGGCCGCAGGTAATTTGGAAATTCTTCCAATTGGAAAGAAAGCGCTGGAGCATTTTACTAAGAGAAAGTACAACGTAATCAAAACTTATTCACACCTAATAGAGAAGCTTAATTTCGCAGATGCAAAAGAAGCAGCTGAAATGGTGATGGCTGATTTCCTCGATGGTAAATATGATCGAGTGGATATAGTTTACAATGAGTTCAAAAACGTTGCTACTCAGATAGTTAAAAAAGAACAGTTTCTTCCAATTCAGGAAATTGAGACAGAAGAAATGGATGACTCCTACGGTGAGATAGATTATATCTATGAGCCATCGAAAGATTTCATTTTTGATGAACTTGTTCCTAAGTCACTTAAGATCCAGTTCTATAAAACATTGTTAGAATCAAATGCTTCTGAGCATGGAGCACGGATGACAGCAATGGATAAGGCAACAGAAAATGCTGATGACCTATTGAAGGAGCTTCGGTTGACTTACAACAGAACACGTCAGGCAGCCATTACAAAGGAGATTTTGGAGATCGTGGGTGGTGCCGAAGCATTAGCTCAGGGATAATGATTGGGCGAGCATATCGTACCGCTCAAATTTTGTCCATAGATATTGTAATCGGAGTAGTAATACTGCTCCGATTTTTTTGTGCCCAATTCAGTGTAGCTCCAGGATGGGAAGTTTATTTGCTGCTCGGTGGAGTAGTATGGCTTATCTATACAGCAGATCACCTAAGGGATGCAGAGAACAAAATTAGATCATCGAGGGAGCGATATCTGTTTCATAAAAAACATCGAAAATCTTTATTAGTAGTTGCTGTTCTTGTTTTGATTGCATTATCTATTCTAATCTTATTCATACCATTAGTGATCTTCCTTGGAGGATTGGCGCTGGCGGTATTCTCATTTGCTTACTTGATGATGCAGCACCGATTATCGCGATTTCTTTCAAAGGAGCTTTATGTTGCAATGGTCTATTCAGCCGGGATTTTGATGGTGCCTTTTCTACTCAGTCAGACCTATCGATGGGATATTTTTTTATTATTGGTGCTACTAACCTTTGTGAATCTCAGTCTATTTAGCTGGTATGAAAAGGAGGACGATATAAGAGACAAGTTTCAATCGATTGCAACAGAACTTAATGGTAAGCAACTGGAAAAAATCATATTATTATTGATCTCGATAGGTCTTGCAATTGCAATTCTTTCCATCAATATTGTCACAATTTATTTTATAGCAGGCTTTGTTATTTATACATTGATGCTCATTTTTTCCGATTGGTTTCGACTCAAGCATCGCTGCAGAGCAATAGGGGATGGCGTATTTTTATTGCCAATTCTTTTCGAATGGCTGTAAACGATTTTGACTTTATTGCCCCTTTTTATGATCGCCTTTCGAAACTTGTTTTTGGAGAATCATTAATACAAGCACAAGCTTATCATCTGAAAGAAATAGGCGATAAAGATCGTGTGCTTATCCTTGGTGGAGGGACAGGTAAACTACTTGAGTATATTCCCAAAAGTGGTGAGTTGGATTTTGTGGAAAAGTCCGTCAGGATGCTGGATAGAGCTAAAAGGAGAAAATTCCACGGATCAATTAATTTCATTCAATCGGATTTTAAAGAATTTGAATCGGATAAAAGATATGATGTGATCATTTGTCCATTTTTTCTTGACTGTTTTGATCAACAAAGCCTGAATACTGTTATTGCGAAAATCAAGAGGCTTCTTAGTACTAATGGCAAGTTGATTGTTGTGGATTTTGAAAAAAGAAAAGTCAATACGCTCTTGCTTAGAGTTATGCTGGTTTTCTTTAAATGGTTTGCCAATCTTGAAACCACCAAACTACTCGACTTGAGGTCTTTTTTAAAGGGAAATGATTTTCAGGAAAATGAAATCAAGCTTTATAAGAGCGGGGTTTTTAGTGCACTTTACTACCAGGTAGGCAAAAGGAAACGGTAGTTCCCTGTTTGGCGCTGATTTCCAATTTACCATGGTTTTTTTCAATAAAGTCCTTACACATCAGTAGCCCGATTCCTGAACCCTTCTCCTGTTCTGTTCCTGTTCGGGTAAACCCTTCCTCCTTATCTAAAATCTTCTGGATCATTTCATTGGTCATCCCGATTCCGGTATCGATGATAGAGACTCTTGTGAGATCAGCATCGTGTTCTGCTACAATCTTTATCTTTCCATTTTTAGGAGTGAATTTGATCGAATTGTGAATAAGGTTCCTAACAACAAACTCAAGCATGTCTTTATCCGCATTCAATATAGTTTCATCCACCCCAGCTTCAATTTCAATTTTAATTTTCTTCTGCTCAAGGAGAGGTGTAAACAACTTCAATGACTTATCAAGCGCCTTTCTAAGGTCTACATTGGTAGGATTGAAAGTCAAACTATCCTGCTGGAGCTGCGACCAAAGGAGTAGGTTATCCATCAACAATATCAGGTTTTGCAGGGAAAACCGGGTCTTATCGCTAAGTTCAGAAATTTCTTCAGGAGACAGCTTGTTGTAATGATTGATGAAAAGGTTGAGGTATGAATCGACCGTTGTTAGCGGACTCTTTAGCTCATGTGAAATAATGGAGAAAAGCTTCGATTTGACTTGGTTTAGCTCTCGTAAATCACTCTCTGAGAGCTTGAGCTGGTTGAGCGTTTCTTCCAGTTCTTTTGTTCGTTCTTTGACCTGTCGTTCAAGCTCATCTTTTTGTTTCTCAGCTAGTTGCTTTTTCTCCATCTCTTTTTCACGTTCAATTTTTTCACGTTCAATTGTTTCCAATGCCAGCATCTTTCTTGTCCGGTTTAGTCTGTCAGATAGACCCAGTGAAAACAAAACAACCTGTGCTACTGCTCCAATCTGGATGATATAGCGTGTAAAGAAATTATCGGGCAAATAGTGGAGCTCTCGAAAAATGAACAGCACACCTCCAATATTAAATAGCGCAAAAGCAACCAAAAACCAAAGTGCAGGTTTATAGCCCCTCAGGTATACAATCACACTGACAAGGGTAATAGCAGACATGGTGACTGCTCCCAAAAACCCGATGACATGGTTGGTTTCTACAAGCCAGTCTTTTATTTCCAGCCAGCTTATTAGCCACATAACTATTGGTGTTAAATAAAGCGCTAGCAAGAGTGTGAAGAATGTATTCCAGCGAGGCACGTACTGATCTGTATGTAGATAAGTCTTGGTAAACAGTATCCTGCTGATGTTTGTGAGCGGTATGATCAAGGCAAAGACATAAGTATTCCAGTGGGGTCTTGACGGCCAAAAATGCTCGAATGTAAACCCGTAATAAAAGGCCATATATAAAGCAAAACCTACGATTGAAAGTACATACCATAGATAGCTTTGATCCTTTACAGCCATGTAGATCATCAGGTTGTAAAGTGCCATTACGATTAGGATACCAAAAAATAATCCATGGGCGATGAGTCGCTGACGTTCCTGAAATCTCCATTGGTCAGGTGTGAACTGATTGACAGAAGCCACCTCCAACTCAAAAAGCGGATGATCTCCTTTTAGTTTTACTAGTAAGGAATCACTGGTGGTTTGAATAATATTTTTGAAAGAAAAATAGCTTTGCTCATCACCGGGAATCATTGTGCCTGTATAGTGAATACCATCTTTTCCATAAGCTACCACATGGCTCCAGTTTGCCAATTCTATATATCGAGTTTCTGGGTTAAGATCAATTTTTGTCCAATACCATTCTTCATTTGATAACCTATTGGAGTCTGCAGGTTGCTGCAAAAGGCTGTCAAGAAAAAGGGTTTGTGCTCGAAGGGTAAAAACCCCAATCAATAGAAAAATGTATGTGCAAGCTCGTCGCATCAGAATGAAATATTGACCTGCAATATAATCTGACTGATTTAGTTACGAATTTGCGTTTACTTTTGAAGAATGTCAGAGGGGAAAACCAAAGTACTCATAGCCGAAGATGATTTCGTTGTGGCTAAAAATCTCAGCATTACGCTTGAGGAACGAGGTTATGAAATCTTGGGTATCAGTGAGTCTGGTGAGGAATTGTTACAATCACTGAGTAAGCAGCCCACTGACATTGTGATCATGGATATTAACCTGGCGGGTTTGATGGATGGTATAGAAGTTACCTCCCTCATCAAAACTAAAACCAACACTCCAGTATTATATCTGACATCTGACAGAGATCAAGCAACACTTGAACGCGCAAAACTGACCAACCCGGATGGATATTTGATTAAGCCTTTTGACGATGACGAATTGGTTTCGGCCATTGAAATTGCCCTTCACAGACATCATTTGGTTGCAGGAAACCAGAAAGAAGATACAGTAGTCAGTGAGTCTCATCTTTTCGTGAAAGTGAAAAACAGATTGGAAAAACTAAGGTTTGAGGATACTCGATATATCGAGGCGAACGACATTTACTCTATCCTGATGACCAATCAAAATAGCTATATACTTAGCTACTCTTTGAAAACGCTTGAGGAAAAACTCCCGGCTTCCAGATTCATGCGCGTTCACCGTTCATATATTGTGAATGTAGAGCACATTCAGGCCATTGAGGATAACTACATTCAAATTGCTGATAAGAGCATTCCAATAGGAAAAACCTACCGCGAGGACCTCATGAAGCGACTTTCGATAATATGAAATTTTCAATTTCTACACTTTGTCAGAAGTGTATATTGTCTTTTATTTAAAAATCCGGCGATTTATTGCAGATTTTTCCTTCACCACGACAAAGGTTCTGTTCACCTTAAAAAAACCTTCTTTCACCTGAGTTCAGTTGTCAATGCGCCTGAATAAGTAAAAATTGGTAGCTGGATTAAGTGAAAAATATGGCTTCAGAGAGTTTTACTGAATATGTTTGGATAGCAGTTATCGCCTATATGGCGCTTATTCTTTTCTTTGTTATCAGAGGTGCTATTCAGACTAAAAACATCTCAGATTACGCGCTGGGCAATATTGCTTTTTCCCCGATTGCAGTTGGGCTGGCACTTGCTGCTTCCATGACCAGTGCAGCAACATTTATTATCAACCCCGGATTTATTGCTTATTACGGGATCAGCGGATTTCTTTCATTCGGATTGGTTCTATCCATATCAGCACTGGTATCACTGATAGTGATTACCAAAGGATTTAGGAAGGTAGGGACTTCAGTAAAAGCCCTAACCATGGCACAATGGATTGGTAGTAGATATGAGAATAAAAGCTATTCCCTTTTTTTCGGTTTCGTATCGTTGCTACTCATCACATTTATTGTGCTGATATGTGTAGGCCTGAGCAAGCTTTTATCAAAAGCATTGAATGTTGAAGAAATCTATATTTTGATTTCGGTAGTGGTATTCGTGTTTGGTTACATGATGTTCGGAGGAGCAAACTCCATGGTATACACCAACATGATTCAGGCTTCTCTGATGATTGTGGTCGCCATCATTCTGCTTACCTCTGGTTACGAACATTTCTCTGATGGCATCTCCGGATTTTTGGCAAAACTTAAAGCTATTGATCCTGCCCTTGCCGATGGTACAAATCCGCAAAGTCCATTATTCAGGGACTATTTTGAAATAATTTTTTGCCAGGTTGTGGTTGGGATAGCGATTGTGTGTCAGCCACATATTATCACAAAATCGCTTCTTTTAAAAAATGATAATCAGGTAAATACCTACCTGATCGCAGGTGTAATTGTTGAATTCCTCTTCTTCCTCGTGGTTTTTGCAGGTCTCTATGCCCGACTGGAGTTTCCGAATCTCACAGTTGATGGCAGCCTGCTCAGCCTCGATGGGGTGCTTTCAGCTTATGTTGTGAAAAAATTTACAGCTGGTATAGGAATCATTGTGGTGATGGGACTGATATCAGCGGGTCTTTCTACTTTAGAAGGCTTGATCCAAAGCCTAAGCACAACAATCACACAAGATGTAATCCGTCCCATATTTGGTGAGCCGAAAATTCAGCCGGTCATCCTGAATCGACTTACAATCATTTTTTTAGCAGCCGTTTCTTTTGGATTCAGCTGGCAACAACTGATTTCTCCTGATTTGAGTGTTGGGATTTTTGCGCAGAATGGTGTCTATGCTTATTTCTCTGCTGCTTTTGTGCCCGTTCTTTTTGGAACTTTTCTAAAGCAAGTGCCGGTGCATGTGCCATTTTTGAGCTCAGTATCTGCCATAATTATTCATTTTTCAGTGTATTACGGCAGGCTTACGCCGTACATGCAGGAAGAAGTGAGAAACCCGGCCATCGCTTCCACACTTGCCATTTTAGGTTCGCTCGCCATAGGTCTGATATTGCATACTTATGCGAAATCAAGACGAGAAAAAGTATCAATCGCATGAAGAACCTGATCACGATATTGACCTTGGTTTTTGCACAATTCACTTTCGCTCAAAATGATGAATTCATGCCTAACTATAAATATGAAACAAAGAAGGTCTCCATCTTCGATGACATTGAGATCGCCTATCTGGATGAAGGAGCACAGGATGCACCTGTAATTGTGATGGTGCATGGGCTGGGTGGTTATATCAAAAACTGGTACCATACCATTGAAGGATTGAGAGGTGAATATCGATGTATAGCGCTGGATCTACCAGGATACGGTCAGTCTACATTGCGAGATTTTGATGAGGAGGATTACATGGACTTTTTCGCTCGCTCACTTGATGCCTTTGTGAAAGCACTGAAGCTCGATAATGTAATTCTGCTTGGACACTCCATGGGTGGGCAGGTCAGTATCGTAACGGCACTAAAGAACCCGCAATGGCTGGATCAATTGATATTAGCTGCTCCGGCAGGTTTTGAAACATTTACGGAAGAGGAGGCTTCAACGCTAACGCAATTTTCAAGCGCTGCTGTTTTGATGAGCCACACAGAAGATCAAATACGGGCTGCCTATAAGATCAACTTTGTGAATATGCCACCACTGGCTGAGGAAATGATTCAGGATCGGATCAAAGTCAAAGAAGCTCCATGGTTTAAGGATTATGCCAAAGTGAGAGAGATGGGAGTCAAAGGGATGCTATCTCATCCCGTTTTTGAGGAGCTGGATCAGATCAAAGTTGCAACTTATGTACTCTTTGGCGAGAAAGATTTTTTGATTCCAAATAGATACCTGCATGCAGGTATGACCACCCAACAAGTGGCTGAGGTGGGAAATAAGATACCTAATGTGAAAATTAAAATGATTGAAGCTGCCGGACACATGTTACAAATGGATAATCCGGCGGGCTTCAATCGAGCTGTTAAACAAATGCTAACAAACTAAAGTTATGAAAAACCTGTACTTAACCCTCGTTTTAACGCTGCTTTCTGTGGGCATATTTGCTCAGGGAGGAAGCATTACCGGTACTGTCACAGACAGTGAAACCGGCGAAGCACTCATTGGTGCCAATGTGGTGATTAAAGGAACCACAAATGGCGATGTAACAGACCCCAATGGCAAGTTTGAGATCAAAGGATTGGCAAATGGCACGTATGTAGTGGTTGCCAGCTATGTTGGATTTCAGGCCATTGAACAGTCTGTATCAGTCAGCGGATCAGCTGTCACTATCGATTTTCAACTGGAAGAAGGAACTGTATTTGGTGAAGAGGTTGTGATTTCCGGAAGTCGTCAGCCAGAAAAAATTACTGAGACACCCGCTACTATCGAGATTATTTCAAGCAAAGATCTGGAAAACTGGGGGTCATTTAATACTGGCGAATTGCTATCACGATTGAAGGGAGTTGATTATATCCGTTCAGGTGTGGTTGGAACAGGGATTAACGTTCGAGGCTTCAATAGCAACTTCAATGCAAAAAATACCCAGGTGACCGATGGTCGATTTTCCAGCTTAGTAGCTACAGGACTTCCGTTTGGTCCATTAAGCCCTCAGATTAAGGAAGATATTGATCGGGTGGAGGTTATTCTTGGCCCGAACTCGGCACTATATGGTCCTAATGCTCATAATGGATTGGTGAACATTATCACAAAAGACCCAAGAGCTTCGGAAGGAACAACAATAGCGCTTGGTGCAGGGAATCAAAATGTCTTCACAAGTAGATTACGACACGCGCAGATTTTAAGTGACAAATTCGCTTTCAAAGTCAACTTTGAGTACACCAGGGGTGAGGAGTTTCAGTTTGCTGACTCTGTGTACATAGACAGAACTGATAATAATGGAAATGGTGGTCCCGATGGCATCAAAGAAGGATATGAAGAACTTGATTTGGATAATGAATTCGAGTTTATAAAAGGGGGCGTAGGGATGTACTATACACTCAATGATGACTCAGACCTCATCTTCTCATATGATGCTAGTAATAGTACCTACCTATCTCCTACAAATGTTGGTCGAAACGAGATTATAGACTGGAAAATTCAGACATTCCATATGAGATATGTGTCGCCACGAATTTTCGCTCAGGCCTACCTTAGCTTGAGTGATACGCGTGACACCCATTCATTAGATGATCGTACCAAGGCCTATTATGCTGCGATTGATGGTGGAGCTACTCCACAGCAAGCTTTCGATTCTTCTCTTGATGGTGGCGCACGATTCATCGATGATTCGAAGCGGTGGAATGGTGAAGTGCAGTATAACAATAACTGGGGAGCATTCAGCTTTGTGACAGGAGTACAGTTTCAGCGGGATATGGCCAACTCTCACGGAACCTATTTATTAGATGAAGATGAGGATGATTTTATAACTGTCGATCAAATCGGATGGTATGGTCAGGGTCAGTACGCATTTGGAAGCGGATTCAAAGGAACCGTTGCATTGAGGGCAGATAATCATGATGTGTATGGTTTCAATTTTGTGCCTAAAGTAGGCTTTACTAAGACAGTTGAAAGAGGGACATTCCGAATTACTTATGGTCAAGGTGTCGCAGCACCAACTATCTTAAACATGTATGGTGATTTGTTTGGAGGATTGATCCTTGGAAATGCCGAAGGATTTACTTTGGCAGATGGATCAGAGGTAGAAAAACAAACGATTGAAAAGCTGCAAACCTATGAGATTGGCTATAAAGGGAATATTGGTTCGAAGAAGCTTTATGCTGATGTAAATGCCTATTACAATATTTCAGAAAATTTCCTGAGCCCTGTGACAGTTGTAGGAGTTACAACACATAGAGGAGATACTCCAATTGAAGACGTTCAGTCAGCTTATGGTGTTTATGGTGGATTAGTTGCTACCTATATCAACTTTGGTGAGTTCGATACTTATGGATTCGATATCGGATTAAACTATCTGGTGAATCAAAACATTACCCTTGATTTTAACTATTCATACTTCGACTACCCAATTGATGAGGACAACCTTGAGAATGACTTCAATAATGACGGAACTGTAAATAAACTTGACTTGCTTGTAAATGCACCTAAAAACAAAGCAAGCTTCGGGTTCAATTACAATAAGGATAAAATCTTTGGGAATGTATTTGTTAGATGGGTAGAGGAATACGATTACTTCTCAAGCTTCCAGATCGCAGCAGCAACTCAGGATCTTACTTATAGAGGTACTCCGATTGTTGAGGATTCGCGCGGAACAGACTCATATAACTATGGTCCACTAGCGGGTTTTGTAAACGTTGATTTAGGATTCGGATATAGAATTACGGATACATTCACTACTTCGATTGCTGTTACAAATCTTTTTGATAGTGAATACCGAGAGTTCACTGCGTCTCCATTCATTGGAAGACTATACAGCATAGAATTAAAACTAGATCTTCCGGGAAAATAAGTAGTAGAGTTGTGCAAAATAGAGGTCGGTAGCATCCAGTTATCGGCCTTTAAAGTAAACCAATGATATCCGACATTTTTTAAAACTTGGATTTAATAATCCGAGAAATGATTTTTCTTCGGAGCGCAAAACGACCCCAACCCTTAAGGGAGAAGTTAGAAGGTGCCCTTTAGGGAATTCAAAGGGTGATTTAATAGACTAAATCAAATCCAGAAAAATCTTTCTCGGATACTAGTAAATTGAAAATAAGAGATGAAAAGACTAGAAAATAGAGTAGCCATCGTTACAGGTGGATCAAATGGAATTGGGAAAGCCACCTGTCAAAAGTTTGCAGCTGAAGGAGCCAAAGTGATTATTTGGGATCTGAATGAAGAGGCGGGTAATCGTTTGGCCAGCGAGATTGACGGAGCGTTTCAGAAAGTGAATACCGCAGATTATGAAGCAGTTGGAAAAGCCACAGAAGAGGTCATTGAAAAACATGGCAAAATTGACATTCTCATTAACAATGCCGGAATTACAAGAGATGCTACATTGAAAAAAATGACCCCTGACCAATGGCAGCAGGTAATTGACGTGAATCTCACGGGTGTTTTCAATTGCGGAAAACACATTCAGGCACACATGACAGAAGCGGGCTATGGGCGAATTGTAAATACGTCATCTGTAGTTGGTATTTATGGCAATTTTGGCCAGTCCAACTATGTAGCCACGAAGGCCGGAGTTATTGGATTAACGAAAGTGTGGGCTCGAGAGCTTGGCAGAAAAGGAGTAACGGCGAATGCCGTAGCGCCTGGGTTTATAGCTACTGATATGGTGATGGCCATGCCGGACAATGTCATTGACATGATGAAATCAAAAGTGCCAACCGGAACTTTAGGTAAGCCGGAAGATATAGCCAATGCGTATTGCTTTTTAGCATCAGAAGAGGCTGGCTATATCAATGGAGCAACAATTAGTGTGGATGGAGGAATGACCGTATAATATGAGAAACGCCAGAATCATTTCAACCGGGATGTATGTTCCAAAAAACATTATCCCCAACACCTATTTTGATGAAATCTTAGGGGAAAATGTTTCGGAATGGTTGGAAGCCAACGTGCATATTAGAAACCGCCGATGGTGCGATGCGGATGAGTCCACAGCCGACCTCTGCATCGAGGCGGCTAAGGTTAATTTAGACCGTGCTGGGTTGAAATCTGAAGATATTGACTTATTGATTGTTTGCACAGACACACCTGAATATATCTCTCCTTCTACCGCGTCCAAGGTTCAGCATAAAATGGGCATGACCAATGCGGGCACCTTTGATCTCAATTCTGCATGTGCCGGGTTTGTGATCGGATTGGATACGGCTGTCAAATACATCAAAGCAGACGAAAACTACAACAAGGTGATGGTTATCGGGGCTTACGCAATGAGTAAGTATCTGAATAAGCTCGACAAGAAAACCTGCAATCTATTTGCTGACGGAGCTGGTGCGGTGATACTGTCATCTACTGAAGAAACTGGAACTGGCTATTTGGCCAGCGAGCTACGAACCAAAGGAGAATACTGTGATTGGATGGGCATCTATGCTGGAGGTACCTTTCAACCTATAACTAAAGAGGTGGTTGAAAATAAGGATCACCTCCTAAAGTTTGTCAAGCGATTTCCAGGTGAGTTGAATCCTGACGTGTGGTCAGACATGGCCAATGAGTTGGCAAAAAGATCCGGAACCAAAGTGGAGGATGTAGATCAATTTATGTTTACCCAGATCAATATCAATAGCATTTGGGCAACACTTGACAAGCTGGGGCTGGATAGAGATAAGGCACATACGGTGATGCACGAATATGGCTACACCGGATCAGCATGTATCCCAATGGCGTTGGATGAAGCTGTCCAACTCGGGAAAGTGAAAAAAGGAGATTTGATCTACTTCATCGGTTCTGGAGGTGGACTAGCATTTGCAAGTGCTGCATTTAGATTTTAAATATCTATGAGCTTTCGAAAAGACTGGATAGAACGATGGGCTGAATATGCTCCCATAAAAGTGGCAGTTTCTGATGCTGAAACCGGCGATAGTCTTACGTATCGTCAGCTCAACAATCTTTCCAACTTGCTGGCGAAACGATTACAAACTGAAGGTATTCAGGCAGGGGATCGGGTAGCGGTTATGTCTGAATTTAGGTTGGAATACATTGTGCTTTTGGGGGCGGCAATGAAGTTGGGGTTTATCATTGTTCCGTTAAACTATCGACTGTCGGCAAGGGAAGTTTGCTACATGGTCAACAACTGCGAGCCCAAAATGATGATCACGGAGGAAAAGTTTAGCTCATTGATAGAGTCGAGTGAGTTGGAACACAAGCCATCCATTAGCTGGGACATGCAGGATCTCTATTCTGAACTTTCTAAAGTTTTAGGTGATGAAGAGTTTAATGCTAATGACATTAAGGATGATGATCCACTTTTCATTATTTATACTTCGGGTACCACGGGTTTTCCAAAAGGAGCGATCTATTCCTATAAAATGGCTTTCTGGAATGCGATAAATACACAAATACGGCTGGATATAACCTCTCGGGATCATACAATTATTTGTATGCCACCTTTTCACACTGGAGGGTGGAACGTTTTGCTAATGCCTTTTTTACTGGAGGGGGGATCATTCACCCTGCTACGAAAATTTGATGCGGCTACCGTGCTGAATTTGTTAGAAGACGAGGAGTCCACACTATTTATGGGCGTTCCTACTATGCTCAAGATGATGGCTGATGAGGAGTCGTTTAGTGAAGTTAGTCTGGAATCTGTTCGCTATTTTATCGTCGGTGGTGAGGCAATGCCTTTACCACTGATTGAGTTGTGGGAGTTGAAGGGCGTCCCTATCCGTCAGGGTTTTGGACTGACAGAAGCCGGTCCGAATATTTATTCCCTCCATCACGATGATGCCATGAGGAAAATTGGATCAATCGGTACACCTAATTTTTTCGTGGATGTGAAGTTGATGAAACAAGATGGTACTGAAGCGAAAGGTCAAGAAGAAGGTGAGCTTTGGCTCAACGGCCCTGTGGTGACTCCCGGATATTGGAACAATGACGAGGCGACTAAAGATGCTTTTACAGATGGATGGTTCCGAACAGGGGATATTCTTGTTCGGGATGAGGAAGGGTATTACTATGTAAAAGATCGAATCAAAAATATGTTTATCTCCGGTGGGGAAAATGTATATCCGGCTGAGGTGGAAAAATTACTTCAAACACATCCATCGATTCATGAAGTGGCCGTAATTGGGGTTCCCGATGACCGATGGGGTGAGGTAGGCAAGGCGATAGTTGTGGGACGTTCAGCTACATTAACGCAGGACGATATACTTGATTTCTGTGCTGGTAAGTTGGCTAAATTCAAGATCCCCAAATACATCCAATTAGTAAAAGAAATTCCTAAGACCGAAAGCGGCAAAATCGATCGAAAGAGCCTGCGTTCTATGTTTTCATAAAACTTAGTAGTGGTTATCTACCTTTGGCTCACCTTTTTCATAGAAAAATCGTAAAAAGAGGAAACCTTTGAAAAAAGGTACTGTCTTTTAATAGATCGTGAGCACCACACAGACCATCCATAAGCACCTGATTATACAGAGTCAGCAGGGAGACCAGGCGGCTATGTCGTCACTTTACGGCCTCTATGCTAAGGCGATGTATAATATCTGCCGACGGATGATGGGTGATGAGGAAGAGGCGAAGGATTTACTTCAGGAGTCATTTATTGACGCTTTTCAGAAGCTACCGTCCTTGCGAGAGGTGAATACATTTAGCTCATGGATCAAGCGAATTGTCATTAATAATTGCATTAACGCCATTCGGAAAAAGAAATTGGATACTTCTCAGCTGGAGGAGAATGAAGATTTTATTGAGGAAGAGGAAGATGATTTTGAATATGCGCAGTTTCAGGCGTCACAGATCATGTCTGTGATTGATTTGCTACCGGAAGGCTGCAAAACGGTGTTGAACCTGTATCTGTTTGAAGGATATGATCATAAAGAAATTGGTCAGATTTTAGGTGTTTCAGAGTCAGCTTCCAAAGCACAGTATTGCAAAGCAAAAGCAAGAATTAGGAAAATATTAGCTGAGGAAAGGGGGCAAAATGCGGGATAGTTTAAAAGATCATATTGAAAATACCAGAGAAGAGTTTGAGGTCTATCCTTTTGATAGTGATCAGGAGTGGGCAAAGGTTTCGAATAAACTTCAACCAAATCGAAAGAAAAATTTTTGGCATATAGGAGGAATGGCTGCCTGCTTTACTTTGATAGTGTGCGGAGCGGTATTTTTCATGAATGCTGATAAAGAAAATACGAGTGAGGTTGCTGAATTAGAGAGCTATTATAATGGCGAAATCAATCAAAAAATTACACTTATTAAACATCGATTAGATGATGATGAAATACTCAGAGATCTGGAAGAGATGGATGAGGCTTTTGCCGAGCTGAAGGGTGACTTAAAGGATAATGTGGATAATGAAGAGGTGATTACAGCAATGATGGAAAATTATCGTCTTAAGCTTCAAATACTGGAAGAAATACTAAACGAGTTGGAAAAAGAACAAAGTGAAGAAATGCTTTAACATATTATTGGCAATACTCTTTGCATTACCTCTATTGGGTCAGGTGAGGCAAGAACGCGATTTCAAGCGTTCTTTTCCTGTATCAGAAAATGGCAAAGTAGAGGTCGTTACAAAATACGGAGAAGTAATTGTCCGAACATGGGATCGTGATTCCGTTCGGTTTGAGGTGGTGGTGCGTGCAGAAGGAAAAAATTCATCAGCGGTGGCGAAATCCATGTCCCGGGTAGATGTACGCTTTAGAAAAGTAGGAAGTGTTATTTCTGCTGTGACAGAGATAAGCAGTGGTTCAGGGTTTTTCGGTAGTGTATTAAGCGAAGTTGAGGGCGTAATGGGAAGCAATAAGCTAAAGGTTGACTATGAGGTTTGGATACCAAAAGATGTGATGTTAAGCATCGAAAATAAATATGGGGATCTCTACATGGCAAACCTTGACGGAAGAGTAGACCTTGATATTTCTCACGGAGATATCAAAGCCAATGATCTTTCGAAAACACTTACATTAAAGCATAGCTTTGGCAAGTCTGCATTCGGGAGTCTTAATGATGGAATATTTACGCTTCGAGGATCAGAGATTAGGATAGATAAAGCGTCCAACCTAAATATTGAAAGCGGAAGCTCTGAAATCAGAGTAGATAAAATTGGGCGAATACAGTTAAACTCAAGAAATGACAAAATCCATTTACTGGATGCCCAGGAAATTATGTGTGAGGGTTCCTTCACCGATTTAACATCAGACCTTTTGCGAGGGTCTGCACGTTTGGATTTTAGTTACGGTGATATTTATCTGAGTAGAATCGTTAAAGATTTCAATAGCATCGATATTACGGGTAAGTCGACGGATATTAACCTTATTTTAAATCAGGCTTCCTATATAAAAACCTATATAAAAGGCCCTGAAGACCGGATGATTTTGCCTAACAGCATGCTCACCATGCAGAAGCAGCATTTTAATGATGAAGCAAAAATATCACTTTCAGGATTTGTAGGAAATACAAACTCACGCCATAGCCAATTATTGATTGAGGCTGATGGAGGAGAACTTATTGTGGCCATCAAAGAAACTCCTATTTTCGTAGATCGAGATTAAAAAACTACATGCACCGTCACCACCGGAATCCCATGCACAAACTCTTCACCTTAATCTTTCTGCTTATAGCTTATGCTTCTGCAGGACAGCAACTTTATGAGAAATCATCAGGAATTAGGTTGGGTCATACTTCAGGGTTGACATTTAAAAAGTTTGTGACTGAGGATGAAGCAGTGGAGCTTATTCTAAGTGGTCGAAACGAAGGCATGCAGTTTACTGCACAGTACTTGTTTCATGAACCAATGGAATTCTCATTCAACGATCGATTCTACCTTCATTACGGTATCGGTGGTCATGTGGGATACGAAAAATTTGATGACATTTCTAAAACGTTATCGAATGCAGCCGGAGACGAGTTTATCTACGAGTCTAAAAGCTTTTTTGCAATGGGCGTGGATGCCAGTCTCGGCATAGAATACCGGTGGTTAGAGGTGCCCGCTACTTTTGGTTTTGACATTAAGCCTTACTTCAATTTTATAGGCATGCGACATACAAAAGCAAAATTTTGGGATGCAGCCATTTCATTTAAATACGTATTCTAAGCAATGAAGCTTCTGTCATATTTAGCCCTGATCGTATTGGCATTTTCTTCAATGTCCCAAAAATATATTGATACACATGATCCGGATGATGAAGAGATCAAGTCCTTATTGAGTAAGCAAAATGATCTTAACGCTTTTGGTGCGGGAGATCTAAAAGTAGGGGACCTAATGGGGGAACGCGCCCTTCTAGTAGGAGCCTATGGCGGGTTTATTATCAACCGGAGATATCTGTTTGGTGTAGCTGGATATGGGATAGTTACCAATGTAGAGTTTGATGGTCTTGTTCAAGGTCAGACGGAGGAGAAGAAATTAAACCTTCATGGCGGATATGGAGGAATAATTATTGGATGGACCATCGCTCATAAAGAACTTGTACACCTTAGCATTCCTATTGTGTTAGGAGCAGGATCATTTGAAGTTGACGACAAAGACTTCTTCGTAAACAACCCTGCTGATTCAGAATTCACGATTGAAAACTCTGTTTTTTTTATTGCTGAGCCGGGAATTGAAGCAGAATTCAACATTACCAAGTATTTCAGATTAGGCGCTGGAGTTACCTATAGGTACATTTCCGGTACAGAGTTGGCCAATGTCAAAGACGAAGATGTAACGGGCACGACTGCTATGATTAGCTTTCGTTTCGGAAGATTCTGATTTGTCTATCTTTGGTGAGTCATAAAAAGCGATTATCTTCTCTCCGTGAAACTCACCATTCACTTTATAGCAATACTTTCATTGCTCCAGGTAAATACTGTCTGGGCTCAGAATGTTTTGGATCAGGTAGGAAGTATAATTGAGCAATGCGATTCTTTGATTTACGATCAACCACAAAAGAGTTTAGATCTTGCAGAGAAGGCCTACAACTTAGCCTATCAAGCGGGCAATGATTCACTTATTGCGGTTTCATTGAATCGGATTGGTAGTGCCCATTGGTCATTGGGTAATCAGATGGAAGCTCTTGAAAAGATTCAGGAGTCACTTCAGATATCAGAGCTAAATAATTTTGAAACAGTCATGGCTAAAAACCTTGGCAATATTGGAAATGTCTACGCCGCTTCTGGTTTGGATTTAGATGCAATTGGCTATTATAAGTCGGAGCTTTCCATCCAAAAGAATAAAAAAGATACGTTTAGGCTTTTCGCAATCAATAATAACATTGGGAAAGCATTTCTTGATCTGAGCTATTACGATTCTGCCAGGCATTATTTATTTGAGGCATTCAAATACCTCGACCCAAAATTCGAGCACCTTCACTCTATTTATTTTTTCAATCAGGCAGAGCTACATTATAAACAGGGCGATTTTGTAAAGGCGGATTCTTTGATACAATTGACCCTGAGTAATGCTCAAGCCTACAATAGCAAAAGAGGGATAATTAGAGGCAATCAGCTTAAAGCAGAGCTGGATCGAAGCATGGGGAAACCAAAAGAAGCATTGGCCCAGGCAGAATTAGCGTTTAATATGGCTATGGAAAGTGAGGTTAAAGAGCTTATTTATATAACTAGCAAAACACTTTCAAGATGTTATGGAGCAGTAAATCGCTTTGAAGAAGCATATGAAAAGGAGTTGCTTTATGAGCAATACTTGGATAGTGTTCAAAGCATTTCTACAATAAATGAACTTGAACTTCTTTCTTATTATCAGCGACTATTTAGGATGCGGGTGCTGGAGTCGAAGAATAAGTTAAACAAACAGCTGGCAGAACAAAGACAATTTATCATTCAAGGATTGGTCGTAGCTCTGGTTATTGCAGCCATATTAATTTCAATAATTTTTATGGTAGTACGTGAACTTGGGATAAGAAAAAGAAAGCTGGAAGATCTTAACAAGTTTAAATCAAAAATATTTGCAATTGTTTCTCATGATTTAAAGTCACCAATTCAGTCTGTATCATCCGTGATTGAGATGTTCAACGAAAAGTTGATTAGCAAGGAAGAGATAGAGCCACTTTTGCCTGAGGTAAAAGAGAAAACATCCAACTTGATGAACCTTCTCAACAATATATTTCTGTGGGCAGAAGGTCAAATGGAAGGTGAAAACCTTCAGAAAGAAAATTTCTCTGTACATCAGGTAGTTGATGATTTAAACAAAGAGTTGAATGAAAGACTGACGGATAAGCATATCACTTTAAATTACGAATCAGCCTTTGGCTTCATTATCCATTCCAATCGGGGAATTCTAAGAATTTTATTGAGAAACCTGGTCGTAAATGCGATCAAATACTCACACCCCAATTCAGCCATCGAGATTAATTGTGTGTCTGGAGATAAAACCAAGATCATTGAAGTCATTGATAAGGGTATCGGAATGTCTGAGGAGATGCAGCAAAAAATTTTTACAGGTGGCCTTGATAGTAAAGAGGGAACAGCAGGTGAAAAAGGTAACGGGCTTGGTCTTGCTTTATGCTTTGATTTTGCAAAAAGTCTGGGAGGGAAGATAGAAGTTGAAAGTGTGGTCGGTGAAGGTTCAGTATTCAGAATACTCCTTACAGATCAGCCCGAATAGCAATTACGGTCTGAGGACGATTATCCATGCCTTTATATCCAATTAGAAAATGATCTCCACCATCCTTTAACTTCCATTTTTTCTTAAGCTCTGGTGCGCTTAGAGGATAATTTCTGGTGATCACATTAATCCTTCCTTTCGATACAAATTCTCCAATAGTTTTCCTGTTTACAGCGCTGATAATGTTGAATATTCTACCAGGAAAAGAACGAATCAACTCATCAGAAGTATATAAATGAGTGTTTTCACCAAGCTTCAATAAATTATAGTCAGTAGAGATTTTATTGAACGCTCCTGCTTTCATAATCGAGCTATTTGGCTCATATATATATGATTTTAAGTGGCCAAATTGTGCTGAGCTTGTATGTTCATGCTGAATTGTAAAAGCATATGGCTGGTGCTTAGATTGCAGGTTCACACATTTGACGGATGGCTCTTTTTGTTCCCTAAAATCTACAAGCAGTAGTACTTCTTTACATTCATTTTTTACTGACACAACATGAATTTCCGCAATGTTTGAAATACTTGTGATTGCAGCTTTTATGTCCAGCATGGGTGAGAATTTAACCAATACCTTTTTTGCTTTTTGCTTTAGTAATGGCATCAATTCAATTAAGTTAGGTGAGCAATCTTCTATTCTAAAAACTCGGTTTTGGGTGCTATCCCTTCTTGCCGGATCTAAATAACAGCAGGTGTTTTCCAAATCAGAATTCACACTTTGGAGATAATCTAAGCAATCCGCATGAACGATTTTTACTGACTTCCCCAGAGCAGTAGCATTGTGATCAAATAATTCACATAAGTTATCTTGACGTTCAACATACGTTGTGTTTTTAAATGACTCACTAAGTGCCAGACAGTCAATACCCATACCGCCGGTCAGATCAATCAGACTTCTACCGGAAATCAGACTGGATTTGTATTGGCAAGTTGCTTCTGATGAAGCTTGTTCGATAGATAGCGGAGGGGGCATTATTAAATCATAATTCTTTGCCCAAGCATCTAACTTGCCTTTAGCTTTCTGTCTAGCCAATATCTGGCTAGCTACTAGCTTAATGTGATCCTTAAGACTGGATGGCGGGTTTAAAATCAGTTCATTTGGATCAGAATCAACATGCTCACTAATAAATTTCTTTACCTCACTACGGTTCAAAAAATCTATCTGTGCATTCATGTCATGAATTAATAAACCAAGCTGTGTTCCAGCATGTATTCAGCAATTTGAATTGCGTTGGTTGCTGCTCCTTTTCTTAGGTTGTCCGACACAATCCACATGTTTAAGGTCTTAGGTTGTGTTTCGTCCCTCCTGATTCTTCCAACAAACACATCATCCTTATCATGAGCAGTCAAAGGCATGGGATACTCGTTATTGGAAGGATCGTCCACAATTGTTACCCCTGGAGCTTTTTTAAGGATATCATGAACCATTTTAAGCTCAAACTCTTCTTCAAATTCAAGATTAACCGATTCTGAGTGGCCTCCAACAGTCGGTATTCTCACACAGGTTGCTGTGACTTTTATTGAGTCATCCCCCATGATTTTCATGGTTTCCTGAATCATCTTCATCTCCTCTTTTGTATATCCGTTTTCCTGAAACACATCAATGTGAGGGAGTGCATTCATGTCAATTTTATGCGGATATACCATTGTTGCCTCTGTTCCTGCACGCTCAGCTTCTAACTGGTCAACCGCCCCTTTACCGGATCCGGTTACAGATTGATATGTTGAAACTACGATTCGTTTAATCTTAAATGCATCATGTAGCGGCTTTAGAGCGACTACCATCTGAATAGTAGAGCAGTTTGGATTAGCTATGATTCTGTCATCTATCCTTAGCACATTCCCATTTACTTCCGGGACTACCAACTTTTTGCTGACATCCATTCTCCAGGCAGACGAGTTGTCTATAACCACAGTTCCAGCTTCAGCAAATTTTGGAGCATACTCCAGAGAAACTGATCCGCCTGCTGAGAAAAGTGCGATATCCGGTTTAGCAGCAATAGCATCTTGCATGGAAACAATGGAATATTCCTTATCTAGATAGGATATCTTTTTACCTACAGACCTCTCTGATGCAACAGGTATAAGCTCACCTACCGGAAAATTCCTTTCTGCCATGATTTGGAGCATTTTTTGACCAACTAAACCGCTAGCTCCTACAACCGCTATTTTCATAATTCCTTAAACAGTCTAAATAATGATTCTGGAGCAAAACTACTACATTTAACCTGTGAGTTGGAATCTTCAATACTTTCGAATATTACTTTCTGTGGTATTCTATTCAGGTGGGTTATTTCTTAATGCTCAGTATCAGGATGATTACGAAGATGAGACACTTGGAAACACACCAAATCAGTTTTCACCCTCATTATCCGGTGATGTAAGCAACTTTATCCTTGTGGATGAGGGTGGGGATAAACAGCTTAGAACCAATGCGGGGCAGCTGCCTTCTTCAGATTCTTACTATCTATCAATTCCATCCACACAAGTCTCCAATACTACCTGGGAGTTTTTTATTGATCTAAAATTTAACCCTTCAGGCGCCAATTATGTAGATGTTTTTTTGGTGGCAGATCAAAGTGACTTGACAAGTGTTCAAAACGGATATTTTGTACGAATTGGTGATACTGAGGATTGGATAGCTCTTCACAAAGTTGTCAGTGGTAGTACTTCCTCGGCGCTGATTAGTACAGCAGAAGATATTTTAAATAGCAGCTCAAGTAAGCCTTATAAAGTACAGGTTACTCGTGATGATAGTGGAAATTGGGAGTTGTTTACAGACCAAGGAGTAAGTGGTACCTTTAGTTCAGTAGGAACAGTTTTAGATACCGATGTGGTTGCAAGCTCAATTTTTGGGTTTTTAGTCAGGCAGTCAACGGCTGCCAGTCCTGCCAATAGTCACTTCTTTGATGATTTTTTTGTTGGACCTACCCCCACTGATTCTGATCCTCCTGAAATTCAATCTGTATCTGTAATTTCTGACACACAAATAGATGTGCAATTCAATGAAAATGTAGATGAATCAACAGCAGAAACCGTGGGGAATTATTCTTTGGATGGAGGTATAGCGGTTAGTGATGCAGTTAGAGATGCAACAGACAATTCAGTCGTTCATCTTACAATCGATCCTCTCACAAACGGAACTACTTACACGTTAACCATTAATAATGTGGCAGATGAAAATTCAAATGTGATCGAACCTGATAGCCAGGACAGCTTTGAATACCTTATACTTGAAAGTGCAGAAGAAAACGATGTAGTAATTAATGAATTTAACGCTGCGCCAAGTGCTTCCAGTGTAATACCCAATGAAGAGTTTGTTGAGTTATATAATCGATCGAACAAGTTTATTAGTCTTGAAAACTGGCAGTTAAGTGATAAAACCGGGTCATCTGCGGCATTTGGTTTAGATACACTGAGGCCAGGCGAATATCTTATTCTCACAAATACCGGAAATGGCTCATTATTTGAATTGTATGGAGATGTTTTAGAAATAAGCGGATTTCCCTCCTTAAACAACGGAGGTGACAGTATCATACTTACGAATGCCTCCTCAACAATTATTCATGAGACCGCTTACACCAGTTCATCGAGTGGAGTATCTACAGAGCTGATCAATCCGAATGATCCTGACTATTCAGCAAACAATTACGGAAACAGCACAGACCCTGATGGCGGCACACCAGGAGAGCAAAACGCCATTTTTGATGACACGCCGGATACTACGGCACCATCGATTAGCTCTATCAGTGTAATCTCAGCAACCGAACTGGATGTGACTTTTGACGAACCGCTCGATGAAACCACAGCTGAGACGACAGGAAACTACACGATTGATGGAGGAATAACGATAAACACGGCCATCCTGGGTGAAACGGACAATCAACTGGTTCACCTGACGGTAGGCACACTTCCTTCGGGAGAAATCCGCACGCTGACTGTTAATGGTGTAGAAGACCTATCAGGAAACGCTACCAATAATGCGGCCATCGACTTTGAGTACATCGAAACGGAACCGGCAGCAGTCAATGATGTGGTGATCAATGAGTTTTTAGCTTCACCAAGCTCTTCAAGCTCGATTCCGAACGAAGAATATGTTGAGTTATACAATCGATCTTCAAGGTTTATTGATCTGAATGGCTGGACATTGAGTGATGCGGCGGGTAGCTCAGCAGCATTTGGAACATTTATTCTACGACCAGACTCTTTCCTTATCTTGACAGAAACAGACAATGGATCACTATTTACAAGCTACGGAGATGTGCTGGAGGTAAACAACTTCCCATCCTTAAACAACGGGGGCGACAGTATCATCCTTACGAATGCTTCTTCCACGATCATTCATAAGACGGCTTACACTAGTTCCTCCAGTGGAGTATCCACAGAGCTGATCAATCCGAATGGTCCTGATTATTCGGCAAACAATTACGGAAACAGCACAGACCCTGATGGCGGTACACCGGGAGCGCAAAACGCTATTTTTGATGACACGCCTGATACTACTGCGCCATCGATCAGTTCAATCAGTGTAATCTCAGATACCGAACTGGATGTGAGCTTTGATGAGTCACTCGATGAAACCACAGCTGAGACGACAGGAAACTACACGATTGATGGAGGAATTACGATAAACACAGCCAGCCTGGATGAAACGAACAATGAATTGGTTCACCTGACGGTTAGTACACTTCCTTCAGGAGAAACCCGAACGCTGACGGTTAATGGAGTGGAAGATCTATCAGGAAACGCAACCAGTAATGCGACCATCGATTTTGAGTACATCGAAACGGAACCGGCAGCAGTCAATGATGTGGTGATCAATGAGTTTTTAGCTTCACCAAGCTCTTCAAGCTCGATTCCGAACGAAGAATATGTTGAGTTATACAATCGATCTTCAAAGTTTATTGATCTGAATGGCTGGACGTTGAGTGATGCAGCAGGTAGCTCATCAGCATTTGGAACATTTATTCTGCGACCAGACTCCTTCCTTATTCTTGCAGAAACGGACAATGGGTCATTATTCAATGCTTATGGCGATGTACTTGAGATAGATAATTTTCCTAGCCTGAACAATGGAGGAGACAGCATCATACTTACGAATGCCTCCTCAACGATTATTCATGAGACCGCTTACACTAGTTCCTCCAGTGGAGTATCCACAGAGCTGATCAATCCGAATGGGCCTGATTATTCAGCAAACAATTACGGTACCAGTACAGACGCTGATGGCGGCACACCGGGAGCGCAAAACTCCATTTTTGATGACACGCCTGATACAACTCCACCGTCGATCAGTTCTATCAGTGTAATCTCAGATACCGAACTTGATGTGAGTTTTGATGAGTCACTCGATGAAACCACAGCTGAGACGACAGGAAACTACACGATTGATGGAGGCAATTCGGTTAACACCGCCACGCTTGATGACTCGGATAATAAACTGGTCCACCTGACGGTCAGCATGCTTCCCTCGGGAGAAACGCAAACCCTGTCGGTTAATGGAGTGGAAGACCTATCAGGAAATGCTACCAGTAATGCGACCATCGACTTTGAGTACATCGAAACAGAAACGGCGGCAGTTAATGATGTGGTAATCAATGAGTTTTTAGCTTCACCAAGTTCATCGAGCACGATTCCCAATGCGGAGTATGTAGAAGTATACAATCGATCTTCAAAGTTCATTGATCTGAATGGCTGGACGTTGAGTGATGCAGCAGGTAGCTCATCAGCATTTGGTACGTTCATCTTACGACCAGACTCTTTCCTTATCTTGACAGAAACAGATAATGGATCACTATTTACAAGCTACGGAGATGTGCTGGAGGTAAACAACTTCCCATCCTTAAACAACGGGGGCGACAGTATCATACTTACGAATGCTTCTTCCACGATCATTCATGAGACGGCTTACACTAGTTCCTCCAGTGGAGTATCCACAGAGCTGATCAATTCGAATGGGCCTGATTATTCAGCAAACAATTACGGTACCAGTACAGACGCTGATGGCGGCACACCGGGAGCGCAAAATGCTATTTTTGATGACACGCCTGATACTACTGCACCATCGATTAGTTCAATCAGTGTAATCTCAGATACCGAACTGGATGTGACTTTTGATGAGCCACTCGATGAAACCACAGCTGAGACGACAGGAAACTACACGATTGATGGAGGGATTACGATAAACACAGCCAGCCTGGATGAAACGAACAATGAATTGGTTCACCTGACGGTTAGTACACTTCCTTCAGGAGAAACCCGAACGCTGACGGTTAATGGAGTAGAAGACCTATCAGGAAATGCTACCAGTAATGCGGCCATCGACTTTGAGTACATCGAGACGGAAATGGCGGCAGTTAATGATGTGGTGATCAATGAGTTTTTAGCAGCTCCAAGCACAACGAGTACGATTCCTAATGCGGAGTATGTAGAAGTATTCAATCGATCTGATAAGTTCATCGACCTGAATGGCTGGACATTGAGTGATGCAGCAGGCAGCTCATCAGCATTTGGTACGTTCATCTTACGACCAGACTCTTTCCTTATTCTTGCAGAAACGGACAATGGGTCATTATTCACCACTTATGGCGATGTACTTGAGATAGATAATTTTCCTAGCCTGAACAACGGAGGTGACAGTATTATACTTACGAATGCATCCTCGACGATTATCCATGAGACCGCTTACACCAGCTCATCGAGTGGCATATCTACTGAGCTGATCAATCCGAATGGGCCTGATTACTCAGCAAACAATTACGGTACCAGTACAGACCCTGATGGCGGCACACCGGGAGAGCAAAACGCCATTTTTGATGATACTCCGGATACAACCCCACCGTCGATCAGTTCAATCAGTGTAATCTCAGATACCGAACTGGATGTGGCTTTTGATGAACCATTAGATGAAACCACAGCTGAGGCTACAGGAAACTACAGCATCGAAGGGGGGATTACGATAATCACAGCCAGCCTGGATGAAACGAACAATCAACTGGTTCACCTGACGGTAGGCACACTTCCTTCCGGAGAAACCCGTACGCTGACTGTTAATGGAGTGGAAGACCTATCAGGAAACGCAACCAGTAATGAGACCATCGACTTTGAGTACATCGAAACGGAATTGGCGGCAGTCAATGATGTGGTGATCAATGAGTTTTTAGCAGATCCGATACCATCTATAGGACTACCTGAAGGAGAGTTTGTAGAGCTGTACAATCGATCTACCAAGAATATCAATTTGAAGAACTGGAGACTTGATGGATCACTTATTGAATCTTTTGTACTTAAACCAGAGGATTATGTAGTGCTGGTGGATGACTCCAACTTAATAAAGTTTGAGGCATATGAAAATGTGATTTCGATAGCTAGTTTGAGTTTATCTAATGATGAGGATCAAATAATTCTTGAGGACAGTACGGGAAATATCATTAACGTCATTTCATACCAGGAAAGTATTTCCGGTATATCGACTGAGTTAATCAATCCAAATGATCCATGTCTTTCAATAGCTAGCTATTCACCATCTGTAAATGCTTCAGGAGGTACTCCAGGTTTTCAAAATGCTATTTTTAATGAAACACCTGACACTCAAAACCCGTCCATTCAGTCTTATAGTTTTGAAGACGATTTGACCATCATCTTTTCTGAAGTGATGGATTCTTTGAGTTTGATTGCCGGAACATATGAGGTGAGTAATGATCTCAATATCTCATCTATTTTGGTTAAAGATCAGTTTCCTGAATCGGTAAGTATATCGTTCGAAAGTAGTCTTGAGCAAGGAGTAATCTATGAGCTAGCCGTTTCCGGAGTTTCGGACTGTTGGGGTAATACCATTGAGTCTTCAATCATCACATTTGGAATTGGTCGACCTCCCGCCTTTAATGACCTGATCATTACAGAAATTATGTTTGATCCAGACCCTCAAGTTGAATTGCCATCTAGTGAATACCTTGAAATTTATAACAGCACCAATGATATCCTGAGCACCGAAGGGCTTAAACTAAATGATGCAACCGGGCAGGTAGAAATTCCTTCCAGAATGCTTAACCCAGGAGCTTATTATATACTTACTTCGACTTCTACGGCATCAGCATATGAAGGCAATGCGATAGGCGTTGCAAACTTCCCAACACTCAGCAATAATGGTGAACAGCTAATTATAAGTCGAGAGAATAGAGTGATTTTCACGATTGATTATGATCCCGATTGGCATGATCAAGATAAGTCCTCTGGTGGATATTCGCTTGAAATGAAGGATATAAACTATCCATGCCTTGAAGATACTAATTGGGGGAGTTCACAGGATAATTCAGGTGGAACACCCGGAATGATGAACTCTATTTCTGATGATTTCACTGATAATTTCAGTCCTGAAATAGTAAATGTTTTAGCAGTCGATACGGATTCAGTCAGGGTAGATTTCAATGAGAAAATTAGCCCGATAAGTTATGACTTGGCCACCGTTGAGGTTTCATCCGGTATGGCAATTAGTGCGTTGAGTTTTAATGGATTTTATCCAAATTCGCTTTTCATCCAATTGGAAGAACCACTTACAGAAAGCATCTTATACGAATTAACCATTACAGGAATACAGGATTGTGCCGGGAATTCAATCGATGAAGCATTGGCAACTTTTACACTTCCGGTGGATGCTGAAGAGGGCGACATCAAGCTTAGCGAAATTTTATTCAATCCAAGATCCAATGGTGTCGACTTTGTTGAAGTGTATAACTCATCGGAAAAATATATAAGCCTAAAAGGATGGCAATTAGGTTCGTTTGATGAAGAAGGAGACATTGAAAACAAAAGAGTGATTACTTCAGAAGCGCTTGTGATCGACCCGCATGCATATTTGGTATTCACTACTGACTCAGACATATTACTTACAAACTATCCTCAGGGAGTCGAATCAAATTTCATCCAGGTAAGTTCAATGCCATCATTTCCAAACACTGAGGGAAGTGTTGTGATACTCAATAACTTCAATAATGTTGCTGACTCATTCATTTACAATGAAGATTATCACGATAATTTACTTGAAAGTGTTGATGGGGTTTCATTGGAGCGTGTTTCTTTTGAGCAACCCAATGACGCAAATAACTGGAGATCTGCTGCTAGCACCGTTGGTTTTGCTACTCCGGGATATGAAAATTCACAGCAATCTTCGGCAGAAACTTCTTCCGGTAGAATTTCTGCAACTCCCGAAGTTTTTATCCCTGGGAACGCAGGGTCAGGAAGAGACTTCACCACCATAAACTATCAAATGGAAACACCTGGTCAGTTTGCAAACGTCAATATTTATGATCAGTCCGGCAGATTAGTTAAAAACCTTGCGCAAGGGGTTTTGCTATCAACACAAGGGTTTTTGAGATGGGATGGAGACACCAACAATGGAAGCATGGCACGAATGGGTTACTATCTTATCATTTTTGAGATTTATGATAGTAGCGGAAATTCTGAGGTCATCAAAGAAACGGTGGTGGTAGGTAGAGATTTTTAGTTTCAGATGGGGGTTTGGATTTATCCCATTATTTTTTGTGCTATAAGCTGAGTATTTTCGCTTGATTTTACGTTGTTAGTACTATAAACTTCACCTGTCATGAGCGAAAAGACAAGATATTCAGACGAGGAGCTTAAGGAATTTGAAGAGTTGATTCTTCAAAAACTGGAAAAAGCAAAAGCAGAGTTGAACACATTGAAAGCATCTTTAACCAGAGAATCAGATGATAGCGGAGATAATTTTTCTTCTGTTAAAACACTTGAGGATGGAGCGGATACTGCAGAAAAGGAGCAATTGAGCCAGCTGGCAGGACGTCAACAAAAGTTTATCAATAATCTGGAAAACGCTTTAGTAAGAATCAAAAATGGAACTTACGGCATCTGTGTAGATACGGGCAAGTTAATATCTAAAGAGCGCTTGAGAGCAGTGCCTCATACCACTCAAAGCATTGATGCTAAGCTCAATAGAAGTTCATAATGGATTACCTGGCTAATCATATTCAGGCCCTGGTATTTTGTTCACCAAAACCCATTACGGAAAGCGAAATTCAAGAGTGCCTTAAGGAAATGTTCGATGCAGATGTGCCTGTGGACGACATTGCATCAGGAATTAAATTGGTAGAGGAAAGGTTTCAAAATGATGATTTTGCTATGGAACTAGTGAAATCAGGAGGGGGATATCAATTCCTGACCAAACCTGCTTATCAGGCCAGTATTGGCATTTTGCTGAAGCAACAATCGAAAAAAAGGCTTTCAAATTCAGCGTTGGAAACGCTATCAATCATTGCTTACAAACAGCCGATCACTAAAAGTGAGACTGAGCAGATTAGAGGAGTCAATTGTGATTATGCTATTCAAAAATTGCTAGAAAAGGAATTGGTTGAGATTAAAGGAAAATCTGAAGGAGTTGGTCGGCCATTATTATATGGTACAAGCCAAAAATTCATGGATTATTTCGGAATCAATGACCTAAAAGAGCTCCCTACTCCAAAAGACTTTGTCTCTGAGGAAGAGAACACCATCGGTGACGAAAAGGAATAAAAAATTGTCGTAAGACTTTATGAAACGCCCCAATAAAAAGGAAATAAAAAAGCCTGCGGAAATTCGATTGAATCGATACATCGCAAATGCAGGCGTGTGCTCCAGGCGAGAGGCGGATAACCTGATTGCTGAAGGTAAGATCAAAGTCAATGGCAAAGTGAAGACCGAGATGGGTTATAAGGTTAAGCGAACTGATACGGTCGAGTACAAGGGAAGAAAGCTTAAGTCTGAGACACATCAATACATTCTACTGAATAAACCACGAGGTTTTGTCACCACTACCAAAGATCCGCACGCGAAAAGAACAGTGATGGAGTTGGTAGAAAAAGCCTGTGAAGAGCGGATCTATCCTGTGGGTAGGCTGGATAAGGAAACAACAGGATTATTACTGTTTACAAATGATGGAGAGACGGCCAAAAAACTCACTCATCCATCTCATAAAGTCAAAAAGATCTATCAAGTAGAGCTGGATAAACCCATTACAAAGGCGGACTTTGACTCAATTTTAAAAGGAGTTGAGTTGGACGATGGACTAGCGGTTGTCAACGAGATGGCAGTTTTGGGCGATGATAACACAATCTTGGGTGTAGAAATCCATATTGGCCGAAATCGAATTGTAAGGAGAATTTTCGAACACCTTGGCTATGATGTCAAAAAACTAGACAGAGTGATGTTTGCCTCTCTTACAAAGAAAAATCTACCCCGGGGAAAATTCAGACACCTCAGTCCTAAGGAAGTAATGGGCCTCAAAGGCATTAAATAGTTACTTCATTACATTTTCAATATAGCTGATGATGGAATCATTAGCCATGATCTTGTAATGTCCCAATCCTTTCACATGCACAAATGATGCATGCGGCCAGGCATCTTCCAGTTCTTCTCCTTTTGAAAAGGGGATTATCTGGTCATCCTCACAGTAAAAAAGATGCGTATCAATGTTCTTTAAATCATTGGCTTTGATCCGCAGATCGAAATAATCTATGGAGTGGTGATAATGCTCTTTCACCAAGCCACACATGGCCAGATAAACAGACTCATTGCAACCAACATCATTGACGATATCTTTAAAAAAGTACCTTATGTAAGGAGGAGCCGCTATCATAAAAAAGTGTTTAGGTTGAAATGCAGGTCCTAGCTCACTCAATGCAATTCCGGAAGCCAGCGCACCAATGGAGTGACCAACTACTGTTTGATAAGGGCCATTTTTAGAAATATGATTTTTTATAATGTCTCTAAACTCCGGCATAGCCGTATGTCTTCCCTGCGAGTTTCCATGCCCCCGCATATCAATTGCTTCGACCTGGTATCCTTCAGCAACAAATTTTTTGATCATGCGCCTAAAATCGGCTGCTTTTGATCTCCATCCATGACAAAGCAAAATTTTTGGTCCGGAAGTGCCCCATTTGTAATGCTTAATTAAATCACCTTTATAGCTAGATTGAGAGACATGGGCATCTTTGATGATTTGCCGCTGTGGTTCGGTATATCCTACTCTGCCTGGCATGGTAAAGTAGTGCCATATGATCGATGCAGATTTCTTGGCGGATGCATGCTGAAGGAGACTTAGTCCCTTCTTTATAATTTCAATTTTCCAGTTTGTTTTGGGTGGTCGTTCAGCTGGACGACTGATATCTTCACCTTTTATTTCTATGTGAGTAACCATAATTTAATATACCAATTGGTATTTTAACGTATAAATTTTTTTAACTACTAATTTCTTTAATCTGCTTTAAGACAAATCGTTTTACAAATTCATAGGATCTGCCATCCCCTTCTATTCTGGATACTGATATGGCGCCTTCGATGGTCGCATAAAAGAAGTTTGTAAATTCTTCAGCATCTACGTCACGCTTGATTTGACCCTCAAGGATTCCACGATTAATAATTTTTATGACTGAATCTTTCAGTAGAGCAATGGAGCGAATGACTCTGGATCTTAAAAAAGGAAGGCTGTCGTCCGCTTCTATTGAGGAGTTTAAAACTGGACATCCACCCGGAATTGGGGGATTGTTTAAATATTCTTCATAGAATTCCATAATGGCAACCAACTTACTTGGCGCAGTATTCTGTGCGCGTACTCTCTTAGCAATTGCGCCTGCTACAATTTCCACGCCTCGCTCAAATGCTGCAGTGGCTACTTCATCTTTATTCTTAAAGTTACCATAGATAGCACCCTTAGTTATACCTGTTGCAGCAGTGATGTCAGAAATAGAAGCAGCATTATAACCCTTAGTATTGAAAATAGGCAAGGCCTTTTCAATGATAAGTTTCTTAGTATGCTCTGGATTCCTCGCCATAATACAAAGATACCGAACGGTATATTAAAACGAAAGCTTATTTAAATAAGTTTTAAAAAAGGTATGCATGCATACTAAATTCCTAAATTGATTTTATCTTCGGGTTCAATTAAAAGAAAGCTGAAATTGGTAGCTTTATTACCAAGACGGTGAAGATTATGAAAACAAAAGAAGTCATCCTTAAAAAAGGAATGACACTGGGTTTACTCAGTGGGTCGATCGCTGCAGCGCACCGATGGGATGTTTCAGCTATCGATTCAGGTATTTTGAAAAAATCATATAAAGTAAGAGCCCCAACCGAAGTTGGGTCTTTAAGTGGTGCTGAGTGGATTCGATCGGAGTGGCGTACCACCCACCGACTCACGGATTTTAAAAGTTCCGGAAAAGTAGATGCACAAAAAAACCCAACCGAAGTTGGGTCTTTAAGTGGTGCTGAGTGGATTCGATCGGAGTGGCGTACCACCCACCGACTCACGGATTTTAAGAGTTCCGGAAAAGTAGATGCACAAAAAAACCCAACCGAAGTTGGGTCTTTAAGTGGTGCTGAGTGGATTCGAACCACCGACTCACGGATTTTCAGTCCGATGCTCTACCAACTGAGCTACAGCACCAAAATTTGGGTTGGCAAAAGTAGGTATTTCTTTGAAAAGGCAAAATTTAAATTGAAGTTCGTAGCAGGAATTTTTTAGAATTATGGAATATATCCCTCAAATAGCGTTTTTGCTGGTAGCTGGATTCTTTGGATATCTCATCTCAAGAAGAGTTTCTCGCATTACAAAAAATATAAAACTAGGTAAAGCAGCCAATCTTTCCGACAATAAAGGAGAACGGCTTAAAACAATGCTTTTGGTAGCATTTGGTCAGAAAAAGATGTTCAAGCGAGTTGTTCCTGCATTTCTACATTTATTGATCTATGTAGGATTTGTCCTCATAAACATAGAAGTCTTAGAAATAGTAATTGATGGCATATTCGGAACTCACAGGGTAGCTGCGCTGGTTTTGGGGAGTTTTTATTCATCAATGATTAATTTCTTCGAGTTTTTGGCTGTAGGAGTACTGTTTTCATGTGTTGTATTCTTAATCAGAAGAAATGTGCTCCGAATCAACCGATTTAAAAAGATTGAGATGGTAGGCTGGCCGTCATTAGACGCCAACCTTATTTTGATCATAGAAATCGTCTTGATGGTTGCTATCTTAGGAATGAATGGTGCTGATCAGATTTTACAAGATCGAGGAGCCGATCATTATGTTCAGACCGGTGATTTTTTCTTCAGCTCATTTATGTTTGGATGGCTGGATCAATTTGAAACATCAACTTTAATTGTTATTGAACGAGCAGCCTGGTGGTTTCATATTGTTGGAATTTTTGCTTTTGCACTATATGTGACCTATTCGAAACATCTGCATATTTTTATGGCTTTCCCTAATACCTATTATAGTCGATTGGATCCAAAGGGCAAGATGACCAATATGGATGAAATCACGAATGAGGTAAAGATGATGCTGGGAATGCCGGTAGAAGGAGATCAATCTCCACCACCAGAAGGCATGCGTTTTGGTGCAAAAGACGTAAACGACCTTACCTGGAAGAACTTGATGGATGCCTATGCCTGCACCGAGTGTGGCCGATGTACCTCTGAGTGCCCCGCCAACCTTACTGGTAAAAAATTATCCCCTCGAAAGATTATGATGGATACCCGAGATCGTCTGGAGGATGTAGGTAAAAATGGATTAGAGGATGGAAAGTCGCTTCTTGGTGATTACATAACGAAAGAAGAAATTAACGCATGCACCAGTTGCAATGCATGTGTGGAAGCATGCCCGGTGAATATTAATCCACTGGATATCATCCTGCAAACGCGCAGATATGTAGCAATGGAAGAGTCTGCTGCTCCTGAATCATGGAACATGATGTTCCAAAATGTGGAGACAAACTTTGCGCCATGGAAATTTGGTGTGCAGGACAGGTTCAATTGGTCTAATGAATTAAAAGAAGGAAAATGAGCGAAATACAAATACCAACCGTAGCGGATTTAGCAGCTAAAGGAGAAAAACCGGAAGTTCTTTTTTGGGTAGGCTGTGCTGGTTCTTATGATGATCGATATAAGAGTGTAACCAAAGCATTCGTTAAAATTCTGAATAAAGTAGGTGTAAAATTCGCCGTGCTTGGTCCTGAGGAAACCTGTACCGGCGATCCTGCAAGAAGGGCGGGCAATGAATTCTTGTTTCAAATGCAGGCCATGTCGAATATTCAGGTGTTAAATGGCTATGAGATCAAAAAAATTGTAACTGCATGTCCCCACTGTTTCAATACCATCAAAAATGAGTATCCTGAGTTGGGCGGAAATTATGACGTCATTCATCACTCTCAATTTTTACAAGAACTCATCAATGAGGGCAAAGTAGAGCTGAAAGGTGGAGGTGAATTTAAAGGTAAAAAGATAACCTATCATGATTCGTGTTTCCTTGGCCGTGCCAATAATGTATACTCAGCTCCACGTGCAGTGCTTGAAGCATTAGATGCAGAGCTGGTAGAAATGAAGCGGTGCAAGACCAAAGGTCTTTGCTGTGGTGCCGGTGGAGCTCAGATGTTTAAAGATGCTGAGGCTGGCAACAAAGAAGTCAATATTGAAAGGACGGAAGAAGCATTAGAGACGAAGGCAGATACGATAGCTGTGGCATGCCCTTTTTGCATGACTATGATGTCTGATGGCGTTAAAAACAAAGAAAAGGAGGATTCAGTCAAAGTAAAAGACCTTGCGGAACTCATTGCTGAGTCAGAAGGTTTGGATTGATATGTTAATTCCATTTGAAGAAATGCCGGACAATGCGAGGCTCTGGATATATCAGGCCGAGCGTAAATTGACAGATCAGGAAACCGAACTTGTAAAAGCCAACACGGAGAGATTCCTGGATCAATGGCAAGCGCATGGTCAGGATCTTAAAGCATCTTTTGATACCAAGTTTAATCAGTTTTTGATTATTTCAGTTGACGAATCATTCAGTCAGGCCAGTGGATGCAGTATCGATGCTTCTGTGCATTTGATTAAAGCTCTTGAGAATGAATTGAGCCTCTCATTTATGACAACCAGCCAGGTTGCATTCAAAGAGGGCGAGGAAGTTAATCTTTATCCTTTTAATGAGCTTAAAAAGCATGCGAAGGAATCAGTGATACGTCCGGATACGCTTGTTTTTGATAACACTGTCCAAAACATGGCTGAATTTCGATCCAGATGGATCAAGCCAAGTCATGAAACATGGGTTAAACGTTTTTTTCAATAGGGCTTTTTGGTTCGCTCTTTGTTCTAGCTTTAACTAAATTCGGAGCAATCATCTGAATAAGAATTTCGTTATTTCATATATGCGATCATTTCAATACATAATTCTTGTATTCTTTATAGCGAGCTGCTCGGTAGAAAAAAGCATGGATAATGCAGAGTTTGATGCAGTCATAGCCAAGCTGGGGAATTCTCCGAATAAAAATACTGCTGAGGAAAATATGATGGTTGGCGATGCGTATCGCAAGTCAAACAGGCTGGTAGAAGCAGTTCCTTTCTATCAAAAAGCAATTGAACAAGGAGAAGCAGATGAGGCTGCCAATTTATATGTTGCTCAAGGATTGAAGGTCGAACAAAACTATGCGGAAGCGGAGCGCATATTGAATAATTATATCCCACGGGCACGAGATGAAAAAGCAAAAAAGCTGGCTGAAAAGGAACTAGAGAACCTTAGAAAAATTGAAGAATTAAAGGAAAAAGAAAGTTACTACCGTGTTAAGAATTTAGAAGACATTAATACTGAAAGAGCGGAGTATTCACCTGTGTACAGTCGAAACTTTCTTTATTTCACTTCGAATAGAGATGGAGGAAAAATATACCGGACAACAGGTACACCATTCACCGATATATACCGTGTTGCCACCCGTGGTGCCAATGTAGATTTGGGCACTTTGAGGTCATTAGATCCAATCATAAATCACATTGATACCAATGAAGGCTCGGTAGCTATTTCTCCTGATGGAAATTCGATGATTTTTGCAAAAGGGAATGACGGGAAAGCAAAGGGGTATAGCGAGGTAAACTTATTTTTTACGCGATTTAGGAATGGTAAATGGTCTGAGCCGGTTCCACTATCCATAAATGTAGCCGATGCATGGGACTCAACCCCTGCATTTAGCCCGGATGGATCAACGCTTTACTTCTCTTCTACTCGTGAAGGGGGCTATGGTGGTGCGGACCTGTATCAAGCGAAAGTAAATAGGCGAGGCAGATGGGTTGACGTTCGAAATTTAGGACCTGAAATCAACACTCCTGGTGATGATGTTTTTCCATTCATTAGCGAGGATGGTAGCTTGTATTTTGCCTCCGATGGTCATCCGGGATTTGGTAAGCTGGATATGTTCAGAGCAGTTCGTGAAGGGGGTCATGTCAATGTTAAAAACCTAGGCAAGCCAATGAACTCATCAGCAGATGATTTTGGGCTTTTCCAATTCAACCTCACTCGAGGCTTTTTTACATCAAATAGAAGAGGAGGAAAAGGAGACGATGATATTTACACATTCGTCAATGATGATCCGAACCTTAAAGTTGTGAACTACTTCCTGACAGGAACTACAGTGACGACTGATGATGGTGGAGAGGAAATTATTCTTCCCAATACAAAAATTTCGTTAACTGCTGACAATGGTGATGTGCTCGATGAAGCATTTACAGGTGCAGACGGGAAATTCAATTTTAGGGTTTATCCCGAAGAGCATTACGATTTAATCAGTGAAAAAACAGATTACTTCACTGTAAGAAAAGATTTCACTACTGTTGGCAAATCGGTAGATAAATCAACACTAACCGAGGCGGTTACTAACATCACATTCGAAACTAAAATCATGATGGACCCGATTGTGTTGGAAAAACCAATCGTACTTGAAAACATTTATTACGACTTAGATAAGTTCGATATCAGGCCTGATGCTGCTTTAGTTCTGGATTCATTGGTACAAATCATGAATGATAATCCGGATATATATATTGAACTAGGATCTCATACAGATAGTCGGGCACCTGATGAATATAACATGAGACTTTCACGTCAAAGGGCACAGTCTGCAGTTAGGTATATAATCAATGAAGGGGTTAAAGCAGAAAGAATCACTGCCAAAGGGTACGGTGAAACACAGCTTTTGATTAAAAATGCCCAGACAGAGGAACAGCATCAGAAAAATAGAAGAACTGAATTTAAAGTCCTCCGTTACAATCCCCGAGATAGAAATGATGACTTACCACCGGATGAATCTGTAGATGAATATGACCGATTCTTTAAAGATTCGGGCGATGGAAACGGATAAACGGTTTTCTTTGCAAATAAAAACAGAAGTATGATTGATCGGTACGCACAAAGAGGCGTTTCTGCAGACAAAGAGGATGTTCACTCGGCAATCAAGAATATTGATAAGGGGCTGTTTCCGAAAGCATTTTGCAAGATTGTGGAAGATATCACCGGTGATCCGGAATATTGTACCATCATGCATGCGGATGGGGCCGGCACTAAATCATCCTTGGCCTACCTATATTGGAAAGAAACTGGAGATTTAAGTGTCTGGAAAGGAATCGCTCAGGATGCAATTATCATGAATGTTGATGATCTGCTATGCGTGGGGTGTACAGACAATATTCTTCTGTCCTCTACTATCGGTAGAAACAAAAACCTCATTCCCGGAGAGGTGATTGCGGAGATCATTAATGGCACAGAAGAAGTGCTTCAGATGCTTCGTGATAATGGAATCAACATTAAGTCTACCGGTGGCGAAACTGCAGATGTGGGGGATCTGGTAAAAACCATCATTGTAGACAGTACCGTTACAGCTCGTATGAAGCGAATGGATGTAATCAATAATGAGGACATCCAGGCTGGTGATTTCATCATTGGCATTTCTTCCTATGGTCAGGCATCCTATGAAAAGGAATACAATGGTGGGATGGGGAGCAATGGATTAACCTCTGCTCGTCATGATGTTTTCAATAAATTTTATGCTGAAAAATACCCTGAGTCATTTGATTCAGGTGTTCCTTCAGAATTGGTCTACAGTGGTTCAAAAAAGCTAACTGATCCGGTTGACGGCTCTCCTTTGGATGCCGGTAAATTGGTGCTTTCTCCAACCAGGACATATGGCCCGATCATTCAATCGATTCTAAAAGAATTGCGATCTGAAATACATGGAATGGTTCACTGCAGTGGTGGAGCACAGACAAAGATTCTTCATTTCGTTGATAATGTTCGGGTAGTCAAAGACAACATGTTACCCATACCTCCATTGTTCCAGATGATCCATGAAGAAAGTGGGACAGACTGGAAGGAAATGTACAAGGTGTTTAACATGGGCCACCGAATGGAGATTTATGCTGCTGAGGAGTCTGCAGATGAGATTGTAGAGATTGCACGTTCATTCAACGTGGACGCTCAGGTAATCGGAAGAGTAGAACCTTCTGATAAGAAAGAACTAATTATTCGATCAGCGCATGGTGTTTTTGAATACCAATGAAAAAGTATTACAAGGAGCTAAGCGATAAAAAAATCACGTTGATTCCAATTACAGCAGATCATATTCAAGAGATGCGTAAGCTTAGCAGTGATTCAGATGTCTGGACATGGTATACGGAAGACTTAACTCATCCGGATGCCTTGGAAAAGTGGATGACAAAGCGACTGGCAGAATCAAAGCTTGGGGATAAAATGGCTTATGCAGTCAAGTTGAATGAAACTGGTGAGATCATTGGGTCTTCCAGCTATGGTCATATCGACTGGCAGGAAAAAGGCATTGAGATCGGCTGGACTTGGCTGGGTAAAAAATATATAGGATCGGGGATCAACAAAAACATGAAGTTTTTGATGCTGAGTCATGCGTTTGATAAAATGGAGATAGAGCGTCTGGAACTAAGAACGGACGAGCTAAATGTACGCTCCAGAAAAGCCATGGAGAAAATAGGCGCAAAACATGACGGCACATTAAGAAGTCACCGGGCTACACAAGGGGGGAAACGAAGAAACACGGTCGTTTACAGCATTTTGAAATCTGAATGGCCTGTTATCCGCAAAACGATTTTTAAAGAATTCTGATGGAGACTTTCCTGATAATACTTTCAATCATTCTTATCGCCGGTGGAATTATATTTTCTATTCTTCCTCCATTACCAGGTCCATTGCTTACTTACGGAGCTATGATCTGCACCCATGCGGTTTCAAATGACACTGAGTTTAGTACTACTTCGTTTGTTGTTTGGGCGATTATTGGAGCAATTATACTAGTGACTGATTACGTGTTGCCTGTAGCTGCTACTAAGAAATTTGGAGGGACAAAGGCAGGTGTTATTGGAGGTATGATCGGAATGATTGCAGGTGTTCTTTTACCAATTCCTTTTGGAATCATACTGGGACCACTTTTGGGAGCTATTATTGGAGATCTTTATGGAGGAAATAGGATCAAATCAGCTTTTAAATCTGGTTTTGGCTCATTTCTTGGGTTTTTAGCTGCAACCGGACTCAAATTACTCTATTCCCTTATTTTGGGAGGAATCATTGCCTGGAAGGTGGGAGGATTTACTGTAAATGCTGTGATTGAAATGCTTTAGATCAAAATCACGCTGGCTAATCCGGCTAGTATGATTACATCCACATATTTTTTCAATATCTTAAAATCCCGGATTTTGTCCGCTTTGCTAAGTTTATAAGCCATCCAAAGAATAATGACCAGCACACTGAAAAAGAAATATCGAATGTTCCAATTTGGTATTGAAATCAAATAGAAGGTGAGCATACCCACGCCTGCTAATCCAGCTAAATAAATAAACGTTTTGGCACCCCTAATTCCCCAGACGATGGGTACAGATTGATATCCAAATTGGCCCTCCCCTTTCGCGCTGATAATGTCTTTAATGCTCTCACGTATAAAAATCGTGACACACCCAAACATGGCGTATGCCACTACAAGCAGGCTAAACTCTCTGAAATAAATCATCACAAGTAAAAGCGTAAGACTTGTTAGGAATGCGATGGTTAATGTTCCTAAAAGAATCCATCGTTTCAGAATAGCACTATAGGTCCATAGCGCTCCCGCGGAAAAGATATGCACCGCTCCTATGATTGGATCGATTATAAAACCGATACCAATAGCTGAAAGGGTTAACAGGATGTGAGAAAAAAGAGCCAATCGCCTTCTAAAGGTAGTTCCTATCACAACACTACCAGGCCGATTCACCATATCAATCTTTTGATCGAAATAATCATTGATAATGTATCCGGCTGCACCAATCATTCCCGTGCTGAGAATGAACAAAATAAATTTTGCTTTCATCAACATCCATAAAGGCATGTCAAGTAGAAAATAAGCAGTTATAAACTGTGTGAGACCAATGATAATCAGGTTAGGGATTCTACTTGCTATCAGGAATCCGACTACATCTTTGGTGGTTATTTTCACTGGTGTTGGCGAATGCTATCTGTGATCATACGATACAGGGTTTTCATTTGTTCGTCCTTGAGCATTTCCAAATGCCTGTTGATGGTGTCATCATCTTCCCGAACCGCAGGACCGGTTTGTGATCGGGATGGGTTAAGCTCAATTGCTTTTCTGAATGTTTCTTCCACAAGTGGCAAGATGTCTTGAAACGTCATCTCTAAATCGGCAAGTAGCTTTTCAGACAGATGAAACATGTGATTGCTGAAATTGCAGGCAAACACAGCCGCCAGATGGAGCTTCGATCGATTCGTTGATGTAAGTAGCCTTACGTCATTACTAAATGTTCTAACAAAAGTGAATATGTCTTTTTCCCCTTCCTCAGACCCCTCTACAAAAATTGGAATGGTATTGAAGTCTACCTCCTTGGTTTTACTAAAGGTTTGTAGCGGGTAAACCACCCCATGCTTAGGATGCTTATTTAAATCTGAAATTGCGTTGGCTCCAGAAGTATGAAGGACGATTGCTTCTGAAACGTCCAAGCTGTCAGAAACTTCTTTAATCTTATCGTCCGGAACGGTAAGAATAATAAAATCAAAGGCACTTGGCTCCAGGTCATCCATCGAAAGAATAAAATCTTCAAAAGGAGTCCGCGAAAAGATGGTTACTTCGTGTCTTTTGGAAGAAATTCTGTTGGCCATGTGATAGCCAACATTTCCATACCCAATGATTGCTATCTTGCTCATTAAGTAAATTTAACGTTGTTAAAGTTACAACCCTAACAGAGTTTCAAGCTTCCACTCCTTTATCTCTCATCTTCATGAATTCGGAGTATCGCCTATTGATAGCCACGATAAAGCCAATCACTAATAGGAACGTACCAAGCCATAGCAGATTGATCCATGGCTTTTTCACTGCTTCCATGATGATCCAATCTTTTTGAGTGGTTTGAAAGGCAAGCACGACGGCATTTTCCTGCGGAACAATATTTTGGATTGAGATTCTAAAAGCCAGATCATTGACCTGGTCATTAATTCTACCGATATATTTTTTGTCTCGGATTACGAAAATCGGTTCTGAAAGATAAGTCTCATATTCACCTTGCACCTCAATAACGGCCTTTACCGCCACATCACCACTTGATAATGGAGTTCCTTCGATTTCTGAAATAGGTTCCATTTTAGTGAGTGTTGCGACATAATCATTGATAAAAAACTGGTCACCTATTTGCACTTTCACTTCTTTGGGATCGCTCCAGTCCGGTTCCTGCTCTGGGTCAGGGAAAGTCCGAACATGTGTATACATGTCAGCGCTGAGGTTTCTTTTGATATCTGGTGAATAAACAATCATGTCCATCGTCTCATTGATCTGTACCCTTGGGAAGAGGGTAAATTGTTTCTCTCCTTCTTTGTGGTATTCTACCTCGAAGTAGCTGTTCTCAGGATTGATCAATGTAAGTGTATCTTTCTCGTTGCTTCCAGAGCGAATTACCTTCAGTGGGTCTGGTGTAGGCACTAGCTCATTTTGATCCACATATCCTTCTTCTCGAGTCATTTTACGAACACCACGATAGATCATTGAGTATTCCTTCATCTGTCTCGGCTCGTTGATGAATAAAAGCAGATTGTCTCTATTCACTTCTTCAGGGAACTCCGTGCTCCAGACCATGGAGGTATAATTGGTAGAAAGGATTGTGGAATACCCACTGGAAAATAGAATTCCTACTAACATCAATGCGACACCTATATGGGTAATCGCACCTCCTGATAGTTTAATGTTTGCTTTCGCTACTCCAATAAAAATCTTCGCATTTGCTACGATTGAGTAAACACTAGCTACCAATAACACCAGGTAATAGGGATTCGTGATTTTCCCCAAAACAATTATTAGCCCGGAAATAACCAAAGAAATAATGAACGGAGTGGTTAGCTCAGCTCTTAGTTTTTTACCGTCCATTTTCTTCCACCAGAAAAATTGTCCTGTGCCGGATAGTATGGCGAGAAAAATTGCCAGTATCATTTGTGGTAATGAGTAGGCATCATAGATGTCTGTTGGGGGTGCCAGGTTTAGGTCGAATCCCAGGCTGCCGGCTATGCTGTTGTATACAGGCATTGAGGTATATATCAACACCTGAAATGCCATCAAGCAAAGAATAGCCGCACCCATGAAAATCCAGAACTCCCTGGAATAGGTGGAAGTCTCCTCCTTCGTGTTTGGAACTTCTTTCCATCGCTTCACGATAAAGAAAACAGAGATGGCCAGAAATGCCAGTAGATAAACTAGCAGCTGACCGGAAAGCCCTAAATCCGTGAAAGAGTGAACGGATGAATTCCCAAGAATTCCACTTCTGGTCAAGAAAGTGGCGTAGAGTACCAATAGGAAACTAGCCACTACAAGGATCATCGAGAGCTTAAGTGCGGAACCACTCTTTTTATAGGCGATCATCACATGAATGGATGCGACTAATACCAGCCACGGCACGTAGATGGCATTTTCCACAGGATCCCAGTTCCAATATCCACCGAAGTTCAATGTTTCATACGCCCAATAGGCTCCCATTAAAATCCCTACACCGAGGATCATTGCTGAGAACTGTGCCCATGGCAAAGCCGGTCGTATCCACTCCTTATTTTTTCCAATCATCAATCCTCCAATGCAATAAGCAAATGGAATCACGGTAGTAGCGAATCCAAGGAACAACGTTGGCGGGTGGATCACCATCCAATAATTCTGTAGAAGTGGGTTCAAACCATTTCCGTCCTCAGGGATGAAGTTTGGATTGGTCTTGAAGATTGGTGCATCAATGACATCCCTTAGTAGCATAAATGGTGAACTCCCCAGTTTCACTTCAAAAATCACCACACCTAAAATCATCGAAGCAAGAAAAACCTGTGTCAGTGACATGATCAGCATGACCGGTGCTTTCCAGAATTTGTTGGTGTTAATAAGGATGACGCCTAATACAGCATTCCAAAACATCCAAAGCAGGAATGAGCCTTCCTGACCTTCCCAAAAGCAGGAAATTTGATAGTAGACCGGAAGTAATTTTGAACTATGGCTAAATACGTAGTGGTATTCAAAATAGTGGTTGGTAATCAGATAGAAGAGCGTACCTATGATTCCTAATATGGCAATCGAGTGCACGTAGAATATCTTAGAACCAAATGAAGTCCACTGCTCGTCTTGATTTCTTCCTTTGAAATAAGCATACGCAGAAAGCAAGCTTGTGACAAATGCGACGATTACAAAAACATGACCTAATTGTCCCTCGAAATAATGTATCATAAACTGGCTCTGGATTTAGCCGATTTTAGCTGGTGAATTCTGGATCCTCCTGGTATTTCGAAGGACACTTTAATAAAATCTTATCTGCTACGAACTTATCACCCTGATAAGCCCCAACAATGACCACTTGTTCGGATCTGGTAAAGTCTGTAGGTATTGGCTCTGCAAATAATACTTGCTGTTTCACCCCATTTTCATCGATCATTTCAAACTTGAACGAGAGTTTGTCCGGGCTTTCCTGAATACCGACCACTTCTCCTGATGCAGTTTTTGGTAATTCTCCCACCACATGAATGCTCTTCTTGAAACCCTTTTCAGAAAGTTCTTTTGCTTCCTTAAAGGAAACATAAGTACTGGCATCTCCAGCCATAGATATAATCATTGTAATGGCTACTGCAATAATGACTATTGCTGCTATGTATTTCTTCTTCATCACGCTAAGTCGCTAAGATCGCTAAGTTTTGATCTGATTTTCATTAAACTAGAATTGCAAATTTCGCTAAGAATTATCAAAGTCCGTTAACGATTCTTTGTATTCCGTTTTTGATTAGTGATTCATTAAAATTAATAAGTAAACCAAGCTTCAACTTCGTAAGTTTCAAGTATGTCAAAACTTGTTTTTGATGAACAGGGAGGATATTCTCTACTGATTTTATTTCGATGAGGACTTTATTTTCTATAATCAAATCGGCTCGAAATCCTTGATCCATTTTAACCCAAATTATGCAATAAGCATAATTTGCCCAAAGGGCAGACGAAAGCTTTGCTTTGTCTGGGTTACCATGACAAAAGTTTCTGAAAAGGAAATTTTTCGTCATTCGGGTTTAATTTCATTCCAAAATACCGGGATACCCTTTTGGTGTTCAATGCTTAAACCTCGAGAAATGAGCTCATAGTTTAAAACTTCTTCGTACACTGATTCAAATAATCCAGCTCCAAGTTTGGTGTGAATTTGATAAGACGCATCAACAATGATTTTCGAGAGTTCGTTTTCACTCATCTTGACTTATGATTCTTTGCGCCTCTGCGAGAGATCATTTTCCAACCTCTTTGAACGTTTGTCCACTTTGAAGAGCAAAAAGAAAAATCCTGCAAGGATGATCAAAATAATAGCAATCACCACATAGATTTTTCCTTCGCCCCTAAAGTCATCTGCCATTTCAACCTGTGCATGAGCAAATTGAGTTCCGATGAACATCAATATTCCGAAAATATATTTAAGCATCTTCAAGTTTTTGTTTTGTTAGTGAAAGCCTGATAGCGATGGTTGCAAACCAGTAACCAAGTAGTGTCCACCCAATAACTGCGAGGTAAAAGACTTTTCTCAGGTTGCTATCCAAATCGTAGGCATTGAATCCCGGATTGCCTCCGTTACCCGGATGTAAGCTGTCTGACATTCTCGGTAGGATGAAAAGAAGTGGGATCATTAAAAAGAAAGCGAAAATGTTAAACACTGCAGAAATTCTATTTCGCTGTTGCTCGTCCTGAATCGATCCTCTCAGTACAAAATACGCCAGATAGATAAGTAGTGAAATGGCAGACGCATTCTGCTTAGGGTCATTGCTCCATGGTTCACCCCAGGTGAAGTTGGCCCAGATCATCCCGGTCAAGATACCGAGTACGCCAAAAGCGATTCCCATATTCGCAAGCTGAAAACTGTAGATATCATATTTAATCTCCCCGGTTCTAAGATGCTTGATTGCATGGATCACAGACCCCAGGAAAAGCAAGATCATTCCAAACCACATAGGCACATGGAAGTGAAGGGAGCGGATGGTCTCGTTTAGTATTGGAAGCTTAGGTACAGGAAAAAGCAATCCACCAATTACGGTATAGGTTAAGAGCACTACACACAGCCATTTCCACCAGTCTTTTTTCAGTAAATAACCCATCACGATTTCCAGGTAAAAGGGAACAATACGAATGTGAGCGCAATGATAATCACATCGACTGAAAACAGGGTGATAATGTTGCCTTGAATCTGTGTAAAAACGTAACTATCAAGTATTTTGAAACTATTACTAATGGATAAGATAAGTACAGGGATGATCACTGGAAACCCTAGCACAGCCATCATAATCGATCGATTGCTTGTGCGAAATGCAATAGAGGAAACCATTGTAAAAGCAGAACTTAAACCTATGCATCCTAAAAAAATGTTAAGCAGGAAAAGCGGGTAGTTGATGATAGGATTTCCCATTAAAACGACATAGATGAGGAGCGAAACAAAAGAGATACTTAATAAATAGAGGAATGAATAAATCAACTTAGCCAAAATTATTTCAGATGGCCTGCACAAAAAGAAGTAATAGTGGGTTCGTCTTTCCTCTTGAATAAAGCTTTTTGAAATGGCATTGATACTAGTGAACAATAAAATAATCCAAAAAAGGGCGTTCCAAACTTCCACAGAGACAAACCCTTTAAATGCCATGTAGGTGGCAAAAATGGTTGATGCCAGATACAGAAGAATTCCTGAAATTGGATTTTGCTGCCTCCAGTCAACGACAAAATCTTTGTTTATAAGGGAAATAATGCGTTGCACGTCGCAAAGATAGATTCAATCGGCCTACCAACCTTGGATATACTTTTTAATCCCTTTAGCATTGCATAAAATTTAAATGATGCAAAGTGCTCTACATCCCTTTATATTATTCATAAGATGAAAAAGATTCTGGTAACAGGTGGAGCAGGATTTATTGGTTCAAACTTAATTGAATCGTTACTGGATAGAGAATATCTGGTAGTCTGTTTAGACAATCTGTCAACAGGATCCTTGAGCAATATTCAAGAATTCGTTGGACATAAAAATTTCGAATTTATCGAGGGTGATATTCTTGATTTTAAATTGGTTTCAAAACTTTCAAAAGATGCTTTTGCTGTTTCTCATCAGGCGGCACTAGGATCTGTACCTAGATCTATTAAAGATCCTCTTACTTCCAATCGGGTAAATATAGAGGGGACTCTGAATGTTTATAAAGCTTCCGTTGACAATAATGTATCAAGGGTCGTTTATGCTGCTTCGTCTTCCACTTATGGAGATTCTCAAGAACTTCCAAAAAGGGAAGAAAAAATTGGTAAGCCATTATCACCATATGCTGTGACCAAACTAGTGAATGAGTTGTATGCCAATGTTTTTCATAAAGTTTATGGTCTGAATACTATCGGATTGAGGTATTTTAATGTGTTTGGCCCGAAGCAAAACCCGGAAGGACCTTATGCTGCTGTAATTCCCCTATTTATTAAAGCGATTTTGTCAGGAAAAAACCCGGTTATCAATGGGGATGGTAGTCATAGTAGAGACTTTACCTTTGTAAATAATGCAGTTCAGGCAAACATCAAAGCTCTTGAAGCTTCAATAAATAATTACAACACCGTTTATAATGTTGCTTGTGGACAAAGAACTAATCTTAAAGAGTTAGTAACCTATATCAATGAAGTTGTGGGTGCAGATATATCACCGATGTTTGGAAAAGAAAGAGAAGGAGATGTGCAGCATAGTTTAGCAGATATTTCGAAGGCCAAAAGCCTGTTGGGTTATCAGCCAGGTTATCCGGTTAAGGAAGGGTTAGCTGCTACAGTCGATTGGTACAAGAAACAAGAAAAATAGTATGGACATTATGGGGAAAATATTAATTACTGGAGGAGCAGGATTTATTGGATCACACGTGGTGAGAAGGTTTATTAAATCTGGTAATTATCAGATTGTAAATCTTGATAAACTTACTTATGCAGGAAATCTGGAAAATTTGAGAGACATTGAGAATGATCCGAATTATGAGTTTATAAAGGGAGATATATGTGATTTTGACTTTATAAATGAACTCTTCCGGAAGCACGATTTTCAGGGAGTCATTCATCTTGCAGCGGAATCACATGTAGATCGTTCAATTACTAACCCTATGGAGTTCATCCAAACCAATGTCGTGGGAACAGTAAGTCTCTTGAATGCCGCTAAAGAGGCATGGAAAGCAAAGGAAAATAAAAGGTTTTACCACGTATCAACGGATGAGGTATATGGATCACTAGGAGAGGAAGGGCTATTTAAGGAATCTACTCCGTATGATCCTAAATCTCCTTATTCTGCATCCAAGGCGTCATCTGATCATTTCGTCCGAGCATATGGGAACACCTATAATTTACCATATGTAATATCAAACTGCTCAAATAATTACGGACCCAACCACTTCCCTGAAAAGTTGATTCCACTGATGATTCATAATATCAGGAATGAGAAGCCACTTCCGGTTTATGGTAAGGGAGAAAATATTCGTGATTGGCTATATGTGGAAGATCATGCCAGAGCCATTGAACTTATTTTTGAAAAGGGTAAAGACGGGGAAACCTATAATATTGGTGGCTTCAACGAATGGAAAAACATTGATCTGGTTCATTTGCTTTGTGACATCATGGATCGAAAGCTTGGAAATGAGCAAGGAACTTCCAGAAAACTCATCACCTTTGTAAAAGATCGGGCAGGGCATGACTTAAGGTATGCCATTGATGCTTCAAAATTAAATGAGGAATTAGGTTGGGAGCCATCTTTGCAGTTCAAAGAAGGGCTTGAAAAAACCGTTGATTGGTTTTTTGATAATGAGCAGTGGTTGAATGATGTAACATCTGGAGATTATATGAATTATTATGATGAGCATTATACAAATCGACAATAAAGTATGAAGGGAATAATTTTAGCTGGAGGTTCTGGAACCAGATTGCATCCATTGACTTATTCAGTGAGTAAGCAGATTTTACCTGTGTATGACAAGCCGATGATTTACTACCCCTTGTCTACGTTAATGCTATCAGGTATAAACGAAATACTTATTATTAGTACGCCACGAGACTTACCAATTTTCAAAGATTTGCTGGGTGATGGATCTTCGTTAGGATGTTCTTTTTCGTATGCAGTTCAAGAAGAACCAAAAGGGTTAGCTGAAGCCTTCATTATTGGTGCAAACTTCATAGGAAATGATAGTGCAGCTCTCATTCTCGGAGATAACATATTTTATGCTTCTGGTCTGTCGAAAAAACTACAATCGTGCATCGATCCTGATGGAGGTGTTGTTTTTGCCTATCATGTCCATGATCCTGAACGCTACGGTGTGGTTGAATTTAATGATGAGAAAAAAGCAATTTCGATTGAAGAGAAACCACAAAATCCAAAATCAAATTTTGCAGTTCCGGGACTCTATTATTATGATAACAATGTTGTTGAGATAGCAAAAAATGTAAAGCCAAGCCCTAGGGGTGAATTGGAGATTACCGATATCAATAACCATTACCTGAAAGAAGGAAAATTAAACGTTCAAGTATTTGACAGAGGTACAGCTTGGTTAGATACCGGTACATTTGCATCCTTAATGCAGGCAGGAAATTTTGTCCAAGTGATAGAAGAAAGACAAGGCTTAAAAGTGGGGTGTATTGAAGAGGTTGCGTATAAAATGAATTTCATCTCAAGAGAACAATTAGAAAAGCTAGCTAAACCTTTAGAAAAAAGCGGGTATGGAACTTATCTGCTAAATGTATTATCAAAATGAAAGCTGAAGAAACGAACGTAAACGATTGCTGGATCCTAGAACCAGATGTTTTTGAAGACGAACGAGGATATTTTTATGAGGGATTTAATAGGAAGAAATTTAATGATGCTACCGGATTTGATTTTGATGTAAAACAAATCAATCAATCCAGGTCATCGAAAGGCGTTTTAAGAGGTCTTCATTTTCAAACCGGTGAAAAAGCACAAGCAAAGTTTGTTTCATGCATTGAGGGAGAGGTGTTGGATGTTGCCGTTGATCTACGGAAAGGTTCTGAAACGTATGGGAAATACGCCATGGTAAGACTTTCAGCTCATAATAAGAAGCATTTTTACATGCCCAAAGGAATGGCTCACGGTTTCCTAGTGCTAACGGATCATGCGAAGCTAATGTATCAGGTAGACGAGCTGTACTCCAAAGAGCACGATAGCGGAATTATATATAATGACCCTGATTTAAATATTAGCTGGGGTATGTCCGAGGATCAGATTATTCTTTCGGAAAAGGATCAGAATTTACCATCATTGAAAAACACTAACCTTAATTTTTAAATGTCTAAGAAAAAAGTACTTATCACCGGAGGAGCCGGATTTCTAGGTTCTCATTTATGCGATAGATTCATTAAAGAAGGTTACAGGGTAATCGCAATGGACAACCTGTTAACCGGGGATATAGAAAACATTTCTCATCTTATGGGTCATCCTGATTTTGAGTTTCAACATCATGACGTTTCAAAATATGTCCACGTATCAGGAGACCTGGAATACATCCTTCACTTTGCCTCGCCAGCTAGTCCTATCGATTACCTAAAAATGCCTATTCAAACAATGAAGGTAGGATCATTAGGGACTTTAAATTGCTTAGGACTAGCAAAAGATAAAGGTGCACGAATGTTGATTGCCTCTACCTCAGAGGTATATGGAGATCCGCTGGTGCACCCTCAGAAAGAAGATTATTGGGGTAATGTAAATCCGGTTGGGCCTAGAGGAGTATACGATGAGGCCAAAAGATTCCAAGAGGCACTGACTATGGCTTATCACACGTTTCATGGATTAGAAACAAGAATCGTGAGAATCTTTAATACGTTTGGTCCTCGGATGAGACTGGATGACGGACGAGTCTTACCAACTTTCATCTCTCAAGCACTTAAGAATCAGGATTTGACAGCTTTTGGAGATGGTTCCCAAACACGATCATTTACTTATGTAGATGATTTAGTGGAAGGCATCTATCGATTATTGAAAAGCGATTATGCTCAGCCGGTAAATATTGGAAATACGGAAGAAATCACCGTTAAGGAATTCGGTGAGGAAATCATTAAAATAACAGGGAGCAAGTCAAAGATTATTTATAAAGACTTACCAAAGGATGATCCCAAACAGAGGAAGCCAGATATATCACTTGCAAAGGAGATTCTAAATTGGGAGCCACAATACACAAGGGCTATGGGACTAAAGCCAACCTTGGAATACTTTCAAAAAAAAGTATTGAATTAGTTTAATTATCTAACTATGGAGAATTGGAAGTCTCTAAAAAGAAACAATTACCGATCAGAGGAGTAAGAGTGTGTTAATATTTTTGGGATTAAAATCATTGAACGTTGGAATTTAGAGTTGGCATTATCGGTCTTGGCTATGTAGGTCTCCCTCTTGCCGTTGAGAGTGGAAAGCTGTATCCCACTATTGGTTTTGATATCAATGAAAAGCGGATTGATGAACTCGAATCTGGAATAGATCGTACATTAGAAGTAACAACAAATGAATTAGAGCAATCTAAAAATCTAAAATTCTCATCAACGCCTCAAGCATTGCAAAGCTGTAATTTTTACATAGTTACAGTACCTACTCCAATCGATGAGAATAAGAACCCTGACCTTGATCCTTTAAAAAAAGCCTCTGCACTGATTGGCCCACTATTAACCGACGGTAATATTGTGGTTTATGAGTCAACAGTGTTTCCAGGATGTACAGAAGAAGTCTGTGTGCCAATCTTGGAACAAGAAAGTGGACTAAAGTATAATAGGGAGTTTTATTGTGGTTATTCTCCAGAACGCATTAATCCTGGGGACAAACAACATAGAATAACAAATATTCTAAAAGTAACAAGTGGTAGTACGCCGGAAGTTGGTGATAGGATCGATGAATTTTACAGATCCTTTATTACGGCAGGTACTCATAAAACGTCTTCTATTAAAGTGGCGGAGGCTGCTAAGGTCATTGAGAATTCACAGAGGGATATCAATATTGCCTTTGTTAATGAGTTGGCATTGATTTTTGATCGATTGGGTGTCGATACCAACGAAGTTTTGGAGGCAGCAGGTACGAAATGGAATTTTCTTCCATTTAGACCCGGTTTAGTTGGAGGCCACTGCATCAGTGTTGACCCTTTTTATTTGACTCAAAAAGCTGAGTCTGTTGGGTATCATCCTCAAGTGATACTTTCAGGAAGAAAGATAAATGATCAGATGGGACAATATGTGGCCCAAAAGATCATTAAAATGCTTGGGAAAAAGAAAAGGCTGGGAAGCGATACCAAAGTCTTAATCTTAGGGTTCACGTTTAAAGAAAACTGTCCGGATACTAGAAATACTAGAGTCATAGACATCTATCAAGAGCTGATGTCATTTGGAGTTGAGGTTAGTGTTTATGATCCCCAGGCTGATTCTGAACAAGTAATAAAGGAGTACGGAATTCGTCTTTCAGAAACACCTACAGGTAAGTTTGATGCATTAATTTTAGCCGTTTCACACAAAGAATTTCTGGCATTGAATTGGGAAAAAATAAGGGAAGAAACTCCAATTATATATGATGTTAAAAGTATACTACCTAAACAGCTTGTAGATGGGAGACTTTAGACAAAATATAATACCACATATACACAATATAGGTCGTGAAGAAAGACAGGCGCTGAAAAAACATAAAGCAAAAATTTTATGGTTTACAGGCCTTTCAGGTTCCGGAAAATCAACATTAGCTGGAAAACTTGAGACTTACCTTTATGGTAAAGGTTATAATACTTATATTTTGGATGGTGATAACATAAGAAAAGGCCTAAATCGAGATTTAGATTTTTCAGATGAAAGCAGGAAAGAGAATATAAGAAGGATATCAGAAGTTTCTAAGCTTTTTGTTGATGCCGGCGTAATTGTTTTGACTGCCTTTATATCACCATTTAAAGAAGATCGTGCATTTGCAAGAGAATTAGTTGGAGATGATGACTTTATTGAAATACATGTTGATTGTCCATTACATGTTTGTGAAAAAAGAGATGTAAAGGGTCTATACAAAAAAGCTCGCGCAGGTGAGATTAAGTCATTTACTGGAATTGACTCACCATTTGAGGAACCAGAGCATCCAGATATAAGAGTAAATACAGCTCTCAACTCTTTAGATGAATGTTTAAGTGAATTAATTAAAAATTTAGAACCGCAGATTAGAATATGAAAAAATATAATCTTACTCACTTAAAAGAACTTGAGGCAGAGTCTATTTTTATTCTACGTGAAGTAGCTGCTCAGTTTCAAAATCCAGCTATTCTGTTTTCAGGAGGGAAAGATTCAATTTGTATAACTCATTTGGCAAAGAAAGCATTTCATCCAGCCAAAATTCCATTTCCACTTGTGCATATTGATACTGGACATAATTTCCCTGAAACGATGGAGTTTAGAGACAATCTCATCAACGAATTAGGTGCTAAGCTAATCGTTGGATCTGTGCAAAAATCGATTGATGATGGTAGAGCATCCGAAGAAAGAGGAAAAAATGCAAGCAGGAATGCACTTCAAACTATTACGCTTTTAGATACCATTGAAGAGTATGGATTTGATGCATGTATTGGTGGTGCCAGGAGAGACGAAGAGAAAGCACGTGCGAAAGAACGTTTCTTCTCACACAGAGATGAATTTGGACAGTGGGATCCCAAGAATCAGCGTCCAGAACTATGGAATATATTTAATGGTAAACACCAGTTCGGAGAACATTTTAGAGTATTTCCACTGAGTAACTGGACAGAAATGGATGTTTGGCAATATATTCTTGCCGAAAAAATTGATATTCCTTCTTTATACTTTGCTCATATCAGAGATGTTATTTGGAGAAATAACACCTGGTTACCTGTTTCTGAATTCATTCAAATTGATGATTCAGAAGAAGTTGTAAATAAGAAATTGAGATTCAGAACATTAGGGGACATTACAATTACTGGTGGAGTAGAATCTGATGCTGATACACTAGATAAAATTGTGGAGGAGGTTGCCGCTGCACGTCATACTGAACGAGGCAATAGAGCAGATGATAAGCGCTCCGAAACAGCAATGGAAGATCGTAAAAAGGAAGGATATTTTTAGTTTGGCTTTAGCGTCTAGCCATTAGCCATTGGCACATGGCATCAGTATAAGAAAAGAAATGATTATGAGAGATTTTACGAAATATGATATATGGAATGATGGTTTCCTCAAAGAAAAAGAAATATTGGATTTCTTATTGAGATTGGATAAGACCTCAAAACAGTTGAACACCTTACGAAATAAACTAAAATGAGCAAAAAGCCAACAGCCAACAGCCAAGAGCAAACAGCAAATAGCCAACAGCCAAAGGCCAATAGCTACCTAGATATGGAACTATTACGCTTCACTACTGCTGGTAGCGTAGACGATGGAAAAAGCACATTAATTGGTCGATTATTATTTGATTCAAAATCAATATTTGAGGATCAGCTTGATCAGGTGAAGCAAACCAGTGAACGAAGGGGAGCGACTGAAGTGGATTTAGCATTGCTAACTGATGGGCTGAAAGATGAAAGAGAGCAAGGAATCACTATAGATGTGGCTTACAGGTATTTTGCAACTCCAAGAAGAAAATTCATCATCGCTGATACACCAGGACATATTCAGTATACAAGAAACATGGTGACTGGTGCTTCAACAGCCAATGTTGCTTTAATATTGATTGATGCTAGAAATGGAGTGGTTGAGCAAACCTGCCGCCATTCAATCATTGCTTCACTTCTTCAAATTCCACATGTAATTGTTTGTGTAAATAAAATGGATTTGGTTGACTACAATGAAGATCAATTCAACAAGATAAAGGAGGACTTTGAAAACTTTGCTTCAAAACTGGATGTGCAAGACGTTCAATTTATTCCTATTAGCGCATTGAAGGGTGACAATGTTGTCAACCGGAGTGAGAAAATGGATTGGTATGAGGGATCTACGCTTCTCTATACTTTAGAAAACATTCATATTGGTAGTGATCATAACCATATTGATTGTCGCTTCCCAGTTCAAACAGTCATACGTCCACAAACGGATGAATATCATGACTATCGAGGATATGCTGGAAGAATTGCTGGAGGAGTTTTTAAGCCGGGTGATGAGGTAATTGTTCTCCCATCAGGGTTTACTTCTAAGATCAAAACAATTGATACCTATGATGGCTCTGTAGAAGAAGCATTTGCGCCAATGTCAGTTACAATGACTTTGGATGATGATATTGACATTAGTCGTGGTGATATGATTGTAAGAACTAACAATCAACCCGAACCTAAGCAAGATATTGATGTGATGCTATGTTGGCTAAACATAAAAGGACCACAGCCTCGGGCAAAATATGCCATCCGACATACTACAGCAGATGCGAAGGCGATGATTAAAGAGATTAGATATAAAATGGATATTAATACACTTCATCGAAATGAAGAAGATAAAAATATCACGGCTAATGATATTTGCCGTGCGCAATTAAGAACTACACGTCCTTTGCTAGTTGATTCATATAGAAAGAACAGAAATACAGGCAGTATCATTTTAGTTGATGAAGGAACCAATGAAACTGTGGCTGCAGGCATGATCATATGATTGATTTAGAAAGCTTAATAGAAACAGCAAAAAAAGCTTCGATTGCAGCCGGAGCTGAAATACTGAAGATTTATGAGTCAGGTGATTTCAATGTGGAATCCAAAGCAGATGATTCGCCCTTAACCAGAGCTGACAAGGCAGCTCACAACAAAATCGTTTCCTTTTTGAAAGAAACAAATATTCCAATATTGAGTGAAGAGGGCAGGAATATTCCATACGAAGAACGATCGAAATGGGAATATTTTTGGATGGTAGATCCACTAGATGGGACTAAAGAGTTTATTAAAAGAAATGGCGAATTCACTGTCAATATAGCCTTGATAAATAAAGGAATCCCAATAATGGGAGTGGTTTACCCACCAGTTCTTGGTGAGCTTTATTGGGGACTGAAAGACAAAGGAGCTTTTAAAGAAATGAATGGTAGCGTTGATAATCTCAAAGTCTCAAACCGTTCATTAACCGATATAGGACTCAAGGTAGTAGCATCGCGATCACATATGAGCGATCAGACACAGGAGTTTGTTAACTCTTTAAAAGATCCAGAAGTCGTCTCGAAAGGTAGTTCTTTGAAATTTCTATTGGTAGCATCAGGAGATGCTGATGTTTATCCACGTTTTGGCCCTACAATGGAATGGGATACCGCTGCTGCACACGCTATAGTATCTGAGGCAGGTGGTAGTGTTGTTCAGGAAGATGAAGTCACTCCATTGGAATACAATAAACCCAATTTATTGAATCCGAATTTTATTGTATTACCATATTAAAGATCCCCTCTTCAGAGCGGGATAGAGGATGAAATGATGGATAAATCAAAATATTAAAAAACTTTTATCCTTCCTCAGTAGGATCAGTCCCCTCCTTGGGGGCGGTCAGACGCTTCTGGGATAGGGGTGGGTTATACTTGAACGCTTTGAAAATTTTATTTAATAAGTAAAGTTTTTTTTTGCGCCAAAAGTAAAAATCAGATTTATCCCAGAATAAAGACAACATATTAAATCCATCCTTTATAGTTTTGCCGTTTCATTAGAAAAGCCACTATGCAAACCTTTATTAAAAGGATATTTTTGTTATTAGCAATAGTCGTTGCATCCATAAGTAATGCACAAGACATCAATGACTTAAGCTCTGTGAATGTCGATGATCTGTCAGACAAACAAGTACAAGCATTTGTTGATCGAGCGGAGAGTTCAGGATTGACCATGCAGCAGCTTGAGTTGCTTGCTCAACAAAGAGGAATGTCCTCTATGCAGATTTCAAAACTAAGGAGTCGAATAGCAAAACTTCAATCAGCCGGAGGTGGTGATGCTGGACTTACAGGTAGTGACTCTCGCTTACGAGACGATTATTCTAATCAAGAAAAGGTTGGTTTTTTCGATGACTTAATCGAAACTGATTCACTCAAGAAAAAAGGGTTGAAAATTTTCGGGTCAGAAATTTTTGAATCTTCATTCACATTTGAACCCTCACCTAATGCTGCTACACCTAAGAATTATGTGTTAGGTCCCGGAGACGAGGTGATTATTGATGTATATGGTGCATCAGAAATCACCTATCAACAAGTGATCTCTCCCGATGGTAATATTTTAGTTAGCGGGGTGGGACCAATTAGCCTATCAGGACTAAGTGTAGAAGAAGCAAAAAATCGAACCTTTAATAGACTGTCAACTATTTATTCAGGTCTTAAAGGAAGAAATCCAAATACTTATTTACAGTTCTCCATTGGAAATATTCGTACGATAAAGGTAAATGTCGTTGGTAATGTTAAGCGTCCGGGAACTTATTCACTATCATCTTTTTCATCTGCCTTTAATGCGCTGTATGCAGCAGGAGGTCCAAATGAGGATGGATCCATGAGAAATATTGAAGTGATTAGGAATAATGAAAAGATTGCAACATTAGATATATATAAGTACTTCTACTTTGGAGAATCTGGAGGTAATCCTCAGTTAAGAGACGAGGACATCATTGTAGTCCGACCGTATCAAAATAGGGTAAAGTTTGCCGGAAGTGTAAAGCAACCTGCAATATATGAGTTTATGGATGGTGAGTCAGTCGATGATCTCTTAAAAGTATCTGGAGGGTTTACACCGGAAGGAAAGAAAGATTATCTGAATATATTTAGGTTGGGAAATGGGAGAAAAACTGTAAAAACGGTCATTAAAAATGAATTTGACTCTTCCTCACTGGTAGGAGGAGATTCGATTTATGTAGCACCAATCCCTTCATATTATTCAGGTCGTATTAAAGTAGAAGGAGCCGTTCATTATCCGGGCTATTATGAACTAACTGAAAATCTTACCTTAAGTGAAATACTCAAAGTAGTGGAGGTTAGTAGGAATGCCTTTAAAGAACGTGGAAATATTATTAGGCTAAATAATGATCTTTCTTTCTCTAATGTAACATTCAATGTAAGCAACGTGCTTGAAGGGAAAGAAGATCATGAACTTTTAGAAGATGACTTAATACGAGTCGCCTCAATCTTTGATGTAGAAGAACGAAAGAATGTAACTATACTAGGAGAAGTTAAGAACGGAGGAAAATATCCTTTTGTGGAAGGAATGACGGTTGAAGATTTGGTTACTATCTCAGGAGGATTATTATCTTCAGCTAACACTTCTTCCGTTGAGGTCGCTCGAAGAGTTTCAAAGGATTCAAAAGAATTCAGAACCGCTTTTCTTTTTGATTTTTCTATTGCGGAAAATCTAGAAACGGATACTTCGGCTTCTACATTTGTTCTGGAGCCCTTTGATGTTGTAACCATCAAAGCGACGGCACTATTCAGGACACAAAAGACGGTGAAGATTGAAGGTGAGGTGATGAAGCCTGGGGTTTATGCTTTGGAAACAGAAGAAGATAAAATAACGGATTTAATAGCAAGAGCCGGAGGACTCACCACCTACGCATATCCCAAAGGAGCTTCATTGATAAGGGATTTATCTATTAATGATGATGTGACTACCGAAACAAGCATTGGTAATACTTACAGGAGACAGCAGCTAGAGGGCTTAATCAAACGAGATTCTTTGGATGAGATAGGCGAAGAATACGTGGATAGAGAAGGTGTTGGTATTGAATTGGATAAAGCATTGAGTGACCCTGATTCAAAGCATAACATCATTTTGCAAGATGGTGATGTGATTAGCTTGCCCAAGCAGTTGCAAACTGTTCGTGTTAGAGGAGAGGTTTTATATCCTACTAGAGTTAAGTATGATAAATCTACCAACTTCAAGAATTATATTTCCTTATCCGGAGGATTTAGCGACAAAGCAAAAAAATCAAAAGCATATGTGGTTTATCCGAATGGGCGTGCTAGAAGGACGAAAAGCTTTTTATGGATTAAGTTGTATCCTAATATTGAGCCAGGGTCAGATATTTTTGTTCCGCAGCAAGAAGTAAAGCAAAAATTATCCGTACAAGAGGTACTTGGGATAACTTCTTCTTTAGCAACGATAGCATTAATCATTGATAGATTGACGAACTAATGGAGAAGGAAAAATCAATAGTTCAGGAAGATGCAATTGACTTTTTCCAACTGATACGTTTAATCCTATCCAATAGGGTCTTTATTTTAAAAATTTCCTCAATTTTTCTGTTTTTTGGGATTTTGATAGCCTTAATTTCAAAGGTTGAGTTTAAGGCCTCATGTAAATTAATTCCAGAAAACCAAGATGGAGTATCTGCTAATTTAGGAGGATTAGGGGGATTAGCAGGATTAGCAGGTTTTGACCTATCCGGTCTAGGTGCTTCAGGTGAATTATCACCAGAATTATTTCCAGAAATAGTGAAGAGCACTCCATTTATGAGAAAGCTTATTAACACCCCTGTTTATTTCGAGAAGCTAGATACAACCATATCAAGCTTTAATTATATCAAAGAAATAGATAGACCTTCACTATTCGAACTTATGACCAATTACACCATTGGTCTACCAAGCAAAATAAGGAATGTTATCAATGGTACAGAGGATTTTAAGTTAAATGAATACGGTTTGGTCAGGTTTTCAAAAAATGATTGGGAATTAATTGAGAAATTTAAAGATCGTTTAACAGTTTTTATCGACACCAATACAGGTACCATAAGTGTGACAGTTGAAATGCCCGATCCAGTAGCCTCTGCGATGGTGACGGATCTATTAGTGAATGAATTAACACAAAGTATTATCGATTATAAGATTGAGAAGTTAACGACCAATTTATCTTTTATAGAAGAACGGTTTACAGAGGCAAAAAAAGAATACGAATCAAAACAAGAAGAATTAGCAAGATTTGCCGATAGGAACAGGAATATATCAAACTCTATTGTTAATACGGAATACGAAAGACTCCAAAATGAATTAAATATTTCTTTCGAAGTGTATAAAGGACTTGCAACTCAACTTGAGCAAGCTAAAATAAAGATTGAAGAAGAAACTCCGGTTTTTACTGTATTGGAGCCAGTCAGAATTCCTGAGAAAAAAAGTAAGCCAAAAAGAGCAATTATTGTTGCAGTTTTTACATTTCTTGGAATAATTACCGCATTGATTAATGTGGTTTGGAGGAATTGGAGTACCATTTTCATTAAAACATCTAATTAATCCCGATTGAATTAAGTATTATGTCAAACTTAAAAAGTGTAATATCCCAATGTTTTAGTGATGGCAAATCACTTCTAGCATTTAATATTCAAAATATATCTCATTTGGCGATTCTCGAAGAAGTTTCACGAAAATATGATGCACCAGTTATTGCTCAAATTTCACAGAAGTATATTAAATTCTTCGATAACATTATTGGACTGAAACATATTGTTGATCGATATCAATCAGATTTGCTTTTCTTTCATCTTGATCATTGTTCTGATAAAGAAATTATTGAGACATGCATCCATTCAGGCTTTGCTTCTGTAATGTTTGATGGATCTCATACGCCACTCTCAGAGAATATTAAAAATTCAAATGAAATATTTAAAATAGCCAATGATAATGACTGTCTTCTTGAAGTTGAACTGGGTTCAATTGGAGGCGTTGAAGATGGTTTTGGAACTGAAGAATCAGACGTTTATTCAGAATCTGAGCTTTTGGACTTTACTAGTAAAACGAAGTATGATATGCTAGCTCTTGCCATTGGAAACGCCCATGGTTTTTATAAAAGTACCAAATCAATAGATATTGATTTATTAAAAAAAGCGAGAGACCTTTCTGGTGATCAGTTTTTTGTTTTACATGGAGGTACCGGTATGCCTGATAAGATGATAGCAAAAGCAATCTCTTATGGCGTCATTAAAATAAATGTTTCTACTGCGCTAAAAGTTGCTAATATGGAATCGATGAAAAAATACTTACACAGCGAAAAAGAATTCAATGAAAGTAAGTACCATCAATATCTTGGTAATGACTTATCAACACTTTTTTCGGATTACATAAAAAAATTCACTTTATAAATTATGTACTTAATAATTAATCTAGGCCTTAAGTCAATAAGAGGTATATTATTCAATGAGCTTGGTCATCAGTTATATTCCAAGTCATTTCCAGTTCACACTACTTTATTCGATGTTAAAGTAGAGCAAGATGTAAATGAATGGGTCGATCTTTTAGATAAGATAATGAACGACATTTCAGAGAACACAAACTTATCGCGAGAGATAAAATTTGTATCTGTAACTACAAGTTCTTCATGCATTGTTGGGGTGGATAAATTGATGAATCCAATCACTAAGGTCTTGATGGTATCAGATAAAAGATCTTTAAATGAAGTTAAATCAATTAAAAGCACATCATTATTCAGGAAGTATGAAAAGCAAGATAATTTAACATGTGCTACTGCATCCTTAATACCCAAAGCTCTTTGGTTTAAAAACAATGAGCCTCAAACATTCGAGAATGTGAAATACTGGCTTGGTGCAGCTGAATATTTGAATTATTACTTCACTGGAGAAGTTTTCACGGATCCACTCAATGCTTCAAAAGCATTTCATAATGGAAGTGATTATTGTAACGAAATTATTGAAGATTTAGGAATTGATATTTCCACTCTTCCAAAAGTGACACCAATAGGGACTACCTTGTCATTGGATAATACGCTTAAGTCAAGGTTTAATTTATCTCAAGATTGCAAGTTTATATTGACAACTTATGACGCTATATGTGCTGTAATTGGCTCAAGTAATGGAGAAAATTATAATGCATGTGATGTCTCAGGAACAGTAACTTCATTGCGCTTATTAAATGACAAACCTAGTAATGCATCCAAAAGTGTACTCTTAAATCAAAGAGTTGATCTTCTCGATAAATACTTAATTGGTGCGTCTAATAATTTGGGTGGCGGTATAATTGAATGGTATAAACAAGCTTTTTTTAAAAAGGGCAATCAGTCAGTGTATTTTAAGATGGAGAATGATGCACAGAGTTCCAAAGTTGGAGCAAATGGACTTCTCTTTATCCCTTATCTGTTAGGTGAACGAGCACCAGTTGTAGCGCCGGACGCATCAGCTTGTTTTTTTGGTGTGCAAAGAAGTCATAAAAGTAAGGATTTCTCTAGGGCGGTTTTTGAATCAACTGCATATGTTACAAGACATTTGATGGAGCTCATTGAAGATGGTTCTATAGATGTTAATTCAATTACCGTTAGTGGAGGTTTGGCAAGGTTTGACTTGATCAATCAAATTAAAGCTGATGTTTGTAATAAGCCAGTTTATGTTGTTGAGAACTTTGAAAGTACCTCAATCGGTGCATTCATATTAATGGCAATTTCAAATAATCAATTCAATTCGATTGAAGAAGCCCTTAAGAAGGTTGTTCGCATAAGGAAGATAATCAATCCATCTACTGATAATCATAAAATTTATTATGAATATTTTTCTCTCTACAAAAAGCTAATTGAGAGCTTAACTCCAATCTACAAAGCTCATAATGATATTCAGAAGATGCAGGTTGTACACGAAAATGAGACAGTAAGAAATTTATGAAAGGCTATAAGATTTTGCCCAATGTCCACTTTGGAAATGTCAATAAAATTAAAGACTTAATTGACGATAGTCATAGAGAGATATTGCTACTCACAAGTCCCTCGATTCTTGCTCATCTGAATCAATCAAATGTGCTTACTGAAATAAGAAGGGATCATAATCTGTCGGTTTACTCTGAAGTTTTGCCCAATGCCCCTCTAAATATGCTTAATGAAATAGTGAGCAAATGCAAGAAACCTGACTGCATTATTGCGGTCGGTGGCGGTTCTACTATTGATTCAGGAAAGGCATTATCAGTAGCATGGTCCCAGCATATGGAAGACTTTTTTTATAAAAGAAAAAGCCTTGAAGGTTATAAGATCAATTTGATTGCAGTACCAACAACAGCTGGGACAGGAGCAGAACTCTCATACGGAGCAATCTTAGAGGATACCAAGAATAAAAAAAAAGGAGGTCTGCGTGGTGAATTGATTCAACCAAGCACTGTTTTAATAGATTTTCAATTGTATAAGAGCGCACCAGACCAATTGATGGCTGAGTCTGGATTTGATTGCCTGACTCATGCAATTGAAACATTTCTTTCTGTTGCTTCAACTCCTCTAGTTGAATATCAGTCAATAAATGCAATAAGAAATGTTTTTAACTCTTTACCTGAGGCAGTAGCGACAAGATCTGAAAAAGATATTGAATGTATGGCTATAACAAGTTCTTTAATGGGAGTCAACTTGGCTCTCAGTTCAACCTGTTTACCACACAGAATCCAATATGTAATCGGTCCTCGAACGAATACATCTCATGCTCAAGGATTGATTATGTTATATAACGGATGGTTACCGATCATTAGTAAAACAGAAAAATTTATGAGTCTATCAAGGCTATTAGGTTATCAACCTAATAGCCTTGTTAATAAAATACTTGAGTTTAAAGTCCGTCTTGGGATTGATATAAGCCTATCTGATTTTGGAATTAAGGAATCAGAAGTTTCTAATCTTGCAATGGAGGTAACAGGTAATGTAGAGATGGATCCGTGTTATTCAGATATAAATACAATTAAAGACATTATAAGTAACTCACTATGACAGGTGTAATTTTAGCAGCGGGAAAAGGAAGTCGACTAGGAGAATTGACAGAAGATACCCCAAAATCACTTTTAGAATTATCAAAAGGCAACACACTTTTGGATTTTAATCTTCAAATGCTGTCAAAATTGGGAGTTAAGGAGATTTTGATTGTAACGGGATTCCAATTTGGTAAAATTGAAGAAAAAGTCAAGGAGTATTCTCAATTGCATATAACAACAATCCATAATCCATTTTGGGATCAATGTAATGTACTAGGGTCGTTATATATGGCTTTACCGCATTTAAAGGATAACTTTCTTTTTCTACATGCAGATACTTTAGTAGAGGAAAAAGTTTGGCGAAGGCTTATTAGGTCAGGAGAAGATATCGTACTTCCATTTGAAAAAAAGAAATGTGGATCAGAAGAAATGAAAGTTCAGCATAATGAACATGGTTCATTAATTAAAATCTCAAAGGAAATAGAACATGATCAAGCTGATGGGGAGTTTTTAGGAATTGCAAAATTTTCCAGTCATATGATTGAGTTTTTAAAACATCAATCTAAATATTTATTCTATAAAAAAGGACTTCAGCTTTATATGGAGGAAGCTGTTCAAGCAGCAATTGAACTTGATCAAAAAGTTTCAACCTTTGATATCGAAGATGCTAAATTTATAGAGGTTGACTTCAATGAAGATCTGCAAAAGGCCAGAGAGATATTCGGATAGGTAATTCCAGTTTTTAGTACAAACATGAAGAAGATTCGAAGCATTTTCAATTCTGGACTAAAGGTATTTAGGCCTATTTTGTATCTCCTATATTTATTTTCTTTTTTGTCAAAAAGGGATGTTTCAATATGGTCTTTTGGTGGAGATTACAATTCATTTAGTAATGGAAAATATCTGGCTAAGTACATAAGAAAACAGAATAAGGGTATAAGAATAGTATGGCTTGTTAGGAGAAATATTGATATTAATAAAATCAGGAAAGATGGCTTTGAGGCATATTATCAATGGTCGTTAAATGGGATCAAACTGTCTTTAAAGGCAAAATATCAATTTTTAAACTCCTATGTATTTGATATAAATTATTGGTTATCTGGTGGTAGTATTATAACCAACCTATGGCATGGAGTTCCTCTAAAAAAACTAAATTATGATATAAAAAGTGGACCTTCTGCGAAATTGTTTAATCCAAAGTATTTGCCAAGATGGTTTATGTCGTTATTTATCTTAAGACTTAAATCCTCGCATTATTTTTTAGCTACTTCCGAAATGACCAAGGAAATGTTTTCTCGATCTTTTAAAGTTGAGAAAGAAAAATGCATAATATGCGGTTATCCACGAAATGATTCCTTTTTTACTTCAGAAAATGATGCACTTCCTCAGTACATACAATCAAAGTATAATAGTGATGAGAAGCTAATTATCTATATGCCAACTTGGAGAGATTCAGGGAATGATTTTTTAACGGATTCAAAGATAGATTTTTCTGAGTTGAACAAAATTTGCGTGAAAGAAAAATATAAATATTTCATAAAACTACATCCGTTAACTAGTATTGACACTTCCATTTTTGAAAAGTTCTCACACATTCATTTACTGCCAAATAATTTAGATGTCTATCCTTTTTTAAATGAAGTTCATTGCTTAATCACTGATTATTCCTCCATTTACATAGACTTTTTATTAACAAATAAGCCAATTATATTCTACCCTTTTGACCTAGAGAAATATTCTACACAAGATCGTGATTTGTACTTTGATTACAGTTCTGTAACTCCTGGTCCCAAAGCCACAAATAGTCAGCAGTTAATGAAAGAGATATCTAGACTTGGAAGGACTGAGGCTGAATATCTTGAAAAATATAATCATGAAGAGGTAAAAGAAATGTTTTGGAAATTCCATGATGGAAAAAGCTCTGAAAGAATATATAATTTTTTCTCAAACATGGATTAATGTATAGAAAACTTGCAAGTAGTACATTTTTAAAAAACTTTTCATGGCTTGCTTTAGGTCAAATATTTTATAGGGTGGCCTATTTTGTAACCATTGCATTACTTGCAAGAATTGTACCCTTGAATGACTATGGACTGGCATCATACTTTTTGCTTTATGTTGGGCTATGGGCTCCTCTATTCAATTTTGGATTGGGAATTGTTGGAGTGAGAGAGATAGCTCAGGGAAATATTAGTGCCGAGGATTTCATTTCCAAGGTTATTTCACTAAAAATTTTAGTGGTTGTCCTGGCGGGAGTTTTATTGATGGTATCGGGGATTTTTTTTGAATACTCAGGTGACCAATTAATCTTGCTTTTTTGCTTCTCGGTATATGCAATTCTAATAAGCTTAGCTGAATTCTTTCATATCCCATTTATTGGAATTGAAAAAATGCACATTACTGCCAGATTGATAATTGTGGAACGAGCTGTGATAAGTATCCTCGCAATCTTGTTGTTGATTGTATTTTCTGATATATGGGGATTTGCCTTTGGTTATATTTTAGGAGGAATTATATCAGTAATTATATCATATAAAGTATTTAGAAGAGCATTTAGTTTCTCCTTAAGAATTGATAACTCAATTTTGAAATTCTTTATTAGAGAGTCATGGCCCGTTGCATTAAATATGTTCTTTTCACTCTCTTACAATAGAATCGGAGTTGTATTTCTTGAAAATATGAAGAGTCGTGATGTTGTCGCATATTATAACAGTGCATTTTTTGTCTTATTTGCTTTACAGATGGGTGTAAGTACTTTGATGCAGGCAATTTTTCCTAAATTATCTAGGGCGCAAAAAAACAAGAATTCGATAGGTAAATCTGCTTTTAAAGTATTCAAAATAATATTTCCCATTCTTTTTCTCTCAACATTAATACTCTTCTATTTTAGTGATAGTTTGATCTTAGTATTTTACGGAGAAGAGCTTAAATCAAGCATCCCAATCCTTAGGGTTTTAATTTGGGTATTCCCTCTTTTTACAATTTCAACTTTCTGGGCCAATTATTTTAGAGCAGGAGGCAATCAAAGATTGATGGCGGTGATATCTGGTTCTGGCATGTTATTCAATATAGCAGGATCAGTTCTTTTAATCAATGCAGCAGGGGCTGTTGGTTTGGCCAAAGCATACGTGATTTCAGAGTTCTTAATTGTTATTATGTGCTTTTTATTATTTATTTCGCATCAACGGGATCGTGAGATTACTTTTTCAGTAATTGCATATTTAGCTATAATGTTTTTAATTATTGGAGGATCATTATTTTATAGTTATATCGGCCTTAGTTTGACTGTTTTTTGTTTGATAACAATTGGTATACTAGTTGTTATATCGTTGATAGGGATTAAAAATGCCGATGTGAAATTTATTAAGAATTTGATTGTATGAGCATTAGTGAGTTTAAAAAAATTGCCCAGAAAAATGCTAACGAACCTTATTGGATTTCAAGATATTTGATAAGAAAGGGGAGCATTTATTTTACATATTTATGTGTAAAAGTGTCCATAAAACCCAATTTAGTTACTTTATCCAGTTTAATATTATCCATAGCAGGGTCTATTATTTTACTATTTGAAATTGAACATAAGTATTTAATTTCAGCATTATTAATTTTCGGATTCTATTTTTTAGATCATGTAGATGGGGAATTAGCAAGATATTACAGCCATGTTTTTCCTTCTAAATCCGGTAAAATTAACGTTGCGGGAAAGTATTTTGACAGAGTTGTTCACTATTTTCAGGGATCATCATTTTATGTTTGTTTGGGTGCTTCTTTATTTTTCTCAGAAGGTGATATCTACTGGTTTATTTTAGGATTACTTGGAAGTATTGGGAGTAGTGGATTCCCTCGATTTACAGCTTGTTTTGATATGTTAAATACGATAGATAAAGCCAGATCAAAGGAATATTTTGACTACATTGATAAATACTCAAAGTTTAATGTTGTGCATTTTTCAGAAGAAGGGGTGCTCACCAAGAAACTTTCATTTCCGAAAAATATTGGTGATTTAGTTTTGATCGCTAGGCAGTTAATTGGGTTTCCGGGTAACATAACTATTTATTTCTTGGTAGTGATTGCATCTAATTTGATTCCTATTGGAAATGAGATATATATGTTATACCTCCTTTTCTATGGTTTAGTTCTTTTCATAAACACAATATTTGCAACCAAAAAATACCTTAATATTCTTTCTGAAATTCCAGAATAGATTTGATGGATGAGCAAAACCATACTTACCAAGAAGCTATATTAAAATCTAGACTCACAGTAGAACACTACAAGGTTGTTATTTTCCTTTTGTTCCTTAGTTTTTTTACAATACCTGGTGAAATTCCTGGAATAGGTATTAGCCTTGAGTACTCCAAGCAGCTTTTTATAATTGGTGTTGGCGCTTTGATTGTTATATGGAAACATCCCAAAATGACAAGATCAATAAGCTTTTATCTAGTTATTTCTTGTTTCATCTTAATGGTGCTTTATTTCAGTCTTACTTTATTGTGGTCAGTTTCGCTGATTAATTCTTTGAGGTATATAAACAAAGTATGGCTCTCTCTTACCCTCACCTTAATTTTTTTGTCGCAAAACGGTGAAGATATTTCAAGAACCGTAAGTAGCCTTAATTTTATCATTATTGCATATGCATTACTTAGCGTATTCGGAGAACTATTTCTTGTGGAATACCTGCATCCGAGGTTCCAAACTGATCCAAGATTTGTAGGGTTTGGAGGGATTCATTCGACAAAATATTTGATGTCAGTTGGATCAATATACTTTCTTGTTTTCTTCCTGTTCTTTCGAAAGAAACTTTTACTTTTCTCCTTTCTTCTATGCTTTACCATTGCTCTATTATCTCTTCAGCGGGCGTTGATTGCAGGACTAATTACATCTATTGGTTTAATCTTTTTGATTTATTTGATTCGTGAAAGGAAATTCAGAATACTAATTGCATCATTAATTCTAGGCTGTTTTTTAATATTTCTAGCTTTCTTTTTAGTTTTTCGATTTGACCCGATTAAGAACAGAATGTTCTATACGGATAAGCATGCTCAAGTGGCTGAAACCCTACTTTTTAGTGGTAAGATTTTCCAAATCTATGATTTGATTCAAAAAAAAGGACGAGAGAATTTCTGGTTAGCAGCTGAAAACAATCAATCACCATACAAAGGAAACGGTTTTGGTACATCAGGTTTCATGGTTGAAAAAGCTATTGGTGAATATTGGGAAATGCATAATGATTACTTGAAGTTATATGTAGAGACAGGATACATCGGTGTGACACTCTATGCTGTCTTTATCTCAGTTTTCATATTAGGAGCTTCAAGAGGAGCTATAAAATCAAAAAATAGGTTAGCGACATGTCTATTTTTTATCTCTGTAGGGGTTTTCGTTATTACACCGCTAAATGGAATATTTGATAATGCACTAGATCATATTGCAAAAAATATCTGTTATAGTCTATTATTTTTTATATCTGCACATAAAGTTGAAAACTTTTATCAAATGAAGAAAAAGTATGAATCAATCTAAAGGGCAAGTACTAATTATTGGTCAGACGCCACCCCCTTACCATGGACAATCTGTAATGATTCAGAAAATCACTGAGGCTCGATGTAATTCATTAGAAATGCATTTTCTAAGAATGAATTATTCATCTGAGATTGATCAGGTTGGTCGTTTTAGTTTTAGAAAGATATGGCTAATAATTAAGCTTTTAAATAATGCTCGGAAGATAATATTAAAAGAAAATATTGATTTGGTTTATTACCCACCAGCAGGTACCGGTATGGTGCCAATAATTCGTGATATTATTTCATTGATTTATCTGCGAAGGTTTAACTGTTCATTTGTGTTGCATTTCCATGCAATGGGTCTCGAGGAATCCTACAGAAAAATGAGCATTTTAAAATTTCTTTTTAAAAAGGCTTTCTTTGGAGTTGAGGCATGTATTGGTCTTTCTGAATTCAATGTAAGAGAATTATCGTTCTTACAAGCTAAGAAGATTGAGATAGTACCTTATGGAGTAGGTAATGAAAGTGTAAAGAAAGAAGAGGTTTCGGAAGAAATGGTAACCATTCTTTATGTTGGTAATATTATTGAATCAAAGGGGGTATTAAAGCTCTTAGATTCAGTAGAGTCACTGACGCAAAAAGGACTAAAAATCAACGCAGAGTTTGTAGGAGGAATGACTTCCAAATCTCTTGAAGAAAAAATAAGAAGTCACCCATCAGTTACGAAAGGGATTGCAAAATTTTTAGGCATAAAAGTGGGTGATGAAAAGGAAAAACTTTTTAAAAAGGCAGATATCTTTTGCTTTCCAACTTTCTATGAAAATGAAAATTTCCCAGTGGTTATACTGGAAGCAATGATGTTTTCTTTACCAATTGTATCGACGAAATGGAGAGGTATACCAAGCATGGTGGATAATTCAAATGGATTCTTAATTAAACCAAAAGATCAATCTGAGTTAAATTCCAATTTGGAAAAACTGATTGAAAACAAATCACTAAGGCTTAAGCTTGGAGAACAATCTAGAATAAAGTATGATAAGAGGTTTAGAGAAGAAATTTATAAAAATAATATTTGTAATGTCTTGACTGAAATTATTCAAAATGAACAAAAATGATACTGTAAATATTTTGGGAATCCCCTTGTATAGGTATTCGATATCTACATTTATCAAGAATATTGACAATAAGTCTAAAGAAAACAAATGCATTAGTGCAACCGGAGCACATGGTCTTGTAACATCAGTTCGAGACAATAGATTTAGAGAAATTCTCCTTTCTTTTAATACAAATCTTCCAGATGGTATGCCAGGCGTATGGGTAGGTCGTTTAAAAGGAGCAAAAGAAATGAAGCGATGCTACGGACCTGACTTTTTTGAGGAAACTATGAGAGCCTCAGCAAATTCAAATTTGACGCATTACTTATGTGGGGGGAATGAAGGTGTTGCAGACTCACTAAAGGAAGTCTGTGAAAATAAGTTTGGAGCGAATATCGTTGGGACATTTTGTCCACCATTTCTTCAAGTCAAGGATTATGATTACGAAGAAATAGCTGAACAAATAAATCAAAGTAATGCAGATATAGTTTGGATTGGTTTGAGCAGTCCAAAACAGGAAGCTTTTGCTTCAAATCTTTCAAAATTCACTAGCGTAAGTTACATCTGTTGTGTTGGAGCTGCATTTGATTTCCATATCGGAAATGTTAAGCAGGCACCAAATTGGATTCAGAAAATTGGAATGGAGTGGTTTTTCCGATTGCTAATGGAACCAAAAAGATTATGGAAAAGATATATAGAAATTGTTCCTCTGTTTATTTATTATAATTTTGCGGAATTAATAAAAGGAAATTTTTTTAAGGATTAAATATGAAAAAGGCATTAGTTTGTGGAGCTGGGGGGTTTATTGGTGGTCACCTCGTGAAGCGGTTGAAAGAAGAGGGATACTGGGTTCGCGGGGTGGATTTAAAGGAAAATGAATATGGTAATATTGCTTCTGATGAGTTTATTATTGGGGATTTAAGAGACATGAAGACTGTTGCAGAAGTAGTGACCTCAGATTTAGATGAGGTTTATCAATTAGCTGCAGATATGGGTGGAGCCGGATTTGTATTTACTGGAGATAATGACTCTGACATAATGCATAACTCTGCTTTATGTAATCTCAATGTTCTTGATGAGGTAAAAACTAAAGGAATAAAAAAAATATTTTATTCTTCTTCGGCCTGCATGTATCCTGAGTACAATCAAATGGATCCAGATAATCCCAAGTGTTCAGAGGATTCAGCATATCCGGCAGCTCCAGATAGCGAGTATGGGTGGGAAAAGCTTTTTAGTGAAAGATTGTATTTAACCTATAATAGGAATCACGGGATTGAAGTTCGAGTAGCAAGGTTCCACAATATTTTTGGACCTCAAGGTACTTGGGATGGAGGAAGAGAAAAAGCTCCTGCAGCATTATGTCGTAAGGTTGCAATGGCTCAGGAAAATGACGTTATTGAGGTTTGGGGAGATGGTAAACAAACAAGATCTTTTTTACTTGTAGATGAATGTGTTGAGGGAGTAAGGAGGTTAATGGAATCAGACTTTACTGGGCCAGTAAATATCGGTTCTGAGGAAATGATATCAATCAATGACTATGCAAAAATGATAATTGATATTTCTGGGAAAAAATTGACATTGAAAAACATTGAAGGTCCTACTGGTGTTGCAGGGCGTAACTCAGATAATACATTGATACGTCAAAAATTAGATTGGGAACCCTCAATGCCATTACGTAAAAGTACTGAGATAACCTACCGATGGATTTCAGAGCAAATAGAAAAGAAGAAATTGGAAAATGCCTGATAGATTATTTGCGTATTTAGAAGAAATAAAAGGTGAGCCAACGGCTCACCTTTCTGGCTTAAAGAAAGTTTTTCTTAAGAATGAGGATTGTCCAACAACTATGACGCAATTTGCATATGGCATTTTTAAACCAGATGAAATTTGTGAAAGACATTCTCATCCAACAATGGAGGAACTGTTTTTTTTTATTAGTGGCTCAGGTGAATATACTGTTGGTGAAACTAAAGTTGAGCTAAGACCTGGAACTTTTTTAAGAATACCATCCGCTACTGAGCATGAATTGATTAACAATGGTGATACCGACCTTGAATTTGTTTATTTTGGCATTGCATTAAGATAAAAATATGCCTTCTCATCATCGGTATTCTCCATATTTCCCAATCATATTCCTCTTGGTGGATTTGGCTTGCCTGAATATTGGAGTATTTGTAGCAAATGAATATCGATTTGGAAATTTAATCCCTTCTAGGGATTATCAACTGCTACAGTTAATTCTAAATGTAGTTTGGATAGGTGTTTTCTTTAGTTCTAACCTACAAAGGATTAACCGAAACTCTCGGCTCCTAGATCACCTGAATAAGGTGCTGACGGGCCTGGTTATTAACCTCTCTATTGTTTTTGCCCTCTGGTTTGCGTTGCAGCCAGTTGATTATTCAAGAAAGTATCTGTTTGTTACCTATCTAGTTTTCACGGTTTTGATTCTTGGATGGAGGAGCATTTGGCATTATTTGATCAGGTACTATAGAATCAAGGGCTATAACATCAGAAAGGTGGTGATTATTGGAAAAGGAGATTTATCTGATTCTTTATCACAATACTTCAAAGAAACGCCTGAGTTAGGCTATCAGCTTGTTGGTGTGGTAGATGATAAAGAAACTGCTGATGCTTCACTAAATAAATTCGAAGACTATACAATTGAGAAAGGTGCAGATATTGTTTTTTGCTGCCTACCACAGTTGAGTGATGAGCAGGTTAAAGATGTGATTGACTTTGCAGAGAATAACCTGATAAAAGTTAATCTAATTTCTCAGTTCTCCAGACTTTCAAATTATAACCTTTCCATTGAGCAATTTGGGAGTATACCAATAATAAACGTTAATACAATCCCATTAGATAGTCTGGTCAATCGCTTTATCAAACGTTCATTTGATATTGTTTTTTCCTCAATATTTATAATCCTCATTTTTTCTTGGTTGGTTCCTATTATTGGTCTTCTTATCAAAATGGAATCAAAAGGGCCGATCTTCTTTAAGCAAAAAAGACATGGTAAGGATAACAAAGATTTCCTATGCTGGAAGTTTCGAACAATGACCTTCCAGAAAAATGCCGAATTCAAACAGGCAACCAAAAACGATAATCGAATCACTAAGATTGGAGCGATCCTCAGAAAAACTTCTATTGACGAACTACCACAATTCATTAATGTATTCTTAGGGGATATGTCAGTAGTGGGTCCGCGACCACACCCTATTAAACTTAATGAAGAGTTTCAACCTAAAATCGATCGGTTTTGGCAGAGACATGCTGTGAAGCCTGGGATTACAGGTTTAGCACAAGCAAGGGGTTTTAGAGGAGAGACATCCGAGTTAAGCGACATGAGTGGTCGTGTGAAGCTGGACCGATTCTACGTAAAAAATTGGTCGTTAATCCTGGATCTTAAGATTATCATTTTGACTGCCATGGCAATCATTAAAGGAGATCAAAACGCGTATTAGCTGTTGGCTTTAGCCTTTAGCTATTGGCTGTTTTAATTCCCTGTGGTTTACATTTCGTTTATTCTTATGTGATTAATCTTTGCTTATATCTGAGAAAGATTTTTAGGAATAACCAATCTAAATATTACCCTTTTAATTCCCTAAAGGGCAGTTCTTCGCAAAACTTTTCAAGAAGGAATAGTATTTAAAACCTAAATAAAAATCTTACCTCAGATATTTTAAACAAGCCTTTTGTTCTGAAAAGATTAGTTGGATTTTAGTTGTTGTTTATTCTAGGATAAGTAGAACCAATTTGAACTCCCTTTAGGGCCGGGGTAAATCAAATTGATTCCTTATTAATAAATAACAAAAAGCTATGTTTCACCAGTGAAGATCTCAGAAAGTTGGTGTTTTGAAAATTAATCACAGAATAATTTTCGGATTCAAACTCTAATTCTCACGCATATACAATACATCCTTTTTCTGCACTTTTAGATAATACTCTGAACTTATTTTTCGCATTGGCGAAACGGTTATGGAAAGTCATTACCGCTTTTATCTCAATTGGAATGAATTTTCGTCTTTCTACGGTAAGCGAATCGACTTCATTTCCATGAATATCTCTACTCTACAAATCTTTCATTTTTGTTCTATTAGGAAAGTATGAAATCAATTTGAACTCCCTTTAGGGCCGGGGTAGTCAAATTGATTATCACGTAATTCAAATCTTAGAATCATGAAGACCCAGCCACAACCATTTTGTACTTTTGCTGAATGAAAAACATTCTTGTAACAGGTGGCCTAGGCTTTATCGGATCCCATACAGTAGTAGAGCTTCATAATAAGGGATACAATCCAATCATTGTTGATAACCTTTCAAATTCTCAAGAAGGTGTCCTCGATCGACTTAAACAAATAACTGATACAGATTTTTCATTCATTAATATAGACTTGGTTAATTATGAAAAAACCAAACAAATATTTAATGATCACACCATTGATGGGGTCATACATTTTGCTGCTTATAAGGCAGTTGGGGAGTCTGTGGAAAAACCTTTGGCCTATTACGAAAACAACTTGGTTTCACTTATCAATTTGTTAAAGCTCTCACAAGAGTTTGATGTATCAAATTTTATATTCTCTTCATCCTGTACGGTATATGGTGAACCGGAAAAGCTACCTGTTGATGAATCTTTCCCAAAACAACAAGCTGAATCACCTTATGGAAATACAAAACAGGTTTGTGAGGAAATCATCGAGGATTATTGCAAATCGAATCCTGATTTTAAGGCTATCTCCTTGCGTTACTTCAATCCCACAGGTGCGCATGAGTCTGCACTCATTGGAGAATTACCTCTAGGTATTCCAAATAATTTGGTTCCTTTCATCACACAAACTGCTGCAGGTATTCGAGAAAAACTCAATGTTTTCGGTGGTGATTATAATACACCGGATGGCACATGTATACGAGATTACATCCATGTGGTAGACTTAGCCAATGCACATATTGCAGCACTAGAGCATGCTGAAAAAATGGATACCAACTATGATATGTTTAACGTGGGAACAGGAAAAGGAAATTCCGTTTTGGAGGTGATTACGTCTTTTGAAAAGGTAACTGGCGTTAAGCTAAACTATGAAATTGTAGATAGAAGGCCCGGAGATGTTGAAAAGATATACGCGGATACTAAAAAGGTGAATACTGTCTTAGGGTGGAAGTCTGAGCGAGACCTGGATAACATGATGAAAACTGCCTGGGAGTGGCAGAAATCTCTTTCATAGACTTTCCTCGTACATTTCAACTAAGAAATCAATCATTTTGCCGAAATAGTTAAATATTCCCTTAAAAAATTGACATTTTTAAGTCTGTTAAAGTCCGAAAGGATCTAATCACTGTATAATTAATGAGTCTGCCGCTTGCCATAGCAACTTCTTTTCTTGTAACTCTTACACTGATGCCGGTAGTTATCAGGGTTTTCAGATCTATTGATCTTTTAGATAGACCAGATAAACGAAAGGTTCATAGTATCAGTACACCATCACTTGGAGGAATTGCAATCTTTGCAGGAATCTTGATGGCTGTTTTGATGGCCATTTCAATGAATGATCTGGCTTCAGAAAAGTACTTTTTAGGTGGAGCCATCTTAATCTTCTTACTGGGAGTGAGGGATGACTTATCAAGTCTACTAGCACACCACAAATTAGTTGTGCAGATTTTCTCCGCTTTATTGGTCGTTTATTTTGGTGGAATCAAAATTGAAGGACTTCACGGGTTGTTTGGTATAGAAAATTTTCCTTGGGTGTTAGATGAGTTGTTCACAGTCTTTGTGATTGTTGTGATGACGAACGCTTTTAACCTGATTGATGGGATCGACGGTCTTGCAGGGAGTATTGCCTTGGTAATTTCCGCTTTCCTCGGATGGGCGGCCATGCAAAGTGGCTACTATGTTGATGCAGCATTTGCTTTTACAATTGTTGGAGCTTCTTTGGGTTTTCTGCTTTACAACTGGTATCCATCCAAAGTATTTATGGGTGATACTGGCTCCATGGTCTTCGGGTTTATGTTAACCATCTTAATGGTCAAATTTCTTGCGGTACCGGTACCTCCGTCAGTAATTGAGGCGCCTGTAGCAACTAGCTTGGCTTTGTTTGTATTACCCGTATACGATACATTACGGGTGATGATTATAAGACTTGTGTCCGGGAAACCACCTCTTGCTCCAGATAGAAATCACATCCATCATGTCCTTCTAAAGTTTGGCTTTAATCATGCTAGTTCTACTTTGATGCTTGTCGGCTACAATATTTGTGTGGTTACTATGGCTGTCATTTTTCAATCGATTGGAGAATTATGGCTGATGTTAATAATGACCTCAGTTACGATTTTTATTGGAGCTGTCTTAGATCGAAAACTAACCAGGCGTGAAGCGGCAAGGTTGGCACAAATAATCCCACCAGAAATTAAACTAAGCAAGGAGCATACCTCTGCATAATTAGTATTTTTGCGATTCAAATCTGAATTGCTAAATCATGCTTGAAAAAGTCAAAGAACTCATTAATGAAGTTGAGAATGCCTCTGCTAAATCAGAGCAGGAGCTAGAAGAATTCCGCTTAAAATTCATTGGGAGAAACAATATCATTAATGACCTTTTTGATGAATTTAAAAGTGTGCCCTCAGAACAAAAAAGGGAGCTAGGCCCTGCTTTAAACGAACTAAAAAAGCGTGCACAGATTAAGCTAAAAGAGCTATCCAATGCATTATCAGCACTCAATTCTTCAACTTCAGATGTGGATGTGACTCTTCCGGGAGCATATGGTGTGGAGGGATCAATCCATCCAATTTCACAAACAAAAAGTCGGATCATTGAAATTTTTGAACGTCAGGGATTCAACGTGGAAGACGGGCCGGAGATTGATAATGATTGGAACAATTTCACAGCGCTAAATTTCCCTGAAAATCACCCTGCCAGAGAGATGCAGGATACGTACTTCGTTGAGAAAAATCCGGACATTTTACTCAGAACACACACTTCCAATGTGCAGATACGCTTGATGAATAAAAAGAAGCCCCCGATTCGATCGATCATGCCTGGCCGAGTATATAGAAATGAAGCTATATCAGCGCGTGCTCACTGTTTCTTTCACCAAGTCGAAGGGTTAGTAGTCGGTGAGAATATTAGCTTCAAAGATCTAAAGAATACGTTGTATCACTTCTCTAAAGAGATGTTTGGGAAGAATACTAAAATTAGGTTGAGACCTTCTTACTTTCCCTTTACAGAGCCAAGTGCAGAGATCGACATCAGCTGTTTTATATGTGGAGGAGAAGGATGCAAGATATGCAAGCAAACAGGATGGGTGGAAATTGCAGGTTCGGGAATGGTTGATCCGAATGTTCTTGAGAATTGCGGAATAGATTCCTCAAAATACAGTGGTTTTGCATTCGGAATGGGCATAGAAAGAATCACTATGCTTAAATATCAAATTGATGATTTAAGATTGTTCTCTGAAAACGATATTCGTTTTCTAAAGCAGTTCTAGAGTAGGTCAGCAATTATTTTCTCTTCGGTGATTCCTTCTGCTTCTGCTTTAAAGTTTCTGACTATTCTATGCCTTAAAACAGGAGCCGCTACCTCTTTGATGTCTTCTATGTCAGGAGAATATTTTCCATTTATAAGCGCATTGCATTTGGCCGCAAGAATCAAGAATTGACCTGCCCTAGGACCAGCTCCCCACTCCAAATACTCTCTAGCTATTTCATCAGCCTTTTTGCCATTAGGTCGGGTTTTGGCTACCAGGTTTACTGTATAATCAAATACATTATCAGCTACGGGTACCTTGCGAACAAGCTGTTGATAATTAAGAATGATTTCTTTACTCACGACTTCAGACACCTCATCAGTAGCCTCGGAAGTCGTTCGCTTGATTACTTCAACCTCTTCTTCATATTCAGGGTAATCCAGTTTTATCATAAACATGAATCGATCCAGCTGAGCCTCGGGTAATGGGTAAGTACCTTCTTGTTCTATTGGGTTTTGGGTAGCCAAAACAAAGAATGGTTTATCTAGCATGTAATTTTTTCCGGCAATGGTAACTGCACCTTCCTGCATTGCTTCCAAAAGTGCAGACTGTGTTTTAGGAGGTGTTCGGTTAATTTCATCAGCAAGGATAACGTTAGAGAAAATCGGTCCCTGAAGGAAACGTAGATTTCGTTCTTTGTCGAGGGTTTCAGCACCCAAGATATCTGAAGGCATCAAGTCCGGGGTAAACTGGATTCTGTTGAAATCTAGGCCTAAACATTTAGATACTGTCTGCACCAAAAGTGTCTTTGCAAGACCAGGGACTCCAACAAGAAGTGAATGTCCATTGCAGAATAAGGAGGTTATCAGCAGTTTGACAACATCTTTTTGACCTATGATCTTTTTGGAAATTTCTTCCTCTAATTTTTTAAAATCGTTAGCTAAATCGTCAGCTAATTTAACATCCTTACTTTCGGCCATACATTTATTTATTTAGTCTTACTCTGGTTGTTAATCGTATCCTAGTTGGTGAGGTTACAATAATCGTATTCAGGGTCAATTTCGATGTATACATTGCCTCTGGCTTTTTCAAACCAATCGGAAATTTTTTTGTTCTTTTTCTGAGCTAGCGCTGCTGCGGCAATTTTCTGATAGTCGACATCTAAATTAGCCTGATGCGGAGCAATTTTATTTTTATAATAAATGATTCTGAATGCATAGCTACCATCCTCTTTTTGATATCGAATTGGTTTTGTAATATTTCCAATTTTCATAGTATCAATCGTGAAGAAGATATTTGGATCTAATTGCTCCGCAGAAACTCGAAGTGCGCCGGTCTCATCTTGGAAAAAGCCTCCGGCAGAGGAAGTGGTCTGATCATCTGAGTATTCCTTCGCGGCTGCTTGAAACGACATGCTATCAAGCAAAATCACATTTCTTAAACTATCCAAATACTTTTCAGTTCTTTCATAATCTTTCTGATTTGGTTGTGGAGTGATCAAAATATGGCGCGACCTATATGTATTCCCTCTTTTCTCCTGCAATTGAATGAGGTGAAATCCAAATTGTGTTTCAACCGGCATTGATGTCTCGCCTGGCTTTAGCGAAAGGGCAGTTGCTTCATATTCCGGAGCTAATTCGCCACGACTATAAAACCCAAGCTGCCCACCATTGGCAGCAGATCCTGGATCTTGCGAATACTTTTTGGCGAGCACTTCAAATGAAATTCCGCTTTCAATCTGACTTCTTATGTCAAGTAATAATTTTCGGACCTTTTCTTTTTGATCTTTTCCAGGCTCTGCCTCTTTTACGATTTGAGCTACTGAAACTTCGGTAGAGAAATAGGGTAGTGAATCTTGCGGAATATTTTTAAAGAATTTTTTAACCTCTGCTGGTGTCACCTTGAGCCCGGCAGTTAGCTCAGACTGCATACGCTGAATAGTTAATTGCTCTTTTATGTTATCAAAGATCTCTTCTCGTATTTGATCAATACTTTTTCCGTAAGCCTTTTCAATGGCTTCCTCGCCTCCAAACTGCTGTGCCATTACAGACATTCTTCTGTCGAGATTATTGTTGACCTCTGCATCCAAAACATAAATAGAGTCAATTTCTGACTGAGCCATCAGCATCTTATTCACAACCAGTTGTTGTAAGATTTCACATTTTGCATTGCTTCCCCGCATTTGACCTCTTGACAAAAAGTCCAGATATGCTCTTTCCAATTCAGATTTTAAGAGGATGTAGTCATCCACCTTGGCAATAATCTTATCAATCACTACCTCTTTGGTCTGAGCAATTGATAAAGATGAAAATAGTAATGCAACACTAATTGTTAAAAACCTCAAACGCATTTGTCTGTTCTGCTTCTTCATAAATTTTCTTTTCCAGCTCCTTCTTCAGAGCAATTTTTCGTTTGTTGATTATAATATCAGCAACGCTTTCTTTTATAAATTCCAATGGAGCTATTTCTCCTATGAGTTTATATTCAAATATTTTTAAGAAATAGATATAGTCTTCATCTGAAACTTCAATGCTTGAATTTGACTTAAGGAAGTTGGTTTTGTCACTAATATCCTTCAGCGGTGTTTCTAAAAGGACTTCATCGAATTTTACCCAAACTGAATCCTCTATAAATGCTTTGACAGCATGCTCATTGGCATACGACCATATTTGAGTGGTGTCCTGGGGGTAGTTTCTTAGGCTTCTTCTAAACCTCCAGACATCAGGTGCCTTTGACGGAATTTTGAAATAAATGCACTTTGCCAGGTTTTGCCTCAAAACAAAGTTTTCAGATTTTTCCTCATAGTAGTCTTCAATCTCACGATCACTTACATTATCACTAAGGTTTGCGTCAATATACTTTTGCTCTAGCTCATGTACCATCAACGCATACTGATAATCAAGCACTTTTTTTTGAATTCTTGCTTCATTGAAATCAATTGCTTCTTCTGCCCTACTGATCATCAATTGCTTTTTTACCCAGTCAGTCACAAACTTTTCTACAAAAACTGCACTATCAGCAGAAGAAAGGTTAGCGGGGATGAGTTCAATGATGCTCGATTCTTCCAACTCTTTATCTCCTACTCTCGCAATTACCTTGCCTGTGGATACCTCTTTCGGTTGAAAATATTGGCATCCTGCTAAAAATAATATGTTGATAATGAGGTATTTTCTCACTTATGGATACATTTTAATGAGCCTGCAAATATTGTGATTCTTTTCAGTAGAGAACTCAATTTTGTCCATTATTCTTTTTACAAGCATTAAGCCAAGCCCGCCCTGTCTTCTGGATGAGACAATCTCCTCCATAGATGGCGATTGATATTCGTTGATGTCAAATCCTACGCCTTTGTCTTTGAATGTGAAGACGATTTGTTTTGGCCTGAAATCGATGTTAAACTCGATCTGATTTTCAGGATTACAGTTGTTCGCATGAATGATGAGATTGGCACACACTTCATCCACTGCAAGCACTAACTTATGGGCTTGCAAATCAGGAACTTTCTGCTCCTCAAGCATATCAGAGGTGAACTGGCGAATTTTCACCAATTCTTCCTTACTGCACCCTATCGTTAATTTATTTATCATCAAACGTGCTTATCGCCGCTTCTTTATTTTCTACGATTGTTAATAATTTTTCCAATCCAAGTATGTCAAAAACTTGTTTAACTGTTTCGTTAATACCAAATAATGTCAATTGAATCTCTTTCAATTTGAATTCATCTAAATGAGAAATAAATACGCCTAAACCCGCCGAAGAGATATAGTCCAGTCCCGACAAATCGGCAATGATTTTCTTTTCTCCTTGCTCCATGGCAGATTTAAGTGCATCATCCAGGTAAATACTGGATCCTGCATCAATTTCTCCTTTGACACTAATCAAATGGATATCATCTATTTTTTCAGTCGTTATTTCAGCCATTTTTTTCTATTTAAACTGTACGACTACTAATGTGTAATCATCATCTATTATCATCTCTCCTATAAAATCAGCGAGATCTCTTTTAATTCCTTCTTTTACCTGGTCGGGTGTTTTTGAGGCGTGTGTGGTGAATGATTTTTTCAATCGTCCATCTCCAAATTGTTCTCCGTCACTGTTTTTTGCCTCGGTGATACCATCAGTATAGAGTAACAATGTATCCCCTGCATGATAGCTCACAGTATTCCTATGAACGTAATCTGAATAGCTTGAGTTTCTTACAATCCCCAGACCCATTCCATCGCATTTTAAATAGTCAACGGTATCCTCACTTTTACAATAAAATAAACTTGGACAATGTCCGGCTCTAGAAAAATGAAGAATGCTTTTCTCTGTATTAATATCGAAATAGGTAACCGTAATGAATGAAGTTTTCTCCAGACACTGGCTTAACGCAATGTTTGCCTTTATGTTGAAATCTTCAGGTGTAAGTCCTTGATTTGCCAGACTATGAAAGATTCCTTTCATCTGTGCCATTTGAAATGCTGCACTCGTTCCCTTGCCCGAAACATCTCCAATAATCAATCCGAATCGATTGTCTTGATATTCCAAAATATCATAGTAATCACCGCCTACCTCATCAGCAGCCATACTAAAAGCAGCCATAACCAGGTGATTATTATTGATTAATGAGGTTGGCAATAGACTTTTTTGGACATTCTTGGCAATTTTTAGCTGCTCTTTGTATCGTTCATTTTCAATAGATTCCTTGATGAGAGAAAGGTTCTCAAGTGATATACTTGCCTGGTTTACAAACGTGGTAATGATATTAACCATTTCACGGTTGAATGCCTCTGACACTTCATTTAGAAGAACGATGTAGCCTACCTGTTCATTCTGAACGAGGATTGGGAGTGCGATGATTGATTTAAACTTCGTGTGCTTTAGGTCATCTGCCATCTTACCTGGACTTACCTCACTTTTTAACTTTAAATCGATAATTGAGGTAATTGTATCACTTTTTATAGCAGATTTGATCTCTTTGATCTCTTCAGCTTTCAGGTTTCTTATTACCTGATTAGTTCCATTTTCTTCTTTGACTTCCAACCAGGCGGCATCAGCAAAAACTGCACTCATTGAGCTTTCTAGCAATATTTCATACGTCTGATCCCTTGTTTCACCTCTTGGTATTGACTGGCTTAGTTTTTGAAAATCTAATGCTTCCTTGAGTTTTTGCTCAAAGACGGAAGAGGTAGGTAGGTTAAATAAGGTTACCAGTATGGAGATAACAGCGTACAAGAACAAGAAAATAAATAGTCCCCAGATAAAGACCCGATCAAACAGGTCAATGACTAATACATCCGTTTCTGAAAAATTGAGTAGGCTAAATAAAAAGTGATATAGATAAATAGCCGATAGTAGAATGAATAGTATTCCCTTCCACTTTTGCTTGAAATTTAAATATGCGACCCATTTCAGGTTAAAAACTAATATGATAGAAAAACAGCCAAGGATTACAAGAGCGACTCTGAAATTTGCATCAAAATAGGTCAAGCCAAAGAAGTCAAAGAGTAAACTCCCGACAAGCGCTATTTCAAAAAAGCTCCATAGTTGGAGTAAATTTTTTGATTTTTGGTATAGAATAAGTCGTTTCCAAACGACCAGCGTTGAAACCATAAATATTACAACAAGCCCCACCAAAATGCTGTAAAAGAAGTTTACTGTAAGAGGACTTTCTACCAGGGTGCTTTGAGCAAAAATTGTAAAGAACAATCGGATAGCTAAAGATATCAGTGTGGTGATAAGCCCGGTTATGAACACTTTCCATAGCAGATCTGTAAAATTCAGAGTGTCTGCCTTTGTGATCATGTATCGATAATAGGCAAATGTGGAAAGGACAAATCCGGTAAAACAGAGCTGAGGAAAGAAGTTGGAGAAATCGACTTTCATATCATAGCTCTGTACGAAAAGCAAATAAATACTGGAGCCTGCATATAACAGCCAGCAAATAATTGCCCCTAGGAAGCTCAGCCTTATTTTCACCTTGTCTGACACGGCGACAAAAATACAGAGCTTAGCCTACAAAATGGTCAATGAGTACCTTGGAGTGGTTAAACTATGTTAAGGAAGGAGATTTAGGATCTGCTGCAAGTATTGTTGATCTGTATGATCAAAGTCATTTAGTTGATCACTGTCCACGTCCAAAACTCCGATTGTTTTACCGTCCTTTTTGATCGGTATAACAATTTCAGATTTTGATGCTGATGCACAGGCGATATGACCAGGAAACTCATCTACATTGGGAACGATCAGAGTTTGATCTCTTTGCCAGCTGGAACCGCAGACACCTTTTCCTTTTTTGATTCGGGTACAAGCAACCGGACCTTGAAATGGTCCTAGCACCAATTCATCTTCTGAGTCAACCAGGTAAAACCCGACCCAGAAAAAGTCCATTCCTTCTTTTAAGGCAGCAGCGATATTGGCCAGATTAGCAATTAGGTTTTTCTCACCATAGAGCAGCCCATTGATCTGTGGAATCAATGCTTCGTATTTCTCCTCTTTCGTTCCTTCTTTGATTAATGTTAAATCCTCAGCCATGGTTGTTTCTGTAAATCGTTAATTGATCGGCAAAAATAGTTTCTTCTTTCTCCACTTTTCCTTCTACCTCTGGTGCAGCTATTCCTTTACCAAAAGTTGTTTCAGAAGTGAATACTCGTGCTTCATCCCAACAATTTTCGTTGATGAATGAGTTCAATACTTGCGAGCCGCCTTCAATGATTACGGACTGAATGTTACGCTCATATAGTTTTCGAAGCACGCTCCAGGGGTTATTCAGGTCTGTTTTGAGCCATTCGATATTTTCGGTTTTTTCTTCTTTGATCGAATTCAAAACTAAGGTTGGAGCTTCGTTTTTAAAGAGGTTGGCGTTTTTAGGTACTTCCAGGTTACTATCCAATAAAACCCTCACTGGGTTTCTACCTGTCCACTCCCTGGCAGTTAATGAAGGATTATCATGAATTGCCGTATTTTTTCCCACAAGGATGGCATCTTCATCAGTTCGCCATTTGTGTACTAACTGCCGTGAGTATGAATTACTGATCCATTTGGAATCATAATTTTCTCTTGCTACAAACCCATCCGATGTTTGCGCCCACTTTAGTATGACATATGGTCGTTCCTTTTGAACCGAAGTAAAGAATCGTTTATTCAATTCAATCGATTCTTTCTCTAGAACCCCTAATTCAACCTCTAAGCCAGCTTTCTGTAGTTTTTCAATGCCTTTTCCATCTACCTGATCAAAGGGATCACGACAAGCAACTACGATACGTTTAATCTTTTTCTCAATCAGTAAGTCCGCACATGGAGGTGTTTTTCCATGATGGGCACAAGGTTCCAATGTGACATATACAGTAGATTCAGGGAAGATTGAGTGATCATTCACCGAATGAATGGCATTGACTTCTGCATGAGCTTCTCCATATTTCTTATGATAGCCTTCACCAATGATTTTAACTTGATGTACAATGACGCAACCTACCATTGGATTGGGAGAAACACTTCCTCTGCCTAATTCGGCAAGTTCGAGTGCCCGTTGCATATATCGGCTATCATTCACTGAGTGTGTAATTTCGCTTTTGAATGAAGAATGTGAAGCAAATCTGGCAAGAAACAGTGAAACAGCTGGAAAAAGTTTATGATCGGCGGGAGGCAGAGAATATCTCCTATCTTTTGCTGGAGGATGCATTTGGCCTTTCGAAGACCGCTATTCTTTTTGAAGAAGAGAAAGAAATTGACTCAGATCAACTGAGTGGTTACATTCAAAGGCTACTTCTATATGAGCCAATTCAGTATGTCATAGGAATTGCCGATTTCTTTGGTAGAAAATTTCATATTGCTCCCGGTGCATTGATACCAAGACCTGAGACTGAGGAGTTAGTCAGTTTGATCATTAAAGAAAACAAGGTTCAAAATCCCAAGATCTTAGATGTCGGGGTAGGTTCGGGATGTATTGCAATTACGCTAGCACTAGAACTTAATGCCAGTGTTTTTGGGACGGATGTTTCGAAAGAAGCCATTGCAATTGCAGAGAAGAATGCTCGAGAACTAAATGCTAATGTGAGGTTCTATCATTCCAATATATTAACAGAGAACTTGCCTGAGTCTGAACTGGATATTTTGGTAAGTAACCCACCTTATATTCCTCAAATGGAGTTTGATAAGATGGCTAAAAACGTGACCGATTTTGAACCTGAATTGGCATTATTTGTCCCTGATGATGACCCGCTCATTTTTTACAAGCGAATCGCTGAGGAAGGCTTGAATACATTAAAGAAAGGAGGAAAGCTCTACTTTGAAATTCACGAGGATTTTGGTGAAGAAGTAAAAGCATACCTTCAAAATGCTGGGTATTCAAATGTGGTGATCCATCAGGATATGCAGGGAAAAGAGAGGATGGTGAGTGCTGTTAAAGTTTGAATTTAACCTTGACTTCAACTTTAGCTTTAACTGGCTCATCACCGCTATAGGCAAAAGTCCATTCAGGTCCTTCATTTATCAGTCTCACAGCTTCCTCATCACATCCATATCCAAGACTTTTTTCTATTTTAATATCAAGGATTTCCCCGAATTCACTAATTGTCAAACTCAATAACACTTCTCCTTCAATACCATTTTCTCTAGCTGCATCAGGATATATTAATTCTTCTTTTAAGTATTGCTGATATAGGCTGTCACCAATTATTGGTTTGGGTGAGACATCCATTTGATTATTCGTTTCAAAGGCACCCCCACTTCTTGCAGCAGATCGAGCAATCGCCGCTTCAGCTTCCTTAGCAACTTTCTTTTTACCAGAAAAGGCTTGAGCAGGCACTGCTACCTCTTCCATCACAATCATTTCATCTGAAGTTGGTTCAATCACCACTTCTTCCATAGCTTCTACATCAGCAAGCTGGATAACTTCACTTTTTCCTTCAAGCCGGTCATTTTGTTTAGCATTTTCTGAATGCGATAATGCTAATTCTGTGTCAGTGTTTATTTCGAACTCTTCTTCTGATAGTACTGTTTCATTTTCTGTCAGAAAGCTTTCAACTACTTCTCTATCCTCATTTTCTACTTTCAATCCATCTGAGTCAAAATCAGTTTTGACTTCATTGGTCACTTCTGCAATAGTTTCTTGTTCAATGTCAGCTTCCAGTGAACCTGAATCCATTGGTAATGCTTCTTTTGAAGCAAGCTGAGATTGCTCAACATTGCTAAACAGATAGAAAACAGCTATCGAGCCAACAATAAGCATGGCTATCATTGCAGCAGCACGCAACCAAACAGGACTACCTTTTTTCTTTCTTAATACACTATTTTTAAGAGACTTGATGTCCTCAACAACTGTTCTTGGATCGTTGGCGGATAAACCTTCTAGTGCTTCCAGAGCAAATGGATCGTCCAAAACATCACGCTCAAAGGCATGCGCCTCTTCCGGACTCATTTGGCCCTTTAGATATCGCTCAAATTGTTCGCTATGGTTTTTATCTGTTGACATTCTTGCTTTCCAAACACATTTTCAAATTACGTTTTCCATTTTGTATGTGGCTTTTCACTTTTTTAAGCTCAAGCCCTGTTTCTTCATTCACCTGCTGATAGCTTTTCTTTTCAATGAAAAAGAGTTTTACACATCGTTGCTGTTCTGCTTTTAATTCTTCAATGCAAGCTTCGAGTGCGAGCAGGTCTTCTTCCAACTCTGCTTTCTCATTATTGAGATGCATCTCCTCTCCGGATTCCATAAATATTTCTGTATGAACTTCAGGATTCTTTTTACGGAGCGTCATCAGGCAGTGGTTTTTACTCACCATATATAGCCAGCTTTTGAAGTGTTGCACCTCTGTGGATAAGAGTTTATCTGAAATCTGCTCGTAGATCGACATTACGGCATCCTGTGCATCACCCCTGTTTTTCAAATATTTCAGGCAAAGTCCATATACAAGATGCATGTATTTGTTATAGAGCTCACCTAATACCTCCTGATTTCTCGTATTCCGGTAAAAACGAAGCTGTAATTCGTCTGTGGGCGATATTTCCCCCTTTTCTTTCATTTCAATGAAGTAGAAATCCTAACTGAGTTGATTCGATGCATTAGGGTAAATATCTCTTCTTTCAGTCGAGATGACAAGAATACAGTTGTTCATACTTTTTTGTCATTTCGAGCGCAGCGAGAAATCTTTACTCGTGCTGAAAAACCCAGTAGGTAAATATCTCTCACTTTCGTTCGAGATGACAAGAATGAAGCAAGTGACGTTTTCTGTCATTTAAACGAAGGAGAAATCTATACCCTTCACTCTAAATAATCCCAAGCTCCAATCTCTTTATTCAGGAATTTCCAGTCAGGATTCATAGCTTCAATAAGATTATTCTTTTTTTCTCTTCGCCACTTTTTTATTTCATGTTCCCGATCTATTGCGTTGGTAACATATTGGTGTCTCTCATACCAAACCAGGTTATAACAATAGTATTTGCCTGCCCATGTTTTGCTTTTGCCTCTGTTTTTATAATGTTGGAGAAGCCTGGTAGGTAGGTCATTAGTCATTCCAACATAAATGACAGATCGGGCTGGGTTAGTGGTGATGTAAACGAAATAGTTGTGATCTCTCATCTCTAGTAAATATCTCTCACTTCGTTCGAGATGACAAATGTGCTGTTAATGTCTCTTCCTCTGTCATTTCGAGCACAGCGAGAAATCTTTACTCGTGCTGAAAAACCCAGGAGGTAAATATCTCTCACTTCGTTCGAGATGACATTGAATAGAAGTTCATCAGAATTCCAACGTCTCAGAAAAAAATTAATCTTTTTTTATGGAATCTAAATCATGCATGCATCTCAATGTTAAATCAAACGAAAAATGGCATGAAATGAGCCGAAAATGCGCGAATAACAATTATGAACAATTATTCTTATATCGGCGAATTCCATGTCTCCTTTTAAAGCATAAATTAAAATGACATGAAAAATCTAATAATCTTCATCTCAATGATACTGGCACTCAATGTTAATGCCAGATATGTAAACGGAACCGTGTATAATGAAAACGGCCAGACCCTCTCTGGAGTAAATGTTTTAATCAAGGGGAAAAGTACTGGCACCACTACAGATGTAAATGGCTTTTACTCGATTGAGGTGGAAAGCGAAAAGTCCGTACTTGTATTTTCATTCATTGGTTATGAAACCAAAGAGGTGAAAGTTGGGAAAAGCAAAGTGCTGGACATTACACTTAAGGCGGCTAAGTTGGAGTTTGAAGAGATTGTCGTAGCTGAGGATGCTGTAAGCCGACCGATTATGCAGCGAAGCAAACTAGCCAAAGGAGCTGGTAACATGTCAATGAGTTACACTCCGGCTTATTACGATCAGGGACAATACCATAATACAGAAGATTATGCGACCATCCATGAAAATGGATTTAAAAAAGTATTGGACAATGCACTATCAACATTCTCCATCGATGTGGATGCGGCTTCTTATAGCAACATGAGAAGATTTATCAATAATGGTCAACTGCCTCCGAAGGATGCGGTTCGCATTGAAGAAATGATCAACTATTTCGACTATGAATATGAGAATCCGACTGGAAGGAATCCTTTCTCAATCAACACTGAGCTTGCAAGAGCTCCGTGGAATGAGCAACATTTGATTGCCCAGATTGGATTGCAGGGTAAGAAAATAGAATTGGAGAATCTTCCTGCTTCAAACATTGTGTTTTTGCTTGATGTCTCAGGCTCCATGAGTGCGCCGAATAAGCTGCCACTACTAAAGTCGGCATTCAAGCTGTTGGTAAATGAACTTCGCCCTCAAGACAAGGTTTCTATTGTCGTTTACGCAGGAGCAGCCGGAGTGGTACTCGAACCCACCGATGGGAATGACAAAAAGAAGATCATGGAAGCGCTGGATAAGCTACAGGCCGGAGGTTCTACGGCTGGAGGTGCTGGTATCCAACTGGCATACAAACTGGCTAAAGAGCAATTTGTAGAAGGTGGAAACAATCGAGTGGTGCTAGCAACAGATGGAGATTTTAATGTGGGAGCAAGTAGCAATGCATCTATGGAACGATTGATAGAAGAGAAAAGAAACGAGGGAGTATTCCTCACCGTGCTTGGTTTTGGAATGGGCAATTACAAGGATTCCAAGATGGAGATTCTTGCGGACAAAGGAAATGGAAATTATGCCTACATCGATAACATGAAGGAAGCGAAGAAGGTGTTGGTGAATGAGTTTGGTGGCACCATGTTCACAATCGCAAAAGATGTAAAAATTCAGGTGGAGTTCAATCCGGCGGTGGTTCAGGCCTACCGATTGATTGGGTATGAAAACCGATTGCTTAACGATGAGGATTTCAATGACGATAAAAAGGATGCTGGCGAACTAGGGAGTGGCCATACGGTGACTGCTCTTTATGAAATCATTCCGGTAGGAGTAGAAAGTGAGTTCATTAAAGACATTGACCCTTTGAAATATCAATCGAATGAACAAAAAGTGACCAGCTCTACGGATGAGTTACTAACCGTGAAATTCCGATACAAAGAACCGGATGGATCAAAGAGTAAGCTTATCACTAAAGTGGTTGAAAATGAAATACGAAAGTCAAGCAATAACCTGGATTGGTCAATGGCGGTAGCTGGCTTTGGTATGTTGCTTCGAGATTCAGAGTATAAGAATGACTTGACGTATGCAGATGTGTTGAGACTTGCAAAATCTTCGAAAGGTGAAGATGGTTTTGGTTATCGGGCGGAGTTCATAGAGTTGGTGGATTTGGCTAGCCGAATGAATGCGAGGCAGTAGTAGGCGTTGAGTAGTAATAAAGGCGAGGATTTTTCTCGCCTTTTCCGTATTCTTGTAATAAAAAACCCTTATGAGAAATCTATTTGTGATCTTTCTTCTATTCGGCTCATTAGCGTCCTTTTCACAGATAAAAGATGGAGCAAAAGTTGTCGACTTAAGTCTTTCATATACCAATTCGAATGGCAATACGTTCTTTTTTGCCCAACCTTTGATTGGATTTGGGGTAAATGAAAACAAACTACTTTATGCTGGTTTTGCCTATTCACATCAATACTTTGATTTTTCAGGTGATACTGAAAACCTGACTTCTTTAATCATTGGGTATGAGAAGTTAATGGAGCTCAATTCTAGCGTTTATTTTGCACCATTTTTTTCTGGATCCTATGGAATTGGAAAATCTGATGATGGATTTACAAAAGAGGATATAAATAATCTCTCATTGACTTTTAGACCCAGAATTCATTATTTCATGAATAGCAAATGGTCGCTTGTTGCGAGTGTGGGAGCAGTTCAGCTTTCTAATAAAGTCGTTGAAGGAGCAACAGGTAAAAGCACATCAAATATCCTTTCTTTGAACTTGAATAGCTCAAATGTGTTCTTTGGAATAAGGTTGAATTTAAATAACGACTAGAGTGGAAAAAGTACAGCTAGGCAAATCAGATTTGAATGTATCACCTATCGTTTTTGGAGCATGGGCAATAGGAGGTGCTGCGTGGGGAGGAAACGATGACCAACTGGCGTTGGAGGCAATTAAAAAGAGCTTTGAAATGGGTGTTTCATCTATCGATACTGCCCCTGTTTATGGTTTTGGACATAGTGAATCACTAGTAGGAAAGGCTATTAAAGAAATCGGCAGAGATAATCTTGAAATTTTGACCAAGTTTGGCTTCAATTGGAAAACTGAAAAAGGAGAGTATCAATTTCCAACTACCGATGGTGGTAAAACCTATGCCTATGCGGGGAGAGATGGCATTATTCAAGAAGTAGAAGATAGTTTAAAAAGATTAGGCACGGATTACATCGATCTGTACCAAATACATCGACCGGATGCCACAACACCGATTGAAGAAACGATGGAAGTGTTAAAAGAGCTTCAGCAGCAAGGAAAAATTCGTGAGATAGGGGTATCAAATCACACGGTGGAGCTCATGAAGCGTGCAGGTCAAGTCATCGATTTAGCCTCTACACAATCACCATACAGTATGGTCTACCGAAAGATTGAAAAAGATATCATTCCGTACTGTCTGGAAGAAAATGTGGGGATATTGGCCTACAGCCCTCTTCAGAGAGGATTGCTAACAGGCAAGGTCACTTCAGACTATGAGTTTAAAGGCGATGATCACCGGGCCGAGAATAAGTTCTTTAAGGAGCCAAATCGTTCACGAACCAATGCTTTTCTGGAAGAAATTAAACCAATAGCCGAGGAGCATGGCGTTACACTGGCTCAATTGGTGATTAACTGGACGGTACAGCTAGAAGGCATCACAGCAGCTTTGGTTGGTGCTCGAAATGCCAAGCAAGCTGAGGAGAATGCCAAATCATTGAGTTTCACGCTTTCAGAGGAGGAAATCAAGACGATTAATTCAGAGATGGAAAAGGTTGTGATTGATCATGATGTATAGTGGTTAGTAATAGAGACCAACAAACACAAGGAATCCAACAACAAACGCCGCTTCGATGGTGTTTTGAATCCTTAGAGGCTGTTCTTGTATCGTTTTTTTACAAATGTATCCTACGACCCAGCTGACAATAAGTCCAATAATACCGAAAGAAGCCAGCCCTAGGCTGAACAATAACCCCCAGCCCTTACCGTCATTCAATTCACCGTAATACCATATAGTCCAGGTAACTGTCAATAAAAGATGAATGATGGACACAACCTTGAGTACTGATAACTTTTTCATGTACCCAAAGTAAGATTTCATACGGTACGATACCTATGATATTAAGCATCGCACCGTATGATTTTTTTTAGAATCGGAGATTCAGGGCCATCAGGAAATTCCTTCCAGCCTGTGGATAGAAGTAATTCTCACGTACGATATAATCTCCACCTGCATATCCAAATGTGTAACCATTTGAGGAGTACTCAACATCCAAAATGTTATTTACCAACAAGCTGATGTTCACATTTTCAATAGAGGAAACGGTGAAATTATAGCTAAGTCTCAAATCATTGACAAAGTAGGGATCAATGCTTCGATTCTCACTGCTTGTATTGTCCAGGTATTGTTTACCTACATATTTGCTACGCAATGCAGTTTCAAAACCGTCAAATGGAGAATAAACCAACTGGCTACCTCCGATCACATTGGGAGAGAATGAAATATCGGTATCCTGGTACTGGGTTTCCTCTATGTTAAACTCATCGAAGTTTGTACCATAATTGTAAATTACTTCAGTAAAATTCTCAATCTTGTTTCTACTCAAGGTAAGATTTGCATCCCATCTAAGTTGCTCTGTAAACTGATAAGCGCCGACCAGCTCAATCCCCATCCGGTAGCTATTGGGAACGTTCTGTCGCACGCTCGATCCGACATCATTGAGCTCGCCGGTAAGTACTAATTGATTCTCATAGTCCATCAGGTAATAGTTTGCTTGGAAACTAAAATCCTGACCGAATTTTCGGTATCCTACTTCTAGATTTCTGAGCGTCTCATGCTTTGGTGTAACTCCTCCCGGTGCATCAATGAAGTCATTTCGAACCGGCTCACGATTACCGATTGCAAACGAGGCATATATATTGGAACTCTCATTTAGTGTGTAGGTAGCTCCAACTTTTGGGTTGAAAAAAGTATAATCATCCCCTGTATCAATTGCTCGTAAATCACTATCAATGCCTACTGTTTCATAATCGATCTTTCTTACCTGCAGGTCAGCAAAAAGATTCAAATCATTTAATTGATAATTGGTTTTCAGGTAAACATTGAAATCTGTTTTCAGGCCAACATTGTCATAGTATCGTTCTCGAATATCGCTATTGCTGGAATATTCTGCCCAGATGATTTCACCAAAATGATCACCATCGTATTTATTCCATGCTCCACCTAATGTGATGTCCAGATCACCCTTCAGATAGTTGAATGAGAAAGTGGTGCCATAGAAATCATTATCCAGCCATCTTCTTCTGATCAGGTCAGTGGAGGAAATGGTTGTATCGCCTAACTCTACATTTTCCAATCCATAGTCAGAGAAATCATCTTCGTTTCTGTACTGCTCAAAATAACCTCGTCCATAGGTATAGTGGCCGGCTATATTCACAGTCAGCTCATCATTCAACTGATGTGATAAATGCAACTGGTAATGATCTTGCTTGTAGTTATCTACCTCATTTTCATATAGATAGTAATTGAAGGTTCGCCCTGCTGTACGAATGTTTTCTGCTTGCTCTGGTGTATAGCCATTATTAGCGATTACTTCCTCAATACCATCTCGATCGTTTTCCAACACAGCCTGTGGGGTACCCCACCAGCTCTGATAGGTGATCTCATGACCGCCAAAAACCAAAGCTTTGATGATCGTCTTATCGCCATAATATCCGCCTGATAAGAAATAGGATTGCAAGTCAGATTCTGCACGATCGATGTACCCATCCGATGAAATTTTTGATAGTCTGGACTCAAACGACCATTTGTCGTTTAGCAATCCAGTGTTGTACATCAGTGTATGCTTGCGTGTGTTGAAGGATCCAAAGCTGTTGTTCACTTCTGCATACGCATCCCTCGATGGTACATTGGTCTGGAGGTTTACAGTAGCTCCAAAAGCCGCAGCACCGTTTGTGGATGTTCCTACTCCTCGTTGGATTTGTATATTGTCTACGGAGGAGGCAAGATCCGGCATATTTACCCAAAAGACGCCATGGGATTCCGAGTCATTCACCGGAATGCCATTTATGGTGACATTAATACGTGTAGCATCACTACCGCGAATTCTCAAGCCGGTGTATCCTACGCCAGCTCCAGCATCAGAGGTGGTGACCAGAGACGGTGATAGGTTCAATAAAATGGGTAAGTCTTGTCCCAGATTTACGTCCTCAATTTCTTTTTTTGAAATCTCGGAATAGGTCGTTGGTGTGTTTTCATTTGCTCGTGTGGCATAAACGATCACATCGTCCAACTCCTGTGTTTTTAAACTGTCCTGCGAATACGCAAAACCTGTCAGCAGTATTACAGCTGACAACAATAAAGCTCTCATGTTGATAAAAAATTAAAACATTTAACCATACGGGAAGCGGGGACTCCCCACCATTGGTTATCATACTGGCTGTAAAGCCGCTCCCTACGCCGGCATTACCCGGATCAGGTCATGGGTATGATCTCAGCCCTGTCAAGACTTTTAGCGTCTTGGCAATCAGCACCCCTTGTAAACGCAAATTTAGAATGGAATAAGTCTAATGTCTAATTTCTTGCATCTAAAATCTCAATCAAACCTCACTCAACTCTAGCCATCGCATCTCTTTCTCTTCCAGCTCACCTTCGATTGCTTTGATCTCTTTGCTTATTTCCTGTAGCTTTTCGTATTCGGTTTCGGTATTCATTGCATCTTGAAGTTCCTTTTTCTTTTGCTCCAGTGCAGGAATCTCCTTGTCCAACTGATCCAATTCTCGCTGCTCATTATAGCTAAGCTTACGTGTGCTTTTCTCCTTTTCTTTTGCTGGTTCAACTTTCGGTTGCTCCTTCCTCTCAGGTGTCAAGTCTGCTACCGGAACTCCTTCTTTCTCCCGATAGTCGGTATAATTGCCAGGAAAATCACGAATTTTCCCCTGACCTTCAAAGACAAACAAATGGTCTACTAATCGATCCATAAAGTACCTATCGTGAGAAACGATCATCAGGCAGCCGGCGAAATTTTGCAGATAATCTTCCAATACATTCAGGGTGGTGATGTCTAAATCATTGGTCGGCTCATCCAGGATCAGGAAGTTTGGATTAGCCATTAAGACTCTAAGAAGCTGTAATCTTCGTTTTTCTCCACCACTTAGCTTCCCAACAAAGTTGTGCTGCATCTTCGGAGGAAAAAGAAATTGATTTAAAAGCTGAGAGGCAGTAACCTGACTACCATTATCCAGTTGGATGTATTCGGCTACTTCTTTTACAATATCCAAAACCTTTTTAGAAGGATCGAAGATGGTTTCATCCTGCGTGTAATATCCAAATTTCGTGGTTTGACCTACATCGATTTTTCCTGTATCTGGTTTGATTTGCTGGGAAAGGATGTTAAGGAAAGTGGATTTACCAACCCCATTTGGTCCTATAATACCGATTTTTTCCCTGCGCTTAAACACATAGCTAAAGTCTCGGATCAGATTTAAATCACCATACGATTTTCCCACATGCTCCAACTCCAAAATCTTCTTTCCTTGACGTTCACCTTTTAGGTTTACCTCCATCTTTTGTGTTTGAACGGCACTATGTGCCTTCGCTTTCACATCCTGAAAGGCATCCACCCGATATTTCGCTTTGGTGCCTCTGGCTTTAGGCTGTCTGCGCATCCATTCCAGCTCTGTTTTGAATAAGTTTTTGGCTTTATCGATGCTGGAAGCTTCCATCTCCATTCGCTCAGCTTTTTTTTCCAAAAACTGGCTGTAGTTGCCTTTGTATCGGTAGATTTTTCCCTGATCAATTTCCAGGATTTCATTGGTCACCCGATCCAAAAAGTACCGATCGTGCGTGACCATGAGGAGTGTAAGATTGGCAGTTGCTAGGTAGTTTTCCAGCCACTCTATCAACGCCAGATCCAGGTGGTTGGTAGGCTCATCCAGGATTAGAAAGTCAGGATTTACAACCAGTGCCTGTGCAAGAGCCACACGTTTCTTTTGACCTCCGGACAGGTCTTTCATTTTTTGATCCAGATTGTGGATGCCCAGTTTTCCAAGTAGCCCTTTGATTTGATGCTCATACTCCCAGGCATTGAGTGCATCCATTTTTTCAAGAATGGGCGATAGGTCAGGTGCATTATCCGGATCTGTCTCAGTTTTGTACATCGCCAGCTCATAGTCCCGAATAACATTGAGCTCTTCCTTGTCTTCAGAAAAGACAGCTTCAAGAATAGAATCTTCAGGATTAAAATCCGGATGTTGTCGTAGCATGGATACAGTAAGACCTTTTCGAAAGGATACGATTCCTTTGTCGGGAGGCTCAATACCGGCGATTACCTTCATCAAGGTAGACTTACCAGTACCATTCACCCCAACCAAAGCGGCTTTTTGCCCCTGATCCAGTCCGAACGTAATGTTTTCAAAGAGCTTCTTTTCATCGTAACTCTTGCTTAGCTCCTCAACCGATAGATAGTTCATGCCGCAAAAGTAGCTACTCCATGATTGGAACAAATCAACCATCTTTGGTTTTATATAGGTTATGAAGCAATTAATATTTTCTGTACTGATCCTTTCACTGGTAGCCTGCGCTCCATCAAACTCGCAGGAGACAAAAGATGAAAAACAGACCGTTGAAAAACCAGGTGATTTCAATGACTACTGGTATGCTGGTGAAGCTGAAATCACGAGCTACAAACTGGAACAGGCGCGTTATGGTGAAATTCATTCCGGAGAGGCTGTTATGGTGTTCGTTACAGAACCTTTCTCGAAAAGCAAGCAGGTGAAACTGGATGACTGGCGGGATGCGAGTGAAGATAATGTCAGTGTGATGAAGCTAAACATGACGAAGAAATTCCTGACTGGAATTTACCCATACTCCATGATGATGAGCACATTCACACCAGTATCTTTTGATCAATATCCTGACCCGTTTAAAGTGACCACTTCATCCCAGGAATGGTGTGGACATACCTGGATGCAGCTCAATTTACAAGATGATAATTATCGCTTGAGAGGTTTTTCTTACTTTGAATCTGAAGGTGATGTGGATGTTTCGGTTCCGAATGTGATATTGGAAGACGAGCTCTGGACGAGGTTAAGGTTTAACCCGGAAAATTTGCCGACTGGAAAAATCAATGTTTTTCCATCCACTTTTTACCTGCGTTTGAGACATCAGGAAACCAAGTCTCAAACCGCAAATGCTTCAAAACTGGACGTACACACTTCTGAGTTCTCAGGTAATCCTCATAGTATTTATACACTGGAGTATGAAAACCGCAAGCTGTCAATTTATTATGAAAAAGAGTTCCCATTTACTATTCTTGGTTGGGAGGAAACGTATATGAGTGGCTTTGGTAATCCTGAAAGGCTAACTACTAAAGCGAAGCGAATAAATACCATTAAATCTGCTTATTGGGGTAAGAATGGTAACAAGGATCGCGAGATAAGAGTGGAGTTGGGTCTTTCAATAGAATAATGGTTATTTAGGTATGATTAATATACCTTTATTGTATGATTTTTGAGTTTGATTCTGAAAAAAAGCAATTCTAATAAAGAAAAACATGGAATTGATTTTGAGGAAGCTCAGGATCTGTGGAAGGATGAGGATTTGACCATTATTGATGCGAGAGATGAAAATGAGAAAAGGTATATGGTAATCGGGAAAGTTGATTCTAAATTTTGGTCAGGAGTATTTACTCTAAGGGATGGAAAAATTAGAGTGATAAGCGCAAGGAGATCACGGCGAAAAGAAATAGAGCTTTATGAAAAAGAAAGAAGAATACGAAAGCGAGATCGATAGAATTTTTGATGAAGGGAAAGAAGATGTCTTACATTTTTTTGATACTGAAAATGTACGCCATCCAAATTGGGAGCAAAAGCGGGTCAATGTGGATATTCCACAGTGGATGATTAATTCACTAGATCGTGAATCAAAACGAATTGGTGTTACACGTCAATCTTTGATTAAGATGTGGTTGGCGGATAAACTGGAGCAAAGAGAAAAGGCTTCATAAAATGTCAGACAAAAACCCCTGGATCACCCACTCTTCAAAGACCATATATGATAATCCCTGGATCACACTGACCGAGCATGATGTGACCAATCCGGGAGGTGGTAAAAGCCTTTATGGAAAAGTACATTATAAGAACTGGGCCTTAGGAATTATCCCTTTAGATAAAGAGCAAAACACTTGGCTGGTGGGGCAGCATCGATATACGCTGGATGAATACTCCTGGGAAATACCCATGGGAGGAGGGCCGCTGAATATTCCCATATTAGAGTCAGCCAAAAGAGAGCTTAAAGAAGAAACCGGGTTGACAGCAGAAAAGTGGACGGAGATATGCAAGATTCATACGTCCAACTCCGTAACGGATGAAACCGGTATTGCTTTCCTTGCTGAGAATTTGACTGAAGGAGAACCAGAATTCGAAGAAACCGAAGACTTACAAATCAAGAAGCTTCCTTTTTCAGAAGCTGTAGCTATGTGTGATAGAGGTGAAATTACAGATAGCCTTAGCATTGCGGCAATATACCGTTTGGCTCGGATGCTTAGTCTGTAGATTGGATCTTTTTCAACTTATCTAATTGTGACCACCCAAAGTCACTCACCAAATCTCCATTGATTAAATAGATTGGGTCTGTCATAGCCTCATCTAAAGTAATAAACTTCCACCCTTTACTTTTATACCACCCGAGTAGTGCGTGTAAATATTCAGCATTGATTGGATTTGCATGCAACAGAAGGATATGCTTCACACTTCTTCCGGTGAGTTCTATACCCATTTTTTCATATTTGAGGGAAATCTCTTTCATGTGTTCGATGTATTCATTTCCCAATTGGATCATCTTCTCCGTGTCATCTTCTCTGAGTGCACGACTGTAATCCCGATTATAAATCCATTCATTATTATCAATAGAAACGGGCGCTATGGTGTAGCCCTCTTTTTCGAGAAATGCATAAACCGAATCTCGCTTTGCTTCGGTGTTGCCTCTACGTAACATGCTGTACCTGAAGTAATCAGTATTAATCCATTCACCTGCAAGCTGCTTACAAGAATCGATATCAGCGATGTATTTAGAAGCGGATACTTCAGTGAAATTGTAGTGACGATGGGTGTGATTTCCCAGGTCATGTCCACTTTCTAGCCATAGATCAAGGATCACCTGATTATCTTCTGACATATTGCCGGGAGTCACAAACCCTGTCGCCTTTGCATCAAACTCTTTGAGAATGGCAAGCATTCTTTTGGTGGAAACGATTTTCATACTGTCTGACATGCCTGCAGAATAGCCAAATGGTAAATCATCAAGTGTTATAGCCACCTCCTGCGAGAAACATAGTAGCGGTGCTAAAAAAGATAAAAGGAAAGCCTTTTTCATATTCTGGTTTATGATCTTCTGCCTAAGATACTACCTTGCGGCTGCAATTGATTTAGGATGACACTAAAAGAACATTTAAGAAAAAATATTGTGTTATCGCTACCTGTAGTGATCGGCCAGTTGGGTCACATCATGGTGGGAGTTGCAGATAGCGTGATGGTGGGTCGTTTAGGTGTTATCCCTTTGGCAGCAGCCACTTTTGCAGGTACGATCTATCATATTCTAATGTTGTTTGGCATTGGGGTTAGCTATGCAATCACTCCGAAAGTAGCTGCTACTGATATTCAGGATAAAACCAAACTGCAGGGATTCTTACAAAACGGATTCTTTATGAATTTGGGCTTGGGTCTTATCCTGTTTGCAATGGGATATTTTGCCAGTCATTTCCTTCAATACTTTGGTCAGGAGGTACCGGTTGCAAAGGCTGCAGGTCCATACCTTATTATTATGTGTGGTTCACTCATTCCACTTATGATCTTTCAAACATTCAGACAATATGCAGAAGGTCTCTCGGATACATTTAGCCCAATGGCAGTTTCTGTCTTTGCTAACCTGCTAAATGTACTTTTCAATTACATGCTTATTTACGGAAAGCTAGGGTCTCCAGCGCTTGGTTTGAATGGTGCCGGCTATGCCACGCTTCTTGCACGAATCATCATGTTTTCAGTGATGATATGGTGGGTTAGAAATAAGATTACAGGATTTGAATGGAAATATAGTTGGTCAGGGATAAAGGAATTACTTCGAATAGGACTGCCATCAGGAATGCAATATGTATTTGAAGTAGGTGCATTTGCAACAGCAGCTATTATGGTTGGCTGGATTGGAGCGGAAGCATTAGCTGCACATAACATCGCTTTAAATCTAGCTGCCATTAGCTATATGGCTGCAACCGGACTTGCAGCAGCTTCTACCATTCGTATAGGTAATCAGATGGGATTGAAGGACAGAAGAAACCTACGAATCGCCGGATTCTCATCTTTTGGATTGGTCACCATTTTCATGGCTGGTTGCGGACTCACATTTATCTTATTGAGAAATGTATTACCTGCCCTTTACATCGAAGATAAAATGGTGCAGGCGACAGCCGCCTCACTACTGATCATAGCAGCAGCCTTTCAAATATCAGACGGTATTCAGGCGGTCGGGCTAGGTGTCCTCAGAGGCTTAACAGATGTTAAAATTCCAACTATTGTCACATTTGTTGCGTACTGGTTAATCGCAATCCCTGTGGGTTATTGGCTGGCATTTCACGGTGGTCATGGTGTACAGGGCGTGTGGTATGGATTATCCATCGGCCTCACGATTTCCGGGGTTTTACATATTTGGAGGTTCAATCGGTTGTCCAAGAAGATTCAGTTCGCATGACACCAATACCCAAAAATATTTTTCGATATTTGGCCGCTGATAAATAGCACCTCAAGTGAGAAAAAAACAAGCTGCACTCATTTTCATCTTTGCAACCGTCCTCATTGATATTATTGGGATTGGATTGATCATTCCGGTATTGCCACAGCTTCTTATGGAAGTTTCCGGTCTCAACACTAGCGAAAGCTCATTCATTGGGGGAACACTGATTGCCACCTACGCTGTTATGCAATTCTTTTTTGCACCTGTTCTGGGCGGACTCAGTGATCAGTTTGGAAGACGCCCCCTATTGCTCATGGCCCTTTTCGGGTTAGGTCTCGATTATCTCATCATCGTTTTTGCTCCAAGTTTGATCTGGCTATATATAGCTCGCGTTATTTCTGGAATTTGTGGTAGTAGCATAACGGTCGCGAATGCTTACATCGCCGACATTAGTACACCAGAGAATAAAGCCAAGAATTTTGGAATGATTGGGGCTGCATTCGGTCTGGGATTTGTTGTTGGACCTACGCTTGGCGGCTTTCTTGGAGAAATAGGTACACGCATACCGTTCATGATTGCTGCTGGGCTCGCATTTTTAAATATGTTTTATGGAATGGTTGCCATTCCCGAATCACTTCATCAGGAGGATCGACGTGCATTTTCATGGAAAAGAGCAAATCCGTTTGGAACACTGAAGCAGATTTTTAGCTATAAGAAAATTGTCGGACTGGTGATCAGTCTTTTCTTCATCTATGTGGCGGCACATGCCACGCACACCAACTGGGCTTATTTCACGGATGAAAAATTTGGATGGACACCATTGGATATTGGAATGTCACTTGGGTTTGTTGGTATCATGGTTTCGATCGTTCAGGGTGGACTAGTTGGTCCGATTGTAAAAAAGATTGGTGAGGTGAATGCAGTCTATACCGGATTTGTTTTTAATGCCTTGGGGTTATTGCTAATGGGGTTAGTGCCCTACGGGTGGATGGTGTATCTGGTCATTATCCCTTATGCTTTTGGTGGTTTAGCAGGTCCGTCCTTACAATCTATAATGACCAGTGAGGTGCCTAAAAATGCACAAGGAGAGTTGCAAGGAGGCATAACCAGCATTATGACACTTACGTCCATAGTAGGGCCATTACTGATGACGGGAATTTTCAGGTATTATACCAATCAGGAAAATGAAATCTATTTTCCGGGAGCTCCATTTATTGTCGGTACAGTCATTGCCATTCTTAGCATTTTCATAGCGAGAACCTCTCTGGTCAAAATTAAGCTTGAGAGCTCTTGAGTGCATTCCATGTCCACATGCCAGCAGCAAATTCTACGAATGAAAAGGCCACCAGCGCCATGGTTCCTCGGTCAAAGACACAGAGCCAGATGAAGAAGACAAATTGAATGATCCGCACTTGCACGGTGAAACCAAAAAATGGAGTGAGGTTCTCTTTAGCATTTCGGATGTAGTAATAGCCTAACACCGCCACCACAAATCCAAGAACGATTCTCCAAACACTTTCTGGGTCAGGAATACCAATGGTTGATAAGATTGAAGCAGGAGCCAACATGAGGAAGAGCCCTTCTACAACTAAGTAGATCCCAAATACCCAGACAGTTTTCGCAGGTTTATCCATAATATTTTTAAATAATTTCAAAGGTTGTCATTTCGACTGAAAGGAAAAATCAGTACCAAAATAAATGTCTGAATAAGGATGGATTTCTCACTTAGTTCGAAATGACAGGAAAAGACTGTTTGCGGGTTTTTGAATAAATTCCCATTTGTTTTAAATCTCATTTTCAATCTACTGAAACTATGCGAAAATTGCTCCCCTTTCTTTTGGTCTGCCCGCTGTTTCTTAGCGCACAACCTTCAGCGGAACAAGTACTGGCCAAGGCTGTTTCATACCACGATCCTCAGGACAATTGGTCTTCATTAAAAGCAACTTTGCAGTTTAAGGAAACCCGTCCTTCCGGCCCGGATCGATTCACAATCATAGAACTTGATAATACCGAGAGCTATATGAAAATTAACCGGAATGATGAGGAAGTGTATGAAGTCAAAGGGGAAGTAGCCGAAGTACTCAAGGGTGATAAAGACAAAGCACGAGCACTTGTTCTTCGTAATTATTACCTATACCTATGGGGCTTGCCGATGAAGCTTTATGATCAATCTACTCCAGAGATTAAACGCTCAGAAGATGAAAAAATAGGCGATAAGTTGTGTAAGGTGCTTCGTGTAGCCTATGAGGAGGATACATGGTATTTCTACATCGATGATTTTTCCGGGCGCATGCTACAGTACAAGTTTTTTAAAGACGAAGCAGCAGGAAAAGGAGAGCTCATCACGCTTGAAGATGAAATCATGGTAAAAGGAATCAAAATCCCTCAAAAAAGAAACTGGTATCGACTACCAGAGATGGAGTATTTGGGGACGGATGTTTTGGAGGGAATGGAGTGAAATGGATGAATAATTTTCTAAAAAATAATGTTCCACTATTGATGATAGTCATAACAATAATTGGAATTGGCGTATACCTTCATTTTAGAGAATCAGAAAAACTTTCATTAAAACAAATATTTGTTATTGGAGTCATCACAGAACGAAATTTTCATTCTAAAGGATCGGCCTCAATTAAATACACATACTCCCTCGGGACTAATAAATATTCAATAGAATCATATGAAGGAAGTAACCGCGTAAAGATTGGCGAAAAATATCTTGTAACTATTCCTGAAGGATATGAAGATGAAGGAATCATTCTTCTCGACTCTCCCGTTCCAGATGAAGCTGAAGCTCCTCTGACAGGTTGGGATGTAAAGCCGAGTTTTAACAAATAATTCCATTCAATCCAGCCGCCCCACAATCCAACAAGTAATTTTAGCACTTCGCTGCTACTGCAGCGATCAAAGGGCCTTAAATCATGAGTGTAGAAAAATTGAATTTCGGAAGAACTATATGCAAAATCATTGTTTGACCCTGACGATCCAGTCAGGGGAGTTTGATTTTGCTTACAAGAACAATTCAATTTTTCAGTGAAGGATTTACAGCCTTGATTTTTTCTTTCTTTTTTATCAAGAAAAAAGGAAAGCTAAATCCCTACTCATCCTTCAACGTCCTTGCCGGATTGATCCGATACACTTTCAAAGAGTGCAAGACGGTAGCTACTAAGGCTGTGATTAGGACCACCAAGCTTGCTGCTAAAAAGAGCCACCAGCTAATGTCGATTTTATAGGCATAGTTATCCAGCCACCCAGAGAGCAGCACATAGGCAATCGGAGATACGATCAACATGGCAATTACAATTCGCAATGCGAATGGTCTGAACAGATTCCCCATCAGGTCTTTCAGGTTGGCTCCCAACACTTTTCTCACACTGATCTCTTTGGTTTTCTGTGTGGTGATCAAAGAGATCAAACCATATAATCCCAAACAAGCAATGATCAGCGTAACGATGGTTAGTCCCTGAAACATCTTTGCAAAAGCCACATCCTCCTGATAAAGCTGGTTAAGGTAGTTTTCCAGAAAAACTAAGTCAAACGGTAGATCGGGGAATATTTCAGTCCATTTAGCTTCCATGTTGTCGACAATGGTGAGCAAATTGCCTGGTTCAATACGGATATACACATCTTCCAAAAGTGTTCTTGGATACACAATCGCCAGAGGCCCGATTTCATTGTGCAGTGAGCTAAAGTGATAATCAGACACTACGCCTATGATGTTGGCATCTCTTCGGATATCACTCACCTGGATCGATTTGCCAATCGCATCCTGTGGCGTTTGATAACCCATTAAAGCAGCTGCTGTCTCATTTACAATCACAGCACTGGTACTGTCTGTAGGAAAGGTTGAATCAAATTCTCTACCTGCCACCATTGGAATGCCCAGTGTTTTGTAATAACCATAGTCCACCGCCTCGATAAACATAGGCCTGGACTCTTCCATGTCCGGGGTTTTCACAGGTACACTTCCATTGTCACCATCCATGCGTCCCCCTCCGATCGCCACACCATTCACATTTGGAATGGTTTTCAATTGCTCTTTCAGTACATCTGCTTCTTGTAAAAGTGTGGGGCCGGGTACTCGTAGTACAGCCAGTGAAGATTTATCATAACCCAGATCTTTCTGACGAATGTATGAAATCTGCTGGTAGATGATGATGCTTCCCGCTAGCAATCCGATCGTGATGATGAACTGCATCGTCACCAAAACCTTACGAACGTTGATGCCCAGCTGTCCACCGGAGATATTGCGGCTTAGAGCCACTAGTGCCTTCACTTTCGACATGACGATAGCCGGATAAGCTCCACCCAATAGACCTACAACTATTACAAGAGCAATCCAGACTGCAATGAGCCACTGACTGAATCCCAGTACTTCCATTGGGTCAATATTGACTCCAATAAAAGACCGTAGGAAGTTTAAGGTTGGAAAAATTAGAATAAGGGAAAGTAGAAAAGCCAGAATTGCCAATAGAATAGACTCAGCTGAAAACTGTGCAATGACCATCGATTTACTTGCTCCCAATGCTTTTCGGACACCTACCTCCTTTGAACGGTTGAGGGACTGTGCAACGGAGATATTGGTATAGTTGAAGATGATTAATGACAACAACAGAAAACCTGTAATACTCAGTGCATAAATGTTTGTCCAGCTACCGGAAGCTACCGTGTCGCTATCCACATCACCTAGATAGATGTCTTCGAGAGGTTGCAGTACAAACCGGAAACTTCCTACTCTTTCTTCAGACCAATGGACTTTGATAAAGTCTTCCAATTTCTCCTGAAGAAGGTCTTTTTCTTCCTTATCCCTAAGCAGAACATAGGTATCAAAGGAAATCCAGCCCCAGTCATTGAGCGTAACCGGATAGCCAAACGGCACCCTGAAAGCATGAAAAGGAATGATAAAATCCGGTGACAAATGAGTGGTTGAAGGAGGTGGATTTAGAATGCCGGTAACCGTGTATGGAGTATCTGAAATTTCAATTCGTTTGCCGATGGCTGGTTCATCTCCGAAATATTTCTTGCCCATTTCTGCAGAAAGAACAACAGAACTAGCATTCTGTAAAGCAGTTTTAATATCGCCGGATTGCAAGGTAAAATCAAACACACTGAACAGAGTACTGTCCACATAAAAAATGTTGCTTTCGTAAAAGTTGTTGTTCCCAACTCTGACAGGTTGTGTTGGGATGTCTCTGAATCGAACAAAATTCTCAACCTCACCATAGGTATCGGCAAGTGCCGGCCCCACTGGAGGCCCTACGGTAGGTAAATGCCGATCGCTTCTTCCCGTACTTCGCTCATCATGCGTCACTCGAAAAATCCGATCGGATTTACCATGCCACTGATCATAGCTAAGTTCACGAGTCAGCATTAAGGAAATAATGAGTGTCAATGTGAATCCAATAGTGAGTCCAACACCATTAAGTAGCGCACTGACTTTATCTTTCTTAAGATTTCTCCAGGCGGGTTTAAATGTGTGTTTCAGCGACATAGTAGAATTGTTGATTTGATTAATGTTTTTCCAGGTATAGCGATATCTGATAAATAAAAAAGTGGTTAGGAAGAGATGAAGGTTGGTCCTGAACTTCCCGTGATTTTTCGAAAAGGCATCCATTTCTTCCAGTAGATCCCCATGGATTTCTTCCCGCACCTGATTATTAAAGAGCAGTTTGGTTAGAAATTTTACACTTTGAGGAAGTTCTTTCATGATGGGGAAAATTGCGTTTGCAAAACCTTTTCTGGTATCCGTTCCCAAAAGCTGGTTCGGAGTTCCTTTGCTTCTTCCAGTTTTTTTAGTCCCAGTGAGGTGATTTCAAAAATCCGCTTTCGCTTCCCACCTCGAACAGATGTAGCTTCTCCCATTTTGCTTACTAGAAATCCTTTGCCTTCCAGCCGTGCCAGAGCGCCATGAGCTGTACTTAAGTTGATGTTTCGTTTAGCTATTTGATTGATTTCATCTTTTACTGTATTGCCGTAAGTGTCTGGATGGGTCGTGCAAACGGCCAAAAGCACCAATTCTTCAAATTCTCCCAGGTGTGTTCCTTTCATAGAATGATTAAATACGTATATGTAGAAAATATGTTTTTAGTCAGGCAGTTTTAACAACTCGTTATTTACTTAACAAATGTGAAACTTATGTATTACATTCACGTTTGTTAAGTAAATAATTCAAAAGCTATTTGGTCATGCTGAACTTGTTTCAGCATCTTTTTTATGATTCAGAGGAATATTGTTGACATACTCTGAAACAAGTTCAGAGTGACACTTAGAAGCTTTTTGAATTCAAAATTTTAATCCATGGAATATCAATTAGGTGAATTTGAAGAGCTGGTACTGCTCACGGTCGCTGCTCAGCATGATCAGGCGTATGGCGTCTCCATTCATGAATTTCTAACCGAAGAAACCAAAAAGAAGATCAACATCAGCGCGATTCATGTCGCATTGAAGCGATTGGAAAAGAAAGGCTTTGTGGATTCTCGCTTTGGAGGGATAACCGAGGAACGAGGAGGCAGAAGAAAGAAGTTCTACATCGTAACTGCCCTTGGTAAAAAAGTTTTAGATGCTTCGCATGACTTACGAACGAGCATCTATCAAAAGATTCCACAACTTCAATTTGCTAAAATCTAACAGATGCCAGGGAACAAACCACCGAAATGGGCACAACGCTTTCTCAGATGGTACTGTAGAGAGGACTATCTCGATGAGATCGAAGGTGATCTCTTTGAACTTTACAGTTTCCGTGCAGAAAGCTCCACAAGAAAGGCAAACCTGTTTTTTGTGTGGAATGTGCTGCGATCCTTCCGGTGGATTAACCTTAAAAAAACTCAACTCTCAAATAATTGGACTATGAACATGTTTAAAAACTATACCAAGATCTATTTCCGGAGATTCAGGAAAGAGACAATACATTACGCGGTAAATATCCTGGGTTTATCACTTGGCTTATCCATTTTGTTCTTCATCCTCATGTTCGTGTATGACGAGCAAAACATTGACACGTTTCACTCGAAAAAGGATCGAATTTATCGGGTAGTGGGCGAAGTGCAGGAAGAGGATGGTGTCAATCACTACCTCGCCGGACCAAACCCATTGGCCAAAGCACTCGAATCTGATTTCCCAAGTGTGGAAGCAGCGGGTTGGACCACTTATTTCGGTTCGCATGTGCTGGCGAAGGGAGATAAACGAACAGCTGATCGCGATTGGGTGATTTTCACCAAGAGTATGTTCGATATTCTGGATATTGATATCATAGATGGAAATCCCAAAAGGCAATTTGAAGGCTCTGCTGGTTTAGTTATTACAGAAGATGTGGCAATGACGCTTTTCGGCAAAAAAGATGCCGTAGGTGAGGTCGTTGATGAGTCTCGTTTTGGCCCCAGTGAGGTCATAGCGATCATGGATTATATGCCACGTAATTCAAGCTATCAGTTCAAGGAAATTTATGTCCTCGATCCACCTCAGATGCATGAAAACTGGCAGGTTTTTTTGAGTGATTGGGATACTCAGTTTATGCAGACATGGGTGCTATTAAAAGATGGAGTGACACCAGCCGACATTTATCAATCAAAAGATGATTTTCTGAGCAAATACATTGATGAAGAAACGCTAAATGACTATGATTTTTATTTACACCCCCTAACAGATCTGCATTTAGGATCAACACATGTAGAAAATGGTGGTCCGGCACCATTGTTGGCAATTCCTTACAGTGATCGGGAATTCGTTTCAATGATTCTAATCATGGGGATATTGGTGATATTCATTGCAGCATTAAATTATGTGAACCTTTCCTCTGTGCAGGCACTCAAGCGAACTCTGGAAGCAAGTATGCGAAAGATCAATGGTGCTACAAATAAGCACCTGTTTGGACAGTTATTTTTTGAAACATTCCTGACCGTAATCCTGAGTTATGTCCTTGCTCTGCTATTGATAATGGTTCTGTTTCCATTCTTCTTGCAGATTGCCAACAAAGATTTTGGGATTGGACTGCTGTTCTCCACTGACTTCATTTTCTATCATGTGATTAGTATCCTTATTATATGGATCATTTCGGCATTGCTTCCTGCACTGTATTATTCGCAACTAAAACGTTCACTCCTTGTCATGAAAAACGCATTTTCAGGTAAGGGAGATCTGCTTAGAAAAGGATTGGTAGGGATTCAGTATGCACTATCCATCTTCCTCATCATTGGGTCTTTAGTGATTTATCGACAACTCAATTATGTACAGTCAAAAGACCTGGGTTTCACCAATCAAAACTTGATTGTGCTTGACATCAACTCTGGAGCAGCTCGAAGTAATTTCAAAAACATCGTAGAAGGGATTAAGAATAATCCGAATGTCATTAATGCTTCTACTTCATCTCGGGTACCTGGAGAATGGAAAAATATTCCGATTGCCAATGTGTGCAAGAATTTGACGGATGATGCCATGGAGTTCAGTCATTATGCTGTAGATAAGTATTGGTTGGATACCTATGATATCAATCTGTTGGATGGGGAGAATTTCACAGGAGCAGATCAATCAGATAGTTTGTATATCCTCATCAACGAAGAGGCAGTAAAAACCCTAAACCTGGAACAACCAATTGGTGAAAGTGTGTGGGTAATGTCGGATAATGATTCAGTGAAAATGAGAATCAAGGGCGTTGTAGAAAACTTTCATTTTGAATCACTTTATGAAGCTATTGGTCCGGTGGTAATTACCCATTGGAACAATCACATTCGATCAATAGATTATTTCACCATTAAGTATGCTCAAAATCCGAAAGAGACAATAGCACATGTCGAGGAAGTCAACGCAACGTTTGATCCGAACACGCCGGCTGAAATTAATTTTCTTGATCAGCAGTGGGAGCGTTTTTATGAAGCTGAGGAAAGTAGGAGTACTATTATTTTAATTGCATCCATTGTTTCAATTATCATTTCTGCTTTTGGGTTATTTGGTTTGATCAATTTCACAGTTGAGCGAAAGACCAAGGAAATAGGAATACGAAAAGTGATGGGAGCGAATGTTCAAAACATTACCACTCTGATCCTTAAAGACTATTTAATTCTGCTCATCATTTCTTTGATCATAGCTGCACCAGTTTCGTGGTGGTTATTTGGTGATTGGCTGGCTGATTTTGCTTACAGAATCAATATGAGTGTGGATCTGTTTGTGATTGCATTTGTACTTGTTCTCATTATTTCATTTACAACAGTTTTGGCAAGGATTTATAAGATAGCTAAGGCCAATCCGGTTCAGTCCATTCGATACGAATAAATTTAGCTGTGAGTTGGAAAGGTATTTTTTGTGTATTTCGTCGATAAAATCAGCGAATAGGAAACTAACACATACCATTTCTGGTTGTTTTGTCGTATATTAAGAAGTTGATTATTGCAAATTATGTCTGTCAAAGGCTATCTTTGCAGATTGCTTTTTTATACCCATAACAAATTAGTTTTTAAAGAGATAATATGCGACAGTTAAAGATTACCCAGTCAATTACTAACAGGAGAGAGAGCCACACCCTGGAAAAATATTTTACTGAGGTAAGTAATGTTCCAATGATTACTCCGGATGAGGAGGTGACGCTTGCCAAGCGCATCAAAGAGGGCGATGATCTTGCATTGGAAAAACTCGTAAAAGCAAACTTGAGGTTCGTAGTATCTGTAGCAAAGCAGTACCAGAACAGAAGTTTACCACTAAATGACTTGATCAATGAAGGAAACCTTGGGTTGATCAAAGCAGCAAAGAAATTTGACGAAACAAAAGGATTTAAATTCATCTCGTATGCGGTATGGTGGATTCGACAGTCCATTATGCAGGCATTAGCTGAGCAGTCTCGAATCGTTCGTCTACCGATGAACAAATCTGGTGCTATCAACCAGATCAGAAGAGCATACGCAGAGCTGGAGCAGCAGTTTGAGCGTGAGCCGACAGAAGAAGAATTGGCTGACATCCTTGACATGAAGCCAAGTGAAGTAAGAAATACGCTTGGAGCCGAGGTGAAGCAAATGTCTATGGATGCACCTTTCGGTGAGGATGAGAGTGGTTCATTACTTGATGTTCTTGAAAACGTAACCACAGGTCCTACCGACGGAAACTTGGTTTTCAACGACTCATTGAAGGTTGAAACGATGCGAGCTTTATCTACACTTACTGCTCGAGAAAGAGAAGTTGTGATGATGAGCTTCGGAATTGGTTGCGACAACCCATTCACTCTTGAAGAGATTGGTGATGCCATGGGTCTTACCAGAGAAAGAGTACGACAGATCAGAGAAAAGGCACTTCAGAAATTGAGAGAGCCGGGCAAAAACAGAAGACTTAAAGAATTCTGCGCAAGCTAATTAATCTGGGAAAAGCATAAATTTAAATCCTGACCATCGTGTCAGGATTTTTTTTGCCTAAAATTTCAAAATGCCTATTCAGGACCAACTTGCATTTGCCTTAGATCGAAATGACCAGGAGCCAAATAGGCTGGTGGCTAAACAGATTGTAGATGCGGGTGGCACTAAAGAAGTTAAAGAGCTGATTTCTTTCATAAAAAGTAAGCCCAAGCAAAGAGCTCAATCAGATGCTATTTTGGCATTGGCTTATGTGGGTGAGCAAGCTCCAGCCTTACTCTCCGATGAAGCATCTTTTCTTATTAGTCAATTGAATAGCTCGGTCAACCGGGTGATTTTTGGAAGTATGATTGCGTTGGCCCACATTGCACATTTACAGAGAGAAAAACTTTTCGATGCTCTTCCTAAAATTATTGATTCAATGGATGAGGGAACGGTAGTGACAAGGGATCATGGTTATCGAATCATGATCACACTATATAATGATAGGCGATTTCAGGACGATATGTTTCTCCTAATTCAGGAACAGCTGATGAAAGCGCCATCCAACCAATTGGGACAGTATGCAGAACGGTTGATTGAGGTTTTGAATGAGAATCATTTGCAGCCTCTAATTGAAATATTGGAAGAACGAAGAGCGGACATCACGAATGAACATCACATCAAACGATTAAATAAGAACCTTAAAAAGCTTTATAGACAATTATGATAAGTTGGAATGATTTTGAAAAAATTGACATGCGTGTTGGTACCATAAAAAAAGCCGAGGAGTTCCCGGAAGCTCACAAACCGGCTTACATTCTGACAATAGATTTTGGGCCAGAAATTGGTATCAAGAAAAGTTCCGCCCAAATCACTGCACTTTACAATAAGAAGCGTCTGAAAGGAGAACAAGTCATAGCAGTTGTCAACTTCCCACCTAAACAAATTGGGCCATTTATCAGTGAATGCCTGGTAATGGGTATTTACAATGAGCAGAATGACGTGGTACTACTCCGACCACAACGTGAGGTGATGAATGGATGTAAGGTTGGATAATGAACGGGTGTGGTGTTTCTTTGCGCACTCAAATTGAATCTTAAATCAATAATTCTACAATCCTCTAATTTATATGTCTCAAACACACCTTATTTCCTGGAATGTCAATGGCATTCGCGCCATGATTAAGAAAGATTTCATTAAGGACGTCAAGGAGATGGATCCGGATGTGTTGTGCCTGCAGGAAACCAAAGGTCAGCCGGAAGATGTGAAGACAGCATTGCAGCTTTTGCCACAATATGAAGTTGCTGTAAACTCCTCGAAAGCACGAAAAGGATACTCAGGAACAGCCATCTTATCTAAAGAAAAGCCGCTGGAGGTTTTCTACGATATGGGAATAGAAGAGCATGATCAGGAAGGCCGTGTGATCGCTGCTGAGTTTGAAAGTTTTTTCGTGGTGACTGTCTACACACCCAATTCCGGAGAAGGTATGAAACGATTGGACTACAGATCGTCATGGGATGAAGCTTTTCGTGAATACATCATCAGCCTAGAAGAGAAAAAGCCGGTGGTTATCTGTGGGGATTTGAATGTGGCCCACACGGAAATTGATATTGCAAGAGCAAAAGAGAATTATAACAAGGCTTCCGGATATACGCAGACGGAAATTGATGGTCTTGAGTCACTTTTGAATGAAGGTTATATTGATACTTTCAGATTGAAGCATCCGGATGAAGTGAAATACTCCTGGTGGAACTATAAGTATCGAGCCAGGGAGAGAAACGTGGGTTGGCGTATTGATTACTTTTTGGTGAGTGAAAAACTCAAAGATCAAGTGGCTGAAGCGCACATTTATAATGAATACATGGGGTCGGATCATTGTCCGGTCGGATTAAAGATAAACATGTAACTTCGTATCAAAATATACGTACATTAGTATAATATGAGACGATATGAAGAAAGTGATGTATTAAGTCTGGCCAGTGAACCTGCACTCTCCTATGGAAAGCGAGATGTAATCGAAGAATTGCTTCAATTCGATGGATCTGATTCTTTAATTGTTTCTGGAGACATACTGGATGAAATTCCCAAGATCACGAATCTTCCAGTATTAGAAATTGCGGAGATCTTAGAAATAAGTAAGCCCAATTATTACCGCAAACGAAATGAGCCTAAGCTCGAACTCAAGACCATTGATAAATTATCTTCCCTGCTTCGGCTATATCAAAAGGGGAAGGAAGCTTTCAATGGGCTGGAGGATTTTAATCGTTGGCTATCTCAAGAAAATTTACATTTTGGAAACAGGCTTCCTCGCTTTTTTCTGAAGACCGAGCAAGGCAGGAGAAGGCTTTATCAGGCAATTGGAAGGATTGAACACGGTATTTATGGCTGATGCTCCTTTATCGAATAGAAAAAGAAAAATATGAGAAGCAATTTCCGCCAATAGGCTCGCTTCATTTTGATGGTAGATGGCATGTGGCAGGCATGTGGGTAGTTTATTGTTCAGAATCCATTGCTTTAGCCAAACTTGAATGCCTGGCTTCATCAACTTTTTTGCCGGATAAGCGAATTTTGAAAGTGATAGAGTTGGATGATATTTCAGAAATAAAAGAGGTGAGGAAAGATGAACTTCCTGCCAATTGGAATGATGTAGGAAGAGAAAGAAACTTAAGTTTCGTTACAAAAGAGATAATGAAAGAAGGGTTTCTTGGAATGAAAGTGCCATCCGTACTCTCTCCACTGGAGTATAATTTTTTACTTTTCCCGGAGCATCCAAATTTTAAACATATTGTACGACACAGAGAATCATTTAGTGCTTACTTTGATGTCAGGCTTAAGTAATTTTTATAGAGAAAAATAGATCGTATGGATATAAAGAAAATCCCCTTAAATGACCTGCACGAAAAACTTGGTGGCAAGATGGTGCCATTTGCAGGATACAACATGCCTGTTCGGTATTCTTCTGACAAGGAAGAGCATTTAACTGTTCGTGAGTCAGTCGGTGTTTTTGATGTCTCTCATATGGGAGAATTCATGCTTCGAGGACCGCATGCTTTGGACCTGATCCAATGGGTGAGTAGTAATGACGCTTCTAAGATTGTCGATGGTCAAGCACAGTATTCATGTCTGCCGAATGATAAAGGCGGTATTGTAGATGATCTATTGATCTACCGAATGAGTGAAGAGGAATACATGCTGGTGGTAAATGCATCCAACATAGAAAAAGACTGGAACTGGATCAAGAGCCAGGATAAGTGGGGTGTTGATATGGAAAACATCTCGGATGATATCGTGCTTTTGGCTGTTCAAGGGCCTAAAGCAGTAGAAACACTTCAAAAACTTACTGATGTTGATCTTTCAGAAGTGAAATTTTACCGATTTGTACAAGATAAACTGGCCGGCAGAGAAATGATTATTTCAGCGACAGGCTACACTGGTTCCGGTGGTTTTGAATTGTACATTAATAAAGAGGATGCAGAAGAAGTTTGGAATAAGATCTTTGAAGCAGGTGAGGAGTTTGACATCAAACCTATAGGGCTTGGCGCAAGGGATACACTACGATTAGAAAAGGGCTTCTGCCTGTATGGCAATGACATCACAGATGATACTTCTCCACTTGAAGCAGGCTTAGGATGGGTGACCAAGTTCACGAAGGATTTTGTGAATAGTGAAAATCTGAAAGCACAAAAAGAGGCCGGCGTGACTTGTAAGTTGGTTGGATTTGAAATGATCGATAGAGGAATTCCACGTCACGATTATGAGCTTGCAGATGCTGACGGAAATATAATAGGCAAGGTGACCTCTGGTACGATGGCGCCATCGATGAACATTGGAATCGGCATGGGGTATGTGACGAAAGAACACAGTGCTCCGGATACTGAAATCTATGTGCAGGTTCGAAATAAAAGCTTGAAAGCGAAGGTGGTGAAGCCTCCATTTTTGAAATGACAGAAAGTGTGATTCTGAAGAACAGAAGGATCATTTTTGAAACATTTACGTACTTTTAAGTATGATTAAGGAATTCGAAGACTTGAAAAAAGAGCTTGAAAAGCTTCCAAAAGCACAACAGAAAGAATGGGTGGATAATTGGTTGGACGAGATAAAATGGTCTTCCAAGTTTGAATCTTCTCAAGGTGAGCTTAAGAGCCTGGCCAAGGAAGCTTCAAAAGATTATCAGCCTGTAAATACAACGATGGATTTTGAGAGCCTCAAAAATGCATTGAAGAATTTTACTGAGGAGAAGCAAAAAATTCTTATCCATCAAATAATCGAAAAAATTCATCAAATATCAAATGAAGATGATATGATTCGTGATTTTGGGTATTTAACTCAATGGGATTTTTGGAACGATCCCCGAGAAGATATTTATCAAGATTATCTACCTAAAAAATGAATCCGGGAGATTTGATTCTTGTACCATTTCCTTTTGCAGATTTAGATGTTCAAAAAGTAAGGCCATCAGTGGTCATCCATAGAACTGAAAAGTACAATGATATTATTCTATGTGCTATTAGCTCTGTAGTTCCAAAAGCATTAGGAGATTATGAAATTTTGATCAAACCAAATCCAAACAATGGATTGAGAGTCGAATCGATAATCAGAGTGGAGCGAATCGCAACGCTGAGAGAAGAAAGGGCAATCGAAAAAATAGGAAGTCTTTCTGACACTCAACTAAACCTACTTTTAAAGACCTTAAGAGATCTCTTCAAATGAAAACCATCGAAGTTTGCTTAACCCCTGACCTCATCCATCAACACGACCTTTCAGGTAAGATTGTGGTAGTGGTTGATATTTTTCGCGCTACTTCCTGTATTGTCACCGGACTAGCCAATGGTGTAGAATCAATTAAACCTGTTGGAGAAGTAGAGGAATGCAAAGCGCTAGGCAAAGAAGGCTATCTCATGGCTGGCGAACGAGGGGGGCAGAAAGTGGAAGGCTTTGATATGGGCAACTCACCCTTTGAATACCTTGAAGATAGCGTCAAAGGAAAAAGAGTAGCTATCTCCACAACGAATGGTTCACAAGCTATTTTAAAATCAGAAGGTGCTGATGCGATTTTAATTGGTTCTTTCCTGAACCTGGAGGCACTGACTGAATACATTTTGCAATTACCTATTGGAGTGGTGATTCACTGTGCAGGATGGAAAGGAACTCCCAACCTTGAAGACACCCTTTTTGCGGGGGCACTGATAGACGAGTGCGCAGAGGAGATGGAACCCATCGGAGACTCTGCTTTACTCGCACACCAGCTATTCATCGCTAATCATGAAAACCTGTTAGCTCTGGCCTTACAATCAAGTCATGCCGAGCGACTAAAAGGTTTCGGAATTGAGAAGGACCTGGAATTTTGCATGGAGGAGAGCAAGTATCAGGTGGTTCCTAAGTTTATTGAAGGGGAGTTGGTATCTTAAGTGGATTCAATTCGTATAGTTTGAGATGCCAATCTCTGTGATCTACATCCTTCTTGCCATAGTTGCTGTCATTCAGATTGCTATTTTCATCATGGCGCGTCGCATCCGCAAGCGGGAAAAAGAAAACAACGTACTTCTTAAATATAATATCAAAACAAGGCAAAAGGCCTGGCAATTGTTGGCTGATCCTGACATTCCAGATGGCGATAAGAGGAAGATTAGGGAATATTATGATGCATCCTGATCAGAAACCCTGACAGGTTTTCTACTTATTAGAAGCAGTATTTAAGATTTTTTTAATGCTCATTGACAGTTAAACCTGTCAGGGTTAGCTTCTAATTCTGTGGATTTCTTTTCACAACATCGCATCTTTCTTTCAGATTTTAAATATTATGATTCCTGATAAAATTAAATATTATTGACTATTTGCTTTTCTAGTCTATCAAGGTCAGTACCAAAAAATAAGTCAAGGAATCTTCCATCTCTTCCAATAATAATGTGGGTTGGAAAAATCATAGGTACTTTAAAAACATCACTAAAGCATTCCGTCATTGCTACATGTTGATAATCAAACGAAAGAGCTTCAATTTTTTTCTGAAGACTTTCACTTTGAATGTTGAATTTTCCTGGTGGTAAAATGGAAAGAAAATGTACTTTGCTCTTATACTTTTCGACGATTAGGTTAAGCTTGGGTATCTCATCAATACAAGGCTTACAGCTGAATGACCAGTAATTTATTGCTATAATCTTGCCTTCCATGGAACCCATAGAGAATGTGTTTCCATCCGAATCGATAAAATTGAAATTGGAAATTGAGTGTTTTTGAAAATGCTCTATTATCTGCTTTGGTAATTTTTCGAAATCCTCTGTTATAGCAACATCCTCGCATTGCCCATATGAAGGAAGAAGCATGAATAAACAAAGGATTAAAACAAACGATTTTTTCATTTCTCCAAAATAATAACTTAGGGTCTTAATCTCTAAAGATTAAGAAAACAGAAACTTGATAGACTCTATTTTGGATAAAACTACCTTTAGAATATTTGATCCTCATTGACAGTTAAACCTGTCAGGGTTATCCCTAATTCACTTCAACTTCTCATTCTTCTGATGCCGGCTACCATCTCGGCTATCCTTTTTTTCTAGATTTTTCTTGAGTGCTTCAGTCAAATCAACACCCGTTTGATTGGCCAGACAGATGAGTACCCAAAGTACGTCTGCCATCTCATCGCCAAGGTCTCTGTTTTTGTCTGATTCTTTGAAGGATTGCTCTCCATAGGTACGAGCCATTAAACGAGCCAGCTCACCTACTTCTTCGGTTAGAATAGCCATATTGGTGAGCTCATTGAAGTAGCGAACTCCTTTCGTTTTTATCCATTCGTCAACAACCTTTTGCGCTTCTTCTATGGTCATCGATTGCTATTAGCCTCCAGGTTTTCGTTGATATGCTTCAGTTCAAAGCCCTCCTCTTCTAGCTTAGAGAGGAAAAAGGCCATACGAGATTTTTCTTCCTGCATTAAGCTGTCCATGTTAGGCTCAAACTCCTTGAATGTCTCATGGGGAAATCTTTTGCCGGGTTTGTAATGGTCTTTCCAGAATAAGCTTTCGACAATCTTGCCATCCTGGTAATAATATTTAAACTCTTCAGCCAGACGATCATCTCTAAAGTTCATCATATGACCGGAAAAAATAGGTTGCTCATTTTCAAAATAGAAATAATCATCACGCTCAAAGTGAGGCGTTTTAATAATGCCCACCAGCTTCATTAGTCTACCTTCATTGAAATAGCCACGTACTTTATATGCTGAGTCAGCTTGAACGAAATCATCTTCAATGATACTTACCCGGTGGTTTTGATCAATGTGTTTCACTTTATAGTCGATAGCTTTTACAAGCGGTCGATTTTCTTTTTTCACTTCAGATCCACATGAAAACAGGACGATTATCAGTGATAGGAAAGCTAATTTTTTCATAATGTTAGGTTAGTTATTTCAAGGTGCAGAACAACTTCTTTATTGAAAAGTTAATTAATTCTAGTGACGAATAGTGTTGCACTTCCACAGACGATTGATTTTTATCGATGTATTCATGCCGACATGTCATGCTCGAATCAAACAATTGTTATTCATTAAATGAACAAAACCTGAGTTTTAACGTGGAAATACAGACACTATAGCATAATGAAAACTTTAACCATTAAATAAAAACCCAAATGAAAGTATTAAGAGTAGCATCATTGTTTGCCTTTGGTTTGTTGATTGCCTTTTCAGGAAGTGCACAAAAAGATAAAAGCAAACGCCCTAGTCCTCCGGCTCAAGTCTCTAAGGAGGTAAATGGAACTAAAATCACTATCGATTACAGTAGACCTTCTAAAAAGGGTCGTGAAATTTTTGGTGGTTTGGAGCAATACGGAAAAGTGTGGCGAACAGGAGCGAACGAAACAACCTGGATCGAAGTGTCTAAAGATGTGGAAGTTGAAGGTGAAAAATTACCAGCAGGAAAATATGGATTGTTCACTGTGCCTGGCAAAGATGAATGGACGATTATTTTTAATACAAAATGGGATGGATGGGGAGCTTACGAATACAAGGAAGCCGATGACGTGTTAAGAGTCAAAGTAAATTCAGCTTCCACTGATGAAGTAGTGGAAATGTTTACCATTGATATTGAGGATAGCGGCGATGTGATCTTTGCCTGGGATCAAACCAAGGTAGAATTTTCAATTCGCTGATAAGAAATAGTTAAGTGTCTCAAAAGCGATAAACCGTCTCCTATAGATTTGAAACGGTGGAGATTTTTGAGACACTTTTCATTAAACAATATTCAAAATCTGCTCTTTGATTTTTTCCAATTCGTCTTTCATCATCACCACTGTACGTTGGATTTCAGCATGATTAGCTTTTGACCCGATGGTATTGATTTCCCTTCCAATTTCCTGAGAAATAAAGCCTAACTTTTTCCCGGCACATTCTTCCTTTTTGATTACTTCATCAAAGTAATCCAGGTGCTGCTTCAGTCGAACTTTCTCTTCAGAAATATCCAGTCGCTCCAAATAAAAAATTAGTTCTTGTTCCAATCGATTTTCGTCAACTTGAACCCGGTCTTTAATTTCATCTAGATTTTTCTGAATTCTGGTTCGGATATTTTCTGATCTGTCTGCATCATTATCCTCTACCGTTTTTAGACCGTTTCTGATATTAGAAATGTAATCAGATAGCTTTGTGGTAAGAGCTTCCCCTTCTTGTTTTCGGAAAGCAATGCACTTCGAAATGGCCTTTTCCAGGCTTGATTTTATGTCTTTCCATGGGAGTGATTCCGGATCCAATTCTTGTTGCTTAATTACTTCAGGTGCCTGCAAGGCTAGCTTGACTAAGTCCGAGGAATCTCCTTTCACGTCCTTGGCAAGCTGGGCAAATTTTGAGTAATAGGCATTGAAGCGCGCCTCATCCACCTGAACATCAAGGATGCTGTCAGCACTCACCTCCAGTTCCAATGTAAGCATGATTTTACCTCGTTTTAGCTGGTCAGTGATGATGTTTCTGATTTCCGACTCTCTGTCTGAGAGCTCTTTGGGAATCCGTGGAGAAAAATCTAAAAACTTGCTATTTAAGGCTTTTACTTCAGATTTAATCAATAGGTTTTGGCTGGCACGTTCATCACGTCCATACCCGGTCATGGATTGTTGCATAGTCTGCAAAGGTACGCTTTGGGTTAAAAATCGAGCCCTAAGGTGAAATAATATCTTCTGTCTTGTACTTCGCCATCAAGGTAGGGATGAGCCACATCAAACTTGATATAATAACCCAGAAGTACGGTTCTTAGACCGTATCCGAATCCTCCAAGCCATGGATTTTGAAATTTGACAATCTCAGCCTCAAATGGGCCTCTTTCAAATCTCCTTGTTATTGGTCTACCGTCTTTAAAAGGTGGAGATCCTGTCCAAACAGAGCCAATGTCGAAGAAACTAATGAGCTGGAAGTTTCTCAAGAAGTTTGACTTTATAGGGCCATTCGTGAGATACTGGAATAGAGGTACTCGAAGCTCACTATTGAAAACCAATACATCCGAGCCGTGTGCTTCGTTATAGTCCAGTCCCCTCAGGTTGGTGACAAATTCGTTGAATAGAATGTCGCTATTATTCTGATTGTTTCCAATGAAAAGTGGATCCTGCTCTCCCTGTATATCTTGTGAGGCAAACAGCCAGTTATCCATTCCTCCGAGCATATAGTCTTTCTTGGCCGGCCCTAATTGTTTGCCATATAGAATACGGTTCGCCCAGGTGATTTCTTTGTGGATTTTTTGATAATGCCTAAAATCAAAACGGATGTTACTGAAATTTAGATTTGAGTTAGTGGTATTGGCATGAGAAGTAAATTCCAATAATGCACGTGTGCCTTGATAAAGATTGAAGGATCGTTCGATGGCATTATCGAAAACAAATGCAATGCTACCGCCGATATATCTCTCACGATTATTATCAGCTTGTTCGGAAGCTTGACCGGTTACACTCAAATAATTCAGGTTAGTGAAAGAGGTCTCAGTGTAGAATGGCGATGCTTCCACTCTGAAAGTGTGGGTGATTGGAAGTGCAGCGGTAAGCTTAAATCTATTGAGTTTGTATTTGTGTCTCAAGGCATCATCCAGTGATTGATTTTCAAGAATATAGGTTTTACGATCAATTCGAGCTTTAAAGTCCATCCAATACTTGAGGTACTGAAATTCTGCAAATAAATCTCCTTGTTGAAAATCAGTTTTTACAAGCGCACCACCCTTAATCTTATAATTCTCCAGTACATCGTTTATTTCGGTTTCCATGAACATCATAAAATTCCGATATGGATCCCACAGAAATGAAGTGATTACATTGTTGAAATTGAACTTAGGGTTATACGGGATGGGTCCTATTCGCTCATTGTCTTGTTCGAAGCTTTGATATTTACTGAAGAATGATTCAGTCTCAAAGGTTGACTCTCCTTCGTCTTCAAAGACATAATTATCAGTATCTATCCAGTTTGGATTGTCTTCCTCAGTAGAGTCTTGCTCTATCTCATCTTCAAAAACAAAGTCATCCGTGTCTATTTCGTCTTTGGCTTCTTCCTCCTCAGGAGGGGGTTGGTTTTGCGCATTTTTTAAGACCCTGGAAACGACTCTGATGGCATTTTCTCTTCTTTTTCGTGGGGTTTCTGTTGTAAACTGGCTGCTCGTAAGGTTGGTGAGGGTATCAAGGTACACCCTTTTCTCTCCTTCGTTAAGCATAATGTATGTCAACCGATCGGGATCGAAATGCAAATCATAACTAATGATACTGCCATCAAAGTTTGTGACCTGTGTGGTAATCGAATCATATAAATCGTACCGATAAAGATTAGATATTCCCTGCTGATCGCTTATGTAATAGATTTCATTTATGTTCTTAACGTATGGCTTTCTGTCTTCACCATACGTGTTGGTCAATCTGTAAAAATTCGTTGTGGTGGTGTCCAGATCATAAACAAAAAGGTTGAAATTTTCATCAAGAGTTTCAAGCGGCACATCGGATACATTAACCGAATCACTTACTCTGTTGGAGCTGAATACGATTGCAGCAGTTCCGGGTACAAAAGTTGGATCTAAGTCGTCATAAGTGTCTCGTGTGATTCTACGAAGTGCATTTCGATTCATCGCAATGAGGAAGATATCATTCTGACCATCAATGTCACCTGATACAACTGCAAGCCTTCCATTGTCATTAAAGGAAAAGCTCTCGATTTGTCGAAAACGAGTTAATGGTTTCTGTCCTTTTTCCCCGGTTTCAACATTGAAAGTATTTAAATATAAAAACCCTCTCTTAAAGAGAATCACACCGAGAGTGTATTCATCTTGCCAGTCAAGCAGTGGCAGATGAGTGTCAACATCCTGGCCATTTATTCGGTAACCACCTGTGGTAATTTTGTTTGTTTTTCCGGAATTCAGGTCGGTTACATACACTTGATATTTTCCGTTCTTTAGCATGGCATAAGCCACCTTATCAGCATCTTTATTGAAGCTGATGGTGCTGGTAATGAGATCTTTTGAGTTATTAATATCTTTTAATAGTCGCTCTTCGCCGGTACTGATATAGTTTTCTTCTACTTCTACTTTCTGTAGGAGGTAATAATTTTTCCAGTCATTCAGGAAGTTTTTAAAAGATACGCCTAGTGTATTTGCAATACTATTTTCCTCTTTTCTGATGATCCTAGTCAGGTTCAATATGTTAGAAATATTGCCCTCACCGTATTTGACAGCTATGTAATTCCAAATACTATGTCCGACGATAGAGGCAGATTCACCATCAATTCGTTTGAGTTTTTTAATTTTTTTCCTGCCCATGTAGTCACGCAAATAGTCGTCCATTTCCCTAGACCAACCATATGCAAGATACCTGGCAGCTCCATCTATAAACCAATCAGGAAGTGTTAATAAATAGCTGTTTTGAAAAATCTCTGCAAGGCTTCCACCATACATCATATCGTTGATGAGCGTGCTAGAGAGTTTATAAATTAGGTCTTCTTTGAATTTATGTGCTTGACCCGGATAGGCTACTTCTAATTGAAGTTTTACAAATTCTGTTCGCCCACCGATAGTATAAACCGCACCATCAATGCCAACATTGCTTTGCTGAAGGTCATGGATAGAGTTGTAAATGAAAATTTTGGTTTTACTGTAGGGAGCATAGCCAAGCTTATCAGTAAGCTCCACAAACTCGTCTTCTAAAAAATTAATCGCCTCTAGTGCATACTCCTGACCTCCCGGATAGTAATAAATTTCAAAGTTATTAGTGCTGTAATAGTACCAATCAAAATTCTTATACTGGATACGATTTTGACCAAAGGGAGTCGTGTAATGCTGGCCAAATGCCACATTAACCAATATAAAAAGTGGAAATATGTATTTAATTAACCCTTTGAACATCTACTTCTTCATCCAATTCGTCTTGATCAAGCAATACATCTACGAAATGCTTCGCAAAATGTGGTGTTAAAGAAACACCTTTCGTGCCAAAACCATTAAAAATTCCTAATGTTTTATGCTTCGAATGAAAGCCAATATATGGTTTTCTATCGTGAGTAGCCGGTCGAACACCAGCTCTTTTATCCAGTATTTTATATGAACCTGAATACAACTTTTTTAAACGTTCCTCTAATGACTTAATCCCAGACTCCTGTGGCTCAAACGTAAGATTGTTATGATCATATGTTGAGCCAACTGTAAATTTATCTCCTTTTGGGATCATGAATACACCTTGATTGATGATATGATCAGAAGTCCATTCGCAGGCGATATCCATAATCTCACCTCTGACAGGTTTAAAGGGCAAATCCCAGAAAGGATTGTCACTTACTCCTTCGCAGAAAATCACTTTTTTAGCTTCTATACCCTGATAATTTACAGAATCTGCATTGAGTTCCATCTCCTCATAAACAAACACCTCACCACGATATATTCCCTTATCCACAAATAATGTTTTACTTGATTTAAGCATTGTGGGAATATCTACATATCCTGAATGGTTTAGAATGATACCTCCATAAGGATCTGCTATATTTTGATAACCAATAGAGTTGGTAGGAATTTCCTTGATATACTCATCATATATCTCGTTTCCTCTTTTCACTTCCCAGTCATTTTGATCTTCTATAGATTTAAATGGACGGTAGATGGGGGTTTTATGGAGAAAAGCCTGGTTGAGTTTTTTTTCTAATTGAGAGTACATGTTTTCAAGAGTAGGAAACAACTGGTCAGCCCTCCAGGTTTTCACCATTTTCCTGCCTGTAATTGGATTGTAGATTCCGGCAGCTCTTTTGGAAGACGTTTCATCTTTATCTTCGTCGAAGATGATCACTTTAAGGTCACGGTTTAGCATTTCATGCGCTAACCAGGTGCCTGCTAACCCTTGTCCCACAATCAAATAGTCTGCCTTTGTTAATCCCACTTTACTTTTGCGTTTTCAAAAGGACATAAAACTAAACAGATGAAGATAAAATCTTTTGTATTCAACCCTTTCTATGAAAATACATATGTACTCTCCAGCAAGAGTGGAAACTGTTTGATTTTTGATCCGGGATGCTATGAAGATTATGAGATAGCAGAGTTAAAAGAATACATCCACATGAACGATTTGAAAGTGGATGCAATCATTAATACGCATTGCCACATTGATCATGTACTTGGAAATGATGCCTTAAAATTGGAGTATAAAGTACCCCTGAAAATTCCCAAAAACGAAAAAGAAGTTTTTGATTCGGTTCCGGCTTATGCACCGCAGTGGGGAATGGCCGGTTATCGACATGCTGAAGTGGATGAGTATTTAATTGGAGGGCAAAACCTTGAGTTGGATGAAATCACAATGAAGATGATAGAAGTACCGGGACATTCTCCGGGACATTTGATGTTTTATATTGAAGAAGAAAGAGTGATCATTGGTGGTGATGTACTGTTTAGGGAAAGTATTGGAAGAACGGATTTACCTGGTGGCAATCATGACGATTTGCTTAGAAACATTCAGGATAAAGTTTATACACTACCGGATGAAGTAGAAGTGCTCCCTGGTCATGGGCCAGCAACTACTATCGGACATGAAAAGACGCATAATCCATTTGTAAAAGGATGATTAAACACGCATGAAAAAGCAGATTCCTAATATTCTGACTTGCCTAAACCTTGTAATTGGATGCGTAGGTATTTATTATACCATTACCAATCAAATGCCGGAGGCATTTTATTTTGTGGCGGTTGCCGGACTATTTGACTTCCTGGATGGATTTGCTGCCCGGATTTTGAACGTTCAGTCGGAAATTGGGAAGCAACTGGATTCACTTTCTGATCTGGTTTCGTTTGGGCTGCTTCCTTCATTTTTCATGCTTCAATGGCTTAGCAATACTTCTGACTATTATTGGGTAGCATTGATCATCGCAGTGTTTTCCGCAGTGCGTCTTGCGGTATTTAATGTCGATGACTCACAATCGGACAGCTTCAAAGGATTGCCAACACCAGCAAATGCAATAATGCTTACGTCATTAACTTTTGTTCCTTTTGAATTATACGAATACACCCTTATTAGTATTTGTGTTTTTTCAGCCATCCTTTTGGTTTCACCAGTACGATTGATTGCCTTAAAATTCAAAGCATTTTCATGGAAGGGAAATGAGGAAAGGTGGATTTTGTTGATAGGGGTTCTAACATTAATAATCGTCTTTAGGTTGACATTCATACCATTTCTAATCCCATTTTACATAGTGGTTTCAATCATTTCTTTTGTCGCAAGAAGTAGGTCATAGAATTTTTGTTAGGGGCAGGACGTTTATCATATCGATGAGAGTAAAATTCATTTTGATTGTATGCATGATTTGGAGCCAGATTACTTTGGGTCAGTCTTCTGTATTATCAAGTGGATCCTGGTATAAAATTGGCATCACTGAAAGTGGCTTGTATAAAATCGATAGAAATACATTGGATGTGCTGGGTGTCCCATCTTCATTCGACCCACGACAAGTAAAGCTTTATGGAAACGGTGTGGAAGGAGTTTTGCCACAGTTAAACTCCGAAGATAGACCTTCTGATTTGTTAGAAAATGCTATTTATATATCAGGTGAATCAGACGGCACATTTGATCAAAGTGACTTCATTTTATTCTATGGTGTAGGTCCGGATAAAGAATTGTGGATGGAAGCCGGCTTTGAATATGAAAAGAACATCTACTCAGATACTGCCTATTATTTTCTACGGATTGATGGTGCTCTAGGAAAAAGAATTTCATCTGAACCGAGTATTGATGGGGTTCCATCAGTGACTGTTTCATCTTTTGATGATGCTCTGATCTATGAAGAAGATGTGAATAACCTGATTTCTTCCGGGAGAGGCTGGTACGGTCAGACAATGAATTCTGGGGAATCTCAGAATTTCTCATACGCCATTGATGGCATTTCATCAGATCTGTCGCTTACACTAAGTGCAGTTAGTCAATCATCAGAGGGAGGGATTTTTAATGTCAATGTCAATGGATCTTCGGTTGGATCATTGTCAATTGCATCTGTACCAGATGGTCCTGGAACTACTTATAGTATCAAGGCAAGACAAGCGACTGATACTTTCACTATTTCTAGTGCATCCTCCTTTGATCTTCAGGTGCTTTTTGATGGAAGCTCATCTGGAGAGCGAGGATTTATTGACTTCTATACGATCACATTTAAAAGGAACTTAAGGCTATATAACTCTGCTACCACATTTAGGTGGAAAGAAAATTCCAATGAGCTTATTAAATATAGAATTGATGATGCCATTGGAGCCACTATCTGGAATGTGACTGATCCTGTGAATGCATTCAAACAAGACTACCTTGTTGAAAGCAATTCCATCGCCTTTCAGAGCCAGTCAAATAGTATAGAGGAATTTGTGGTCTTTAATGGTAGTGACTTTCCCACACCATTTGTTTTTGGAAGTGTGCCAAATCAAAATATTCGAGGAAACATCAGTCTCGATGGAATTATCGTCACTCATCCTCAATTTTTAAATGCCGCTAAACAACTGGCACAGTTTCATCAGGAGCATGATGGCCTTCAGGTTGGTGTAGTGACAACCATTGAGGTTTATAATGAATTTTCCTCAGGCAGACAGGATGTATCGGCAATCAGAGACTATGCCAGGTATGTATATCAAAATGGTGGCTCACTAAAGTATTTAACGCTTTTCGGCGATTGCTCTTACGATTACAAAGACCGAATAAACAGAAATACCAACTACGTTCCCACTTATGAATCAAGGCAAAGCTTTCACCCTATTTATAGCTATTCATCCGATGATTATTATGCGTTTTTTGGAGAAGATGAAGGGTTATGGATTGAAAATAATGCCGGAGATCACACGATGGAAATAGGTGTAGGTCGGTTACCTGCAAAAAGCCCGGAAGAAGCCAGCGCGATGGTCGATAAGATCATTTATTACAGCACCAGCCCAAATACCTTAGGCAAATGGAGATCAGAAATCACGTATGTTGCTGATGATGGAGATGCAAATATCCATGCCCGCCACGTAGAAGATTTATCTCAGCTCATCGATACAACCTATGCTCAATACAAGATCAATAAGGTGTTGCTGGATGCTTTTGTGCAGGAAGGAACAGGGTCTTCTGAAAAGTCACCTCAAGCAAGATCTGCACTAAAAACCCGAATAAAGAATGGAACCTTTGCTGTTAACTTCATAGGTCATGGAAATGAAAGGCTTTGGATGGAAGAAGAGATTTTCACAAAAGCAGACATTGAAGAGATGACCAATCTTGACAAGCTTCCGATTTTTGTAACGGCTACCTGTGAGTTTGGTCGGTATGATGATCCAATAGGAGTTTCAGGAGCTGAAGAATTATTGTTGTTAGAGCGAGGAGGAGGAATAGCCTTGCTGACAACCAGTAGGCCTGTTTTCGCCAGTACTAATTTCAGCTTGAATCAGGCGTTTCATGAAAACATCTTTAGAAAGGAATCAAATAAACACCTTAGGTTAGGTGATGTAATACGATTAACTAAAAATGAAGGACTGGAAGGAGCCGTCAATCGCAACTTCACATTACTTGGAGATCCGATGATGATTCCTGCTTATCCGGGATTGGACATTATTCTGAATGATCTGCCGGATACATTAAAGGCGCTTGAAGAAATAACTATTACTGGACGAATCGAATCAAACGGAGATTTAAAGGAGGATTTCAGTGGAAATTTGCTTGCTTCCATTTTTGATGTAGAGCAAACCTTTAAGACCTTAGGTCAGGAGAGCTCGCCATACACGTATTCTCTTCGAAGCAATGCATTGTTTCGCGGGGAAGCAACAGTCACTCAAGGTGAATTTTCTTTTTCATTCATTGTTCCGAAGAACATTTCCTATCAAAACTTAAAAGGTAAGATCAGTTTATACGCTTGGGATAAGGAGAGTAATCAAGATGCAGGAGGAGCGTCAAGAGATTTTGTGATTGGAGGGACTAATACTAAGCCCGGTGCTGATGATACTCCTCCAGGCATTAAGGCCTATTTAAATGACTCAACTTTCATTAATGGTGATGTAGTTGGAAATTCTCCGTTATTAATCGCTCGATTGGAGGATGAAAGCGGGATTACAACAACCAGTGCAGGAGTGGTGCAGGGAGTTACGCTAACATTTGAGGGAGAAGTAATTAACCTCAATGACTTTTATATTTCTGATAAGAATTCCTACAAAAAGGGTACAATTGTTTATCCCTTGCAAGACCTGGAGTCTGGAAAATATACAGCCACATTAAAAGTGTGGGATGTTTATAACAATGCTTCTGAAGCAACCATAGAATTTGAGGTTACCAATGAGCCAACGCTGTTTGTATACAATTCATTGGTCTATCCCAATCCGGTTGTCGGGTCTACAGTGTTTTCTTTTGAGCATGATCGTGAGGAAGAAGATCTGGAAGTGTCGGTGATGGTTTTTAGTTCTAAAGGAGAGGTGGTCAGCAGTAATGCTTATGTTTTCGAAAACAGTCAGCGCACGATTGAAATTCCATGGAATGCGCAAACCAACTCTGGCCGGTCATTGATCCGTGGGATATATTTTGGAAAATTGATTATTAGAAGCAAATTGGACGGAGCGGTAAAAGAAATCAATCAAAAGCTCGTTATAGTAAACTGAAATGGTTAGTAGTCATTGAAAATCACCACTTTTATCTAATTTTTTAACCTGTATTCACCTGATAATGTTAAGTTTGGCATCCTTTTATAACAACATACGAATGAGTCAATTTATTAAGAAGATTCTAACCGTTCTTCTTGTTTTGGTATCTGTTCTTTCATTTGGACAGTCTTCATTTATTTCAGGACAGGATAGTTTAAGAAATCCAATTACTGTGGCAGTTCCATTCTTAGGTTTTGCGCCGGACAGTAGAGCCTCAGCGATGGGTGATGTAGGTGTTGCTACTTCCCCCGATGCAAACAGTGCACACTGGAATAATGCCAAGTATGCATTTATTGATACGGATATGGGATTTGCATTTTCATATTCGCCATGGTTAGGAAATATCGTTGATGATATGTCACTCAACTATCTGTCATTCTACAAGAAAATCGATCAGACTCAGACTTTCGGCGCTTCTTTCAGATATTTTGATTTGGGAGAAATTGCACTTTATGATGAGTTTGCAAACCCTAACGGAGTTGAAAACCCAAGTGAGTTGGCAGTTGACGGGACATATTCCAGAAAGCTCTCTGAAAATATGGGAGTGGGAGTTACTTTACGATTCATTTGGTCAAATCTTGCAGGTAATATCACAGGAGCACCAGACGCCAAAGCTGGTACGAGTGTTGCTGTTGACCTGGGATGGTATTACACAAAGCCTTTCATGCTTTCTGGCAAGAATTCTGAGCTTTCTCTAGGTGCACATATTTCCAATATTGGCCAAAAGATTACGTATAGTTCAGATATCAATGAAAATTTTATACCGGCTAATTTCAGATTGGGTTCCGCATTTAAAACGAATCTGGATCCATACAATACAATTACACTGGCATTTGATATTAATAAGTTAATGGTGCCTTCTCCGCCCATTTATGAAACAGATGAAGATGGAAATGTGGTAACCAATAGCAACGGAGATCCGGTTATAGCAAAAGGAAAAGATCCGGACCGTCCATTATTATCAGGTACGTTTGGATCATTTAGCGATGCACCACGCGGGTTTAGAGAAGAAATACAAGAGTTGACTTACTCTGTCGGAGCTGAATATTGGTACAGAGATATTTTTGCAGCGCGTGCCGGCTATTTTTCAGAGCATGAAAATAAAGGCGACAGAAAATATTTCACCGTTGGTGCCGGGTTTAGGTATCAGATTTTTGGTTTTGACTTTTCTTACTTAATCCCTCAAGGCCAAAATCACCCTTTAGCAGATACACTTAGAATTTCTCTGCTTTTCAACCTGGATAAAGGCGCTGGTGAAAACGGCGAATAACTAATTTTTCAAAAAGCTTTAAAAAGAAGAGTTGACTCCTTTAGTTGACTCTTCTTTCTATTTTTGCGGCATAAAATCATTCACAATGAACGCACTCTCAAAACGTATTAAAAGCATTCCTGAATCTGCAACACTTGCCATGGCGGCAAAGGCTAGAGAAATGAAGGAAAAGGGTATTGAAGTAATTAGCCTGAGTTTAGGTGAGCCGGATTTCAAAACTCCCAAGCATATCCAGGATGGAGCCATAGAGGCAATAAAAACTGAAGAGTATTTTGCGTATCCTCCGGTTAATGGCTACCTCGATTTGAGAAGAGCAATTTCTGAGAAATTCGAGAGGGATAATGGCTTGAAATATGCTCCGGATCAAATTGTGGTTTCTAATGGAGCAAAACAATCCATTGCGAATGTATTCATGGCATTACTCAATCCTGGAGACGAAGTGATTGTGCTTACCCCATACTGGGTAAGCTACTCTGCCATGATTCTTTTAGCCGAAGGCACACCTGTCTTCGTGCGTGGTACGATCGAAAATGATTTTAAAGCCACTGCGAATCAGATCAAAGAGGCCATCACAGATAAAACCAAAGCGATCATCTTTTCTTCACCATGCAACCCGACAGGATCTGTTTTTACGCGAACAGAGCTAGAGGCAATCGCAAGTGTGCTTAAAGAAAGAGAAGATATTACGATCATCTCTGATGAGATATATGAGTTAATAAACTTCGGGGAAAAACATGAGAGCATCGGTACGATTGATGGAATGATTGACCGTACGGTTACTGTAAATGGTTTCTCGAAAGGGTACGCCATGACGGGATGGAGAGTGGGTTATATTGGTGCTCCTCAGTGGATTGCAAAAGCTGCCAGCAAGATGCAAGGGCAATATACTTCTGCGAATAGCTCGATCGCACAGCGTGCTGCTCTAAGTGCGCTTAATGGACCAATGGAGCCGTCTAATGAAATGGCGAAAGCTTATGAGAAAAGAAGATCTTTGGTTTATAACCTCCTTAAAGAAATTCCTGGATTTGAAGTGAACATGCCTCAGGGAGCATTTTATTTCTTTCCGAATGTGAGGCATTATCTCGGAATGTCACATGGTGATATAAAGATTAATACTGTCAACGATTTATGTATGTTCTTATTGGAAGACGCGCAGGTTTCATTGGTTACAGGTGAAGCATTCGGTGACCCGGAATGCTTAAGACTTTCTTACGCAGCTTCCGAAGAAGATTTGAAGAAAGCGATTGCTCAAATAACCGTTTCTCTTGCTAAATTATCTTGATATGAAATCAATTGAAGAGGTATTTGAAGGTTTTAAAGATAAGACGGTACTTGTAGTAGGAGATGTAGTTATTGACTACTACATGCGCGGAAAGGCAAGTAAAATATCCAAAGAAGCTCCGGTACCGGTGTTGGCACTTGAGAAAAAGGAAAGCCGGTTGGGAGGTGCTGCCAATGTGGCAATGAACTTACGTGCACTTGGTGCCACGCCTATCCTATGTTCGGTGGTTGGTGATGATCCTGATGGAGAAGCTTTTGAGCAGCTCCTGGAGTATGAAAACATGCCTAACAAAGGAATTATTAGGAGTCAGAACCGAATAACTACAACCAAGCTAAGGATCACTTCTGGATTGCAACACTTGATCCGTGTGGATAATGAAGATGTACATCCATTGATTGATTTGGATCAAAAGTCATTACTTCATCACATTAAAAATCTACTTGATGAGTGTGATTTAGTAATATTCGAAGATTACGATAAAGGAACGATAAATCCTGAAGTAATTGAAGAGACGATTAAATTAGCTAAGAGCAAAAACATTCCTATTGCAGTAGATCCAAAACGAAGAAATTTCACCAAATACCAGGGGGTATCATTATTCAAAGTAAATGTTGCTGACCTGCAGGATGGTCTGGATATTGAATTTGACGCACTTGATGAAAAGCAACTCGCTAATGCTGCCGGTCAGTTAAAAGAAAATGTTGCTGCGGATAATTATTTCATAACGCTATCTAAGAATGGTATTTTTTATGATTCTGGAAAAGAATCCGGAAAACTCAATTCACACCCAAGACAAATTGTGGAAGTATTGGGTGCAGGAGATACTGTGATTAGTATTGCCGGCCTTTGCTTGACATTAGGGCTACCATTGGAATTCATTGCTGAAATGGCCAATATCGGGGGAGGTATGGTCTGCGAATTACCAGGAGTAGTACCTATTGATAAGGAAAAATTGTTTCAGGAAGCAAAAGAGAATCCTATACTCAAAAAATATCTTTAATTTGGCTGTTGTCAGCCATGAAAAAGACTCTAATATTCCTGACCATTTTTCTTTCTACTCTATTCAATACTTCAGCTCAAGAAGTAATTGATGGAGTCATTGATCTATCCAAAGTTGATTTAAAAAACAATGCAGTTGCCTTAAATGGTGAATGGGAATTCTATTGGAAAGAGCTTGTTACCCCTGACTCGGTCGATTTCTATGTGAAAGATTATTACCGGTTTCCAAAACTGTGGAATGGAGGCATCACACGAAATGGGCAGGAGCTTACTGCACAAGGATACGCTACTTACAGGGTGAAGGTGATTCTACCGCCCAAGATTCCACAGTTAGCAATATCATTGGGAGAGTCCTACAATGCATACCTGCTCTACTATGATGGGTTTGAGATAGGAAAAAATGGAAAAGTCGGAAAATCACTCGAAACATCGGTTCCGGACTGGATGCCACAAGTGATTCCGGTTGCACGATTTCAAAATTCCATTGAGTTAATCATACAGGTTTCAAACTTCCGGCATACCAAAGGGGGAGTACGTGAGCCTATCATGATCGGAGATCGGAAAGTGTTAAATGCCAAAAGAGATTTCGACTTTAGTTATGACTTTCTCTTAAGTGGAAGTTTAATCATGGGAGGCCTGTTTTTTCTAGGTCTTTTCATGTTCGGCCAGCATGAGCGTTCAGTGCTTTTTTTCGCATTGTTTTGTCTGACATTCAGCTATCGAATGATCGGTAGTGGAGAGTACGCCATTCACGCGCTTTATCCAAATATGTCATGGGATCTGATCATCAGGGCAGAATACCTGGCGCTATTTATACCATGTGGGATTTTCACGATTTACAGCTATCTACTGTATCCCGAAGACAGTAAAAAGACCATACTGCTAGGGTTTTCAGTCATATCGGCCATCTTCTCACTTTTATCTCTTTTTGCCCCGACAGTCGTATTTACAAAATTGGTAGAGCCATTTTTTATCCTTGTAATCGTTGCGATTTTCTATTTGATCTATGTCTACTGGATCGCTTATAAGCGGAATCGAACGGGAGCCCAGTATGCGTTTGCTAGTACCGGGATTGTTTTTATGGTAGCTGTCTATTTGATATCGGTATACTTAACCCCGGTTCAAGAGAACACTTTTCTAACTTTTATTGGATTCATACTCTTCTTTTTCTTTCAGTCGCTCATCCTGTCTTACCGCTTTGCTCACTCACTTAAAAAGGCGAAAGATGCCGCTGAGTCAGCGTCAAAAGCAAAGACAGATTTCTTGAGTACAATATCTCATGAAATAAGAACCCCGCTCAATGCGGTGGTGGGAATCTCGCATTTTTTGATCAACGAGAACCCAAGAAAAGATCAAAAGGAAAGCCTTGAATCATTGCAATTTTCAGCAGAGCACTTGACAGCTCTGATCAATGATATTTTGGATTACAACAAGCTGGAATCCGGTGCAATTGAGTTTGAATTTACCGAGGTAAATCTTAAAACGCTATCAGCTAAAATCATCAAGGCCCACAGTGCCCTTGCCAAAGAAAAGGGACTGATTCTAGATCTCGAATTAGATGAAAAGATGCATCCTTTGGTTCTGGCAGATCAGACAAGAATCTACCAGGTATTGAACAATCTGATTAATAACGCGCTGAAATTCACCTCTAAAGGATACGTGAAGCTGAAGACGACACTGATAAGTGAGGATGAGCGAATCCAAACTGTACGCACAGAGGTGTTGGACTCAGGAATAGGAATTCCCTACGATAAGCAAAAACTGATATTTGAACGGTTTACCCAAGCCGGTTCTTCCACAACAAGGGAGTTTGGTGGTACGGGTTTGGGATTGGCAATCATTCGAAAGATATTAAACATGGTTGGGTCAGAGATTTATGTCAAAAGTGAGCCTGGATCAGGGACGATTTTTTGGTTTGATTTAAGTTTCAAGAAAGTGTTGCATGAAGAAGTAGATCAGGCTGAACAGGAAGAAGCAGATTCAAATATTATAGTGGGCAAAAAGATCCTTTTGGTGGAAGACAACCAGATGAATATAATGGTTGCAGAAAAATTCCTCAAAAAATGGGAACTACGTGTTGAGGTAGCTCACAATGGCAAAGAGGGGGTCGAGATGATGCAAGAGAATAAGTATGATCTGGTTTTGATGGATCTTCAAATGCCAATTATGGATGGCTATAAAGCCACACGGAAAATTAGAACGTTTGATGAAAAAACACCTATCATAGCGCTCACGGCATCTGCTTTGTTAAAAGTAAGACAGGATGTAATCGCAGCAGGGATGAATGACTACATCACTAAGCCTTTTGATCCAAATGAGCTGAAACGTAAAATTGCCTCATATATCAAATATCAGTGAGAGGATAGCTCTTTTACTGACTCGATGAAATACTTCACTTTTTCAGGATTAGTATCAGGATAGACACCATGTCCAAGGTTGGCAATGTGCGGATGATCTCCAAAAGCGGCTAGCATCTTCTTTGTTTCTTCTTTAATTAGCTCATTACTACCATATAGGGCGCACGGATCAAGATTTCCCTGCAGGGTTTTATTTGGCAAAGTTTTACGAGCTTCTTTTGGATCCATGTTCCAATCTAACCCTACTGTTCGGCAATTAATATCTTTCATTTCCGGTAACGCCCACCACGCTCCTTTTGCAAAAACGGTCACGGGTACATCATTTATCGCGTCACAAATCTTCGAGATGTATTTAAGTGAGAATTTGGAATAATGCTCAGTCGGAAGCACTCCCGCCCAAGAGTCAAATATTTGAATCATGTCAGCTCCGGCGGCAACTTGATTTTTAAGATAGCCAATAGTAGACTCAGTGATCATATCCAAAAGCTTATCTGCGAGAGCTGGCTCTGAATATAAAAGCCTTCTAGCCTTAGAAAATGTTTTACTGCCACCTCCCTCTATCATATACGAGAAAATGGTCCAAGGAGCGCCTGCAAAACCAATTAAAGGCACCCTTCCGTCCAGCTCCTTTTTTGTTAGCTTAATTGCCTCATACACATATCCCAGATCAGATGGATCTGCTACTTTAAGTAATTGAATATCGGATTCATTCCGAACAGTTTTAGGGAAGTGTGGGCCCTTCTTTTCCACCATTTCATAGGTGAGTCCCATTGCCTCAGGAATAACTAATATGTCTGAGAAAATAATCGCAGCATCTACTCCAAGTATATCCACCGGCTGAACTGTAACCTCAGCTGCAAATTGAGGGGTTTCAACCAGTTCTTTAAATCCTGACAAACTATTTCTAACTGCTCGGTATTCTGGCAGAATTCTTCCCGCCTGTCTCATCAACCACACTGGTGTTCGTTCTGTCTTTTCCCCTTGGGCAGCTCTCAGAATAAGGTCATTTTTTAGCATGGCCGCAAAAATACGAATGATAGTGAAACTCCTACCTCAATGCAGAAGTTATTGGGCCAAACAAATTGTATCTTTGAGTATGGGCGTACTATTTAACAGTTTCGAAGAGTGGAAAAAGGAATGTGAGAAAAATGACATCCCATTATTCAAACCAGTCCTTGATTTTGAGATAAATCAAAAAGGTAAAGCGGAAGATGATATCTGGTCAGGTATAGACCAGGCCTATCAGGTTATGAAGGAAGCCGTGAAATCAGGTTTGGATGAGGATATGAGTTCATACTCCGGTATGATCAACAATGGAGCTAAAAAAGTCATGAACTTTCCAAAGTCTGTTATTTCTCCTGAATTTCAAAAATTGGTAGCTCGGGCACTTGCGGCTAAAGAAGTAAACTCCTGCATGGGTAGAGTGGTAGCAGCCCCTACTGCCGGAGCGAGTGGTATTCTTCCAGGCACCTTGGTAACCTTACAGGAAATACATGACATTTCGGATAGGAAAATATATGAAGCGCTGTTGATTGGGGCTGGTGTAGCACTTATTTTGGAAAAACGGGCTTCAATAGCCGGAGCGGTAGGAGGATGCCAGGCAGAGACTGGATCTGCAGCAGCAATGGCGTCCGCAGGGATCACCTATTGTTTAGGTGGAAATAATGATCAGGTATTTAACGCAGTGGCAATAACCATTCAATGTATGCTTGGGTTGGTATGCGATCCGGTAGCAGGGCTTGTCGAGATTCCATGTGTCGTACGAAATGCTAGCGCAGCGGCTATTGCTAATTCATCGGCGCAAATAGCATTGGCAGATGTAAGCCCGGTTATTCCGGTTGATGAATGCGTGGATGCTATGGGAGAAGTAGGTCAAAGTATGGAGGCACGCTATAAAGAAACAGCTCAAGGTGGCTTAGCGGCAACACCAACAGGAAGAGCAATCTCGAAACGAGTCCTAATACAGGATATTGAGGTGATGGAAGATGAGACTGAAGAAGATTAACAGTCCTGATATTAAGTGGGGATAAAATCTTCAACCAGCCAAAAAGCGTGTTTTATTAGGAGAGTGATGATCACACTCCAAAGGATCGCACTAATCCACATCCATTTCAGGATAAGATTTTTCTTACTGCTTATTAAATTGATCAGTAAACCTCCTCCCGGAGGCGTTAAAATGAGTGGAGTAAGTAGACAGATCCCTTTGAGACCAAATTTTTTCCATAACATGACAAATCTTCGGTTTCGTTTGGTGAACACTCGCCGTTTCTTTTTTCTAAACCGGGAAAAGAATCCTCTGATCTCATCACCGAAGAAAGTGAATAGATAAATTGTGGTCATCATACCTAATGAAGTAAGTATGATCGTAGCAATTGTTGGCAATCCATTAGCCACTCCAAAGGTCGGACCGAACACAAATTTTAGTCCACTTAGGAAGTAAACGGTGAAGTATTTTAACACTGTTGCCATATTCGTGAGCTAACTTAGTGATACTAGTTTAAAATCAGGCTGCCCGAAACATTTTTAGCCCTTATCTTTGTCGCTTTTTACAAATTGAAGGTATGCTAAATATTATTTTGTTTGGTCCTCCGGGTGCGGGGAAAGGAACTCAAAGTGAGCGACTAATTGAGAAGTATGGGTTGTGTCACATTTCTACCGGTGATATATTCAGGTGGCATACCAAGAATGACACAGAGCTTGGCCAGAAAGTGAAGGAGATCATGGACAGTGGTCAGCTAGTTTCAGATGACATTACCATAGCCATGCTGAAACATGAGGTAGAAAAGAATCCGGAAGCTAAGGGCTTTTTATTTGATGGTTTTCCACGAACTGTAGATCAAGCCAAGGCATTGGATAATCTCATGGAATCGATGGGAACTAAGATTCATTCAGTGATTGAATTGAAGGTGACAGAAGAAGAAGTAAGACAAAGAATCGCCAAACGAAAGCAGTTAGAGAATAGAGCGGATGATGCTTCTGATAAACTGGATCGAAGGATCAACGAGTATTTCAATAAAACGGTGCACGTATTACCTTTCTATGAGGAACAAGGAAGGCTTGCTACTGTTAATGGCATTGGGGATATAGAGGAAATATCTAAAGAGATCGATAAAAAGGTCTCTGCCTTAGAGGTCTAAAGACCTATGGAATCCAACTTTATAGATTACGTAAAATTTTACGCCAAATCCGGTGATGGCGGAGCTGGGTCTGTGCATTTTCGGCGCGAAAAACATGTACCCAAAGGAGGTCCCGATGGTGGTGATGGCGGCCATGGAGGTAATATTATCCTGCGTGGAAATAGTCAGCTTTGGACACTCCTACATCTCAAATATCGCAAGCATATTACCGCAGAGAATGGTGGGCATGGTGAGGGAAATCGAAAATTCGGCAAAGATGGTGACAATATCATCCTTGAAGTACCTATCGGAACTATAGCACGTGATTCTGAAACCAATGAAAAATTGGTAGAAATCATGGAGGATGGAGAAGAAAAAGTGCTACTTCCTGGCGGTCAGGGAGGAAGGGGTAATGTCCACTATAAAACCCCTACCAATCAAACGCCAAGATATGCTCAGCCTGGTATCGAAGGCAAGGAAGCATGGATCATTCTCGAGTTAAAAATCCTTGCAGATGTGGGGTTGGTAGGTTTTCCCAATGCAGGTAAATCCACGTTGCTTTCAGTAGTTTCTGAAGCAAAACCTGAAATAGCAGGCTATCCTTTCACTACTCTGGTCCCAAACCTTGGAGTAGTTCCCTATAGAGATTATAAATCGTTTGTGATGGCAGATATACCCGGAATCATAGAGGGAGCTGCTGAGGGCAAAGGATTGGGGAATAGGTTTCTAAGACATATCGAACGAAATTCAATTCTGCTATTCATGATTCCTGCGGATGCAGACGATATTCGAAAAGAATATGACATCCTGCTAGGAGAGCTGCAAAAGCATAATCCGGAATTGATGGATAAAGATCGCTTACTGGCCATCACCAAATCGGATCTTTTGGATGAGGAGCTCATAACCGAAATGAAAGCAGAGCTTCCGGAAATTGAAACCTTATTTATTTCCAGTATTACCAATCAGGGAATTCAAGAGCTCAAGGATAAAATCTGGGGGTTTTTAAATAACTGACATATTGGCACACCCACGGGCATTGGCAAAGAAATTGTCAATAATTGAACGTCTTTAAGCATGATGACAGAATGAAGGAAACAAAAGAAAAAGTGAATAAAGAACAGGAAGTAGAAGAGCAGGAAGCTCAGTTGAAGGACGAGCAGGTGGAAGAAAATAAAGAGCAAGAAACTGCAGACGAAATGGAAGAGGCAGAAGCAAAAGAAGAAGCGTCTGTAGAACCTACGCTAGAAGAGCAGCTAGGAGAAGCTAAAGATAAATACCTGAGATTATATTCTGAGTTTGAAAATTTCAGAAGAAGAACTTCTAAAGAGAAACTTGATCTGATCAGTACAGCTAATAAAGACTTAATGGCTGATTTACTACCTGTGTTGGATGATTTTGATCGAGCTATGAATGCCTCTGAGGAGAGTGAAGACATTAAAGCTTTGAGAGAGGGAATGACATTGATTCAAAATAAGCTCAACAAATCGCTTCAGAATAGAGGGCTTAAAAAAATGGAAGTAGGTAAAGGGGATGAATTTGATGATGAAAAGCATGAAGCGATAACCCAGATACCTGCAGAGAAAGATCTTGAAGGAAAGATCGTAGATGTGGTTGAGCCTGGATACACGTTGGGAGATAAAGTGGTACGATTTGCAAAAGTGGTTGTAGGAGCTAAGCAATAACATGGCAAAAAGAGATTATTACGAAATATTAGGAGTTGATCGTTCGGCTAGCAAGGATGAGCTGAAAAAGGCTTATCGGAAGATTGCGATTAAATATCACCCGGATAAAAACCCGGATGATAAAGAAGCCGAGGATAAATTCAAAGAAGCAGCTGAAGCTTATGAGGTGCTCAGCAACGATGAAAAGCGTCAGCGATATGACCAGTTTGGCCATCAGGGTGTTGGTGGTGCAGGTGGTGGCTTCAGTGGCGGCAACATGAACATGGACGATATCTTCTCACAATTTGGAGATATCTTCGGTGGAGGTAGCCCTTTTGAAAGCTTCTTTGGGGGCGGAGGAAGCCGTGGAGGTCGAAGAACCAGAAAAGGAACCAACCTTCGCATTAAGCTCAAACTGACGCTTGAAGAAGTAGCTCATGGAGTTGAGAAAAAAATCAAAGTAAACCGTCTCATCGTTGATCCGGATACAAAATTCCAGACCTGTTCCAGCTGTAATGGTACAGGTCAGGTTCGAAAGGTTATGAACACCATGCTGGGTCAGATGATGAGTACTTCTACTTGTCCTGCATGTGGTGGTAGTGGACAGACAGTCGAAAGTAGAGCAGCTGGAGTAGATAGTTCAGGATTAAAACGACAAGAGGAAGTCATTCCAATTAAGATACCTGCTGGTGTTACTGATGGCATGCAGCTTTCTATGTCAGGAAAAGGAAATGAAGTAGCAGGAGGGATACCTGGAGATCTATTGATTCTGGTTGAAGAAGTAGAACATGATATCCTGAAAAGGGATGGTAATAATATTATTTACGATCTGTACATCAACTTCATTGATGCTGCCCTGGGTACATCCATTGAAGTACCAACCATTGATGGCAAAGTGAAAATCAAGATTGATCCGGGAACGCAAAGTGGAAAAATCCTTCGATTGAGAGGAAAAGGCATTAAATCTGTAGAAGGTTATGGTCAGGGAGATCAATTGGTGCATGTAAATGTCTGGACTCCTAAAAAGCTAAGCAACGAAGAGAAAAGTACGCTGGAAGCGTTAAGAGATTCCCCAAATTTCCAACCGGATCCCGGAAAGTCTGATAAGAGTTTCTTCGAACGGATGAAGGAATACTTCTAGGCTTAAGAAGTTAAATATTTTAAGAGCTGGTATGATGTTTTGTTCATATCAGCTCTTTTTTTTGGAATACCCCGAACATTTATGCGGATTCGTCGCAAGAAGTGTAACCTCTGCATAACCTTTCCGTAATAAGAATCCATGTTGCGGTTGGTATTGCTAGCAGGCACGATCCTGCTAACTAGTCAGAGTGCGTTTGCACAACTTAAAAAATTCTATACAGTAAAGGAGTCAGAAGAATTCGATACCGTTAATTTTTATCTTAAAGCCACAGCTACAAATTGCTTACTCAAGCAGGCTGATTCAGATAACAATCCTTTAACCATTTACGGAAATCCTAATCTGGAAAAGATTAATCCTTCATTCGCAAATAAGGTGAAGAATAATACATTACACGCGAAGTTGATTTTAGATGAATACAGTTCTTCCGGATTTGGAGACAGCTTTTCAATGGCTGTTTCACGTAGTGATAAAGACAATGACTTCTGGAAAGTAAACCTTAATGATAAGCAGATCTATAAACTGAATTTGATTTATGGGTTTGGAAACGCAGATGTTAATCTTACCGGATCATCCGTTCAGCGGATGAAGATTAAATCTGGAAGTGCAGATATTGTAGTCGGTTATGATGACGGCAATATGAATCCTATCCAGATGGATACCTTTTATGTAAAGGCAGATTTTGGCTCAATAGTGGCAAAAAGAATGGAGCTTGCCAGGGCAAAAAATGTAATTACTAAAATTGGATTTGGTAATGTGCTTCTTGATTTTGAGCGGGAGATGATAGAAAAATGCAGCGTAGATGCATCTGTTGGTGCCGGTAACCTTGAAATTTTATTACCTAAAGACGGCACACCTGTAATCATACATATTCGTGATTCTCCTTTATGTGCCGTAAAGATTGCTAAGGGATTTGAGGAGGTGGAGAAAAATGTGTTCGTAAACATGAGCTATGATGCGAACGCTGAAAACCTGCTTTCTTTTGACGTAGATGTCGCACTAGGCATGGTACGCTTTAAGTACACCGATTAATTTTAACTAACCACAGAGGACTCGGAGTTTTCTGATATACCTCTTTGTGCTCTTAGTGATATTCTTTGTGCTCTTTGTGGTTAATAAACCCTTATTCTACATGTCCCAATAAGCCTTTTACCAACAATAGCTGCGCTGCACAATAGGTAGACATGATAAACACCCCTGCATAAGGGATGGAGGTATGAAACGCATTAACCGCCAGGATGGAATCAGAAAGAACAAATAGAATACTGCCGTATAATGCCAATCGATAGCTCTCCTGAGACGTATTCCCTTCTCTTAACCTGGCCATAATCGCCATTGTCATAATCACCAACCCATATATCACTATGGGAAGAGTAAAATCTCCGGCAGGTAATAGCAGATAAAACAATGCTATTCCATAAAGTAGAAAAGGAAAGATGCGATATAGATTTAATGGAGGTTTTTGATAGGTTGATTTTCTTAGAACGACCACATATATAACCTGAGCGATTAAAAACAAACCAATTCCTGCCATAAAAAAGGTTTCTTTGGCCTGATACATAAGCACCACATCCCCCAGCCACGAAAATAAAAGAGCTCCGCTAATCATTAGAATTCTGGCAGTTGTTTTTCCAATGCTGGATTTGTAAACATAAAACATCAATAAAGGCATCAGTAATGGCTTGGTGTACTGATCGAGTTCTTCCGATGGAATGACTTTTGCGATTATGTTAGCTGCAGATACTGCGATGTAGATCCAGATTATTAGGTTCGGCATGATGCAATTATAATCAGTAAACTAATTACTCGGAGTAATCAGCTTTGCAAAACTCACTTAACCTTAAACAGTAAATAAACGAACGCTAAAAAAGCCAAACTGCCACAGCCAGCGAAGACCACTGGGAGGTTCACTGTCTAGTCCTAGTCTGTGCCGAGGATTCCTAAATCACTCAGTTTTCAACTTATTAACCCCTACGATATATCGTAATCGTTCAGAATTGCTTTGATCCCTTCTTCATAGGTCGTCACCTTGAAATCAGGAAAAGCCTTTTTGAATTTGTCTGAAACAAACAGGTTGTCGATAGCATATCGCGGAAGCAATTCCTTGGTTTCTTTCAGGTTCGAATTGAACAAAGCAGGATGTTGATCAACCATCGTTTAAGTACCATATAATCAATCTTCCTGCCCAATTGGGTGGAGATTTCCTCAATAAATTCTTTGTATGTCAGTCTGTTGTCGTCACAGGGCAGGTGCCAAGTGGTGCCATATGCGCTCGGTGTATTTCCAATCAGCGCCATGGCCTTACCTGCATCCGGGGTGTAGATGAGCGTGCGCAACACATCGTCTCTCAGAAAGATCTTCGGTTTTTTTCCAGCTTTCAGAGTTTCAAATACAAGTGCATTGGTAAATCCTTTGGTTTTGCCTGGGCCGTAAAACTCCGGTGCTCTGCAAATAGCACCCTCGATCTTTTTCTCCCCCATGGCCTTCAGCATCAACTTTGCCGCAGTTGCCCTGGCTATACCCTTTTTTCCTTTAGAGGTCATAGGGGTTTCTTCGGTTTGCTCTATCGCATCTTGTGGGTAGGCGTAGGTATTATCAAAGTAGACCAGCTTGGCCTTGTGCTCCATGCAGGCCAGAATAACATTTTCCATCAATGGTCCCCAGTCTCTTAGCCAGATTTTGGAGTTGTAGGGAAGCCCTACCGTGAGGAAAACAATCTCTGAACCCTCGACCGCTTCTTTGACCTCATCCGGTTTTAGCAAGTCCGCTTTGTGCGGCGTATCACTTTCATTGATCTTCTGTGGCTTTCTCCCTACAATGCGGATGTCAGAGGTGTATTTTGCTTTGAGCTCTTTGGCGAGCTCCTCACCAATGATGCCATTGGCGCCCAGTATGGTTTGCATGATAGATGATTTAAGATTTCAGCACCACTAAAGGTATGGAATTTCTAAGTTGTAAACTGGAAGGCAGCCTTACCCTTTCTCCAATTTTTTTGAAGTTGTAAAATACTCTGAAGTAGTATGAGATAGATGCCGAATCAAGTGCGGATGGCTAGTCTCAGTATGACGTTCTTTGGTTGTACATCACCTCTATTCAAAAAGCAGATACACAAACACTAGAAGGGCCATGCTGCCACATCCGCCGACCGGTTGGTTGGCCATTTTTTTAGATGTTATCTCGACTGAAAGGAGAAATCTTTACTGTTGTTACAAAAGGGAGAGATTTCTCACTGCGCCTGCTTGCTGGCAGGTTCGAAATGACATTTGGTTATTGATTACCACTCAAAACCGGCAACACCACACCCTTACAACAACTCTGAAAAGATAGGAATGGATAGCCTACTTCCCCTTAAAAAGTAGATACACAAAGGCAAGAAAAGCCAAACTCCCACATCCAGCAAACACCACAGGGAAGTTGGCAGGGTTGCCATTATAAATCTGTCCTGCAAGCATGGCACCCATGCCTATACCTATCTCAAGTGCCATAAATAATGTGGAGAACCCTCGCCCTCGAAACTTATCCGGTGCTAAATCAGCTGCCCAGGCAAAGAGTGCAGGTGATGATAAGCCATATCCTGCGCCAAAAATTAGTGCTCCGGTAAATAGTTGGAATGCAGAGGTGGAGAAGCCAATATAAATGGACCCGGTACCAACAATTAGCATCGCAGCAATAAGTACTTTCCTGCGTCCAAATTCATCAGACAGTCGCCCTCCAACCACTCTTGAGATCAAGGAAGTGGCTGTGAAATAAGAAAAGAATAACCCTTTGTTAGCAATCCCAAGGTGAACGCTCAAGTCAGGTGCGAGTGTTAGTGCTGCCCCAAACGAAAAGGTCACCAGCATCATCACAACAGATGGGACAAGTACAGTTGGCTCGTAGATGTCTCCTTTTTTGATTTTTAGTAAACCACCGGAAAAGCGTTGCTTGTTTTCAAGTGTCTCCTTCATGCCCATGATAGTGAATACAGATAGAATTGCCACAGCGGCACTACTGTAAAACAAGACATTAATGTCATAGTGGATCGCAATCACGCCACCCACATAGTTTCCAATGCCCATTCCAGTCATGCCGAAGAAGCTAAGAATGCCCATTCCTTCGCCTCTTCGGTCTATCGGGACAATATCAGCTACATATGCCGCTGTTCCTGTGGGCTTGAAACCGGTAGAGAATCCATGTAAAAATCGGATGAAGAGGAAAGCATAGATATTCAGGAAGAAGGGATAGAAAAGTGATACAACAGCAGTTACCACACAGCCGAAGATCATCACCGGAAGGCGGCCCCAGGTGTCAGTTAGCTTTCCACTAAAGGGGCGGGAGATGAGGGCCGTCAAGGTAAAAAAGGTAATGTGCAGCCCGATGTAGTCCTCCCCTCCAAACGTCCGCATGAAATCCGGGAGTTCAGGGAGCACCATGTTAAATGAGCCAAAAAACAGGAAGGAACTTAAGGAGAGTAACCAGAAATTCAGCGAATATTTTTTCATTTGTTAGTCGTGCAGCAATCTCATTTTTTAAAAAGTCATTCTGAATTTATTTCAGAATCTATTGAGTTGGATTTTCTTACCCACAAATAGATCCTGAAACAAGTTCAGGATGACAAATCAATCCCTGAGAAGTCTTTTTAAAAAATTGAATACATCTCACTAAGTAACCTACTCCTCATCATGAAGCAGATAAGCTTTAATATAATCGTTCAAATCCCCATCCAGTACGTTTTGCACATCCGTTCGCTCATAGCCGGTTCGGGCGTCTTTGATGAGTTTGTAGGGGTGCAACACGTAATTCCGGATTTGCGATCCAAAATCAATGGCTTTTTTACCTGCTTCTATATTCGCTCGTTCTTTATTGCGTTTTTCAATTTCCATTTGGTAGAGCTGAGATTTTAGCATCTGCATCGCACGTTCCCGGTTTGCCAGCTGTGATCGCTCCACCTGGCAGACCACCACAATACCGGTCGGCTTATGTGTCAGCTGTACTTTAGTCTCTACTTTATTTACATTCTGCCCACCGGCACCTCCTGATCGGGAGGTGTGTAATTCAATGTCAGATGGGTTGATATCAATTTCAATGGAGTCATCCGCTACTGGATATACATACACAGAGGCAAAAGAAGTGTGTCTTCGGCCACCACTATCAAAAGGAGAAATTCGAACTAATCGGTGTACACCGTTTTCGGATTTCAAATAGCCATAAGCCATCGGTCCATCAAATTCGAGTGTCACGGATTTTACGCCTGCCACATCACCGGCCTGGTAGTCAACCTCACGCACCTTATAACCATTGGCTTCACCCCACATGATGTACATACGCATAAGGATACCGGCCCAATCGTTGCTCTCCGTACCTCCGGCACCCGGAGTGATTTGAAGCATCGCTGAAAGTTGATCTTCCTCTTCGCTGAGCATTTTCTTTAGCTCCAGATCTTCCAGTAGCTTAGAGGCAGCATCATAGGCTTCTTCTAATTCTTCGTCAGATGCTTCACCCTCCTGATTAAACTCAAAAAGCGTTTCTACATCGCCAAGGGCTGTTTCTACTTCTTCGTAGCTCTCGGTCCAGCCTTTGAGAAGCTGGATTTTTTTCATGGTTTTTTCCGCCTCTTCGGGGTTGTTCCAGAAGTCTGGCTGGGCGGTAACAAGCTCTAATTCTTCAAGGTTTTTCTTACGACCATCATAGTCAAAGATACCCCCTCAAGGCATTAACACGAGCCTTTAAATCTTTCAATTCGTCTGTTGTCATAACATGCTAAAAATTGCAGAGGCGAAGATAATGGTAGTCTTTTAGAATCAATATTTTAAGTCAACAAATTCCCTTGATTTATCCCCCTCTGGAGCCGGGCCGACGCTTCGGGGGTTGTGGAAGGACGTAGCTGGATATCACATTCTTAGTAAAGATTTCTCCTAACGTCGAAATGACAAGTTTGAAACGCGGGTTAATCACCCAATCTTCTTGATCCACCCATACTTATCTTCTTCCGTACCCATTTTGATGCCGGTAAGGGCGTCAAGGAGTCGGTTGGAGATGGTGCGGGTTTCGATGGCCGGAAGCTCATAGTCTGTTCCTTCATAGCCGATCACCGCAATGTGTGAAACGGTAGCTGCAGTTCCGATACCAAAAGCTTCTGTAAGTGAGCCGTTTTCAATTGCCTCAATCACTTCGTCAACTTTGATTGGTCGCTCTTCCACATTCAACCCCCAGTCTCTGGCGAGGATCAATGCACTTTCTCGCGTGATACCCGGAAGTATTGAATCGGATGTTGGTGGAGTAATAAGCGTATCGTTGATCACGAACATAATGTTCATGGTTCCTGACTCCTCGATGAATTCGTGGTTTTTTCCGTCTGTCCAAACAAGTTGATGGTAGCCTTGAGCTTGAGCTTGCTTAGCTGGATAAAGAGATGCAGCATAATTACCAGCGGTCTTAGCCGATCCTACACCACCTTTAGCAGCACGGGTGAATTGTTTTTCGATTTTAACCTTCACCGGTTCAGAGTAATATCCCCCAACTGGCCCGGTTAATACGATGAATTTGTATGTCTCTGAAGGACGAACGCCAATAAATGGATCATCAGCAAATTGAAAAGGTCTGATATAAAGAGAGGTTCCCGACTTGCTTGGCACCCAATCTTTATCAAGCGATACCAACGCTTCGATAGATTCCATGAAAAGCTCTTCCGGCACTGGCGGCATGCACATGCGCTCAGCACTTTTGATCATTCGTTTGGCGTTTGCTTCCGGACGGAAAATCAGAATTTCGCCATTTTCACTTTTGTGTGCTTTTAGTCCTTCGAAAATGCTCTGTGCATAGTGAAGTGTTGCGTTTGCAGGGCTCAAAGAAAGGTTTTGATACGGGGTAATTCTTAAATCTGTCCACTCACCATTTTTATAGTCGGCCACAAACATGTGGTCTGAGAAAGTCTTTCCGAAAGCCAGGTTGTCGAAATCGATTTCGGATAATTTAGATTGGCTAGTCTCGGTGATTTGAATATCCAACGTATCAGTCATTTTCTTACAATTTGGGTTGAAATGGGGTTTATTTCAATCTGACCCGGGCGCCCAGGGTACTTCCTTCACACCCAATATGTGGCCGATTGCGCGCGCAAAGATGAACAAATAATCAGACAATCTATTCATGAACTGCAAAATTGACTCATCTACCGACTCATGATTAGCTAACGAAATGATGCTTCTTTCGGTTCTCCTGCACACTGTTCGGCATATATGCGAAAGAGAAACAGCGGGGTGTCCTCCTGGTAAAATGAAATTCTTCAATGGAGGCACTTCACCATCAAATTTGTCAATCCAAACCTCCAACTGTTGCACTTCAGTTTGGGATACTTTGGGTAATTCAAAGCCTTTGAAATCGGATTCTGTTGCTAGTATACTTCCAATTGAAAAAAGATGTTCCTGAATCCAATAAAGCTGTTGCTTCAATCGATTCTCCACCGCCTCATGATCTTTTAAATGACCAATGAATGAATTGAGCTCATCCACATTACCATACGCTTCTATTCGAAGGTCCGCCTTGGATACTTTCTTACCTCCTAAAAGTGATGTTTGTCCTTTGTCTCCTGTTTTGGTATAGAGTTTTGCACTCATGCCGGTGTTCTAGCTGTTCGTACGTTTTTATTTAATTCATCGCTTTCGATCAAACCATCTCGTAATCTTACGATTCGGTGAGAGTATTCTGCAATGTCTTCCTCGTGAGTAACCATTATAATCGTATTCCCTCTGTCATGTAATTCCTGAAAGAGATCCATGATGTCATAAGAGGTTTTCGAATCCAGGTTTCCTGTAGGCTCATCAGCTAATATGATGGATGGGTCATTCACAAGTGCCCGGGCAATAGCAACTCTTTGTCGCTGACCACCTGAAAGTTCATTTGGTTTGTGATAAGCTCTGTCTTCAAGCCCTACACCGGCCAAAGAAGCCAGTGCTTTTTCTTCTCTTTCTGCTGAGTTGTATCCGGCATAGACCAATGGTAGGGCTACATTTTCAAGAGCTGATGCACGAGGCAGCAGGTTGAATGTCTGGAATACAAATCCAATTTCTTTATTTCTAATCTCCGCAAGTTCATTCTCAGTGAGATCACTCACATCATGGTTATTTAGGATATAAGTTCCATCCGTAGGAGTGTCCAGGCAGCCGATAATGTTCATCAAGGTAGATTTTCCGGAACCGGAAGGACCCATAAATGAAACATACTCGCCCTCATCAATATTGATTGTGATCGATTTTAAGGCCATGATTATCTCACTGCCCATCACATATTTTTTGGAAATTTCCGAAGTGGAGATGATACTGCTCATATTAATAGTTATGTTCGGCTAAAGTAAAAATTTAAGCTGATGCCATTGCAAGACACTTGCACGTTTTTTAGATAGCTTTGGTTCGAATAATGTTACACTTATGTTGACAATATTTTTAAGTCTTTTGTTTACCCCTCAGCTTTCCGGCTGGGAATTACTATCCTCTGTAGAGATAGTCATGGGGTATGATGACTTTATGGGAGCCGAAGTTGAGCAACCTAAATTTTCTGAGCAACTAAAATTACGGGAAGGGAAGGAGCTGACCCTTGAAGGGTTTATTATCCCGCTTCAGCAGGAAGCCGATCAGGACTATTTTGTGCTTTCACGCTTCCCATATCAAAACTGTTTCTTCTGCGGTGCGGCAGGTCCTGAGACGGTTGTAGAGGTCTATTCAGATCGGGGATTCAGGTATACAGATGAGCGCGTAAGGGTAATCGGGAAGCTCCGACTCAATGATGATAATCCGCTTCACCTGTTCTACATCCTTGAAGACTGTAAGGTGACAAGACTGGATTGATTATTTTTATAGTATGAATTGGCAAGAAAGAATAGAGTCAAAAAAAGATATTTTATCGGGTACACCTGTAATAAAAGGAACTCGTTTATCTGTTGCGTTTATTTTAGAACGTCTTGCTGACGGGTGGTCTGAGTCGATGCTTTTAGAAAGCTATCCACAGCTAAAAAGGGAGGATATTCAAGCCGTATTTGCCTATTTAAATGAGTTTGCCAAAGACGGTTTAATTGCCGAACTGAGATCATAAGCATGTATGAAATTCCTTGCTGATGAAAACTTCCCTGGCTCCAGTGTCGCTTTTCTTCGAGAGCGTAACATTGATGTAAGATGGATTTCCGAAGTTTCGCCTGGTATTTCCGATGAAGAAGTAATAAAATTCTCCAATAAAGAAGGGAGAACTATTTTAACTCATGATAGTGACTATGGTGAGTTAATTTACAAGTCCGGACATAAACCAAATTCAGGCGTTATTTATTTCCGATTATCTAGTTTTAAACCTTCTGATCCTGGGAAAATTTTGCTTGAAATATTGGAGTCTTATAGCTCCTTTAGCGCTAGGTTGGTGGTAATAGATGGCAATTCTATTAGGGAAAGAAAATTTTGATGGACAAGGAGAGTTTCTTTCAAGATGTCTATGAAGTTGCCAAGCTGATTCCCAAAGGCCGTGTGACCAGCTATGGGGCCATAGCCAAATATTTAGGGGTGGCTCGTTCAGCGCGAGTAGTGGGCTGGGCAATGAACGGAGCGGTGGCCAAACATGACGTGCCAGCGCACCGGGTGGTGAATCGCATCGGACTGCTAACAGGTAAAAATCATTTTCAATCCCCAACCCGAATGAAAGAGCTGCTGGAGGCTGAAGGAATAAAAGTGAAAAATGATCAGATCATTGATTTTGAGAAACACTTCTGGGATCCCATGACGGAGTTAGGGCTTTGACCTTCTAATCAGCATCAGTCCAAGGAACATAATCAGTCCATTCAGAATCAAAATTTCAAATCCAAATTTATATCCACCGAGCAGTGCTTCAGAGTTGATATTTATGATGTAACTCAATATCGGTGAGGCAATTGAAACTATTGGTACTAAGCGATCTTTCACATCCCATTTAGTAAATATCCCAAAGGTGAAAAGCCCAAGTAGTGGTCCGTAGGTATAGCCGGCAGCAATGAAAATGGAATTGATTACACTCTCATCATTGATGGCCTGAAAGATGAGTATAACAATGAAAAGGATAAACGAAAATCCCAGGTGAACAACTTTTCTGAGCGTTTTCCTGGCGTCATAATTTTCTTTTTTGAAACCAAGGAAGTCCACACAGAAAGAGGTTGTTAAAGCTGTAAGGGCAGAATCGGCACTTGAGTAGGCAGCTGCGGTAATCCCAAGAAGGAAGGTTACTGTCCCAATTGTTGAAAACTCATTGACCGCAAGCATTGGGAATAAATTGTCAGATCTCTCTGGTAGGGCTATTCCTCCAATCTCAGCATACTGATACAGGAGCACCCCAAGACTCAAAAACAGGAAATTGACAATCACGAGTATGACACAGAACCAAAAGACATTCTTTTGGGCTTCACCAATATTCTTACACGTCAGGTTCTTTTGCATCATGTCCTGATCAAGACCTGTCATCACTATCGCAATGAAGGCACCACTAAAAAACTGTTTAAAGAAGTTTCTTCCACTTTGCCAGTCCCAGTTGAAGATCGTAGATCGTTCATCTTGGAAGAGGCTGGAGGTAAGCTCTGTCCAGGTCCATGAAAGCTCATTTTTAATAAACAGGATGCTTACTACGACAGCCACTAGCATAAATGTGGTTTGAAGAGTATCGGTCCATACAATGGTTTTGATACCACCTTTAAATGTGTACAGCCAAATGAGAATAATAGTGGTAAGCACCGATATCCAAAATGGAAGATCATACGCATCGAAGAAAGCAATTTGTAAAACTCCTGCAACAAGGAATAGCCTGAAACTCGCACCGATGATTCGGCTAATCAAAAAGAAAAAGGCCCCAGATTTATACGACCAGAAACCGAATCGTTGCTCCAGGTAGGTGTATATGGAAACAAGGTTGAGTCGATAATAGAGGGGAAGCAAAACTTTAGCGATCACAAAATATCCGACCAGGTACCCCAAGACTACCTGAAAATAGTAGAAGTTGGAGTTAGCTACCTCTCCCGGAACCGAGATAAAGGTTACCCCGGAAAGAGAAGCTCCAATCATGCCGAAGGCTACCAAATACCATTTAGACTCCCTGCTCGCAGTATAAAAGTCAGTGGGTTTTCCATTTTTGGAGGTGAGCCAGGAGATGCCTATTAGCAAAATGAAATATCCTAATACGATGGAGCCAACGAAAATGGGATTCATTGTGTTTGTAGGTTAAAATGCGATTGCAAATTACAAATCAACTTCGGTTGTTGGGCAATTATTAATTTTGTAAAAAAATCAAGAGATATGAGCAGTATTGATTTTGATATTGAAGAAGAAGTAAAGACGGGCGAGGATATCGGTAGCGAAAGTGTGCGGGATCTCATGGTTTACAACGATGACTTTAACACCTTTGATCATGTGATCAATACCTTAGTCAAGGTTTGTAAGCATGACATTCACCAGGCGGAGCAATGCACTTTTTTGATACACTATAAAGGCAAATGCTCTGTTAAAAAAGGAATTTATGAGGAATTAAAGCCTATGCGCGAAGGGATTACTGAAGCAGGGATCAAAGCCTCTATCGTATAATCAATGGAATACCCATCTCAGTTGGTAGAGCGGGCGGTTGAGGAAATTTCCCGATTGCCGGGAATCGGAAAGAAAACCGCTCTCCGTCTTGCCTTGCATTTATTGAAACAACCAGAAAATGCTACCACGGATTTATCCGGTGCGTTAAAAGAGCTTCGCGAAAACATTAAATACTGCAAAACCTGTCACATCATCGCTGATACTGACGAATGCACGTGCCAAACTGCATATCGCGATACTTCGGTTATTTGTGTCGTAGAAGACACCCCTGACGTGCTCGCAATCCGTAATACGGGACAATACAATGGACTATTTCATGTGTTAGGAGGAAGAATCTCTCCAATGGATGGTATAGGTCCTGAGAATGTAAAAATCGACTCTCTTATTAGTCGCATAAAAAATGATGATCAGATAAAAGAAGTCATTTTAGCTCTAAGTGCAACTATGGAGGGAGACACCACTTCCTTCTATATTACCAAGCTATTGAAAGAGTTTGGAATAAAAGTTACCACCATTGCTAGAGGTATTCCGGTGGGAAGTGAATTAGAATTTGCTGATGAGGTGACTCTGGGAAGAAGCATAGCAACTCGCACCCTTTTCAGCCAGGATTAATCCTTTCTGCGTCCTCCAGTCCATAGATTCAGTGATAATAAGATGGCTATACCAAAAGCCAGTATTAAATAGATCCATTGAGGATCTCCCTCTTTGTAAGTTTTCATCAGGTACCAAATACTTAGGAATAGTACCAGCAAAATTCCGGCAAAGGCCAGTATTCGCATTTCTTTCAAATTCATAAAGTAAATATAAAGGTAGGTTCGGTCCGTTCGGGATATTTTTGTCTTCAATGGGCGATTTTATTGAATTTCTTTATTCTAGATTTCTTTTGAGCGATGGGGTGTCGATTGATACCCGAACATTGGAAAAGGATAATCTCTTTTTTGCGATCAATGGACCAAATTTTAATGCGAATGAATTTGCAGAGGAGGCACTAAAAAAAGGGGCATCCTACGCTGTTGTTGATGACAAAAAATATGTCACTAACGAACGAATCATTCATGCAAAAGATGGCCTTGAGGCTTTGCAAGAATTAGCTAAATTCCACCGAGACCGATTCAAACGACCAGTTTTAGGAATCACAGGATCAAATGGGAAAACTACAACCAAAGAATTAGTAGCCAGGGTTTTATCTCAGCGGTACATAATTCATGCAACCAAAGGGAATTACAATAATCACATTGGAGTGCCACTGACCCTGCTACATATTCATCCACAAGTAGAAATTGCCATCATAGAAATGGGAGCCAATCATGTGGGAGAGATTGGCAGCTACTGTGAAATAGCCAGACCAACACACGGGTTAATTACCAATATTGGAAGAGCACATACTGAAACATTTGGAGGAATTGAAGGTGTTATCAGGGGAAAAAGTGAGCTATTTGATTTTCTAAGAAAAAATGGCGGAACACCATTTATCAACATGTCTGATTCGGTTCTATCTAACATGTCAAAGCGCTTTGATTCGCCTGTCACATTCCCACCAAAAGAATTCAAGCTTTTAAATTCATCACCATTTTTGAAGGTACAGCTTGGAGAGCAGCAAAGAGAAACGAATGTCGCAGGGCGTTATAACTTTTCAAACATGGCTGCTGCAGTAGCTATAGGAAGACATTTCAGCATATCCGATGATCTCATTTTAGACGCAATCAGTAGCTATGAGTCCGATAATGCGCGTTCGCAAATCATTAAAAAGGGAAGTATTACGATCATTTTGGACGCTTATAATGCCAATCCGGATTCCATGAAAGTAGCCCTTGATAATTTGGCTGAGCAAGGCAAAAACACGTTGGCCATATTGGGAGATATGAATGAGCTAGAAAACCCGGATGACCAGCACAGCGAAGTATTGGAACACGCAAGAAAGCTAGGAATAAAACATGTGATGACCGTTGGTGAGAAGATTGGAAAGGTTGCTAATCCGAACTTTCATTATGAAAATAAGGATGATTTGACGAAAGAGCTCTCAAAAATGAATTTTTCTAATTCAACTGTCCTTTTAAAAGCATCCCGTTCGATCAAATTAGAAACAATCTTAAACGCTTTTACATGATGGACCTTCAGTTTACCCTGGATTTTTTGAAAGACCTTGCTCAAAACAACCACAAAGAGTGGATGGATGACAATAAGAAAAGGTATTTAGAGGCAAAATCGAATGTAATTGAGCTGGTTGATGATGTGATTACCAAAGTGTCTTCCTTCGACCCCTCAATTAGTACGCTTGAGCCTAAAAAGTGTCTGTTTCGAATCAATCGGGATATCCGATTTAGTAAAAATAAAGACCCTTATAAAACCAATTTTGGCGCCTTCTTAGTGGAGGGTGGCAAAAAATCCGGGAACCCGGGGTATTACATACACATTCAGCCTGGAAATAATTTTTTAGGTGGAGGCATCTATCAGCCACCTTCTGAAACTTTGCAAAAGGTGAGGCAGGAGATTGATTATAATGGGAAAGAGTTAAAGTCAATTATCAATGATAAAACCTTTTCTGAAACGTACCCTGAGCCTCATTCAGCAGATAGTTTGAAAACAGCACCAAAGGGATATCCAAAGGATCATGAGCATATCGAATTGCTCCAGCTTAAGCATTATGTATTTATGCGTCAGGCTACAGACAAGGAAGTGACCTCAAAAGGCTTTCCTGAGAATGTTGCCAGAGACTTCAAAGTATTGTTCCCTTTCAATCAATTTCTTTCTAAGTCACTCGACTAAAAAATATTTTCATTAAGGGCTTGCACGGAAAATAAAGCGTACTAAATTTGCAGTCCTTTTAAGGAGGGGCTCTTAGCTCAGTTCGTTACTGACGAAGTAAAGCTTGTCAGTATGCTGACAGAATCGTTAGCATCAGAGCACCTTGAGAGTGTTATCGCTGCGTAGAGCAGAAAAGAAAATTTGGGCTCTTAGCTCAGTTGGTTCAGAGCATCTGGTTTACACCCAGAGGGTCGGGGGTTCGAATCCCTCAGAGCCCACAACAATAATCCTGATTCATGAAATTGAGTCAGGATTTTTTCGTTTAAAGAACTTAGTTACATGAGGGATGAGAACCCCTGTGGCGGTTCGCCGCTGCGATCGAAACCGCAGCGAAGCAAGGTTCACGAGGGGCTATGCGGCAAGGATCGGGTACGAGTAACCTCTGAGCCAAATCACCGCGGTATCAAATTTCATACTCTAAGTATAGCTATTAGTTGTAAAACTTATGTATCTATTTTTCAGTCGGTTATGATATTTTGAATTAAAAAATCACGGATAAACACCTAATTAAATCACCTAATTTAAAAGCCATTCTTCCACTGATATGAATTGGATCGCATTAGATCGACTTTTGCATTAATTCAATTAAACAGTTCAAGCATGGATTTATTTACTCGATTCTTAAGCGTTCTACTCACAGCATTCAGCTTTTTTGCCACAGCCCAAATGGCATTGGAAAATACTTACAGAGAAGAGGCTGCTACAGAATCACCAATGAAAGATTTTACTGCACCACGAACAGACTTATTAAGAACTGGTTCAGGTGGTTTCGTTTTTGGGCCAGCTACACGTATCAAATTCAAAATCATTGAAGAGGAGTCAGGTGTAAAGACAACTTACTTTAAGGTGGCTGATCATCCGTATATGAAATCCGATGGTCGTCAGATGATGCCTCATGACCTTCCAGATGGATCATATAGAATGCTATATTATAGTGTAGATAAAGAAGGTAATCAGGAGCAGGTTCGTCGTGATACTATCTATATTGATAAAATGGGTCCTTCCGTTTATCCGCACTTTAACAACTCGCCACTGATGTTCGAAAATGGATTGCCGGTATTGCCTAAAGGCACTGGTTTAGTCATTGAGGTAGCCGATGAACATACGGATGTTCAAAAAGTCACTTACAAAATTAATGATGGTGTAAAAACTGTAAGTAAAGACTTACATTCAATTGATTTGAGTGAGAAACTCACCAACATTCAGGATGAAATAATCAAGATTGAAGTTACGTCGTATGATTCCTTCTATAACATTTCCAAGGAAGTCATATCGTTTAAAATATTGAGATAGGGTTAAGTATTGATTATTTGTGATGCCCGATGCGTTCTGTATCGGGCTTTTTTATTTGTCAGCTCACCAGGTAGTCTTTTGCTGTTTCCTCATTATCAAAAGGTCTCATAGCTCCACCAAGTAGTCTGTTGTAACCGGAAAGCAATACTTTTTTTGCACCTGTAATGCCAACCACAGCGCCTTTCACTGGAATATGTTTTGTTTCCTTTCCAAGCTCACGTATAAATGAGGTGAATTTCCTGGTAGCCGGGGTATCAGTGATGTTGACTAATCTTAGGTGCTCACCGGGTTCAGATAAAAGAAAATCCCTAAGCTTGGAAGCTGTATTAAGCATTTCTTCTTCAGATTGTCCTCTGTAGTCTACGTACACTATTTCTTTTCCCTTGTGAGATATTTTTTGAAATCCCGGCATAGTAGTTAGGTATGTGTGAATCACGAAAATAAGTAGTTTTAGAAAAATACAAAGACCGAAAACAACATGTATTTAAAGATTCATTTTATCGGAATGTTAACTTTCTATCCTCCGATCAATTTAAAAGCCTCTTTTGCCTTCATTATCTCTAACTTGGCAGTTTGGATTGTAGTCAAATTGTAGATGTCTAAGAAGAATCAGGTCAGTACCAAAGCACTATATAGAAAGCTAGATAAACTCTTTGAGCAAAGTCCGTCTTTTGATATTCACTCGCAAAAGAGGTGGGTCATCTTTTCTGACCTGCACATGGGTGATGGTGGCTCAACCGACGACTTTAAACAAAATTCAGGGCTTTTTATTTCAGCCCTTGAAAAGTACTATTTGAAAAAAGATCATGCACTCATATTAAATGGAGATGTAGAAGAGCTTCAGCGATTTCAGGTAAAAAAAATAGTAAACAAGTGGAGGCAGGTTTATGATCTTTTTGATCAGTTTAATGCTAAAAGCGCTCTGTTCAAGACCATAGGAAACCATGATCTGGAACTGCAACTGATGAAAGAGCTTCCGTTTGATTACAAGTTGTATGAATCACTCAGACTTAGCTTTGGAAAAGAAAATCTATTTGTTTTCCACGGTCATCAAGCCAGCAAAAAGTATCAGGAGCATAATGAGTTAATTGGCTTTACACTTAAGTATTTCGCTAATCCACTCGGGATTAAGAGCTACTCTGTTTCGCACAGCAGTAAAAAACAGTACAAAATTGAAAAGCGAGTGTATGGTTTTTCTTCCTTCAATAAAGTGGTATCAATCATCGGCCATACCCATCGGCCATTGTTTGAGTCTCTTCATAAAGTAGAGCGATTAAGGTACAAAATAGAGCAACTATGTAGGGATTACGCTACTGCAGACAAGGATGAATTAGATGAAATCAAATCCGAGATAAAATCCCACAAAAAGGAACTTAGGAAATACTATAAGGAAAATAAGGATCATAGTTTCCAAAACTATGTCTACAACACGCTTTTCCACATACCATGTCTCTTTAATTCAGGATGTGTAGTAGGCAAGCGAGGCATGACCTGTATAGAAATAGAAGATGATAAAATACGGCTGGTTCATTGGTTTGATAAAAACATCAGTAAAAAATACCTAAAGAAAGGAGGTTATCAACCGGAGCAATTGGGGGATTCTGATTTCTACCGATTGGTGATAAATGAGGAATCGCTCCATTACATTTTTACACGAATTAAATTTCTGTCATGAGAATCTGGTCTTTATTCATTATGCTCATTTTTGGCTGTGCTCCACAAGATCAAGAAGTTCGCTCAATAGATATCCAGGGCCATCGGGGTGCAAGGGGTCTGGCTCCTGAGAATAGCATTCCCGCATTTATTCTGGCAACAGAATTAGGGGTTACTACTCTGGAAATGGATGTCGTAATATCTAAAGATGATCGGGTTGTAGTGAGTCATGAGCCATATTTTTCTCCGATCTTCTGTCTTGATAGCGAAGGAAATAAACTTCCGGAAGACTCTGTCATTAACTTGTACAAACTTAATTATAGTGAAATCAGAGCATTTGATTGTGGATCATCCGGAAATGAAAAATACCCTGAACAGAAAAAAATAGCTGTTTATAAACCACTCTTAAAAAACGTAATAGATACGGTAGAATCGTTCACTCAAACAAATCAATTAAACCCCATCCAATACAATATTGAGCTTAAATCAAAACGAAAAACAGAGGGAGAATTTCATCCGTACCCCGAAAATTTTTCAGATCTGGTTTATGGATTACTCAAAGAGCAGGATATATTGAATCGCGTAACAATTCAATCATTTGACTTTCGAATTCTCCAATACTTCAATCAAAAGTATCCGGACATCAAACTTGTATTGCTGATAGAAAATGAACTTGACTGGGCAGTCAATGTTGATTCATTAGGATTCAATCCGGAGGTTTATTCACCATATTATCCATTACTTTCGCGTGCTGTAGTAAAAGAAATACAAGATGCGGGGATGAAAGTAGTTCCATGGACAGTAAATGAGCCGACTAAAGTGGAACAATTGATAGCATGGGGAGTTGATGGAATTATTACCGATTATCCGGATCGAGCTTTGAGAATAACCAATAATGATGAATAAAAAATACGATGTATGCGCTATTGGTAATGCGCTGGTTGATTATGAAATCGAAGTAGAAGATCAATTTTTTACAGCAAATAATGTAGAAAAAGGATTGATGACACTGGTAGAGGAGGATAGACAATCTGAATTACTGGAAGGTGTGGAAGGAAAAGTAAAAAAGAAACAAGGAGGAGGATCAGCGGCTAACACCATTTTTGGCCTGGCAGAATTTGGGGGAAAAGGATTTTACACGTGTAAGGTGGCCAATGATTCTGATGGCATGCTTTATGTCAACGATTTGATTCAGGCTGGAATCGACACCAACCTTGATCCTGACAACCTATATAAGGGCACTACAGGCAAGTGCCTGGTGATGATAACGCCTGATGCCGAGCGCACCATGAATACGTATCTTGGAATCACCACTGATTTTTCAGCCAATGAGCTTAGCGAGGAAGCAATAAAAAATTCCAACTATTTATTTATGGAAGGATTTTTGGTTTCCTCTCCAACAGGGTTGGAAGCGATGAAAAAAGCAAAAAAAATCGCTCAGGAAAATAATGTTAAAGTAAGTCTTACTTTTTCAGACCCGTCAATGGTCAAATACTTTGGCGATCAAATGAAAGAGATTGTGGGTGATGGAGTTGATCTGCTATTCTGCAACATTCACGAGGCAGAGCTTTTTGCAGGTGTAGAAGGAATGGATGCAGCTAAAGAAGCTATTCGTAAAGTGGCCAAGGAATTTGTGATTACAAAAGGAAAAGATGGAGCGCTGGTATTTGACGGCACAGATTACCATGAAATATCACCGTTCCCTACAAAAGCTGTGGATGCAACAGGTGCCGGTGACATGTTTGCAGGTGCTTTTTTATATGGCATTACAAATGGCCAGACGCATGCTGAAGCCGGCAAGCTGGCAAGTGCAGCAAGTTCAGCAGTTGTTAGTAAATATGGCCCTCGATTGAGCAAAAATCATGTAAATGAGGTGCTTGACAGAATTAAATAGAAAATTTAAATTGAATCATTTTTGTAAAACCCAATTAAATATGCGAAATACCCTAATCTTAATTTTGACATTCGCACTTTTCGGGGCAATGGCTCAGGAAAAGCGAATCGATTTTGTGGAGTATGACCTGGACAATGGATTGCATGTAATCCTACATCAGGACAATTCCACACCGATTGTTAACGTATCTGTTCTGTATCACGTAGGTTCCAAAAACGAACCGGATGGTAGAACAGGTTTTGCTCACTTTTTTGAGCATTTGATGTTTGAAGGATCTCCGAATATTGAAAGAGGATCATTCTTCAAGATTATTCAAAACGCAGGAGGTCAGCTGAATGCAAACACCTCTTTTGATCGAACCTTCTATTACGAGACACTTCCTTCCCATCAGCTGGAACTTGGCTTGTATATGGAGTCTGAAAGAATGCTTCATGCAAAAATTGACTCTACTGGTGTAGCAACTCAAAAGGAAGTTGTGAAAGAGGAAAAAAGAACGCGAATTGATAACCAGCCTTACATGTCTTTCCAGTCAAAAATCTTCGGAAAGGCATATGAAGGAACTCCGTATTCATGGACGCCAATCGGATCGTTTGAGGATATAGATAATGCTACTGAAGAAGACTTCAAAGACTTCTTTGAGACATTTTATGTACCAAATAATGCGACACTTTCAATAGCCGGAGATATCCAGATTGAAGAAACAAAAAAGCTAGTTGAAAAGTACTTTGCTGAAATCCCACGAGGCACTAAAGAAATTCCTCGTCCTGAAATCGAAGCTCCGGATTTGGGTGGAGAAGTTAGAGAAGAAGTATTTGATAATGTACAGCTTCCGGGTGTATTCCAGGCTTATCGAATGGCAGAGCAAGGATCAGAAGATTACTATGCGATGCAAATGTTAACCACGTTGCTTTCAGGTGGTCAAAGCTCAAGATTTCAGAAAGAAATTGTTGACAACAAAGAGATCGCTGCATTTGTGGGCTCATTCCCATTTGCATTGGAAGACGGTGGACTATTCGTTTCACTAGGCCTAGTTAATGTTGGCAAAACACCGGAGGAATTGGAAGAGGCTATGATTGCTGAAATCGAGCGAGTGAAAACAGAACCAATCAGTGATCGAGAATTCCAAAAGCTTCAAAATCAAATTGAAAACGATTTTGTGAGCTCAAACAGTACTGTGAGAGGAATTGCAGAGAGCCTGGCGGATTACCATGTGTATTATGGAGATGCCGATTTGATCAATAGTGAGATTGAGCGATACATGTCTGTGACGAAAGAGGATATACAGCGAGTTGCTAAAAAGTATCTGACTCCAGATAACAGAGTGACCCTTTATTATCTGCCAAAATCAGCGCAGCAAAAGCCTGAGGATGAAAAACTAGACGATCAATAAACCGAATAAAAGCAAGAAATTATGAACTTAAGAAATATACTAACTCTTGTTCTGACCATCGCAATGGTAAGTGCTTTTGCACAGGTGGATCGGAGCAAATTGCCGGAACCGGCTACTCCAAGACCAATTAATATTGGAGATTACGAAACATTCGAATTGAAAAATGGACTTAAGGTATTCATCATTGAAAACCATAAGTTGCCACGAGTGAGCTACAACTTACTAGTGGATAGAGAGCCACTTCTTGAAGGTGATAAAGTAGGATACTTAAGTATGGCCGGTCAGATGATGATGCGCGGTACTGAGACCAGAACCAAAGAGCAGTTGGATGAAGAGATAGACTTCATTGGAGCATCTGTTTTTACAGGTTCTACAAATGTATTCGCTTCAGGTCTTTCTAAGTACCAGGAGAAAATCATGGAGTTGATGACAGATGTAGCTTTCAACCCTACTTTCCCTGAAGAAGAGCTTGAGAAAATCAGAAAGCAAACACTTTCAGGATTGGCACAAGCTAAGGATGATCCGGGAGCTATTGCTGGTAACCTAAATCAAGCATTGGTGTATGGTAAAGATCACCCATATGGTGAAATCCAAACGGAAGAAACCACCAATAACATCTCAGTAGAAGATTTAGAAGCATACCACAACACCTATTTCAAGCCAAATATTTCATATCTGGCGATTGTAGGTGATGTAGATCCGAAAGCAATGAAAAAGATGGTGAAAACCTACTTTGGAAGCTGGGAAGCTGGTGAAGTACCTACACCGACGTACGATACACCAGAAGCTCCGGAAAAGGTAAAAGTTGGGATAGTAAACAGACCTAGTTCTGTACAGTCTGTCATCAACATCACTTATCCTGTTGAATTACCTGTCGGATCGGATGATGAAATCAAAGTGCGTGTGATGAATCAAATTTTAGGTGGTTCATTCTCAGGAAAGCTTAACATGAATCTTCGAGAAGACAAAGGATACACGTATGGTAGTAGATCCAATCTATCATCAAATGAATTAGTATCCAGGTTCAATGCAAATGCAGATGTGAGAAACGAAGTGACTGACAGTGCCATCGTTCAGATGATCTACGAAATGGATCAAATGAAAAACGGAGAGGTCACTGAAGAGGAACTTGAGCTAGCGAAGAACTCCATTTCCGGAAGCTTTTCTCAATCACTGGAAAGACCTCAAACAGTGGCAAACTTTGCTTTGAATACTGCGATTTACAACCTGCCGGAAGATTACTACAACACCTATCTTCAAAAGGTACAGGCTGTGACTATTGAGGACGTGAAAGCAACTGCACAGAAGTACTTAAAGCCGGAAAACGCTTACATCAACGTGGTTGGTAAGGCGAGCGAGGTAGCAGAGAATCTGAAGCAATTCGGTGAGCTTACTTATTACGATACCTACGGTAATGAAGTAGATCCATCACTTTCCAAACTGCCTGACGGTTTAACTGCAGAAACAGTAATCCAGAACTATATCAAAGCAATTGGTGGTAGAGAGGCAATTAATTCCCTTAGTTCTGTTAAAATGAAGATGGAAGCTTCTGTAATGGGACAATCTATAGAGATAGAGTCTGCTAAGATGTCTCCAAACATGTCGCGTCAAGAAGTGAAATTGGGAGGAAATATTGTCCAAAAGCAAGTGTTTGACGGAGAAAAAGGTGTGAGTAGTGGTATGCAGGGTACCCAAAAATTCGAAGGTGAAGACGCAAAAGATATGGCGATAAATTCAGCGGTAGTTGAAGAATTGTCATATCTAGACAAAAATGTGGGTCTTAAACTGACTTCAGTTGAAAATGTAAATGGAAGTGAGGCTTACGGAATTGAGGTAACTATGCCCTCTGGTAAAAAATCTACCCGGTATTATGACTCAGAGTCTAATCTTTTAATTAAAACATCCAATGTTTTGGAGGGTCCACAAGGATCCATGACTCTCTCAACTGATTTTGGTGACTACAAAGAATACGGTGGTGTACTTTTCCCAACTTCTATTAAACAGCCTATGAACGCCCAAATGAAGATGGATATTAAAGTCACAGATGTGATTGTCAATAAAGACGTTTCTAAAGAAGATTTCAAAGTAGAATAGTTTCTACATTTAATTTTCTAATAATTTGCACAGAGGGCAAGGATTTATCTATCTTTGCCCTCCGTTTTTAAGGGAGAAGCAACAAAGTCATGAAATGAGACCCCTGGGGTCGAATTCCATGTGACAGTTGAAAAATAGCATTACACATGAAAAGAACATTTCAACCTTCAGTAAGAAAGAAGAAAAACAAGCACGGATTCAGAAAGAGAATGGAGAGCGTAAATGGGCAATCTGTGATCGCACGAAGAAGAGCTAAAGGTCGTAAGAGACTGACAGTTTCTGACGAAATCCACAAGAAGTAAATAACCGGCCTATGGGCCTTTCCAAATACAGTTTTTCCAAACAGGAAAAGCTAACAGGTAAGAAAAAAATTGAGGGACTATTCAAAAAAGGTTCCTCTTTTTATTTGGGGGCCTTCCAGGTTCGTCATTTGCCGTCCGGCATTCCCGGCCCTCACCAAATCCTTGTTTCCGTACCAAAACGAAATTTTAAAAGAGCCGTAGATCGGAATCTCCTGAAAAGAAGAATTCGGGAAGCTTATCGATTAAATAAAGGTTTAATCGATTCAAGTACCAATGAATCGAGCCTTTACATAGGATTCATTTATCTTTCAAAGCAGATTTTGACCTTTCATGACATTCAGGCTCAACTAATTAAGTGTCTGGAACGTTTGGGTACTATCAACACAGATTGAATATGAGTAGAAAAGCTAGAATAATCCTTCCTTCCATTATCATTCTTTTAGTAACGGTAGCGGCAGTAAAGCCCCCCACCGATCGATACTTTGAGATCCTGAAAAACCTCGACATTTTCGCTACCCTGTTCAAAGAAGTGAATTCGCACTATGTTGATGAAATCAATCCAACTACTTTGATGAAGGCCGGCATAGATAATATGCTGGAAACTCTGGATCCCTATACAAACTACATAGCGGCAGACGACATTGAAGCATACCGCATGATGACTACCGGCGAGTATTCAGGCATTGGAGCAGTGGTAGAGCGAAAAGATGGTGTGAGTACCATCGTTATGCCGTATGAAGGATTCGCAGCTCATGAAGCAGGACTAAAAGCAGGAGACGAAATCCATGCCATCAACGGTATACCGCTGGAAGGTAAATCTCAGGAAGAGGTGAGGTTCCTAATGAAAGGACAATCCAACTCTGAAATCACATTGACTATCAAGCGATTCGGGCAAGATGAGTTGTTTGATGTGAATGTAAAGCGAGAAAAAATTGCTGTAGACAGTGTGCCATATGCCGGAATGGTTACTGATGATATTGGTTATGTAAGGCTAACAAGCTTCACACAAAATGTGGGGAGATCCATCGGAATCAAGGTACTTGATCTAATGGAAGAGGGTGCTGATAAAATTATTTTGGATCTTAGAGGTAACCCCGGAGGACTGCTTCATGAAGCGGTCAATGTTTCCAATGTTTTCATAGAGAAAGGAAGGAAGATTGTGACGCAAAAAGGAAAGGTTCGGGCCAATGACTGGACATACAATACGCTGAATGATCCGGTTGATTCCAACATTCCAGTGGTTGTATTGACGGATAATGGAAGTGCATCTGCATCTGAAATCGTCTCAGGCGTGATGCAGGATTATGACAGAGGAGTACTTATTGGTCGAAAGACCTTTGGAAAAGGTCTGGTGCAAATAGAGCGACCGCTTTCCTACGATGCAGTTGTCAAGATCACAACAGCTAAATACTACACACCGACCGGAAGATGCATTCAGGCGATCGATTACAGCAATAGAAATGAAGATGGAAGTGTTGGAAAAATTCCGGATTCATTGAAAAATGAATTTTACACACTCAATGGTCGAAAGGTGTATGACGGAGGTGGAATCGATCCGGATGTAGAAGTAGAAAAACTGGAGTTTGCCCCGATTACTAAAAGCCTACTCAAAAACGATCACCTTTTTTATTACGCCACCGAATACTATTACGCGAATGAAGATTTGAATCCTGAATCACCGGATGATTTACGTTTATCAGATGCAGATTATGAAGCTTTCAAAAAATGGCTGTCAGGCCGGGACTTTGACTATGTGACACGAGTGGAGCAGGAAACAAAAGATCTCATTGAAATAGCTAAGGAAGAAAAGAAATATACAGTGCTTAAGAGCTATTTTGATAGCCTTGAAAAAGCTACTCAGCATAATAAAGAGCGGGATCTTGAAACCTTCAAAGAAGAAATCGTTATGCTCTTAGAGCAGGAAATTGCCGGTCGCTATTTCTATGAACGAGGAATCATAGAATCAACTTTCGGGAAAGATCCGGATATTCAGGCGGCTATTACGGTGCTTAATGATACCGCTAAATATCGGGCAATTTTAAACCCTAACTAACTTGGCGCTCATACTCAGCATAGAGACTTCCACTAAAGTCTGCTCTGTTGCTTTGCATAGAAGTGGGGAACTCCTGGCTACCCAGTCACATCAGGTAGAAAAATCTCATTCTTCGCTCCTTCCGGGCATAGGGTTGGAGGTTTGCAAAGAAGCGGATGTCACGTTCAATGACCTGGATGCTGTTGCGGTATCCGCAGGGCCCGGATCTTACACCGGACTTAGAATCGGGGTATCTACAGCCAAAGGCATCTGCTACACACTTAAAAAATCGTTGATAGCTATTCCTTCATTGGATGTCATGACTGAAGCGGTTCGGGGAAAATTTCTTGGTGATCACTTACTGTGCCCCATGATGGATGCCAGGCGAATGGAGGTCTATACTCAGCTTGAGGATCAGGACGGAAAGAAAATATGGGATTTACAGCCAAAGATTCTGGATGAGCAGTCATTTAAGGAGTTTGAGAAACCACTTTATCTATTTGGAGATGGAATGCCCAAGTTTCGTGAAATCGTCGATCAGGATAATTTGATTTTCATAGATGGCATATTTCCGGACGCACAAAATATGGGTCGTTTGGCTTTTGAGAAATACCAAAACGAAACATTTGAAGATGTTGCCTACTTTGAGCCTAATTATTTGAAAGAATGGCGAACTACCACTCCTAAAAAACAGTTGCTGTAACAATGGAGGAAATAGTCAACAGAGTTGCCAAAAGCCCACTAGTATCAATTGACCTTGAAGAGTTTTTACACAAGGGTGAATACACCGTATTTGATGTAAAAGACACCCTTTATGAGGGTATCATTTTACGTGAAAAGGATTTTAGAAACTTTTTGAAAGAAAACGACTGGTCTGAGTATCAGGGTAAAAATGTCGGCCTTATTTGTACGGCTGATGCCATTGTACCCACCTGGGCGTATATGTTGCTCGTAACCAAAATCAAGGAATTTGCCAATGTGGTAACTTTTGGAAATGAGGAAGCCATCGAAAAGGCATTGATTGATCAGGCTATTGAAAACTGCCTGGCTGCAAATGAACTGTCAGACAAGAAAGTGGTAATCAAAGGCTGTGGTAATGTGAAGAACATCGAATATGCATACACCCAAATTACTGCAAAGCTATTTCCCATTGTAAGCAGCCTGATGTATGGCGAACCTTGCAGTACTGTTCCTATCTTTAAGCGAAAAAAATAACCTACTTGTGGATATCGATATTTTAAAATACCCTGTTGGGAAGTATGAAGCCCCGGCAGAGATCACCGAAGAAGTATTCAATCAGTGGATTGAAACCATTCGAAGCTTGCCTGAGCGAGTAAAGAAAATGGTGAGCAACTTATCTTACGATGAGCTAGAGCTACAATATCGTCCGGGAGGGTGGAATGTAAAGCAGGTCGTTCACCATTTGGCAGATAGCCATATGAACAGCTTTATTCGATTTAAGTTGATACTTACAGAGGATAATCCTACTATCAAACCCTACGATGAAGCGGCATGGGCCAAAACTGCTGATGCCGATAATGAAGACATTATGGAGTCGATTGATATACTTGAAGGGCTGCACAAAAGATGGGTAACACTTCTTAGCTCTTTAAAAGAGGAGCATAGGAAACGAACGTATTTCCACCCGGAATACGACCGTGAGTTTACCCTTGAGTGGATGTTAGGACTTTATGATTGGCACTGTAAACACCATTTGGCACATATCAAACAAGCCATAGAACTAGAAGGTGAGTTTACTCCTGAGAAGGTAGAAAACAATCAATAAAGAAAGAATCTGTACTTCGTGGAGATCCCGAAAAAGCCAGAATCATAGATAAATAAAAAGCCCCTCAGATATTATCCAAGAGGCTTTCATCTAGGTTAGTTATGGTCTAGTCTTTTTTCTTGGATCCGCCTTTTTTGCTTCCTGATCCTGCAATTGAGCTTCTCATATCGGTATCGGCTTCAATATTCTGGAACTTATAGTAGTCCATGATTCCGAGGTTACCGCTTCTGAATGCTTCAGCAATCGCTTTAGGAACTTCTGCCTCAGCTAGAATTACTTTAGCTCGTGCTTCTTGTGCCTTAGCTACCATCTCCTGCTCTTCAGCTACGGCCATCGCTCTTCGCTCCTCTGCTTTCGCTTCCGCTACCTTCAAGTCAGCAGATGCCTGATCTGTTTGCAGTTTAGCTCCAATGTTTGCTCCTACATCTACGTCGGCGATATCAATGGAAAGGATTTCAAATGCGGTACCAGCATCCAACCCTCTTTGTAGCACCAGCTTTGATATTTTATCCGGGTTTTCCAACACCTCCTTGTGAGTAGACGCGGAACCAACAGAGGTTACAATACCTTCACCTACCCTTGCAAGGATCGTTTCTTCACCTGCTCCTCCAACCAATTGCTGGATGTTTGCACGAATAGTGACTCTCGCTTTGGCTACCAACTGGATACCATCCGCCGCTACAGCTGCTACAGATGGCGTGTTGATTACTTTAGGGTTTACTGAAATTTGTACCGCTTCAAATACATCTCTTCCGGCAAGGTCAATAGCAGTAGCCTGCTTAAATGTTAGGTTGATGTTTGCTTTATCGGCAGAAATCAATGCTTTGATAACCTGAGGCACATTACCACCTGCCAGGTAGTGAGTTTCAAGTTCTTGTGTCTTAAGTTGCCGTGGGGCACTTTCTTCTGTTTCCTGAATCGTCAGACCTGCTTTAGTTGCTGTGATTAATGAGTTTACCACGATTGATGGTGGCACTTTTCTGATTCGCATGAAAACAAGCTCCAAAAGCCCAACTCGTACTCCGGAGAAAATAGCTGTAATCCAGAGATTGACCGGAACAAAGTAGAGGAAGATAAAAAAGAGGATAATTCCCCCTACAATAAGTAATATGAGCATAACGCTGCTACCCATGATATTTAGTTATTTACAGGTTGTACAAAAATTTTTGATGACTCTATTCTTAAGACCTCAATTTCTACATTTTCACCGATAAATCCACCATTAGACCTTACTTCTATTTCCTGATCGTTGAAGATGGCTTTACCTACAGGTTTCAATGATGAAACAGTCATGCCTTTATCACCAGTATTTAATTCAAATTTATAATCGTCGTTGTATTTGCCGGTCATGGTGCCTTTCAATGAAAATCGCTCCCATGATCGTCCTTTGAATGCAAAAATCAACGCAATGACATTCAGGAACAGGCCTCCAAGGAGTATTAGAGTACCTGTAGTAGCTCCAAAGTAGTCATACCCTAAATAGATGCAATATGCAGAAAAAATGAATCCGAGTATGCCTACTACCGTAGTACCCGGCACAAAAATGATTTCAGCCACGATTAGAAACGTGCCTAAAAGCATCAGACCAATAATTATTAACCACTCCATTAATATGCTTTAGCAAATAAAACCTTGCCTTTCGAAGGCTTGCCTGTAAAGATACACGTTCCTTCTTCCATTTCACGGTGTAAAGGAATGCAGCGAATGGTTGCTTTGGTTTCCTCCTTGACTTTATCTTCTGTCTCTGCTGTTCCATCCCAGTGTGCATAGACAAATCCTTGCTCCACTAGTTCTTTAAACTCATCGTAAGAATTCGCTTCCCTGGTATTTTCCTCACGGAAATTTTTAGCCTTGTCGTAGATGTTTTTCTGAATGTCTTCCAATAAGTGAGTCACATGATCCACTACTCCATCAATAGGGTGAAATGCTTTTTCTTTCGTATCCCTTCTGGCTATTTCTACTGTACCTTTTTCTAAATCTTTTGGACCAACAGCCAGACGAACGGGCACCCCTTTCAGTTCATACTCCGCAAACTTCCATCCCGGCTTATGCGTGTCTCGGGTGTCAAATTTCACCGAGATGCCTTTTTCTTTTAGTTGTGATACGATCGGGGAGACCACTTCTTCTATTTGAGCTAGCTGCTCGTCTTTAAAGAAGATTGGGACAATCACGACTTGAATTGGAGCCAATTTTGGAGGAAGTACCAATCCATCATCGTCAGAATGAGCCATAATCAATGCGCCCATTAACCGGGTGCTGACTCCCCAGGAAGTTCCCCACACCAATTCTTCTTTTCCTTCTTTGGTTGCGAACTTCACATCGAATGCTTTAGCAAAATTCTGTCCCAGGAAGTGCGAGGTGCCCGCTTGAAGTGCTTTACCATCCTGCATCATCGCTTCGATACAGTAGGTATCAACGGCCCCTGCAAAACGCTCGCTCTCCGTTTTTACTCCCTTAATTACCGGCATGGCCATAAATTCTTCAGCGAATGTTGCGTAAACATCCAGCATTTGTCTGGTTTCATCAATGGCTTCCTGCTTAGTGGCATGTGCTGTGTGGCCTTCCTGCCAAAGAAATTCGGCAGTTCTTAGAAATAATCGGGTTCTCATTTCCCATCGCATCACATTGGCCCACTGATTCACGAGAATCGGAAGGTCTCTGTATGATTGTATCCAGTTTTTATAAGCGTCCCATATTACGGTCTCAGAGGTTGGGCGGATGATCAGTTCTTCTTCCAATTTCGCTTCCGGATCAACAATCACACCCTTGCCATCTTCATCATTTTTAAGTCTGTAATGGGTGACTACTGCACATTCTTTTGCAAACCCTTCTACATGATCTGCCTCTTTGCTTAAGAAGGATTTTGGAATTAATAGGGGGAAATAGGCATTTTCATGCCCGGTATCTTTAAACATTTTATCCAGCGTTTGCTGCATCTTTTCCCAGATGGCAAAACCGTACGGTTTGATGACCATACAGCCCCTTACAGGTGAATTTTCGGCCAAACCGGCCTTTTTTACCAATTCATTATACCAGAGTGAGTAATCTTCTGAACGAGATGGAATAGCTTTAGCCATGAATAAATGTTTCTTTTTGGTATGGAGTTTGCTCCTTTAGTAAATAAGATTTTATAAGGGACGCAAATATAGCGGAGGTATAGAACAGAGAGCCCTTGAGAATCGTTAAATTAAACAAAGGAGGATCGTCATGAGACATTATTTAAAAAACACACTGGTTTTCATCTTAGGATTTACCGTGATCGGAGCGTTCGGTCAGGAGTACGATGACTTGTACTTCACTAAAAAAGATCGAAAGAAAAAGAAGCAGGTGGAAGTTGCTATGACTGATCCTGCAAATGAATCAAGAGAATATATTGGCTCGGATTTTCAATCCGATCAAAGCGATGAAGATCTCAGCTTTCTGGGTCGGCAATTCAAGGAGACCAATCCTCATCTAGAGGGAGTTAGCGAGGAATCTCTGGATTACTATAAACCGGAAAAAACGCAGGAAGATTACATCAATGCTGAGCAACAGGAGCAACAAAATCCAAACTTCAGCAATCCACAATCTTCTGTTCATTTCAATGATGGAAGCGTTTATGATAACAATGGCAACTTTAGTGACGCTAATGGACAGCAGCCTGTCATTATCAATAATTATTACAATGACAATTGGAACACCTGGAACAGATGGAACCGACCAGGATTGAATGTAGGTTTTGGATGGAATAGCTGGGGTGGAAACTTCTGGTCTGTTTCATACGGAAACGCATGGGGTAACCCTTGGTATGATCCATTTTGGGATCCATGGTGGGGCTGGAATGCATGGGGTCCAAGATGGGGCTGGAACACAGGATGGGCATGGAACGCCGGCTGGGGTTGGGGTGGAATCTATGATCCTTACTGGTGTGCACCTTACAGAGGAATTTACAACAGACCTGTCTATGTAGTTGGAAGTGATCGCCGTGGAAGAAACGTTGTGAGGGGAGCTCGGAATTCCCGAGGGTCTGTTGCAACCCGATCTAGCAGATCTTCTTCAGGTAGAAGAAGTGGTGTAGCCAGTGAAGGAAATGTGAGTAGCCGTCAAGTGAATTATAATAGGCAGCAGGCAGACTATTTGAATAGATCAAGAAGTAACACTCGTTATAATTCGAATACATCAAGAGGTGCAGAGACGATTAATTCACGAGCTAGCTCAAGAAGTTCGATCTTTAATAACTCAAATAATAGCAGATCTAATACGAATAGTAGCTTCAGCAGACCAAGCACCAATACGCGCTCAAGGTCGTATACTCCGCCTGCATCATCCAGGGGAAGTAGCAACAGAAGCTATACACCTAGTAGATCGTCCAGTTCCAGGAGCTCAGGCTCTGTAAGTAGAGGGAGGTCTTCGAGCAGTAGATCTTCTGGTTCAAGGTCTTCGTCCGGAAGATCAAGCTCAGGACGAAGAGGTGGCAATTAATTAACATTCATTGCAAAAAATAAATGAAAAAGAAACTTACCATACTCTTGTTTTCGCTGATAGGTTGTTCAGTTATATCTAATGCGCAGTATTACGAGGATGCATTACGCTTCAGCAATGCCAATTATGGATTGGGAAGTACAGCTCGAATGCAGGCTGTGGGGGGTGCACAGATAGCACTTGGTGGCGATATTAGCTCAGCGGTTTCAAATCCTGCCGGGTTAGGATTCTATAACAAAAGTGTATTTGTTTTCACCCCTTCATTGGATTTTGTAAATGCAAACACTGAATATGGAATTTTCAGATCAGATGGAGTTGAGCGTCATGGTTCAGAGGAGACCTTCAAGAATAATTTCAACTTCGCCAATATTGGTACGGTAATCAATTTTAATAAAGGCCGCTTTACCGATGATAAATTCAAAGGAGGATCACTTGCAATCTCTTTGAGCAGAAACAATACATTTCATCTCGATCGAACGTATGAGGGGCCGAATGGCTACAACTCAATCGTTGACAACATTTTGCAAGGTGCTGGGAATATACCGGTTGATGATTTAAGTGAACTGGGTTATGCAGCCTATGATCAGTTCTTAATTACCCCCACGCAAAATGGATATGGTGCCTTTGTTGGAGGATACCCGATACAACGGGAGACAATCAAAGAACAAGGTTCTCATTACCAACTAAACATGGCATGGGGAGGAAATTATGATGATATCTTCTATTTCGGTGGCGGAATGGGTGTGCAGATTTTGAATTACAGACAAGAGCGTTTTTATGAAGAGTTTGATTTTTTGCAAGGAGGTTCTGATCTGGATTCTTTGAATGCTATTTTCATTGATGACGAAATCAGTGTAAGAGGTTCCGGAATAAATTTCAATGCTGGAGCAATCTTCAGACCGGCACCTTTCCTTACAATTGGAGCATCATATACATCACCATCCTTCATGTCACTGGATGAGGAGAGTTTCATTGATTTGGAGGCAGATTGGGATGCAGGGACGACCTATACAGAAGAAGTAGACGGTGAGCAGGTGACCTATGATTTAGCCAATATCAATCCTTATCAAAGCGATTTATTTGTTAACCAATATAGGTTGAGAACACCTTCAAAAGTGGGTGTTGGAGCTGCTTTGTTTGTGGGAAAGAGCGGGTTCCTATCCGGTGACCTAGAGTTTGTTGACTATAGCAGAGCCAACCTAAATTCTGATGATTTCTCGACTTCCGTAGATAATGATATCATCAACGAAACGTATGAATCTGTGATGAATGTGCGCGTAGGGGGTGAATATCGTTTTGATAATTTTAGACTAAGAGCGGGCTATGCGTATTTTCCTGATCCGGTGAAAGATTCAGGTTTATCGGACAGGGAGAATATTACTTTTGGCTTTGGATACCGAACATTCGATTACTTCATAGATTTTGCGGTGGTTTCCAGCAATCAGCAGCGGCAGGCGGTCCCTTACTTCATTGATAATGATCAGCCGGCAGCTACTTCTGATATAAACAATACCACTGTTTCGGTGAGCTTTGGCTTCAATTTTTAGAAAAGCGAAATAAGATCTTTGTATTTCTGAATGGTATGGTCAGCTTGATTATACCATTCTTTTCTTTTATCCAGTAAGTTTTCGAGCGTATTGCTTTGCATCAATGGTCGGGTGGTGTCTTTCTCCAGTCGTTGATGGATTTCTTCAATTGGGGTATTTACATAAATGATTGTGCCTGCATTTTGCATGGTTTCCATGTTATTAAAAAAGCATGGAGTACCACCACCTGTGGCCATTACAAAATCCTCGAGCTCATCCAGTACTTTTTCTAAATGCAGTTTTTCTAATTGTCGAAAATGAGCTTCCCCTTTCTGTTCAAAAATTTCTTTGATTGCTAGTTTGTTAGCCTTTTCAATATCCTGATCCAGATCTACGAACTGAACCCCCAGGTGAACAGCTAAGTCCAATCCCATGGTAGTTTTACCTGCACCCGGCAGCCCTATCAAAAAGATTTTTTGACTCACTGCTGATTTAGTATTTCAATCACATCATCTGCTAGCGGTGTGTCGTTGTAGTGCCACTTAGCCAACACAGTTCCGTCTTTAAGCAATAAAATACCCGGATTGGATCGCACCATGGTTTTTAAAACGGTAGCATCCGCAAAAAAGTAAGGAGCGGCTAATTGATTCTTATGACGGAAGGCTTCAAACTTTTCATATCCGGACGAAGTAAGAATCCAGGTGTCAAATCGAGGGTTTTCATATGTCAGATTCCTGATTCGATCAATTTTATCAAGCGATGTTTTTTCAACCTGGTGAATGATGATCACCAATTTGGTGCCGGACAGAAGCTCATTGGTATAATCTTCATCTCCTTGCCAAACATTCAAATCCGTAATCTTGGCGGCTGCATCTGGGTTCATCAATGTGGCTTCCACATACTCATAGCCTTCCTCAGAAGGGTAGGTCTCAAACTGATACGTTTCTCCATCTTTTTCCATGATATACATGTACTTCAGTGGCTCAGAGTTCTTCATTAAAGAAGGCAGATGATTGCCCACCTTGTACGCTCTGAAATCAATAAAAGGAAGGTGAAGGATGGCGTAGATGGCCAGACCCGTAAAAACTACAGTGGTTCCGATCACTTTTACTTCACTAAACACCGGGCTAAGCATCGGTTTATAGCTATCCTTTTTCCAGAAAATGATTCCAATCAAAACAAGTAGAATAATGTCCTTATAAAACGATTGCCAAGGGGTTAACTTAATAGCGTCACCAAAACATCCACAGTCAGTTACTTTGTTGAAATAAGCAGAATAGAAGGTGAGGAACGTAAAGAACACAATCATGGCAAGCAGAATCCATGAAGTGATTCTCATTCGATAGCCAATGATTAACGCAACCCCCAACACTACCTCGAGCACGCTTAGTACTACACTCAGGAAAAGAGCAGCCGGAACAAACCACTCAAAGAAGGGTGCAATGTCGGCTGCAAAGACCTGAAAATATTCCTCAAGCTTAATCGCTGTTCCTACCGGATCGTTTACCTTAATGGCTCCCGAAAAAATGAAAAGGGCACCCACAGCGTATCGTGCGAATTCTTTAATGATGTTCATTGGTTAATCTCCTTAATCAATTGTTTAATTTCTTTATCACTGACCGTTTCCTTATCAGATTTATCGTAAATGGATAATAGGTAGATTTCATTATCATTATCTATCAAGTAGGATAACTCGTCCGCCTCCGCTTTTACCTGATCCTTTACTTTTTATGCTGATCCTGACCTTACGAACGTTATTTCCCAGGCCTGCACCAAGCTTGGGATCATCAATAAGTAGCCTTTTGAGTTTTAAAATATCCTCAGGAAGAGACTTATGTTTTTTTGCTAGTGCCTTGAACTCACGATCAAATCGTGAGGTAGTGAGAATTTCATAGCTCATTTAGAAATTCATCAAGTGTTTTTTTAGGAAGCTTCCCCTCTTGCATCAACTTAACTTCTTTAAATGCCTGTGTCAGCGACTCCTTTAGTTCGCTATACTCCTTGTCATGGCGAAGTTTCTTTTGTAGAGCTTCCCATTCTTTGATAGGTATCTGAACGGCAGTTCGCTTACCTTTTTCATCCTGAAGATATTGCACTGTGAAATCCATATTCAAATATACGAATCAATCAGTTTTTATGATTCTTTCAATTTAATCAAACAAAAAACGGAGTAATTGATCATGTCCTGATAGTTGGCATCAATTCCTTCCGAAATTAATGTCTTTCCTGCATTGTCCTCTATTTGCTTTACTCGCATCAGCTTCATCAAAATGATGTCAGTCATGGAGCTAACGCGCATGTCCCTCCATGCTTCTCCATAGTCGTGATTTTTAGCAGTTAATAAGCTTCTGGTATCATCGGCTACCTCATCATACATGGGCTCCAGTTTTGCAAATGGAATTTCCATTTCTTCTGTTCCATTGAGCTTCATTTGAATGATAGCAATGATGCAATAGTTGATGATTCCGATGAATTCATTGGAAATATCTTCGCCTACTTTGTTTTCACCTTTCTCCTGAATGGATCGGATGCGTTGGGCTTTAATAAATATTTGATCGGTAATGGAAGGCAGCCTTAGAATTCTCCATGCAGTCCCATAGTCTGTGGTCTTTTTTGCAAAAATCTCCTTGCATTCAGAAATGATTTCTTTGTATTGCAGTTCAGTCTCTTTTCTCATTTTTTGTGCACTTTCCAGGGCTGTCGATAGTCCACAGTTCTCTATTTTTGAAACAACTGTTGACTGAAAGCTGTCGACTATTGACGTGAAAGCAAAACTAATCCATTGAGCCCCAAACATACTATCAATATTAGAGGAGAAATTATTGACCTATCCACACCGAAAGTGATGGGGATCATTAACTTAACTCCAGATTCTTTTTTTAAAGGAAGTAGAAAAGTTGATTCGGATGAGATCCTCCGCACAACAGAAAAAATGCTGGAAGAAGGAGCCAATTTTTTAGATGTTGGGGGCTATTCGTCCAGACCAGATGCTGAGGATGTTTCAATTGAAGAGGAGTTGGAGCGAGTGGTTGATCCTATCAAAGCGATCATCGATCGATTTCCTGAAGCCATTATCTCTATTGATACGTTCCGTTCAGAAGTAGCAAGACAAGCCGTGAGTGCTGGCGCATCTCTTGTGAATGATATTTCGGCTGGTCACCTTGATGATAAGATGCTGTCTTCAGTGGCAGAAATGGGTGTTCCATACATAGCCATGCACATGCGTGGAACTCCTCAGACAATGAAGAAGTTGACTAATTACAGTGATTTGCTAAATGAAGTGATGAAATATTTTTCGTCCGTTATTAGTGATTGCAACCAGTTGGGAATTAAGGATGTCATAATAGACCCGGGGTTTGGATTTGCAAAAACCGCCGAACAAAGTTTTGATTTGCTCAACAAGCTGAATCATTTTCACCACCTTGATCGGCCACTGTTAGTGGGTGTTTCACGCAAGTCCATGATCTACCGAACACTGAATTCGACCGCTGAGGAAGCTTTGAATGGTACGTCGGTATTAAATACCGTAGCTTTGTTAAAAGGTGCACAGATTTTGCGGGTGCATGATGTAAGAGAGGCTGTTGAAGCGGTTAAACTTGTAAGTAAACTGAGTTGATTTTAGGATTTCAAATAGGATTTTTAGATATCGGCTGGAAGGATATTTTGGATATTCTTCTTGTGACATTCCTATTGGCTCAGGTGTACAAGTTGATGAAGGGAAGTGTAGCGATCAAAGTATTTGTTGGCTTCTTGTCCATATACCTGATTTACCTGGTGGTAAATGCCCTTCAAATGGAGCTATTAAGTACCATTTTAGGTCAGTTCATGGGAGTTGGGGTGCTTGCAGTAATCATTCTTTTTCAGCAAGAAATTAGAAAGTTCTTATTGCTGGTTGGCCGAACGAATATTTTCGAAGAAGGTAAATTTTTTAAGAATGTTCGGTTCTGGTCACAAAATGGGAAAGCAAAGCGTGCCAACATTACACCTATTGTAGAGGCCGTAAAGTCATTGGCAGGATCAAATACCGGAGCACTGATTGTGCTTTCGGAGGATTCTCCTTTAAAATTCTATGCTGAGTCAGGAGATGCAATGGATTCTTTGCTCTCTAAGAGATTACTTCTGGCAATCTTTAATAAATACAGCCCATTACATGACGGTGCTGTTATTATCCATAAAGATCGTATTGTAGCTGCACGATGCATCTTGCCTGTTACTGAAAGAGATGTTCCTGCGCAATACGGATTGAGACACAGGGCAGGTCTGGGAATGTCAGAAAACACAGAAACGTTTATTATTGTCGTTTCTGAGGAAACAGGCCAGATATCAGCCATGCAAAATGGTGAAGTGTTCCACAACATTTCCGCCCAGGAGCTCAGACGTCAAATCAATCAATACCTCAACGAGCCGAAAGAGCTCAAGAAAGAGAAGGAGAAAAAAGAAGAGCCTCAGCTAGAGGTAAAAGAAGAGGTCGCTTAAATACCCTACTGACCCCCTCTATCATCTTTCATTTCGCTATAAAAAACTATCTACTCTATTTAAACCCATAAAATTTTCAAATTCAGTATCTTAACTGAATGTCCAGAGTTAGTTTTCTTTTTTTATTCACTCTTAGTGCCCACGCTTGGGCTCAAGATCTGAATGAGATTTCTTCTCTGCATTCACAATTAAATGTCGCAAAATCTGATAGTCTTCGCTCGTTTCTACACAGTGAAATCTGCTATCAATGGTGTGGAATTAATTTTGATTCTGCTATGCATCATGCTCAAAAAAGCTATCAATATGCAAAGCTTTCCGAGAGACCAAAATCAATTGGTCTGGGTCTGACAAGTATTGGATGGGCGTTTGATTACAACTATCAGTTTGACAGTGCAATACATTATTACACGAAATCATACAACTATGCTTTACAACACGAGGATACCAAGCGAGTTGCGACCTCTTTGTTCAATGTTGGGGTAGTCTTCTATTACCAGGGGCAGCTTGATTCGGCATTGTACTATTATTTAGCTTCAAAACCGAAATTCGAAGCTTTAAATGATGAACCAAATTTGTCACGGCTTTATAATAATCTTGGAAGGATTTATGAGAAAACCAATCAGTTGGAGCATGCTCTTGAGGTTTCCAGAAATTCAATTGTGATTAAAGAACGGTTGGGAGATACAAGAGGTCTTCTTAACACCTATACGAACATGAGTTCAATCTTTCAGCGCCAAGACAATTATGATTCCGCTCTGGTTTATTCAGAAAAGTGCATAAAGAAGGCAAAGGAAGTTGGTGATTTGGTCGCCTACAAATCAGAACTTGTAAACCTAGGAATCATCTATAAAAATCAAGAAAATAAAGAGAAAGCTATAAATGCCTTTAAGGAAGCTGAGTCACTAATTCTGGAAGATGAAGATCCTTATGTTTTATCACAGATTTTTCACAACCTTGGAGAATTCTATTTTGAGGAAAATGATTTCGACCAGGCAGAAGTTTATGTCAAAAAAACAAGAGAAGTTTTACTGGAAGAAAAATATCTTGAAACCGCATTGAAGCATTATCATTTGGATTATGCACTCAATAAAAAGAATGGGAATTCAGCTGGTGCTCTTAAGAGTCTGGAAAAGTATCTCGATTTAAATGAAAAATTCATCTCCCAAGAATTAATCAGCCGGACAAGCGAATTAGAGCAGTTATATCAAAAAGAGAAAAGAGAATTGGAGATTGAGACATTAAACGCGGAAAATCAAATTCAAAATTTAAGAATAGAAAAGAACTTGAGGGATAGAAATGGATGGATCATTTTTTCTCTTTTAGTCATAGGCATTGCCTTGTTACTATATCGACTTTATAGGATTAAACAAAAATCATTGAATGAAAGAGACATACTATTAAAAGAAATTCATCATCGTGTAAAGAACAATCTCCAGGTAATCTCAAGTCTCTTAAACCTCCAGGCGGATTCCCTTGAAAGTGATGCCGCAAAAGATGCTGTGAAAGAAGGTCAGCAACGTGTAAAGTCCATGGCATTAATTCACCAGAAACTTTATTCAGCAGATGATGTAAGAGGTGTTGATGTGCAAGATTATCTAGAGAACTTATCGAAAGAATTGTTCAAAGCATTCGGTGTAAATGAGGAAAAGATCAATTGGAAAGTAAATACAAATGGCTTAAAACTGGATATCGACACAATCATTCCCCTAGGACTCATTATCAACGAATTGATCACCAACTCGATCAAATATGCCTTTGAGGACGATAAGAATGGTTTACTCGAGATCCAAATGAAGGAGGAAGGTGAGAATCTTAATGTAGTAGTAGCCGACAATGGCAAGGGCCTTGATGAGCAAGCATTGGCTCATTCAAATGCATTTGGGTGGAAAATGATCCAGTCGCTGGGTAGAAAGTTGAAAGCGAACATTAATGTGAATGCCGAAAATGGGACAAGAGTCAACCTTGTGCTTTCGAGATATAAATTAGTAGCATGAGCAAAACATCAGTCTTGATTGTGGAAGATGAGCCGTTGATTGCAGATGATATAGCCCTAATCATAGAAAAAGCTGGATATGACATTTTTAGTATTGTAGACAATGCGGATGATGCAATACTTTCATTAAGCGGGGACAAGCCCGATATAGCACTTCTGGACATTAATATTGAAGGTGAAAAAGATGGCATACACTTAGCCCACCTCATCAATCAAAAACATCACATTCCTTTTGTTTTTCTGACATCCTATTATGATAAAAATACCTTGGCTAGGGCTAAAGCAACAAATCCGGGTGGTTATGTGGTGAAACCATTTGATGAAGGAGATTTGATTGCAAATATTGAGTTAGCCCTTTCAAAAAAGCATGCAAACATTGAGGTTTCAACAGACAAATTTTTTGTAAGAAATCAAGGTCAGCTTCAAGCCATAGATCCATCAGAAATCTTATACGCAGAGAGCGAAGACAACTATGCTAATATTTACATTGAAGGAAAGAAGTTGGTCGTCAGTCACACGCTTAAAAGTGTAGAAGAGCAATTAACTCCATTCGGATTTATCCGGATTCACAAATCATTTCTTGTCAATTTTCAAAAGATCACCAGTATTCATGAAGGATACACCTTTATTGGGGAAATAAAGATTCCTGTTGGAAGAGCTTACAAAGAAGACTTTCTTAAAAGGCTTGCAATACTTTAATTGTCGTTTACTAAAATCATTATGTCGTTCACTAAAACTAGCTTTTTGTTGAATGTATTGTAAGACAAATTCATGGCCTAATCAAACTCATTGCTGCCATGAAAGCCTTATTCAAAATTCTTTTTATTCTATTTCTCACACCTGCTATCGCACAATCAGACTACTACTGGGTCGGCGGTTCGGGGAGTTGGGGTGATTTAAATCACTGGGCTACAACTAGTGGGGGTTCAACCAATTATGGTGTTTTGCCCGGATCAGATGATCGAGTGATTTTTGATTCAAACTCATTTTCTGCAGATGGTCAATCAGTTACCTTAGACGTTACGGCCATCTGTGATGATATGGATTGGACTGGCATCTCATTTGACGTGTCTATTCTGGAAGGTGCTGAACATGAAATCCAAATTCATGGATCAGTTGTGCTGTCAAATCTGGTTGAAATCGGTAATGACGTAGATCTTACATTTTTATCTGCAAACTCTGAGACCTTTTCAATGGGAGATAATCCTGAAGTCAGGAAAAACACCGGTAATAACCGAACTCGCATTTCTTTTGAAGGCGATGGAGATTGGACGATCGTTGACCACCTTACCTCGGAAGGTACCATTTTGGTTCAGAACAATGCCACGCTAAACTTAGATGGCAAGCCGATGTATACAGAAGATATCTTGCTTTTAGGGGCTTCAACATTCAACTCAGGAACCGATGCAACGATCACTTTTGAAGATTGGAGAGGAAATACAAATATGAATTTTGGGTCTGGCACTGAGCTGATAATGAAGCAGTTCAATTTGTTTGACTCATTTGGAGATTTTAATGGAGGAGGTCATACCTACCCTATGTTACGAATAGAAAATCCAGGGCAGACCATTCGCCTCGATGGATCAAATACATTCGATCAGCTAATTATTGATGCAGGCGTGACCATTGATTTCCAGGCGAATCAAACACAAACGATGACCGCTCTTCAAGCTGATGGTACCAAATTTAATTTTATTAAGTTCCGAACTGATGTTGGCGGAACACAAGCCACCATTAATGTAGCTTCAGGTACGGTTAACACGACCTACCTGGATCTCACAGATATGATAGCAACTGGAGGTGCTACGTTTAATGCCACCAATAGTATTGATGGTGGTAATAATTCTGGTTGGAATATTACGGCTCCAACCGGTCAGGATTACTTCTGGGTAGGAGATGGTGGAGAATGGACCGATCTTTCTCACTGGGCAACAACCAGCGGAGGGACCACCTTTCACTCTGAGCTTCCGGGTTCATTCGATAATGTAATTTTTGATGAAAACTCCTTTAGTTTATCCAATCAGGAGGTGACAGATAATGATGCGATTACGATAAAGGACCTGGACTTTTCAGCAGCTACGAATTCACCAACGCTTTCAGTTTCTGAAATAGATGTATTTGGTTCAATTTCTCTGAGTGCAGGAGTAAAAGTTGAAGGAAATATTGAATTGACTTCAATTGGTTCCGAAACCATAACTTCAAATGGTTCGACTGGGCTAGAAAATGTATCATTAACAGGTTCAGGAACCTATACCATACGAGATGAGATTCATTTTGACTATCTAACCATATACGATGGGGCATTGATAGCTGACAATCAGAGCCTTGATGTAGTCTTCTTTAAAATGACTGATGATTTCGGTTCTGAAAATGGCGGAAGTTTTAGTGCTGTAAATACAAATATGTCAGTAGCGACTTATCAGCTAGTTGATGATCCAGTTCATACTTTTACGGGAGGGACGCTTACTATTCAGCCAACAACATTTCTTACAGGTGCCGTTCGTTCCATTCATTCTTTTGAAATAGCAACTGATAACCCTGTATCATTTGGAAATGTGGTATTCAAGAACCAGGTGGATGTTTATTATGCAAGTGATTTCACGGTGAATGAATTTTCTATTGACCCAGGAGTAGAAGTTGTGTTTCAAGATGTAGGAAGTTCTATTTTGAATATCGATGATTTAGTGGCATCAGGTACATCAGATGACCATATCATCTTTAGAAGTTTGAATGAAGGAACGCCTCATTTGATAGCTAGTCTTTCTGGAAATACCGTAAATGCAGAGTGGCTCGAACTAAAAGACAGTCAGGTGTCTGGTGCTACATTTAACGCCACTAACAGCTATGATAACGGAAACAATACAGGGTGGACGATTACGGCTCCACCAAATAGTCCCGCTGCTCCTTCCAATTTGGTAAGCTCCAACATTACATCATCTGGTTTTACCGCTCAGTGGGATGCTGTTGATGGCGCTGATAGTTATCGAATTGATTTGGACAACTTCCCTGCATTTGCGACACCCGAGGTTGAAGATTTGGAAGTAACCGGAACAAGTCATGTTTTTACCGGACTCAATGATGCAGACGAGTATCACTGGAGAGTGAGAGCGGTCAATGTAAGCGGTACCTCATCTAATTCTGTTTCTGTTTCATTAACCACCTTACCTGTAACGCCAGTGGCCCTAGATGGTGAATCTGTCTTGTCAGATAGGTTTACTGCTAAATGGGAAGCAGTAGATGGAGCAGATAATTATCGTATAGATGTGAGCAATAACGCTGAATTCTCCAGCTACCTGACCGGATTCGAAAATTTAATTGTCGATGGAATTTCACAATTGGTAGATGGATTAAATGAGAATCAGACATACTATTATCGTGTAAGAGCCGAAAACACTACCGGTCAAACACCCAATTCGAATGTGATAACTGTTTCAACAGGAGCTAAGCAAAATCAGACCATTTCCTTTGATCTGGGTGCCGATGCTAACAAAACATTGGGTGATGCAGACTTCACATTGGCAGCCTCTGCAACCAGTGGACTTGAGGTTTCATTTTCCAGTAGCGATGAAACGGTAGCAACGGTCTCTGGAAATGTAGTATCTATTGTCGGTAGTGGAACAACTACCTTAACGGCTTCTCAAGCAGGAAATAGCAATTTCAATGCTGCGCCATCAGTAGAACAGTTGCTCACGGTCGGGAAGGCTAGTCAAACAATAACTTTTGATCCAGACCCTATTCCAGATCAAAATTTGTCTGATGGGTCACTGGCACTTGATATCTCAGTAGATACAGGACTTCCTCTTACAGTATCTATTTTGAGTGGGGATGCCACAATAGTGGAATCCTCAACTCAGGGAACTTATGATATTACCTATAATTCATCTGGAACGGTCACTATCGAAGCAGCACAAGCTGGAGATGATGATTACGCTTCAACTACAGAAACGATATCTTTCAATGTAATCGATGATAGTAAATCTGATCAAACCATAACGTTTGATTTGGGTGCTGATCAAAATAAGATTTTTGGTGATGATTTGTTTTCGATTACAGCAACTGCGTCTAGTGGGCTTCCTGTAACCTTTATGAGTTCAGATGAATCAGTAGCCATTGTTTCCGGGTCAGAGGTGACAATTGTAGGTGCAGGTACAACCAGCATTACCGCAAGTCAATCGGGAGATGATGAGTTTAATCCAGCCACACCCGTTTCTCAAACCTTAACAGTTGGTAAAGCAGATCAAACCATTTCGTTTAGTGAAATTGCAGATAAGTCATTTGGTGATTCGAGCTTCGAATTAGAAGGTACAGCTACCTCTGGCCTGCCAATTACCTACACCATAGAAAACACTTTTGTAGCCGAAGTTGATGAAAATACAGTGACTATCAAAAGTGCCGGATCCACCAATATCATTGCTTCACAGGCTGGTGATGACAATTATAATGCTGCGATTGATGTCACACAATCACTTCAAGTAAACAAAGCTGCTCAGGTTATCACTTTCAATCCATCTCAAATTGAGGATAAAACTCCTGACGCTGATGATTTTTCTGTGACTATTTCAAACTCTTCAGGGTTAACCCCTGATGTTTCTAGCAATGACATCATCTCCCTTTCTGAGGGAACCAGTGCAGGTGAATACATTGTATCCATACTGTCACCCGGAGAGGCTGTTATTTCTGTTTCTCAAAGTGGTAACTCGAATTACCTAGCCGTTGAGGAATCTCTATCATTTAACATTGCAGGACTCACTCAAGAAATTACATTTGAAGAAATTCCCGCAAAGACATTTGGTGATGACGATTTTGAAGTGAGTGTCTCAGCCTCCTCGGGACTGTCGGTTGAGCTCGAGAGCTCAAATCTGGATGTTGCCACAATTTCAGGAAAAACAATTTCTATTGTAGGAGCAGGAACCGCAACGATTACTGCCTCTCAATCGGGAGATGAGGAATACAGTGCCGCTACAAGTGTGAGTAGAGAACTGATAGTCAACAAGGCTGATCAAACCATATCCTTTGCAGAACTGGATGATAAAACATTTGGTGATGAAAATTTCGATTTGCAAGTATCAGCATCATCGGGACTTCCGGTTGATATTGTGATACTAGATGAATCAGTTGCTGAAATTGATGGACAAACCATAACTATAAAAAATGCAGGTTCAACGAATATCATTGTTTCACAATCTGGAAATGAAAATTTTAATGCGGCAGCAAGCGTAAATAGAACGCTTACGGTACAAAAAGCACCTCAGGTTATCACCTTTAATCCTGCTGTAATTGCAGATTTGGATTTAGATTTTGACGACTTTTTCATTCAGATAACAAACTCTTCTGGCCTGACTCCTGAGGTTACTAGCAACAACGTAATCGAATTGAGTGAAGGCCCTAATCCTGGAGAATATTTGGTTTCACTTCTCTCAGCTGGAGATGCAGTGATCACGGTGACGCATCCTGGTAATGATAATTATTTATCGGTTGAAAAAACCCTAACATTTGGTGTTGGTAAACTTCAACAGGAAATCACCTTTGATGAATTGCCTGATAAAACATTCGGTGAAGATTCTTTTGAAGTATCTGCTACCGCTTCCTCCGGCTTGCAAGTGACACTAGTGAGCTCAAATCAAGAAGTTGCAATTGTTGAGGGACTAACAGTAACGATTGTTGGTGCCGGTACTACCACCCTAACAGCTTCACAGGAAGGAGATGCTACTTATAGCGCAGCAACGGAAGTAAGTCAGGTGCTCACCGTATCAAAAGGAGATCAAACGATCACCTTTGATGACTTAGAAACTCCTTCAATAGGAGATGTTATCACTTTATCAGCAACCGCTTCTAGCGGATTGGAAGTATCGTTTGAAGTTGAGGGACCCGCTTCTTTGGATGGGAATAGTCTTGCTATTCTGGATCAAGGAACGGTTACTATCACCGCTTCTCAACAAGGAGATGACAATTGGAATCAAGCTGAGCCTGTAAGTCAGACATTGGAAATTACTGCAACAGCTCTTGGAGTTTTAGATGAAACAATTTCCATATTCCCTAACCCCTTCATAAATATTCTAAATCTAGATTATCATGAACCTGTCAACATTAGAATATATGCATTAGATGGGTCAGTAGTATGGTCGAAAAGTGGAGTTAAAGATCAGATGGAAGTAAGTTCACTTGATGAAGGGATGTACATTTTGGAAGTTGAGATTGCTAATGAAATCACTCGATTGCGAATAAAGAAAGCAAACTAAGGCAGCTCTCTTCAAATATTTTGAAGAGAAGTTAAAAACGGCTCCAAGGGAGCCGTTTTGTTTTTTTATATCACTCCGAGCTCTTTCCCTACTTCTGTAAATGCTTGAATCGCTTTATCTAAGTGCTCGCGATCATGAACAGCAGAGATTTGGACACGGATTCTGGCTTGTTCTTTTGGAACCACCGGGTAGTAAAAACCAATCACATATATTCCTTTTTCCAATAGCTTATCTGCCATCTGCTGAGACAGCTTCGCATCATACAGCATTACCGGGACAATCGGGTGTTCACCTGGTTTGATATCAAACCCGGCTGCAGTCATTTGCTCTCTGAAATATTTGGTGTTGTCTTCCAGTTTGTCTCTTAGCTCGGTTGTTTCACTCAGCATGTCAATTACAGCAATCGATGCACCTACAATTGATGGAGCAAGTGTGTTAGAGAACAAATATGGTCTTGAACGCTGACGAAGAATGTCAACAATCTCTTTTTTAGCAGCAGTGAATCCACCGGAAGCACCACCCATGGCTTTTCCTAAAGTTCCTGTAATAATATCAACACGATCCATACAGTTTCTGTACTCATGTACGCCTCGTCCGGTTTTGCCAATAAACCCGGTGGAGTGACATTCATCGGTCATTACGAGTGCATCATATTTATCAGCCAGGTCACATATTTTATCTAGCTGCGCAATGGTGCCATCCATTGAGAATACCCCATCTGTCACAATGATTTTGACTTTAGCATCAGAAGCTGCCTTCAGCTGTTCTTCCAGGTCAGCCATGTCATTGTTTTTGTACCTGTAGCGTGCCGCTTTACATAGCCTTACACCATCTATGATCGAAGCATGGTTCAAGGAATCGGAAATGATAGCATCTTCAGGTCCTAATAGCGGCTCAAATACACCTCCATTCGCATCAAATGCTGCAGCGTATAGAATAGTGTCCTCCATGCCCAGGAATTCTGAAATCTTTTGTTCCAGCTCCTTATGAATGTCTTGTGTTCCGCAGATAAATCGAACAGATGACATACCAAAACCGTGAGAGTCAATGGTTTGTTTAGCCGCTTCTATCACTTTGGGGTGTGAGGACAGTCCCAAATAATTATTTGCGCAGAAATTGATTACCTGAGATCCGTCTTCAAGTGTGATGTCAGCTGCCTGCGGAGAAGCAATGATTCGCTCTCTTTTATAGAGTCCGGCATCTTTAATCTCTTCAATTTCTTTCTCCAGTCTTGGCTTCAGTGATTTGTACATATCAGCTTGTTTTGGGTTTTAAAGGTTTAATTTTTGGTCGCATCGCCTTAGCTGCACTTGGTTTTTTCACCTCCTGCTGTTCTTCCAGTTTATAGTGTCGGCGAATGTTATTAATTAAGAAAAGCTTTTGTTGAGTGAAGCTGTTTGGATGTATCTGATCAAATATCCGTTTGAAATCCGTGTATTGATCAGGTTCACCTGATTTGAATTTCTTTGGATCGATCTTTTTTTCTTTCAGATATTCGTCAAACTCCATCACGGCAAATTTAATGGAAGCCAGTTTTCTAATGGCGTGTAAATTTGCAAACCCAAAAAAGAAATGAATAAACAACTAACCCATGGATAAAATCCTGATTATTGGTGCCTGCGGACAATTAGGTACAGAGCTCACACTAAAATTGAGAGAGCTAAAAGGAGTTGAAAATGTGATTGCTTCGGATCTATTGGATGATCCTGTGGAGCTTTTACAGGATGGGCCCTACGAAAAACTCAATATTCTCAACAAAGAGTCTTTTCAAATTATTCTTGAAGAGCATGGCATTAATCAGGTTTATCACCTTGCAGCAATATTGTCTGCCAAAGGGGAGCAAAATCCGCATTTCGCTTGGCAGCTAAACATGGATAGCCTGCTGACTGTACTGGAAGCCGGAAAAGATCGACTGAATAAAATTTATTGGCCCAGTTCCATTGCAGTTTTTGGTCCGGACACGCCAAAGGATAATACTCCACAGAACACTATAATGAGTCCCAATACGGTTTATGGTATTTCGAAACTAGCAGGTGAACGGTGGTGCGAATATTATCATGAAAAATATGATGTGGATGTAAGAAGCCTTAGGTATCCCGGGTTGATTGGATACAAGGCAATGCCTGGTGGTGGGACTACCGATTATGCAGTAGATATTTTTCACAAGGCAATCGCAGGTGAGCACTATGAATGCTTTTTGTCAGAAAATTCCATGCTTCCAATGATGTACATGGACGATGCGGTGAAAGCGACCATCGATTTGATGGAAACCGACAAAGAAAATGTGAAAGTGCGAAGCTCATACAATCTGGCAGCTATGAGCTTTTCTCCAAAAGAAATTGCTGCGGAGATTAGAAAGCATTATCCGGAATTTACCATTTCTTACAATCCTGATTTCAGACAAAAAATCGCTGATAGCTGGCCTGGAAGCATTGATGATAGTACCGCTAGAAATAACTGGGGGTGGCAACACGAATATGGATTAACTGAACTGGTGGAAACAATGATTAGCAATCTGAAAAGGACAATTGTTTTTGATTAAGGCAATTTTGCTTTTTCTTTCCGCTTCAATAAAAACCAATCGACCATGGAATCTTACGAAAATCTGGCACTTGATTTAGTTGATGGCATTTTAACGATTGCTATCAATAGAGAAAGTAAAATGAATGCGCTTAACAGAGCTACCATGCTCGAAATAAAAGACGCTTTCCAGTACGTCCAGGATAATCCAAAAGAAGTTCGAGGCGTTATTTTAACAGGAGCCGGAGAAAAAGCATTTGTGGCTGGTGCAGATATTAGTGAATTCACTGGTCTTAGTGAAATGCACGCGAGGAAGTTTGCAGAGGAGGGACAGGAGATTTTTCAGGAAATAGAGAATTGCCATACTCCGGTAATTGCCGTAGTTAATGGTTTCGCTTTAGGTGGTGGGTGTGAATTGGCAATGGCCTGCCATATGAGAATTGCAGTTTCAGCAGCCAAATTTGGTCAGCCTGAAGTTAATCTTGGATTAATTCCCGGATATGGAGGTACTCAGCGATTGACTCAATTAATTGGAAAGGGCCGAGCGTTCGAATTTTTGATGAGTGCAGATATGATTGGAGCCGAGAGAGCAGAGCAAATGGGTCTGGCAAACTATGTAGAAGCCGACAAAGAAGCTGCTCATGCAAAAGCGGTGGAAATACTTTCAAAAATTGCCTCCAAAGCACCTTTAGCTATTGGTTTGGTTATCGACTCTGTCAATGCTTATTTTGAAACAGGCGTAGAAGGCTATCAAACCGAGGCAAATGCTTTCGCCGGTTGTTTTGGTACCAATGACTTCAAGGAGGGTGTTGCCGCATTCCTTGAAAAGCGTAAAGCTGATTTTAAAGGCGAATAACCCTTGTCAATTCTTAAAAAACTAGCCGGTCAAACGGCAGTATATGGTTTAAGCAGTGTGGTTGGGAGGTTGCTCAATTACCTGCTCGTTCCACTTTATACATCAGTTTTTGTACCAGCGGAATATGGAATCGTTACAGAGCTTTATGCGTATGTAGCCTTTCTCAATATTTTATTTATTTATGGATTAGAGACAGCCTATTTCCGGTTTTCATCTCAAGAGAAAGGATACAATTATTTCAACCTGGCATTTACCAGCATTCTCATCTCGTCGCTTTTGTTTTCCGGGGTTATTTGGCTTTTTTCTGATGCAATTGCTGATGTATTGCAGTATCCCAATAGAGCTCATTTCATTAGATGGCTAGCCGCAATTTTAGCCATTGACGCCATTGTGGCCATACCGTTTGCTCGATTACGACAGGATGGAAAAGCGTATCATTTTGCAGTTTTTAAATTGTCGAATATTGGTGTCAACATTCTGTTGAATTTATTCTTCATTCTTCTTTGTCCAATGATTTTAAAGGACAATCCGGATAGCTTTATCAGCAAAGTTTATAACCCTGAAATTGGGGTTGGCTATGTTTTTCTTTCTAACCTGATCGCAAACGGGCTGTATCTTCTTTTCTTCATTCCTGATTGGCTAAAGGTAAAACTCACCTTCAATTCATCCGAGTGGAAGCGAATGATGAAGTATGCCTGGCCGGTCTTGATCATAGGATTTGCAGGTGTAACGAATGAGATGCTAAGCCGCGCAATTCTTAAGTATCGGTTGCCGGAAGAATTTTATAAGGGATTTTCAAATCTTGAAATCCTTGGAATATTTGGTGCATGTTATAAACTAGCGGTGTTTATGACGCTAGCCGTTCAGGCGTTTAGGTATGCTTTTGAGCCTTTCTTTTTTGCCCAGGCAAAAGAAAAAAACTCACCTCAGGTTTTCAGTCAGGTGATGACGTGGTTTGTGATTTTCACCTCCTTTAGCTGGTTAGTATTGTGTGTGTTTATGCCATATTACGCACCTGTTTTCCTTAGGCAAGAAAACTATCTAATCGCATTAGATGCTGTGCCTTTGTTGTTAGGAGGAGGATTGTTTTTGGGGGTTTTTTACAACCTATCCCTGTGGTACAAACTGACGGATAAGACATTGTATGGGGCATATATTAGCCTCATCGGTGCAGTAGCCACATTTATTCTAAACTGGTCGCTTATTCCGGTCTTGGGATATATGGGTAGTGCCATTGCCACTTTTATTTCATACTTATTGATGGTGATTATTTCTTATGTATGGGGAATGAAGCACTATCCGGTTCCATATCAGACGTTAAAGATTACAGGATACATCGTTTTAGCCGGATCAGGAATTCTTATCGACGGAATGACTGAAGAATCAATCCTTAAGTCCTCCTTGATCGTATTAATCTTTCTAACTTTGCTGTTTGTTTTAGAGCGAAAATCATTTCGAAATCTTAGAGCTAACTAGCGATAAATCAACAACATTTTATGAATCTCATTATTCCGATGGCCGGAAAAGGCAAACGCCTGAGGCCTCATACGTTGACTACACCCAAGCCACTGATTCCTATTGCGGGAAAGCCAATTGTGCAACGGTTGGTTGAAGACATCTCAAAAGTTACACCGGAGAAAATTGACAAAATAGGGTTTGTAATCGGTGATTTTGATGAAGAAATTAAAGATAAGCTTAGACAGATCGCTAAAGAAGTAGGAGCTGAGGCTCACTTCTTTGTTCAGGAAACTGCAGAAGGAACCGCACATGCAATCGCTTGTGCAAACGATATTTTGGAAGGAAAAGTCACAGTTGCATTCTCAGACACTCTTTTCAGAGCAGACTTCACATTGAATCCTGAGGATGATGGCATTATTTGGACCAAGCAAATAGAGGACCCAAGCTCCTTTGGTGTGGTCAAGACAAATGAAGAAGGAATCATCACTGATTTCATTGAAAAGCCAAAAGACTATGTTTCCGACCAGGCTATTATTGGAATTTATTACTTCAAGAGAGGTGAAGATTTGCGTGAGGAAATCGATTATCTGATCCAAAATAATATACGTGGAGGAGGAGAGTTTCAGTTGACTATGGCTCTGGAAAACCTAAAAAATAAAGGAACCAACTTCACAATTGGCACAGTGGATGAATGGTTGGATTGTGGAAACAAGGAAATAACCGTACAATCAAACTCACAATACCTTGGATTTCTAAAGGAAGAAAATCTTGTTTCTAATGAGGCCACATTAACTAATTGCGAAATCATTGAGCCTGTTTTTATTGGAGAAGGATCGGAAATTTCGAACTCCACCATCGGACCTAATGTTTCTATAGGTAAGGATTGTAAAGTCAGTAACTCTAAGGTGTCTGAATCACTCATTCAAAATAACACGACACTGGAGGACGTTGAATTAACCAACTCAATGATTGGAAACTTCGTTAATTTGAAAGGTCAACCAAAATCAGTGAGCCTGGGAGACTACAGTGAATGGTAAAACCATGCGAATAATTCTATTTTCAGTTTTTTCACTTATTCTCTTTTGTGCGTCAGCGCAAAAGAAAAAGAAGGATGTTGTGATCCCTCAGACACAAGAAGATTCACTCAAGCTTGAAGGGGTGTTGGTGGAAGCTGAGAAGCAATTGATTTTGGAAAATTTTGCCAAGGCACTAGAAAACTTTCATGTAGCTCTTGAAATGAACACTGAAAGTGCTGCGATTCATTTCAAAATAGCAGAGGTGCTTGCAAAAAGTGACGAAGGTCAAAAAGCCCTTCCTTATGGATTAAAAGCCATTGAGTTGGATCCGGAGAATAAGTACTATCGGTTAGGATTGGCTCGCATTTATCAGTCAATCGGATTTTACATAGATGCAGCAAAAACCTATGAAGAGCTACTTGAGCGATTTCCATCTGAGGAAAATGCGTTATATGAACTAGCAGAACTCTATCAACTGACCGGAAGAAGGGACGATATGTTCCGTGTTTTTGATCTGATCGAATCTCAATTAGGCATTAAAGAGGAAATCACCAGAGAGAAGCAGCGCATCTACATGAAGGAAGGAAAACTTGATGAGGTAATCGCTGAGTTTGAAAAGCTAATCGATGCATATCCAAACGAATCTTCGTATAAGGCTGAATTAATCAATTTCTTGATTCAAAATAGAAGATTGGATCAGGCCAAAGAAGCAATAGCTGAATATGAAGCTTCTGAGTCTACTTCTTCGCGCATCACTTTAATGAAAAGTGAGCTGGCATGGATGCAAGGCGAAAGATCAGAATCCTTAGAGTTGTTAAGTGAGGCGTTTGAAACAAGCTCGATTGACTTCCAGTCAAAGTTTCAAATCTTGTCCAATTACCTGGTAATGGACCCTAGCCCTGAGGAAAAAAGCAAACTCACTCAAATTGCCGTTTCACTGGCAGATCAGTATGAGGATGAATTCAAAGCACAAGCATTTGTTGGAGATCTTTTGTATCAGGACGGCAAAAGCCAGGAGGCAGTAGTTTATTACCTGAAAGCAGTTGATCTCAGCCCAGCCAATTATTCAGTATGGCAGAATATCTTGAACATAGAAGCTGATTTGAATCAAAACGATAGCCTAATTGCTCATGCAGAAGTAGCACTTGAGTATTTTCCAAATCAGGCATTGCTTTACTATTTCGCAGGAACGGGATACCTGATCAAGAATGAACACAAAAAGGCTGTTCGAATGCTTGAGCAGGGCCGAAAATATACCATAGACCCGAATCTATTGACGGTTTTCTATGGCCAGATAGGCGATGCATATAATGGGCTAGAAGAGCTGGATAAATCGTTCAAAGCATACGAAAAAGCGCTTGAAAACAGTCCAAATAACGATCATGTGTTGAATAATTACAGTTACTTTCTTTCTGTTGCTAATAGAGATTTGGACAAAGCGTTGGAAATGTCTTCTAAACTGATTGATCAGCACCCTAATAATGCAACATATCTAGATACACATGGTTGGGTACTATACGCTTCGGGAAAGTATAAAGAGTCAAGAAAATTTCTTGAGAAGGCAGCTTCACTCGATAAAGATGGCACAGTCATTGAACATTATGGAGATGTACTGTTTCAATTAGGAGAAGTAGAAGAAGCGATCAGGCAATGGGAAAAAGCGCGAGAACTAGGAAATGCCTCCGAATTGATAGAAAAGAAAATAGCAGATCGTAAGCTATATGAATAAACTGATTTTAATGTGTTTGATGGCTACTCTGGTTTTATCCTCCTGTAACAGGAAAATGGGAGCCATTTTTGGTAAAAAGAAAGATAATCTTGAAGTAGTAAATCCTGAATTTGAATATTTCTCCGCTAAGGCAAAATTTAAATTTGACGATGGTGAAAAAAGCGTTTCCGCCACTGCCAATTTTAGAATTCAAAAAGACAGTATCATCTGGTTATCAATTACTCCGGGACTAGGAATCGAAGTTGCAAGAGTATTGATAGATACAGAAAACGTGTTTGTTCTCGATAAAATAAACAAGCAATACTACGAGTATACATTTGATGAGCTTTCAAAAGAATTTGATTTTGATTTCAATTTTCAAATGATCCAATCCGTCATTTTGGGAAACCTGGTGGAGCCATATAAAAAGCAGCGAGTTGAGCGATCAGAGAATTATTTTTCTTATACGGCATCTAAGGGAGTCTACCTTTTTCACAATTTCATTGGTGCCAAAAGCATGAAACTTGAAAAAGTTAAGGTATTCGATGAGGGAACAAACAATACGATTTCAGTAAATTACAGTGATTTTGTCCTAGTAGACGGTCAGGTATTTCCCAATGAAATCTCTGCAGTTATAGACTATGAGGCTGAAACTAAACCGAATACGGAAGTCAGTATTTCCTATAATAAAATGGTCATTGAAGACGCTCCAATCAGCTTTCCATATGCTGTTCCTAGCAAGTATGAAAAGAAATAAGTTAGTATTCGCTTCATTTTTATTGTTATTTCTGGCATCTGGACCTGCGGTTTTAGCACAAAAGACCAAAAGTCAGCTTGAGCAGGAAAAAAAAGAGAACCTAAGAAAAATAGCAGAAGCTGAACGAATTCTTAACGAAACTGCGGATGCTAAAAAAGCAACTTTAGGTCAGTTGAAAGCTTTAAATCAACAGATCAATGCACGGGAATCTTTAATACGCTCCATCGGATCGGAGATTCAAATACTCGACGGAGAAATTATTGATCTAAGGATAGTAGTGAGCTCTCTTCAGAATGACCTCATGCATCTAAAAGAGGAATATGCTGCACAGATTTATTCATCTTACAAGGCAAATAGAGGAAATAGCAGATTGATGTTTTTATTTTCTTCCAGCAATTTCAACCAGCTTCTTCAGCGGCTGAAGTACTTGGAGCAATATGCAGATGCACGAAGACTTCAGGCAGAACAAATTGAAGTGGTCGCAAAAGAATTGAATGATCAAAGGGGCAAAGTGGAAGCGAAACGTGCTGAGCAGCAGCAGTTGTTAAACCAACAGGTGAGGGAGAATAGAAAGCTTGCTAAATCCAAACAAAGGCAGTCAACCTTAGTGGCTCAATTAACTAAAAAGGAAAGGCAGCTTAGAAAAGAAGTAGAGGAGAGAAAGGAGGCGAACAATAGGTTAAATACTTTAATCGCCGATATTGTGAAAGAGGAGGAAAAACGGTCATCAACGATCTCAGTTGCAGAGGCAGCAAGTGATGCTGAACTAACAAAACAGTTTGAAACCTTTAAAAATCAGTTGGAATGGCCTGTAAAATCAGGTTTTATTTCAATGGGGTTTGGAACACAAAAACACCCCGTTTTGAAAAGGATCACGATCGTTAATCCTGGGGTAGATATTCAAACTGAGTCAGGAGCTTTGGTCACCGCAGTATTTGATGGAGTAGTGAGTGAAATTGCTGTGATTCCAGGTAAAAATCAGGTGATTATCATTCGTCATGGTGATTATAAGACCTTATATGCTCAGTTGAAAACGGTCAATGTCAAGAAGGGTCAAAAAGTAAAAAAAGGAGATGTTTTGGGGGAGGTTTACACGAATAGAGATGGAGTTTCAGAGATGGAGTTTCATGTTTATAAGGGATTAAATAACCTCAACCCTGAAAATTGGTTAGCAATGAAATAATGTGCGATAATTTCTGAGAGCTCCTCGTTTAATACTTATCTTTGTAATCTAAAATTTTAAAGCAATGCATACATCATTATTATTTGCAATGCCAGGGTGGACTGAGATGATCATCATCGCTCTATTTATTATCATATTTTTTGGAGCGAAAAAAATACCTGAGATAGCACGAGGCATGGGAAAAGGAATCCGAGAGTTTAAGGATGCCACCAAGGAAATCAAAAATGAAATAAACGAAGGTTCAAGCGAAGAAAAAAAAGCTTAAACCCTTGAAAACGTTTCAATCATTCTCTGAGATTCAATCAGAGATCGATTCGGGCAAACTGACAGTTTCCGAATTGATTCAATATCATTTAAAGCAGATTGAAAAAAATAATGGAAGGCTTAATGCCTTCCTTTCTGTTTATGGTCGTGAAGCTCAAAAACGAGCAGCTGAGATCGACACTAAGATCTCAAAAGGAACAGCAGGTAGGCTCGCCGGTTTGGTAGTAGGGATAAAAGACGTCTTTGCGTACCAAGACCACCCCTTATCTTGTGCCAGCCAAATACTGGAAGGTTTTGAATCTCAATATACGGCCACTTGCATCCAAAGGCTGCTTGATGAAGATGCCATTATTATTGGCCATCAAAACTGTGATGAATTTGCGATGGGATCTTCAAACGAAAATTCTGCTTTCGCCACTGCAAGAAATCCAATAGATGAAGCCCGGGTGCCAGGTGGCTCGTCAGGTGGCTCAGCAGTCGCAGTAGCATCAGATATGTGTCAGGTATCCATTGGTTCCGATACAGGAGGCTCTGTGAGGCAACCGGCTGCTTTTTGTGGTGTGATCGGGCTTAAGCCTACCTATTCAAGAATTTCTCGATATGGTCTGGCTGCATATGCAAGCTCATTTGATACCGTTGGAATTATTTCAAAAAGTGTTGAGGATGCCTCGTTAGTATTGGAAGTGATGGCAGGGGCAGACAATTTTGATAGCACGGTCTCACATAAAGAAGTGCCCGTCTATTCTACTGAAAGAATGGATAAAAAATACAAAGTTGCGTATATGCGTCAGACCCTGGAGCATGATGAACTAAACCCTGAAATCAAGGCTGCTACACTCCAATGTATCGAGAAATTAAAATTAGACGGACACAATGTTGAGGCAGTAGACACCACTTTGATGGACTATGTATTACCAACTTATTACGTACTCACCGCAGCAGAGGCTAGCTCTAACCTCTCACGTTACGATGGCGTTCGGTATGGTAAACGGTCACCGAGTGACAGTCCCGAGTCGATGTATAAGCGCTCCAGATCAGACGGTTTTGGAGCTGAGGTAAAAAGAAGAATCCTTACAGGTACATTTGTGCTAAGTGCAAGCTATTACGATGCATATTATAATAAAGCGCAGCAAGTCAGGCGACTGATAAAAGACGAAATTGAAAATATTTTGCAAGACTATGATTTTCTCATATCGCCAACCACTCCAACTACTGCATTTGAAATAGGTGCCCTTAACGACGATCCGATCCGTATGTATTTGGAGGATTTATATACGGTTCAAGCCAATGTTGCAGGTATTCCTGCTATTTCAATACCCTATGGATTTGATAACAAAGGCTTACCGATCGGCGTACAAATCATGGCAAATAGCTTTAATGAGCAAAAATTGCTTGATATTTCAAATCAAATCATTACTTTCAAAGATCAAAATAGCTAGGATATGATACGAAAATGGCTCCTGTTAGGAATAATTTTCATTTCGTTAGAGGGGAAAGCACAGGAATTTCGGCTAACTGAAGTGATACCGGATTACACGTATGACGAAGTTGCTGATAGAATTTCATGCCTCGAGTCTGAGGTGCCACTTGAATTTAATGAACGAGTGCTCGCATTCATTGACTATTTCGCAATTAAGGATCGAGCCTACACCCAAGACATTGTCAAAAAGAAGGAATTATACTTCCCACTCTTTTCTGAAACCCTCGCTCGCTACGATATGCCCGATGAGCTTAAATACCTTGCCATTGTCGAGTCAGGGTTACGTCCAAATGCCATTTCACGGGCCAATGCTGTAGGGCTTTGGCAGTTCATTTCCTCAACCGGAAAAATGTATGGATTGCATAGCAATTGGTATGTTGACGATCGAATGGATCCTGTGGAGGCGACAGATGCTGCCGCCAGACACCTTATGGATCTTTACAGAATGTTTGACAGCTGGGAACTTGCTTTGGCCGCCTACAATTGCGGTCCGGGAAATGTCCGTAAAGCAATTAGAAGAAGTGGCTACAAAAGAAATTTTTGGGAGATTTATCGATACCTCCCACGAGAAACAAGGTCATACGTTCCTCAGTTTGTAGCGATCACTTACATTTTCAATCACCTGGAAGAACATGGATTTGACCCTCAGCCGGAAATTTTCTATCCGGAAATGGATACCATCATGATATCTCAATATTTTCATGTAGAGACCTTCTGTAATCAGCTAGGTCTTTGTTTAGATGATATGCTACTTTGGAATCCGCAGATAAAAAGAGGAGCGCTACCTGAAGGGACTAAGGACTTTGCGTTGAGAGTGCCTGCTGAATGGAAAGAAGATATTGTGGCAAATAGAGTTCACCTGTACGACACGGCCTCTAAGGTAGGAAAAGCACAACTTGAATATTTGGCGCGGAACACCCCGGGCAGCACCTATGGTCGTGAGCGATTGTATTATCGAGTTAGAAGTGGTGATGTTTTAGGTACAATAGCCAGAAAATACGGGGTAAGGGTGTCTGATATCAGAAAATGGAACCGACTGAATGGGAACCTGATTCGGGTAGGTCAGCGATTAAGCATTTGGGTATTGCCGACATATAATTCTCAAACAAAAAATCTGTATACTGCGTCTGCAAACACTCCTAAACCGACTGCAACCGTACCAAACTCGCAATCAGGTAAATTATACACCGTGAGGTCGGGTGATTCGCTATGGAGCATTAGTAGAAATAACAATACCAGTATTGAGAAGCTAAAGCAAGCCAATAAATTAACCTCAAATACCATTAAGCCCGGGCAATCACTGGTGATTCCGAATTAAACTGAAAAGTTTTCTTCTTATGCCCTAAGTTTGAACTCCTCGGAATAGTTTTTGCTATACTTCGAGCTAAAAAATAATATCATTATGCAGCGATTTATTCTTCTATTATTGGTTTTAGGTGTTTTTGCGTGCAGCGAGGAAGATAGAGAGAATAGGAGAAAAGATATGCTTCCAACTGCCAAGGGGGAAGCAGATGAAATTATACTGGTAGTTGATTCTACTCAGTGGGTTGATTCAGTGGGACTAGGTGCCGAATTACGGAAAACATTTTTAGCGCCAATGCTTGGTCTACCCCAGGATGAGTCACTTTTCAATGTGAGTAAAGTAAGTCCGCAAAGACTCAATTCTGTATTGAAAAAAGCAAAGAACCTGGTGTTTGTGATGACCCTCGATAGCAAAACTCCTGACAGTAGGGTGCTGCAAAAATATTTCACCGATCAGTCACTAAATCAGATTAAAAGGGACACTTCAATTTTCTATCGGTCGCAGCGTGACCTTTTCGCAAAGGGTCAAACAGTCATGTTTCTGTTTTCTTCTACAGAGGAACAGTTGGCAAAAAAAATCAACTACAATCGGTCTCAAATTCGTGAATTTTTTGAGGCTTCTGCCCGGGAGACCATTAAGGACAAAATCTTCAACAGCCCTAAGAAACAGTTAGCTCAGCGTATCAAAGAAAATCATAACGTAGAGCTTACCATTCCATACGGATGGGAAAAAGCCAGAGACTTGAAAAATTTTGTGTGGTTACGCAAAATGGATGCAGAAACCGAGCAGAGCATATTCATATACTATGAGCCTTACACTGATAGAGGGGTGTTCAACGAAATAGGTGAGTTTAGAGATAAAATCACCCAGCGAAATCTCTATGATGGAGAGCATCCGGATGTATACATCAAGCGTCAAGAGATCATTCCCGTGTTTACAGAGCGTGTCAATTTCAACGGTCATTTTGCGGTAGAAGCCAGAGGGCTATGGAAAATCAGTGACAACTCCAGGGGAGGACCATTTGTAAGCTATACCATAGTAGATGAAGAAGAAGGGCTGATTTATTACATCGAAGGATATGTGGATTCTCCTGGGACCAGGAAGAAGAATTTGGTAAGAGAGCTGGAAGCCATTCTTTCGACTTTTAAGACTAAAGGAGATCTAACATCTTCTAAAGAAGAAGCCTCTTAATTTATTCTAATAATTGCTTATTCATTTTTAGTTGGTGACCTTTGAAGGCCAGATGGAAATCTGAGCAACTTTAACCAATAAAGAATGAGTACCACGAAGATTAGGCCGAAGGAGGCATTAGAATATCATTCAAATAAACCTGCAGGAAAAATAGAAGTGAACGCCACTAAGTCGGTGAGTTCACAACACGATCTGGCACTTGCATACTCTCCGGGAGTGGCTGAGCCCTGTAAAAAAATTGCAGATGATCCGGAAGATGTCTACAAATACACAGCCAAAGGAAACTTAGTCGGCGTTATTTCAAATGGAACTGCTGTCCTCGGTCTGGGTAATATCGGCCCGGAAGCATCCAAGCCGGTAATGGAAGGTAAGGGCGTGTTATTCAAAAAATTTGCTGGGATTGATGTTTTTGATATCGAAATCAATGAAGAAGATCCTGACAAATTCATTGAAATTGTAAGGTCCCTGGAGCCAACATTTGGAGGTATCAACCTAGAGGATATTAAAGCCCCGGAAAGCTTCAAGATTGAGCAAACACTACGGGAGCAGATGAATATCCCGATCATGCATGATGATCAACACGGGACTGCCATTATTTCCAGCGCTGCATTATTGAATGCGCTTGAAGTCGTTGATAAAAAAATTGGAGATATCAAGATCGTAGTAAGCGGAGCTGGAGCTGCCGCAATTGCTTGCACTGATCTTTATGTGGCACTCGGCGCAAAGAAAGAGAATATTCTCATGGCTGATAGCAAGGGGATATTGAATGAAAGCCGCAAAGGCTTGGATGAAATCAAGTCAAAATATGTCACTAAACAAAAAGTTGATACACTCGAAGATGCTTTGAAGGGTGCCGATATGTTTTTAGGACTATCTATTGCCGATGTGGTGAGTCCTAAAATGCTTAAATCAATGGCGGAGAACCCGATCGTATTTGCCTTGGCAAATCCAAATCCGGAAATAGCATACGATCTGGCCGTTAAAACCCGTAAGGATGTAGTGATGGCTACTGGTAGATCAGATCATCCTAACCAGGTAAATAATGTGCTTGGTTTTCCATATATCTTCAGAGGTGCATTGGATGTTAGATCTACTGCAATCAATGAGGAAATGAAGCTTGCCGCAGTAAAGGCGATTGCAGAACTGGCTAAGGAACAAGTACCCGATATTGTACTTAAAGCCTATGGAAAATCAAACATCAAGTTTGGAAGCGAGTATTTGATTCCAAAACCAATGGACCCTCGCTTGATTACGACCATTTCTCCGGCTGTGGCAAAGGCGGCAATGGATTCCGGAGTAGCCCGCATTCAAATTAAGGACTGGAAGCAATACGAGGATGAATTGCTTGAACGTGTAGGTATTGATCAACGATTGATATCACGATTCGTTTATCGAGCACGTCAGAACCCTATGAAGAAAGTGGTGTTCGCAGAAGCAGATCACATAAATATCCTCAAAGCTGCTCAAATGACCCTCGATACAGGTATTGGAACACCGATCCTGATGGGGAAGCAAAAAATCATCAAGCAGTTAATCGAAGAGCATGAATTAGAGGCAATTAAAGATTGCGACATTATTGATCCAAACGAACACTTGGATAAAGTGGAGGAATATGCCAAGGAATACACGCTGATTCGTCAACGTAAAGGAATGACTATGCATCTCGCCAGAAAAGCGATGACTAGTCGTACTTATTTTGGGATGATGATGGTTGAGAAAGGTGAGGCTGATGTTTTGATCTCCGGACTTTCCAATGATTATCCAAAGACGGTGCTTCCGGCTCTTCAGATTGTTGGTATGGAAGAAGGAGTTAACCGGGTGGCAGGGATGTACATCATGAATACTCCAAAAGGTAATTTTTTCTTTGCAGATACTACCGTTAACATGAATCCAACTGAGGAAGAACTGGTAGAAATAATAGGACTGACACATCGCGCAGTGAGCTTTTTTGATTATGAGCCAAAAATTGCCGGTTTATCATTCTCAAATTTTGGATCGGCAAAAGGAGAAGTGCCTAGCAAAATGGCAAAAGCAATTAAGATGGCGAAAGAACGTTGGCCGGATATGATCATTGACGGTGAACTCCAGGCAAATGTAGCCTTGAATAAAAACCTAAGGGATGAAATGTACCCGTTCAGCTCTCTGAGAGGCCATAATGTAAACACTTTGATCTTCCCGGATCTTCAATCAGGAAACATTGCCTATAAGACATTGATGGAAGTTGGAGGTGCAGAGGTTATTGGGCCAATCTTGATGGGAATGAAGAAATCTGTACAGGTGCTTCAATTAGGTAGCTCAGTCAAAGAAATTTATAATATGGTTGCTATTGCTGTGGTAGATGCGGGAGTAGGAAACAGAGAGGGTCTATGATTACATACTTAAAAGGAAGGTTAGCCTTCAAAGATCCAACGCACCTTGTAGTGGATGTAGGAGGTGTAGGATATGAAGTAAAAATTAGCCTGATCACCTATTCTCAGGTAAAGGATAAGGAAGATATCCTTATTCAAACCTATTTACACGTCAAAGAAGATTCGCATACCCTGTTCGGATTTTATGAGCAATCAGAAAAGAAAAGATTCCTTGACTTATTGTCCATCAATGGTGTTGGACCTAGCACTGCGTTAATGATTTTATCCTCATTGGATGCAAAGGAATTGCAGGCGGCAATTGTACAAGAAGATGTCAAAACCATCCAGTCAGTCAAGGGCATTGGAGGCAAAACAGCTCAGCGAATTATTCTTGAATTGAAGGATAAAATGAAAAAAGAGGGATTACTGGATAAATCTGTAGAAATTCAGCCTCGTTTTGATAATACACTGCGTTCTGAGGCGTTATCAGCCTTGACAACTTTAGGAATAAATAAGTCAACAGCAGAAAAAACTGTTGATAAGATTTTGAAAGAATACGGAGAGGAGATTAAACTTGAAGAATTGATCAAACAAGCACTGAAGCGGTCATAACCTAATCTAACTACTAAGGGCTCTTTTTTGAAAGAAAATCTGCATATACGATTCCTTCTAGCGTTTCTAATTTTGGGCAGTTGGTCGCAAGCGAATGCGCTGTATTTTCAACAGCAGGATACGGTGAAGGGTGATACGATTGGCCCTTATGAGCCTAGTAAAAAACCAACCTTTCAGCCAAGTTATCGGTTTGGAGATCCGTTTTCTTTTAGGAGTTCCCGATCACCACTGTTTCTAAGAGATCCTTCGCAAGTAGACATGCAGGTACAGTTCAATCCTGATACTACGTCCGAAGATGCCGGTGTTACTTATTCTGTCTATGAAAACATTGGTGCACTGGATTTCCGACCGGCTTCATTCATGACATTTAGCGAGTTTAACCGCTATAATAATTCACAGCTAAATAGGGAATATTTTAAAGAACGGTCGGCCGGTCTTGATGGTGAAAGTGCAGTTAGTGGCAGAAGCTTAATCCCACGCCTTTATATAAGTCCGGTATTTGACCGAATTTTTGGAGGTAGCTATGTAGATATCCAGCCAAATGGATTTGTGAATCTGGATTTTGGTGCACGCTTTCAGCGAATTGATAACCCAGCCATTCCATTGCGTCAGCAACGAAATGGAGCATTCAATTTCAATCAGCAGATAAGTATGAATGTGGTGGGAAAAGTTGGTGAGAAGCTTGCCATCACAGCCAATTTTGATAACAACAACACCTTTGATTTTCAAAACAATCTCAAAGTTGAATACACGGGCTATGAAGAGGATATCATCAAACGGATAGAAATAGGTAATGTGAGCATGCCGGTTTCCAATTCATTGATGAGTGGCGCACAGTCCTTGTTTGGAATCAAAACCGAACTTCAGTTTGGAAAACTATTTGTGACTACCGTGCTTTCACAGCAGCGGGGAAGAAATGAGACGTTAACCATCGAAAGTGGATTTCAGGGAAGAGAGTTTGAAGTTCAGGCCTCTGACTATCAGGAAAACAGACATTTCTTTCTGGGGCACTTCTTCAGGGATAACTATGAACGATGGCTAGCTACATTGCCCCAGGTCACTTCAGGTGTAAATGTCACAAGAGCAGAGGTATATGTGTTGAATAGAAACAATGATACAGAGACCACCCGAAACATTGTTGGATTTATGGATTTGGGTGAAGGCAGTGTTATTTATGCAGATGACAACAATGTAGGTCCCGGACAGGGAGGGCCTACAAGAAACAACGCCAATTCACTTTTTAGAAATTTAACCGTGCAGCCAGCTGACGGAGTGGATCAGTTCATCTCCAATACCTTCCCTTCATTTGAAAGTTCAGTTGATTATGTAAAGGTAACTACCGCCAGAAAGCTCGATGACTCTGAATATAAGATCAATCGTGAGCTAGGATATATCACGCTTACGAGAAGTCTTCAGAGTGATGAAATACTAGCTGTTGCCTATGAATACACATTTAATGGAACGGCCTATAAGGTGGGAGAGCTTACAGAAGACTATCAGAGCAGGTCTGATGACAAGGTGATTTATTTAAAACTTTTGCGTCCGAATAAAATCAATACGACTGTGCCTACATGGGAGTTGATGATGAAAAACATCTACAGCCTCAACGCTGCTCAGGTTGGAAAAGAAGGATTTCAGCTGAGAATCATCTATCGCGATGATGCTACAGGTCAGGACAATCCTTCACTGCATGAGGGAAGGCAGTTAAAGGATAAGCCACTTGTAGAGGTTTTCAGTCTTGATAGGCTCAATCCACAAGGAGATCGGCAACCTGATGGAAATTTCGATTTTGTCGAACGCTATACAATAGATCCTCAGAACGGAAATATCATCTTTCCGGTATTACAGCCATTTGGAAATACGCTGGAAGAGCAATTTCAATCGGATGAGGGCAACCTGGTAGAGAAATATGTATATGATGAGCTCTACACTGAACCAAAAGCAACAGCAGAATTAAATGCTACTCAAAATAAATTTGTGATATCTGGAAGGCTAACTGCCGGATCTTCCAGTGAAATCACACTCCCGGGTATCAATATAGCAGAAGGATCCGTCATAGTTACCGCCGGAAATACCCCACTGACTGAAGGGTTGGATTATACCGTAGACTATAACCTGGGTCGTGTGCGTATTTTAAATGAGGGAATACTTAGTTCAGGTAAGACTATCCAGGTTTCGTATGAAAAGGCGGACCTTTTTAATTTCCAGACAAGGACGCTGACAGGAGCACGTTTTGATTATCGTTTTAATGAGAACTTCAATATAGGAGCAACAGTACTTCACCTAAACGAGCGGCCGGGAGGTATTACCCGGTATGCTGTTGGAAATGAACCGACCCGAAATACGAAGTACGGGTTTGATATCAATTATCAAAATGAATCACGCTTTCTGACAAAAATGGTGGATGCGCTTCCAATGGTAAGTACCAAAGCACCATCGTCTATTACCATCAATGCAGAGGTAGCGCAGCTGGTTCCGGGCACGAGTAATATCGTAAACGGAGAAGGCACTTCTTACATTGATGATTTCGAAAATGCGATAACACCCATCAATATCATGGGTTGGCAAGCGTGGAAATTAGCCTCTACACCGAGGGTTTTCCCTGAAGCTCAAAGCGGAAATCAAGGCCTTAATTACAACTATAGAAAAGCAAAAATCGCATGGTATACGGTAGATAATAGTATTTTCTATCGAGCAGGAGGAAATGCTCGTCCTTCCAACATTTCTGACACAGATCTCGAAAATCATTATGAACGGGCTGTTTTACCACAGGAAATTTTCAGGCAGAGAGATCAGACGATTGTCAACTTTAACGAGCCGATTTTTGATGTGGCATTTTTCCCGAATGAAAGAGGACAGTATAACTACAACCCTGCTACTAATCCAGATAATACTTTGCCAAACCCTGAGCAAAATTGGGGTGGGGTTACACGTGCAATTACGAATGAAGTCAACTTCAATAAAACGAATATTGAATACCTGGAATTCTGGCTTTTAGACCCGTTTATTGATGGAGAAAACGGAGTAGTTAAAGACGGTCTGATAAACGGAAACGCAAGAGAAGATACCGATGGAGGGAAACTGTATTTCAACCTCGGTAGTGTCTCAGAGGATGTTGCCCCGGATGATAAACATGCTTTTGAAAATGGACTTCCTGCTAACGGTGAAATAGGTGCAATTACAACTTGGGGCCAAATAACCGAAGATCAGTACTTAACCAATTTTTTCGAAAACTCTCCGGGAGCAAGAGATAATCAAGATGTGGGTATCGATGGTCTGACGGACGATGATGAGCAACTGATATTGGATCAGAATAACGTAGCTCTTAATCTAAGCCCTGATATTACTGATATTTCAGCAGATAATTTCAGGTATATTCTGGACGATTTTTACGATGAAGTAAATGCGACTATTGTTCAGCGCTACAAAAACTGGAATGGCATGGAGAATAACTCACCCATTGCAGCTGCAGGTGGGGGAGCGTTCATACCTGCTTCTACTACACTTCCGGATAATGAAGACTTAAACCAAGACAACACGATCTCTGATCTGGAAGAATATTTTGAATATGAAATAGACTTAAGACCAAAACAGGGTGCAAATAATCCAAGTGATGGAAACCTGGTGCTAAGCGATTACATTGTTGATCAGATATCGGCTCCTAATGAGGAGAGCTCTAATTGGTATCTATTTAGAATCCCTATTAAGAATGTTGGTAAACCCATAGGCTCCCCATCCTTTGAGAATATAAAATACGTAAGGATGTATCTGACCGGTTGGAGTCAGCCGGTGGTCCTTCGTTTTGCTCAAATGCGATTGGTAGGCAGTCAATGGCGAAAGTTTGAACGAGCACTGAATGAGCCGGGCTTAGATGCACTTCCAAACATTGAGACATCTGATTTTTCCGTTTCTGTTGTTAGTATCGAAGAAAACAGTACGTCTACTTCAGGAGGTGTTAGATATGTACTTCCACCTGGCCTTGACAGGGATATTGACAACACAACACCGCAAAATATCCGATTCAATGAGCAGTCCTTGCAGGTGTGTGTGGAAGATTTAGATGATAAAGACGCAAGAGCTGTTTATAAAAACGTTTCTTATGATCTTATTAATTATGGTAGAATGAAGATGTTCTTTCACGCAGAAGCACATAATGATGATATGGTTCTTGATAATGAAGTTTCTGCAATCATAAGATTGGGAACAGACTTTGATGAGAATTATTATGAAATAGAGGTTCCATTACAAATAACCCGGCCTGAAGATCTTACTGGTTCACAGGATCAAATAAGAAGACGAGTATGGCCGCTTCAAAACGAATTGGATATCTCAATTAAAGAATTACTTGGGATAAAATCTGAAAGAAACAGGGCCGACTTAGATGAGAATAAGTTGTACTCAGTTCCATCCAATGACGGGAAATATACATTTACAATTAAGGGAAGGCCTGATATCAGTGCCATCAAAGTAATGATGATCGGAGTTAAAAACCCGGGAGATGAATCGAACACTCCTAAATCTGTATGTATTTGGGCTAATGAACTTAGGGTAACAGATTTCGATAGCAATGCAGGGTGGGCTGCAAATGCAAGAGTCAGCACAAAGCTGGCAGATTTAGGCACGATCTCAGCTTCAACCAGATATACATCCATTGGGTTTGGAGGTATTCAGCAGCGAATCTCCGAACGATCCCGGGCAGAGACAAGGCAATATGACATCTCTGCCAACATGAATCTGGATAAGTTTCTAAGACCGGATAAGACAGGCTTAGTGATTCCTATGTTTGTGAGTTATGAAAAAACAACAATAACTCCACAGTTTGATCCATTGGATCCCGATGTTCCGCTAGAAGCATCGCTAGAAGCTTTTGACAATCCTACAGAGCGCGAGGAATATAAAAGAATTGTGCAGGACAGAACGACCAGAAGAAGCATCAATTTCACCAATGTGAGAAAAGAAAAAGTTAATCCTGATGCAAGAAGTCATATTTACGATATTGAAAATTTCTCCTTTAGCTATGCATACAGTGATCGATTTTCAAGTAATGTGAGTACTGAAACACTTCTGAATAAAACAGTAAGTGGAGGGGTGAATTATAATTTCTCACCTGCGTCTTTCAGTATTGAACCTTTTGGTAATTCTGAAAAGCTCTCATCACCTTACTTCGCATTGATTAAGGATATTAATTTCTCACCCGTGCCTTCAAATCTGTCATTTTCTTCCAACCTAAGACGTGACTTTAGGCTTACCCAATATTATAATAATGACCTGACAACCGATGGAGTGGATCCGCTGTATGAGAAGACATTCTCATTTTCCAGAAACTATGGATTTAGGTGGGATTTTACCAAAAGTCTTGGCCTAACATATAGTGCTACTGCAAATGCTGTAATCGATGAGCCGGAAGGAATAATAGAGGGTGATATCGATACAAGTTTTGAGCGTGAATATATCTGGGATCAAATTTTCACTCTTGGCAGGATGAAAAACTTCAATCAAAGCATACAACTTAACTATTCGCTTCCATTCGATAAGATTCCGTTTACAGATTGGTTTTCTTCTGACGCACGATACTCCGTAGGATATGGTTGGGTGGCAGGTGCGATAGACCAAGGAGTTGATACACCAGACTCATTATTTTTTGGGAACTTTATCAATAATCAGCGAACCATTGGTCTTACAGGCAGGGTGGATATGAATAAACTTTATGACAAAGTCACCTTCCTGAAAAACGCCAATACACCTCCCGGTAGAGATGAATCAGTTAGTCCGGTAAACAGTGTATTAAAATTCCTCATGATGCTGAAATCTGTCAATGGAACCTATAGCATCAATGAAAGTACGTCACTTTCCGGGTTTGCACCTCAGCCATTCTTACTTGGTCTTGATAGCGGCTTCAATGCACCTGGCATTGAGTTTATTTTAGGAAGTCAGGATCCCGGCATAAAAAGAAAGGCAGCTCATAATGGGTGGCTGGTTGAAAATGAAAATCTCAACTCACCATTTCAACAGACTTATGGTACGGATATCGATGTGAAGGCAGATTTAGAGCCTTTTAAAGAAATGCGAATGCAGTTGACATGGAACAGAGGGTTGAACAATCAGTATCAGGAGATATTTAGATTTGACGGAGAGGGTGGGTTTGAAACGCTTACACCATCCAGAAGTGGAAGTTATGCTATTTCATTTTTATCAATTAATACGGCATTTCAAAAGGATGGCCCTGATAACAATTCTGAAGCATTTATGCAGTTTGAGCAAAACCTGTTAGATATAAGGGAAAGGTTGAATCGAGTCAATCCAAATGGTGATTACGATACCCTTTCTCAAGATGTGCTGATCCCCTCCTTTATTGCAGCCTACTCCGGAAAAGATGTTAATACGGTAGAGCTATCTCCATTTCCAAAAACGCCGCTACCGAATTGGAGAGTAGACTACACAGGACTGGTTAATATCCCTGCTTTGTCAGAGCTTTTTTCTTCTTTCACTGTTTCTCATGGATATAATTCATCATATAGTGTTTCCAGCTTCACAAATTCACTGAATTATGGTGAGGATGTTATTGGTTTGCAAAACGACATTCTAGATTATCCACTGGCGCAGGATGATAGTACAGGCAGATTAGTACCGGTCTACATTATCAATCAAGTGATGATCTCTGAACAATTCGTTCCATTAATCGGATTCAACGTCCGAACGAAAAACAATATTTCTACTCGACTAGAATTTAGAAAAAGTCGTAACCTGGCTTTGAATATGTCGAATGCGCAAATCACCGAGACAGTGAATAATGATGTTACACTGGATATTGGATACTCAAAAGTAGGGTTCAAGTTACCGTGGAAGTTTCAGGGAAGAACGATTACATTAGAAAATGATCTTACGATGAGAGTTGCTGCATCCGTAAGGGAAAGTAAGACGGTACAAAGAAAAATCTTTGATAGCAGCACAGTCACAAATGGTAATTTAACCTGGCAAGTCAGGCCAACCATCACTTATAAAATCAATAACCAGCTTGACTTTACTTTCTACATGGAAAGAAACGTCACAGACCCTAAAGTGCTCAGTTCATACAAACGAGCCACCACTGCTTTTGGTGTTCAGCTAAGATTTGGTCTCGCACAGTAGGGCAGTTCAATTCAATATGGTATTTTTGACGCCCGTTATTAAATCCATTATAAAAATGAATATTCCTTCAGATTTACATTACACCAAAGATCACGAGTGGGTAAAAATCGACGGAGATGTTGCTACCGTTGGTGTTACAGATTTTGCTCAGGGCGAGCTAGGTGATATCGTTTATGTTGAAATAGAGACAGAAGGGGAGTCACTTAATGTCGGTGATGTATTTGGAACAGTAGAAGCAGTGAAAACTGTTTCTGATCTTTTTATGCCTGTTTCCGGTGAAGTCATCGAAGTAAATGGTGATCTGGAGTCTAATCCCGAAGTGGTCAACTCAGATCCGTATGGAGATGGGTGGATGATCAAGATCAAAATTTCTGATAAAGGTGATCACCTGATTTCAGCCGAAGATTATAAGGCAGAAGTAGGGGGTTAGGAAATTTTGGAATGTTTTTTGCATGAATTAAGGAAATACCATCGTCCTTTTGGTATATAAAAATTGAAGGGCATATATTTGATGTTCAACTTCACAAAAGAAGGAATATGGAACCGAAAAAAAATCCAAAAATTGACCTTTCCAGACAATCAGGCTTGTTCCTGAATATTGGAATGGCAGCAAGTTTATTACTAGTAATATTGGCGTTCGAGTGGAGAACTTACGACGATACCGGTCTTATGGACCTTGGTAACATTGACGATGATTTCGAAGATATCATCGATATTCCACCAACCGAGCAGCCACCTCCCCCACCTCCCAAAGTTCAAGTACCTGAGATCATAGAGGTTCCTGATGAAGAAGAAATCGAGGAAGAGATCGAAGTTGAATTGGACGTGGAAGTAACTGAGGAGACTGTGGTAGAAGAAATTGTATTCGAAGAAGCTCCCGAAGAAGAAAATGTAGATGAAATTTTCACAATTGTGGAAGAGTCTGCATCATTCCCTGGAGGAATCACAGCTTTCTATGAGTACCTTCAGAAAGAGTTGAAGTACCCAAGACAAGCGCAGCGTATGGGTATCGAAGGTCGTGTATTCGTACAGTTCGTTGTAGAGAGAGATGGATCTCTTACTGATATTCACGTGGTGAAAGGAATTGGAGCCGGATGTGATGAAGAAGCTGTGAGAGTACTTAAAAACTCTCCTAAGTGGAAGCCAGGAAAGCAACGAGGAAAGCCTGTTCGTCAGAAGATGATTCAGAACATCCTATTTAAGTTTGCTAACTAAGAATAGGAATAAAACACTAAATAGCCTCTTGAGCAATCAAGAGGCTTTTTTTGTGCCATCAAATTCCAGAGTAGGATAGGAAGATTAGCTAACGCACCGCAGTATTCTATAGGGGTTGCGAAGCTCTAATTCTTTTATACTAGACTTAAGCTCGAACATATCTATTCAATAAAATGAATCACCATGTTTCATCTTCCAGCTCTTCTTTCCGTTGGTCGTATTCCTGCTTAAAGGTTATGAAAGCATCTTCCGGGAGAAGTGATTTTAGTTTGTCAACCGCTTGATCAGCATACTCTATTAGGCTCCAGTCTAATGCCAGCAAAGCATATTTCTTAAGAAGGACATCACTGTATGGGTTTATTTCGGTAGCATCCACCAACAGTTCATAGCCTCCTGAGGCTTCACGTTTAGTCAGTTCTTCTACTACAGCGACTACTTGCGACTCATGAAATGCATTAGATCTGCCCAGTTGGATTAATGCTTTTGCGGATAGGCTGTCTAAGGTAGGGACGGGCTGTCTGCCTCGATCTGGTTTCTCATAATCATCTAATCGGGCTAATACTTGGTTTGCCCGGTTAGTTAACTCAGGGTTTTGCTTCAACGCAGAAAGTAGAACAGTGGGAATCTTCTCAATAGTCCCCAGACGTGCCATCGCTTCGATTTTACCGAACAGTGCCTCATTATATTTTAGCTCCAGAGCTTTATTGAAAAACTCCAACGCAAGCCTATTTGCCTGCTGATCCAATGCAAGCTTTCCCAATGCATCTAAATAAATTCCTTTATAAAGCTGGTGTGCATTTGCCTGTAAATAATCGAGAATAAGAAATGCGTCATTTACTTCACCTTTCTTATACAGGTGCAAAGCCAATGCTTTTCTAAGTCTGGAATTAAAGGTGGCATCCGAGGACTCCTCAATCACTCTTTTCGCAAAAACCTCTAATGAATCATGATCAAACAAGAAGGCTCCATTGAGTAAATATACCTTTTGGTGCAAAGGTTCTGCTTTATCTAATGATTCATATTCAAAGGATAACTCAGTATTACTAGTCTGAGAGGTGAGTATATTGCTCTTCACCCCAAAATTTCCTTCGTAATAGTCTGATTGAATGTTTACACTGTCAATGGCTTCTATTTTTCTCAAAGCAGCCCATTTATTTACCAATGGCGCATCGTTCCATTCATCGGATTGATTGGCATTTTCAAAATATTCTAAGGCTCGAATGAGTTCTCCTTTATTTAGGTGAATCAGGCCAAGATTATTTTTCATTTCACCGCTATTCAAGGTTCTTAGCGCTTCTTCATAAATCGCCTGAACCTTATTCGGATTAATTTCAGCATCAAGATTTCCATAGTTAACCAGTGCATAAGGAGAAGGGAATCGCTGAGCAGCACTATGAAAAAAAGTTTTAGCAGGAAAATCTGCACCTTTTTCTAACTCGTACCAACCTAATGTGTAGTTGGCGTAGTGTGTGTTATACCCTAGAAAACTAGCCTGTAAGATGTACTCCTTGGCAAGTAGCGGATTGTTATCCGTTTTTGCTTCTTGAGCCAGATAATTATAATACCCTGTGCGTAGCAGATTGTATGGTTCTTGACCTGCAAGAAAGTAGAACGCTAAAACGGCGAATACACCTCCCAGCCTGGCGCTAGCATAAGGAAAATTACGCTCCTTGTAGACGATTTTATGAACTTCAAACCCCTTGATCAATGGATCGATGAAATTGCCTATGATATATAAGAAAAATAAGGCACCAAAACCGATGTGGAAATAAAGAATGAAGTAGTGAAACGCTTCATAAACGCCATCGTTTCCACGAATCATTTGATGTGCGATGAACAATAAAGTGACAATCCCCAGGCTGAATGTCAATAAATATGCAATGTCATTGGTAAAGTATCTGGAAAGAAAATTTGCTTTGTACTTAATACTCCACATGCTGATCAGGCAAGTGATTGTAAGTAAAACGAATGGGTCAAAGTAAAAGAAACTGTTTTCATATAACCCTGACTTATTCAGATAGTAAAGCACCAGATTGCCTAAATAGATAAGTGATAATACAAGAAAGTGGATATGGTTACTTCTTCCTCCTTTTCCTGATGTCACCACATATAAAATGGTGAAAATAATCTCTTCTGATATGATGAATAGAAACAATATGCCACAAATGGTGTAGCCGAAAACTGAATGAGCGATAAGGTGGTCAGTAAAAAGTGTAGCATTACCAACTCCTACTAACAACAGACCACTTATTCCAATGAGAACCGCAGCTCTAATTGTAAAAGGAATATTTTTTTTGTATTCATGAAAGATGATTAGAGGAACAATCAAGCCAATAAATGGTATTAGAATCACCATTTTAGATTGGATTTCGAAAAGGCCGACTTCAAATAAATTCAGTCTGTTGAGGAAAAGGGCAAATAGAGCTGCAATCACAAAAAATGCATACCTTTTTAGATAGGTGGATGCTGCAAGTGTTAAACACAACCCAATCCACATTAGCGCCATAAAGGCTTTATCAACATTCAGGTTTCTTTTGATTTCACTCCCGGAGTAATTCTCACTGAGAAGGTATTTTTCACCTTTGATTTCATGAGTCATCAAGTCAGTCTCCAGCGACCAGGCTGGAAATTCAATGATTTCACCTGTAGTGGTAACCTCCCAATCTATGCTAGAGCTATATCCATTGTGATAACTCCACAGCATAGCCAGTAAACAGGGTATAAATAGACCTGCTAAAAATTTTCTCATAGAATAATTAACTATTTAATCACTTTAGGCACTCGAAAATATTTCTCATCGTGTTTTGGCGCATTTTTAAAAACCCGATCAATTGGAAGGTGCTCGTTGACTTTGTCTTCCCTGAATTGATTTTGTTCAGAAGACATACCGGTAAGAGGTTTCACACCTTCAGTATCTAACTCTTGCAGCTTATCTACCCAATCCACCATTTTTTGAAGATCGTTGATCATCTCTTCCTCTTTATTCTCATCCACATGAAGTCTGGCAAGGTGGGCAGTCTTATGGAGAATTTCTTTTGTGATTTTCATTAAAGCTTAAAATTAAGTCTTAGCCAATGAATTGTTTAGTCCCGATTGAATGACACGGAAAACTTCTTCCCTAAGTTGTTTTACATCATTTTCTGTGTCTCCATTTGGCCAGATAGGTTCATGATAAGTAATGCGACATTTTTTTCTTCTAATGTTGAAAAGGTCATCATCCGGAAGAATTAAATAATTATCCGGTAAGGTAACGGGTACGATAGGAATATTATTCTCAACAGAAAGTTTAAAAGCCCCATCTTTAAAATCTACCATATTTGGGTATTCTGTAAGACGAATGCCTCCTTCCGGAAAAAATCCAAGATTAAATCCATCAGCAATAGCCTCACGTGCTTTCACTAAGCTACGCGCACGGCTTCTGTAGCTGGATCTGTTTACAGTAATGTGCAGTGTTCGGTACATGTATCCAAAAATAGGAATGCGTGCCAGTGAGCTTTTCCCCACAAACTTGAAAGGAAGTGGGAACAGACCTAAGATCGGGATGTCGAGGTATGAAAAGTGATTTGCACAAAGGATGTATTGTTGCTTTTTATCTATTTTGAAATGGTACTGCCTATCTACCGGGATAAAAGCCATTTTCAAAAAACACCATGCCCAGATATAGTTAATCTTAAGAGCTACTTTGTGCAATGGTCGTATCGGAACCATTAAAAGCAATGGAATGATCAAAAGGGCAAAAAAGAAAACCATCGAAAAAATGGCCCATAGAGAATACAAGCGTCTTAAAAACATACTGCCGGTTAGATGCACAATTGAGCCACTAAATTAGTCGCAAAATCCAGTCAGTAGAAAAAAATCAATGACTGTGTAATTTTTTCATACTTTCGTGCACTAATGATCATAAAACCGAATTCACTGTGAGTCTATTAAAAGTAGAAAACGTAAGTAAAGCATACAGCGAGCATCAGGCCCTGTCTAATGTAAGTATGGAGATTCCTGAAAAAACAATTTTTGGATTGTTGGGCCCTAATGGGGCGGGAAAGACCACATTAATCCGAATTATTAATCAGATTATTGAGGCTGATCAAGGAGCCGTACTATTTGAAGGCACACCACTAAACCTTGAGCACATCAAGCAAATTGGATACCTCCCGGAAGAGCGGGGGTTGTACAAGAAAATGAAAGTTGGTGAGCAGCTGGTTTACCTGGGTCAGCTGAGAGGACTTTCCATGAAAGAATCTTCAAAAAGAGCGAAATCATGGTGCCAAAAACTAAACATCATTGATTGGTGGGGTAAAAAAGTAGAAGATCTTTCTAAGGGAATGGCTCAGAAAATACAGTTCATCGCTACGGTGATGCACGAGCCTAAACTGATTATTCTGGATGAACCTTTCTCTGGTTTTGATCCTGTTAATGCCAATTTGATTAAAGATGAGATACTTGAGTTGAGAGAAAAGGGTGCTACAATCATTTTCTCTACGCATAGAATGGAATCCGTAGAGCAGCTTTGTGATCACGTAGCTATGATTCATAAGTCTGAAAAGATTTTGGATGGGCCAAAGATTGAAATCAAAGAGCAGTATCGTGATGGAACGTATTATGTGGAATACAAAGAAGGGGAACTTAAAAATGGGAATGGCTTTGAGGTAGTCAATACAGAAGACATTGGTCGCTCCCTGAAACGATCGTTGATTCAGTTTAAACCTGACGGCAATCCAAATGAGCTTTTGAAGTCATTAATTGGTCAGGTGGAAATTCATTCATTTGTGGAGCGTATCCCAAGCATGAATGACATTTTCATTTCATTGGTAAAAGAAGATCCTGAATTAATAGAAGCCTAATCACCGAAAAAGAAGCAAGTAATGAATAAGATATTATTAGTAATACAGCGTGAATTCATGAGCAGGGTTAAGAAGAAGTCTTTCCTGCTTGCAACCATCTTAGTGCCATTGATCTTTCCTGCCGTAATGGGAGGAATGATTTACCTGGCTATTCAAAATGAAAAGAGCAAAGAAACAGAAGTAGTCCGTGTATTGGATGAGAGTGGTTTGCTCACTTTCGAGGATTCAGATCGTTATACCTACAAGGAGGTCGAGGGTCCATTGGAATCTGCTAAGGAGGGATTCAGTAAATCTGAGGATTTTGCTCTGATTTATATTCCGGACATTGACATTGATAACCCTGAAGGGGTACTCTTTTATGCGAAAACCAGTCCGGGAGTTAATCTGGTAAATCGGTTCGAAAATAATATTGAAGCTCAAATCAGGGACATCAAGCTTACGCGCTCAGGATTGACTGAAGAGCAGTTGGATCAACTGAAAACCTATGTAAGTATCGATTCCTTTAACATTTCCGAAACCGGAGATGAGAAAAAGAGTGATGCCGGCTTCACCTTCGGTATTGGCTATGCAATGGGCTTTTTAATCTACATCTTCTTGTTCGTTTACGGATCACAAGTGATGCAAGGTGTCATCGAAGAGAAGAACAATAAGATCGTGGAGGTGATTGTCTCATCTGTACGTCCATTTCATATGATGATAGGAAAAGTAGTGGGTGTTGCCTCTGTTGGTATCTTCCAGTTTTTGATATGGATGCTTTTGTTTACTGTTATTATCGGAGGAGCCATGGCGGTATTCGGCTTAAGCATGGATCCTGCTGAAACGGCTCAAATGATGCAACAATCAGGAGATGAAGCTTCCGCGATACAGTCCAATCAAAAAGTTCAGGAGGTCATGACGATTATCCGCGATACGCCTATCACACAAATTGTACTGCTTTTTGTCTTCTTTTTCTTAGGAGGTTATATGTTGTACGGAGCACTTTTTGCGGCAGTAGGCTCTGCAGTAGACACTCCTGCGGATGCACAGCAGTTTATGATGCCGATCATGTTGCCAATTATTGTTGCCTTGATGGGGCTATTCATGTTTGTCTTCAATGACCCTCATGGATCCATCAGTTTCTGGCTCTCAATCATTCCGTTTACTTCGCCAATCGTTATGATGGGTCGAATAGGATTTGGAGTACCGGCATGGGAGATTGCTTTGAGTATGGTATTGCTAGTAGGTGGATTTATTTTCACCTTATGGTTAGCAGGTAGAATCTATCGAATTGGTATTTTAATGCATGGAGCTAAAGTGAACTATAAGGTGTTAGCCAAGTGGTTCATGCAGAAGAATTAAAATAGATCACAGATTCCTCGTTATTTTTAATCCTGATGAAGCGCTTACTTTGTCAGAATAGCTATAAGGGAATCTGCATTGAAAAAAAACTTTAAAGAAGCAACAAGCAACACGCTAGCCCCACTTCGACCACATTTAAAGTGGCTCGTAGTGGGGTTTGCCGTTTTTATAAGTTTTGGATCAATTTTATATACCAATCGGCTTGTTGAGCAGATCAGAGAGCGTGAGCAGCGTCAGATTGAGATATATGCCAGTTCACTTGAGTTTCTTGCCAATGAGAGCGAAAACGTCAATTTCTTCTTGATTTTAGATGAAATTGTTGCTGCAAACAATTCAATTCCTGTTATTCTCACCGATGAAAATGCAAATCCTGAAGATTACAGAAATCTGAGCAAAGCAGATAAAATACCGGAAGGGAAAGAACGAGTTGAATTTCTTAAGGAGGAGGTAGAAGAAATGAGGGAAGCCCACCCTCCAATAGAAGTTACACTGAAAGATGATCAGGATCGTATTTATGGTTATAAATACATTTATTATAAAAACTCATTCTTATTAAATCAGCTCAGGTATTACCCATACATACAGCTTTCTGTTATTGGCCTATTTGGCGTGATTACTTTTATGATCCTGAATTACATACGGCGAGTAGAGCAGGATAGAGTGTGGGTGGGATTAGCAAAGGAAACAGCTCATCAGCTAGGCACACCGCTTTCATCTTTGATGGCATGGTCTCAGTATTTTAAAGATTTATATCCGGATCAGCTAGAGGCATTACTGGAGCTTGATAAAGATATCGACCGGCTAAAGTTGATTACCGACCGGTTTTCAAGCATAGGTAGCGAACCACAACTATCCATGTTGAATTTGGCAGAAGTCATTGATGAAATTGTCATGTATCTCCAAAAAAGGCTTTCTTCTAAGATTTTGATCACTGTTTCTGTTTTCCCAAATAGGGATATTGAAGCAAAGGTTAATGCCTCACTTTTTGCCTGGGTGATAGAAAATCTCTGTAAAAACGCAGCAGACGCAATGGAGGGAATAGGATCGATTCATATCAGTATTTTGCGAGCAAATGAGGGTCGTATCGCTGTGGACGTTCAGGATACTGGTAAGGGAATTCCAAAAACGAAAATAAAAAATGTATTTAGACCAGGGTACACTACGAAAAAGCGAGGGTGGGGATTGGGGTTAACGCTCGCCCAGCGTATTATTGGTCATTATCACAGAGGAAAAATTTTTGTAAAACACTCAGAAATGAACAAGGGCACTACTTTCAGAATTTACCTGAATGGATGATGACGAAAACCCTTTTTCCTTATAGTTTTTTCCCTTAATTTCGCACCAAATTTCAAACAACCCCATTAATATAACCACAAGAAATAATGGCAAATACAGGTAAAGTAACCCAGGTTATTGGTCCGGTAGTAGACGTAAGCTTCAGCGCCGAGGGATCAAAACTTCCACAGATTATGGATGCACTCAAAGTTGTCCGTCCGGACGGCACAGTAGTGATTTTGGAAGTGCAGCAGCACTTGGGTGAGGAGGCAGTGAGAACCATTGCGATGGAAGGAACTGACGGCCTTCAAAGAGGAACTGAGGTGACTGACCTTGGTGCACCAATCAAGATGCCTACTGGAGAAGCGATCAGAGGTCGTCTTTTCAACGTAGTAGGTGAGGCAATTGATGGAATGGAGCAGGTAGATAATACGAATGGTTTACCGATTCACAGGCACGCACCTGCCTTCGAAGATCTTTCCACTTCTACGGAAGTGCTTTTTACAGGTATTAAAGTTATCGACTTGATTGAGCCTTATGCAAAAGGAGGTAAAATTGGTCTTTTTGGTGGTGCGGGTGTTGGTAAAACCGTATTGATTCAGGAGTTGATTAACAACATTGCAAAAGGACACGGTGGTTTGTCTGTATTTGCTGGTGTAGGTGAAAGAACAAGGGAAGGCAATGACCTTCTTCGAGAGATGATTGAAGCTGGAATCGTTGATTACGGAGACGAATTTAAAGAATCAATGGAAGCAGGTGGATGGGACCTGTCAAAAGTAGATAAAGAAAAACTTAAGGGTTCCAAAGCAACATTTGTGTTCGGTCAGATGAACGAACCTCCTGGTGCAAGGGCTCGAGTAGCACTTTCAGGATTGACAGTTGCAGAACACTACAGAGATGGTGACGGTGAAGGAAAAGGAAAAGACATTCTTTTCTTCGTTGATAATATTTTCCGATTCACACAGGCTGGTTCAGAAGTTTCAGCACTTCTTGGTCGTATGCCATCAGCGGTAGGATACCAGCCTACGCTAGCTACAGAGATGGGTCTGATGCAGGAAAGAATTACCTCAACGAAGCGAGGGTCAATTACTTCTGTACAGGCGGTTTACGTACCTGCGGATGACTTGACTGATCCAGCACCGGCTACAACATTCTCTCACTTGGATGCTACGACAGTACTTTCAAGAAAAATTGCTGAGTTAGGAATTTATCCAGCGGTGGATCCATTGGATTCGACTTCTCGAATTTTGAGTGCAGACATCCTTGGTGATGAGCACTATGATTGTGCGCAGCGAGTGAAAGAGATCCTTCAGCGATACAAAGAACTTCAGGATATCATCGCCATCCTTGGTATGGACGAACTTTCTGATGAGGATAAGGAAGTGGTACACAGAGCAAGAAGAGTACAGCGATTCTTATCTCAGCCGTTCCACGTTGCAGAGCAGTTTACAGGACTTCAAGGAGTACTTGTAGATATCAAAGACACCATCAAAGGATTCAACATGATCATGGATGGTGAGCTAGATCACTTGCCTGAGGCAGCTTTCAACCTTGTAGGTACGATTGAGCAGGCAATTGAGAAAGGTGAAAAACTAATGGCTGAAGCCAACGCCTAATCGCAACGCGATAGGAAATAATTGAGATGATTTGGTTTTCCACCTACATATCATCTCAACTTTAAAAATCGTTTCCCCCTCCATGGAGCGGTTCGACGTTTCGAGGGTTAGGGGTAGGAAAATAGAATAAATAATTATGTTTCTAGAGATAGTAACACCAGACGAAAAAGTATTTGAAGGCGAAGTAGTGAGCGCTTCCTTTCCAGGCAGTGATGGATCTTTCCAGATTTTGAACAATCACGCTGCTATGGTTTCGACGCTTGGTAAAGGTGATATTCGTTACAAGCCCGAAAAGAAAGAAGAAATTCACCTCCTTGTAGAAGGAGGAGTTGTGGAAGTGATGAACAACAAAGTGAATGTTCTGGTAGAAAAGATATTCAGCGAATAAGCTGAACTTTATAAGGTTCAAAAGCCATTCTGACGATTTATGTTGGAATGGCTTTTTGTTTTTATACACGAACCAATCCGATGTGAATTTAATTGTGGATTCTTTTTTGATAGTAGACAACCAACCGTACCTAATTTGCATTCTCCTATCAAATGCTTCTTTTGAACACCAACGACCTAATCGATAAATGTAAATCAGGTGACCGCAAGGCTCAGCAGATACTTTATCAACGGCTAAATGTACCAATGATGGGAGTCTGCATCAGGTACATGAAAAGCGTGGAAGATGCAGAGGATGTTTTGCTCGAAGGCTTTTATAAAGTTTTTAAAAACCTTAACGGATTTAATTACGAAAGTGAGAACGCTTTTTTCGGGTGGGTTAAGCGGATTATGGTCAATGAAGCGCTGATGAAGCTTCGAAAAAATAAGGATATCCAAATCCTGGCAATAAATGAAGATTTGGATAAAGAGATTGATGTTTCTCCTTTATCTGAATTGCAAGCTGCTGATCTACTGAAATTAATCCGATCCATTCCGGTTGGATACCGAACAGTATTTAATCTATATGAAGTAGAGGGTTACTCGCATCAGGAGATAGCAGAGAAGCTTGGTGTTTCTGTAGGCACTTCCAAATCACAACTTTTTAAGGCGAAAAAACTCCTGAAAGACATGTTGAACAGTAAAGATCAAGGATATGGCTCTTAATCAACTTTCTGAAAAATTAGATACGCTCGATAGTAAAGATATTGGAATTGATTTCGATGAAGCGCGTGTATGGAACCGGCTAAATGAACGATTAAGTAGTAGGAGATATCCGTACTATTGGTGGATGGCCGCTGCAAGTTTATTCCTGTTAACCTTGCTGCCTATTACGATACTCAAGGAGACGCAACCGGTTATTAATGTGTACGATAAATCGGCTGTGGTTAAATCTAAGATTCAAGAACCAATTCATGAAATTCAAGAAGAACCTTTGGAATTAAATACTCATATAGTTCCTGTGATCACGCCTCGACTAAGAAAGCATGCGGAATTGAAAGCTGCTGTAATAAGTAATCCAAACCTCACTTTGGTTCCGATAGAACTAAGTGAGCCTTCAAAAGAACAAGTAGTATTTAATCAAAACGATATTTCAATAATCCAGGCGAGTCTAGAATCACCAACAATTGAAAATGGAAGAAAAGTGACCATAAGAGCTCAATGGCAAAAATCTCCCAACGAAGTACCTGTCAATTATCAAGCATTAAAAATTAAGCTCTATGAAAAAGATGAATAAACTTAAAATAATAATATCTGTCTCTACATTCCTTTTAGTCTCTGCGGTTCTGGCTCAGAGGTCAAAGCAACCCACTTATCCGGACACATTACTCGTTGAAACAGAAGCGAAAATTAACCTTAAGGTTGCATTTTATCGTGCATCAAGTGGTAACACCTACTTGACCGATCAATTGTGGAATTCTATCCTTAGTGTGATGGAAACCGCAGCACAATCTTCTGATTATAGTGGAGGAGTCGTAGTGAGTTATCGCAATGTTGAACATTTGGGTGAGGAAGCAGCTAAAGTTCAAATCAAACCCATCGAAGAAAATTCGGACATTTTTTTAATAGGAAAGGATGAAATGAAGGAGTATAGATCGGATAGATATGAGTTTGAATTATATCAGTCGAAGGTTGCCATTTCCTTTACACTCAATGATCTGGATGATCTTGATCTAATCAAGAAAGTAAGTGTTGAAGCAATTTGGAAAGGTTTAAAGCAAAAGCAAGAAGAGATTGACTTCAGGAGAACGACCTATGATATGTCCGGAGAATTGAAATTCGGGCAACTAAATGTCAAAAAAATTGATAAGGGGACCCCAAAAGATTTCATTGAATTCAGCGCAGGCGTAGGCCTGGGTTACTATGCAGATCGGTTTGTGCCTGACATTAGTTATGATATTTCGTTTCGGTTTCAGGATAGGTTTGGGAAGCCTTCCACCAAATTTGGATTGCTATATACGCAGCATTACTTCGTTTCGAGGGGTGAGGAAAATGATCTTAACATTGACCTGAATGGCTTTTTATCGGGGTATTTTGCGATTAACACATCGAGTGAGAAAGAATATGGAGTTGGCTTTGGTTACTTGATCAATCAGCAGGGAGGTTTCTACCAGGGTCACACCTATAAAATGACTGTTTACAATCGGAAATCTTCAAAAACCAGCTTAACTCCCGAATTGATATTTACAGATGGGTTCAAAAAAGCATTTCCAGCACTGAGGTTTGGGTTGACATTCTAACGAAATACCCCAAACTGGGGATTTTGAGCAACGAATGAATCAACTATTTTTAACAAATGAAACGATTCATCGCCGACACCATCCTATGCTCCCTATTCATTTTTGGAATTATGGGAGCATTTGCTTCACTCACATTTTTGAAAGTATTTGATGCATTTGATCCAATTGGTGAAATGTTTGCAGATTTTGAACTAACAGATATTGTTTTTTCGCAGCTGCAGGATGATCCGATTGCCGATGAACGAATCGTAATAGTGAATATCGGTGAAATACCCAGAGAAGGAATTGCGCGTCAAATTGAGATAATTAATAAATACAATCCGAAAGTCATAGGATTAGATGTAATGCTGGATGCTCCAAAGGAATGGCCTGAGGATAGCGCGCTCACACGGGTCTTATCTGAGACACCAAATATTATCATTGGGGAGAAACTAATTAATTACAATGAGGAATTGGGAGAGTTTGAAACGACCATCAAGCCTGAAGACCATATCGTACAAGAGTCAGCATTAGGATATGTGAATATGATTACAGATGCTAGAACTCAAGAAGATTTAAAGATGTGTCGGGATTTTACCCCTTTTGAAACGGTAGCTGGAGAGACACGATATTCTTTCCCTGTACGGTTGGCGTATGCGTATGATTCAGCAATGACAGAGAAATTCTTAGCCAGAGGAAATGATGTAGAAGTCGTTAATTATAAAGGAAATATTATCAGCTTTTCAGCTGCTCAATATGGAATGAAGTATTTCGCATTGGATGTATACGATGTTTTTGATGAAAACTTCACTGAGGATCTTTTCAAAGACAAAATTGTCATTATGTGTTTCTTGGGTAAGTACATCGGAGACACTGAGACAACTGAGGATTATTACTTTACCCCGATGAACGAAAACTATGTCGGAAAAGCAAAGAATGATATGTTCGGTGGAGTAGTCCATGCGAATATTATTTCTCAAATTCTGGACGATGACCCCATTGATCAGATGTCTGAAAAAGCACAAATAGCATTAGCCATATTCTTCTGCCTATTCAATGTCTTTTTATTTAAAATTATTTACGGTGCTATGCCCAGATGGTATGATGGAATTACTAAAATCTTTCAATTGATAGAAGTTGCAGGACTTGCTACGTTAATGATCTATCTGCTATTGGTTTTTAATTATAAGGCTGATTTTACACTGTCAATGATCGTTATCGCACTTTCTGGAGACTCGCTGGAAGTCTATCATGGAGTGGTTAAAAACCTTTTTTCAAAAGAGCGGCGGAAAGAAGTATTTAAAATCAACCGTGGTTTTTGGGAATATCGATAGCTGATATAGGCAGCTCCAACTCTCCTAAGTCCATCATGGCATTGATTAAACTGATCCTTTCAAAATTTTTTAAATCCTGAATTTGAATGGTGGACTCTTTGATTTTAGCCTCATTTAAAAGCTGCTGTCTCCGCACGCCATTTAATAAAAAGCTGTCCGGTGTGAGCCATGCTTCCCCATCCCAAAGTGCCAGATTAAAGTATGACCCGTCAGTTATTCGATCGTTTATTGCGATTAGTATATCATCTGCAGAGCTCTGCGATATTAATTTATTAATATGATTCCGATCTTCATATTTAAAAGCATAGTCAAACGGCTTGGAAGAAACCACTTGTAGCGATTCGATTTTTCTTGGATGATACGCTGCAAATTCTATGTCATACTCCGCATCCTCCGAGTCAAGATCATAAATCAAACGTACCTTATAGGTGCCTTCTAATTTGATATGCGGTAAAATTTGAATTAGATCATGAGAAAGCTCTTCAGCCGCATAGGTTTTGAAAGTATTATCCATGCGCTGCTGATGGAGTTCCAGGTTAATGTAATTGCCATCTCTTAAAAGAATACTTTCTATGAATCTCATTTTTTTTCTCTCCTTGCAAAATTCTAACTTTATATTAAAATATTCCTAACACCCATGAGAAGATTCCAATTACTTATTTGCTTACTCTGCATAAGCACCATCTCTTATTCACAAAGTTTTTTCAAAAAATTGAAAGAAGCAGTAGAAGATCAGGTCGAAGATGTGGATTCAGAGTCTTTAATCAACAAAGATGATCGGATGGAGGATTTTCGAAACAAGCAATTAATAAAGGATACCTCCAATTACAATTATATTTTTTCTCAAGGGAGTAGGGCATCTTTTTTTGCAAACAGGGAAGGAAAAGAAAGTATTCTACTGACCTTGGCTAAGAACTATGAAGATGAGGAAGAAGGAATAGAGGCAGTAGATTTAGAAATATATGAACAAGCGTTTGATGCAAACAGGACCGGAGAGCGATTAATTTATGTCAATCCATGGTCAGCTAACCTGAGTTTTTTGGAAGCACTTGGATTGTTGACTAACGAATTGTCTTACTCTGAGGTGTTACTTGATTCAGCCTTTGAAATTGCTGATTTGGTAGATGTTGACACTATGAGTATGCCTGAAAAATATGCACTTGGAAAAACCATCGCTAATATTTCCATTGTTATTCACGCCGAGGGCCGATACAATCTTTCGGAGGACTTTATCGTCCAAACCACCAGGTATTTCAATGAACATATCGGTGAAAATAGCATTGCATTAGCATCGCTAAATAACAATCACGCGGTAATAGCACAGTCCCAGGGACGATTTACAGAGGCTGAAAATTATTTCAATGTAGCAGAAGAAATCATTCGGATAAATGATCGTGTTGGATCTCTTTCACATGCGATAATTACTAGTAACAGGGCATTGCTTTACAATGAAATTGGTCAGTATGAAGAGGCTAAATCAGCGATTCAGCGTGCCATTGACATGGCTTCCGGTGAATTGAGACAAAAAGGGCGAGATAATGTAAGCTTTCAGATTAATCAAGGGCTGATCTATTACAGCTCTGGGAATTATGAACAAGCAGAGCGTGTTTTTAGAGAGATCATTGAACTGAAAGAGAAACGATTCGCCAAAAATCAAACTGACGTTGGGAATATAAAAAATGCTTTGGCTGCTACCTTGATGGAATCAGGAAAGCCAGGAGAAGTTCCAGAGTTGCTGAATGATGCACTAAGCATATTTGAAAGAAAATATTCAACAAGTCACCCAGCTTATATCAAGACCAAGCATAATCTCGGAAGGTACTACTTAGCGTCAGGTGATTATGCGAATGCATCAACGACTTTATCAGAGGTGAACGAAACCTATCGTTCATTCTTTGGCGAGCAACACCCTGATTTTCTAAGTTCCTTGGAGGATCTAGCCGTTACTTCATGGAAATTGAAAGAATATCCTTTAGCAAAGTCACGGTTTCAACAAGTGATAAATACGAATCTGGAGCTAGTTGAGAAATACTTCGGTGCGATGAGTGAGTATGAGAAGGGGCAGTACTGGGCGAAAGTCAGACCTTCCATATTGAAATTTTATGCCTATGCTGTTGACCAGGGGTCAACCGATCCTTCTTTGTTGACAGATATGTATAACCTGCACTTGAAAACTAAGGGGATTTTATTGAGCGCATCCTCAAAAGTGAGGGAACAGATACTTTCCAGTGACAATGAGGATCTTAAAAATACCTATCGGGAATGGGTTGAAGCTAAAGAAAACCTTTTGCTTTATTACTCGTTTTCGAAATCGCAACTTCAAGAGCAAAAAATTGATCTGGCAGAAGTGGAAGCAAAGGCCAATAAGTTAGAAAAGGAGTTGAATAAACTTTCTACTGCGTTTGCGCAATCAAATAAGCTTCCTTCTACTACCCTGGCTGATGTGAAAGCCAAATTAGGGCCACAAGATGCTGCGGTTGAAATCATAGGATACCCTGTGTTTGAAAATACGTTTACTGATCAAAAACAATACGCCTTTCTTATTGCCGAGTTAAATACGGTTCACCCTGATCTTGTGGTTATTGAGGATGGTCAGGAGTTAGATACTAAGTATGCCAAAGCTTACCTGAATATGATCAAGGTAAAGGCCAAGGATCGTATCACTTATGATAAATTTTGGCAACCTGTGGATGAATTGCTAGGCGGGAAAGAGAATGTGCATTTATCTCTTGACGGTATTTATTTTCAGGTCAATATTGGCGCACTCCAGCGACCGGATGGATCCTATGTTTCAGATGCGTTCGACCTTCATTTGTACACTAGCACGAGGGATATAGTCAAGTCTAAGAAAGATGGTTTTGCCTCCAAGCGAGCTGATTTCTTTGGATATCCTGACTTTGGTGCAAAGGGGTTATTAGCTGCTCTTCCGGGGACAAAAGCAGAGATCGAGGCAGCAAGTCAGATTACCAGGACAAAAGGATTCGCCACCGATATTTATATGCAGAATCAGGCAACAGAGGAGCAATTCAAAGAAATAAAATCTCCGTCATTGTTGCATGTGGCCACTCACGGGTTTTTCCTGCCGGAGAGTCAAGCTTCCGGGGAAAAGGTATTTGGTGTTGAGGTAAGTGAGGCTAAAGACAACCCGCTACTTCGATCTGGACTAATGCTCGCAAACGCAGAACAAACGATGACCGAAGCTACACAAGGAAATGAGGTAAATACGACTAATAATGGCGTTCTGACTGCTTATGAAGTGATTACATTGGATCTGAAAAATACAGACTTAGTAGTGCTGAGTGCATGTGAGACGGGATTGGGTGAAATAAAATCCGGTGAAGGAGTTTATGGATTGCAGAGAGCCTTTCAGGTAGCAGGCGCAGAATCAGTAATTATGAGCCTGTGGAAAGTGAGCGATGAAGCCACCATGCAACTGATGACAACTTTTTATAAAGAATGGATGGGAGGAAAGCCGAAAGAACAGGCATTCTTTGCCGCACAAAAAAAGCTCAGAGAAACCTTCCCTGAACCCTATTATTGGGGTGCTTTTGTGATGTTGAATTAGAAAATCCCCTCCTTGGAGGGGTTTGGGGTGGGTATTGGAATTCTACTAATCAATTCAAAATGAAAGAATTAACACAGTCCAACTTTTCCTTCTCCTATGAGGAGACTATTGGCGTCATTTTGAATTAATTAGGGAATATAATTGGATGTTTTAAGCAACCTGCACCTTCAAATCCTTGGCACTTCCCATTTCTTTCATGTGTCTGAAGTGGCTTGCCACCGCTGCACCAAAAGAAGGAAACGCATAATAAGGGAGTTCAAATTCCTTGACAGTTTTTTGCACTAGTTTGGAAATAGCCGGGTAATGCACGTGACAAATATCTGGAAATAAGTGGTGCTCGATCTGAAAGTTTAGCCCTCCCAAAAACCAAGATAGCACTTTATCGTCCATGCCATAGTTGCAGGTAGTTTTCAGTTGATGTGCTACCCAGCTGTGCTTTACACGCTCATCTTCTTCTTCGAAGAACTCAGCAGGCTCTACTACATGGGCAGTTTGAAAAATCATGGCGAGCATGATCCCAGTAATGCAGTGAGAAGCAAATATCATGAGAATGGTGATCCATGCAGGAACCGAAATGAGCATAACTGGAAGAACAAGAAACACCACCCAGTAAAACACCTTTCTCAGGATTACTTTGGTCAGTTCCTTTGGAAAATCTTTTTTCTTGATCAGTCCGTCTCTTCTGTAATCAAATACCTTGACAAAATCTTTAGTTGTGATCCACTCCAATAATGGCACGCAATAAAATATTGGGGCATAAATGTGTTGAAACTTGTGAAACCATTTGTGAGGCTGATTGGTATTGTACCTGAATACAAATCGAGGTAAAATATCCTCATCAGAATGCTCAAGGTTAGTGTATGTATGGTGAAGTACATTGTGCTGGATGTGCCAGATGAGCTTATCTACCCCGACTATGGTTGCAGAAAAAGTCATTAGGTTATTCATGGTCTGATTTTTAAAATAAGAACCATGAATGGAGTCGTGCATGATGGTTGTTCCGATAAATGCTTTGCCAATACCCATCAGCATCCAAAGTCCCATGAGTAACCAGAGATTTGTGAAACCAGCCAATATCAATAGGAAGTAAGGCACCAGGTACATAGCCAAAACAGAAATGGTCTTGATGATCATTTGGCTGTTTGCATTTCTTTGGATTTGGTTATCCTGAAAGTATGCATTTACTCTTGTTCGTAATGCAGCCGCAAACTCCCTGTCTAACTTATTCTCAAATTTGTATCTGATAATCATGCGTATATGTTTCTTTTTCAAGCAAACACCCCTAACACGAGAATGTTTTTTGTTTTGAACCCTGACGAAAAATTTCCTTTTTGAAAATTTTTGTCAGGGTAACCCAGACAAAGCAAAGCTTTCGTCTGCCCTTTGGGCAAATTATGCTTATTGCATAATTTGGGTTGAAAGCGCAAAGTTACTAACAAAACGCCTGAGCCCCAATCGGATACATCGGCTGATCACCTGTTTCTGACGATTTTTTGGATGGAATTTATGATTACCATTCTCATAGCTTTAAAGCCGTCAATAAATATGCGTGTGGTGTCTATTTTGATTTCTGCCTAACTTAGAAGAAACCTAAACCTTAAAATCATGAAGCGTTTATCCTCACTTTTGCTCCTATCGTTTGTGATAGGAACCGTTTTTACTCTTGAAGCTCAAAGAAGGTCAAGTAGTTCAGCTACGAAACCGATTGATTCGGAGCTTTTCTCAAATCTAAAATTCAGAAACATTGGGCCGGCATTCATGTCAGGACGTATTGCAGACCTGGCCATTGATCCTACCAATGAAAATGTTTGGTATGTGGCTGTTGGCTCAGGCGGTGTTTGGAAGACCATCAATGCAGGGACCACTTTCGAGCCCATTTTTGACGATCAGCCCGTGTATTCCATTGGGTGTGTCACCATTGATCCGAGCAATCCATACACGATTTGGGTCGGTACCGGAGAAAATGTAGGAGGTAGACATGCCGGTTTCGGTGATGGCATTTACCGAAGTACTGATGGTGGAGCCAGTTGGACCAATATGGGGCTGAAAAACTCCGAACATATTTCTAAAATTATTGTACACCCGGACAACTCAGATGTCATTTATGTCGCTTCACAAGGACCACTTTGGAGCCCTGGAGGCGATCGTGGATTTTTTAAATCAACCGACGGTGGCAAAACCTGGAAAAAGACACTAGGTGATGATCAGTACACCGGAGTGACAGATATGGTTGTTGATCCAAGAGATGCTAATAGAGTGTATGCAGTGACCTGGGAGCACCACAGAACCATTGCTGCCTGGATGGGTGGAGGTGAGAAATCACGATTATACCTAAGCGAAGATGGTGGAGATACCTGGACTCAGCTAAAAACGGGTCTGCCAGAAGGCAAATGGGGAAAAACAGGCTTAGCTATTTCACCCATCAACCCGGATGTATTGTACGCAGCTATTGAACTGAACCGAACGACCGGAGGTGTGTGGAGGTCAGCAAATAGAGGTGGCAGTTGGACGAAGATGTCTGATGCAGTAGCAGGAGCCACAGGACCTCATTACTATCAGGAAATATATGCATCTCCTCACAAATTTGATCGCCTGTATATGATGAATAACAGGCTTATGAAATCAGAAGATGGAGGAAAGACTTTTGAAAACATGGACGAAACCGCAAAGCATGGTGACAATCATGCGGTGGCGTTTAAAATGTCTGATCCAAATTATGTGATGGTTGGAACAGATGGTGGTGTTTATGAAAGTTTTGATCTGGGTGCTACGTGGAGATACATGGAAAACCTTCCGATCACCCAGTTTTACAAAGTAGCAGTGGATGATGCTGAACCATTTTACAATGTATATGGTGGTACTCAAGATAACAGTACACAGGGAGGTCCTTCACGGACAGATAATCTGCACGGCATCCGAAACGCCGATTGGCAAGTTGTTTTAAACTGGGACGGTCACCAGCCAGCCACCGAACCTGGAAATCCAAACATCATGTATGGTCAGCGGCAACAAGGCACGCTTTCCCGAATTGATCTGAAGACAGGTGAAGTAACAGACATTATGCCTCAACCTGGCCCGGACGAAGACTTTGAGCGATACAATTGGGATGCACCTATTTTGGTATCACCACACGATCCGGCGACCATCTACCATGGATCTCAAAGATTGTGGAAGTCGACAAACCGAGGTGATAGCTGGACAGCATTATCGGGTGATTTGACTCGAGATCAAGAGCGTTTGGCATTACCAATCATGGGAGGAACTCAGAGCTGGGATTCTCCTTGGGATGTGGGAGCTATGTCTAATTTCAACACGATCACTTCTATTGCCGTCTCTCCGCAGAACGAGCAAGTCATTTTCATTGGTACAGACGATGGACTCATTCAGGTGACCGAAGATGAGGGCCAAAACTGGAGGAAGGTCGAAGTGAGTGCGATGGGAGTTCCATCCAGATGCTATGTAAATGATGTGAAGGCAGATCTTTTTGATGAAAACACGCTGTATGTGGCACTAGATAACCACAAGGAAGGTGACTATCGTCCATATTTGGTGAAAAGTACAGATAAAGGAAGAACATGGACAAGAATAGAGAATGGTCTTGGAAGCAAGAATCTGGTTTGGAGAATTGTACAGGATCATGTCAATAAAGACCTAATGTTTGCTGCTACTGAGTTTGGTGTGTATTTCACAGTTGATGGAGCTCAAAGCTGGACTGAGCTCAAAGGTGGTATTCCTACGATTTCCTTCAGGGATTTAGCTATTCAGCGAAGAGAAAATGATTTGGTAGCCGCTTCATTTGGAAGAGGATTTTATATCCTGGATGACTATTCGGCACTTCGAAACGTGAATAAAAATCAGATTGGCCAGGAAGCTACTTTGTTTGAACCCCGAAAAGCATGGTGGTATGTTGAACGTCCGGTGTTGAGCTTCGATGATAAGCGAGGGTCTCAAGGATCGCAACTTTATGTGGCACCTAATCCTGATTTTGGAGCTGTATTCACCTATTACTTAAAAGACAAATACAATAGCCTGGAGGAGCAAAGGCAAGCCAGTGAGAAAGGAAAAACTGGTAATATTCCATTCCCGGGTTGGGATGCACTGGAGGACGAGACAAGAGAAATGGATCCGTTCGTTTATCTGGAGATCAAAGATCAGGCTGGAAACATCGTCAATCGAGTGAAGGCGACCAACAAGAAGGGTTTCAATCGTGTGGCTTGGAATCTACGAGTGGGGGTAACAAAGGTTGTTGATTTAGAAGGTGATTTTGGTAATGTCAACGGGCTTCTATGTGCACCAGGCACTTACACAGCTACCCTCCATAAATATGAAAGAGGAAGCTTTAGTCAGATTGCCGGCCCGGTGAATGTAGCGGTAGAGCCATTGTACGAAGGGACGCTGGAAGGAAATCCAATGGACGAAGTGGTTGCCTTCTGGAGAGCATATGAGGACCTGAGCAGGGATGTAGGCAAGCTGGGCATCCAGTTGTCGAAAACCATGAAAATGGCAGACATGCTCCATAAAGCTGCAGGACATGCGAATGTGAGTAGCGAAGTTTTAGCTGAGGTTGCCACACTTCGAAGTGAATTAGGAAAGCTGGATACTGAATTCAATGGTAATCCTGCTAAAAATCAGGTTGGTGAAAAGAGCAGACCTACGATTGGCGCGAGATTATTTGCATTGAATAGAGGAATCACAACTTCTACTTACGGTCCAACTGAAACTCACGAAGAAACCATGCGCATTATTAAGGAGCAGTGGACGGACATGATGGCAAGGCTGGAAGCGCAGCGCATCAAAGCGCAAAGCATCGCTGATAAAGTGGTAGAAGCAGGAGGTTCCTGGGTAGAGGGGAGGTAAATCAACTTTTTTCTACCTTCTTCAATAAGACCTCCGAAGTTTTCAAAACTTCGGAGGTCTCTTAATGTTCTATATAGCCAAATACACCTTATCCACCATTTCCTGGTATTCTTTTTCTGCTTCGCTAAATGAAGTGATTCCACCACCACTACAAAACATCATTCGATCTTGTTCTTGTTTGATGAATCTAATCATCACACCTGTATCCAATGATTCCCCATCAAAATGTCCGCAGATACCTGTGTAATATCCTCGATCGTAGGACTCTGCTTGCTGAATGATTTTGATGGTCTCAGGTTTCGGCGCTCCGGAAACAGAACCAGCAGGAAGAAGCTTGGCTAAAATGTTTCCTAGACTTCTTTTCCATTTGCTTCCAAGGTACCCTTTGATTTCAGAGCTTACTTGTAGCAACTGTTTGTCATTAGTCTCCAGGTGGTCGATGTATCGAAACTTTGTGACCAGCACTTCTTTAGCTACCTGGCTGAGATCATTCCTTATCAAATCCACAATGGTGACATGTTCGGCTGTTTCTTTTGGGTCAGTGAGGATGGTCTGCTCAGCATTAGGGATCGAAGCATCGATGGTTCCTTTCATTGGATAGGAGTATATGTGATCATCCTGAATTTTCACAAACGTCTCAGGAGAGAAAACAACAAATTGATCAGGCACCAGCAGTTTGTACTTAGCTTGAGAATACTGGAAGATTTCTTCCAGGTTCAGATTCGTTTCTATCGTGGTTTCAAAAGTGAGGTTGGTAAGGAATGAATTGCCTATGTTGATTTGGTGGATGACCTGATCGAAGGCCGATTTAAATAGTGAATATTTTACTGGATATTTTTCAAAGTTAACCTGTCGACTGTCGACTGTCGACTGATTTATACCTTGAACTTTATTCTCAATATTCAGGTAAAATTTGCTTGCCTGATCACTACTTTGAATACACCACCTCTCCCCAAAAAAATCACAATAAAAAGAAAACGGCTGATCAGCCGATCCAAGATTATTTAGCTTCGATATCGCTTCATTCTTTGTCAGCATTCACTTTAATGCCAAAGCGCTTAAGCATTTTTTGCTCGTACTTCCAGAAGAAGTCGAATTGTCGAAAGAGGAATCCGTAAAAAAGTAAGATGACATTGTAAACTGGGAGTATTAACACCCAGTAGGATATCTGAAACCAGAGTGGACGAACACCATCTTCAAAAAGTAAATTGATCAACGGCTTTTTGATTAATACAACGGTAGTTCCAGTACAGGCAAATACAATCATAATGATCACCAATTGCCAGTTGCTTTCCAGGCCCCACTTATCTTTTAATTTTTCAATCCAGCTCATTTCAATTCTTTAATAAATGCTTCGAAATCCGGCCATTTTGGTTTAGAGATCACTTTAATCGGTTCATTCTTTACCGGATGTACGAACTCTAGCTTGTACGCATACAAATCAATGCTTTTATCAGCATTAGGTTTGTTAAAGCCATACTTTACATCCCCTCGAATGGATGTACCATTTTCCCGCATTTGAATTCGGATCTGATGAGGACGTCCGGTTTTTGGCTTTACTTCCAACAGAGACACCTTACCGAGAGAGGCCAGCATTGAATAACTCAACAAAGCTTTTTTGGCATTTCCTTTTCCGGGTTTTCGAACATGCGCCTTGTTTTTACCTCCATCTTTATCCAGCCAGTGAACAAGCTCCTGTTCAGGGTGTTTCGGTGCGCCATCCACCACTGCAAGATAAGTTTTCGTTATTTCCTGATCCCTAAACAATTTGTTCATCCGCTCTAACCCTTTTGAAGTACGAGCGAATATTACTAGTCCACCTACAGGGCGGTCGAGTCTGTGACAAGGTTGACAAAAAACATTACCAGGCTTGTTGTATTTTTTTCGAATGTATTCGGTAGCCCAATCGGTCAATGTACCATCACCGGAATCATCTCCCTGCACCAACCATCCGGCTGGCTTCTCCACGATTAGTAGATGATTGTCTTCGTATTTAACAATTGGTTTATTCATATTGGGTCAGCGACGCGCTTGTTAAAATTCACTGATAAAATGGAAGTCAATATCAGGAAAGTTATCCTCTACCATCTGTAACCATGCCTTAGATTCTGCCATGAAGACCAGCTTACCTTCTTTGTCTTTGGCAATATGCCGCTGCTTGTCTTTGATAAATGCATCTAGTTTGCCCGGTTCTTTCGAGCTGATCCAGCACGCTTTGTAAATATTGACAGGCTCAAACTTTGCGTTGGCGCCATATTCATTCAAAAGTCTGTGTTGCAGTACTTCAAATTGAAGTGCACCAACCGTTCCCACCACTTTTCTGGAGCCCAGCTCAAACGTGAAAAGCTGCGCGAGACCTTCATCCATTAGTTGGTTCAGCCCTTTATCCAGCTGTTTGGACTTCATCGCATCCATATTGATCACCTCTCGGAACATTTCCGGAGAGAATGACGGAATGCCTTTATAGAATCCTTTCTCTCCTTCGCTCAGGGTATCTCCGATCTTTAGGTTTCCTGTATCATAAAGTCCTACGATATCACCTGGAAATGCTTCTTCCACCGTTTCTTTTTGCTGAGCCATGAAAGCAGTTGCATTTGAAAAGCGAATTTTTTTGTCGTCTCTTACATGATAGTAATTGCTGCCACGTTCAAACTTTCCTGAACACACCCTAACGAATGCAATTCGGTTTCGGTGTTTCGGATCCATGTTTGCGTGGATCTTAAAAATGAATCCGGAGAATTTTTTCTCAGAAGGCTTAATCTCCCGTTCTTCCGTTTCTCTTGGTTTTGGTGGAGGAGCGATTTGTGTAAAGCAATCCAGGAGCTCAAGAACCCCGAAATTATTCACCGCACTTCCAAAGAAAACAGGTGCCACCTCGCCGCTTAAATAGGTTTTTTCATCAAACTCGTCGTACACTCCATTTACCAACTCAATTTCTTCACGAAGCTCTTTCACCAATGATTCCGGCAAATGCTTGTCCAATTCCGGATCATCCACTCCCTTGATGTTCACTACATCATCTACACGTTTTTGCTTGTTGGGCTCGTATAGATTGACATTGTTTTCATAAATATTATAAACACCACGAAGCGTTTTACCCATACCAATCGGCCAGCTCATGGGGCGAACTTTGATGTCTAGTTTTTCTTCAATTTCATCGAGTAGCGTAAAAGCATCTTGTCCTTCTCGATCCAGCTTGTTGATGAAGCAGATTACAGGAGTGTTTCGCATACGGCAGACCTCCATCAGCTTCTCTGTCTGCTCCTCTACGCCTTTCACACAGTCGATCACCATGATTACACTATCTACGGCGGTTAGGGTACGGTACGTGTCTTCTGCAAAGTCTTTGTGACCCGGAGTATCCAGAATATTGATTTTCAGGTCTTTGTACTCGAATCCCATTACGGAAGTGGCCACTGAGATACCTCTTTGTTTCTCAATGTCCATCCAGTCGGAACGGGTACCCATGTCTATTTTGTTAGACTTCACAGCTCCTGCGGTTTGGATGGCACCTCCAAAGAGTAGCAATTTCTCCGTGAGGGTTGTTTTACCTGCATCGGGGTGGGCGATGATTCCGAAAGTCCTGCGTCTGCCTATTTCCTGCTCCAGCGTCATAATGATCAAATTGAGGCGCAAAATTAGGCAATAGGCAGGAGCATGTCACGAGGGATAAAAAGAATCATTGCTAAGAAGGATAATTAAGATAATTTTCAGGCCACTAACACTATGGATTCAATTAAGAAAAGGAACGCAACATATCGAAGTGAGCTTTTCCGGCATCTGGATGGAATCGCCATTGCGCCGGTTGCCTATGAGCTTTACCAGAAAGGAGTTTTTAACCCAATTGTTAAAGCGTCGAGTATCGATCTTAAGGAGCTAAGCGATCTTTTTAAGGCCAATCAAGGATATTTAAATGTAGCTCTTCGGCTGATCGCTTGTCAGGGATGGTTGGAATATCAGGTAGATAACGCAACTCAGAAGGTCACTATTTCTACAAATGAAAAGAGTGAAAAAGCGTTTGCTAACCTATTATATTTCAAAGATGTGGTAGAGTTGATGAAGCTTTCTGCTCAGTACCACCCTCGCAAGTTCGAGAAAGAACCATTTGAAGTATGGAATCGGATAGCGAAGAAATTCATGAATGGCTACTTCCCCCTTTCGGATGATAAAATTGAAAAAGAAGTTCAGGGACAAATATTAAAGCACATTGAGGGTGTTTTGGTGGGACCAAGTACCGTTCAATTAGGAATGGGTGGAATGTTTCATAAATACTTTATGGAAATGTCCTTTAGTCCGGCAGAATATCACCAGGATCCGGAGAGCTTTGAGCAAATCCTCGACTTCTTTACGCACCTGGGTTGGTTTGAAAAGAAAAACACGACCTACAAATTCACAGAGAAAGGGTTATTCTTTGCCAAGCGTTCATCTGCTTATGGGGTAACTGTTTCATACATTCCTACTTTTAGAAATCTGGACGAGCTAATTTTTGGAAATCCAGAGATTTTGAAGGTTTCGGAGGGTGAGAAAGAAAAAGGCGTGGATCGAGAGATGAATGTGTGGGGGAGCGGTGGGGCACATATTGCATACTTTGAGAAAGTGGATGATATCATCATCGACTTGTTCAACAAACCCATTGATGAGCAGCCAAAAGGTATTTTGGATATGGGATGTGGAAATGGAGCGTTTCTCATCCACATTTTTGATGTAGTATATCATAAAACGAAAAGAGGAGAGATGCTTGATGAGTATCCGTTGTTCCTGGTAGGTGCCGATTACAATGAGGCAGCTCTAAAGGTCACTCGAGAAAATTTGATCAATGCGGATGTATGGGCAAAAGTGATTTGGGGAGATATTGGAAATCCGGAAAGGCTGGCCCATGACCTTAAAGAAAACTATGAGATGGATCTTTCCAACCTCTTGAATGTTCGAACTTTCCTTGATCACAACAGAATGTGGGAGGACACTGATGAGCAAATCTCAGAAACCAGTATATCCACTGGAGCCTTCGCTTCAAAAGGCCGACTACTTAGCAATGATGATGTTGAGGCCAATTTGAAGGCTCACTTTAATAAATGGAAACCCTACATTGATAAGTTTGGGTTGATCGTAATTGAGCTGCATGGATTAGATCCTAAGCTCACAGCTGCTAATCTTGGGAAAACAGCCAGTTCCGCGTATGAAGCGACTCATGGATTTTCAGATCAATACATACTTGAGGTAGACAGTTTTGATAAAGTGATCAGGGAGGTCGGCCTGACTATTGATCTTGATCACCGAACCAAGTTTCCAAACTCTGAACTGGCTACTGTAAGCATAAATTATTTAAAATAGCATCATGAGAAAATCATTCAGATACGTTCTTTATATTATGGTAGGCTTCCTAATTTATCAGGTCATAGATTCTGGAGAATCAGGCTTTACTCATCAGGAGGTTAAAAACACACTCGTGATTGCGATGATTACTGTGTTTGTATTACTACTGATTGTTCGGGTGATTAAGAGTAGATATGATGATAGAGGTAAAGAATGATAAATTAACTCTAACATCCCCCTAACCCCCTTCAAAGGGGGAGCTTCCTGTTTTTATTCTCATTTTACACTTAAATTGTGTAAACCTATTTCAGGACAAGACATTCAGTTCTAGTTTAATAAGGAGAATGTCCCCTTGAGGGGACGACAGGGGTGTTGATTTTGATCTTGCTTGGTTTCGCAGAAAAGAGATTCCCAAGTCTTGTTCGTGTCTCACTTCCGTCGGAGGATCGGACTGGCGCAAGGGAATAGCATAACATTTCTGGGATGAGATTGCTTCACCTTCGTTCCTCAGGTTCGCAATGACGATAAAAAATGTGACTCGAAGAGAATCCCTATCCACCTAGACGGGATGGAAGGCGGCACAACGTAAGCCGTACAGCCCGAATATCCGTTGATGTGAAAAGCTGCCAGTTCTCTCCTAACATCCCCCTCCAATCCCTCAATCCAACCTCACCCTCCTTCAAAGGGAGAATTGATGCCATTAATGCACCATTTTGGCAAAAAATAATAAAAGGCCACTATGTGGTCCTGCCAATGTGTCACGATTTTTCCTTTGGCACATCCATTGATTAATAGAAAGCGAAACTTGAATTAAACGAATAAGAAATAAATCATAGACATGGGAAAAATCATAGGTATCGACTTAGGAACTACCAACTCTTGCGTCTCTGTGATGGAGGGTAATGAGCCGGTGGTGATCCAGAACAGTGAAGGTAGAAGAACAACACCATCAATCGTGGCATTCCTCGAAGATGGCAAAGGCGAAAGAAAAGTAGGTGATGCAGCCAAGAGACAGGCGATCACCAACCCACAGAATACAGTAAGCTCCGTGAAGCGATTCATGGGTAAGAAATATTCAGAGGTAAAAGAAGAAATGAAGAATGTGTCTTACGGCCTGGAGTCAGGAAGTAACGACACAGTGCGAGTGAAAATTGGTGACAGAAAGTATACGCCGCAGGAAATTTCTGCGATGATCTTGCAGAAAATGAAATCTACTGCTGAGGACTTCTTGGGTCAAGAAGTGAAAGAGGCGGTAATTACAGTTCCTGCATACTTCAATGACTCTGAGCGTCAAGCGACAAAAGAAGCCGGACAGATTGCGGGTCTTGATGTGAAAAGAATCATCAACGAGCCAACAGCCGCGGCTTTGGCTTATGGTCTTGACAAGAAAGATCAGGATATGAAGATCGCGGTGTACGATCTTGGTGGTGGTACATTCGATATTTCAATCCTTGAGCTTGGTGACGGTGTATTCGAAGTGAAGTCTACCAATGGTGATGTTCACCTTGGTGGTGACGACTTTGATTCAGTAATCATCAACTGGTTGGCAGATGAATTCAAAAACGATGAAGGCATTGATCTAAGAAAAGATCCAATGGCGCTTCAACGATTGAAAGAGGCTGCTGAGAAAGCAAAAATCGAGCTTTCAAGCTCTTCTGAAACAGAGGTGAACTTGCCGTATATCATGCCAGTAGATGGTGTGCCTAAGCACCTTGTAAGAAAATTAACTCGATCTAAGTTTGAGCAGCTTGCTGATGACTTGATCAAGCGATCTATGAAGCCGGTAGAGGCAGCTCTGAAAGATGCTGGCCTATCTACTTCAGATATTGACGAAGTGATCTTGGTTGGTGGTTCTACCCGAATCCCAATCATCCAGCAAGAAGTTGAGAAGTTCTTCGGTAAGAAGCCTTCTAAAGGTGTGAACCCTGATGAGGTGGTAGCGATTGGTGCTGCGATCCAGGGTGGTGTGCTAACCGGAGAGGTGAAAGATGTATTGCTTCTTGATGTGACTCCACTTTCTCTTGGTATCGAAACCATGGGCGGTGTAGCTACGAAATTGATAGAGGCGAATACAACCATTCCAACGAAAAAATCTGAGACGTTCTCAACTGCAGCGGACAACCAGCCATCTGTTGAGATTCACATTACACAAGGTGAGCGACCAATGGCGAAAGACAACAAGTCACTTGGTAAGTTCCACCTGGATGGCATTCCGCCAGCACCACGTGGTGTTCCTCAGATCGAAGTAACCTTCGATATTGATGCGAATGGTATCCTGAATGTGAGCGCGAAAGACAAAGGCACTGGTAAAGAGCAGAACATCCGAATCGAGGCATCATCCGGCTTGACCGATGAGGAAATCGAAAAGATGAAGCAGGAGGCTGAGGCAAATGCCGAAGCGGATAAGCAAGCGAAGGAGCAAGTTGAGAAAATCAACCAGGCTGACTCGCTGATCTTCCAGACGGAGAAGCAGTTGAAAGAGTTTGGTGATAAACTTTCTGATGGCAATAAAACAGCTATCGAGGGTGGCTTGACCAAGTTGAAAGAAGCACATGGTAAGCAAGACCTTGCTGCAATTGACGCAGCGATGGAAGAGCTGAACAACGTATGGCAAAATGCTTCACAGGAGATGTACCAAGCACAGCAGGAAGCTGGTGGAGCTGACGCTGGTGCAGCAGGTGCGGATGCGAATGCAGGTGCTGCTGAAAATGGTTCTGCAGACGATGTGTCTGACGTAGAATTCGAAGAGGTAGAAGAGGAGAAGAAGTAGCTGTTGGCTATATTAGCCTTTAGCAGTTAGCTTTTGGCTCTGATTTTACCCTGGATATAGATTATACCCTTGGCGGTTACCGTCAAGGGTTTTATATTTTTACAGCTTATGGATTGGTTTAAACTCCTAATCGGTATAGCATTTATTCTATTCGGAATTATCCTATTAATTATTGAGATAAGGGATGGGGGCTATAAAAAATTCAAGAATTGGGGTGATATAATGCTATTATTTGGTGGGATATTCAGCCTAATTGGAGGCATGTTTTATATTCTAGAATCATTTTAGCACATTCTGTTTCTTCGCATTTTTTCCACTCGATGAAAAAACGCTAGCAAAAAAATCTCGCCAAAATCAATCCAGCTTACCCACTTGGCCTTCACGTGATTTTGGCAGTTCGCCGTTCCGGCGATTGAGATGGCCAGAAAGACTTGCTACTTATTACTTACATCTCGTAACTAGTTGGGGTAGGGTAAAAAGCAGGCTAACCGTTTGAATAGTGTAATCACTTAAAAAGAATTGCGCTATGAAAATTTACTTATGGTATGACGAAATGAAAAGAAGATACGTGACCGGGCGATCTAGTGAGTTTGCACTTTCGTATGACGATGTTTTGTATTCGTTTGATGATAGCCAGCTCTCGCTCTCGCAAAAGATTTTGAATAACCTCAATAGGGTCAGATAATTTGTTTTCTAATATTTAGGTAGTGATAGACCCTCTTCGAGCGATCGGGGAGGGTTTTTGCTTTGAGTGATAGACTTCCGAGGTGTTTTAAACCTCGGAAGTCTTCTTTAATTAATGGGATGCTTCGTTCCTCAGCATGACACCACAGAATCATTCCTGAGCAAGGTAAAGGATCTTTGAGAGAGTTTCTCTTCTATCGCTCAAGCCGCTGGGCTCCTCATTTTTGCCTTGATGCAAAAACGAGGCAAAAAGATCAAACGGTCCGCCGCTGCGGTCAAAATCAAATCCCGGCCATCCTCACACCCCAACCCCGTGATTTTGACAGTTCGCCGTTCCGGCGATTGGGAGGGCCTTAAATCATGAGCGTTAAGAAAAATTGAATTGTAGATTCACAAGATGCAAAACCACTGCTTGAGCGCAGCGAGGTTTGGTTTTGCTTACCTGATTGATTCAATTTTTTAGTGAAGGGTTTCCAGCCTTGATTTTTGGCTACTTTTTATCAAGAAAAAGTAGAGGAGTATAAGGTCTTTCGCAGCGCTCAAGATGAGATCAAATGAATAAGAGTTTGAGCATTCAGTCTTGTTCTACCCTCAAACTCAAAAACCTATGAAACTGATATTCACCTATCTCCTTTTTTCTATTTGTTTCAACCTTCAGGCACAATCGGACGAATTCAGTAAGATGGATTTTCTGATTGGGGATTGGACGTACGAGGCTAAATCACTCACTCCAGATGGTTCTTTCGTGGAGCAGAAGTTTTTTACTAAATGTTCATACCTCTTTAATGAATCGGCTCACAAAGATGATTTTTATTATACCGATCCAAATGGCAATCTGATTTGCTATGGAACAACCATTCGAACCTATGATGAACAAACAAAACAATGGCGGATGATGTGGATTGAAAGCAATCTGGCCATCAGCACGAGCATGACCGGAGAGTTTCGTGATGGGAAATTCTACTTTGATGGGAAAGGAAAAGACCAACGTGGAGAGTACCTGGAAAAGATTACTTTCTATGACATCTCCGATGATCAGTACAAATGGAAAATGGACCGATCATATGATGGAGGTAAAACCTGGATGAAGAACTACTTTAGTTATACGGCTATAAAGGTTAAGTAAAATGAGGTAAATTGGTTTTATGAAAACCTCACTTACCTGCTTCCTTTTGGTGTTTATTCTAGTCAGTTGTATTAAAAATCAAGACTTTGAACCCTATGACCTCATCATCACAAACGTCAACCTGATAGACGGAACAGGTGCGCATTTAGTTGAGGGAGCTAATGTCTACATCAACGATCGAATAATCACTAAAATTGATTCTGGAGTAATCATTGGGGAAGGTGACGAAATCGATGGCACTGGTAAATACCTCATTCCTGGTTTATTTGATTGTCATGTACACACGACAGACTTCAATAGGGACTTTCCGAAATTGATGCATTATGGCGTGACCTCTGTATTTATACCAGGTGGAAGTACCTGTACGAATGAATACTATGCAGAAATGCGAGCCAGAGGGAATCAGGATTCGATTTCTGCACCACGTGTTTTTCATACCAGCCAGCACTTTACAATAGAAGGAAGGCATCCTGTCAGGACATATGTGAGTAGTAATTGGCGCGAAGGTGAAACCGTCTTTTTTCTGAAGGACACTGCTCAAATATCTAAGCTGGTAAAGCAGGTTTCTGAATATCCGATACTCGGAATAAAAATCACTATTGAAGATGGTCCTGCTCCTCCGTTTGTGGAACGAATCCCGCAAGAGTTCATTGACAAAACCGTGACGGAAGCAAAAAAGTACGATTTGGAGGTTTTTGCGCATGCCAGTGATAATGAGGAGTTCTTGATGGCTGTGAAATCAGGTGCTCAGAACATCATCCATTATGTTGGTATAGACATTGACTGGGGTGACGATGAACATGCAGGAGCTGTGCAAAAATTGCTTGAAAGAGATGCTTCCATTGTCTCAACTCTGATGATTGATAAATCCTTTTTATATCCATTAAATCCACATTGGATGGAGGTAACTGCGCTTAATGAAGTATACCCATCAGATACATTAAAAAAACTATTAACATCCGATGCTATTGCCTTTGCGAAGAGGATGGAAAATCTGACCAAGATGGAGTATGGCCTGGATTCAGTCTCTTTGGATGCTGTTTTCTTGCCGAAAGTAGAAGACATTCAAAGGCTTCTTGATAAAGGTATGAATATGACTCTTGGTACGGATACAGGAAATGATTTTAACTTTTACGGATACAGCTTGCATGAAGAAATGCAGCTTATGCAGATGGGAGGAATTGACCCGATTGATATTTTGAGGATGGGCACTTTGAATGCGGCTAAAATGATGCATGCAGAAGATAGTCTGGGGAGTATTGAAGTAGGAAAACTTGCAGATATGGTTTTGTTGGATGAAAACCCGTTAGCCAATATTAAGAATACACTGGAAATTAATACCGTTTTCAAAAGCGGTCGGATTCAAGAAAGGATTAACAAATAGTTTGCTATTGTTCTCATATCCGTAAGAAATGACAGGTTAAGAATAATTGAAAGGTCTACTTTTGCAGTTCACTCGTAGCTAAAGGCTAGAAACTCGAAACTGCAATGAAACTAACCATCAAGACACTTTTTGGATTTGAAGATATCCTTGCCGAGGAAGTCAAGGCTCTGGGAGGAGAAAAGATTGAAAAAATTACAAGAGGTGTTAAATGTGAAGGCAATCCTGCTTTCTTGTATCGCGCCAACCTTGCGCTTCGGACAGCATTGAAAATATTGGTGCCAATCCATAGTTTTCAAGCGAAAACCGAGAAGCAACTTTATGACAAAATGATGGAGTTTGACTGGTCGATCTTTTTGGATGTGGATCAGACTTTTGCGATTGATACAGTGGTGTTCTCTGAGGTTTTCACCCACTCCAAATACGTGGGCTATAAATCGAAGGATGCAATCGTAGATCAATTTCGAAATAAATACCGAAGACGACCAAATATTGATACAGATAAACCGGATGTACTTTTCAATGTCCATTGTGCAAATGATTTTTTCACGATTTCTATGGATAGTTCGGGAGCACCATTGAATCAGCGAGGCTATCGCGAAGAAGGTCATAGAGCTCCGATGAATGAAGTGCTGGCAGCTGGTATGATTACGCTATCTGGTTGGGACAAGAAATCACCGTTGGTAGACCCGATGTGCGGAAGTGGTACCATTCTGACAGAGGCTGCCATGATTGCCATGAATATGGCGCCCAATCTGAAAAGAAAGGATTTCGGCTTTAGAACCTGGCCGGAGTACAGTCCTATTCTCTTTAATAATGTGAAGAATGAGGAGCAGAATAAAATGCGTAAACCAACCCTGGACATAACAGGGATTGATATTGATGATAGCGCGGTAACGCTTGCAAGAAAAGCTTTAGGAAAGATCGGTTTAAGAAGAGAAGTGAAAATAAAAACGATGGATTTTCGGGATTTCAAACCGATCAATGATCAGGGAACGATCATTACAAATCCACCATATGGAGAGCGTATAGGAGATGATATTTTGGAGTTTTATAAAACGATGGGGGATGCTTTCAAGCAAAACTTTGTTGGGTATGATGCCTGGCTGATCAGCTCAAATAAGCAGGCATTGAAGCAAATTGGCCTCAAAGATTCTGAGCGAATTAAGCTTTATAATGGAAAGCTGGAGTGTGACTTTTGTAAGTATGAGTTGTATTAACCCCCTGTGGTCCCCGCTTCCGCGGACGGCTCAAGGGGACAATTCCTCCCTTGAGGGAGGTAAGGAGGGTGTCAAAACTTCAACCGAACCAACTTCCCCTTACCAACTTCATTCGTCACAATGATGATCAGGTTTGAGTAATCATTATCATCAAATTGTTGGAATTCCTCCTTTCCAAGGAGTGCATTAGCAAGTTTAGGAATGGTGTTAGAATGACCGGAAATAGCTATCGTCCCTCCACTGTGCTTATTTAGAACTTTTTTTAGCCAACTTTCTCCCGCATAAGGATCGTAGGTTTGAACCTCCATTCCTTTGGCTCTCCCAATTGGGGTCAATGTTGCCTCCGTTCGAATAAAGGGTGTGCTATAAAGCGCATCAATTTCCTGACTAGTCAGCAGTGCTGCTAATTCATTGGCTCTTTGTAGTCCGGCCTCACTCAGTGGTGGATTATTTGTCCCATCCAGCGCTTTTTCTGCGTGACGCACAAGGATGAAGGTTGTTTGTTCTTGCGAATATGAAATAATTGCAATCGCAATAAGGAAGGTAGTAATGAGGAGCTTTTTCATGTGCAGAAATTTAACCACAAAGGACTCAAAGAAAAAACCACAGAGAACTCAGAGGTATTCTCTGTTTTCTCTGCGGTTTTAAATATCAATTACTTCGGATTCAAAATTGCATCGATTCGCTTTTGAATATCCTGCAAGTGGAATCGGGACGTTGAATCATTTTGACGAGCCAAACCACTTCTCACATCTCTTTCCAACCGGGTAAGAGTTGCCATAGCGACCGATGGAATATCAGAGTTAGCATATTTTTCTTCCTCCAGATTGACCAATTCACCTAACCTGTCAATATGCTCTTTCTGAAGATTTCTTCGATAGGTATCGATTCGACTCCCATTGTACAACTCACCCCAGATGCCCTGACGCATATCAGTAAAAAATGCTGCCAGTGTATATGCATCGCTACCATTGAGCGCTTCGTTTTCAATCATACGCATCAGCATTTCTTCCATAGTTAAACGATTGAGAATTCTTACCTGAATTCCCCTCATGCGTTCAACTAACCCATCTTGCTGGATTCTACCAAGGATCTCAGCATCTACCAGCCAATTTGGGGTCGCGAACAATTGTTCATTTAAAAACTTAACAGCTCGCTTCTGTTTATCCTTCTCTACATGGGTGTATACAGCTCCATCCTGATCTGCTGTTTTGTAGTATTCGTAAACACCGCCAACATTCGAGACTACATGTCCATTATAGCGATTGAATTGATTAACCACTTGTCCATACAACTCTTCTAACTCTTCGTAATTCTCCCCTTCTTCAGTGGTCCACTCCATCAGTTGATCTAAGATGCGTTTTAGGTTTTTGATACCTAATTCACTTGCAATCATGGAATCATGCCCGATATCTTCTGTCTGAGCAGTGGGATCTACAGGGAGCCTGCGCTGACGACCATAACGGTAAATTGGATCATCGCCTTTCTCTTTAATCCACGCATTGAGGATATCTTCTTCATCATCCGGAGAGTCTACATTTGGAATTGGCTTATAACCATACTGAGTCACCCACAGGTCGTATTCCCCAATTTTGGGGAAGAAGTTTGTGATTCCATCTTCCGGCTGTGCCACATAGTTGAAACGTGCGTAATCCATGATTGATGGAGCCACACCATGTGTGTCAGTGAATGCTTTATCTCTTAATTGATCCACGGTGTAAGCAGGGGAAGATCCCATATTGTGAGGGTAGCCTAAAGTATGACCTACTTCATGCGCAGCTACAAACCGAATGAGCTCACCCATTAGATCATCATCAAACTTGGTGCTTCTAGCTTCAGGATTTACTGCGGCAGTCTGGATGAAATACCAATTACGAAGCAGGTTCATTACATTGTGATACCAAAGAATATCACTTTCAAGGATTTCACCTGTTCGAGGGTCATGAACATGAGGACCTTGCGCATTTTGAATATCTGTGGCTATGTATCGGATCACTGAATATCTCACATCTTCCGGACTCCATTCCGGATCTTCTTCTTTGCTTGGAGGGTCTTTGGCTAATATGGCATTCTTAAAACCAGCTGCTTCAAAAGCTATCTGCCAGTCTTCCACTCCTTGCTTGATGTATTTTCTCCATTTTTCAGGAGTTGCCGGGTCGATGTAATAGACGATAGGCTTAACTGGCTCAACCAATTCACCATTATTAAAAGCTGCCCAATCGCTTGGCTCTAATCTCCATCTGGTGATAAATCTTTGTTGTGCAGCCTTTTGTTCATCGGAGCTGTAGTCGATCTGGCGTAATGAAAAGAATCCAACACGCTCATCATGATATCGTGGCACCATTGGATCGTCGGGTAGCAGAATCATAGACTGATTCATTTCAATGGAAAGCGTCTCAGTAAGTCCGTTTGCCGGGAGCTCATCTCCGCGGTAAGTAAGGATATGTCTTACTTCTACATTTTCCGGGAAGGATTTCACAGAAGTAATGAGCGATCGTGATTTGTCAATTCCTTTGATCTTAAACCGCTTTCTTTCTGAATCCCTAAGTCCTCCGATCATTGGGATGTCGCTTGAGAAAAAATCAGTTACTTTAATAACGTAGGCAGATGAATCATCCTTCATGGTTTCCAGGGAGAATGATTCAATAACCGGCTCGAAATTGTTGTTCTTTACAGATGTGTAGATAGGCTCATTTTCATTAGCCACGTTGTTGTATGATACAGATCGCATAAGGATTTTTCCACCCATTTTCTGAAAACGGATCACCTGCTGTGGACGCGATTTCATACCAGCCCCACCAAAATTTAGTCCCTTTACATGACCGGCTATTCTGGACACGATCAGGATTTCTTTTTCCAATAAATCCGTGGGAATTTCGAAGTAGAAATCATCACCTACCTGATGAGATGTAATTAATCCCTGGTCTGAAATTGCTTCATCCGTAATTACTTCGGAGTAATCTTTCAAACCATTTTTTTTCTTTTTAGGTGCTTCTTGTTCAGTGTCACCTTTTTTCTTCTTTTTCTTTCTCTGTGCTTCAAGATCGGTTGAGAAGCCGATTAGCAATATCACCAAAGAAAACATTAGTACTCTTTTCATACTCTTTCGGGTTTAGTTTTCGAATGCCAACTTAACTATGAACCGAAGGAATTGGATAAGTTTTTACTTGAGCGGTAGGCTTTAACTACTACGAGTACAAGACAATGAGGCCATCTTGAGTGTAATCAATAAAAAAGTCGTCCCACCACTCAAAGTGGAAAGACGACTTACTAAAACTACAGCGTTCTTTGAGTGAAAACTCAGCTTACTCTGCGGTTAAAAGCTTAATTAAACCCTCTTCTTTCAAGGATCGCTTCAAATTTTGGTTCTCTGCCTCTAAAGTTTACATACATTTCCATCGCATCTCGTGTGCCGCCTTTGGAAAGAATGTGTTCTTTGTAGGCATTGGCTGTCTCCTTATCAAAAAGGCCATTTTCTTTAAATGCCCCGAACGCATCAGCATCCATTACCTCAGAATTCAGGTAACTATAGTATCCGGATGAATAACCTTCCGGACTTGAAAATGCATGTCTGAAATATCCGGTTCGATACCTTGGAACGATCGCATCTATCAGTCCGATTTCATCCATTGCCGCTTTCTCAAACGCATCCACATCTCCTTCGATTGGCTCGGTGATTGTATGAAAAGCCATATCCAGGTATGCTGCCGCCATGTATTCTACTGTGGAGAAACCCTGGTTGAACTTGCCGGCATTTTTAATCTTCTCCACCAGCTCTGTAGGCATCACTTCTCCGGTTTCATAATGGAATGCATATAGCTCCAACATCTCTGGTTCAAACAACCAATTTTCCATCACCTGAGATGGGAACTCCACAAAGTCCCTGGGAGTGGAGGTGCCTGAAATGGAAGGATAGGTACATTCTGATAGTAACCCGTGAAGTGCATGTCCAAACTCATGAAACAATGTGCTGGCTTCATCCTGGGATAGTAGGGAAGGCGTATCACCTGTTGGTTTGGTGAAGTTTCCAACATTGGTTACAATAGGAATAACTCTTTCACCTCCCATATTACTTTGGTCACGGAAGGTATTCATCCATGCACCGCCGCGCTTACTTCCTCGGTAAAACCAGTCTGATAGGTAGATGCCGATCAGCTCACCGTCTTCATTCTTCACTGTATAGGTACGCACATCCGGGTGGTATTTTGGGATGTTGGTTTGCTCCTCGAAGGTTAGCCCAAAAAGCTTATTAGCCAACGTGAAAGTACCGTTGATTACATTGTCGACTTTGAGGTATGGGCGGATTTCATTCTCATCCAGGTTATACTTCTCCATTTTGATTTTCTCAGCATAGTACCACCAGTCCCATGGCATTATATTGACTTCTTGACCTTCGTTAAATGCCATTTCAACCATCATGCCTCGCTCTTTTTTAGCAGCTTCGAGTGCGGCAGGCCATACTTTATCAAGAAGATTATACACTTTATCTGGTGTGTCAAGCATACGTTCAGCGAGGATGTAATCGGCCCATGTTTCGTAACCTAGGAGGTTTGCCTTTTCAAGTCTCACATTAGCCAGCTTTCTCGCTAATTCCTTATTATCCAACTCATCATCATTATCGCCTCGCATGATGTAGCCTTTTTTCAGCTGCTTTCTCAAGGTTCGATTGTTAGAATAGGTAATGAATGGGATCATGCTTGGCTTATGAGGAGTAAATAACCAGCCTTCATTATAGCCTCTTTCCTGAGCGGCTTCTCGTGCAGCATTAATGATGTTGTCAGATAGGCCATCAAGATCTGCTTCATTCTCAATCAGCATTTCAAACTTATTGTCTTCTTTCAATACGTTCTCTCCAAATTTGACAGAAAGCGAAGAAAGTTGTTCGTTTAGCTCACGCATTTTTCCCTGCTCTTCCAAACTCAAAGCAGCTCCTGCACGAACAAATCGGGTGTGATAGTTTTCTAAAAGTTTAGCTTGCTCTACCGTAAGGTCTAGCTCTTCACGTTGATCATAAAGGGACTTAACCCTAGCGTAGAAATCACCATTCAGGAAAATATTGTCATTATGAGCGGATAGTTTGGGGCTAATGGCTCTTGAAATTCCTTGTATGGAATCATTGGTATGAGCGGATGATAGATTGAAAAAGACACCTCCCACTTTGGTTAAAAGCTCCCCTGACTTTTCGAATGCCTCTATGGTGTTTTCAAATGTGGGTTCTTCCTCATTGCTGGCAATAGCAGCTACTTCTTCGAGCTGTTGCTGAATGCCATCTTCAAAGGCTTGCATGTAATGCTCATCCTTGATTTGGTCAAAAGGTGGTACGCCATAAGGGGTGTCCCATTCCTGATAGAATGGATTTTCTGTTTGCATATCTGTGTTTTCAGATTGAGTTTGGCAGCTGATTATGAATAATGCAGCCGCCATATAAAGCAATTTTTTCATGGTTTAGTTTTTGGTTGAAGTTTAAATTTAGTGAAAGGGTATGCTCTCAGGAAATATCCGGCAATTGCCATTTGAATTTCACTGCAAAAATTCGAAAAGAGGCAATGAAAAGTACGGTTACAAGAATGTTCCACCCCTGGTCTAGCCCAGCTCGCTGAAGAATGACATAGAGGATGCCGCCACACAGGCAAGTAAGTGCGTAGATTTCCTTTCGGAATATGAGTGGAATTTCATTACAAACAATGTCCCGAAGCACACCACCGAAGACAGCTGATACCATGCCCATCATAATGGCAATGATCGGATGAACACCTAATGTCAGTGCTTTTTGCAAGCCTAATACGGTAAAAACAGCGATTCCCACTGTATCGAACATGAAAAATGTCCTTCTCAATTTCAACACTACTTTTCCAAAAAGTAAAGAGATCAAAATTCCGGAACCGATCATGGCCAGATAGATAAGGTCTTTCATCCAACCGACTGGTGTGCTACCTAGCAGGATATCTCGCATGGTTCCCCCTCCAATAGCAGTGATGAGACCTACTGCTGCAATACCAAAGAAATCGAGCTTCTTATCGCGACCAGCAAGAGCCCCTGAGATGGCAAAAACCATTGTTCCGACAATATCGATGAAATAAAGAATAGTCACGGGGCGAATGTAACATGAATGTGTAAATTCTTCCGTTTAAATCGGATGCTACAAACCATAGTTTAGCTTTTTCGTACTTTTTATAAAGTATGACTTTTATGGAGAATAAGAACTGGATTCTGACATCTTCCATTACTGGATGTTTATCACTCGTCTCTTACACTGTAGCTCTAATCATAGATCTCGATGGATTCATTTGGCATCTAAATAGTTTTTCAATCGGCGTTTTGCTGGGTATAGCACTCTATTCATTATCTAAGTCACTCCCAAAAACGGTTCTTTCTGATGTCGGAGGAATACTATCATTAACAGGAGGCATATTTATGTCCTACATGCTGATGTTACAGCATGGTATGGTTGCCATGAACATGGATTATGAAATTGGCGAAAACATGCAGATTTACAATTACATCCAACTATCAACCGATATTGCCTTTGATTTCTTCATTGGTATTGGTCTGATTCTGCTTTGTATCCAAATGATAAAAATGAAAGGGATGATAATGTGGTTGGGTATCATTGGCCTGATTACTCAAGTACTTCAGATATTTTTCAACCTATCCACCTTCCCGATTAACCCCGGTTTAAAAGGCTATTTTGATGTCGGGCCATTAGCTGCCGTTTGGTTATTGATTTTATTTGTCGGTCTCCCATTTTTCATAAAAAGGCTTAATGCTGATCAAGCATGATCTGATTGCCGTCAGGATCAGTTAGGATTAAGTGTTCCGGGCCATCTGTATTCTCCTCCGCCTCTTTAATCAGCTTTATTCCTTTTGCTTTTAGCTCTTTCTGGATACTTCTAACGTCCACTGGGTTGAAGGTCATGATGGATTCTTCGAACATGCCATGGAAAAGTCCAATAACTACACTGTCTGATTTCATGATTCTCCAGGAAGTATTTTCTCCATCTGGGAAGCCATCGTTCATGTGCCCACCATCGATAATTTCAAACCCTAGTTTTTGATAAAAGTCTACGCTTGCTTCCATGTTTTTGACTGGAAGGCTTATTGAAAATTGTCCTAAGTTCATGTTTTTGTTTTTTGACTAAAATAATATTTCTGATGGCTGAATCACTTCAAATTCGGGAGATGCCTCAAACATCTCATCGAGCACCCATTTGTGAGCCATACCGTAAATAATCAGGATTCTTTCATTTTTCGTCTGAGCTAAATTTCTGACATTCGTAAATATCCGACTGTTACGTTGATACCAATGGCCCGTTAAATCCGCACCTACGTACGTGTCGCCATGCCCAAGGTTTACCAACCCGGCAAACCAGAGCTCCTTGTTTCGAGAAATATTGTCAGGAGAATTTAGTAATTCCAGGTATTGATATATGGTCATTTCCATTCGAATGCTGTCTAGATATTGGTTATAAGCAGCATTGGAACTGTCATATTCCTCCATCTTAGCTCTATGACCAATACTGTCTGCATATGCTTCCCAATCGTCCATTTTCAACACAGAACGGGGCTGAATGGGACGATTATCAACGCAATACACGCTGGTAAGACCTTGTGATTTTGCGATACGAAAACCGATTTGGAATGCTTCATTTTCCTCTAGTTTCCACATCCCATCTTTGTAAGATCGATATAAAGAGTCGACCAAACCCTGGTACTTTGGCATCCATTCAATGGCTATTATAGTAGGGTCGAATTCTTGGATAATTCGATTTGTAAAGCTGTCAATTGTCAATTGATTTTCTTTAGAAAGAATTTCGGTTTCAGCATTCCCAACCACGTCACTACCATCTCCGGATTTCTGAAAGTGAAAGGAACCAAGCACCATTACCTGATGATTGTAATATTTTGGGTTTTGTGGGATTTCAAATTCTTGTTTTCTCTCTGGAATACTTGGTGCGCACCCAACCAGGAGAAATTCTATAAGAATGACTAAGGCTACATTTTTCATGTTACTCTATTAAAATTGTTGAAGAAATAATTGAGACCTTCATGCTCAGCTATCACCCCAAATGATATAAACCTTGAGTTCCGATCTCCACCTTTCAAACTAACCTACTTTTTACTTGGAGTTTAATATTTGATTTGTATCAATCTCAACTTGAGACAGTTTCAGTTATCCTGAAACGTAGCGTTAATCGTTTCTTTGGATGAATGACCTATTAAAACTTTACTTCTTTTTATGAGAAAAATTAATTGCCGAATAAAGCAAGGCAGTCCATATGCAGGCTTGTTGCTAATACTTTGCATTGTTTTAATTTCCGGTTTTGTTTCGTGTCGAGAGGATTGCCCCATTACTCCGATGGATCGGTCACTGTCATTTGAGTCATTTGGTTTAGAGGGAGAGACAGTAAACGAGATCAGAATATTTGAAAATCAATTGATTGCAGCAACAACTAGTGGTCTATTCATAACCAATATAGATGAACCAAATTGGCAGTCTATGACTACACTCAGTGGCAAAAACTTGAAGGCAATCGAGTTTTTATCATCAACTCATTGGATTGTATCTGAATGGGAATTGGAGGATGGTAATCTTTATTTTACAAAGGATGGTGGTCGTTCATGGAACCTCCTAGAGAACAATTTCGGACGGGAGTATGATCAAAACATATTAGATCTTGAATACGATCATGATCAAAAACGGCTATATGCGACAGGCTATTTTGTTGTGGCATATTCAGATGATTCTGGAGAAACCTGGAAAACACTAATTGGTGACTGGGACTATTTAGCAACTGGGCTTGATTTCGTAGAAAAACACCCTAATAAAAATGAGCTTTGGACCGGTGGACAGAATGCGATCGAAGGAATTATATTATGTCAGTATAATTTGAATAGTGGGACTGAAAACTGCATGATAGACTTACTAGATCCGGTAAGTTCTGCAAAGGATGTATTGTTTGATGAGGAGGATACGGGCTTTGTTATGGTGGGAGCAGAGGCAGGTATTACTGTATCCCGAGATGGTGGGGCGACCTGGCAATTGTCCAAAAATGATCGTGATAATTATAAGTTCACTTTTGGCTTGGAGAAGGATTTTTATAATTCAAATATTATTTACTCAGGTGGATGGTTAAAAAAAGGAAGTGATAAACCACAACCACTTGTCCTATCGGTTTCCAATGACAATGGTCAAACATGGAGTGATCATACATTTAGTGATGACAAAATATATGGTGGAGTTTTGGATATGACATCATACATAGATAATGGTAATCAAAGTTTATTCTTAGGACTAGATAAAGGTGGCGTCTATAGGGTACATATTAATAGACCGGATTAGGAGATTGGGAGCTTAATTCACAAAACAATCATACTTTTTGTGTCATAAGTGATTTGAGACAACTGAGACCATCTAATTTGTCACTGATCATTTAAGTGTTAGCCTACATTTGGTTAAAAAGTTATACCAAATGAACGAAACAACTATTACTGCTTCTCGAAAGATAAATTGCCCATCCTCTCGCGTTTGGGAAGTGCTTTCGGATTACGGAAATATTGCCAACTTCCACCCATTGGTGAAGCGATCATATGCTACCAATACAATTAGGGGCTTGGGGGCAACAAGACACTGTGATTTACTACCGATGGGGGCTATGGAAGAAAAAATCACCAATTGGGAAGATGGCAGGTCTTTTGTCTCAGAAGTAATGGGAGGGAAAATGTTACCACCTTGTCATTTCATGAGGGGAATTGTTCAGTTACAACCATCGGAAGAAGGGTGTGAAGTTCACTTTACATTTTCATATGCCTTAAAGTTTGGACTTTTGGGCAAATTCATGAACCTCTTTTTAAAGCCTCAGTTTGAAAAAGGTCCTCCGAAGTATCTGTATGGACTAGATCAGTTTGTTTCATCGAATCATTCAACCAAGTAGTATGAAAACCATTTTGAAATCAATACTAATAGCATTCTTTACACATACAGTTGTACACAATGCAGTATCACAGCAAATTAACATTTCCTTTGACCTGACCAATCCGGAAGAGACTATCCGATTGTTTAAAAAAGCTGAATTGAATGGAGCTGATCTTGAACGATTATTAAACCTCGAGTCTACCAAGGCCCTGTTGAAGAAGATGCAAACAGGAGATTCGCTTGTAGTTTCATCGTTGCTCGCAGCAAAGGCAGGCCAGTCGGCAAACAGCAATCAGGCTAGGATGCAGTATGAAATGATTGTTGAGGACCTGGATCAGTTAGAGAGATTCGTTTCAGACTTGAAATCAAATGAAAAATTTTATGAGAAGTGGCTCAATGATGAGCTGGGACCTTATATCTCAAAGGAACAAAATATAGAAGTCGAAATAGTAGGAATTCTGGGTGGTCACTCTACCGGTTACACGTTTGGAGATTGGGATAAGTTTTATATCAGCCTTCATCACATGAAGGGTGATCCTGATTTCATGCTTTCGATATTTAAGCATGAGCTTTTTCATAATATCCAGTCCTTCAGGTTTGATGGCAGAAGGATTTATGATGAACTAAAAGGGCAGGGGGAGAGCGAATACAATGCTGACTATGTGAGCTATCTGTTATTTGAAGCACTATACCTGGAGGGGACCGCCACTTACCTGGATCGATGGATGGATAAAAAGGAAACGGCAGCCAATGAAGGATTTATTGACAGAGGGAGGCGTAGCGCTCAGAGAGGTAAATATATATTCTATCTCTTTGATCGTTTGATCGTGGATGTACAATCAAAACCTTCAGATACAGAGCTTAATTGGATTTACAATACTTTTTTTACCACAAAATTTGATGAAGCCGGATACTACATGGGCATGAAAATTACTGACTATGTGCTGGAGAAATCCGGAAATGATTTGACCTATTATATGGATCTAAATCCAATTACTCTGATGGTAGACTACTTGAAGTATTCTGCTGATGATGGTAAGGTCTTCTATCAATTTTCTGAAGAGTTCAGAGAAACAGTGTTTAGGTTATACAAGCAAGTTAAGAATTTACAGAACTTCGATGAGTAGGTATCGAATCATGGAGTGTGCAACAGGTGTATCTAAACACATTGTGCTTTCATTCCTATTAGCCGTTACCATAGGAACTGTGTTTAGTCAGAAAAAGGTTAGCAGAAATCCTTATTTTAAATATGTCTTACCAGGTAGCGGAGATAGCACTACGTTTTACCTTTCTGAATTTAATAAAGACCGAAAACTCCCTCTTATTGTTTTTATTCAGGGATCGGGTTTTAACTCATTATTTTCTCGGCAGCAATCATCAATAATACCCACAAGCGGACATATAGATCTAACTTATTTAGCAAAGGGAAAAGCGAAAATACTAATCGTTGAGAAGCCTGGTGTTAGATACCTGGATGAATATGGACCAGGAGAAAGGAATATGTATTTTGATGCTAATTTCTCATTGGATTCGTGGAGCAGAAGGGTAGCAAAAACCATTAAGCACGTAGTTTCAATTGAACAAGTCAAATCAGATAGCATAATGCTAATCGGTCATTCAGAAGGAGGGGTTGTAGCAGCCAAGGTGGCCAAATTAATGCAAGGCAGCATTTCCAAAGTTTGTATCCTGGCAGGAGAAGGAACCTCGCAGCTATACAGCCTATATACCTTTGCTAAATCAGGTGTTTTTTTCAAAGAATATGGGAAAACTGAAGATGAGAGACTCACGTATCTGCTGAAAACGTGGAATGATATACGAGCCGATTCAACAAGTACTACTAAATTCTTCTGGGGCTTTACCTATTTGCGATGGCATAGTTTTCTTCGGACATCCGTTCTCGAGGAGCTTTCTTCATTTAGGGGTTCTGTACTCATTATGCAAGGTGAAAAAGACACTCACGTAGCTCCAGAATCAGCACGGATATTGTATTCAGGTTTATTGGCTAAAGGGGTAAAGTCAAAACTTCTGATGATCGAAGATGCGGATCACTCATTTAATTCCTCAAATATCACCCATTTAGATGGGTGGAGTCAAGCACTGGAGCAATCATTAGAATGGATGCTAGAATGACATGAAAACTACGATTCAATAAATACAAAACAATTGATGCTTTGAAGCCAAGCGTTGTTATTCTTTTAGTTTTCTTGCCGGCAAGAGACTACTATCGATTCGCTAAATACTCAGCAGGAGTTACGCCGTACCTCTTCTTAAATGCCCGATAGAATGTGGGGCGTGAATTGAACCCGGCATTTTTCGCGATACCTTCGATATTGTAGATATTGTTTGTATCATTCTCTGCCATTGAGATGAATTCTGCTAGTCGCTTATCAGTGAGGAATTCCGGTATGGTTTTACTGTATGTATTTTTAAAAAAAACTCTAAGGTCTTTTTGGGGGACGTTAAGCACATTGGCTAAAGCATTGGCGTTTAAACCGACATTCGTATGGATTTTCTCCTTATCTATAAGTGCATCAAGCCTTGGTTTTAGATCACCTGGTAGTCCAACTCCATAAGTCACGTTTTTTGGTTGAATAAATTTTTTAAAGCGGATGAGAACAGTGTATGCGTAAAATGGAATTATAGCAAACACAATGTAAAAGAAGAGTTTTTGAAATAAGTAGAATGGATCATCAGGATTGGAACTAATGTCAAAAACAATGCTAATGATTATTCTCAATGAGATAAAAAGCACATAAACAGTAATACCAAAAACGAACCAAGCAATTTTGAACCTAACACTTTTTAATATTTCCTTCCACAAAGAATTAGTTCTAATTATACTAATCATTAATCCCCCATAGAATACACTTAAGCAGAAAAGAGTCGTATAGGAAATGAGGTTATAAACCTCGTTGCTGCACACACTTTGCAGGGTGCTGCCGGAGGAATATAAAAAGGAAAAAACCGAGAGCAATATTGGGACAATTGAATGGTACAAAATCGACTTCATTTGCACGGAGGCAATATGACTTTTCATGAAGAAGTATAGTAATGGAGAAAAGAAACCTGCCAATGATAGACCCACATAAAAATCTAAAAATGGTGTCTGCCCAACAAGCTTATACAGAACAATTCGAGAAGAATTGGAGGCATAAATAATTACAAAAAGTCCAAGAAATCGATTTTGAACCGTAACGTCTAAAATCAATAATGTCCCAACAATCAGTGATTGAAGAAGTAACAAGGCAGTAAATCCATCAGTGAATGTTAGCTGCTCCATAGATTATTTCTGTTCGTTTTGTATGCCCCATTTATTCGTGAATTCTATGAGCTACTAGTAAAGTCTTAAATAGGTACGCAAAATACGAATTTATCTTTTTGCTCGTCACCCTTAGGAAAGATTTGAAGAAGGCCGGTGGTAAGCTGATTAAATTAAAAGAATAAGGGAATACGATTTGATACTGGCGCAAGTCCTAAAAAAATGTAGATCAAATTCAAAAATAGGATTAGACACCCTGATAGATTCAGAAAAAATTGACTAGATATTTATTTTACCTACATGTCTCAATTCAGATTTTGAAACAAATGCAAGTCGTATTTCTATCTAAATCAGCAATAAATTTCAAAATTATATCTCCTAACCAAGGAAAAGTTAGGTTACTAATTCGATCTTCTCATACGGTTAGGTAGGAGGGAAGTCATGATGGCTTCCTTCTTTTTATGTATAGGAAAAACCCAATGGTGCTTATTGCTACCAGTGCCTTTATCATCAAACCCAATAAAAATAATTTAAACCATAAACCGTGCAACCCTTTCTACTTTGACAAAGTATATAGAAATATTACTTTGACAAATCATATAATAATGAAAGGTGAATATCTAGGTGAATTTGAAGAATTAGTTCTACTGACCTGCCTCATCTTAAAGGAGGATGCCTATGGAATCAATATCGTGAATGAAATAAAGCAAAGGATGTCCAGATCTGTAAATCTGAGCTCTGTCCATGTAACCCTATATCGACTTGAAGATAAAGGTCTGGCGAAATCATACATGGGAGGCACTACATCAGATCGAGGGGGTAGAAGAAAAAGAATATTTGAACCTACTGACAAAGGAATGGAAGTACTCCAGGAGCTAAAAGCAAATAAGGTAAACATCTGGAATGCTATACCAGAACTAAAACTTAGCTAAATGAAGCATTTTGAACAAAGGCCGATTATCAGATTCTTCAAATTATTTTGTCCGAAATCCTTGCAAGAGGCAATATTGGGTGATTTGGAAGAACAGTACGAAATGAATAGATCCTCAAGGTCACGGCTATTAGCGTCATTCTTACTTAGCTACAATGTGCTGCGATTTTTGAGGTATGGAATCCTAAAACGAAATCAATCCAGTCGTATTCATTACTCTTTCCCGATCCGGAGTTTCATGAAGGTGTTTTTCCGATCGACCAAAAGAAACATATCCTTTTACAGCATCAATGTCATAGGAGTGGTTATCAGTCTTACAGTGGCTTTGTTCATTTTAACCTATGTTAAAAATGAAACTACCTATGATCATTTTCACAAGAATGCCGATAACATCTATCGAATTGTAGGAAAGCGAATCTATGGTGCCTGGTTCCCTCACATTAGCTTAAAACACAGTACACCAATTAAGAATCAGGATTTTTCATGGGCCACCAAAGTGTCCAGGTTGTCGAGAGTACCTGATCGTTACGTCACTGTTGGAGAAAATAGATTCAGCGAGTCTAAAGCATTGGTTTTGGAATCGGGTGATCCCTTCTTTGATCTGTTCGATTTCAGACTGAAAAGTGGAGTAACCAGCGATGAAGCAACAAAGGTCAACAACACCGTTATCTTAACACAGGAGAGTGCTTCACGTTTTTTTGGTCAGGAAAATCCAATTGGAAAACCCATCTATTTTGATTCTGTGCAGGTGGTGGTTAGTGGTGTTATGGAGAGTCTTCCGACTAACACGCATTTCGATTTCAATATGTTGCTAGTCAATAATGAATATTTTTCTACAAAAGCATCTGCCTTCATCTATTTCGAGAAAAATGCTACTCCAAAAGAGAAAATTCTGAATGATATCATGGCTTATGCCCAAAATGTGGAAGGACGAAAAACACTGGTAGAAGCTGACCTTCAAAACATTAAAGACATTCATTTGGGTTCAAACCTTACATTCGAGATGAAGCCTGGAGGAAACGAAGAACAACTTTCCATCTTCATACTCATTGCGGTTATTGTCTTGATTATCTCCAGTGCCAATTTTGCCAATATCTCAGCAGCTATTTTTGCTAAAAGAAGAAAGGAAATTGCAGTGAGAAAAGTGCTGGGGAGCCGCAAAAGCAGTCTCTCTTTTCAATTTCTATTTGAATCGATTCTTCTTGCATCGTTCACCATTCCAGTCGTTTTTATACTTTCATTTTACTTACTGCCTTACTTTAATGATTTCACCGGAATCAACTTTTCGCCGAGGCATTTACTAGCTCCAGAGATGGTCATGCTCACATTTGGTGTTGCTTTTTTGGTCGGTTTCCTTGGTGGGATTTATCCATCAGTGGTCATGCCGCAAATAAATGTTCTCGCTCTTTTCAAGAATCATACCAGACCAGGGAAACTTCATATCAGAAAGCTGCTCGTCACTTTTCAGTTTGCATTATTAGTGGGGTTAGGTACCGCTTCATTTTTTGTGAATCAGCAAATGCATCACATATCCAATTTGAAGACAGGATTTAAGAAGGAAGGGTTACTTAAAATTAAGCGTGCCTGGGATATAGAAGGAGCCGAAAAGATCAGGGCATTCAAAAATGACCTGGCAAGTCAGGCATTTATTTTATCTGTTTCCGAGGGCCAGGTTCCTGGTGATGAAGATTATCCTATGAAGTATAAAGCAGAAGGAGTGGATGACCTCTTTGAGGATGCTTTGAGTATTCCGACCGATCCAAACTATTTGAAGACGTTGCAAATCAAGAAAATGTACGGGCCTTATTTCAACGAAGAGCAGCATCCGAATCTATCCTTACTAGTCAATGATTCTTTTGTACGTAAGATGAACTGGGACGATCCAATAGGTAAAAAGATCAATGCAAATCCTACTTCCGAAAATCCAAAATGGATCCCCGTAAGAGGTGTGTTTGAGGACTTTAATTTTTTCTCCCTTCACCAGGAAGTATCTCCAATTTTTCTATTTATCCGGAATGAGCGAGAATACATGAATAGAAATGTACTGGTTCGCATCAATCTTGAAAAATCGAAGGAGGCATTTGAATGGATAGAGAAGGTCTGGAATGACTATATGCCGGATACCCCTTTGGATTATGCTTTTGTGGAGGACGATATTCAGTCTGCATATGTTAATGATCAAAAAACTGCCAACATTAGCACCGTGCTTTCGGTCATAGCTATGCTAATTGCAATTCTTGGACTAATTGGTATGACTTCTTACATGACCACCCTGAAGGTCAAAGAAATAGGAGTTCGTAAGGTGCTAGGAGCCTCTAGTTGGCATTTGCTAATCCATTTCAATAAAGAATACGTACTCCTGATACTAATTTCTACAGTGGGAGCATCTAGCCTTAGCGTATATTTTTTAAAGAACTGGATTCAAGATTATGCTTATCAAATTGATATGAACCTCATCTACTTTGCTTTAGCTGGTGTTTTTCTATTTCTTATCACCTTTTCAACAGTCAGTGTCGAGGCGCTTAAGGTTATTAGGAGAAATCCGATAAATGCCCTTCGGCAGGAATGAAATGGTGTGAATTAAATTCACACCATTTCTTCTAAAATTCTTACACAGCTTTAATCACCACATCCATCAGATAATGCACTACTCCAAGCCAAATGATATCCCTGCTTCTGTATGCTGTGTACAAAATGAATGTGGTTAATCCACCAGTCAGGAAGAAGAAGGTGACGATATGGCTTATAGGATCTCCCTCGGCAATGGAGCCTGGCACATGAGCGAAGGCAAAAAGTACTGCAGGAATTCCGATTGCCCATTTGATTCCTGCGGCCCACTTCAGTCGAACGAAAAGGAACGCAAGTGCCACGTTTTCGAAGAAGATAGCTGGAAAATTGGATAACGTTTTCAATTGTACCGAGGAGGTGAAAATCTCCGGAATGCGTGCCCACTCTCCTCTGATTCCTGTGAAAATAACGATTCCAATAACTGAAGCAATAAGACCATATGCCAACTTCAGAAGAATTCCATTTGAGGAAATAAAAATCGTTTTGAGTGATTGCCTACGAATGACCAACGCCAAAAATATGGGTGAAAAAATGATCACATTATTCAAAGGCCAAATGAATGCCTGATTCATGAATGGGCTATCTGTTTTTGGAATCAGGTAGCCTGCTGAGAATAGCTGCCCAACTCCCATCACACCTATGCAGGCGATTATGCCTATTCCAAAATCAATCCATGGACGGTAAGGTGACTGAATGGGATCAACCTCCCATGACCACCCTTTCTTGTTGAGTAAAAACCACAATAAGCAAATACTCATATAAGCGATCGTGAGTGGTATAATGAAAAACGCGTTTGATTGCATGATCTCTTCCATGATTATTGATTTTGAGTGTTTAGTATTTGACCGTATGTGGTGACATTATGACCTTCTGCTTCCAGGAATCGTTTGATGTGCGTGACATGCGCACTACCTACTGTCAGGAGGATGTTTTGAGCACCATTTGCGTTTGCCGTTTCAATAATTCGATTGGCCATTATTTCATTTCGATTTAACCAATAGTCTTTGATGAACTGGGCTTCTTCCGATTTCGGAAGTCTGTTGGGAAGATCATCGATCAGGTTTGAAAATGCATCTTGAAATTCGTCACTATTAATGAATTCGATGAGTTTTCCAGCTTTTTCTGCCTTCTTATACTTTTTCTGGGTTTTGAGATAAACACGTATCGGCTTCCATTTTAAACTGAAGAAAAGCTTCTTCATCACCTTACTATTTGCTGCAAGGAATTCCTTTTCACCATCCCGGTAGTCGATCCCATATAAGTGATCTATTCCTAATCCCTGAGCTGCCGGAAACACAATGAGGCCATACTCTGATTTTGACTGGTCACGATAGTATTTGGAAAAATATTCCAATGAATCTCCATCATTCAAGACCTGGAACCATTGATAATAGCCATTCCAGAAATCATAGCTTGCATAAGCCTTTGCGCCTTTCATTATTTTTTTATTAGCACTGTATGCTGTCCAGAAATCAATGTTTCCATGATTAGGCAGATTATCATGACTCGACTCAGTATTTTTCAATGTATCTCTTAGTCGATCGGCTCTCTTCATCGTATTGGGCCAGATTTCTTTAAGGCTGGCAGTATCAGTTATTGGAATAGCCTCAATGCAAATCATATCCGGGCTTAGTTCTTCAATGAATGATTGAGCCTCATTAAAGCTTTGCAACGGCTGGTAGTCTTTATTAAAGCTGTGGGCAGTACCAATAATTGTAACGTTGATTTTCTGAGCAATTGACCAGCTGCTGGTTATTGCAAAGAGGAGTGTTATGATTGTTTTCATTGCGTTTGTTTTTCTTCAAATCACGCTTGGTTTAAAATCGCATTGTTAGAATGTTGTCTCAATTCCGGTTTTGATTGTCTGAAATCGGAGTATTTCGAAATAGGCTGTAAGGGCGGGATTGTCTGAAACCACTATATTGACGTCTGAAATCTGACAGCTATGTGGCTATCGCTCAACTATGATTTGCTCAAAAACTGGAAAGCAGTGATTCTCACCTCTGCCGTGGTGGTATTGATCTATCAGGTGCTGGTTTATTTCCACCCTGAAAATCTGGGGTGGACGGAGAGCGAATATTTTTCCTGGTCTAATTTGTTTCGCTTTGTTTTTATCGATCAGATGCTGATTGAGTGTATTACGGTCGCAATTATTTTCTTTCTAATCAGAAAGTATGCACAGTTTCGGTCGCTGAATCAGATCAAGTTGCAACCCAGGGAAATACTGCTTTATGAGCTGAAATTTCTCCCTGTTCTATTGCTGGCTTTTTTTGTGTTTGCTCCGTTTACCCTGACGGTTCGCTTTCTTTATCACTCACTTCCTGATCCGGATTGGTCAGAATACTTCGACGAATATTTTTACAGCACCCAACTCTACATTGTTTACCTATTTCCGTCATTGCTGTTTGGCTATGGGATATTAAATGTGAACCTGATCATTCAATATAATCAGCAATTGAACGAAACGAAATCCACGCTGATCAAAGAGAAGAATCGGAAAAAGAAGGAACGACTTTGGGCAACTGATGATTTTGGTGAGGTTTTTTTGGATGTAGAGCGAATTCGGTGGATTGTTCGCGAAGACCGAAAAACCTTTGCAGTCACAGAATCGGAAAAGTACCGCCTAAAAGAAAATATTTCACAACTAGAAGAGAAGCTACATCCTGAGCAATTCTTGCGAATCAACAGAAGCACCATCGTAAACCTGGAATGGGTACTGAATTATTCCTTCTGGGAAAATGATAAATATATTCTCCGAATGAAGGATGAAGGGCAAACGGAGTTTGTGATGAGCCGAGAGCGATTAAATAGAATTAAAGAACAGCTCTTGGACATCCAGTCTAGTCAATAATTAACTTTTGGATATTGGTCATCAGGAGAAATCAATAGCAGGTCGTAACTCATGAGTTCAAACGCATAGCTTTTGGTTGTTGTAATTTCTCCTCGCTGTAGCTTTTCCCTTAAAGGTCGAAGATCAACCACCGTCCATTGATCTTTTGAGCCAACCTCAAGGAACAACGAGGTGTTTTTCCATGCAGCTTTTCCCACATTGCTTTTTCCGTTTCGATAGGTGATCAGGTGGCGGATGTTCAGTAATTCAGTATTATTTGAAGCAGCTTTTTCTGTCAGGAATTTACCCATATCATTCACTCTAAAATGAGATAGACCATGAGTGAGGTGTATGCCTCCCAGCTTTAAAAACACTTTTGACTTAGGACCGTGTTGATCCAGGTATTTTTCAAAATTCTGTTTCATGTAATCAGCTCGCTGCTGGTTGCTCCCTTGACCGGTCGCTGATTTGCAATAAATATCCCAGCTGGTCTTTAGATCACTTATGATTTTTTGGCTTGTAGAATCCTCAAGAAAGCTGAAAAAGTGATTGAGTGCCTTACTTTCGGGATACCAACAATCGATGTATTGCCCTTTGTATTTGTTTTTGTAAATGACTTTTTTGATGGTTGATTTAGCTTCCTGGTAAGCTTGTTTGTAGGCCTCATTTTGTAAGCCACTATTTGCATGCAGATGATCAATCAACATTTCGTGGGAATAAGCGAATTCCTGATCCAGGCCCCAGAAGGTGAACCCTAGTCTAGCGGCTTCTTCTACAAAAACAGCATCCTCTATCTTATTTGCGAAGATCATAGGTGTTTTGGACTGCCCTTTTTTCCCGTATTTTCTGTTTAATTCTTTTATGCCATTGAGCGTCTCATCAGAGTTTTCGGTTATTTCCTGTAAAATTCCAGCTGAATTGGGACCCATTTCAATGGCGAAATGCTCGAACCCTTTTTCATCTAAAACATTGAGTAAAGCTTTGGTAAAGAAGCTCAATTGAGCAGAATTGTGGACTTCTGCAAGTCCAACATATTGATTATCTCCAACCCAGTTCAGCCATTTTTCTCTGGCTTCTCCTTCCAGTTGGTTTTCTGCATTAAGCGAGAAGCGAAAGGCAGATTCCTCTATCATTTGAGAGGTTAATGGCTGCTGAGATCTGCCGATCATGGAGATGGCAAGTAAAATGAACAGGATATTAATACGCATACTTTTGTCGAAGCTTGTTTGAGACAAATCTGGTCAACAATTTTGAGAATTTTCTTCGTAATTTGTCCGTTCACATTCAGGTGAACAAAACCGGATGCCATTATTCAACACCTATCAGCTGATTATTTTTCTAGGACTCATCAATGGGTTCATTCTTCTTATAACTCTGTCTGGTTTGCCTGGAAGGTTTAGACGGCCTGGAAGATTTCTCGGTTTTTTTGTCTTAGGCTATAGTATTTATGTGGCAAATTGGACCGTCATTCCATCCATAACAGCGCATTATGATGTGCCACCTTTATGGATTCCTTCTCTCTATTTTTTGCCAACTCTTGCTTACTTCTTTGCCCAATCAATTACGAGAGGAAATGAAGCATTCACTTTTAGAGACAAACTATTCTTTATACCAGGAGTAGCTGACACCATTTATCAATTGTATAAGTGGGTAACAGCATTAATCGAGGGTGGGGGGTATTACTTTCCGTTAGATGATCGGCAAGAATTTTTCATTTATGAGGGAATTGGGATTGTTCTCAGTGCGTTTTGTTTTTCACAGATTTACCTGCTCGTCCGTAAATCGCAGCTCAAGCAAAACGCTACCTATCGATTTTATCAGTTTGCATTTTATTTTTTGATTTTTGTGCTCTTCAGGTGGATGTGCCTGTACGCCGTTGACTTTTTCATGCCTTCCTTGCTGTCATTTGAATTGCAATTCGTTTTCTGGCTCATGGATCTTTCCTGTTTTTTCATTCTTGGCTATCGCAATTTGATGGCACCCAATAAGTATAGCAATAAACTTCCTACACTATCAAAGAATGGAGGTAACTCGCACCCGTTGCTTACACTTTTGCACGATAAAAAGCTTTACACCAACTCGGAGCTTAGCCGCAGAGACCTGGCAGATTTAATGGGAGTTTCGGAGGAAAAAATATCTCGAGTATTGAGTGAGGAATTGGATGTTACTTTTTACAACCTGATTAATAAGTTAAGGGTGAATGAATCAAAACGATTACTGGATGATGGAGTAGCTGATAAACTAACAATGGAAGCCATAGCAAATCAATCAGGCTTTAAATCCAAGACAACTTTTTACAAGTTTTTCAAGAATGAGTTCGGAGTGAAGCCATCCGAATATGCAAGGAATACTTCTAGTCTTCAATAAACTTGATATTTCTTTTCAATCCCTCAAACTTTGTTCGTTTCACAGCAGATTTCTTAAACACCTTTTGAAATACCTCTTTCGTCATTTCTTGCCACTCCTGAGTTGAAAACTCTTCCCAGCCCTGTGGCTTGAAGGCGGGTTCGGCGTGTGGTTTTGAAAATCGATTCCATGGGCATACATCCTGACAAATATCACAACCAAAAGCCCAGCCTTCCATTTTGTTTTTGAATTCGGTTGGGATTTCATCTTTCAATTCAATCGTCAGATAGGAGATACACCGGCTGCCATCCACAACGTAAGGTTCAGGAATCGCATCTGTTGGACAGGCATCTTGACAAGCTGTGCAAGTTCCACAATAGTCCTTCATCGGACCATCGGGTTCCAATTCTAGATCGATGATTAACTCGGCCAAAAAGAAAAAACTTCCCATCTCGCGATTAAGAAGCAATGAATTTTTTCCGACCCACCCAAGTCCACTTTTGGCCGCCCAGGCTCGTTCGTGCACGGGGGCAGAATCCACAAATACCCGGCCTTCTACTTGACCAATTTCCTCCTGAATTCTGTTCATGAAAGTCTTCAACTTATCCTTGATCACAAAGTGATAATCCTGTCCGTAAGCGTACTTTGCAATTTTCGGTTTATCCTCTGATTGGTGGGTTTTTTCGGGATAATAATTGTAAACCAGCGAGACGACTGATTTTGCACCTGGCACGAGCTTGGTCGGATCTAATCGTTTATCGAAGTGATTTTCGAGATAGCCCATTTTTCCTTGATAGCCTCTGGATAGCCATTCTTCGACCTTAGGGGCTTCATCTTTCAGAAATTCAGCCTTTGAAATACCGCAAAAAGAAAAACCTAAGTCGGACGCTATGCTTTTGATGAATGCTTTATGGTTTGAATGAGCCACATGACAAATGTAGTATCCAAAATGTTTGGTAAACTGCTAGCTGGCAATAGAATCAGAATTCATGCGGACACTATTCAATCTAAATGCCAATGGTTGGAGCTAGCGTGACAGTGCCACCTGCAATTTTGGCGTTCATATGAGCACCTGGCTCATGTTTGTGATTGGGATCACATTCATTTGCGAAATCTTGAGATTTATGATGAATAAATAATACCGTGCCTAATATGTCAGTCTCATCTTGTGTGCCAACGCTCCACAGATCTGTCTGTAGCTCAAACTCACCATCACCATTATCGTCCACCTGGATATTTCCAACATCCCCTGCGAAAGGTTTTAGCCAAAGCCTCCCCATACTTTTTACTTCACAAAAAGCAACAAATTTCCCTTGATTCCAATGTCTTCCGGGTTCTTCTAGTGTCCCCATGTGCAAATGCATGGCATGAGCTGTATTTGGCTCCATGCCATTTACTCTTAGCTTAAAGGTTGTTACTCCATCTTGAAAAGCGAATGTGACAAAACCCATCTGATCGCCTAGTTCATAGGTTTCATCGTCTTGAGCATCTACCCAAAATATAGCTGCATTGGCTAAAACTAAAGGTCCCGGTTCAGGAGCTGGATCGTCACTTTTGCAACCAATTAATGTCAGGGTCAAAATCAGTAGTACGCTCGTTATTCTCATTTGGAAATCTTTTATGATTAACAATTCACAAAAATTAAACCATTAAAACAACGACCCGGTTTGTGAGGGTGGTAAAATTCCCAAATGTTTATAAGCCAATTCAGTGGCTTCTCTACCTCTGGATGTTCGCTTGATGTACCCTTCCTGGATTAAGAAAGGTTCGTAGACTTCTTCTATGGTTTCCGATTCTTCACCACATGCTGTAGCAATGGTGCCTAATCCTACCGGTCCACCTTTAAACTTATTTATGATGGTTGACAAGATTCGATTATCCATTTCATCCAATCCATGATCGTCTACATCCAGTGCCTTAAGCGCCACTTTTGAGATATCCAGTGTAATTGAGCCATCACCCTTAATTTGAGCAAAATCACGGGTTCTTCTAAGGAGGTTGTTGGCAATCCGAGGGGTGCCCCTACTTCGCCGAGCAATTTCAAATGCAGCCTCTTCGTCAATTATGGAATTGAGGATATCTGCAGATCGACCAACAATTTTTGTGAGCAGTTTTGAATCATAGTATTCCAACCTCGCATTGATGCCGAAGCGTGCGCGTAGCGGAGAGGTTAATAGACCCGATCGTGTAGTTGCCCCAATGAGTGTGAATGGATTTAACTCAATTTGAACAGAACGGGCATTTGGGCCTGAGTCCAACATGATGTCGATGCGATAATCCTCCATCGCAGAGTATAAGTATTCCTCAACAACCGGATTCAGTCGATGGATTTCATCAATGAACAGCACATCGTGTGGCTCAAGGTTGGTGAGAAGTCCGGCTAGTTCACTTGCCTTATCTAACACAGGTCCCGAAGTTACCTTGATGTTTGACTGCAATTCATTGGCGATAATGAATGAGAGGGTGGTTTTACCAAGACCCGGAGGACCGTGTAGTAATACGTGATCCAAGGGTTCGGTTCGCTGCTTGGCAGCTTCCACAAAAATCTTCAGATTTTCGACTACCTTCTTTTGCCCGGTAAAATCAGAAAAAGAGAGAGGCCGTAATGCCTTTTCAATTTCTTTTTCAGTGGATTCCATTCCATCTCCGTCTGCTTGTAAGTAGTCTTCTCTCATCAGCCTCAAATATAATCTACAATGCGGTTGAAGGCGATTGATTTAGTTTTGCGATTAAGATAAAGGCAATGAATAAAAAGCGACTAATTATTTTTGGTATTGGACTTGCGATGACCTTTTTGATCGTCTCATACCTACGAAGGGATTCACCGGGTTTACATCACATTCAGGGGCAAACGATGGGAACAATTATCTACAATGTGAAATATGTGGATAGTGAGATTAATGGGTTGGATCAAATGATTGCCCAAAAGCTGGTAGATTTTAATCAGTCGCTTTCAACTTACATCCCGGACTCTGAGATTTCAAGATTAAATAAACAAGGAACGCTGACTTATGAATCAAATTTTTTTCTGCCAGTATTAGAGGCGAGTCAGGAAGTTTATGAAAACACCAATGGCACGTTTGATCCAAGTATAGGCCCATTAGTGCAAGCATGGGGGTTTGGTCCGGATAAAAGGATTCCAAACCTGGACTCAACAAAAGTAGATTCCTTAAAGAGCGTAATTGGATTTGGAAAAGTGAGGTTTGATAGGGAAAAAGTATCACTTCCACCAAAATTTCAGTTGGATTTCAGTGCCATTGCCAAAGGCTATGCGGTAGACGCGGTAGCCGAGTTATTGGAATCAAAAGATATCGACAATTACATGGTAGAAATAGGAGGAGAGGTAAGGTGTAGAGGGAAAAATGATCAGGAGAAACCATGGGCATTAGGCATTGAAGACCCAACGGTTGCGTCTAATGAGCAAGAACTCATGGCAATTGTAAGGCTGAAAGATTTGTCACTAGCAACCTCTGGTAATTATCGCAACTATTATGAGAAAGAGGGGAAGATCTATGCTCACATCATAGATCCGCGAACCGGATATACCGCAAAACATAACTTGTTAAGTGCATCTGTCTTTGCAGAAAATTGCATGATGGCAGACGCGTACGCTACAGCATTTATGGTGCTTGGATTAGATTATTCTAAAGAAATACTCAAGGCTCAGAATCTGGATGCAATTCTGATTTATCGTTCAGAAAATGGAATTGAAAGTTTTGTTTCCGAAGGTATTCGACCATTTTTGGAAATGAATAAAGCAGGAGGGAATTAATCATTTAAAGTATTAGTTATCACATTCTGCGTATTTCGACCTAATCAAAAATGACGTTAACCTTAATAATTCTTATTGGCTGTACAATACTCGGAGGGTTAAGCATAAACCTTGTTCCGAAGCTTAAAAACAACCTTCGGCTTCCATTGATATTTGCCGGGTCGTATTTATTTGCGATCACTATCATCCACATCATACCTGAATTGTTTTCTCTAAGCGATGAGCCTTCTATTATTGGACTTTATGTGCTTATAGGATTCTTCATGCAGCAGTTTTTGGAGTATTTTTCTTCAGGAGTAGAACATGGACATGTACACACGCATAAGGCGGTTTCAACAGGAGGCAGGTTCTCCATTATTACCGCACTAATGATCCATAGTTTACTGGAAGGAACATTGTTAACGCATGATTCACCATTCCATGAAAAGCACGAGTCTTATTCATTATTGCTTGGAATCGTCTTACATAAAATGCCGGCAGCATTTGCGCTGATGGCCACTATGCAGGGACTTGGTAAGAAAGCAATCTACCTGCTAGTATTGTTTAGTCTGGCATCACCAATCGGATTGATATTAAGCGATTTTATCTTGATGTCAGAAGATGTTGTTCTCATTGTCTTTGCTATTGTTTGCGGCAGCTTTCTTCATATTTCCACTACCATTTTTGTAGAAGCAAGTCCCGAACACCACTTTGGTTTAAATAAGATTCTAATCAGTTTAGCTGGCGCATTAATGGCTATTGTAGTGGAATTTATTGCTTAGCTGTCTTTTACGTCGATTAGCTCTATTTGCAATGTTTGACCGGCATAGTTGTGAATGATCATTTTCACAAAACCCAGGTCATGATGAAACCAAAAATTATGTGTCGATATACCGAATGGCGCTGATGTGTATGAGTCAACATGCCACGCTTCGAGGGAGCTAAAGGGTGTTTCAATTTCCTCATAACCGACGATTTCGTAATTATTTGTCAATGTTGAATTGGCCCAGTCCCCCCAGCCATCGTAGATGCTTAAGGTACTTGACCATTGCACACCGGGCTCGATTCGCAATCGAATACTCGGGAATGGTGCCACTTCAGTGAAATTGTACTGATTGGATCTGAATGGATGCATCCAAATTTGATTCTCATTTTCAATCACTCCTGTCGCCTCTTGTTTCTGCCATAATCTATCATTTAACCCTTTATTTATAGCATATTCGTTGATTCGTTCCACATCTGTGCTGTCGAATTCATAGGCGATAAGCAACTCATTTTGTCTGTCAGAAAATTCCCAGGCATTTCCTGTTGCCATTATCCAAACTCTACTCTCAGAGATAAGATTATTTTCAGTGTCCCAAAATTTAGCCATGTAAGTGAGCTCTCTGCATGGCTTAAAAACCATGTGTCCGGCAGATTCATTGCATGTTTTTTCAGTGAATGGACTTTCGGAGGTGCAACCAAGCAGAGCGATACTAAATAGTAGCAAAATTCTATACATCTTAAAAACTTAATTGTGATTGGTGTTTTAAGCTATTCATTTTTTTCTAATTTCATTAAATGAGATTGCTGCTACTTCTAATTGCACTGGTTTTTCCTTGCTTTTCCCAAAGCTGGGGGTTCTTTGCACATAGAAAAATCAATCGTTTGGCGGTTTTTACACTACCCCCGGAGATGATCGTATTCTATAAGCAAAACATTCAGTATATCACTGATAAGGCGGTTAATCCGGACATGAGAAGATATGCTGTAAAGAATGAGGCACCAAAACACTACATTGATATAGATATTTATGGTGATTCTGCCGTATACAAAATGCCTCGATATTGGGATGATGCGGTTGAAAAATACACGGAAGACACGCTTCAAGCGTATGGAATAGTGCCATACCATGTAAACCGTATGTCCTATTGGCTGATCAAAGCGTTTCAAGATAAAAATGCAGATCAGATTTTAAGACTCTCCTCTGATATGGGACACTACATTGCTGATGCCAATGTGCCTCTCCATACTACAGAAAATTACAATGGTCAGTTTACCGGACAGTATGGCATCCATGGGTTTTGGGAGTCGAGGCTGCCGGAACTGTTTGCTGAAAACTATGATCTATTGACTGGCAAAGCAGAATACGTTGAAAATTTGCAGCTTTATGTCTGGGATGCGGTAGTGAAAGCGCATGAAGCACTTGATTCGGTACTTTTATTTGAAAAGCAACTAACAATAAAATATCCTGAATCGAAGAAATATGGCTATGAGGAGCGAGGAAACTCTACCATCAGAACCTACTCCTATGATTTTTCAAGAGATTATCATCGGAGATTAAACGGTATGGTTGAGCGAAGGATGAGGTCTTCCATCAAGATGGTAGGTGATTTTTGGTTTAGTTGTTGGGTGAAGGCCGGACAGCCTGACCTTTCAGGCTTGTTGACAGATGTTGAGTTTCAGGACTCTACTTTTGTGGTAGATCCAAAGCTACAACTTCGAAATCATGAGGCGGGAATAGGGGGAGATTAGGCTTATAAGTGCTGAAATAGTACTAAATAAAAAAAGCCAAGGCATAGTTATCCTTGGCTTGTCAGGTCTTGCTGGTTGAAAAGACCCTTATATTGACATTGCTATGATAGCAAGATACGCAAGGCCAAGCGATGCGATTCTTACTAAAGTTCCGGTTTTCACAAACTTGCGAGTAAGTACGGCCGGATCGATATAGTTCACCTGTTTGTCCATAACATTCTTTATGTAAAAGTCCGAATATCACCTCGCATTCGGTATGTGAGTTACTCCTAGATACACGTAAGCATAATACTTAGTGAAAAATTTAGGAATGGAGGCTTATAAAGTGCTTAAATCTTAAAAAGACATAGCCAGGATAGCCAAATAGGCAATTCCTAAGGATGCGATGCGCACCAAAGTGCCTGTTTTGATAAACTTTCTAGTGAGAATTCGGTGTTCAACGTAATTAGTGTGATTGTTCATAGCTTTTAGGGTTAGTTAAACGTATTCGTTTAATTCATACTTACTTAAACTACTGTCACTTTTAGAAGTTGATTTAGATCGATGAATCACCACATCATTGGTACCTTACCTCTGATATTCTCGATGAATCAGGTTATCCCGAAAAGTCACACCCATTGCCGATAGGGTATAAAAAAAGCCATTGGACAATTTGTCCAATGGCTTTTTATGATGTTTTATTCGGATTATCCGATAGAAACTCTCTTGAACTCAGACACTGTCAATCCTTTAGACACTGAATCCAGGTACTGAGCAATCGACTGTTTATTGTCTTTCACAAAAGCCTGGCTAAGTAAGGTGTTCTCTTTGTAGAACTTGTTCAACTTACCCATCGCGATTTTTTCTATGATTTCTTCAGGTTTACCTTCCTGTCTTGCTTGATCCTTTCCGATTTCGATCTCTTTTTCTACGATTGCAGGATCTACACCATCTTTATCTACAGCTACCGGGTTCATTGCTGCAATTTGCATTGCCACATCTTTACCAGCTTCTTCTACGTCAGCTCCGTTCACATTTTTCAACTCTACCATCACACCAAGTTTACCATTCATGTGAATGTATGGTACTACAGCTTCTCCGGTAAGTACTTCAAAAGCCTTCACTTCTAGTTTCTCACCAATCTTTCCAGTAAGCTCAACGATTTTCTCACCAACAGTAAGGTCACCTAAGCTAAGGCCATTTAGCGCTTCAATATTTTCTGGTTTTTCAGCAAATGCTGCTTCAGCAATTTGATTCCCAAGTTTTACAAATTCATCGTTTTTAGCAACGAAATCAGTCTCACAAGTGAATGCGATGAGTGCTCCCTCAGTTCCAGCGTCGTTTGTTTTCGCAAATACTACTCCTTCAGAAGTCTCTCTGTCAGCTCTTGATGCTGATACTTTCTGTCCCTTCTTTCTCAAAAGCTCTACTGCTTTATCAAAATCACCTTCTGCTTCTGTTAGCGCCTTTTTGCAGTCCATCATGCCGGCACCAGTCATTTGCCTTAATTTGTTTACGTCTTGTGCTGTAATAGCCATTTTATTTCTTGGTTTTAATATTCTACAAACAAAAATTGAACACCGAAATAGACGATGTTCAATCTTTATGTTAAGATTCTATGGTAATAAATTTTATTCTGCTACCTCAGACTTTTCGTCAGCTGCTTTTTTAGCCGCTTGCTCTTCAGCTTGAGATTGCTCCTCTTTATCTTTTTTACGCTCTGCTAATCCTTCTTCAAGAGATTTTCCGATGTAGCTAGTGATCAATTTAATTGACTTATAAGCATCATCGTTACCCGGGATAGGGTAGTCGATCTTGGTAGGATCAGAGTTTGTATCAACAATCCCGAAAACAGGGATGTTTAATTTTTGTGCTTCAGCTACTGCAATGTGCTCTCGCTTGATATCAACCACAAAAAGTGCAGCAGGCAATCTGTTAAGATCAGAAATACCACCTAGTACTTTCTCTAATTTATCTTTCGCACGGCTAACCATCAATCGCTCACGCTTTGCCATGTTTTGGTAAGCTTCTTCTTTCATCAACTTCTCCATACCGGCCATTTTTTTCAATGACTTTCTGATTGTTGCGAAATTGGTAAGCATACCACCTTGCCATCTTTCTGTAACGTATGGCATGTTTAGTCGCTGCGCTTCTTGCTCTACAACCTCTTTAGCCTGCTTCTTGGTAGCTACGAACATTACTTTACGTCCGGATCGAACCACTGCTTTCATTGCTTCAGTAGCTTCATCAAGACACACTAATGTTTTGTGAAGGTCGATAATGTGAATGCCATTTTTCTCCATGAAAATGTAAGGAGCCATGGCAGGGTTCCACTTTCTGGTAAGGTGTCCGAAATGAACACCTGCATCCAATAGATCTTTATGTTCTAGTTTTTGCATCTCAAAATTATCGTTTACTGAACTGGAATCTTCTTCTTGCTTTTCTTCGACCTGGCTTCTTACGCTCCACCATTCTGGAATCCCTGGTTAGGAATCCTTCGGATTTAAGCGGGCTTCTAAACTCAGCGTCTACCTCTGTAAGCGCTCGAGCGATAGCCAATCTGGCTGCCTCGGCTTGTCCGGCAGGTCCACCGCCAGTTACGTTTACACTTATGTCGAAATTTCCATCCTGCTCCACTTTTGCTAGCGGTTGCTTTACGATGGTTTGAAGAATTTCGGAAGGGAAGTAAACGTTAAGTTCCTTATCGTTTACGGTTATTACACCTTTCCCGCTCGTCATATAGATACGAGCTACTGAGGTCTTTCTCCTCCCTATGGTATTAATTCTGTCCATTCAGGTTTATAGTTTTACTTCTTTTGGTTTTTGAGCTGCATGTGGATGCTCTGCACCCTCATATACATATAAATTTTTGAAAAGCTGTCGTCCAAGTCTGTTGATTGGCAACATGCCTTTCACTGCTTTTTCCACTAAAATAGTAGAGGACTTTGCCTTAATGCTATTTGGAGTTTCAATGCGCTGACCGCCAGGATATCCTGTGTGACGAACATATTGCTTGTCGGTCCACTTGCTGCCAGTTAATCTGATTTTATCAGCATTGATCACAATAACGTTATCTCCACAATCTACATGTGGAGTGTACGATGGCTTGTGTTTGCCTCGAATCATTTTAGCAACCTCACTTGCCATTCTACCAAGTATCTGAGAATCAGCGTCTACGATCACCCAATTCTTTTCTACAGTTGCACTGTTTAATGATACAGTTTTAAAGCTGTTAGTATCCAATTTTATATTGATTTTATAATGTCAAAATCTGTCCTCTTGAAAAAGGGACACAAAAATAGAAGTTTGTTTCGAGAAAACAAACCCGGTGCTCTAATTAAATTTCCTTAAGAGCTTGAGTAACACGGCGAAATCTTTAGGGTAGTCCGCCTCAGCCTCTACAATTTTTCCTTCTAAGTCTCTAAATGCAACCTGATGCGAATGTAATGCAACTCGTTGGATCATCGGCTTTTCTTCCTCCCATTTCTTTTGATTGTAGTTTCTTTTTAGTTCAGAAAGAAAGGCAGGATCACCTCCATATCCTGGATCGTTGATTATCGGCGCTTGATGGTGTGCCAGATGGGCACGTATTTGATGCATTCTTCCCGTTACCGGAAAGCACTTTACAAGTGAATGTTTTTTATATAACTCAAGTGTGCTGATCAGGGTGAAAGCAGGTTTTCCTGCTCTGAAATCCACTCGTGATTTTGTTGACGTAGTATGGAGTGGCTCATCTGATTCGAAATCTTCAAACTTGTGCAGGCCATGAATGACCGCATGGTATACTTTTTTCACCTCCCTGTTTTCAAGCTGCATGGCAAAATTCCTGTAAGCGTCGGCATTTTTTGCAAAAACAACAATACCTGATGTTTCCTTATCTAATCGATGGCAAATCTGATAGTCTTCATTTATAGACTTTGCCAGTGATAATAAATTGATATTATTGGCTCGATCGTCCAGGCTGGCTAGAAAGGGAGGCTTGTTTACAAGGATGTAATCATCGCTTTCGGATACAATAAGATCATTGAATGAAATGTTTTTTATGTTTTTATGCATAGTATTCTTCCTCTTCCCATCCTTGATCTACTTTGTCAATGTAGTTTGCTTTATCTAAATCGAAGTAAAATTTAGATCCCACTTTAAACTCACTCTCCACGAATATTTCTGAATTATGGCTCTCAAGAATATGCTTCACGATAGATAAGCCCAGTCCTGTTCCACCTTTTTCACGTGACCTACTTTTTTCTACGCGATAAAAGCGCTCGAAAATACGGGAAATATCAGATTCTGGAATGCCTCTTCCATTGTCGGTTACCGTAATCCTGATTTTTGAATTGTCAATATCGGTAAAAGCTATTTTAGCTTCCCCGCCCTTACGTGTGTATTTAATGGCATTTGAGATGAGGTTGAGCATTACCTGGTAGATCCTTCGGTAGTCTCCTCTTACGATAATCGGATCTTTATATTTTTTTGAAAGCTTTAGCGTAATTCCTTTTTTCTCAGCTTTACCCTCCAGTTGATCTAGTATCTCATTACACATATCTCGCATGTCAAAATTTTCGAAATGCATTTTAATCTCACCGGATTCAATCTGAGAGATAGTTAAAATGTCCTGAACCAGTAAATCCAATGCGTCTAGACTTTTGGCTGCTTTTTTTAAGAATTTCTTTCTTACTTCCTTGTCATTAATAGCGCCATCCAGCAAGGTGTGCACAAAACCTTGGGCAGCAAAAATTGGAGTCTTTAGTTCATGTGAAACATCGGCAATAAATTCTCTCCGGAAGTTCTCTCGCTCTTTTAGTTCTTCGATTTCTTTTTCCTTGCTTTTCGCAAAGTTTGAAATTTCTCTATTGATCCTTTTTAAAGGGTTGATCGATGATGCTCTTCCTCGGAGAGTTACCTCACTCTCTTTTAATTTCTTAAGTGATTCATAGATGGTTTCAATCTGCCGAAAAAACAGAAACTCAAGCACTAACCGCACCAGAATATAGGAAGATGAAAATCCAAGTAAGAAAGCAATGATGATTGCTGTGGTAGTGATGTTCGGAACCAGGTACAAAAATGCAGTGGTTATAGCCGCAACACATAGTGCAACTAATAAAGCGATGGCTCTCGAGTTAAACTGCATTTAGAGAAAGTTTTTAATTAGCGTCAAACTTGTAACCTACACCTTTAACGGTAGTTATGTGATCGTTACCGATCTTTTCTCTCACCTTTCTAATGTGCACATCAACAGTTCTGGCCAATACGTAAACATCAGTGCCCCATATGTTTTGTAAGAGCTCATCCCGACTAAAAACTTTCCCGGGATTCTGAGCGAGGAAGTATAGTAGTTCAAATTCCTTTTTAGGAAGAGATATCTTCTCTTCACCATTCTTCACCGTGTAGCTGGTGCGGTCTACCACTAAATCACCAACAGTGATGGTGTTGGACTCTTTCTTCTTTTTTGATTCCCTTCGGAATAGTGCATTGATTCTGGAAACCAAGGCTCTTGGTTTGATAGGTTTAGTGATATAATCATCAGCACCCATATCAAAGGCAGCAACTTCGGAGTATTCTTCTGATCGTGCAGTTAAAAAAATCACGAATGTATTCGCCATTTCCGGCAGTTCCCTTATTTGACGACAGGTTTCTACACCGTCTTGCTTTGGCATCATGATGTCAAGCAAGATGAGGTCGGGCACAAAACTTTTTGCTATATCAACGCCTTTGATGCCGTCAACGGCAGTCTTCACTTCATAACCCTCTTTACTAAGATTGTACTTTAGCAATTCCAGGATATCTGCTTCATCGTCTACTACAAGAATTTTTTGATTGTTTTTAGCCATTATTTAGAGGTGATTGTATAAGTAACTTTTTCTTAAATCGTTCTTTACAATTTGGTAAATCAGAAGTGACTCTATGCTTAGTTTCTTCTGTATCAATTGATATGTTTCAACATTATTCAAAATTACTCAGAAATCATCTGTATGTTAAAAAAGTAACAATTTGGTAAAGCTGAAATTATATCAGGTAAATCTTCTGCAAAAACCCATGAAAGCAGAAGAACACAAAGGTCTATTCTTATTTTTTAATTAATTTAGAAAACAAATACTCTGCATGCATACTAATTCGCATGTTGAGTGATATGTTTAATAACCTTAACCTAATCGTAATGAAACACACTAAAATCAGCTTGGTGTTGCTAGGATTTCTATTGCTAGCATGTAACGAAGAAACCAGCGTAACCCCTTTAATTGATCAGCAAGATCCAATTGCAAAGTCTGAAATTGACAAAACAATTATCTCCTCTCTGCAGGAAGATGATGAATTTAAGTGGAGTGAGGCATCTGATGAAATGCTTTGGAGTGCCCTTATCCACGGTGATTCTGTATTGACCTTAGGGTATCAACCAGCGGGAGAGTCCGATATCAATGGAAGAATTTCAGAAATAGACATTCAGCAACAAGCCTGGATATCAGCATCTGATAGAATCATTGATGATGCTATCCTGATGATGCAAAACCAGAATCCGGATCTTGATGAAGATCGAGTAGTTATCAGAAGACATGAGGTCTTGCCTTTTATTGATTTAAAAGTCAGCAGTTTGGAAGTTGTAAAATATTTCCGATCTCTTGATAACGTTCGGTATGTAGAACCACTTGGTTATGAAGTGGACTTCCCTGTTACTGATGATGGAAGAATTGAAAGCAGTAAGGGTTGTAGCAATGATGCTAACTATGGCATTCCAAGTTCAGACTACACTAATATTTCACCGGGAGCCAAGGCTTCCTGGCATTTATATGCCAACAATGTAGTCAATGCATGGAGTTCAAGTACAGGAAGTAGTATCGGTATTGGATTAATTGATACGGGCATTTCACCAAACCAAGACAACCTAAACAGCAACTTCAATTCCGGTTACTCAAGTGGAAGATCCGTAAATAAATATGGGTTTTATGTCAGCTCATGGTGGTGGTGGGCTAATCCTGATGGGCCAGATGATGATTGTGGTCATGGTACTGCTATGGCTGGAGTAATGGCAGCTCCCAGAAGTACGGATGGATCGTCAGTAGGAGTGGCGTATAATGCAAATCTTGTCTCAGTAAGAGGTACCGGAGATGTGGTGATAAACGGAGGAAAAGAAAAAACGGGAGTTTCTGATGCTCTTGTATTCTTAGGGAACAGAAGCGATGTTAAAATCATTAGCATGTCCATTGGGGATGTGTTTTCTAATTCCAAGGTTGCTGATGCTGTGAGGTATGCCTACGGCAAAGGAAAACTGATTTTTGCTGCTGCAGGCACTTCCACCAGTTGGACTAACTGGTATGGTGTGATCTTCCCAGCATCTATGAATGAAACAGTAGCCGTTACTGGAATCAAGGAGAGTGGCTACACCAGATGTGATGTTTGTCATTCAGGAAGCAAAGTCGATTTTACTGTGATTATGGAGCGAACAGGAACTGAAAATCACCCACTATCTCTTGCAATGAGCGGCAACCAACCATCCACAGTAGGAGGGTCTTCCGTTGCTACTGCTACTGCGGCAGGAATTGCAGCATTGGTATGGGCTAAAAATCCGGGAATGTCTCGGGAGCAGGTCCTGAATAAAATGAAATACACTGCTGACCTTTATCCGAATCGTAGTTCTTCATTTGGATGGGGAACACTTAACGCTGATGCAGCAGTCAATTATTAGTTTTTTATTTTTCTCCTCACCAAAAAGCGTCAGAGTATTCCTCTGGCGTTTTTTTATTTATGGTAATCTTTCATCCCTTGAATAAATGCTTTTAGATCATAATTGAAATCCTTTACAAATATCGTTTTGAGTGAGTCTTTGGAGGAATAGTACCTAAGAAATGACATGAAATAAGCGTTATTTGGTCGGCTAGAATTAAATATTTGATAGTATCTGGAATCATGAAAATGTAGGGTGTCTATTGAGGATATGATACGGTCTATCATGATGTGTTTATTCACTGCTTTGACCGAATCATCGGCTCCTTCCAGGGATTGATAAAGTGAGTCAAGCTTATCGGTCGCAAGCAGCATTTGATTTCGAAATGTTTTGCTATCATCTTCAGATAAAATGTATTCAAAGTAAGAGGCTGAGTTTTTGCCATACTTCTCGTTTAAAAATTGTATGGCACCTTGTTCTCCAATGAATGAGGCAAGGTTTTCATTTAATTCTATTTGATCTTTGACAAATATGGTCGAATGAGTGAGTTCATGAATAATCAATTCAGCGAGAGCACCTTCCGATCTCGCAAGCATATTGGAAAGGATTGGATCACTGGTCCAGCCTAAGGTAGACCAGCCACTCACTGGGCGAATGCGTACGTCATAGCCACCTTCTTTCAGCTCTTGCATTTCATTCTTTGCACGATCTAAGTCGAAAAATCCTTTATAGGGGAATGAACCAAGGAAAGGAAGTGTCCATAGCTTGGGTTCAAGCGCATAGCGCTGCGATGCGGAAAGATTCCACAGACTTACCTCGCCTTCCTGGTTGTAGAAAGACGTGTAGTTTTCGGACTTTTGCAGTCCTAACTTATCAAAGGCAAATAATCGGGTTTCCTGTATAATCTTAATTTTTTGTTTGATGCTGTCTGCAACAGTGGTGTCTTTCAGTACTTCTTCCACAGGAATGGTATTGAATGTTATTTCCAATTGTCCTTTTGCCTGCTGAAATCCATAGGTAATGAGGTCCCAATAGATGATCATTAGAATGGTAAGTAAAATCAGGACAGCCCAACTGAGTTTCTTTAGCATGCCACAACTTTATTTATTGTTTATCGTAAGATACCTTGCAATGCATAGTAATGAAATCAACCTTTTTCACTCATGGATTTAAAAAATCACGACAATAACCTTCGGATCATTGGTAAAATCTTTATTGTAATAGGTCTCATATTGGTACCTATTTCGATATCAACATTTTTCTTCGTGGATATGATCAGCCACAGCGACTTCTGGCTGGATGTAAAGGATTTTGACGTATTATTTTTAGAAGTTAGGCCTCCGGAAAACCTACTTTACATGTTCCCCATTTTGCAAACAGTTTCATCGCTGATATTTCTGGTTTCCGGCTATGGACTTTCGACACAGCAGTCATGGGGTAAGAAATTTGCAATCGTACCTGCAGTTTTGTTATTGTTTAAGTTTCCTATTGGAACGGCACTCGGTGGGTATATGATCTATGCGATCCATTACGTGCCGAAAGAAGAGCAGGTGGCAAATGGGGTCGACTCATAGTTTACTGATTAAGATAGATTCCCTTCAGAGATAATTCTCTGCACCAGAATAAGTATTAATTTAATGTCACTCCCGAAGGAAGTCTATGAAGTTTAGAACGATGAATTAGATTTTTTTGAGTGGGAAATTATTTTGCCTATAGCACAACCAACCCTCGTAAAACAGTTCTCTATTATTCGGAGGCCTTTTCAACTCGCATAGTGAGGATAAAAAAACAAGAGGTCTCACTGTCGGGCTCAAAGTAATACTCGTATTTGGTGCCGGTTTTCTTGGCAATATCGATAAAGCCCAAGCCGGCACCTCCAGTATCACCAAGTTCTGAGTTTTCCATTGCTTCAAAATAGAGTTGTTTGATTCCTGCAGCGTCCAACGAATTGATATTGTCCAAAACATCACGAAGCGTTACTGCGCTTTTCATATCGATGTTGTTCCCAGTAGTAATAAAATATTCGTTTTCGTTATGACCGATTAGAAAAATCCCTTTTTTCACCAGCCCTTGTTCGAGGGAATTGGATTCTTCATCTGACTGGCTATCTGCATGTTTGCAAATATTCTGGAGAGATTCCATCATGACATGATAGACGCGTTTGGTTACCCTCCTATTCTCATTGCGGGTGCTTAGATCTTCTGAGATCATGTCGGTTATGCCATCAATAGTTGCCTGGGTCACATTACCCATATATACAACATTGAGGCTGGATTCGGTCATCATCTTCTTAAAAGAGATGACAGTCTTTAAGTGCTTTAGCTGTTTATATACTTGTTCATAACCGGTACTGTCCATAATCACTGATCAGGTTAATAAATGGACAAGATAATGAAGAAGCTTTGTAGATGAAATATCTAAGCTTCGTTTTAAAAGTATCCAGGGGTGTTCAATTGGATATTAAGCGCTGATTTGAGCAGGAGTAAACTCTAATGTCTCCAGATTTTTTGTATCAGCCCATAATCTTAGGTCTTCCAATTGATCCTCGTAGATCATTACTTTATGATCAAAGGACGATCGTGTATGCTGAATATCCGATTCAATAAAATCAATCAGGGAAGTTCTGGAGGGGAATGATACTGAATACATCAGCCCCTCATTCTTGATGAGTAAAGCATTTGTCATATTTCCGGCGGTTTATTGCATAAATTAAACTCAAAAAACTGATGCGAGTTGATTCCCTTCGATGGAAGGCCGATTTTCTTAGATAAGTGTAAGTGCTTACTATAGGCTAAGCATTATGACTATTTTCTTAATTTAAACTTAAGCTAAAATATTTCCTAATATTTTTAGCAATTTTCATTTTACTTCAAGCCTAAAAGACTATTTTTGTCTGATTTTAAAACTACAGCAACAAATAAATATGGCCGACGCATCAGAAAAACAGAAAGCCCTTCAGATCACCATCGATAAGCTGGAGAAGACCTATGGGAAAGGAACCGTCATGAAACTCAGCGATGAGAAAGTAATGGATGTACCTACCATCTCAACCGGTTCACTAAGCCTTGATATTGCGCTGGGTGTAGGTGGTATTCCTCGTGGAAGAATCATTGAGGTGTACGGACCGGAATCATCAGGAAAAACTACCCTTGCGATGCACTGCATTGCCGAGGCACAGAAGGCAGGAGGGATGGCGGCCATCATTGACGCAGAGCATGCCTTTGATAAATCTTATGCAGAGAAACTGGGTATTGATACTGAGAACTTATTGATCTCTCAGCCGGACAATGGCGAGCAGGCGCTGGAGATTGCCGAACACTTAATACGTTCAGGTGCATTGGACATTATTGTTATAGACTCAGTAGCGGCATTAGTTCCAAGAGGTGAACTTGAAGGAGAGATGGGTGATAGTAAGATGGGACTTCAGGCGCGTTTAATGTCTCAAGCATTGAGAAAGCTAACAGGTACCATTAATAAGACTGGTTGCTCATGTATTTTCATTAACCAGCTACGAGAGAAGATCGGAGTGATGTTTGGAAACCCGGAGACTACAACGGGAGGTAATGCACTAAAATTTTACGCATCTGTGCGATTAGATATTCGTCGTATAGGTCAAATCAAAGAGTCTGCTGATAATGTGATGGGTAACCGTACACGAGTGAAGGTGGTAAAAAATAAAGTAGCACCTCCATTCAAAATGGTAGAATTTGACATCATGTATGGCAAAGGCATCAGTAAGAGTGGAGAGATCATTGATATTGGCGTGGAGCTGGATGTGGTTCAGAAGTCAGGCTCCTGGTTCTCTTATGATGGAAACAAGCTGGGGCAGGGACGTGATGCGGTAAAAGCGCTGATAGAAGACAATCCTGAGTTAATGGATGAGCTTGAGAAAAAGATTAAGGAGAAGCTGAATGGGTAACTTAAACGAGTCGTCCTACCACTCGGAGTGGTGGGACGACTTATCAATTATTAGAAAGGCGAGCTTAGAGGCTAGCCTTTTTTGTTTTGAAGGATTTTTATTAGGAGAAAGGTGAGCTGTCAGGCTTGCCTTTTTTGTTAGCTGTTCGATTCATTCTTAAGCTTAGGCGCAGGTCGATCCCAATTAGATAAATTTTGAATTATGACTTTATAAAACTCCAGCAACATTGATTCAATCATCTCAACAAATTTCCGAACACTTTCAAAATTTCTTCCAAAGTTTCTAATAACAAGAATTTTGAACTGTGTTATCTCTATTGATTTTTCAAGCTCATAAAATGATTCAAAATCAGAGAACTTATGCCTGACGCCATTGCTACGATATTTAATTGCAGCATCAACATATAATTCATTTGCAATTGAGTCAAATTCCTTGTCATACTTTTGTTTACATCTCTCAATTTGGCGAAGGATCCAACCCAATCGGCCTTTAGTGCCTTTATCCAAAGGAGCATCTACTTCAACGGACATAGATACCGTTCTTGAGGTGAAATCGGCTTCAATCAAAATCTCAGATACCGAACCAATCACTTTCAGCCTAGATTCAAGATGGTTTGATTTTATCAACTTCTTAATATCAGAGTCTATCTTATATTTTTTTGAATCTCGACCTAGTTTTACCATGACTCCCAATTCGCGACTAAGCATTAGTCCCATATCCTTTTCCTCCTGCACCCAACTCTCTACTGCCTCAATGACTTTGTCGTCTTTTGGTTTAAGAATACTCTTAGACATGATTCTCTCAGCAACTTCTTTCCAGCCAGGTTTCATTTTATTGAAGTTAGTAACACCTGATTCTGGTGCTTCTAAATACCGAAGCACTTCATTCATAATGTTATTTTGATCATTGTCTTCGATGTTTGTTTCATTTTTGGTTATAAGTAAATGAGCAATGGTCAGGAGATATGTCCATGAAAAATGATAATTATTCATCTTGGACATTCCTTTGATAACATATGGTAGCTGAGACTGATTGGGTGCAAATTGATTGGATACAGTGATCATTTTGTCAGCACAAATGCTCTTAATCACCTCCATGTACGATTGTATTTGCTTAGAATCAATCTCATTATTCTTATTCTTCATTTCAAAGAATGCTGCATCCTTAATTTTACCAGCACTGACAACAATAACCAGTCCATCAAAACGATGCTTGGATAGTTTTGGGAAACATACCTCAGTATAAAAATGGGCCGTCCCTGCTTTACTTAGCTTAATATCGCTGAAAAAACTATTCCTGTACTCATCAACATATTTTAATGCTGAGAGAAAAATTGAAGTCAAAGCCATTTCATCACCAACTTTAACTAGAGGGATAAGTCTAGCCGGCCTTAATTGAATTTCATTATTGGCAATAGAATCTCCAAAATCTTCATATGAGATATTAACAAGCTTTTTGAATTTATTCTTCATAATTGTAGGCGGTTAGTGTGAATAACTAAATAAAGCTAAGAATTTTGATCCAAAAAGAATATCAGAGTTATTTAAATGATACACTTCTTGTGAGGTTTTTTTATAGGATCATATGATATTGCATCCCATGCACCCCAAAAACAGCATTTACTTAGGCGTCAGCCTGGATGGCTACATCGCAGATAAAGCCGATGGGCTGGACTGGCTGGACATGGTTCTCAATCCGGAGGGAGATTCCATGGGGTATTATGACTTCATGGATCGCATCGATGCGTTGGTGATGGGTAGAAATACCTTTGAAACTGTAGACAGTTTTGATGTAGAATGGCCGTATCAAAAGCCGGTTTTCGTCCTGAGCAATTCACTAAAGGAGCTGCCTGGGAAATATGAAGGCAAAGCCTTTTTGATAGGAGGGCAGTTGTCAGACGTTTTAGATGCTATCCATCAAAAGGGATATCATCGCCTATACATTGATGGGGGTATCACTGTGCAACAGTTTCTAAGGGAAGACTTAATTGATGAAATGATTTTGACGCAAATACCGATTCTGCTTGGTGGAGGAACTTCGCTTTTTGGAGAATTGCCTAAACAGCTAAAGTTTGAGTTGGTCACTTCAAGGGTTCATCTGAATCAGCTGGTGCAGAATCATTATATAAGAGTTAGGGATTAAGACGGACTTTGTCCTTCAAATGTCATCGTTAGTCAAGGTTACTCCAGAATGGAGTCCATGGAAAAATGAAAAAACGTAATCAGCATTGAAAGCAAAGAATCTTTGCCTTTGAATATTGGTAGCGCCTCGAGTTTTCCAAAGACTCCCTGCGGGAGTAGCCTTATATAATCACGGAAACCTAACCGGTCGTCCTAATCGCAATCACCGGGTCTAAACGGGCAGCCATAAGTGCAGGTACAATCCCGGAGATCACTCCAATAATACCAGCTACACCGAGTCCCAGCACTACATTACCAAAGGTGAGCACTAAATCCAGATTGCCAAGGCTGGCCAATGAAAGTAACCATACCAGGAATAGCCCAACCCCTCCTCCGATCAGACTAAGGAAGATGGCCTCAAAAAGGAATTGAAAAAGAATGAAGAAATTTTTTGCTCCTAGAGATTTTTGAATACCAATGATATGCGTACGCTCCCTAACGGAGACAAACATGATGTTAGCAATTCCAAATCCTCCTACAAGGATGGAAAAACCTCCTATGGCCCAGCCTGCAATGCCTATCACATCGAAGGTAGAGCCAATAATATTCATAATGGCATCCTGCCTGTTGACTGAGAAGTTATTCTTTTCCTTGGGTTTTAATCCTCTTTTAGTTCTGAGTAGGCCGGTTATTTCTGCCTCTAGCTCTACCAGTCCAAAGTCTTCCGGTGATCCTTTTACGCTCACCAGCGTCTCTACGCCTCTATTGCGCCCTGAATAAAAAATCTTCTTAAATGAGAGGTAGGGGATGTAAATGCTTTCATCATTGCCTGTATCACCAAAAATGCCTTCACCTTCTTCTTCAAATACGGCAATGACTACATATTTCAGTCCTTTGATTTTAATCTCTTTGCCAATTGCATCGCCTCTCGGGAAGAGCTTGTCGGCGATTAAATGGCCAATCATAGCTACATTCTTTGCCGTATATGATTCAGCGGCAGTAAAATACCTGCCTTTTTCTACATCACTGGCCATGTCATACACATCTTGATGGGTGTGGGCAATACCAAAAAGTGAGACGTTGGTATAACTGCTGCTTTGGTACTTTACTGTTTCACCTCCAACTACAGCGAAAATGGTAATGCCTTCTGAATTTTTCAGGTTCTTTCTTAAAAACTCGTATTCTTCGTAGTTGGTGTATGGTCGTTTGATATATTCCCACCATTTGAAATTTGGACCAAAATCATAAGGAAACCTTCGGATATCCAGGTTGTTTGCATCCAGAAAACTGAGGCTGTCTTTAATGCTTCTTTCCAGAGAATCTACCAATGTGAATACCGCAATGATCGCGAAAATCCCTATTGTAACCCCGAGCAAGGAGAGTGTTGTCCGCAGGATGTTCATTTTGAGTGCACTCCATGCAAATCGAAAACTCTCGATGATCAGCTTAAAGATGTTCATGACATTATCCTGTTGTTCGAATGGCAATAACCGGATCCAATCTGGCAGCCATCAATGCTGGCACTATTCCAGAGAGTACCCCTATGATTGCTGAAATACCTAATCCTAAAATGACATTTCCTGTTGTCATGACTAAGTCGAGGCTGCCCAGGCTTGCAAAGGATATTAAGTAGACGAGAAATACGCCAACCCCTCCACCGATTAGACTTAGAAAAACTGCTTCAAACAAAAATTGAAATAAAATGAAATAGTTTTTTGCCCCGAGTGATTTTTGAATCCCGATGATATTGGTACGTTCACGAACAGACACAAACATGATATTGGCTATTCCAAACCCACCAACGAGTATGGCAAACCCACCAATGATTGCCCCGGCAACACTGATGGCATCAAATGTCGATCCGATGAAGTTTGATATCGCTTCCGGGCGATTCAGTGCGAAGTTGTCATCTTCTCTTGGCTTCAGTGATCGCTTTTTTCGCATCAATCCTCTGAGCTCAGCTTCAAGCTCTACAAGGCCCACGTCTGTTGATAAGCCTTTTACTGTAATGCGTGGTTGAACGCCTGTCCTTCTGCCGGAATAGTAGATTTTTTGAAAAGAACGATACGGCATATAAATGTTATCGTCATTACTAGGGGCTCCTAAAAAGCTATCACCTTCCTCCTTAATGACTCCAATAATGTAGTACTTAAGCCCTTTGATTTTTATTTCCTTTCCAACCGGAGATACATTAGGAAATAGTTCGCTAGCTGTTCTGTTTCCAATGATTACAACATTGGAGCCACCTCCTGCTTCTTCACGAGTGAAATACCGTCCTTTTTCGATTGGTATTTCATAGGTGTCCTTGTGATCATATACTACGCCAAGTAACGAAAGGTCAGCAACACTGCTACTCTTATGTTTGGCAATGATTCCGCCCCTTACTGTAAATATTGATACCGCTTCGGCGTTTTTTACATTTTCTTTTAAGAATCGATATTCATCAAAGGTGACATATGGTCGCTTTAAATAAGTCCACCACGGATAAGGTCCACCAAATCCATAAGGCCATTTTTCTACATTGATGTTATTGGTTCCCAGAAAGTTCAGACTGTCTTTAATGCTTCGCTCGAGAGAGTCTACAGCTGTGAAAACAGCTATTATTGAAAATATGCCAACAGTCACCCCCAATAAAGAAAGTGTGGTTCTAAGTAGGTTTGTTTTTAGTGCACTCCATGCGAAGCGGAAACTTTCAATTATTAGCTTAAATACTTTCACGTGCTTATTTTCTTATAACAAAAGTAGTAAATCGATGTGCCGCTTTTTAAATTAAATTGGGATCGGTAAATGGTAATTTCAAACGGTCAATACACTAAGTTGACGAGATTCAATGCATTTACGTTACAAACGTGAAACATATTTGCTAATTTTGCGCTCTTTTGATCATTAAAATAGATCCTTTTTCCTATGGGAATGAAATTATCCGAATTCAAGTTCGATTTACCATCAAGCCTTATTGCCCTTCACCCAACTGAGAACCGAGATGACTCTCGTCTCATGGTCGTACACAAAGACACTGGGGAGATAGAACACAAAGTTTTCAAGGATGTAGTTGACTATTTCAGTGAAGATGATGTATTTGTTCTTAACGACACTAAAGTATTTCCAGCCAGACTATATGGAAACAAAGAAAAGACTGGTGCTAAGATCGAAGTATTTCTACTTCGTGAGCTTAATACAGAAATGAAACTGTGGGATGTGCTCGTTGATCCTGCAAGAAAAATTCGGGTAGGAAATAAACTGTATTTCGGAGATGGTGAATTGGTAGCTGAGGTTATCGATAATACCACCAGTAGAGGGAGAACCATTAGATTTCTATTTGACGGGGATCAGGAGCAATTCTATAAAATGATCGATGCATTGGGAGAAACTCCTCTTCCGAAAGAGATAAAGCGCTCAGCAGAGCCGGAAGATCGTGAACGTTTTCAAACGATTTACGCAAAGAATATTGGTGCGGTGGCAGCTCCTACTGCCGGATTACACTTCACACCTCAGTTGATGAAGCGACTGGAGCTTATCGGTATAGATGTGGCAGCTATTACGCTCCATGTTGGGCTAGGAACCTTCCGTCCTGTGGATGTAGAGGATCTTACCAAGCATAAGATGGATTCTGAAAACTATTGGGTAGAGAAAGAAACTGCGGATAGAGTAAATAGAGCTTTGGCTGAGAAATCTAAGATCTGTGCTGTTGGAACCACGGCAATGAAAACGCTGGAGTCATCAGTATCTGCCAATGGTTTATTAAAAGACAATTCTGGGTGGACAGACAAATTCATTTTCCCTCCGTATGATTTCAAAATCTGCGATGCGTTGATTACTAATTTCCATTTGCCAGAGTCTACCTTGCTGATGATGGCGTCTGCATTTGGAGGATATGACCTAATTAAAGAGGCATATCAGTTGGCAATCAAGGAAAAGTACCGCTTCTTCAGTTATGGAGATGCGATGCTTATCATCTAATTGAGCTTGAAAAAGTACGCCATTATAGTTGCCGGAGGTGTTGGCACTCGCATGAAGAGTGAGGTGCCAAAGCAATTCTTGCTGATAGATGGTGAACCAATTCTTGTTAGGTCGATTAAGAAATTCCTCGAATATGATCACGGAATTGAAGTAATTATAGTGCTTCCTGAGGCTCATATAAAGCAGTGGGAAGCATTAAAATTTCAATATTTTCCTGATAGAGAAATTCATGTAACGTCTGGAGGGATCACACGGAGTGCATCGGTGCTCTCAGGTCTTTCCATAATAAAAGGGGAGGGTCTGGTTGCTATACATGATGCTGTAAGACCATTCGTCTCGGTAGACACAATTTCCACATCATTCGATTCCGCCAAATCTCAAGGTTCCGGAGTAGCAGTGGTAGAGCTAAAGGACTCCATTAGAGAATTAGAACAAAACACTTCAATAGCCCGAGATCGATCCAACTATGTACTGGTTCAAACCCCGCAAACCTTTAATGTTTCAGAGCTGAAAGATGCTTATGGTAAGGCAGGGTCTGGCATTTTTACAGACGATGCAAGCGTTTACGAAGCTGCCGGATATACTGTTTCTTTAGTTGAAGGTTCCTATGACAACATTAAAATAACAACACCTGAGGATTTAAAATAAAAAAATCCACTCCGTAAAGAGTGGATTTTGAAGTTAGGCGGTAATTAGGTTTTTATTGCTTGATAACCCTAAATGTCAGTGTATTTTTTTGTGTTTTCTCATCAGTAAACTTCAAAAAATACATTCCATCAGGATAGTTTTCTAAACTGACTTTTTCCTCAGAACCTTCTTTTTTGTCAATGGTCTTCGTCATCAGCACATTTCCTTTGGCATCAACCAATTGCATATTCATGCTATTTCGAATGATTCTGTCGTACTTGACAGTGATTGTTCCGACTGTCGGGTTTGGATAAATGTTGAAATTCGTGAAAATCTCATCAGTAATACCCAGCACCAGCTCAACAACAATGCCTTCTTCGCTTACGAAAGCTGCAAGAACAAACTCATCGTCTGACACCCCGGCTTCACCAATTTCAAATTGCACGAAAGAGGACTCATCCAATGGAATACCTGGATACTCTACAAAGAATCGATAGGTGCCCTCCGGAAGAAATCCGTATTCAAACTCACCATTGTCATTTGTTTCACCATATGCAATTAGTTCAAATTCATCATTGTCTTGGCCAAGGCGTCCACCTCTTCTTCTTTTTCTTAATCCGCACTTTCTTTTGGCTGCTCTTCTACGAGCCATTATTCGGCCGTTATCATCCTCCAGATCTTCTTCAATGGTTCCTCGCACGATACCTTCTCCAGTATCCGGTCCACGTTCTTGAGGAGCAGCAGTAATTTGTATCTGTACAGTAGAATCACCGGAGAGTTCTAAAACCTCAGCCTCTTCCCATAAAAATGCATCTCCGTAATAAGTAGCAACGTACTTTTCAGGATCCGAATCGATATTCACTAAATAGTTACTGACGAAAACAGGATTGAATGAAAAATCACCTCCTGTGTTTGTAATAATATCAAGAGTGTCATATTTACCAGAAGGTCGTACCCTAAGCAATATTGCTTCTACTTCATCAGTAATGGGATTTGATCCAGCTCTGGACTCTACTGTTACGATAGCACTTTCCAGGTTGTAAGCAGGCAATCCATTTATGAATCTAAATGATTCGCTTCTTGGCCGTCCTCCAAATGTGGATGTTCCCACTTCGGTGGAAAGACTTCCTCCTGATAGCGTGCCTCCCGCAGTATTTGTTGCATATCCTTGCTGCGTAAACTGTGCCTTAAGTGATAAGCACAGCACACAAGCAAAGCTGAAAAATATCAGTTTATGGATCAGCTTTTTCATTTGCTCGCTGCTTTATTTGCACCTAACATTTTCATCAACTGGTCCATTTCTTTTCTAAGCGTTTCAACTTCAGAAAGCGATGCTTTTAAGCTGGAGTTTTCGCTTTCAAGCTTCTCAACCTTAGCATTCAGCTCTTTGATTGCTTCAATCAATACTGCGGTCATCTGCGCATAGTTGACTGCTTTCATCCCTTTATCATTGGTATGAACAAATTCAGGGTAAACTTCTTCCACTTCCTGCGCAATTACTCCAATTTGATTTTGCATGGCAATGCTTTCATCCTTCCACTGATAAGAGACACCTCTCAATTTTAGCGTATTCTCTAATGGATTATCCAGGTTTTGGATATTCTTCTTAAGTCTTCTATCTGAAGTTTGTACTCCTCCTGAAGTTGATTGAAGAATGTCTGCAGCAACAGTACCCGAAGCATTAAGATTTCCGGTGGCACCATCCATGTCAATAGCTGCAACACCAGAGCTATCATTCACTATTATCGAGGCGGCACCTGTTCCGTTGTTAGATTGAATTAAAATCGTTTCAATGGAAGTGCCTGCTGAAATTGTGTTTTTTAATGAAAGTTGTGCGCTTGTATTACCACTCTGATCTACTGCTTCCAGTTCGACAACAGATAGTGTACCATTCAGGCCACTGCCGTCATCATTTTGTCCAAAAATTTGAAGAATTCCCAAGTTGGCATTTTCCCACCACTTGCCTGATAAGTAGGCGTTTCTAGTTGCATCACTATTTACAAGAACAAGACCACTCTTACCTCCTACGTCATCTCTGTTTGATCCAATGCCTGACAAGAATGTACCTTCATTATCATAGTAGTCGGTACCACCTCTTCGATAGCCTCCAGTGAATGGTGAGTTAAATACATCATTTGCTGTAGTATAATTATTAATCAATAGCTGTTGACCATCTGATGTTGGATTCATACCATAAAGGTTGGCAAATGAGTTTTCACCATTTGTTGTTGTACCGGCAAAGAATGTAGCGCGGTTGTAAGAATTGGTAGCATCCGGGCTGCTTAGCTGTAAAGTTCCACCTTCTGTATTTCCCTGGAGGTAAACGCCTTCATTTCCTGCTCCATTAAGCGCTCTTATGGAGCTAGTAGTAATGGTATCAGGTGAAATATTACCGCTGGCAGAGGATATTGGGACTCCCTGCACAAGAATTTGCTGCGCATCTATAGTTCCGGTATTTCCATCCATATTGATTTGAGTAGCTCCAGACGCATCATTCAACCTTAATACACCCTCATTACCACTAAAGAATAGTGTTCCGAAATCGGCACTATTTTGAATGGAGATTCCTCCACCATCGCTTCCATCGAAGAAAAGGTTAGCAGCAGAAGAGCCGTCTCCTCGATCAATCGACAAAATGTTAGATACACTAAGTCTACCATTGTTTGCTTCTGCAGAGACTCTTAATGTACCAAGGGAGTCCATCAGTTCCAATCCTCCGCCTCCTTGATCTGCATAGCCTGCTGTAAGGTATGCGGTGATCATATTCGAACCTGCTTCATTCTTGAATAATGAAACATCACCATACTCTTGTGAGTCATCGGCTGTTCTGCGAGTGGCCATCTGAGCAGAATTATACCACCATCCGCCACCGTCATCGATTGATCCATACATGTTAATGGATGCCATATCGTGATCTTCATATCCTTCTGAACCAAGTTGAAAATTGATGCTGTTGTCACCCCATAACTCAACGATACCATTCGTTCCTGTTGGGTCTGAACCACCATCATCTTGTGCGATTGTCATTACTGCTTGCCCACCACCATTACTTCGATTGATTTCCAGTCTTCCTGTTTCCTCAGTTGAATTACCTAAAGGAGTAACTCTGAATCTTCCTAACCCAAAATTTTCTTGTGCTGAACCTTCCAGGTAATACTCAGGCAAACGACCATCTGCAAACGAACCGATGAGAGCAGCACCAGAAACTGCTTCTGCTGAGTCATACGAAATCAACTGCACGAACCCATCATTACTCAATCCACCGAACCATCCAGTGTTTGCATGTGATTCATTATAAGTAAAGAGATTTCCTCGTCCTTTATTGGTTACTCTGAGTTGTGCTCCAATATTTCTCGTTGAGTCATACAGTCCGAGAAAACCACCGTATCCTCCTGAGGAACTACCGAGGATTACCTTCGTTGAATCATTGGCTCCATATAGAACAAGGCTTCCGGCATTGTTTGGTTCAAAAAAGTTTAGATCAGCTTTCGTTTCTCCGGAATTTCCTACAACAATTACACTCTTGGATCGAACTGAATCCGGCTGAATGGTTCCTCCACCGGATCCCTCAATAGGCGCTCCGTCAATTAAAATTTGCTGTGCGTTAATAGTACCTGTAGATCCGTCAAGTGAAATGGTCTCTGCTTCTCCAGCATCTCTAAGGGAGATAAACCCTCCGGAAGTAACACCATCTCCACTATTGAGATTAAGGGTATATTGAGGTCCGCCATTGTCTTGGGACGCATTAAGATTGATGTGACTTATGGTTGATTCTCCTATATGTTCAGAGAAAATGTTGTGGGTGAAATTTCCGTAGTAGTTTTTAATATCAATTCCTCCTCTTCTATAGCCGTCAGGAATAGGACCATCCAAATCAATATTGCTTCCATATGCGAGAACTAAGGTTGCTAGACCGTCATCGGTTGAATTACCCCCATATAGCTCCATGAAGCTATTCTGATCACCTGTCGTTCCCATTAAAGCAGCACTTTTGAACGAATCATCTGTGAAATCTTGCTGAGCTAATTGAAGATACCCGCCGGTTTTGCGTGTTCTAATAAAGTTGCCTGTTCTTCCCAAAGAATCTGTTAAAGACATGACTCCATCATAACCACCATTGGTAGATGTGATTCTGGCCTTTCCTTCATCATTCACTCCGATTGCTTCCACAGCATAACTTCGAACCGTATCTATTTGAACCGGCCCATCAGCATAAGGAAGGAATGAAGAATATAACGTCACCGGACTGAGCGCCTCCCCATTTACAGTGAGGTTCATTATGACCTCTGGACTTTCTTTAAATAGTGTATCAGGTAAAGGCGTAGTTTCACCAAGCACCACAGAATAGTAGCCATCAGTAACACTGATATTTGATATAGTTTCTGACCATGCAGGTTCAGTAATGCTGAACTCAATGGTAGCGCTCCCTGTGTACGGTTTCCCACCATCCAGCAATCTGCCCTGAAAAGGCAGTTTCTGTGAGAATACAGTACCAGTAACTAATAAAATGGATAGAGTTAGATAAAGTTTCTTCATGTTCTAAGGTTTAAATGCTTTAACCTCTAACATATTTATCAATTGGCAATCTGGCAATACCTCGTTCGGGGTATTTTTATCAATTGATAATTTTTTAAGGCCTGAAGAGATTACAGGAGAGATTGATGGAGGCATTTTGTCCTCTGGGTTAGAAAAGAGAATAATTACTACTCTTCCATTTTTACAAATAGGAGAATTCGGGTGTATGAAAAAAGCAGTTGTTCAGGCCGAAAATAGCTTCAAAAAAAAAAGCTCCTATGTAGGAGCTTTAGTTTAATTTCTCATTTGGATGGACTTAATACTCGTCTTCATTAAAGAAGAAGTCCTCTTTAGTTGGATAATCCGGCCAAATTTCCTCAATATTTTCAAACGGCTGCCCATCATCTTCTAGTTCCTGCAAGTTTTCTACTACTTCCAGCGGTGCTCCAGATCTGATAGAGTAATCAATTAGCTCATCTTTGGTGGCCGGCCATGGTGCGTCTTCTAAGTATGATGCAAGTTCTAGTGTCCAATACATATTATAGCCTCTGTTTTAAGTCCTGTTTTAATAATGCGCGCAAATATATATTATTATAATTTATACACGCCTTATTCAAAAATTCGTTTAACGAAAGGTAATTTTCTTACACCAAAAGTCCAGAAAAAGTTGTCAGAAATTTTAAAAATCTCCAGAATCAACCCATTCAAGCAATTTTGACTTGGTTTCGATCTTTCGCCTTTGACCTTTAATCTTATTTTCAACGATTTTGTTCATTTTTCCATCAACGGATGAAAAATTTGCTGAATTTTCTTCGTAGGTCCTTAAGTCTTCTTTATCCCGAGCGATGAGGTCATTGATTATTCCCTTACGGATGCTGTTTTTCTTGTCTGCATCAAGTTTGGCGAAATCAGGGAATCTTTTTTGAGATAGCTTTTTCACAAATTCTCTTTCATGGAGCAACTGAATCAATTGTAGGCATTCGTGTTTATCGGCACTTCTTGATTTATCTCTGAAGAGCGTCTTTTTGTACTTGTCAAGTTCATCTTTGTTATATGCTACCTTCCCCTGTTTAAATGCTTTTAGTTTAGTTAAAGTCTCAGAGTAGTCAACCGGTGTGAATTTCTTTCCCTTCAACTGCTGATTAAACTCAGTATTCAAAGGTTTGTAAAACTCGGCAGGGATTCCTCCTATCTCCTTCCATCGTTCCTTTAGCTCTTTCACTTTATTGAACCGTTCTTGCCCATGCATACCTGATAGCTTTTTAGCTTCTTCCACCAGTTCTGCATATTGGCGCTTTCGATGTTCAGTAAGTTTTTGCTTGTCTTCAAAAAATTGCTTCTTTCTATCAAAAAATTCTTTTATGATTCCCCAGAATTCCTCTTCCAGGCCCTCGTTTTTGTCATCTTCAGCGCTACCGGTTTTTATCCAGCGGCTTTTTATATCATTAATTTTCTCTGTTGCTTCCTTCCAATTGATGATTTCAGCGATCTGTTTTGCTTCCTCTACCAAAGCCGATTTGATCTCTGTGTTTCTTACCCGATTTTTTTGAATGATGTCTTTTACCAGGTTTTCGTACTTCACGATTTCATCATGGAGTTTCTGATAATCTCCAAGTCCGTCATGCTGCGGTAAATGCTCCCGTAAATGAACCAGCTTCATCAAAAAGGATCCTTTGTTTTCCGTGCTATCTATTTTTTCTGTGACTTCTTTAATTTTCTTCTCTAGGTCTGAAAATCTGTCATTAAAAAATTGAACGGACTTTTCTATGTCTTCATCACGGACTTCTCCTATTTCGCGATCGGGATTAGCTCCCCAGCCACTTAAAAAGACTTTGTCTTCTTTAATAAATCCAAATGGTACCTGTAAGATGTCCAAGGGTGAGTGTAATTCTTAAATGCGTGGTATATTCGATTTCAAATCAAACTTAAGCATGTCAGACGAAAAGATCATCTTCTCAATGTCGGGGGTAAACAAGATTCACCCTCCGCAGAAACAAGTACTTAAGAATATTTATTTATCATTTTTCTATGGTGCTAAAATAGGCGTCTTAGGACTAAATGGTGCAGGAAAATCTTCATTGTTACGAATTATCGCAGGAAAAGACACTGATTTTCAAGGTGAAGTGGCCTTTTCACCCGGATTTTCTGTGGGAATGCTGGAGCAGGAGCCGGAACTAGATCCAGATAAAACAGTCATAGAAATTGTGAGAGAGGGAGTGAAGGAAATCAATGACCTTCTAAAAGAATACGAAGAAGTGAATGCCAAATTCACGGATCAGGAGGTGCTTGATGATCCAGATAAAATGAATAAGCTCATAGAAAAGCAAGGTGAAATTCAAGAAAAACTGGATGCAACAGGAGCGTGGGAGATCGATCACAAACTGGAGAGAGCAATGGACGCTTTGAGGACACCACCGGAGGATGCTGTAATTAAAACCCTTTCCGGAGGAGAAAAAAGGAGGGTAGCCCTTTGCCGTTTGCTTTTGGAGCAACCTGATGTTTTGCTTTTAGATGAACCTACTAACCACCTGGATGCTGAATCTGTATTGTGGCTGGAGCAGCACCTGCAACAATATGAGGGGACTGTAATTGCAGTTACTCACGATAGGTACTTTCTGGATAATGTAGCCGGATGGATATTGGAGCTGGATCGTGGGGAAGGTATACCGTGGAAAGGAAACTATAGTAGCTGGCTGGAGCAGAAAGAGAAGCGGCTGGCTCAGGAGGATAAGCAAGAATCAAAACGTCAAAAGACACTTCAGCGAGAATTGGAATGGGTGAGAATGAGCCCGAAAGGCCGTCAGGCAAAAGCAAAAGCCAGATTGAGCGCTTATGATAAGTTACTTGGAGAAGAGGCGAAGGAAAAAGAGAGTAATCTGGAGCTATACATTCCGCCAGGTCCCCGACTTGGAGCGAAGGTGATTGAGGCGAATGGCGTTTCTAAGGGGTATGGTGATAAGTTATTATACGAAGACTTGTCTTTTAGTCTGCCTCAAGGTGGAATTGTGGGAGTTATCGGGCCAAATGGTGCTGGTAAATCCACGTTATTCAAAATGATCACCGGGCAAGAGGAACCTGATAAGGGAACCTTTGAAGTAGGTGAAACGGTGGTGATGAGTTATGTAGATCAGGAACATGATCAGCTTGACCCGAATAAGTCAGTTTACGAGGTAATTTCCGAAGGAAACGAGATTATTGACTTAGGTGGTCGAGAAATGAATGCGCGCGCCTATGTGAGTAAGTTCAATTTCTCAGGACAGGATCAGGGAAAGAAAGTAGGTAGTTTATCAGGGGGGGAGCGCAACAGGGTGCACCTGGCACTTACACTTAAGCGTGGAGCCAATCTGATTTTACTGGATGAGCCGACCAACGATCTGGATGTAAATACTTTACGAGCGCTTGAAGAAGCACTAGAAAACTTTGGAGGATGTGCAGTTGTGATTAGTCACGATAGGTGGTTCCTTGATAGAATCGCTACTCATATTCTAGCTTTTGAGGGAAATTCTCAAGCCTATTGGTTTGAAGGAAACTTCACAGAGTATGAAGAAAACAGAAAGAAGAGACTGGGAGACGAAGCTCCAAAGCGGATCAAATACAAGAAATTAATGGCATAACGATGAAAAAACTTAACCTAACCTTTTTTACCCTTTTATTCTGTCTTTCGCTCTTTGCCCAGCGAACGATCATTCACGCAGGTACTATCATAGATGGAGTTTCTACCAAGTCTATGAATGAGAAAACAATTGTTGTAGACGGCAAGAACATTGTCGCGATTGAGAATGGGTATATGACCCCTTCAGAAAATGATCAGGTGATTGATTTGAAAAATCATACGGTGATGCCGGGATGGATTGATATGCATGTGCATATCGAGGGAGAGACAAGTCCTGATCGATACATTCGAACCTTTACTGACAATCCTGCAGATAAGGCATTTCTTTCTGTTGACATAGCAAAACGAACGCTTATGGCTGGATTTACTACCGTACGAGATGTTGGTGGAAGTGGGGTTAATGTTTCATTAAGGGATGCCATAAGTAAAGGGCTAATTGATGGACCAAGGATTTTTACTTCTGAGAAGGCACTTTCCATAACCGGCGGTCATGGGGATCCGACAAACGGGTATAGAGATGATCTAATGGGTGACCCTGGACCGAAAGAAGGTGTGGTTAACAGCGTTTCAGATGCAAGGAAAGCAGTTCGCCAACGATATAAAAATGGAGCAGATCTGATTAAAATCACTGCCACTGGCGGAGTATTGAGTGTGGCCAAAGACGGAGATGGCGCTCATTTTCAGGAAGAGGAAATAAAAGCGATTGTGGATGCGGCTACAGATCTGGGTTTTCATGTGGCGGCACATGCACACGGAGATGAAGGTATGCGCAGAGCAGTAGCAAATGGGGTAAAAACCATTGAGCATGGGACTTACATGAGCGATGCTACGATGGAATTAATGATTCAGAAAAAATCTTATCTGGTTCCCACTATTACTGCAGGTATGGAAGTAGCAGAGAATGCTAAAAAACCGGGTTATTATCCAAAAGTAGTTGCTGAGAAAGCCAGAGTGATTGGCCCTAAAATTCAGGGCACATTTGCCAGGGCCTATAAAAAAGGAGTACCAATTGCATTTGGTACAGATGCCGGAGTGTTTAGGCATGGTGAAAATGCTCGTGAATTCACCTATATGGTGGAAGCCGGAATGCCTGCAATGGAAGCTATCATTGCTGCCACGTCTAACAATGCTGCTCTTCTAGGTATGGGAGATCAAATTGGAACCCTTAAGGAAGGGTTTATTGCTGATATTGTCGCAGTGCCTGGAAATCCTCTGGATGATATTGAAGTGATGAAAGATGTGAAGTTTGTGATGAAAGAGGGGAAGATTTATAAGAATTGAGGTCGAAATTGGAAGTTTAAAATGAGCTGGGTGATCCGGCTTTTGCTTGAGGTTCATTTGATCACTAGTGAGTTTACTTTTTTCAAATTTCAACAAACCTGACAGGGTTCAAAACCCTGTCAGGTTTACTTTCATAGCTGTTAGTGTTCCTTAGATTATGAATGTTTGTATGAAAATTCCTAAATCATCGGTTTACTTTTTAGCTCAGTGGGTATAGAGGCACAAATCCAGTGGGTATTGTAAATGTTGAGATTGCTTTATCTAACAAATTAATCTTCAGGATAACGCCCATATGTTAATGTGAATTCGTCCACCGATAAAATCGGGGGGATAAAAAAATTAGTCTCCCGAGCCTCTAATGTCAAACATCTAACGTCTAGTGTCTAAAATCCAGACTACATTTTCCTCACTTTACCACTGCCTGAAGAATTACTAATTACTCTTTTAGGGTCACCGGCATAATACACGCTTCCACTACCGGAGATACTTGCCTCCACTTCGTCTATGGCTGTAATGTAGCAGCTACCGGACCCACTGATCCGTGCTTGAAATGTTTTTACGGTCAAATCTTCTGCCTTTACTCTGCCAGAACCACTAATTCTTGCTTCAGCCTCTTCAGCTGTACCATTCAGTCGAATGCTTCCTGAACCGGAAATTCGTAAATCCATTTCATCTCCCTCAATGTCAAGATCCAAATCACCGGATCCACTTACTGATATGCGGATGTCTTCGACATTTAATTGGCCATCGCTTTCAATGCTGCCGCTACCACTTACAGATAGTCCTTCAATATTTTCCATAGTCACATAAATAGTTACCTCCGAACGTCTCCACCCGTTCCCCCAGCTCCAGCCTCCTTCTCGTTTAATCACTAACCGATCACCTTTTACTTCGAATTCAATGTCTTCAAAAATGTCATCATCACATTCCACTTCTACTCGGTTTGTAGCGCCTTGTTTCAGGTATAGATTAGCCGATATTCCAAGTGAAAGCTCAGAGAAATTTCCGACATCTAATGTTTTTTTCTGGCTGAAAGATGGAAGTGTTAATATGAGGGTAATTAGAGTTGGTATGAGTGTTTTCATGTGTCTGATTTATTTTAAATGACAGCATATTACAACGAAGGTTGCATCTGAAAGTTAATTATTACTCCACTCAAGATTTTTCAGTCTTTGTGATCTCCAAAAATTACTTAGCATGCTGAAGGTTATTCGAATGTTAAAATACTCTCCATCCAACGCTGTGCCGCCAGGATTTTTATAATCGGTCCAATTATATCTAAAATGAATTCCAATGAAATTTTCGGATAGAAACTTGTACTTAAGAACCATGCCTACATTTTGATTGAAACTGTTTAAAAACTTTGGATCCTCTCCATAATCATTGTCAGCTGTTAAAGCAGTAATTCGATCATACCCTATTCCCGGTGATATGCCGATATCTATTCTTTTAGATTGTAAAAAATCAAACGTGTATTCAAATCCCACGTACATACCGGTCCATTTATCATCAGTAATTAACGAGTCATTGTAAATAAACGAATATGGTTCTTTCGAAGCTCCTATTCGAAAGTCCATAATGAAGTCATAATTATGTCTCATGGTCTTGCCTCCGATTACAAAACCCATTGTCGGGCGACTTCCAAAAAATGAAATATTTTCATAATGTTGAACAGCTCCTGTTATAAAACCAATATGAGTTTGTGGTTCATTAAGTGTTCTGCTTATTGCTTCTTCATAAAGTTGTTTTAGCTTACTTGAAGTAGGAGCATTACTTATTTCTTTAAATGATGGAGTTTTAGAAGCATAGAAGTTAAGTATTAGCTGCTCGTCTATGTTTTCTGAAGTTGTTTCATGGGCAATTAGCCTAACTATGCTGTCTATTGCATAATCTATTTCGTGATCATAGCTGTTTTCCTGAAAACTTGCCTCCGCGAAGCAACTGTAATAATAAATAATCTCATTTATTCTTTTATAACTGATCAATTCATTAATCTGACTCATTGTAATTTGGTCTGAGTCATATCTCCCAAATCGAATATGAGTTAATGTTTTTAACCAATCTGCCTCTTTAGGATTCATGCACTTACGTTTCCAATATTTGATGAAAAGCAGCATGCTATCTGGTTGATCGGATTTATAATAGTCTACAATTAAATCTGGTGCATTGTATGTAACATCCTGGCAAGTGACATAGGGGTTAGATAAGATTTTCTTATCAAAAATATCCTGAGTAAACGCTGATGTTATGCATGCTAACCCTATTATGAAAGTCACGATTTTCATTAATCAACTTTAACGAAAATCTATTGCATACAAATGAAGTTGGATTATGAATTAGATGAATTTACTCATTCAGGTGAGCAATAAATAAGAATGTGGGATGAGTATCAATAAGGCTTTTCGCCCACCCAATTGCCCGGGGGGTCGTAATTACACACCCAAATATCCATGCCATCACAAGTAATCTTGGCACAGCCTACTTTGGTGGTTGTATCCCAAACAATCTGGGTGTAGTGGCCGCACATCTTCCCAGGCTTGCATTTGTTTTTATTGTAATTATAGTCTGCTTTTTCACTGGCCCATGCATCTACCACATACGCTGCATCAAATGCTCCGGCAGTTCCTTTAAATAGGTTTTCACCAAATTTATTATCCGGACGATGCTCCCACGCACACCCTTTTCGTTTGAGTTTTTTTGCCCAGTCAGCAGCGAGTTTTGCCATATCGTCTGACCACTCAAGCTTTTGCTGTACTCCCACTTCCGCCCGCCAGTAATTATGGCGATCAAGAATTATCTGGATTTCCTCGTTTGTTACGGCCGTTTGATCTGAAGTGTGATGAGGAGTAATCCACAAAAAGCTTACAATTAAGAATACTGTTTTCATGCGGTTTTCTGTTGCAGTTCATCCTTTCGGATTAAATAAAGGTACTTAGCTAAATAAAACGCACCAATGCCGCTAAAGATATGCCACAGGAAATGAGACCCCATTGGGATTAGCAACGCAACTGAGTAATCGATTCTCCGGAATATCAAACTCAGTGACAAAAATATGACTGAAATGAGAATTGATGACAGATGCTTATACCTGTTTTTTGAGAGATAGAATAGAATTGGAAAGAATATCAGAAAGCCTGTTAAAAGGTAATTGAGGTTCAATGCGAGCTGACCGGTGAAATAGTCCAAAACTGCAAATCGCATGAATGTAAACGGAATCACCACTGTTGCTACCTGCCATTTTTTAGGCAAAATTTTATCCCAGAAATAAATACTAACTGATAACGTGACAATGGCTGTTGGAAACACATCCATCCATAAAAGAAATTTTGAGGATCTAAAAGCATGGTAAAGCAGGCTGCCTGTTCCACCTAAAAAAAGTAAAGGCATGAGAAAGTATAGAAACCCGAATTGCCGAATTTCCCAATTTAGTTTAAACGCCCAGTACACTGCTGGTAGCAAAATGGCAAGTGAAGAAAGTGCATTCCATGGCTCTGTGATAAAGGCGGTAAGATCGGTTTCGGCGTATATAGGCCCTCCATCTGTGGGCAGTTGTGTTTGCATAAAAATCCTTTGCTTTTAAGATTCTTTAACTATACGATTAACTAACTGGCAGGGATTTTGATTCCCTTACATAGATAGCTAAGAACAAAAATTTGTTCTAGTCTTTTTTGGTTAGTTGAGGGCCCTGTCTGCCAGCCGGCGGATAGGGTTTCTTTTTTCTAATAAAAGACATTTTTACGTGGATTCCGTTGTAGAGATATATAAATTGAAAAAAATCCTGAAATCGTTTTGGAATCTACTATTTCAACGCAATCAAACCTTTTAGAAACTTATAAACAGGTCAGGTCACATACTGAATACTTGTGTGAACCGCTGGAAACTGAAGATTTTGTTGTTCAGCCGGTAATGGACGTAAGCCCACTGAAATGGCATTTAGGACACACGACCTGGTTCTTTGAGACCTTTGTTCTAAAGCCTAATGTTACTGACTATGAAGAGTTTCATCCGAAATTTCCTTACCTGTTCAATAGCTACTACATATCAGCCGGGGATCGATGGACGAGAGAAAATCGAGGGCAGCTTACCAGACCAACGGTTAAAGAAGTTTTTAGCTACCGACAGCATGTGGATGCCGCAATAAAGAACTACTTGCAATCAAATGAATTACAAGAAGAGGTAAAGGAGGTTGTAGTCCTTGGATGCAACCATGAGCAGCAGCATCAGGAATTACTATTATATGATATTAAGCGGATATTAGGAGACAACCCTTTGCACCCTCATTACAGGGAAGATATTCAGGATGTGAAGAAAATCGATGTGAAATCGGAATGGTTAAATGTCGATGAGGGTATCTATGAAATAGGATTTGAAGGTGATGGATTTCATTTTGATAATGAAAGAGGAAGACATAAAATATTTCTACATGAATATCAGATGGCATCTGGCCTTGTTACCAATGGGGAATTCATTGAATTTATTAAGGATGGTGGATACAGAGATCACATGCTATGGCTCTCTGAAGCATGGGATTGGGTAAATGAAAATCAAATAAAGGCACCTCGATACTGGCATCAGGAAGATGGAGGAGAGTGGTGGAGTTATACATTAGGAGGATATAAAAAAGTCAATGAGGACGATCCTCTTTGCCATATCTCTTACTATGAAGCTGATGCTTTTGCTCGGTGGAAAAGCTGCCGATTACCTACGGAGCAGGAATGGGAGGTGGCTTGCAATATCTATTCACCAAATGTTCTAAAAGAGACAAATTTTGTAGATAGCAAACAATTTAGGCCAATACAAACCTCAGATTTTGATTTCTTTGGAAACGTGTGGGAATGGACTTCTAGTCCGTATACAGCATATCCTTATTATAATCCTCCGGAAGGAGCACTGGGAGAGTATAATGGAAAGTTTATGGTGAATCAAATGGTGCTTAGAGGAGGCTCTTTTGGTACGTCAAGAAATCATATTCGCTCCACTTATCGTAATTTTTTTCATCCTCATTTAAGATGGATGTTTTCAGGCATTCGTTTAGCTAAGCACATATAAAGACCATATGACCAAAGTACTCACTACACTGTCACCCTTTGCGGAGGATGTTATGCAAGGACTGCATGCAGACAATAAGTGTCTTCCTTCCAAATATTTCTATGACGCAAAGGGAGATAAGTTATTTCAGCAAATCATGCACCTAGACGAGTATTACCTGACCAGGAAGGAGCTCGAAATATTCAAAACACATAAAGACGCAATTCTACGGGCGATCAATGGAACGGAAACTTTCAGGATCATCGAGTTAGGTGCGGGAGACGGATTGAAAACCAAGGTGTTGCTTAAACATTTTATGGAAGCGAAAGTGGACTTCACTTACACTCCTGTGGATATTTCTGGTAATGTACTATCGATCCTGGAAAGCAACCTGAAAAAAGAAATTCCCGGATTGAAAATAGAATCTTATGAAGGAGATTATTTTGATGCCTTGGCAGAGATAGCAGAGAGTCCGGAAAAAGATATTGTGTTTTTTCTGGGTTCTAATGTTGGAAATTTTTCTGAATCGGAAGCTGTTTCATTTCTTTCTAAGCTTCAAAATTTCCTCAAAAAAGGCGATTTGTTGTTTATGGGTGTAGATCTTAAAAAAGATCCATCCATCATTTTAAATGCTTACAATGATAGTCAGGGTGTAACACGTGAATTCAATCTAAACTTGCTTGATCGAATCAATGACGAGCTTGGTGCTGATTTCGACCGTAATCAATTCTTGCATTATCCATACTACAACCCACATACAGGTGAGTGCAGGAGTTACTTAATTAGTAAGATTGATCAGGTAGTGAATCTAATGGATGAAAAGGTCCACTTTGGAGCCTGGGAGGCAATTTTCATGGAAATATCAAAGAAATACGATCACAAGCAATTGACAAAATTAGCAGCAGCATCAGCGTTTTCCATAAAACAAGACTTTCTTGATTCTGAAAGTTGGTTCGCTGATGTGCTCTGGGAGAAGGGATGATAGTAAGAATCGGTGGAGACGATTGTATCGTATCATAAACCGACCTTTAAGACCAAAAATAAGTAAGTGCGCACGAGAGGAGTCGAACCTCCACGACCTAAAACGGTCACCAGGCCCTCAACCTGACGCGTCTACCAATTCCGCCACGTGCGCATGAGGGATCGCAAAAATAACTTTTTGCTTATAAATACAATCCAGTTGCAATAAAAAAGCCGAAACAAATGTTTCGGCTTCTATTGTGCTATTAAAGCAAGTTATCAATGGTGTCCTTCACCTTCTTCTTCCTCATCGGAAGCAGGAAGTGTGTGTGAAGAATGATAACTGTGCGTGATTTTTTCAGTTTGTGATAATAATAGTGCGGAGATGATGAATACCATGTGGATAACAATCTCAATGATTACTCCCTCCGTACTGGTTTTTTCAACCTCATTTCTATAGTTCATGAATGTCTTCAATAGATAAACCCCGGAAATGGAGGCAAGTGAGGTTGCAAGTTTGATCTTTAATTGACCGGCATCAAGACCTTCGAGCCAAAGCGGCTTATCTTCATGCATATCCACGTCAATTCTACTGGTGAAAATGGAATATCCACCAATGGTAACCATTACTACTAAGTTCATTACCATGGAAATATCTACCAAGCCAAGAACTTTGATCATTACTTCTGTCTCATCCCATATGGTGATGTATTTCATCATATACAGAAGCTCTTGAAAGAACTTATATAAGTAAAGGAATGAGGCTATAATCAGCCCGGTATAAAGGGGTGCTTGTACCCATCTACTCCAGAAGATGAAACCTTCGAAAAAACTTTCAAATCGGCTTAGTAGTGAATTATTGTTGTTATCCATTAGATCCTTACCTGTTAAAATTTAACCAGAAATATAAATGATAATTTGAAGGAAGTCCTTTTACTTGGCGAAATTAAGTTATTCTTCATCAAATAATACCACAGTACCTCCGATATAGTCATGTAAAGCTCTGTTTTTCTTATCGAAAAAGATCATTATAAAGCCTCCAAAGCAAATTAGAAGGGAAAGTACCTTAGAGAGGTTTCTAAGCGTAACCTGAATGATGGAGCTTCTGGATTTGTCATCATTTACGATTCTGATTTTGATCAGTAATTTACCGGGAGTAGCTCTTAATTTACTTGATTCGAAAAGGATGTAATATCCAAAGTAGACACTGCCTACAATTAAATAATCGTATTCAGGAGATGGGAAGAAAATGGTAATCACATAAAAAAGAAACAATATAGGCAGCAGGTCTATGTTGTGTGCCAACAACCTCTTCCAAAAATCAGCATATCGATTTGTCTCTTTCAATGATTAACTTTATTGTATCACAAAAATCAACAAACTAACTATGAAAGTCTTAAAAATTATTGGAGTCATTGTATTGATACTTTTGGTTTTAGGTCTTGGAGTCATTGTTTTTGGCCCATCAGAAAATCACATGGAGCGCCAGATAACCATCGACGCACCGGTGGAAGCTGTTTTTAAGGAAGTTAATAGCTTCAAAACCTTCGATCAGTTTTCGGCATGGTCTGAAATAGACACTACGGCAGAAGTGATTATTGAAGGGCCTGCTTCAGGTGTAGGAGCACAATACAGCTGGGATAGTGATAATCCTGATCTTGGAAAGGGCAAGATGGAGATTATCGAGTCTGACGAAAACATGCTGGTTACATCCACCATGAGTTTTGAAGGTTATCCCGGTGAACCTACGGTTTCCTGGATTTTAAATGAAGAGGATGGCTCAACGAATGTCACCTACACTTATGATGAAACCAATATTTCAGGTATCATGAAGCTCTTTTCATTAGCAACTGAAAGTATGATAGGTCCAATGTATGAAAGGACATTGGTCAAATTGAAAACACGTGTTGAGTCCCGACCGGATTTCACATATGAAATAGATGAAGTTCAAACTGAAGCACAGCCGTATATCGGAGTTAAAGCATCTTCATCGGTAGATCCGGCTGAAATCGGTGAAGCAATGAGTGGGGGATTTGGTGCAGCTATGGCTTACGTTTCCTCAAATGACATTGAAATGGCAGGACCACCCATAAGTATTGTGCTAAGCTATGACGAAGCATCTACAGAGATGATTTGTGGCATTCCAACCGCTGAACTTGTAACAGTTGAAGACGAAAATATTATCAGCGACAATACCTATGAAGGTTTGGCAGTTAAAACCATTCATAAGGGAAATTATGATTTAATGGAAAGTGCATACAATGACCTTATGGATTACATGAGTTTTTATGGATATGAAGCAAACGGTAATCCATGGGAAATATACATTACCGATCCATCCATTGTTAAGGATACTGCAGAATGGATGACAGAGATATACTTTCCAATTAAGTAGAAAATAAATCAGACTGTTATAAGCCCCCTTATTGGGGGGCTATTCATTTGATGAAAATTATACCCCGACATAGGTAGTGTAAAACAATCACCATTTTTTTACCTTTCGCACTAATAACCTAACCTGAAAATGCCAGTTCACAAGTCTACCTTTAAAGTAGTTGTTACACTTGTCATATTTATATCTGTTTTAACCATATCCGCCCAGGAGTTAAAGCACATAAATACGGGTGCAATTGTCAAGCAGACGAGAGTTAGCTTTGACGGCACCAAAATGGTTTTTGTAGCAAACTATTACGGGAGCTTCAAGCCTTATATTTCCGACTATTCGTATGATTCTTCTCATTGGGAAAAACCAGTTAAAATCTTCGAAGATGATATAATCAGCGGATTCGAAATCAGAGATCTCCAGCTAAATTTTGATAACTCAAAGCTATATTTTGCTGCTAAAAATGAAGTAAAACCTGATTTCGATATTTATTATTCGGAATTTGAAAATGGTGGCTGGACAGCACCTCAGCCGTTGGACATTGGCATCAATACCATACAAGATGAAAAAGGACCTGCAATTTCGGCAGACGAAAAAAAGATACTCTTTACTCGTCCACTGCCACCGGACGCAAAAGCAGATGACTTTTGTGGTCAGCTATACTATACAGAACTGACAGAGTCAGGTACATGGACAGATCCAGAACTGCTTCCACCGGTATACAATACAGGTTGTATTTGCTCGCCATATTATGCCAGGGATAACAAGTCCTTCTATTACTCTTCCTATGAAGACATTGAAGATGCCGAGGGAAAGCGGATCGCTAAAAAACAATTCTCCATTTTCTGGGCAAAAATTGATGGCTTATTTAGGTATAACCCTAAGCCAATTGTGTCAATTATTGGTGACGATGATTTAGTGTATCCGTCCATAGATCGTGATAGCACCCTTTATTTTAACTCTGGAGAGTTCTCGAAAGGAGAAGATCGCATTGAGTCAATGATTCTGTCAAAAGAGCTGAGTAGAGATTTTCAGCCTGTGGAAATGACCTTGGTTTCGGGCCAGGTACTCGATGAGCAGGGAAATCCACTTTCAGCCACCATTCAGGTGATCAATCCATACACAACAAAAGTCTTTCAAGAGGCACTCAGCGATGCAGATGGTAACTACCAATTATTTGTTCCAATGAATGAACAGTTTTCGCTTCTTGCCTATAAGGATCAATATTCTGCACAGTCAAAGTTGATTGAGACCACTGAGTTGTCTTTGACGAATAACTTCGAGTTATTCCCTAGCGTGGATGTTACATTCAATGTTTTTGATGAAGAGTTTTATTTTCCTATCGATGCGAGTTTGTCTCTGTATGATTCAGATTTCCAACTCATCGAGAATATGGATATCACCAGAGGTGAAGAGACGGTCATTGCACTGGGACAGGAATTAAACATCATTTTTAATTCAGAAAACTATTTCCCTGACACCCTTAACCTCCCTTTTGATGAAGAGGTAATCTTTGACTTTTTCGATTTTGATATTGAATTGAAGAGAAAGCTGAAAGATGTCTCTCTTTCTTTTGCCGATGAATCGGGAAACAATTTAGGGTTAGAAATTACGGTCTATAATGTTACAAGAAATGAGAAGACCAAACGGAATGTAAAGGATGGAAAAATCACTTTACAACTGAGGGATGGTGAAGTATATGAAATAAGTACTTCAGCGGAAGGGTATAGCTATTATTCAGCAGAGTTAGATCTTTCGGAGGAGGAGGAATTAAAGGAAATGAGCGCAACGCTTCAGTCTGTAGAGAATATTTCGCTTGTTTTAGAGAACATCACCTTTGAATACAATTCCTACGAATTGAATGCAGGATCCTACGAGGAGCTAAACAAGCTGGTCAGTTACCTGCAGGAGAATGAGCAATACAAAGTTGAAATATCTGCTCATACAGATAATGCCGGGCCAGAAAAATATAACCTTCAACTTTCCAATCTTAGAGCTAACTCAGTATTGCAATACTTGCAGGACAATGCCATCAATAAAGACCGCTTAGTGGCAGTTGGATATGGTGAATCACAACCACGATTTCCGAATGACACGGAAGAAAACATGGCCAAAAATCGACGAGTAGAATTTAAAATCCTATCTGATAATTAATATGAAAAAGCACTGCATATTTCTCATATTCCTGATAGGCACTTCCGCCTACGCACAAACTGGCGCATTCAAAAAAATCATGAATGACAGAGCCACTGTTAATAAGGAAGTTTTTTATGATCAGCTCATTCAGTTTCAAAAAGAAAATGTTGAATTCTCCAATGTATACTATCAATTGGGCAAGATTGAGCTTAACATTTTTACGGATTTAGATCCAGTAGTTGATCGTGTTGCCTCGAGGCAAAGAATTTATAATGCAAAAACGAATTTTGGTCTGGCCAAAAACTATTTGGATGATAAAGAGGTTGCAAAAAATCCGGATTGGTATGATGTGCCTGATTTGAAGGATAGGGACTCTGTTACCCGAATGGGAGTCCGCAAGATTGAAAGCAATTATGAAAATACCCAGGAATATTCTACGAAGTATGAAGAGCTTGTAGAAAACTATGACCGAGCAGTATATCATTATTTAAAGGCTCGAGAGGGGTTTATCGATATCAACACGAGCGCAGACAACTTAAGACAACTTTTCCTCAAAGCGGATGATTCGCTCAAGATTGCTGTTCGGTCTGTAGGTGTGAGTTTCGATTCTTCCATGTATCACCTGGATATTTACAGACAGTTGTATCAGGAGATTCCATACAAGAAAAAACGAGAAGTGATCGTGAATAAGAAGAAGATTGACCACTTCCGAATGAATGGGATCACCCCTGCGAATTTCCTTGCTGATAACATTGACGTATGGGATTATAAACAATGGTCAGATCGATTCTTAAATCTGCTGAAAGTGGAAGTGGATGGCCTGCAAGATGAAATAAAAAATGCCTACAAATTTTTCATGGCAACTAATGATCGGATGATCAATGGAGATGAATGCATTCAGGCAGAGCTAGATGATCTAAAATTTCAGCGCATCATCAACCTGATTACGAAATATGATAACGAATCAGTTTTAATAGACATCTTCCAATACCTAATCGCTAAGTTGGAGTATGGCAACAAGCTTACATATGAGAAAAATTGCAATGAATTGAATGTGCCTCCGACTGACGATTATATTTCACGGAAAGCACGGATTTATCAAAATCTATATACCTCTTTCAATAAGGCGGATAGTCTCGATGAGCAAATCATCGCTACAGATCATGGTCAGGAAACTTTCCAATGGTTTTTTGATGAAATGATGCCCGAAGGAAACGGCAGTGAGACCTTTGCTGAGAATCAGAAAGAAGAAAACTACACATCATTTAAGGAGGAGTTAGAAGGGCTGATGCAACAAATGCGTATTCAATCTTTCAATACTGACTCTTTGACAGAATGCTACGAAGCAGATAGCATTTTCCTTATCCCCGGGGCTTTTCAAGAAGATAGTTTTTGTGCAAAAAAGAAGCTGCAGTTAAATGATAGTTTGCACCTTATTCAAGGAATCAGAGGAGAAGATAACCTGCTGATAGGAGCCATTCCCATGGGTGAAGACTATGAGAAAGTGTGGGAGTTAAGCCCTTACAAGAACAGCGAAGTTTCCTATTTTAAAATCGTAGGGGACAGTTCTATGATTATTGGAGGTTATAATGGGAAAGCATGGATTACTCAGCTGTCTACCGGTGGAAATGAATATTTTACAGCTCTACTCAAGAATAACGATACGATCAAGAATGTCATCGTAAATCAGCTGCAGGGAGTTGCTACAATTCTTCAAAAAGGTACTGATTATTATACGTTATCACGAATGAATTTTAATGGAAAGGTTGAATCAACCAGTCGAATTGAACTGCAGGGTGAGTACGCAGGAATGATCCGACAAGAGCAATCATTATGGTTGTTTACTCACAATAAAAATTCGGAAGGATCTTACCTCAATGCAACAGTTTACAATGAAAAAGAGAATGCAGTCATTGATACTGTAGGCTATCAACTAAATGCTTCCTTAATAAATCCTTCCGTAATTAAGAATGATAATGAATACCTTACTTTAATCGCGTCGAATAATGACGCAGAAGAGGAAATTGTTTACGCTTTGATGAATTATGAAGGGAAAATTGAACAAGAAACTATTTTTTAGTCCATTAATATTCTTATTGACGCTACCATTTGTATTGGCTCAAGATCAGGTTGATTTTGATACTGAGGTAGACAAAGTAGAATCACTCATAGATAATAGAGAATTTGAACAGGCAGAAGAAGCTTTAATCAACCTACAGCAATCTTTAGAAAATACATCGCTGATCACGCAGGATACTGTAAAGCTATTTTTCACTTCGAAGTTGGCTTTTATTGCTTACCAGCTAGGAGATTGTAAAAGCACCATTGAGCGTAGCAAAGAGGACATTGACCTGCGCAAAGAAATTTACGGTGTGGGTGACCCCATTACATTATCTGCTAACAGAAATCTTGGCATTTACTACCTGAACTGTGATTCTGTAGAGCGAGCTAAGGAAATACTAACCGAAACAGTCCAAATCCATCGTGAAGAAATTGGACAACCTGATGAGCTCTATGCACGATCCTTGGATGATTTGGCCTATGTAGAGGGCAGGCTTGGAAATATCAGCGAAGCAGAGAAGAATTACGATGAGCTTTTGGGGCTTTTAGGGGATGGTAAAAGTTCGTTTTATCTGCACGTGGCAGAAAATTACAGTGCACTTTTGATGTCTTCGGAAAAATACGAAAAAGCTTCACAGTTCTATGAGGACTTGAAAGGTTACATGTCCAAAAAGGCTGAGTACCCTGCTTATTTGAAAGATTATTACAATGTGTTTGTTCACTTAAAAGACTATGTGAAAGCACTCGAGGCTGCATCTGAACTACTTTCGTGGTGCGAAAAGAATGGAGCAATTTGTGAGCAAGCCGGAATTCAGGTAGATGATTTTTTACTTAATAGCGCTCGATTGTCAGTCTTGCTGTTTAGGTATGAGGAGGCGGAGAAATATTATGATCAAGCCGAAACTGTTTATGAAGATTCTCCCACTTATATTTCTTTGCTTTTGGAGCAGGCGGAACTATTCGGGGCTACCGGAGAGAAGTACAAGCAGCTAAATGAACTAAGTAAATCCCTGATAGCTCATAGGAGTAGGAATCTAACGGATAGCGGCACCTACACCAAAACTGTGCTAGAGCTTGGTAAGCTGCACACTGAGATGGGGCGCTTCGAACGAGCTGATGAATTATTTTCCAGCTACATATCTGACCTGGAGGCGAACGCTGAGACAGCTCCGGAAAAGCTTGCTGTAGCTTATCAATCCCTGGGTAACCAGCGGTATCTACTTCAAAACTTTAAAGATGCTGATAAATACCTAACAAAAGCACGTGGTATTCTGCAAAAAGAAGGGCTTACTGATACAAATGAATATGCCTCGGTACTCAATAGTTTAGGGGCGCTATATGAAGCACTGGCCAATTATGAGAAGGCGGAATCCAGCTATCGAACCGCACTGAAAATTTCTTTAAGCGAAAATTCCGGGTTACGTGTTGCACTAGCAACAAACCTTGCGAATATTCTTACCCGAACCAACCCGAAAAACGATTCCATTTTAGTGTTGTTGAATCAGGCGATTGATTGGCAAAAGGAGTCATCAGGGATCGGGCATCCTGCATATGCTAACTTGTTGAGTAACCGGGCAGTATACTACCAGAAAAATGAAGTCTACGATTTAGCCTTAAAAGATTATGAGGAGGCAATTAAAATATTTAAATACACGGTAAGGGAAGATCATCCTCAATACCTGTCGGCACTTTCAAACATTGGGTTGCTGTATGATTTAATGGATAGAAAGGATGAAGCGCTGGAAACCATGCTGTCTGCCAAAGAAAAGTATGCTAAATATTATTCTGAGACTCATCCTGGATATATACGAACAGTGAACAATCTGGCAAACCTGTATACGAAAACAGAGCAGTATGAATTAGCAGAACCCTTACTTATTTCACTGGCAAAAGTACAAGTAAAGGAAATCAATGACTCGTTCACATACCTTTCTGAGTCTGAGAAAAAAACCTTCGTGGAAGAGAAGCAGAAGTTGCTGAATAACTTTAAAGTCTATGTGGTGGCACGATCCACGGAAGAAGAAGGAAGCATTGACCCTGATGTCATAGAAGAATGGTACAATTTGGAATTAAGTACCAAAGGCATGCTTCTGAATTCCACAAAGCAAGTGAGGGAGCAAATTTTCAATAGCGGAGATGAGGAGTTAATCCAATTGTTTTCGGAATGGACGGTAGCACGAAAGCAAATAGCTGACCTGCAATCACTGAAAAGTGACGTAAAGCAGAAGAGTCAGCAGCGGTTGGATAGTTTGCTTCAGAAAACCAATAATTTGGAAAAAGAGCTGTCCAGGAAGTCAGCAGAATTTGGCAGTTCATTTGCAAAGACATCACCAACCTTTGATCAGATCAGGCAAAAAATTGGGTCGGGTGAAGCTTCGGTAGAGATCATCAGAACAGAACTAAATGGTGAGGGAATTTACACGGCATTAGTCGGAACCAATCAAAAAGATAATCCGGAACTCATAGTCATCGGTAAAGGTGATGAGATAGAGAAGAAGGGATTCAATGTTTATAAAAATGCCATTAAGTATAAGCTGGAAGATCCTAAATCATTTGAGATTTATTGGAGGAAAATTCATGATTACTTAACCGCCAATGGGATAGAGAAAATTTTCTATTCCCCCGATGGTATATATCACAAGATCAGTATCAATACGCTCTATAATCCATTGTCTAAAGATTATTTGATCGATGAATTAGCGATTGTTCAGATCAGTTCATCCAAAGATATTTTGTCCTTAAATCTGAATGCGGAAGATTCTGATAATATCCAAAACGTGCTTTTGGTAGGGAGGCCTGCTTACAAAATTGGCGGATCTAATGGTGTTTCCGGTTCTACCAGGAGCTTTGCTATGATTAGCAATGTAGCTGACCTGCCCGGCACAGAGGAAGAAATTACTGAAATACAGGAACTGGTATCCAAAGCTGATGCGACATGTACGACCCTATTAAAAGAAGATGCGAAAGAGGAGGCTGTGAAAGCAGAATTGAATAAAGAGCTCGTTCATATAGCTACTCATGGATTTTTTATGGAGGATGACAAAGCACCAAGTGCTGATCCAATGCTAAGTTCAGGTCTTTTACTAGCAGGAGTAAGTAATGAAAAAATGGATGATAGTTCAGAGGACGGTATTCTGACAGCCTATGAAATCATGAATCTTGGCCTGAATAACCTGGAGATGGTTGTGTTGAGTGCATGTGAGACTGGCCTGGGTGAGATTGCTTCTGGAGAAGGAATCTATGGTTTGCAAAGAGCCTTTTTTGTGGGTGGAGCCAAATCTGTGGTGATGTCCTTGTGGAAGGTAGATGATGAAGCAACGAAGGATTTGATGACCACTTTTTATAAGGACTATCTGAAAAATGGGAATAAACGAGAGGCATTTTTGAATGCGCAGCGTAAGATCAAGAAGAAATACAAGGATCCCATTTATTGGGGAGCCTTTGTAATGCTTGGTGGTTAAGATTTAAAGACCAGCTCTTATTGCAATCTTATTTTTGTTTGGATACTTTTGCCCACCGTTTACGGATGATGCCTGAGTGGCGGAACTGGTAGATCCCGACGAAATGTCGGTACAGGCGCGCACGAAATGTGAGCTGTTGTTCTGTAGGATTCTACTGTTCTCACTCATTAGGAAAAAGATATTTGCCTGAGTGGCGGAACTGGTAGACGCGCACGACTCAAACTCGTGTTCCGCAAGGAGTGCCGGTTCGATTCCGGCCTCAGGTACGAATCCTTCTCAGTTTTCTGAGGAGGATTTTTTTATGCTCCACAAAAAATGCTGGTTCGACCGAATCGTCGGACCGTCCATCCTCAGGTACTCAAGCCCCTGTTAATCATTTGATTTTCAGGGGTTTTTGATTTTTAGGTGGCAATATTGGTGGAGAAAATTTTTTTTAATGAATATTCTGATTCGCCTTATGCCTTAAAAAACCTAAAATTTTAGCGGCCGGAACGGCCGCAGGTTTTCTTAGGTATGTAGCGAAAACGAATTAGCATGGGTTGGCTATATTTCAGATATGCTTAAAATTGACCAAATAGGAAATAGTCAAGTTTCATACTACGATAACTTGAATCAAAGAGATCCAACTCTTCTCTTTATTCATGGAAATTCGTCTAGTCATCAAGTTTTTAAATATCAAATAGATGATGAGTTGCTCAGTAAAACATTTAGAATTATAGCAATTGATCTGCCTGGGCATTATAATAGCAAGCCATTTAAAAACCCATTAGATTACTGCTTGGAAGGATATACAAAAGTGATATCTGATTTGTTTGACAAGTTGGGCTTGAAGGAATCGAATACAACCTTAGTTGGTCACTCTCTTGGAGGGCATATTGCGATTGAGATTTTACCGCTTCTTAAAAACTTGAATGGTATTGTGATTTTCCAAGCACCTCCGATTAACTCCTTAGATACTATAGGAAAAGCATTTCCAGATATTTTAGATGGAATCCCATATCAGTCTGTCGTTAGCTCCAGCGAGCTCGAAAGCTATGTTAACTGTTTAACAATTAAAGATCAGACATTATTCAAACAATGGTTTAAGGAGACTGACTCGAATGCAAGACTTTATTTGGGGCAATCTGTTGCTAGGCAGCAATTTGGAGATGAGATAGCAATTTGGAATTCATTTAGAGGAAAGAAAGCTATTTTTCACGGTTCTGATGATAAGCTCGTCAATTTGGATTATTTGAAAAGCCTTAAATTGAATGGACTCTGGAGGGATGATATTGTAAAAATTCCACACTCTACTCATAGTCCATGCTATGAGAGTCCCGAAGTATTTAATGAATTGTTAATTTCTTTTCTAATCCCCTAAATAAATGACTGATTTATTGCTTCATGAAGCATTTCCGGCGTGTTATTAACCTGGAATTTCTTTAACAAATTCCTTCGATGAGTATCTACAGTATGCTTGCTAATGGATAATCTTGATGCTATTTGATTCGAGGTATTTCCATGATAGAGATAATGTAAAATTTTTTGTTCCGATTCAGTAATGTGAATCTTACTTTGCTTGCTTTTATAGGTGATTTTATTTCCATAGGGAGAGATTATACAGGCACTTAGGGCTGATTGTTTAAGGTTGAAATTGCCAGATACATCCGTAATAAATGTTATACCTTTAGTTACATTATTCTTTGAATCTCTACTTAGTATTTGTGTATTTCTATGAATATATATCGGTCTTTCATTTGATTTCTTCATCTTATAAAATGCACTAAGGTTGAAATCTCTATTTTCATTACCCCATTCATCCTTAAACTTCCATGCAATACCATAAGACCAGGTAGAAATATTTAATACTTGCATCCTATGGAATGGGTGAACAGCATGATTTAATAGATAATCCATGTTAAAATTACTTCGATTTATACCTATTAAAGGCTCTATTTCACCACCCACATAGCAAATCTCATGAGTCCTATAATCAACTATGTAGAAGAATTGATTGTACATGCTAAATATAGAGTCATAGTTATCTAGGCCTAAAGAAGTTTCTTTAGCGAATTGCCTAGTCCTGTAATATCTATCCAGTTCATTTTTGGAACTAACGTTTTCCATAGTCATAATATACTCATAAATGAGTATATGAAAACTTAGTGATGGTGATTTGATTAGCGATATAATTATTTGCTATTCTAAGCACGAACTCTTTTAGTTGGGAGCTAAAACAAAAAAATCCACCATAAATCATGAAACTTAAATTCACTGCCTTATCATTTTTTTTATTTATAACATGCTTGCCAATTTTTGGACAAACTAATTGGGAATATGAATACACATCTGGTTTATCAAGAGAGGCGTATGCTAGAAATATCGGGGACATTGATCGAGATGGTTTTCCCGACTTTGCTGTTATTGATAACGGATTTTTAGACATATTTTATGGTTCAACCAATGGCCCTTCAAGTCAACCTACCACCTTAATCACAAATTCAGACTTTGGGGGGAAAGACTTTACAGATTTTGTTTCAGGAAATTTTAATGGAGATTCCTTTACAGATGTTGTTTTGATGTTCAATGATGAGGTGGTTCTACTATTAGGGATACAGAATGATTTAGAAATTAGCAATTGGTCGTATGCTGTTAGTGGTGACCCTGGAGCAGCTTATGAAATGGAAATCAAAAATGCTGGGGATGTTAATGGGGATGGTATCGATGATCTTATTGTAGGCGATGCTGATTTTGGTAGTTTTAATAAAGGACGAGTAGTTGTTTTCTACGGGAATTCTTCCGGATTTGAAACAGAACCAAATTGGCAGCTTACCACAGATTTAACTTTTGACTACCTCGGCTCTTCGGTATCCTCTTGCGGAGACGTCAACAATGATGGATATGATGATGTATACTTAAGGCGAGCTGCTAAGTCGATCGAAGTTTATTTAGGATCTGATAGTGGCCTAAGTCAATCAAGTTTCTTTTCTGCTTCACCAAGTTTCGAAATTGCTAACAACACCTATTTTGGTTTTGGATACACTTCTCTGAATAAAGTCGGAGACTTGAATGGTGATGGATTTGATGATATTGTCGTTGGAGCGAGAGAAAATAGAACTTTTGGTCTTGACTTTAATGATGTGTTTATTTTCTATGGTTCTGATAATGGAATAAGTTCTGACTATTCAGTTGCGTACTTGCAAAATTTCAATGATGAAGTTAGCACGCGAAATGTTGATAATGGCTATATAGCCTCTTACATAAGTTCTCAAGTAGATTTTAATAATGATGGTTTTGATGATTTGATTCTAGGATATGATGAAGAAAATTACAATTCTGTGCAAGTCTTTTTTGGGAGCATCAACGGAATACCCGAAAATCCCGATACGATATGGGGATTTTCAACATTTGGGACAGAGTTTTACGATAATGTAGAAGGTATATCAGATGTAAATGGAGATGGATTTGGGGATATAATAGTTACCCAATATGATATTGATAAAACTTCACTTTTCTATGGAGACATATCTAAGTCTAAATCTAGTATCAGTTTATTATTCACTTCAAACGAATCTACCACTGTAGAAGGATATGTTACTTCTAATGGTGGTGGAAATATAACAGAATACGGATTTGTTTATGGACTAAATGAAAATCCGACTATAGGAGAAATGAATGTAGTTCAAGAAGCAATTCAGGTTAATACAGACACTTTCAATCTAACCTTATCCAATCTCAGTCCAAATGCTACTTATTATTTTAGATCTTATTCAAAAAACCAAAGAGGTATTTCTTACAGTAAAAACCTAGAAGTTTTTACAAATTCAAGTCCATCAATTAGTGATCAACAATTTGATTTAACCGAAAACTCTCCAGTGAATACACTGATTGGGATTGTTCAAGCTGATGATGCAGATGGAGAAAGTCTAACTTATTCCATATTGTCAGGGCATCATTCTAATACTTTCGAGATAAACTCATCAAATGGTGAATTAATTCTGTTAGATTCCTCTGTTGTAGATTACGAGTCTTTGCAGAATTTAGAAATTGAGGTTAGTGTTTCTGATGGAAATACAGATCCAATTTCAGCTAGAATTACAATTAATATTATCGATCGAAACGAAGCTCCATCTGTTGCTGATGTTTCTTTTACAATTGATGAAAATTCAGCAATTGGGACTTCATTGGGAACTCCAACCTCATCTGACCCTGAAAATGATGATCTTACCTTTTCGATCACTACTGGTAACGATCATGGAGCATTTCAAATTGATGCTAATACTGCTGAAGTAACAGTATCCGATGCAACTCCATTGGACTTTGAAATCAACCCGACTTTTGAAATTACTATTGCCGCGAACGATGGAGAGTTCACCAGTGAAGCGACAATTTCAGTTAGCCTGAGCGACCGAAACGAAGCTCCATCCGTTACTGATGTTTCTTTTACAATAGATGAAAACTCCGCGGTTGGGACCTCTCTTGGAACTCTAACCTCATCTGACCCTGAAAATGATGATCTTACCTTTTCGATCACTACTGGTAACGATCATGGAGCATTTCAAATTAATGCTAATACTGCTGAAGTAACAGTATCCGATGCAACTCCATTGGACTTTGAAACCAACCCGACTTTTGAAATTACTATTGCCGCGAACGATGGAGAGCTCACCGGTGAAGCGACAATTTCAGTTAGCCTGAACGATCGAAACGAAGCTCCATCCGTTGCTGATGTTTCTTTTACAATAGATGAAAACTCCGCGATTGGGACCTCTCTTGGAACCCTAACCTCATCTGATCCTGAAAATGATGATCTTACCTTTTCGATCACTACTGGTAACGATCTTGGAGCATTTCAAATTGATGCTAATACTGCTGAAGTAACAGTATCCGATGCAACTCCATTGGACTTTGAAACCAACCCGACTTTTGAAATTATTATTGCTGCGAACGATGGAGAGCTCACCAGTGAAGCGACAATTTCAGTTAGCCTGAGCGACCGAAACGAAGCTCCATCCGTTACTGATGTTTCTTTTACAATAGATGAAAACTCCGCGATTGGGACCTCTCTTGGAACCCTAACCTCATCTGATCCTGAAAATGATGATCTTACCTTTTCGATCACTACTGGTAACGATCTTGGAGCATTTCAAATTGATGCTAATACTGCTGAAGTAACAGTATCCGATGCAACTCCATTGGACTTTGAAACCAACCCGACTTTTGAAATTACTATAGCTGCGAACGATGGAGAGCTCACCAGTGAAGCGACAATTTCAGTTAGCCTGAGCGACCGAAACGAAGCTCCATCCGTTACTGATGTTTCTTTTACAATAGATGAAAACTCCGCGGTTGGGACCTCTCTTGGAACTCTAACCTCATCTGATCCTGAAAATGATGATCTTACCTTTTCGATCACTACTGGTAACGATCTTGGAGCATTTCAAATTGATGCTAATACTGCTGAGGTTACAGTTGTAGATTCTGAACCGCTGGACTTTGAGACCAATTCCAATTTTGAATACATAGTAGAAGTAGATGACGGAGAATTTACAAATACTGCAACCATAAGTGTATCGTTAAACGATATAAACGAAGCTCCAAGTGACATATTCATATCATCTGATACAATTTCAGAAAATAGAGAAGCTGGGACTTTAATTGGTATACTATCGACAGAAGATGAGGATGGCGATGAATCATTTACATATAGCTTTCCTACTGAAAATGACTTGTTCGAAATTGCTGTTGATGAACTTTTGTCTAAGGTAGAGTTTGATTATGAGGAGTCGGGATCACATTCTCTTGAGATTACTACAACTGATAATGGTGGATTGAGCTTTTCTAAGACTTTCGATATTACAATTATTGACGTGGAAGGAGATGTGCTAGGGTTAGATGAATTGGATGATGATGTTATTATTTACCCAAATCCGGCAAGAGATTATTTAGTCATAAAATGGGAAAAACTTGAACGGGCTACAGTATCTGATCTCTCTGGAAGGAAGTTATTAAGATCTCTCAATCGAACACTTGACTTGAGAGCGCTGAACACTGGAGTTTATCTGATTACTCTTGAAGGAAAAGATTCTGAACGAATCGTATTTAGAATAATGAAAGAATGAGAAAGTTTTCTTAATCTTCGTTTTGTGAGACTCAAAGCCTCGTTTCTTTACACTTTAACTTCGATTTTCAGTGCATATAAAAAGTTAATTCCAAATTGGGTACAAGTTGAATATGAAAACGGCTGATCTATTTTAATCGAGTGTTCCGTATTTCTCATACTTACAAATTCTTCACCATCTGATTGGGAAACAGTAGAGCCAGATTGAATATATCTTTGAATAACATCAGTTTGAGGGTTGATATAATTATCAATTAATTCTATTTTGGATTTTAAATCCAGACTCACCCCAAATCCTTCTGTTTTAACCTGATCATCCACCTTCAGTATTCCTAAAGATTCGAGATTGTTCCAGTACAGACTAATGGCCTTTTTGTTCTTTATATCATTCATACAATTTTCATCAAGTAGATATATAAAAAATCTTGAATCATAAGTCTTAAACTTCAATATGGGGAACCAATGCCTTTTCATCAAACTTCTCAATATTATTGCCTCATCACTAGAAATTTGCTTTAAAACGTAAACATACCTTGGGTGTATGTGGCTAACAGTAGCTTTATTAGATGCTTTTGATAGTAGATCAATAAAAAGATCGGCAAGTTTCTCATCCTTTACTTTGGACAAATGCTCTAGAATTTCTAGAGAAATTTCTGTAGGGGGTTCTATAACCTCTGACTCCTGAACTCCACTCATTTTTTCTCTATATTTATCCATATGCCTTATGAAGTGTATTTTAGCCTTTTCGGATACCCCCTTTAATAAAAGTGTTGGCAAAACGCTAAACTCCAATACATCACCCAATGCCTTTCCTACTTGACTTAAGCCTGGTTTTAAAACATCAGGGTAAATTAATTTCAAAATCTCCATTGAGTTTTTACTTAATTCACCAATTCCAAAGATGTCTATACCGACATTATTTTTCTCAGACATGTTTTTTATTCGAATAAATTAAATATAACTCTTTACTTTATTAAAGTATAATAAAACGGTCGTATTCCTGAACTCAAAGGATCGTTTTTCCAAAAACTCAATTTGGCATTATTATAGTATAGAACTTATCAAATGTCACAATCTACCGATAAATACAAGAATTCAGTTCGCCACCAACTAATGCAAGGTTTTGATCAAAGAATCAAAAGAGCTATGAGCCTACGATCTATGACTCAACTAAGACTTAGTGATCTAATAAGTGTTAGTCAGCCTGAAATATCCTATTACTGTAGAGGTAAGGCTTATCCCAGACTAGGAGTTATTCAGCAGCTATCATTTCACCTTAACGTGTCCTATCTATGGTTAAAATTTGATCAAGGTGATCTATATACAACAAAAGAAGATTTGATAAAGTCGTTCCATAGTTCATTCCCCGAAAAGCTTGTTTGGCTACTTTGGAACAATAAAATTACTCCACTTCAATTATCTAAAGATCTCAATTTAAGTTCCACTACTGTAACTTATTGGTGTGAAGGTGATAGAGTGCCAAACAATTCAACATTAGGAATTCTTACAAATTACTTTAATGTTGAACTTGAATGGTTAATCCAAGGACTTGATAAATTCATTTCTCTTTCCGAGGCGACCAAGTTCAATATTGATGAGCTACGTTACATTCAATATCTAAAGCAGGAGCTTAATTATGATGATCTTATTAATTAAGCATAAAACCGAGGTATCCTTGAACTCGAAAGGTTTTTTCACACTACTCAGCTGGACCTAAAACCCACTCGTTGTATAGTCCAGTCTTCTCAGCAATGAGTTTTACATGTTCAAGGATTTTTTATTCCCCGCATGTCCTTTTGTGTTTTCAGAATGTACCTTTGACTTTCTGAAACAGTACATATGAACCTATCATTCAGTAAGTTTTTTTATGCCATCGCTTCCATTATTGGAATTGTAGCTATCATGCATTTTGCAAAGAGCATGCTGGTGCCGGTATTCTTTGCGATGCTGTTTGCTTTCATATTATATCCTATCGTAAAATGGTTGACAAAAAAAGGACTTAAAAAAGTCCTGGGGATCATCCTGACTATGGGTGGAGTTTTTATACTTTTTTCCGGAGTATTGGTACTCTTCTCTGCCCAAATCATCAATATGGCAAGCCAGTATTCCAACTTCCTGGAAAAACTCAGGGAGACATTAGAAAAGTCAGTGACCTTCTTAAATGACAAAGTTCAAATCATTCCTGACATTGAATCGCAAACCATTTTAGATCGGCTAACCAATGTGTTTTCAGACAGTAGTTTTTTGATCATTTCCGATACGGTAAGTGTAACGGGATCCTTTCTATCATTTGTGGTTCTGGCATCTATTTACACATTTCTTATTCTGTTTTATAGTGAGCATTTAACAGAAGCTCTGACACGTTTTGCAGATAAGAAAAAGCGCAAATCATTTATCAATATGCTCCGAGAGGTGCAGAAGGTAGGTCAGCAATACTTTACAGGAATGCTGCTACTCATTTTAGTACTTGGTGTACTCAATACAGTTGGCCTTTTAATTCTGGGGATGGACTATGCCTTTTTCTTTGGGTTTTTGGCTGCATTACTTGCTATTATTCCCTATGTGGGAACCACACTTGGTGGGCTCATCCCTACCATTTATGCATTTGTGGCCTTCGATAGCTACTGGTATCCGCTTGGAGTAATTCTTATTTTTTGGTTCATACAGTTCATTGAAGGCAATTTCCTTAATCCTAAAATTGTAGGTGGGAATATGCAGATAAATGCACTTTTCTCCATTTTCTCGCTTATTGCCGGAGGATTTTTGTGGGGCATAGCAGGTATGATCCTTTTCTTGCCATTGGTTGCCATGCTAAAAGTTGTATGTAGTCATTATGAAGAGTTGGAGCCGGTGGCCTCACTGATAGGTGAGCGGATTACAGAAGTTCAAAGAGCACCAGAGAAAAGCGCCATAGAAATGCTGGTTGAAAAACTTAAGTCATTCGATTAATCAAACCGATTGTATCTGCATTCATATTGGCATTGCAAATAAAGCGTAGTTATTTGCCTTTCTAAATCATCAGGAACGTCCATAAAGACAATTTTCATTTTTTTCATGGCGGCCAGTGCATCCTTGGCCGTGTAGTCCGATTGTGAACCATGGTAATCCAGCATGAGGTGGGCTAGTTTCATCTGATACTTGCTATTGCCCTTAAACTGACGGATAAGCCTACGAATGACGTAGGATGATTCATCAATAAAGACCAACTTGTCGTTTTCGATAAAACCATAAATCCCTTTAAAATCGGTTAAACGGCCGGTATGCTCAAGAACAGATCTGACTCCATTACCTTTCTCATAAAAAATACTTGAGTCAATGGCGCTTTCTTTTAGAACCTGCATCATTTCGCTTCTTTTTGGAAGATTTTCTTTAACAATACGGTCAAAACGGAGTGCTAGCGGCTGTTTCATAGATCATAAATATTTATTTAAGATAATGGATTTGAATCTTATTTAAGAATGAGATTTTAACATCCCGGTGATTGGTTTTTTGATCAGTGAAAAAGTTCTATTTTTAACCACCTTAACTTGAATAAAAGAAATCTAGCACATTGAGCAATCAAGAATACCAATACTTAATCATTGAGGACGACCCTGCCTTTGTAGAAATACTGAAAGTGGTCATGGCTAAAGTGCCTCAGATGAAGCTCATTGGCATTTCTGATAATACGCTGGACGCTGCAAAGCGAATAGACATTGATAAGCCCGATGTTTTACTACTGGATATCAATATTTCCGGGCTAGAAGGACCGGAAGTACTCGAAATAAGTGATCACAAACCAATGACAATCGTCATCTCCAGTCATCCGGAAGAAGTAATGGAGAATTACGAAGTAGATTATGTGGCCTTCATCCAAAAGCCACTCAAAAATGCAGAGCAATTAATTAATGCTATTCATAAATGCATTAAATTGAAAGAACATTAAGAGCTGGCAGGGTACAAACACCCTGTAGATGAAGAGCGTTTTTAGAAAGATTAACCATGCGGGCTTAGAGGGGATATCTGACCCTTTAGAATACAGACGGGTATTGTTTGTTAACAATCTGGCCATAGCTACTTTTTTGGTAGCAATTTCAGTCACCATTCTTATAATCTTCGAAGGCCTATACCCTCAATACGTGGTGACTGGGTTAGGAGGTGTTTCATTCCTTTTGGCACTTATTCTAAATCATCGCAAGCAATACCTTGCAGCCCGATTTACTTACGTTTTCCTATCAGTTAGTATACTTATTGCAGCCTCATTTGTGGCATTTAGACAAGGAAGGTTCAACGAGACAGAGAATATTCTGATCGGTTTTATGGCTGTTATATACCTACTATTTGATGGCAGGTGGCGCTATATTGGATACCTGTCCATTTACTTATTACTCATGTGGCTGAAGTTTGTCAAGCATGACTTTCAGGGCCTACCCTACAATCTTGATTTTTATCTGGGTCTTCAAAATACAAGTATTCTCTGCCTGCTGCTTTTCTTGTTTGCTGATTCCTTTAGGTCCTCTTTGATGAAAGCATTCGTTCGTATGAAAACGAAGGATGAGATCATGTACTCGATGATCGACAATGTTCCTCTATTTATTGCCCTAATTGATAAAGACTTTAGGTACAAGATGGTAAATCTTAATTATGAAAAAGCTTTTGGTATGGCAAGAGATAAAATTATTGGATCTCGTGTAGAAGAGGTGCTTCCTGCTAATATTCTTAATACACATTTGCCCATGGTCAAAGCAGCGTTGAATGGTGCAAGTCCAGAATTCCTGGAAAAAACAGATATGCCGGATGGGAGTAGTTTTTATGCTGGTGGTAAATATGTTCCCATAAAATCGAACGAAGGAAAAATTTTAGGGGCAACCGTATTTGTAAATGATGTTTCCAAACTGGAGACAGCAAAGATTAAATTGAAAGAAGCAAATGACACCAAGGATCGTTTGTTCTCTATCGTAGCTCATGATATCAGAGGTCCATTGGATCTGTTTGAAGGCTTAATCAATGTTTCTAAGGATGGAGTTATTACCAACGAAGAATTTCTTGAACATCAGGAGAAAGTAAAGGAAAAACTTAGCGCATTAAGAGAGACAGTGAATACATTGTTAGAGTGGGCTAGATCGCAGCTCGATGGAATTAATGCGAACCCATCTAAAGTAAATGTCAATCAGGTTATTGAAAGTAATGTCTCTCTTTATAAAGAGCTCGTCCATAAGAAAAAGATCAAATTAAAGGTTGACGTGCCAAAAGATTTAGATGCCTGGATCGATGAAAATCATTTTAAAATTTCTGTTCGAAACCTGTTACACAATGCGCTAAAATTTACTCCTAAGGATGGGGAGGTGTCTACCCTGGTAAGAAAGAATGACGATAAAATCACCATGTCAATAAAGGATACCGGAGTAGGAATGGATCTGAAAAAAATTAATTCTATTATGAAAAAGGAGCTTCAAAACTCCAGGAGTGGAACCGGGGGCGAGCTTGGCACAGGTCTGGGGCTAAGTTTGAGCCTTGGATTGCTTGAGAAAAACAACTGCACCGTGAGCATATCCAGCGAACCGAACAATGGGACTGAAATAAAAATTCTAATTCCTTACAGGTTGCAAAAGAACTAAGTTGTTTAAACGATCGAATAAAAACTTCACAACAGCAGGTTACTTTTTTGCAATTTCTCATATCAACTAGACGAAACCCAGCGTTCACCTAATTCACCATGAATTCGCTTTCCTTTAAAAATATACTAAGGACGGGCATGCACTATGCCTCCACCCCTTTGGAAAAGAGGAGGATTGCGCTATTTAATTACCTGATACTCTTCTGCATGGCATCCTGTGCTTGTTTGACATTGGTGACCATTGCCCTGGGTTTATCATTACAGCCTGCCTTAAGTCTTTCTGCTACGATCTTGCTTTCATTATCACTTTTTTTTAACAGGAAAGGTAAAATCATATTTTCAAAGCGATATTTTATTTTCACTGGGGTCACGCTTATAATGGGAAGCACGTTAGTTTATGGTGATCAACTGTTATTTGTAGATACTGAAAACTTATTATTTGCTGCCATGGCGATATCCATGTTTCTGGTTGATGGGATTAGTAAACATGTCGCGTATTGGGTGATTTTCGGTGTTTTTATAAGCCTTAAGGTCTATTTATTGGATTTACAGGGGGTGGAGCTGGGAGTTGCCTATTGGATGACACTAGTCAATAACCTGGTTGTCGCTTCTATTTTGTACCTATTCTTGTTTGTGTTTAGGTCCATTTTGGTTAAAGCCTTCGATCGTTCAGATCAGCATGAGCAAACGCTGAGGTCCTTATTGGATAATGCGCCTATTTTGATGGCGCTGGTAGATACGGAAGGTAAATTCATCCTTGTAAATCAAAACTATGCCGATCGGTTTGGATATAAACGAAGGGATTTAATTGGTCGAAGCAGAAGGGAAGTATTGACTGAAGATATTTTCGAAAAGCATGAACCAATGTTTCAGGAGTCGATAAACACCCAAACGCAAGTTTCTTTCTTAGAAGAAAGCACTATGCCGGATGGGTCGATTATATCAGCAAATGGAAAATATGAACCAATCGTAAATGCCGATGGAGAAGTGGAATCAGTGGCTATATGCGTGGATGATGTGAGTGAACTGGTAAAGGCACATCGAGCCTTGCAGGTTGCAAATGAAACCAAAGACAAATTGTTTTCGATCATTGCTCATGATATCAAAAGCCCATTGAATCTATTCCATAGCATTTTGAACCTGAATCATGATGATGTAATCTCAAAAGAGCAATTTTTAGAATATCAATCCAGTTTGAAGCAGCGCCTTTCTAGTCTTACAGCCACAGTCGATGAATTATTGGAGTGGGCACGGATGCAGCTTGGAGGTATCAGCGCATATCCTGCCAGGGTGAACGTGAATAATGTGGTAAAGGAGAATGCAGATCTATTTCACACTTTGATAGTTAAGAAAAATATTGATTTTAAAATCGACACTCCGAAAGAAATGGAGGCCTGGATCGATGAAAATCATTTTAAGGTAGCGATTCGTAACCTGATTCATAATGCAATTAAGTATACCAATGGAGGCGGTTATGTTCAGGTGGTAGGCAATCAAAACGAGTCGGAAACAATTGTAAGCATTGAAGATTCCGGGATCGGCATGACATCAGATCAGATTCAGTCCATCATCAAAAAAGAAATACAGAAGTCAAAAGCAGGTACAGATAAGGAAATGGGAGCCGGTTTAGGTCTCAGTCTAAGTCTGGGTTTGCTTGAGAAAAATAATTGTAACATCTCTGTTTCAAGTGAACCGAATAGAGGGACGAAGATTCAGATAAAAATTCCTAAATCAGCTAAGGGATAAATCAGCTAAGGGAAGAATTAAAGCCTCAGTTAAATTATTAGCTGGGGCTTTTTCAATTAGACGCTTGAAGATGTGTTGGGATTGGTTGGGTGATTGGCCTGGGGCTTCCCTTAGATCACTTTGTTCTTACGGGATAGACTTCTCGCCCAAAATGATACAAAAAAAGCCCCAACTATCGTTGAGGCTTAAAGTGTGACTGGTCTGGGGCTTCCCGTAGATCACTTTCGTTCTTACGGGATAGACTTCTCGCCCAAATGATACAAAAAAAAGCCCCAACTATTGTTGAGGCTTAAAGTGTGACTGGCCTGGGGCTTCCCGTAGATCACTTTCGTTCTTACGGGATAGACTTCTCGCCCAAATGATACAAAAAAAAGCCCCAACTATTGTTGAGGCTTAAAGTGTGACTGGCCTGGGGCTCGAACCCAGGACCCACGCCTTAAAAGGGCGTTGCTCTACCAACTGAGCTAGCCAGTCATTTATAATCTCCTTTCGTATAAAAAGAAGTGCAATTCAAGACCCTTGCCTTAAATTGCGGATGCAAAAATAGAAATCTTAATTAATAATACCACATGATTGACCGAATAAACGTGAGATTATTTGTAGGAATTTTATTCTATGTTCAATTTCTTGATTTAAGCGCTCAAAACACCACCTTAGATCAGGGGGATTCTTTATTTAATCAGCAGCAATACACAGAAGCTTTTGATGTGTATGAAGAAATTTACTCGTCAGGACAGTTTACATCCGCAATGCTTTTGAAGATGGCTTTTATCCAGGATGGGCTTGGAAACTATGCAGAAGCACTTTATTTCCTGGATAAATATTACGCTGCATCTGCAGACAGGCAGGTCATTGGTAAGATTGAAGAACTGGTAGAAGCCCATGAGTTGAGAGGGTTTTCTTATAACGACACAGATTATTTCTTGGCTTTGCTCAGCAAGTACAGAGCGCAGATGCTTCTAATATTGATTTCTATTTCTGTTTTATTACTCGTCTATATTTTCAGAAAATCTAAAATGGAGGAGCCGGCATTAGCAGCAGGAGTGATTCAAATTATTATTCTCCTGTTCATCTTAGGTGTTAATAATATTAATCCAACGAAGCAGGGAATTATTATTGCTGACAATACGCTTCTTCGGTCAGGTCCATCAGCAGGTGCAGAACCAATTGAGATACTACCAAAGGGACATAAACTAACAATTATCGATCAGGATAATGTCTGGACAAAAGTTCAATGGGACGGGAAAGAAGTCTTTATTCGAAACGCCAGACTTAAAATCATTTAAGCGGATTATCCGGCTCCTTTTTCATCATGTTATAGATCATTTTGTCTAGTCTCGATGGGATGATCTTGTTCAGCAGCACAGCCATTTTACCTTCAAAGGTTAAAATCAAATCACGTTTCTTTTTTCTGGCGGCATTAAACGTTCGTTCTGCCACTTCTTCAGAGGTCATCATTTTTTTCTCGTTGCGAGGTGACTCTCCCTGTGCTTTGCCATCGGCAGTTAATGCTGCATTTCTAATGTTGGAGCTGGTGAAGCCGGGGCAAACAACCAAGACGTTTACCCCCCTGGTCATCACTTCGGTTCTTAGTGCCTCAAAAAATCCTTGCATGGCAAATTTTGAAGATGAGTAAGCGGTTCTCGCTGGAGTAGACCGCCATCCATTAATTGATGAAATTGCAATGATGGTCCCTTTGGAATCTAGTAAATGAGGCAGGGCAAACTTGGTCGCGTATATTGCTCCATAAAAATTGATATCCATGAGCTGCTTGAAAACATCAAGCTCTACATCTTCAAACAAGGCACGCATAGAAATGCCGGCGTTACAGATGAGTACATCAATTCTTCCGTATTTCTTAATGGTTTCATCTACCATTTTTCTATTGTCCTCTTTGTCAGCTGCGTCTAATTCCAGTGCAAGGTGAGGCCGTTCACCCAATTCAGAAACCACTTGCGCCATACGTTCTCCATTCCTGCCGGTAAATACTACCGCATATCCTTCATTCGCGTATTTTAACACCAATGATTTACCTATTCCCGATGAACCTCCTGTTATTATTGCTACTTTTTGCATGCTCAATTTTACCTTATGGTATAACTTTTGCCAAGTTAACTCACATTGAAAAACTTTTTGAAGAAACGCAAAGATGCAACCTAATGGGAGCTTTATGCATTATCACTAAAACCTTTTCACAAGCCTAATGAGAATTCTTACCCTAGCGTTTTTTACAATTTTATATATCCATGCTTTTTCACAGACAGGAATCAGGGGATTTACCAAAAGTGCTTCCGGGGAGCCACTCCCTTTTTCTACTGTTTATATTAAAGGAACCACCAATGGAACGACCTCAAATAGCGAAGGTCAGTATTTCTTAAAGACTCCTCCCGGCTCCCATACGATTGTGGCACAACACGTAGGATATAAAGTTTTTGAAAAGCAAGTCACGATCAGTCAAAATCAAACCATCAGATATGACTTTGAGCTAAGCGAACAGGCCTTACAACTAAAGGAAGTCATCGTTACTGCCGGGGATGAAGATCCGGCATATCGAGTGATCCGAGAGGCGATCAAACTGAGGAAGTTCTATGAAAGTGAAGTAAAAGCTTTCAAGACCGATGCATATTTAAAAGGGCTGTTCAGACTTGACGATAAGCCAGATAAAATACTTGGGCAACAAGTAACTGTGGATACAGGCATTTTGTATCTATCAGAATCTGTTTCCAGGTTTTCTTTTGAGCTCCCTGATAAAGTATCCGAACGAATGATTAGTTCGAAGGTGAGTGGTAATGAGCAGGGTTTTAGCTTCAACCGTGCTTCTGACTTTAACATCAATGCCTACAATAAATTCATTGACCTGGATATGGAGCGTGAGTTTGTGTCACCTATTGCTCCGCAATCATTCCTTTTTTATGATTTTGAATGGCTGGGATTCTTTGAGGAAAATGGCAAACTGATAAATAAAATCAAGGTAATTCCTAAACGGTCTACGGACCCGGTGTTTGAGGGGATAGTCTATATCGTAGAAGATGAATGGCGGTTCCATACCATCGATTTGTTCGTTACTAAAGCGAGAGGGCTTGAGTTCATAGATTCTTTGAAAATCAACCAGGTTTTTGCTCCTACGGAATATGATATTTGGATGCCAATTTCTCAAAAATACTCCTTCAGATTTGGAGCTTTTGGTTTCAAGGGTAGCGGTTATTACATCGGTGTGTATTCCAACTATGAAGTAGAGCCAAACTATGAAGCCTATCGTAAGGCAGATCTATACGAACAAAAATTTGGGGAAAAAGAAGAAAAGGATCTGTTTGTAGAAAAAGACTTCACTCCTGAGGTACTAGTAGTAGAGGAGGGTTCAAATGAGCGGGATACTACCTATTGGAGAAACATACGGCCAGTACCACTGACCACCGTCGAGGCTGAAGATTATCAGGTCAAGGACAGCATTCGATTGGTAAAAGAGAGTGTGCCTTATAAGGATTCAGTGGACGCTGAGCGAAATAAAATCACACTTGGAAAGATCTTTTTATCCGGCTTTACTCACTTCAACAGTGTGGAAGAAAAGTACTGGTCATTACCAGCCGTCATCAGTATTTTTCAATTCAATACTGTGGAGGGATTTGTGCCTGAAATTCAACCCACTATTTGGAAGCAAATCGATGGCAGAACCAAATATTGGATTCGCCCAGCGATTCGGTACGGTTTTTCAAATGAAAAATTCAATGCTAAACTCGAAGGGAGCTATCGAAAGTTGGATAATAAGTTCACTCGTTTCTACGCAGGAGGCGGTAGGTACATTTCTCAGTTTGATGAATCAGAGTCCATCACTCCGTTTATTAATAGCTACGTGACGTTAGTAAATGGAGAGAATTTCATGAAGATCTTTCAAAAATCATTTGGCTATTTCCGCTACCAGCAAGAGGTAAAAAATGGCATTCTGTTAAATACCAAACTCGAGTATGCACAGCGAGATACATTGACCAACACGACAGATTTTACTTGGGCATCTGAAGAGAAAACAAATTTCACAAGTAATCAGCCTGCAAACATGGAATTGGCTCAAACAGGATTTGACCGTCATCAGGCATTGGTTTTTGATATGACATTCAGGTTTCGATTTAAGCAGACGTATGCTACACGACCTGATCGAAAGTTTGTATACAGCTCCAAATACCCGGAGGTATATGTCACTTATAGGAAAGGAATAAAAACCCTTGGTAGCGATGTGAATTTTGATTTTGTGGAAGTAAAGGTTACCGATGAAATGAGTTTGGGACTGGTGGGCACGAGTAATTACGCAATAGCAGCAGGTGGATTTCTCAATGACAAATCAATCACTTTCGTTGATTTTCGACATTTTTCAGGAAACCAAACTTCGCTTAGTCAGGTAGATGAGCCTCTCAAATTCGAATTGTTGCCATTTTATCAGTTCAGTACCACCAAGCCATTTTTTGAAGCCCACTATGAGCACCATTTTAACGAATTCATATTTAATAAAATCCCATTAGTGAAGAAGCTAAACTTACAGGCGGTTGCTGCAGCTAATTATCTCACAAATGAAACGATCGGACAATACGTGGAGCTGGGAGCCGGGATAGAGCATATTTTCAAATTTATGCGGGTGGATTATTACTGGGCCTTTAGAAACGGGGATTTCTTTGGGAGTGGTTTAAGAATAGGCGTAGGGTTTTAACCATTTCCAAGATGGTCATTTAATCGATCTAGTGAATCATCCCCAAATACATCATGAGTCAATGCAATTAATCACTTTCCATCCTGCAACTAAGAAGGTTGCTTAAATATTTTACAGTTGATCGTTGGGGGAGCAAAGCAACTAGTTTTACTAGTAATTAAAGTCAACCTACTAACTCACAACTATGAAACTTCACCCATTCACCTTTTTACTCATATTTTTTCTTTCTCTATCAAATAATTGTTTAGGACAGGAAGGAAAGAAGGAATCTAGTGACACCACACTTTACAGAATTATCACAAAAGATGGTAATCAATATGTAGGGACTATTCAGAAACATAATTCGGATACCATTGAGTTTAAAACCTCAAGTCTCGGAATGATATCTATTTCCACCAAACAGGTTAAATCAATGACGGAAATTAGTCATGAGCAGAATGGAGTTAATGGTTGGCCCTACCAGTTTCAAACCGTAAATTATCTCACACTCAATAGCGCCTACGGGCTTAAGAAAGGAGAGGGTTATTATCAAAACATTTGGATTCTCTTCAATAATCTTTCTTATGGTGTCACGGATAATTTCTCAATTGGTGTCGGGGTTCTAAGTACATTTCTCTTTTCAGATTTTGCTCCAATTTGGGTTACGGCGAGATTATCCACACCAATAATAGAAAACAAGTTGAATGCTGGTGGAGGTGCGGTTATTGGCACTGCTGAAGGAGAAACCTTTGGGTTTTTATACGGGGTAACAACAGTAGGTCCTAGAGATAAAAATATTTCACTCGGAGCAGGTAGTGGGTTTGTGAATGGCGAATTTTCTGAAATCTTTCTCAATATTGATGGTGTGATTAGAGTTAGTAAAAACTTTTATTTGATGATGGAGAATTATTTGATTGATAATGAGCTGCTCACTTTTATTGGAGCTAGGTCTATCATTGGTAGGAGTAGCCTTGAATATGGCATAATGCGCACCGGAAATGCGGATGCAATTGGCCTTCCAATTCTCGGCGTTACAATCCCCTTACATAAATAGGTAATCGGTGGATAACTCTTTTCATTTTTCCTGTCGCATCAAAGTACTTCCGATTATTTTTGGCGACCATTTCTACAAGGAAATTATCACCCATCACCCGTATTTGTTGCATGGGTTTAACTAAAGAAAAAATCATTTACTAAAAGGTTCTGGAATATTTCAGAATGACATGACAATGAGACACGAAGAACGAATTGCGAGTGAGCTAAATATTACGCCAAAACAAGTTGTGGCTACTGTGGGGCTATTAGACGAAGGAGCTACAGTGCCCTTTATTTCAAGGTATCGGAAGGAAGTAACAGGAAGTCTGGATGACTTACAGGTAGCAGGTATCAGGGATCGCATTCAGCAGCTTCGTGATTTGGATAGCCGAAGAGAGGCCATACTCAAGTCGATTAAAGAACAGGAGAAGCTCACACCGGAACTGGAGAAGAAAATAAATGAGGCGCAGACAATGACTGCCCTTGAAGACCTATACCTTCCGTACAAGCCAAAGCGAAAAACCAGGGCCAGTGTAGCCAAAGAAAAAGGGCTGGAACCACTTGCCATCAAAATTCTTGATCAGGGCAATTTTGATATCCAATCTGAAGCAACGAAGTATATCGACTCGGAGAAAGGCGTAGAATCAGAAGAGGAAGCACTTCAGGGAGCACGAGATATCATTGCTGAGACGATCAATGAGCATGCCGAGACACGTCAGAAAATACGTGAGTTGTTCATGAAGAAAGGCATTATTACTTCTAAAGTATTGAAGAGTAAAGAGAAGGATGCTGATGCCCAGAAGTACAAAGACTATTTTGAATGGGATGAATCCATTGCTAAGATTCCTTCACACAGATTACTTGCCATCCGAAGAGGAGAGAAGGAAGGGTTCTTATCTATGAACATTGCTCCGGAAGAGGAGGAAGCCTTAGATATCATCGAAAGAACTTTCATTAATGGAAATACAGAAGCAAGTGAGCAAGTAGCCGTCGCTATTAAAGATTCTTATAAACGCTTGATGAGTGTAAGTATCGAAACAGAGGTGCGAATGGAAAGCAAGAAAAAGGCAGATGAAGAAGCAATTACTGTTTTTGCTGAAAATCTGAAGCAACTGCTAATGTCTGCTCCATTGGGACAAAAGGCTGTGATGGCTATAGATCCGGGATTTAGAACAGGCTGTAAAGTAGTGTGCCTTGATAAGCAAGGGAAGTTATTGGAGTTTACAGCTATTTACCCTAACGAGCCTCAGAGAGACACAGTGAGAGCAGGAGAAACTGTAAAACATCTGGTAGAAAAGCATAAAGTTGAAGCCATTGCAATCGGAAATGGTACAGCAAGTCGAGAGACAGAGTCGTTCGTAAAGAAGCTGGGTTTACCATCCAGTGTAATTGTGGCAATGGTGAATGAAAGCGGTGCTTCCATTTATTCTGCTTCTGAAGCGGCGCGTGAAGAATTTCCAAATGAGGATGTAACGGTGAGAGGGTCTGTTTCAATTGGTCGTAGAATGATGGATCCATTGGCAGAGCTTGTGAAAATTGATGCGAAATCCATTGGAGTAGGCCAGTACCAGCATGATGTGGATCAAACTGCTCTGAAAAAGTCTTTAGATGATGTGGTAATGGCCTGTGTAAACAACGTAGGCGTAGAGTTGAATACGGCAAGTAAGCAGTTATTGACCTATGTTTCCGGACTTGGGGCCAGCATTGCTGAAAATATTGTGAAGTTTCGAAATGAAAATGGGCCTTTCAAGTCTCGTGAAGCGCTAAAGAAAGTACCTCGTTTGGGAGATAAAGCTTTTGAGCAAGCTGCAGGATTTTTACGAATTGAAGGAGCTGCTAACCCACTGGATAAAAGTGCTGTTCACCCGGAGCGATATTCGCTGGTGGAGCAAATGGCTAAAGATGCACAGGCTACAGTCAAAGATCTGATGACCAGCACGGAGCTGAGAAAAAAAGTCAATTTGAAAAGCTATGTGTCTGACGAGGTTGGACTTCCAACATTGAAAGATATCATAGAGGAGTTGGATAAGCCGGGAAGAGATCCAAGAGATCAATTTGAAGCTGTACAATTTCAGGATGGTGTAAACGAAATCACTGACCTGAAAGAAGGGATGAAGCTGCCTGGGGTAGTGACCAACATTACTAAGTTCGGCGCTTTTGTAGATGTAGGAGTTCATCAGGATGGCCTGGTTCATGTTAGCCACCTTTCCAATTCGTTCGTTTCTGATCCCGCTCAGGTGGTAAAGCTTGGACAGAAGGTGCAGGTAACTGTTCTGGAAGTAGATGTGGCAAGAAAAAGAATCTCTTTATCAATGAAAGGAGACGCACCTCAGGTTAAACGATCGGAGAAAAGAAATCAACGAAATAAGACTCAGGGGGATCAACCAAATCGACGATCTAATAAGCCAAAAGAGGAAAAAATTCCAGACGGTGATTTGCAAGCAAAACTTGCCATGCTAAAAGGAAAATGGGGTAATTAAGTCCAAAATATCTATCGTATTTACCGATTTTACGGGCGTTTTGGTGGGAAATATGCTGGTATGAAGCTCAGACAATATATTATGCCTACCTTTGTAGTGACGGAGGTGTTGAGAGGGGAGAGCAATCGTACAGATATTTTCCACTTATTCTACTGAGTTTTCTGCATCTGCGTACGATCTGTTATCAGGATCGATTGTGAGATTTTTAAAATTATAAAAGATGCCTTCATATCCAGTAAATCACAGCCTTTACGTACTACTTTGGAACAAATACAAACCTGTTCTTTTAAAATTGATGCGAGACGCTTCTGAAGCTCCTCAAGAGTATCAATTCATTCCTCATGAGTTCCGTGATTTAAATGCGAAGGAAAAAAGTGGACATTCGTTTACGTTGGAAGCTCACAAAAGAAGAGCTATGAACAACATTAAAATGTCTGTTGTAGCTCAGGATTTGTTAGAAATTCTTCTTAAATCAAACACGGCAGCAACACTGCTGGAAGAAGCAATTTTTGAGTTTAAAATGGATAAGCAGTTTAAACTTACTGTTACTCGAAAAGAAATTGAAACTGAGGAATCTGCTGAAGAAGTAGAAGCTCAGAGCAAAGAAAAAGAAACAGAAGAAGCTTAATGCTTCATTATTCTTGAATCATTTCTTGCTTAGCTAAGGAGATTGGAATATTTCCAATGCTATTCAACGTATCAAAGAAGCCTTTCAACCTGAAAGGCTTTTTTTGTTTCTCGAGACTCAGTGCGTAGGCCATCATCGCATCTTCCAAAAGGTATTTCCCAGTAATGTAACTGGTTCCATACCCCGGCTGCCTTAGATACAAGTGTTGTTCAAAGATGAGGAGTTCTTTTTCTGTTTTCATCCAGCCTCTTGGAGTGTATTCTGAATGAATCTTTCCTGCTTCCTCCATCGTCATTTCATTGGCATGAGCATATAGTGATCCAAGACCTCTTGCTGCTCGCTGAGCGATCATTATGTAAACGATCTCACGAACTCTCGGATCGTCATCATAAAGACCGGCATCCATGAACATTTCTTCTACTGCAGTAGCAGTTCCCTCATTACGACTATCGAAGATATTGTAAAGTAATGGGGCTCTTCTGATCGGACTTTCGTGGGGCTCAGTATCCATGCGTGCCAGTTCAAACCAGTGATAAAAATGAGAGTAGAGTGGTCGTGGATCATGGTGTGCAGTGATCCAGAAAAAATTTCGGGTTTCTTCCGGCACAAATCCTCCAAGATGTTCCCTTAAAGCCGGATCGAAATATTCTTTAACTGTCACTATGGAATCTTTATCCAGAAATTCAATCAAACTTTTTGCAGCCCGATCAGCTAACGCGTCATAGGCTTCCGGCGAATCAACCGGCTGAAGCTGAGGCAGCTTTCTGTTTCGGTGTTCCTCCAACTTAAGAGCAGACCATGCTCGGGCCAGTTCGCGCTTAAGAATCATCACCTCATCATCCCATGTTAGCGGAACCAGATGTACATTTTGTAAATACCAGGTATAATTTTCCTTTCCAATACCGGATGGCCCTGTTTTGAACTCAACCTGATCTTTTAGCCAGCCAATTAATTCGTCTGTGGATGCTTTAGCTTCATCAATAGCTGTAATCAATTCTTGATCTTCCTTAATTCCATCCCAACCTTTGATCATCGTTAGGTTTTCACTCTGAAACTCTATGGTGCGTATTCCGGCGATCCAGAGGTCTCGAGCATTTCCGGTAAGATTGGATTTAGCCTGTTGATTGATGGCAGGGATTACTTTGAGGTCTTCAAGTAATTGGTCTCTTGCAGGAATATCTAATGGAAATTCATATTGCCAGATTTCGGTGGTAGCATGATGAGTCGGGCCCTCGTGAGCAGGAACATCACTTCTGTACATCCAAAGGGATTTATAGAAAGCAGGATCACGTTCCCACGGTTTAAGAATGCGATAATTGAAGTCATAACCATTCATTTCAGCCCAGACAATAGTCCAGTCAACCTTTTCAGGAGTAGACCAGCCGGAAGTATCCATGGCGAGTAACCGCTTTTGGAGTTGAAGAAATTCGGAATGCCTGGAATCAAACATTTCTTTACGGTAGTCCGGTGCTCCATTGTATGGAGGTGGATTTTCAAAATCTCTCCACTCCACGAATAAGCTGACCAGGTCATCATAAGATGCCTCCATTTTTTCAACTAAAAGTGGATCTGGATTTTCTGCAGACGGAGTGCACGCACTAAGCGTAACAATCAATATGAAGAGTATTTGAAAGATTTTCATCGGAATCACTGTTAGGTATCCGATAAATATAAGCTTCTTCAATCAACTTTCTTCCACCAGGGTTCGGTTTCGTCTGAATCTGTTAAAGAAATTAATTGTCCAATCTCTGGTGTGAAAAGGGGTATATCTGCTTCTTCGGCGCTTCTAGCCAGGCGATTTACTGATTCCTTCCAAGGATGTAATGCTAAATCAAACTTTCCCCAATGGATGGGCATGAGGAGTTTGCCTTTTAAATCAAGGTGCGCTTGAGCCGTTTGCTCAGGAAACATGTGAATTTCGCTCCATGCTTCATTGTATGCACCACATTCCATAAAGGTCAAATCAAATGGTCCATACTTCTCGCCGATTTCTTTAAATCCCGGAAAGTATCCGCTATCACCACTGAAGTAAATGCTTTTTTCTTTGCCCAAGATCACCCATGATCCCCACAGGGTTTTGAATCGATCTCCAAATCCTCGTCCCGAAAAGTGGCGGGTTGGGGTGAATGCTAGTTTTAATCCCTGGATAGAAGTCTCCTGCCACCATTCCACTTCGACAATATTTTCTTTTGGAACCCCCCATGATTCAAAATGGGCACCTACTCCGAGCGGGAGGTAGAATTGATTTACTTTTTCCTTAAGCAACTTTATAGTAGCATAATCGAGGTGATCGTAATGGTCGTGGGAGATCATTACCGCATCGATTTTGGGAAGGTCTTCTATACTCGGGTATTCAGTATATGGAAACCTTTTGGGCCCCATGAAGCTGAACATTGAAGCTCTTTCCCCTTCCAGCACAGGATCGATTAACAATGTCACTCCATCCACTTTGAGGAGAATGGTGGAATGACCAAACCACGTTAAATGAATGGAAGAGTCATTCGCATTGCTAAAAGCACTCTTGTCAAAGGGTATGGTTTCAATCGTACTTTTTGGGTACTTGTCTGATTTATCTGCAAATAGATAATGGGCAAGCGTCTTTCGCAGGTCTGTAAAAGACATGCTCATTTTTGTTTCTACCGTATTTTGAAAGATGCCGTCTTGGAAGTTAGCGGCTTTTTTAGCTCTTTCGAGTCGGTCCCCTTGAAGGTTTCCACCTATTTGTGGAGCAGTTTTAAAATAAACATATACTGCTCCAGCAACTAGAAGGATTATGAAGATGAATGCAAGCATGACTCGTTTGAGTATTTTCATTAAATCGTAATCACGCTTACTAAATAAAAGGATGTTGAGAGACATCCTAGTTCAGCATTAAGATTCCTTTTTCTTTTTATCGTCAGGCTTAGGCTCCTCTGGCTTTTCATCCACTATGTTGCCGAATTCATCAACATAGGCGATCATATCATCCAAATCTCCACCTTTATTATTGTTTTCCTGACGCTCCTTTTTCTTCTCCTCTTTTTCTTTGCGCTTTTGCATGCGCTTTTTCACTTTCTGATTTTTGATAAAACTGTTTTGAGATCTTCCCATATAGTATGTTTAAATGGTTTTGATGCCAAATTGAGGCTCATACCATTTTTCCATCTGACACAAGATCCAATTGACATGCTTAAAACTTAAAGGTACTTAAATGCTGACAGACCAAAAACATGATCCTGTAATACCATTCAATACCTTATTTATGATCATGACCTAATCAATTAGTCTGGCCATGATTAATTAGGCAGATATTATCTTCTGCTTCTTTTTTTTCCTCCCCTGCGGAAGTCCTTTCGTGCTGAATTCCGATCTGATCTGACCTTCTTCTTACTCTTCTTATCCTTTCCTGGACTGTCGTTATCACGGTTCATCCGAATATCACGACCATTAAAAGTTACACTTTTGAACCTAGTTACTACTCCTTTATCGTATCGTTTATCAAGCTCAAAATATGAGTGATTTTGCTTGAGCTCTACCGAGCCGAGGAATTTCTTATCCACCTGGCCTATCTCTGACACAAAAGAGACGATCTCGCCTTTATTCATGCCATCTACGCTTCCCAGGTTAATAAAATACCGATTGAACTTAGAACGATCTCTTCTTTCTGGGGATCCGCCGATCGATTCATTCAAGTCAGACTCTTCCCCATTCATTACAAGTGTTTCTAATTGTGATGAAATGAGTTTTTTCAGAATGTCGTCCTTGGACAAACCATCAAATTCATGCTTAATGCTTTCGTAAAGTTTTTCGCTTTTAGGATCAATGTCAGCATTTTTGATTGAGTCAGACCAGTTAGCTAGTCTTCCTTGCTGAATAGAACCTGAATCTGGCACTTCTATTTGCTCAAATTTGACATTAATCTTTCGCTCAAGCGCCTGAATTTTTTTGCCCTCTCTTGGATTTATAAATGCGAGTGAAACACCTTTCTTCCCTGCTCTACCGGTACGACCACTTCGGTGGGTATAACTCTCTAATTGATCTGGTAACGTATGATGGATCACATGTGTCAGATCATTCACGTCAATACCACGTGCTGCAACATCTGTTGCTATAAGCAGCTGCATGGATCTGGACTTAAATCGCTTCATAGCAGCATCACGCTGCTGCTGGGACAATTCACCATGAAGGGGCTCTGAGCTATATCCTAGATCATTTAATTCGTCTGCTATTTGTTGTGTTTCACGTCTTGTACGACAAAACATGACTCCTCGCATGTCCGGCTGAATGTCCAGAAACCTACGGAGTGCAGCTACTTTGTTGGCAGACTTGGTGATGACATACTGGTGAGTGATGTCTTTGTTACTTTTTTCTTCACGATTTATGGTGACCTCTTTGGGCTGCACCATGTATTTATTGATGATCTTCCTGATTTCAGGTGGCATAGTTGCCGAGAACAACCAGGTTGATTTTGTATCAGGAGTATGGGTTAAGATTTCATCGATGGCTTCTTTAAAGCCCATATTCAGCATTTCATCAGCCTCATCAAGCACAACATAGCTGATGTTATTCAACTTGATCGCTTTTCTTTTGATCAAATCAAGTAAACGGCCAGGAGTTGCAACGACGATTTGGGTAGGTTTTCTTAGTGCTTTGATTTGGTTAGTGATAGCCGCGCCACCATAAACAACTTCCACATTGAGTTCTTTGTGCCCTTTTGAGAAGTCAACCAATTGCTTGGCTGTCTGCTGACCAAGTTCTCTGGTTGGAGCCATGATCAGGGCTTGCGTTGTAGGATTGTCTGAGTCAATCAATTCGATAAGCGGTAGACCAAAAGCTGCAGTTTTACCTGTTCCGGTTTGAGCCAGGCCTATAAAATCACACGGATCGTTTTCTAGAAGTAAAGGAATAGCCTGTGTTTGAACAGGGGTAGGGGTTGTAAACCCCAGAAGATCAAGGGCTTGTAATGTTTTGGGCGAAAGCCCAAGAGTTTCAAAAGTATTCAAGAACGTATTATTATTAAATGAGGCGCGAAGGTAGCTTTTATTCTGCACAAAGCTGTTGAAACAGAGATAATTAAAATTTTATTCGTTGGAGTGGCAGCCAATTTAGATCAATAGTGATATATTTGTAAGTGATTACTCACTTTATGACAGAAAAGCAAGAAAAAATAGTATCATCGGCGCTTCGGTTATTTGCAGAGCAAGGCTATGCATCCACATCCACTAGCAAAGTGGCTAAGGAAGCTGGTGTTTCGGAAGGATTGATTTTCAGGCACTTCAAAAACAAGGAAGGTCTATTGCAGGCAATTCTTTCACAGGGTCAGGAAAAAGTGAGTCACATGTTTCGGTCTCTCGAATCTGTAAATGACCCTAAAGAGGTTATCCGAAGGATTATAGAATTACCATTCAGTATAGAGGAAGATCAAAAGGCCTTTTGGAAGCTATTGTATGCATTGAAATGGCAAGCAAATGTCTATGATGACACCATGTCTATTCCAATCAAGCAGGTTTTGGTACCTGCATTTGAAAAACTGAATTACTCAAATCCTGCTGCCGAGGCTGAATCAATCCTGATTTTAATTGATGGACTTGCAGTAGCCGTATTGCTTCGAAAACCTGAACAAATCGGCGCAATCAAGCAAAGCATTTTAAACAAATACCACCTTTAAAACATTTATATTAAAAATAAGTGATTACTCACTTTAAATATTAAAATTATGAACAATAAAAAAACAGCCTTAATAACCGGAGCTTCTTCCGGTATTGGAAAAGAACTTTCACACATCCACGCTGAAAAGGGTGGTGATCTGATCATTGTAGCCCGAAGCGAGGGTAAACTGAAAGAGCTCAAAGAATCATTAGAAAGTAAACATGGTATCACTGTTCATGTGCTAGTAAAAGATCTAGCCAACCCTGGAGCCGCTAAAGAGCTTTATGATGAAGTGAAAAAGCAGGGGATTGAAGTGGATTATCTGATTAATAATGCCGGGTTTGGAGGGGTAGGAAAGTTTCATGAACGAAACATCGAGGATGATATCAATATGATCAATCTGAACATTTCAGCTCTTGTTTCACTAACCCATCATTTTTTAAATGATTTTGTTGCAAAGAATGAAGGTCGGATACTCAATGTTTCATCGACAGCCAGCTTGATGCCGGGTCCTCTGCAGGCCGTTTATTTTGCCACTAAAGCGTTTGTTTCATCGTTTAGCAATGCGCTAACCGAAGAGTTAAAGGACACAAATATCACTGTTACCAATTTAATGCCCGGAGCGACAGATACTGATTTCGGTAAAGTTTCCGGCATGGACAAAACGGATCTCTTCAAAGACACGGTCAGTGCCAGGAGTGTAGCGGAGGATGGATATAATGCCATGATTCAGGGAAAAATGGATAAAATCTCCGGATTGAAAATTGCGCAAAAAATCATGATGTCGTTTCTTCCAATCACTCCTAAGAAAATAGTAATGAGTCAGGTAAGGGATATGCAGGAAGTGAAATCATGAACTGATTGATAAAGCTTCATAGTGGTGAAAGGAGGAAAGCGTTAGGTCACTTTTCTATTTAGTGAGTGTTTTGATTTTATTTAAGTAATAATTTCGGAATCCATTGAATCGTACCCACATGATGAAAATACTATTTTCCATTATTGCACTAGGAATCTTCACCACTTCTTTAAATGCACAAAGGCTTAGAGATTACGGAATTGAAATAGGAATTTTCAAGACAGGGAAAGAAAATGCTATTACGGATGTGCCTGGAGTCAAGGTAGGTCATACTACACTGATTAAAGGTGATTCGATTCGAACGGGAGTTACTGCAATTATTCCTCATTCGGGTAATGTCTTTCAGAGGAAGTGTCCGGGTGCTATTTATATAGGAAATGGATTTGGAAAACTGGCAGGAATCAGTCAGGTAGAAGAGCTCGGTACCATAGAAACTCCAATCGTACTTACGAATACGTTGAGCGTTGCAACGGGCATCAACGCCCTTATTACATATACTCTGAATCAGCCTGAGAATAAAAAGGTGCGTTCTGTGAATGCGGTTGTTGGAGAAACAAATGACGGTTATCTAAATGATATTCAGGGTAAACATGTAAAAGAATCAGACGTCATTGACGCATTAAACTCAGCTGCTTCCGGGCCGGTAGAAGAAGGAAATGTAGGAGCCGGTACAGGTACTCGGTGTTTTGGATACAAAGGAGGTATAGGCACCTCATCGAGGAAATTACCTGAGTCATTAGGTGGGTATTCAGTTGGAGTACTTGTTCAAACCAATTTTGGAGGCATCCTTGAAATTGCCGGCGCTCCGGTTGGAAAAGAGTTAGGTCGATTCCCCTATAAAAATGCTATTGAATCGTCCGATGGATCGTGCATGATTGTGGTGATTACAGATGCGCCTGTTTCAGATAGAAATTTAAAACGGATGGCTAAACGGGCTGTGCTGGGGATAGGGAAGACCGGGGGTATAATGTCCAATGGAAGTGGAGATTATGTGATTGCTCTTTCAAATCATAAGGATAACCTTGTTCCTTACCAAACTGATAAAGAAACGCATACCCATACATATGTAAGAAATGATGATATGACTCCTCTTTTTATCGCAACAATAGAAGCCACAGAGGAGGCTATCCTAAATTCATTATTTGCCGCTGAGTCCATGACTGATAGAGATGGAAATCAAACATTTGCTCTTCCAAAAGAGGAAGTGATTGATATTTTAAAAAAATATGGACGTCTTGCCGACTAAAAATGGAGTAGGATAAGTTAGTCATCAAAGTTGTCATGAGATGTATTGTTCGATAGCTTTGATAAATGCAGAACGACCAAGGCTATCGAGTGTTCTTTATCGTACCTCCTGAAGTTCATTTGCTGGATGTAAGCGGACCGATTCATGTGTTTTATGAGGCGACTGAATATGGCGCTGATATTGAATCCGTTTTTATTTCCATCAATAACGATCATTCGATCAAGTCAAGTGCTGGCATTGGGCTAAATAATCTGAAACCTTATTCAAATCATCAACTCAATCAAAATGACTTCATCTTTATTCCGGGATTGGATGCTCGTCTGATATTTGATGAGGAATTTCAGAAATCTATGAATCCATTTTTTGAATGGCTGCAGATTCAGAGAAATAATGGTGCCAAAATCTGCTCTGTTTGTACAGGCGCTTATCTTTTGGCGTTTGCCGGAGTGATGGACGACATGGAATGCACCACCCATTGGAAGTACACGGATGATTTTAGGAAACGATTTCCTAAGTCAAAGCTTCATAAAGATCGACTATTTGTAAAGGATGGTAGCATTTACTCTAGTGCAGGAATTTCATCCGGGATTGATTTAGCACTATATATCATTGAAGAGCTTTATGGACCCTTTTTTGCAACTAAGATTGCCAAGGAGATTGTGGTTTTCCTAAGGAGAACTGAGGATGATCCGCAGTTAAGCGTATTTCTGCAGTATAGAAACCATATTGAAAATCGGATTCATAAAGTTCAGGACCATCTGGCTCAGCACTTAAGTGACAAACAGAAAATTGATGACCTTGCTGTCCTTGTTCATATGAGTCCAAGAAACCTTACCCGATTGTTCAAAAAAACCACCGGAATCACTATTGGTGAATATCATGATAAACTTCGAATAGAACGAGCGATGCAGCTTTTGGCCAATGGTCAGAAAGTAGATGCCGTCAGTAATTTGTGTGGCCTAAGTAGCAATCAATTGAGAAGCTTACTTAAGAAACACTCAGACATCCTTCCCTCCACTTTGTCCTGATTCTGCGCTTGATTGTCCTTTTGCTTCCTACGGAAGCTTCATAGCTTTGAAAAAAACTCAAAAGAGACTATGAAAAGGACAATTTTAAACGTATTTATTCTTCTAGCCATTCTTCAGCTATCTGCTCAGGTACAGGTATCTCAACAATACATTTGCCCGCCATGCGGAAGTCATTGCGATGAAGCAGTTCATGATAAACCCGGTGTTTGTTCACATTGTAATATGCTTTTAATTCGAAAAGATCAATCCAAAACGATCGCATTCTACTTACAAGATGGTGTAGAAGTGTTGGATTTTGCCGGGCCAATGGAAGTATTCTCCTATGCCGGATACAAAGTGTTTACGGTTTCGAAAGATAAGGATCCCATAAAATCACAAGGAATTCTTACAGTCACGCCGGATTACAGCATAAACGATGCTCCTGAGGCAGATATACTTGCCTTTTTTGGAGGTAATGCACGATCTGCTTATGCTGATGAATCTGTGATTAATTGGATAAAGAAACAGGAGGACATTCAATATCATTTTTCCGTTTGTACCGGTGCATTTGTTTTGGCAGAAGCGGGTATCCTGGATGGGAAAACCGCCACTACTTTTCATAATGCACTTGATGGACTTGAAAATAATTACCCAAAGGTCGATGTAAGAAGGGACGCCAGGTTTGTGGATAATGGCAATGTGATCACTACGGCTGGAATTTCAGCAGGAATTGATGGTGCGTTACATTTAGTTGCTAAGCTACAGGGATTAAATGCAGCCAAGCGCACAGCCTATTACATGGAATATGATAATTGGGTGCCGGGTGATGGCTTAATTCTTTCTGAAGATAATCCTTATAAAACTTCAGGTATAAACCTAAGTGAATACACGGGATTATATGAATTTAAGGATGGAGCTAAAATAAAATTTGAATTCAGTGAGGGAGATCTGAAGGTTTTAATCGAAGATATTTATTATCCGATTTTTCAAGAAACCAATGATCTTTTTTCAGATGCAGATGGAGAGCCCATTTATTTCGAAAGAGAGGGAGGAATTTTAACCGGATACCGTCTGGAGCCTGATGGCAAACTGTTCAGGAAGTTGAAATGACAATTTCAACGCTTTAGGAACTTCTCCAGCATTTTTTCAAATTTTCGGGAAACCAATGAAGGGAACCATTTTTTGAAAAAATAAGCTCTCCTTGCTTCCTTGGGATGAATGATGTGGAATTTACCGTTTGCAGCATGTTCCAAAACAATTTGCGCCATTTCTTCTGCATTGGTTGTAGAGTGGTGCATTTGTTTTTCCGCAAAGTGCACAAATGCCTGAGAGCCTTGTGCCTGACTCATGATATTGGTCTTGAAAAAGGTGGGTGTAACCACACTTACGTGGATGCCTCTGGGTTTTAATTCGTGATAGAGCGTTTCGGAAAGTGAATAGACGGCTGCTTTAGAGGCATTATATGCCGACATGCCCGGGGCATTCATAAAGCCTGCAGCACTTCCAATATTAATGACCGTTCCATTAGACTGTTCGATCATCCAGGGGACGAAATAATGACAACCATAATACACACCCATAAGGTTGATCCGAATCATGCGCTCCCATAAATCCGATTTATAATTCTGAAAGAATTCTCCATCCCCGATACCGGCATTATTGATAACTAAATCTATTTGAGAGGTATTTTTCCTGATCGCTTCTACGGTTCGTTCGTAGGATAATTTATCGCTTACGTCAAGCTCATAGGTGAACACGTCTTTAGCTCCCTTCAATTTGATTTTCAGTTCTTCAAGCGAAGCGATGTTAATGTCAGATAAATGGAGAGACCATCCATTTTCAGCCAATAATCGTGCAAATGCCGCACCTAGTCCGGATGCTGCACCGGTAATGAATGCTGTTTTGTTTGGATACTTATTGTTCAGTTTTTTCAAAGAGGTCATCGATAAGTAATCAAGTTTCGATCATGTTCCAAGTGGCTGTAATCGTTGTAGGTGCTTAATGAAAGTCCATTCCTTCCAACGAGTATTTTGGTTACACTGCTATTTACTAGCCTTCCCTGCAATTCGACAAATTGTTCGTCTTGCAGAGATAAGAGTTGAATCAAAATCACTGAAATAGGTCCACCAGAAGTAAATACCCAGGCGTTTTCACCGCTCTTCAATTGATCAGCTAATTCTTTCAGTGCATTCCAGCTATTCTCTTTGAATAATTGCCATTCCAGAGCATATTCCTTCTCGCCTTTGATCCAGTCAGCAATGGAATTATTAAGTATCTGCTGCAAGGATCGCATGGGATTTTCTTGTTGTTTCAAATGATCACCAATTGCATTGTAATCTGTAAAACGGGGATTGTGCTTGACCAGCAATTCCATGTGGTCGTATTCGTTCCAGCGATCATCTACAGTAAATGATAATTGTTTCCCGCAGCTTACCAAACAGAGATCTGCTGATTTTCTATGTCTGACCAAAGAACCACTTTTGATTTTCGATACGGTTTGATTTCGTTCCTTTAGTGCATTTCCCAGAAGTTGAGTTTGTTTTGCTCCAAGATCTGAAAGCTGGTCATAATCTTCTTTTAGAAAACCGGCCTGACCATGACGAATTAGGTAGATCACTCCCATAGCTATCGCTTTTTCTTGATTACGTTTTCACAGGTCTTGATCAGATAGATAGAAATCATCCAGAAATTCTTAAATGCCTCATTTTTTGTAAATCCCTTGGAGTACCGATAATATATCTGCTGAGCAATGCCTGCAAGTCTAAAGAGCCCATACACCCGATAGAAACGAAAATCATCAATTTGTAAGCCGGACTTTTCAGCATAATAATCGATCACCTCCTGTCTTTTCATCATTCCCTGTGTGTTGCTTGGTTGGCGTCTCATCGATTTGATAAAAAAGTTATCATCATCATGCACCCAATAAGCCAGGCTGCTTCCAAGATCCATTAGTGGATCTCCAATAGCTGCTAACTCCCAATCTAACACTCCAACAATGTTTGCAGGATCGTTTGGATCAAGCACCACATTATCTAAGCGAAAGTCATTGTGAATGATACACAAACGCTCCTCTGTTGGCATGTTTTGCTCCAGCCACTTCATGACTTTTTCCCCGGAGGGAACATTCCAGGTTTTTGCATCTGCATATCGTTTATTCCATCCTGTGACTTGTCGTTCTACGTATCCTTCACCCTTGCCCAGGTCATCCAGGCCATGTTTCTCATAATCTACCTGATGTAGCTCAATCATTTTATCCCAAAAAGACAGACAAAGCTTTTTCACTATATCAGGACTCCAACCCACCTCTCGAGGTAGACTTTTTCTGGGAATCATGCCCACCAGCCGTTCCATCAAATAAAAAGTGGATCCCAATACGTCATCATTTTCGCAAACAGCGATCATCTCAGGGACATAGGTGTAATGCGGTTTCAATTTCTTTTGAAGATGATATTCCCTTGGCATATTATGCGCTCCTGCCGCCTTCTTTCCTAGAGGAGCTCTTCGCAAAATGATGTCCCTGTTGTCAAATTGTAGTCTATACGTCCAGTTAGAAGCTCCTCCGGAGAATTGAGTAACATTCGGACCTCCCTCCAAACCCTGCACATGCTCATTGATCCATGGAAGAAGTCGATTCATGTCCAGTTCTTCGCCTGGGCGTTGATCTTTCTCCATGACTATGAAAGATATTTTTTAAACTCTAACCGAGAAATCATTCGTTGGTGTACTTCGTCGGGACCATCTGCCAGCCGAAGTGCGCGAGCCTGAATGAAAAAACTGGTCAATGGGAAATCATCTGAAAGGCCGGCTCCTCCATGAATCTGCATAGCCATGTCTGTCACTTCCTGCAATACATTTGGCGCTACCACCTTGATCGCAGAAATTTCGGTCATGCTTTCCTTAACTCCCACCTGGTCTATTTTCCAGGCAGCATAGTGTGTAAGTAACCTGGCCTGATCAATGTCGATGCGGGCTTTTGCAAATCGTTCGGAGTTACCACCTAATTGGGCCAGCAACTTACCAAACGCTTGTCGGGTGCCACTCCGAATAATTGCAAGCTCCAGAGCTCGTTCTGCAGCACCAATGCACCGCATGCAGTGATGAATTCTTCCGGGTCCTAACCTGCCCTGAGCAATCGCAAAACCTGCACCAAAATCCTGGATGAGATTTTCCTTGGGTACCCGTACATTTTTGAAATGCACCTCCCCATGACCAGCCGGCGGATCGTATGCGCCAAATGTGGTTAGCATGCGCTTGATTTCTACACCGTGGGTAGCCAGCGGTACCAACACCATGCTGTGTTGTTGGTGCTTGTTCTCAGACCCTTTCGTCTTCCCCATCACAATAGCCACTTTCGCATCGGGGTGTCCCAGCCCTGTAGACCACCACTTTTTCCCATTGATAATAATGTCCTCTCCTTCTGGTTCGATAGATGTCTCAATATTGGTGGCATCCGAGGAGGCTACATCCGGCTCGGTCATGCAGAAGACGGATTTTATCTTACCTTCCAGCAATGGTTTGAGCCATTGCGCTTTTTGCTCGTCACTTCCAAAATGATAGAGCACTTCCATATTTCCGGTATCTGGGGCATTGCAATTAAATATCTCAGCAGAGTTGTACACTCGCCCCATCTCCTCCGCAAGGGGAGCGTATTCCAGTACACTCAGACCCTGACCTAACTCTGGGTCTGGTAAAAACAAATTCCAGAGTCCCGCTTCCTTCGCCTTGGTTTTTAGGTCTTCAAGCTTTGGGTGTTCGGTCCATTTTTGCCAATTACCATCGACATTGTGTTCCTTATGGTATTCAATGTATTCCCTTTCGAAAGGAAATACATACTCTTTCATAAAAGATTTGAGTTTTTCAAGATATTCTTGGGATCGTTGTGAGGGTTGAAAATCCATATTGTGTGGCTAAAACTTTCGAAGCATTTTTGAAGTCATGAATGGCATTAAAAGCTTAAAGAAAAACCATGGCCAAAACGGGACATAGGCGTTCGCTTTTTCTTTGTTGATTGCTTTTACAAGAAGCTTTGATCCTTTATCGAGACTGATTATAAATGGAGGTTTCTTGCCAATATTATCTGTCATTTCAGACTCGATGTAACCGGGAAAAATGGACGATACTTTTATGGGTTTTTTTAATACATCAATTCGGACACCTTCTGCCAGACTTTTAAGTCCTGCCTTCGTTGCTGCATAAACGGTCATTGCAAAAGGATAACCCCTGAAAGCTGACATGGATGAAATAGCTACCAGATGCCCATGGTTTTGCTCTCTGAAAATCTCCATAGCCGCTTCCATTTGGCTGATTGCTCCGCAAAAATTGGTCACTGCGGTTTGCATATTGGCTTCAGCGTGTCCTTTTCCCAGTGATGCTCCCTTCCCCATTCCTGCATTCACAATCACCCGATCCAGTTGTTCTCCAGCATCATGAAAATCCTGATTAAAACCTTTAAAGACATCAAATACTTGCTGGGCATTGGTGACATCCAGTGATCTTAAATAGACTTTGCAATCGGGATTGATTTCATGAAGTTCTTTTTTCAACGCCTCCAGGTTTTCGACTCTTCGTGCACACAAGGCCAGGTTGCATCCTTGTTTCGCAAACTCCTTTGCCATGCCTTTGCCAAGACCGGAGCTGGCACCCGTTATCAATATGTTTTTTCGTTTCAATTCAAGTCATTTTTAGAATGACTTTCAAAATAATTCTAATCCGCTTAAAAGCATACAGATGGTCAGATTAATTAGAAAGGATAGATCGTGATATCCGATTATTCACCGATCTTTCGATAAGACTTCACCAATTTTTCTGACGGTAGAATCTAACTCTGTTATCTTTTGACTCAAGTCTATGATCTGCTGATCCTTGTCTTCTATTAACTCGACGATCGCCATCATATTAGCGATAGGAGCTCTTACTAAATGAGCATTTATAAATGAATATTCCAGATCACGTTCATTTTCGATTCTCAGTTTTTCAGTTCGTTGATTAACCAATTTCTCGAGATTTTGATGGATCAATTCGATCTCTTTATTATAATCCTGAAGTTCTGCAGTCTTAATCGAAAGGGCTTTATTAAGCTCATTGTTCTGCTGATTCTGAACTTCTAGATCATGCTTTTCATTGTCCAGAGCTACTTTGAAAAACAGCAATAAAAACGTGAGAATAAATAGGTTTAAATGATACTCAAAAAAGAGCGACTCGAAGCGGGCAACTCCTGTTACCGGAAAAATATCAGAAGTAATGATGAATAGAAGAAGCACAAGAGCAATTGAATAAATGTACCTGGCTGCACCTTTGGTGAGAAGAATAATTAATGCTGATAATACAGGAAAAGAATAGGCAGCACCGCCTTTAATGCCCTCAGCAGTTGACCAGAAATAAATAAAACCCCCAATTAGTAACGCACAAAAAATATTAATAATTATTGGCCTAATACTTTTGAATCTGCATAAAAAATAAAATGTGAGACATATTCCCAGAAGGACAGAATCTAGAAGAATGTAATTAGTTTCAAATTGATAGATAAGGTCAAAAATGATGCTCGATCCAAAGTATGGAATTCCAAACAAAAGGGCAGTAATAAAAAGCCTGTCCTCAACATCTTCACTAAGCGCCCATATTTTGAATTTCTCAACGAACCCCATCCACCTTCTTGTTTAGGTTTTCAATCTGGACCTTAAGACTATTACCTGACTTAACAAGCATGTCTATTAAAGGCTGATTTTTAGTTTTACTCTTGAGTGTTTCCACCAAATTCATTGATTCATCTACACTTTTTATAAGGTCATTTGACATAAGAGAGAGGAACTTTTCTCTTTTTGCTTTCTGATTATTAAGTGCTTTGGTCTTTTTGGTCACTTTATCGTCTAAAATAAGCGCCAGCTCTTCCAGGGCTTTCTTTTGCTGAATAAGGTTATCCTGGTTTTTTTGAAGTAGCGTTGATTTGTTTTCAAGCTCTTTTTGATTCCTTTTCAGTGTGTTCCTTCGTTTGGTAAATACATGTTTAGCATAAAAAGTAATTCCGATGATACCGAAAGAGGAGAAAATAAAATTCAAGTCATTGGTGTGATTATTAATGAATACAGGATTGGTTTTCATTATTATAAAAAGGCTTACTAACACCCCACCTATTAGCAGAGCAGAGAAATAAACAGGTAGTTTACCTCTGAGCGTGAAATTGATGAATATTAAACCCACAAAGGTGTTATTCTCTATTCCTTCCTGAAGTCCATTGGCCTGATGAAAGGTGTATATGAAAAGTCCTGTCAATGGGATATAAAACAGCATTAAGATCCACCTGAAGCTTAGCTTATACTTAGTTGCCAACAGTCCATATATAAAAACCAAAGTGAAAAGAATGTCTGTGATTAAATCAGCACTAGGGCTCGGTTCCATGAAATCTCCAATCACTGCAAGTATGGATCTTAGCAATCCTAAAGAGCAGGCAAGCAGCAATACATTTTGCTCAAAAGGGTATTTGGGTGATTCTTTCAAAGAGTTAGGGAAGTATTCCAGGATAATTTAGATAAACCCCTGATCGATTTCAATCAATATCGATTAATGCGTCAATTTGGCTGATCAAAATAATGTGGAATAAAAACACTTAAACAAGATGAACTAAACGTACGTTTAGAAAGGAAAGGCATCTCAAATGAAGTATCTAACAATTATATTCATATTGCTGGCAGGTGGAATACACGCTCAGGTCAAATTCAAAACCCTCCAGTCTTTTGATGATCAGCCATTGAATTTTAAGATGGATCGATTTAGTACGAGGGAGTATCTGCCGTTGCAGATTAATCTTCCCGATCAATCTTTGATAACACAGGAAATAGATATTTCGGATTTTAGTATTTTGACACCTCATCAATACAATCTAAATGGCTATCCCATGGCGGATCTTTCAAGAATGAATGATATGCTTTTAGGGACTTCTTTTTCGAATACCCTGCAAATGGGAAGACAGAAAATCCAAACGACATACATTTTTGATATAAATGGGAATCTAATTGATTCTCAAACCAGCTTTTCAATTGGTAAAAAGAACAAATAATCCACAGGTATTATCGTTTTAGGATGTTGGCCAGCTTCCGAATTACTCTGTCTAGGTTATTCGCATTTGCCTTTAACTCTTCAATTTTTTCGGTATTTGCATTGCCGTCGACATGATCAACAAGCCCCATGATGTTAGTAAGTGGAGCACGGACAAGATGTGCATTTATAAATGAGTATTCAATGATTCGTTGATTCTCTCGCTGCAAATTTTCAGTGTGCCGAGCGGCCACTTTCTCAAGGTTATTTTTTATGGCAGTAATGTCGCGATTGTATAATTCTATTTCAGCTGCTTTCCGACTAAGTTTTCTATTGAGGCTGGTGATTACTTTATTTTGTCGTTTTAGTGCTGTTTGTTCTTTGTCAAGTGCTCGTTTAAAGGTGGCCATAAGAACGACTACTAGAATCAGATTGATGAAAAAATCAAAGACTAATCCGGAATAGGTTATTTCCTCATTAACCGGGATTAGGTCGGAAGAAAGCACAAATACTAAACCAACCAGGCCACCGGCGAATATATAGCTGGTTTTCTTCGAGGTTATCAGTAGGATTAATACCAGAATAATTGGGAAAACGTAAGGACCTGCACCATTGATTCCACCAGATGACACCCAGAAGAAAACAAATCCAAACAATATCAGCACACAGAAAATATTAATAAGGATGTTTCTGTTTTTTGCACTTCGTTGTAACTGCAGCATCACCAAGCAAATAGCCAAAAAGACCACATCAATGATCAGAGGAACACCATATGCCTCATTGAGAAGATCAAAAATGATATTCATAATAAAATACGGTACGGCAACAATCAGTGTGATTAAAAATAACTGATGTTCCAGGCTTTTTGCCGCAATCTGTCTTCTAAGCAAATTCATTTACACCCTCCTCAATCTTGTTGCTTAGGTTAGACATTTCCTTTTTTAGATTATCTCCTGATTGAATAATCATCTGAACAATTTCATCTTCATCCTCTTTTAGTTCTTCGATGCAGTGAATGGTATTTTCAAAAGTTTCATATAATTCGGTGATTGAAAGGGATAGATACTGCTCTACTTGATCCTTATGATTTCTAAGCAATTGATTTCCACTCCTGACTTTTTCGTCTAACTGGTTTGTCAATTGTTCTAAATCCTCTTTTTGCTTGATGAGGGAATTATTCTTGTCTGTTATCTCGCTGTTTTTTTGATGAAGTGCATTTATACCTTTAGCAAGTCTTCTTTTTCTTCTGACAAATTCATTTTTCGCATACAGAATAAATGCAATCATTCCCAGTGATGAAAAAACAAAATTTAAAGGTTTGCCATTAGCTACACTAAAACTATCAAGAAAATGGAATTGATTCTCCAAAATCACCAGTACTCCCAAAACGCTTATGATGAATAAAGAATTGAGTATTACAGACCATCTAAAACCGACGGTAAGGGATATGATAATAATACTTGCATAGATGTTGATCTCCGTAGAGTGTCTGAGTCCCTCCCCGTCATAAAACATCCAAAGCATCATGCCTATAAATGGGACATAGAAAGAATACAGGAGTAAGTATGAGTGAATACGTTTAGTTATGCCAATGTAGCATCCATACATAAAAAGTATCAGCAAGCACACGTCAAGATAAAAGTCCGGACCGAGTTTATCCTGAGTCAAATCCATGATCACCTCGATAACTGCACGCAGAAGCCCTAAGCCACACGCCACGGCTAATACATTATATTCAAAGGAAGTTCTATGCTCCTTATTCAAGGTCTCTTTTGGTTAAATCAGTTAGTGACAAACAAAAACAAGGATAACAAATTATCTTTTGTTTGAATAAATCAGGAGACTTTTTCGGTAATTCGCCTGCATTTTTAGATGGATAAAACTGAATGCCAAATAATAAAACGTCATGATCAGAAAATCACAACAGCTATAAAAGCCGCCCAACCACTTTGAGCGGTGGGACGACTAAGCTCTCAGAAAAAAAGCTCACACTTTAGGTGAGCTTTAAGAATTTCAATGACATTATTAATTAAATGCTATCGATGATTTGGTTAAGGCTCTGACTTGCTCGCATTGCAGATGTAGCCTTTGCTTCATTAGGTTGATAGTACCCACCAATATCAACAGGATCACCTTGAGCATCAATGAGCTCTTTGTTGATTTTATCTTCATTAGCTGCCAATTGTCGGTAAACATCTTCAAATGCAGATTTTAATTCTGCATCCTCATCTTGATTGGCAAGCATTTCCGCCCAGTACAATGCCAGGTAAAAATGACTGCCTCTGTTATCAATCTCATTTACCTTTCTGGAAGGAGATTTATTCTCTTCAAGCAATTTGGATGTGGCATTGTCCAATGTTTCCCCCAAAACTTTTGCTCGTTTGTTGCCATACTTTTCTCCAAGATGATCAAGCGATACAGCCAGGGCTAAAAATTCGCCAAGTGAATCCCATCTGAGGTGCCCCTCTTCTACAAACTGCTGAACATGCTTTGGAGCTGAGCCTCCAGCCCCGGTTTCAAATAATCCACCACCATTCATTAGCGGAACAATGGAAAGCATTTTTGCGCTTGTTCCTACCTCTAGAATTGGGAAAAGATCAGTTAAATAGTCTCTCAGCACATTACCTGTTACTGAGATAGTGTCTTGTCCCTTTCTGATTCTGTCCACCGAAAATTTAGTAGCCTCCACCGGTGACATGATGTGGATTTCCAGACCGGAAGTATCATGATCCTTCAAATAGGTTTCCACTTTTTTGATCAATTCTGTATCATGTGCCCTGTTTTTGTCCAACCAGAAAACGGCAGGTGATCCGGTTGCTTTTGCACGATTTACTGCAAGCTTCACCCAATCCTGAATTGGGGCATCTTTAACCTGACACATTCTGAAGATGTCTCCGGTATGTACTTCCTGCTCCAGCAATACATTTCCATCGGCATCCACCACGTTCACTTTACCAGGCTTATCAAACTGGAATGTTTTGTCATGTGAGCCATACTCTTCTGCTTTTTGAGCCATCAGCCCTACATTTGGCACACTTCCCATCGTAGTAGGATCGTACGCTCCATTCTTTTTGCAGTCATCGATTACCGCTTGGTAAACTCCGGAATAGGAACGATCCGGTATAACCGCCTTCGCATCCTGAGTTTTGTTGTCTTTGTTCCACATTTGACCTGATGTTCGGATCATTGCAGGCATAGATGCGTCAATGATCACATCGCTCGGTACATGCAGATTGGTGATTCCTTTGTCGGAATTTACCATTGCCAATGCTGGCCGGGTCTCATAAACCTTTTCAATATCAGCTTCAATTTCTTTTCTTTTCGCTTCATCGAGTGACTGGATTTTGTTGTAAACATCTCCAATACCGCTAGTAGCATCCACACCAAGTTCCTTGAAAAGATCTGCATGCTTCTCAAAAACGTCTTTGTAATACACTTCTACAGCAGCGCCAAAGATGATTGGGTCGGAAACCTTCATCATGGTCGCCTTCATGTGTAGAGAGAAAAGAATATTTTTCTCCTTGGCATCATCGATTTCTTTTTCAATGAAAGACTTCAGTTTAAACATATTCATCACGGAAGTATCAATCACTTCACCGGCCTGAATGGGGAAGCTGTTTTTCAAATCCTCTGTTTCACCATCCTGACCATGAAATTTGATCTTAACGTGCGTTTCATTCGGTACTGTGGTGGATTTTTCGCTTCCGTAAAAATCACCTTCATCCATGCTCGCCACATGAGATTTAGAATCGGCGCTCCATTCTCCCATAGAGTGCGGGAATTTTCTGGCAAAATTCTTTACAGCTTTTGGTGCCCGGCGATCTGAGTTGCCTTCTCTTAATACAGGATTAACAGCACTTCCTTTTACCCTATCGTATCGACTTTTAATGTCTCTTTCACGATCATCTTTTGGCTCTACAGGATAGTCCGGTAAAGCATACCCTTGTGATTGTAGCTCTTTGATAGCTGCCATTAATTGAGGAATAGAGGCACTGATGTTGGGCAGTTTGATGATGTTGGCCTCTGGTGTTTTAGCGATTTCCCCTAGTTCCGAAAGAGCATCTCCAATACGCTGATCCTCTGAAAGAAACTCCGGAAAAACTGCGATGATTCTTCCTGCCAACGATATATCCCTGGTCTCAATTTCCACGCCGGCTTTACCGGCATATGCCTGTACAATAGGTAGTAGAGATTTGGTTGCTAAAGCCGGTGCTTCGTCGGTGTGTGTGTAAATGATTTTAGACATTGTAAATCAGTATCGTTTTAGTTTATAACTTTTTAATTCAATTTTTCTTGAGTTCATCAGCCATAGGCTGTTAGTAACTCTCTTTTTCGTTGGGGAATTTTTGGGATTTAATGTCTGAAACATAGTTTTCAAACGCCTCACTCATGACCTTATTCAGATCTGCATATTGACGAAGAAAACGTGGTTTAAAATCTTGGGTGATGCCGAGCATATCATGCACTACCAGTACCTGGCCATCAGTGTCAGGGCCTGCACCGATACCAATGGTTGGGATGGTAATTGATTCTGAAACTTTTTTAGCAAGTTTTGACGGTATTTTTTCCAAAACAATCGCAAAACAACCAAGCTCTTCCAGAATTTTCGCATCCTCAATGAGTTTTTTGGCTTCAGCGTCTTCTTTGGCTCGAACCGTATACGTTCCGAATTTGTAAATGGACTGAGGGGTCAATCCAAGATGGCCCATAACCGGAATGCCTGCAGAAAGTACTCTTGAAATACTCTCCTTGATTTCAACACCACCCTCCATTTTTACGGCATGTCCACCAGATTCTTTCATGATTCGTATACACGAACGCAAAGCCTCAGATGAACTGCCCTGATAGCTACCAAAAGGCACGTCTACTACTACTAAAGCCCTTTTCACAGCTTTCACTACCGAGGTAGCATGCCAGATCATGTGATCGAGCGTAATTGGGAGAGTGGTCTCGTTTCCGGCCATCACATTGGAGGCGCTATCACCCACCAAAATGACATCTACTCCTGACTGATCAATGATCTTCGCCATAGAGTAGTCATAGGCTGTCAACATGGATATTTTTTCACCCTTGGCCTTCATTTCTTGAAGTTGGTGGGTGGTTACGATTTTTATTTTTCCTTGTATACTCATGGCGTAAAATGGATGCGCAATTTACTAAATCACTAATGGACTATAAAATGAAGGTTTGGGTGTGGCATTTTATTTGATATAAATTGGAGAGTCTTAAATTAGTTGAAGATGAAATTACTTTCAGTGCTTTTTGTGTTTTTGGCTGCCCTAATAACTAACTGTCAGGAACAAGTACAAAGTTCAGAGGTTACAAAAATTGAGTTTGGAACAAGCTTCGGAATGTGTGCTGGCTATTGTACCCAAATCCTGAGCCTAACCAAGGGAGAAATTTCTAAAACAGTCATACCACGACTGGATGATGATCTAACAGAAAAGAGCTGTACTGCATCCTATGATGGATTCAATTTGGTCACATCAAAAATCGACCTGACGGAATTTTTAGCATTAGAAGAAACCATTGGCTGCCCCAACTGTGCAGATGGAGGCGCTGAGTGGATTGAAATTACCACTGTGAATGGATCAAAGAAAGTGACCTATGAATATGGGAAAGAGCCCGGTTCAGTAAAGTCATTCATAAAGGAATTAAGAGAACAATACGAGGTACTGGGAGAGTGTGAGTAGTAGGGGCATATATTTGAATGAACTGGCTAAATTGCGATTTCAATATTTTTCGACTTACTAATCATTTAAATCCAACTAATGAAAGCTTCATTCATTCCTGAAATACACTTACCTGTAGTTGCAGCTCCTATGTTTCTTATCTCAGGACCTAAACTGGTTATTGAGTGCTGTAAAAACGGGATTGTTGGTACATTTCCGGCACTTAACAATCGATCAACTGAAGGATTCGAGGAGTGGTTGGTTGAAATAAAAGAAGAGCTCAATAAGTGGGAGAAAGAAACAGGAAAGAAAGCCGCACCATTTGGGGTTAATCTTATTGTCCATAAAACTAACCCCAGACTTGAGGCTGACTTGGCAATTGTCGTAAAACATAAGGTGCCTTTGGTTATCACCTCGCTGGGAGCAGTTTCGGAATTGGTGGATGCTGTTCACAGTTATGGTGGATTAGTTTTTCATGACGTCATCAAGAAAAGACATGCAGAAAAGGCCGCAGAAGCGGGAGTTGATGGATTGATTTTAGTATGTGCAGGAGCAGGGGGTCATGCGGGGACATTGAACCCTATGCCGTTTATAGGGGAAGTAAGAAAGTTCTTTGATAAGACTATTTTACTTTCAGGGTGTATATCCAATGGAAGAGATGTTGCTTCCGCCATGCAAATGGGAGCGGATTTGGCATATATGGGAACACGGTTTATCAATACCAAAGAAAGCAATGCGCCTGAGGAGTACAGGCAAATGATTATTGATGCAGGCGCTAGTGACATTGTTTACACGGCAGCCATTTCAGGTGTTCATGCCAACTTTCTTCGACAAAGCCTTGAAGTGATGGGAATCACAGAAGACATGTGGAACCAAAGTGTAAAAGTCGATTTTGGAGAAGAGCTTTCTACGAATGATGAAGCCAAAGCATGGAAAACCATCTGGTCAGCCGGACAGGGAGTTACCAAAATTGACGATTCACTCTCAGTTTATGAATTAGTTAAAAGACTAAAGGTTGAATTTAAAGAAGCTTTAACGGAGCAGTCTGCGTTACTAGAAAAGTATTAATTCTTCCATTTAATGCTGCACCCAATACTCGGTTTTTGATCTTCAATTACAGGTTCATCCTCGAGGTGTGCTTCTAATGCGTTGACCAGATCATCGCCGGTTACAGGCTCAGGGTTTCCGGGAGTGCTGGCATCAAATCTGCCACGATAAATACACTTGAGATCTTCATCGAACAAGAAAAAGTCAGGTGTACACGCAGCTTGATAAGCTTTTGCAACTTCTTGAGTTTCATCAACCAGGTACGGGAAATCAAATTCAAACTCTTCCGCCTGGGCTCTTAGTCCATCAGGTGCATCCTCAGGGTAATCAGTAGGATCGTTAGAGCAAATCGCAACAAAACCGACCTTTAAATCCATATACTGTCTGGCTACAACTGCGATTTCTTCTTCAATATTTTTTACGTAAGGGCAATGCGCACATATAAACATCACCACAACTCCGTATTCCTTTCTCACATCTTCCAGGGAAAAGGTTTTTCCGGACATTACATCAGTTAAATTAAAATCCGGCGCTACTGTGCCGAGGGGCATCATATTGGATTCTACTGCCGCCATACTAGTTATTTGATTATTTTTAAATCTAAGCTATAATTTAATACAACACGATATATGAAAAAATTTCTAGCCATCCTTATTACTTCTTTGGTAATTCACTTCACAATTGCTCAAATAACACCTGCTCCTTCACGTACAACCGGAGATGGACCATTTGATATGACAATTATTCGTGGCGTTACTGTTATTAATGGCAATGGTGCTCCACCCATTGGACCAGTAGATATCGTTATTGAAAAAAATAAGATTACGAAAGTTCAGGTGGTAGGTTACCCCGGAGTGGAAATAAATCCGGAACGGAGGCCTAAACTTGAAGGAAACGGGATGGAAATAGATGCGGAGGGCATGTATGTGCTTCCGGGATTTGTGGACATGCACGGACATATTGGAGGTACCAGTCAGGGCACTCCTGCAGAGTATGTATTCAAACTTTGGCTTGCTCATGGTATAACGACAATCCGTGATCCCTCTGCCGGAAATGGATTGGAATGGGTACTAAGTCACAAAGACAGAAGTGCCAGAAATGAAATTGTAGCACCACGTATTCTTGCTTATACGTCTTTTGGACAAAACTTGGAGGATGTAAAAGTGGTAAGAAACTTACCCGGTGAGCGGTCAGTAGGAAACGAAGTACTAAAAGGCCCAATCACCAATGCAGAAGAAGCGATTTCCTGGGTTCAGGCAAATTATCGCCGGGGAGCTGACGGCATCAAATTTTTTGGAGCTTCCCCGGAAGTGATGGCTGCAGCATTAAAAGAGAATAAACGACTTGGATTACGATCAGCATGTCACCATGCTCAGTTAAATGTAGGTTGGTGGAATGTGTTAAATTCTGCAGAAGCAGGATTGACTACTATGGAGCACTGGTATGGCCTTCCTGAGGCATTGTTTGACGATCGTGTCGTTCAGGATTACCCTTTGGATTACAATTATCAAAATGAACAGGATCGATTTGGAGAGGCGGGTAAGCTTTGGAAGCAAGCGGCAGAGCCATATTCTGAAAAATGGAACGCTGTAATGAACCGACTTCTTGAACTGGATTTCACATTGGATCCTACGTTCAATATTTATGAAGCCAGCAGGGATTTGATGAGGTCACGAAATGCTGACTGGCATAAAGACTATACGCTCCCTTCGCTTTGGAAATTTTATCAGCCTAGCATGGTTTCTCATGGGTCTTACTGGCATTTCTGGGGAACTGAGGAAGAGGTAGCCTGGAAAGAAAATTACAAACTTTGGATGACGTTTGTGAATGAGTACAAGAACAGGGGAGGAAGGGTTACGACCGGATCTGATTCGGGCTTCATTTTCCAATTATATGGATTTGCGTACATCCGCGAATTAGAGCTTTTACGAGAAGCTGGGTTCCATCCAATTGAAGTTGTTCGATCTGCTACATTGTTGGGGGCTCAAGCGCTGGGAATGGAAAAGGAAATTGGAACCATTGAAAAAGGAAAACTGGCAGATCTTGTAATCGTTGAAGAGAATCCTCTGGCTAACCTCAAGGTGCTTTATGGCACAGGTGCGATCAAATTAACCGAGGATAATGAGATCACAAGAGTTGGTGGAGTAAAGTACACAATCAAAGATGGCGTTGTTTATGACGCCAAAGAGTTACTGAAAGATGTTCGAGAGATGGTGGAAGAAGCCAAAAATGGAGAGGAAATAAAACAACCGGGATATCCAAACTGGAAAGAATAATTATGATGTATAAAAAACCAATCATATTACTTTTAATTATATCTGGATGCCAGATGGGTGGAAATCGTGCGGAGGTGGATAACCAATCTGCACCTCCTCTGGAGAGGGATCCTACTAAAATCTATAATTTGATGGGGGAAGAGCTTCCACCTAAGCAGCTTAGCGATGAAGCAGAGGCTAAACTTCAAAAGAACTTGCAGACTGCACGTTCCAATTATGAAGCAAATCCTGACAGTCTTGAGTTGATCATTTGGTATGGTCGCAGACTTGCTTATCTAGGAAGATACCTGGAAGCAATTGATGTTTACACATCAGGACTTGACAAGTTTCCTACCTCATATAAATTAAGAAGGCATAGGGGACATAGATATATCTCTACCAGGCAGTTTGACAAGGCAATAGACGATTTTGAGTTAGCAGCTTTCTACAGTGTAAATGCCGAAAATGAAATCGAACCGGATGGAATCCCAAATAAATTGAATAAGCCACTTGGGAATGATAAGTTCAATATCTGGTATCATTATGGTCTGGCACATTATTTAAACGGACGATTTGATAAAGCCATTTCAGCTTATCAGAAGTGTATGGAGTTTAGTGACAATAATGATCTATTGACTGCTACTTCCTATTGGTTATATATGACCTACAAAAAAATAGGAAATAGTAAGCTGGCAGATGAGCTATTAGGAAAAATCAATAATAAAATGATTGTTGTTGAAAATGATGCCTACCTGGATTTATTGCTTCTATTTAAAGGTGAAAAATCTGCCGATCAATTGATGAAAAAGGCATTTCCAGAAGAAGAAAATCTAGACCCTACGCGTGGATATGGAATAGGAAATTGGTATCAGCAGCAGGGCAATACCGAAAAAGCCAATGAGATTTTTTTAAAAATAATGGATAGCCCGTATTGGGATGCTTTTGGTTACATAGCAGCTGAAGCTGAGTTAGCTACTGCGTTCCCGGTCCCAATCTCTTGATCTCATTTCTCAGTTGAATGGCAATGTTTGGATAGTCTGTAATGATACCATCTACTCCTGCATTGAGCATTTTGATCATGTCTTCACGGGTATTTACAGGATAAGCATGTACCTCATAGCCTTTGGCATGCATTTGAAAAACACGTCTTGGAGATAGTGTTTCCCATTGAGGGTTGATAGCTTTCATTCGATTACTCTCTTTGGCTCTACCCATGTGAATTCTGGTTTCCAGGTAAAAAGCAATTAACGGGGCAGAGTCTTCTCCCACAATTAATGCTTTGGTTTGGATGTATGGATCCAGTTCATGCACTTCATCTAAGTATTGAGGCTCATACGATTGAAGAATGATCCAGTCTTCACCGTTTTTCTCACTCATCACTACGTCGACGAGCTTCTCAGCAAAATCATGGTAATGAGGATGATCCATGTGTTTGATTTCTATCAGTACGGTGACTTGTCCGTCAATGTAATCCAAAACTTCTTTTAGTGTTGGAATGCGCTGATCTGCGTAGTGCGAGTCGTACCATGATCCAACATCAAATTGTTTGATTTCTTCTAATGTGTAATCGTGAACATCGCCGGTTATCGGATTCCCTAATGTGTCTCGAGCAATTCGATCGAGTCGTTGGTCATGAAACACAATGATCTCTTCATCTTTCGTATGTCTTACATCCAATTCAATTTGATCGACACCTAACTCCAATGCTTTTTCAAATGCAGCCATGGTGTTTTCAGGAGCCAAACCAGAGGCGCCTTTATGTGCGATTATTTGAAACTCCTTGCCTTCAAGCCTATCTATTGAGGTGCTGGCAAACAGATTTCTGTAAAACCAAGGCTCAAATAATGAGAATGCTCCGAATAGAATAAAGAACGGTGCAGAGTAAAGAAGAAATTTCTTAGTCATCAGGTGTGATTATTTAACCGGAAAAGTTAGTAAAAAAGTACCAATTCTTAAGATTTTGCAACTTCAACCAAATTTATTCCTAGTTCAGCTAACTGCTCACTTGAAATTTTACTTGGTGAATCGATCATTACATCCCTTCCTGCATTATTCTTTGGAAAGGCAATGAAATCTCGAATGCTTTGCTCACCAGCCATAATTGCACAAAGACGGTCAAAACCAAAGGCAACTCCACCATGAGGAGGAGCTCCATATTCAAATGCACCCATTAAAAAGCCAAACTGCTCTTCGGCTTCTTCTTTGCTAAAGCCCAGTACTTCAAACATTCTGGCCTGCATTTTTCGGTCATGTATACGAATAGATCCGCCACCTGCTTCCACTCCATTGATAACCATATCATAAGCATTTGCCCTCACAGCCCCAGGATCTGAATCCAGCTTAGCTACATCTTCAGGTTTTGGTGCAGTAAATGGGTGGTGCATCGCATGATATCGCTGAGTTTCTTCGTCCCATTCCAGTAATGGAAAGTCCAGTACCCATGCTGCTGCAACCTTATTTTTATCTCTAAGACCAAGACGTTCGCCCATTTCGAGTCTGAGCTCATTAAGCGCTTTTCTTGTTTGGTTTGTCTCCCCAGCCAAAATCAACATCAAATCACCGGGCTTAGCGCCAAACATCTCAGCCCATCCTTTAAGTGCATCTGGATTGAAGAATTTGTCAACGGAAGATTTGAAAGAACCGTCTTCGTTGTATTTCACATAAACCAATCCTTTTGCTCCTATTTGTGGTTTCTTAACAAAATCGGTTAAAGCATCCAGTTGTTTTCGTGAGTAGTCCGCACATCCTTCTGCATTGATCCCAACAACCAATTCTGCACTATCAAAGACCACAAAGCCTTTGCCCTGAGCCAGATCATTTAGCTCACAAAACTCCATCCCAAATCGTAGATCAGGCTTGTCTGAACCATATTTTGCCATTGCCTCGTCATAGCTTATTCGCTGGAAGTCATCCAATTCAATGCCTTTAATTTCCTTGTATAGGAACTTCGTCATTCCTTCGAATGTCTGGAGTACATCTTCCTGCTCCACAAAGGCCATCTCACAATCTATTTGAGTAAACTCTGGCTGCCTGTCTGCTCTTAGATCTTCATCACGAAAACACTTTACGATCTGAAAATAGCGATCCATACCTGCCACCATCAAAAGTTGCTTAAATGTTTGTGGTGATTGCGGAAGCGCATAAAACTCATTTTCATTCATACGGGAAGGCACTACAAAATCCCGCGCTCCTTCCGGAGTGGATTTGATGAGATATGGCGTTTCAACTTCAAAAAAAGCTTCTTTATTCAAATACTCTCGCACTTTCTGCATCATTGTGTGGCGCAGCTGCAGCTTCTCTCTAATCGGTTTTCTTCGAATATCCAGATATCGATATTTCATTCGGAGATCTTCTCCTCCGTCGGTCTCATCCTCGATGGTAAAAGGGGGTACTTTTGATTCGTTTAGAATCTCCAACTTAGTTACTCGAATCTCGATATCACCTGTGGGCATTTTATCATTTTTAGCGTATCGCTCCACCACTTCACCAGTAGCCTTCACCACAAATTCACGCCCCACTTTCTTAGCCTGATCAATGATCGACTGATCGGTTACGCCTTCTTCAAAAATAAGCTGCGTGATTCCGTATCGATCCCGTAGGTCAATCCACACTACGCCTCCTTTATCTCGTTGTTTTTGTACCCAGCCGGTTAGAGTGGCAGTATTCCCAACATGTTCCGATCGTAATTCTCCACAGGTATGTGTGCGTAGCATAAAATCCTTTTGTTTAAATCAAACGAGGCGCAAAAGTAGGAATTAGCTAATTATTTATCACTAAAAACAACCTCCTAACACCGTTTCATATGGCTCCCAAGGGGAATTACTTAAAAATCTAAATCAGAGCTAGAAAGAAATGTCCCCTTGAGAGGACTGCAGGGGTGTATTTCTTAAATTCGCCATATGAAAAAAATCATCTCCCTTAGTATCCTATTAAATGGCACTTTCCTTTTTGCTCAGGAAAAAATGGTCACACATAAAATCAATGATGAAATTTCTTATGTAGTGCCCGAATCTTTTAATCTCATGAGTAAGGGTGATCGCATAGAAAAATATGTCTCATCACGTGAGCCTCTTGCTATGCATGCTTCGATAGATGGAGAGATAAACTATGGAGTGAATTGGAATCCGATGCAATGGATGGATGGTGATGAACAAATGATCCACGATTTTTATAAGGCGAGTATCCTCAGCATGTTTGATGAGGTAGAGTTTATCCAGCAAGGGATAAAAGAAGTTAATGGCAAAAAATTCGCTGTATTTGAGTTTATTGGGGTGCTAAAAAGCGAAAATGCATTTTCTAACAAGTCTTCGAAAAACTATACCTACATTCAATATACTTCATACAATGAACAGGTGCTGCTGTTCAATTTTGGCTGTAAAGCCAGACTGATGAATCGATGGCAATCTGTCGCCAAAGAAATTATGCAAAGTGTAAAAGTGAAGGAGAAATAATGAGTCTAAGTATATATAGCGACGAACATTTCATGAAGCAGGCCTTAAATGAGGCACAAAATGCTTTTGATGAGGGTGAAATCCCAATAGGAGCGGTTGTCGTGTGTGAAAATAAAATGATAGCGAAAGATCACAATCGAGTAGAACGATTAAACGATGCTACCGCTCATGCAGAAATGCTGGCGATCACCGCGGCTCAAAATCATATGGGATCTAAATATTTAAATGAATGCACCTTGTTTGTTACATTGGAGCCGTGTAGTATGTGTGCAGGAGGGCTTTTTTGGACACAAATAGGGCGTGTTGTGATCGGGGCGCTGGATAAAGACAGAGGATTCTCCAACTATAGTCAAGACATCATCCACCCAAAGACAGACCTGAAATTAGGGGTGATGGCGAATGAGTGTGAACTTTTAATTAAAGATTTTTTTAAGAATATTAGAAAGAATTAGATGTTGAGTACTTTCCTAGTTGAGTGCTTTCCTGTAAAAATTCACCGACCTTTATGATTAATTACAAACTTGGTTTGTCAAGTTTATTTTTTATAAATACTGAAACTAGTTCAGCATGACTTACTTGGCCATAAAGGAAATAATAATTCTAAACCGGCATTCAGGATTTATTTCAGAATCTAAACTTGACAAAGCCAGGACTAATTGACGGATCACTAATTAACTAATCACTAATTAACCAAACAAGGCAACTAATCATGCCCGAGTCTTGTTATCTTCACAAATCATTTTTTGAACCTATAAATAAATCACATAATTATGGCTTTTGAATTACCAAACCTACCTTATGCACACGATGCATTAGAACCACACATTGATGCGAAAACCATGGAAATTCATCATGGTAAGCACCATGCAGGATACGTTTCAAAATTGAATGCAGCTATCGAAGGCACTGATATGGCCGGCAAGTCACTAGACGATTTAGTGAAAAACCATTCAGATAACGGAGCAGTAAGAAATAATGGTGGAGGTCACTGGAATCACTCACTTTTCTGGGAAATTATGTCGCCAAATGGCGGTGGAGAGCCATCAGGTGCTCTTGCTGACGCTATTAATTCAGCGTTTGGATCCTTTGACAAATTCAAAGAAGAGTTTAGTAATGCAGCGGCTACAAGATTCGGTTCAGGTTGGGCATGGCTTTGCAAAAAAGATGACGGCTCATTAGAAGTTTGCTCAACTCCAAATCAGGACAATCCTCTGATGCCGGATGCCGGATGCTCAGGCACTCCAATCCTTGGACTGGATGTTTGGGAGCATGCATACTACCTAAACTATCAAAACAGAAGACCGGATTACATCAGTGCATTCTTCAATGTGGTGAACTGGGATGCGGTAAGCAAAAAGTTTGAAGGATAAACACTTTTAAAAAAGTCGTATATATTTGCGACCAGAAATGAGAACAGAACAATTACATCATCATTCACATCATACCCACTTCACCGAAGAGGTAAGAAGATGATGCTGTAGTTTGTAGAAAATATAACACTAAGGCCCGTCGGATTACCGTCGGGCCTTTTTTGTTGGTCACTACGTGACAGGAATTAATGAGAACGAGAATCAGATAAACTACAATTGAATCAATAAAAAATATCATTCCACCAAACAATGTCTTGTCCTGAAATAGGTTTACACAATTTAAGTGTAAAATGAGAATAAAAACAGGAAGCCGTATTTATCGGAGTGATTCAGAGAAACTACGAATAATACAAGAAGTACTATCAGGTAAACTAAGTAAGGAAGCAGCTCAGCGCAAGTATGGAATTAGAGGTCATAGCGCCATCACCAACTGGATGCGTAGTTTTGGGATGAAGGAGCCATTAAAAGCCCGTGTCTATATGTCCAAACCAAATAAGAAACAGGAGCATCCTGAAGATTTATCTGCAAGAATTAAGGAACTAGAAGAAGCGCTGAAGTTAGCTGAGCTAAAGTCAGAAGCTTATTCAAAGATGATTGACATAGCCGAGGAGAAGTTTTCATTGAAGATCAGAAAAAAGTTGTCCACCAAACAGTCAAAATCATGAAACAAGTCTATCCATCAGTGGGGCTGGATTGTATTTGTGGACTGTTTGGTATGAGTAGGCAATCCTACTATCAATACCAGGCAAGAAGCAGATCATTGGAATCCACTCACCAGCAGATACTTCAGTTAGTTTTAGAGCAACGGGCATTACACCCACATTTGGGAGGTAGGAAGCTCTTTCATATGCTCCAGTCGGATTTTGATCGATTAGGTATCCGCATAGGCAGAGATGCTTTTTTTGATCTACTTTCCAGCCATCACTTGCTGATTAAGCGAAAAAAACGTCGAGTATCGACGACCAACTCCAGGCACTGGTTTAGGAAGTATCCTAACTTGATTAAAGGACTGGATATTCAAAGCGTTAATCAGGTATGGGTCAGTGATATTACCTATTGGAAGTGGAGAGATCGCTTCCATTACATCTGCCTCATCACCGATGCTTACAGTCGAAAAATAGTAGGTTATGAGTTATCTGATAATCTGGAAGCCATCAATAACCAGCGAGCATTACACATGGCAATCGAAAGCCAACCTGAACCTTTAAGAGGCTTAATCCACCATTCAGATCGAGGAATCCAGTACTGCAGTCAAGAATATGTGGACATGTTATCCGCTAGAGGTATACTTATCAGCATGACTGAAAATGGAGATCCATTAGAAAATGCCATTGCTGAACGAATCAATGGAATACTCAAAGAAGAATATCTTAACCATTATGAAGTGGAAAACATGGCTCAAGCCAGAGAACTTTTAAGCTGTGTAGTGAACCGCTACAATCAAGGAAGACCTCATCTAAGCTGTGGTATGAAGACTCCAGATCAGGTTCACTCTACAAATAGTAAGCCCAAACCTCTCTGGAAGAATTATTGGAAAAATACAACTGTCAACATAAAACAGGACTACAATCAAACTGTCAACATATGTCAGGATTAACTATGTTTAACTGTAAACTTATTTTAGGACGATACACAATTCCCCCTTTGGAGGGGGTTAGGGGGAGGTAAAACCAAACTAAAATGAATCAAGTACTGAAAATAGCAGTTCAAAAAAGCGGAAGACTCAACGAGAAAAGCATGGGCTTGCTCAAAGAGTGCGGAATCAAAATCAACAATGGAGGCAAGTTGATGTCTACAGCTTCCAATTTCCCGTTGGAAGTATTCTATCTAAGAGATGATGATATTCCGCAATATGTAGCAGAGGGTGTTGCTGATATAGGAATTGTGGGTGAAAACGAATTCCTGGAAAAAGATGAGCAGGTAGAAGTCATCAATCGACCGGGATTTTCAAAATGTCGCTTATCGCTTGCGGTTCGAAGAGAAGAAGAATACAACGGCTTGGAGTGGTTTGAAGGGAAGAAAATAGCTACCAGCTATCCGGTGATTCTTCGAAAGTTCCTGGAGGAAAAAGGCATTAATGCCACGATCGAGGAGATTAGCGGAAGTGTAGAAATTGCGCCTGGAATTGGTTTAGCTGAGGGAATTTTTGATATAGTAAGCACAGGTAGCACACTCTTAGCCAATGGTCTGAAAGAAGTTGAGGTAGTACTTCGCAGTGAGGCGCTTCTCATTGCTAACCCTAATCTTAACACGGAGCAAAAAGCACTTCTTGATAAGTTGCTCTTCCGTATCGAGGCGGCAAAATCGGCGAAGCAGAATAAGTATATCCTTCTCAATGCCCCAAATGATAAGCTGGATGCTATTGTTTCATTATTGCCAGGCATGAGGAGCCCTACGGTTCTTCCATTGGCAGATGAAGGATGGAGCAGCGTTCACAGCGTTATAAAAGAGGATGATTTCTGGGAGGTCATCGACCAGTTGAAAGAAAAAGGAGCAGAAGGCATTTTGGTTTGCCCAATTGAAAAAATGATTGTTTGAAAATCAAATTTCCCCCTTTGGAGGGGGAATAAGGGGGAGGAAAAAATGAAAACAATAAAATACCCGGATACGTCTCAATGGGCTTCACTTTGTGAGAGACCAACCTTTGATATTTCAGAGTTGGAAAGCACGGTTAATGGCATTTTATCCGATGTAAGAGAGAGAGGAGATGATGCTCTTCTTGAAATGGGGAAAAAATTTGACGGTGTTGAACTGGAAACAATTGAAGTTAATCCCCAGGAGCAGTCATTTGAAATTGATCCTGAACTGGCAGAGGCAATAAAGACTGCAAAGAAGAACATTGAAAAGTTCCACCTTTCGCAGAAAGAAGATGTACTTAAAGTAGAGACCATGGAAGGGGTCAGCTGCTGGCGCAAAAGTGTAGCGATTCAAAATGTCGGGCTCTATATTCCAGGAGGATCTGCACCATTATTCTCAACGCTATTAATGCTGACCATCCCCGCTAAAATTGCTGGATGTAAAAATATCGTTGTTTGCACTCCACCTTCATCAGGTTTTGATGCAAATACTCCCCCGGTGGAGGGGGATTTCTATAAGAAATCATCAAAACCTATTGAATATCTGAATCCTGTTATTGGCTGGACGTGTCAGCTATTAGGGATTGAAAAAATCTATTTGACAGGAGGCGCACAAGCAGTAGCGGCCATGACCTTTGGTACTGCATCCATACCAAAAGTGGATAAGATCTTTGGTCCTGGCAATCAGTACGTGACTGCAGCCAAACAACTTGCTCAGAATTATGGAGTAGCTATCGACATGCCTGCCGGACCGAGTGAAGTATTAGTGATTGCTGACGACACTGCATATCCGGAGTTTGTTGCAGCAGACCTGCTTTCTCAAGCAGAGCATGGACCCGACAGTCAGGTAGTCTTAGTTAGCAACTCAGAAAAACTCATTTCAGAAGTAAATGAAAAAATAGCCAAACAAGTAAACGAGCTACCACGAAAAGACATTGCTTTAAAGGCACTTGAAAACAGTCAATCAATTCTGGTTAAAGATTTGAATGAGGCAGTTGCCTTCAGTAATTATTATGCTCCGGAGCACTTAATCATTGCAACTGAGAATGCTGAGGAATTAGGAGAGCAGATCACGATAGCAGGTAGTGTATTTCTAGGCAATTGGAGCTGTGAGAGTGCAGGAGATTATGCGAGTGGCACCAATCACACATTACCCACCAATGGATACGCACGAAATTATAGTGGTGTGTCTCTGGATAGCTTTGTTAAGAAAATTACGTTCCAGAAGCTCTCTGAGAAGGGCATTCAAAACCTCGGTCCAGCAATTGAAAAGATGGCAGAAGCGGAGCAGTTGCAGGCACACAAGAATGCGGTGAGTTTGAGACTAAATAAGCTTGGTAATGAAAACCTCCCCCTTGCCCCCTCGGAGAGGGGGAATGGTACCCTCTCAATGTCTTGTCCTGAAATAGGTTTACACAATTTAAGTGTAAAATGAGAATAAAAACAGGAAGCCGTATTTATCGGAGTGATTCAGAGAAACTACGAATAATACAAGAAGTACTATCAGGTAAACTAAGTAAGGAAGCAGCTCAGCGCAAGTATGGAATTAGAGGTCATAGCGCCATCACCAACTGGATGCGTAGTTTTGGGATGAAGGAGCCATTAAAAGCCCGTGTCTATATGTCCAAACCAAATAAGAAACAGGAGCATCCTGAAGATTTATCTGCAAGAATTAAGGAACTAGAAGAAGCGCTGAAGTTAGCTGAGCTAAAGTCAGAAGCTTATTCAAAGATGATTGACATAGCCGAGGAGAAGTTTTCATTGAAGATCAGAAAAAAGTTGTCCACCAAACAGTCAAAATCATGAAACAAGTCTATCCATCAGTGGGGCTGGATTGTATTTGTGGACTGTTTGGTATGAGTAGGCAATCCTACTATCAATACCAGGCAAGAAGCAGATCATTGGAATCCACTCACCAGCAGATACTTCAGTTAGTTTTAGAGCAACGGGCATTACACCCACATTTGGGAGGTAGGAAGCTCTTTCATATGCTCCAGTCGGATTTTGATCGATTAGGTATCCGCATAGGCAGAGATGCTTTTTTTGATCTACTTTCCAGCCATCACTTGCTGATTAAGCGAAAAAAACGTCGAGTATCGACGACCAACTCCAGGCACTGGTTTAGGAAGTATCCTAACTTGATTAAAGGACTGGATATTCAAAGCGTTAATCAGGTATGGGTCAGTGATATTACCTATTGGAAGTGGAGAGATCGCTTCCATTACATCTGCCTCATCACCGATGCTTACAGTCGAAAAATAGTAGGTTATGAGTTATCTGATAATCTGGAAGCCATCAATAACCAGCGAGCATTACACATGGCAATCGAAAGCCAACCTGAACCTTTAAGAGGCTTAATCCACCATTCAGATCGAGGAATCCAGTACTGCAGTCAAGAATATGTGGACATGTTATCCGCTAGAGGTATACTTATCAGCATGACTGAAAATGGAGATCCATTAGAAAATGCCATTGCTGAACGAATCAATGGAATACTCAAAGAAGAATATCTTAACCATTATGAAGTGGAAAACATGGCTCAAGCCAGAGAACTTTTAAGCTGTGTAGTGAACCGCTACAATCAAGGAAGACCTCATCTAAGCTGTGGTATGAAGACTCCAGATCAGGTTCACTCTACAAATAGTAAGCCCAAACCTCTCTGGAAGAATTATTGGAAAAATACAACTGTCAACATAAAACAGGACTACAATCAAACTGTCAACATATGTCAGGATTAACTATGTTTAACTGTAAACTTATTTTAGGACGATACACAACTCCCCCTTTGGAGGGGGATGGGGGGAGGAAAGATGAAAAATTCCATCACTACAATAAAAACCTAAAAACGAAAGCCAGGAAACTCAGGAATGAAGCAACTAAAGCTGAGGCAGTCCTATGGAAACACGTGCTCAGAGCTAGTGGCATAGGGTACCCGTTTAGAAGGCAAAGACCCATAGATAATTACATTGTTGATTTTGTTTCTCTACCACTAAAACTCATTATTGAGATAGATGGGATCACACACTCCTACGAAGATGTAGCAGAGAATGATAAAATAAGACAAAAAAAACTTGAAGAATTGGGCTACAAAGTCATTAGAATTCCAGATGATGCTATCCTGTCTAATGTAGATCGAGTTAGGAATTTTTTGATTGAAGAAATTAAGAACCTCCCCCTAACCCCCTCCAAAGGGGGAAATTGAAGTAGATAATTTAAAAATAACATGTTCGACATAAATAAAATAACACGCGAAAACGTCAAGAAACTCAAACCCTACTCCAGTGCGAGGGATGAATTTGACGGTGTTGCTGAAGTATCCTTGGATGCGAATGAAAATCCATTCGGGTTTGGTCTAAATCGTTACCCTGATGGAACAATGAGTGGCTTGAAAGCTGCCATCGCTAAGTATCGGAATGTGGAGATCCCCCGATTGATCTTCGGCAATGGAAGCGACGAATTAATTGATTTACTTATTCGTGCCTTTTGTGAGCCGGGTCAGGACAAAGTCATGATCTTTCCGCCAACTTTCGGCATGTATAAAGTGGCTGCAGATGTAAATAATGTGGAGGTAATCACAGAACAGCTGACAAATGATTTTCAAATAGATTTCGAGAGCTTACAACCCAAGTTATTAGATGAAAATCTGAAGATCATTTTTATCTGCTCCCCAAACAACCCAACGGGTAATTGTATCAATAAAGAAGCCATATTGTCCATTCCAGCCGCATTTTCCGGACTAGTCGTTGTTGATGAGGCCTACATTGATTTTGGAGGGGAAAGCCTTGTTGGAGAAAACATTTCTAATCTGTTCATTCTCCAAACCTTTTCGAAATCGATGGGATTGGCAGGTGCAAGGTTGGGTATAGGGTTTGGGTCGGCAGAGGTGATCGATGTATTGAATAAAATCAAACCTCCATACAACGTCAATACATTGACACAAGAAAAAGCGATTGATGTGCTGAATATACCTGAGCTAATCAAGAAACAAGTTTCTATCTTGATTGAAGAGCGAGAAAAAATGGAGCAAGCATTGAAGGACATTCCTTCTGTTAAAAAAATCTATCCTTCAGATGCTAACTTTCTATTAGTGGCTTTTGAGGATGCTCGAAAAACCTATGCAGATCTGATGTCAAAAGGCATTGTGGTTCGTGATCGTTCCGTTCAGGTTTCGGATACTTTGCGAATCACGATCGGTACTCCTTCCGAAAATCAACGACTCATTGCCGCTCTCAGAGAAGATGAGTACGAAGAAAAAGGTAGAATTGGAAGGTGTGTCCGAACAACATCAGAGACGAAAATCAAGATTGAAGTCAATCTGGATGATCCATCTAATACAAGCATCTCTACCGGAGTGGCATTTTTTGATCACATGTTGGATCAGATTGCCAGACACGGAGCAATTGGATTGTATGTGGAAGTAGAAGGAGATATTGAAATAGACACACATCACACAATTGAGGATACTGCCTTGGCTTTGGGAACTGCATTTAATGATGCACTTAAAGATCGGAAAGGAATTGAACGGTATGGATTCCTACTTCCAATGGATGATTGCCTGGCGCAGGTGGCCATCGATTTTGGCGGACGTCCATGGCTGGAGTGGGATGCTTCATTTGATGCTACACATGTGGGAGAAATGCCTACCGAGATGGCTTCCCACTTCTTCAAATCATTTTCAGATACAGCAAGATGTAACCTGAATGTAAAAGCAGAAGGAGAAAATGATCATCACAAAATCGAGTCGATATTCAAGGCTTTCGCAAGAGCAATAAAGATGGCAGTTAGGAAAGATGATAGTGGGGTGATGCCAAGCACGAAGGGAGTGTTATGAAAGGAAAAAACATCCCCCTAACCCCCTTCAAAGGGGGATTCGCTCTCAATTTTATTTTGAGTAAATGTCCCCTTGAGGTGGTCCGACATTTCGGGACCATATGAGTGTTTCGTTACAAATCACAATTATGATCGCAATCGTAAAATACAATGCAGGGAATATCCGATCGGTGAAAAATGCGCTTGATCGTATTGGTGTGGAGTCTGTGATTACAGATGATCCTGATACATTGAATAGTGCAGAAAAAGTCATTTTTCCCGGGGTAGGTGAAGCAGCAACTGCAATGAGTTATCTGAAGGAAAGAGGACTGGATGAGGTTATTGTTTCCTTGAAACAGCCTTTTTTGGGGATTTGCTTAGGCATGCAATTGATGTGTGCGCATTCAGAGGAAAAAGACACCAAATGCCTGGGCATCTTCAAAGAAAATGTCCACAAGTTTCCTTCAAATGGAATAGTGCCACATATGGGTTGGAATGACTTCATTAAAGCCGAAGGTCCCTTGTTTGAGGGAATCACAACGAATGACAACATGTATTTTGTACACAGCTATTATGCGGAAGTAGGAGAAGATACGGTTGGAGTGACCGACTATCTGGTGCCATTTACGTCAGCACTTCAGAAGGGCAACTTTTACGGAGTTCAATTTCACCCGGAGAAGTCGGCGGATGTGGGGCAAAAGCTGTTGGAGAATTTTTTAAAAATATGAAATGTAGATACGTCATCGCGAGCTTGCGAAGCGATCTCAAGAATAAGATTGCTTCATCAGCTTAGAGTTGATTCGCAATGACGGTAAAAAATAAAATTATGCGAATAATACCAGCCATCGACATCATAGAAGGAAAGTGCGTGCGACTTTCTAAGGGAGATTACGCAACGAAGAAAATATACAATGAAGATCCACTCGAAGTTGCTCAGCAATTTGAAGATGCAGGGTTGAAGTACCTTCATTTAGTTGATCTGGATGGAGCCAAAGCTAAACACATTGTGAATTGGAAGGTGCTTGAAAAATTGACAAATAAAACGCGTTTGAGAATTGATTTTGGAGGAGGAATCAAATCTGATCAAGACTTACGAATTGCTTTTGAGAGTGGTGCACAGCAGATCACAGGGGGAAGTATAGCAGTGAAGGAACCTGTGAAATTCACCTCCTGGATTACGGCTTATGGGGCCGAAAAAATCATTCTTGGTGCGGATGCGATGGATGGTAAGATTGCTGTATCCGGCTGGCAAGAGGAGTCAGATCTTGAGATTGAAAGTTTCATTCAGGACTATGCGGTAAAGGGGATTGAGTATATAATCTCTACAGACATCTCCAAGGACGGTATGCTGGAGGGACCTTCGTTTGACCTGTACCAATCCATTCTTGAGAAACTGCCGGACTTGAAATTGATTGCCAGTGGTGGCGTCTCTTCCATTGACGATTTAATCAAGCTGAAAGAACAGGGACTGGAAGGGGCGATTGTGGGAAAAGCGATTTATGAGAATAGAATTAGTTTGAAGGAATTGGGTGGATTAACATCCCCCTAACCCCCTTCAAAGGGGGATTCACATCTGATTTAGTTCAGAAATATCCCCTTAAGGGGATTATAGGGGTGTTTTATTAGGAAAATATGTTAAAAAAACGAATCATACCGTGCTTAGACATCAAAGACGGACAAACCGTAAAGGGTGTCAATTTTGTGGACATCCGAAATGCCGGGGATCCAATTGAGTTGGCAAAAAGATACGTGAAGGAAGGAGCAGACGAGTTGGTATTTCTTGACATCACCGCCACAGTGGATGGTCGGAAAACCTTTGCGAAGCTGGTAGAAGAGATTGCCCATGAAATCAATATTCCCTTCACAGTTGGAGGGGGGATATCCTCCGTAGAAGATGCCGCAGTATTGGTGAAAGCAGGTGCCGACAAGGTAAGCATCAATTCTGCTGCAGTGCGAAGACCGGAACTGGTCAAAGAAATAGCCGACGAATTCGGAAGTCAGTTTGTGGTGGTGGCCATAGATGCCGGTCTGGTAAGTGGAGATTGGAAAGTGTTTGTGAAAGGTGGCAGAGAAGCTACCGATATCGATGTGTTTGAGTGGGCAAAGAAAGTGGAAACGCTTGGTGCCGGAGAAATACTACTTACTTCTATGCAGAATGACGGAACAAAAGCAGGTTTTGCGTTGAAGCTGACCGAAAAATTGGCTGCAGAATTAAATATCCCAGTGATTGCTTCAGGGGGTGCAGGAAACACCGAACATTTTGCTGAAGTATTTGAAAAGACCAAAGCAACAGGCGCATTAGCGGCAAGTGTTTTTCACTTTGGAGAGATTCCAATACCGCAACTCAAAGAGTTTCTTAGACAAAAGAATTTAGATATTAGACTTTAGATAAATGACTAACTCAGAAATCAAAAATCAGAACTCAGAACTTATACCAGCAATCATCCAACATGCGGAAACCAACCAGGTACTCATGCTTGGCTACATGAATGATGAATCATTGGCCAAAACCAAAAAGGAAGGAAAAGTAACTTTCTACAGCCGATCCAAGCAGCGACTCTGGACGAAAGGCGAGACTTCAGGCAATTTTTTAAATGTGGTTAGTGTACAGGAGGATTGCGATAACGACACTTACCTGATCAAAGTGATTCCTGAAGGGAATACATGCCATAAAGGCACCTACACTTGCTTTGGGGAAAAAGAACCCGCTGGATTTCTTCACGAATTACAAGGAGTGATCCAAACCAGAAAAGCTAATCCTTCAGAGAAATCGTATACTGCAGAGCTTTTCCAAAAGGGAACCAAGAAGATTGCTCAGAAAGTAGGCGAAGAAGCAACGGAGGTGATTCTGGAGGCTATGGATAATAAAAAAGACTTATTGGTTGAAGAATCCTCCGATCTTCTGTATCACTTTTTGGTTTTACTAGCTGACCAGGGTCTGAAACTGGAAGATGTAGAGTCGAAGTTGATGGAGCGGCATTTGAAGAAGTGAGAACTACTTTTTAGATACGTTCTTTAAAAATCGGTTAAGGGATTCCTTCAATCGTTCCTTCTCTTTAAACAGGTCACTCGAGATCTTTACAATAGATCCATTCTTAAGGTGCAGTTTCCAAACAATCGATTCTATGCCTTTGGAAGTAGATACTGTTTTTTGCTGCCTGGCAATGTCATCCACATGAATATCATAATTCTGTCTAAGGTTTTTAATCCTGATATTTTGTTCAGTGATGGCCAACGTGGTGAAGCTCGACACTATCGCGATGGTTGTCACTAATCCAATTCCAATTAAAACCCACTTCAGGACGTACAAATTTTCCTGATTTCGTAGAATCAATGCCGCTCCAAATAATAATCCGGGGATTATAATCATCAGTGTGTTGGAACGGAATATCTGTTCCCGATCGACCGATTCATCAGAGGAACTTAACGCCATTTGACTAATCTATTGGATAAGGAACAAAAACAAAATTTGTAAACTGCTCATCTATCACAAATAGGCAACAGTACTCATCTGGGTCTTTGTAGTTTTCTTTAAAAACCTTTTCATCCTCTACGATTCCGCGCTGTGTAAACTCCTCCATAAACGAGGCAAAATACTTCCAGGTATTTTCTGCCTGTCCCGCATCTATCAGTAGTTGACCAATAGGTTGGTCAATCTTGCACATAGCAAAAACCGGATACTCAGAAAATTCCTGTCGTCTGATCGCATAGGAAGCTTCTTTTAATGGTTCCGATATCTTCACAAAATCAGAGGATATCTGACCTAAATATTTTGGATCTAATTCTGGATCGTTATGCATAATTTTGATAGTATGAATAGAAAGCCAATAAAAATTCTACTTATAATAATCGTGCTTCTTTTAATAATTGAACTAATATCTTACTTGATAACAGGAGTGCTATTCCCGTTTGATTCAAATGCTTGATTCAATCTTTCAATTGTAAAAGAACCACATTCTCCACATGAGCCGTCTGTGGAAACATATCCACTGGCTGAATTTTAACCACATCGTACGACTGCCCTAACACTTCCAAATCTCTTGCCTGTGTGGCAGGATTGCAGCTCACATACACGATTCGATCAGATTTGAGATCAGCAAGTAGCTGTGTGACCCTTGGATGCATTCCTGCTCGTGGGGGATCAGTAATAATCACCTCCGGCTTTCCATGCTGATTAACAAATTCATTGCCGAGCAAGTCTTTCATATCTCCCGCATAGAAATCTGTATTGGTGATCCCGTTGATCTCACTGTTGATCTTTGCGTCCTCAATGGCTGCTTCCACATATTCTATTCCCACCACTTTTTTTGCCGATCGAGCAACAAAATTGGCAATGGTTCCGGTTCCCGTGTACAGGTCATAAACCAATTCATCACCTTTCAAATCTGCAAAATCCGCTGCAACCTTATACAGCTCATGTGCTTGAGCAGAATTCGTTTGATAGAATGACTTAGGACCAATCTTAAACTTCAAATCACCCATTTGCTCCATGATGTGATCTTTTCCGGCAAATAACTCCACCTCTAAGTCGCTATATGAATCATTCCCTTTTTCATTTACCACATACATCAGAGAAGCAATATCAGGAAATTCCTTTTGGATGTGATTCATCATCAAGTCAATCAGTTCCTGATCCCGGTAATGTACCTGAAGAATCACCATCACCTCGCCGGTTGATGAAGTTCGGATGATCAGGTTTCTTAAAAATCCTTCTTGTTTTTTCACATCGTAATATGGAACGCTATGCGCATCAGCAAAAGCCTTTACCTTCAAACGAATTTCGTTGGAGGGGTCTGGCTGCAAATGGCACTTATTGATATTTACGATTTTGTTAAACTGTTTTGGTATGTGAAAACCAAGACCTGTTCTTACCTGCTCCTCGCCGCTTTCAATCTCCTCTTTGGTCAGCCATCGGAAATTTGAAAAAGTAAACTCCAGTTTATTCCGGTAGAATGACGTTTTTTCTGAGCCAATGATTGGCCTGACATCAGGCAGATCCAATCCACTAAGCTTTCTTAGATTTTCTTCTACATGCCCTTGCTTGTATTTCAGCTGCGCATCATATTCCATATGTTGCCACTTACATCCCCCGCATAAGCCAAAGTGCTCACAAAAAGGCTCAATTCGTTCGTTTGATTTTTCAATCAACTCCTCTGCGTAAGCCTCTAGAAACTTCTTTTTCTTACCAACAATCCTGGCCTTCACCACATCGCCGGGCGCGGTTTCTTTCACAAATACCACTTTGCCATCTACACGTCCTACACCTTTTCCTTCCGACGATATTCCGGTTATCTCCAAAGAATCAATTGTTGCTCCCTTCTTCATGACCGCAAAATTAGCATGAGCATGGTTGCTTTATCGTTTCTGCAATACTTATTTCTATTTCTTCTTTTTTTGGAGAGAACAGACTGCATTCCACATCTGCAGATATTCGCGCTGTACGCCTTACGTTGTGCCGGCTTCCATCCCGTCTAAGTCGCTGATTGACTTGCTTCGATTAGCATTCACCAACGTCAAGGAGGGAGGGGAAGAAAATTAGAACGTAACTCTGAACTTGTTTCAGAGTCTACAGAAAGGTTTAAGCATTCTGGAACGTAGATGCTGAAATAAATTCAGCATGACTAACATTGGGAGTTTCGTGCTCTTAATTTTTAAGTCACCCTGAACTCGTTTCAGGGTCTATAGAAAGGTTTAGTATTCTATAACGTAGATGTTGAAGCGAGTGCGGACGGCTAGTCTCAGTATGACTTAGAGGAATTGTTTGATGCTTTTAATTTACAACGTCACTCTGAACTTGTTTTAGAGTCTCCTAAATTAAGGGTCTATTTTAACGTTATGAGAAACGGCTACACCTACATCCTATCTAATGCGAAAAGAACGCTACTGTATGTTGGGATGACTAACGATATAGAAGTGAGAGTCTTGCAGCATAAAGCAGGTATGGGCTCAAAATACACAAAGAAGTACCACCTTAAATACTTAATGCACTTTGAAACATTTCCTTTAATCGAACAGGCAATTGAGCGTGAAAAGCAACTTAAGAACTGGCACAAAGAGTGGAAATGGAATTTGATAAAAGCACATAATCCGGAATTGAATGATTTAGCAGAAGACTGGTTTGATGAGAGTGATATTGAATCAGTATTGACTGGGAAATTAAAATAGATTCCGAAACAAATTCAGAATGACACACAGAAAACCAAGTAGCGCATTATATAGAAGATCACCCTGAACTTGATTAAGAGTCTTGGAAAGGTTTAAGCATTCTGGATCGTAGATGCTGAAATAAATTCAGCATTACCTAAATATTTTATTTGTTACTACTAATTAGAGCGTCACTCTGAACTTGTTTCAGAGTCTATTGAAAGGTTTAAGTATTCTGGAAAGTAGATGCTGAAATAAATTCGGCATGACCTAAAATATTTTATTCTTCTAATTAGAACGTCACTCTGAACTTGTTTCAGAGTCTTCAAACTAACTTAGCCACATGTTCGACCCGACCTCTATCGACCTGCCAATAGTAGACATCCTGGAAGATGTCAAAGCGAAACTTTCAGATGAAAACACGCTTATCGTTCACGCCCCTCCCGGAGCAGGAAAAAGTACCCTCCTACCGCTGGCGCTACTTGAAGAAGCCTGGCTCAAAGACCAAAAAATCATCATGCTGGAGCCGCGACGACTGGCCGCCAAATCCATCGCGATGCGTATGTCTGAATTGCTGGGTGAGCAGGTAGGTAATACCATTGGATACCGCATCCGGTTTGAGAATAACGTCAGCGAACACACGAAAATTGAGGTGGTGACGGAGGGAATACTCACCCGGATGCTACACGGCGACAACTCGCTGGAAGGGGTAGGTCTAGTCATCTTTGATGAGTTCCACGAACGCAGCATCCATGCCGATGTTGCGCTGGCGCTGTGCCGGGAATCGCAACAGATACTCAGACCTGATTTGAAAATATTGGTGATGTCAGCCACGCTGAACATGCCGCAGCTCATCCAGTCACTGAAGGCACCCGTAGTGGAAAGTGAAGGACGCCAGTATCCGGTTGACATCATCCATGTGGGTGATCAAGACCAGTTTATGATCTCGGAGATGACAGCCAATACGATCATCAAAGCCTCTAAGGCGCATGAGGGCGATATCCTGGTGTTTCTGCCCGGGCAAGGAGAGATAACGAAGTGTGCAGATATCTTAAAACCGAAACTAAGAGGCTGGGCTATCCATCCGCTCTACGGACAGCTGCCCTACAACAAACAGAAAGCCGCCATCCTGCCGGATCGGGACGGGAGACGAAAAGTGGTTTTGGCGACCAACATAGCCGAGACGAGCTTGACCATTGAAGGTATCAAAATCGTGGTAGACACAGGCTTTGGCCGCACCATGAAATGGGACTCCAAATCAGGCTTATCTCGACTCGAAACCGTGCAGATTTCCAAAGACTCGGCGGATCAGCGAGCCGGACGAGCCGGACGATTGAGTCCGGGCGTGTGCTATCGAATGTGGTCTAAAGCCACAGGTGAACGCTTACAGGTACACCGCACGCCGGAGATCTTGGAATCTGATCTGTCGGGGCTGGCACTTGATCTTGCCAGCTGGGGCGTGATGGACCCAATGAGTTTAACGTGGCTATCGCCACCACCGAGAGGGGCGTGGCAGGCAGCTGTGCAAACATTGCATGAACTGGAAGCACTGGAAAACGGTCGCATCACCGAACATGGGAAAGCCGTGCACCGACTTCCTTGTCACCCGCGACTGGCACACATGATGCTGATGGCGGAAGAAGAAGACCTGGTGCCGCTGGCGGCCGATGTTGCGGCTCTGCTGGAGGAACGAGATCCGCTCGGGAAAGAAGCAGGCATTGACATTAACAACCGCATTGAAGCGCTACGCACCCATCGCAGGGAAAACCGGAAAGGTGGTCGCTTTGATCGGATTGAGAAGATTGCGCAATCCTATCGACAGCTGTTTGATGCGGAAGCCGACAATGATCACTTTGATCCGTATGAAACCGGATTATTAATCACGCATGCGTTCCCTGAACGCATCGCCCACAACCGGCCGGGCAACAATGCCCAGTTTAAGCTGGCTAACGGTCGCATAACCATGGCAGGTCACCGCGACGACCTGGCGCATGAGCAGTGGCTGGCGATTGCCAATCTCGATGCTAGGGATGGCATGGGTAAGATTTTCATGGCTGCCCCGCTCAACCCGAAAGATTTGGCTCCTCGCGTGAAAGAAGTGGAAGTGATCGAATGGGATACCGATGATGGCGGATTGAATGCCAGCAAAGACCTGCGGATCGGGAGCATTGTATTGAAATCCGTGCCGCTACCGGATCCCGATCCTTCTCGACTGAAAGAAGCCATAGTGGAGGCAATTAAGAAAGAAGGGCGCACGTTGCTGGATTGGAATGAGGATGTCGAGCAGTTACAAAATCGCGTGGGTTGCCTCCGTAAATGGAGGCCTTCCGGCGACTGGCCGGACTACAGCACCGACACCTTGCTGCTGACCAACGAAGAGTGGCTGGGACCATATTTGAACGACGTGAAGAAACCGCACGAGCTAAAGAAAATTAATCTGGTGGAGGTGCTGACCCACGCAATGGACTATGATCGGCAGCAGGAACTGAACCGATTAGCACCTGCCAAAATGGAAGTACCGAGCGGCTCGAATATTAAAATCATGTACCGTGACAATGGCGAGGCACCTGTGTTGGCCGCCCGCATCCAGGAGCTGTTTGGGATGGCCGAGACACCAACGGTGAACGATGGTACACCCATGCTGATTCATCTGTTATCTCCCGGCTTCAAGCCCGTGCAAGTGACCTCTGATCTGAAAAACTTCTGGAACAAGACCTACTTCGAGGTGCGCAAAGATCTGAAAGGCCGCTACCCTAAGCACCATTGGCCCGACGACCCATGGACCGCTGAGGCAGTGAGAGGGGTGAAGCCGCGTGGCGACAGCAAATAATTTGGATTGGTGTTACTCTACACAGAACAATTCCCCCTTAATAAAGGGGGATGTGTTGGTTTGTTGGTAAGCAGGTTGATGTCTTTCTCAAATAGCGCGGAAGTTACTTCCGTGTTTACATAGCTGTAGGTTGGAATAGATGCTTCCTTCGTCAGCATGACAGCACGGAAATAGAGGCGAAGATTATTTCTTTTTTTAAAGCATGGATAAAAATCGAAGCGTCATCCTGAACCTACCTGCTGGGAGGCAGGCACAGTGGAGGATCTGTTCCTTCCACTAGCATAAACCTCCCCTTGTGCTTTGCCATTAATTAAAGCTCAATTCAAGGCAAATCTCTTTGCGATTAGACGGGACAGAAGCCGGCCTGTTCCACGACGGACGAAGTAAGCCGGATGGCGCGAATATCAGTGGAGGTGGAATGGAGGGTGTTCTCTGCTGTTAATGATGAAGATTCTGAAACAAGTTCAGAATGACACATCATATTTTGTTAGCTGCTTATAATTAGAACGTCACCCTGAATTTATTTCAGGGTCTAACCTCCCCCTGCCATCACTCAATACCTTCGCACCCCCGAAACGTCGGACCGCCTCCAGAGGGGGAGACATTTCTTGTAGGGGATTTATAAAACCTCCTCCAATGCCTGGATACACATCTGGTTTTCTTCGGGGCGGCCGACGGAGATGCGGATGCAGTGGCTGATGGGGTCGTAGAGTGGGCGTACGAGCACGCCGCGTTCCATGAGCGCGTTGAAGACCTTCATTACTTCGTCTTTGTCCTTCCAGACGGTCATCACAAAGTTGGCGTAGGAGGGGACGTAGCGGATGCCGAGCCGGTCGAATTCCTTGTAGAGGTACTTGAGCTGCTGGGTGTTGTTGTCGATGGATTTTTTGAGGAAGGCGGTATCCTGTAGCGCGCCGATACCGGCAGCCTGTGCCAGTGCCGTGGGCTCAAAGGTGAGCTTCACCTTGTTGAGCGCATCGATGATTTTTTCATGCCCGATCCCGAATCCGAGTCGTACGCCGGCGATCCCGTAGGCTTTGCTGAAGGTGCGCAGCGTCAGGATGTTGGGGTAGTCCATCTCGAGGGAGTTGGGGAAGTCGGGGTGCAATGCCTCTGAGTACTCAAAGTAGGCTTCATCCACGATCACGAGGATGTGGTCGGGCACATGTTGCATGAAGCTGTCAAGTTCTTCCTGCGTGATCATGGTGCCGGTCGGATTGTTGACGTTGGCAAGGTAGATCACTTTGGTGTTGCGGTTGATCCGGCTTTTGATTGCTTCCAGATCAAAAGCATAGTCCTCTGTCATAGGCATGGCGACACAACGCACATTGTTGATGCGAGCCCAGTTGTAGATGATCACAAAGCCTCCCTCAGAGGTGAGGAACTCATCTTCTCCGGTGCACATGGCGCGGATGGCGTGCATAAGCACAGACTCAGAGCCATTGCCCATGAAAATCTGGTTTTCGGACTTGCCGTATCGTTTGGCCAGGGCTGCTTTCAGGTCGCGAGAGACCGGGTCGGGGTAGTAGTTGATGGACTCATACGCATCGATCACTGCTTGTTTGGACTTAGGTGAGTAGCCGAGCGTGTTTTCATTGTTCCATAGGATGGCAACCTTTTTCCAGCCGTACTCTTCCTGTAGCTGTGGGATGGTTTTGCCGGGTTGGTAGCTTTTGATGGCGGCTATATGGTCAGGTATTTGGATGTTCATGGTTTAGTTAACTAGTGAATTGGTGAATTAGTTGACTGGTTAAATAGTGAATTTGTTGAATGGTTGATTTGTGTGTTCATGTTACTAATTATTATTCCCAGCATCCGAGAAACGATTTTTCTTTAAAACTCAAAAACTGACCCAGACCTAAAGGGAGAGTTTATAAAGTGCCCTTTAGAGAATTTAAAGGGTAACCTTGAGCGTTTCACTAGATCTCAAAAAAAACTTTATCGGATGCTAAATTCATAGTTTTGTTTGATTAATTAACTGATTAACTAAAATACTAACTAACCAACCTCCCATTCTTCTTGTTTGCGGAAAACCACGCCTTTGAAAAGCCCCACAAGTTCGTCTCCCCTGGTCACACGCACGATGTATTGGCCCAGGCTTTTGGAGATGCTTTCTTTCTCGGCAGTGGCGATCAGCTCATCTCCCTCGAAAATTGGTTTGATGTGGTTGATCGATGTTTCAATGGAAACCGCTTTTTGGCCATGGGAGTTCGATGCGAATGCAAACGCCGAATCAGCGAGCGAAAAGGAGATACCTCCATGTGCGACACGATGACCGTTGAGCATTTCTTCCCGCACGGTCATTTTGATCTGCGCATAGCCTTCGCGCACGTCGAGCACGTCTACTCCCAGCCACTGACTGAAGGAGTCGTTGGCCATCATCTCGGCGACTATTTTTTCGGGTTTGGTTTGCATTTGAATAAAATGAGATTCTTCGCTGCGCCTGCCTTTGTCGGCAGACAGGCTCAGAATGACATGCTAAATATAATTTGTGTCATGCTGAGGAACGAAGCATCTCGTCAATAAAACGTTTTGCCTTCTTCTTTCATTCTTCGTAACAACGGACTGCATCGGTAGCGGTCTTCGCGGTACTCGTCGTACAGCGCATCCATTTTCTCCACACACCAATCAATGCCTTTTTCATCTGCCCACTTTAGCAAACCTTTTGGGTAGTTCACCCCCTTAGTCATGGCGGTATCAATGTCTTCCCGGCTGGCGATATTTAGAAACAAAGCATCAGCGGCTTCATTGATCAGCATCGCTAATGTACGATCCAGGATGGCTTGTCCAAGTTGCTCGTCTTTTTTCGGTTGCGGCTTCTCTGCACCTTCGGCGTAATCGTAATAGCCTCTGCCTGACTTGCGTCCCAGGAAGCCGGCTTCTGACATCCGCTTCTGCGTGAAGGATGGTCGGTAGCGTGGATCGTAAAAGAATGACGCAAAGACTGTTTCCGTCACCGTGTAATTGATATCATTTCCGATGAAGTCCATCAGCTCGAATGGTCCCATTCGGAAGCCTCCCAGCTCTTTCATCGCCCAGTCGATCGTAACAAAATCAGCTATGCCTTCTTCGTACATACGCAGCGACTCACCGTAAAATGGTCGGGCCACTCGGTTCACAATGAAGCCGGGTGTGTCTTTTGCAAGCACGGTCAATTTCTTCCAACTGTCGACCCAGTCTTTGGCTTGCTTGGTGGTTGCTTCAGCGGTTTGCACTGCTGGAATAATTTCTACCAGTGGCATCAAAGGAGCGGGATTGAAAAAGTGAATGCCCACAAATCTGGACGGGTCTTTCAGTGCCGATCCGATGGAAGCCAGCGAAAGCGAAGAGGTATTGGACGCAATGATCGTGTCTTCCCGCACAATCTCTTCGACTGCTTTAAATACTTTCTGTTTGATCTCCAGGTTCTCTACGATCGCCTCGATCGCCAGGTCCGAGTTTTCGAAGTATTGCTGGTCTTCGGTAAAGTCGATTCGCCCGAGGATCTTATCAGCAGTGGCCTGATCGATCTTTTCTTTTTCCACAAGTCGGTTCATCACCTTGACTAAGCTGGCGGAGGATTTCTCCAGAATGTCACTATTGGTATCGTTGATCACCACATCCCATCCGGCTGTGGCGGCTACCTGCGCTATACCGGTTCCCATGGTTCCGGCTCCTATCACACTTAATTTTGGCATTATTCTCCTTTAAAATTCGGTTTTCGTTTCTCCATGAAGGCCTGCACGCCTTCTTTGTAATCGTTTGTTTCGGTGGCTTTGAACTGCCACTCTTTTTCCATTTCCAGTTGCTGATTCAGGTCATTGTTGAATGACTGGTTCAGCAGGTGTTTCGTATAGGCCAGCCCTTTCGTTGGCATATTGGCCAGCTTCTGCGAAATCTTTTCTGCTTCTTCTGCGAATGAATCATCAGGGAATACCTTGTAGATCATACCCATCTGCTCCGCCTCTGTTGCAGATACTTTATCTCCCAGCATCATCAGCGCAGACGCCTTTCCAAATCCGATGATTCGTGGAAGGGTAAATGTCCCACCACTGTCGGGTACTAGACCTATTTTGCTGAAGGCCTGAATGAAAGCGGAAGATTCAGTCGCTACGCACACATCACACGCTAGCGCGATATTCGCTCCTGCACCGGCAGCTACACCATTCACTGCTGCAATGATTGGTTTTTCGATGGTCCGAATTTGTCGGATGATCGGGTTATAGTGTTCATCTACGATCTGTTCAATCTCCAGTCCATTATCGGCGATGGCTTCCTGCAGGTCTTGTCCCGCACAAAAGGCTTTACCATTTCCGGTGAGCTTAATCGCTCGCACGGAATCATCTTTAGCAAAATCATCCAATGCTTTTTGGGCGGCCATGGCCAGCTCTTTATTGAAGCTATTGAAGACATCAGGACGGTTGAACGTCAGGATGCCGAGGGTGTCTTTTTTGGTTATTTGAAGGGTGTCTGACATGTGGTTAATGTTTGGGATGCGAAGTTAAATATTATACGCTTTCTATTCCCCTTATATCTCTCTGCAATGATTTCTTATTTTGTCTCAAGCCGACGGGCTCTTCATTTTTGCCTTGATGCAAAAACGAAGCAAAAAGATCAAGGCTGTAAATCTCTTGCTAAAAAATTGAATTGGTTTCGTATGTAAAATCAAACTCCCCGCCACTGGCGGGTCAGACAGTGATTTTACAGGGTAATTCTACAAAATTCAATTTTTTTACGCTCATGATTTAATGCCTTCTGTTACGCTGTTCCAACGATTGGGAGTGCGAACTTGGAGCTTGCGGCTTGCCTCTTGAAGCTTAATGACACTTAAAATAATCAAACGGCTCCAGACAGTCTTTGCACTTGAAAAGCGACTTGCAGGCGGTGGAGCCAAATTCGCTGACGAGCTCGGTATTTTTAGAGCCGCATTGAGGACACTCGATGTTTTCCGGAGCAGTGGGGTTGGGAGGGGCGATTCCGTACTCTTTGAGTCGCTGCTTCCCCTTTTCCGTCATCCAATCGGTGGTCCAGGCAGGGGAGAGGACGGTCGAGATCTTGAAATGCTCTATGCCTTCTTTTTTCAGGGCATTATGGATATTTTTTTCAATTTCCAGCATGGCCGGGCAGCCGGAATAGGTGGGGGTGATGATCACTTCCACAAAATCATTGGTAATTAATACATCACGGATGATGCCCAGGTCACGCACCGAAATGACCGGTATTTCCGGATCGGTAACGTTTTCAAGGATTTGGTAAATCGTTGATTGGTTAATTAGTTGATTCGTATTTGTCCTTTCTTCGCTCATCTGCCTAATTAACTATTTAACTAGTCGACTAGTTTCTAATCACCACTCCTGACCCGGATACGCTCTTTGCAAAAACTGAAGATCAGAAAGGATATATCCTAAATGCTCTGTGTGTGTACCGTCTTTACCACCCTTATGAGTGTAGGTACTTTCAGGGATTTCCAAAGTAGCTTCAGTTAGCACTTTCCGGATTTGAGCATCTCTTTTTTCTTTCAATACAGCCAAATCAATACCATATCCATCTTCTAATGCCTTTTGCTCAGTCTCATTGGGTAATGTAAGCTCTCCGGAATAGGACCACAGTTCCTCAATAGCTGCATTCATGCGTTTGTGGCTCTCTTCTGTGCCGTCTCCCAGTCGAATCACCCAGTCACTACTCCACTTGACGTGATAAAGTGCTTCTTTGTGTGATTTTGCTGCAATAGCAGCGAGCTGTTCATCATTGCTATCCATCAGCATCTCATAAAAATGAACACTAAAGGTGTCATACAGAAACTGACGGAAAATGGTCTGCGCAAAATCCCCATTTGGCATTTCTACCAACAATACATTGCGGTAATCCCATGCATCACGGAATGCGACAATTTCATCTTCTGATTTTCCTTCACCCTGTATTTCAGCTGCGTATTGATACCACATGCGTGCCTGACCGATGAGGTCAAGGCTGATGTTGGTCATTGCAATGTCCTGCTCCAGGATAGGACCGTGTCCGCACCATTCAGCTAGCCGTTGGCCCAGAATCAGGCAGTTGTCTGCATGTTGAATGACGTAGTTGTATTTAGTTGACTGTGTCATTAATTCAATTTTCTTCTCCTTCTGTAAATCAGTGTGATAATTGTTGCAATGATGGAGGTTAGAACGATCATTACATATGCTTTACTTCGTCTGGCAAGTCATAAAATGTTGGATGTCTATACACTTTATCTTTCGCCGGCTCATACATGGGATCTGAATCGTCCGGATCTGAGGCTGTAATGTTTTCCGATTTCACTACCCAAATACTTACACCTTCATTTCTTCGAGTGTACACATCTCTTGCATTCTGAATCGCCATTTCTTCATCTGCAGCATGGAGACTCCCCACATGTTTGTGATTAAGTCCTGCCTTGCTTCGAATGAAGATTTCCCATAGAGGCCAATTTTTCATAGTATTTTGATTAATTCGTTTAAATAGTTGATTGGTTAATTGGTTTTCTCTCTTCCTCTTTTCTCTTCTTTAACTATTCTTCCAATTAACCAATTACTAAGCAGCCGCCTGCTTTTTCTTTGCCTTTTTCTCTGCATGTGATGCTGCAGCGTCTCTTACCCACGCTCCATTATCGTATGCATTTCTTCTAGCGTCTACTCGCTGCTTATTACATGGACCATTACCTTTGATCACATTGAAAAATTCTTCCCAATCGATCTCACCAAAATCATAGTGTCCCCGCTCCTCATTCCATTTCAAATCTTTGTCAGGAATGGTGATTCCTAACAGGTCAGCCTGAGGTTTGGTCACATCAACAAACTTCTGACGAAGCTCGTCATTGGTAAATCGTTTGATACCCCATCTCATAGACTGCTCAGTATGTGTAGAATCCTTGTCTTGTGGACCAAACATCATGAGTGATGGCCACCACCACCTATTCAAGGCATCTTGTGCCATTTTTTTTTGTTCTTCTGATCCTCTGCAAAGCGTTAACATAATCTCGAATCCTTGACGCTGGTGGAAAGACTCTTCTTTACACACCCTCACCATTGCTCGAGCATACGGACCATATGAAGCTCTACATAATGGCACCTGATTCATAATAGCTGCACCGTCAACCAGCCAGCCAATCGCACCCATATCAGCCCATGTTAAGGTAGGGTAGTTGAAGATGGATGAATACTTTGCTTTTCCTGAGTGAAGATCCTGAAGCAACTGATCCCTTTCAACACCCAAAGTCTCACATGCACTATATAAATAAAGGCCGTGACCTGCCTCATCTTGTACTTTAGCTAATGCAGCTGCCTTTCTCCTCAATGTAGGTGCACGAGTAATCCAATTTGCTTCGGGCAACATCCCTACGATTTCCGAGTGAGCGTGCTGGGAAATCTGACGGATCAATGTCTTTCGATAATTCTCCGGCATCCAATCTTTTGGCTCGATTCGGATGTCCTTATCAATCTTTTCGTTAAACCGATCTTCTAAACTCTTAATATCCATGCCTTAAAGTTAATTAGTTATATAGATAACTGGTTGATTAGTAGATTAGTTTGAAGAATTTCCTAATCCACCAATTAACTCGTCAACTAAAGATTTAAACATCAAAATTCAACTTCACCTTATCCGTCTTTGGGTAAGACTGACAGCTCAGTACAAGTCCCCTTTTCAACTCATCAGGCTCAAGTGCATAATTGACATCCATTTCCACTTCACCTTCTTCTACTTTACACACACAAGTAGAACAAACACCTCCTTTACAAGCGTAAGGAAGATCAGCACCATTATCAAACGCCACATCCAAAATAGACTTATCAGAGTCGTAAGGGAAAGTCAGACTGTTACCATCTAAAACCACCGTAATTTCTGCATGAGCCTTTTCGTGTTTTACTTCTTTTTCTTTGCCTCCTAGCTTGCCAACAGGTGAAGTAAAGAGCTCCAAATGGATACGATCTTCTGGCACACCTAAATTTTTCAACTCGCTCTGGACAGCAAGCATCATTTCTTCAGGACCACATGTGAAATAGTGATCCACTGATTCCGGATCAAAAAAACGTCTGGCATACCCTTGAATTTTCTCTTCATCAATCCTACCATTAAAGAGATCTGATTCTTGACGCTCTTTGCTTAGCACATGATAGAGACTAAATCGGCCCATGTATCGATTTTTCAAAGCTTCCAATTCTTCCTGAAAGATGATAGAACCTGTTCTTCTATTGCCATAGAATAAAGTGAACTCACTTTCGGGTTCGGTTCGGAGAGTGGTTTCTATGATCGACATGATAGGGGTGATCCCACTACCACTTGCAAATGCTACATAAGAATTGGCATTTTCAGGGTCTAATGGCACATAAAAGTGTCCATGTGGAGGATTTACCTCAATTTCGTCACCTTCTTTTAAATCCTCATTGGCCCAAGTAGAAAACCTTCCACCTTCTAATTTTTTGATCGCTACAGTCAGCTTTTCGTCAATTGGGCATGAGCAAATGGAGTATGACCTTCTGGTATCCTCACCATCAATTTCTTTCTTCAGTGTGAGGTGTTGGCCCTGGGTAAATGCAAACTCTTCTCTTAAATCTCCAGGTATTTCAAAAGTGACTGCTACTGATTCTTCAGTAGGTCTGGAAAGCTCAGCGACTTTAAGGGTATGAAATTTTGCCATGTTTATTTTTTGAGTCAGGCAAAACTAACTATCGCAAAGGTTTTAAAATTGTTTTAGTCCAAGCTTCTCCCTGATTATTGTCACCTTTTCCTCTATCCGTTCTTCTAAGGGGTGACTTATTAAGAAATATTTTTCACCATCATCTAATTTGATGAATGCTTGAAACTCATGATTTGAAACAATGTTTTGCCTATTGGAGAGCGAATACATTGTTTGCTTTGTTTTTACTTTGTTGATAAAGATTTTTTCAATTGTGTCATATTTTTTGATGGCACCAAACTTTCTCCCCATGGTCCAAATACCATCAAAAATGGTTTTCTTTTCTTCATTGATAATGATGATATAGGAGGCAAACCAAATGGCTGGAAGTATGGAGGCTATACCAATTGCAATAAAAATGGACCAAGGCTCAGGCAAAGCATCCATTAGTTTAATGGTAATGAACACAATGGCTAAAACTGAAAATAGCCTTATGGGAAGACGCACAACTTTTCCTTTATTTATTCGAACGATCTTCATTGCTCGTCTAAAGTACCAAACTATTTTCGCACAACCGAGTTTTTGACACATATGAAAGAAATTGCGCTTTTCCCTTTGAATATCGTAGCGTTTCCCGGAGAGGCAGTCAATCTTCACATCTTCGAACCACGCTACAAAGCCTTGGTAAACGATTGCCTTGACAAGGGTGTAAATTTTGGTATTCCCTCTTATGTGCTTAATAAAATTGATTTAGGCACAGAAGTTGAAATTATTGAAGTAACCAAAAAATACGATGACGGGAGAATGGACATTAAGACCAGGGCACTCGAACCTTTTCAGGTATATGATTTTTGGAATCCATGGAACGATTTGGAGTATGCCGGGGGTAAGGTCGATTATCTCGAAATAGATAATACACCTGCGGATCCAAGCTTACTTTATCAATTCAAGGAAATGAGCGCACGATTGTTTGGTTGGCTAGGAGAAGTCGATGTGCCTGATATTTCTTCCATTACTTCAGTCTATGATATTGGCCATAAAATTGGTTTGAAACCGGAAGAAGAATACCAATTGTTAGATATTCCGAATGAAAACGACCGACTGCTTTTCGCAATTAAACACCTGGAGCATTTATTGCCAGCATTAGAAAGAGCTCAAAATGCGCAGGATCGTATTAAACAAAATGGTCATTTCAAGCATTTGGATCCATTAAAATTTTAGCATCAGGCTATTACCCCTCGATTCAATTAATAATTTCACAGATTCCATGTAATTTCCCATCATGATCGAAATCAGCGGATTTGGGGTTGTTTTGTTGTTCCTGATAGGGGGCATTTCATTTTTGATGATTACGCTGTTGGTAGGAAAAATACTGCGTCCTTCTAGACCAACCAAAGAGAAACAAACCACCTATGAGTCAGGTGAAGAACCTTCTGGAACGGCCTGGGGTCAGTTTAATGTCCGTTTTTACATTATCGCGCTCATCTTTTTGTTGTTTGAAGCTGAACTCGTTTTCCTTTTTCCCTGGGCAACCGTTTTTGGGGATGAGGAACTTATTCAAGAAACTAACGGTCTGTGGGGCAAGTTCTCAATGATTGAAACCTTCATATTTATAGGAATTCTTTTGATTGGATTAGCGTATGTATGGGCAAAGGGCATGTTGGAATGGGTAAGGCCAAAACCAAAAGCCTCAGATTATATTTCAAAGATTCCGAACAGCGCCTATAAAAAATTCGAATGAGCAATAGCGAAGAGATAAATATTGGTGGATTAAAGACAGGTGAGGGTGGAATTATTGTGTCCAAACTCGATGATCTTTTGAATTGGGCCAGGCTTAGTAGCTTGTGGCCTGTTGGTTTTGGCCTGGCCTGTTGTGCTATTGAGTTTATGTCTACATCGTCCTCTGCTTATGATCTGGATCGCTTCGGTGTGATACCAAGAAACTCACCCCGCCAGGCAGATGTCATGATTGTGTCCGGAACGGTTACATTTAAAATGGCTGATCGAGTCAGACGACTTTATGAGCAAATGGCTGATCCGAAGTATGTTATTTCCATGGGCTCATGTGCCAACTGTGGAGGGCCGTATTGGGAACATGGGTACCATGTGCTGAAAGGAGTGGATCGAGTGATTCCCGTTGATGTGTATGTGCCCGGGTGCCCGCCGAGACCGGAAGCATTGATTGGAGGATTTTTGAAGTTGCAGGAAAAAATCAGAACTGAATCTGTTCTGAGACCGAAAGCATTAGAAAAATTAATGGAGAAGGATGCTGTTTGAAGAAATTAAAACGGTTCTTGAGAAAGAAATTCCAGGCGCTGTTACTGGAGAGGATTTGGCGTCAAGTCCGCCGGCATTGATCATTGATGGGAGTCATTTAAAATCTGTATGCGAAATTCTTCATACCCATGATCAACTCTACTTTGATTCATTGTCCTGCTTGACAGGCTTGGATAACGGTGAAGAAAAGAACACAATGGAGGTGGTTTATAATCTCTACAGCATTCCGTATGAACTTCATCTTTCATTAAAAGTAATTTTAGATCGATCCGACCCTGAAGTTGATTCTGTCTCTGAAATATGGAGAACAGCCGACTGGCACGAGCGGGAAGCTTACGACCTCTTGGGTATTAAATTCAAGGGGCACCCTGATTTAAGAAGAATTTTATTGCCTGAAGACTGGGAAGGACATCCATTAAGAAAGGATTATCAGGAGCAGGAAGTGTACCATGATGTAAAAGTGAAATATTAATCATGGTAGAGTCATTCCTTACTAAATCTGAGCCATTAAAGTATAAAGAATCAGACCTCAAAACCGAGGAGATGATTATCAATGTAGGGCCCCAACATCCTGCCACTCATGGTGTGCTGAGGTTGGAGGTGGTGACTGACGGAGAAATAGTTGTAGACGTCATTCCTCATCTGGGTTACCTGCATCGGTGTTTCGAAAAGCATGCTGAATCACTCGCCTACAACCAAACCATTCCATACACCGATCGGATGGATTATGTAGCAGCGATGAATAATGAATGGGCGTTTGTGATGGGGGTGGAGCGAATGCTTGGGATCGATAAGGAAATTCCTAAAAGGATAGAATATATCCGAGTACTTGTTTCTGAGCTAAATCGCCTAGCATCGCATTTTGTTGCTATTGGGACCTACGGTCTTGATATTGGTGCTGTTACTCCATTTCTGTGGATGATGCGTGACAGGGAGCATATTTTAAGAATGCTGGAATGGGCCAGTGGAGCTAGAATGCTCTACAATTACATATGGGTGGGTGGCTTGTTTTTTGATCTCCCGGTTGGATTCGAAGAACGCTCCAAAGAGTTTGTAGATTATTTAAAGCCCAAACTGAAGGATACGGAAGACCTGTTGATTTCAAATAAAATATTTGTAGAGCGAACAGCCAATGTTGGTGTACTTCCCAAAGATTTAGCAATCAATTACGGAATTACAGGCCCAATGCTTCGAGCATCAGGGTTACGCTTCGATTTGAGAAAAGTGGATGGCTACAGTGTATATCCTGAGTTAGATTTTGAGGTTCCGGTTGGGGAAGGGAAAATGGGAACTGTTGGTGATTGTTGGGATAGAAATTGGGTGAGGTATCAGGAGTGCTGGGAGTCCATAAAGATTATTGAGCAATGTGTGGAAAAGCTTTTGGGTGAACACAAACGCACCAAAGATTTTGATCCTAGAGCATTGGTACCTAAGAAAATCAGGCCAAAGGCTCAGGATTTTTATATAAGAGCTGAGAACCCGAAAGGTGAACTTGGATTTTTCTTTAGATCAGATGGGAGATCAGATCAACCGGACAGGTGTAAGGCCCGGGCGCCCAGCTTTTCAAATCTTTCAGTGCTCAGAGAAATTAGCCGTGGTTGCATGGTTGCGGATTTATTTGCGATTGTCGGTTCTCTTGATTTTGTTATGGGAGAAGTAGATCGTTAGGTTATGCATAAAATCCTCACGTCAGAACAAATACGAGAAGCGGATAAGTATACCATAAAGCATGAGCCCATTTCCTCAATCGATTTGATGGAGCGGGCTAGTGAAGAGTTTGTTTTACGGTTCCTTGAAGTCAACCGGGACAAGCAACCGGTTAAGATTTTTTGTGGTGTGGGCAACAATGGAGGAGATGGACTGGCGATTGGAAGATTGCTAAAAGAAAAAGGATGGGAGGTTTTAATATATGTGGTTGGAAACCCGAGGAAAGGGTCTGACGACTTTAAAACCAACCTCGATCGATCAGAACTTTATGCTGTTATCGATTCTGAGAAGGACTTACCCAAAATTGCCGAATCAGACATAGTTATTGACGGACTATTCGGTTCAGGTTTATCCAGACCGCTGGAAGGGTTTTACAAGGAGGTGGTTGAGTTTTTAAATGATCAGCAGTGCCTCAAATTTTCCATTGATATTGCTTCCGGACTGTATGCGGATCAGCCGCTACCTAAAGAGGCGATTGCCTTTCAGCCTGATTTTACTTTTTCATTTCAGGTTCCTAAACTTTCATTTTTTCAGCCCGAATGCCATCAATATGTCGGTGAGTGGCAGATCATAGATATTGGTCTGGATCAATCCTTTCTTCAAAAGCAGAAGTCAGATTTTAGATTTATCGAATTAGAAGATGTTGCTCACCTCTTTCCAACAAGGCAAAAGTTTACCCATAAGAATGAGGTCGGTAGGCTGCTGATTGTGGCTGGCAGCAAAGGAAAAATGGGAGCGGCAGTGCTTTGTACCAAGGCAGCTTTCAAAACCGGAGTAGGTTTAGTCAATGCCTGCGTACCGAAATGTGGAATTGATATCATGCAGGTAGCCATCTCGGAGGCCATGGTTCTTGATGGAAAAGGGACGAATGAGATTCATTCCATTCCAACAACTGAGGATACCGTTCTTCTAGGACCTGGAATTGGTACAGGCAAAAAGACACTGGAAGCATTTGAAAACTTCATTCGATCATCAAAGCAGCCGATGGTAATAGATGCTGACGGATTAAACCTGTTAGCCAAAAAGAAGGCATTATTAAAGCAGGTACCCAAAGAATCTATTTTAACCCCTCATCCGGGAGAGTTCAAACGATTGGTTGGGAGTTGGAAAGATGACTTTGATAAGTTAGGCAAGCTGAGGTCGTTCTCTCAAGAATATAAGTTGAATGTAGTGTTAAAAGGCGCCTACTCGGCTGTCTGCAATTCAGAGGGGGTTATTGCATTTAACTCTACCGGAAATCCGGGCATGGCCACCGCAGGAAGCGGAGATGTACTAACCGGGATAATAGGTTCTTTACTTGCTCAGGGACTATCACCATACGATGCGCTAATGCTTGGAGTCTACCTGCATGGGCTAGCAGGAGATGAGGCTGTAAGGGAAGCAAAAATTCCATGGATTCAAGCATCTGATATCATTGAATATACCTCAGAAGCTTTGTGTTCTATTATGAATCGAACCCTTTAGACTAACCCTCCCAATAATTCGACAAAGTAATTCAGCCTGCTTATTTTGATTGAAATCAACGATTTCTGTTTTAGATCTTTATAAAATGAGCCTGTGAACGTTAAAGTATGTTTAATATTTTATTTTGATTGTGAACAATATGAAAAAAAATGCGTAATTTGTATACACTACCATGCGCAATAAACTGACCATACTAGCGTTTCTGCTCACCTTAAGCATAGCCTCCCTCGCACAGGGAGAGTCAGAATTGACGCAGGATGTCAAAATAAGCATCTATCCCAACCCTGCAGTGGAGTTTATCTTCGTTCAGTTTGAAGGAGAATCTTCTGAAGTAGAATTCGAGTTGAATTCAATGATTGGAAATAAACTTCAGATTAAACCCGAAGAGGTAGGTCATAACAAGTACAAGATTCCAGTCAAGGACCTTGCTACCGGTTACTACTTTTTAGTTGTAAAGGATGAGGATAAACGATTCAGAAAAGCTTACAAGTTTTTGAAACACTAAATATTATTAAGATCAAGACATAAAAAAACCTCCAATCGGAGGTTTTCTTTATTATGTCTATTTCTAATCTACTCCTGTAGTTGTGAGTAGTAGGTATTAAAGAGCTCCTCATATGCAGCTGCCTGCTCCCGATCACCATTTGCCCGATAGGCTCTGGCAATTTCATTCAGCGACAATAGTTGCTTCTGTAGTTCATTGGTGTCTGTGCGATCATTGGCGAAGTAATAATCTAGCCACTGTGAAGCATAAGATGACGTTCTTTCAGCAACATAGTCCGCCAGTTCTTGCTCGCCTACTTTCAGTAGCATATCCACTTGCTGTACGCTAAAGAAATCAAAAGGCACGGCCTCATCAGGCATTACTTCAAGGCATTTCTTCAAGACCTCTGAAGCACGTGCGTAATCACCCTCAGCAATGAGATTCTCTGCAAGGGTATTAAAGGTAGATCTTGAATTCAGCACAAAACCCATATAATCCTGCGTATAGTATACGTCTGGGTCATCCAGATTTGTCCAGCTGAATTTGTTCATCACATTGTCATACATCACCTCAGTATTCACCGGGTAACCGGATCTTGGATTCGTATTTCTGATCGGTAACACACGATATGCCATGCCTTCTTGAACCACATGATTCCTCATGTCGATGTTAAGCTGAGCAATAGATGTATTGTTCAAGTAAATCGGTCGCTCCCAGTTAGAGTTAACAAGCAGATCTAAAAATGCGAGATCCTTTTTCTCCAGCGCTCGTCCTTTAATATTTAAGATCATTTTATCCACGATCATGTGGTGCATGTCCTCCGGCACAATTTGCTTCGCCTTCACAGTATCTACTTCAAGGAAAAGTGTTCTTGCAGGTACTGAGTTGTATGCACTTATGGATGTTGGAATCTGCAGTCCTGGGTTTTCATCCTCAATAAACTTCAGCAGCAATTTTGCATTAACGGCATTTCCCTTTAACTCATCTCGTTCATAAACCGGCAAATAGTCATTCAAACCGCCTTGCTGGTATCGTTCTATAGATAATCCATATGGAAGTGGGTCAGACTCATATGCCTGACGTGCGGATTGCTGAATATACCAATCTGTATTGTAATAGCTTAAAACAAGCACACGGGCATCTGTTCGGTAGCCTTCAACCTCCTGCGCATACCACAATGGGAAAGTATCATTATCACCACCGGTATAGATGATGCCGTCGGGAGCTACCGATGACAAGTAATTTTTAGCTGCATCTACAGAAAAGTATCTGTCAGACCTGTCATGATCGTCCCAGTTTTCACTGGCCATCAAAACAGGGATGCATAACCCAATGATGGATGCAAGTACAGCCGCGATCTTTTTCTGTTTAGAAATATTCTTGAGCATGTCATAGAGCGCCATTACCCCAAAGCCGATCCAGATTGTGAAAATGTAAAATGAGCCGGCATAGATATAATCTCGCTCCCTTGGTTCAATCGGAGGAGTATTCAGGTAAAGCACAATGGCAATACCTGTCATGAAGAATAGCAGCGCAGTAGCAGAAAAAAGCTTGACATCTTTCTTATACTGAACAAACATTCCAAACAACCCTAGTAGTAGTGGAAGGCCGTAATAAATATTTCTTCCTTTATTGTTCGCTAGCACATCAGGCAATTTTTCAAATGCATCGGTGATTCCAACCCATCCGGCACCTTGTATGTCATGCTCTCTTCCGGAGAAATTCCACATAAAATATCTGAAATACTGGTGACCAAGCTGATGAACAATGAGGTAATAAAAATTATCTCCCCAGCTAGGTTTTTCGCCCTCTCTCAGTCCTGTCACTTGTCTGTATTTCTGAATGTGCGCAGGTGATGAGCTATACATTCGAGGTAAAATAGTGGTATGAGCAGGGTCATATACCTGCGTGACTTTGTAGTCTTTGATCACATACTCATCATCTCCTCTCATGTATACTGGGGCGCCTTTTTTATTTTCGATCAGGTCTGCCGTGTAGTAAGGTCCTTTGAAAAGCGGACGACTACCGTATTGCTCTCTTTTCAGATATGAAACGAAAGAGATGATCTCTTCCGGATTGTTCTCATCAATTGGTGGGTTGTAGTTACTTCTGATTACCGCGAGGGAATAAGATGAATACCCAATCAAAATGAAAGCCAGCGCGAGTAATGAGGTGTTCAATACATATTTGTTGTGTTTGATGGAATAGTGGATTCCATATACCAAACCCGCAATGACGGCCAATCCGAAGAAAATCACACCAGATCCAAAAGGAAGTCCCAGACTGTTTACAAAGAAGATCTCCATTTTCCCTGCGATAGATGGCAGTCCCGGAATCACTCCTTCCAGCACGATAAGTACGATCGCGGCAGAAATAAGCATGGTGTAGATGATGCCTTTTCTTGTTACTTTCTCATAATATCGGAAGTAGACAATTAGTCCTAGTACCGGAATAGCTACGAGGTTCAATAGGTGAACGCCAATGGAAAGCCCCATCATATAGGCGATCAATATTAACCACCGAGCTCGGTCTTGCTCTTTGGTCATATTTTCCCATTTAAGGATGGCCCAGAAAACGAAAGATGTGAAGAAGGCAGACATGCCATATACCTCAGCTTCCACTGCAGAAAACCAGAATGAGTCTGAAAAAGTACATGCAAGAGCACCTACCAAACCAGTTCCCATGATCATGATAGTGTCAGCAGTGGTTTCTTCCCCTTTTTTAACCTTTAAAGCTCTTTTGGCCAGGTGAGTGATCGACCAGAAAATGAACAGTACAAAGAATGCACTACTTAGTACACTGAGCATATTTACCCAGTACGCCACCTGAGTGACGTCTCCACCTGCCATCAGTGAAAACATTCTTCCGGTTAATAGGAAAAAAGGTGCTCCCGGCGGGTGTGGAACCTGCAGTTTGTATGAGCATGCAATAAACTCTCCTGCATCCCAGAAACTAGCGGTTGGCTCTACGGTAAGCACATAAGTTACAAGTGCAATAAGAAAGGCAATCCAGCCGGTGATGATATTAATCTTTTGGTATCCCATAGTCGAATTAATGTGAAGGGCGAAAATAGCAATTAACCCTAAGAATTTAGGGCATAGTCATATTGGATTTTGTATATCAAATGGTTTCGCAAGGTATTGAAAAAAGAGCCTTTAAATGCACTTTCTACGAATAGGCCTTCCTAAAGATGGTTTTTTTAACATCTTTTAAGTTAAGAAATGACTTTGGGACGCCCCACCGCACATTCCTTGCGGCCACACCGGCACTTGCGGGCAGGCCGCTGGGGTCCGATTGAAGTAAGATTATCAATTTAGTGTAAGCTTATTTTGTTCAATAACTCAATGTCCCCTTGAGGCGGTCCGACGTTTCTGGACTTCAGGGGTGTTTTGAATTAATAAATATAGAACACCCTCCTGACCTACCTAAAGGGAGGAATTTAGTTACTGCTTTGTGATCTATTTTCATCAATTAGTGATCATTTACTTTTCGATGCTTCAAAAAAACAGTAGGAGAAATCTTTTAAATATTTCAGGACTATACAATGTGTTGGATCCCTTTAGGGAATATTAGGGTAGCGCTGACCCACTGCAATCCTTCGATGCGCCAAACCGTCCCAGGAAGGGATTTATAATGCAATCATTACGATTTTAAAATGGTTATTACCCTAATAAACCACCAAATAAAACACTAGCCACATAAAAAAGAATAGCACATAAGTACTCAAAACGATGTAGGCTGATATCCTCAGCTTTTTTCCACTGAGGAAATAGATGCCAAGCACCAATACAGGCCAGTACAAAACTTCAAAAATGTTGATCGATTTTAAGGGGTAGTGCCACTTTGGTGCGATTTGTGTGTAATCAATCAGGTTGATGAGTGAAAATGGATAAAACGCCATGTAGTCATTGTAGTCAGGATCAGTATAAAACATGGTAAACCACAATACCTTGACGATTTCCGGAAGGAAGAACACAGTTTCTGCCAGCATCACCATTTTCCAGAGTTGATTAAAGTGAAGCCGATACCCAAACATGAAACATCCAATCCATAGGAGCAAAGTTGTCCAGGTCCATTTCCAGGCAAGGAAAAGTGGCACGCTGAGGTATTGGATTCCGTATAAAATGTCAAATACCCATATTTCTCCACGCTCATTGAGCACCTCAAAAGCGGCAATAGAATCAATTATGAAAATTCGCTTAACAAAAAGTAGGGCAATGTATGTTAAGCATATAATGAAGAACATACCAGCTCCGTTAAAGTCGAACCAGTTTTCAAGAAATTGCTTTCGGTATTTGCTTAAACGTTCCGTCATATAGATTTGCGATCAGATGAGATTACACGTCAAAAATATCATTGCTATTTTCCTAATCCTATTCTCGGTAGGTTCAAAGGCTCAGTGGACACAAGACTTGCTAAATGGAGATACTGCTAAGTACAGCTTGCTTATCAATCCTTTCATCCAGGTCGAAAGCACTGAAGCCATCAACGCCATGTACAATTTTGAATTCAAGAAAGCAGATTCTCATTTTACCTATTTGGAAAAAAACTATCCATGGCACCCGCTTCCTTATCTGCTGAAAGGATTAAACTATTGGTGGCAAATAGTGCCTAACTACGAAAACAAAGCTTATGATGAAGAATTTCTTTCCTACATGGATACCACCAAAATTCTCGCTGAACATATCTACGACAATTACAATGAAATAGAGGGAGCCTTTTTTTTAGCTGCAGCCTATGCTTTTGAAGGAAGGCTATACTCTGAACGAAGAGAATACCGAAAGGCTGCTTTGGCGGGTAGTAGATCTTTAAAGTATTTGGGCGAATGCAGAGGACATGAAACCTACAGTCCTGAGCTGCTATTTGGTGATGCTTTGTTTAACTATTATGCCGAATGGATCAGGGAAGAGTATCCGTTGCTTCGTCCCATTATGATTTTCTTTCCGGAAGGAGACAAAAAGGAAGGGATCGAGCAGCTAAAGGAAGTTACCAGAAATGCTTTTTACTCCAGAACTGAAGCTCAATTTTATCTAATCAGAATTCTCTCCTCGGGTGAGAATCAGGATTTGTCGGAAGCTGTGAGAGTAGCCAGGATTCTACATAAGGATTATCCGGATAACCCCTATTTTCATCGATACTACACCAGACTTCTGTATCAAATGGGCAGGTATGGGGAGGCAGAAGAAGAAGCGCTCGAAATACTTGAACGTATTGATGCAAATCAAAGAGGATACGAAGAAAACAGCGGGAGATATGCCTGTTTTTTCTTAGGTCATGTCAACGAGCTCAGAAGAAAATATGATCAGGCCAAAGCATATTACAAGCGAGGAATGGAATTCGCTGAGGCCATAGATGCAACGGACATGGGGTATTATTTTTACTCCTTACTGCACTTGGCTACTATAGCAGAGAAAGAAGGAGATGAGGATTTGGCTAAAGACTATTATAAGCAGGTGAAAAAAGCCGCAAAAAGAAGCCATTCTGCCCATAAGCAAGCCAGGAGTCGTCTGAGGGAATTGTAATTCTGTCCAATTTAATAATAAATCGAATACTAAAAAATCCACTCCTAGGAGGGGTAGGGGTGGGTTAGCTCAAATATCTTAATGGAGCTTCTTTATAAGCATGTCATCTCGACGTAGGAGAGATCTCTATAGTTTAATTCACTTATTAGTTTTGTAAAGATTTTTCACCACCGGCTGTGCCGAGGGTTCGAAATGGCATTCATGTATTTTGAAATTATTCAAAAACTAAACGCCCTCAGCCACTTCTCTTTATTTACTTCAACGCTGTAGTCTGCTTCCACCGTTTTTCTTCCTGCTTTACCGACACGTTTTCTCAGTTCTTCATCTTCTATCAGTAAGGATAATTTTTTCACCCACTCTTCTGCTGTGGATGCCAGAAATCCATTTTCTCTATCCTGTATGATTTCTGAGTTTACCCCGACAGGAGACATAATGGTAGGTATTTCAAGCGCCATGTACTGGAGGCCTTTCATTGCACACTTTCCTTTTGTCCATTCATTGTCAGGTAATGGCATTAAGCCAATATCCAATTCTGATAAGTCCTCTACCTCTGTCTTACTTTGCCATTCAACCCCACGAATGTTGAGGTCAGGAAATGAACAGGTTGGGTCACCAATTACTTTGAAATAAACTTTCTGTCCATACTTTTTTTTAATGGTCTCTAGCGCCGGTATTACAGTTTTAAAATGCTTGATGGTAGAAAAGCTCCCGGTCCATCCAATACAGATTCGATCTTTTAGTAGATCTTTTGACTTGTATTCATTTAGAGAAACTGTACTTGGAATGATGACTACATCATTGCTGAATTGAGAGGCATATTTTTTCAGGTACTCGTTCCCAACAATTACCCGGTCTGCCAGCGTACAGATAGTCGCTGTTTTTTCAGGGTTTTTAGCTTATTGAATATTCCCTGATTCGGGTTTTCATCCATTAACCAGATGGCATCATCAAAATCATAGATGATTTTCACATTCTTTTTACAAAGCCACTTTTCAAAAAATGTCCCAAAGAAGAAAGCATCTCTGTAGATGTAAATGATATCAAAACCACCGGCGTTAAGCACACTAAAAAATCTTCTTAAAAAAGCCTTTAGACCCACCCAAACTTTAGGAAGCATTTTATTTCCATAGAAAGTTTTGTCTTCATTTGCTGTTTTTAGAAGAGGGCTTATTATGCATGTAATGCCATTTTCTGTGAGGTATTCCAAATATTGCTCATGTCGATAGCGTTGACCCGGTGAGCGGTCTTTTCGGTGAAGAACTAAAAACAACGCTTTCATAGCATCCACTTTTTATACCATTTCTGAAATACGTAAAGCGTCCAGAGTGTGGAATGAACATCTCCGGGGTTTTGTGAGAAAAGCTTCTGCTGGAGATCCATTACTCTCGTGGGATTAAAAACCTGTTGATTTTCAAGAAAATCTTTATCGAATACAACCTCTTCGACAGAGGATTTTAGTTCATTTCTCATCCAGCTGAGCATGGGTACTTCAAAGCCTTTTTTGGAACGATGATGAAGCTCCTTAGGTAAAATATGCTCAAAAGCATCCTGTAAAACAGTCTTTCTTCTGTTTTTATCAATTTTAAAATGTGGAGGTAATGTGCGTGCAAAAGCAACCAGGTCTTTATCTAGAAATGGCACGCGCACCTCCAAACTATTAGCCATGGACATCAAATCCACCTTAGTGAGCATATCACCAGGTAAGACAATCCGCAGGTCCATATCAAGGAATTCATTTAAGCTTAAATCATCATTTCCATCCTGGAAACGATTAATGAACTCATTTACTGTTTCCTCTTTCAATGGATCAGCCATCAATTCACTTGCTGAAAGATTGAATGAAGCAAGGTGCCAATACTTTTGGTATGATTTCATTTGCATCAGTTGCGCATACTTGGCTGCTCGTCTGGCAAAGTTTCCAGCGGTGGACGACCTTGATGAAGGAAGCGATTTTAAAAACGGTGCTAACCACTTAATGATGCTATTTGGTAGGGTTTGTTCTCCGGATCGCTGAAAAGCCAAATGTTTGTAATAACCGCCAAACAATTCATCCGCACCATCTCCTGACAAAGCTACTTTAATGTGTTGGCTTACATGCTGAGATAAAATGAAGGTAGGTATTGCTGAAGAATCAGCAAAAGGCTCATCAATGTAATTAATCACCTCGTCAAGACTATTCAGGAGATCATCGTTCGTGAGAGAAAAAGTTGTATGGTTTGTTTGAAACTTATTTGCGACCAGCTCTGCAAAATTCGTTTCATCAAAAAAATCGTGATCCCGGTACCCAATGGAGAATGTGTGAAGGTTTGGATTAAACTTGGTAGCCATTGAAACCACTGCTGATGAGTCCGTACCGCCACTAAGAAACGACCCAAGTGGAACGTCTGCCACCATTCTGCGTTCTACAGCCTGTTCTAAAAGCTGTGAAGTTGTTTGCTTGGCATTTTCATAGTTTCCATGAAAAGGATTTGGTTTTTCTAACTCCCAAAACGGCTTGATTTCGATCTCGTTTCCTTTGATAGTCATCGAATGACCGGGAAGTAGTTTTTTAACTCCCTGAAGCATACTCATATCATGAGGTAGATAGGTGAGCCTCAGATACCAGTAAAGTGCACTTTGATCAATGGTCCTTTCGAATGGAAATTGCATCAGGGCTTTCAACTCTGATCCAAAAGCTAAGAAATTTTCATTCCTATAATAATGAAGCGGCTTAATTCCCATCCGATCCCTTGCCAGCAGCAGGGCCTGAGTTTCTTTGTCATAGAATGCAAATGCAAAAAATCCATTCAACTTTGCAAGGCATTGCTCCCGTTGCTGAATCAAAAGATACAACAAGACCTCCGTATCTGAGCTGGATTGAAAGTCCACGTTTAACTCGTTGGCAAGCTCTCGATAATTATATATTTCACCATTAAATACGAGCGTATACCTTCCGGACTTATCCGACATGGGCTGATTGCCTCTTGCAGAAGTATCAATAATTGAAAGGCGTGTATGTCCTAATCCTACAGATTCGTGCGTGAATGTGGCTTGATTGTCCGGTCCCCTTTTATCAAGAACTGAGGTAGCCTTTTTGAGTGATTGAGATAAATCACTGTCATTTGCGAAGTTTTTATAGCCGGTTATGCCACACATGGATAATTAGTTGGAGGGGTCTGCAATCGGAAGAAAGTCCAAAAAATTTTCCTTACTGATTATTTCAAAAGTTGCATTGGGATATGCTTTAGTAAAGGTAATTGGAGGTTTTACTTTTCTTGGTTTAAACTTGAATTCGAAAGATGAGATGATACCATCACGCTCTTCAATGTAGTCAATTTCCTGTCGACTTTTTGTTCTCCAGAAATATGTATTTGCTTTAATGTTGGAATAGTGAAGGTGTTTCTTCCGTTCGGAAATCAAGAAATTTTCCCAAAGAGCCCCTTTATCATTCCTGTTTTCAAGATTCATAAAATTTGAAATTACTGCGTTTAGGAGACCATTGTCATAAAAGTATATTTTGCGAGTGGTGCTTATTTCATTTCTTAAGTTTCTACTAAATGGCGAAAGCCTAAAGATCACAAATGTTTTCTCTAAAATGTTAATGTAGTTGATGATAGTGTTTTTGTCAGCACCAACAAGATTAGATAGCTCATTGTAAGATACCTCCTGACCAACTTGAAGTGCCAATGCTTTTAAAAGGCGTTCGATTATTTCCGGCCTGCGAATTCCTGATAACGAGAGTACATCTTTGTATAGATAGCTTGACATTAGTTCGATCAAAACCTCTCGCTCATAACCTACTGCGTTAATCACTTCCGGATACATGCCATAAAGGATCCTATTATCTAATTGAGCATGTGCTTGCATGTATCCAAAATACTGCTGGAATTCGGCCCATGAAATTGGAAACAATTGTAATTCCCATTTTCTGCCGGTTAATGGCTCGTTAATACCATCTCCTAATTCAAGGGCTGATGAGCCAGTCACAAATAGTTGGCATTCCGGAAAATTATCGGTGATCAACTTTAGCGTGATGCCAATATTTGATATTCGCTGAGCTTCATCAATAAAAATAGTCTGAACCTTTCCAATAACCTGCTTCAGCTTTTCCAGGCTAATATCAGTGAGCTGCTCACGTACGAAGGGGTCATCACCATCTAGAAATAAATAATTGTCTTTTTCCTCTACAATTTCCTTTAGAAGGGTGGTTTTACCTGTTTGTCGCGGACCAACAATAATGATCGCTTTTTTGGCGATCTTAAGTCTTTGATCAATGACAGATTTCAACAATCTAGGTATCATAATCACCAAAAGTAATGATTATCTGTGATTTTATTCACCAAAAGTATACTATGGGTGCCCTGACCCTAAAGGATTTCAAAATTGATTTTTTCCGCCTTTTCTTTTTGAGATGACAGGGTAAAAAGGGCGAAGTTGACAAAGTAGGATTAGCACTGTTGAAAACAATTAGAACAAATGGATTAAAAACACGTGCTTTTATGACCGGTTATGCCACACATTCGATAGTAGGTCGAAATTCTGACTGCTATGTTAGCATCAATTTGTTTATTTGTATTCAGATAAGTAAGATTTTCACATGCTTTCTAAGGGTATAATCGATCAAATTAGTGCGTTCTATCGACAAGAGGACTCTGTGTCTTTAGTGTATATCTTTGGATCTGCAGTTTCTGATCAATATGGTGATACGAGCGATATTGATATCGCTTTTCTCTTGAAGGACGGATTGCCAAATGATAAACAGTACCTTAGGTTCTATGAAAGAATGCAGGAACTAACAGGAAGAAGTGTTGATTTGATTGATTTAGGAGCTGCTGATACTGTTTTGAAGATGGAAGTGGTGGGAAAAGGTATGCTTATTTTAAAGCGTTCGGGTGCAGATCAGGAAACGTTTGAAAACAAGGTTTTTCAGGAGTACTTAACGCTTAATGATGATCGGAAAATCATCCTCGATGAAATAAAGCAAAGAGGAACAGTCTATGGATGACGTGGTATTGAATAAAGTAGCTGCGTTAGAGCGCTGTTTGAATATGATACGAGAAGAAGGTACGAAAGACTGGAAAAGTAATTTCACTTATCAAGATGCTCTTCTGTTGAATCTTGAACGAGCTTGTCAGGTTTGTATCGACCTTTCGGCTCACATTGTGAGAAAAAAAGCGCTTGGATTACCTAAATTTTCGCGAGAGCTTTTTGATTTACTGGAAGCATCCGAAATCATTGATAACTCAATGGCAGTTGAAATGAAAAAAATGGTTGGATTTAGGAACCTCATCGTTCACGAATACGGCACACTGAATTTGAATATTATTGAAAGCATTCTCAATAGCAAGTTAAATGTGTTTGAAGAATTTGGATCATTGATGATAAAGAAATCCAATGGATAGGTTGGTCTACTTAAAAAACAAAAAAATTGCCATCTTAGGAGGGTCAGGTACACTGGGGCGAGCTTTGGTTCGTGAGCTACTCAATGAAGAAGTAGGTCGTATACTTATTTTTTCTCGAGATGAAATCAAGCAGCTGGAGATGATGGAGGAATTTCCTTCTGATAATTTCCATATGCTGGATTTCAAACTTGGGGATGTTCGCGATCTACCCAGGTTGAAAGAGGTACTTGGTGGGTACGATTATGTCATTCATGCAGCGGCAATCAAGCATGTGGTAATGGCGGAAAAGAATCCTGAGGAGTGCCATAAGACAAATGTGCTTGGGACTCAAAATGTGATAGAAGCTTGTAAAGTGAATAATATCACCAGAGCGATTTTAATCTCTACTGATAAGGCAGTAAATCCTATTGGCGTATATGGTAAGTCCAAACAGGAGGCTGAACAAAGATGGTTAAATGCTAATACAGAAGACGAATGCCAATTCAATGTTGTTCGCTTGGGTAATATTATTGGAGCACGCGGATCTGTTTTTGAAGCCTTTGCGAAGCAACGAAAAAATGGTGTGATTAAAGTGACGCATCCAGAAGCCACCCGGTTCTGCATTACGCAGAAGGATGCTGCTCAGTTTGTGATACAATCATTAGCCACAGATTTTAAACAAATTTTCACTCCTGAAATGGAGGCATTTCGAGTAGTAGATCTTGCCAAAGAAATAGCACCTGAATGTGAAATAGCGTTTGTGGGATTGAGGCCGGGGGATAAGCTTCATGAAGAAGTGAATGGCGTATCGTCATCCTTAGTAGTTGAGAATGTAATTTATGGGAGTTAAGGACCTCATTATCACCCCTATTTACATGGTGCTTTTAACCATGGTAGCTTATTTTATACGGCCATATGTTACGAATAGAGCTACTAGAAAGTATTTTTTACCTGCATTATGGGTGCGGTTTGCAGGAGCGATTGCACTTGGACTAATCTATCAATTCCACTATGGAGGTGGAGATACGTTCAACTATTTCACGCATGGGAGCCGATGGATATGGGAGGCGTTTTTAGAAAGTCCTCTAAAGGGGATTCAATTATTAGTAGATAATGGCTCTCATCCAAGAGCACCTGAAACATATGAGTATAGTTCCAGAATATGGTACTACGGTGATATTAAATCTTTTACAGTCGTTCGAATAACGGCACTTTTTGGGCTTTTTACCTTTCATACATATTCAGCCACTGCATTATTTTTCGCTACATTCAGTTTCAGTGGTTTGTGGGCAATGTACACCGCTTTGCAAAAGCGATATCCCAATGCGAAGTACCTACATTTGGCAATTCTTTTTATCCCCTCACTAGTATTTTGGGGCTCAGGAATTCTAAAAGATACAGTAACGCTTGGAGCCTTGGGCTGGGTCACTTGGGCGATGATTCATATCTTAATACTAAGAAGAAGGAGGGTGATTGCGATTATGATAGCAGTTTTAGCTTCCTTACTGATTCTGAAAATCAAATCTTACATTCTGCTTTGCTTCGCTCCGATGGTTTTCCTCTTCTTATACTTTCAATTTTTGAATAAAGTAAGGAACATCGCACTAAAGGTACTGCTGGTACCTGTACTAACTGTTATTATAGCTGGGTTTGGCTATCTGTCTGTTACATACGCCGGTACCGATGAGTACAATATTGATAACATTGCACAACGTGCGTCAGTAACAGCTTATGATATTCGATATGGGTGGGGAGCCCGCACAGGTGGGGATGGAGGATACGATATTGGTATTCCAGACGGCACCTGGCAGAGCATGATTGCACTAGCTCCAAAAGCAGTCATTGTCAGTTTATTTCGACCCTTTCCCTGGGAGGTAAAAAACCCGTTGATGCTATTAGCAGCCTTAGAGAGTTTGATTATTACTACACTTACAATAAGATTGTTCCTATCAGGTAGTTGGTCGACATTGAGTAAGGATCCTTTTATGCTTTTTTGCCTCGGCTTCTTCCTGCTCTTTGCCTTTGCTGTTGGGATTAGTACTGGTAACTTTGGAACATTGATGAGATATAAAATTCCTATGATGCCATTTTTGTTTATCGTACTTTTAAAAAGATGACCGTAGATCTTGAGTCTACGATGCATCTTTAGATTTCTCTAGTTGAAGTATTTTAATCATAAACTGGCTATGCTCTTCCGGATTTCGCTAAAATTAGGGCTGAAATGATGAATAAATCGATCTTCATAATTGCTGAAGTAGCTCAGGCACACGACGGTAGCCTTGGAATCCTGCATTCTTACATTGACGCAGTAGCTAAACTTGGAGTTGATGCCATCAAGTTTCAAACCCATATAGCAGATGCTGAAAGTAGTGAATATGAGCCGTTTCGGGTCAATTTTTCTTACGAGGATAAGACAAGATATGATTACTGGAAGCGGATGGAGTTCACTCTTGATCAATGGAAGGAGATTAAGATGCATTGCGACGAAGCAAACATTGAGTTTATAAGTTCACCATTTTCTATGCAGGCAGTAGAGTTGCTAGAACAAATTGGAATCGAGACCTATAAAATCGCCTCAGGCGAAGTTGGTAATCTATTAATGATTGATAGGATTATCTCCACTGGAAAAAAGGTCATCATTTCCTCTGGTTTGAGTGATTTCAAAGAGCTGGATAAGCTATCTGTTCACCTAGAAAATAGTCAAGTTGATTGGGGGTTATTGCAATGTACCACGGCATATCCTACTCCTCCAGAAAAAATTGGACTAAACGTGATGCAGGAATATGCAAATAGGTATAATGTTCCTGTAGGCTTATCAGATCACTCGGGTGATATTTATGCTTGTCTCGCAGCAGTGGCTTTGGGGGCATCATTGCTTGAGGCGCATGTGACTTTTCACAAGTCTATGTTTGGGCCTGATTCAAGTTCTTCACTCGATATGGATCAGTTTGGGAAACTGGTAAGCGGTGTTCGTTTTTTAGAGCAGACTTTAAATAACCCGGTCAAAAAGGATACGCAAGCACTTGAAAAGCTAAGGAAGACTTTTGGTAAATCATTGGCGATAAACAAGGATCTGGATGAAGGCGCAATCATCACAATTGAAGATTTAGAGACAAAGAAACCCGCAGGCTATGGAGTTTCACCGTCGATGTACAAAGATGTTGTTGGGAGGAAAACCAATCGTATAATGAAGATGAATGAGTTTCTCAATTTTGGAGATTTGATATGAAGAAAATTTGCGTAGTAATTACAGCAAGACCAAGCTATAGTCGGATTAAAACTGCCTTGGAAGCTATAGCAAAGCATCCAAAGTTGGAGCTATATATAGTTGTTTCAGCTTCTGCAGTTCTAAATAGGTACGGTAATGCTGTTGATATACTTGAGGAAGATGGATTTGAGATTCATTCCAAATTGTATACTGTTCTTGAAGGAGAAAGCCAAGCATCTATGGCTAAAACTACCGCACTAGGGATATTGGAATTGAGTACTGTTTTTCAAAATCTAAGTCCAGATGCTGTGGTTACTATAGCAGATAGGTTTGAAACCATGTCCACAGCTATTGCGGCCTCCTATATGAATATTCCATTAATACATATTCAAGGAGGTGAGATCACTGGAAATATTGACGAGAAAGTAAGGCATTCCATTACTAAGCTTTCTGATTTGCATCTAGTAGCAACCGAAAAAGCAAAAGAGAGGGTTATTAAGCTTGGTGAAGAATCAAGTAAGGTTTTTGTAACCGGATGTCCGTCGATTGATTTGGCAAAAAGGGTGGTTGAGTCAAGTAATTTCTTGGATTTTGATCCATTTCAAAAATATGGGGGTGTCGGAGAGCTTTTCGATATTTCCAATGGATATTACATTGTACTGCAGCATCCAGTCACCACTTCCTTTGATAGTGCGAAGGAGCAAGTACTTGAAACTTTACATGCCTTGAACGCTATCGAGATGCCGACCCTTTGGTTTTGGCCGAATGTAGATGCAGGTTCTGATGGTACTTCAAAAGGTATTCGTACATTTAGAGAATTGGTCAATCCAGAGAAAATTCATTTTTTTAAGAACATGCACCCTGATGATTTTCTAAAATTGCTGATACATAGCAAGGGCATTATTGGAAATTCAAGTGTAGCTATTAGAGAATGTTCATACCTTGGAGTACCTGCAATAAATATTGGTGATCGTCAAAAAAATAGAGAAAGAGGAAAAAATGTAATTGATACAGACTATACCAGAGATAAAATTATTGATGCCATTAACAGCATTAGCAATCTTAAGCTTGGTGAAAGTGATTATTTATATGGTAATGGGCAGTCTGGTGAGCAAATTGCTCAAATAATTTCTGATTTTTCTTTCAATATAGAAAAGCAACTAACCTATTGAAAATATTAGCTATCATACCTGCCAGAGGAGGGAGTAAAGGAGTAAAGAGAAAAAATTTGCAGAAACTGCATGGCAAAACTCTGATTAGTCTAGCTTACGAGCAAGGAGTGGCGTCAGGCGTTTTTGATAAAATTGTTGGTTCCTCTGAAGATGAAGAAATCTTAGCTTCGTTTAATTCCTTGGGCTGTGAGACAATCGTCAGACCTGACGAGTTGGCATTGGATGATACACCAATGAATCTTGTGATTGAGCATATTCTGAATTGTTTTGAAAAAGAGAATTTGTACTTCGATTATTTTTTTATTCTGCAGCCAACCGCTCCTTTCCGAAGCTACATTGATATCCGAAATTGTGCAGATCTCCTAAAGGAAAAAGATCATAACTCCATCGTTAGCCTATACAAAGTGGAAGATCATCACCCATCAAGGATGTACTATATTAAGGAGGAGAAGCTAATTAAAGTTTTAGAAGAACCCTCTAGTGGATTGCGACAGGATTTGACACCTGTTTATCACCGTAATGGTGCAATATACTGTTCTTCTATTTCAGCTTTTAGAAAAGAAAAGAAGATTCTTTCAGAGCCAGTATATCCCTACATTATGCCTCTAGAGAGGTCCATAAATATTGACACACCGGTTGATTTAGAGCTAGCAAGAGTCTTATCGGAAAAGAAAGGTTGATATGAAAATATTAATTTATGAAGAAGAGAACTTTGATAAAGCTGTCATTGAGTTTCTTGAAAACTACGGTACAGTAGATGTGGGATTCAAAGGATTACCCATTAAGGAAATCTTCGAAAGGTATGAGGTATTCTACTTTCGGTTGGGAATCCAAATCAGGCCTGAACATTTTTCTTCGTCTTCAATCATTAAGATTATTGCTACACCTGTTACCGGATTGGATCATATTGATCTCGATGCTTGCGAAAAAGCTGGAGTAAAGGTCATCTCTCTCAAAGGACATACCGAATTTCTAAAGTCAATAAAGGCTACAGCTGAGCATACAATCGCACTTACATTTTCTCTTTTAAGAAAAATACCATTTGCGTTTGATGATGTCAAGAGCGGCAGCTGGTTGAGAGATAATTTTATCGGTCAGGAATTGCATGAGAAAAAGGTTGGAATTCTAGGGTTAGGTAGGCTGGGAAAAATCGTTGGAGAATATTTCTTAGCGTTTGGGTGTGAAGTATCCTTCTTTGATCCAAGGGAGGATATTCCTGCGGAATGGGAAGATAAAAGAGTTAATGACCTTGAAAGATTTCTAAAACCTTTGGATATTCTTTCGATTCATGTTGACTTTAATGACAAAAATTTTGAGATGATAGACGCTAAATTTTTGTCTTACCTACCGTCTAAATGTGTAATTATCAATACCTCTAGGGGTCAATTAATTAATGAAATAGATCTTTTGGCTGCATTAAGTAATAAGACTATATCTGGAGCTGCATTAGATGTGGTTCAAAATGAATATGATTTTTCAAAAGATAATTTACTAGTGAAATACGCTAAAGAAGCTACCAATCTGATTATCACCCCTCATATTGGAGGGAAAACATATGAATCGATGAGGAAGACAGAGATGTATATCGCAAAGCTGATTGTTGCAGAACTATAGTTTTTTCAATGAATCTGCTAAAATGCCACTGATGAATTCCCCGCTCTCTTTATATAGATGATTCCCATCAGTAGTCATGACTTGAGGACTTAATGATTTCAAATTGATAAAATTAACATTATAATCAGATGCTATTTCATTCATCAAATGATCGAAATTTGGAGCATATTTTTCTTCAATATTGAGTAGTTCAGGTGAAACTGGAAGGCGAACAAGACTAACTTTTCCATATCCTTTTAGCTTAGAGATCAAGATTCTTAGATAATCAATCCTGCTTTCTGATAGTTTAGATCTATTGAGTTTTTTTAGGTAGCTTGAAAGTTTTGCAAATTTCCTCCTAGCTACTTCGGGCTCAGTCATATCGATATTTATTTCCAGCCAACCATCCGCATGTAAATACATGGAATTAGGAATAATATAGTTGTATAGAATTGAATAATATGGTCTTTTGTAACATTTCAAGACATATTCAATATTGGGTTTTGAATTGACGAACTTCATTTTATCCAGAAAGAGATTGTTTTCAATAAACTTCTCAGGATTGTCAGTTTCGTTGGTTCTGTTAGTAGATAATGACCATGGGTTAACCTCTAAAATGAAAAAACTATCGTTTCTTTCTTGTTCTGAAAGTTTTCTTAGAATGGAGTTATTGTATATCGGTCCATATGGAGAATTATTGAGAGTAAAACTGTAATTAAAGAGATTAGACCCAATATTTTTATTGATAGTATTAGGAATGATTCCCTGGGCAGCTCTCGAAGAGCCTAGAATCAACGACTCTTGCCTTTTGGATGTGAATCTATTGTAAAAGGGATCAGTCTTTGGTCCTGCAAATAACCATATGTAGAAGTAAAAGAGTAACATGCAAGCGACTACTGCACCCGTGAAATAGCGTATACTAAAATTGAAAGTAGATGAACTGTTCTTCATTTCTGATACCAAAGAAAAGGATAAAAAGAAATAGGATAATTAAATAGATGTGCTTTAAATGTTTATACCGAACTCTAAATAACAGAATAAACTTTTTAATATATATTTCTTCCAAGACCAATAAACCAATGAAAGCAAATGACAGAAGGAACTCAGGCCGATTTGAATACTGAAACATATCAATGCTTAAAGTATTAGGGTCAAAGTAGAGCAGGTTTGAGAAAATTGTAACAATATCGTCGTAAGAATTAGCACGAAAAAAAACCCATCCAATACAGACTACTATAAATGTAAACACCTGCATGATGACCTTATTGGTGCTGATATTGATATACTTTGAGCCTAACCTTTCTAAAAAAACGATTACTCCATGATAGACACCCCAGATAATAAAGGTCCAGTTGGCACCATGCCATAATCCACTGACTGCAAATGTTATCAACAAGTTGATTGAGCTCCTTTTGTACCCTCTTTTGTTACCTCCGAGTGGTATGTATACATAGTCTCTAAACCAGGTGGATAATGTAATATGCCATCTTCTCCAGAATTCAGTGACAGATGAGGACAAATAAGGTTTATTGAAATTTAAGGTGAGTCGGACTCCAAAAATTCTAGCAACACCAATGGCAATGTCCGAATAGCCAGAAAAGTCACAATAGATCTGAAAAGCAAAGAAAACTATTGCTATTGCAACCTGAAAACCGGCATATTCCTGGGGGCTATCAAATACCAAGTCAACAAAATATGCTAGTCTATCTGCGATTACGACTTTCTTGAATAATCCGTACAATATTAACCTTGAACCGCGTCTGAAGTTATTCCATGTAATCGCTTCAAAACTCCTTAGCTGCGGTATTAATTTTTTAGATCTTTCAATAGGACCAGCAACCAATTGTGGAAAGAAGCAAACGAAAAGTGAGAATTGACTTAAATCCTTTACAGCCTTAAATCTTTTATTGAAAACATCTATAGTATAACTCATTGTCTGGAAGGTGTAAAATGAGATACCTACAGGTAAAATCAGTCCTATTTCAGCAATATGAGTTGAAAATATCCCATTAATCGAGGTTATGATGAAATCAAGATACTTGAAGGTCAATAGTAGAGTTAGGTTGGAAGCGATGCTTATGAGCAATAGGTTTTTTCTAACTCTTGGGTTATTTAACTTTGAAAGTCTTTTAGCAATGTTGTAATCTATTGTTGTTGATAATACTATCAAAATGATGTATTCAACTCGCCAGTACATATAAAAAAAGTAGCTAGATAGAAGCAGCCATATTATCCTAGCTTTGGATGGAATAAAATGATAGATCAATATTACTACTGACAGAAAGATGAAGAATTCTAAGGTATTGAATAACATGCTATGAAAAAGGAAGAAAGTAAACCTAAGCAATACAAAAAAACGAGACAAAAACGATTTAACGATTTTCTTGTAACTAATAGATACACCAGAAAATTATTAAAGATAAGATACCACTCACCTAATATTCTCAAACCGTCAGTTAGCTTGGGGAATGAAAGCAGAGCCCTTCTTGAAGAATTCAAAGAAAATGGGATCATTAAATTCCCATCATTATATATAAAAGAATGTGATTTTATTCTGAATGAATACTTGGAACCAGCGCTACGTGATGACTTCTCTCGAAAACCTTTTATGGTTTCAACGCTGAACCAACGTGGTTTGGATATGGGTAAGGAAGTTTCGGTGAAGCTATCCATGGATATTCCTGAGCTAAAACGTTTATTTTTTGATGAGAATATCTGTGGAATTCTTTACAATTTTTTTCAAAGACAACCTTACTATCGGAATCAGCCAGTGCTCGTACAACACACCTACCGTGAGACAAGCAAGAAGGATATACAGGGCAAATATCATCTGGATAATGGTCTGGATCAGGTCAACTTTATGCTTCTTCTGAACGATATTGATGAGAATGATACGCATATGGAGTATGCGTTAAAATCTGTCCAGGAACCTGTGACTATTAGGGATCTCAATCGATTTTCTTTTGAAGATGAGGATATTGCTGAGAAGTATCAAATTCTGCCATTGATTGGGAAAAAGGGCACATTATATATGTTTAATGCAGGTAATGGCTACCACCGAGCTCTTTACAAGTTGAATACTACAAGGAAAATTTTACACTGGATTGTGACACCAGGTCATACACTGGACGGTGATCAATTTGAAAGGAAGGAAGGCTGGAGTCATATCAAGGAGAAACCTGCCTTTGTGAAGTCAATGATAAAAAAACTACTCTAGAGTTGCTCAACGATTATTCGTATATACTCAGATACTATTTTTCTGCTTATTTCTACTCGCTTCAAAATAGATCCAAGGAAGAATTTAGCCCCCCAGGTTTAGGAAACAGATTAGTTCGTGCTATGAAGTATCTGTATTGGGGTGGTAAGTATATTCTTAAACCGGCTATCCTCAATAATGGCTCAGCTCTAATGCAGACAGAGGTGCTTCTTGTCACTATTTCCCAGAATAATTATGCTGCAATATCTTTTCTAGAGGAAAAGATTGAGTGCAGCGGATTTCTGTCTTTAAACTACCCATCCTATTCAGAAAGAATACCTTTTGTCTCTCCTGCTGCTCATTTCCGACACCTGTTTTATTTTCCGTTAGTATTTGCTTTTCATCTATTTAAAACGCCAAAATACACCTGGCGATTTTTTGATTTGATCCTGTACAGCTGCGGATTAGTACCAACTTACAAGCGGATTTTAAGGAAAATCAATCCACGTGTTGTCGTTTTTTCCAATGATCACAGCATCCATTGCCGTGCTTTTCATAAAGCAGCCGACCAACTGGGTTTAAAAACAGTATATTTACAGCATGCTCAGGTAATACCGGAATTCCCCCCGCTGGATTTTGATCTGTCTCTTCTGGAAGGACAAAAAACGCTGGATCAGTATGAGAAAGCCGGTCCAATTTCCGGTACGGTTAAGTTGATCGGAATGCCGAAGTTTGATCCATATGCGTCGAAGGAACAAAAGATCACAAAAATTACGAAGGTGGGAATCTGTCTTAGTAAACAGGATGATCTTGATTTCGTAGAATCGACACTGGATCGTTTAGTCACCACTTTCCCGGAAATAAAGTTTATTGTTCGTCTTCACCCGCGCGATACGAGGAAATTTGAGAAGCCGGATTTGGTTACTAACGCGGATCCTTCACTTTCCATTTTTGAGTTTCTTAGTGACGTTCATTTCCTGATTGCAGGAAATTCATCAGTTCATCTTGAAGCAGCATTGTTAGGAATAAGTTCGGTTTATTTTGAATTTATCGATGATGGTAATGTGACTGATTCTTATGGTTATGTGCAGGATGGACTAATCGATTCAGTGGAGACTTACGAGGAGCTTGAGTTATTCTTAAGAAGAATGATTGATAAGCCACAGAATAACAGGTATGATCTAATTAATTATTACAATTCTGCCTATAGAACAGCGTATTTTGGGAATAGTGCTGAATTAGCTGCAAGCTTTATTAAAGATCAATTAATGAGTAGCGAATCTTGAAGACTTCCATTATTCTACTTGTCTCTCCTGAGCCATGGAAACATATATTTGTTTCTAAGCACCACTACGCCATTGAGCTTGCAAACCGGGGACATACGGTACTATTTTTGAATCCTCCTTCTGATAAATATTCTCTACAGTCTACAGAATACGATAATCTGTATGAGGTAAACTACCCCGGTTTTTTGAAAGGACTGAAATTATTTCCACGATTCTTTAGAGTTTTTTCCACAAGGAAGGTATTCAGGAAGATTGAATTGTTGATTCAATCGTCCATCGACATTTTATGGTCTTTCGATAATTCTGTTTTTTTTGAGATGTCAGCACTCCCTTCTCATGTTTATCGGATATCTCACATAGTGGATGAAAATATGAATTTTCAATTCGCACGAGCTGCAATATCTGCTGATCTTTGCTTAGGTAGTACAAGAAATATTGTGAGGCGTTTGCGTGAGGTAAATGAAAATGCGCACTTTATCAATCATGGGTACTCTGAGCACATGCCGGATCATTTCTCACTACCGAAGACCGATAAAATAAGGGTAGGCTATGCTGGAAACCTGGATATCAGGTACATCGATTGGAAGCTGATTGAGGAAATAGTTAACAAACATCCGGATGTGGAATTCTACTTTGCTGGAAGTGGTTCAGGTCCACTGTTTTCAGAAAATGTCTTGTATTCGGGAAAACTCACCAAAACACAGCTGACAGGATTCTACCAAGCAATGGATGCGTTAATGATTGTTTATAGAGCTGATGAATTTCCTAATCAGCTTGCTAATCCACACAAAATGATGGAATACCTGGCTTCAGGCAAACCAATCATTGCTACTCTTACACATGAATACGAAAATTATTCGAGTATTGCTATGTCAAAAAGGAATGGCGAGTTCCCGGACCTTTTTGAACAATTCATTCAAAACCTGCAGGTATGGGATACAGTCGCTTTGCGAAATGAGCGGATGCAGATCGCAATTGCAAATACCTATCACAAGCAAGTAAGTAGGATAGAAAATCTTATGGGTATATCATGAGTAGTTTAGTATCCATTATAATGCCAGTTTACAATGGAGAGCGATACCTCTCTGAAGCTATTAGGTCGGTCTTAGATCAAACTTATACCAAGTGGGAACTCTTGATTATTAATGATGGTAGTGATGATCGATCGAAGGAAGTTATCATGTCTTTCGATGATCAACGGATCAAGTATTTTGAGCAGGAAAATAAAGGAGTAAGTGCAGCCAGAAATGTAGGACTCAATTACATGCAAGGCGAATACCTCTGTTTTCTAGATGCAGATGATGTGTTCCCACCAGAATCACTATCCGTACGAATGGCTCTTTTTGGGAATGATCCTAAGCTGAGATATGTGGATGGTGGTATCATTTTTACAGACAGTACGTTGACACCCACTGGGCGAAAGGCGTTTCCGTCATATCGCGGTTTGCCTTTATCAAAGCTCCTGAGGCTCGATTCCTCCTGCTTTTTTGGCAATACATGGATGATCAAAAAGGTAGATGGCTTACATTATGAGTTCAATGAAAGTATGAGCCATTCAGAAGATGTCTTATTTTATTTGAGCATTTGCCATCAGCAAAATGGCTATTATTGTTACGTGAACCATCCAATTCTATATTATCGCCAGCTTGGCACTAGTGCTATGTCTAATTTGGGAGGGCTTGAGAAAGGATACATCTCGTTGATAAGTGAAGTACGAGAAATGGGAATTGGGAACCGCCTGAATAGGTTCATACTGAAGCTGAAGTGTATTAAGATCATGTTTTTGTCATACCTTTTTGATGGAAAGGATGTAGGGAATGCCTTTTTGTCAATAATAAGAATTGCCCGAGTTTGAAAAGCAGACACATCATTGTGTATATCTACAATAGTTTTAAAGATCCCCTCTTTCAAAACCTAGTTTTTTCTTATATCAAAACCCTGAGTAGACAGAAGTGTGGGTGTACTTTTCATCTCATTACTCATGAGCAGGAGGCATACGCTCTTACACGGCAAGAAGCAGAAATAATTCACAAGATTTTGCAAATAGATAGTATCTATTGGTATCCTCTAAAACACCGAACGGGTAGTTTCCTTTTGGTAAAAAAGCTTATTGACTTTCTTAGGTCATTTTTGTTAATCCTTTCACTAAAGATTAGGTATCGTATTGAGAAGATATTTTGTTTTGCGAATATTGCAGCAAGTTTTGGGCTGTTTTACAGCAAGCTGCTAAAAATGGATTTGGTCGTCTATTCGTACGAGCCTCATAGTGCCTTTATGTTGGAGTTGGGGGTCTGGAAAGCTTCAAGCTTGAAATACCGTTTGTTACACAAAGTTGAAGAATGGGTAGGAAAGTATGCTACTCATATCATGACAGGTACTAAATGGATGGTAGAAGAATTGAAGAAGAGAAAAACTAGAGCGAAAGTTTACCGCGCCCCGACTGCAGTAGATCCGAATGTTTTTTTATTTGATCAGCAAATTCGTCAGACCCATAGGAAAGAACATGGTTGGGTTGAGAAAGCGGTCTTTCTTTATGCTGGGAAATTTGGTGGACTTTATTATACTGAAGAGGTCTTTTCATTTTTTAGAAGAGTAAAGCAACGCATCGCCCACGCTCATCTACTGGTAGTAAGCAGAGATAATAAGGAAATGATAATAGACTTTGCTGAAAAGTACTTAGATTCCAAGGATTACACCTTGAGGGAAGCCAGGTCTGCGGAAGAGATGGCTAGTTGGATCTCTGCGGCTGATATTGGTATAAATGCCATTCCTCCGACTGATGCTCAAAAGTTCCGATCACCCACAAAAGTAGCTGAATACATTACAGTAGGAATTCCTTACATCTCCACTGAGGGAATTTCGGAGGATGATTCGTATGCAAGGGATTACCAAATTGGTGCAGTGACTCCATCCCTTTCCGGGCAACCGTCGGATTCGTTTTATAATGAGCTTGAATTCTTGCTCACTGAAAATAAGAACCAACAAGTAGCTCGAATTCGAAAAGTAGGCCTGGAATACCGCTCTAAAGAACATATCAATCGTATTTTGAAGGCTATTTTTTGCTAATTCAAACAATAAGTTTGCAAATGAAAAAGGTGTTAATCATATCTTACTTTAGCCTTCCGTTTGATGTAATTGCATCATACAGAACAAATGCCTATTTGAAGCATTTTCGAAGTTTTGGTTTTTACCCTACAGTCCTAACCCATTATATGGGAATGGAGGAGCAGAATGGGGTGAGTGTAGAGAAAGATGAAACAGGAACGGTTATTCGAGTACCGATTAGAAAAAGCAAACTCAGAGCATTACTTCGTAAGGCTGAGACAATGCCCATCCTTAATAAAGTTTCTATTTTGACCAGGTGGATACTTGGTTTTCTTGATAGCAGACCTGAAATGATTGACAGCTACTATTCACTAAAGGCCTATTGCTTTTCAGAACTTGATGTTACTAAATTCGACATGGTAATTGGAATCTATTCGCCTCACCACCATCTCCGATTGTGCTACAAGCTTCACCGTAAGTTTGAAATCCCTTATGTATTAGATTTTAGAGATCTATGGGATAATAGAATTCTGCATGCTAAATACAGCCCATCGGCAGTTGAGAAAATTCAAGATAAATTAACATTGCGTTGGTGGAGTAAATGGCTGCATAAGGCTTCTTTTTTTACCACTACAAGCGATCCCTGGAGAAGCAAGCTTGAGTTGATCACTGATACAAAAGGGGAAGTGGTCACAAATGGTTTTGATGAAGAATGCTTTACTAATAAAGAATTTAGAAGATCTGATTTATTTACAATCATCCATGCTGGCGCCTTGTATGAAGACTTAGAACTGGTTATTTTTTTGAAGGGATGTAAGGAGTTTTTACGTGCTTTTCCAGACGCAAAATTCAAGATTAAGTTCTTAGGGGCTGATAAGAATAGTGGACCTGGTGGCAAAAGGGTTGGGTTTCTTTCAAATCCGGTTGAACGCATCTTGAAATACATTCCTCAGGACTATGTGGAAATTACTACTCGCGTACCCAAAAGTAGGGTTGTAGATGAAATGTATGATGCACAAATAGTTCTTTTTCTAAGTCATCCTCAGATTAATGGGTGGTATTCAGGAAAAGTGTTTGATTACTTAGGAGCACGTAAGACTATTTTAATGGTACCCGATGATCATAGTGTGGTGGGTGATTTGATTCTTAAAACTAACGCAGGAGTGATCGCAAATACTGCAGAAGAAGTTTGTAGTTACTTAAAGAAATCATATTTAGAATGGCAAAAACAAGGAGAAATCCCATACCATGGAAAAGAGGAAGAAATCATAAGATATTCTAGAAGGAAGCAGGTTGAAAAGATTGCTGGTCTTTTAAATCGATTGTAGATGAGAGTTATTCATTTTTCGGAGCGTTACAGCGTTTCTACTGAAACATTTATTCGTCAATTCTTTACTAAATCTTGTGAGTTCGGAGAATCAAGGTTCTTGTGTTTTGAAGCTACTTCTTCTGATGAGCGGGTCAAAATCTTGCCGCAAATCGCTTACAAGAGGAAAAGTATTTTGGGATTCATAAGATGGATGATAAGTTTATTATCGGTGAGAAAAAAGTGGGAAAAATCCTTTCTAAAAGAAATAGATAATGAGCAAGCGGAGGTTATTCATGTGCATTTTGGGACCTCATTTGTTTCGCTAAAACACTTAATTCTTTCTGGAAAGATTTCGATACCTGTGGTTGTAAGCTTTTACGGATATGATATTTCGGCAAAGCCTCTCAAAGATGAGAAATATGCTAAAGAAATTGGCCAACTTTTGAGTTTGCCTAATGTGTATGCTTTCGGAGAAGGCCCGGAGCTTTGCAAAAAGATTGAATTTTTTGTTGCTGACAGAAGCCGAATTATAGTGAACCCTCTGATTGTTCAGCTTCCGAAAAATGGTCATCAGGCACAATTTGGGAGTCTTTTGAAAGTACTAATGATTGGAAGATTTATTGAAAAAAAAGGATTTCATTTGGCACTACTTGCGTTAGGTGAGTTAATAGAAAAGATTCCATTTTTTGAGATTATTTTGATTGGGACAGGTCCGATGGAAGAGGAATATCGATCTATAGCAAGAAGATATAATATGGAAGACCGTCTTACTTTTTTAGGACTAAGGTCTCACAAAGAGGTTCTAGAAGCTTTACAGAATTCTGATTTTTTTTTACACCCTAGTGTTACAGCAGCGAATGGTGATTCCGAGGGAGGAGCACCGACTATCATCATTGAGGCACAAGCCGCAGGCTTACCTGTGATTGCTTCGGATCACGCAGATATACCATATGTCATGGGGTATCATGATTTTATAAGCCACGAAGGAAGCCTTGAAAGTCTTAAGAGTGTTATTTTGAAAGCGGTTTTCGCCAAGAATCTGGAACATTTGATCGAAAAAGGGATACTGCATGTCCAAAAACAGCATGCTTTCGAAGACTCAACCATTTATGAAGATAATTTGAAGAAGATTATTAATAATTTCGAAGCAAATAATTAGTCTTTGGAAATCCTCTTCAATAAGCCGCTCATTCTTGGAAACGAGAAGCAATACATTGATGACTTGATTCATTCTGGAAATAAATTTTCAGGTGATGGGAGTTATACGAAAGCTTGCAATCAAAAACTTGAAGAAATCACTAAAACAAAGAAGGCATTGCTAACTACCTCCTGTACTCATGCCTTAGAGATGGCTGCTATTTTGATTGATATTAAGCCTGGAGATGAAGTGATTATGTCTTCTTTTACATTTGTTTCAACTGCAAATCCATTTGTTTTAAGAGGAGCAAAAATAGTATTTGTTGATGTCCGTCCGGATACGATGAATATTGATGAGACACAAATTGAGGCGGCAATTACACCAAAGACAAAAGCGATTGTTCCCGTTCATTATGGAGCAGTAGGTTGTGAGATGAAAACCATTAATAATATAGCTGAAAGGCATGGTTTATGGGTGGTTGAAGATGCTGCTCAATGCATTGATTCCTATTATCAGGGAAAGCATCTTGGAACTATTGGGCATTTAGGAGCAATTAGTTTCCATGATACAAAAAACATTCATTGTGGAGAGGGCGGTTGCTTGTTGATTAATGATGAACGGCTATTAGAGCGAGCAGAAATTATCCGTGAAAAAGGAACTAACAGAGCAAAGTTCATAAGAGGTGAAATCGATAAATACTCCTGGGTGGATGCAGGGAGTAGTTACTTACCTAGTGAGTTAAATGCTGCTTTCCTGATGGCTCAACTAGAAAAGGTGAAGCAAGTAACTATGAATCGCCTTCAATCATGGAGGAGGTATCGGGAATTATTGGCTCCCCTAGTTAAGGAGGGTTGCCTTGAGTGGCAGGATGTCCAAGGTCATTGTAAGCATAACGGACATTTATTTTATATAAAACTACCTGATTTAAAAAAACGGACCTCTGCTATTCAAAAATTAAGAAAAAATAAGATTAGTGCAGTTTTTCATTATATCCCTCTTCACTCCTCTATTGCAGGTAGAGAATACGGTGTGTTTATTGGAGAAGATAAGTACACAACTAAAGAAAGTGAAAGGCTCTTAAGACTTCCTATGTGGTTCGGTTTGCAATTAAACGACCAATATATTTCTAAGCTGAAGAAATGTCTGGATTGAAGATTCTTGACATAAGGGAAGCAACACTTGAAGAATGGTTATATCATTGGCGGGAGTGCGAATATGCAGTATACTTTCAATCTCCATGGTGGGGACAGATTTGGGAGTCATATTCAGAGGGATATATAAAATCTAAAGCTGATTATATTTCCTTTTCGGACGGAAAATCATGTATTATTCCTTTCGGCAAAAGTCACTTGATGAAAGGAATTAGCAAAGTGAAATCCTTATCGCAAGGAGGAACATATGGTGGCCCAATATCATCGCAAAAGCTTTCGTTGGCTCATCTGGAATGCATAAAGCATTACCTTCTTGGATTGAGCACAATTAGAATCAAGGATAATCCATACAACCCTATGTTCAGTACAGAAAATGAAAGAGGTGTTGTTAAGGACTGTACCCATCGGATTCCCTTAAAAGATGGCTATCAAACATCTAATTGGAGTAATTCGCATAGAAGATCACTAAAAAAAGCAATTAAAGAGGGTGTAAATGTGAGGGTAGCAGATTGTGAGTCGGACTGGAATGCCTACTTTAAGATTTATCAAAAAACTTTGGAGAGATGGGGTAGCTCTGCATCATCAAACTATTCCAAGAATCTCTTTGATTTAATTCGCATGAAACCAAACACTAAACTGTGGATTTCATGTATGGGTAAAAAAATCATAAGTGGTGCCCTGATCCTATATTCCAAGGATGTAGCAATTTATTGGCACGGAGCTTCCGATGAAGATTTCTTCAATAAAAGGCCAAATCATATACTTTTCAAAAAGATTTTAGATGATTTGACTTCCAACAATTATTCATATTTTGATTTTAATCCTAGTGGAGGTCATTCTGGAGTTGAAAGGTTTAAGGAAGGTTTTGACTCTGTAAAAGTGGACGTATTTCAATTAAATAAAGAGCCCTTCAGTTCCAGAATTGTATCTAAAATTGATGCATTGATTTTTAAATTTTTAATCAATAGAAAAAATGTCTGAGGATAATTATCAGAATTATCATAAAGCCTATTGGGACGGTTTGTCAGAATTAGAGGGATTTCGTTCTGTTCTCGATCCAAATGATCGTTTTGGAACAAAAAACTTGGGAATTCATGAATTACATCAAAAGCAATTGGATAGTGTTTTTAAGAAACTAGATTTCAAAAAAAATAGATTGGTTTTGGATTTTGGATGTGGAATTGGAAGGAATACTGCTTTTCTGCTAAAATATTTTGACGAATATATAGGAGTTGATCAGTCATGTAAAATGTTAGAGAAAGCTAAAGATAATTTTCCCACTCAGCGATTTGTACTTAGTTCGGATGATCAACAAATTATGAACATTAAGGTTGATTTGTTCTTTTCATTTTGGGTATTCCAGCACATTATACAGGATGAAGATCTGATCAAAACACTCAATTATGCTTATTCTATATTGAAAAGTAAGGGGTTCCTAATATTTTGTGAAAGGAGTGCTTTAAGTCGAAGAGAGGAGGGGATGAATGAAGACTATATTGTTCATAGAGACCCAAAGGAATATATCTCCATGGTAAAAGGCGTAGGATTTAGAAAAGTAATGATTAGGAAATTGAATTACCGAAAATCGTCATTGATTGGCCGAATTAGAAAAATTAATAGAACGGGTGAAAATATTTATGTTTTTCAGAAAGCATAGAACCATAATCTTTACGGATTTAGGTAGTTTTTATACACTCTATTTCCCGTTAATTGCTTTGAATTCAAATTACAAAATTCAAAAAATATACATTTCTTCTTCAAGCAGAGAAACATTTGCGGAGCTGAAATCGCTCAGTGTTCTACAGTGGGCAAAAAAACTATTAATACTACTGAAGAGGAGAAAAATAAGTGAATTTGTTAGTTATAGTTACATATGTCTTTGTTCACATAAGTTTCACGAATTCAGAAGGAGTGAATTTGTTTCTGATAGAGTAGATTATGTATCTAGTCTGGGATTTTTAAGGAAAATTCCTTTAGAACAAATTGAGGTAGCAAAATTTACCTCAAATATTCACTGGTCACTTTTGCCTAAATATGCTGGTATGCATCCAGTCTATTGGACTATTCGAAACAGTGAATCTGAATTTGGTTATACAATACATGAATTGGAAGAGGAATTAGATCGCGGATATATTCTTTTTCAAAAATCATTCCCAATAGAAGATGCATTTACAGCAAATGACGTTAACTCTATTTTGAGGGTTGAGTCCAGAAAATCATTTAGTTCTTTTTTGAAGAATCCGCAGAAATTTATAGATGCAGCCTATCCTCAAAATGATAAACAGTTTAAAGCAATAATGAAGAAACCTAGCAAAAAGGATTTCTTGATTACTGAATCTGATACTAAGAAAGAGATACTTTTGAAGTTCAGGTCAGGGACTTTTGATACAAAAATCATTATTGAGGGAGTTGAAAAGAATGTCATAGGTATTGGGTCATTAATTATTAAGAACAATCCCTTATCCTATATTATTGAGTTAAATGGTTTAGAGATATTAGTAGAAGAATGATTTTCAGACCTAAAAAAAAGATTTTCATTTTGGGCAATCAAAAGTCAGGTACTTCTGCGATTGCTAACTTGACGGCAGAAGCAGGAGGTCTTTCCAAAACGATTGATATACCTAAATTATGGCCTCCCTATATTCAGAAGTTAGTTAAAAAGGAAGTCAACTTATCGGATGTCGTAAGGTCAAACAAGAAGTATTTCAAATCAGAACTTATTAAGGAACCAAATCTAACTTTCCTTTTCGAAGAATTATTGAGAATTTATCCTAATGCAGAATATGCAATGGTGGTTCGTAACCCTTTTGGCAATATTAGAAGTATACTTAACCGTTATAAACTGTCTGGTAAGATCGATGCACTGAATCAAGAACAGATATTTAAACTAGGTAATCACTATAATTTGTTTCAAGCAGAAAACTGGAATTTAGAACAAACAGATAATCCAATTGAGGCACTTGCTTTGAGATGGAATCTTGCAGCGAGTGTTTTTATAAACTATAAGGATCATGTCAATATTTCATTAATCAGGTATGAGGATTTTACTGACTCAAAGAGCGAAAGTATTTATGCTTTGTGCGATCTATTGAATACAGCAAAAAGAAACGATATTTCGAAAAGTACTGAAATTCAATTCCAGCCCAAAGGAGACAATTCATTAAGCTATTTAGATTTTTTTGGTCCAACTAACTTCTCTTTAATCAAAGAGACTTGCTGGCCTTTAGCAGCAGAATTTGATTACGGAATAGAATGAGTAACTCATCATCGTTTAGGCATAAGACAGTAAGTGGACTAAAATGGTCATTGATTAATCAAGTTGTTCAATTCATATTTCAATTCTCAAGCTCAATTATTTTAGCCAGGCTATTGTTGCCTGAAGATTACGGGTTATTCGGGATGGTAAATGTGATATCTGGATTTGCTATGATTTTTGCAAATTTTGGTTTGGGTAGTGCAATAATTCAGTCAAAAAGAATTTCTGAGGCACAGCTATCATCTATTTTCTGGTTAAATGTAATAATTGGTGGGGCATTAACAATTACATTTTTCGTTTTAGCCGGACCGATAGCTACTTTTTACGGAGACTCAAGATTAGTTGAAGTCACTAGAATCATTGGACTGAACTTCATAGTTCTTTCAGTAGGATTAGTACATTCATCACTCCTAAGCAAGAAAATGGATTTTAAAGCAATTTTTTTTCTAAATTTCTTGGTTGTAGCAATCAGTTTAATTTTAGCTATATATCTGGCAATTAATGGTTTTGGAGTTTTTGCTCTGGTTGTTCAATCTCTATTATCCTATTTCTTAAGGAGTTTACTTCTTTTTTTTGCTGTAAAATGGAAGCCAAAATTCACTTTCAGTATAAAATCTATTTCTCATCAGTTGAAATTTTCTTCGTTTCTTTTTGGGACCAATAGTATTAGATATTGGACAAGAAATGCAGATAATCTTCTTATTGGTAAGTTTTTAGGACCTGACACGTTGGGGATTTATACCAAATCATATTCTATTATGATGTTACCCCTTAGTAATATCGCAAGTGTTATTTCCCGAGTAATCTTTCCTTCCTTCTCAATGATCCAGGATGATATAGAAAAAATTAAGTCCGTATATTTCAAAATCACCAAAGCAATAGCACTTATTTCATTTCCCTTAATGCTTGGATTATGTGTAACTGCAGATGTTTTTATTCCTGTAGTTTTTGGTCAGAATTGGTCCGAAATGATATTTATTGTTCAGGTCCTTTCCCTTATTGCAATACCTCAATCAATAGGAACTCTTAATGGAAATCTTTACTTATTCTGTGGGAAAACTAAATTCCAATTCAAAGTAACCACCATTATGCACTTAATCGTTGTAGCGTTTATTGCTTATGGGGTAACTCAGGGTTTAAAAACATTGGTAATATGTTATGGATTGGGATCTCTGTTAATTATGTATCATAATTTCAAATATCCACTTTCCTTAATTAATGCTAAATTTATAGAACTAGTCCTTAATCTCTTACCCATTTTCATATATGCTACGGTAATGGCTATTGTCGTGAGGCTAATTCACATTGGCTTAAGCGATCAATTAGAAGATGCTTTTCTGCTGCTTATCGATATAATTTCAGGAATTACAATTTATTCCGTATTACTTATCAGCTTTGAGTCTAACTTTTTAAGTTATTTGCTGAAGCTAGTCAGAAAAAACGCATAAATATTTGTGAAGTTTGTCAATTTGATACTAAAAAGAGTCGTAAACTTTTCTTGTTTACTTCCAATGACGTTACTGTCGCAAACTGCTGAATTCAATATGCTTGACACGGCATGTCAAGATCAAAATATATCAATAGATAATCAGTCAACTAGTGTTGTTGAATATTATTGGGATTTTTGTGTTGGCGATTTATCTCAATCACCAAGTCCATCAATACTTCTTACTGACTCAGACCTTAATCAAGTTTTCTCTAATTCTGTTCTAAAGACAGATAGTTATCAGTATGTTTTCGCGGCTAACTTTAGTAGTAATAAATTAATCCGATTAAAATATAATTTAGATTTTACCAACTTGATAGAGAAGAGGACTTATGCATCGCCTCTTCTAGATGGACCAAATTCCATCGAGGTTTTAAAATACGAAAATAATTGGTATGGCTTTGTTTCAAATTTCAATACTGATGAAATAATCAGGATTGATTTTGGTGACAACCTAGATAATGATCCAGGTTTTGAAGTTCTGGTTTCTAGCGAAGAACTTAACTCGCCGACAGGATTGACATATATATACGAAGGTGAGTCATTTTACTTATTAGCTGTTAATGGATCAAATTCAGATCCTTCAATAGTTAAGTTTGAAATGGATAACCCCAGCTCATTAATCAACTCTTTGATGAAGCATGTCAGCCCTTTTGGTTCATCTTTAAGAGGGATTGATATTAAGAGAGTAGGTACTGATTATGTAGGTTTCATTGCTTCATTTAATGGAAATACGCTTGTGCGATTGGATATTTCTACCTCATTATCGAATCCGCCATCGTTTTCAGCTGATGCGAATCTTAGCTATCTATCAAATACTGATGTATCAATGATTTACGAAGGGGGTAAATTATATAGTTATGTTATTCAAAGAAATGGCTCATTGCTTAGACATAGGTTTGCATTGAACAGTAATTCAATCGAAAGTTCCTCCAACTTAGGAAATTTGGGGACACTTACTGGTAATTCATTTGGATTAACATTGGTTAATGACTCATCCAAATACTATGCGCTAGTAAATGATTATAATGCTAATAGACTATATTTATTGGATTTCGAAAATGATTGTGTAATTAATGGGAATCATATTTCAACTTCATTTGAACCCGTAGTAAACTATTCGGCAGCTGGGTATGGAAAAGTCGCTTTAACTAGCACCACAAATGATAGTATTAGATATTATGACCTAGACTCAGTTTTAATAACTTCCAACTTTGCTCCCTCGATATCTATATCATTGGATGCATCACGTTGTATAACGAATGCCAACACCTTTACCCCCTCCATAACTGGTCTCTCCTCTTACTCATGGGATTTTGATGGAAACGGGATCGAAGACAGTAACGCAGAGAACCCTCAGGTGCTGTTTGATACCCTTGGAGGAGCAGGTACCTACACGGTCAGACTGGATGTGAGTGATGGCAGCTGTGATAATTTTTATGAGAAGGATATAACGATTTATCCCGATCCACCCATTCCAAGTTTTACGGTAACATCTGGTAGTACGTTTTGTACCAATAATGAATTGACCTTAACCAACACGACAGATGAAACGGGATATGATGACGTACTCAGTTATCAGTGGGTGATTGATGGGGATGAGGTCAATCAAAAAGATACGGTATACACCTTTACAGACTCTGGGATAAAGACCATTACGCTTCAAAGTTTTTTACCCGGATGTAGTTCAATACTGTCAAGCCAAGATATTACGATCGACGAAGGGCCAGACGTAAGCTTCAGTTATACAAACAATTGTTTTGGTGAAGCGATTTCATTTATAAGTGAGGTGACAGGAGCAAATATTACGAGTTATGCCTGGGATTTTGGTGATGGAGTAGGAACGAGTAGCCAGGCGGATACGGTCTATCAATATGCAACTGCTGGAACCTACACGGTTCAACTTACTGTAGGTAATGTTGCAGGTTGTGAGACAGTTTATTCAGAAGACATCACCGTAAATGATGGAGTATTAGCTGATTTTACTTTTGACGAGGCAATCGAAAATTTACCTGTTCAGTTTTCGGCAGTGGATCAAACGTTATCGAATGATTCGATTATTAGTTGGAGTTGGGATTTTTCTGGGCTAGGGAATAGTAGTCAACAGAATCCTATTTTCACCTTTTCTGAGGGTAGTTTCACAGTTGATTTATCTGTGCAAACAGCTCAGGGATGTATGTTTACTGTGCAAAAAGAGGTTGTAGTCGCTGTTGCCGCTCGTCCAACCTCATCATTTTCAATTTCATCAACTTCCGTTTGTGTTGACGAACAATTAGAAATTGAAAACACCAGCGTTAATGCGATTTCATATGAGTGGGATTTTTGTTTGGGGGATTACCTAAATCCGGCTGAGGGTTTTGATCTTGGAGTTTTGGATCCAGAAATTTTATCATCAGTATTTGATCAGTCCACTGTCTTAAATAGCTCGGGAGGTTTTCATAGCTACATTCTATCCACTGGCAATAATCATTTGTTCCGTATTGATTTTGACTCGTTATCATCAGATTATACAATTACTGACCTGGGAGACCTAGGAATTGGAGAAGAAAAGCGTGGTATAATCATAGAGCATGAGGGCAGTCAGTTATTTGGGTTTATTGGAACATTGGAAGGGGTGGTTTATCGGATACTATTAGATAGTTACACTGATTCAAGCCCTTCGATTGATTCATTAGGCGAATACGGAGTAAGTGATTTGAGAGGATTTGATTTAGTAACAGATGTCCATGGCAATAAGTATGCTATAGTAAGTGGAGGAGGAGATAGCGGCGCTTTATTGATATTGGACTTTTCGTCCTCCTACCTTGGAATTGTTTCGAGTCATTCAATACGAACGATTTCGGGTGTTCTTTTTCCAACAGATGTTCAGTTGGTAAGAGAATCAAGTAATTGGTATGGGTTAGTTAGCGGTGCTGGTAGTAATTTTCATCACTTATCTTTAGGATCATCACTAAGTAGTGGTTCAGTGACAGTCACATCTCTTGGTATAGGAAGGAGTGCTGGTTTTGGTTTGGTTAATGAAACGGGAGAATATGTTGCACTTGTGAATACAACAAGTATTGGTGTAATCAATCGCTTAAACTTTGGTGCCAGTTTAAGTCATACATCACCTACAGTTGATGATACATTAGGCAATGTTTCTGGGTTATTTAATACGAATCCTGCTTTTGAGGTGATCAAAGGAGAAGGTATTCATTACATGCTAGGCATTGGGTTTAACACGAATCAGTATTCAATGGCCCGTTTTTCAGACACGTCATGTGAAAGTTCTTTAGGATACTTTGCTGGGGAGGCCCCTGTGGGAGTTAGTTACACGAGTGCAGGTGTATATGATATTGAATTAAGAGCTATAGACGAGAATGGAAATGTGGATATTGCTACAGAGCAAGTAACTGTAAAATCAGATATAGCACCGGATGCGAGCTTTAATATTGATATTAACAAATGCATCTCCAATGCCAACACCTTCACTCCATCGGTTACCGGTCTTTCCTACTCCTGGGACTTCAATAATGACGGCATAGAAGACAGCAATGAAGAGAGTCCACAGGTGCTGTTTGATACTTTAGGAGGAGCAGGGACTTACACAGTCAGATTAGATGTAAGTGATGGTAGTTGTAATAATTTCATAGAGCAAGAAATCACCATCTATAACCCACCTCCGGCCCCAGCTTACACTGTTTCAGCAACCAGGTACTGCATTGATGCACCAATTGTCTTTAATAATACCACCGATGATGCTTCCTATGCCGGCCCTTTGACTTATTCATGGGAATTTATCGATGATGCAACCTCTACAGTAGTGGGAACTTCTGATGAAGAAAACCCTACATTTTCATTTAATACCTCAGGCACTAAAACGGTCATTCTAACTTCCAATATCCCCGGATGTGAAGAAACCACACAACAAACAATAACAATCAATCCAAGCCCGACAGCAGGCTTTTCAGCCACCTCCGTTTGTCAGGAAGAACCGATGCTATTCACCAATTCAAGTGCCAATGCTGATACCTACTTCTGGGATTTTGGTGATGGATTCACATCCACTGCCGAAAACCCCAGTCATATTTTTACGGCTTCCGGAAACTACTCGGTAGCATTGACTGCCACTGACAGCAATGGCTGTGATAATACAACGGTCAATGAAGTTTCTGTATCCGCCACTCCGGTTCCTAATTTTGATTTTGATATCCCATGCACCTCATCAGAGGGTATTCAGTTCTTTGATATGTCCACGGTAGAAAATGCGGATATCGTATCATGGACATGGGAGGTAGATGGTGTAGAGGAATCAACGGAACAAAATCCCACCATACTATTTGATTCGGAAGGCATTAAAACAATTGGACTCACTACCGTCAGCTCCAATGGATGCGAGTCATTCTACACGGAAGATATTGAAATTTTAGCTGCACCACAGCCGGATTTTCAGACTCAAATTGGCTGTCAGGGTGAGGCTTCAAGTTTTATGGACAATACCACTTTCAGTGGGAACATCGTTTCGTATGTCTGGACCATTGATGGGGTAACATATAACTCAGAAAATGTGGATCACATCTTTGAAAGCCCTGGTATTTATGATGTGTCACTTGAAGTTACCGGTCAGAATTTCTGTTCGGAATCAATTACGAGGCAAATAGAGGTGCTGCAATTACCTGCTGCTGATTTTGACATATCAGGTACGTGTGATAATGAGATATTAGAAGCGACTGACCTCTCTCAGGCTTTTAATGATGCAATTGTATCAAGAACATGGCTCCTTGATGGAGAAGCTGTAGGAAACGGATCTGAGCTATTCCTAAATAGTTTAGAAAGCGGTACGTATACATTAACCCTTGAATTGCAAACAGCAGCCGGCTGTGTAACCAGCTATTCGGAACCTCTGGAAATCAATAATGCTCCGACTGCTTCATTTACAGCATCAAAAAATCATGGTCTGCCAAATGATCGCATAAACTTTACTAATTCATCGATTGGGGCGGTTGACTATCAATGGTTGTTGAATGGTTCACAGTTCGGTACCAGCGCTGATGCTGAATCGATCACATTTTCGGAGGTCGGTACGCAAGTGGTTAGCTTGGTGGCACAAAACAGTCTTGGGTGTATTGATACTACAAGTCAGGAAATACTAATTGCAATACCGGAAGTCGATCTGGCCATCGGTAATCTGGAGTTGGTTGCCGAGGACAATACGGGACGAATATTTCTCGAAGTTCAGAATTTTAGTAATCTGCCAATAGAAATCACAAAGGCAGAGATTACGCTGGAGGATCAATTTAAAATTACCGAGCAAATTGAGCAATTTGTTGAAATTGGCGAAACCAGGTTAGTTAGCCTGAATATTGGGGTACCACTTACCAATTCCGAACCGGGATACCTCTGTGTAAACCTTGTTTCTGAATACGTAGGATACCCGGATATTAATCCGCTTGATAATGAGAAATGCATCAATATTCAGCCAGTAATAAAGGTTGAAAATCCATTTCCAAACCCGGTTACAGATCGTTTTAGGCTAAAGGTAGTTGCTCCGAATGGTGGCGATGCAACATTAAGACTCATCAATTCAGCCGGAAAAATTCAAATTCAAAAGACTTATAGTGCGACGGAAGGTCTAAACAATTTCTTTGTTGAAATGAGTACACTAGATCCGGGCATTTACTTCGTGACTGTCGATATATCCGGGACCATATTTAAACGAAAAGTGATTAAACTTTAATTGTAGGCTTTCGTTAGGGTCTTTTATCAATTAATTGTTAAAGGTTTGTAGTTTATTTAAATGGTTGCCAAAATTTTTATTAATCCTATTAATTTTGCAGCGAATAAAATTTTGTTCTACTCTTAAATAGCAAGGAGTGGAAGGTAAATAAAAGTACTCATGAAAATACAATCATCGCGCATCAAGCTGGATAAGATCGACCGGAAGATTCTTGACATTCTACAGTCAAATGCTAAAATCACCAACGCTCAGCTTTCTAAAGATATTGGACTATCGCCAGCGCCAACCCTTGAGCGAGTAAAGAAGTTGGAAACTTCAGGAATTATTAAAAGTTATCACGCCAAGCTTGATACTGACAAGGTTGGATTGGGAGTTCACACATTTGTTCAGGTATCACTCAAAGGTCATAACAAACGAAATATTGATGCTTTCATTAATGAAATCAATGCCATTCCTGAAGTGATTGAATGTCACCATATCACAGGATCAGGAGATTTCATTCTTAAAATCATTAGTAGCGATATCCAATCATATCAAAAGCTGATGCTGGAAAAGGTATCTGAAATTGAGGTGGTTGACGGCTTGCAATCTATGATAATACTCTCTACTTTCAAGGACAGCAAAGTAATGCCTGTACCTGAGAATGAGCAATAATCAGATTTTAACTCAGCCTAAAGTCGATCAGATTGTACGTCGGATTGGCTACCAAATCTATGAAAACAACATGGGTGAGGACCTTGTGTTGGTGGGAGTGGATGCTGGTGGAAGAAAGCTGGCTGATCAGATCAATAAAACTCTCAAAGAGATATCTGGTAAAAAATCCATTTGCCATACCATATCTCTTGATAAAGAAAATCCCCTCAATAAGGACATCCTCATTGATGGGGATGTCTCTGATTTGAAAAACAAATCGGTCATTTTATGTGATGATGTGCTGAATAGCGGAAGAACCTTGGCTTATAGCTTAACCAAGCTTTTGACGTTACATGTAAAAAAAGTTGAAACAGCTGTGCTGGTTCTACGAACTCACGGACGTTTCCCTATTTATGCTAACTATAAAGGGTATGAGCTTTCTACGACCATCAAAGAGCATGTAGAAGTAAAGCCTGGTGAGGGAGTCTTTTTGAACTGAGATAGTTCCTCTGCGCACCCTTTCATCCCTAAAGGGATCCAGCGCACACCTTTTATTCCCTATGGTTCAATTCCTACGCACACCCTTTATTCCCTAAAGGGATCAACGTGCGCAGATCGATTAAATTAAAATTTTGGATTGTACCGCTGTAGGGGCCGGGGGTAGTAGAATTGATTCCTCCGCACACCCTATAATTCCCTAAGGTTCAATTCCTCCACACACCCTTTCATCCCTAAAGGGACCAACAGCACGGATCAATTAAATTAAAATTCAGATGGCACCCCTTCAGGGGCCGGGGGTAGTAGAATTGCTTGTCCTCTGCTCACCCTTTAATTCCCTAAAGGGATCCATCACACATTTCTTTAAGAGTCAAACTTATTAAGGCACCCCTTTAGGGGCCGGGGGCTTTCATCACCCTTCCAACGGTTCGGTTGGGGGTATTAAAATTGCATGTCCTCCACACACCCTTTCATCCCTAAAGGGACCAACAGCTCGGACCTGTTAAATTAAAAATTTGAATTGTACCGCTGTGGGGGCGGGATTCCAATATTTAACACATTATCAAAAAGGCGATTTTGAATGGGGTGATGTGAATCAATATCTTTATGACAATGAGTATTGATAATCGACCGATGTTTTACGGAGCGACTCCTGCAATTTTTGAAAAGGCTAGAATCTTGCGTGAAAATATGACTGAGGCAGAGCAACACTTGTGGAAATATTTAAGTCATAAGAAACTTGAAGGACTCAAATTCAGAAGACAGCATCCTATGGCTGGATTTATAGCTGATTTTTATTGTCACAGCGAAAGACTTGTAATAGAACTAGATGGAGGCATTCATGATGAATTAGAACAAGAGGTGTACGATAAAGGTAGACAAAGTGAGATTGAGGCTATGGGTGTTAGAGTACTTCGCTTTAAGAATCAAGAAGTTTTTGATGATGTTCAGTCAGTTCTTGAAAAGATTAAAAACTTTATCAAAAGTGAAAAAATCAGTAATTGATTCCTCCACGCACCCTTTCATCCCTAAAGGGATTTATCGCACATTTTTTAAGAGTCAAACTTATTAAGGCACCCCTTCAGGGGCCGGGGGGTTCATCACCCTATAGGACGGTCTGACGGTTCGGTTGGGGAGTAGTATTAAATCCTCCGCACACCCTTTAATTCCCTAAAGGGATCTATCGCACATTTTTTTAAGTGTCAAACTTATTAAGGCACCCCTTCAGGGGCCGGGGGGTTCATCATCCTATAGGACGGTCTGACGGTTCGGTTGGGGAGTAGTTAAAATTGATAGGCCGGGGGTTTCTTAATAATCCTTATATAGATTCGGCTTCCTGGTCAGCATCTCCAAACTCATTTCAACCAGCTTTCCCATATTTTCACATTCCAGGAAATCCTGATCTTCATAGAATTCAGCCAGCTCTTTTCTCAAACGCTTGATGTTTTCAGGCTTTGAAAGCTTATCTTTTTTCATAGCGGATAGCAAATCTGCAACACGCTTATGTTCCACCTTTAACCTGTTAGCAATGTTCGATCGTTCCTCTCGTTGGTATTGCCTCACGGTCTCTGGTGTCATGTGCTTTAGGCCGATTTTAATTATGGGATTGTTCTGTGTGTAGTATTGTGGCAAATAAATCGCTCTTCTCCCTTCATAGGATTGCTGGTCAAAGTCAATGGCTCTTAGACGATACTCCACGTCTTCAAAATCTGGTGTAATATCAATTACAAAATTGCTGCTGTGCATATCCCCAAGTAAGCGAACAAAACATCGTTCATTAAATTTCACAAATTCTTTAGCAAGACGAATTTCATTCAGGTTTGCACTTCCAAGGTATTTCTTAATGAAAAGCTCGGCAGGAATTCCTACGATATGCTCTTCTATCAGCGTTTCTCTATTGACTACATAGCTGATTTTATTAGGAGACAAAAGGTGCTCAAGTTCTAAACCGTAGATACGAGATGCATCTGCATTTTTAATGTAGAAATAGTCAAAGTTGTCGTTAATTTGATTAACCACCCTGATTCTGAATGGCTGTGTGTTTCCATACACACACAAGTCTACCCGATCGATAATCAGGTGATCCATTACGGACAGATCCCCGTCTGATTTCATGATGGCATATACTTTTTTCAATGAAGCATTGATGTGCTCCATATCTCCCTGAGGGAAAAAGACTGTTTCCCAAAGCGTATCATTACCCGATTTATCATAAAGCGGGATGGAATTATCATATCGGAGTAGATCACCATAGTAGATCGGTAGATTTATCTCTCGATCATACTTTTTTATATATGACCTCAGCGATTTGCTAATTGGAAAAATCTCTTTCTTTTTACTAATTATCGCCATTTTTAGTCTAGATATTTAACACCAAATCGACCCGTTTTTGGTTCTATTGATGCGGGGATAACCTCTTCGTCAATCATCTCCAACAGGTCAATTTCAATATTACGCGTGATAGTAGAAATGGGAGTATCTGCGGCTCTGCCTTCAAAAGGATCTTCAGTAACAGCCCCTGACTTTTCCAAAATCGTAAATACAAATGAAATGGCTATAGACATGGGTATAGCCCCCCAACCCATTTCTGTAGTCAAGGCAAAGGGCAGGCAGATCACAAATAGCCATAGGAAAACGCCGGTAAAGTAATTGTAGTAATAAGGAAAAATGGTACCCTTAATCCGCTCTGCTTTCCCTTGTAAATCGTAGAATTCTTTGATGACATTGGCCAATTCCATGTGTCGGAAGTCCTCTATGATTTTTTCTTCATAAGCTTCCTGAAGTCTTTTCCCTTGCTTGTGCAGTATTTGAGTAGGTTTATTATGAAGTTTCTTCAGCTCTTCGATTTCATCCTCCTCAATATATTTTTCCAACTCGTCCCAATGGTTGTGCTTTCTAAGGTGCATTATGAGTGCATAAAGCCAGCCTATATGACGTTTGATCAATTCGATCCTCCAGGCCTCAACTTTTTTATCTTTGACTTTGCCTTTAGAGAAATGACCCGAAGAGAATGTGCAGATCATTACTCCGAATGTCCGACTTGCATTGACAATTCCTCCCCACACTTTTCTTGCTTCCCACCAGCGATCATATGCACTGTTGTTTCTAAATCCTAGAAATATGGCTAGTGCACCACCCAAAATGGTAACAGGAACAACGGGTAGTGTAAATGGATCAAATGTGAATATCTCCCCGAACTTATACTGAACAGTTGCTCCAATCGAGATAATGGTAAATAGAAAAATGTTTTTCCTATTGTAGAAAGCAATGCCAAAAATTTGCTTGAATGGGTTGTCTGAATACTTGATTAACATCTACGCCAATAATTTTAGGAAAGTATCTGAAGTAGTGTGGCACCACTTTCTGAATTCATCTCCAACATCTTTATGATTTGGAAGATAGTCTAACAAAATCTCTAAGTCAAAAATTTCGCTTGACACTCCAGCACCTGCTTTTTTGGCATCAAGTGCATTACAAGCTTGCTCATAATGTCCCGCTACAGGAACCATTAAAATAGGTTTACCTAGATACATAGCCTCGCAGACAGACTCAAACCCGGCAGTGGTAAGATACCCTCGGCATGAAGACATGAAATGGATAAACTTTTCGTCATCCAATTGATGAAAAGTCAAGGTTTCATCCACTTTTAACTCAATGGGTTCATCTCTTTTATCCCAAAAGCAATGGATGTGCACTTTTGGATATTTTTTATGAAATGCTAAAACTTCCTCTGAGTAACCATGATTGACCATGTACACTAAAAAGTGGTCTCCCTTGGTGATATTTTGTTTTTTTATCGACTCTCTCAATAGCGGTGGAACAACGAAAATCTTTTTTCCGGATTCATTTTCCATTTTTTGAAATGATAGTGCCAGTATCTTTTCAGCTCCGTAAGCCGCTAATTTATTTCCAAGCAAGAGTGAGGCTTTATCATAAATTCGACCTTTTGGAAATTCAAATTTTGAATGATTTAGTAAAAACTGATGCGCAAGTGCAATATGCTTTGTCTTCGGTTTTTTCACCAAAAAAAAGAACCCACTTAGGAAATCGTAAAAATTGATAACAGCATCGGGCTGCTCCGTCTTAACTATTCGATCAATTTTATTAATGCTTCGTAAGAATGTACGAGCCTTACTAAGATTTACAACCAGCGTCTTAAAAACACTTACAGATTTATTGCTTTTATCAGTTACAAAATTCGGACTTTCCAGTTGGGTGATGGACGTCTTTATTTGATCCAAAAAAAATGAGGGAAGTTCTCTCCGTTTACTTTTCCCAACGATCACATGAGTCACTTTATGACCATTGGAAGTAAGGATGTGAAATAGGGAGATGGCCTGTGTCATATGCCCTCTTCCTTCGCCTTGAACGATGAAAATGTATTTCAATTGATCCAGCTATTTAGCTGGCAAACTTAAGTAGAAACTCAGTGCCTTCTCCAATCTGGGACTTTGCGGTAATGTTACCTCCATGCTTCCTCATTATTTGTTTGGAGAGACTCAGGCCAATACCGGATCCGTTTTTCTTAGTAGTAAAAAATGGAATGAATATTTTTTTCAATGCTTCTTCTTCGATACCTGTACCATTATCTGCCACAGAGATAAAAGCTCCACCACCTTCAATAGGCATTGCTGTGATTGTTAGCGATTTATTTTCTTTATCTGATGCATCTAAAGCCTGAACAGCATTTTTCACTACATTGATAACCACTTGTTCAATTTGCTCACGGTCAATATTAACAGTTAAGCCGGGCTTTACTGAGCAGTTTACCTCAATTTGGGCTTGTTCGATATCTGGTTTTAGTAGAACCAGAATGTGCTTGATCATGTCTTCAACCTCATGGAATTCAAGATTCGGATGCTTGATGCGAGTCATGTTTCTAAAGTCAGAGACAAACTTTATTAGACTCTCACTGCGGTTATGTATGGTTTTCACAGATAAATAGAAGTCTTCAATGGTGTCATCAGTTAGCTGATTGACGTCCATGTCGTTTTCTAAAAATTCAGCAAGTTCTTTTTCTACTGTTTCAGCAAGAGAAGAAATAGGAGTCACCGAATTCATGATCTCATGAGTCAATACCCGAATAAGGTTTTGCCATGCCTCCATTTCTTTTTCTTCCAGTTCAGACTGGATGTTTTGGATGGAAATGAGCTTAAAGGGTTTTCCCCTTAGTGATAGCTCAATAGCATAGACAGCTAGCTGCACTTCATCTTCATTTTTCACAATCTTTACTAAATCCCTGCCCCCTGTACGTAGTTCCTTAATTGTTTCCAATAGAGCAGGCTGATCGCGACCAATTTGTGTAATGTTTTTTATGAGTTTCAATCCCAATAACTTCTTTGCCGCATTGTTCATGATTTGGACCTCCCCGTCATCATCAAAGGTGATTATGCCAATTCCGATGTGCTGAACAATGGTTCGTAAATATTGATGTTGAGCTTCTTTGTCAGCTCGTATCTCCCGAAATTTCCTTAAAATTTCATTGAATTCATGGTACAGCAAATCCCTACTAGAGCCTGTTTTGCGTTCCGGGTATGTATTCGTGAAATCATCGTAATGGATACTTTCCAGAAAATGCACAATCTCACGATTGGACTTTTCAAGAAAACTGTAGAGGTAGTACCCCTGAAAAGCAACCAAACAGAACACCAGAAATTTGGTAAAGAAATACGACTCTGAGTAATACAGATGTGTAAACAAAAACATGGTGAGCAGGAGTAGTATCATCCTGCTGATCAACTGAAATCTAAATGACTTATAAACCATGTTTTTCTAATCTTCTATATAATGAAGCTCGAGTTAAACCGAGCTCTTTGGCAGCCTTCGATATATTGCCTTCATACTTGTTTACAACCTTTTGAATGGTCATCTTTTCCATATCCTCCAGATTATAAGAGTCTGGTTCCAAAGAAAGGTTGCTGTCCGGTTTCTGAGAAAGAAAGAAAAAATCTTCTGGCATTAATTGAGAGTTGTCACTCATTATGATTGCCCGCTCAATGGCATGCTGAAGCTCTCGAATATTTCCGGGCCATGGATACTTTTGAAGCTTACCTACTGTAGATGCAGCTACACTATCGATATTTTTGCGGTATTTACCGGCATACATTTTCACGAAATGGTTGGCCAGCATTTCCATGTCTTCCATACGTTCCCGTAATGGAGGTAGTTGAATTTCTACCGTGTTGATCCTATATAATAGATCTTGCCTGAATGTGTTTTCATTCACCATTTCATATACAGGCATATTGGTAGCACTGATAAGTCGTATATCCACAGGTATTTCCTGGTTACTTCCTATCCGTGTGACCTTTCTATTTTGAATAGCAGTCAGGAGCTTTGATTGCAAGGGCTGACTTAAATTTCCGATTTCATCAAGAAATAAAGTACCACCTGAGGCAACTTCAAATCTTCCTGCCCGATCTTCTTTTGCATCCGTAAATGATCCTTTTTTGTGACCAAACAGTTCACTTTCAAAAAGCGACTCGGTAATGGCTCCCATATCGACCCCAATGAATGGCATGTCTTTTCTTAGGGATTTTTGATGGATTGCACGTGCAATCATCTCTTTTCCGGTACCATTTTCTCCAAGAATTAGCACGTTTGCATCAGTAGAAGCTACTTTGTCAATGAGCTTAAATACTTTTTTGATGGCATCACTTTCGCCGATGATGTCTTTGAATGCTTTACTGCTATCTGCCTGAAGCGTTTTACTGGTTTGCTTCAACTTTGACACCTCATTCCTGCTATTCTTAAGCCTTGCAGCACTGGATAGGGTAGCTAGTAGTTTCTCATTTTGCCATGGCTTCAGTACAAAATCGGTAGCACCAGCTTTCAATGCTTTTACTGCCATTTCTACATCTCCGAAAGCAGTGATGAGTATCACTACTGCCTCAGGGTCTTTTTCCAAAATTTGCTCCAACCAATAAAAACCCTCTTTACCACTAGTTGTGTCCTGACTAAAGTTCATATCCAGGAGAATCACGTCGAAGCTATCATTATTGACAAGAAAAGGGATCTTTCGTGGATCCTTTTCAATGACTACTTCTTTAATGTGTTTTTTGAGCAGCATCTTAGCTGCTAAAAGCACATCTTCATCATCATCAATAATTAATATCTTGTTTATTTCTTGTTCCACTTTGTTTCAGGTTTAGGATTATAGAATTGCTACAACTGTGCCAAGACACAAAAAAGGTATCTAAGGCTTGATTTGGAGATAAAGCTAAACAATTACTGTTCGAAAACGAACATGTATTATGGGGTATTTGTTACGAAACCGAACATATTGCCAAGTCCGAGAACAGGTAGCCCTACTACGTGATAAAATTCAGCTTTACTTTTCTCCCATTTTGTAAATGCTTCGTAATATTCAGTTTGAGCCTCAATGTATTTATCCTGTTGGATATTCAGTTTGAATAAATCGGTTTCTCCATTTTGAAGATTAATGATTTCAGCTGCTAGGAGTCTTTGGTAATTGTTTGAAACACCTAGGTACTGATCCAGGAGATCTTGTAATGCCACACTTTGAGCATATGCGCCAAGCACTTCGTTTTTTAGTACTACCTGGCTTTGTGCCATCTGAAATTCATTGCTTCGCAGCTTCAACTGAGTTTGCTGAATCTTTCCACGCTCCTTACGAAGAAGAATTGGAAATGAAAAGTCTAAACCCATCTTGTAATTATCACCAAAACTAGGCGTGCTGGATTCTAATTCAGGATTGATAGGAGCATCTATAAATGAGTAGGATAGGTCTATTTGTGGTTTGATGCTTTCACGAGCCCATCGCATATCTGCATTCAGTTGATTTCTTTTTCCCTCAAGCTTTGATATTTCAGGGTTGCTGGTAAGCGCAAATTCAATTGATTCCTTTACTTCTTCATCCTTAGGTGTAGCGAAAAGAGATGTAGAATCCGGAAGTACACCCGGAAGCAGTTCCAAAGTAGCAAGATTTTCAGACCACAAATGCTTTGAGAGATTAAGTTTTGCTAGCTCAAATTCCAATGTTGCTTTTCGATAATCGACGGTGCGTTTCTGAAAATTGATTTTGGCTTGTAAAGTATCAACCACGGCTGCCTCTCCAAATTCATAATCAATTAAAGTTCGATCAAAAAGATTCTGAGCCAGGACGATTGCCTGGCGCATTAATGCTTGCTTTTTACTAGCCAAATACCAATTCCAATAGTCTTTTATTACGGTGAAAAGAATCTTGTTTACTTCTTTGATTTGTTCAGCCTCTGCTATTTGGGAGAATGCCTCTGCCTTTCTAATGGCATTTCGCCTTTCATCAAAAAACAACCCTTTTCCAAGTGGGACTGAAACTCCAACTGTCACTTGTTCAACGTCTGAAGTGGCTGATACTACATTACCAAAATCATCTGTCGTTGACTTTATGAAGTTTTGAGGGTTTAGAAATTCACCACTGTTTCTAGTGAATTCAACTTTTGGGTCAATACCGATCCATGTAGGAATTTTAAAGGAGGTGTTTAGCAGGTTATAATACTCTTTCTCCTTGAATTCCTTCAGGCTATAGTCCGCCTCAAGCTTAGGATCTAAATTCCCTCGAGCTTCACGAAGCACAGCAGCAGCTGTTTCATCTAATAGATTTGCTTGTTTTACTACAGGATGATAGGACAGTGTCATTTTTATGACGTCCTCAAGCGATAGATAGGTTGTATCTATCACAGTCGTTGAATCCTGCCCAAATATGGAACCGGAAATAAATAAGACAATGAATGCAAATCTTTTCATTTCTTATCAAACGTTTCAGGTGTCTCACCATCCTCATATATCATAGGAGGGAAGCCATTCATCTGTCGCCAGATTTCATACCAAATCGGAACATTATTAAGCATTACCCATCCTTTAATTCCTGAACCAAGTCGTAGTTGCTCCGGCCAGGGTTCATCCTCCGGGTCGGGTTTCACCAAAATACGAAACATACCGTTTTTGCTTTGTACCCGGTCAATGATAGCAACCACACCTCCGAATGTCCCAACAGAAACATTTGGCCACCCTGAGAATTGTAATGCAGGCCAACCGTCAAATTGAACCCGTACTTTTTTCCCGGAAGAAATCAGCGGTATATCCATTGCTTTTACATACATCTCTACCGCCTTATCTTCGGATTCAGGTAGAATGGTCGCAACTGCATCTCCCTCTTTAATGGTTTCTCCAATACCAACCTTTATGGCCTTAACAACATATCCACTTTGTGGAGCAATGATTTGATACTGCTCCCTTCTGATCATCACATTGGAAAGCTCATTCTCCATTTTAGAGATCTCAGCAATCGTTTCGTTTAATCCAGAAATGGTTTCATTCAGATTGGATTGTGATTTACTGATCTTATCCGTGTAGTCTGCTTCTATTGATGTCAATTCCAACACAGCGTTGGCTAAATCAGCTTTTCTTTGAAGCCATTCATTCTCTGCTTTCAATACTTTAGCAGCACTCATTTGAAACTTGGACTCTATCTCCTGGTATTTGGTAAGAGTAATGTTTCCGGCTTCATATCGATTCTTATTTCGGTCAAAAATGCTCTCGGCATTTTCATAATTCACCTTTTCCGCCACAAACTCAAGGCTATCAGCCTCTAATTTGAGTTTTGCCTGTTGTAGCTTATTCTTTGCCTGACTTGTTTTGGCTTTAAGTGCCATTTCAAGTGCCATAATCTGGTTTCTCAAAGCAGTAACCTTATTCATTTTGGCATCTCGTGAATTTCGTTTTGCCTCGAGCTGCTCTTCAATTCTTACCACCAAATTTGGATCGAAAAACTTGTCTTTAATCTCAGCAATCGTCAGGAGATTATCACCTTTACTCACATAATCACCTTCTCTGATATGCCATTCAGTAATACGCCCTGCGATGGCAGACTGTACCATTTGAGGTCGATTTTGAGGATTCAGCGCGGTTAATGTCCCTTTCCCCCTAATATTTTGCTGCCATGGTAGAAATAGGATGATAATAAGTACAGCAGTCAAAACCATTAAAACCTTGGCCACAGTTCGCCCTACACCCGGAGTTTTTAGTGTCCTGAGGGAATAAAGATGAGTTTCTGAAAGTTTATCCAGATGATCCATTAGTAGATTTCTTTAACGATTTCTTCTTTCTTAATTAAGTCGTCGAATGCTTCTAAAGCTTTTGCTTCACCACCTTCAAGGTATAGTACCCGGTCACATGCTGCCATAACCAGCGGATCATTTGAAACAACAATCAATGTCCATTTTTTATCTTCCCTAGTCAGCATCTCTATTAATTTGAGTCGATCACCTTTGGTGAAATTGCTGAAAAAATCATTGAGAATAAGCATGGCAGGTCTTTTTGCCAAACATCGAGCTAAAATCAACTTATTGACAAAAGAAGAAGAAAAGCCCTTGCCGGCACTTAACATTTGGGTATGCAACCCATGGTCAAGTGCATTGATCTCTTTCATTAATCCAACCTCCTTAATTGCATCTATAGCATCATTGATATCAGAAGTTGGCTTACCTACTAATATATTTTCTAAAATAGACCCTTCAAAAATGTCTTCTTGCGAGACATTTTTACCAATCCTGTCTCGGATATATGTGGAATCCAGATCTCTCAGGGATAAATCATTATAAGTCAAAATACCTTCATAATTCTGATGAATCCCGGCAATAATGTTAGTTAATGTGGTTTTTCCAGCTCCACTACCGCCACTTATGCACAAAGTTCCACCTTTCGGTATTTCAATATTTAGGTGCCTCAAAGAAGGTTTTTTTGACTCTGGATACGTGTAGGAAACATCCTCAAGTTTCACATCTAATCCATCTTCCATTTGAGATTGCGGGATGTCAATTCCTCCTGGTCGTTCCAAAGGCAGGTCGGTAACATGCGATATTTTATCAACAGCAGTTAGCATGTCATAGACTACATCCATGTACATGATGATCTTCTCTACAGAGCCAAGTACCAAAATGATAATTACTTCGGAAGCAACAAATTGACCCAATGTTATCTCTCTCTGAACAACGAGAATTGTACCTAGAATTAAAAGCCCACCTGTTACAATCGCTTTAAATAGAAGAATAAATGAGTACTGTGAAATCAGAACTTTGAAATGAGCACTTCTATTTTTTAAATAGTTATTTACATAGTAGTCAGTTTTCTTAAGCGGAAGTATGGTATTTCCGGCTAGCTTAAAGGAGTAGAGGGTTCGTGCCATCTCTTCCAGCCAGTAGACCACTTTGTATTTGTACTTCGATTCTTGAATAGAACTCTTAAGACCTTTCGGACCGGTTAAATAGAAGATCAGGAATAAGAGTCCTAATAAACCCAATCCAAAGATGATGAAGAATGGGTGATAGAATGAAAGTAATAGTAGCCCAAATAGAATCTGAATTACCCCTGTTGAAAGATCAATTAAGAGTTTGGGAAGCCCTTTTTGAAGTGTTAGTACATCAAAAAACCTGTTCATCAATTCAGGCATATGCAGATTTAAAACAGATTCCATTTTAATTCTGGGAACACGGAAAGCAAATTCAAAAGCTGCTTTAGTGAAAACTCTTCGCTGCAAATATTCCACAACAGTGATTTGTAGTACTTGCAAAACGCCAGTACCAAGAACCCCCAGAATGATCAATGTGATGAGTAAGTAAACAGAACTGAAAACTACTCCTCCTGAAATTAGCTCAACTGCAGCCTGTATACCTAGCGGAAGCGTCAAACTGACCAGTCCAATAAGAGCTGCATATACATAGACATAGAAAATATCTTTTCTATCTGCAGATAGCAGATTGAATAAACGCTTAATTGGTGTGATTACTGACGCATCTTTTTCAGAAGTAAAACTTTGGTAGGCAAAGCCTGTCAATGTAAATATTTCACCGTTTGCATTCGTTGAGAATCTCAACTTACTAAAGTCAGGAGTTCTAAGCTCACGTAATTGACCACCGGGAGTAATGAATTCCAGGATGATTTCCTTCTTTTTCTTAGTGATAAAAGCCGGGTGAAAGCCATCCTGCTGAATGAAGACAATAGTCGGAGATGCAGTATCGGAGATAAACTCATTAAGAGTATCTCTCTTCATGTATTTTTCGAACAGAACAATGCCGCTTTCATTGCCTGCTTCTATAAGATCTCTCTGAAACTCTGACAACTCATCATCATCATAAGATCTTGAAATGATATCTACTCGCTCCAGTTTTGATATATTGAGGTCTATATCAAGTTTGGCCGAGCATTCTTGTAAACACCTTATAATTTGCTGGTTCGTCATTTTCTAAGCGAGTTAAAAATCAGGGTGGTTAGAAATTCAAAGTTTCTTTCGTAAAGATCTTTATCATTTTTAAGATCGGATAATCGAGGAAGATGCTGTGCGAAAAAAATTTGTTGGTGAGCAGCCTCCAAACAAGTACTTGTGAGTGAGTTTGCAAATTCAAAATCAGGATTGATTTCTTTCATGTAAGAAGATATAGTCATGCAAAGTGACTTGTAACCCTTAAACAAGCCTTCTTTATTGATCTCGTCTACATTTTTGGTAAGGTAGGTCTTATCTGACTCATTAATCACAATGTGCTGCAATACGCTTTCACTAATCCCTGGGAAATTATCGTCATCGTTAAGCTTTCGGGTTATGAATCTGATTGCTATTTTCAACTTCTCTTCAGGGTCGGAGATATTATGTGTTTCAAAAGTGATTCTATACTCAATATAGTTCCAATACCATGCAATTAAATAAACCAGAAGGCGATGTTTGTTCTCAAAATATCGATAGATGGATGCTTCTGTGGAGCTAATGACTTTAGAAAGCTTCTTAAAAGTGAAAGCTTCGAAACCAATCTCATCTATTAGAAAAATGCTCTCATTTACTATTTTTTGGCCCAATTCAGTAGTCTGAGGATCTCTTAAATAGAGTGCAGGACTTAGTTGTATTTGAAGTTTTGCTATCATCGCATGTTATTAGACTATCAAATATAATAGTAAAGCTATCATAACGGTAAATTTTCTTATTGGTTTAGATTTTTTTTTCAATTGAAGTTTTACTAATATTGAAGTCATTAGTCCTTTTTATTTTGAGTTTTTGACCTTTGGGTTCAGGTGTTAGTCCTCCTGAACCTTTTTTTATGCCTTTCTCTCAAGGCAATTGTTTCCCCACTTCTAAACACATACCATCATACATTCAAGTGATCGAATACGAACACTTTTCTGTACTATTCTGTACATAGTGTGCGTGCTCATTTTAGCAAAAATGCTCCTAATAGGCTGTTAAATAGACTTTTACGATTAATGGCATTCTTATTGGCATAGTAGTCGGTCGAAACCTAAACGACCAAATTGTCAATGGACAGAAAGATTAAAAAGAAAAAGTGGACGCCTAAGAAGATTGCGATTTATTGTGCATCTGGACTACTTGTAGTTTTTATTGGGTACAATTTTTTCCTATCTGGTGGAGGAACCAGACTTAATGTAGAAAGGAATAAAATCAACATCGCTACGGTGATCGAAGGTGATTTTCAGGAATTCATACCTGTAGATGGAAATGTTCTTCCAATTAAAACCATTCGACTTGATGCGATTGAAGGAGGGGTTGTTTCTAAGAAGCATTACGACGGAGGTATTCTTGTAGATAAAGGAGATACCATTCTCGAATTGGCCAATAATGCGCTTCTTCAAAATTTTGTAAGGGAAGAAACCCAAGCATTTCGCTTGATGAATGAGGTAGAAAATACGAAACTGTCCCTCCAAAGAAATCAATTTGACCTTAAGAGAAATCTTTTACAGTTGGATTATCAGATAGATGCTGCTAAAGATGCTTATGAGCGAGGAAGAAAATTATACGATGACAGTATCATTTCGGAGCAGGAATTTCTCAATCTAAAAAGGGAGTATGAGCGACTCGTTGATAACAGGAAGATTCAGGTGGAGTCAAATAGATTCGATTCCATTGCTTCTGTTACACAAATCAGGCAATCGGAAGCTACTTTGGAGCGCACTAGAGAAAATCTTGAGATGATCAAGCGCAATCTGAACAACCTCTATATCAAAGCTCCTATCGATGGCAGATTGTCAACCGTAGATGTAGAAGTGGGAGAATCCATTGCTCCCGGACAGAACATCGGACAGATAGATGATTTAAATGGATTTAAGGTTCGTGCAACTATTGACGAACATTATATATCTAGAATATATGCGGGACTGAATGGAACGTTCACATTTGCCGGAGGTGATTTCGGTTTAGAGATTAGAAAAGTGTACCCTGAAGTGAACAATGGTCTGTTTGAGGTAGATATGGCATTTGACACGATTCCGAATGGAATTCGTAGAGGTCAAACACTTCAGATCAGACTACAGCTTAGTGAAAACATAACTGCTGTTCAGATTCCTCGAGGAAGCTTCTATCAGACAACTGGTGGAAACTGGATATTCGTAGTAAATGAAGATGAGACTGAGGCGGTGAGAAGGGATATTCGACTGGGTCGTCAAAACCAACGATACTACGAAGTGGTGGAAGGATTGCAACCTGGAGAGAAAGTTGTTGTCTCTTCATACAGAGGATATGAGGATAAAGATATCCTGGTGATAAAGTAACCAATTGAACAAAAGAAAGTAATTAAATAGAACCTAAAGACTAAACTCAATAATATCATGGAAAACGCTAAAGCACTTATTCAAACAAAAGACTTAAAGAAATTTTACTACACAGATGAAATTGAAACAACAGCACTTGCGGGTGTAAACCTAACCATCAAAGAAGGGGAGTTTGTTGCAATCATGGGGCCATCTGGTTGTGGTAAGTCGACACTACTCAACATAATTGGACTATTGGACAACCCATCTGAAGGAGAGTTTCACTTTACTGATTTGGAAATCTCTGGGTACAAAGAGCGTCAGCGTGCTGACTTGAGAAAGGCGAACATCGGTTTCGTATTTCAGAGCTTTAACTTGATCGATGAACTTACTGTTTTTGAAAACATTGAGTTACCATTGATTTACTTGAAGTACTCTGCCGCGGAAAGAAAGAAAAGGGTAGAAGAGGTGATGGAGCATATGAAAATTATGCATAGAAGAAATCACTTCCCACAGCAACTATCCGGTGGTCAGCAACAGCGTGTTGCTATCTCCCGAGCTGTGGTTGCAAAACCTAAATTGATCTTAGCGGATGAGCCTACTGGTAACTTGGATTCTGCAAACGGACAGGAAGTAATGAACCTTCTTACTGAGCTTAATGAAGCTGGGACTACAGTAATTATGGTGACTCACTCTCCGGTAGATGCAGAATACTCTCACAGAGTGGTTCATTTATTTGATGGTCAGATTGTATCTGAAAACATCAATGCAAAAGAAGCTTTAGTGTAATTCTCTTCATACTTACACAAAACAGTACCCCATCTATCCGGTTTGGATAGATGGGTGCACTGTAACCTTGAAAACCTGAAAAGATCTTTTTTATGATGCGAAAATTTATTTTCGGAATATTATTTTTTAGCGGAATCACTCTTTTGGCTCAAGACACCAAAGAGCTAACTCTGGAAGAATGCATTGATTTAGCGGTCAATAGAAATTTGAGAATCAAACAAAGTCAGAATAATCTGATTGCGGCTGAATCAAACAAAAGACAGGCAATGTTCAATTTTCTTCCTGATTTGAATGCCAACGCAGGATATTTTGTAAGAGAGGGTTCGTTTTTTGATAACAGCTCGGGGCAATTTGCTACTGCTACAACCAGGTCCTCTCGACCAGAAATAAGTTCGAATCTGACCATTTTCAATGCTTTTGCTAATCATCATTTGTTAAACAGACGAGCTCATGAATACAACTCCAACCTTTACCGTTTAGAGGATTCGAAAATCGTCATTAAGGCCAATGTGATTAGAAGTTACCTAAGCGTCCTTGTAGACATTGAAAACTTGCGGGTATCGAATGAACGAATGGAGTTTCTTGAAAGTCAACTTGATAGGGAAAAGAAACGGGTTAGTGTAGGCGTTGGCAACCTGGAGACTGTTTATAATTTCCAATCACAAGTTGCAACGGAGCGGTTAAACAATGTCAACTTAGAAAATCAATATCAAACAGATTTGCTGTCGCTTTCCCAATTATTACAAATGAATGACGGCACAGAATTGAAAGTAGTGCCCCTTGATTTTGAGAATATGCAGATTCTTACTGAATTTGATTCTTATAATGTTGTGCTTGAAGAAGTTTTAAATAATTCGTTCCAATTGAAAAGTGCAACAGCAAGTAAAAAAGCTACGCGTGCACAATTAAGTCAGGTGAAAGCTGATAGGTATCCGTCTGTTGGTATGGGGGTCGGATATGGCACACAATATTCTTCAAATAACAGTGGTGATGTTAGCAGTCAATTTGAAAACCTAAATTATTCTTTTATCGGAGCGTCCATCCAGATTCCAATTTTCAATAGGTACTCGACTCAAAATAGAATCGAAACAACAAAGATTGCCTTTCAGAATGCAAAAATAGCGGAAGACCAGGCTGTACTGGATGTAACTAATTCAACCCAACAGGATTATTTGGCATTGAGAGCTGCACAGACGTCTTACGTTACCGCTCAGGAAAATTTTGAGGCACTAAATCAAACGTTTGAATTCATCAAGAAGCGATTTGAGACAGGAAACACTGATTTTTATTCTTACCTCGAAAGCTTGAACAATAAGAATAGAGCAGAGGCCCAATTGATTAATGCGAAATACACCATAGTGCTAAGAAAGCGAATCCTCGATCTCTACAGAGGAAATAATTAGTCAATAGGATTATAAAAATTGATGGTTCTGTCTTTGATAAAGAGAAAGCTCTCTTTGACCATCAGTGTGCCTTCTGATAATTCAGGTTTATAAAGTTCCGTTTCTACTTCGCCTGTAAAGTTTAGTCTGGTGATTTTCTTTTTAGAGAAAACAAGCACTTTGTTCCCAATCAATTGAAAACCGGTTGTGCCTAATAAATCAACAGAGTAAATCTTTCCACCAAATTGATCCAACACATGAAGCCCGTTTGTATGACTAATGAAAAGTAAGTTTTGATAAGCTTGCATTTTATTGATTGAGTCGCCTAATTGAAGCTGAACCTCCAGTACCGTACTTTTCCTTAGAGGACTTATTTTCTTCAGTCGTTGTGGATTATTCTCAACTACCCAGAAATTCCCATCAGGTGCCGGACAAGCCATCATTCCAAGTTGGACGTCAAAATCTGCTAAGAAATAATTTTTGGGAACAGTAGAAAATCGATCAAGAATTGTGATTTGCTGATTGTCAAAATAGAAAAGAAAGGGCTTGAGATTGTTCTGAACATCAATAAGTGCGATGGATGAAGCATTAGAAAGTGAGAAATTTTCAAGCAATTTTCCTTCAGAATCATATTTGGTAAGACCTCCATCCGAAAAGCCTATGTATATATTATTTTGATAATCTACAGAGTAGGCTGTGGGTTGCTTATTTACTTGCCAGCTTTTGACCTTTTCCCATTTTTGGCTGTAACCAAACAGCGGAGAAAGGAAAAGAAGACTAATCCTCAAAAGATTTAAGTAACGCTTGGTGCCCATCGAATTCAAGGTAATTGCATTGTGTGATCCATTCTCCCAAATTAAAGTAAGTAGAATTATCATTTACCGCCAATTCCAATGGTAGGTGGCGATGACCGAATACGTAATAGTCGTGATGCAATGATTGCTCTACTGCTTTACAGTACGACAGCAGTCTTTCCTTTTCCACACCTTCAAATCGCTCATCGGTTGTAGATGTTCTGCTTTTGTTACTCCAGTATTTAGCAATAGCGATACCAACATCAGGATGAATCCATCTAAACATCCACTTACATACAGGATTGGTGAAAATTTTTTTGATGATTTTAAATCGCGTACCTCCGGGCCCCAGTCCATCTCCATGCCCAAGAAGAAAAATAGTATCTCTGATTTCTAATCGAATAGGTTTTTTGTGAACTTCAATACCCAGTTCGGATTTGAAATAATCTTCCATCCACAGATCGTGGTTGCCAGCGAAGATGTGGATCGGAATGTGTTTGTCACGTAGTTCAGCGAGCTTTCCTTGAAATCTGACAAAACCTTTTGGGACAGTAGTTTTATACTCGAACCAAAAGTCGAAAAGATCACCCAATAAAAAAATGGCTGAAGCATCTTTTGAAACATGCTCCAGCCATTTAACAATTTTCTTTTCGCGTCTTATGCTTTCTTCTCTATTAGGAACTCCAAGGTGAAAGTCACTTGCGAAATATACTTTTTTGTTAGAAGGTAGCTCCTTATAAGAGCTTAATAGCTCAGGAATTACCTTCATCGCTTATTCTTCTTTATTAGCAGTAGACTCTTCTTTTTCTACTGCCTCTTTCACTTCATCTTTAACCTTGTCCAGATCTTCAGGCTTTTCTTCCTTATTATCTTTCTTCTTCTCATCACTCTCTTCGTCGGCAGTTCCGTTTGTGAATGCGTCGTAAGTGGTTGGAGTTTTGAAAGGTCGTTTACCAATCAAGCCTTCAAGGTCGGATTGGAAAATAATTTCTCTTTTCAGAAGTTCCTTCGCTAAAATCTCCAATTCACTCTTCTTAGAGAGGAGAAGCTCTTTTGTTCGTGCATATGCTTTGTCAATAAGTGCTTTTACCTCTTTATCAATCAATTCAGCCGTTGCGTCAGAATATGGCTTAGTGAAGTTGTAATCTGATTGTTTAGAATCGTAGAAAGAAACATTCCCAATCTTATCATTCATCCCATAAATAGTCACAATGCTGTAAGCGAGTTTTGTAATTCGCTCCAGATCACTTAGTGCTCCTGTTGATATCTTGCCAAAAATGATATCTTCAGCAACTCTTCCTCCAAGGGCCATACACATCTCATCAAAAAGTTGTTCCGTTTGATAGAGGAACTGTTCTTTTGGTAAGTACTGTGCATATCCCAATGCAGCTACACCTCGCGGAACAATACTTACTTTAACCAAAGGATCAGCATGTTCCAGGAACCAACCGGCCACAGCATGACCTGCTTCGTGATAGGCCACAATCTTCTTCTCTTCTGGAGATATGATTTTATTCTTCTTCTCAAGTCCACCAATCACACGATCGATAGCATCTTGGAAATCAGTCATATCCACCTTTTTCTTGTCTTTTCTGGCAGCAATAAGAGCAGCCTCATTACAAACATTGGCTATTTCAGCACCAGCAAACCCTGGCGTCTGAGCAGCTAATTTCTTAGTGTCCACATCTTTCGATAACTGGATTGGTTTTATATGAACTTTGAAAATTGCCTCTCTACCTACAATATCTGGTTTATCTATACTTATTTGACGGTCAAATCGACCCGGTCTAAGTAATGCAGAATCCAACACATCCGGTCGATTGGTTGCAGCCAAAATGATTACGCCAACATCGGTAGAGAATCCATCCATCTCTACAAGGAGAGAGTTAAGTGTATTCTCTCGCTCATCGTTTGAGCCTGGCATCTGTCCTCTTCCTCTGGATCTTCCAATAGCATCTATCTCATCAATAAAGACGATACATGGAGCTTTCTCTTTAGCTTGTTTAAATAGGTCTCTCACTCGAGCTGCACCTACACCAACAAACATTTCCACAAAATCAGACCCGGATAGCGTGAAGAAAGGCACTCCAGCCTCGCCAGCCACTGCTTTTGCTAGCAATGTTTTACCTGTTCCCGGAGGGCCTACAAGAAGAGCGCCTTTAGGAATTTTACCACCAAGTTTTGTGAATTTTTCGGGGTTTTTTAGAAACTCAACAATCTCACGGATCTCCTCTTTAGCTTCCTCTAAACCTGCAGCATCAGAAAAAGTTATCTTGACTTTATTCTGTGCGTCAAATAATGAAGCACGTGATTTTCCAATATTAAAGATCTGACCACCTGGGCCACCGCCTCCGGTCATGCGTCTCATTAAAAACCAGAATCCGAAGATTAAAAGTATAAGGAATCCCCAATTGAAGAAAATGTTGGTGTAATCACTCCTTTCTTCGATTTTATAATCAAAACGCTGATCTTCGGGAATCTCAGCCATAAGTTCTTCAAAATCCCTTACGAATTTCTCGATACTTACTATTTCTACTTTGTAATGAGGGCCACCGCCTGGATTTAAAATACTACGGTTTTGTTCAAGCTCTATTTTATACTTGGTGTTGCTTAAAGCCTCAGGCTTTAAAGTCACCTCAATGAAGTCTTGATTCTTTATTAAAACTACTTTTTGCACATCATTCGATCGAACCATTTTCTCAAATGATCGGAAAGTGGTAGTTACTGCGCCACTATCATTAGAAAATATTGTTAATCCAATGACTAGAGCTAGTAATCCCCCAATTAACCAGCCCTGAAAGCCTGGTCTTGGTTTAGGTGCATCTTTTCTTTTCTTATCGGGCATATTTTTGTTTCTCCTGTAAAAATTTGTTTAGCTAACGAGGTGCATGGTTATTAGTTTTCTTCAATGCGTGTAATTTTCGCATCTCCCCACAATTCCTCCAATCCATAAAATGTTCGTTTCTCTTTATTAAAGACGTGGGCTACCACATCTACATAATCCAATAAAATCCATTCTTTGTTTTCCTTCCCCTCTCTTTTCCAGGGATTTTGTTTTGACTTCTTGTGGATTTGTTCTTCTATTGATTCTGAAATAGCATCAATTTGTGTATCTGAATTTCCGCTGCAAATCACGAAATAGTCTGCTATAGCGTGTTTTACGTCCCTCAAATCCATCACCACAACGTCCATGCCTTTTTTATCCAACATCCCATCTACCACCCACTCACTTAAAATTTCTGAACTGATGTCTTTACTTACCTGCTGATTCACTAATAGATTCCAATTAATTTTGCCGCAAATTTACATTAATTCTGTTGCATAAAATCTTTGCCAAACCCTTATTCTTAGGTAAAAAAGTGGTTTTCCTGCCACAATGTCACTCAACCAATGATGAGTTAACCTCTCTGAGTAAAAACAACAAAGAGCCGGAAGGCATTGTTCTCTACACTAACAACCAGATTAAAGGAAAAGGTCAAAGGGGTAATCTGTGGATTGCTGAACCCGGAAAAAATGTGCTTATGTCTGTTTTATTAAAGCCGACCTTCCTTGATCCACAAAACCAATATTATCTAAACTTAATCACTGGATTGGCAATCATTGATGCACTGAAAAACCATGTTAGCCACAATTTGGTTCTTAAGTGGCCAAATGATGTATATGTTAATGAGAAAAAAATTGCAGGTATTCTTATTGAAAGTAATATACGAGGGAGCGTACTTGAATCATCCGTTGTTGGAGTTGGCCTAAATGTAAATCAAGGTGGGTTTAATTTCCCAAAAGCTACTTCATTATACCTGGAGACAGGATCGAAGTTTGAAATTCTTGATATCATGGAAGAATTACTTCAGCATCTGGAAAAATGGTACATGAGATTAAAATCAGGCAACAAAGATCAGATTCTCAGTAGTTATCACGAGCTATTAATGTGGAGAGGGGAAAGGCGACACTTTAAAGCCAAAGATAAGGAATTTGTGGGTGAAATTGTTGGAATAAATGAACATGGTAACCTGACAATTAATTACAATGGAGACCTCAAACAATATGGAATTAAAGAAATTGAATTTGTTGGCTGACACTTATTGAATTTGCAGGAACCTTAATGATAATTAAGGGTTATATCTTTGCAATCCCAAAAACGGAAATAAATATCAGAAATAGTATATAGTAATGAGCGTAACGACAGAAAAGTACAAAGTAAAAGACATTGCCCTGGCCGATTGGGGAAGAAAAGAAATTGAGCTTGCAGAGGCAGAAATGCCGGGTTTAATGGCTCTTCGTGAAGAATATGGAAAAGGCAAACCGCTTGCTGGTGCTAGAATAGCCGGATGTCTTCACATGACTATCCAAACGGCAGTTTTGATTGAAACACTTGTTGAGCTGGGTGCGGATGTAACCTGGTCATCATGTAATATTTTTTCAACTCAGGATCATGCTGCAGCGGCAATCGCAAAAGCAGGTGTGCCGGTTTTCGCGTGGAAAGGAATGAATGACGAAGAGTTTGACTGGTGCATAGAGCAAACACTTTTTGCATTTGAAGACGGTAAGCCATTAAACATGATCCTGGACGATGGTGGAGACCTTACAAACATGGTTCTTGACAGATACCCTGAACTAGTGAAGGATATCAAAGGACTTTCAGAAGAAACAACTACAGGGGTGCACAGACTTTACGAGCGAATGAAAAAAGGCACACTTCCAATGCCGGCGATCAATGTAAATGACTCTGTCACCAAGTCTAAGTTTGATAACAAATACGGTTGTAAGGAATCATTGGTAGATGCGATTCGACGTGCTACAGACGTGATGTTAGCAGGAAAAGTAGCAGTTGTAGCTGGTTATGGTGATGTGGGTAAAGGGTCTGCGGCATCTCTTAGAGGCGCAGGTGTGAGAGTGATTGTAACAGAGATTGATCCAATTTGTGCATTACAGGCAGCCATGGACGGATTTGAAGTGAAGAAAATGTCAGATGCTGTTTCCAGAGCGGACATTGTTGTAACAGCTACTGGTAATAAGGACATCATCCGCGGTGAGCATTTTGAGAAAATGAAGGACAAAGCAATTGTTTGTAACATCGGTCACTTCGATAATGAAATCGACATGGCATGGTTAAAGAAAAATCATGGTAATTCACATGTTGAGATTAAGCCTCAGGTTGATTTATACAATGTAAATGGAAACGACATTATAGTTCTAGCTGAAGGTCGCCTTGTGAATCTGGGTTGTGCAACCGGTCACCCATCGTTTGTAATGTCAAACTCTTTCACAAACCAAACCTTGGCACAAATTGAGCTTTGGAAGAATCATGAAAACTATGAAAATGCAGTATACATGCTTCCAAAACATTTAGATGAAAAAGTAGCAGCACTACATTTATCTAAGATAGGAGTGGAGCTAGATTCACTTACAAAAGACCAGGCAGAATATATCGGTGTGGAGGTTGAAGGGCCATTCAAGCCAGAATATTACAGATATTAAAAATTTAGATTTTACCAAAATGAAAGGATTCTTCTGTAAGGGAGAATCCTTTTTTATTTATTCTTCAAAACTCTGCCTCATTGGCAGGTTTTTGGGATTGGCAGGCTTTATGTTTATTTTATATAGGTCTGATTGATTGTCGCATGTCGAACAATCAATAAGTTATTAAGTTCTAGTTGAGAAGATTACGAGAAGAATGAACTTATTTAGAACTAATCTAAATCAGGCACGTATATTGATGTACATACACACAAAAATGTGAAGAGAATGACCAATCAAGTAGATACTCCAGTAAAAAGATCATATTCTGAAGCTAAAAAAGTGCAAGTCTTTGATGGCGAATTTATGCCACACATAGACTCCATGTACAATTTTGCTTATAGGCTCACCTTTGATGAAGATGAGGCAAAAGATTTAGTTCAGGATACTTACATGAAAGCTTATCGATTCATAAACTCATTCCAGGAAGGAACGAATGCAAAAGCATGGCTTTATAGAATCCTTAAGAATAGCTTCATTAATGATTACAGGAAAAAAAGTAAGCAGCCTTCAAAGGTTGATTATCAGGAAGTAGAGCAATTTTATAATTCAGAAGATACTCCAAGTAATGCTACAGTTGACCTCCGATTAGAAACTACCAAGGATATGATTGGTGATGAGATCAGCAATGCACTTAACTCATTAGCGGTTGATTTCCGAACAGTAGTAATACTTTGTGATCTTGAAGGTTTCACCTATGAGGAAATGGCCAAAATATTAGACATTCCAATTGGTACCGTGAGGTCAAGATTGCACAGAGCTAGAAATCTACTTAGAGAGAAGCTAGGATCGTATGCTCACTCAATGGGATACAACTAGGTAGGAACTTTTTTTACAGACTCACCATTCCATACTTATACGAAAACAACATTCTAGAAATGTCAGATTGTCCCGACTGTGGTTGCAGTGATTTTGATAAGTGCTTGAGGATATTGAATCTCATGTTGGATAATGAAGCTACTCCTCTTCAGGAGGAGTTTTTCTTTGGTCACATTGAAAATTGCATGGTCTGTTTTGCTCATTATAATGTGGAAAAACAGATCAGGCAGTTGCTGAAAACGAAGCTCAACAATAAATCAGTGCCGGATGCCTTAGCGGATGAAATCCGCCGTAAAATTGTTTCCTGATTATTGTTTCCACTTTTAATTGTCATGGCAGACATTCGGCTTTAAATTCGCCGGATGGATGGTAAAGCCATTATATTTTCAGCACCCTCTGGAGCAGGTAAGACAACAATCGTTCACAGCCTTTTGGATCGAATCCCTGGATTAAGATTCTCAATATCCGCCACAACACGTAAGATGCGTCCAGCAGAAATTAATGGAAGAGACTATTATTTTCTCTCAGTCCCTGATTTTAAATTGAAACTTGAGACAGGCGAACTTTTGGAGTGGGAGGAAGTGTATACGGACACTTTCTATGGTACGCTCAAAAGTGAAGTCGATCGAATTTGGTCGGAAGGGAATCATGTGATTTTTGATGTAGATGTAAAAGGGGGGAAGAAGTTGAAAAAAATATTCGGTGACAAAGCCCTTTCCATTTTTGTAAAAGTAAGAGGCGAAGAAGTACTCAGGGAGCGTCTAAAGATGCGAAATACAGAAAGCATAGAAGCACTGAATCAAAGAGTTAATAAAGCTGCAATTGAGATGAAAGAAGAAATTCATTTTGATAAAGTAGTCTTAAACGAGGACCTGGATAGAGCCATCGATGAGGCTGAAAAATTGGTAAAAGAATTTATTAAGTAGCTCAATGGAAATAGGACTTTTTTTCGGATCGTTTAATCCCATTCATACGGGTCACATGATCATTGCCAACCTGGTGAAAGAAACGACCAGTGTTGATGAAGTCTGGTTTATAGTAAGTCCTCAAAATCCATTTAAAAAGAATAAAAACTTACTTCATGAATTTGATCGGTTAGATATGGTCAATGCAGCTATTGGTGATGATTATCAATTTAGATCCAGTGATGTGGAGTTTAACATGCCTCGCCCGAGCTACACCATTGATACATTAACAGTACTTCAGGAAAAGTATCCGGACAAAAAATTCCGCTTAATTATTGGAGAGGATAATCTTTCTTCGTTTCCGAAATGGAAAAACCATGAGATGATTTTAGAGCACTACGGATTGATCGTTTATCCAAGGCCTAACTCAGAACCCTCAGATCTGTCATCCCATGAAAATGTTAGAATGATTGATGCACCTGAGGTAGATATTTCTGCTACTTTGATTCGAAAGCTTATTAAAGAAGAGAAATCCATTAAATACCTGGTGCCTGATCAGGTCGAAGCTTTAATTAAAAGCAAAGGATTTTTCCACTAAATAAAATTTCAATCCTCTCAACATGAGTACCCTGATGGGTAAAATGAATTGGCTTTAGGAAAGCGGAGACATCAAAAAAGCCAAGATGAAATCCTGGCTTCTTTAAACTTCTAATTTTTCTTGACTTTAGACAGTCATGATATCTTTTTCCTTACTATCAACTAGTGCATCAATTTTAGCTGTGAAAGTATCGGTGAGCTCTTGCACCTCATCTTCTGCGCTCTTTATCAAATCTTCTGAAACACCATCCATTTTCTTTAAAGAGTCATTTGTTTCTTTACGAGCATTTCTAATACTCACCTTGCCTTTTTCAGCTTCAGCTTTCACTTGTTTCATAAGGTTTAATCGTCTTTCCTCAGTGAGAGGAGGAATGTTGATGCGAATTTGCTCACCATCATTTTGAGGATTGAAACCCAGATTACTATTGATAATTGCTCTTTCAATTTCTTGAAGCATACCTTTTTCCCATGGCTTGACGCTTAAAGTACGGGCATCCGGAGTAGTCACACCAGCTACCTGATTTAAAGGCGTCATGGTTCCATAGTATTCAACTTCAATCCCATCCAGCATACTTGGCATTGCCTTTCCGGCTCGGATTTTTGAAAATTCGTCTTTTGTATGTTTGATGGCGGATTCCATCATTTCTTTTGCAGTGTCCAGATATATGTCAATTTCTTCCATGGGTGAAAATTAAAAATTATCAATGAATAAGAGTCCCAACTTCTTCACCGGAAACAATTTTCAGTAAGTTTCCTTTAGTGTTCATATCAAATACAATGATTGGTAAGTTGTTTTCTTGGCAAAGTGTAAATGCAGTCATGTCCATAATATTCAAATTCTTTTCATAGGCTTCCTGAAAAGAAATCTTAGAGTAACGCTCCGCATTAGGATCCTTTTCCGGATCTGCAGTATACACCCCGTCGACACGAGTGCCTTTGAGTACTACATCAGCTTCTATTTCAATGGCTCTTAAGCTCGCTGTAGAGTCAGTCGTGAAATAAGGATTGCCTATGCCGGCACCAAAAATCACTACCCTTCCTTTCTCCAAATGCCTGATAGCACGTCTCCTGATAAAGGGCTCACATACCTGCTCCATTTTCAGTCCTGACATCAGTCGGGTAAACATTCCTTTCTTCTCAAACATGCTTTGCAGAGCCATAGCATTAATAACCGTAGCAAGCATTCCCATATAATCCCCTTGAACTCTATCGATACCGGACGCTTCACCTTCTACTCCCCTAAAAATATTTCCGCCTCCAATCACTACAGCAACCTCAACCCCCTCATTGACAACCTGCTTTATTTCTTCGGCATATTGAATGAGCCTTTTCGAGTCAATTCCATGTTGCTGGTCACCCATCAAGGCTTCACCACTGAGTTTTAAAAGTATTCGTTTATAAGTCATAAATTTTTTTCAATCTGAGGGATAAACCGTGCAAATATATATTGAATGATACGGTCTACTCGAATGAAATTAAGACCTGATTTTTTTCTACGTTTTCTTTTTCGGATATGTGTATTTTGTTCACTTTCCCATCTCCCGGAGATTTGATCACGTTCTCCATTTTCATAGCTTCTAATACAAGAAGTTTATCTCCTTGGGTCACTTCATCGCCTTCATTTACAAGGATATTTAAAATGGATCCTGGCATTGGTGCTTTTATATCCTGAACGGCAGTTGCTGCAATTGTATCCATGCCTAGTTTACTTAGAATCTGATCAATGTGATCCGTTACTAAAACATCCATGACATGATCATTTATTTTTAATTTCATTGCTTTTCCATCCCTCTCTACAATGTCAACTCGAAAAATTTTATTCGATTTATAAACTTTAAATGAATCATCACTAATTCGTTTTATCTCACCGTCGAATGGTTTGTTATTTAAGAAAACCCCTTCCTTATTGTTTTCTACACTAATTTTTTTGGATTCTCCAACCTGTACTTCTATCATGGAAATGCTGTTTATTATATAGGTTGTCAAAAATATGGATTGCATTAGACTTTTTATCTAAAAATGAAGTTTGATTAGTTCAAAAAACCATATACTTTTGCAATCCTTTTTCTGGAAAGCATCTGGAAAAAGTAGTTCTTAAAAGTGTTAATAAACTAAGGGGAGATACTCAAGCGGCCAACGAGGACAGACTGTAAATCTGTTGGTGTATTCCTTCGCAGGTTCGAATCCTGCTCTCCCCACTTTGAGAAATATCAAATCTCAAAATACAAGTCTCAATCATTTTGCGTGTTTGTGATTTGACATTTGTTGTTTGTGATTTCAATTAAGCGGGTGTAGCTCACCGGGTCGACGATTCGATTGGTTGAGCGACAGCCGATAAAACTAACTTGCTGGATTTTTTTTAGTGAGTTTAAAACAAGCGGGTGTAGCTCAGTTGGTAGAGCGACAGCCTTCCAAGCTGTAGGTCGCGGGTTCGAGCCTCGTCACCCGCTCAAATGTTGAAATTATTTTCAACATTGAGCATGAATGAAATCAAAGGATTTCATTTCATAGTTTTTTGAATGGAAAATTATGGGCTGGGTGTAGCTCAATTGTGGAGCGACAGCTCGTTCCACTCCGGCTTCCAAGCTGTAGGTCGTCGGTCCGCCGATGCGGGCGGTTCGCCGTTGCGATCGGTGCGCCGAAGCGACGAGCCTCGTCACCCGCTCAATAACTTTGAGCGATTCGTTACAAGTTTTCAGTTCTTAGTTTCAACTAATTAACTATTAACTTGAAACTAATCAACTAAAGCAAGCCGATGTAGCTCAGGGGTAGAGCGTTTCCTTGGTAAGGAAGAGGTCAGGGGTTCAAATCCCCTCATTGGCTCTAGGAAAGAACTTTATATAGTATTAGAGTAATAACAGTAATAAATTAATTAAAACTAAATCGAGGATTATCAAACATGGCTAAAGAAACCTTTGATCGATCGAAACCACACGTAAATATTGGTACAATCGGACACGTTGACCATGGTAAAACAACTTTGACTGCTGCAATTTCAAAAGTTTTGGCAGACAAAGGTCTTGCCACTGCAAGCGACTTTTCAGCTATTGACAATGCACCTGAAGAAAAAGAAAGGGGTATTACAATCAATAGTTCACACATTGAATACCAGACAGAGAAACGACACTATGCACACGTTGACTGTCCAGGTCACGCGGATTATGTAAAAAACATGGTAACTGGTGCTGCTCAGATGGACGGAGCTATCATCGTAGTAGCTGCTACTGACGGACCAATGCCACAAACAAGAGAGCACATACTTCTTTCAAGACAAGTAGGTGTTCCTGCCTTGGTTGTGTTTATGAACAAAGTTGACTTGGTTGATGATCCTGAACTACTTGAACTAGTAGAAATGGAAATCAGAGAGCTTCTTTCTGATTATGACTTCCCAGGTGATGACGTACCTGTAATTCAGGGTTCTGCTCTTGGCGGACTTAACGGAGATGCTAAGTGGGTAGAAAAAATTGATGAGCTAATGGATGCTGTGGATGAATTCATCCCACTTCCAGAAAGAGATGTAGATAAAGATTTCTTGATGCCAGTAGAGGATGTATTCTCTATTACAGGTCGGGGAACTGTAGCGACAGGTAGAATCGAAAGAGGTGTAATCAACTCTGGAGATGGTGTTGACATTATCGGTATGGGAGCTGAAGGTCTTAAGTCTACAATCACGGGAGTAGAGATGTTCCGTAAGATTCTAGACAGAGGTGAAGCTGGAGATAACGTTGGTCTTCTTTTGAGAGGTATTGAAAAAGATCAAATCAAAAGAGGAATGATTATCTGTAAGCCGGGTTCTGTAACTCCTCACGCTCACTTCAAAGCAGAGGTTTACGTTCTATCAAAAGAAGAAGGTGGACGTCACACTCCATTCTTTAATAAGTACAGACCTCAGTTCTACTTAAGAACTACAGATGTGACTGGTGAAATCATGCTTCCTGAAAACGTAGAAATGGTTATGCCAGGTGATAACGTAACTATTGAAGTTAAACTTATCAGCCCTGTAGCACTAGAAAAAGGATTGCGATTTGCGATCAGAGAAGGTGGACGAACTGTAGGTTCTGGTCAGGTAACTGAAATTCTTGATTAATAAATAGTTATCCCGGCATGCTTGCATCGCCGGGATTTGTTTATACAAACTGATTACTCTAAATTTGCAGTCCTTTTGGGACTGCTTGTTTTTTACGGGTGTAGCTCAATTGGTAGAGTAGCGGTCTCCAAAACCGTTGGTTGGGGGTTCGAGTCCCTCCTCCCGTGCTTTTAAATGAAGGAAATTATGTCTAAAGTTATCACTTTTTTCAAAGAATCATATGATGAGCTGACACACAAAGTGTCATGGCCAAAGTATGGTGATTTGCAAAATAGCGCCATTTTGGTTTTGGTCGCATCATTGATCTTTGCACTTATGATTGGTGCAATCGACTATGCCTTCGAGAATTTGATGGAATTTATTTATCAAGAACTATAATACGTACGGGACAGGATGGAGCACAAGTGGTACGTAGTTAGAGCCGTTAGCGGCAAGGAAAAGAAAGTCAAAGAAGCCATTGAAAATGAAGTGGTTCGACAGGAATTGACTGATTATATCCCTCAGGTACTTATCCCTTCGGAGAAAGTATATGAAATGCGCAACGGCAAAAAAAGAGTAAGAGAAAGAAATTTCTTTCCAGGATATGTATTGATCCAAGCTGACTTCTCCAATGGTGAAGTACAACACCTGGTTACAAATAAAGAGCTAATTCCCAATGTGATCGGCTTTCTAGGGTCAACGGGAAGTAGCACAACAAAAGATCCAATTCCTTTGAGACAAGCTGAGGTCAATAGAATTCTCGGTAAAGTTGATGAGGTTGAGGAGTATGAAGAGAAGCTGGATACCCCATTCATTGTGGGTGAAAGCGTGAAAGTGATGGACGGTCCCTTTAGTGGCTTCACGGGTACAGTAGAGGAGGTTTTTGAGGATCGTAAGAAGCTTAATGTTACGGTTAAGATTTTTGGCAGAAATACACCTGTCGAATTGAATTATATACAGGTAGAAAAAGAAGATTAATAAGGTAAAAATGGCTAAAGAAATAACAGGCTATTTGAAATTACAGATTCGTGGCGGAGCGGCTAATCCTTCTCCACCAGTAGGACCTGCGCTTGGTGCTAAAGGTCTGAATATCATGGACTTCTGTAAGCAATTTAACGCAAGAACTCAGGATAAGCCAGGACAGCTTCTTCCGGTTGTTGTTACTATTTATGCTGACAAGTCTTTTGATTTTGTAATTAAAACACCTCCTGCTGCATCCCTTATAATGGAAGCAGCTAAGTTGAAGAAAGGATCTTCCGAGCCAAACCGTTTGAAGGTAGGGTCAGTAACTTGGGATCAGGTAAAAACAATTGCCGAGACTAAGATGCCGGACTTAAATGCTTTCAATGTGGAGTCTGCAATGAGAGTTGTAGCTGGTACTGCGCGAAGCATGGGTGTGAAAATTTCAGGTAAAGCCCCTTGGGCAAATTAATATTTGGTAATGGGAAAGCTTACAAAAAATCAAAAGAAAGCTCAAGAACTATTAGAGGTCGGAAAAGAGTATTCTTTGGAGGAAGCTTCAAAGCTTGTGAAGGAAATTTCCTTTGAAAAGTTTGATGCTTCTGTAGATGTTGACATCCGTTTAGGTGTTGACCCAAAGAAAGCAGACCAAATGGTTCGAGGAGTAGTTTCTCTCCCTCATGGGGTAGGTAAAGATGTGAGAGTATTAGTGCTATGCACGCCTGATAAAGAGCAAGAAGCAAAAGATGCTGGTGCTGATCATGTTGGACTAGAAGATTACGTCAAGAAGATTGAAGGAGGTTGGACGGATATAGATGTAATCATTACTATGCCAACAGTAATGGCGCAAGTAGGTAAACTCGGACGGGTTCTAGGACCTAGAGGTTTGATGCCTAATCCAAAGTCTGGAACAGTGACTATGGATATTGGACAGGCAGTAAAAGAAGTGAAAGCTGGTAAAATCGACTTTAAAGTTGACAAGTTTGGCATTATCCACACAAGCGTTGGTAAGGTATCTTTTGATGCCGATAAAATCAAAGACAATGTGTTGGAAATGATTCAGACAGTGAACAAGCTGAAGCCTGCGTCTTCAAAAGGAGCATACTTCAGGTCGATTACACTCTCAAGTACAATGAGTAGTGGTATAGCAATTGATAAAAGTAGCATAGCGAGCATTAAATAGTTATGACACGACAAGACAAAGCACAATTAATAAGTGACCTTACTGAAAAGTTAAAGGAGACGGATCATTTCTATATAGCGGACACTTCTGGCCTTACAGTGGCTGAGATTAACAAGTTCAGAGAAATGTGCTTCAACAAGGGTGTTGAATATAAGATGGTGAAAAATACGCTTATAAAGAAAGCTCTCGAGAATGTTGAAGGAGACTTTTCGTCTTTAGATGAAGTTTTGAAAGGTACTTCAGGTATTATGTTTGTTAACGAAACAGCAAACGCACCTGCGAAAATTATTAAAGAATTCAAAAAAGGGGATTCTAAAGATAGACCAAAATTCAAGGCTGCTTCCATAGACTCGGATTTATTCATCGGTGAGGACCAACTAGGAGCACTTGCTAGCTTGAAATCTAAGCAAGAGCTTATTGGTGAGGTTGTCACGTTATTGCAATCACCTGCTAAGAATGTTCTTTCTCTACTTCAGAGCGGAGAACAGAAACTTGCTGGTATTGTTAAAACACTTTCAGAAAGAGAGAATTAAAAATTTTTAAACAGAATTAACACTTAATAAAATGGCGGATTTAAAAGAATTTGCAGAGCAATTAGTTAACCTTTCAGTTAAAGAGGTAAACGAACTAGCTAATATCCTTAAAGATGAGTATGGTATTGAGCCAGCTGCAGCTGCAGGACCTGTAATGGTTGCTGGTGGCGGTGGAGCTGAAGGCGAAGGTGGAGCTGAAGAGAAATCTTCATTCGACGTAATCCTTAAGTCTCCAGGTGGTGCAAAACTTGCTATCGTTAAGTTGGTAAAAGAACTTACTGGACTAGGCCTGAAAGAAGCAAAAGAGCTTGTTGATGGAGCTCCTAAAGCAGTGAAGGAAGGTATCGCTAAGGACGAAGCTGAAGCATTGAAAAAGCAGCTTGAAGAAGCTGGTGCTGAAGTAGAATTAAAGTAATTAGCACATAATACAATGGCATTAGGCCCTGACTGTATTTCGTCAGGGTCTTTTCCTGTTTGTATATAATGCTAACGTTCTTTTTCAAAATTTATAAACTAAAACTCCGTAAGCTTTGGCTAACAACAATAACACGAGAATCAATTTCTCTTCCATAAAATCAGTTATTGATTATCCGGATTTTCTGGATGTACAATTAAAATCATTCGTTGATTTTTTCCAGCTGGACACACCTGCTGAACACAAGGAAGGTGAAGGCCTTTACAAGGTGTTTATGGAAAACTTTCCAATTACGGATTCAAGAGAGAATTTCGTATTGGAGTTTGTGGACTACACAGTAGATCCTCCAAAATACAGCATTCAAGAATGTATTGAGAGAGGTTTGACTTACTCTGTCCCATTAAAAGCAAAACTTCGTCTGCTTTGTAATGACGAAGAAAATGAAGATTTCGAAACGATAGAGCAGGAGGTATTCTTAGGTAATATCCCCTACATGACAGAAAAAGGCTCTTTCGTAATAAATGGTGCTGAGCGTGTCATTGTATCACAATTACACAGGTCACCGGGAGTATTCTTTGCACAAAGTAAGCATACGAATGGTACGCTTCTTTACAGTGCCAGAATCATTCCATTCAAAGGATCATGGATTGAATTTGCTACAGACGTTAATAACGTAATGTATGCTTATATCGATCGTAAGAAGAAGTTTCCAATTACAACCCTTCTGAGGTCTATTGGATACGGATCTGATAAAGAAATACTTGATCTATTCGGCCTCTCAGAAGAAATTGAGGCAACAGAAAAGGAACTTAAAAAAGTTATTGATCGAAGACTAGCTGCAAGGGTGCTAAGAACCTGGACAGAAGATTTCGTGGATGAAGATACCGGAGAGGTAGTTTCGATTGATAGAAATGAGGTAGTTCTAGAGCGTGATAGCATTATCACAGAAGACGACATTGAAACGATCATTGATTCAGGAAGTAAGTCAATTATCATTCACAGAAAGGATGTTAATATCGCTGAATACTCAATCGTTTATAATACGCTTCAAAAAGATAATTCAAACTCTGAGAAAGAAGCAGTTGAGCAGATTTATCGTCAGTTGAGAAATACGGAGGCTCCTGACGAACAAACTGCACGTGATATAATCACAAGCTTATTCTTCTCAGATAAAAGGTATGATCTTGGAGAAGTAGGACGATACAGAATCAATAAGAAATTAGGAATTGATACTGATTGGGATAGAAGAGTACTTTCCACAGAAGATATTATCCTGATTGTTAAGTACTTGATCGGACTGATTAATAGCAAGGCAGTAGTCGATGATATTGATCACTTGAGTAATAGAAGGGTACGAACAGTAGGGGAGCAACTATACTCACAGTTTGGTGTTGGACTTGCAAGAATGGCAAGAACAATCCGTGAGCGTATGAACGTTCGAGACAATGAAGATTTCAAGCCAGTTGATCTTATCAACGCAAGAACATTGTCTTCAGTGATTAACTCATTCTTTGGTACCAACCAATTATCTCAGTTTATGGATCAAACCAATCCACTTGCTGAGGTAACTCATAAAAGAAGAATGTCTGCACTTGGACCAGGAGGTCTTTCAAGAGAGCGAGCTGGTTTCGAGGTTCGAGACGTTCACTATACACACTATGGTAGATTATGTACCATTGAGACACCAGAAGGTCCAAATATTGGACTTATCTCTTCTCTTTGTGTCCATGCCAAAGTGAATCAAATGGGATTCATCGAGACACCATATCGAGAGGTGGCAAAAGGCACAGTGGATATGTCAGGTAATGTAAAGTATCTGACAGCAGAAGAAGAAGATACCCACAACATTGCACAGGCAAATGCACCTTTATCTGATAAGGGTAAGTTCCTGAATGATAAAATAAAAGCTCGATTTGAGGGAGATTTTCCTCTTTGTGGTGAGGAAGAAGTGAGTTATATGGATGTAGCTCCTAACCAGATTGTATCTGTGGCTGCTTCAATGATTCCTTTCTTAGAGCATGATGATGCGAACAGGGCTTTGATGGGATCAAACATGCAACGTCAAGCAGTACCATTGATGAGACCACAAGCACCTATCGTTGGAACCGGACTAGAGGAAAGAGTTGCTCTTGATTCCAGGGCTTTAATAAGAGCTGAAGGTGATGGAACTATCGAATACGTAGATGCTACGAAGATCACAGTAAAATATGATTTGTCTGATGATCAGAAGATTATCTCTTTCGATGATGACCTGGTAACGTATGACCTGGTTAAGTTCAGAAGAACTAACCAAGACACATGTATCAACTTGAAGCCAATCGTACAAAAAGGCGATAAGGTTAAGAAAGGTCAGGCGCTTTGTGATGGTTTCGCTACTGAAAAAGGTGAGTTGGCACTTGGTATTAACATGCAAGTGGCGTTCATGCCTTGGCAAGGATACAACTTTGAGGATGCGATTGTAATTTCAGAGCGAGTGGTAAGAGAAGATATCTTCACTTCCATCCATATTGACGAATTTGAGCTTGAAGTAAGAGATACCAAGCGAGGTGAGGAAGAGCTTACCAGTGAGATTCCAAACGTTTCAGAAGAGGCTGTTAAAAACTTGGATGAAAATGGAATCATAAGAACTGGAGCTGAGATCAAAGAAGGTGACATTCTTATAGGTAAGATTACTCCAAAAGGAGAGTCAGATCCAACACCTGAAGAAAAACTACTTCGGGCAATCTTTGGTGACAAAGCCGGTGATGTAAAAGATGCATCATTGAAAGCTTCACCTTCATTAAAAGGAGTAGTAATTGACACCAAACTTTTCTCCAGACCGAAAAAGGATAAAGATGTAAGAGCTCGTGCTAAGAAAGAGGTTGAGTTACTTAAGAACAAGTACAGTCAGCAATTGACCGAGGCAAGAGCTACAATGATAGAAAAGCTTGTTTCCCTTCTTGAAGGCAAAACCTGCCAAGGAATCAAACATAAGTTTGGTGAAGAAGTGATGAGCAAAGGTGTTAAGTTCAGCAGAAAGAATATTGAAGCGAACTTATTCCCACCTAAAAACAAGTACAGAGATGAAAGTAATTACAATGTGCCTGAAGAGGCAAACTTGATTTCTGACTTGATCATTGAAAATTGGGTGACTGATGATAAAATTAACGAGCAGGTATTTAAGCTTGTTAAAAACTACATCGGTTACAGAAATGATATCTCTGGACATTTCAAGAGAGAAAGATTCACATTAGAAGTAGGTGATGAATTACCAGCCGGTATTGTACAGCTTGCCAAAGTTTATGTTGCTAAGAAACGTAAACTTCAGGTTGGAGATAAAATGGCGGGGCGTCACGGTAACAAAGGAGTTGTAGCGAAGATTGTTAGAGAGGAAGATATGCCTTTCATGGAAGACGGAACTCCGGTAGATATCGTACTGAACCCACTAGGTGTACCATCAAGGATGAACATTGGTCAGATTTATGAGACCGTACTTGGTTGGGCTGGATTAAAGCTTAATAGAAAGTATGCTACTCCAATTTTCGATGGTGCTTCTGAAGAAGAGGTGCAGAATGAATTGAAAGAAGCAGGTCTGCCTGACTTTGGTAGAACCTACCTATATGATGGATTGACTGGTGAGCGTTTTGATCAGCCGGTGACTGTTGGTGTGATTTACATGCTGAAACTGGGTCACTTGGTGGATGATAAAATGCACGCGAGGAGCATTGGTCCATACTCCCTTATTACTCAACAACCGCTTGGTGGTAAGGCACAGTTTGGAGGTCAGCGTTTCGGTGAGATGGAGGTATGGGCTTTGGAGGCATTCGGTGCAGCCAATGTCCTTCAGGAAATCCTTACTATCAAATCCGATGATGTAATTGGTAGAGCAAAAGCTTATGAAGCGATCGTAAAAGGCGAGAACATGAATAAGCCGAACATTCCTGAATCATTCAATGTATTAATACATGAATTGAGAGGATTGGCTCTTGAAATTACTTTGGACTAATTAATTATTGACAATCATCCCGGGCGTTTAATGCCTGGGCTTTATTGATATACAACATGGCGTTCAGAAAAAACAAAAAAATTCATAACGACTTCTCTAAGGTTACCATCAGTCTTGCGTCTCCAGAATCAATTTTGGAAAGCTCGCATGGTGAAGTAACTCAGCCTGAAACCATCAATTACAGAACATACAAGCCTGAAATGGGTGGCCTTTTCTGTGAGCGAATTTTCGGTCCTGTTAAAGATTGGGAGTGTCATTGTGGTAAATACAAAAGAATCAGATACAAAGGCATCATTTGTGATCGATGTGGTGTTGAAGTAACTGAGAAGAAAGTACGTAGAGAGCGTATGGGACATATCGAATTGGTGGTTCCTGTTGCTCATATTTGGTACTTCAAATCTTTACCAAACAAAATCGGATACCTACTTGGTATTCCTACCAAAAAGCTGGATCAGATCATTTATTACGAACGATACATCGTTATCCAGCCGGGATCAAAAGAAGAAGATGGAATTTCTAGGCTTGACTTCCTAACGGAAGAAGAATATCTGGATATTCTGGATAAACTTCCAAGGGAAAATCAAATGCTTGATGATGATGACCCTAATAAGTTTATCGCTAAGATGGGTGCAGAAGCACTTGAGATGTTACTTGCAAGAACTCAATTAGATGAGCTTTCTTACGAGCTACGACACCAGGCTGCTACTGATACTTCTCAGCAGAGAAAAGCTGAGGCATTAAAGCGATTGAGAGTGGTTGAAGCATTTAGAGATGCAAAAACTCGAATCGAGAACAAGCCTGAATGGATGATTGTAAAGATGGTTCCGGTAATTCCACCAGAACTACGACCATTGGTGCCATTGGATGGCGGTCGATTTGCTACTTCTGACCTGAACGACCTATACAGAAGAGTAATTATTAGAAACAATCGTCTGAAAAGACTAATAGATATTAAAGCGCCGGAAGTAATCCTTAGAAATGAGAAAAGGATGCTTCAGGAAGCAGTTGATTCACTTTTCGATAACTCAAGAAAAGTAAACGCTGTACGATCTGATGGGAACAGAGCATTGAAGTCTTTGAGTGATATGCTTAAAGGTAAGCAAGGTAGATTCCGTCAAAACCTACTTGGTAAAAGGGTTGACTACTCTGGTCGATCTGTAATCGTTGTAGGCCCTGAGTTGAAAATGCATGAGTGCGGGTTGCCTAAAAATATGGCAGCAGAGCTATTCAAGCCTTTCATTATCAGAAAGTTGATCGAGCGTGGAATCGTTAAGACAGTAAAATCTGCGAAGAAGATTGTTGATAGAAAAGATCCTGTTGTTTGGGATATTCTTGAGAATGTATTGAAAGGACACCCTGTATTACTTAACAGGGCACCTACACTTCACAGATTAGGTATTCAAGCATTCCAGCCTAAGCTTATTGAAGGTAAGGCAATTCAGCTTCACCCGTTAGCATGTACGGCATTCAACGCTGACTTTGACGGTGACCAGATGGCGGTTCACGTACCTCTTGGTCATGAAGCAATTTTGGAAGCTTCGCTATTGATGCTTTCTTCACATAATATCCTTAACCCTGCGAACGGAGCACCAATTGCGGTACCTTCTCAGGATATGGTATTGGGTCTTTATTACATTACTAAAGGCCGAAGAAGCACAGATAAAGAAAAAGTTGCAGGAGAAGGAAAGATTTTCTACTCTCACGAGGAGGTGATCATCGCCTTAAACGAAAAACAAATTTCTCAGCATGCCTACATTAAAGTGAGAACTAAGGTTCGAAACGAAAAAGGTGAGCTGGAGACTAAAATAATTGAAACTGTAGCAGGACGAGTGCTATTCAATGAATCTGTACCGGAAGAGGTTGGTTTCGTTGATGAACTTTTGACCAAGAAGAAACTACAGAAGATCATCTCGAATGTATTCAAGATTGTGGGAATGGCTAGAACAGCTCACTTCCTTGATGATATCAAAGATCTTGGATTTAAGATGGCTTATAAAGGTGGTCTTTCAATGGGACTTGATAACATCAATATCCCTGAAGAAAAAGAGAAGTTGGTAGCTCAGGCAAAAGAGGAAGTTGATGCAGTATGGCAAAACTACCTCATGGGTCTTATCACAGACAATGAGCGTTATAATCAGGTAATTGATATCTGGACTAGAACGAATACCATGTTGACCAACTCGCTGATGAAGCAGATGGAAGAAGATGATCAGGGCTTCAACTCGATCTATATGATGATGCACTCAGGTGCAAGGGGATCAAGAGAGCAGATTCGTCAGCTAGGAGGAATGAGAGGTTTGATGGCCAAGCCACAGAAAAACCTTCAAGGGTCAGTAGGTGAGATTATTGAAAACCCGATCCTTTCAAACTTTAAGGAAGGACTAGATGTAATTGAGTACTTTATATCGACTCACGGTGCTAGAAAAGGACTTGCAGATACAGCATTAAAGACTGCAGATGCAGGTTACTTAACAAGACGTTTGGTTGATGTAGCTCAGGACGTTGTAATCAATGAAGATGATTGCGGTACATTAAGAGGCCTTTCTGTTTCTGCGCTGAAGGATAATGAAGAAGTTGTAGAAGCACTTTCTGAAAGAATTCTTGGACGTGTATCAGTACATGATATTTACGATCCAATCACTGAAGAACTCGTCATTGAGTCTGGTGCAGAGTTTACTGAGGAAATTGCTGATTACATTGATCAGTCAAGCATTGAGGAAGTGGAGATCAGGTCTGTATTGACTTGCGAAACACGTCAGGGAGTTTGTGCTAAGTGTTACGGTCGAAACCTTTCTACTGGTAAGCTATCACATGTTGGTGAGTCAGTAGGAGTTATCGCTGCACAGTCTATCGGTGAGCCGGGTACACAGCTTACATTGAGAACATTCCACGTAGGAGGTACTGCTTCCAACATCGCGGTTGATGCAAATATCAAAGCGAAGTTTGACGGTGTAATAGAGTTTGATGAGCTAAGAACGGTTAAGTCGACCGACGATGATGGCAACAAAATAGAAGTTGTTATGGGGCGTTCAGGCGAAATCAAAATTCTTGATGCGAAGAAAGAAAAAGTGCTGATCTCTAACCATGTTCCTTACGGTGCTATACTGAAAGTGAAAGATGGTGGTAAAGTGGCTAAAGGTGATGAGCTTTGCTACTGGGATCCTTACAATGCAGTGATTATGTCTGAGTTTGACGGTACTGCATCATTCGATTCTATCATTGAAGGAGTTACTTTCAAAGAAGAATCTGATGAGCAGACAGGACACAGAGAGAAGGTAATCATTGATACAAAAGATAAAACTAAGAATCCTGCTATCGAGATTGTAGGTAAAGATGGGGAAACTCAGAAAGCATACAATATTCCGGTAGGAGCTCACTTAGCTATTGATGAAGGAGATAAGATCAAGCCAGGTCAGGTACTTGCTAAGATTCCGAGAAAAACTGGTAAGTCCAGAGATATTACCGGAGGTCTTCCGCGAGTAACTGAACTATTTGAGGCTAGAAATCCATCGAACCCAGCTGTAGTAAGTGAAATTGATGGAGTTGTAGAGTATGGTGGAATTAAGCGAGGTAACAGAGAAATTTACATCGAATCGAAAGATGGTGTAAAGAAGCGTTACATGGTTCCACTTTCAAAACACATCTTGGTTCAGGATAACGATTACGTAAGAGCGGGGGATGCCCTTTCAGATGGAGCAATTACTCCTGCAGATATTCTTAAAATCAAAGGACCAACAGCAGTTCAGGAATACTTGGTGAATGAAATTCAGGAGGTATATCGTCTGCAGGGTGTGAAGATTAACGATAAGCACATAGAAGCAATCGTTCGTCAGATGATGCAGAAAGTAATCATCGAGAATCCAGGAGATACAAGCTTCTTGACAAATCAATTAGCTGATCGTTTTGCTTTCATGGAAGAAAATGATAGTATTCTTGATAAGAAGGTAGTTGTGGATCCGGGAGATTCAGGTAATTACAAAGCAGGTCAAATCATTGATGCCAGAAGTTTAAGAGATGAAGTTTCAAGTCTGAAGCGAAGAGATCTTAAGCCAATGGTGGTAAGAGATGCAGAGCCTGCTACCGGTAAGCCGACACTTCAGGGTATTACTCAGGCGTCACTTGGAACAGAGAGTTTCATTTCAGCTGCTTCATTCCAGGAGACTACCAAAGTATTGAGCGAGGCTTCTATCAAAGGAAAAGCGGACACGTTGATTGGTCTGAAGGAAAACGTGATCGTAGGACACTTAATTCCTGCAGGAACAGGAATAAGAAAGCACCAGAAATATATCGTGAACTCACAAGAGGAGTACGAAAAGCTGGTTTCTTCTAAAGAAGAGTTCGAATCTAAAGAGGTTGAAGAAGCCTAATTGATTATGAGCGACGATCAGAACAAAAAAGTAGATAAGAAAAATCAAAATAATCAGATAAACATAGAGCTCTCGGAGGAAACTGCCGAGGGTATCTATGCGAATCTTGCCATGATTGCCCACTCAAGTAGTGAGTTTGTTATCGATTTTATTCGACTGATGCCCGGTGTTCCAAAAGCCAAAGTAAAATCTCGTATTGTTATTACTCCTGAGCATGCAAAAAGGCTGCTAGGAGCTCTTAAAGACAATATTCAGAAGTATGAGGATACATTTGGAGAGGTGAAACAAGCTGACGACATGCCAAAGTTTCCTATCAATTTCGGTGGAACTGTAGGCGAAGCTTGAGGCTCTCTCATGTTATTCTTTAAATATTTGCATTTAATTAATCTTTTAACTTTTTGATATAATCTCAATATATCTATCTTTGCGTTCCCAAATTTTGGGACGATTAGAAATTATAGCGTATGCCAACTATACAACAATTAGTAAGGAAGGGTAGAAAAAAGCTGACTTCAAAGTCTAAATCCCCAGCATTGGATTCATGTCCACAGCGAAGAGGTGTATGTACCCGTGTATATACAACCACTCCTAAGAAGCCAAACTCAGCAATGAGAAAGGTGGCAAGGGTAAGACTTACCAACGGAAAAGAAGTAAATGCTTACATTCCAGGTGAAGGTCACAACTTACAAGAGCACTCTATTGTACTTATCAGAGGAGGAAGAGTGAAGGATTTACCGGGTGTAAGATATCACATCATTAGAGGTGCGTTGGATACAGCTGGAGTAAACGGACGTCTACAAAGAAGATCTAAATACGGCGCTAAGCGACCTAAAAAATAATTTGCAGGAGAAATGAGAAAAGCAAAACCAAAAAAGAGATACATCCTTCCTGATCCAATTTATCAGGATACTCTTGTTACCAAATTTGTCAACAATCTTATGATGGATGGTAAGAAGAGTGTCTCTTACAAAATTTTCTATAATGCGATCAATCAGGTTGAGGAAAAGACTGGCGAAAGCGGTCTTGAGACTTGGAAAACAGCTCTAAGTAATATCATGCCGTCTGTTGAGGTAAAAGCACGACGAGTAGGAGGAGCAAACTTCCAGGTGCCAATCGAAGTTCGACCTGAAAGAAAAATTTCACTTGGTATCAAATGGATGATCAAGTACGCAAGACTTAGAGGCGAAAAAACCATGGAAGATCGTCTTGCAAATGAAATTATTGCTGCATCAAAAGGTGAAGGAGCCTCTGTGAAGAAAAAAGACGATATGCACAGAATGGCTGAAGCTAATAAAGCATTCTCACACTTCAGATTCTAAGAACCAAAATGGCAAGAGACTTAAGACTTACAAGAAATATCGGTATCGCAGCACACATTGATGCCGGAAAAACAACCACTACTGAGCGTATTCTTTATTACGCTGGTGTAAAGCACAAAATTGGTGAAGTACACGATGGTGGTGCTGAAATGGATTGGATGGAGCAGGAGCAAGAGCGTGGTATCACCATCACATCTGCTGCGACTACCGTATTCTGGAAATATAAAGACGATGATTACCATATAAACATCATTGATACTCCGGGACACGTTGACTTTACAGTTGAGGTGAACCGATCACTACGAGTATTAGATGGTTTGGTATTCCTTTTTAGTGCGGTAGATGGTGTTGAGCCTCAGTCAGAAACTAACTGGAGATTAGCAGACAATTATAAGGTAGCCCGAATCGGATTCGTTAATAAAATGGACCGAGCTGGAGCTGACTTCCTTAATGTATGTAAGCAAGTAAAAGAAATGCTTGGCACCAAAGCTGTGCCACTTCAATTACCAATCGGTGCTGAGGAAAACTTCAAGGGAGTTGTTGACCTTGTTGAAAACAAAGCCTATGTCTGGAATGAAGAAGACATGGGTATGACTTTCGAAGAAATCGACATTCCTGCAGATATGCAGTCTGATGTTGATGAATACAGAGAGCACCTGGTAGAATCAGTAGCTGAATACGATGAGGTGCTGATGGAAAAATATTTTGAAGATCCTGACAGTATCACAAGAGATGAGATTGTAGCTGCTTTGAGAGCTGCTACTATTGATTTGGCTTTCGTGCCAATGCTTTGTGGATCTGCCTTTAAAAACAAGGGAGTTCAAACGCTATTAAACTACGTGATGGAATTACTTCCATCTCCGCTAGATAGAGACAGTATTGTTGGAACTAACCCTGACACAGAAGAAAAAACATCAAGAAAGCCATCTTCGGATGAACCATTCGCTGCGTTGGCATTCAAGATTGCTACTGACCCATTCGTAGGTAGACTTTGTTTCGTGCGTTCGTATTCAGGTACGTTAGAGTCTGGCTCTTACGTTTTCAATACGCGTACAAGCAAGAAAGAGCGTATCTCCAGAATTTTCCAGATGCATGCTAACAAGCAGAATCAAATTGATCAACTGCATTGTGGAGATATCGGAGCGGTAGTTGGATTTAAAGATATCAAGACTGGTGATACACTTTGTAACGAGAAAGCTAAGATTGTATTAGAATCTATGGTTTTCCCAGATCCGGTAATTGGATATGCGATTGAGCCAAAGGCACAGGCTGACGTGGATAAGTTAGGAGTAGCGATTGGTAAGCTTGTTGAAGAAGACCCAACGCTGCAGGTTGAAACGAATCACGAAACGGGTCAAACCATTCTTAAAGGAATGGGAGAGCTTCACCTTGATATTATCATTGATCGTCTGAAAAGAGAGTTTAAGGTTGAAATCAACCAGGGAGCTCCTCAGGTTGCATATAAAGAAGCAATTACGACTTCTGTAGAGCACAAAGAAGTTTATAAGAAGCAGTCTGGTGGTCGAGGTAAGTTTGCTGATATTGTATTCGAGATCGGACCAAAAGACGAAGATCACGAAGAAGCAGGACTTCAATTTGTTAATCAAATTGTTGGAGGTGTTATTCCAAAAGAATTCATCCCTGCAATCCAAAAAGGATTTGAGCAAGCAATGGTTAACGGACCATTAGCAGGTTACCCTGTTGATAATATGAAAGTTAGATTGTATCATGGATCCTTCCACGATGTGGATTCAGATTCACTATCATTCGAACTTGCTGCAAGATCAGGGTTTAAAGCTGCTGCTCAAAAATGTGGCCCGGTAATCCTTGAGCCAATCATGGCTGTTGAGGTTGTTACTCCGGATGAGTACACTGGGACAATCACCGGTGATTTGAATAAGAGAAGAGGTATGATGAAGGGAATGGACACAAGAGGAACCTCAACTGTAGTGAAGGCAGATGTGCCATTATCAGAATTATTCGGATATGTGACTGACCTAAGAACAAATAGTTCAGGTAGAGCAACAGCTTCATTAACATTCTCGCACTACGATCAAGTGCCTAAGAATATTGCTGAAGGCATTATTGCTGAAGTAAAAGGCACAGCTAACGTATAAAGATTAGAAGATGAACCAAAAAATTAGAATAAAACTAAAGTCTTACGACCACAATCTGGTTGACAAGTCTTCTGAGAAAATTGTTCGAGCAGTAAAAACTACTGGAGCAGTTGTAAGTGGACCAATTCCATTGCCTACTGTGAAGGAAAAATTCACTGTACTTAAGTCACCTCACGTGAACAAAAAAGCTAGAGAGCAATTTCAACTTTGCACTTACAAAAGATTGGTAGATATCTACAGTAACAGTGCAAAAACAGTTGACGCACTAATGAAGCTTGAGCTTCCTAGTGGAGTAGACGTAGAGATTAAAGTATAATCCGGTTTTAACCGGCCTAAAGAACCAATTGGTCTATATCGATTGGTTCTTTTTTTGTCTAAAAAATAACCGATCAAATTTTTTGTTCGGCATGTGGATTTGCTATCTTTGCAGTCCTTTTCACGAAAAGTTTGCCTGAGAGGGTAATTAAAAGATATAAACGAGTAGAAAATGCCTGGTTTAATAGGAAGGAAAGTAGGAATGACTAACGTCTTCGACGAGAACGGTAAAAGCATCGCTTGTACCCTTGTTGAGGCTGGTCCTTGCGTCGTGACCCAAGTTAAGAACGAAGAGTCTGACGGATATAGAGCTGTGCAGTTGGCATACGGTGAGCGAAAGGAAAAAAACACACCTAAAGCGCTTCAGGGTCATTTTGCGAAGGCAAAGACTACTCCTAAGCAAAAGGTGGTTGAATTCAGAGATTTCAGAGAAGAGTTTGAAGATAAAATTAAACTTGGAAATGAGATCAAAATTGAAGACGTATTCAATGAGCAAGACTATGTTGATGCCATTGGTACTACAAAAGGTAAAGGTTTTCAGGGAGTTGTGAAACGACATGGTTTCGGCGGTGTTGGTCAGGCAACTCACGGTCAGCATAATAGAATGAGAGCACCAGGATCTATTGGTGCAGCATCATTTCCATCTAGAGTTTTCAAAGGCCTTAGGATGGCTGGTAGAACTGGCGGTGAGAGAGTGAAGGTACTGAACCTTAGAATCGTGAAGGTATATCCTGAAAATAACCTAGTGTTAGTATCCGGATCAATCCCTGGAGCTAAAAATTCATTCGTAATACTTGAGAAGTAATCATGAAGGTAGCTGTATTAAATATTAAAGGAGAGGAAACAGGTAGAGAAATCAGCCTTGACAAGAGCGTATTCGGCATAGAGCCAAATGAGCACGCAGTTTACCTTGATGTAAAAAGTTACTTAGCTAATCAGCGACAAGGAACTGCAAAAACTAAAGAAAAAGGAGAGATCACTGGTTCTACCAGAAAGATCAAAAAACAAAAAGGTACAGGTACAGCCCGTGCTGGTAGTATAAAGTCTCCTATTTTCAGAGGTGGAGGAACCATTTTTGGTCCTAAGCAAAGAGATTATGGATTCAAGCTTAATAGGAAGGTGAAAAAATTGGCTAGAAAGTCAGTACTTTCTTCAAGAGCAAAAGAAAAAGCAATTCAGATTTTGGAAGACTTCACTTTTGAAGCACCAAAAACTAAAGAATTCATCAGTATCCTAAATAGCCTTTCATTATCAGACAAAAAAGCATTGTTTTTAGTGTCTGATAAAAACAAGAACGTTTTCTTGTCATCAAGAAATCTTAAAAAGGCACATGTTTCAACTGTTGATGAGGTGAGTACTTACGATCTAATCAACGCAGAGCGATTGATTATCTGTGAAGGGTCTCTTGATCAACTAAAAGAAAGATTGAACTAAGATGGGAGTTTTAATAAAACCATTAGTTACTGAAAAAGTATCCGCTCTGAATGAGCACGGTAAGTACGGATTCGTAGTTACGAAGGATGCTAACAAGGTTCAGATTAAGGCTGAAGTTGAAAAAACTTACGGTGTTACTGTTGAATCTGTAAACACGATGATTCAGCCTGGTAAATCAAAGAGAAGATATACCAAGTCAAGAGTCATTGAAGGAAGAACCCCGGCGTACAAAAAAGCAGTAGTGCAGGTGGCTGAGGGAGATATAATCGATTTTTATAGCGGGATATAATATAAAGAAATGGCTGTAAAAAAACTTAAACCGACTACCCCAGGACAGAGATATAGAATGGCTCCTGTCTTTGATGACGTAACCAAATCGACTCCAGAGAGATCATTGGTTACAGTTACTAAAAGAAATGGTGGTAGAAATAATCAGGGACGAATGACTGTCCGAAATGTAGGAGGTGGTCATAAGCGTAAGCTTAGAATCATCGACTTCAAAAGAGACAAGCATGGAGTTCCTGCAACAGTAAAGGCAATTGAGTACGATCCGAACAGATCTGCAAGAATTGCATTGCTTTACTACGCCGACGGTGAAAAAAGATACATTCTAGCTCCAGCCGGATTGGAAGTTGGAACAGTGGTAAACTCTGGTAAAGGGATTGCACCTGAAGTAGGTAATGCACTTTTCCTTTCAGATATACCTCTAGGTACAATCATTCATAATATCGAGCTAAAACCTGGTAAAGGTGGAGTGATGGCAAGAAGTGCCGGAACCTATGTGCAGTTGGTAGCGAGAGAAGGAAAATACTCTACAGTAAAACTTCCTTCAGGTGAAATGAGAATGGTACTTAATACATGTCTTGCGACAGTGGGTACTGTTTCTAACTCTGATCACATGAGTGTGAGACTAGGCAAAGCTGGAAGAAACAGGTGGTTAGGAAAGAGACCTAGAGTAAGAGGTGTAGCCATGAACCCTGTTGATCACCCAATGGGTGGTGGTGAAGGAAGATCTTCCGGAGGTCACCCAAGATCTAGAAATGGTCTTTACACTAAGGGTATGAAGACCCGAAGACCAAATAAGTATTCTGATAAGCAGATAGTTAAACGAAGGAAATAATGTCAAGATCATTAAAAAAGGGACCTTATATAGACTTTCGTCTTGAGAAGAAAGTTGACGCGATGAATGAGTCGGGAAAGAAGTCTGTGATTAAGACTTGGTCAAGAAGATCAATGATTTCTCCGGATTTCGTAGGTCACACTTTCGCTGTACATAATGGAAATAAATTCATCCCTGTTTTCGTAACTGAAAATATGGTAGGACATAAACTTGGCGAATTTGCACCAACGAGAAACTTCAGAGGACACATTGCCAAGAAGGATAAAGGTAAAAGATAAGAGCACCAATGGAAGCTGAAAAGAAATTAAAGAAATCAGTACGCATCAGACTTCAAAAAGAAGCTGATAAGAAATTCCGTGAAGAGAACAAAGGAAAGCTCGGTGCGGTAAAATCATCACTGAGAAACGTTCCAACTTCTCCTCGAAAGATGAGACTTGTTGCGGACATGATTAGAGGTGAGCGTGCCAATGTTGCTCTTAATATTCTTAGGTTCGATGCACACCATGCCTCGAATACTATTGAGAAATTGCTTCTTACTGCAATCGCTGACTGGCAAATGCAGAATGAAGATATCAGCATCGAAGAAGCTGACCTTTATGTGAAGGAAATCTATGTAGACAGTGCGAGAATGCTTAAGAGATTAAGACCTGCACCTCAAGGACGAGCTCACAGAATCAGAAAAAGATCAAATCACGTGACTATCGTAATTGATAATCACAATCAGGATACAAACGAAACTAAAGAAAGCAACAAGTAATGGGACAAAAAGTAAACCCAGTTGGATTTAGATTAGGAGTTATTAAAGGGTGGGATTCTGCCTGGTTTGATAGCAAGTCCTATGCTGACAAAATTGTTGAAGACAACAAAATACGCAAGTACATCGCTGCTCGTATGCCAAAAGGCGGTATTTCAAAAGTAGTGATTGAGCGAACGTTGAAAAGAATAACCCTTACAGTTCATACTGCTCGTCCGGGTGTGGTAATTGGTAAAGGGGGATCTGAAGTAGATAAGATCAAAGAAGAGTTGAAAAACTTGACTGGTAAAGATCTTCAGATCAACATTTTCGAAATCAAAAGACCTGAATTAGATGCTAAGCTAGTAGGTGAATCTATCGCTCAGCAGCTTCAGGCAAGAATCTCTTTCCGAAGAGCTATGAAGCAAGCAATCGCTTCTTCTATGCGAGTTGGAGCTCAGGGAATTAAAATTAAATGCTCAGGAAGACTAGGTGGAGCTGAGATGGCGAGAAGTGAGCAGTATAAAGAGGGTAGAATTCCTCTACATACTTTGAGAGCTGATATTGATTATGCAATCACAGAAGCTCATACCATTTATGGAAAAATTGGTATCAAAGTGTGGATTTTTAAAGGAGAAGTTTTCGGTAAGAGAGACCTTTCTCCGAATGTAGGTCAATCAGGTGGCGGAAATAACGCACCAGGTGGAGCTCCGAATAGAAGGAGAAGAGAAAATAGAAGAAGAAAGTAAAGTTTTGTAAAGCATGTTACAGCCAAAACGAACGAAATTTAGAAAAATGCAAAAAGGCCGAGTGAAGGGTCTTGCTCAACGTGGGCATAGACTAGCATTCGGAACTTTTGGAATCAAGGCAATGGAGCCGGGATGGATTACAAGTCGTCAGATAGAGGCGGCAAGGATCGCCATGACCAGAGCTATGAAAAGAGAAGGTCAGGTTTGGATCCGAATCTTTCCAGACAAGCCTGTGACTAAGAAGCCAGCAGAAGTAAGGATGGGTAAAGGTAAAGGAGCTCCTGAGTATTGGGTAGCTACTGTTAAGCCTGGAACTGTTCTTTTCGAGGCAGCAGGAGTAGATATCGAGTTGGCTAAAGAAGCTTTAAGATTAGCAGCACAGAAGTTGCCAATCACGACAAAATTCACATTAGCAAAAGATTATAAGCCAGAGTAATGAAAAATTCTGAATTAAGAGGATTGAGTCTGGACGAGCTGAAAAACAAGCTTGCAGTAGAGAAGGAGAACTACGCCAAACTAAAGTTTGCACATAGCATTACTCCAATCGAGAACCCAATGAAAATTCGTGAGAATAGAAGATTGGTGGCAAGAATTCAGACAGAAATAAGAGCCAAAGAATTAAACCAAGTTGCTGAAGCAAGCAAATAATTTTCAGTAATGGAAAGAAATTTAAGAAAAGAAAGAATCGGACAAGTGGTGAGCAATAAAATGCAGAAAAGCATCACGGTAGCTGTTGAACGAAAAGTTAAGCACCCGATCTACGGAAAGTTTGTGAGAAAAACCACTAAGCTCACTGCTCATGATGAGAAGAACGATTGCAATATCGGAGATACTGTAAAAGTGATGGAAACTCGTCCAATGAGCAAAAGCAAAAGATGGAGATTGGTTGAAATTATTGAAAGAGCAAAATAATGGTACAGCAGGAGTCAAGATTATCTGTTGCGGACAATAGCGGCGCTAAAGAAGTGCTAGTTATCCGTGTGCTTGGTGGCACCAAGAAGCGATATGCTTCTGTTGGTGACAAAGTGATTGTGACTGTTAAGCATGCACTTTCATCAAGTAGTTTGAAAAAAGGAACTGTTTCAAGAGCTGTTGTAGTACGAACTAAAAAAGAAGTTCGAAGAAAAGACGGAAGCTATATTCGATTCGAGGATAATGCTGCTGTACTTCTCACTGCAAACGATGAGCCAAGAGGAACCAGGATCTTCGGTCCGGTTGCCAGAGAGCTTAGAGAGAAGCAGTTTATGAAAATTGTATCATTAGCACCTGAAGTACTTTAATGATGAGCAAAATAAAATTTCACGTAAGAAAAGGAGATACTGTCAAGATCATTGCCGGTAACGACAAAGGGAAATCCGGTAAAGTACTTGAAGTGGATACCACAAAGTATAGAGCTGTTGTTGAGGGAGCTAACATGGTAACCAAGCATGTTAAGCCTTCTGCTGAAAATCCTGAAGGAGGAATCCAGCAAACAGAAGCTGGAATTCATTTAAGTAATCTTATGGTGGTTGATCCATCTTCTGGAGATGCTTCTCGAATAGGCAGAAAGAAAAATGCAGACAACAAGCTGCAGAGATATTCAAAAAAATCAGGAGAATTTATCACTAATGGCTAGTCCTAGATTAAAAGAAAAATATAGCAAAGAAATTATCTCTCATTTGAAGGATAAATTTCAGTATAAATCGGTAATGGAAGTGCCGAAGCTAACCAAGATCGCCATCAATAAAGGAATTGGTGCTGCTGTATCTGATAAGAAGTTAGTTGACGTAGGGGTTGAGGAGCTTACAATGATCTCAGGTCAAAAAGCTGTTCCTACCATAGCTAAGAAGTCAGTTTCAAACTTTAAGTTACGAGAAGGAATGCCGATCGGAGCTAAAGTAACGCTACGCGGAGATAAGATGTATGAATTCCTTGACAGATTGGTAACAATCGCATTGCCTCGAGTAAGAGACTTCAAAGGAATTAGAGAAAAGGGGTTTGACGGAAGAGGTAACTATACACTAGGTGTACAAGAGCAAATCATCTTCCCTGAAATCAGTATCGATAAAGTAAACAAAATTACAGGTATGGATATCACGTTTGTGACAACAGCACAAACTGATGAAGAGAGTCTAGAATTATTAAGATCTCTTGGTATGCCGTTTACTTCAAAGAAGAACTAAGAAATTATGGCTAGAGAAGCAGTAAAAGCGAGAGAAAGAAAAAGAGAAAAGCTTGTAGCAAGATACGCTGAGAAAAGAAAAGCTTTGAAAGAAGCTGGAGATTATCAGGCGTTGGATAAGCTACCAAGAAACTCTTCAAAGGTGAGATTGCATAACAGATGTAAGCTTACAGGTAGGCCTAAGGGCTATATGAGGAGATTTGGTATCTCTAGGGTGACATTCAGAGAGATGGCATCCGAAGGAAAAATACCAGGTGTAACAAAAGCAAGCTGGTAGATTTAAAATCTTCCTTTCGTTTCAAAATATAAATTATTATTTTTGCACCCCCTTTTTCAGAGGGGGATAAGTGTGTTTAAGAAATGGTAACAGACCCGATAGCAGATTATTTAACAAGGGTTCGCAATGCAATAACAGCGAACCACCGTGTAGTAGAGGTGCCTGCTTCTAATTTAAAGAAGGAGATCACTAAGGTATTGCACAGCAAGGGCTTCATCCGAAACTACAAGTTTGAGGAAGATGGCAAGCAGGGCATTATTAAAATTGCCTTGAAATACAATCCTCAGACCAAACAGTCGGCAATAACAAGCCTGCAGCGTGTTAGTACGCCAGGGCTTAGAAAATATGCCGCGGCGGATACCCTGCCAAGAGTATTGAATGGTCTTGGTATCGCAATTTTATCTACATCTAAAGGTGTGATTTCTGACAAGGAAGCACGTCGAGAAAATGTAGGTGGAGAAGTTTTATGTTACGTGTATTAATAGAATTGAGATGTCAAGGATAGGAAAAGCACCAATAAATATACCTGAAGGAGTTTCAATCACGGTTGATAAGAATACCGTGAGTGTAAAGGGTCCTAAAGGTGAGCTGACTCAGCAAATAGATCCGGATATCACTTGTAAAGTGGAAGACGGAGTGATGACAGTAGAGCGTCCAACTGAGCAGAAAAGACATAAGTCATTACACGGACTGTACCGATCATTGGTAAATAACATGGTCGAAGGTGTAAGTAATGGATTCAAGAAGGAGATGGAGCTTGTAGGTGTTGGTTACAAAGCGACTGTTCAAAACAACGTATTGGAGCTTAACCTTGGATACTCACACAGTATATACTTTGCTGTACCGGAAGAAATCAAGGTTTCTGCTGAGACAGAAAAAGGAAAAAATCCTAAGGTGACTGTTGAAGGAATAGACAAACAGCTAGTTGGTCAGATTTCAGCAAAAATCAAGTCACTTAGAAAAGTGGAGCCATACAAAGGAAAAGGTATTCGCTTCATTGGAGAACAAATTAGAAGAAAAGCTGGTAAAACTGCTGCTAAATAATAAGACATGGCAATTACTAAAACAGCAAGAAGAAAAAGACTTAGACTGGGTATTCGAAGAAAGATTTCGGGTACTGCAGAAAGACCTAGAGTGTCTGTATTCAAAAGCAACAAGGGTATTTATGCCCAGCTTATTGATGATGTAAATGGTAAAACATTGGCATCAGCTTCTACGAAAGAAATTGGTAAGCCAAACTTGAACGTAGAGGTAGCTAAGGAAGTAGGGAAGAAGCTAGCAGAGAATGCAAAGAGTGCAGGCATTGAAACAGTCGTTTTTGATAGGGGCGGATATCCATATCATGGTCGTGTTAAGTCATTAGCTGAAGGTGCTCGAGAAGGAGGATTAAAATTCTAAGGAACAGAAATTATGTCACAAAGCAATATAAGATCTATAAAAGCAAGTGAAATCGACCTTCAGGAGCGAGTAGTTGCGATCAAAAGAGTAGCGAAAGTAGTAAAAGGTGGTCGTCGATTCAGCTTCTCTGCTATCGTAGTAGTAGGAGATGGAAATGGTGTTGTTGGATACGGACTTGGTAAGGCAAATGAGGTTACTGACGCGATTACTAAAGGTATCGATGATGCCAAAAAGAATCTAGTGAAAGTGCCAGTATTCAAAGGAACTGTTCCACATGAAGCGATTGGAAAGTTTGGTGGAGGTTTGGTACTTCTTAAGCCTGCAGCAGCTGGTACTGGTGTAATTGCCGGTGGAGCGATGCGTGCAGTATTGGAGAGTGCCGGAGTGCATGATGTACTTGCTAAATCGAAAGGGTCTTCAAACCCACACAATGTGGTAAAGGCAACTTTTGATGCGTTGAATAAAATGAGAGACCCATTTGCTGTTGCACAGCAAAGAGGAGTGTCATTAGATAAAGTTTTCAATGGCTAAGAAAATGGGAAAAGTATTAATCACACAGAAGAGAAGTACAATCAAGCGTCCTAAAAACCAGCAAAAAACGATGGTTGCTTTAGGTCTTGGTAAAATCAATAAGTCCGTTGAAAAAGAATTAAATCCTTCAATTGAGGGGATGATCAAAACGGTGAATCACTTAGTAGAAGTTAAAGAGCTGTAAACATGAGACTTGAATCATTAAAGCCTGCAGAAGGCTCAACAAAAAATAGAAAGCGAGTAGGTAGAGGACAAGGCTCTGGAAGAGGTGGTACATCTACTAGAGGACATAAAGGTGCTCAATCAAGATCCGGTTATTCAAGAAAAACCGGTTTTGAAGGAGGGCAGATGCCTCTACAAAGAAGAGTTCCAAAGTTTGGTTTCAAAAACAACAATAAAGTTGTATCTAAGCCAATCAACCTGGATGATCTTCAGAAACTAAGTGAAGCAAAAAAACTAAAAGAAGTTACTCCTGAGATCCTTAAAGAAAATGGTCTTGCTCAGAAAAACGATATTATCAAAGTTTTGGGTAGAGGCGAATTAAAGGCAGGACTAAAAGTTACAGCACATAAATTCTCAAAATCTGCTCAGGAAGCAATTGAGAAAGCTGGTGGATCAATTACAGTAGTTGAATAATGAAGAAATTCATAGATACCATACGAAACATTTTTTCAATTGAGGAGCTAAGAACCAGAATCCTAAATACAATAGGGTTTTTGGTGATTTTTAGAATTGGCTCTTTCATAGTACTTCCTGGTGTGGATCCGTCACAGCTTGGTGGAGAAGCGAGTGGTATCTTTGGATTATTGGATACCTTTTTAGGAGGTGCATTTAGCAATGTATCGATTTTCTCCCTAGGTATCATGCCCTACATTTCGGCATCCATCGTGTTGCAGTTAATGACAGTGGCTGTTCCTTATTTTCAGAAACTCCAGAAAGAGGGAGATAGTGGAAGAAAGAAAATCAATCAACTTACAAGAGTACTGACCATAGCCATTTGCTTTGCGCAAGGATTCAGTTTCGTATCAGCGGCTGTGCCGGCTGAAGCGATCATAAATAATACCTTCTTCTGGAAGTTTACTTCAGTAATCATAATCACTTCAGGAACCATCTTCTGTATGTGGCTTGGAGAGAAAATTACTGATAAAGGTATTGGAAATGGTATCTCAATGCTCATTATGATTGGTATTATAGCTCAGTTCCCTGGAAGTATTGCTGCTGAAGCAATCACAAGAGGAATGAGCGAGATGTTACTTTTTATTCTGGAACTGGTTGCGCTGTTCTTTGTTGTACTTGTTACAGTAGCCTTAGTACAGGCTGTAAGAAGAGTACCAGTACAGTATGCGAAACAAGTCGTTGGCAATAAGGTATATGGAGGTCAAAGACAGTACATTCCATTGAAAGTGAATGCTTCCGGTGTAATGCCTATCATCTTTGCTCAGTCAATCATGTTCCTTCCGGCTATGTTGGCTGGATTGTGGAGAGAGGAAAGTGACTTTGCTAACTATGTAGGTACCACATTCTCGGACTTCACATCATGGCAGTATAATTTAACGTTTGCGATTATGATTATCGTATTCACATTCTTTTACACTGCCATTACAATCAATCCTAATCAGATTGCAGATGATATGAAAAGAAATGGTGGTTTTGTACCGGGCGTAAAACCGGGTAAACAAACTGCTGATTTCTTAGACAATATTTTGTCAAGAATTACACTACCAGGATCGATCTTCCTGGCGATTATCGCTATCCTTCCTGCCTTTGCAATGATAGCAGGAGTGAATCAGGGTTTTGCCCAGTTCTACGGAGGAACATCGTTATTGATTATGGTTGGTGTTATCCTTGATACCCTTCAGCAGATTGAGAGCTACCTACTCATGAGGCATTATGAAGGAATGATGAAATCAGGTAGAGTAAAAGGAAGAACTCAAGCAGCATAATGGCAAAACAAGCATCCATAGAACAAGACGGTACGATTGTGGAAGCATTGTCAAACGCAATGTTTAGAGTAGAACTTGAAAACGGTCACGAGGTGATCGCGCATATCTCAGGAAAGATGAGAATGCACTACATCAAGATTTTACCGGGAGATAAGGTGAAGTTGGAGATGTCACCGTATGACTTAACAAAAGGAAGAATAGTTTATCGCTATAAATAACAGTCATAGACTGATAAAATAGAAAAGAAATGAAAGTAAGAGCATCCGTAAAAAAACGAAGCGTTGATTGCAAAGTGATCAGGAGGAAAGGGAAGCTTTATGTAATCAATAAAAAGAATCCAAAGTTTAAACAGAGACAAGGATAATTATGGCAAGAGTTGCAGGAGTAGATATTCCCGATAACAAGCGAGGCGAGATTGCCTTGACTTACATCTTCGGCATTGGTAAAACATCAGCTCAAAAGATTTTGGCTGAAGCCGGTGTAGATCCGAACAAAAAAGTTCAGGACTGGACTGACGATGAAGGTGGTAGTGTAAGAACTGCTATCCGAGAAAAATACAAGGTAGAAGGTGTTCTCAAGGGAGAGATACAAATGAGTATCAAACGATTATTGGATATCGGTTGTTACAGAGGCCTTCGTCATAGAAAGGGTCTTCCGGTAAGAGGACAGCACACCAAGAATAATGCTCGAACTCGAAAAGGCAAGAGAAAAACGGTTGCTAACAAGAAGAAAGCTGTTAAGTAATAGATAGATGGCACAAAAGAGAAAAGATAAAGCTAAAAAGAGAGTTGTTGCGGTTGATGCGATTGGCCAAGCTCATATTAAAGCATCATTCAACAATATCATCATTTCAATGACCAACGGAACCGGTCAGGTTATCAGCTGGGCTTCAGCGGGTAAAATGGGTTTCCGTGGTTCTAAAAAGAATACGCCATACGCTGCTCAGGTTGCTGCACAAGAGTGTGCACAAAAAGCTTATGACCTGGGTTTACGTAAAGTAGAGGTTTTTGTGAAAGGACCTGGATCAGGAAGAGAGTCTGCCATCAGAACTATCCAAAATACGGGAATTGAAGTTACCATGATCAAAGATGTAACTCCACTGCCTCACAATGGATGTAGACCACCGAAAAGAAGAAGAGTTTAAGATATTAAATAGTTATAGATAATGGCAAGATATACTGGGCCTAAGACTAAAATTTCAAGACGATTTGGAGAGCCAATCTTCGGAGCTAGCAAAGCGCTACAGAAGAAGGCTTACCCTCCGGGTCAGCATGGAAGAGGCAGAAGAAAGAAGCAATCTGAATACGCTATCCAGCTGGCTGAAAAGCAAAAAGCGAAGTACACGTATGGTGTATTGGAGCGTCAGTTCGCTAATGTCTTTGACAAGGCTTCAAGAAAAAGTGGAATTACAGGTGAAATCTTACTTCAATTATTGGAAGCAAGATTGGATAATACCGTATTCCGATTAGGTATTGCGCCTACAAGAAGAGCTGCAAGACAACTCGTTTCACACAAGCACATTACTGTGAATGGTGAGATAGTTAATGTACCTTCTTACACATTAAGAAATAACGACATCATTGGTGTTAGAGAGAAATCAAAGTCTCTTGAAGCTATTACTGATAGCCTATCATCTAATGCTAGAAGCTATTCCTGGTTGGAATGGGATTCTGCCAGCATGTCTGGTAAGTTTTTGAACTCTCCTAGTAGAGAGGAAATCCCTGAAAACATCAAGGAACAGTTGATCGTCGAATTGTACTCTAAGTAAACACTCAAAAAATAAGATATATGTCTATCCTAGCATTTCAAATGCCGGAAAAAGTGGTAATGGAAAAAGCAGATGATTTCCATGGCCTCTTTACTTTCAAACCCCTTGAAAAAGGTTACGGTGTTACAATCGGTAATGCTTTAAGAAGAATTCTTCTATCTTCTTTGGAGGGTTATGCAATCACGGGTGTGAAAATACCAAGTGTGCTGCATGAGTTCTCTACCATCGAAGGTGTAGTTGAGGATGTGAGTGAAATGATCTTGAACCTGAAAATGGTTCGTTTCAAGAAGATTGAAGAAGTTGCTGACGGATCTATCACCGTAAATGTTTCCAACATGAAGAAACTAACAGCCGGTGACCTTGCTAAAGCAACTACCTCCTTTGAGATCTTAAATCCTGACCATGTGATTTGTCACCTAGATGAATCAGCAAAGTTTGAGATGGAATTGACCATTTCAAAAGGTAGAGGATATGTAGGTGCAGATGAGAATAAGCCAGCAGAGCAAAATTTTGGTTTCATCGCTATCGATTCAATATTTACGCCAATTAAGAACGTAAAATATAGCGTTGAGAACACAAGGGTAGAGCAGAAAACTGACTATGAGCAGTTAACGCTTGATATTGAGACTGATGGATCTATCCACCCTGAAAATGCTCTTAAAGGCGCAGCAAATATTTTAATTCAACACTTCATGTTGTTCTCTGATCAGAATATGATCCTGGAGACTCAAGAAGCTGGTGAGCCAGAGCAGGTAGATGAAGAGCTATTGCACATGAGAAAGATGCTTAAGACTAATCTTAATGATCTTGATCTGTCAGTAAGAGCTTACAACTGTCTGAAAGCTGCTGATGTAAGAACTCTTGGAGACCTTGTGTCTCTTGAGATTTCTGATATGATGAAGTTTAGAAATTTCGGTAAGAAGTCACTTGCTGAATTGGAGCAATTGGTTTCAGATAAAGGCCTTACTTTCGGTATGGATCTTAGCAAATACAAATTGGAGGAAGAATAATGAGACACGGAAAGAAATTTAATCACCTTGGTAGAAAGACTGCACATAGAAGTGCAATGCTTTCTAATATGGCTTCTTCTCTTATCATGCATAAGAGAATCAATACCACTGTAGCTAAGGCGAAAGCGCTTAGAAAATTTATTGAGCCAATTCTTACCAAGTCAAAAACAGATGATACTCACTCCAGAAGAGTGGTATTCTCTTACCTTCAAGATAAAGAATCTGTTACTGAGCTATTTAATAATGTAGCCGGAAAGATTGCAAGTCGCCCGGGTGGATATACCAGAATAATTAAAACTGGTGCTAGACTTGGTGATAATGCAGAGATGTGCATGATGGAATTGGTTGACTTCAATGAATTACTTCTTAGCGAAGCGGATAGCGGAAAAGCTAAAACCAGAAGATCGAGAAGAGGCGGTAAGAGTAAAACGAAGAAAGAGGAGACGAAAGCTGAAGCAGTAGAGGTGAAAGAGGAAGAAGTGGCGGAAGCAAAAACTGAAGAAGTGAAGGAAGAAGCCAAGGCTGAGGAAGTTGAAACTAAAGCTGAGGAAACAGAGGAGCCGAAAGCAGAGGCTAAGGAAGAGTCTAAAGACGAAGACAAGAAGAAAGAAGATTAAGTGTCTATTTCTCCAAAAATATATAAGCCATTCACGTTTTAGTGGATGGCTTTTTTATTGCCCAATCCGTAACTATTTTTGCTCCCCAGTATGAAATACCCTATCCGTAAGAAAGCAACACTTTTACTACAAGACGGCACCACATTTACTGGATACTCCATTGGTAAACAAGGTACATCAGGCGGAGAAATCTGCTTTAATACCGGAATGACCGGATACCAGGAGATATACACTGATCCGTCCTATTATGGTCAAATCATTGTGAATACTACCTCTCACATAGGAAACTATGGAGCAATAGACGAAGAGGTAGAAAGTGACTCACCAACAATCAAAGGATTGGTAGTCAATGATTTTTCACACATCTATAGTCGGACAAAGGCAACAGAAAGTCTTCAGGAATTTTTGGAGAAAAACAATACTGTTGGCATTGCCGGTGTAGATACCAGAAAAATTGTCCGCCATATTCGTACTAAAGGTGCAATGAATGCGATTATCTCCTCAGAACTGGAAGGAGATGCTCTACAGGCAGAGCTAGATAAAATTCCTAGTATGGAAGCACTAGAGCTTTCTACTCAGGTTACAACAAAAGAACCTTATGAACTAGGTGAAGATAACGATGGCTTTAAAGTGGCTGTGTTGGATCTTGGAATAAAGAAATCTATTCTGAAAAATCTGGTGAACAGAAATTGTCATTGCCGAATATTTCCAGCAAAAACAACTTTCACAGAAATGGAGAAATGGAATCCAGACGGATATTTCATTTCGAACGGGCCTGGTGATCCGGCGGTGATGGATTATGCATCCAATACGGTGAAAGAAATTTTGGATGCTAACAAGCCAACATTCGGCATCTGTATGGGTAGTCAGATACTGGCACTGGCAGTAGGCATCCCAACGTATAAAATGCATCATGGACACAGAGGACTCAATCATCCTGTAAAGAATTTGAATACAGGATTGAGTGAAGTCACATCTCAGAATCACGGGTTTGCTGTGGAAATGGATGCCTTAAAAAAATCAGATGTTGCTGAGTTAACTCATATTGATTTGAATCATAATACAGTTGAAGGTCTGAGACTGAAAAACAAGCCGGCATTTGCTGTGCAATATCACCCGGAATCTTCTCCGGGACCCAACGATTCTATTTATCTATTTGACGATTTTATCCAACTAATAAAAGACAATAAGTAATGAGCGTTATCGAAAGTGTATTTGCCCGTCAGATTATGGACTCCCGAGGTAACCCTACTGTAGAGGTAGAGGTAATCACAGAAGATGGCTACATTGGAAGAGCTGCGGTTCCTTCAGGTGCATCCACAGGAGAGCATGAAGCAGTGGAACTCAGAGACGGTGACAAGTCTCGGTATATGGGTAAAGGTGTTCAAAAGGCGGTAGATAACGTGAACGATATCATTGCTCCTGAAATTGAGGGGCTTTTAGTTGTGGAGCAGGCTTATATCGATCAGTTGATGATTGATTTAGATGGTACACCAAATAAGTCAAAGCTTGGCGCTAATGCAATATTAGGGGTGTCTTTAGCTGTTGCTCATGCAGGAGCTGATGCATGCCAATTGCCACTCTATAGATATATTGGAGGGGCCAATGCGAAAACGCTTCCTGTACCAATGATGAATATTATCAATGGTGGTTCTCACTCTGATGCTCCTATAGCATTTCAGGAATTTATGATTCGCCCAGTAGGTGCACCTACTTTTACTGAAGCATTACGAATGGGTGGCGAAGTTTTTCATAATTTGAAAGCAATCATCCATGACAAAGGGTTAAGCACAGCAGTAGGGGATGAAGGCGGTTTTGCACCAAACTTTGAAGGTGGTACTGAGGAAGCCCTGGAAAGTGTTTTAGCGGCTATTGAAAAGGCAGGATATAAGCCGGGTAAAGATGTTACTATCGCACTCGATTGTGCATCTTCTGAGTTTTTTGAAAATGGCGTATACGACTACAGCAAATTTGAAGGACCTAACGGCGCTAAGCGATCTAGTGAAGAGCAAGCTGAATACCTTGCTGAGTTAGTAGATAAATACCCTATTGATAGTATTGAAGATGGTTGTGATGAAAACGACTGGGAAGGCTGGAAGAAGGTAACAGCGAAGATCGGGGACAAATGTCAATTGGTAGGTGATGACCTGTTGGTAACCAATGTGAAGTTTCTAGAGAAAGCCATTAAAGAAAACGCTGCAAACTCCATTTTGATAAAAGTAAATCAAATCGGTACGCTAACTGAAACTTTGGATGCGATCGAAATGGCACACAAAGCAGGATGGACGGCAGTCGTATCACATCGTTCCGGAGAGACGGAAGATGCTACCATTGCTGATATAGCTGTTGCTACAAATAGTGGTCAGATTAAGACCGGTTCGATGAGTAGGTCAGATAGAATGGCCAAATACAATCAGCTGCTGCGTATAGAAGAGGAGCTGGGAGAGGTAGCGATTTATCCGAGTAATAAATAAGATCAAGCAATAAGAATATTGAAGCCTCCATTTGGAGGCTTTTTTTGTTTAGCACGATCTATTCTATAGAAAGTTTGGCTAAATCCCTTTTAAGCCGCTCATTACCCAAAGCTTTTTGCGTGTTTTTGTACATCTGATCTTCAGATCCTTGCTGGCCAAGCAAAAGATTTGCAGCCATGTGTCCATAAGTCATGGTGCCTTTTGCTCCTACTCCTGACATTCCACCTATGAGAACCGCATTCTTATCAAATGTCCCATCTTCAAGGGGTAAGTTGGTAACGAGAGGTACTTCTGATTTTGTAAGCGAGTAGACGCAGGAATAACCATCGAAGTACTCCAAATCTTTTTTCTCTATGGCTAATCCAATCATTTTCAGGTAGTCTACCGTTTGTTCAGTGCTCCATTCTTTTTCCTGATCAGTTAAGGGCTGGGACCACACATCGTCCAGGTTTTCGATTTCAGTTCGCTTAAAATGGCCACCAATTTTTAAAATCGGGACACCATCTGCGTCAAACTTTTCAATCATCGAGTAAAATAACTCTGAGTGAAGTTTGATGACAGGGTAAGCATCAATCAGTTTTTTCTTTTGCAATTCACTTAGTTGATTGTAAGCTGTTGGTTTGATTTTCAAAAAAGAAAGGAACAAGCGCTTTGGAGTGATGAGTTGATCAATGGCTGGTGATAGGTTTTTTAATAACCTACCATTGTATGGGCCGGCTGCTGCTACAATACGATCTGTCTTAATGGTTTTTTTAACCTGTTTCTTTTTATTATAAATAGTCACCTCATATCCTTGACTATTACGTTTGATGTTGCTTACGTGATGATTATACAATATCTCTCCTCCTGAATACTTAATTCCGACATGAAGCTTTTTTATAAGTGCATGAGGGTTCATGGTGCCTGAATACTGTCGGTATTCACGGATAATTTTTAAGGAATCAGGTATCGCAAGTTCAAATTTTGAAGCAGCGGTTGCTGCGTCCATTGCCAAGGCAATGCTATCTGAAGATGAATCAAGTAGTGTGTCGGGTTGATCAAGGTTGAAGACTTCAATTTCTTCTGAGGTTTCCGGATAGAAAATGTATGTAACAGGAGACGTGGTGTAGATGTCATCCATCGAATGGATTTGAGACTCTTTGGTATTCAGGAAGTCGATCAACTTTTTCGTTTCCTCAATGCCTCTAATTTGTAGATAGGCATAAATATCATTTGCAGGACCTAAGCTGCGGGAGATTCGGGCTTCACCCAGACTAGAACCTGAAGTGTAAATAGAATCTTGTTGTTCCAGTAAAATGACTGACTCTCCATTTTGTACTAAGTGCCAGGCAGTGGCACTTCCCATTTAATCCGCCTCCAATGACTACAATTGGTTGCATCTCATGTTTCGTTTGGCATGACATGAAAATTAAAGCAATACTTGCACGGATAAACCATCGTCTCATATGGAAAGTTAATGGATTTGTTAGTGGCATATTGTGTACCACAAGGGTACGAGCTGATTTCTTTTAAGTATGAATCGAGATAAGAGATGCTTAAGCTTGTGTTTCAGTTGCTGTTATTTCATTCTTCAATTCTATCAATTCTTCTAAATCGTTCATTTCTACTTTTATACCTTTCTTCCTTATTTGAGTAATTAGTATAAGTGCTCCAATAACATATCCAACATCCATAATTATCATCCAGTGCAGCTCAATGTATTTGCTGAATTCAGGCGTTAACATGTAAAAACCCAGCGTATACAATGACACTATTGTAACCGTAATTGGCCCGTGAATCTTCTTCCTGAATTTATAAAATTTTAAAGCGCTGTTGATATTTTTAAGTGCCTCATGGGTTGAATCAATTTGTTTCGATTTGACCACACTTACCCATTCAATGAGTATTCGTAAGGCTAATCCTCCTATCATTAATGCCACCCCGATTTTACTTAACAGGTCTTGAAATGGAGTCACATGATAGAAAAACAATGAAATTATGATAAGCGTAATGATCAGTATTGACATATTACCATAGTGTGAATACCTGACGTTTCTTTTCTTCTTCCTTGCTTGTTCTCTCACCTCATCAATAGTAAGCGTCGAACTTTTGGTAGAGGCCTTTACTTCCTTCCACTGGCTTTTGAGTTTATTCAATTCGTCATCCATTGCTCATTAGTTTTTTTAATTTCTTTTTTATTCTATGAATCTTAACCCTAAGATTGGTTTCTGAAATACCAATAACCTCAGCAATCTCTTCATATTCCAGTTCCTCCAATATCATCATGATAATAAGCCTATCGACTTCATTGAGCTGATTGATGGCTACATACAATTCATTTTGTCTTTCTACGCTGGATATGTTGCTCTCTTCTTCCAGGTCATTTTCAACCGTGCTTAAATCGATAAGTGTTTGACGTTTGTTTTTTCGATGGTATTGAAGGCAGGTGTTTACCGTGATGCGGTATATCCATGTCTTATATGAAGACCTGCCTTCAAACCTTTCCATCGCGTTCCAGGTGCTGATAAATACCTCCTGCGTAAGATCCTTTGCTATGTCCTGATCACCACACACAAACCCCAGACACATTTGAGAGACCATGGATTGATATTTGTCAAAAATGGATTGAAAATCAGATGGGTTAGGAGTGCTCATTTAGCCAGAAAGCTATTTACTTTTTCATAAAACCAGTCTTCCTGATCAAACATGATGAAATGCCTGCTGTCTTCGGCAATTACAACTTGTTTGTTCTGTACATCTTTAAATTGGTTTTCGAATGTCGTTCGAACTGTCTCTGCATCAGGGAATGGTGCACCAATGATCAATGTTTTGGCCTTTACATTCGGCAAAGATTCCCTGATATCCAATTTTAATAAGTCAGTGTAACCGTAGACATACGTCTTTCTATCTGCATCCAATATCCATTGGATGAGCGTTTCTACTTTCTCTTCTTTTAGAGTCATGTATTTGGCCATCATTGCTGCATTTTGTCTGAATGAAATGCTATCCATGCTCAACATTTGATTATTGTATGGACTATCATATTGAAGCGTCTAAGCAGGCACATTAGGCATCATTACTTCGCGCATGCACGGTAAACCATCTACGACAATTAATCGATTGATTCGATCTGGTAATTCAGCGGCAAGGTCTGCGCCTAAGGTGCCACCCATGCTATGGCCTATGATATTGAGGTCTTTAAGGTTGTTTTGAACAATGTATTCGATGAGTTCTTCTTTGATGGTGCTATACCATGGCATTTCTATTGCTTCTATCCCGTTGAATCCGGCATATGAAACAACATGACTTTCAAATTCACCCTTAAGGTTCTGAATGGTCTCACTCCAAACCGTACCGGGACTTGTAAAGCCTGGTAAGAACATAATCACCTCTCCGCTACCTGACTTATCAACTCGAATAGCAGAACCGGCTGTAGATGCCAAATAAAATGATAGAAATGTAAGTGTTAATAATAGCTTTTTCATTTTTGTTTTTACCCTTGGATGCAAGCTCAATTGAATTGTTACACGCTACTAATATTTTTTTAATAACTATAATAATAGTTGTATAATTATAGTATTGCTTCATGAAGGAATTGACCAAAGCAGAAGAACAACTCATGCAGATCCTATGGGTGCTGGAAAAGGCCTTTCAGCCTTGTTTAGTGTCTTCAAAAACCTTATCTCTATTTCGTTGGAACACGAACTAAGGTAATGTTGAGTGAATTTCAAATGCAATTGATTTTAACATCCTCGTCACGGAAGAGGACGAGGTGAGGTAACGGCCACTCAGTAATTATGTCGGTGTGTTAGTATTTCTTTTGTCTCAAAGAGTTTGAGTCAACAACAGTTAAAGTACGCTCGAAAGATAGGTTGGAGTTAGAAGTTAGGCGGTCAACGATCTTTGCCGTTTCAAGAGGATCGGCAGGTTGTTGCCTAATGAAAATGATTCCTGCGTTTGGTTTGAATCCATGTTTGAAAATGAGTTCGCCATAATCACTGTCATAGGTGATTATGGTTCGATCTTGCTCCATAGCAGTTTTCATCACATATTCATCAGAGATTCCTGAATCATCCACCCCTATTGAAGTGATGTCAAATCCTTTCGATTTTAAATGGTTGACACTTGCGATAGAACATTTTCGTTCGCTAAGAATTTCAAGGGTTAAATAAGTTAGGCGTTGGAATAAAGAAGCCCATCCTTCATGCAGTCCTGTATGTATGCGAAAACGGCTTGTAAGGATTCGTTTGTTAAGCGAGGATAATTCTCAAGAATCTGCTGTTCAGACCATCCTTGAGCAAGCAAACCAATAATATGCTCAACGGAAATTCTAGTTCCCTTGACCGTTGGCTTACCTAAAAGCACTTTATTGTCCGATATTACATATTCTCGCCATTCCATATTTCAAAGTTACGAAGAATTAGCAGGAAAGTTGATCTAGGAGTAGATGCTCACAGAATAATAATAACTATAAAAATAGTTGTATAATTATAATTATAGTTATAGTATTGTGTTATGAAGGAATTGACCAAAGCAGAAGAACAACTCATGCAGATCCTTTGGGGGCTGGAAAAAGCCTACCTCAAGGACATTGTAGAGCAATATCCGGATCCGGCACCTGCCTACACTACCATCTCCACGGTGGTAAATGTACTGGTGAAAAAAGGGTTCATCGGATTTGAAACACATGGGAAGTCGAGGGAATATTATCCGCTGATTTCTAAGGAAAAGTACACTCGTCAATCCATGAATGGACTGATGAGTAGCTTTTTTGATAACTCAGCGAAAAAGTTTGCTTCCTTCTTTGCCAGCCAGGAAGAGCTCTCAGTGGAGGAGCTCAAGGCTATTAGAAAACTGATTGACGAACAAATAACTCAGAGAAAATCATGAGTGAAGTGTTGATCTATATCGGAAAAGTGCTTGTCATACAAGCGATTTTCTATGCCTTTTACAGATTCGTATTGAGAAATTCTGTTCGTCATGGATGGAATAGGCTGTTTTTGCTAGCTGCTTTGGTCGTAAGCTTTGCTATTCCTTTTATCGAGATACCTGATCAATTACCTGTCCAGCCACTGGAAGAATCTCCTGTGATTGTATGGATGCAAGAATCGGCTGTGGAGTTTGTAATGGTACCTGTACCTAAAGAAAGCGGAGAAGCCAATTTTTCTATGTGGTATTTGCTGCCGTGGCTATATGTGCTGGCGACAGTAATCCTCATTGGACGATCCATAGTGTATTTGTTCTTTATTCAAAAACTTAAAAAACATTCAGAATATGTAAAAAAACGATGGTTTAAACTTTTTAAAACGTCACAAACTCGCCCGTTTAGTTTCTTTTCCAGTGTATTTATTCCCAAAGATGTATTTGGGTCAGATGCTTTTGATCAGATACTGGCGCATGAGTGTGTGCATGTAAAGCAGCGTCATTCGATTGACCGGCTGCTGATGGATTTACTTGTTTCGCTGTTTTGGTTCAATCCCTTCATCTATTTGTATCGAAACGCACTCATTGAAATCCATGAATTCCAGGCTGATGAGGCAGTGATCAACCAATACAATGATCCGATTGGTTACCAGGAGGTATTGTATGCTCAGCTTCAGTATGCCACGTATTCAGGTTTAGTGAGTCATTTCAATTTTTCAATGATTAAAAAACGAATTGTCATGATGAACAAACAAAAAAATAAATATGCAGGGCTGCTGTATGCATTGACTCTGCCCGTATTGGTATCGGTTATTTTCGCTTTCTCCAGTAAGGAAGCCATCGAGCCGATTGAAAATGTTGGGAATGAACTGGCAGAAATTTTAACTCCTGAACCAAGCTTCAAGCTCCCGACATTTAATCTGCCGGAACCCAAAGCACAACTCAACAAGACTGAACAGGACGATAATGTGCCATCAATTATGCCAGTGAAAAGTCAAGACTTGGTGCGTTTAACTTCTGGTTTTGGTAAACGAATTCATCCGGTTAAGAAAGTAGAACAGTGGCATCTTGGGGTTGATTTTTCATGTCCTATTGGATCACAAATATTGGCTACAGCCAATGGTGTGGTGGAATCGCTACAAGACAAATCGGAAGGTTATGGTAAGTTGATAAAAATTGATCATGGAAACGGATATAGAACTTACTATGCCCAGCTTTCTCAGTTTAAAGTGAAGGAGGGGGATCAAGTAAAGAAAGGTGAGGTAATTGCCTTATCTGGTAATAGTGGGATGTCTACCGCACCTCACCTTCATTATGAGGTAAAGAAAGGTGATAAGCGCGTAGATCCGATGGATTACATTGATGACTTTAAGCCAAAGCCGGTCATTAAGGAAATTCATTCTGAAAAAAGTAAATCGCAAAATGAATCAAGAGTATTGGAATTCATAGCTGATAATGAAGGAAATGGTGAGGCTACTTTAAGGTTGCATGGATATGATAAATCACCAATTATCATTTTACAAGATAAAGTTGTTACGAACGAAGATCTCTGGCTTTTAAGTCCAGATGATATCAAAAGTGTTGAGATATTGAATGCTAATGAGGCTGTAAATCAGTATGGTGAGGAGGGAAGAAATGGGGTAGTGATTTTATCGATTTATCCTTTGAAAGATGAATTGTCAGCTTATTGGTATGAAGGAAAAATATATGATCATTTTGATATGCATGATGAAACAAAAAATATCGAATGGGTCACTAAAGTTGAGGCAAGATATTTAGAGAGTATTAAGGTGCCGGATGGTAAAAAATATGTCTGGATTATTAATGATAAAGAGCTTGCAATGAAAGCTGCACAAAAATATCAGGAATATGAGGACAGAATTTGGAATGAGGTCAGAAATGATAACAGGCAAGAAAAAAATATTAAGGAAGCCAAAGAAAAGCAGCTAATCGAAGATAAGATTAGGAAAGAGAAACTGAAGTTTGAGGATAGTAAGCAAGATCGCACCCTTAGTATTAAAGGTACTGGTAATGACCCATTATATGTTGTTGATGGAAAGGTTGTTGAGGAAGTCACTGACCTGAATCCCAATAACATCGATCGCATTAATGTTCTTAAGGGGAAAGATGCAAAGAACAAGTACGGAAAAAAGGGAAAAGACGGTGTGGTTGAAATTACTACCAAGGATAAGCAAAAGGACAAGGATAAGCAGAAGACTAAAAATAAGGGTAAGGAGAAAATAAAAGATAATCAACAGACCTATCGAGTCATCATAGACCCGGGACATGGAGGTAATGATATGGGTACTAAATCTGAATTAGGTATCCTGGAAAAGGATATTAATTTGGAGGTTGCAAGAATGGTTGGCGAGTATTTTTCGGATGATAGTCGTATCGAAATAGTTTTCACAAGGAATAATAATGAATTTATTGACCTAAAATCACGATCTGAAGCAACAGCAAATTCAGACTTGTTCATATCCATTCATGCTAATTTTGATGAAGATGACTCTAAAAAGTTCACAGGTTTGTACTTAAACCCTAATGGCATCTTTTATGATGAATCGCTGAAGCTGGCCAAATATTTTAAAGAGGAAATAGAAGTAAATAATAGGGAAGCACGAATGGCATTGTCAAACGTTTATTTATTAAAGACGGCACAATGTCCTGCTGTTCATATTGAACTTGGATACTTATCCAATACCGAAGATGCTACTTTTATGAACTCATACGAAGGCAAAAAGCTGCTTGCTTCAAGCATTGCAAAGGGCATTAAAACCAGTATTCAGTCACTGTAATCACTTCCTAAAAACCTCATTTACTTTATCCCGGTAGGATTGCCCTATCGGGATTTATTCACAAGTGTCATTGATTTTCTTGCCAAATCTGTAAGTGGAACAGGATATCAATTGACCACTTTCGTCAAAAACCCGCACCTCACCATGCTTTTTGAAGTACTCAAAAGGTGAGTAAAATGGTAAAACTTCTTTCTTACTTACGAAAGTGCTTTGGGTGTTGAGATTCCCGTTCTTATGGTAAGATTTATAATTCAAAAGGAATAAGTAGTCCGGATCCTCAGAAGGTGTGATTTTGTAATGATCAATTAACCTACCGGTCTTTTTGGCTAAGGTTTGACTTGCTAGTATTCGTCCATTTTGATCATATAAATCATGGGTCTCAAAAAGGATCATTTCCTGGTTGTCATCTTCCATAAATCCGAAATGATGCCATTTTCCAACTGGATATGAATCGAATTTAGTCTTGCTTCTTTTGATGAGCTTCAAATCTCCCTTCCAGGCTAGATCTCCATTTTGGTTTTCATGTCTGACTTTAATTAGCAGATCCTGGTCAATTTTAATTGACTTCATTTGCTCCTCTGAGATATTTTCAAGGGCGAACTCATGTGCTTTCTTATGAATTGAACTCATTTTTTGTGAGGAACAAAACAGCGGATAAGTCAATATTATGAAAAATAGGTATTTCATCACTTTAGTAGGTTGTTCACTCTATCCCGATAGGACTGCCCAATCGGGATTTTTGTTTCGGCAATTTTGATCTGGTTACCTTCAACATATTCAAGGCAAGGAATCGAAATAATGTAAGTTTTGTGTACTCTCAAAAATGTGTCAGGTAAGATTTCTTCGAGTTTACGTAAGGTCTCACTAATAATCAAGGTTTTGTCTTTCATGTGGACTTTCACATAATCACCTATTGACTCAAAATATAGAATCTGATCAAAGTTTACTTTGTGATTTTTCTTATCTGCCTTGAGCATGATGAAATCTACCGACTCTTCTTTCTTTCCAGTGTCGACTTTATTTACTGCTTTAACAAAACGCTCAAATGAGAATGGTTTGAGGAGGTAGTCCACTGCTTCCAGTTCAAAACCTTCTACCGCATGATCAGCGTAAGCAGTAGTGAAGATCACTTTTGGTTTCTTTGAAAGTGACTTGTAAAAATTTATGCCTGATAGTTTTGGCATATTGATATCCAGAAAAATCAGATCAATGGGTTCCTTATCCAGCCACTCCAGTGCCTCAACAGCATTCGTGCAACTGGCAATCAGCTGAAGCTTTGGGAGGTCAGCCACATAAGATTCCAATACTTCTCTTGCAGGTGGTTCATCATCAATGATCAGACATCTAATCATTCCACTTGATTTTAATTGAAACATCAAACGAATCTTTTGCATCGTTCACCTCCATGTGAGCCGAGTCTCCATAAATGAGTTGAAGCCGCTTCTTAACATTGGCTAATCCAATGCCTCCATATTTTCCTTCTTCCGAATGATCAGTTGTTCCTTTGTTATTTGTGACATGGAAAGTCAATTCAGAATTGGTGTTTTTAATCATGATTCTGACGAAGTTAGTCCCTTTGTCACCCTTCAGGCCGTGCTTAAAGCTATTTTCAATGATAGGAAAGAATAACAGGGGAGCGATCATTTGGTGTTCTGTTGCTCCTTCGACTGTAAACGTAATATTGGCATCCTCTTCTAATCTCAATTTTTGCAGATCTAAATAATCCTGAATAGCGTCGATTTCTTTGGATATCGGTACTTCCTCAGACACTTCGTAAATCATATAGCGCATGAGGTTGGATAATCTCAGAATGGCATCCGGTGCTTTATCACTCTTTTTTCTCGCTAGTGAATACATGCTGTTCAAGCTGTTAAACAGAAAGTGTGGATTGATCTGCATTTTAAGCGAATTAAGCTCCAATGAAAGCCTCTCTTTTTCCAGTTGCTGAAGTTCGTACCAGGACTTAGAAAGCTTTAAAAGTGTGGTTAGTACCAGATAAATTATGAATATGGCTATCAAAACGGACGCATCTGTGAACGAAACCATATAAAAGTCTGTGGGTAAGATGGGTATGATAACGTCAAATAATACCTGATGTAAGAAAAATGCGGTAGCGAGATTGAATATACTTAGCAACAAATAGATGATATATCGCTGCTTCAGCAGAAACTTTGGGATATGATACCTAAGATTTACATATACCAACAATAGAAGTGGGATATGAAAGAACAGTGAGTAAATGAAATCAATCGTTTTGAGCTCATTTGAGATGGAGAAATAGCTCCCAATGATATAGATAGAAAGCACCCAGAATGCCAGGTGCTGTAATATTCTATTTGATATAAAAAGGGAAATGCCTTTACTTTTCATAGCACTACTCGGTTGTAGGTATTTGGTTCGTCAAAAACATTCTCGTCATCAGCGTATTTGTCAAAAAACTTCTGCATTTCCTCCGGCTGAGCAGTGATGAGCACACTTCCTTCTACATTTTCATGCCTAATGCGAATCAGATTACTTTCAAAAAGTTTATTCAATTTTTCCAGGTCAAATGATGTAATTGTAAGCTTATTGTTTTCTACAGCAAGCTTGAAAAATGTATGAACTGGGAAATAATTATTGGTTAGTAGATTAGAAGAGAATTCTGTCTCAGGGTAAATGTCCAGGAAGATATCCTCGCCAATCCTGGCGAGATGAGCAGTATATTCAAACGCTTTACCATCTTCCATAACTGTCATTCGATAGCCTTTTTCTTCATATACAGAAATGGTCCCCGTAAACTCTTTGATAGAATTGGAATTGTCTTTCTCTGGTTTGTTTGACTTTGATGTTTCGGAAGTCATTTCGTCACCTTCATTTTTTTCCCGGACTTGTGTTAGACGTCTTTTCATGATCAACTTGATGCTGTCTTCATTGTAAATTTTCTTCCCATCCTCCATTATGAATAGTGGCTCATTGGAACTCATGGTGAAGCCATCCTGGATTTCAATGGAGTAAACATATTTGGAATTGTCTTCCTTTTCTTCTTCTGATTCTTCATCTATTCGTCGGAAATCGATATAATTTTCTGCTTTATCTCCTTGAAGGCTCCATCTGCCAAGTAGTTCTTCCTTAAATACAATCGTATCCTCTGTATAAATCGGGAATAGTGAATAGACACAAGAATTCAGTACGATAGCTAGTATTCCTAGTAAAACTATTGATCGCTTTTTCATGATTGTTTCAATTTTGATGATGACTCAAAAGTGATCGATTGACAAAGTAGTGAAAAAAAATATCTGTGAATCAGCCATTTTTCAGGGTAAACCATAAAAAAAGTCCTTCATTAAGAAGGACTTCTAAATATCGATTAAGAAAATATTATTGATATAAATATTCAAAGAGACCGGTAATTACCTCTGATGCGCCGATGTAGATACCTACTCCATAAGTCACGTGTCTCACAGACAGGTTTTGGATGGCGAATGGAAGTCCACCAATATTCATAATGGTAAATGCCGCTCCAATGATCAATGCTGAGACGATGGATAGGTAAACGTTACCGGAGAAAATCAACAATAATACGCCAACGAAAAGCACAATGAAGCTGCTAATGAGCACTTTTCTCAGATTTACTTTTGCGATCTTTCTACTAATCAGAAATCCACCAATGGCACAAATTCCTAAAATAGAAAAAGAAATGATGCTTCCGCTGAGTTGAAATGAGGCAAAGTTCTCAGCGAAGTATTCCGGTAAAAACTCGACAATAAACGCTTTACCAACTCCTAATAAAAGACCAACCACCAATATGGCTATATAAGACATCATTGACTGACTTTTGACACGGTCGTCTTTCATTAGATCTGCTTTTCGTTGAAGTACTTCATCACGTGAAACTCTGTGAAAAATATATCCTGTACCACCAATTAAAATTCCACCCACAACGAATGTCAACGTATCTCCAAAGAAAGTGACAAGAGCTACTACTACTGGCTCCAGCGCATATAAAAGTTCTGTTACAAGGAAAAGCACTCCCACCACTATTGGTAGCTGTTTTGCTGGTGCAAATGCCTCTATCATTGAGTTTGCAGGGCTAATGAAGAGGTTCATACAGATCAACCATATTACAATCATAAATGGAATGATTCCGCTCACGTCCATGATATGAGAGGTGCCGATAAGTGTGGCGACCACCATGAAAACCATCGCAGTAGCGCCAATTCCCACGGTGAAAATCACCATGTATTTTCCGTTCTTTTTCATGATTCGATCAGCGAGCCACCCTGCCAGTGGGGGGATGGTTACCAGGATAATGGCTTTCGCAATGATCAGGAAGTCCACCAGGTGGGTAATGCCCAGATTTTCCATAAGCACCGGCTGGTACTCATGATATGCAATCCAGCTAATTACTACAGCTGCATTAAGTGCAGCCAGGCTGTAGACTTCTCTCCATTTTAGAGTTTTAGTATTTTCAAGTGACATGTTATTGCTCATTTGGTTAATAGATGTAGTGACATACGAATAAAAGAGGGTGGTTAGATTTATTGTATTAACTAATAAGTTAGATGAATTGATTGATTTTATTCAAAACTGACCCAAGTTATCCTTAAAGCTGATTTTTGTCCTATCCTCTGCAGGTATCTCTAAGCAGCTTTGCGCTTGAAATTTAAATCAAAATTAGATGGAAGGAACTGAGGTGAAAAGTGCAGAAAAGGCTGTTTCAATTATTGAATCCGGTGATAGCGTGTTTATCCACACTGCGGGAGCAGCTCCGCAAGCATTGATAAAGGCGATGACTAATAGAGGTGATGAATTGAGAGATGTAACCATTTATCAATTGCACACTGAAGGGAATGCACCGTATTGCGATGAGAAATATAAGGGTGTTTTTAAAGTAAAGGCATTATTTGTTGGCTCCAATGTACGGTCAGCTATCAATGATGGGAGGGCTGAATTTATTCCCAGCTTTTTAAGTGAGGTACCACATATGTTTCGAAATGGTGTTCTTCCTGTTGATGTAGCATTGATTCAGGTTTCTCCACCGGATAAACATGGCTTTTGTTCCATGGGAATTTCAGTGGATGCATCTAAAGCAGCAGTGGACGTGGCTAAAAAGGTTATTGCACAAATAAATCCCAAAATGCCCCGAACACACGGGGATGGGGTATTGCACATTAGTCAATTTGATCGATACTTTGAATGTGAACAAGAAATTCCTGAGATTAAGCCTCATCGTCTATCGGAAGTTGAAGTTAAAATTGGTCAACATGTGGCCGGAATAATTGAAGATGGAGCAACACTCCAAATGGGAATAGGAGCCATACCGGATGCAGTGCTTTCCTGCCTTTCTAATCATAAAAACCTGGGAGTCCATACGGAAATGTTTTCAGATGGAATACTTCCATTGGTTGAAAGTGGGGTAATAAATAATCGACATAAAACCATTCATCCCGGAGTGATTGTTTCCGGCTTCTTGCTGGGGTCAAAGAAGCTGTATGAGTTTGTGGATGATAATCCTGCAGTAAGAATGCTGGATATTCAATATGTAAATGATACGGCAGTTATACGAAAATTACCAAAGATGACCAGTATCAATAGTGCTATAGAAATAGATATTACCGGTCAGGTATGTGCTGATTCTTTAGGGACACGCATATATAGTGGAGTAGGAGGTCAAATGGATTTCATAAGAGGAGCTGCCCTTTCTAAAGGAGGAAAACCCATCATTGCGTTACCATCGGTTACTGCAAGGAATGATTCCAAAATAGTGCCAATGCTCAAGCCGGGAGCCGGAGTGGTGACTACCAGGGCACACGTTCATTATGTTGCCACAGAGTATGGAATTGCTGATTTATATGGAAAAACTCTACGAGAGCGAGCCAAACTTATGATTGATCTGGCTCACCCTGATCATAGGGAGGATTTAGATAGAGCGGCATATGAAAGGTTTAAGTAGCAAGCCAACTAGTCATTCAAATATTTCATTAATACTTGCTTGATGGTTTCTGACTTTATTGGCTTTAAGATATAGTCGCTCATTCCTACTTCAAGGCATTCTTCCATGCTCTTTTTCATTGCATTGGCAGTCAGGGCAATTATGATTGGCTTTTTAGGCGCTTTTTTATAAAATTCTGTAATTTGACGAGAAGTTTCAAAACCTGAGATGTCAGGCATTTGGAGGTCCATGAAGATGATATCGTAGAAATTTTCAGTGGCTTTTTGAACACCTTCTGTGCCATTGTTAGCCATGTCAATTTGCTGGATATCCATATTCTTCAGCATTTTTTTAGCTACGAGCCGGTTAATCTCCACATCCTCTACGACTAATATTTTCAATTGATTTAAACCCGGCACTACAATACGGTCGAATGACTCCATGTCATCTTTGCTCGCCACTCCAAGTGGAACAGTGAAATAAAAATTCGAACCCTTTTTCGATTCAGACTCAAATCTAATGTTGCCTCCCATTAGTTTGACCAGGCGCTCTACGATAGCAAGTCCCAGACCGGAACCTTCATATCCTTCAGAGGGTGCAGCTTTATAAAATGTCTCGAAAAGATGTTCTTGCTGGTCTAATGGAATACCAGCCCCAGTATCTTGAATGCTGAATCTCACAGAGATCACGTCTCCGGTCTTTCCTACTACGTCGACACTTAAAGTGATACTTCCTTTCCAGGTAAATTTTATTGCATTGTTTAGGAGATTTACCAGCACCTGTCTGATTCGCGCAATATCTCCGGTCAGATATTCCGGCAGGCTTTCATCTACGTTTAGCTGGATTGAGAGATTGTTATTGTTTTGAACCCTTTTTTCGAATACACGCCATATTGCATTTAGTTCTTCTTTAGAGGAAAAAACGGTCATGGTCAAGTCCAGCTTGCCAGCTTCTATGATGGTAAGATCCAGCACATTACTGATCAGTCCATGCAGGATATTGCTGCTATACCCCAGACTTTCCACCAGCTCTCTTTGCTCTTTATTTAAGTCGGTTCTGGCAAGTAATTCCGTCATTCCAACAATGCCGTTGAGGGGTGTTCGCATTTCATGCGAAATAGTAGCAAGAAAAGTAGATTTTGCTTTATCGGTGGACTCTGCTTTGATTTTCTCTTCGTTGAGTTCTTTATTTCGTTTCCTAAGCTCGCGGCGGTCGTCTATGTATGACCTTTTAAATATGTATAGGCAAAACCCCATAATGCCCAATGAAGTAAGGGTAGCAATGGTAAGATCTTGCAGAAGAAGACCATCATCGGTGTAAGGAACTGCAGCTTCAGGGAAGTTCATTTCATAGACCGCCAAGCCCCAAGCAGTTGCAAAAGTTATGATTATGAAAATCAGGTAATCTTTAAGGGGTAGCACAAGAAGACCGGAAAGGTAGACCAATCCCAGGAAGGTGGGAATAGCAGCTTTTATACCTCCTGATGGCAGCCATGATATTGCCAAAAGAAATAACGCCAGGTAATAATAGGTTAGTGAAAGTGGCCTGAAAGCCATTTTCCTTTTTTGAAGGATATAAAGTGTGGAATAAATAAAAATTCCACTGATATACACAGTCTGAATAAACGAATCATACCCTACAATGAGTCCGTAGATGGACCAAAAAATAAACACAAGAACCGTCAAGGCTAAAGTGACTTCAAACAGCCGAAATTCAATTTTAGCTGAACGGTCTGTCGAAGGTAAAATATGTTTGATTTGAAAATTCAATAGCTGGTACTCACTCAAAAGTGAATATAACTATTTGGGTCTAAATATGAACAGAGTATGGACATTCACAGCTTAAAAACGGCTGATGAGGTAATAAATGGAATTTGGATCGCTGATTGGTTTAAATTCTCCGAACGCTGAGTCAGATCCAGCTGTAAGCGCAAAAAATGAGTTGCAACATATCCTATTCCAATATTTATACGATTGTCAAGGATATAATCTTCATTTGAAAAGGTCAGTAAAACTTCGTTTGATGCCAAAACATAAAATTCCTTCACATCAATTTCAAATCCGGACAATGGCATATCAGCTGAAAACCGATAGCGATAGCGATGTTCGAAAACATTGGTGAAAAACCGCTGTTCCGCTCTAAATCTGCTTAACAACCTTATTCGATCATTTAAATGAGTATAAGCCAGCTGTTGAGTTATACGCTGCTCTATGATTCCCATGTGATCAATAGGGTCAATCCTTCTGTATTTATAACCGATTGCTATGGAGAAGTCAGGTGAGAGTCTTCGGGAAATAAATTGATTTAGATCAAAAAATGCCCACTCTGTGGATGAGCCATCTGGCTGATTTAGTTTTAATGTCCTGTGTCCTACAGAGGTGTTTAGGTCCCATTGGTCGATCGAATAATTTGCTGCAATAGCACTTTCCCAGGCAAGAGAAGTTTCCTGGGATTTTGTCGTAAATACGATCATCACTAAAATGAAGCAGAGTATAAACTTTCTCATTAGTAGAGTACATAGCCTGAGGTACGTTCTGATATTTCTCTTTGGAAAAGGAATTTTCCTACATCGGAAAAGGTCATTTCAAAGAATTTCCATTTGCCTTTATGTTTTATACCCACTTCCAATTCGTAGTTGATGATGTCACCGGTTTTATTTTTTAGTGCTTCATCAATGACTTCTCTGTCATTCCTTTTATCAGAGGAGAATTGTTTCTGTATTTTCAGTATTTTAAACTTTTGTGAATGGGAGAGGTGTGCATTTATTTTTTCCTTCACATTAACGTCTATCTGATCAATAGTTATGGAGAGCTCAACATCCTCTAGTTTGAGTGAATCGTCAAATTCGATACTGTATTTGCCTCCATCGTATTGAAGTTTTGCTTCATAGCTTTTTTTGTTTCCATCTACTTCACGATAAAAGGTCGCTTTTTTTGAAAGATACGGTTGAAGGCACTCCAACATATATTCAGGTACTTTATCTTTTTTCAATCGAGATTCTTTCTCTTTTTTTAGCTCTTGAGAGAATAGAGAAATAGTGAAAATCAGAAAAATCAAATAACTAAGAGATCGCATGGACTAAAAATAGTCACATTCGACTTGAATAGAGAATCTTGACTTCAAACAAGACCACATCGTGAGTTGCAAGAAACATGGCTTTTTGATTTCTTGCGGTAAATTCAACAAAGCATGGCTGAAAATATACTTACTCTACTAATGCTCATTTTGCTTCAGGCAGTTTTGGGCTTTGACAATTTGCTTTATATCTCACTTGAATCCAAAAGAGCTCCTCTGGATAAACAAAAAGCCGTCCGATCGATCGGGATAGGGATCGCAATCGCATTGAGGATCATTTTACTCTATGTTTTAGTTAGTGTGATTAAGTACTTTCAAGATCCCTTTTTGGAGCTTGATTCTGAATTTATTAGTGGAGCAATAAGCGTACATAGTTTGATAGTGCTTTTTGGAGGTGTTTTCATTCTATACACAGCAGTGAAGGAGATTTTTCACCTGGTTTACCTGGAAGAGCATGAGGGTGAGGAAAAAAGGAGTCAGAGTACTACTAAAACCATCACCATGATTGTGTTAATGAATTTGATCTTTTCATTTGATTCCATTTTAAGTGCTATGGCTCTAAGCGACGTATTCTGGGTAATGGCGACAGCTATTATAATTAGTGGAGGTCTGATGATCTGGCTTTCCGACGGAGTTTCTCAGTTTCTGGCGAAGAATAGACTTTATGAGGTTTTAGGTCTTTTCATTTTATTTCTTGTTGGAGTAATGCTTCTTTCAGAGGGTGGTCACCTTTCACATCTGTCAATCTTTGGAAACCATATTACCCCGATGAGTAAAACCACCTTTTATTTCATCATATTCATATTGGTGATAATCGATATCGTTCAGGGAAAGTATCAGAAAAAGCTCATTGCCAGAAAAATGCATCCAAGGGATAAGTGATTTCGTTTGAATGTTGTTTAACAAACAAGACTCACAATAAATGAAGAAACTACTTACATTATTGCTACTACTTGTTTCGGTATTCGCATCAGCTCAAAAGATCAGTACAATGGACTTTGTGCAGGTGCAAAATAACAACCACGATGAAGCCATATTTTATTATGAGAATAACTGGTTGAAACTGCGGGAAATGGCAGTTGAGAGAGGGTATATCGACTCCTTTGAGATTCTGCAAACAAAATCATCTGCAGAAGCACCCTTCCATCTGATTCTTAAAACTACGTATCCCAATAGAGCGGCTTTTGACAAAGCTGAAGAGCGTTTTCAGGAATTGATTAAAGAGAAGGGTCCGCTTCAGTTGCTAAATGAAAAGAGTCCCGGTGAGTTTAGAAAGATACTGTTTAGCAAAATGGATGCTATACATCTTTTCTAAGCTATTTTTTGGTAATCATCCGAGACCAGGTATCACTTCCGTTGCTCACTTTTAGCACATAAATTCCAGGCATTAAACTCCCCAAATCCAATTGGATGATTCCATTTTTGTTGTTTAATTGGATTTTGTGCTTGTTCCCGGCAAGGTCAAATAACTCGACATGCTCGGGTGCAGAACTACCACTCATTACTATCTTTACTTTATCACTTGCGGGGTTTGGGTAAACACTTACAGATTGAAGATCTGTTGGGTTGCTATCAATTCGAATCGTTTTAAGTCTTTCAGTAGTGCCGTCATAATCAAATTGTGAAAGCCGATAAAAATTTGCTCCTCTGAGTGGTTGATAATCTGATATAGTGTAATGAATTACCTCATCCGAGTCTCCTGATCCGGGTATGCGAGCTAGCTCAGTGAATGCCTTCCCATCTGCACTTCGTTCAATCACAAAGTAATCATTGTTTTTTTCTGTAGCTGTACTCCAGTCAAGTGTAATGGTGTTTCCTTCCGGCTCTCCCGAAAAATCAAGTAATGTTACCGGTAATAAGGCTCCAGCCTGTACAAATTCCAAGTACAAATCGAAGCTGATATCGCTACTGGTGACATTTGCCTGATGTATTTCCACAGCAATGTAATTCGTGCCAACAACCAAGTCTGAAGGATCTACTTCAAAGGTGTAATAGGTTTGTTCTTCGGGTTCACCTTCCGCATTTGACGCCAGTGTGGTATATGTTACCGTTCCGGCAGGCATGTTGTCTCTGATTATCTCATTTCCATTTAAGTAAACAATAGCACCATCATCTCTTTTTAATCCAACCTTTAGTGCATAAGGGGAGGCCTCTGAATTAGAAAAGGATTTTCTGAAATAGGTAGTCACGTATTTATTATTAGCATCACCACCGAAACCAACAGTTGTTACTTCATCGCCATCACCATAACCCAGCTCTGCATCACCACTTGACCATCCAGAGTCATCAAATGAGGTTCCGGTCCATGCTGTTCCCTGGTCTGTACCGTCATCCAAGTAGTTCCAGGTCTCGCCTTTTCCAATAAGCTCATTGGAAAAACTGCCTACTAATTCCATATCGAAGCTAATGTCACTACTAGTCAGATTTGCCTGGTGAATTTCTACTGCGATGTAGTTCGTGCCATTAGAAACATCAAAGACTGAGAGCGTATACTCATGATAGATATCTTCTTCACCTACTGTGCCGGAAGCAAACGTCGACGAAGAAATGGTGCCGGTTGGCATGTTATCTCTTAATACCTCATTGCCATTGATGTACATGACAAATCCATCATCGTACTTTACGTTTGCCAAAATCTTAGTGAAATTGGACCGGTCTTCCACATAAAAGCTGGTTCTAAAGTATGTGGTTGTGTATTTGTTGTTAGCATCACCTCCAAAACTCACAGTAGTTGCTTCGTCACCATCTCCATATCCAAGTTCCGCATTACCCGATGACCAGCCGGTATCGTCAAAGCCACTTGCCTGCCAGGCCGTTCCCTGGTTGGATCCATCATCCAAGTACCTCCATGTAGCGCCTCTGTTTAGCATGTTTTGCTCAGTACCTATGGTATTGGATCCTGTTCCTGAAGTTGGGGTTCCATTTTCATCTACTGTTATGTCTGTACAAATCTGATCTGAAGACGCTCCGTTTAAATATTGAATCTGGTCTCCAAGATTTACAGAGTTATCTCCGCAAAGTAATGCGTCCGTATGATCCAAATAAAGGTCATCTGATGAAGTAGAAGTGTTATAGATCAAGGTTTCACTAAAGCCGGATAGAATTAAATCATCACCTATGGTTGTGGTGGCATTGGCAGTTACTTCCATCCTGCCCAGGATAATCAAATCATTATTTGCTGTAAGCGTACCATATACAGTTAGGTTCCCGGCTAGCATAGCTCTTGATGTTGTAAAGGTGCCGCCACTTCTAATGTAAATATTTCCGGTATGGTAGAAATTTGCTGTGCCTGAGCCTGCAAAAGTTCCAACGTTAGCTTGTCCCAACCCATCTGCAGAAGTACCAGCCCCTCCATTATCAGTGGTGGCATTGACAATTATATTATGGCCATTTAGTATTACTACATTATCTGTAGGGCCTGGTATTGCCGCTGCAGCTCCGGATCCATCAGCGTTTAATGTCCAGGAATCAGCTTCATCCCAATTTCTGGGAGCAGTGGCTCCATTTCTACTGTAATAAGTGGTTTGCCCTATTAAGGTTAGATTAAACAGACAGAGTGCTAATAAAGCAAGTATCCGCGCATAGGGAATATTCAAGCGAGTTGTGTTCATGAGTGATAATAAATAGAACGGTGAATGCCAGCGCTGGAACCTTAAAACTAATAAAATTGTGCTTATTTGAAGATTTTTTATAAAAATATTGACTTTTCTCACATTATTAATAGTTGGTCAAATGCTCCTTTATTGATGTGGATTATCTGATAGAATACGGCGTATTCTTTCCTTGTGGCATTTGATTTCGACGGTTTCAAACATTTATGGATTTGGATAGTCTATACTCTTGAATAAGGTAATGATGGAGGAACTTAAATCAAAGCTAATAACCCTAATAGACAAAGCTGATGAGAAGCTGATTCGATTAATGCTAGCTATTGGGGAAGAATACAGTAAAGAAGATCAGCCGCTTGTGGAAAGCGAACCGCTGTATCGGCTGGTTTATACGAGTGCCAGAATGCCTCGTTGCACGGATGAGGATATAGAGCAAATACTTGAAATCTCTCGAGAAAACAATGCCAAGCAAAATATTACAGGGATTCTAATTCATACCAAAGATCGGTTTTTACAGGTGTTGGAAGGCGAGGAGCGTAAGGTGAAAGCACTGTATGAGAAAATTAATCATGATAATCGTCATGGTGGTTCGGTTATGCGATTCTGTGAGCCGGTAACTAAACGTTATTTCTCAGACTGGAATATGGCAGGTAAAAGAATAGATGAAAACAAAGTGCGTTTTCATACTTCCATAAGTGATCAAAAAATGGCCTACTACAAATCCATGATGGATGGTGACTTAAGCTCTTATAAAGATGAGGGGATGCGTGTACTAAAGACTTTCCTTATGGTTTCCTAGTTAGGACTCATTCTCATAATAGATCTTGTAGTATTTACGTCCATCGGCATCCTGACCCTGCTCGATCAGTTCGCGATTTCCGTGTATATAAACATGGAAATTCTTATCCAGTTTCAGCACGCTTTTGAAGATTCGTGCCTGTTTTTTTACTGAGTTTGCAGCAATTTTAAAGTTCTCAGATAGTTCCAGATCCATTTCATCCTGGTATTGTTTGTCGAAGAACCTAAAGGAGTTGATGGCTTCTTCCTCCTGACCGAAAACCGAAAGTTCAAACTCTCCTTTATCAAATGTTTCGGCCTCTTTGAAGTACTTAATGGATTTATTGAGTAGGTCGATCTGATCTGTTTTGGAGACTTCAAATTCTTCAGGCATCTGATCAGTAATGTAGTTTTTGGTTAGCTGAAGAAAATGATTGGTGTCATTTACATGGTCTTTTTTAAAATCAAGACTTAGAAAGTCATTTTTCCAGTAAACCGCTTCACTGCTGTTGTTGTCATAGGCGAGCACGGTAAAGGGTTCGGGCGTAAATAGAATAAGGCATGCTTTATCTAGTTTCTTTTCCCCAATTCCTTCTTTGAAAAGCAAAGTGGGCTCCTTGACCCAATCCGGTGTTTCTATAAACGCATCTTTCTTCTCTACTTTGAAGATTCCAAGTCCTTCTACAGGTTCACCACCAAACATGATGTCGCTGAAATGAACAATAAACAGGTCCCCCTCTTTGATGTTTGGGTGTCGTGAGCTATTTCGTAAGTGGGTGACTATGCCTTCAGGCGTATTGCCAAGCTGCCCATCACCAGCTATTTTTCTAGAAAGCTGAAAAAGTACGTTAAGCTCAAGGTCTACATCATGCTTAAACTGATAAGTATTGATGGTTTCACTAAATGGCTTAAGCAAAATGTTCTTCAACGTCTCCTCTTCTGAAGGAGAAAATTCGGATTGTAGCAGATGCTGTTCATCGGCTTCTTCTTTGATTTTTTTATAGAATAACTCTTGGATGCTTGCACCTTTGTATTCGATCATGATGATGGATTTGAGTCAGCGAAGTTAATGCGACCCACAAAAGGCTAAGACATGGTTGCGTTGATTTTTTGAATGATGGGAGTTAAGTCATTTGCTGAAGTTATGTTTTCACCTGAAATAACAATATCTGCAGCAGGATATTGGCCAAATCTTAAGTACGCTTCCCATACATGTTTTAAGTACCAGGCTGGCTCTGAGCCCCATCTGGTTTCTTTTTCTCTTCGCCGGATGAACGTGTTCTTACCTATCTTCATGAAAATCGTGAGGTCATACTCCTTATTTAATGTTTCATAGATAAATGCCAGCATGCCCTCAACGATAATGATATCGTAATTCTGTCGACTGTCTTTAATTGCCTCTAGAATCTTATTGAAATCAATTGATTCGGGAACTTCCCAATTGGTGAGCCCATTGATTTTAGGAATGTTTTTTTCAAGAAAAGTGTACTTGTCCATCTCTATAATGTGTACTTTCTTTTGAGAAAAAAGCTTTTCGAGCCTTTTTGACAAAGTCGATTTTCCAGATTGGCTTGCTCCGCCTATGCCGATGATCAGGGACATGTTGATTAAAATGAAAACTAAAACCCTAAAGTAGTAGATTCATAATATTAATCAGTTAGTCTGGTTTTGTTTATAACGAATTTAAAGCACAACCATGACTCAAAAGAAACTCATCATTCCTTTTCTATTAGTCTTTATGATCAATGCAACAGCTCAAGATGCGCTATTAACGGGTAATAGAATCATTGGTGGAGGATTTGCAATAACCCAAAGTGATCAAAATAGTGAACATCCTATCAACTATTATTACCAGGATGAAGAAACAAGTATATCATCGTTTTCATTTTCACCTTATTATGGGAGAATCTATGAGGATCACACGATGGTAGGTATTAGGCTTAATATCGCAAATAGTAGTATTGACAGAGAAAATGGAGATGATAATTCTATTTGGACTAGTGAATATTCAACAAGATCATACGGAATTGGCGGATTTATCAGGAAGTATTTTCCTTCAACGGATAGGTTTGGGGTTTTTGTTCAATCGGGAATCGATCTGAGACATTCCAAGTCTGAAAGTTTATTTACAAACGTTTCCTTTAATGATTCTTTTCCTGATCAATGGAGTTCACAGGATACATGGACAATTACCGGATCAATTGATGCTGAAGCAGGTCTATATTTCTTTATCCTATCCCAGCTGACCATTGAGACAAATCTTGCGCGATTTGCCCTTGGCTACAGTGACATGGAGATCACTTCGGTCTTGAACGAAAATGGAGAGCGGATTAAGGGCGAAGGGGATTCAGTAGATGTCAACTTTAATATTATTAATCACTTCACTTTCGATAAGATTTTCACATTGAATTATTATTTCTAAAGGCTATCAGGGTCTTGAAAAGACAAAAAAAATATCCTGCTAGAACAGGATACTTTAACCAAATACTAATAACCATTAATTAATCAAAATGAATAATACTTCACCTCGGAGTAACCCTCGCTGGTCAAAGTCAATTTGTAGTCACCCGGTAAAAATTTGAATCGTTTGCCAATAAGGCCAACTGCTCCTTTTATTTGATCGTCAAATAGCAACTCCCCCTCACTTGAATGAATACTTACATTTAAATCATTTTCTCCGTCAGAAAGCAATTGAACCACTACTAGCTCTTGATCTACTTTCACTTTTGGGAAATAAGTTTTAGAAAGCTTATTCATCTCTACACGTACTTCTTCTTTGCTGATAATTACAGGAACCTGCTGCTGTTTGGCCTGATCTTTCAGTGTGAGCATATATCTGCCTTCTTCGATATTCGTAAGATCTATTTTAATCTTCATTTCTCCTTTAGCCTTCAATTTTTCCTGATGAAAAACTTCTCCATTCTCATCAGCTAAGTATAACCTCACATCACCATCAATGTCCGTTAGATGAAGGTCAATCTGCTTTTCACCAACTACATGAACAAAGAGCGAATGCCCCATACCGAATACTACACCTGCGTTGATCGTTGACACCATCAAGATCATCGCGATAACTAAGTTTCTTAGCTTTTTCATTGTCTTACTACTTTATGAATTTGTAATAATGCAAACCTAGAGGTCACAGCCAGCATGAATCACCTGAATATTTCCTTATATCTATGGTATATTATCCATTATTGAATGAAATTCATTGAAATGTAAAATTCATTGAAGAAATTTGTAGTGAAATTGATATTTACTATCATTTAATTCAATAAAAGATTGCCTAAGGTATCAAATAAGAAATTCACTAGTCCACCTCTGGAAAAAGTAGTTTTTCCACATGAGGGATCTATTCTTGTGCGTCATTTCACCGAGAATCATCGAAATACGCGTCCTTATTGGCATTATCATCCCGAGTTGGAGTTGGTATTTGTAAACAAGGGCAGGGGGAAACGTCACATAGGAAGTCATCTATCCTATTTCAATGATGGTGAATTAGTCTTGATTGGATCAAACTTGCCACATCAGGGATTTACTGATAGATTATCAGGTCATGAAAGTGAGACAGTGATTCAGATGCGTCCGGATTTTCTGGGAGACGAGTTTTTGCGATTGCCTGAAATGAAAAATATCAGTGCATTATTCGAGCGGGCTAAAAAAGGCCTGGCCTTTTACGGGAAAAGTAAGGAAAGGGTTGGTGAGAAGATTGTTGCTTTATCCGCTAAGAATAAATTCGATCAGGTATTAAGTCTGTTGGATATCCTTAGAGACCTATCCATGGCACAAGAGTATAGTATTTTAAATGCGAATGGCTTTTCAATGGTTGCAGCGCCGCAAGACAATGATCGATTGAACGCAGTGCTAAATTATGTCCGAAATAATTTTCAGCGATCAATCTCTATCATGGAGATATCTGAATTAGTAAGCATGACAGAGACTTCTTTTTGTCGCTATTTCAAGAAGATCACCTCAAAAACATTTACACAATTTTTAAATGAGTACCGCCTGGTGCATGCCTCCAAACTACTGGCAGAGAAAGAAATCAGCATTACGGAAATATGCTTTCAGTGTGGCTTTAGCAACTATTCTCATTTTGTAGATCAGTTCAAGTCATTTACTGGAAAAAGCCCTTCCAATTACCGTAAATCAATTCAACAGATGCTTTAATGTGCAGTTATAAAATCCACTTAAATTGATATTGTTTTTCAGGAATTTGTACTCGCTCGGATAGTCGCTGCAACCTGTCCGGAAGAGCAATAAGGTAATCACGCGCTTTTTCAGCTTTTTCATTGATTCCTTTAATATTCTCAACGTTCCACTCTTTAATTAAAGCATTCAGAATGTTGATATAATCCTGGGTGGTATAAACCATGGTTCGTTGTGCTGCATCTGAAAAATGCTTGAATAGCTCTCCGATTTTCCCTCCGGATTCACGCAGGAAATGTGCAGGCATCACAATTTTTTTCTTCATCATATCTTCAAAAGCAAGCATCACTTCACTTGGATCTATTTCGAAAATTTTCTTTATGAAATTTTTGTATGCATTCGCATGACGTGCTTCATCAGAGGCTATGATACCACACATTTTGGCTAGTAAGTCGTTTCCTGCTTTTTTGGCCAGACTAGCCACTCTTCTATGCGATATATTGGTTGCGAGTTCTTGAAAGCTAGTATAGATAAAGCTTCGGTAGGGATCCTTAGCTGTTTGAATATCGAATCCATCATTCAGTAAGTGATGTGTAGACACTTCCATTTCTCTCATATTTACTCTTCCGGATAGATAGAGATATTTACTTAGTAAATCTCCGTGACGGTTTTCTTCAGCCGTCCAGCCTCTTACCCACTGAGTCCATCCACTTCGTTCATTTTGATTTACCCCTTCCATGTCCATTAGCCACGATTCGTACGTTGGAAGTGCCTCTTCAGTGATAGTATCTCCAATCAGTACAGCAAATAGGTCATAGTCCATTTCCGCTGAATGCCCTTGAATATCACGTATCTCCTCAATGAAATCCGGAGAATTAGAATCAGGAAGAATATCAGATGGCTGCCATATTTCTTCAATAGGCTTCAGGTATTTACTTAAGAGCTCATCCATCGATTTCTCGAGCGTAAGCATCACTTCCTTACGTATATTATTCAAGTTCATTATACGAAGGTATTCTTATGTATTGGATTGTAGGCCTTTTATTGAAATTAAAACCGGCTGAAAGCAAATAGAAAGCATTTCTTATGTAGGCAATGGACTATGGGAAAAGTTGTCTTTCCCATTCCTTCACAAACCGATAAATCTCTCCGAGTACAAAACCCATGTTTTACTTCACATCAAAAATATACTCATTCATTTCCAGTGACGGCACTTGCCTTGGTTCAAGTTTTTCTTTCAGTCTTCTGGCCAGAGTAGATTTTTCAGACCTGCTAACGCCACCTAAGCCAATTATTTGAGCCATTTCGTATGGAAAGTTAGATCAATTGCTCTTGAATGTAGACGAATCGATTGGGGGTAAAGTCCTGTATGCTGGCCTTTTACATGATAATTCAGTTATTAGGTTAGGTTAGTTATTTAGGGTATCCCGGTTTCATCTCAGAGATCGGGATTTTTTGTTGAAATTCTAAACCAATGGTATCCCGTTCAAATCCGTGGTGATCATCTCGGTCATACAATCGAAAAACGGTCGCATTTTTCTAAATGTCTCAGATACGGTTTTAGGAAAATCAGCATCCAGGACCTGTTCTTGGGTAAAATCATGTCGGATGAAATACTGCTTGTATCGAAGTAGGTCAATTTCCGGATGATCTTTTTCAAACCCTTTGGGGGCTGTTTTGAGTTGCTCACCTTGTAGTTCACCAAAAGTCGTTTTGAATGCCTTGGATTCAAGAATCGACCGCAAAGGGTCAGCATCCAGTGCGATTTGATTTCTGAAATGCAGCAGGTCTTTGGCATTAGGACCAAAGAAGCCGCCAACAGCGTAGGACTCCTTCAAACCGATTTTGTAATAATACCCCCCTCTGCGTTCTGCTCCCGCTCGTCGCATTCGCCCTGCCCAATGCGTTTTGTAAGGCGTCTTATCTTTCGAAAAGCGTACGTCCCGATATATGCGGTACAAGCTCTTCCTTCCGCTTGGCGTCCCAATCACATCATGCGAATTCATCTCACTTAATAACTTATCCGCAAAAGCAATCATCTCCTCATGAGCCGCATCGTATACCTCCTTATTAGCCTGAAACCAGTCTCGGCTATTGTTTTGTGACAAGTCAGAGAGGAAGGAGAGGGTTCTTTGCATGGGGTAAAGCTAGGGAAGGATTATATGTTACGTCGAATCCCCCGACTTGATTCGGAGAATCAAGCCACCCCCTTTTTAGAAGGGGGATTCCCTCAAAATTCAGTTAATTCAAAATCAGAAGTATTCTTCCTTTCCTAAAGGGGGCCAGGGGGATTGTTATACTCCCTTGATTTTCTCCCACTCCTCTACAAACCGATAAATCTCCCCCAACACAAAAGCCATGTTTTGCTTCACATCCAGATCATCAAACCGGAGGAAGGATAAGTCCATAGCTTCCAGCACCTCTTGCCTGGCCTGATCCTTCATTCGTGCTTCTTCATGATAATGACTACTGCCATCCACTTCGATTACCAGGTTGAGCTTCTTACAATAGAAATCCACGATGTATTGATCGAGCGGTTTCTGCCGGTTGAATTTATAGCCTTTGATGGAGCCGGCTCTCAGCTCCTGCCACAGCAGCACCTCACCAAGTGTGCTGTTATTGCGAAGGTCACGGGAGAATTGCTTCAGTTTCTTATTATACGGCAGGTAGTACATGAAGTAAAAATAGAAACGTTGCGTCGAATCCCCCGACTTGGTTTGAAAAACCAAGCCACCCCCCTTTAGGAAAGGGGGATTCCTTCCTTATTTTATTCAAATCAAAATGGATGTATTCCCCCTTTGTGGAAAGCGGTTCGACGTTTCGAGGGCTAGGGAGATTGCCATGAGTAACTAAAATAAAAGCCACACTTTATGTATAGTATAAGTTAGTCTGGTTCGCTGAATATGATTAGTGCATAATCGGGAAAGAAACTTATTTCGTGAATATTGTTATAATTCTCCCATCTAGTAACTATTCCCGGATTGATAAAGTCAGGGTTAGCATTGGATAAACCTAAATATTGAAGTGCGTTTTCATTTCCAGAGTAGTCTGGAATTTTGTTTATGGTTAACCATTCAACCATATCATTCCTTGTAATAACTTCATATTTCCCATCTTGAAAGGTGAATTTCATGCAATCAGATTTTTCACAAGGATACTTGCCTGAATGATTTACTTTCTCTGTGATTTCTCCAAGTTGTTGAAAAAGCGAATCTGAAGGAAGATTAATAGTTTGACTTAAATCGACAAGGATATCGTCATTATTAGCACTTTGACATGCAATTATCAAAATTGCAAGAAATGATATAGTAATGGAAGTTGACTTCATTTGTTAAATTTAAGAAATGTCATTATTTTATTATAGCGTTATTAGTAACTAAATGATTATTTCTTGATTTACAGCTCGTGATATAATTCACCAAACAAAATCTCACTTTTAATTCAGTCAAGCCAAAGGTTATTCAACTTAATTCCCTGTGAACCAAATCTCTCCAAATCACCTTCATATTCAGTAACTTTACCGTTCAAAATTTTGAAGCGACATGACCCAAAAAGTTGAGATTTATAAGCCCAAGAATCACATTCGAATTGTAACTGCAGCGTCCCTTTTTGATGGGCACGATGCAGCGATCAACATCATGCGACGAATCATCCAGTCGACCGGCTGTGAGGTGATCCACTTGGGTCACAACCGCTCCGTACAGGAGATCGTGGATTGTGCCATCCAGGAAGATGCACAAGCCATCGCCATCACTTCTTATCAGGGCGGGCACGTGGAGTACTTCAAGTACATGTATGACCTGCTGAAAGAGCGGGGGGCAGACATCAAAATCTTTGGTGGAGGAGGAGGAACCATCCTTCCGGAAGAAATCGAAGAGCTGCACAATCACGGCATCACGCGTATCTACTCCCCGGATGATGGACGCTCCATGGGATTGCAGGGTATGATCAATGACCTGGTAAAGCAAAGCGATTTTGCCGTAGGTGAAAACCTGAATGGACAGGTGAAGAAGATCAACACCAACGATCATGCAGCGATTGCTAGGGTTATTTCAGCTGCAGAAAACTATCCCGACCAAAATAAAGAAGAGATGGAGGCCTTGCGCAAGCAGGCTGCTGATACCCCGGTGCTTGGAATCACCGGAACGGGTGGAGCTGGTAAGTCTTCACTGGTAGATGAGCTGGTACGTCGCTTTCTTGTAGACTTCAAAGACAAAAACATTGCAGTAATCTCTGTTGATCCGTCCAAGCGAAAGACAGGCGGAGCGCTACTTGGTGACCGAATCCGTATGAACGCCATTTTCAACAACCGTGTATACATGCGCTCACTGGCTACTCGTCAATCTAACCTCGCACTATCCAAGTATGTACAGGACGCTATAGATATTGTAAAAGCAGCAGGTTTTGACCTGATCATCCTGGAAACTTCCGGTATTGGTCAGTCTGATACGGAGATCACTGACCACTCTGATGCGTCGCTTTACGTGATGACACCAGAATATGGGGCGGCCACTCAACTTGAGAAAATCGATATGCTGGACTTTGCAGACATGATTGCCCTCAATAAGTTCGATAAGCGTGGTGCTTTGGATGCTTTGAGAGATGTGAAGAAACAATATCAGCGCAACCATCAGCTGTGGGATGCGAAAGAGGAAGATTTGCCGGTCTTCGGAACCATTGCATCACAATTCAATGATCCGGGCATGAACAAACTATACCTGTCGCTGATGAACCTCATCGCGGAGAAAACCGGAGCAGAACTGAAGTCTTCGTTTGCCAGCACAGATGAGATGAGCGAAAAAGTGTTCATTATCCCACCAAAAAGAACACGATACCTCTCAGAGATTACCGAAACGATTCGAGGCTATAATGAGAAAGCCCTTGAACAGAAGGAGGTCGCGCAGAAGCTTTACAGTTTGGAGAAATCCGGTGAAATTCTAAAGGATCAGAAAGACGCTTTAGCCGCCATTGATAAAGCCAAAGAAGAATTGAAACTGGATCTTGATCCACACAACTTGAAACTTTTGGAAGAGTGGGAGGCAAAGAAAGCCAACTACGAAGGGGAAGAGTATACCTACGAAGTACGCGGCAAAGAAATCAAGGTAGAAACGACTACCGAAACGCTTTCCCATACGAAAGTGCCACGCGTATCCCTACCGAAATACGATGGCTGGGGAGACATCCTGCATTGGAGCCTACAGGAAAATGTGCCCGGTGAGTTTCCTTTCACCGCTGGAGTATTTCCATTCAAACGAAAAGGCGAAGATCCAACCCGAATGTTTGCCGGAGAAGGAGGGCCAGAAAGAACCAACAAACGATTTCACTACGTGTCGCATGGCCTACCTGCGGCACGACTATCTACCGCATTTGATTCCGTGACCCTGTACGGAGAAGATCCTGATTATCGTCCGGACATCTACGGAAAGATCGGAAACTCTGGGGTAAGCATTTGCTGCCTGGATGACGCAAAGAAACTGTACTCGGGCTTTGATCTGTGCGATCCGACTACTTCAGTATCCATGACCATCAATGGTCCTGCTGCAACGATTTGTGCGTTCTTCATGAATGCGGCGATTGACCAGCAGTGTGAGAAGTACATCAAGGAGAATGGGCTGGAAAAAGAAGTAGAGAAGAAAATTGAGAAAATCTATAAAGACAGAGGTGTAGCTCGTCCAGTCTACAAAGGCGATTTACCTGAGGGACACAATGGACTTGGGTTGATATTGCTGGGGGTTACCGGTGATCAGGTACTTCCGGCAGATGTATATCAGGAAATGAAAGTGAAAGCACTTTCTTCTGTGCGTGGAACGGTACAGGCGGATATTTTGAAAGAAGATCAGGCACAGAATACCTGCATTTTCTCCACGGAATTCTCGCTGAGACTGATGGGTGATGTGCAGCAGTATTTTATTGACAATAATGTCAGAAACTTTTACTCAGTTTCTATCTCTGGGTATCACATTGCGGAAGCAGGAGCCAACCCGATTACTCAGTTGGCCTTCACATTGGCCAATGGGTTCACGTTTGTTGAGTACTATCTGTCACGCGGTATGGACATCAACGCCTTTGCGCCGAACCTATCGTTTTTCTTCTCCAATGGAGTGGATGCGGAATATGCGGTGATCGGACGAGTAGCCAGAAGAATTTGGTCGAAGGCCATGAAGCTGAAGTACGGAGCGAATGAGCGTGCACAGAAATTGAAGTACCACATCCAGACTTCCGGTCGTTCCCTTCATGCACAGGAAATCGATTTCAATGATATCCGAACCACACTTCAGGCGCTTTATGCGATTTATGACAACTGTAACTCATTGCATACGAATGCTTATGATGAGGCGATCACTACCCCAACGGAAGGTTCTGTGAGACGTGCCATGGCGATCCAGCTAATCATCAACAAAGAGCTTGGTCTGGCGAAGAACGAGAACCCGATGCAGGGGTCGTTCATTACCGAGGAGTTGACTGATTTAGTTGAGGAGGCTGTGATGTTGGAGTTTGACAGAATCACCGAAAGAGGAGGCGTGCTTGGTGCTATGGAAAGCATGTATCAGCGAGGTAAAATTCAGGAAGAGTCACTTTATTACGAAACCAAAAAGCATACAGGCGAACTACCAATCATAGGGGTGAATACCTTCCTTTCTTCCAAGGGATCACCAACCATCATCCCTGATGAGGTGATTCGTGCAACGAAGGATGAAAAAGAGCAGCAAATCACGAACCTCAATGCGTTGAAAGAAGGTAATGAGACGAAAGCTGAGGAGATGTTAAGCAAGCTTCAGGAAACAGCACTTCACAATGAAAATACGTTTGCAACCCTAATGGAAGCCACGAAGTATTGCTCACTGGGTCAGATTACGCATGCCATGTTTGAGGTAGGCGGACAATATAGGCGTAATATGTAAGGAGAATTAACATCCGCCTATCCTGAGCGAAGCGAAGGATCTCTGCCAATACCGCAGAAATATGTAATGCAGTACGAAGCAAAAACCCCAAAAGAATACTTACAACAGTTAGAGACTGACTGGAGGAAAGAGAAATTAATGGAAATCAGATCAATGCTGTTTGAGCTACATCCATTTAACCCGAATTATTCAAGAGAATTTCTGTCAAAGTGTTGCCAAATTTTCTATTGAATAATGACGAAAAATTTCCTTTCCGGAAATTTTTGTCAGGGTACCCAGACAAAGCAAAGCTTTCGTCTGCCCATTGGGCAAATTATGCTTATCGCATAATTTGGGTTATGGAAGGGATCAAATATAAAATGCTCAGTTATGCAGATAATAAGGGTGTGATATTTCAGTTGAATGCTCAGAAAAACTATGTGGCCTTATATGTTGGAAATGCAAGCAAGGTAGATCCATCTGGTGAATTATTAGCGGGTATCAATCATGGTAAAGGATGCCTTAGGTTTAAAAAATCCACCAATATTGCGGAAACACGGATTGAGGAATTCATATCAAAAGCGTTGGAAATGTGGCAAAGAGGTGAGGATATTGATTGCTAATTCTACTCCGTCTTAAACACGACTTTTTACAATCATATTGAATTGTCCATTGGCCATTTGAATGGCTCTGTTTTTGGCTAGTTCTACTTTAGAGCCTTCGAAAAGTGAATCAAGCGTATCAAACCATAGGCCCACCCACTGTCGAAAATGATCTTCTGTGACTCCATTTTTTAATGATCGATCCACCATGATGTGTTTCATACCTGGTTTTCCATTGAAATTTCCGGTTCCAAACAAATTCATTTCCCAGAAATCTGTCAGCATTTCCAAATGTACCGGCCATCTTTCTTCTTCAATGTGATGATTAAAAATTGGCCCAAGTAACTCATCCTTCCGAATGCGATTGTAAAAGGTGTGTACTAGTAATGAAATATCCTCTCTGGATTCTATTTGTTTCATTGGATGTAAAAGGTCTACTTCTGCAACCTATCCTCGGTGCATTTCAGTTCCATTTCAGAAATTTCGTGGTAGTTTTTTTAAGAGAATTTCATCTGTATCTTCTCCCAAAATAGATTCTTTTGGTTCGTCATAGGTAAGAAGAAATAAGGAGTCTTTTATTGAAGTAACTCCATAAATGTGAGAATGAGCATCCCAATTCTCATTTGGTCCCAAGAAGATATGATTCATTTTCATTCCAGTTTTTTTATCCACTTTAACTAAAAGTCCGATATGATAGGTCGGTTGCCAAAACCATTCTGAATAAAATTTATGTCCTTCTCCGTAGAGGTAGAGATAATCATAATCAAACGTTAATCCTTCATATTCAGTAACATGAGCTGGAATAGTAATCGAATTACTCCAATTCAAATGGCCGGTTTTTATATCAATTGCATTCAGGTATGCTTCATATGTGGAATCATTGGCTAAAGTATAATGGGTGTAAATGGTTTGATTTAATGAGTCATAGGAAACGGTAAGTTCATCAAGTGGGTCAAATGGGCCACTTTTAGTATAAATGTCTCTTTTCCACTGAACAGTATCAGAAATACCAACAAATTCAAGTGAATAACTGATGATATGATGATTTCCTTTTTTAGTGATAATGCGGATATCCCCGCTATCGGTTGATTGGAACTCTGTTAATACATGTGAAGTTGGTAAAACTTCTATATCACCCACCCATTTATTATTTGTTTTGGATAGGCTAACTCTATTGCCTAAAGAAAATATTGAATATTTATCTCTATCAGATAGAGTAAATGACAATGATTTCTGCTGATTACTTGCATTTATCCTTTTATTCCAGAGAGTATCTCCTTTCATTGAATAAAGTGTCATAATACCCTGTTCTAAAACACCATCATGTTCATGGTAGCAAACCACAAGCAATGGTCCTCTATCACTCAATAACATCATTTTCTTTGAGTGATAGTCTGTAAGTGGTATGCTGGCTGATATTTCTTGGTTTTTAAACCAGGAAATATTATTCTCTCCCAGAATGATAAAGTTTTTATGATCGATCATTGTAACCTGTTGAATTCTCCCTGGTTCAAATTCTAAAGCATCTACTTTTATCACAAGTTCATTGGACGGCTTCATCTCCAACACCTCTTCATTCTGTATGAGATTTATTATGAGGTTATCCAGCATATTGATCATAAAAGCAGAACTAATCAAAAAGGGAATAATAACCGCGATAACTCCTTTTAGAATTGACCAGGACCAATGCTGAATTCGAAGTGCAATTACAGGGTAAACAGAGATGAAGAAGAAAGTAGGAATGATGATTAATTCTGATTCAATATCTAGGCTGTTCAATACGAAAACCAAAATGATTAAAAGCGTGAACATTACAGACGTCAGGTAAAATGAGGCAGAAAGAAAAAATCCCCATGGTTTTTTTCTATAAAAAAGGAGTTTGAGTGAAAAAAAATAGAAGGGTATAAATGCAATTGCTGTTATTTAGCCGTAATAATCTTCTTCAATACTCTTATTTAACTCTACGTATCGTTGATGTGGAAGAGGATATTTCCACATTTGAAAATCACCAATATCAAAGCCTGCTGAATTGTATAAGTAATAAATAACAAAAAGAACGGTAAATACATTGAAAGTAAACTTCAATTCACCTGTATAGGTACCATCATTGGCTTCAATGACTTTGGTGGATCTTAGAAAAGAATCTCTGAAGGTTCGAAAAAACCGGAAATCATATTCACTAAAATCCCTAAAGTAGGGACCAAACTCACGTTTCAAGAAATTGACAATACGCATTGCTATGCTCACCAACCAATTCCGTAATCCTCACCAAAATTGCTGCTGCCACCCCACATGCTGCCATTTTCCCAATCAAAGAATATGGCATTGATAGGACCTGAGGTACGTTCACGAATCTGTAGCGTATAACCCATCTCTCTCAATTTCTTTCTCACATAGTCAGGAGTATCTTCTCGAATTAAAAGTTTCCCTGGCTCTATTTCATGTTGACCAAAAGATCCGCGCATTTGATAGCTGTTGATGTTTGCTGCTTCTGCCGCTTCCTGAACATTCATATCAAACTCTACCATATTCAGAAAAAACTGCAAGAGGTTTTGGTCTTGAGAATCACCACCCTGTACTGCGAATGAAAGGAATGGCTTGCCATCTTTCAAGGCCAATGTCGGAGTTAGTGTAGCTCTAGGTCGTTTACCAGGTTCGATGACATTGTAGGGATTTTCACTTTCATTGAGTACAAAGCTCTGGGCTCGTTGACTTAGCCCAATCCCGGTATTCCCTGCAATTGCTGCGGGCACCCAACCACCACTTGGAGTGATTGATACAACCCAGCCTTCTTCATCGGCAGCTTGAATCGAAGTGGTACCATTATATATCTCTGTGCCGGTTGGAAATTCTGATTGAGGAGATTGGATATCAGGAACAAACCCTGTTTTCCCATTCATTTCCTTCGTCCAATCCTCAATGTATTTCAAGTATGGATTTTTTCCATCCTGGAATGGGTACGGATCTCCAGGTTTTACCTCAGCGTTATTTTCCTCCCAGTTGATTTCTTTCAGCCTTGCTTTGGCGTACTCTTTAGACATCAGTCCTTTAATTGGTTCTTCAGGGGGGAAATAAGGGTCACCATAGTAAAAGTCACGATCAGCGAAGGTCAGGTTCATGATCTGATAAAGTGCATGGATGTAGTTGACCGAATTGTAACCCATTGACTTGACATCCAATTGCTCCACCATGTTCAGGGATTGGAGCATGACAGGGCTCTGTACCCAAGAGGTAAGCTTGTACACATCGATCCCTTTGTAGTTTGTCTTTAATGGTTCTTCGATGTAGACTTTCCAGTCTGCCAGGTCTTTCTTGGTGATCAATCCACCTAAATCTTTTACTCCATTCACGAAATCATCGGCAATGTCCCCGGTATAAAATCGATCATACGCAGCATAAATGGCCTCTTTTCTGTTTTTTCCTGCCTTAAGCGCGTTTTGTTCAGCTTCAACAAGTTTAGATAGTGTATTGTACAGGTCTGATTGAACAAAAATTTCACCTGCTTCAGGAGCTTCCCATTCTTCACCTTTATTAGTTAGAAAAACCTTTTCAGAGGGTGGCCATTTTTTTATTTCATCTTTTGATCCTTCAATTCTACTCGCTGTTTGTCCTTCCATCGGATAACCTTGTGCCATTTCCATGGCAGGAGCAAGGACCTCTTCTAGGCTCATGGTTCCATATTCCGCAAGCATAGTCATCAACCCTCCGGGAGTTCCGGGAGTTACTGCTGCAAGTGGACCGAAATTGGGAGGGTAGTCGTATCCTTTTTCTTTATAGAACTCTGCAGTTGCACCAGAAGGCGCCACACCAAGGGCATTGATTCCGATTACCTTCCCAGTGTTGGGGTTATAAATCAATGCTTGCGTTTCACCACCCCAGCTAAGTACGTCCCACATAGTGCTTGTCGCACCGAGCATGGCGCAAGCTGCATCTACAGCATTTCCACCTTGATTAAAGATCATAGCGCCAGCGGTTGCTCCTAAGGGCTTGCCGGTAATGGCTATCCAGTGCTTACCATGTAGAACAGGTTTTTGCGTGGATTGTGCAACAAGGATAAATACACATAGTATGCATAATGTAAAATGGAGGAGTCTTTTGGTTAGCATGATGAGGATAGGTTTTAGTCATTGAATGTACCTCAATTTACTAATTATAGCTGTTTTTTGAAGTCATAAAAAAGGGCAGCTCCTGGAGCCGCCCGAAATCGCATTAGCCTAAGCTATTGCCTCCTTAGTTTGCCTTCACGATCCTTCTTCGTGTGATGGTGTCATTTGAAACTACTTCAAGAACATAGACACCAGCTTTTAAATCTGATAGATTTAGTATTCCATAGCTCATTTCTTTTTCTATCATAACCTGACCGTTCAGGTTTACTAGCCGCATTCTTGATGTATTGTTTGATTCTATGGTTAAATAATCAATTACCGGATTTGGATAGATATTTATTTGGGGGCCAGGATTCGCTGAAAGCACAGCTTCTTCCACTTCAAAGGAGGTGCTTTCAGATGCCGCATTGAAATTCTCATTTCCTGTTTGAGAGACGGTCACGGTTACAGTTCCAACATTTCCGTCTAAGGTGATGGTGGTGCCAGCAATCGTAGCAGGTCCACTCACTTCATAAGTTAAATCTAGCTCGGAATCAACCTCAGCAACTATATCGAACGCTGCATCGGTGGTCAACTTATCCTCGATAGGAGTGATTGTGATAACCTGATCTGCTTTTGCAACTTCAAAAGTTTGAGTTACTTCCTGTGCAGGGTTGTAAGTATCATCGCCTGCTTGATTAGCAGCAATCACGGCAGTTCCTGCTCCGGTTATTGTTACCTCAATTCCATTCAAAGAAACAGGCCCACTTACCACACTGAATGTTACATCCAGACCTGATGTGCTTGAAGCAGAAAGCTGAAATGGATCATCACCGAAGACCTTGTCAGCAATCTCAGAAAAAGTAATGGTTTGATCTTGTTTTGAAGGATCCGTAACATCAAATGATTCAGAGGCTGAAGCACTGTTGTAGTTATCATTTCCAGTTTGAGAGACGTTCACGATTACTGTTCCAACATTTCCGTCTAAGGTGATGGTGGTGCCAGCAATCGTAGCAGGTCCACTTACTTCATAAGTTAAATCAAGCTCGGAATCAACCTCAGCAACTATATCGAACGCTGCATCGGTGGTCAACTTATCCTCGATAGGATTGATTGTTATAACCTGATCTGCTTTTGCAATTTCAAAAGTTTGAGTTACTTCCTGTGCAGGGTTGTATGTATCATCGCCTGCTTGATTAGCAGCAATCACAGCAGTTCCTGCTCCGGTTATTGTTACCTCAATTCCATTCAAAGAAACAGGCCCACTTACCACACTGAATGTTACATCCAGATCTGATGTGCTCGAAGCGGAAAGCTGAAACGGATCATCGCCAAAGACCTTGTCAGTAATCTCAGAAAAAGTAATGGTTTGATCTTGTTTTGAAGGATCTGTTACATCAAATGATTCAGAGGCTGAAGCACTGTTGTAGTTATCATTTCCTGTTTGAGAGACGGTCACGGTTACTGTTCCAACATTTCCGTCTAAGGTGATGGTGGTGCCGGCAATCGTAGCAGGTCCACTCACTTCATAAGTTAAATCAAGCTCAGAATCAATCTCAGCAACTATATCGAACGCTGCATCGGTGGTCAACTTATCCTCGATAGGAGTGATTGTTATAACCTGATCTGCTTTTACAATTACAAATGATTGAATCACTTCGGATGCAGGATTGAATGTATCGTCACCGGCTTGATTGGCGGCTATGGTTGCAGTGCCTGCTCCTGTAATAGTCACCGTATTACCATTCAATGAAATAGGCCCCTCAACTATAGTTAACAATACGTCAAGGCCTGAAGAACTTGAAGCTGAGATCTGAAATGGATCATCTCCAAAGACTTTGTTCCCAATTTCAGCGAATGTAATAGTCTGATTCTGTTTGGATGGATCGGTAACCTCAAATGACACAGATGCTGAGGTGCTTTTGTAATTAACATTACCAGCCTGCGATACTGTGATTGTCACAGATCCTGTTTCACCTGTTAAGCTGACAGTAGCTCCTTCATTAGTGGCAGGGCCTGAAACACTATAGGTTAGTTCAAGGCCTGAGTCCACTTCAGCATCAATTTCAAAAGGACTGTAATCAATCAATTTATCATCAATTGGAGTGATTGTGATAAGCTGATTTGCTTTATCAATCTCGAAAGTCTGAGTGACTTCTTGGGCCGGATTATAAGTGTCATCACCAGTCTGATTGGCTGTAATAGTAGCTGTTCCTGCTCCTGTAATTGTCACGGTGTTTCCATCTAATGAGATCGGTCCATCAACGACTGTAAATAGCACGTCAAGATCGGATGAACTTGAAGCTTCAAGCTGAAATGAATCATCACCGAAAACTTTATCTTCTATTTCGGAGAATGTGATGGTCTGATCGAGCTTACTTTCAGTAGTAAAGTTCCATTCGGTTGATTCAATGATGCCGCTAAACCAATTATTGGAAAGATCCGCAATTACTCCATCAGCTAGATATATGTAATAAGAAGATTCTCTATCAAAATCTTGATGAGGAATGGAAAGTACGTTTCCGTCTATATTATCTGCTGTAAGAGGAACTACTTCAAAATTTTGATTGCTTCCGAATTTTATAATTGCTTGCTTGGTTGCACCACTTGTAGCTATCATGATATCTTCATCAAAAGTGATGGTCAAGGCTTCATCTACCGCAATATTGGTTGCATCATCAGTAGGATTTAAGGATGTAATGACTGGAGCAGTTTCATCTGGAGCAGCTTCGGTTGTAAAGGTCCAGGTCATGGTATCATCAAAGCCTGCAAACTTATTTCCAGCAAGATCCTCGATAGCATTGTTTTGGATTGTTACATAATACTCTGTTTCATATTCTGGAGCTTGATTAGTGTACTCTGATAAATGTATAGTTAATACGTTTCCATCAATGCTAAATTGATCTTCTTCAAACGCAGGTCTACCGCCTAATATCTGAGCCCCATTCGATACCTTTTTGACTCTAACAAATCCTCCATCAGCGCTCCCTACAATTGGCTCATCGAATGTGATTTCTAAATCTTCATCCAACGAAACATTTAATGAGTTGTCAGATGGATTTAGACTGGTCATTACTGGAGCTATTTCATCTGGAGCTAATTCCGTCGTGATGACCCAATCAGCATCACCTGTGATATTTTCGGCGGCATTTCCCCAAACATCTTCAATTGCATTGGTTATGGTGAAATATATCTCTGTTTCATAAGGAAGGTCAATAGGGATGTCATATGTTACCATATTGTCATCTACCGTTGCTCCACCTGGAAAGAACCAATTTGGCCCAATTTGTTCACCTGTTACTTTGTTAAACATCTTAAAAGTGCCAGCACCAGTAAGTTGAACCTCCTCATTAAATGTTAAGACCAGATTTGAAGTAATCGAAACATCCGTTGCTCCATTCGTCGGTGATAAAGATGTTATTTGTGGAGGATCCAGCTCACCTTCGACAGTAAAATACCAATCATCACTGCCTGTGATATTTTCTGCTCTGTTACCAGCTAAATCTTCGATCGCATTGGTTATTTCAAAGTAGACTTCTGTACCATAAGGCAAGTCAATAGGAATATCATATGTTACTTCATTATCAACTACAGAAGCTCCGCCATCGAAAGACCAAATGGTTCCTATTTGCTGATCATTGGATCGATCATACATTTTAAATAAGCCTTCACCGCTCAATTGAACATCTTCATTAAAGGTTAAAACCAAATCTGCATCTGCTGCAACGTCTGTAGATTGATGAGAGGGAGAAAGCGTTACGACACTGGGAGGGACTTCATCACCGGTAGTGAAATTCCAAGTATCAGCACCCGTAATAGTAAATGTCTGATTGAATTCATCTCTGAACGCACTGTTTGGAATATATACATAATAGGAAGTGTTTGTATTTAACTCACCAAAATCGATTGTCACCTCCTTACCATTGAGTGTAACCTCTTCTGAGTCTGTAGTGACAACAGATGCATTTGCATTATTACTTGCGTATTTAAGATAAATCGGTGCACCCGTCGCAACAGTAATATAATTATTTGTTGTGAATGACACCACTCCAGAAGTACTGACATCAACAGCATCATCTGAGGGAACAGTCGAGAGAATTTCTACTGCCCCATACGTTGTAAAACGCCAATCATTTTCTCCATCAATGGCTGTGACATTATTCCCGTCTGCATCAAAGATCACCTGACTGGATCCGTTTGTCGCATCTAGCAGAATGTAATATTCTGTGTTTTCCTGCATGGTATAGTTACCGGGTAAGTTGAAGGTTACCGTTAAGTTATCTTCACTTATTGATGCATTTGCTCCAATATTGTAATAGAGCACATCCGTTTCGCCTGCTTCTCGATATAGCTTTACAGCTCCGTTTGGATTGCCCAGATAAACCGGTTCATCAAATGTGATCTCAAAATCAATGGCATTTCCGGCTCGTTCGACTTTTGTAGCTCCATTGGCAGGACTTAATGAAACAATATCAGGTCCGTTTCCATCATTGGCTCTTGTACTAAAAGTCCAGGTTTCATCGTCATCGATATCCTCACCTCCATTTGCAATATCCTCAGCATCCACAAAAAGGCCTTCCCCCAGTGTGACGTAGTAATCTGTTCCAGAAGCTAAAGGGTTAGGTAGCGAAATAGTAGCTATCGCCCCATCTAATGAGATGTAAGGGCTGTTTTTATTGGCAAAGAAAACTTGTGTATCGTCAGAGTTATAGATCCTAATGGCTGGAATAGAAGATGTGGTTAATGCCATGTTTCGGTCATATGTAATTGACAACTCCACATTGGCAGGTATGATTTCACTTGTAGGAGAAAAGGAAACGATTTGGGGTCGGGTATCTTCTACTGTAAAAGTCCAACTTCTGTCATCCTGAATCCCTTCCCAGTCTTCACTAATTTCATCACTTCTAAGGTAAGCATCAGATACCTGTACATATAGCTCTTCTCCTTGAGGAAAATCTACCGGAAAATCGAAGGTTATGCTTGGACCATCAATGGTCATATATGTACCATTGAAATTATTAAGTTGTGCCACCAGGTCATCATTAGAAACTTTATAAACCCTGATATTGCCAGCACCAATAGCTGCATCATGAGTAAATGTCAAGGTCAAAACAGATTCCTTTGAAGCATTAGTCGAATTGTCACCAGGAGTCAACGAGACCAACTCAAAAGGACCCGGACAATCGAGGCTAAATGATGCAGTTTCATCTTTTCCCCAGTTAGCATTGGCATAGTCTACGTTGCTTACCTGAATGCACTCCAGGTTGGGAGATGTATCGACTTCAAGATATAAATTTTCATTGTTGCCATTAGCAGCATTTAAATGACGTAATGGAGAATTACCATTCAGAATAGCTTCTACCAGCACCGTATTATTTGAAATATCAATTTCTTCTAGCTGATTATACTCAATATCAAGGTATTGAAGGTTGGTGTTTTGTGAAAGGTCAATGCTTTCAATTAGTGTGCTGTATACATATAATTCCTCAAGCGCTGTGAGAGCTGTGACATCTATTGAGCTTAAATTATTATCAGTAATAGATACAGTTTCCAGAAGCGTATTATTGGACAAATCAATCGTGGTGATTCCTGTTTCAGAGGCATCCAGATCAATTAATGCAGTATTTTGAGAGATATTAAGTGATGTTATTCCAGAGTTGTTAGCGCAACCCAGCTCCAAAAGATTCACATTGTTTGTTACGTCAAGTGATGTTAAATCATTGCCCCAAAGATGAAGTTCCTTAAGCATGGTGTTAGCAGAAACATCCAGAGATGTGAGTGAATTACTGTTAGCAAAAAGATATTCAAGTTGTGTGTTTTGCGATAAATCAATAGATGTGAAATTGCTTTCAGAAATATAAATTGTGTGTAGTGCCGTGTTTGAGCTCACATCCAATGATGACAATGATGTAACACCTCTGACACTTAACCACTCCAAAGCTGTGTTCATACTCAAATCCAGTGATGAGAGTGGATTGTAATCAACCTCCAGCTTCAGTAGCGAAGTATTACTAGATAAGTCAAGGCTTGTGAGATCATTTCTATTGATATAAAGCTCCTCCAGTCCGACGAGATCAGATAGATCAATTGATGTGAGATCATTAAATGATAGATAGAGTATCCTTATGGCAGTGTTTTGACTCAAATCGACATTTGTTAAAGCATTCTGAGAAGCGTTAAGCTCGGTAATGTTTATAAATGCTTCAATTCCGGTTAAATCTGAAATAGTTAGATTATTGCAGGTAATTACTCCGGTGTAAGCAGTCGCTTCACTCACCTGAATCTCTGTATCCATATTTGTATTTATGGACGTGTTGCCTAAAAGATAAGATTTGAAGTTGGTATCAGGTATAGTAACATTTTGAGCCTCACTAGCATGAACTAAAAATAAGCTAGCGATAAAAATAAGTGCCTCGATTATCCAAAGCTTTTGTTTTAACCTTCTATGGTCTTGATCAGTAGTGTTAAGTGTTTTCATGGCTATTGCGATTTTTTTCAATCCTTGATAGCCGATGAGCGGAATGGTTAACAGCTGTTGAAAATTTTTTTTCGATTAGGTGTTAACTTTCTTGGCTTAAGAAATACTAAGTAGTGAAAATAGCCAGCGATAAAAATGTAATTGATCGGCTAGCCCAAGGCGATGAGGCTGCTTTTAAAGAAGTTTATAACACTTACAAAGAGGAGTCAAGAAACTGGCTGATCAAGCATTTTGGTACCGATTTTTCGTTTGAGGATGTGTATCAGGATTCTGTCATCGTGCTTTACGAAGCTGCTCTTGACGGGAAGTTGAAAGACTTGACGTGCACACTAAAAACATACCTTTTTGCTGTCTGCAGAAACCAATTGCTGAAGCGATTTAAAATGCAGAGAAGACAGGATGATAAGGTAGATCAGATAAAGGTTTATTACCGGGAATGGCTGGAAGAAGAAGAGAATGAAAACGGATTAATCAATCAGCTAAAAAAGCACTTTGGTGAAATGAAAGAGCCATGCAAATCGATACTAAAAATGTTTTATTATCAATCGATGAGTTTAGAGCAGATTGCCGAAACGCTAAAATACTCTGACAAAAATGTATTGAAAGTGCAAAAGTCAAGGTGTGTCAAATACTTAAAGGATAAGGTATGGAAGATATAGAGCAAATACGGAAATACATTCAAGATAAACTTTCTTCGAATGAGAAGGCTGATTTTGAACTGAGTCTAGATCGTGATTCTGACTTGAGAGAGGAAGTAGAGAAAGAGCGCTTGGTCATGAAAGGCATTGCCTTGGCTGAGAGGGAGCGCTTAAAAAGCTCTCTTGGTCACGAAAATAAAACCCAAACAAAATATTGGTACGTTGTTGCGGCATTGATTCCACTCTTGATCATAAGTTATCTTTTCATTTATGACTCCCAGAATACAAATTCAATTTATGCTGATTACTATGAACCTTATGGAGTGTATGAATTTGGTGAGGTGAGAGGGGAAAGCGAACGTGATGAGCTGGAAAGTATGGCTTTTGGAGCGTATAAGGCAGGAAAATACAGTGAGGCTTATGACCTAATCATTCAATTACAAAGGGAGAATAACAAAGTAGGTTATAATTTATATGCAGGGATTTGCTTGTTAGAAACTGAGAAGTATAATGAAGCACTGAAAGTATTAAATCAAATACCTGATTCATCTAAATACTACGATATTGGGATCTGGTATCAGTCGCTTACACTTATCAAATTGGATCAGATTGATGAAGCAAGTGAATTGCTGGAATCACTCGTGGAAAAGGATAATGGATTAGCTAAAAAAGCAAAAGAAATCCTGGATCATCTTTGACGCTTCTTTCTTCGTGCCATAAATACAACGATAAGGACCGGAAGTATTAGCAACCACCATTGATTGAAATCATTTTCAAACTCAAGCGGCTCGGGATTACCCGTAAAGGTGAAACCAGCCCAATAATAAGGATGGGATTTAACCGGGTCGGCGTTTTTGAGATAGGTTAATTTCGCCTGACGAAGCGCTTCATCTTTATTCATCCCTTCTCTTAAGTTTTCATATAAATAGCGCATTAATTCAGCTGTGGCTTCATCATTCACCTCCCAGTGACTCATAATTAAGTTTGGACAACCGGCGTAGAGAAATGCTTTACCCAAACTTTGCAAACCTTCTCCATTCTGGAGTTTTCCAACACCTGTATTACAAGCACTAAGAGTTACTAAGTCCGCATTAAACCTTTGATTATATAGTTCATAAGCATAAATCACACTGTCTTCAGCACCTGATAGGTAGATGGCAGACCTTCCCGGGCTCTGCAAATTCACTTTAGCATGAGTGGCAAGGTGTATCAAGTCTGACTGTTCAAATTGCTGGATGATTTGCTTTTTCGAATTGCCACTTAAATTTTGGCCTCCTATCATTTTTCTAATTTGATTGATCTCTTTTTTAGCACTTACAAGGGTTGCTTGAGCGTCTTCTCGAACTACACCTTGGTTGTCAATTGTCTGAGAATTGAAGCCTGGAGAAAGCAGGGTGCTCACCTGGACAAGTTGAGGCTCAGGTTGAGCCAACAAAGCATCCATTGAAGCTGACTGCAAATACCTAATGGTATATTTTTCTAACAGGTAGTTACCTTCTTCATCGGTCAGCAGATCAAAAGGCAGGTAAAAAAGCTCATTGCTAGGAACAATGTTCAATCTGGAGATTTGATCGAATGCTGCAACTTCAGATAAGCTTAATAAGTCAAACAACGATTCTTCAAAACGAAGGTCTTCTTTTCTATTTCTAATGTCTGATAAATAGGCTTCCAGTTTATCACTAAAGCCTTCGGTTTGCTTACTCCATATTTTCACTTCCTTATTTGTGATAAGCATGGTATAGATTTCTGATTTCTTATCTACTTCATACTCTCCATTGTTATAGACTAGAAAAGCTGATTTATCATTTAGTCGTTCTTGAAGTTGTGAGATGGACGCATATGATGTGTTAATTCGTTCCTGGTAGTAGGAGGGGTAGGACTCACGAATGACCCGATTCAAACTATCTCTCCGATTACTCTTTTTAAGCAAGTCTGTTTTTGATCCTTCATTTTGGTTTTGCAAGCTCAAAATTTCCTGTTCAATTTCAGACTTTAGGCTAAGAATTTCTTTTGGAACGTTGAGTTGATCCATCTTTTGCGCCAACTGGAATGTGGTGAAAGAGATGGCTGCTTTACTTTTCTCGGTTGTATAGAGAAATTGATCTGCATGAGCAATGTCATTACTTTTTTCAAACAACTCATAAAAGAGTTTAGATCCTATGGTGTACAAATCCGTATTGAGGTCAAGGAAATTACGCTGGTTATCATAGTATTCAATATTGCTCCAATAATAACTGGCAAGAGAATCGGCTTCTTCAAAAATTCTAGAAGCGGTCATGAGAGACTCATCATCACCCAATTTAATTCCGCTTTCAATGGCTGCTATCGCTGACTGTCCATAGAAATAAAAAGCCAGAAGCCTATTCATCATTTCCGTTTGAAAAAATTCACTTCTTGTCGCTTCCCACTGTGAAATGGCCTCTCTCCAGTCTTCATTCATCTTATAAGCAGTTCCAATTAAGGCTGTGAGTCTTAAATTGTTTTCAGGATCATTGGACAATTTCTTTTGGCTTTTTAATATTTCAAGACCTTCCTGTGATCTTCCGATTCCTGATAACAAATTGCCATAATTGATTGCTGAACTAACCGTAAGTGGGTGTCCTTCACCATATATTCGCCTTTTTTCTTCCCATCCTTTTTTTGTGTATTCCAAGGCTTTATCATAATCGAGGTAAGTGTAAATTCTTCCGAGATTATTGTAAACGGAAATTTTCCGTTCCTCAGACTGTACACCTTCACCGATTTTCAATTCTTCCAGCGCATATTCTTTTGCTTTTTCATAATCCTGAAGATAGAAATAACTCATACATAGGTTTCTGCAGGCAGTTAGCATTATTCGCTTATTCATACCTCCATTTGAAGCTAATTCATATTGTGCTTGAGCATATTTCAATGCCTGATCACGGAGACTTAAACCAGTGTAATAGTAAAAGGCAGTATTGTAGACTCTGCTCCATTCACTATCATTCTCGTCATACACATTATCATATATTTTCAAGGCTTTTTGTAAGTATTCCTCTGCCTCCTTATTTCTACTCAGCGCGATCAGAGTTAGCGTATAATTCGCAATTGCTTTAGCTGTTTTTTTATGATTTGGACCATAAGCTGATTCAAAGGCTTCCAGCGATTTGCTGTAGTATTCCTCTCCTTTTTCTTTCTGCTTTAATGGGTTATCATATAGCCAGCCAAGGCCAAAATACATTTCACCAACACCTGAGCTATTTTCTCCCATTTTTGAAATGGCAAGATTTAAATCCGCATTCATGCTGTCAATCGATTGCTGGACGTCTCTATCTAGAATGACATAAGTAAGATTGATGTAATATTTACACTCGAAATAATTTTTCCAAAGCCCTCGTTTCCTGGAAGAGGCCGCAACTTCTTTGAGCATGGGTACCGCTTCTTGAAACCGATACTCCATGAATAGCTCGGTGGCTTTATCCTGAACTTTAAAAAGTGAATCATTTGAAATTTGTGCTGAAAGATTCATTGCAATCAGCAGCAGGTATGCGACTAGTAGTTTAGTGATGATAGATGACATATTCCGAAGTTAGATAACCAGTGGCTTTATACCAAAGAATTAATAAGCATCACTTCTAGCCACTCACTCAGCTTTTTCATCAACTTACCATAATATTTCTTTGCACTGCTGTAAGTTTTTTAAGTTGCGGTGCACTAATCACAATGAATTAAAATTAGACGAATGAAACTCACGATTTCTAACCTTTCAAAAACCTATAAAAATGGGGTTAAAGCCCTGGATGATGTATCACTGGAAATCTCTTCCGGAATGTTTGGTCTGCTAGGTCCAAATGGTGCCGGTAAATCATCATTGATGCGTACCATCGCTACTCTACAAACGCCAGATACCGGCACCATCCATATAGATGACATGGACGTACATCAAAATCAGATGGAGTTCAGAAAGCGGTTGGGATACCTTCCACAGGAATTTGGGGTGTACGGTAAAATGTCTGCAGAGGCATTGCTTGAGTACTTTGCAAATCTCAAAGGTGTGGCGACAAAAGCCGAGCGTGATGCAATAGTCAAAAGCGCTCTGGAAGTGACCAATCTGTATGATGTGAGAAAGAAGCATGTAGCGAAATATTCCGGTGGTATGAAGCAACGATTCGGCATTGCACAACTGCTGCTTAACAATCCAAAGCTGATCATTGTAGATGAGCCAACTGCAGGATTAGATCCAACAGAACGTCAACGTTTTTTGAATGTTTTGAGGGAGATTGGAACCAATAATATTGTGATTTTCTCTACTCACATTGTAGATGATGTGAAGGAACTATGTACAGATATGGCCATTCTGAATGGTGGCAGCATTTTATCCCATCAGACACCAAAAGAGGCTGTAAAAGCTTTGGCTGGAAAGATGTGGAAAAAGGTGATTGACAGAGAAGATCTGGAGGCAGAAGAGGCTAAATTCAATGTCATTTCATCCAGCTTCAATGATGATAATACTGTAAATATTCGTGTCATGGCAGATGCCAATCCGGGTGATGGATTTCAGTCTGTGGATGCCAACCTCGAGGATGTGTACTTTACCACACTTGGGAAAGACAAAGAAGTTTCAGTAGCCTAAAACCACCCTGTTATATGTTTTTTAAGATATTTTCATTTGAAATAAAATATTGGGTTAAGAACCCTTTATTCTATATATACGTCGGATCGCTGTTCGCTATTTCTACTTTAGCAATGGCCTCAAGTGCCGGAGTTTTTGATTCAGTTACAGTAACCAGAAGCTCAATCGCTTATATCAATTCAGCCTTCTCACTCAATAACTTCATTAATGGATTTACCATTATTGGATTCTTTCTTATTCCTTCAATAATCGGAGGGACAATAGCGAAGGATTACACCTCAAATACGAGCAATGTGCTGTATTCCTTTCCGTTTCGGAAGACGGATTACCTATTTGCAAAGTACCTAAGTGGATTGGTCATCACTATTTTAGTCTTATTTTCCATCGCTTTGGGCGCCATGGTTGGCGGCTATATGCCGGGTACAAATCCGGAGTTATCAGGGCCATTTAACCTTTTCAATTACATACAACCATACTTGATTTATGTAATACCTAACCTGGTGTTTTTTAGTGCGATTGTTTTTGGGGTTGTTACATTCTCCAGAAATGTTGCTTCAGGATTTGTGGCAATTATTGCTTTGTTCTTACTCCAGGGAGTAGCAGAAACAATAATAGGGCAGTTGGACAATAAAGAGCTGGGAGCATTACTTGATCCTTTTGGAGCCGGTGCAAGTAGCTACTATACGGAATACTGGACCGTTTCGGAGCAAAACGAAAACCTGCTTCCTTTTAAAGGTTATATTATCTACAACAGATTGATCTGGGGAGGACTAGGCTTATTGGTCTATTTTGCTGTGTTTTCAGTTTTTCGGTTTTCACACAATCCATTTGCATTTTCATTCAAGAAAAAGGCTGGAGTACGTGTGACCAAAAACAATTTCGGTAGCATGGTGAGGATCAATCTACCTAAAGTCACGTTCGACTACAGTTTTATTCATCGAATAAAAACTGCCTGGACATTATCTAATAGTGATTTCCTATTTGTTGTAAAAAGCTGGCCTTTCATTATCATTTCTCTGATCGGGCTCCTGATTCTCACTACAACATTGGCAGTAGGTCAGCAGATTTTTGGCACAGCTACCTATCCTGTTACCTGGCAGATGCTTGAAATCGCGGGAAATGTGTTTAGCACATTAGCAATTTTGCCAATCACGTACCTTTATTCAGGTATGTTGATTCACCGTCATCGGCTTTCGAAAATAGATCAGATGGTGGATGTAACTCCGGTACCAAACTGGACGATGCTGTTTTCAAAGTTTTTAGCACTACTGAAAGTACAGGTTGTTTTACTGTTGCTGATTATGGTGGCAGGAATGCTAATCCAGATTTATGCAGGGTTTTATGACTTTGAAATTGGATTGTATTTAAAAGAACTCTACTTCATTCGCATTTGGAGTATTGTGGTATGGAGTTTATTAGCGATTTTCATTCACACATTGATACCAAATTATCTGATTGGCTTCTTTGTGACACTTGGTGTTGCTATTGGCATTGGGTTTTTGGATTCCATAGGTATCGAACAATCAATTTTTAAATACAATCAGGGACCGGGAACTACCTACTCACCGATGAATGGTTATGGAGTTTCTCTTCGACCATACCTAACGTATAAATTTTATTGGCTACTACTAGGTGGAGCGCTGTACGTCTTTGCTATTGCCTTTTGGAGAAGAGGAGTATCAACCTCATTTAAAAACCGTGTTAAGGTTGGCTTCCAATCATTCACAGGCCCATTGAAGGTTGCTTTCTTTTCACTTCTAATCCTCTTTTTGGGATTGGGCACCTTCATTTGGTATGAAAATAATGTGGTGGATGAATATGTATCTCAGAAGGAAAGAGAGCTTAGAAGAGTCGAGCAAGAGAAATTATATTCAAAATACGAATCGATGGCTCAGCCTCGAATTGTGGATGTAAAAGTTGATCTGGACCTGTTTCCAAAATCCAGGGATTTTAGAGCAAAGGGAACCTATGTTTTGGTAAATAAAACGCAGGAATCCATTGACTCCATACTTTTGAATCACAATAGCTACCCAAGCGAGTTTTCATTTTCAGTACCTAATGAACGAGTGCTTGAGGATACAACATACAATTTTGATTTCCATGCTTTGAATACACCAATGGAACCTGGTGATACCATTTCATTCACCTTTGAGATGTGGAATGAACCCAACACCTGGCTGAGTAATAACTCTCCGGTTCGCTCAAATGGAACATTTATGAATAATGGCATTTTCCCAACGTTTGGATATTCAGGACAGGGAGAGTTGAGGGATAATGAAGTGCGTAAAAAGTATGATCTTCCGGAGAAGGAACGAATGAAATCTCCGTACGACACCACTGCGTTAGGAAATACTTATATATCCAGCAGTGCAGATTGGATTGATTTTGAAACGACTGTGAGTACTTCTCCGGATCAAATTGCGATTGCGCCTGGCTATTTACAGCGAGAGTGGGAGGAGGATGGAAGGCGCTATTTCCATTACAAAATGGATAGTAAAATGCTCAACTTCTATGCCTTTCAATCAGCCCAATATGAGGTGCTGAAAGATCAATGGAAAGACATCAACATTGAAATTTACTATCACGAGGGCCATGAGTACAACCTGGACCGAATGGTAAAAGGGGTAAAGCAGGCGCTGGAGTATTATACGGAAAATTTCAGTCCTTATCAGCATCGTCAGGTGCGCATCATTGAGTTTCCTCGCACGAGTGGGTCATTTGCTCAGTCATTTGCCAATACGATTCCTTTTTCTGAAGGCATTGGTTTTATAGCAAAAGTTGACGATGATGACCCAGATGGCGTGGACTATCCATTTAGTGTCACCGCTCATGAAGTAGCTCACCAATGGTGGGCACATCAGGTGATCGGGGCGAATGTGCAAGGTGCAACGCTAATGTCAGAAAGTATGTCTGAGTATAGTTCACTCAAAGTATTAGAAAAAGTAAGGGGAGAAGAGCAAATGCGCTCTTTCCTTAAGGATGCTTTGGACAGCTACCTTCAGGGACGATCGTTTGAGCGGTTGAAAGAAAAGCCGCTACTCTTCAACGAAAACCAGCAATATATTCATTACAATAAAGGATCGCTGATATTGTATGCGTTGAGCGATTACCTTGGAGATGAAGTTTTCAACGCAGCGATGAGTCGATATATTGATAGTGTGGCGTTTCAGGAACCTCCGTACACCACTTCATTGGAATATCTTGAATTTGTTAAAGAAGCTGTACCGGATTCACTCAATTATCTGGTGAGAGATATGTTTGAGACCATTACCCTTTATGACAATGAGGTAAAAGAAGCCACATATCGTGAATTGCCAAACGGTAAGTACGAAGTGAATATCAATGCAATAGTTGCTAAATATCGAGCAGATGAAAGAGGTAAGCGAATGTTTACAGATTCGGATGGAGCTGATAGTCTCTCATTTCAGGTGGAAGGAGCAAGAAAACCGACTTATTCCTTACCACTTGCTGACTGGGTAGAGGTTGGAGTTTTTACTGAAAAGGAGATTGAGGGAAAAATGAAGGAAGTCCCACTTTACCTTGAAAAGCGGCGGTTTGATCAAATTAACAATGAGATTACAGTGGTAGTGGATGAGAAACCAACATCAGTTGGAATTGATCCATACAACAAGCTCATTGATGTTGTTTCGAATGATAACCGGATGGCGCCCTCTGAGAAAGAGGAAGAAACTGAGTAAATACGAAAGCGGCCTTTGAGCCGCTTTTTTTATCTTCTATGGATTCCGATTCATAGTTTTGCGCTCAATGATGACGATGCGGCATGTACTGAGCCTCTTATTTTTTCTAACTCTTCTGTATGCGGAAAGTCAAATCCTTAAAGTAGATAAAGGGTTTCTGGCTACAGATTCTGCTAATTACTTTACCGGAGTGATTGATGCGACTTTCGCCATAAATAATCGAAGTTCAACCGTCAATCAGCAAAACATCTATGTAGGTGTGAATAATAATGTGGACCTTGTTTACATCGCTGAGCGATCTGCAACGGTTCTCATTAGTGGGTTGAATTACTTTAAAATTGGAGAAGGCCCACTCATTTACAATGGATCAGCTCATCTGCGTCAGGTTTTAAGACGATCCGCGCCTTTGACACCCGAGTTTTTTATTCAGGGACAATTTGATGAGTCGAGAAACATGGAGTTGAGAATGCTGTATGGAGGAGGTCTCCGCTGGAACATTCTTCAGAAAAGAAATTCTCTTTTTGCAGGAATAGGTATTTTCAGAGAAAATGAGCGATGGAATGGGCCTGAACAGGAAATCGTCAAGAACTTATGGAAGTTGAATTCTTACCTCAGTGCTGATATCAAACTTTCAGAAGCAATTAATATCAATGCAATCGTCTACTTCCAGTCCGGAAGAGATGGAGTCATTGATGCCTTTAGAAATCGACTCAGCGGTCAGCTTGAATTTAAGAATGCGCTCACTGATCGGTTTAAATTGAAAATGACTTCCAATTTCCTTTTAGATGATAAGCCAATCATTCCGTTGAATGAGTTTGTTTATGAAGTGTATTTTGGAGTAGAGTATAGCTTCAAATAGCAAATTGTCGCACCTGTGACAATTGTGTTTCATTCAGCCATGGATGGTTAAACGTCATTATCAGCTATGATCAATGTCATAGAGGGTTTGGGGCTGTATTTCTAGATTAGGTGTAGTTAATTAAAACACCAAAGTCATGAAAAGTATCGTAGTACTCGGGAGCAATTTTGCCGGATTCACCTCAGCAATACAGCTCGCCAAAAAATTGAAAAGAAAAAGAGAAGAGTACAAGGTAGTGGTGATTTCTCCTACCCATGACTTTCTCTATGTCCCGTCCCTTATCTGGGTTCCGTTTGGTAGACGTGAAGTAAAAGATATCAAGTTTGACTTGCGCTCTATATTTCAGAAAAACAATATTGAATTCATTCAAAAAGCAGCTGATCGGGTTGATCCTGATAAAAACATCGTATATCTGAATGATGATCAGGAGATTACCTACGATTACCTGGTGATCGCTACAGGGGTCTCTATGAATTTTGATGTAATCGATGGTCTTAGACCTGAGGACAATAAAATTCACAACATTGTAATTCCTAAGTTGGCCATGAAAACACGGGAAGCTTTTGAAAAGCTAGTGGATGATCCCGGCCCTGTGATTGTAGGAGCCACCCAGGGAGCTAGCTGTATGGGTGCTGCTTATGAGTACCTGTTTAATATGGATAAGGAACTCAGAAGACATAAAGTGCGGGATAAGGTAAAATTATATTGGATTACACCAGAGCCGTATTTAGGTAACTTCGGAATTGATGGGATGCCAGGAGGAGAAGGCATGCTCAAGATGTTTATGAAACTCTACAACATTGAGTATATCATTGATGCCAGCATTGATCGTATTGACGAAGATAAGATTCACCTAAAGGACGGAACGGTATTACCCTACAAAATGGCTATGCTGATGCCGCCATTCGAAGGTGCACAGGTGATGAAAGACAGTCCGAAGCTTGTCGATGAGAAGGGGTTTGTAGAAACGAAAGCTTCTTATCAGCATGTGAAATATGATAACGTTTTTGCAGCTGGACTAGCCGTGAAAGTTACACCAAACTTTAAGATTGAGAAGACACCATTTGGAGTACCTAAAACAGGTTACCCGAGTGATGTCACGGGAAAAATTGTGGCGAAGAATATCGTGAGATTGATTGATGGTAAGAAAAAGTTGATTGAAAAAGAGTGGGGTAAAATCCCTGCCATTTGCATCATGGATGCTGGTCACAAAGAAGTCTATCTATTAGCCAATCATTTGTTTAAGCCACGTCAGTTCGCTATTCTGCTTCCAAACATTTTTAATGATTTTGGTAAAGTATTATTAGAGAAGTATTTCATGTGGAAGAACAGACACGGATATGCGTGGCTTCCATAAGTAAAGGTGTTTGTTTGATTTGAGGTGATTTATTAAGGTGCTATTTCACCACCTTATAGATCACCTCTTTTTCCGGTAGTGCAAATCTGGTTTTTTCTTCCGGAATTAGTTCATCAATCAAATGCTCTTCCACTACCTGAAAACCTGATTCAGCTAAGCGAGCACCATAATCTTCTCCGTACATGCGTACATGATCATCCTGTCCAAATGCTTTTTCCCGTTCTTTAGGGTCCACAATGGATTTATCCTCATACGTGACTTTTGGTAAGGGATAAAAGAATGGCACCTGCAGAATGGCCCATCCACCGGGTTTCAGTACCCTTCTCATTTCACTTAAGGCCTTTTTATCATCGTCTACATGTTCCAGTACATGATTGCAAAAGATGATATCGATGGAGTCATCCTCAAAAGGGATGGAGTGAATATCCATTTTCACTTTCGCCAAAGGCGATTCGATATCTGCAGTGATGTATTCGAGATTAGGTAACGCCTCAAAGCGATCCATGAAGCACAGTTCGGGTGCAACATGCAGCATTTTTGCCTCTTTTGTGAAAAAATCAGTCTTTCTTTTCAGGTATAGCCAGATGAGTCTGTGCCGTTCCAGTGCCAAACATTTTGGGCACAAAGCATTGGGTCTGGACTTCATTCTTCCATAGGGCAGAAATTTTCTAAAGCGCGATTCACAAACCGGACACTCAACTTTGTCACCTCGATAAAACACTGACACAATTCTCAGTGCCGTATGACTGAAAAGTTGAAGATATCTCCGTGGTATTTTTCTTAGGAAAAATGATATTAAAAACTTCACTTGGACTCAATTTCGCTCCGCAAGTTATTTATTCACCTCACTACCAGCAATCATTGCTGAAAATTTCTCTATTTTGTTCTTTAATGCATAGAACGATCTTTTTTCTTGCCTCTATGGGGGTCTCCATTTTCTGCTTTTCTCAAAAAGAAAAAGCGGTAAAGGAATATTTGCCTACAGAGAATCTGGAGATGCGCAAGGATGCTAACAAAAGCTCAAATAGGCCAAAGAGAAAGAATTATTCATTCATCTATGTTCCGGATGCCAACAAGATACTGTATGGGAATCCATGTGTTTTAGAGGCTACTCATAAAATGGGGTTTGAATACATGGTCGAGCCTTCAAATATGAACAGTAGTAAGACCTGGAAAGGGAAATTTTTGAATAACCTCTGGGTAAAGACTAAATTAGTAGTAACACGTTCGCCATTTTGGAAGCTTATTCTCAATCGGAAAATCAAAAAATGCCGTAAGATGAGTGGGGATTTGGTGGGCTGATTATTTACCTAATTTCACTTAATGAAACCCCTGAAAAGAATACCTCAAAGCACCTTAGTTGCCTTCTTGCTGATTTTATCTTCTTGCGCCAATATTACTGAAGAAATCTATCTCAATGCAGATGGTAGTGGCGTGTATATGGCCTATACAGACGTAGTGTCCAGCACCCGAACAATGATGATGGGTATGATGGGGAGTGTTTATCCTGATGCTTCTGAGGATAGCCTTCGGCAAATTGTCGAAGCGCAATTATGGGAGCAATTTCCTGCTGAGGTTGACTCGATTATCGATTTTTCATCAAGAGTTCCGGACAGTATTAAAAACGATCCGGATAAGAAAAAATACCTCGATAAAATGGAGATGTTCATGAAAGGTAGCAAGGAAAAAGGCTATCTAAATTCAGGGATGAAATTCGCGTTCAGTAGCGTCAAGGAGCTGCAGGAATTCAATGATTTTCTTAGCGATAATCAAAGTGCCTCCAGCGTCGGAATGAACATGGATATTCCTCAAATGCGAGTCAAATTTGACTTTGATGGAAGTTCATTTTCTAGAAAAGTAATGATGCCGGAGATCAAAGACTTGAGTGATTCAACCATGATGGTTATTGGATCCTTACTAAAAGAATCAAAATCCAGATTGATTCTGCACCTACCAAGAAAGGCGGATAAAGTATCCAAAGAACAGCTGGTTGGAAAAGTAGGAAAGGATGTAACCTATGAGTTTGAGCTGATCAAGTTATTCTTAGGTTCTCAGTCTGCAGATGTAAAAGTTGAATTTTAGTTATGAAACCACGTGCCGTACAGTTTTCCAGAACCAAGCTTACCGAATTGATGATTCCTTCCTTCGCGAATTTTGGAGGGAAAGTACACGGTGGACTTATTCTTTCATTGATGGATAAGGTAGCATATGCGGTGGCCAGCAAACATGCCGGGACCTATTGCGTGACTGTAACGGTAGATGGTGTTGAGTTTCTTCAGCCGGTTGAGGTGGGAGAGCTGGTAACACTGGACGGTGCGGTTCATTATGTAGGAAATAGCTCATTAGTGGTGGGGATCAAAGTGACTTCTGAGAATGTAAAGACGAATGAAGTAAAGCACACCAATAATAGCTACTTCACCATGGTGGCCAAAGGAGATGACGGAAAACCAACCAAAGTTCCGGAATTAGTTTTAGAAAACATTACGGAAATGAGACGCTTCGTAGAAGCAATTAAACGCATAAAAGTAAAGCGAGAGGCTAATGCCAAGATTCAAAAAGAACAAGATGAGTTTATCATGGTAGATGACATGGAGCTACTAAAAGATCAACGTTGTAAAGTGGAATTCAAGGTGGATGATGAATTCAACGATCTTTTTTCCGATACATAAACTTTAGTCCCGACCAATTTTCATCTACTGCACATACTTTCACGTCTACTAAGCCTCCTTTTAGTCCAAATTCTCTCACAATATTCCCATTTAAATCGGTCTCAATTGTTGAAGATCCCTTTGGCCAGGATACCCACAAGGTTCCATCTTTTTTCAATGCATTTTTCCACTGGCTCCAATTACCGGATAGTTCTGTGAGCTTTGTGACGAATAAATGTTCAAAATCATAAGGCGGGGATGAAATACCCTCATCCCATTCGGTTTCTGCAGGGGTTTCTTCAAGTAACTCAAAATAGTTCTCAGGGGATTGATATAAAAAGCACCTATATCCTTCTTTGATATTGAGTTTCTTCCACAGAGGGTTTTTGGAATAACCGGCCATTTATCTACAATAAGCAGGTGTTTCTCCATGCCAGTTTCTATCAACGGCACCACTATACTCAATACACGCTCTGTTTAGATCGCCAAGTGCAGCGTATGCCTGAGCTGATGTTATGTAAGAAATGGCACTGTCAGGCCAAACATATTTATTCCAATCGGCGGCCTTGATGGCCATTTCCGTATCATTTAGTCTTAAGTATACGTCAGCCAGATTAGTGTACAGATAGAAATGTGATTGAGGCACATATTTCTGGTTAATCACTAAAGCATACCCTTCACCATAAATTGCTTTATAGCGCTTTATTGCCAATCGGTGGGCAATCACTAAATGATCCAGCGCTTCTTCTAAATTATTGAATTCATCGCGTTGAATTTCTGCTATTTTGACAAGCGACCCAATGATCTCATACTCTCCAACAAGGAAATCTTTCAGGATTTCTATGGCCTTATCCGGCTGATTATTCTGTTTATAAGCATCAGCCAGTCTTTGTCTCACTTCATAAAACGGGAGGTGAGGAGCAAATTCCTGCACCAATTCATACAATTCAATCGCAGTAGCATACTGACCCCTGCGAAATGACTTATTGCCTTCTTCAATGATGCGGTCAAGCATGGTATTCTTGAAGGTCTTCATGTCTTTTTCCTCAGTTCTGAAAAACTTCAAGGATGTCATCATTTCAAAAGCGGAACGATAGTCCCCAGCTTCAAAGTAGTCTTTAGCTTCCAGGTAAGTGGATCTTCTTTCAGCCAGCATTTTTTCTATTTGTCGATCATCGTAGCTGCGTTTTACCCACACACCGGTCATTACTAACAAGGCAATTAAAAAGGTAATTCCAAAAGCATATGCAGTGGCAATTGCATTTTGACGGGTATCAACTCTAGCAGTTGCATATCTTCTTCTGGCTTGATTTTTCCATTGGTTAGGGTTTGGAGGACGATAGGAATGTGTCCTTTCCTGGCTTTCAGAAAATTGACGGTATTTTAGTTTTAAGTCAAATCGTGCTTTTTCATATTCATCCGAAAGAATTTGATGTGCTACATTAACTTCTTTGAATTTTTCCTCCATTTCTGGCCTGCCCGGGTGTTTGTCAGGGTGGTATTTTACCGCAAGACGCTTAAAAGCAGCTTTTATTTCGGTAGGTGTGGCATCCTCAGAGAGCCCTAATACATGGTAATAGTTGGTCATCTGAAATGGTAATTCTTCTTTATAACGAATATATGTAAATAAAGATTATGCCTTATTCATCAAATAGAATCCTATTAAACAAACAATCAGGCCTCCAACTATACTTATGCTTGCATAAATAATAAATTGTGCAATCATTCCGTCTCGGATAAGTTTAAGACCATCCAGGGCGAATGTTGAAAAAGTGGTAAACCCACCACATAGTCCTGCAATAAGGAAAAGACCAACCTGATTACTCAACTTCATGAATTCACCACTCAATAGGCCGATTAAAAAACACCCGACTAAGTTGACTATTAAAGTACTTAAATAGGGCTTGTCCAGCTCCAGTTTCGTAGTAAATAGGTACACACCATATCGGGCTGCACTTCCAATGAAGCCACCCAACCCAACAATCAAAATATCTTTCATTTACTATTCAGTTTGCTCAAAGTTGTTGACATGAGCTTGTAATTCAGGAAAAAATAAGTTGAATTCTCGTTCAAATTCTGAATAATGCTTTTTCAGGGCTATTGAGGCCTCATCCATACGGTTTTCGTAATTGGTTCGCTTACTCATTCCTGTCAATGCACGATCAATGCCTTCAATGAATTGATAATTGTAAAGCCAATTATCTCGAGACATGTATGTCAGCATACTTATTACACCTTTTGGAACCTGATCGAAATAGTTCGAAATGGTTTGGTAGAAGTTTTCTGTGTATTCAAGTAGCGGGATATGGCAATACTTCAGCCAATCTTTTGCTAGAAAGTGATCATAAAACACATCCACAATAACCGGCGCGAAATGCCTGAATTGTTCTCTGAGCCTCACTTTACTCTCCAGAACGATATCATTAGTATCTGTGAATTGATCAATGCTTCTATGCAGTCGAATACCTTTTTGAATTTTTTCAGAATAACGATCCAACTGAGACCCTTTGACAAAATCTCCTATAAAATTACCCACAGTAATTTCCTCGTCATCACCACTTAAATATAGATGTGCTAAAAAATTCATTCTATTCCTAAGATAAGGAGTAATTATTATAGTTTGAGATTAACGTGTGTGGCCTTACTTTTGTGAAGCAACGAAAACGGTTGCGATAATTAGATTAACTTAAAACATCATCGAAAGTAACTTTCCAAATATCGTCCGATCACATTTGAATATGCTGGTACAACTTGCTAGGGTTGACGGAGTGGTGGTGCAGGAAGAAATAGACCTTATCAAGCAGATAGGTAAAGCCAATGGTATGTCTGCAGAGGAGATAAGCGAATGTTTTGAGGACCCATCGGTAATTGAGGGTTTGGAAACATTATCTGATGATCAGCGATACGATTACTTGTATAATGTGGTTCAACTGATGAAGATCGATGGACGCATTTATAAAGAAGAGATAAAGTTCTGTGCTAAAATTGCCAGCAAGTTGGGATATGATGAGGATGTACTTCGGGAGATGATGCTGAAAATTTACAGCGATCCACACATTACCACAGACAAAGAGACGTTAAAAGCTAAGATTCAAACATATCTTAGAAAATGAAGAAGCTGCTGTTCTTCTGTCTTATTTTTTCACATTTCATAGGTAAATCTCAAAACATTGATGAACGAGCCATTCGTGATGTTCTTGCTCAGCAGGAAGAATGTTGGAATGCCGGCGATCTGGAATGTTTTATGGAAGGCTATTGGAAGTCAGATCAGTTGGTTTTCATTGGTAGCAAAGGGGTAACCTATGGTTGGCAGAAAACCCTGGACAATTACAAGAAGAGCTATCCTGACAGGGCTGCCATGGGTCAACTTACTTTCGAACTTATTTTACTTGAGCCATTAAGCGAGGACTTCTGGTCTGTAATAGGCAAGTGGAGTTTGAAAAGAAAAAATGATAATCCTCAAGGGCATTTCACACTGATTTTCAGGAGATTGGGTGATGAATGGGTGATAGTCTCCGACCATTCAAGCTGATTCTTTAACACACTAAATTTGGTGATAAGCTGTTTTTTGAGTAGATTCTATGCTACTTAATCATTTAAATTCAGCTAAATATGGTAATGAGCTACAGAGGAGCCGAGGCTCCAAAAATACAGGAAACACAAGCACTCAAAGTAGAAGATTATATGGCACGAAAGCTTATCACTTTTAAGCCTGACCAGGCCATGCACGAAGTGGTGGACGCTTTGATGAAGCATAAAATTTCCGGTGGACCTGTAGTGAATGATGACGGTCAATTAGTCGGCGTAATATCAGAAGGTGACTGCCTGAAAGAAGTAGTAAAGGGTAAATATGATAATATGCCCATCTTTACCGGACTGGTTGCTGAGCATATGGCCAAAAATGTGGTAACTGTAGGTCCAGGCCTTAATATCTTCGAAGCGGCTAAAATGTTTCTCGAGAAAAGGCTCAGACGATTCCCTGTTGTCCACGAAGGAAAACTTATCGGACAGATCAGTCAAAAAGACATTATGAAGGCGGTACTCAACGCCAAGAGTTCTACCTGGTAATTGCTATCGCTTTTCTTTACTATTTTCGTTCTTCATCAAATCAAGAAGAATGAAAAAGCTATTATCTCTATTTTTATTAGTCTTATTTACTTCCGTTCAGGCACAGGTAGATGTCAAGTCTATTGATAAATACATTGAGAAAGCTCGTAAGGACTGGAACGTACCCGGAATGGCAGTAGCTATCGTGAAAGATGGGGAGGTGGTGCTGAGCAAAGGATATGGTGTTAAAGAGATTGACGGAAAAGATAAAGTGGATGATAATACCCTTTTTGCAATAGCATCTAATTCCAAAGCTTTTGTAGCCTCTTGCATTGCTAAGCTTGTAGAGGAAGGGAAGCTTTCATGGAAAGATAAGGTAAGGGACTACTTGCCTTACTTCACTTTGTATGGCGATGAATACATTTCTTCTATGGTTACTGTGGAGGATCTGCTTTGCCATAGGGTAGGACTGGGAACTTTCAGTGGTGATGTAATCTGGTATAAAACCGAAAAATCACCTGAAAAAATCATTAAACAAGCAGCATATGTGCCAGAGGCTTTTGAGTTCCGGGATGGCTATGGCTATACCAACCTGATGTTTATTGCTGCTGGTGAGGTCATACGAAAAGTGACCGGAGAACCATGGGAAGCTTATGTGAAGAAGCATTTTATGAACCCACTAGGCATGGAGAATACGGTTATTAGTATCAATGATTTACCCGAAAATACAGCTACTCCGCATAAACCAACTTTAGAAAATGGCACGGTTCCGATTAATTGGGCCAGCTGGGATGCTCCAAGTGCAGCCGGAGGTATCATTTCATCTTCTTCGGATATGGCTAAATGGATGATGATGAACCTGAATGGAGGTGAGTGGGACGGAAAGCAATACATTGACAAAGAACAACAAAACCTGCTATGGACCCCTCATAATAACTTCAAGCTGAGTGAGGGTTCTAAGGAATCAATTCCCGGCAGGCACTTTGCCGGTTATGGACTAGGGTGGAGCCTTATGGATTATCATGGTACCATGGCAGTCAGTCATGGTGGCGGATACGATGGCATGTATTCACGTGTCATGATGGTTCCTGATCTTAAGCTGGGTGTGGTGGTTCTAACAAATACCATGGAAGGGATCTCTACACCGTTGGCTTATTACATCGTCAATCAATACATGAAAAAAGATATGCGGGACTGGTCAGCAGAGTATCTGGATAGGGTGCGCTCAAGAAATGGTCACAAAGAAGATGTAGAGGAGAGAAGGGCGGCACGAAAAATGGGAACCCAACCGTCCGTTGATGAAGCTGAGATGGTAGGTACCTACTATGATCCAATGTATGGAGAAATCACTGTTTCCAATGATGAAGGTGATTTAAGAATTGATTTTCAGGATGCGCCATTACTGAGCGCAACGCTGGAGCACTGGCATTATGATACCTATGAGATTAAATGGGACGAAGAGCACGCATGGTTTGATTTTGGAACTGTGTCATTTGAGCTTGATAACAACTTAAAAGTTGAAGGTATAGAATTTGACGTGCCAAATGGAGACATCTTTTTCCATGAGTTGCATCCGAAGAAGAAATGAGTTTGCCAACCCTAACAGGGTTTGAAACCCTGTTAGGGTTTTTTTCACTCGAAAGTAACTGGACTGATATCCCTCAAATCCTGAAAGGATTGGTGGAATTCCTTGTATGACTTTTTACCCCCAAACCAATCAATGACTTCTTTGCGTTGCAATCTTGTGGATTTATTACTCAAATGAGTATGATAGGAGGAGTGAGGGTATTCTCTGAAATCATCTATTAACCCATGTTTTTGCGGATTGAAATGAATGTAATACACCAATCTGGAAAAATAATAGTCATTTTCAATTGGGATTCTTCTAAACGGAAGTTCGAATAGCTTTCCAGTGCGATCATTTTGCTTGTTAATTGCTTGCGTGTACCCATTAAAGAAATGAGAAAACTGCAGACTGATTATTTGTGAGCAGCTTCTAACCCTAGCAGGGTTTTGAACCCTGTTAGGGTTATCATTATTCGATAGAATTTCATCTTCACTTTTGGTCCGGATGAGTAAATGAAAATGATTCCTTAGAAGACAATACGCATAAGTGTCAGCTATAGGGCTTATATACTTTTCATACTTTAATAAGAAGTAATTGTAGTTCTCCTCATGCTTGAAAATGTCTTCTCCATTGATGCCACGATTGTAGATATGATAATACGTTTCAGGGGATAGTGGATCCGTATTCTTCATGAATTACATCTAAATGCCTACAACAATATCACTCAGTTCTATCAATGATTAACCTCTCGATTGATTCTTGGGCTTCATCATTTAATTTCAGTAAATAGATACCCTTTGGTAGATGGGAGACATCAATTTGGTTTACTTTTTCCCTTATGTTTAATAGTATTTTACCACTAAGGGAGATGACCTCAGCTCCATCAATTGGTTTAAGGAAGTTTATATGACCGTCTCTTACAGGATTTGGATAAAAAACCGGTTCCTTTTCAGGGGCTAACCCTAAAATAGGTGCTTCAGCAAATACATCAAGCTTAAATGAGCCTCTAGTTGTAATAACTGTGATCGCGTCTTCAAGCGGTTCAATACTTTTTGGAGTGAAAGTAAAATCGATTGCCTTTGATTGCTGAGCATCAATGATGCCATCCCAGTGACCCTTGAATTCATTCGGATATCTGATATCTGTTACGATCACACCATTATTACCACTATTAATTATTTCAAATGAACCTTCAATCATTTCTCCAATTTCATAATCCTTAACTAAAAGAAAATCCTCAGAGAAATCAATATTATCACTTGCATTGCTTATTAAGTAGAAATAGAATGTTACTTCATCCCCTTCATATGATGAGGTGAATCGCCATTGTCCTTCATCTCCAACAGTCGGCAGCAAAAAGGATCGATACCAGTATGACCCTGCGTAGAACTGGGGAGATACTGTGTTCCATTGTTGGAAAACAGATCCGTCAGGCTTGTATACTACATGAGTACTCACTCCATCCGCCATCTGATCGCGAAAGTATGTAGCAAAGTATACACGTTCACCATGTGTGAAGTCTACGCGAATATTTGGTTCTTCCTCACCATAACATCCAAACACGGGAGCTTCATCGTGAGTAAGTACCCTGCTGATTCCTGACATATAATAATCGGGTTGATTCACCCACCATGATTCTGAAACTGAATCATTGCAGGTTCCTGCGAAAGGATCAATGAGATTTCCGTTTGCATCATAAATTTCTAAATGTAAGTGCGGCCCGGTGGAGTTACCGGAACTCCCCATGACACCCAGGTATTCACCTACATCCACACGTTCACCTACATTCTTTTCGGTAAGTGATCCGGTTTTTAAATGCCCGTACCAAGCTACCGAGCCATCATCGTGTTGAATATAGACGGCATTCCATGAGTTGCTGTTAAATGAACAGCTTTTGTCATCTTGATTTCCCTCCTTGTAAATGATCTCGCCGGCAGCTGCAGCTATAATTTCAACATGGTCATTATCCATTTTATGCCAGGTAAAAGGCCAGGAAAAAACATCCGTTCCCTTATGATTGTAACCACCTTCTGTGTCATAAGATCGTGTGCCGCAATTATAATCGGTAAGCGTATTTGGATACGCTTCATTCCAATCAACATAATTCGATATGCCTATAACCTCCTTTTCGTCATAGTTCATGGATTGTCTTACTGGCCATTCAAGCTTAATACTACTATGGGATCGTGCTGTATGGATTGTTCGGTAATCTGCTAAGATTTGCAGGATCCTATTTCTCTCGTTTTCACTTAAGCACTCACTTTTATTTTGAAGAATGGCTGGGACTCCAAAACCCTGATCTTGTGCGATAATGTATTGAGAAAGAGTAAGTGCCAAAATAAAAGGTAGGTAATAAGATTTCATGTGACTATTATTTGGTATAAATATAACGGAAAGACTACTGGCTCCACTTAAGTGGAGGCACCTTTTGATTCTTACTGGAACATTCAATCAATGTGTTCATTCTTTTTTCCCTCGTATCTTCTCGTTTAGCACTCATCACCCAGTGAATGGATTGCTTTTGGTAAGAAGGCGCGAGATTTTTTGAGAAAAAAGTCCATGCTTCCTTATTCGCCTTGAACCGCTTTTTAAAGTCGGGGCTGAGTTCCACCTTGTCTTGCTCAAAAGAAGCTTTACCGGAGTTTTCAGGGTCTCTTTTAGCATAAGCCGCTAACCCGGCTTTAGTAACCAAGTTGGCCTTTTTTAGCTCTTCAATTCGTTTAATGTTGACATGACTCCAATGACTATTGGGTTTCCGGGGAGTGAATCGGATTTGATAGGCTTCCTGATCAATACGCTTACGTATTCCATCTATCCATCCAAAACAAAGCGCCTGATCTACTGATTCCGGCCAGGTGATGCTGGGTTTATTGGTAGCTTTTTTATAATAGCCAACCCATAGCTCGGTTTCTGTTTCGTGATTATCCTTCAACCACTTTCTGAAATCTTTGGGAGTGGAGAAGAAAGTGGCCATTTTTTAGAAAGGAAGTAAATCTGGTTCCACAAACTCCTTCTTGGCTCGTTTATCTGCAAAAACATTGAAACCGTAGTGTTGTTCTAAAATGTCTTTGAAGTTGGTAAGCAATCGAGGAAATTCCTGAATAAAGTCTTTGAAATTGTCCGACTTAGCTTTTTGCATGAAGTGATTCATGGCTTTCACTGAGGCGATAGTTACAGTTTTATTGAATTTATCATAAACGCCGAGTGATTCAGCAAAACCTTTGATCTGTTCACACATGTTTTTTTCCGCCTGCTCTGATCCGTATTTCTGAATATGAATGTATGCCAGACGGAGGTGAGCTTCATGTGAAAACAACCCAGGTTTTAGTCGATACGTCTCGAATTGATTTTCGAATTCCTCGTCGGTATACTGCCAGTGATCTTTGATACGCATAATTCAAATTTACTTTTTTGAAATAACAATCATCTAAGCGATGCTTCGAATTGCCCTTACTTTTCTTTGTTTGCCTTTTTCTGTAAACTAGTTCCAATGGCAACCCCTAATACTAATCCTACACTTAGCCATATGGCAATATTGCCTGTAATCGCACCAATAGTAGTGCCGAAACATATACCTAGTGCGATTGCTGTAGTTTTTTTGTCGTGATTCATATCTAATGATTGATGCTTTAAAGTAGCGCCTTACTAGCAATAATTAATACGAATCATGCTAAGTGGCTGATCAAGATACTAAGCTGTAAATGAAAGTATGTCTCATATTTCTATATTGGAGTGGTACTGCTTTTAATAAGCGTCCAATTTTGGACAAGTCGATTGTTAATTTGATCATAGAAAATCCTCTTATGAACATTAATGAATGATTTATTAAATAATACCTCAAATAATGAGGTATTTATTTGCGATATATCATAACTTGATGTATTGTTGCATTATGTATTCAAAAGAACTGTTAAAGGGAACATTGGAGGTAATTGTGCTAAAGCTTCTATCTGAGCAAGGTAAGATGTACGGATATGAGCTCTCACAGCGAGTGAAAGAGGAGACGGAGGGAAAGATCCATTTAAAGGACGGATCACTCTATCCTGCGTTACATAAGCTGACGAAAGACGGCATACTCACCTTTGAAGAGGTCAGTATTGGTAAGCGGGTGAGAAAATACTATAAGCTTACAGAAAAAGGGGAGAAGCAAAAAGACACCCTACTTGACGAAATGAGAGATTTCATCAAAACGATCGAGAAAGTAATTTTTAGTGACTTAAAAACATCACCGGCGATATGATTGCTGAAGAATATGAAGATCGTATCATTGAAGAAGTCGAAAACAGCGCGATTAAAAATCAAACGCTGAAAGATGATCTTATTGATCATTTCTGTTGTTTGGTGGAGATCGAAATGGACCGTGGATTATCCTTCGAGAAGGCACTGGAAAAAGCTTATCAACAAACCGCCCCTAACGGACTAGAAGAAATACAACAGGAAACAATTTTTTTATTCAATTACTCAAAAATTATTTTTATGAAACGACTAATGTATGTAGTGGGCTATCTATTCACAGTGACCTGGATGGCCGGGATTGCATTTAAATTGCTGCATCTAGCCGGTGCAGGAGTATTACTTGGTATTGGGGCACTAGGTCTGGCATTTATTTTTATCCCCATGTTTTTAATAAATCGGTATAAGAATTTTGCTAGGGAGGTACTGTCCGAACGATTGAAATGGATATTTGGAGGAATATCATTTCTATTATTGGTGACTTCCATCACCATGAAATTACTTCATCTTATGGGAGCAGGACTAATGTTAGGACTCAGTTTTCTGATTTTTGGAATCGGTTTTTTACCCTTCCTGTTTTTCAGGATGTACAAGAAATCGGTAGATGAACTCTGAAGGTCTACTCAAAATGAAAGGGCTACTTGTTTCAAGTAGCCTTTTTTGTTTCCATAGCTGAATAAACATGTTTTAAAAGCTTATTACCCAGTGACCATCCATTAGGACTAAAGTAAACCTGTCTTAGCTGTATAATTATGAGTTCATTTTCAGGATCGATCCAGAAGCTGGTGCTGAATGCCCCTCCAAAATAAATGGTACCTTCAGGAATGGTTGAAGGCGATTGCTGAATGACAAACCCATAACCGAATTTATTTTTTCCCGTCCATAAGGTGTCGATTTGATTCGAAGACATCATTTCAACACTTTCAGGGCTAAGTACTTGGTTGCCATTGTAGGTGCCATCATTCAATATCATTTGACAAAACTTGAAATAGTCTCTGGCTGTCCCACTTAGGCCACTGCCTCCCGAGTAATGTGATTTCGCACCATACACAGGAAAATCTTCATGATTAAGGGGGTTAGTAGATATCAATGGTTGATAGCTACCAGCTGTGTCTGGTTGGTACAATGTGGTAAGCATTGAAGCGTACGAGTCATCAAAGAAAAAGTCAGTGCTGTCCATGCCTAAGGGATCTAAAATGTTTTCATTGATATAGCTAGACAAATCCTTTCCGGAAGCCACTTCAACCACTCGCCCTAAAACGTCAATATTTAACCCATACGTCATTTTTACTCCCGGCTGATGCACTAATGGGATTTTCCCCAGCTCATCAGCGACTTCCTCCATCGTTATATCCGTGTGAGAAGTTAGATCTGGGATTTCGTATTTCAACAACATGGCTCCATTTACGGGAGGGTCCATAAAAGCATATGGGATTCCGGAGGTATGAGTAAGCAAATGATGAATGGTTGGAGGTCGTTCGATGGGAATGGTTGTCCAGGTGGTATCCTCCGGGTTAAATTCATCAAGCACTTCAATATTGCTAAATGCCGGAATGTACTTGGAAATGGGATCATCCAAGTTCACCTTGCCCTGTTCTACCAGTTGGAGCACGGCAACTGAGGTGATGGGTTTGGTCATGGATGCCAGGCGAAACAGATGGTGTTTTTTATATGCTTCTGACTTCAATGAATCATCAAAGCCTATTTCAGATTCATAGATGATTTTACCGTTCTTAGCAATTAGCGTGACAGCACCAGGGAATTTCCCCTCATCCACATATCGCTGAACGACCTCATCAATAAGGGTGAGCGAATCTGCATTCATTCCTACATTTGAAGGGCTTGCAAATGATAGCAAAGACTTAGAGTCCTTCTCTTTCGTCTGAGCACAAGAAATGAAAAGTAGGAGAAAAATCAATGATAGGTTCTTCATATCAGGATTGATTAGGTGCTTCAAGTTAATAAATACTTGCCTGTTCTTATTCGTATCGAAGGTTCTCAGTAGGATCCTGGCTAGCCGATTTGTAAGAGAGGAAGCTTGCATTCATAACTTAAGAGTCACATAAACAAAAAAGGCTACCCACCAACTGGCGGATAGCCCTTTAATATCACTAATTCAATTTCTATTTAGTCTTAATCGCCCCAACCCCGGCTTCCCAAAGTGCTTGGTTGAATGCAGGAATATCTTCATTCAACCACTGGTTAGCTTGTGTTTCATACGTTTTCCAAATGGCATCCAGTTCCTTCTTTCGTTCTACCGAAGAAGCGTTCACCCGTGGGATCTGGGATTCGGTTGCATTGATCAAATAGAGATAGTCTGCAGTAAACTTGTTTTCAAAATTCTCTACATCGTCGTATGCCTTCGATTTGCGCTGAACCATGTCCTCATCCCATTTATTGATTTTTTCGATGAGATCTGTACATGTGCTTTTCAGATCATCACTTGGTAGCTCCGACTTCATCTCTTTCAACTGATCATTCACTCGTTTTACCTGATTGATGGTATTGTGCATGTCGGTCAATTTGGCCTCCATCTCTGTCATGATTTTATCATACGAATCGAAATCTGCCTTAGAAACATCCATTGTCGGGTTTTCCAGGATTTTAGCTTCAGTAGATATTTCCTCTCCGTTGACATTTAATGTCAGCGTGTAGGTACCCGGAGACACTCTGTGTCCTCGATAACTACCTTCTATGTACACATCTGTTACACCTGGCATGATCGGGTAACGCATGTCCCAAACAAACCGATTGAGTCCTGCCTCTTTGCTCACCGTGGGTGAGGGCGGAGGACCACCATCATAACGTTTATAAGATTTGTCGGACTCAGAGGAAATCTCCCTTATCGTATTTCCTGATGCATCTTTGATGATTAATGAAACTGCTGCAGAGTCAGCAAGCTCAGGGAGCTCATAATATATTACGACACCATTAGCCGGATTCACCCCTTCAAATGGATCAGTTCCATCGAAGTTGGAGGTATTGCTGCTGTTAAGCGGACCATACCAAAAGCCATAATACGCATCTTCAGGTTGGTAAAGTTTGGTAGATGAACCATTTGCTTTCTGTTGCAAGACATTGAGATCATCCAATATCCAGATAGATCGTCCGGATGTTGCTACTGATAAGTCTCCTTTATGAACCATTAGATCCAAGACAGGTGTCACCGGCAAGTTGAGCTGAAGCGGCTCCCATGAATCTCCACCATTCCATGATACATAGATGCCTTTTTCTGTTCCTGCGTAAAGCAAATCTTTTCTTCCCGGATCTTCTCTTACCACTCGGGTAAATGCTCCATATGGGATGCCATTATTGATGGGCTTCCAACTTTTCCCATTATCAGTCGATTTGTAAATGGCAGGTGTGTAATCATTGAATTTATATTTCGTGGTAGCGATATAGACAGTTGAAGCATCATGTGGTGATATTTCAATCGCATTGACTAACGACTCACCCAAATTCTTTGGAGTCACATTTTCCCAGCTTTCTCCACCGTCGTTGGTACGGTATACTTGCCCGTCATCACTCCCTGACCAGATCACTCCCTTTTCGTGTGGAGACTCCAACAGGTAACTAATGGTCCCGTAGTTCTCTGCACCTACTGCTTCATTTGTAAGTGGTCCACCTCCTTTGCCTTGCTTTTCATCAATGTTTCGTGTGAGGTCAGGAGAGACCTCATCCCATGTTTGACCCAAATCTCGTGTTCTCAAAACCAGCTGGGCACCATGGTAAAAGGTCCCCGGTTCATGTTTAGACCAAATAATCGGAGAGTTCCAATTGTAGAGATACTTCATATCACGGGCAGCCTTACCTAAAAACTGAATAGGTGCTGCTATTGCCGGCATTCCAGCTCCGGTTTCTTGATTAATTGCCTCCATACTACCCAGGTAGCTTCCTCCCATTACATACTTGGGATTGTCCGGGTCAAAGGCTAGGAAGGCACTCTCCCCTCCGGCAGACCGGCTCCAGTCTTTTCGGTTAATGCCACCGGAATACTGTGAGAGCGTAGCAATTTTGATTGAAGAGTTGTCTTGCTGCCCACCGTATAAGTTGTAAGGCCACAGATTGTCTGCATTTAATCGGTAGATCTGAGCTGTTGGCATGTTTGCCTGGGTAGACCAGGTTTCACCTCTGTTAAACGTGATAGCAGCACCTCCATCATTGGATATGACCATGTTTTTTGCATTCTTAGGGTTAATCCAAAGGTCATGGTAGTCTCCATGTGTTCCACTTAAACGCTCCCAGGTTTTTCCACCATCTATGGAGCGGAGTGCAGGAGCGCTAAGCACATACACCGTGTTTTCATCTTGTGGATCAGCGAATACTTCGGTGTAATACCATGCACGTTGGGTAAGTCTATTGTCTCCACTCACCATAGACCAACTTTCTCCGCCATTGTTAGAAACAAATAATCCACCTTCATCTTTTTGGGAATCTCCTTCGATAATGGCATAGACTTTTTGTGAATTGGCTCTGCTCACAGATATTCCGATTTTACCCATAGGGTCTGGCAGGCCTTTTTCAATTCTTTTCCAGGTTTCTCCACCATCCATGCTTTTGTAAACGCCGCTTCCTTCACCACCACTGATCACTTTCCATGGTTTACGCTGATGCTCCCACATGCCGGCATACAAAATATCCGGGTGGTTCATATCCATAGATAGTTCGCTACATCCTGTGAGGTTGTTGACAAAAAGCATCTTCTTCCATGTTTTACCGCCATCGGTAGACTTATAAACGCCTCGCTCCTCATTAGGCGCATGTAGCGCTCCCTGGGCAGCCACATACACAATGTCCGGGTTGGTTGGGTGAATAACGATTCTGGCGATGTGCTGGGTAGCATCCAGTCCCATTTTTGTCCAGGTTTCTCCCTCATCTGTAGACTTATAAATCCCATCACCGTAAGAGGTCATCACACCTCTGGGTGCATGTTCACCCATTCCCGCATAAAGGATGTAAGGATGAGATTCTGACACAGCAATCGCCCCCATCGATCCGGTTTCAAAATAACCATCGGAAATGTTTTTCCACCGCTGACCTGCATCAGTGGTTTTCCATAATCCTCCGCCGGTGGTACTCATGTAGTAGGTTAGCGGGTCACCAATGACCCCACTGGAAGAGACAGATCTTCCACCTCTAAAGGGTCCGATCATACGGTATTTAAGCGGAGCGAAATAATCATTTGCCGACTGCCCCACCAGAATGGTGGCGCATAGCATCAATAGAATAAAGAAGTTTCGTTTCATGTTAGAAAGGTTAAGATTCTGATTATGTAAGCTAGCCATCTCTTTTCAAAGAAAGAATGGAATTTGATATGAATGGTTTATTGAATTGATGGCTTTTTTAGTTTTACCAAATGATCAGACAAATAGCATTCAACCTTCCACCCTTTTCTCGAGGCTTCCACCTCATTACAGACGAAATATTAAAGCATGTTGATCTGGAAGGAGTAGACGCAGGACTTCTCAATGTCTTCATCAAGCATACCTCCGCAAGTCTGACAATCAATGAAAATGCAGATGCCACTGTAAGGACGGATTTTGAAAGTCATTTCAATACTTGTGTACCGGAGAACGCACCGTATTATCAGCATACTTATGAAGGGCCTGATGATATGCCAGCGCATCTGAAGGCAAGCACACTGGGAAGCTCAGTGACCATTCCTATCACCAATGGCCGACTGAATCTGGGTACCTGGCAAGGGATCTATTTGGGGGAGCATAGGGATCATGGAGGCAGTCGAAAACTAGTGGTTACCGTTTATTCATAAGGTTTCAAAAAGTGCATTGATATAAATCATGCTTGCGATTGATCATGCCCATAGAGAAGGAAATCGGTTGTGTCCATCTTCGTTGTGACAAAACGATAATGCTATGAAAACGAGACCGATTTCCGAAATAATGACCAAGCAAGTCCACTACATTGATATCAATGACCCAGTGATCAATGCACGAAACCTGATGGACAAATATGAAATTCACCATTTGCCTGTAATGGAGTCGGGCAAGCTGGTTGGAATGCTCAGCTCCAACGACATTAAACAAGTGCAATACCTCTGTGATTTTATTGGTGAACGACTGGAAGAAAGTACGGTTTTTAAATCACTTTCCATTGAGGAGTTAATGACCGAGAAAGTACAATCGCTAACAACCAATGCGACTACTGTGGAGGCAGCACAGGTATTTAGTAATGTGTCTTTTCAGTCTTTGCCGATTTTGGAGAATGATGAATTAGTTGGGATAGTTACGACTAAAGATATTTTTACAGCCTTTTTGACTGAAAATTAAGCAGTCACTGAAAAGAGCTCTATTTTTTTATCCTTGCCTCTTAATTCTATCGCTCCACGAGAATTGAATTCATATGAATGGCGAGACAGGGCTTCTTTGAGTTTTCCGGATACTAACAGGTCACTGTTGAGATCATTGCATTGGCTTTGAATGCGTGCAGTTGTATTTAGCACATCTCCGGTAAAAACAATCTCCTTTTTGAGTGCGCCAACTTCTCCGATGGTCACTTCACCATAATGCATACCTGCTTTGAAACCTACTTCAAAGCCATATTCATTTAGGAGGTAGTCTCTTCTGTCTTTCAGTTGTTCTTGAATTTCAAAGAAGCAATTGACACAATTTGCATTGGCCAATCCTTTTTCAAGCTTCCATGACACAACAATTTCATCCCCAATGTATTGATACACTTCTCCCTGGCAGCTCACGATTGGATCAGACATCAAATCGTAATATTCTTGAAGCAACTTGAAATACCGAACGTGACCTAATGACTCGGCAATGGTAGTGGAGGACTTCATGTCCAGAAACATGAAAATACGTGTCTCTACAGTTGGCTTGTGATACTTACCTGTGAAGAAATTGATAAATACCTGATGTCCTAAGTTTTCGCTGATAGCGGCATAAATCAGGCTGACAAACAATGAAAGTGAAAGCTGAAATAATGTATTGAGAAAAGTGATGCTTTGAAAAAATTTACCTGTTCTTTCCCAAACGTCAGAGCTGATAATGCTAACGCCTTGTTCTAAACTAGCCGCTATGGGGTAGTTTACAGCAATAATTACAAGGAATAAAATGAAGTAGATCAGGAATTTGTAGAAGATTTTTCCTCGCAGGCTGTGTTTGCGAAATCGCTTCTCCAGGTAGACCATCTCCAATGTGCCAACAAATAAACCAATGATAGTGATTGCGATACTGGCGAATATGAAAACCGGAAGTGTTAGCTCAATTTCTGTCTCTGAGCTACCGGACTGATTGCGAGTAGCGACGAATTCTGTAAGCAGAAATACCCACCCGGAGAGCAACCAGATTAACCCGAATGGAATTATTCTATTGAGGTTTCTTTTCGCTTTTGGTGATATCTTCATGACTGCCCGATAAAGGTGTCCTTTTCGCGTTTTATAAAGAACGACAAGGTGGTAGGTTTTTTGCCGGTAATTTTTTCAAAACTGTCCGATATCTCCGGTTCTGATTGAAGTCTGGGTAGAAAATGAAGAATTGTCATTACTGCTGCAAAACCGCTTTTAACTCCTTCTTTCTTTTTCTTAAAATAAAAACGAATGGGATTGATGCTTCTATATTTAATTGGCACTTCGCTTATTTCTGATAAAAGATGAGCAACCGTTGAGAAATCAAGATTTTCTGTGCCGGTTATTTCATATGCCTGGTTTTTATACGTTTCAAACTGGGTAATCAACTTAGCTGTGGCCTCTCCAATGTTTTTAACATCCACCCAATTGAATTTGGCATTACCTGAAGGAAGGATAATGGAATGTTGATCTCTGATCTCAGGAAGAAGCGTGGTAGTCAGATTTTGCATGAAATAGCCGGGACGAACAAAAATATAGTCGAAATTCAGGGATTGAATCAGCCGTTCAATTTTGTTGTGGGGGATCACCTTACTTTTCTCAACTCCCTGAACCGAAAGGAAAACCACATTTTTGATTCCATACCTTTTAGCTGCCTCCAATAGCGGCCGGAACACCTTTTCTACCTGTGAAATATGCGGTGGCCGAAGCAAAAAAAGAACATCTATTTCTTTGAAGGCTTCCCGGAATGATTCCGGACTTTCGAAATCAAATGAGACGAATGATATGCCTGGATGTTGAAAGGTTCGTTGTGCTTTTTCAATGTTTCGAACAGCAGCAATGATCTCCACTTCAACTTTTAATTTGGTTAAATAGTGAATGACTTCAGTGCCTATGTTTCCTGTTGCCCCTGTGACCAACACTCGTTTCATGATTATTCATTGTAGCTTGCAGATTAAATTTAATCCAACAGCCTTGAATAGAAATCATTACAAATAAAGTTGGATTAGATTAGGACTTTTTCCTCCTGCACCGCTCACTACAGTACTTCACTTCACCCCATACCTTTTCCCACTTTTTCCGCCAGGTAAAGGGTTTGCCGCATGTTGCACAAATCTTGGTTGGTAGATGTGGTTTTCTATGCGCCAAAATCAGGAATTTCGCTTGGGCGGGCATAAGGGAATGAGGCCACCGGTTGGAGCGAATAGTACGTATTTAAACCGGATATTCCTGCGGTGTTGTAAAGCGATAAATCGATGTAACCTTTTTCATCTACTGCTTCATCAGGAATGATCAACTCCTCAATCTGTCCAATGATCATAATTGTACCATTGATTTTAATGGGCAGTTCCTCCTGGAAGCTTAAGCCAATTTTCAACGAACTCTCTTTTACAAACGGAGCATGAAAACCATTGAGGTATTCTTCAGTCAGCCCACACCGCTCAAACTCTGACACTTCTCGATCCACCTTGGCAGAGGTATAATGGGCTTTATCCGCAATGGTGGTAGGTACGTGGTTGATTGTGTAAAATCCCGTTTCTTTTAGGTTTTCATACGTGTGTCGAGGCACTTCTCCTGTTGGACGGGTAATAAAACCCAGGAGTGCAGGGTCACTACCTAAGTGAAAGACACTGCTAAATATTGCTACATTGGTTTGGCCGTCTTTGGATTTTGTACCTATCAGATTGGCTGGTTTTATACCGGATACGGAATTGATGATGTTGAGGCGCTTCTTACGCTCCAAATTTTCAATGTCAGATTTAGTTAAGTACATGTCAGTAAGACTAAAATAAGGGAGGAATGTTTGGATATAAACGTCACTGCGAGGAAGTAAAACGAATCAGTCTCAGCTTGAGATTGCTTCTCTGCCTATCGGCTGCTCGCGATGACGTAGCATATTCCCCCTTCGAAGGGGGGTGTGCAAGGTCAAGCGTGAGGAGGGGGATGTTAATTTGAGCACATCCAATTGTCAATACTTCGACAGGCTCAGTATGACAAGTGGTCCTGCTAACTCTCCAAGGGGCAGAGGATTAGCGATCCCTTCTTCCAACTCGGGTATGCTTCGCGAGAATACGCTTGCTATCCTCTTTCACCGCCTGATTCTTTCGGTGGCCCCAAATCTTGTTTCTCGCATGTTTGCCGCTCTCCTTTAGATCCACAATGGGCTCAGGATAATCTTTGCCTATCTGTGTCCCGCAAAACGCCTGATCCATATTTGTCATGAGCCAGGGCTCATGGATATATTCTGCGGGAACAGCTTCCAATTCAGGAACCCATTTTTTGATGAATGCTCCCTCTGGGTCGTGATCCTTACTTTGCTTTACCGGATTGTAAATACGAACAGTATTAATACCGGTGGTTCCAGCTTGCATTTGAAACTGTGGATAGTGAATGCCGGGCTCATAATCCAAAAATTGTTGTGCGAGATGGTAGACACCATCTCTCCAATTCTGATCCAGATGGTGGCAGAGGAAAGAAACCAGCATGGCTCGCATGCGAAAGTTGATCCATCCGGTTTCGGTGACACAGCGCATACACGCATCTACCATCGGAAATCCTGTTTTTCCTGCTTTCCAGGCCTTCAATTTTTCAGGATCGCTCTCATGAGGCAATAACTCATAGCCTCGGTTTATACAGGTGTGCTCGTATTCACATTCCTGCTCAAATTTCTGAATGAAATGGCAATGCCACTTGAGTCGCGTAAGGAATGCACCGAAGGGTCGCTTGTTTGAAGCAAAGTTTTTATGATACTTTACGTGCTGGTACGCCTGCTTAATACTCAGGTTGCCCCACGCTAGATAGGGAGAAATGCGTCCTCCGGAAAAGCGACTTTCTGCTGGTTTGGAGATGTGTTTGTTGTAATTGAATCCACGCTCATTGGCGAAAGACCTTAAATATCGCCATGCATTTTCTTCACCCGGAGGTTGAAAGACAGACGGATACTCTTCTAATTGTTTTTGAAATTCAGTGGGCAGTTTAAAGGGGTGATCAATAATCAATTGATCTGAATTGGAATAAGTATTTTCAATTGCAGATTGCGACATGGTGATGAACCAGTTTTTATCCCAGCCATTTCGATTGGTAATGCCGCGAACGATACCGTCCCGCTGGAATTCTTTCCAGAGAATTCCTTCGGTATCAAAGAATTTCGCTACTTCCTTATCTCGCTTCCAGGTACGTCCAATGCCTGTTTCCTGATAACTAAAAATCGATTGAATATTAATTTTCGTAGAAAGAAACTTAAAAACCGAAATAGCTTCTCCATAAAATACTTCTACCTGGCGATTATACTTATTGAGTGATTGATTCAGTGCAAGAATCGAGTGGTAAACAAACTGATGATGTCTCAGTGAAGAATCAGGATGAGCGATTATCGAGGGTTCGAATATGTAAACAGGAATGTAAGGCAACCCTGCTTTTTCAGCAGCCTGAAATGGAGCGTGATCCTGAGTACGGAGGTCTCGCTTTAGCCAAACAAGGTTGGTTGGTTCCATTCCTTCAGTTCCTTTTTACACTTCTTCCAAAATGCGAAGAATGAGCGATAGTACCCAGTCACATTAAACATCCAATCTCTGGGTTCTTCCAGGCCACTGTAATTGTTAAGTGGGTGTTCTTTGTAAGTCACATCATTGATCGTGTGTTCTTCTAACAGCTCGTCGTATTCACCTACAAATACCTGAATATCTTCAACGTTCTTTGCCAGATTCATCATAAAGTCAATGGAGTTCTGAGAAACAGGGTATTTCTCAAACACACTAGGTTCTAGCAAAAGCACTCTATTTACATCCTTGTTTTGATGCCAGGTTGGATCCAGGTTATAAAAATTGTAGATCAATGTTGGTTTTTTGATATCAACAGATAGTTCATCAGATTTAGGAAGAGGAGTTTTCAGTTCGGGGATCGTTGTATCTCGAAGAACATCCGGTGTGTCCATATTTTCAAATTCACTGTAATCAACATCCAGGAATGTATCTTTTTGTCTTGTGTAGCAATATTTGTTGATGTTGCCCTGATTCGCGTAATATTCTTTTCCTGCATTAGCTCCCGACACCCACTGCCAGCTAAGTGCATTGCTTGCCCAGTCACCATCGAGGAGGTGGTAGTACATCCATTGTGCCGGCACCCACCAGTGAGATCCACCGACATTGCAGGCAATACTTGCGATGTACATTCGAACATGATTGTGTAAGTATCCGGTCTCGTAATATTCTTTGATAGCATCATCAATTGCCTTTATTCCGGTATTGGCATCAATTAATGCTTTGGGCATTTCATGATTTTTTACATTGGGTTGCTCCCTGCGAAGATCTTTGTTAATCTCATCTCCTTTGGCGATCCATATTTGCTGCCAGTAGTCTCTCCATGCCAGCTCTTGGATAAATTTTTCAATATTTTTAGGATCATAGCCTCGATCTAGCACTGATTTCATCACTTGTTTGGTGGAGATAACTCCTCGCGAAATGTAAGGGGAAAGCTTAGTGACGGCACCATCTATAAAGTTTCTTGTTTTCCCGTATTTAATGGGATCGATTGATCCTACCTGATCCAAAATATCTTTGTAATCGGTGGTAAACATTATCGTTTGCTGATTTTGTTTAAACTGATTTGTTTTTGCCTGGATGATTTGAAGCGAGTCATATCATCAGGCTGTTTTTTCAAATGCTTTTGACTAGGGCCTGAGTTGACTCGCTTTCGCCAAAGATTGAAACTGCTCTGTTTCAATTCAGATCGCATGAGTTTGATTACTTCTTTCTCCGGCATTCCAAATTGAAATTCGATTGCTTCGAATGGCGTACGATCCTCCCATGCCATTTCTATGATTCTGTTTTTATCTCGTTCGTTTAACTCCATATCATACAGTTTTTGTCATTTCGACCACAGGGAGAAATCTTTACTTTTATTGGAAGAATTCCTCACATCCGCCTGACAGCAGCCGACAGGTTCGGAATGAAAGAAAGAAAGAGTTAGGATTTAAAGAATAATCCCTGCTCGTATCAAATCCTGGAACATTAAGATGTTGTCTTCCGAATTTGTTTTGGATTTCTGTACCTCGAACCAGAAGAGCTCATGATCACCACCAACATCCTGTCTGCCTTTCAATTGCAGCGATAAGTAGCCGCATGCATCTATAAGCACTTGATGACCATTCCATTTCCCGATCAGACCTTTCTCAGTGAGCTTCTCGTGCTTGTTTACATTTTTACCACTTTTCTTTCCCAGCAAACGCACCAGCGACTGATGATTCTGGTGGAGTATTTGAAGAATGACATTAGAGTCTTTTTCAAGATTTTCGAATGTTTTGGTTACATAATCAATGGCTACCATGAACATTTTAGGCTTCATGCTTATAGCGGTCACATACGTGCAGATATTCATGTTCACCTTGTCACCATCATAGGTAGCCAGGCTGTAAACCGGCATATCTACCATATTCCAGGGTCGTTTTACACCCATTAAAGTGCTTCGATTGCTTTTAGCACTTTGTCTGCTTCTGCGGCTTTTTCGTCACTGGCCTTTCGGTTTGTCTTTGAAAGCGTGTACGATTCTTTCATCAGCTTCTCGTATTTCTTCTGAAGCTTTTCTTTCGGAGTTGTTTTGCTAAATAGTCCCATGATCAATTAACCACGTTTGTAATAAGATGTTAGCTTCAGTCCTACTTTTCCATGTTTTAGATACTGAACTTAATTCAGTATGACTCTTGAAGAGTTTATTGAGCACATAAAGAATACTGTCATGCTGAACTTGTTTCAGTATCTCTTGAAAAAAAAACTTGGCAGTACGACTAGGCACTTTTTTGCATGTGCTCTTCTCTGAATTCACCAGGAGATGATCCGACCAGTTTTTTAAAGTTCTTGTAAAATGAGACTTTATTTCGAAATCCAGCTTCTGCTCCGATTGCTTCCAGCTTCAGGTGATTTGATGATTCGTTTAAGAGCCTGTTTTTTGCTTCTTCCACTCTAAACTCATTGATCAGCTCGGAGAACGACTTTTCAGAGAAGGCATTGAGTGCCTGGGAGATTCTGTATTTTGGAACACCTAGTTTCTCAGCAAAGGAAGAAAGATTGAAATCCGGGTCTTTATAGTATTTGTTTTGCTCCAGCACAGAGTTGATTTTCTGCACCAGATAATCACCGTCTTCTTTAGTCAGGCTACTGGTAGAGTATTTTGGTTTTACCTTCTCTTTAATGAAGCTGTATTCTCCAAAGTAAGTGATGCCATAGGTGAGGATTACAAATCCCGCACAAATGATATAGTCGAGTCGGAGCGTATAAAAACCTAAGTAAAGCGAGGTGAAATAGGCAATTTGACCGATGATGAATGATGTATAAGCAACCAAAAATAATCTGTTGATCATATTAAATTTCATTGATCGAACGATTGCAATTCCATACGCTGTAAACAAGGCGATCTTAACCCACGGTAGTAGGGTTCTAATGACCGGAACATATCCGTGAGAAGCTTGAATGAAAAATGAAAGAGATACCCAGTAAATAGTAAAAACCAGCGCCGAAATGAGATGAAAGGGAAGATGTTTGAGTTTGGCACCTTTTCTTATGTAATAATAGAAGGCAAAGGGCATAAACCAATTGGAAGTAACAAATAGCCATGTGATGGGAGCGGGAGAACTAAACACTTGCCCCCAATAATTGACATAGTGGATGATTGTAATAGAAAACATAAGTAGGTATAGCCCTAAAAATCGTTTGCGCTTACTATCGCTCACAAGAAACATCAGTGAGAGAATCAGCCCATTGATTGCAGCAGCCAGAAAGAGTATGAGTTCCCAGGTCATGTCATTCCATTAAAATTTTAAAAAGATTTTTGCTATGAAAATGGAATCAAATAACTACCCTTTTTATTCCCTGAAGGAACTTTTCAATATCACCCTTTAGGGCAGGGGTTTTAAGATTCATTAAGAAAACCTTTTCATCTATTAAATATCACAAAATAGTTTATTCCTCAACGGCTAAATGTAATCAGGAAACGGAATTAGGGCATAAATATTCGTTAATGTTAACTCCTTAATGCTGTTAAACTAAGTGAATCAATGGTTTGTGGCGTTATCATTATCCTAACTAAAAACAAAAAATATGAAAGCGACACTACTAATTACAGGTCTGATTATTTGTCTGACGGCATCAGCTCAGCAGCCTCCAAAACCCTCTGAAGAGGATCTTTCCAAGCTTGATTTTTGGATTGGAAAATGGGATTTGACCTGGGATGGAGGAAAAGGAACCAACCTCATTGAGAAGAAACTGAATGGCCGTGTCATTCAGGAAAACTTTGAAGCAACAGAAGGCAATTTCAAAGGATATCTGGGAACCAGTATAAGCACATTCAACCCGAGAGATGGTAAGTGGCATCAGGCTTGGGCGGATAGTAATGGCGGGTACATTGATTTGATAGGCACCATGGACGGAGATACACGCATTTTCCAAATGACAAGTCCGACAAAACTCCCTGATGGAAAAGAGATCGTTTCACGAATGCGATTCTATGAAATCACTAAAGATTCATTCACATGGGATTGGGAAGCTTCTACGGATGGAGGAGAGAACTGGAATCTGAGCTGGAGAATCAATTATACACGGGCAGAATAGCCTTTCAAAATTCAGCAACCTCTTGTAAAAAAAGAGGTTGCTTTATTTATAACTAAGCCAATTGGTTGAATTAAAAGAATAGCTGGATTTAGGATCTCCGCTCACCAGTCTTTGATCTGCACAATCTCCAGCTCCACCTGAAGGTATGCCAACAATATTATTCGGATCTTCAGCTGTCATTAATCCGATGGCCAATTTTAATTCACCTGAAAATGCCTTTCGATCGATGATGAATTCAGTCTCACCCACATTGCCCATGCTCATGGTATTGGCTCCCCATCCATTAATTTTCAGATATTGGTTGCGTTTAGTGATGGTAGCATCTTTCATGTCTACTTCTCGCATTTTCCAATCAAACTTTTGGTTTGTGACCCACCGATCTCCCTCTTTTTTGTAAAGAATTTGACCCAATGCTGCTGACGCATGCAAAACGGTTACTTCATTTTGCTCATCGCAGATGCAAAGACTTGCCACATAGAGCTCTTTTGATTTGACTGTTATTTTAAGGTAACTATCTGAAGAAGGATCAATCAGTAATTGATTGTCACCATTCCTCCCGAGTTCATTTAATTTTTGATCCTCTTCAGGAGAAATGATACCGTCGAGGTTTTTTAGGTTTACCTGGGCATGGCTTGCGTAAACAAAAAATAGTAGCGATGTGGTTTGAAATATTTTTTCACGACTTAGTCAGTTTCATTCTTTTTTTAAACTGTGGTGTGCATCACGCAACTGTACTCCAGAAGCCCCTTTTTCATTGTAAGGAGTCTCTGCCATTCGTGCTACTTTCAGTAGTTCTATTTTAACGTCTCCATGAACAAAATTTTTCTGATTCACTCCGGTACTGTCGTTGCTAAAGTCAGAGTGTAATACCAATCCATTTTCCATTACGAACTCTGTAAACTGAGCATATTGGCTATCAGAATCAGTAAGGAGCGCATAAAAGCTATTTTTCCAAAAAGAACCGCCCTCAAAAAACTGGATCACATTGCCCTCCGGATCCCGGACGAGAAACATGGGTTGACCCCAGAAAACGATTGGCCTTCCAAACATTAAATCATCAGGTCCAGGGAAGTGTTTTTCTATTACATCCTGCGTATTAGGGACGTCAAAACCAAATTTGAAAACTCCATTTGGGTTTTTGTTGTCTCGCGCTGTTTTGTATTCAGTCAATGTCGGCAGCATTGATTCCCTGATAAATTTTATCCGAGCATTCTGATATTGAAGTGTCATTGAAGAGTCTGTCTGTGCAACTACTTCAAAAGGCAGGCGATCTAGGTACCATTGCGTAGTAGAGTCAAAATTTACAGCTCTGTAAATGAACTCTTTAATATTGAGAGAGGGAGGCTTTTTAAGTAGCATTTCCTGCTTGTCATAGTCGAAGATCACCTCATAATCTTTTAAGATGCCACTGCCCAGGTTACCGGCATGCGTACTTCTTGCCCAGGCGCCAGCCGAATGATCAGGTACACGTGTCTTAACGGAACGAAATTGTAATTCTTCACTGATCTTGACAGAGGGTAAAACATACTCCCTGGCCATTACTGGTCCTCCAACTCCGTAACCAGTTCGTCGTAGCTCGCTTAACTCAATATTGGATGTATCTAGCGAATTGTAAAATGCTGAGAAAGTAGTGAGCATTGACCGATCTCCTGTGTCGACTGTAAAATCACCTTCTACCCCATCGATCTCCATTTTGATCATGGGAATTTGGTTACGATAAAACTCAAAAGGTACTACTTCGTAACCGTTAGTGGGATGATTACCTTTTTCGTAAAAGGTCATTTGCCTATTGGGGTAGTTTATAGATAGATCGTACTTCCTGAATAAATCCAGACCAAGAACGCCATCTGCAAAAGGGAGAGATAACGAATCTCGGATTGCATTTAGGTTTAAGATTATCGGACCATCTGATTGTGTTTGAATGGAGGTTCCAACAATTTCAAAATTTGTTTTTTCTCCGTACCAGGCCTCCTGTTCACCGTTTCCACCACCCTGGATCATGAATGATCGACCTTTTTTTATTCCTGCTTTTTCAGCAAAGTCAGTGTTCATTCCATGCACACCACCAGTATCAACAATGAATTTTCCTTTTACTCCATTGACTTCTACATCGATGTACGGTCGGTTATCGACCAGTTGGAATAAGACTGATTCTGGTGCTTCGAGTTTTTCTTGTTGTGAGCTACACGATAGTAGAGTGGTTACAATCAAAGTAGCAGTTAGGTTTTTTCGCATCATAAATTTGATTTGAAAAAAAGTAACGTGCCTCGCCTAACCAGGTTGGAAAACTTATATAATAGGTGTAAACATTGTCTAAAATTTACTACTGAGAATCGTTAACAACCTATTCTGCAGCTATAGCCAGCTTTTTACCATCAGGTGAGACGCTCAGTCTTGTGATTGACGTGATACCTAGTTTGCTCAAGTCAGCAAACTGCTTCCACTCTGAGTTTTCAGACCACACAAATAATTTAGCACCATCAGCCATCAGGATTTCACCCTTTGGCGTCCAGCAGTAATCTTCACCCTTACCAATTGTGGTAGTGATTTCAGCTGACTCTTTGCTTGCTGGATTCATGCGCTTGATGACCCATTTTTCAGAAGATTTGTCCAAATAGCTGAAGTCTTTTGAATCAGGAATTTTATGAAGTGACCGACCGATTTTTTCTCCAACCACAGTTGCTTCTCCGCTTTTTGTGTTCACAATCTGCATTGTGGCCGGCTCTCCTAAAACAAAGGCAACAATACGGTCAGCGTCAATCCAGGCATGATATCCGATTTTCAGATCCGGGACCAATACTTCATTTGATCCATCGAATTTGTATGCATAAAGCAATTGCAAACCAGTAGTGTCTAAACGGATGCTTGAAATTCGACTGTCGGGCATAGGTGTAGGAGAATACTCACTTCCTTGTTTCGTATCGGATATAATGAGGGTGTTTTTGGAGTCAAAGTAATACCGCGCTACGTCGGTTTGGCCGTTGATGGTTCTCGCATACAAAACGGATTCCCCATCAACCCAAAAGGAAGGTTGATTGTCGTATCCTTCATTGTTTGAAATATTTTGTGGTTTTTCTATAAGCAAACCTTCTGGGGATCGGCGAAGATCCATGACATAGATTTCAGTGCTTGGTTGTGCCTGACTAAAGGAATAGCTGAAAAGAGCAATGATCGCAAATAGAAATTTTCTCATAATAGTTCTTAATTGTTTAGCTGGTTTGATTCCGATTGTTCAAAGGTTAAATTTAGTGTTTAGACAGAATTAACCTTCCTAAATATTATAAAATGAAATGAGCATGTTTGACAAATACTAGCCGAGGGATGAATAAAAACCCAAAAGGGACGTCCTCAAATAGGAATCTTTATCATGCGAATTCCATGTAATCGTTGAAACAAAAACTATACACATGAAACGAAGAAACTTCATCCAACTCAGTGCAATTACCGGAGCTATTCCTTTTCTTGGAATTAAAGCATGTGCGCCCACCGAATCAACAAACGAACCTTCTAATTCTGGAGAGCAACCTTTTGAACTGGAAGAATGGACAGTCGATCAATTGCGAGAGGCGATGGAGACTGGAAAATACTCCTCACGACAAATCTGCGAGTTATACCTGAAGCGAATCAAAGAAAAAGACCAAAGTGAAAATGGCCTCAATAGTGTGATTGAAACCAATCCCGAAGCACTGGCTATTGCTGATCAATTGGATAAAGAACGAGCAGATGGAAAGGTTAGAGGGCCTTTGCACGGCATTCCGGTGATGATCAAAGACAACATTGATACGGGTGATAAAATGATGACTACTGCCGGCTCGATGGCACTGGCTGGCTCCACAGCTCCGGATGATGCATTCATTGTGAAGAAATTACGTGAAGCGGGTGCTGTGCTCCTTGGAAAGACGAATTTGAGTGAGTGGGCGAATTTCAGATCGTTCCGATCATCCAGCGGATGGAGTGGGAGGGGACGGCAGACACGAAATCCGTATGCACTCGATCGGAATCCATGCGGTTCGAGCTCAGGATCAGGTTCAGCAGTATCCGGAAACATGTGTGCGATTACCATTGGAACAGAGACAAATGGATCGATCGTTTGTCCTTCATCGGCAAATGGGGTGGTAGGCATTAAGCCAACCGTAGGGTTGTGGAGCAGGGATGGCATCATCCCGATTTCTGAAACGCAGGACACAGCCGGGCCAATGGGAAGGACAGTAGCAGATGCTGCAAGTTTGTTGGGAGCATGTGTTGGCGTGGATGAATCAGATAAACGAACACAGGAGAGTGAAGGAAATAGCTTTGCTGATTATACGCAATTTTTGGATGAAAATGGACTTCAGGGTAAGCGAATCGGTGTGCTAAGTGGAACGCTTGGCTATCACGAGCGGGTGGATGAAATCATGGAGCGAGCATTTGCAGCAATGGAAGCACAGGGAGCAACACTGGTTCAGGATATCAAACTCTATGAAAATGATGCCTTTGGAAACTCAGGCTTGGAGCTGCTGCTTTATGAATTTAAAGATGGACTCAATAAGTACCTCGCTTCTCGCCCTGATGCCAAGGTAAAGTCACTGGCTGATGTCATTCAATTCAATAAAGACAATGCAGATGTAGAGATGCCCTACTTCCCACAAGGGATTCTGGAACGAGCTGAGATGAAGGGGCCGCTTACGGATGAAGAGTACAAAAAGCATCTTAAAGTTGTGACTGAAGTTTCTCGAAACGGGATTGATAATGCGATGAAAGAGCATAACATGGATGCCATTATTGGTGTGACAGGTGGTCCGGCCTGGCCGATTGATGTAATCAATGGAGACCATTTTGGTACTGGAAGTTCTTCACCTGCTGCACGTTCGGGTTATCCTAACATCACTGTGCCAGCGGGGTATGTGCATGGTTTGCCTGTTGGGATGTCTATTTTCGGTGGAAAGTACCAGGAGCCGAAACTAATCGGTATGGCTTACGCGTTTGAGCAGGCGACAAAAGTGAGAAAAGCACCTAAACTATTACCAACATTAGATCTGGCATGATAAAAGCGATATTAAAATACCTGGGAGCAGGGCTTGTTGTCCTCATCATCATTGGGATTTTAGCCTACCTGTACATTGATGAGTCCGTACCCGATGGCACGCAGGGTCAGGAGGCAGAGGCACTGGCTGACGAGATGTTACAGGCACTTAATAAGCCTGGCTATGATACCTTATCCATGATCCGTTTTACTTACCCTCCAGGGCACACCTATGAATGGGATAAGGAAAATAATAAGGTACGTGTACAATGGGATGATAAGGATGTATACCTGGACTTAAATCAATCACCGGATGATTACGATGCGACAGAGTATCAGGCGTATGAGTATTTTCTGAATGACACCTTTTGGTTGGTAGCGCCCTTCAAAGTTCGGGATAAAGGCGTTATGCGATCCACTGTCGACTTGAAAGATGGCCGAGGGCTGTTGGTGACCTATACATCCGGGGGTGTGACACCAGGAGACTCTTACCTGTGGATTATTGATGAGGATGGATTTCCAAAAGCATGGAAACTTTGGACCTCCAATGTGCCATTAGGTGGATTGAAAGTAGGCTGGGGAGGCTGGGTAGAAAAAGAAGGCGTATGGTTTTCGACCTTTCATCCAAGCATGGTCATTGATTTGGAGATTACAGGGCTGGAGGTGGAATGATTTTCAGATAATGGATTTGGTTATTGCGTTGTACTTAAATAGATTAGCGACATCTAACGCTAACCATTATTTTCAAAAATGAAATTCACTAATCACCTCCAGATACCTTTTATAATTGCATTTATATTTTTTGGGTGTCAGGAAAACGAAGAAATACAGGTCAAAAGTATTACAATTGACGAAGTAAAATCTCATTTTAATAGCCTACCTCAGAATCCCAAGAGTCGGGCAACACAAATAGGAATAGAATGGGAAAGAGCTGCTTATAAGCTGCTCAGGCAGACAGATGAAGATGCTATCCTTTTCCCGGTATCTCCAAAAAGGGAGATTTATGTAAGTGGAAGCGAAGACACTCGGCGATTCTCTGTTGCAACAACTTCACTAGCGTTTGCTTATAAACAAGATGGAAAAGTGATGCTGGAGCATGTTCAGATGGTACCCACCACCAATAGCGATCCATTTACAGGAATTGTTACGGTAAGTGACTGGGAGGGAGAAGCAAAGCATACCTTTTATTTTGAAAACGGAGTTTTTCAATCAGAAGGACCAGCAGATGAAAACAGTCGATTGGATGGATTGGAATGTACAAAAACACATTACTGGTACTGCACTCAGAAGGGTACGGAACCAACAGCTGGTGATCCTTGTGAATATGGTGGATATAGTCGAACTTGTACATATACCAATGATCTGGGTATTTATGATAACCTCACGACACTTTCGCCCGAAGGCGAAGGTGGGGGTGGAAATACCGGTGATACAAGTGAATCCCTTTGTCCCAGTCCGTTAGATCCTAGTGTGTCAGTGCCATGTAATGAAAATTCATGTCCTGAAGGATACGGTCCCGATGGAAATCGTGGGTGTGAAAAAATGAGCTTTGATTTAGATAATGATGGGGAAGATCAAAATCCATGTGAAGTAGCATTGATTATAGAATATCCAAGTCAAGCATACAAAATACATCAAAATGTTTCAAAAGCCTATGCGAAAACAATTGAGTTATTTGGGCATAATAGCCGTAATGATTGTTCCGACGCATTTAGACACGCTTATTTTAATATGATTAATGCAATAGATGTTGGAGCAAGTGTCGCTAGAGAATTTGGAGAAGCACACGAGTGCGATTCTAGTGACGAGCTTGAAACAGATATGGATCTACATAACAATGATGTTGGAATTAACGTTGCTACTTTTAATCCAGGTGTTCCTGAAGATCACTTAGTTTCTCATCTGCTTGAAAAACTATATGATGGAGAGTTACTAGTGATTTCAAACCTTGATCGAAATAATATGACTACAAGTAGCTCAAACCTTATATCTTCCTCTACATGTATAGAATAATAATTTATATAAGTGCCGTTTTACTTTTTTGCAGCTGTAGTGAATGGAATAAAGATGAAGCTATAATTGAAATTCATGACGTTTCTAAAACTCAATCAGAGAAGATAATAGCATCGATTCCAGAAGGAAAGTACGTATATAAATTGAAAGTAAGAGTTCATGGTGAAGTAAGTGATACCATTTTAGTTAACAATAAAACATTAGGTCCTGGAGTTGTGGATGCTTTAATTGAAAATGGAGACTACTATGAACCTAGCTATACTATTGATTACAGAGCACCTAACACCAATGAAGGGAATTTGAAGATAGAACTAAGTTTTTATCACAATTTTTAATTGTGATAAATTTTATTCAAGTTCCTCAATTCCTTAATGAGTTAAACTCCTCGCTAGCTCGAGCTTTAAGAAAAAAAACAATTCATTATTATGAATAATTAAAACCTCAATGCTAAGATTGATACAAATTTTCAGTTTGTTTTGCTTAGCAGCCTGCTCTCCTTTTGGGAGAGGTATTGAGATTGTTGAAATCCCTTGCTAGCACGAGCTTGTAGCTCGTGATGTACACAACCAATTGATCATGATACTATTTTTGTCATGTGAGCAGAAAGTATAAATTCTACAATAAGGAAGGATTATATTTTGTCAGTTTTGCTACTGTGTATTGGATGGATGTTTTCGTTAGGGATGAGTACTTTCAAACGATTCTGGATAGTTTGGCATATTGCAGAACGGCAAAGGGTATGGAAATCTATTCGTACTGTATTATGCCGAGCCACATACATTTAATATTTCGTGCAAAAAATGAAAATCCTGGTGACCTACTTAGGGATTTCAAAACATATACTTCGAAGAAGCTCCAAAACCAGATTTATAACAACAATCAAGAAAGCAGAAAAGAATGGTTATTGTGGATGATGGAAAAGGCAGGCAAGACTAACAGCAATATTAAATCAAGGCAATTTTGGCAGCAACACAATAAACCGATTGAACTTTGGAGTTCAGAGGTGATTGATCAGAAAGTTGATTACATACACATGAATCCAGTTGTTTCGGGGGTTGTAAATGAACCTGAGCATTGGAAATATAGTAGTGCGGTGGATTATTCTGGTTCCAAAGGATTGTTAGATATTGATTTTATATGAGTAAAAGTAAAAGGTACGAGCTATAAGCTCGCACCAGCCATGTGTTGTTAGAGCGTATGGTTTTCGACCTTTCATCCAAGCATGGTCATTGATTTGGAGATTACGGATTTAGAAGTAGGTTATTAGTTAGGCTTCTTCTATTTCAATTGAAAGTTGTTTCACCTCACTCCAATATCCAGGGTAAGACTTTTCAACAACGGAAGGGTCCTCAATGGTTACGTTCATCTTCATGCTGAGCGGAGCAAAAGCCATGGCCATGCGGTGATCTTCATAGGTTTCAATCATTACTGAATCTGGTAATTGGTTGGTTGGGAGCAGGTGCCATGTATTTTCATTTTCAGTAAGTGTAGCTCCGATTTTCGACAGCTCATTTTGCATGGCTGCAATGCGGTCTGTCTCTTTAATTTTTAAACTCTCCAGTCCGGTCATTTCTAATTCGACACCTAATACCGCTGCAGAAACCATGACCGTTTGCGCAAGGTCAGGACAACCTCGGAAGTCAATTGAGAGTTTCTTTTGATTGAGTGGTTTCTTCCTCAAGTGCACGCCATCGGATTCAAACCGTGTATCAATCCCCAAGTCATTCATAATGGAAGCTATGGCAATATCTCCCTGAGTAGAATCTTTCCTTAATGTGGGCAGAGCAATTTCAGATCCTTCGGGAGCCAGAGAAAGAAACGAATACAAATAGCTGGCTCCTGACCAGTCTCCTTCAATGGTATATTCAGTAGGTTGATAAGTCTGACTGGATACTTTAATCGTGTTCCCATTCCACTCATTATCTACTCCGAAAGCCTTCATCAACGAAAGTGTCATTTCGATATACGGTCGGCTATAAATCTCAGATGTTAAGGTGATTTCAAGCCCTTGCTCCAAGCATGGAGCGATCATCAGTAAAGCACTGATGTATTGACTACTGATATTTCCGGGAATAACGATTTTATTAGTCAGTTGTTTTTCGATTCGGCGAATCTTTAGCGGCGGATAGCCATCTTTCTCCAGGTACTCAATTTCCGCACCTAAGGTTCGCAATGCATCTACCAAAGGACCAATCGGGCGGTTCTTCATGCGGTCAGTTCCGGTGATGGTTTCTCCGTCCCCGTGAACAGCAAGAAATGCGGTTAAAAATCGCATGGTAGTACCTGCATCTTTCACGTCGTATATTTCAGGTTTCTCTTGCAGTAAGGAGCGCATGGTCTGTGTGTCGCGAGCATTGGAGAGGTTATTAATATTATCCATACTTCCACCTGCCAATGCATTAATAATGAGTGCTCGGTTACTCTCACTTTTGGAAGATTCAAGAGTGGCAGCACCTTTTAATCCGGAATTATTTCTTTTTAATCGAATCTTCAATTTTTGGCAGGCTTTTTGACAAACATTCTTACAACTTTTTTCGTTGCTAAGTTGTCAATAATTCATAATATGTCAAGGACTAAAACCATAGGAACAATTTTCGCTTCTATCGCCTTAGGAGCTCTTACTTTCTTTTTAAGTACACCGAAAAAAACGGTAAAAAAGAAAGAACAGCAGACTTCTCAGGATGACAGAAACAGCGACAAGGAAGATCTGTTTATTTAAGAATTTTCTTAAGTATAGCTTCTTCCGTTAGTACATCATGGGCACACGCCCCAATTTTTTTTATTAATGAAAATCTGATGCCTTGTGCATCATTTTTTTTGTCCTGTAAAAGATGAGTTTTGAGTGATTCATAGCTTGGTAAATTTTGAGACAGCTTGTAATTAGAGCGTATAAATGCATTGATTTCATCACGCGCTTCTTTTTCAAGTATCTCTGCCTCAACCGCAATATCATTTTCCAAAATCATTCCCCAAGCAATGGCTTCTCCATGTAACAATGGAGTGTCAGAATTTAGAAAATGAGATTCTAAAGCATGCCCTATAGTATGTCCATAATTCAAAATCTTACGAACTCCTCCTTCTCTTGGGTCAGCCTGCACCACTTCGTTTTTAATCGCTATTGAATTTGGAATGATTTCATTCCAATCCATTGCTTCAAATGAATGTCGGTTCAGGTATTGCCATTGCTCCTCGCTTCGAATCAACGCGTGTTTAATGATTTCAGCAAATCCCGACTTCAGTTCTCTTTTCGGAAGTGATTTAAGAAATTCGGTATTGATTATGACACGGACAGGATCCTGGAAAACACCAATATGATTCTTCAACCCTTGAAAATCAACACCAAGTTTTCCTCCAACACTCGCATCCACTTGTGAGAGCAGCGTCGTAGGAATATTGATAAAAGGCATTCCTCTCTTGTATGTACTTGCTGCAAACCCACCCATATCGCCAATTACCCCGCCTCCGAGGTTAATCAACAAACTTTTTCGAGTGCAACCAATAGATGTAAGCTGCTGCCAAATATGGCTACAGGTATCCAACGTTTTATGTTGTTCGCCGCTTGAAATTTCGATTTGGGTATCTACCGAAAGATGTAAGTGAGGTAGACAATGCTTTTTGGAGTTCTCATCTACCAGTATGGCGATTTTGTCCGGATTCAATGTTTCAATTGCATTGCTTAAATCACTATTGACATCCGCTGAAATGGTAAGATATGATGGAAGATTATTAGACATTTGATTAAACAGATAATGGTGTGAATCTGTTAGCTATCTTTGCACACCGATTTTCAAAAATATGCAATCAGAGTCAATCAATTTTGATGATACCGCAACTGCTTTTGCGCATCGATCAACGTCGGAGCTGAAGAACTCACATTTTGTGTTTACCACCATGAGTAAGCCATGGATGGTGAAAACAGGTACTGTGATGACTAATCTGGCTTTGAAGCTGAAATTACCTGTAAAGGGGATTATTAAGAAAACAATCTTCAATCAGTTTTGTGGAGGGGAATCCATCAAAGATTGCAGCGATACCATTAATCGATTAGGAGATCATAACGTTCAGACGATTCTTGATTATTCGGTCGAGGGGCTGAAAAATGAAGATGGCTATGATGATACAAAGGAAGAGGCCTTGAGAGTCATCGATTTTGCATCTACCAATGATCACATTCCTTTTTGTGTGTTGAAGCTTTCCGGATTGGGGTCTACCGATCTAATGACAAAAGCGCAGAATAAGGAGCAGCTTACTGAGATTGAAAAAACAAAACTCTACAACTGTGAGCAGCGTGTAGATGAAATCGTGCACAAAGCAAGTGGTAAAGGTTTGATGGTGATGATTGACGCTGAGGAATCATGGTTCCAAAGCTTCATTGATGGGGTAGCCTATCGGATGATGGCAAAATACAACAAAGAGCGACCGATCGTCTACAATACCTATCAAATGTATCGCCATGATATGTTGGATAGGCTTACAAGAGCACAAATCGAAGCGGAGGTGAATGGCTACTACCTGGGCGCGAAGTTGGTAAGAGGTGCTTACATGGAAAAAGAAAGAGAGCGTGCCGAAGAATTGGGATACGAATCTCCTATCCACGCAAACAAAGAAGCTGTGGACAAGGATTACGACGAAGCGTTAAAATTTTGCATGCTGCACATTGATCGTATGGGACTCTGTGCAGGGACGCACAATGAAGATTCCAGCAAGTTGTTAGCCGAGTTGATGGAGGAGCAGGAAATTGCCAGGAAAGACAATCGTATCTTTTTTGCACAGTTGTTGGGAATGAGTGATAATATTTCATTCAAATTGGCAGATTTAGGTTACAATGTAGCCAAGTACGTTCCTTACGGCCCGGTTGAAAAGGTACTTCCATATTTGTTTAGAAGGGCAGAGGAAAATACATCCATAGCCGGACAAAGTGGACGAGAATATACCCTTGTGAAAAAAGAGCTGAAAAGAAGAAATTCGGCTTAATTTAAAATTTAAGAAAAACGAATACAGCAATAAGAAATGCAGTTAAGCGAACAGGAAATCCAAAGAAGAAAATCCAGAGAAGAACTGATGGCAATGGGGGTAAACCCATACCCGGCCGAATCATTTGATGTGAATATGACTGCCAAACACATCAAGAAAAATTTTGATAGCCGTCCCGGTGATTACACAAATGTCTCGCTCGCTGGAAGAATCATGAGCAGGAGGATCATGGGATCTGCATCTTTTGCTGAATTGCAGGATTCAAGCGGCCGTATTCAGATCTATTTACGCAGGGATGATATCTGTCCGGATGAGGATAAATCACTTTACAATGATGTGTTCAAAAAGAAGCTGGATATCGGTGATATTATTGGAATCCAAGGCTATGTCTTTAAAACAGAGGTAGGAGAGATTTCTGTTCATGTAACTGAACTGAAACTGTTGACTAAATCCCTTCGTCCGCTTCCTATAGTGAAAGAAACGACGGATGAAGAGGGGAATAAAAAGACGTATGATGCTTTCAAGGATCCCGAGCAGCGATACCGTCAGCGATACCTGGATTTGATTGTTAATCCGGAGGTGAAAGACACCTTCATTCAACGGACTAAGCTGGTAAATTCCATACGGGAATTTCTTGCTAATAAAGGCTATCTGGAAGTTGAAACTCCGATACTTCAGCCACTTTACGGTGGTGCGGCTGCACGTCCATTTAAGACACACCATAACACGCTGGATATGACGCTCTATTTGCGAATTGCGAATGAACTGTATCTGAAAAGATTGATTGTAGGTGGATACGATGGGGTGTTTGAGTTTGCCAAAGATTTCCGTAATGAGGGAATGAGCCGATTCCACAATCCGGAATTCACTCAGGTAGAGCTTTATGTGGCCTATAAGGACTACAACTGGATGATGGACCTGATGGAAGCCATGATTGAGAAAGTGGCGATGGACCTGCACGGTGATACCAAAGTGCAGGTAGGAGAAAATGTGATCAATTTCCAGCGTCCATGGAAGCGCTTTACCATGTTTGAAGCGATTGAACATTTCACCGGAATTGATATTTCGGAAATGGATGAGAAAGAATTAAGAGAAACCGCTAAGAAATTGGAAGTGCCTTTGGATGAGACCATGGGTAAAGGAAAGATCATCGATGAGATATTTGGTGAGAAGTGTGAGCCATTATTGATCCAGCCGACTTTTATTACGGACTATCCGGTGGAGATGTCTCCACTAACAAAGAAGCACCGATCCAAAGAGGGGCTTGTGGAGCGATTCGAGGCGATCTGTAATGGAAAGGAAATTATGAATTCTTACTCTGAGTTAAATGACCCTGTGGATCAGCGGGAGCGATTTGAGGAACAACTGGAGCTAGGTAAACGTGGCGATGATGAGGCAATGACCTTAGATGAAGATTTCCTACGAGCACTTGAGTTTGGAATGCCACCTACTGCTGGTGTAGGGCTTGGTATCGATCGATTGACTATGATCATGACGAACTCCAATTCCATTCAGGATGTGCTTTTCTTTCCTCAAATGCGGCCGGAGGTGAAATCCAGAGCAGCAGAACTTGAGGGTGACTCAAAAGCTGTTTTCGAGATGCTGGAGAAAGAAGGAAAGATAGAATTGAATGCACTCAAGGAGCAATCTGGTCTTTCGAACAAAAAGTGGGACAAAGCAATCAAGAAGCTTACTCAGGGAGGGTTTGCCAAAGTGAACAAGACGGATGAGGGCTTGTTTGTGGAGGTGGTTTAAAAATTCGGTTTAAAGTCATGCTGAACTTGTTTCAGCATCTATCATTCATTTTAGAATTCCCTCTGCCATGGTTTGTGTCTCTACAAAACTTGAGAAGAATTCCGGTTCGTGGGGACACGAACCGAGGCTGAAGATTCCCAAGTCTCGTTCGTGCCTCACTCGCAAGGGAATAAGGGGGAAGTAAAGATTGTGAAAATGGTTTACCAGAACCCACCCCTACCCCTTCAAGGAGGGGACTCATTCTTGTTGAAAATTTGGATATAGATTCGAAGTAAATCCCCCTTTGAAGGGGGAGTGTGTATAGCCTGAGCTTGGGAGGGGGATGTAATTCTCTCACTTTCCCAACCCAAGTAAAGGCAGCTGCTTCACCTTATGATACCTCAAGGCAGCTTTAATGCACTGCTTCAATTCCTTTTTCGGCACATCCTCATCCAGCTTGAAAATAATGGCTCTTGTAGTCTCATAGTTGAATAAGTCACCGAAAGCAAGCTGAAAAGAAGGAACAAGTTTACTGGTGCATTTAAAGTACATCGCATACTGATCAGGTTTCTTTTCTTTCCAATCGATGCGGATGGTGCTGCCGTGTTTGGTGAGGTAACTGGGCTCTCCCCATTTCAGCGTTTCTTTCAGGTCAGTGATACCTATTTCTTTTGATGTTTCCAGGATGAGTTTACGGAGGTAAGACACTTTTTCCCTGGCCTGAGGAGGGTAGGAGGAGAAGACGGATTGGATATTAGAATTCATCGCTAACCAAAGGTATTTAGAGAAAAACAAAAACCGCCACCCCTGACGGTTCATGTCTTATGATTCTTTCGCTGTGAGATTATGCAAACGCAGGCATAGGTGTATAGAAGAATTGCTCCTTTACCACCTTGCCATTATTCACTTCATACACGCATATCTCGTCCATGTTGATGGGATGATCCATTCCTTTCATGGTCACTTTTGACTTCATGGTGATGGAAAAGAAATTCTCTGCGACAATCGGATCTGATATCTCACCTGAGTGAAATTCAGCAACCATTTCATTCCATTCCTTTCCTTTTTTAGCTATTGCCTCAAGTCCTTGAACTTTTCCCCATGCACCACCTTCTGGTTCAATGCTTACAATATCAGCTGAATATAATTTTGAAATACATTCGTCCCATTTACCTTCCCTGCAAAGCTTCACTAGCTCATTTGCCACTTCTTGTGTAGTCATGATTTTTAGATTTATTATTTAAACATGGTTCAAAGAAATGAGTAGGAGTGACAGCCCTATGTCACTGATATTGGTCGAAATAAAAAAAATCTTCATTCACGTGGAAAGAAATTTTCCGATCTTGGCGGATTCTATGCGTTTCTTGTTTGTAATCATCGCTTTTTGTTGTCTGAATTGCGCTTTCGGGCAGTACCTTGATCTGGCTAAAGTTGAATACACCTATTTGCCCGGCGATAATGCCAATTTTGAATATCAACGTCAGCGAGTTTTATTTAATATTCCCTTTAAGCTCAAAAAGAATTCATATGTTTTCGTTGGCCTGGATTACAGCAACATTCAATTTAAGTTCAAGGAGGAAGAAGATTCTTACGATAAATCAAATGCTGAGAATTTCAAATCGCTAGACCTGGCCCTTTCTTATACGATCCAGCTTAATAAAGACTGGATTTTTGGAGCTCAGCTTACACCATCGTTTAATAGTAATCTGGAAGGTGGATTGCAGCGTGAAGACCTGCTTGTATCCGGCCTTATTGTTTTTGTGAAAGATAAAAAAGACTCGGCGAATGTGGGAAAGCCTTTTCGGATCATTACCGGATTGTTTTATAACACGAATACGCGCATACCATTCCCAATACCATTTATTAGCTATTACAGAAAATTTCGGCCAAAATGGTCTTATACCATAGGTGCACCCTATTCAAATCTTCAGTATCATCTGAGTGAAAAGAATCGTTTTAAAATCTATGCTGAAGGTGATGGATTTAATACCAGTCTGCAAAACAGTGTAGTTATCAATGATAACATACTTGCAAATCGCTTGCGCATGTTTTTGATCCTTGCTGGTTTCAGGTATGAATATAATTTTTCAGAGCACATTGAATCTTATGTAAATATCACCAGGACAGTGTTTTCTGATGTTCAACTCAGGGATGGAAAAGAAAATGTGTTTATTCCTGCTATTGACGATGCGATGCTCTATCGGGTTGGTATTAGGTGTAAGATCTAGTTCGTATTGCAATTGCTAATTAACGAACAAAGGTTTGTAGAAATGCCTTCCAAAATTGAGGTTTGTTCAAGGAAAACATCACTTTAATATCCTCTGCTAAACTACTTTCCTCATCCAGAAATCGGAACACAGATTGTATATCCGGCTTGGTATATAATCTTGTGAAGATATCTTCTCCCAGGTCATTTCTTGCTGAGAGCACATTGAGGAATATGGAGTCGTACATCCTAAACCGGGAGGTTCCTATACCTTTTTCAGGCCGCTTTCCTTTTATGATATTTTCCACCATCATTGTAGAGTATCTATCCGCATTTTTGAAGGAGTATCCGGACGAAGGACGTACCCAGCCACCGGCTGTCCCTATCAATGTCACAAATTTCGAGTGATGTGTATGAAAGGGATAATCCGACATTGGAATTAATCCTTGCTCTACTTCAGTGATTTCATAGGAATCAATATCCAGGTATTTATAGATGTATTGCCGAAGGTATTGATCATACTCGTCTGTCATTAGTAGCTGATCATTGAAAAGCGTGAACTCTACCAGGGCTTCAGTTTCTGAAATGGGTAGCACATATGTAAAGCTGGTGCTGTCTTTCCATTTTAACCGATAATCCATCATGGTGAAAGTGCCGGGATCAAAAGCAGGCGATTTTGTTTTGATAAACCAGCCTTTGAAGTGCTGGATCAGGGAATGATAATTATCTTGCTTTTCATGGAATTCCTGCGGAATGCGGCTATCAAAAATATGAGTTGCCCGATAGGTCTGCTTTTCTCCAATCACATCCTGTTTCTCAATGGAAACGATTTCATCTTTGATCCAGGTGATGTTCCCTGCTTTTTGCACTTCCTCTTTCCCGAATCGATAAAAACTTTCAGAGCGTACCATCTTGTAACGGTAGGGCCTCAGATCAAAATCGACGGTTTCTTTATTGTTTATGAATTTACCCTGTGACCAGATGTGAGTAGCAAGTCCGTCCCATTTGGTTTTACCGGGTTCCCAAAAGCACCAGGTTCGATCATTGGCACGCTTGTCATCCCTGTCAAGGACTAGAATTGTTCGTTCTTTAAAAAATGGCTCATGGATCATTTTTAAGATGAGCTGGAGGCCTGCCGCTCCCGCACCAATAATTGCATAATCGTATTGTTTTTGATCCATGAGGTTTAAAGATAAAGAGCCTTGCAAAAGCAAGACTCCCTAATCACCAAACTATTACTAATCGACTATTAAATCGTTTATTTCAGATTTTGTTTTAGTGATTTAATTCTATGCATTAATAAATAAAAAAGGAAGCTGTTAAACTTTTGATTGGGGCTGAAAATTATAATGTAGATTATATTCACATCATGAAATATCCAATTGAGGTAGAGGAGAAAAGAACCATCAATCGTATCACATTCAAGCAGACAATTGCAGATTTCCTTAATGCTTTCAATGTAGAAAGGGGATTGATATATACATTCAAATTACTCTTTTCAAATCCTGGCGAACTTATTCGAATTTACCTTGCTGATGGCAGGTTCAAGATTGTAAATGCTTTTAGATTATTGATTTTAACAACTGCATTGAGCTTGCTGGTACTGTATTTAAGTGGAGTTGACTCAATGGTGAGTGAGTTTACACGAGGGTTTAATGAAGGTATTTCTGACAAAGAATTTTCAAGTCAATCATTTCAGCAGCTCTTTTCAGACTATTATAATTTATTTCTGTGGATTTCAATTCCATGTTACGGGCTAATGACATTTCTTTTCTTTCGTAAATCAGCCTACAATTATGCGGAGCATATGGTAGCTAATTGCTTCTACTTATCCGGGATAAACATTATTTACTGTCTAATTCTTCCGCTGATCTTAATTCTTAATTTGAGCACAGCATTTTTAATTACCATCATACTGAGTGCTCTTTATTACTTCTATTTGTTTAGTCAATTCCTTCAATCCAGAAGTCTTGCTTTTTTCATTAAAGCATTATTGGCTTTTGTTGTAGGGAATGTTTTATATGTATTCGCTATTTCACTGTTTATTGCTGTGCTCATTAATGCAGGTGTAATTAAATAGCAGTCACAGACCTAAGATTAGACGGCTAATTCAAAAAACAGATTCAAAAGATTCTAATCAATTTTCTCATTAATCGGTTTAGATGATATGATTATTTTATTTTTTCTAACGGTAATAATGCAGTTAAATGTGAATCCGATAAAGGAACATCAATGGGAAAAACGAGTCTTAATTTTCTCAGCTACTTCACCAACCAACATCGGATACAAGCGGCAGGAGCAGCTTATGTCAAAGGGAAAGAAGGGCATGAAAGAAAGGGATTTGATTGTTTATAAACTATATGATGATCATTGGATCGATCATAAGGATAAAATCCTCTCAAAAGAGCAGGCAGTTGCAATCAGAAAGGAATATGACATTCCGGAGGGACAATTCATGGTGCTGTTGATCGGGAAAGATGGCGGAGTAAAAATGCGAAAGGATGATATTATGTCTACACGGGAGATTTTTGCACTGATCGATAGCATGCCCATGAGAAAGCAGGAGATGAGGGAGCAGAAGAGGATCAAGGATAATGGACTTGAATTTTAGCTGTCCAGCCATTCCTTAAAGGCTTTTACTTTTTCCCTACTTACAATTACATGATCCTCAAATTCAGGTTTTAATTTCAATATGAGCCGGTTGTTAAAGTATGAGTCTATAGAGGTAATATGTTGGTCGCATACAATCATATGCCGATTGATACGAAAGAAATTTTCAGGATCTAACAATGTTTGTAATTCATCAAGCGAGTGATCGGTGATCATACCCTCACCATTTACAGTCTTTAAGTAGGTGGTACTTGATTCACTGTAGAAGTAAGCCACATCTTCTACGGAAATGGATTGAAATTTATGACCGATCTTGATGAGAAATTTTTTCTTAAAGCTTGTTTTTAGATGATCTTTCAATGAGTCGATCATTACATCAAAATCAGCCTGCCCGTGTACCTTTTTAAGTTTATCAATTGCGGCTACCAAGTCTTCAGGCTTGACCGGCTTAAGCAGGTAATCCACGCTGTTGTATTTAAAAGCATCTAGCACGTACTTATCAAATGCAGTTGTGAAAATGACTTTCGGATACGCGTTTAAACCATTCAGGATATCGAACCCCGTACCGTCACCTAGTTGGATATCAAGAAAAAGCAGATCGGGTGTTTCGTTTTCTTTTAACCATTTTGAGGCTGACTTGACAGAGTGGAAAGTACCCAATAAGTCAATTGTGCTATGCTCATCAACCAACTTTTTTAGTCTGTTGGCTGATAGCTGTTCATCCTCTATGATAATGGCATTCATGCTCTTGCTAAAGGTAATCGAACCTGAAAAATCTGATCATTATCTAATATTTCTAACGCTTTACCCGCTGAAAGTAAAAGCCGTTTAGAAAGGTTTTTGAGCCCAATTTGTGTGCTGGTCGTTAAGTGATCTTTTTTACGCTTCTCATTTTCGACGATGATTGCATTTTCACCATCATTTTTCACAATGATTCTTAGTGGCTCATCCATTGAAAATGAATTGTGTTTCACTGCATTTTCTATAAGCACCTGGATGGACATAGGGGGGACCAGGATTTCTTTCATTGGTAAATCCAGTTGCTTATCTATCACTATTGCGGATTGATGACGCATGGATAGTAAGAAAATGTAGCTGTCAATAAAAGCAAGTTCTTCCTCCAATGTAACTACTGTTTTTTCATCGTTTTCGAGGATGTATCGGTACATATCGGAGAGCTTAGATATGAATTTAATAGCCGCTTTAGAGTCTTCTTCCACTAAGGATGTAAGCACACTGAAGCTATTGAAAAGGAAATGTGGATTTACTTGATTCTTTAGGCTCTCTAGCTTGGCAGCAGCCAGTTCTTTTTGGATCTGTTCTTTCTCACGTGCATTTTTGATTGCATTTCTTACGTAGAGATTAATGATTTCGTAAGCAATAATTAAAAGTGAAATAACGAAACCTTGAGCAGCATTGATTAGGAAACTACCATAATAGTGTTCCGGACAGCAGCTAATGAATTGGAGGATATTGTCATAAATGTAAGCGAATAAAAACACCAAAGGCAACATCAGAAGTGTTGCCTTTGTAGAAAGGATATATAGTCCTTTATTTGAATTTATGCTGGTTTTATTGCTGGTTGCATAAATATAGCGAGCCACTATTTCCCATAGCGCTAGAATGACAATGACAGTATAGGCAAGGGAAATCCATGTTCCCTTATCCCAATGGAACAACTCGTCCCTGAAATCATCTCTTGTCAACTTAAAGAACAAGAAAACGAAAATTGCGATTGTGGACCTATACCAATATTTCATCAGTTTTGGATTGAAAAGTAACTAACCCATCTTTAGGCTAATTTACTCTCCATCTTTCGATGCTACAGCTTTTGCTGCATTTACATTGAAAGAAAGTGTGGTTCCTGTTACTTTATGTGGGCCAACTCCTCGTGATGATACCGTAATAGTGTATTGACCGATGTTCACATCAGAAGCAGAGGCAGTTACAACGTAATGATCTCTGTTTTCCTCATCTTGCTGAACATTGAAGCTTAGTCCTGAACTAGTTAATAGTCTGGGAGCCTCAAATTTGGTTCTTTTAGAGATTTTTGATCGCACAATCCAGAGGTCAAAAGATGCCTCTCCGTCTTGATCAATGTTGATTACATACTCTTGAGCATAAATTTTAGCTCCTTTTTTAGGTGCTTCAAAATTTTGCCCAAAAGCGAATGTCGTAAGGACTATAAATGAGAGAACAGCAATAAACTTTTTCATAATCGTGAGTTTTTTTTGTTATACAAATGACACGAAATGCTATGAGCAATGAATGATGCTTTTTGCTGAGTTGATTGAAAAGTTATTGAATCGTAGAATTACCTTATTGAACTGTACTACTTATTATCCAGGAAATCGATCAACGACTGTATTTTGGAATCTGTTGAAATTTCAGAGTACTGTTTTAGAGCATTGATCATATAGGAAGGTACTTCTTCATTTTGATCAATTCGGGTGATAATATCAGCTAGTAATTGCGATAGTTCTTTCAATTCTGAAAAATCAGTTGTGGTTGTTTTGTCTACTGAATCATTGGCGCATTTTGTGTTATAAGTTGTCACGATATAGTCAAGCTCGTTAGGATTGATCTCTTTGTTTTCAAGTTGGCGTGTTAAAATTGGACAGTCATTTAAGTATTCAGTCAAGATATTTCTGAATCCAATATTCCCAATTTCCAAAGCCTCATCATCTTTGTAGAGTACGCGTGTTTCGAAATTTATTTCCTTTTCCTGTCTGGTCAGATAAAGACTCAGGGAACCTTTTGTCACTACCTGTGCCATCACCTTTCGGTTGGAATAAGCAATTGGCTCATAGGCTTGATCATCCATTCTGACTAATTTCACCTGATAGGCTTTAAATGTAGTTTTTCCATTATCATTTTTAAGCTGAACCTCATCGTAAAAAGTACTTTGATAGATATCAATATCACCTTTTATTGTATCGCCTTTAAGTGTAATTAAATAGTCCTCCTGAGCCATTGAGACCATTGTTGAAAACAAGAATAGAAAATAGACGAAAAACTTCATGTTGTATTTTTTTGGCTAAGATATTTCAAATCAAATTGTAACAAAGAATAGATTTTTAATACAAAACATGAAAAAATAAAACCAACTTGGCTTTTCCCCGTTTGTATTTTTCATACATTTAATGAATTAATAAAATTCAGTGAAATGAAAGGAACAAATCTTGGCGAGTTTGAGGAGGTTGTGCTTTTAACCATTGCTTCACTTATGGATGAAGCATATAGCGTAAACATCGTGGATGAAATAGCCAGTGTGACCGGAAGAAAAACAAAGTTGGGAGTGGTACATGCAGTGCTCAAGCGATTGGAGGATAAAGGACTAATTAACTCAGAACTAGGAGAGCCTACCAAAGAGAGAGGCGGTCGTCGAAAGCGATTTTTTACGGTTTCACATACCGGAAAAGTGGCATTGATGAAAGCTAAAGAACAGCGCGATAAACTGTGGAGTAAGATTCCTGAACTTGTTTTTCAAGAAATCAAATGAGCAAGCAGTTTAAAGGGCCACCACGATGGATGGATAGAATTATTGAATTCTACTGTCGGAAAGATCTACTGGAGGATCTTCAGGGTGACTTACATGAATACTATTTCCGAAACCAGGAGAAGAGCAGGCAAAAAGCCAATCTGATTTTCTTTCTGGATGTGCTCAAATTCTGCAGACCATACACCATTCAAAAACCCAAAATACTAGGACAGATGACATTCTTAAATCTAATGGCTAACTACTTTAAGACCAGTGTGCGAAGCATTGCCAGAAATAAACTTTTTTCCTCTATTAATATCATCGGATTGGCTGTTTCCATGTCGGTAGGACTACTGATGATCACCTATATCGGAGAGACACTCACCTTTGATGAATTTCATGAAAAAAAGGATCGGATTTATAGGGTAACATCGACCTACCAAAGTGTATCCAACGAAGACCCATTTGATTTAGCATCTACTTCGATATTTATCGGAGAAAAATTGAAGGAAGCGTACACAGGCTTTGAAAAAGTGCTCATTATGAGGCGTAACTTCAGCGCTGATATTGCCAAAGGGGAAAATATTATCAATGTAAGAGGGCATTATTCCACACGGGAGTTTTTTGATGTCTTCTCATTTGAATTGAAGTCTGGGGATCCCTCCACAGCATTGGTTGAACCTAATTCAATTGTGCTAACGGAAAAAGCTGCCAGAAAACTTTTTAAAGATGAGGATCCGGTTGGTCAGATAGTTACGGCAGGTGAAGACAGCTACACAGTTACAGGTTTAATGCAAGAGGTACCACAAAACTCTCACATTCAATTTGAAGCGCTGGCTTCTTTTTCCACCATTGCAAATGAGCACAGAGACGATGAGAATTCATCTTTCTTTACCTGGCGCAGTATCTGGATGAACTATGTTTACCTGGTCTTAGAAGAAGGAGCCACACCAAATCAGATCAATAGCAGTCTTGCAGAAATTGCTTCTCAGGAAAATGCCAAAACGGATAGATACACGATTACACATGAGTTGGAAAGTCTCATGGATATTGTTCCTGGCAGAGATTTGTCCAATCAAATCGGTCCGAGTATCAATTGGGAAAGCATCTACCAGCTTCTTGGGCTGACGTTGATCATCATTCTGTCAGCGTGTTTCAATTATACGAACTTGTCTATCGCCCGTGCTTTGAGACGTGCCAAGGAAGTAGGTATCAGAAAAGTAGTTGGGGCCTCCAGATCACAAGTATTGGCTCAGTTTGTATTCGAGGCAATTCTTATAGCCATTTTCGCTCTGGTAATAGCTGGTGGTCTTTATCTACTTATTAAGCCGGAGTTTGTCTCGTCCGTTGTGGATGAGGAAAACATAGGTATGCAGTTTAAATGGATGAACCTTTTTTACTTTCTACTTTTCGCTATTGCTATTGGATTTGTTTCAGGAATTCTACCATCACTGGTACTTTCCAAACTTAAGGCTATTTCTATTTTAACCGATGCGACTAAGCTGCGAATGTTTAAAGGAGTCAATTTACGTAAAGTCCTGATCGTCTTTCAGTTCGCTATTTCAATGGCATTGATCATTGGAGCTACCATCACTTACCGACAATACAATTTCTCTATTAACTACGATCTCGGTTTTAATACAGAGAATATCCTGAATATGGAGTTGTTCAGGAATGATTCTGAGCTACTAATGACAGAGCTCGCCAAACTACCTGAGATAAAAGAGATGTCTCGTTCCGGTATGATCCCGAGTACGGGAGAGATATGGGGAGATGAGTTGAAGTATAAGGATCCGATGGATTCCGTATCCATCTATTTCAATCGGGTTGATAAAAATTATCCGGGTGTCCATGGCATGAAATTTCTGGCAGGCGGCACGTTCCCGTATGATATGAAAGAGGGTGATAAGGATCCTAAATTCATCATCATAGATCGGTCCCTAAGTGAACGCTTTGGATTTGACAAGCCGGAGGAGGCACTGGGAGAGGTGCTTTATCTTCAAAGAAGAAATGAAGACGATGTACCTGTTCAGGTTTCCGGAGTGATTGAAAACTATCAATATCAAAATTTAGCAAGTGATCCTGAGCCCACAGCCCTTATTCAAGGAGGAAAAGATGACCTGTATCACATCAACATGATCGTAAGTTCAACCGATATTATAGGCCTGATGGATAAAATGGAAGAAATATGGACAGATGTAGAGAAGGTACATCCCTTCACAGCGGAGTTTCTGGATGAGCAAATACAGTCATCGTATGCTCACTATAAAGTGATGTTTAGGATATTCACCTTTCTGGCCATACTAGCTATTGCGATCTCGACGATGGGATTGCTAGGAATGGCTGTTTTTACCACAGAGACTCGAATAAAAGAGGTCAGTATTCGCAAGGTGCTGGGAGCGACCGAGCAAAACCTAATCATGATTTTATCCAAGAGTTTCATGATTATGCTATTCATTTCTGCGTTAATAGCGGTTCCATTTACTTACTTCTTTTTCACCGAATACATTTTAGGTGAGTTTAAGAAACGCATTGACATTGGTCCAATGGAACTGTTGCCTGGGGTAGTACTTATTTTCTTAATAGGATTTTTAACCATTAGTTGGCAGACCATGAAGGCTGCAAAGACCAACCCTGCAGATATGCTACGGGATGAATGAATCATTCACCATGTTTCGGAATAAAGAATTTAAACCAAAGAATACCGATGACAGAAGCCAGAAAAGAGGCAATTAGAATTCCGATTTTGGCGCTATTTATCAATTGCTGATCATCAAATGCCAGATCTGCAAGAAAAAGTGACATGGTGAACCCGATTCCGGCCATAACAGACACTCCACCAATGGATTTTAGGCTACTGTTTTTCGGAGGATCACTGATTCCTAGCTTTATCATGAGCTGGCTTAAAACGGTAATTCCAACAATCTTACCAACCAACAATCCAAGGATAATACCCATGGTAATAGGGTTGGTCAGAATATTTATTTCTCCATCGATCGTAACGCCTGCATTGGCAAGGGCGAATAGCGGAATGATGAAATAGGAAACCAGAGGTTCAAGCTTACTTTCCAAATATTGAAGAGGGGTCATTGCATGTCTGATCCCTTTTTCAATATCCAGCATCATTGTGTGCTTCTCTTCAGAAATGAAAGGCCCATCTTTTACTTCCGTTTCAGGATACTTATTAAACCAATAGGTTAGCTTCTCTTTAAATTGGTCGCGTTCTACTTTAACCCTTGCAGGAATGGCAAAGGCAGCCAGTACGCCAGCGATTGTTGCATGAATACCGGAAAAGAGTATGGAAGTCCACAAACCAAAAGCCCCCACGATGAAATAAAACCATCGATTTCTAATACCGATTAAGTTACCGGCAATCATAAGCCCAAGAAATATGGATGCATATACAAGGTTGACCACTGAAATATCAGGGGTATAAAAAATTGCGATTACCAAAATGGCTCCAATGTCATCGACAATAGCCAGGGCTGTGAGAAAGACTTTCAATGCCAGAGGGACTCTGGAACTCACGATAGCCACCAGTCCAAGGGTAAAAGCAATATCTGTTGCCATCGGAATGCCCCATCCGTTTTCTCCCGGAGCATCATAATTAAAAATCAAATAGACTGCTGCAGGTACCAGCATTCCACCCAATGCAGCAGCAGCCGGAAGTGATGCTTTTTTCCAGGAAGACAGGTCTCCGCTGATGATTTCCCGCTTTATTTCAAGTCCTATAACAAAGAAGAAAATGGCCATAAGACCATCATTGATCCAATGATGAACACTTTTATCGACGTTGAAGTCTTCAAATCCAATGATCAGGTGACTTTTCCAAAGTGCATGGTAGCTGTGCGACCATGGAGAGTTGGCCCATATCATAGCAATTATCACCATAATGATGAGCAGAACACCAGTGGCAGTTTCACTTTTAAAAAGCCTTCTGATAGGCTTAACTAATCGATCAACTGGTTCTTTTTTCATTCTTCATCCTCTTTTGAGCTTTTAAAATAATTGATAGAGGCGTATTTAATGATGGAAACAAATAAAACGCCACCTATAATATTACCAATTGTTGTGTACCATTGAAAATGGATGTAATCTCCTATGGAAATATCTGGAGATGAAATCAACCCGGCAAACACCTCAATGGATCCAACTATTGAGTGATGCAGATTACCCAAACCAATGATGAAGGTGATTAGAATTACAATGAATATGCGACTAATGGTTTCTTGAGAAGAAGTTACCAACCATGACAATAGCCCCATTAACCACCCTGCAAGTAATGCACTTCCAAAAATCACCCAAGAATCGTATTTAATCATTTTATGTGCTATGTGATAATACGATTCCAGTTCGATTACCTCAATTGGAGGTGTTAGCACTACAAGCAATCCACCAATAATGTATCCACCTACCAGGTTTCCAAAATAGATGATGCCAAATAATTTTAGTAACTGGGGGATTCGCTTATGTCCGTTAAGTACTGGGAGAACCGCAAGTGTGGTTTGCTCTGTAAATAATTCAGATCGTCCAAGCACCACCAGCACAAAACCAATGGGATAACCTAAGGCAAGTGCGAAATGAAGTGTAGTGGGATCTCCATCCCCCAGATAACTGTAAATGATAGCTATGACATAAAGACTAAAACCGATTTCCATACCCGCTGCAAGTGCGGAAAAGAACATGTTTCGGCTGGATCGATTGTATTCTTCCAGTCCAATTTTTATCTGCTCTTGTAAAATATCACCAATGGGTTTTGGCTCATTGCTTACATCTCTTACACGCTTTGGCCGATAGATGATTTTCTTGATTTTGTCAATCGTGCTATTCATTTACTATTTGTTTATTCTTTAAGTCAACGACCACAGTGCTCAATTGTGAGAATTTAAAGTTAGGAATCTTATTTTGTTTAATTATTAATTAAAAAGATTAAACAAAATAAAATAACAAGAAGTTACTAGGCTATAATTTAAAAGTTGAGAAACTATGAATACAACATTAGCCGCAACCCTTCAATCAGGTGATTATGTAGGGTTTACATTCTTTATTGGCAGTATGGCCATGTTAGCAGCAACCGTTTTCTTCTTTTTAGAAATGAAAAGTGTAGACGGTAAATGGAGAACTTCACTTTTAGTGTCGGGTCTCATAACTTTTATAGCAGCAGTGCATTATTACTACATGAGGGATTATTGGGTTCAAAATGGCACCTCACCCACTGAATTTCGTTACATCGACTGGATCTTAACTGTTCCTCTGATGTGTGTGGAATTCTATCTCATCTTAAAAGCTTTTGGGGCTAAAATAGGCCTGTTATGGAAGATGATTTTTTACTCATTATTCATGTTAGTGACAGGATATCTGGGAGAAACTGTTTTTAGAGATAATAGTGCTCTATGGGGTGCAATATCAACATTAGGATATCTTGGAATCTTTTATGAAGTATGGTTTGGATCGGCAAAACAGTTATCTAAAAGTTCTAACGATCCGATTTTACAAAAAGCTTTCAATACGCTTGCATGGTTCATCTTAGTTGGCTGGGCGATCTATCCAATTGGATATATGACCATCGAGACTGATGGATTATTGAGTGGTGTGCTTTCTTCCGGTTCTTTAGATATCATCTACAATATTGGTGACGCAATCAATAAAATAGGATTCGGTTTAGTCATATATAGTCTTGCTGTAAGCCAGTCTTCAAAAAGGGCAACAGCTTAAAAGCAAATATGAGCGGAGTGTGAGTGCATTCCGCTCTTTTTGATATGATTAGAATTATTCAATATGGAATAGCTATTACACTTGGGTTTGCATACCTGACAATAGACGTTAATTCACAATTGGTTAATTCTTTTTGTTTAATCCTCATCCTACTTTTCGGCATTCCGCACGGTGCAGTTGATCACCGAATTCACCTTTCGACCTCAAAAGACACAAGCGTACTGAAATACATATTGAGGTATGTCCTAATTGCCGCTGGATATATTCTTTGGTGGCTCCTTGATCCTACTAAGGCATTATTCATATTTATCTTATTATCTGCTTACCATTTCGGTCAAGAGCTACTTGAGGATAATAAAATCAAAAATTCAGATGTATGGATGCGAATGATCTGGGGATTAATGATCCTTGTTGCTCCAATGATTTACCACATAGAAAGTATCTCAGGTTATCTGAATGTGGTTACTCAAGGTGAATTGCCGGACTTTGGTTTCTGGCGATATATAGTTCCCTCGGCAATAATTTTATTTGCTATTGGCAGTATCCTACTATTTAAGCGCAGAGGGATTGAAAAGAAGAGTATTCATCAGCTATCAGCATTTCTTGGATTCATCATAATCATTCATGTGCTGCTCCCATTCGTGCTAGCTTTCACTTTATATTTTGTGCTCTTCCATTCTTTAAATGCATTCAAGCATCAATACAAGTGGCTGAAGTCCAAAAAATCTAATTACGACATAAGTCGTTTTGCAGGAGATCTGGTTGGATTTAGCTTATTGGCCATTTTGGGAATACTCAGTCTATTATGGTTTTTAAAACCTGAAAGTCAAACTACTCTGATTACATATTTTTTCATACTCATTTCGTTGATCACACTTCCTCACGCTATTACCCTGGATCAGTTTTATAGATTTAGGAGTCAGCCTCGATTATCAGGTGGATTGAAATAATGTCCTTTCCATTTTTTACTTTTCTGTTATGAACAGAGAAGAAGCAAAAGAGATTTTGACCTCAATGACGGAGGGAGATAGCCTATTACGGCATGCCCGAACCGTCGAATTGGTAATGGAAGCTTATGCGGAAAAGTTTGGCGAAGATGCAGAGGAGTGGGCCGTTACAGGCATGTTGCATGATGCGGACTATGAAAAATATCCTGATGAACACCCCAATCGAATCGTGGCGCTTTTACGTGAAAAAGGGGAAGAAAAGATTGCTCATGCTATTTCGGCGCACTATACCAAATGGAATGTCCCTTATGAAACAACGTTGGATAAAGCCCTCCTTGCATGTGATGAATTGACCGGATTTATCGTGGCTTGCTGTCAGGTACGACCGGAAGGAATCGAAACGCTCACGGCAAAGTCTGTCAAGAAAAAACTTAAGCAAAAGAGCTTCGCGGCGAAGGTGGAGCGTGATGAAATAGCAGCAGGGGTGGAAATGTTGGGTGTGGATATGACCGAACACATTACCTTTATTATAGAGGTTCTTAAAAAACACAAGGAAGAACTCAACATTTAAAATACACAATCATGAAAAAGAAGCTTTTAATTGGCCTGGGAATACTAATAGTTGTACTTATTGCGCTTTATGCTTTTATGAATAATCGCAACCGGACATTGAGTCCTCCCGGGCAAGCCGAGCTTATCTACAATGGTGATACGGTCGTGGTGAATTATTCTCGACCATCTGTTCGTGATAGACTCATTTTTGGAGAGGAAGAGGAAGGTGCTTTACAACCCTACGGCTTTTATTGGAGGCTGGGTGCCAATGAACCTACCGATATAACTGTGAGCTACGACTTCATGTTTGGCGATACTGAAATTGAAGCAGGTCAATATGTGATTTATGCATTCCCTCGCAAAGGAGAAATGGAACTTAGACTTAATTCAGATTTAAGGTTTTGGGGATATACAGAACCAGACTATTCTCAAGATTTAGCCACGGCTGTCGTTCCTCTGACTCAGAGCGATCATACCGAGCAGTTTACCATTACAGCTGAATCAGGTTCATTAGGAGCTACATTGATATTTAACTGGGGTACATATCAATGGGAGCTTCCTTTGGAAAGACAATAATTTAAAAGATACTGTCTCAAAGGTCTTTAAATTAGAATGTCATTCTGACGAAGGAAGAATCTCCTTATAATTTGTGCTTAAAGGCATTAAAGAACGAGGGATCCTTCACTAATTCAGGATGAGAGACCTTTGAGACAGGCTTTTTATTTAAAAATCATATTGAATCGTCACCTGTAAACTTGGATGACGTTCCACTATTCCACCGGCGCTTGCATGTTGGTGAAGGTAAGCCAGTTGAATGTTTCCGTTTCCTACATTTTTTCCGACACCTAGGTAAATCCAGTTTTGATTGTAAGTTGCTTGTCTGAAGTTACTGTCGGTAGATACCCACAGCTCATCAAAAATATGGATGAAGTAGTCTTCGTTGATCGGTTTTCTCAGAGTCAACCGATACCTGAAACGGTTGCTGAAATTATATCCGTCTTTTGTAATCTCCCCGGTAGAAAGATTTTGTGCTTGATTCTGCTGGAATCGATGTTCCATTCGGTAGCGATGTGAGAGAGTCGTTTTCCCGAGTGATTGATTTACAGTCACTTGTTCCCAGAAATTGTGTTCTGGAAGTGTAGCCAATAGTGGGTATTTGCCATAGGGTTCAGTACTGATGTAAGAGTAACCAGCAGTATAAATAACACTTTCACCCGGCTTGAAATTTACGAATGGACGAAGGATGAATTGCTTTTGATCACTAAACCAATCTGTTCTCCGTATATGAACTTCATTACCCACCGTCCATTTCTCGTTGATTTCATAATGATTCAACAAAAGGAACCAAAACTCCGGGTCACCATGAATGTCGTCCTGGGCTTTCGAATCAAAACAAGTAATGAAAGTAAGTATTAGTAGTAGAGAAATTTGTTTCATACATTCAATTTTGGCGCAAATCTAAAAATTAAAGACTAGCTATCATCCTTTCCCAAATCTCTTCCAACCAATCTTCGTGCTCAGGCTTCATCAAAGACGACCTTAAGCATACCAAATATTCGGAATCAACATCAAATTCAGGATCATCGAGCTTAGAGGTAGGATACTTGTAAAGCGATAAATAAAGATTTTTATCCTCAGCTTTTTTAAAAAATGCATGAGTCAGTTCTGACATTTTGCTCGTGCTTTCCCCTTTTATCGCCCAAGTCACGATATCTGTTTCCGGTTGAACAATCGGGAAAAAATATTCATTTGAGTCCAGTTTCTCATATAATTTCAGTGCTGCACTCCTTGACTTTTCCAGATCTTTGGCAAACTCCCCATTTTCTACAGGTGGCATCAGCTGATGAGTAGCCCACAGTGCTACGGCAGAGGCACCAGCACGCGAACACTCCAGACTTATTTCTCCTAAATGCAATTCTTCAGATGTGAAGTAGGTATAGGGCGAATCATGAATATAGTACTTAGCTACTTCCGGATTTTTGAAAATCACACATCCACAACCGTAAGGTTGAAGCCCCTGTTTGTGTGGGTCTATTACAATGCTATCCACCCGGTCAATGACTGAATATTTGTTTTTGGTTTGCTCTGTGAGATTAGATAATAGCTTGAAATAACCACCGTAAGCAGCATCTGCATGAATTCTGAAATCGTATGTTTTCTGTAGTTCTAAAATTTTATCTAAAGGATCGACAGATCCTAGCCCGGTGGTACCCATGGTGCAGACAACCGTTCCCACATCACCTTTTTTCAATTTTTCCTCAAGCGCTTCAACATCAATTCTCCCTTGATGGTCAGTGGCAACTTTGTCAAAGTTGAGTTGCAGTACTTCTGAAATGCGTTCATGCGTATAATGTGCCTGGTCAGAAGCGATGATTTTTTTGTCCGGATGAATCTTGCCAGATGCCCAGAGTGCTTCCAGGTTGGCCATGGTTCCACCTCCTGTTAGATGTCCCAGGTGCTCATTCCATCCAAACATGTTAGCAAGATCAGCAACTACCTCTTTTTCCAATGGCGAGCTGGCTTTGCTCCCGTCCATGGCGTGATTGTTTGGATTGATCCACATGGCCATCATGTATGCAGCTTTGGCAATCGGATGGGGTGGTTTCAGCATTTGCCCGGCAAAAAGTGGATGAAAATAAGGGTAGTTATTCTGCATTTTTTCTGCTGCTTGCAGAATGACTTCTTCCATCTTTTTTGAATCATATGATTGATCTAAATCAGGCAAATCAAATCCGGATTCTAACTTTTCGATTGCTTTGGAAAGCAGCTGTATTGATTCTTTTTCTAGTTTCATTCGTCAAAATTTGCGTCATCGCAAGCTTGCGAAGCGATCTCAAAGACAAGATTACTTCATTCGTCCTTGCCTTTGTCGGCAGGCAGGCTCATTCACAATGACAATGTAAATTACCCCTCAATCCACTCCACTTTATCTTCAATAGGTTTCTTTTGGACAACCCGATCAGAAGGTTCGCAATATCCCATATAGAAAAAACCAATACACGTCTCGTTTTCCTTCATCTCTACATGTTCGCCTAAAAACTTGCAAAGAGCCGGGCTACTCCAGTACCCACCCAAGTCATATTGGTCCAATGAGATCCATATATTTTGCACAGCACATGCTACTGAGGCAATCTCTTCCCATTCAGGTACCCGTTCGGCAGGATCGCGGTGAAGAATTATTGCTAAAATAGCTCCTGCCTGTTCCGGCTTTAATTGGATCTTTTTGATTTTAGAAGGATCCGCATTCGGTGTAATATCCTGGTATTTCTGTGCTAGGAATTGACCCAATTTCTTTTTTGCTTCTCCTGTGAAAACCTTAAACCGCCACGGTTCCGTAAGTCTGTGAGTAGGGGCATGGTTGGCATTGAGCAGGAGTTCTTTCAGAATTTCTTTCGGGATGGGCTTATCAATATATTGCAAGGGATAGACTGATCGGCGCTTGCGAATGATTTCATTTACATTACTCACTATAGAAAACTATTTAAATGACTAAATCTAACAACATCCTAATCACCGGAGCATCTACGGGAATCGGATATGACCTGGCAAAGATATTTGTTAGGAATGGTTATCAAGTATTTGGTAGTGTCAGAAAGCAAGCCGATGCAGATCGATTACTTGAGGAGTTGGGACAGGACTTCAGTCCTTTGATTTTTGATGTGACTGATTATAAAGCAGTTGAGAAAGCAGCGAAAAGGATGGAAGGTGAAATTGGTGATGAGGGGTTAGGATGTCTGGTGAACAATGCAGGGATTGCCGTAGGAGGACCTTTTGTAGATCTAAAGATGGAGGACTTCAGGCAGCAATTTGAAGTCAATGTTTTTGGTTTGATAAAAGTCACGCAGGCATTTTTGCCATTATTAGGTGCAAGAGAAAATCATCCTACCGCTCCTGGAAAGATCATGCAGATTTCTTCTGTGTCCGGACGAATGGGGATGCCTTTTGTTTCGCCTTATGTAGGGTCAAAGCATGCAGTAGAGGGTATTACCGAAAGCTTGAGGAAGGAACTGCTTATGTACGGAATTGATGTAGTATTAATAGAGCCAGGACCTATCAAAACACCTATTTGGGAAAAGTCAATGGATCCGCTTTTTGACAAATTTAAGAATTCCGTTTACCTACCAGTAATGAAAAAATCACATGAAAAATTCATGGGGCCGTCGATCGAAAATGCCTTATCTGCAGAAAAAGCCGCCGGGATTATTTTTAAAGAATTTGAAAAGAAAAGATCAAGTACGCGCAAGGTGATTATTGCTCAGAAATTCAAAAACTGGACACTTCCGAGACTATTACCTACACGGACTGTTGATAAATTTCTCGGAAAAGCCCTCGGGCTTATAAAATAGCTTTTTGTAAAACATCTTAGCTTTAAGTTATGAAATTTGGAAGCGTAGAAAACCCCGAAGAAATTGACTTTACCCTACCGGACGATCATCACGATACCGAAAAAGTGTTGGCTAAGGGCAAAGGGCTCCAAAGTGTCTTTGTAGGGTGTGCTAAATGGAACCGTCAAGACCTGAAAAAATTCTACCCCCGAGGCACCAAAGATGAATTAGAATACTACTCTACTCAGTTCAATTCAATAGAACTCAACGCTACGTTTTACAATCATTTTCGAACCGAACAGATTGAAAAATGGGTGGAAAAAACTCCTGAAGATTTCAAGTTCTTTCCCAAGGTCCATCAGATGGTCAGTCACATTAAGCGACTGAATGAAGTAGAAGAGCCGATCAAGCGTTATACCACAAACATTCGCGCTTTCGGAGATAAGTTGGGCATGTGCTTTCTACAGCTTCATGACAATTTCAAGCCTAAGAATATGGATCGTTTGATTACTGCTGTGAAGTACTGGCCTGAAGATGTTCCATTGGCAATTGAATTGAGAAATACGGAGTGGTTTAACGATGCGGAAGTTGCTAATGAAGTGTATGCGCTTTTTGAAAAGTACAATGTCTCAAACATAGTGACAGATACCGCCGGAAGAAGGGATCTCCTACACATGAGATTGACCACACCTTCCGTATTTATACGCTATGTTGGAGCCAACCATGAGAGCGACTATTCGCGCCTGGATATTTGGTTGGACAGGGTTAAAAAATGGGCTGATCAGGGAATGGAGAATCTGTACTTTTTCGTACATCAAAACCTAGAAAAGGAGTCTCCTGTACTCTCAGCTTATTTCATCGAGAAGTTGAATAAAGAGTTAGGGTTAGATCTTACGATTCCTGTAGGGCAGGAATAAAAGATAAAAGCATTGAATAAGTAAGACAACTGTTTAAAATACTAAGAGGCGGTCATTCTGAATTTATTTCAGAATCTCGCCTCTAGGTGTCTATCATAATTAACTAGAATAGTTAACCTTTTCAGCCACCATCCCCGCGACGTTCTTGTTTACGCTCTTTTCGCTTCTCTCGCATATTCATACGCTTCTGATTCACCTCTTCCTTAATGATTTGTAATTCGGCGAACTGATCCTCTGAAAGTATCTCAGCTACTTTAGCTTCTCTTTCATCCAATAGATCTGCATGCGCTCGCATCTTATCACTACGTGATTTTGATTCGTTTTTCCTTAGTGCCTCAAATTCAGGCTTCATCTCTTCGCGAAGGTCCTTCAGGTCATTTACCTGTTCATCTGACAAGTTCAAACGCTCTTTGTATTCTTCGATTTTAACTTCGGCCTTTTCCCTCATTTCCTCTCTTTTGCCCTGGGCGAAAAGAATGTTAGCGGCCACTAGCAGTCCAATAATCAATCTTAATTTTTGCATCATCTAAAATTTTAGTTTCTACTTAGATGACGTTTGCCAGAAAAGGTTTAATTGGTAAAGTAAAAAAACCCCGAATTCGGGTCTTGAAGGTTAATGAAAGGCTTTAGTTCTTTGAGAAAAAACATTTATGAAAAACAGAGTTAAAAACTTACTAGCACTTTTTATTATCACCTTATTATTTCTAAGCTGTGAAGAGGAAGAAGGAATTGAAGCCTGTGAGCCGCCATTCTCCAATATTGAATTAGATGCATATTCGATAGACGGAAATAGATTACCGTATACTGAGTCCTTTGGAGTTGGTAATTCACTCACCTATGAATCAATCACATTAAACGTAAAAAGTGATGGTACATGGAGAAGCACTGTTCGAAGTACTCAGACAGTTTCCGGCGATTCAAAAGATGTAACGGTGAATCAAAATGGAACATGGGAGTGTGGTCAACTTTCGGTAACCTTAAGAGATGATGAGGGGGATGAGGGTGCCGTTCTAAGCTGGGACTTTTCTGTCGGTCAGACCTCCACCGGACCTATCAAAAACTATAGAATTAGATTCGATAATATCTCTTCAGAGATTTTGTTTTTGTGGGATGAGCCTCTTTTAGACTAGATAATTTATAAAAATGAAAAGTCTCAAATGATATAGTTCATTTGAGACTTTTCATTTTGATGGTTACTCAAATTTCAAGTGCTTCACTGACTCACCTGAGTTACTTAGTTCCATCAGGGAATCGATTCCAATGTCTAGGTGATTCTCAACAAATTGAGCGGTTACTTTTTGATCGCTTTTTGAAGTTTTTACACCCTCAGGTGTCATCGGGTTATCTGAAACAAGCAGTAAGGCTCCCCTTGGAATTTTGTTTGCAAACCCTACGGTGAATAGTGTAGCCGTCTCCATGTCAATGGCTGACGCTCGAATTTCTTTCAGGTAGTTTTTGAAATCCTCATCATGTTCCCATACCCTGCGGTTGGTCGTGAATACCGTACCTGTCCAGTAATCGAATCCTTTAGCTTTAATGACGTGAGAAACGGAACGCTGCAATCGGAAAGAAGGCAGTGCAGGAATTTCTTGCGGCATGTAATCATCAGAAGCTCCTTCGCCTCGTATTGCTGCGATTGGAAGGATCAGATCACCTAACTTATTCTGTTTTTTCAATCCACCGCACTTTCCAAGAAAAAGCACCGCTTTAGGCATAATTGCCGAAAGCAAGTCCATGACGGTTGCAGCCATTGCGCTTCCCATCCCAAAATTGATAATCGTGATATCATCATGGGTGGCCGTCTGCATTGCACGCTTCCTGCCTTTCACTTTTACATTGAACTTTTCAGCAAAAAGGTCAACATAATTCTGGAAGTTCGTTAGGAGGATATACCTGCCAAATTCATCTAATTCTGTACCCGTGTACCTGGGTAACCAATCGTCTACTATTTCTTCTTTTGATTTCATTGGCGGCAAAGTTACATACTTATCGTATTGAGGCGATCCGAAACTTTCAAATTGCATACTTCCATTACTCATTAAAAGTTTTTAACTTGAATGAATGGATTCACCGCCTAAAGTCTGTGTCATTACCGGCGCAGCACACGGAATAGGAGCTGCCACAGCTCACTTAATGAGTATTCGTAGTGGGATGAACCTGGTTCTTTCGGATCAGGATAAAGAAGGTGCGGATGCGCTAATGCATCAATTAAACACTGCGCGCCCTCGATCTTGCATCGCACTTGGTACGGATGTTTCTGATCCCAAACAGATGTCACAATTGATGCGAGCAGCCTATGACCGATTTGATCGGCTGGACATTTTGATAAATAATGCAGGTGTAGGGCCCAAAAAATTGGCAAAGACAGCTGATACGGATTTAGATGATTGGAACCGGGTCGTTGGCGTAAATCAAAGTGGTGTTTATTACGGGATGAAATATGCCATTCCGTATATGCTGGAACAAGGAGGGGGTATCATTGTAAATGTAGCATCATTAGCAGGATTGAAGTCGGCACCAAATAACATTTCATTTGCTGCAAGCAAGCATGCTGTAGTTGGGATGACGAAAACTACTGCTTTAGAATACGGACGAAGTAACATTAGAATAAATGCTGTTTGCCCCGGATATGCTGAAACACAATATCTGGATCAATTACATGCCACAAAGCCTCAGCTCAAAGAACGGCTTTTAAAAGCTACACCTTTAGGTCGATTTGCCAGTGTGGATGAAATAGCTGATACCATTTATTGGTTATGTTCAGATCAGGCAGCTTTTATTACCGGAGAAACACTAAAGATAGATGGGGGGATTTCGCTGTAAACCTTAGGGCTTTGATTAGTGACGGTCAAACAAAATTCATTGATTCAAAATCAATATTATGAAAGGGATTATTGCATTTTTATTCGGAGTACTTACCCTGTCAGGCTTTAGTCAGGATGATAAACTAGTGGCTGCAGGTGTACTACCTTACACAGTGAAAAATGACACTGTTTACTTATTACTAGGCTATGATGCGGATAAACCCGGATGGACGGATTTTGGAGGGAGTAGAGAAATGGTAGGAACCCTGGATAACGAACAGCGTCTGGAAACTCCACGTGAAATTGCTGTTAGGGAGTTTTTTGAGGAATGCCGAATGGTATATGAAAAAGAAGAAATCAATCTCAATTTCAGACCCGAAGCTTACATCACGGCTGTCAATGGTGTTTATCGTAGCTATGTTGTTAAGATTCCTTATAAACCGCGTGAGGAGATCAGGCAAGCGCTAATTCCGGTAAATGAAAAGTTTGACATTTTTAATGAAAAGAAAGATTTCTATTGGATTTCCCTTAATGAATTAAAATCGGTGATTCGCTCCGGGGAAAAATCGCTTTCAAATTCACCCAATCAGGGAATCATTTACAAGCATTTTTACAATACTCTGAATAAGGTGCTACAGGATGATGAATTGGATTACTTTTTTGTGAGGGATTAAACCCTACACCGTCCTGAGAATCTCTTCATTCGTTTTAAAAACCGAAGGCAGCAGATACTATTCCAAATCATTTTAAACGAAACATTTATGATCTAGGGAACATCAAGAGGCAAGAAAGAAAGTAAACCTGACAGGGTTTTAAACCCTGTCAGGTTTGTTCAGATTTGAAAAGGATCGTATTATGATCAAAATGAGACTTTCAGAATAAAGCTGCACGAGGCAGCTTTTAAAGTGGAGTCGTAGAGGACCGAACGTAAAGAATTGATCCAGTGGATCATTTTAGTGAGGGAACGGGGGCGCCTAGCCAGGTTGCAGGGGAGGCCCGGAGACGGGATTACTCGTACACACACGGCATGCGCTCAGCCCCTCGTGAATTCGACCTCATTCTTCGGTCTCATTTCAGGACGAGTCATTTAAAACAAAAAAGGCCAACCTATTGGTCAGCCATTTTTTTGTTTTTAGTGGAGTCGGAGGGATTCGCTATTCCCATTGCTTAAGTAAAGATTCAATGTTAAGTAGGTCTACTTCGGAGTATTTTCCGTTTCGTTTACTCAACAGTTTGTAATTCCGAACAAACTTGATTCGTTTCATCTTTTTAGGATGTTGAAAATCAAGCTTGTCAACAAGCAATAATACTTTTGAGAAATAAGAGTATCTAAGTTCATATTGATCTTTAAACCCTTTTTTCTTTTTTGTAACAATTGCTCCTTTTACACTAAGCTTTTCGTTGATGAACCTTTCAATCCGTTCTAAAATTATCTTTTCATTATTATGAAAAGTTATAACGGGACTGGGTAGTTGATTCTTATGAATTTTATTCAGTTGAATCGAACCATCAGCATCAAAAAATCCTGATATATATCCCCAATTCATGAGTGAAATATAACAGATCTCATTGAAAGTCATCTTCCAGAATTTCTTCTGGGATTGGACTATGTCATCACCTGTTCTAGGTGTCGGGCGCTGTGGGCTCACCGTAGTGTCCCTAGTCTCTGAACCTTCTTCAGTCTTCCCTGAAGCTTGGCTGCAAATTACCATATATGTCTTTTCATACACAGGCTTCTTGCAATTCACCCAATTTTATTACTCACCGTCCCCGGTAAGTGGGTCCGAATTATCAAACCCTCGTCCAGCTAAGGAAACCATAGGCACTCTACATGCTTAGTCGTTCTTGGTTTATCTCGTATCTACAGCTGGTGAACAACAACCTACTGCAAATACCAGTTGCTTAATTTCATTCAGGATCCACAACACTACCCTGAACTATTCCTTATTATGACACCCCAAATTCCTCTCTCAAGGACAAAGAGTGGTGGGATGTGGCAGGGGGAACCTATTTGGCTCAACCCTGATTAATCAAAACATCTAAGTTCTGATTAGGCTGCCATAGCGTAGTTAGACTCGCCAATTACAATTGTGAGCGCATTTATCACAGATGTACACTCGCCACCTGGCATGCTAGCATATGCTTTGCACTTCCTGTCGATTCCAGTCGACCCCATTTAATATCAAAGAACAAGCGCCAAGGAACAAATTCCAAAGTGCCTTGACAAACACAAAGGTAACATTCCTTGGTGGGAGAGTAAGACAATGAAAAAACTAAAATAGTTCGATCCTTTTTTATAAGATTTTTTCAATAGAAACCCCCACATCATTAACTTGCCAGCAGATGGAAAATTTTGTGGTATCGGCGCGTAAGTACAGGCCTCTTGGTTTCGAGGAGGTAGTGGGGCAGGAGCATATTACCACTACATTGGAGAATGCCATCAAATCCAATCATCTGGGACAGGCTTTGTTGTTTTGTGGACCCAGAGGAGTAGGGAAAACAACATGCGCCAGAATCCTTGCTAAAACCATTAATGACTTTGAAAGTGATTCAGGTGAAGGCAACAATAACTTCAACATCTTCGAATTAGATGCAGCCTCCAATAATTCAGTAGAAGATATCCGAAACCTGATTGATCAGGTGAGGTACCCACCTCAGACAGGAAAGTATAAAGTATACATCATTGATGAGGTTCATATGCTTTCCACTCAGGCATTCAATGCTTTTTTGAAGACATTGGAAGAGCCACCTGAATATGCCATCTTCATCCTGGCAACTACAGAAAAGCACAAAGTAATACCAACGATACTTTCAAGATGTCAGATATACGATTTCAATCGGATAGAAGTCACAGATATCGTGAAGCAACTGGAAAAGATTGCTGAAAGCGAAAAAGTAGAAGCTGAAAAAGAGGCACTTCACTTGATAGCTCAGAAGGCCGATGGTGCCTTGAGAGATGCGCTCTCCATTTTTGACCTGATCACCACGTTTTCATCCGATGGCAAGATTACTTACCAGGATACAATCAAGAACTTGCATATTCTTGATTATGACTACTATTTCAAGTTGGTAGATGATTTTCTTTCGCAGAACATGTCGGGAGCACTCATGCTTTTTGATGAGATATTAAGAAATGGTTTTGATGGGAATAATTTTCTAAATGGATTCCAGCAGCACCTAAGAAATCTACTGGTATCAAAAGACAATCAGACGCTAAAGCTTCTGGAGGTAACGGATAATTTGAAAGCGAAATATGCAGAGCAGGCAGCTAAATGTAGTCCTTCGTTCTTGCTTTCTGCACTAAATATTTCCAATCAGTTTGAGCTTAATTTCAAACAGAGCAAAAATCAACGGTTACATGTTGAGCTTTGCCTGATGAAACTATCGCATCTTTCCAGTGCGCTAACTCTTAGCTCCACTGAAAATGGGGCAAAAAAAAAAGGCCACAAAGTAGCGTAAATCAAGCTGAAGAGACGAAACCGAGCGATTCGGATCAACCCTCTAACGGAGCGAGTGAACTTTCTGTAAAAGAAGACGCCCAATCTACTCGCGAAACACCTCCACCTCCAACAGAGGAACCACCTTTGGCGAGTGCCACGCAGGAAGAATCTCAAGCTCCAAAACCAAAACCGAGCCCAATTATAAAGCCTTCTACTTCTGATAAACCGAAGGAAACACCAAGCATTTTTGGTAAGAAGAAAAAGAAAGTATCAGAAGAGGAGGCTTCACCTGTTATTGATAAAAAGGAAAATGATTTTTCCAATGATGATCTACAAACCGCTTGGAAAGCTTTTGCGACTCAAAAAACAGATGCTGGAGATACTGAAAGGCTAGTGCTCAGCAAATCAGTAAAAAAAGGAGAGAATCATAGTGTGATTTTGATGTTGGGTAGTCAGTTGGAGGTTAGTTTCCTTGAAAAGTTTGATACCGAAGTTGTGCAATTTCTTCGGTCAGAGCTTCAAAACGATCATATTGTCATTCGCACTGAGATAGCTGAAATCAAAGACGAAAAGAAACTCTATACCAGTACTGATATTTTTGACTATATGGTGAAGGAAAATCCGGATTTGAAGGATTTAAAAGATCGGCTGGGGTTGGATTTTGATTATTGATAAATGATTAAGCCTCCTGAGAAGATACGGCTAACTTATTGCAGAGTTTGTCACAATAGAGCGATGACTACCGATGGTGTGGCATGTAAATTAGATGAAACGCCTTATTTTTTGGTAGGAGATTGTAGTCAGTTTGAAGAAGACGAAAAAGAAGTGGATAGATTGATTGATGTTGAAAATAGGTCAGTCGTCCAACAATCAGTCAGTCATTTAAGCTGGACTTTTTGGCTTGTGCCGTTTGTGATTGCAATTATCTATTGGGGCTATTCTTTTTACTTATCAAATAAGCTCTCTGAGGATTATAGATATACAAAAGCAACTGTCTATAAAGTCGATGAATCATTCAAAATTCCTTATTTCTGGGTGCCATCAACAAAGGTTTATTATCGATATAAAGTCGGTGGAGAGGTTTATGAGGAAAAATTAAAAATAATGGAGTTTACAATGATTTTCAGACTATTCTAGAGAATGATTTTTTGCTTATTTTCTCTCCCGGGTCACCTTCAAACTCCCAAATTTTATTGGAAAAACCAGTCTCTGATAAAATAGAAATTCCTGAATTAGGGTTTTCTGAACCCGATTTGAAAGCATACATTCGGAAAAGAAAGTAAAAAACAAAGTTTATTTTGTGCACAGTTTCCTTATATGGACGCTGCTGAAAAACTTTCCATTCTGAAATTCACTTACGCCAACTAAGTGATTCCCGTAATTTCTACAATCAGTCTTTTACTAAACAATACTGAGCTCCTGCTGGTGAATTTTACAAAAAATTCGCTAATGAAGACGACTACCAAATTACCGGGCTCAATGTTTCACAGTGGAAGGTTAGCTCTACTTTTTCTAAGTTTATTTATAACAACCATTTCTAATGCTTCAACTAGTGGGGGAGGAATTCTTTCAGAAATAGATCCTTGTGGTGGTGAATCAGATCCCTGTGAGGATATAGGTGATACCAAAACTACCGTTGAAAATAGCCCATCTATTGATGCCGGTTACGCTTTAGTATCCAAAATGGGTGATGACCTTTTAATTTCTTATTACGATTACAATGATTGGTCTACCTATACCAAAAAAGTAGATACAGATGGCGTAGTTACTGATATGGTTGCTCCGAGTGTTTCACCGAGAGCGAATGATGGTTCAGAAACAATTATCTACCACGGATTAGAAAATGGAAATATTGTCGTCATTTGGTATTCATCTTCAAGTAGTAAAGGACTAACTGACACCTATTTTAAAATTATTGATGAATCAGGGAGTGAAGTAAAAGCTGCGACGAAAATTAATACCCTGGCAGGCTCGCTCAATAGATTCACTAAAGCAGAACAACTGTCCAATGGAAACATCCTATTTACCTGGGCAACAGATGGTGGCAATTACGCCATGCGAAGGTTTACTTCGTCTGGTGTGGCGGTTGATGCCAATCAAATATCACTCACAAGTCTAGCAGGGCTTACAGGCACTTCACAATATGCTTACAATGTTGCGGCTAATGATAATGGCCGTTTTATGGTGTTTATTGAAAACTATAGTTCTTATTACTATGGAATGATCTTCGAGAATGATGCCAGTACTCCCATACAAGTTGGAGGGCAGAACTCATTTATTACAGGACAAGTAACTTCTTCTGGACACGGTGATAAAGTGACCCATGTCAGTACACTTTCTACCGGACAATTTTTGCTGGTATATCAGGTTCAAGATGGTGGTGGTACCAGCACAAGAAGCATTGCCTATAAAGTTTACAATGATGATGGTACAGTCGCTGTTAATGAAGTCATCAGAAGACAGGTCTATTCATGGGGGTACATCGGGGAGCCAATAATTACCAATGACGGATTCATCCTGACCTATACCTACAATGACCTTGGATATGGCCCTGGCCTTTACACTATTCCCTATTTAGAGTACTTCACAAATTCAGGAAGCTACACACAAGATATGTCTTCATGCCTTCCTTCTTTCGAAGGGGAGTATGGTGAAGCTCAAGTTTTTGCTGATGTAGACGGGTCGATTGGTATAATGATGAATGATACCGAGGGGTCTTTTGACTACAATATATGGTTGCTAAGGCAGAGTGATGTAGGCGGTCCATCAACATCTGCACCGGAACTAACAACTGCGGATGCTGAGTCCATTACAAATGATGGAGCAACATTAAATGGAGAAGTTACCTCAGACGGTGGAGGCACAGTTTCATACCGTGGATTTGTTTATGGCACCAGCCCTGATCCGGTAATTGGTGATGGACGATCTATTCGAGTAGATGTTGGGAATGGAGTTGGAGCATATTCACAAGAGGTAGGTGAGTTGTCAGCAGAAACTACTTACAATGTGAAGGCCTTTGCAATCAATGAATTTGGAACAAGCTATGGGGCCGTTAAATCGTTCACTACCCTTAGCAAGCAAAGCCAAACAATAACCTTTAATGCAATTCCAGAAAAAACGTACGGAGATGATACTTTCAGTCTGGGCAATGCAACAACAGATCAAGGCCTGACTGTCGTTTATTCAGCCGATGATAATTCGATTGTTAGTATTTCGGGCAACCAGGCAACTATATTAAAAGCAGGCACTACGACAATCAACGCCACTCAAGCAGGCGATGATGACACAGATGCGGCTACTCCGGTTGACCAAACATTGGTAGTTAATAAAAAAACACTGACAGTTGCTGCCCAAAATCAAAGCAAAACCTACGGTACAGCAGACCCTACGAATGCAGTAGCATATGAAGGTTTTGTTGACGGAGAAGATGCTTCCGATGTAAGTGGCGAACTGAGTTACAGCAGAGAGTCAGGAGAAGATGTTGGCACGTATGCGATCACTCCGGGTGGGCTAACCTCCGCGAACTATGCGATCACTTTTGAAGCAGGAGAGTTGAACATTGGTCAGAAAGCACTGACAGTCACTGCACAAAATCAAAGTAAAGAATACGGTTCAGCCGATCCTGCGAATGCAGTAGCTTATGAAGGTTTTGTTGACGGAGAAGATGCTTCCGATCTAAGTGGCGAACTGAGCTACAGCAGAGAATCTGGAGAAGATGTTGGCACGTATGCGATCACTCCGAGTGGACTGACCTCCGCGAACTATGCGATCACTTTTGAAACAGGCGAACTGAACATCCTTCAGAAAACACTGACAGTTACTGCTCAGAATCAAAGCAAAACCTACGGTTCAGCCGATCCTACGAATGCAGTAAGCTTTGAAGGATTTATTGACGGAGAAGATGCTGGAGATCTAAGTGGTGAACTGAGCTATAGCAGAGAGTCAGGAGAAGATGTTGGTACGTATGCAATCACTCCAAGTGGACTGACCTCCGCGAACTATGCGATCACTTTTGAAGCAGGTGAGTTGAACATCGGTCAGAAAGCACTGACAGTCACTGCACAAAATCAAAGTAAAGAATACGGTTCAGCCGATCCTACGAATGCAGTCGCTTATGAAGGTTTTGTTGACGGAGAAGATGCTTCCGATCTAAGTGGCGAACTGAGCTACAGCAGAGAATCTGGAGAAGATGTTGGCACGTATGCGATCACTCCGAGCGGACTGACCTCCGCGAACTATGCGATCACTTTTGAAGCAGGTGAGTTGAACATCGGTCAGAAAGCACTGACAATTACTGCTCAGAATCAAAGCAAAACATACGGTTCAGCCGATCCTGCGAATGCAGTTGCTTATGAAAGTTTTGTTGACGGAGAAGATGCTTCCGATCTAAGTGGCGAACTGAGCTACAGCAGAGAGTCAGGAGAAGATGTTGGCACGTATGCGATCACTCCAGGTGGGCTAACCTCAGCGAACTATGCGATCACTTTTGAAGCAGGTGAGTTGAACATCGGTCAAAAAGCACTGACAGTTACTGCACAAAATCAAAACAAAGCATACGGTTCTTCAGACCCTACAAATGCAGTAAGCTTTGAAGGATTTGTTGACGGAGAAGATGTAGCTGATCTAAGCGGCGAACTGAGCTACAGCAGGGAATCAGGAGAAGATGTTGGTACGTATGCGATCACTCCAAGTGGGCTGATCTCCGCTAACTATGCGATCACTTTTGAAGCAGGTGAGTTGAGCATTGGTCAGAAAGCACTGACAGTTACTGCTCAGAATCAAAGCAAAACCTACGGTTCAGCCGATCCTGCGAATGCAGTAGCTTATGAAGGATTTGTTGACGGAGAAGATGTTGACGATCTAAGTGGCGAACTGAGCTACAGCAGAGAATCAGGAGAAGATGTTGGCACGTATGCGATCACTCCGAGTGGACTGACCTCAGCGAACTATGCAATTTCTTTTGAAGCAGGTGAGTTGAGCATTGGTCAGAAAGCACTGACAGTTACTGCTCAGAACCAAAGCAAAACCTACGGTTCAGCAGACCCTACGAATGCAGTCGCTTATGAAGGTTTTGTTGACGGAGAAGATGCTTCCGATCTAAGTGGCGAACTGAGTTACAGCAGAGAGTCAGGAGAAGATGTTGGTACGTATGCGATCACTCCGAGTGGGCTAACCTCCGCTAACTATGCGATCACTTTTGAAGCAGGAGAACTGAACATCGGTCAAAAAGCACTGACAGTTGCTGCCCAAAATCAAAGCAAAACCTACGGTTCGGCAGACCCTACGAATGCAGTAGCATACGAAGGATTTGTTGACGGAGAAGATGCTTCCAATCTAAGTGGCGAACTGAGCTACAGCAGAGAGTCAGGAGAAGATGTTGGCACGTATGCAATCACTCCGAGTGGGCTAACCTCCGCTAACTATGCGATCACTTTTGAAGCAGGAGAACTGAACATCGGTCAAAAAGCACTGACAGTTACTGCTCAGAATCAAAGCAAAACCTACGGTTCAGAAGACCCGACTAACTCAGTAAGCTTTGCAGGGTTTGTTGATGGAGAAGATGAATCAGAATTGAGTGGGACACTAAGCTTTAATAGAGAATCAGGAGAAGATGTTGGTACATATGCGATCACTCCAAGTGGGCTAACTTCTTTGAATTATGATATCATCTTTGAAGCAGGCGAACTGAGCGTCACTCAAAAGCAGCTTACCGTTTCGAATCCGTTAATAGATCCATTGAAAGTGTATGACGGAACCAGAGTAGCAAACGTTCAAATAGGAACGCTTCAGAATGCTGAATCTGGTGATGATGTTTCAGTCAATGGTGAAGCACTATATGATGATAAAAATGTAGGTACTGATAAAACTATTACGGTTACCTATTCAATTTCCGGAACTGATGCAAGAAACTATTTAGCACCTGAAGATTATAGTATTGCAAATGGAGTGATCGAGCAGGATTTTGCTCCTGCATTCACTTCTTCGAATGAGTTTACCATTAATGAAAATGAAGAAGCTATCGCTACATTAACAGCAACGGATGAAAATACAAGTGCTGCACTGAATTACTCCTTAACCGGAGGTTCGGACAAGTCATTATTTGAGATTGAGTCCGCAACAGGTGTCCTTTCATTTGCCACTACACCAGATTTTGAAAACCTTCAGGATGCTGACGAAAACGCAGTGTATGAGGTAGAAGTAAGCGTTTCTGATGGAGCAAATTCTGTAAGCATGTTGGTGAAAGTCACAGTGGTTGACGTCAATGACAATGCGCCGGTAATAACTTCAAGTCAGTCATTTTTGGTAGATGATCGGGCGCAAAATGGATCTACGGTTGGAACAATAAGCGCTACGGATGCTGATTCAGGTACAACTTTAAGCGGTTGGACGATTAAGAGTGGTGATGATAGTAACGCTTTTAGCCTGGATAGTGAGTCAGGCGAACTAACTGTTAATGATCGGTCTAAGCTAGACAAAAATGTAAAGTCTGGTTACACAATATCAGTTCAGGTAAATGATGGTTTGAATACTTCACTAGAAGAAACAATATTAATATCTCTTGAAGATTCAGAGGCGCCACAAGCAGTACTTTCTGTAGAAATTGGCACCATAACGAATACAGCACCTATTCAGGTTACTGCTAAGTTTTCAGAAGCAATCACCGGCTTCTCTCCAAGAGATATTCGTCCAAATAATGCACGTGCTTCAAATTTGAAGCGTCTGGGTCCGGATTTATATACGTTTGATCTTTTACCTTTTGACGATGGAGTGGTAGAGGTAATTCTTGGAAGAGGTTCTGTAAGGGACGCTTCCGGAAACCCAAGTGGCCAATCCAACTTGCTTTCATTCTTTTATGATGCAACCTCTCCGGAGGCAACATTTACGAGCGATATTTCAGGTGTATCGAATAAATCTGATGTTGAGGTGACGGTTTCTTTTTCAGAAATAATCGAGTCAGTTTCAGCGGAAAGTTTTACCGTTTCTAATGCTGAAATCGTTGATTTTGGTGGAGACTTTGGAGTATATACGATGACTCTGGCACCAATAATTGATGGAATAGTCGAAGTGCAAATTGAATCGGGTAAAGTTCAGGATGAAGCAGGAAATGGAAATACTAATGCATCCTTTAGTTGGGAAGCAGATTTCTCAAAACCAATTAATTATCAAACCGAAATACTAACAGACGCCATAAGTACACTCAATGAAACCTCAGTTTCATTCAAAATAGAAAATGGAGAAGCTGGAGCATCTTACGAGTATCAATTTAGCTCTTCCAATGGGACTAAAGTGGTGACTGGATATGGAAGCATGGTTGAAGCATCCACTACTGTTTCTGGTGTAGATGTAAGTGGACTATCAGACGGTGATATAACACTAACAGTAACACTAACTGATGTCTCAGGAAATAAAGGAGAGCCTGTATCTGATAAGATCACTAAGGATACCGAAGTGAATATTCCACAAGGTTTCAGCCCCAATGGCGATGGTATCGATGATAATTGGATCATCCCCGGAATTGAGGATTATCCGGAAAATAGAGTAACCATCTACAACAGGTATGGCAAAAAAGTATGGAGCATCGAAGGGTACAACAACACGAGCCGCTCTTGGGCAAGCACATCGAATGCATCTGGAGTAATAGGCTCGAATAATTTACCTGACGGTACTTACTTCTACATACTGGAGTTCCCTAACTCAGGTAGAAAATCGGAATCAGGATATGTAATCATAAAAAAATAACCACATCAAAAAACACATAATAATGAAACGTTCAATAATAATACTCTTTTTTATGTCCTGCGCTGCTCTATCATTTGGGCAGCAGCAGGCATCCTTCACACAATACATGTTCAATGGGATGTCTATCAATCCCGGGTACATTGGGACACATGAGGCATTGAGCCTGACTGCTCTTAGCCGCTGGCAATGGGCAGGTGTTGAGGGAGCGCCAAGTACCAAAACTTTTGCGGCTCATTCGCCGATACCTGGTAAAAATGCCGGTGTAGGACTTCAGGTAATGAATGACCAAATCGCCATCACGAATACTACAAGTGTGATGGCCGGATTTTCCTACCGAATGCAGGTTGGGATTAACGGATACCTTTCAATGGGACTACAGGGAGGTTTTCAAAACATTCAAAACAGATACTCTGAAGTATATACCATGGGCTTAGATCCGACCTTTCAGCAAAACTATACTTCAATGATGCCAAACTTTGGTACAGGTCTTTTTTACTACAATCCGGTATGGTATGTAGGTGCTTCTGTTCCTATGTTACTAAATAATAAAGTGGAGGTAGAAGGAAATGACATGTACACACAGAAAAGGCATTATTTCTACACAGCCGGGATGGCCATATCTGCATCTAGAAACGTGCTATTGAAACCAAATGTATTGGTTAAAATGGTAGATGGTGCACCATTATCAATCGATTATAACCTGAATGTATTGTTTAATGAAATTATATGGGTTGGAATATCAGTTCGACCGCCTGAATCTATAAGCTTCTTAACAGAAATCAATGTCACTAACAAGCTAAGAGTCGGTTTTGCATACGACTATGTGATCGATGAAACGCTAAGTGACTTTGCCGGAGCATCCCAGGAAATTTTATTGGGTTACCGCATTCCATGGAACAAAAACGGCACTTCAAATCTTCAAATTTTTTAAACCGCTATGATGATGAAAAAATATTTTGCAATAATTCTAATGCTGGGTGGATTCTTAGTTAGTGCCCAGGATATTCCATACATGTCTGGGAAATTAGACTATTTGAAAAAGGGTGACTTTCACCTAAAGGATAGTTCATACCTAAAAGCCTTGAGTGTTTATGAAAAGGGATTAAAGAAAAGACCTGAGGATTCGTTGGTTTATCTGGAGCGGATTGCTGCAGTGCAAACACTTTTGCAACAGGAAGCACTTGTTGTGGCCACAGATGAAATTGATCAGAGCAACCAAGTTGAAAACCAGTTGATGGTTGCAATGAAGCTTGAGCTTTTGGATTTGGAAACACTGAATACGCTGAAAGGTGATATACGTTTGAAGAATAATCGAACCGGTGAGGTCTTAACAGCTAATTCCGATGGGGTCTATAATTTAACGAAGGGCGAAGAGTACAATGTGCACGCAGAAAAAGACGGCTATTATGATGTGGTATTTGCTTTGGAAACCGAAGGTGGAGGAGAAAAACAAGCGCTTTTTCTTGCTACCAGTAAAATTCAAAAATTTGAAATAGTTAAAGTGCAGGCAGGCTTAAATACCTACAACTTTGAATTATCTCACGAAGATTTTTTTGAACGAACGCAGTTGATAAAAGATTCTGCAGACTACTTGATCCAGTCTATCTACTTCGATTTCGATAAGGCAGATGTATCTGAAAGTACTGATTTGTCATCCCTGGCTGCTTTGATGAAAAAATATGATCACTTGAAACTTGAGATTCGAGGGTTTACAGACAGCAGGGGAAGAAATGATTACAATAAAGCACTTTCAGAAAGCAGAATTGAATCCGTCGTTTCAGAGCTAGTTGCCATGGATGTCTCCAGACAAAGGTTAACTCTTGTTCCATTAGGAGAGGAGCAATTGGTTTCTTGCCAAGCAACACAGTGTACAGAGTCTGAGCATGCGAAGAACAGACGAGTTGATTTTGTTTTGCGTTCAGATCTGCAAAATCACAGGCAGCTTTCTATGTTGAATGAATAAGCTTTAAAGGTCTATGGTGGTTATTATTCTTCATCATAGACCTTCAACTCCTGACCTACATTCAGATCAAAGCTGTTTAGGCTGTTGAGGTCTACTACCTCATCGACTGTCATGCCGTACTTTCTGGAAATGCCATAAACGGTTTCGCCTGGCTCCACGGTATGATTAATGATTTTCTTTCCAGCCGATGCTTCTTCAATAGGAGCTTTCACCTGAATGTTTTGACCAATGCTAATGGAATTCGGGTCGGGAAGATGATTCCATCTGAGCAAGTCATCCATCTCCACCTCATAAAGTTGCGATATGCTCCACAGGGTTTCGCCAGCTGCGATGGTATGGATTTTAACCTTATTCAATCGTTCTTCCTTCGTGTCTACCACGGGTACAATTATATCTGGAACTTCTTCCTCGATGACCTCTTCATATATAGGTTCATCTACCGATTTTTTAGTTATTACCTCGTCTTCCACTTCTCTTGTGGAGGCAGTTGGGCGAGCAGCAGGCTTGGTAATAGTTGGTTTGCTTAGCTCATGATAGGCAATAGGCTCACTGGAAGGACGTGTCTTATCCATCCACAGTACTCGCCCTGGTTTCAATTCATCGATGACGCTCATGCGGTTTCGTTTTGCAAGCTTTGATAGACGGATGCCATACTGCTGCGATATCTCCCAGAGTGACTCACTGCGCTTAGCCACATGGAAGCCAATCTTTGCTCTACCTTTCTTCTTTTTGATGTAATAGAACTCATTAGGAATGATGGTATCTTCCTCGCTCATATCGTTATATTTTCTGAATCGCTTTTCGGAAATACCTGCTCGTGCAGACAGAGCATGAACATTGTCACTTTCCCTTGCAAGGATTGAAGGGATACCATTTAAAGGTATGATGGTAGACTTGTTCGCTTCTGTGATTCCTGGCTTTAGTTCTGACGGGTAGATTTTTTTCTCTGGCTCTGAGATTTTGCTACGCTTGTTTGAATTTTGTGCTATCGCTCGTTTCGGTGGAGTACCCATTCTTGGGATTAGTACGGAATAGGTCTTGTCTTTTGGAACGTCTCCACGTTTCAGCCACTTATTATATTTCTCCAATTCTTCCAATTCTACTTTTTGCTCTTTTGCAATTTGGGAAAGGCTTTTGCCCCCGGCATTTGTGATTTCATCCAGCCAAATCCCCTCTGAGTGAGGGAGTCCAACAGCGGGGGTGAAGGCTACTACATGGGCGATGAATTTTTTAACATACCAGTGAGTCTTGCTATTGATGGTCATGCGACGGACTCCAAGGTTGGAGTTATCTACATACTTCTGAGCCCCACCACGACCGGTATTGTATGCCATCACTGAATACACCCAGTTTTTCAAGAAGTAATTGTGACTGTTTAGATATTTGGCAGAGCCTCTTGAGGCAGATACTATGTTTAGTCGTTCATCTACCTGACGGTCAACACGGAGGCCTACTTCCCGTGCGGTAAAATCCTTGAATTGCCAGAAGCCAACAGCATTGGCAGATGAAACTGCGTCTGAGATCAATGCACTTTCCTGGATGGCAAGGAATTTGATTTCATCGGGAATGCCTGCTTCTCTATGCTCTCGTTCAATGATAGGGAAGTAGAGATTCATACGATCAACCAAAATGTTGAAGTAGGTCTGACTTTGAGTGAGTCGATCCACATCTTTTTGAATTTGCCTGCGAGTAGACTCGTTGATAGTAAGACGAAGGTCACCGAGCATCATCTCACTTGGCACTGTTTGAGCAACACTGCTGAACGTGATAAACAGGAGCGTTATCCAACTCAAAACTCGAAACTCGAAACTCGAAACTCTTTTCATATTTTTCTCAATATCATCAAACCATCACGGATGGGAAATAGAACGTTTTGTACACGTGAATCAGTATGCACTTTTTGATTGAACGTTCGTATGGCTTCTGTGTCTTTATCGTTTTTTGACGGATCAAACACTTTGCCGCTCCATAGCACATTATCAGCAATAATAAATCCTCCGGTGTTCACCTTATCTATTACCTGATCAAAATAATTTGAGTAGTTTTCTTTATCCGCATCTATGAAAACAAGGTCCCAGTTTTCTTTTAATGTCGGGATGATGTCTGAAGCATTTCCTATACGTAAATCAACTTGATCAGCCCATTTAGATTGACTGAAATACTCCTTTGTTCGCACAGCCAGCTCCTCATTATTGTCAATGGTTATCAGCCGTCCATCGGATTGCATGCCTTCTGCCATACATAGCGCAGCATAACCCGTGTAGGTACCAATCTCCAGGATGTTTTTAGGCTGAATCATGTGCGAAAGCATGGACAATACACGCCCTTGAAGGTGACCGGAAAGCATACGTGGCTTTAAAACATGGAGGTGAGTGTCCCTATTGATCTGCTGAAGCAAATCAGATTCAGGTTCGGAGTGATCTTCTACATATTTCTGAAGATCTTCAGGTAAAAATTCCATGTATGTAAAGATAGGATTATTCCGGCAGATATGTCAATGCACTCATCTGATCCGTAGGTAGATATTGAATGGCTAATTCCTGTATATCACTTGCAGTAATGTTATCTATTTTATCAAACACACTGTTGATGTCAGGAATCTTGTTCAGATCCAACTGGCTCTTAGCCATCATCAGCATCATGGCATTCCTGTTTTCTTCAGATAATGCCATTTGTCCTTTGATTTGGTTCTTAGCCTTCTGCAATTGCATAGTGCCAAGTGGCTTTTTCTTAAGGGCTTCAATTTCTTTTAAAATGATGCGCTGGCTCTTTTTGAGATTTTTTGGATCCGTTGCAAAATAAACTGCAAATTGTCCGGTCTCCAGGTAGGGGGCATAGCTTGCATCGACTCCATAGACCAATCCATGCTTTTCTCTGAGTGATAGATTTAACCTGGAACTCATGCTTGGTCCTCCCAGGAGGTTGACCAAAAAGAAAAATGGAATGCGGTTTTTGTCTTTGATGCTCAATGAAGGCATACCCATAGCGAAATGTGCCTGGGTAATTGGCTTTCTTACTTCTTTTCTGGATGGTTGATAACCGGAAAACCAGTTTCTGGAAGGCGTATGGTTCTTGTGAGGTATTTCTTTCAGGTATTTATTGGCCAGCTTTTCAACTTTTTTTGCTGAATAATTGCCAACGCTTGACAAAATGATCTTTTCAGTATTCAGGTTTCGATCCAGAAATGACCTAAAGTCTCCCTGATGGAAAGCGTTGACGGTTTCTTCGGTTCCGAGAATATTTTTCCCCAGGGAGTGATTAGGAAAAATCAGCTCATCAAATTCGTCCTGAATGGCATCCTCAGGCGTATCCCGATACATGCTCATTTCTTCCAGAATGACCGAGCGCTCTTTTTCGATTTGCTTCTCAGGAAAAGTAGAGTTGAAGGTAATGTCAACCAGCAGGTCTACCGCTTTTTCTAAGTGAATATCCAGCAATGTGGCGTAGAAGCAAATTTTCTCTTTGGTGGTGTAGGCATTCAATTCTCCACCTAGCGATTCCAATCGGTTGATGATGTGGTAGGAACTTCTTTTAGCAGTGCCCTTAAAAGCCATATGCTCCAGAAAATGGGCAAGACCTTGCTCATCTGGTGTTTCATCCCTGCTGCCAATATCCAACATGATGCCCACATGGGCGATTTTGGTTTGTGGCACCTCTTTATGAATCACCCGTATGCCGTTCGACAATTCTATCAGCTCGTATTCCTTCTTGCTCATGGGGGTGCAAAGGTAGAACTTATAATGTCAGAACACACTTACAAAATGTAAAAGGGTGGTTGACATAAGACCTTGAATTACTAGCCAGATTTGAAACCTGTATGTAAACTTGTTGATTCTTTTTTTATTTCTATTAGCTATTTCCTCTTGTATTTTAAAATACTCATCATCTTTTTTAGATAGCAGATGGTTAAACGCAACGAAATGCTGAGCGGAAGATTTTGATAATTTGATTGAGGATTTAGAAAGTAAAATAATATTCAGAATTATTGTTCCGATGAAGGATGAGTAAGCAATAGCAATTAACATAACCTCGTAGGTTTCTGAAATAGAGTAGTTAGTTAAGTTGTAGAGAAAACCCAATGAAACTAAAATCAAAACTACGTCTAACCTTTTAGCATCGTCCATCGCTGCTTCATCTAGTTTTTTATAGATCTCCTTATGGATTTCAATTTGATTGATTCTTTCATGTTCTTTTTTTGACGTATCCATAATTAAAAATAAAAAGTAATTGAAAAAAATCAGTTTACTTGAGACTATTCGCTCGAACTTCAGCTTCCCATCCTTGCAAGGAGGGATAAAGGGAGGTTAATTAAAAATTACTCCTTATCAGGCAGCTTCTTCATCGCCTTAGCAACCCCGTTCCAAATCTCTTTCTTATCGTAAATCGGGTTAAGTTCCATATATTTTACAGCATTGGAGCGCCATACCAACTCAGAATTTTCCCGATCAATAACATCTATTACCAGGCTGCCTTTTAAGAATTTTTGATACTCAGGATAGAGCATGGTTAGCCATTCACGCTCACCTTGGTAAGTACCATCATACAACTCTCTAACCTCGGCTGAATCTTCCTCAATGACCATGAAAAAGTTGACCATCAGGTCAGACTGATCGTCACCTTGCTGATACCCTTTTTCATACATGTTAAAAGCGATGGCGTTGGCAATCTCATCGACTACTTTTTGATCATACAGGTAGTCAGGTCCCTGGTAAGTGACCTCACAGCCTTCCAGCCAGCACCAGGTCTCAAAATCAGTGAACGACTGATTCGGTTTTTGATAGGTTTTGACTGTTACTGCACAGGATGTTAACGTGAAAACGAGTGCGAGAAAAATGACCTTTTTCATGACCTTTAATTTTCATGTAAGGTCGATGATTGAAGGTTTAATGTGCCTGACTGGTGTCACACCAAGATGTGAATTTTGTCAACCGGAGGGTGTTATATCGCTTTTACCAATTTCTTAAGTGTCTTGCTGAGGTCGGGGATAAGGCATGAAATTATTGCAATAATTATCGCCAACTCAACAGAATTGGAATACATTAGGTAAAATAGGTAGCAGGCAACCCCTAGAATAAGCACTAAATGAAAAATTGATATCACCAGTTGGTTCTTCATGTGATTAAGATATTCGATTCATCTTTAAGTAAAGATAGTTTTTCTCCCGCTTGTTTTTACAAAGCTCAATCGATTTTTCTAAAGCTAACTTGGCTTCCTCTATACCCCCCATTTTGTGAAGTATTTCACTTTTAATGGCATAGAAAAGATAATATTCCTCAAAAAACTGAGTAGCCTCCAAACGCTCCACCTCCTTTAATCCTAATAATGGTCCGTGTACTTTTTCGAGAGCTACCACCCGATTCAATTCCACAATAGGAGTAGGCGTAAGCTGAAGTTGTAAATCATAAAGACTGAGTATGTTTTTCCAATCGGTTTGTTCAAAGTTAGCCGCACTACAATGTGTTGCGCTAATAGCTGCCTGAATGAGGTATTCATTCATGGCTCCATCTTCTGATGCTGCTTCCAAAAATCGTAAGCCTCGTTGGATTAGCTCCTGACTCCATTTGGATCGATCCTGATCCTCCAGTGAAACAACATTCCCTTTTTGATCGACTCTGGCATCAAATCTGGAGGAATGGAAAAACATCAGTGCCATTAAAGCGTTCGCTGACGGAGTATTGCAAATTTCACTTTCAAGTAAAACTGTATTTAATCGAATCGCGTCTTCGCATAAGTCCTTTCGAATCAAATTTTCACCCTCAGCCGACTTATACCCTTCATTGAAAAGGAGATAAACGATTTTGAGAACGATCTCGAGTCTTTTTTCAATCTCATGTGCCGGAGGCAAAATCAGTTTGATTTCTTCTTGCTTAAATTTCTTTTTAGCTCGGGTATAGGCTTTAGCTACTGTTTCTTCTTTTTTCAGAAGCGAACTGGAAATCTCACGAACCGACAGACCACCAAGAATCTTCAGTGTTAAAATGATTTGATACTCCTGACTTAATGTAGGATGGCAGCAGGCAAACATCATACGTACCATGTCATCATTGATGGACTCTAAGGATAGCTCTTCATTCATTTCTTCAACACGTTCCGGTACCTCCTGATGATTTATTTTTTGATCCCTCCGTAGGTGATCGATCATCTTGTTTCGTGCCACTTTAAAGATCCAACCAGTTGGATTATCAGGAATCTGTGAGTAGGGCCAGGTCTGCATGGCTTTGATCAATGCCTCCTGCACGCTATCCTCTGCCAGCTCCAGGTTGGACGCACCAAATTTACTGGTGAGGTGAGATACTGCCTTACCGTATTCCGTTCGGAAAAAGTGATCGACGAGTTGAGAGGTTTGCATGAGATGAACCTAAATGAATGTCCATTGCGAGCGAAGCGAAGCAATCACAATTTTAAGATCACTTCACTTCGTTCGTGATGATGGTCTGATTTTTTAAAAACTGTCACCCTGAGCCTGCCTACCGTCAGGCAGGTGAAACGAAGGATCTTCATTTTTCAAGAGGAGATCCTTCACTGCGTTCAGGATGACACTCACTATTGAGGGGGTTGATTTAAAAATCGGTAATAATCTCTCTCACCTCTGTAGTCCCCCCAAATTCAAAAATTGGGCAGTCCTTAGAAAGTTCTACCGCATGATCCATATCCTTAGCGTCCAGATGGACATAACCGCCCACAATTTCTTTTCCTTCTGTAAACGGCCCATCAGTTACAATTTTTCCTCCCGGACCTACCACTTTTCCTTCAGATTGTAGTGGATAACCTTCAGCTTTTACTTTGGACATCCATTCGCCCCATCGCTGCATGTGGGCCTGCATTTCTTCAGGCGACTGATCTGCATAGCCTTCATCACCACCCCGGAATACGTACAAATACTTTTTCATTGTGTTGTAGAGTTTTAGTTAAGATAAATATTTCCCTTTAGACGAGGAGTACCATTGAAAATGGACAATGAATAATTGATAATTTCATTTTCTCCTTTGGAGGGGGTTAGTGGGAGGACATACATTTGCTTTATGAACCTTTCAGAAGTGCTTGACATTGACCCTGAATTATTGAATTATGTGGTCATTCCTTTACTGATCTTTTTTGCCCGTATCTGCGATGTATCCATCAATACCCTCCGGATTATTTTCATGCTTCATAGCCGTAAGTATGTGGCCACTATCCTTGGCTTTTTTGAGGCGGCTATTTGGTTGTTGGCAATTAGTCAGATTTTCCAAAATATGGGAAGTTGGCAGACATTTTTGGCCTATGCTGGTGGCTATGCCATGGGAATTTTTGTGGGAATGATGATTGAAGAGCGTTTAGCGATTGGAAATGTAGTTGTCAGAGTAATAACTGCTAAACCAGCCGATGAGCTAATTACATTCTTCAAAGAGAAACAAATGAGATTTACAAGCCTGGAAGGGAAGTCAGGTGATGGACCGGTGAATGTGCTGTTCACAGTCATGAAACGTGAGCGATTGCCGGTGATCATTGAAGCGATTAAAAAATATAATCCACAAGCCCTGTATACGGTGGAGGGTGTGAAAAAAGTAGGTGATGGAGAGATAGTGGATGATCGGGGTTTTTCGAGAAGGTTGTTTAGGTTGAGAGGGAGTAGATAAGTCCTTTATATTATCCCGGAAATTTTTGTCAGGTGATGACGCTTGCGGTCACACCCTGACTTAACGTCACGGGATAACCCTGACAAAGCAGAGCTTTCGTCTGCTGATGACGCTTACGGTCACAGACAGACAAGTTTACTTCGTCCGTCCCTTCGGGCAAATTACGCCTATCGCGTAATTTGGGATTATTCGTGTTCAATAATACCTTCATTCGTCAATTCGACAAAGCTACTTCTTTGTAGAGCCTGCTTAATGATCGAAGCATTATTTCTAATCAAGTCAAAAAGTTGACGGTTTTTGAGATTCCCAGTAGTAATTAGAAAAAGACTTTTAGGTCTTTTTAAAGCCATGAAGGAATGATAGAAATCGAAATCTTTGGTGACGATCGTTAGGTTTTGATCATCTGCAAATTGGGTGATTTCTTTGTCTGTAGTTTCGTCTCCTTTTGGTAAGGATTCTACATGCATCGAATCAAACCCAAGTCCATTCAATATTTCGCTGAGCTTTGTTGGAAGTTGAGCATCAACAATTTGCTTCATATTGCAATCTTGCTGTAGCTTGTATATTTAGTCAATTTAGTGGCGTAGGCTAGACAAGCCAAAATATCCTCTTCAGTAAGACTTGGGTAGTCTTGTAATATTTCTTGATGGCTTGATCCTGCTGAAAGAAGATCAAGTATTAAATCCACAGTATATCTTTTGTTCCTAATAGTAGGCTTGCCATGACATATTTCTGGATTGACCGTAATTCTATTTAAAAGTGAATGATCCATGAAAGAAAGTTACAAAATGTCTTGCTAATTTGTTAGTAGTTGTTTGTGTATTCTAATGACTTTCCTCCCACACCACTTCCAAACTTCCCCCTTCCCAAATCACCGTGCTGGAAGTAGCATCTTCCTTACGCTTGATTTTGATTCGTGCTTTTTTATTTCTGAGCATTTCTTTTTTGAGAATCCTCCAGTCGTCTTTATGATAAACAGCAGTATAGATGGATGGCTTTTCCATTTCCAGGGTGTAACTGTTTTTATCCACTTTGATCAATCTGGACGCAAAAGAAAGCGAGTCACCATTCAGCAGTGCTAAAGCTTTCTCTGCGTCAGGCACACCATAGCCAATATAATTGTTGGGACACGCCAGGCTTGAGGATGCTATGAGTATATCCTTTAATTCTTGACCATCTAATGAAGGTTTTGCCTCCAGCAGACATGCAGCCAGTCCTGTAATCACTGGGGCTGAAAATGAGGTACCTAATGAAGCATATGCAGCAATTTCAGGCTTTACATACTCAAGCCATTTCGGCCCTTTCGAAGTGTATTTCATTTCGTCCCATACTTTGAATTTTGTCGCTCCCACGGTCAGGGCGCTTACGGCATCTCCAGGTGAGCCGATGATTTTCCATTTATGATTACCGTCATTTCCGGCAGCTACAATCACAAGTATTCCATATTCGGTGGAAATGCGATCCACAGCTTGAGTGAGAATCGTACTTTTCCCATCCATTTGGTAAGGATGATAATTTTCTCTTTTATCAGAAAACCCATAGTTATACCCCAGCGAAATATTAATAATATTCACACCCTCTTTCGCCATCCATTCCATCGCTTCAATGGCGTATTCTTCCTCCTGTCGTTTTTCATAACCGCCATGATCCGTGCGAGCGAGGTAAAAGGTTGCACCTGTAGCCAGACCATATTGTACTTTTTTCTCCTTACTATGTCCGGCAACCAGTTCCCACACTTCTGTGCCGTGAGCATCATCAAATCCTGCACTGCCGGAATAAGGCTTAGCATCCGGATATAGGTAATCTTTGTAGCCTGCCACTAGGTTGTTTTCAAACACATGCTCAAGTGATGTTGATTTATTCGCTTTCAGAAATCCGCCATCAATGATACCCACTTTCACACCCTTACCGGACAGCCCGGCATCAATGATCGCATGTCCATTGATTTGCTCCAGGGCAAAGCCTAATTGCTGTCCAAATAACGGAGCAGAGAGAAAAAGAAATGCTAATTTTAGCCACCTCATCGCCTAATCGATTTTATAAATCAGAACGAAGATAATCTATGAGATACGATCCAATTGATAATCAGTTATTTATTCAGAATCGGGAAAAGCTTGCCAAACGAATGAAGCCCCAGTCAGTGGCAATTGTGCATGCCAACGACATTATGCCTACGAACGCAGATGGCACCATGAAGTTTATGCAGAATAGCAATCTTTTTTGGCTTACAGGAGTAGATCAGGAGGAATCCATAGTGTTGATCGCACCTGATTTTCCGGATAAAAAAATGAGAGAGATTCTTTTCCTTAGGGAGACAAATGCAGAAATAGCAGTTTGGGAAGGACATAAGCTGACAAAGGATGAGGGAACACAAACCTCCGGCATCAAAAACATCAAGTGGACTGCTGAATTTGAAAAGACTTTTTATACGATCCTTGCGGAGTGTGATCACATTTATCTGGACAGCAATGAACACATTCGGAATGCCAGCGAGGTAGAAACTCGCAATTCCAGATTCATCAAAGAATGCAAGGAAAAGTATCCATTGTATGAATATGAGCGATTATTTCCGATTCTTCAGGATTTAAGGTGTATCAAGTCTCAGTTTGAAATTGATGTGATGCAGCAAGCCTGCAACATCACTGAAAAAGGATTCCGAAGGATATTGGAGTTCGTTAAGCCTGGCGTGATGGAGTATGAGGTAGAGGCAGAATATCTACATGAATTTGTGAGAAATCGCTCAAAAGGGTTTGCTTATGAACCAATCATTGGCGGAGGTGGCAACTCGTGCGTGCTGCACTATCTTGATAATAATCAGGAGTTGAAAGATGGAGATATTTTGCTGATGGACGTTGGTGCTGAGTATGGAAATTATAATTCGGATATGACGCGGACTATTCCTGTCAATGGAAGATACACAGATCGTCAACGAAAAGTGTATGATGCGGTTTTGCGTGTGAAAAATGCAGCTACGGAATTATTGAAACCCGGAAATCGAATCCCTGAGTACCATGCTGAGGTAGGTAAGTTAATGGAGAAGGAATTGCTGGATTTAGGGTTGATTGACAAAACCGATATCAAAAATGAAAATCCGGACTGGCCTGCATACAAAAAGTACTTTATGCATGGCACCTCGCATCACATTGGTTTGGATGTGCACGATGTGGCATCTATTTATAAAGTGTTTGAGCCGGGCATGGTATTTACCGTCGAGCCGGGTATTTATATCCCGGAGGAAAACATTGGAGTACGAATTGAGGATGATATTGTGATTACCGAGGATGGTCATCATAATTTGATGAGGAATATTCCAATTGAGGCGGAAGAGATTGAAGAGATAATGAATAAATAACAGTCGACAGTCAATAGTTTTTTAGTCGACAGATATGTTATTTGATAATTGCCCCCTTGAGCCTGCCTGCGGCAAAGGCAGGGGGACTACAGGGGTGTATTGAAACATTAAAGCATATGACTAGTACAAAATTTGATTCAGATAAAGCGCCAGAGCCGGTAGGATTGTACCCTCATGCAAGGCAAGTAGGAAACTTACTGTTCTTATCCGGAGTGGGTCCAAGAGAAAGAGGAACCAAGAAAATCCCGGGTGTAGACCTGGATGAAAATGGAGAGATTGTCAACTATGATATTGCTGAGCAGTGCCATTCTGTTTTTAAGAACGTTCGACTGATTTTGGAAGCTTCTGGTGCGAGCTGGGAAGATCTGGTAGATGTGACGGTTTTTCTGACCAACATGAAAGACGATTTCAAAACGTACAATAAGATTTACGCCGAGTATTTTAAAGATAATCAGCCGTGTAGAACAACTGTGGAGATCAGTTCGCTTCCCACACCTATTGCAATTGAGTTAAAATGCATTGCCACAATTAAGTAAACATTATGGAAGAAAATAATTTAGTTATAACCGGAGCTGATAAATCTAACCTCCTTGAAACCGCCAGATGGGGCAAATTCCTTGGTATCGTTGGTTTTATTATGAGTGGACTTGTTCTATTAATTGCAATTTTTATGATCGTGGGCCTGTCATCCATGGACGGATCGTTTAATCCGGGCTGGGAGAGTGGTATAGGGTTTCTGTATTTTCCAGTAGCGTTGTTATACATTTTTCCGTCATTGTACCTCTATCGCTTTTCAGTTAGACTGAATCAGGGCATTAAATCGATGGATCAGGAGAGCTGCTCGTCTGCCTATTTGAACCTAAAAAAGCTATTTGTCTTTATGGGTGTAATGACAATCATTGTATTAGCACTTTATGCCCTGGCCATATTGTTTGTAATTATGGGAGGTGTAATGGGTGGAATGCTCTAATCAGTGTTTTGCTCTATCCATCTAAACGCTTCCTTAAGTAGCTCAACATAATTACATGCTTCATAATGCGATAGTGTCTCGCTGGAAATAAATACTACTTGCTCGCTATTTTGTTGATTTCTCTCAAGAATTGCTCTAGCCCGACTGTAGCTAAATAGTTGATCTTTGACTCCATGAATAACATAAGTGGGAACTTTATAGCTTGCAGGTTTATAATATCCGGCCATTGCAATGGCCCCATCAATCATGTCATGATGTTTAGAAGCAAAGTGAACGGCTCCAGTCGCTCCATCACTATATCCAGCCATGATCACCTTATTTACAGGCCAGTATTCCATGATTAATTCAATCAACCGTACAAGTTGTTTTTCTTTTGGGTTTTCCCACCAAAATTGATTTTGAGATAGTGGTGAGATGATGATGTATTGTGAAGTATCAATACCGGGAATCATGAGGCAGTTTATGAATTCCTTATTTTCATTACCTGACACACCCCAATGTAGTGCAACTACCATGGGCACCTTTTCAGCTCTTACTTTACTAGGTACAGAAAGTTTCATTGGCCACTTTTCACCACTGGTAAGCGAAACAGAAATCGTTTTGTAACCAGGGTCAAGCACAATTTTTTTGATACTTTTCCTGGTGGGTTGTCCGTTAAACTCTTGAGCACAGAGCAAGGCACTGGTCAATAAAAAGACCGTCATCATGGCGAATTGTTTAATCTGCATGACCTTATAAAAAGTTAAAGGAGCGTATCCCTAGTTTTTAGAAGATCAAAATCACTATTTTTGAAGCACGATAATTATGGAGACACTGGAATACAATACACAGCGCGTACAATTGAAATTGAGGGAGTACGGCAGAAACGTTCAAAATCTTGTAGCACACCTTAAAACAATCGACGATAAAGAGGAGCGCAATAAGAAGGCAGCCACATTGGTGGAATTGATGAAGTTGATCAACCCTGATCTGGGTAAGGACAATGAAAGCGATCAAAAAGTATGGGATGATTTACACATCATTTCAAATTTTGAATTAGACATTGAGGGTCCTTTCCCCAAGCCTGATGCTTCTGTGCTAGATCGAAAGCCGGAGCGGTTGCAGTACTATTCAAATGAAATCAAGTACAGACACTACGGTAGAGGTGTAGAGATTCTAATCGATCAGGCAGTGGCTATGGATGACCCCAAAGAAAAAGAGGGAGCCGTTGTTGCCATTGGTCGATTAATGAAAAGCTTTTTCCAGACCTGGAACAAGGAAAGCATCGAGGATGAGCAAATCCTTAAAAACATCAAGCGGTTATCCAATGATCAGCTTGATATCAACATTGAAACTGTGAAAGAGCTTGGTCTTTTTGATTCGGACAGAAAGCATTCAAATCGTCGAAGCAATAATAACAACAAGGGTCGTCGCAATAATCAGGGAGGAAAAGGTCGCCGAAACAACAATCAAGGCGGCAGAGGAAACAACCGAAGACGAAATTAATTTCATTTTACTTTTTAAATAGTGATCAGTTGATTGTGTGAATTAGTACGCAAGTCTTTTATTTGTTGACACGAATCCACTAATTAACTAATCACGAAAGTATGTCATCTTTTCGGGTAGAAGGCGGTCATCGCCTCAATGGCGAAATCATCCCTCAAGGAGCCAAAAACGAAGCACTTCAGATCATTTCCGCTGTATTGCTGACTGATCAGGAAGTCGTCATTCATAAAATTCCTCAGATCAGAGATGTGTTAAAACTCATTGATCTCCTTGAGGATATGGGAGTGGAGGTTTCAAGGAACGGAGGTGAATCCTGCACCTTTAAAGCCGCCAATGTAAATCTTGATTTTCTAGATACAGAAGATTTTAAAGACAAAGCTTCTTCTCTTAGAGGTTCCATTATGATCCTGGGTCCGCTTCTCGCGCGTTTTGGGATAGGAAAAATGCCAAAACCCGGAGGAGATAAGATTGGGAGAAGGCGATTAGACACCCACTTTGTGGGTTTCCAGAACCTCGGAGCAAAATTCAATTACGATCCTAAAACTTCATTTTACTCAGTAGATGGAAGGAATCTCAAAGGTGCCTACATGCTTCTGGATGAGGCTTCTGTAACAGGTACCGCCAACATCATTATGGCTGCCGTTATGGCTGAAGGATTAACAACCATTTACAATGCAGCTTGCGAACCCTACATTCAGCAATTATGCAAAATGTTGATTCGGATGGGTGCCAATATTGAGGGAGTCGGTTCAAACTTGCTAAGAATAGAAGGGGTAAAATCCCTGAACGGAACAGAGCACACATTACTGCCTGATATGATTGAAGTGGGTTCATTTATAGGTATGGCTGCCATGACCAAGTCTGACCTTACTATCAAGGATGCTCAGATCAAGGAGTTAGGGATTATACCCGATACATTCAAGCGACTGGGGATTAAAATGGAATTCAAGGGAGATGATATCCATATTCCTGCTCAGGATTCATACGAAATTGAATCTTACATTGATGGCTCCATCATGACCATTGCAGATGCCATTTGGCCGGGGTTAACACCTGATTTGCTAAGTGTAATCCTGGTAACAGCCACACAGGCAAAAGGGACGGTTTTGATTCATCAGAAAATGTTCGAAAGCCGCTTATTCTTCGTGGATAAACTCATAGATATGGGAGCACAGATTATTCTTTGTGATCCACACAGAGCTACTGTCATCGGCTTGGATAGAGCATATCCATTAAGAGGAATCACCATGACTTCTCCGGATATTCGAGCTGGGGTTTCATTACTTATTGCAGCAATGTCTGCCGAGGGTGTGAGCACCATCCACAACATTGACCAAATTGATAGAGGCTATCAATTCATCGATGATCGATTAAACGCACTAGGCGCTAAGATCGAGCGGGTGTAGCTATTCTACCTTGTGATCGTGATTACTCCTTCATTACAACCATCTAGCGGTAAGTACTTATATCCACCATCGGTAGTAAACTCCAGTGTGTATATTCCAGCTGGAATATCTGAAGGTGGTTTTATAATCAAGTAGGAGGAATCAAAGTCTTCATAACCTTTATCTACAATCTCACCCTCAAAACTCAATGAAGAATCCACGAAAGTTACTTTTTCCGGACAACTGTAGCACCTATAGGTATACAGCCAAGGAACAATATCAACTCTGATTTCTTCATCATAATTGTACGATGACTCTTCAGCGCAAAATTCTATATCAGAAATGGTAATAATATTGGAACTGTCGGGCAAAACACGTGTTTTACCATCTAATGCATAAACCTCCAATTCGTAATCGCCCGCTGGTATATTAGGAGGAATTTCAAATGCTTTAATGCTATTATAACCATCTTCACTATTTATTGGATCATGATAGTATTGTCTGAGTTTTATACCATTTAAATATACATAAGACTCAAAACCACCTGACGAAATTTTAGAAATAACCTGATTCCCCTGATAGATGAGCAATTCATTTTCAGGTACGTTGTTATAGCTAGGGGTGAAAATTTTATACTTGCCGTATATCATGAGACCCTCTAACTCATAATAGGAATCATGATACTTGAGAAAGTAAGTTATTTCATCACCTAGGTCAGGTAAGTAACCGTCATAATAGAATGAAATAGTTTGATCAGAAATTTCTGTTATTTTAAATGAACCGTTTTCCGTAAGGCCTTGGTCAACCCCGTCTTCTATTCTTCTTTGCCAAATACTAAAAGCATCATCCAATTGCGGAGCGTTTTCCACATTGATCTGAATAGTATCGCTTGATCGTGTACCGGGATCAACAACGATTTCAGTGGTTGAGAGCCCTGTTATGGTAAAGGCGTTGTAATTAAATGCATTTTCTTTTAATAGTAAGTCAAAACCGGATGATTCGTCAAATGCAATTCGCAAATCATGACTGCCACCTTCCAAAAATGGTACTGGAAATTGAAAAACAGAATCATTTTCAGTAGTAATGTCAGATACTTCAGTTAATCCAAACTTAATGTATTTGATTTTTTGAGCCTTTGATAATCGAAGTGTCAATGTATCCCCCTCAATACCGGAATCGGGTGTTAAGGAAATAATGCTTGGGGGATCAGGTTCCGGAGTAGGCTCTGAAGAATTATCACATGTAGTGAGAAGGAAGGATATAGAAAGAAAGCCTAATAATTGTAGCTGTTTCATTATGTGCAACAAAAATATTTTAATCAAACGGCTGCAATGATAATGCTTTAAGAAGATGATAAAAAAGAGTTATCTAATATTCCTAAAGTTCATCTGATTTCTCAGTTCATCGATGATCTATTAGGCGCGTTAGGCGCTAAGATTGAGCGAGTGAGTTAATTATCCGGCTTTAAAAAATTAGTTCTCTGGTGAGAATAGGCGTTCGGTGAGTTTACCTGAATCTTGTACCTCAAACTTGCTCTACAGTCATCCGCAATGATGTTATAGTACATGTGTTTATGTCCATACATACCGGGGTAGAAAGTAATTGAATCAATTTCTTCTCCGATCTCGATAATATCAATGAAGCCGTTGTTGTAAAAATCCCTGACGACTAAATGGTATCCACCTTTGTAGGTATAATCCGGATTAACCCAACTGATAGTTAAGGCAGAGGTGTCTGATTGTATATTCACCAATCCTTTTTGATCCAATTCTATTCTATCAATCTCATAGTGTCTGTCGCTTCCCGGCACTACAAGCGTTTTGTACTTGAATTTGCACATGATCATCCCTTTTCGTTTCAGCTGTTTGGTGAGTTCAAGATGGGTGCCGTACCATTCGTTGTGTCGAGTGCTTTCACTCCCGATATGATATATACCTGGTGCAAGCTTCATATGCATAGCTGACTCTACATCCAGTGTAAGGTGACCTTTTTCAGCAATAAAAATGGTGTCAGTTTTAGAGAGGAAATCTCTTTTTTTTACCTTCTCTCCATTTTGCTTCTTTACTTTTTTAGCTTCCAGCACTTCATATTGCCCTAGAGCTGCTACAGATATTAAGCAAAGGAGGATTGTTATGAAACGAAGGCTCATTACGTGCTGAACGAAATGGAAGATCAAATAGATATGTCTAAAGGCAGGATATTTGACGATTTTTTTAATTTATTACCAGACCGCTGACCTTATAATTTTTCAATTATTTCCGATGTTTTATCAATTTCTTCAAATGAGTTGAAATAGTGAGGAGACAATCGTACCGCCCACTCAATGTTCTTTTTGCTAAAATCAATAAATCCCCATTCCTTGCTGCTGATGCTATGAAAGACATTGTTTTCATTTAGCACTCGCTGGATTTCCTCCATTGACTTGTTCTTTTTCCTAAAAGTGAGAATGTTACTTTTTTGACTGCCTCTGTCATACAAGCTTACTTCATGAATGGATTGTAAATTATCTCTGAATCGCAGCATCAACTCACGATTATATGCTTCAATTTGCTCAATCCCGATTTGGTTTAAATAACGAATGGCTTCCGAAAGACCAACTAGCAATGCGTATGGTTTTTCCCAGGATTCAAATCTTTTGGCATCCGGCGTTAAAGAAAAATCAGCCTCCTTGTCCCAGATAGCTCCTGCTCCATCAATCATCAGCGGAAACAGGCCATCCCTGAGCGCTTTATTGGAAACATATAAGAGGCCGGTTCCTCTGGGTCCTCTAAGAAACTTTCGCCCGGTAGTCGCTAAAAAGTCACATTTGATCTCCCTTACATCCACAGCGATTTGGCCGGTGGACTGACAGGCATCCACTAAAAACAAGACTTCTTTTTCATTGCATATCTCACCGATTGATTTAATATCCTGAATCAGGCCGGAATTAGTCGGTACATGGGTGACAGATACGAGTTTGGGACGATACGTGTCAATTTTCTCTCGAAAGTCATTGAGGTCCAAATCACCATTCTCATGATTCATGGTACGGATGATCTGAATTTGGTAGCGTTTGGCTAATGAGATGAATTGAATGTAATTGGAAGCATAGTCATCATCAGTGGTTAGGATTACATCCTTTGGCTTGAAATCAACGGATGATAACGCTTTTGCATATGCGTCAGTGGCGCTATTAGCAAAAGCAATGTTGTGAGATTTGCAACCTAACAAATGAGCAGCCTGCTGATAGAAATCTTCAATTTTCTGGTTCATCGTCTCTACAGCTTTGTATCCACCCTCCTTTTCTTCCAGATCTAAATACTCTTTGACTTTTTCATGTACCGATTTTGGAGGAAGCGAAGAACCTGCACTGTTAAGAAAGATTTTGTCCCCGTAATTACCTATTTCCTGCTTTACCTGATCAGGATTCAACACTTGTTTTTTAGTCATAGGTAGTCCCTTGCTCTGCGATTTTATATCCTTTTTTCAAAACCTCACTTCTTTTCCGCTTATCAAAGAGCAGCGGGTTTGTGTGATTCAAATGAATAAAATGGATCTTTCTTTTTAAGTGTGTAGGTTCCTCGTCAAACAATGCCATCGTTTCTGACACAAAGGGGTGGGGCACCTCATTCATTGGCCGGTTAGGAAGCTCACCTGCATCGAAAAATGTAGCATCAAGAAAGGCATAGCTGATCATTGGATCGTTGACCATTTCCAAAATATCACGATCCCATTTATACCACTTGTCTATATCAGGGATAAATAAAAAACCTTTGTCTCCGGATAGCACTTTGAATCCTGCAGTCTCAGAATATTCATCACGGTGTGGTACAGCAAAAACTTCAACGGAAACACCATCAGAAACGGTAATTGCTGAATCCTCAGTTAGGGTAATTGGTACAATGTTTTTTAGGTTAACCAGTTGGCTCCATGGCCCATTAGACTTGATAAAGTCACTCATTTTTGGAAGAGAATAAACTTTCACACCTTGGGCTCCCAGCGCTTCTCTCCCTAGAAACATCAATCCTGTATAATGTCCAATATGAGCATGTGTAATAAAAATTCCTTCCGGAAGATAGGGATAATCGCCATCGGTAAGTTCACGGAAATACTGTAGTTGCCTATCCATATCAGGAGAAGCTTCAAACAGCCACCATTTTTTACTATTTCGATCGACCAACGCAAGCGAGGTGACATATTTAGCTCTATTAACATTTTTATGAGCCTTCAGGCAGTCATTTTGACATCCGATGTGTGGGAATCCGCCATCTTGTGCTGTGCCGAGCACAACTACTTCCTGGGCCTTGCTGAAAAAACAACCAATCGATAATAGAATCGTCAATAATACCTTCATCCCTTTAAAACTAAAAAAGCCTCTCCACTAATCGGGGAGAGGCTTGAGATTTAATATTTTCTAAAGATCTAATCTCTGCGTTGAATTTTTACAGATTCATTGATCCAGCAGCCAACAGTAATGGTTTCGCCTTCTTCCATCCCTTCGTTGAAGATCTCTTCAATGGAAGGAAACTGTTCTTTGGATGCAGCCATTTGAGTCGTATTTCCGGCTTTTTCATACATTTTGTATGCTGCCAGAAAAACAGCCCTATCCATGACCTTGCTTTTATCGCCTCTGCAGTCTTCAAAACTGGTGAAATACATATTGCCTATCAAATTATAGGCTTCAGAGCTTCCTGGTTTTGCACTCAATGCTTCATAAGCAAGCGTTCGTGCTCTTGATTTATTACCAAGTTTGCTGTTTGCTACAGCTTGTCCCATCAGTGATTCAAATCTTTCTTCGTTGCTGGAGGCAAGGTTCAATGCTTCTTCATGGTACTTGAGACCTTTGCTTACTTCTCCGATAGCTAAGTATTTGTTTCCAATTGCACTTGCTAGTGCATAGGATGGTTGCTCTTTAAAAACCGGCTCACTAGCTTCAAGGAAAAATGGCTGATCGGTACATTTTGCCTCAACTGAATACTTAAATATTTTCTTCGCTGTGTTAAGGTCAGAAGGATTAGCTCTGAATTTTGGCACTAACTTCTCCTCAATAAACTCACAAGTCAAAATGCCAGGTATTGAACTCAACCATGCATCGGTTTTTGCCTGTTCTTTATTTAGCTTATCGGCATTTTCGCCGTTTTTTCTTTTAGCGTCTATGATCTCTGAAATTTGGGTGTGGATGTCCAAGACTTTCTCAGCCGGCATTTTGCTGTCATCGATTTGATGAAAATTCTTAGCCAGCAACATATAGGTGTTTAAGTTGAATGTGGAGATATCCGGGCCATTCATTTCATACGCCTTAGCATATAGGTCTGCCAGCATCGGATATTTGGAGGGCGTTTTATAATAGAGTTTAAACGCTTCATAGGCTTTGCGATCCATCGTAGCTGCATCATTATCGAAATACTTGATGCGCATATCGTACATCCAAAGTAAAGAATCCTGCAGACGTTCTTTCCGAGCCTTATCTGTAGTCTTTTTCAGCATGTCTTCTATGCAATCCACTCCTTGTATATAGATAGATGGGTTTAGTTCCGGGTTGTTTTCATATAGCCAATTCAGCGGATCCATCGCCTCTTTAAATTTACTTTGGGCAATAAGAAGCTTATAATACGCTTGTTTTTCCATAGCCTGAGTTTTCATATCAGGGTCGTCAGGCCAGCTCCAGCCATTTTGAGCATATGAAAAAGAAGCTAATAGCACCATAAGTGCTAAAAAAATAGATTTTATCATGTCCTATTGATTTGAATTTCGGTTTTGCCTTTTATTTTGATTCATTCTGCTAAAACAATGCCATTAGTCCTTTTGGCATGATCGAAAATGTCTGCAAATTGAATAATTTTTTATGCTAATACGGGTGTCATTCACATTAGTTTTGTGTTAAATATCATCTAAAATTTTCAGATGTTGAATTTCAAGGAAATAATTAGTGTCTCTCTTATCCTATTCTCAGTGATCGATATCCTAGGCAGTGTACCAATAATCATCGATTTGCGGAAAAAATTCGGACATGTTCAATCTGAAAAAGCAACCATCGTTTCGGGGGTGATCATGGTTATTTTCCTTTTCCTTGGGGAGAGTATTTTAAACCTGTTTGGTATCGATATCAATTCTTTTGCCGTAGCTGGTGCCATCGTTATGTTTCTTCTAGGAATGGAAATGATCCTAGGAAGGCAGTTTTTCAGGTCAGATCCTGAGGAAATGAAAAGTGCTTCTATCGTACCTCTTGCTTTTCCACTTATCGCTGGTGCCGGGACCATGACAACCTTGGTTTCATTAAAGGCAGAATTTTCCACCGTTAATATTTTGGTTGGCGTTGCTCTCAACCTGGTGTTTGTCTATGTCGTTTTGAAAACCTGCGGATGGCTCGAAAAAAAAATTGGAACAGCGGGGTTTAATATACTTCGGAAAGTGTTTGGAATTGTATTATTGGCTATTTCCATTAAAATCTTTAAAAATCACCTTCTCGCATGATCATGATGTTTACAGACGGAGCTGCGAAAGGCAACCCGGGCCCTGGTGGGTATGGTACGATACTTCGTTATGGGGAAAAGGAAAAAGAACTGTCTGATGGATTTCGTAATACTACTAATAATCGGATGGAGCTATTGGCAGTTATTGCCGGTTTAGAGGCAATTAAAAAGCCGGGTTGGAAAGTGCTGGTTGTTTCTGATAGTAAGTATGTGGTAGATGCTGTGACTAAGGGCTGGCTTAAAAGCTGGGTGGTAAAAGACTTTAAGGGAAAGAAAAACAGAGATCTTTGGGAACGCTACCTGAAAGCATCAGCACCACATGATGTAAGGTTTAAGTGGGTAAAGGGGCATGCCGGTCATCCGGAGAATGAGCGATGTGATCAACTGGCTGTAGCTGCTGCTGAACGAAAAAATCTAAAAGTAGACGAAGCTTTTGAGGCTGGAAACACGTAAACGATTAATTTAGTATAAGTCAATTCCCCGAAAAATATGAAAATCAGTAAAGGCGTCTATTATTTTCTTTTTGCAGCCACTGTAATTGGCTCGATGGCTATCTACTTCAAATATGAACGTGAGCAAAAATTAAAAAATCCGCAATTGACTGATGTAGCTATAGAACCGGATTTACTTATGTCTACTGCTGATAGAAGCTTTCAGGACAATAAATCATTCGCTGCGATTGATTATTTGGAGGACGCGATTAAAACGATGAAGCTTCTTGAAAAAGATGGGGACAGTGTGAGCAGAACGGCGATTGAAATAGCAATAAGTGATTTGCAGGCAGTTGAAAGACATATAAAAGCCGAAGATATCAACGAAGATCTAATGTATGAGGCATTTGCAGATGCAATGAATTCATTAGCGTTTGCTTCACTACGGGTTTCAGAGCAATTCATTAAGGAGGGGAAGATGGAGGAAGCACGCGTGACCATCAACCATGCCATGGATCATTTACAAAACTCCATTTACTTCGCAAGAGGTGAGCAAAAAGAAGATGAAATAAAAATAGCAGGTCACCTTCAGCGTCTCATTGATAAACATCTTGAAAATGATATTTCTCAAATTGACATGGTGATGAGTGAGATTGACTCTGTAATTAAGGCTCACGTAATTGAGTGATCTTAATAAAAAGTAGGCTCTACTTCACGTTCCTTAAATTCTAATCCAGTATTGGTAAGCTCTTTGAGAACAGGTTCATAAATCTCCTTTTTAATCGGCACATGCACGCCGCTTAGTTTTATTTTTTCTTGTAGAATCAGCTTTGCGGCGATAGCCAAAGGCATTCCAACAGTCTTAGACATAGCAGTATTGACTTCATCGTCACCCAATGCCACCATGCTGGATTCAATCTGACGTGGCTTTCCATTGTCATTAAAGTTGAACTTATGCCACATTACAATCATGTCTTTATCTTCAGGATTTAATGTCCATTTCTTTTTAAGAATGTGTTCTAAAATTTGAGCCGGAGTTCCTTGATTAAGCCCTACCGGTTCGTCATCAAACATGCCCAGCCACTTAAGCTTGAACATGATTCCATTATCCAGGTCAAGGTTTAGGTAGTGCGCCAGTTTTAGCTCTACTGAATCGTTGGGGTTATATGTCAAAAACGAATTTATGAACTGTCGATGAGTCATTTCAGATACATTCTCCATCTGATAGGTATCGTCGGTGGCTCCAAGTTGAACAAAGACGTCCCACGCAGCACAATATCCCGGTTTTCTAAGCGTACCTCTGTAAAGCGTTCGAATTCCTCGCAGGTTATATACATCTAAGTAGGATAATGAATCCCTGTTGGCGTATCCTTCAAAATATCCATAATCAGGAATGTAAATAGCTTCTGTACGCTTAAACAGCTTTTGATAGGGGATGTACTTGTATCTACCTTCCTGGATGAACTTGCAAGTGCCCTGACCAGCTAAAACAACATTTCTCGGATTCCAGGTGAATTTATATTTCCAGGGATTGTCACCCACAGACTCTTCAGCTACCAATCCCCCGGTGAAGGTTTCAAAGCCGGTCAATTCATGCCCCTGTTCGCGTAGCTCGTCCAGAACTTTCATCGCAGACATATGATCAATTCCCGGGTCAAGACCCATTTCCATGATCATGAGTTTTCCTGCATTTTCAAACTGTCCTGACAATGCCTTTATTTCATTATTAAGATAAGATGCTGTTAAGAAATGTTTTTTAAGTTCTGCACATTTTCTTGCTACATGGATGTGCAGTGAGGCCGGTAGCATCGAGATGATTAAATCACTGGAGCCGACCAGATTGCTTAATAACTCGGCATCAAATACATCAAACGTTACTGCTGTAGCTCTCGGGTGCCCCTTAATCTTGGATTCTGCTAGAGCAACATCTTTTTCAGCAATGGTCAATTGCCACGCTTCTTTCTCTGCATTATCAAGCAGGTAGTTGATGAGTGCGGTAGATGATTTACCCGCGCCAATGATCAGGATATTTTGCATCCGGCAAATATGTGTTTATCGCAAATCTTTCGAAAAGACTATTAACTTTTTTTATTCACAATCGTGCTGCTGGCCTGATCAGTAGGTAAGATCAGTAAGTCTCCGATCATGACATGGGCCGGACGACTTATAACAAACTCGATTGTTTCTGCTACATCATGAGCCGTAAGTGGTGTGTAGTTTTGATAGACTTGCTTGGCTTTTTCAGAATTTCCTTTGAATCGAACCTCACTAAACTCTGTTTCTACCAGTCCGGGATCAATTGACGTAACCTTGATGCCATGCTCATTCAAATCCATGCGCATGCCCTTTGTTAGCGCATCCACTGCGTGTTTTGATGCACAGTAGACGTTTCCTTTAGGATAAACCTCAAGCCCGGCAATAGAGCTGATGTTCACAATATGACCTTGCTGTCGATCCACCATTTGTGGGAGTACTGCCTTGCTCACATACAACAATCCTTTAACATTGATATCCATCATCGCATCCCAATCATCCGTATTTCCTTCATGAATCAAGTCCAATCCATGTGCATTTCCTGCGTTATTTATTAGGATATCTACTTTCTGCCAATCTTCTGGCAGGGAATTAATGGAGTCGAAAACCGCTTTCTTGTCTCTCACATCAAATGAAAGAGTTTGAACATCACCCCCTAGTTCTTTTTTCAAACCTTCCAAACGCTCTTTTCTTCTTCCACAGATAATTAGACGATAGTTATCGGCAAGTAGTCTTGTAGTTGCTTCTCCTATGCCACTGGTAGCTCCTGTAATAAGAACAATTCGTTTACTCATTGCTTCAAACGTTTTTTCTGTCGCGCTTTTATTTGACCAGCGCCTTTCGTTTTACCTCCAAGTTTTCTTTTTCCGCTAGGCCCCCCTTCAAAAGTGATGAAAATGCCAAGATTCTGGCGGGTTAATCGATCCAAGCCAATACTGAAATCATTTTGATTGTCTGATAGCATGTTTCTCATTCCATAGGAATATCTGATTTCGGGAGAGAATTTGAAGTAAGCAAAGTACATGTCGAGACCTACACCTACATCTATAGAAACGTCCCAATTTCTAAGCTCTAGTTTTTGCCCCACATCTTGTTCATCCCCTTTTCCTGATGCCTCCAATGATGGATTTATTCCAGCGAGCATGTACATCGCCAGGTTTCCTCTTCGAGCAGATTTATATTTTATCAGCATAGGTAGTTCTACCATGGTAGCATCCTTAAGCTCCCGCTGTGTGGTTCCATTGGTAAACCGATAGCTAAGGTCGTTTTCATAAAATCCGACCGTAGGTAAAATTCTAAAGTCGGTATAGGTGCCTAACTTCATATTGATAACAAAGCCAAGCTTAAATCCTCCCAGATTACCGGGTACGATCGAGTGCACGGTATCCATTGCCGGAGAGGTGAAATAATCTGAATGTTTAATGACGTATTTGGAGGAATGGACACCAATCAAAAATCCATAGTGTATCCATTGATCCTCATAATTGATGAGATTATCAGAGGGGTTATTTTGGGCATAAGAGTTATATCCCAACCCAAAAATGAGCAAACTTGCAAGAGCTATTTTTCTCCCACGTAGATAGAGCTGATGCCTAAGGTTAATGGTTTGCATTTAGTCTTTTTATATCCTGTTTTTTCCAGAATTTTAAGAAAATCATTGCCAAACGGGAATTCATTTACAGACTCTGGTAAATAGGTATAGGCAGCATTGTCTTTTGAAACTACCTTACCAATCTTCGGTAATATCCAACGAAAATAAAAATTATATAATTGTTTGAATGGAAATACAGTAGGTTTCGAAAATTCAAGAATGACTGCACGACCTCCAGGTCGCAAGACACGATTCATTTCCGAGAGTCCTTTTTCCAGATTTTCAAAGTTTCTCACACCAAATGCAACGATCACAGCATCAAAGCTATTGTCCTCAAACTGAAGGTTTTCAGAATCTCCGGATTGCATGTCGATGATATCAGAGTAGCCTCTTTTCTTCATTTTCTGACGACCCACATTGAGCATTCCTTCAGAGATATCCACACCTACAACTTTTTCAGGGTTCAGCTTCAATGATTCTATAGCAAAATCGCCTGTTCCCGTTGCAATATCAAGGATTCTTTTAGGCTGTAGATCTCTCAACATCTTGATCGCCTTTTTTCGCCATCGTATGTCTATACCCAGACTTAAGAAATGATTAAGAAAGTCATATTTACCGGAGATGCTGTCAAACATTTCCGCTACCTGCTTCTTCTTAGCATCCGACTTATCTTTGTATGGAAGTACCGTCATAATTGCCGCAATATTAGTGGATTAAACCCTTGTGAGGTCCAAATGTTATCAGTTTCTTCTCCATGGATGTAAAATCAGCAGAATTTGTAAAAAGTAGCCCAAAGGTGACGGACTGTCCGGACCCCACCATCCCGGAATATGCCTTTATTGGCAGGTCTAATGTAGGTAAGTCGAGTCTTATCAATCATCTGACCAATCGGAAAAAGCTTGCAAAAACTTCTTCCACGCCCGGGAAGACCCAACTGATCAACCATTTCCTGATTAATGATCAATGGTATTTGGTGGATTTACCTGGCTATGGATGGGCGCAGACAAGTAAAACCAATAAAGCTGAATGGAAGAAAATGATCCACACCTACCTGGAAGAACGTCAAAATCTTGCGTGTGTATTCTTACTTGTGGATTTGCGCCATGATCCACAAAAAATCGATCTCGATTTTATGGAGTGGTTAGGCACAGAAGGAATTCCATTCAGTATTGTATTTACGAAAGCGGACAAGCTTGGAAAAACTCAGGTTCAATCCAATGTAGCGTCTTATAAAAAAGAAATGCGAAAGACATGGGAAGAGTTGCCACCTACATTCGTAACATCCTCTGCAGAGCGAGTGGGAGGGAAAGAAATTATGGATTTTATAGAAAACATTAACGCTGCTATATTGTAGCGAAATGAGGATTGTCTTTCAATTAATTTTTGCTGTTAATCTCTTCTCAACCTATGCGCAGGATCCAATAGAAGAACATCTTAGCGTAATTAGGCATGCTGAAAACCCAAAGGATATTTATTACGCTTATTCAGAGATTGTAGAGTATTATTCACTTTTCTCTATTGATTCTGCAATTTTTTACTCGCAACAATTCGTTGATTACACAGACTCTCAATCGGATGTCAATAACCAGATAATCAGTAGGTGTCTTTTGTCATCTTTTTATGAGGATGCTAGCATGTACAACATTGCATTAGAGGTTAGTCTAGAAGCAATGGATCTGATGAATGCCAGGAAAAGCAGTGTTAGCCCAAAGACAGAGGGTGCTTTATACACAGAGCTAGGTTGGATTTACGATAATCTAGATGATCATGAGAAATCACTTAACTATTTTAGGAATTCATTAAAGATTGGAAGTATTAACAATGATTCTTCCTTGATGGGATATGGGAATTACTGCATTGGTAGTTTCTATCTTTTTTCTGAGAATCCATTATTCTACGATTCTGCCATCACTTATTTAGAAACTGCAAATCGCCTAATCCAAGAAAGTGCAGCATCTTTTGATAGCATTATAAATATTGAAACTGAATTAGCCTATGCGTATGCATATCTTGGTCTGCTTGATCAAGCAAGGTCAGCAATCCAAACCCTTGATCAGAAGTTTGAAAAAATGGGGCCTTACCATCAAGCGTACACAGATGGTGCAAGGTATCTGGTTTTTAAGAGTGAAGGTAAATATCAACAGGCCCTTGCTGGATTTAATCGTCTTTTAGATTTCACCATTGAGATGGGTATTGGTACAACAGAGGAGTCCGTCAATCTGACAAAAGAAATTTTGGAGTTAGCTAAAATGATGAATGATTCAGAGCTAGCTCTTGCCACTTATGAAGAGCTCAGAAAAAGAGAGAATGAATGGCTTGAAATTCAAAAGGTAAACCGAACCAATGAGCTGCAAATTCAATATGAAACTGCACAAAAGGAGCAAGAATTAATATATCAAGCCAATCAGATTAAGCAGAAAAATGTAATTATTTACATTACCAGTATCTCATCCCTACTCATTCTTCTCGCATTATCAGTTACGTTGATTCTATTTAAAAAAATAAAGCGTAAAAACCAGCAAATTGAAACGCTGATGCGTGAGTTGCACCATCGAGTAAAAAACAATCTTCAGGTGATATCAAGTTTATTGGGATTACAATCATCTAAGCTTAAAGATGAGTCTGCTCAGAAAGCGGTAGAGGAGGGAAAGGAGCGCATAAGAGCCATGTCTTTAATTCACCAGAAGTTGTACCAGCAGAGTGATGTATCCTCAGTAAATCTGAAAGAGTACCTGGAAACACTCGTTAAGGAGATTGCAGACTCTTATGGATATGGTCGAAAGGTAGGATTACAACTTGAAATCCCTGAAATTCCCATGGATGTAGATACGACCATGCCCATTGGGTTAATCGTAAATGAGCTAGTCAGCAATTCGTTTAAATATGCCTATCAGGATATCGATCAACCATTTTTAAAACTATCAGTTATTGAACAACAATCGAACAGCTTTCAGCTTTCAATAAAAGACAATGGTAAAGGCCTTCCTTCAAGTTTCAATTTTGAAAAGGCTACATCCTTTGGATTGAAGCTAGTGAGGTTGCTTGTTAAGCAACTGGGAGCTAAATTAGAAATCAATCAAACAGAAGGTCTGGAATACAAAATCGAATTTCAACCGGCTCGGTAAATGTCAGATCAAAAAATAAACGTCCTCATAGTAGAAGATGAATGGATTACCTCGGAAGAGATCAAGGAGGTACTTGAGGAAAAACAAATCAATGTCACTGGTCAGGTTGATAATGCGGAAGAGGCACTTGAGATTGTTCAAAATGAAACAATAGATGTAGCTATTCTGGATATCAATATCAAAGGGGATAACGATGGAATCTGGCTGGCTAGTCAAATAAATAAGATTCGTACAACTGCCATCATTTTTCTGACTGCCTTTGAGGACGATGAGTATGTGGAGCGTGCTAAAAAAGTAGTTCCGGCAGCTTATATGGTCAAGCCATTTCAGGCAAAGAACCTCATCATTTCCGTAGAAATGGCCTTCAGCAGTTTGTTACAAGATCGAGAAAGCGAAGAACAACTTCCATCTGAGTTTATTCTGGCGGATCGCATATTCATAAAAGAAAATCAACTTTTAAAGAAAATCCTCCTTGAAGACATCCTGTATGTAGAAGCAGTAGGTAGCTATTCGAAAATTCACACAAAGAAATCAAATCATACACTTGCAATCAATCTTAAAACCTTCAGTAGTAAGTTGAGTCATGACTCTTTTGTAAGGGTTCATCGATCGTATTTGGTCAATTCCACACAAATTGATGCCATCAATGGCAACATCATCTATCTTCAAGAAGCTTCCATTCCAATTGGAGCCGCACAGCGCTCAGAAGTGCTCAAACGCTTACGCGTAATTTAAAATATACCCCCAATTAGGTATTGATAATGGAGGCTTTTGTTTCCTAATTTAGGATTAAACAAAGAATCAAACTCCTTTTCAATGGATAAGTCACAAAAAAATATCACTAGCTCACAAAGTATTTAACCATACTCGTGAAGATTGTTTTTTTGTCATCACTCAATGAAGGAATTTGAAATGATAAACTAAACTACCAAAAAACATGAAAACACTTCGCCTCCTATTTTTACTATGCTTTGTCACCATTGGAGTTTTTGCTCAAAATACCGGTGATGGTGGGAAAATGACTTTTCAAGGGTCACTATTCCAAAATGGTGAGCCAGTGAATGGCACAGTTGAATTAACCTTTAGTATACCATTACCCAATGGGGAGTGGACGGAAACCATTAGCGGTGTTTCTGTAGCTAACGGGCTTTATTCGGTAGTCTTGGGAAATACTAATCCTATACCGAACGACTTATTTATGGATGCTGCTCAGCGTTCGGTCACTGTAACAGTTGATGGGACTTCACTCGGACAGGTAAATATCTATCCTTCGTTCGTTCCCGGGATAATAAAAGTAGATTCACTTCTATCTAATCGACTGATTATAGAAAATGATCAGGGAAACTATGTAGAGGTAACGAATAACTTTTATAGAATTAGAAACAGATCTGAAGGAGCCTCAAGTGTATATCTAACAAATGGAGGAACATCCAGGCTTCAGCTTGCAGATTTTGACTCATTGGGAGCAACCAGAAGTTTAAGCTTCTTCACAGCCAGACCGGATGGTACTAGTAATATCACTATGGAGCGCTTCAGTGATGCTGGTGATCGAAACCTTTTACTAGAACTTTACTCCACAGATCGATTCATTGACGGAACGGTTTTAAGAGATGGATATGCTCGAGGAGGAGTTGATTTTTATAATAACCGAGGTGAACAAACAAGCTGGTTTACTTCCATGCCTGGTGACGAGAATGGAGGAGATCCGGATGGATGGTCTGCCGGAATGGGGCTGTACGGTACGAACAGCATCAATTTCATCATGGAGGGAAAGAAATGGGAGAATAACGACTTAGGATCTTTTCAGATGTATGGTGAGCACGGCAATGGCGATGGTTGGTACCACAGAAATATAGCTATGAATGTCAACTCTGACGGAACCAATAACTGGGGTCAGATTGAACTATTTAATTCAGTAGAAGGAGCAGGTGGAGAGGTCCAAACAGTAAATATTGACGGTCAGTCTGGCAACATGTATATCGCAGGTGATTTGACTGTAGACGGAGTGATCAATAGCAGTATTAACGTTGATTTCAATTCAAGCTTATATACTCTTCAAAATCCGAATGATGGACAGCAAATTGGTGATATCATCGCCAGAGATAATGGGACTCAATTGAATCTAATGGGCTTCATAGACGGTCTTCAAAATGGTGGAGGCGTGTCGATGGGTACTAAGTGGTTCAACTTCGATCCTGCTCAAACACAACTAGGCTATTTCCATCTTAGGGGAACAGTAAATCCAGCGAATTATTTTGATGCCAATATGAAGGTCGCCATTGAGGCCACAAGAAGAGGTGATGGCGAGGAAGCAGCTAACATTTTAATGTATGGCAATATTCTAGATGGAGATTCAAAAGCGCTTCCTGTGATGAAAATGGAAACAGTACCAAACGGTGATTACTCGGCATGGGGTGCTCAAATATCCATGTCAAGTGTTGATGGAGCTGGAGAAAGCCAAACTGTGAATTTTAACAGTATTGATGGTTCTGGCTACTTTTCAGGAGACCTTGTTGTAGATGGAAACTTGAGTGCAAATGTTACTCCAATTGATGGGAATGAGTTCAATGTAAATTATGGAGATGGAACCAATTTCGTGAAAGCTGACCCAAACACCAGTTCCGGTCGATTTACTGTCTTTAGTCCAGCAGGTACTCAAGCAGCCCGAATATTCAGCTCAGGAGGTAATTTCGGACGATTCAGATTGTATTCTCCAAATGGCCAAAATGATACCCGATTAGAGTTAGGAGTTGATTCAAATGAAGGTGGATATGCACAGTTTTTGGATGCGGGTTTAAGCACCACAATAAACCTAACCGGAGCAAATGGCTCAGGCTACTTCGCTGGCGACCTAACAGTTGATGGAAACCTAAATGCTAATATCAATCCAAATTTTGACGGTATATCAGTCAACTCGGCAGGCTTGAACATTTTCGGAGAATTCAGTCGAATGAATATCTGGAATAGTTCTGACAGTAGCTATCAAGTAGTGGAGGCCTTTGAAGAAAATAATTATGGTATTATTGATCTAAGAGATGAGAACGGAAATGTTTCAATCTCCCTACAAGGGTCGACCGGTGCTGCTTCTTATATTGCTGGTGATCTTACTGTGGATGGAAACCTAAATGCCAATATCAATCCAAATTTTGACGGTACATCAGTCAACTCTGCTGGTTTAAATATCTTCGGTGATTTTAGTCGAATGAATATCTGGAATAGTACGGATAGTAGCTATCAGGTAGTAGAAGCTTTTGAGGAAAATGATTATGGTATCGTCGATTTGAGAGATGAAGCAGGTGATGTTTCTATATCCCTTCAAGGATCAACAGGAGCTGCTTCTAATTTTACTGGAGACTTAAATGTTAACGGGAATCTTTACGGAAATAACACAAATGCAAATCAATTCTCTTTGAGCAATGGTAGAGCTAACATCACATCCGGAAATCAAGGAAATGGTGATTTCGGACAATTGAATTTGAATTCTACAGTTGGTGATGGTAGCAATCGAATAAGCATGGGATTTGCTGATCTTAATGAAACAGCTGGTTTTTTCAGCTTATGGAATTCAAATAATGAACTAGCTCTGATGAATGTTGTGCTTGATGGAGGAGGAAATTATGGTGCTCTATCTCTTGGAGGTCCTGGTTCTGTTACATTAAGTGGCCAGGGAAATATTGACGCCTCTGGTTATATCAGTGCTAGCGACCTATACTTTAGTGGTGCAAGTCCAGTTTCATTCAATAATGACGTAGGTATCATTTCAACTAATGAAGCGAGACTCAATACTAACGTTTTAGTTGGTGATCAAGGGGATAATGCAGTAGACATCAATAATAATATGATCTCAATTACTGCAGGAGGCACTGGTAGTGATGATGGTACAAATACTATAAGCATCGACGGTGCAACAAGAGTCATTGATATCAATAGCTCAGATGCAACTTACAATGCAGTATCGATTCAGGATGCTTCCAGTGGAGGAGAAATCTTAGTAAGTGACAATACAGGTCAATTATGGGCTCATTTTCAAAGTGCTAATAGACAGTTAGTTGTATCGAATGATGGTGGAACTAATGGAGCATTTGTAACAGCTACAGGCATGTTTGGTGGTGACGGAACAGGCTCTTATAACATTGGGTATGATGGTAATGCAACTTTCAGTGGAACTGTAACGGCAACATCCTTCCCTACTTCATCTGACAAGCGGTTCAAGGATAATATTGAGCCGCTAACGAATTCCTTATCAAATACTTTAAAAATAAGTGGTTATACATATAAGTGGAATGATGTTGCAAAAGAAGTGAAAGGAATTAGCGATGAAAAAGAGCAAATTGGAGTTCTAGCACAAGAATTGGAAAAGGTTTATCCTCAATTAGTAAAAACTGATGCTGAAGGTTACAAGTCTGTGAATTATCCTGCTCTTACAACCGTACTCATCGAAGCAATCAAAGAACTGAATGCCGAAGTGAAAACACTGAAAGCAGAGAACGAGGAATTGAAATCAAATGCCTTGAAAACAGCCGAGCTTTCCAAACGCATCGAAACCATTGAAAAGCTCCTGGAGCTAAAGGCCGAATCTTCCACCTCAAGTGCTAAAAATTAATATTCAAGATCATGAAAACGATCATGAATAAACTCATAGCAACGTGCATTCTGAGTCTCCTTGTAGGAGCACTTTGTGCACAGGATACATTAAGCAGATCCAATGTCTCCAACGGAGGTGCATGGCTCACTAAGAGTAGCTACACCCTCTTTGGAACCTTCGGTCAGCCTGGTGTTGCGACCAATATTACATCAGAAGATGGTGTGTTATCCGGCTCTGTTGGATTCATCGGTCCTGTGAATAATATCGGACAAAACAACCCGCCAGTAGCTTCTACAACTTCGTTAACCGTTTTTGTAGAAGATAGTATAATTGAACTTTCAGGATTTGATCCCGATGGGGATGAGATATTCTTTGAAATCGTTGCAGAACCTCAATTTGGCACCCTTACGCAGGTACAGGGAGGTCAGTTTGAGTTTCTACCAAATGCGGGACTCAATCCTGGTCAATTATACACCGATGAATTAACGTTCAGGGTTAATGATGGAAGTCTAAATTCAGAAGATGCGGTCTTTAACTTCCAGTTTATCATGGAAGATGCTCCTCATGAGATTACCGGAGTAACATTTGATGGAACCAACATGTCCCTTTCATGGGAAGATGTGGTGCCAAATGATTCGTATGCAGTTGAATTAGACTATTACGATCTATCTGATGCAACAAACCCGGGCTTCAAATTTTTGATTAATCAATCATTTAATGCAGCAGATCTAATACCAGAGAATGGACTATACAGTGTTTCTACTGCGGTTTCTGCCACTGAGCACCCTTACGTCTTTGATGGTGATCAGGTGTTTATAACGGCATCAGTCACTACCCCAAATGGAGTAGGAGCTTTTGAGGCAATTGTTTTGGACAATACGACAGGTGCGAGAACGACAGCATCTTCAGATGGTGAGTTCTTTGCGTTTGGGAGTAGTCAAACCGTACGTGAAAATGGCAAGGTAGAACTTAGTTTCTATAGTGTAGAACTCAGTGATTTTGATGCGGCTACCACCATTATAGAACTACTTGACGAAGGATCGAAAGGAAACATTTCCGATCTCACTGTAAAGGAGTCTACGGATGTGCTTAAAGAGTGGTCGGTTACTTATGAGTCAACACAACAAGTGGGAGGTAAGGATTCGATAGAGTTTAGGGTGTTTAATCAGGATCGTCAGTTATTTGATACAGCTTACGTAAGGATTGATATCATCGATGTAAATGATCCTCCAAAGTTGGCAAGAATCGCTAATCAGGTGACAGAGGAAGATGTGCCTTTACAGGTAAACATTACTCCAACCGATCCGGACAATGAAGTTTCAGTAATCGTAGAATCCAACGAAGCAACCTTAGCTCCGGCTACTTATGAAAACGGTGTAATCACTGTCTCTCCACAAAATAATTTCAGCGGCAGAGTTTCTGTCAACGTCATTGTGGAAGAGGTAGATACCGATGAAAACTACGTGGCTTATCGAAAATTTGACGTTGAAGTATTGGATGTGGATGATAGTCCTGTTGTAAATGCCATTCCCAATACAACGATTGATGAGGATAATACTTTAACCTTTATTGCCTCGGCTACAGACGTTGATGCTACCTTGGCAGTATTCACTTACAGTGCTGAGGTAAATGATCCATCTGCTATTGATGTAGAGGTTGATGGGAGTACCATCCAGCTGATACCTAAGCCTAACGTAAATGGTACATACACCGTGAGTGTATTTGCTGACGATGGACTTGGTAAACCTACGTCAGTATCGGAAGCTGAGGTCTTCGAATTGGTGATCAATCCAATCAACGATGAACCTGAGATTTTGAAGTCATTCTCAACTCAGCAAATCATTACCGGATTGCCAGACTACACCATCAATTTAGGCGCTTATTTTACGGATGTTGAAAATGGTTCCGACCTTACCTATACGTTTGCCGGCAATTCAGAAATTGGATTAAGCATCTCAAATACAATCCTTACAGTATCACCTTCAGAATCATTTAATTCAATTGAGGAAGTTACCGTGACAGCTTCAGATGGGGAAAATGAGGTCAGTCAGACGGTATCGTTTGTGTACATTCAATCAGATCCTAACGTAGTGATTGTGAATGCAGTAGCGGATTTTACCTTGGAAGAAGATTTTGGCACATCAACGTTAGATGTATCCAATGTCTTTGCAAATACCAATGATCCCAATGCTGTATTTGAATTCAACTTAACTGGAGGTGGCTTTACCTCTGCTTCCATTAACGAAGAAGGTTTAATCACATTCGAATCAGATGAAAACTTCAATGGAACAGAGACCTTTTATCTTTTTGGTTCTGTAGATGGACAGGCCAATTATACATCATTCACACTGGAAGTGACCCCTGTTAATGATCCGCCTGTTGTTTCTCAGGTTTCTGCTAAGGAAATGATAGAGGATCAAATACTTTCAGGGGTATTTCTATCAGTTGCAGATGTGGATAATTCCTTATCTGAATTGACCATAACAGCTAGCTCTTCTGATACTAACATCATTGATAATGTTGGCATCACCAATAATATTTTAAGTAGTGGCTTTTCTTTCAGTTTTACACCTATAGCTAATGCAAATGGAAGTACGACCATTGAAATAAGTATCAGCGATGGTGGGGATCCGGAAGTGGTTTCCTTTGATTTGAACGTGCTGCCGGTAAATGATGCTCCATTCATCAAGTCAGCATCCATAGGACCTGCTACTGAGGATGTTAGCTATTCTTTGAACATGACCGAATTATTTGGAGATGTAGATGGCGATGCACTTAGTTTTTCATCAACTGAAAAGCCCGAATGGTTAACTCAGACAGGAAATATATTGTCTGGGACTCCAGCGAATAGTGATGTAGGTGTTGAGCCGCTCAAGATACGTGTGGATGATTCCAAAGGAGGCACAGTGGTTCAGATGTACGACATAGAAGTGCTGAATGTCAATGATGCTCCAACATTAGTAAGTGAAATAGCTCCATTAGAGTTATTGGAGGATTTTGGAACTTCCACCTTGCTGTTAGATAATAAGTTTGAAGATATCGATGGCGATGTATTGATATATACTGCGTCTTCTGATAATGAAGCGGTTGTAACTGTTTCAGTTTCAGGAAGTGAATTGATTCTAACCGAGGTTTCAAATGGTTCATCAACCATTATAGTTTCAGCTGATGATGGGAATGGAGGAAATGTGGAAACCTCATTTGCTGTGACTGTAAATAATGTAAATGATGCACCGGTGGCGGTATCTGGAATTGTGGATCAAGAGATCAAGAAGGGTTTTAGTAATTCTACCATTGATTTAGCCAATGCTTTTGAGGATGAGGATGGCGATCAGATACGTTTGTCTGCCGCTTCATCAAATGTGGAAGTAGTAGCCGTAACAGTTAGCGGAACCACGCTTTCCATCCTGGAAAGAGGCGAAGGAGTCGCTACAATCACTGTTACAGGTTCCGATGGAAATGGCGGAGAGGCTTCATTCGAATTTGATTTCACTGTAATTCCTTTGGGCGTCAATGCTGTTGAGGACTATCACATTTATCCTAATCCTGTTTCTAAGCAGTTGTACATCAAAGGGACTTTTAGCGAAGTAGGATGGAGAATGATTGATACTTCCGGAAGGATTATTAAATCGGATCGTTTATCTAATGGAGAAGCGATAGATGTTTCAAATATGAATACAGGAATTTATTACTTAAGGATTGATGGGACGAATCAAACCCTGAAGGTGATCATTCGCAGATAATTAAGATAAGCAATACTAAGGTGGGGCTGCATTGATAAATAGTTTATTGTGCGGCCCTTTTTTATTAGAAAATACTATTAATCCGCCAGGCTGAATATCTTTGCGACCTCAAAAAATAACATATGGAATTCAGCGATATAGCATCAGTTTCAGGAAAAGGAACCTTATTCAAAATAATTCAACCAACACGTACAGGTGTGATATTGGAAAGCCTGGATGAGCACAAGAAGAAAATGGTAGCTACCATGCACAATAAAGTGAGCATTCTTTCGGAAATATCCATTTATACTACTGATACAGAAGGAGCAGTTCCTTTGGAGGATGTGATGAGAAAAATCCATAAGGAATTTGATGGTGATACTGATTTAGATAAAAATAGTAGCCCGGAGGAGCTGAAAGCATTTTTAAAGTTTGTGCTACCAGACTATGATGAAGCAAGAGTGTATGTTTCTGATATAAAGAAGGTAGTAAGTTGGTACGATCAATTAGTAAAGCAGGCTCCTGATGTTTTAGCAGAAAAAAAAGAAGAAGCCAAGAAAACGAAAAAAGGATCGGCTAAGAAAAAAGAGGAAGCCAAAGGTGAGTGAGGTTAAGTATAAATTCAGGGTACGTTGGGCAGATCTGGATCCAAACGGGCATATGAGGCACACTGCGTATAATGACTATTGTGCGCAGGCACGTTTAATGTACTTTGAGGATATCAATATGTCTTTCGGCAAATTGATAAAAATGGGTGTGGGGCCAATCCTTTTCCGAGAAGACACCAGATTTTTCAAAGAAGTCCGTATGAATGAAGAATTCGAAGTGGGATTTACCATTTCGAAACTTCGAAAAGATGGGTCAAAATGGTCATTCAGGCATAATATTTATACTAATGATGGCAGCCTTTCGGCAAAAGTAGATGTTGATGGAGCGTGGTTGGATCTGGTAAAGCGTCGAACAACAGTTCCGCCAACGGAGCTGAGCGGTTTGTTGCTGGATGCTGTAAAATCAGATGATTTTGAGTGGATTCCGGATAAAGTCAAGGCTTAAACTCATCCGGTATTTCACAATTTTCTTTGCGACGTGTATCTACAAGATGAAAGATCTTCCAGCCATCTTCACGTTTGATTAAATGGAATGCATCCACACCACAGTGTGAGAATTGATCGTCTACATAAAATGCATAATCGACCCAAACGGAAGCTAAATTATCATCTATCTCTACTTTTTCATTCCAAATTGGTTCGTTCCATACCTGCTCTTTGGGCTGTCCAACAGCATCTTTGAATCGCTTGAATTCACCTGATACCAACGTAGAATTTCCATCATTATCATAGAAAGCAGTAAACGTATTAGGGTTTTCTACAAAGCTTTGCTTTAGGAGGGTGCTGTCGTTGGTACGCATTGCTTCAAAAACCTGGTTAATCACTTCCATGATTTCATCTTTATCCTGACCTTGTCCTATGGATAGCAATGGAGAAGCTAGTAGAAGTGCTATTAATAGTTTTTTCATGTGGGGGTTTTTTATAGTCAGATAAAATACCTGATAATTGCCTAATTCAATGTTATACTATGGATGAAGTTACACTTCTGAGGCAGAGTTATCAACTGATCCACAAGGATTTAGGATTAGAGGATCAATTAGAATTTGAGGATACAAAAAACGATTTTGATCGGTTAGTGGATTTCCTTACAAAGCAGGTAAACCACCTCTTGGATCATGACTTAAACAGGCTTCTGAACGCACTTTACCGTATAGATATACCGGAAAATGAAGTAAAACGTCTACTTCATTACTCCGATCAGGGTAAAATTGCCCAAAACATGGCTTTAGCAATTATAGAAAGGGAAAAGAAGAAAGTAATTACTAGGCAACAGTACCAGTCTTCATAAAAGAAGTGGCGTGTTTGACCATGTTAGCCGACCCGATGTACAACGGAGAACGTTGATGAAACGAGGTAGGCTGAATATCCAAAATACGCTCTTTACCACTAGTAGCAACTCCTCCTGATTGCTCAGCGATGAATGCCAGGGCGTTACACTCATATAGTAACCTTAGTTTACCATTTGGTGCCTTTTCTGTGTTTGGATAAAGATAGAGTCCACCCTTCATCATATTTCTATGAAAATCTGCAACAAGCGAACCGATATATCTGGCAGTCATGCCTTTTTTCTTACAATCATCGATGTATTCTCTCACCCATTCGTCAAAAGCATAATAGTTACCCTCATTGATCGAATAGATTTTTCCGTCTTTAGGACACTTCATTTGATTGTGAGAAAGCACGAATTCTCCAAGGCTTGGCTCTAACGTAAATCCATGAACACCTCTGCCTGTCGTATAAACCAGCATGGTAGAAGAGCCATATAAAATATATCCTGCAGCAACTTGCTCTGTACCTTTCTGGAGTACATCTTCTTCCTGCACAGGTCCACCTACCGGGGAAATTCGCTTGTAAATAGAGAAAATAGTACCAATCGATACATTCACATCAATATTGGAGCTTCCATCTAAAGGATCAATTGCTACAACATACCTACAATTAGGATTGAGGTGGATGATTTCTTGCTCCTCTTCGGAAACAACCGCGCAAGTCATACCTCCATTTCGCAATGCTCTTGTAAATCGAATATCAGCTACAACATCGAGTTTTTGCTGATCCTCTCCCTGAACGTTTTTTTCTCCAAAACCACCAGTGATATCAAGTAGTCCTGATTTATTTACCTCCTTATTGATAATTTTTCCTGCAAGCGCGATATCTCTCAAAAGTTGAGACAATTCACCAGTTGCTGAGGAAAATTCATCCTCTTTTTGTTTAATAAAGCGGTCTAAGGTTGTTCCTATCGGCAGGCCAAGCTTACTTTTGTTCATAAGGGGTTTATATTCGAGATTGTTTATTGGGTTTCAAACCACGAAATTAATTCATTCAGTATTTATAACGTTTGCATAATGCAGATTTTCAAGTTTGGAGGTGCGTCAGTCAAAGATGCTGCCGGGGTAAAAAATTTAGGAGAAATTGTTGCTTCATTCGGTTCGCAACGTCTGGTGATTGTAGTTTCTGCAATGGGTAAGACCACTAATAAACTTGAAGACTTAGTCAAACAGGCACATACAGGTCAGGATTATGCAGCAACACTTGGTGAGCTAAAAGACTATCATCATGAGATTGCACAGGAGCTTTTTGGTGAAATACCAGAAAGTTATCTTCACTTTGAGCGTTCTTTAGAAAACGAACTTAAAGACTTGGGAGAATGTGAGTCTATGCTTGCTTATGACAAAATTGTTCCCTACGGAGAATTGATGTCCACCTCAATCATAGCAGAGTACTTAAATAAGCAGGTTAACTGTAAATGGTTTGATGCCAGAACCATTATCCGCACAGATCAGTATTTTACAGAAGCCAATGTGGATTGGGTAGTGACTGAAAAGCAAGTGATAAACTTGTTGAAGCCTGTTGCTGAGGAGTCTGTGGTGGTTACACAGGGATTTATTGGTTCAGATGTAGAAGGTAATTCCACCACCCTGGGGAGAGAGGGGTCGGATTATACAGGCGCCATTTTAGCGTATTGCTTAAATGCGGAAGGATTCACTGTTTGGAAAGATGTACCGGGCATCCTTAATGCAGACCCCAGAATACTGGAAGGAGCGGAACAATACGAAAAGCTCAGCTACCGTGAGGTGACAGAAATGACCTATTATGGAGCTCAGGTAATTCACCCCAAAACATTAAAGCCGATCGCTCAAAAAAGTATCCCGTTGATGGTTCGTTCGTTTCAGGATAAAGCAAAAAGTGGGACTACCATATCCACAGATAACACTACGAAGATGATTCCATGCTTCGTATTTAAAGGGAATCAGCTGCTAGTGACAGCACAGGTAAAAGATCACAGTTTTATGGATGAGAAAAAATTAGGTTTGATCCTTCAGGTACTTGATTTGTTAAATATAAAAATCAACCTGATGCAGAATTCAGCCCTAACCTTTTCTTTCTGTATTGACAATAAGGAATTTAAGTCGAAGCGGATAAAGGAGCTTTTAAATAGGGATTTCATCCTTTCATTTGAAAGCCCATTAAACCTGGCGACCATTAAAAATTACACACCTGATGCATTCAATAAACTACCTTGGAACAGGACGGTAATCATGGAGCAAAAGACCGCTAATAATTATCAGGTACTATATCGGTAATACACCAATCTTCATGTCATGTAAATCTTCTTAAAGTCTGAATTATACCTGATAGATAGGATGATCCAAAGAGATTGACATGTACAAGAAGAGGGTAGAGGTTGTGAATATCTACTCGATCTTCAAATTCAGGCTCAAGAGGATATTCATTTTCATAATACCGATACAAATCACTTGAAAAGCCACCGAATAGTTTGGTGAATGACAGCTCTGTTTCTCTGTGACCATAATGAACAGCAGGGTCAAATACGGCAGCATTTCCATGGGCAGCAATCATATAGTTACCACTCCATAAGTCTCCGTGCAGAAGGGCAGGCCTTTCATCAGGTACCAGCTGAGGCAGGTGATTCATCAGGGTATCAAATTGTTTTAAGAGGTTATTGTCCATTAATCCTTTTGATTTAGCTAGGTCTAACTGAGGGTTTAGTCTTTCCTCTATGAAAAATTGATCCCAGGATGCATGCTGAGAGTTGGACTGAGGTAAACTACCAATGTAATTATCATGATCAAGTCCAAACTGATCGGATGAATTTTTATGTTGACGTGCCAGGTTTATACCAAAATTTCTCCAAAAATCGGTGTGAGGAGCCCCTTGATCAATCCACTCTGTCAGCAGATACGATCTGTTTTCAATCACCCCAGCATCGATAACCTCAGGAGAAAAAATAGGGGAATGCTTGTTGAGAAGGTTTAGTCCTTTGGATTCTGACTCGAACATTCCAATGAGATCAGAACGATTCCATTTGAGAAAATATCGATTTTCGTCAGTTTCAACCTTAATGGCATTATTGATGCATCCGCCTGATACATTTTGCGTCGTATCTACTTGTTGATCGGGAAAGTTTATTTCAATGATTTTGGCAACAAAACCACTCATAAATTATGCTCCTTTTTTAGAAAATGGATGAATTTGTCCAATGATCGATCTAAAATCTGATATACATTTTCAAATCCATTAACACCCCCATAGTATGGATCAGGTACATCTTCACCCTTTCCGTAAGGATCAAAATCCCGCATTAAAATCAGTTTGCTTGGTTCATTACCCATCTCTGAAACCATATTTCCATAGTTAGAACTATCCATTGCCAGCAAGTAATCATACTCTATTGCATGATTTTTTTTAAACTGCTGCCCTTTATGGTTAACAGGAACACCATGTTTTTTTGCAATTTCTATGGTTCGAGGATCAGGATTTTCTCCAACATGATAGTTGGCAGTGCCAGCAGAATTTGCGCTTATTTTGCTGTTTAAGCCTTGTTCTAGCAGTTTTTTATTGAAAATGGCTTCAGCTAAAGGGGATCTGCATATGTTTCCTAAACAAACAAATAAAACTTTTATCATAATAGGTGGTTACTTTTTTTGATTAGATAGTATATATCTAATGCATAACACAAATTTATTCATACACCTGTTTGACAAGTAAAAAAGAAAGTCCCGTTTTTGACGGGACTTTTCTTTTTTTATGCGGTTCTAATTACCTGATGCTCAGACCCAAACCTGCAGTGAATGTATTGTACTTCTGGATGGTGTATTCAGTATGAATAGTAAGTATCAATAGTTTCATTCTTAGTCCCAGGTTTACTCTAGGTGAACTACCACCGGAAAAATCCAGTGCTACAGGATCTGTTACGGTAGCACTTTGTCCACTTGATGTGTCTGTGTATGTGAAATCACCAGCTACATCCATGGAACTGCTAGCTATATTGTAGCCAATGCCCATGTAAGGGGTGAAGATCGCTAGTTTTTTGGATACGATACCTTGAACTGTAAATGAAGAGGCTTTTAGTGTAGCCAAGCCATCAGCCTGAAACTCTGGAGATGTTTCATCAATGACATATTCAGCTTTTAATCTGTTGAAAGCAGCAAATCCTGAAAAGTCAAACGGAATTTGTTTTAACCCTGGAACCCATTGCTTCAGATCATGCTTTACACCTAGTCCAAAAATGTTGAAGCTGCCATCATCTCCTGCTGCACCAAAATCACTGGCATATCTAACGACTAGTTCTGTGCCTTTCGGCAGGCCAATGCCAAGTTGCACAGCCGGCACTGGGAAGCCAACAATTGGAAAATCTTCTACATCAAATCCCGGAGGGGCATTGAATGTAACATCATTCTCATAGGTAACACCAGGTGCTACTTCAGTACTTGCAGGGATTCTCAAAACGGATGAAGTTTCGCCACCTACAGCAGTTGGTAAAATATTTGACCCTGAAGCTAGTTCCAGGTTTTCCCAGGTTCTACTGTTAAAGTCAAAAAACCTATCATCATCAGGAATATTCGCAACATTAACACTTGCTGTGATATCAAATCCGAGCAATTTATGTGGTTTTGCTGTGTTATACCAACCACTGCTCAACCCATTATTGAATGATAGCATCATTGATTTGGTGTATGCACCAAGGTATTGGTTAGCATCAGCTGCACCACTTCGGAATATCTCACCAAACTCCTGTGAACTTGCGGAATGACTCATTGAGATCATCCCTGCTACTGATAAAATAATATACTTTATATGCTTTTTCATTACTGATAAATTTTAGTCTCTATGATGTGGAATTAGTTGTTTGCGCAATTAACCAAGATTCTTTGAAAATACGAATTGAGTCATCCTGAATTATCCGTGGATTAATCGAAATTACCGAATCTTAGAGGGTAATAAAAAAGGCCAACGCAATGTTGGCCTTTAGAATGTAGGTTAGAGAATGTTTTGTTACCTGATATTGATTCCGGCACCTAATGTCAATGTATTATACTTTTGAATGGCATAATCAGCGTGCAATGTCATAATCAACAGTTTTAATCTAAAGCCAACATTTATTCGTGGGCCAGTGGATAAATATTTGAAGCTAATTGGATCTACATATGTACCCGTTGGGTTTTCATCAGAAATTTCAGTCTCATATGTACCTTCCAAATCAAAGTTTGTAGTGGTTGTAGCAACGCCAACACCCCCGAATAACGTTAAAATTGAAAGCTCTTTAGAAATCAACCCTTGCAGAGTAAATGAACTAATATTTAAGATGGCCATTTGATCCGGATTATTTTCAGGATCTACAAAGAGCTTTGCATTAATGTTATTCCATCCAACAAACCCTGAGACATCCCAAGGAATTTGCTTGAATCCGGGAACCCATTGTTTCAGGTCGTGCATAAAACCCACACCAAACATTCCAAATTCAAAATCTTCTTCTTTAATGGCAGGAATAAACCTGATTTTAAGATCCGTATTCTTGAATAAACCAAGTCCTACTTGTATCATTCCGGATGGGACTGCATTGATTGGGATTACCTCCTTCAAGCCCAATCCTGTCGGCGAACTGATAGAAATGGTCTGTTCCTCCCCATTTAACTCTGATGTATAGTCAAGAAGTGGTAATTCATCTGCCGGAAGATTAGGGCCAAACAGAGTTGGTGCCTGATCAGTTGGGCTGTCTGGGTTCAACGAAATGTTATCATAATCATTGGGATTAAAGGTAAAAAACTCTCCTTTTGATGGAACCATAGCCAGAGTAGTGGTAGGTGTTATGTCAAAACCCAAAAGTTTATGAGGTTTTGCAGTATTGTACCATCCGCTATTAATACCATAACCAAAACCCAAAAATGCAGGTTCTAAATAGCTTTCCATTAATCTTTCAGCATCTCCAGCTCCTGCTTCTAAAAATGTTCCAATATCTTGTGCTTTTGTGCTTGAGATAGTAGCTGCAAAAAATAAAGTTATTATTAGTCTATAGTTTAGTTTCATGTGTGTGGTTGTTGAGATTATTGATTTTCATCCACTTGTACAGTAGCGAAAGCTGTTATTGCTAATTCAATATCAAAGTTGTTGTCACCAAAAGGTTCGTCAGCATTAACTTCCAGGGCGATACTAACATCGCCGTTTTTTAATCTATTACTTAAATTATTGAAGTTTGATTGATTGGCTTGAAGGGGGATAATAGCACCATTGGAAAGTTCAACAGGGCCGGAATTGAATTCAATATTATTTGCCTCAATTATAATTTCTCCTGTAATAGAGTTCTGATTTTCTCGGAAATCGCGCATCGTTATTACTAGCGAAGTAACCTCTAACTCGAGTATTCTATCGCCAAAGTCTTTGATTTCTGAATTTACAGAGGTAGAGGCAGACTCATTGAAATTTTGTAGCAATTCAAGTCCAGCCTGGTTAGCACCAAAATCGGTATCATATTCCCCTCCAACTTTGACTTGTATGCCAGCATCTCCACAGCTAGTTAGGAGATATAGGCAACAAAGTAATGCTAGGCTTAAAATTTTAGCTTGTTTCATTGTGTGATGTATTATTCAATTGGTTAGAGTAAAGCTAAGAAAGAATCACTAATTAATTTCAGTCATTGATGGCCTCTCATAATTCTTTAGTCTAAAAGTTTGGGTTGAGAATCTAATTATGCTAACTTCGCATTTGAGAATAATTCCTAAATGGAAATTGTTAGTCAAATAAAAGAACAGTTAAGCGATGCAGGCCTAAAAGCCACTCATCCGAGAATAGTGGTGCTTAAAGAGTTGATGATTTCTAATGATCACCCAACTGCTGAGAGCATTCACGAAACAATTAAAGAGGACAATCCTTCTATTTCGTTAGGAAGTGTTTATCGTGTATTGGATGTTCTGGTTGATTCGGGCTTGATTCAAAGAGTGTCAGTAAGATCCGGATCCAAAAGGTATGACGCTAATATGAGCCCTCATGGTCATATTTATTGTCTTAAGACGAACAAAATTCAAGACTTCTACGATGAAGAGTTATATGGTTTAATCAATGATTTTTTCAGAAAGAAGCGAATTAGGAATTTTAAAATCAACGAAATAAAGCTTCAGGTCAACGGAGAACGTATTGATCCTGAGGCAGATGTAACAATAATTTAAATTTTAAAACTTAAAACAAACGTAAAACATGTCATTAGTAGGAAAAAGAGCACCTATAGTAAATGCACCAGCTGTAATCAACGGAGAAGAGATTGTAGAGAACTTCTCACTTGACCAGTACATTGGTAAGAAAGAAGTAATGTTCTTCTTCTATCCAAAAGATTTCACTTTCGTGTGCCCTACAGAAATTCACGCATTTCAAGAGAAATTAGAAGAGTTTGAGAAAAGAGGTGTAGCTGTAGTGGGAGCATCTTGTGATACTGAAGAGACTCACCTGGCTTGGTTAATGACTGACAAGGATAAAGGTGGAATCTCAGGTGTTACATACCCATTAGTTGCTGATCCATCAAAAACTGTAGCATCTAATTTCGGAGTTTTGGCCGGAGATTGGTCATACGACGAAGAAGGAAATCTTGAGTTTGATGGAGCACCCGTAGCTTTCAGAGGTACTTTCTTCATTGACAAAGAAGGAATCGTAAGACACGAGACCATCAATGACCTTCCTCTAGGAAGAAACATTGATGAAATGCTACGAATTGTAGATGCTTGGAAGCACGTAGAAAAGCATGGAGAAGTTTGTCCTGCAAACTGGGAAGAAGGTAAAACTGCTATGAACGCAACAAGAGAAGGTGTAGCAGAATATCTTTCAAGTAACTAAGAATTAATACTGCATGATTGAAGGCTGATCATTTTTATGATCAGCCTTTTTTATTTCAATCAATTGCATTGTCTTAGTATTGTACATTAAAATCAATCGTTTTTGAAAGCACTCGTTACTAAATCTACCGGACTATGGTATGAAGTTCAATCCGGGCAGGAACGCCTTGTAGCAAGGTTGCGTGGTAAGTTTAAGCTGGATGATAAAAAATTAACGAATCCAATTGCTGTTGGTGATTTTGTCGAAGTAGAAGACAATCAACAAGTAGAAGGTGAGTGGGTGATTACCAAAATCTATCCTCGTGAGAATTATGTACTGAGAGAAAGTCCGCGAAAAAAGGGACACGATCATTTAATTGCGAGTAATATTGATCTTGGAGTTTTAATTGTGACACTTAAAAAGCCTCGAACTTCTATAGGTTTCATAGACCGTTTTCTGATTACCTTGGAAGCCTTTAGAATTCCTGGTGTAATCTTATTCAATAAAAAAGACATTTATTCAGCCAAAGATTTTGATAAGTACGAGGAGCTAAAAAAGATCTATACCGAGATAGGATATCAGGTATTTCTTTGTCAGTTTGATAAGGAAGTTGAGACGGAAGTACAATCGTTATTTCAAAATCGAATAAGTCTGCTTTCTGGTCATAGTGGAGCGGGTAAATCAACATTGATCAATCAAATCATTCCAAATGCAAAGCAGGAGGTTAGTGAAATTTCTGACTTTGCTAATAAAGGTGTTCATACCACCACCTTTGCTGAGTTATTCTGGCTTAATGATAAATCTGCAATCATTGATACACCGGGTATTAAAGAGTTGGGATTGTCCGAAATTGAAGATGAAGAACTTTCTCATTATTTTCCTGAAATGAGGCAATATTTAGGAGAATGCAAGTTTCATAATTGCTTACATGAGAATGAGCCGGGATGCAAAATCAAAGAAGCAGTGGGTGAAAGCATCTCAGTGTCTAGGTATGAAAGTTATTTGTCTATTTTAAGGACAGAGGATAACAGAAGGTGAGAGCTACATTCAATAGATTTGAAATTAAAATCCAGGTTATGAAAAATTATAGACGATTATTGTTGGTTACGTTACTTGCTCTAAGTAGCATTTTGGTGTCATGCGAGCTTTTTGAGGATGCAACGAATCCGCTATCTGAGGCTGAAATAGTTGAGGGACTGAAAGAAGCGTTAAATATCGGATTGGAAAACTCGGTTACCAGTGCTTCCTCTACCGGAGGATATTTACAAAATGAAGTAATCAAGATTCTTTTGCCAGAAGAAGTTAATAACCTGCAAAGTAAAATTCAAACGGAAAGCATTGGTGGAGTAGTGCCATTATCCGTAGTTTATGACGCCTATATCAATTTAGAAAATAACGGAAATGATCTGTTCGAAGAGTTGATCACAGCGATGAATCGAGGAGCTGAATCAGCTGCCACAAAAGCATTACCAATATTCGGAAATGCCATACGGAATATGTCTTTTGATGACGCAAGAGGTATTCTTAATGGTGGCGAAACAGCAGCGACAGACTTTTTTTACAGAACAACGAGTGATGCGCTTTTTACAGCTTTTAATCCGGACGTAAAAGAAGCTCTGGATGCAACGGGGGCAAATCAGGTGTATACGGATGTTGCATCATTTTTAAGTTATGAGTATGACCCTACAGGTTTGGGACTCACCACGGTAAGTCCAAGCGACGTTTTAAATGTACAGCTTCCATCCAGTATTGATGAATATGCCACTACCAGAGCGATTGATGGACTTTTTCACTTAGTGGGTGAAGAAGAAAAGAAGATTCGGGAAGATCCTTTCGCTTGGGGAAGCTCGATCATTGAGCGAGTATTTGGTAATAATTAAGCTAGCCTGCTCAAAATAAAAAGGGGTCACTCGAGCGAGCGACCCCATCACACAACCAACCTAACTCACACTATTGCTAGTGTAAGATATTAACACCATCCGCTTGAATAGTGTTCGGTCTTTCTTCAATAATTTCATTGCTGACTTTTTTCAATACTACATTTAGGAAATTCATGAAACTTTTATAGGTTTGTTTACGAATACTACATTTAGGAGATTGAATATGAAAAAATATCAATTAGGAGAATTTGAAGAAATCGTACTCCTCACAGTGGGGGTACTTTATAATGAAGCTTATGGAGTAGCTATAAAGCATGAAATAGAGAACAGGTTAAATCGAAAGGTTAGTGTAGGCGCGTTACAATCAGCTCTTCGAAGGATGGAGAAGAAAGGTTATTTGGATAGTCGTCAGGGGGATTCTAGTGAAAAAAGAGGAGGGAAACCAAAACGATTTTTCACTATCACTGCATATGGTAAGGAAGCTTTAAAATATTCGAAAGATGTACGATCCCAGTTGTGGGATGCAATCCCTGAAGTGGCGCTGGACTTGAAAGTAGTATGATTAAAAAAACAGCAGATACATTTTTCAAGTGGTTTTGTCACCCTGAATATTACCCCGACATCAAGGGTGATCTGGAAGAATTATATGCTGATCATTTAGCATCCGGGTCAAGATTTCCACAATGGAAATATTTGATGGATGTAGTAATGCTATTGAGGCTTTCATTACTTAAACCCATTTTCAAAAACTCATTAATAAAGGACACAGGCATGTTTAAAAACTATTTCAAAATCAGCTTTAGAAATCTTCTAAAGCACAAAGGTTATACTGCCATTAATGTAATTGGTGTGGCGGTTGGCTTAGCAGCCTTCTTATTGATCAATCAGTATATTTCTTTTGAGAGGAGCTATGATTCTTTTCATAAAGATGCTGAGAATATTTACCGGCTCACTACTGATCAGATCGTTGACGGACAGGTTGGTGTAAGAGACGCTATGTCTTTTAATCCATCCGGCAAAATCATTACCGAGGAAATCCCGGAAGTGAGTGCTTACACAGTGACATACAATATTGGGAATGTTACAGTAAAAAAAGGAGAGACTTTGATCAATGAGGAGATGGTCAAAATGGGAGATGAGCACTTCGTTGAATTTTTTGGTCATAAAGTGATATCCGGAGATAAACAGACCATGCTTATAGAGCCTAATTCCATTGTGCTCACCCAATCCAAAGCTGAGTTCTATTTTGGTGAACAAGACCCTGTTGGCAAAACCTTACATCTCTTCTCTGGGTTTGACCAGGATTTTAAAATAACTGGTGTCATTGAGGATGTACCACTTAATACACACTTCAAGTTTGATTTCCTTATTTCTATTTCTACCATTCAGGAAAGACTGGATAATGAAGGATGGCGAGCATTTAATTATTACACGTATTTAAGGATTGATGAAGGTGCAGATATTACTGCATTAGAGGAGAAAATGATTCCTATAAAAAATAAGCACCTGGATGAGGAAAGTACGCTTTTCTTTAACCTTCAGCCTATTCAGGATATTCATCTTTATTCAGAAATGACTTTTGAGCCAGAAGTGGCTGGAAGTAAAAAATCTGTCGATTTTCTTGAGATTATTTCCATTTTCATATTGGTGATTGCATGGGTGAACTACATCAATTTATCTACTGCCAAAGCAGTTGATCGCGCAAAAGAGGTGGGATTGAGAAAAGTGATTGGTGCTGGTAAGAGGCAGCTAAGAATACAATTCTTAGTAGAGGCGCTTCTGATCAATTTATTAGGTGCCATAATTGCCTTATTAATTGCACAGTTGGTTACACCATCTTTCAATGCACTAGTGGAAACTCAAATATTAAATGATGTTTGGAAAGATACCGGCTTTCTGTTGATGCTGGGCATGTTCACATTGGTTGGCACATTTATATCCGGGTTCTACCCGGCTATTTTCCTCTCCAATTTCAAAATCATAAGTGTACTTAAAGGGAAATTCCGAAATTCCAAGAGTGGAGTAGGTTTAAGAAAAACACTTGTAGTACTTCAATTTGCTACTTCCATCGTACTTATTGCCTGCACATTGATTGTGATAAAGCAAGTTGATTTTATGCGAAATATGGATATGGGGATGGATACAGCCCACGTTGTTTCATTCAGGAATCCACGCCCGACAGGTAATGACAGACAGCAGTTGGTAGATAAAATGATGGTGTTTTTAGACCGGCTTGAAAAGAATTCGAATGTTATTGGCACTTCCACAACCACATCAGTACCAGGGGGTGAGAGCGATGAAATCGCATCAACAAGTGGTGGGGTGAAGATAGTGGGACTAACTGATAGATTAGACGCAACCACATATATTCAAAGCATTGATGAAAGGTATTTTGAGTTATTAGATATTCAATTGCTAGATGGACGAAATTTCGAAAAAGACCTGGCTTCTGATAGTTCAGCTGTTATTGTCAACCAGGCATTTTTGGATCGCTTCAATCTTTCCGAATCAAGCGTAATCAATGAAAAAATACAGTTTGGTCGAGATCCTGAAAATGATAAGTATCACATAATAGGAGTGATCGAAAATGTAAATCGAACCACCTTAAAAAAATCGACAGAACCGACCTGTTATTTTCATGATCCAGTATTACATCATTCGTTAGTTAAACTTTCTTCTGGTTCCCTGAAAGAAGGTCTGGATCTTATCGAATCGACATGGGCTGAAATGTTTCCTACGTCTACGCTGGAATATACCTTTATTGATGATCGTTTTGATCGGCTTTATAAAGAGGATCGAAAATTCGGATCTGTTTTTAGTATTTTTTCTGGTTTTGCCTTACTCGTGGCAATATTGGGTTTGTTTGGTCTTATTTCATTCATTGCTTCTCAGCGAACGAAAGAAGTTGGAGTACGAAAAGTATTGGGTGCCTCAGAAGCACACATCGTATCACTTTTTTATCGAGAGTTCATCGTATTGATTGGTATTGCTACAGTTATTGGATTACCAATCGTTTTTTTCGGGATGAATAACTGGCTGGATAACTATGCTTATCGCATTAATTTTCCATGGGCTGTACTGGCTATTTCTTTAGCTGTTGTGGTAGTATGCTCTCTTATTACCGTAAGTGTCAGGGTCTTGAAGGTTGCCTCTCTTAATCCGGCAAATACGCTAAAATATGAGTAACTAAAGCAGTTTGATGAAGGATGGTATTAGGCTGAAATTCCCTTGTCTTACACACTGCTTTATCTCGTAAATGCATCTAGCTCTAAGAGCTGAACGTTCTTCTTTGGTTTCGTTCAGCTCTTTTATTTTTTGACAAACCTTTAGGGTTGATTCCTGATGTTTGGTGCCAAATTGAAACTGTAGATCTGACAATGATCCTTTGATAATCCTCTTTTTTACCAGCACTTCATCTGTAAAAGCGTATTTCCACTTTCGTGAAGATCGAATCCAGAAATCAAAGTCTTCATAACTTAAAGACTCATCATACCCCCCCAGGTCTTCCAGTACTTCACGTTTGATCATCATTGAGGGTGGAGATATGAAATAGTTCTTAATCAAATCAATATATAAATCACCTTCAGGCACCTTTTCAATTAGATGGCCTTTTTTGTCACGTTTATAATGGTTGTCAATGATCTGGCCATTCGGTTTTATTTTGAGAACATCGCAAAAGATGACTCCTGCATCTCTACTCAAAAAAGTATTTATTCCTCTTAATATACGCTCGGGCATTAAGATGTCGTCACCCGCCAGATCGATGATATAGTCTCCTGATGATTTTTTAAATCCCTTGTTAAATGCAGCACAGTTTCCAATCGCTTGCGGAATGTCAATGAATGCAATCTTCCGCTCTGCAATGATATTTTCAATCTCCTCCTTGGTACCATCGGTACTCCCATCATCTACAATGATCAATTCTACATTCGTATACGTTTGTTTTAAAACCGACTGGATGGCCTCTTTTATGAAGGGTTGATGATTGTGAGATAAACAAACGACTGAAACCAATGGCAATTGATTCATGCTGGTAATTTCATATTTGAGATCGTTTTTACCAATTAAACTAAGATGAAAGTTGATGTGCACGAGTTAAATTCGGGGCAATGAAGCTTTTTGTCATTCCATCGTGGTATCCATCTGAGTCCAATCCTTCCTATGGAATTTTTATAAAAGAGCAAATTATGATGATGGCTCAACAAAGACCCGAGTGGAAGATAGGAGTGAGCACCTGGGGCCAAGGAGATGCAGAAAAATTGATTTGGGTGAAAGATCACTTTAAGAACCTTTCAAAAATTAAAAAACATCAAAAGGATGCATCAAAAGTTCGAGAGAGAAATGGCGTCATAGAATACTATCAGCCTGCTCTAAGCTGGACCAAGCGGTTCAAAAAAGGAAATTTGAAAGATATAATTAGATGCAATGAGTTAAACTTTCAAGCTTTTGTGACTGACAATGATAAGCCGGATCTGATACTTGTTCAAGGCACTTATCCCGGCATTTTGGTGGGTGAGTATTTATCCGATAAATATGATGTGCCTTACCATCTACACATCAGGCTTGGGGGCTTTATGTTTGAACACCTTCTGAATGACCTTGGTGGTATTAAGGGTGAGACCCTATCAGCTATAGAAAGAGCAAGAAAAGTGACTGTGACCAGTCATTTTCAGCAGAATGAGTTGCAAAATTGGGTGCCTCAAGCAGAAGTAATATACAATCCGGTTGATACTGATTTCTTTGATCTGAGTAATGAGAACGGGCAATACGTTTTGGCTATTGGTAGGTTGGAACATGAAAAAGGGTTTGACCTATTATTGGAAGCTATCCAAAATCTACCAGATGTTAAGTTGAAAATAATAGGTGAGGGATCTCAAAAAGAAAACCTTCTTGAGAAATCTAGTCGATTAAAACTGGATGATCGGGTTGAGTTTATCGGTGAAAAAACCAGAGAAGAAGTAAGGAGATATATTCATAAGTGTCAATTTCTAGTACTCCCAAGCAGATACGAAACGTTTGGAAATGTGGTACTAGAAGCAATGGCTTGTGGTAAGCCTGTTGTGGCTACAAGGTGTGGCGGTCCGGAGGAGATTCTCACTGAATATTCAGGAGTACTATGTGATAAGGATGTGACTGATTTAGGATCAGCCATTCATGAAATGGTTAAAACTTACAGCGAATATTCACCAGAAAAGGTCAGAGAAGAAGCTGTTTCACGGTTTGGAGTCACAGAATGGTTCAGGCAGTTGGAACAGATTTTTAAAGAAGGAATTTCAAAGTAGGCTTGGTCGTTGAAACGCCTCCCATTCGTTCCTTAAATATTTTCAACGTTTCCTGCGTCCTACCTTCAATAGATGAGACACCTAAATCCAGGTATTTATACCCTTCATCACGATAGTGCTCCACCATACCAGCTATTAGCATTACCATTGGGCTTTGATTTCTGAACATTGGGCTGGTGGCCGGCAGATAGTAGTACGCAACATCTTCCGTTACATTAACGGAAATGCACAATGCAGATATTTTACCTTCTCTAAACACCCCAAAACATTCATACTTACCGGGTAGTTTTTCACTGAGTTTTTGCAAGTGCTCCCAGCCAATGTTGATCTGAAGGCCTTGTGTTTGACGGCAGACGGCTAAAAACTTATAGGCAGTTTCAAGCTCGTCCTTTTCCATTTTTCTAAACGTAAATCCCTCATCCTGTAGTGCTTTTAGTTTTCGAACCTGCATCTGATGGATAGTGTCCTCCCACTTTTCATTCAGAAGTATGTGCTGATTAGAGTCATTGAAAAGAAGTTGAGCTCCTAATTTTTCTAAAACATTGACCGCAGGATAGTCTTTGTAAATTTCACATGGGTGATGAATAACCAATTCGGAGACACCTTTTTCTTTCAAATCCTTTTTCACCTCACTTATGAAGGTTTGCAGGTCTGCTGCATGATCTATCAATACAACAGATCCAAAAGGACTTTTAGGTATGCTAATTGCGGATTCTCCAATAATATCTAAGGGTAGAAATAGCTGTTCGGTTGAATAGGCGGTGAATTGGTTATATGTCTGTGATTGAAAGTAGGCACTTTGATAGTAGGTGAGACTTTTTTCGAAAGCAATTCGTTCTGGAGATGTGTAAATGTTTAGCATCATAATTGACTCAAAATTAAAACGGATAGCTACTTTTTAAAGCTCGGTACCAACGTTATCTTGCATTCCTGTTTCTACAATTAGCACTTAATCGTTTCACATTTGAAGAAAATAATCACCACATTTCTTTTAATCACTTGCTTACAGTCAGTAGGACAGGTTTTCAATCCAGGCCCTGTTCAAAATCTTGTCAAAAAAGCTTCCGATCATATTTATAATGCTAAACCTGATTCGGCTGAATACTATATCTCCAAAGCTGAAAGGTACTTACCAGAGCATCCTGTGATTCCGTTAATGCGTGCAATGTCGATTTTATGGTCAGAAATACCATTAATTTCTGAAGAAGAATTTGCGAAAATGGAATTTCAATTAGACTCTGCTATATCCTTGGCTCGGTTTAGAGATCCAGATTTGGAACAACCGGAAATGATTTTTTTTGCCATGGCATCTTATGGATTACTGGCCGAGTATTATGCAGATCAGGGCTATATGATGAAGGCTGTGTCAGAGGCTAATCGAGCATATGGCTTAATGAAAAAAGGGTTTGATATTGTCGATGATTATCCTGAGTTTTTATTGACTACTGGTCTTTATAACTACTTCCGAGAAAAATATCCTGAAAAACATCCCATGTATAAGCCGCTACTTTGGTTTTTTAGAAGTGGAGATATGGAAAAAGGCCTTAAGCAATTAGAACAGGCTTGCAATGAATCTTTTCTTACAAAAGTGGAAGCCTATGTTTACCTGAGTTATATCTATTTACGCTATGAGTATAAGCCTGATCTTGCACAAAACTACCTTTCTGCTTTATGTGAAATGTATCCCAACAACTTTTATGCAAAGGCAAAGTATCTCGAATCAATGGCCAACCCTGAAGATTTCAAAGACGCACCATTAGATGATATTCACGCGCTTATCACACATGAAAGTCCATACTATAAGCTAGCTGGATATGTGTTCCTGGGTTACTTTGAAGAGAAGATCATTAAGAATGATAAAAAAGCAGAACATGCTTATCGAACTGCTTTGAAGTATGCTGAAGAAATACCTAACCATGGAGAGTTTTTTAAGAGTTTCGGATATCTGGGCTTAAGTCGTATTCTTGTAAAAACGAATCGTAAGGAGGAGGCTAGAGTCAATTTAGAAAAAGCCCTGACCTATGCTGAAACGGAACAAATAGAAAGTGAAGCTGAAAAATTGCTGTCTGTACTTTGAGTGCTTACTATACCATTAAATCAGAAGTTGAAGGCTTGTATAAGGAGAAGGGGAGTAAGTTCATTGCTCGCGCATTCCCGGTTCATACAGAAGAAGAAATCAAACAAGTCCAGGATCAGCTTAGAAAAGAGTTCTATGATGCCAGGCACCATTGCTTTGCTTGGGTTTTAGGGCTGGATGATCAGTCTTGGAGGGCAAATGATGATGGTGAGCCGGCCCACTCGGCAGGAGATCCAATTTTAGGACAGATCAGATCATTTGAGCTAACGAATGTACTCGTTGTTGTAATCAGGTACTTTGGAGGTACGAAGCTTGGTGTCGGTGGGTTGATTCAGGCCTATAAAGCCGCTACAGATCATGCATTATCAAAAGCAAAGCGTATTGAGATTTTTGAGACAAGAAAAGTCTCCATCAAGTTCGAGTATGATATGATGAGTCAAGCCGAAAGGCTTATCAATGACTTTGAATTAGAAGTAATTGAACGGGATTTTAAAACTTCGTGTAAAATACACTGCCTTATAAAAAAAGATCAAATGACTACCTTTAAAGAAAGAACAGGTGATCTTTATAATATGGAATTTCAATTTGAAGAGGAATGATTGCTTCTGAATTTAAAAAAACTATTTCTCAGGGATCTTGATAAGTTAAAAACGGAGTTGGATGCTTATTCTGACGAAAATGCCTTATGGATTAAGAAAGAAGGCATAAATAATTCGTCGGGAAACCTATTTATGCACTTGTGTGGTAATCTTCAACATTTCATTGGTGCTGTTTTGGCAAAAAGCGGATACGAACGAAAAAGAGATTTTGAATTCAATGGAAGAATGACCGTCTCTGAGATCCTTGAAGAAATAGAAACTACAAAGCGGATTCTTTCCGACTTTTTTGATAAAGCTCAAGCCACAGACCTGGATGCAGTATATCCATTACAGCCTTTTGACTACCCAATGACCGTTAGATACTTCTTAAATCACCTACTAGGGCATTTAAACTATCATTTGGGTCAAATTAATTACCACAGGAGGATTCTTTCTTAAATAAGAATAATACAATTAAATATAGATTTAGTAATGTTTAAGCCTATGTGCTCACTGAATATTTCAATGGACGTTTTCTTTAATCGTGTATAAACATAGGTTTATCTAATATTTGGCTTATGTAAACGAATCGACCCATTTCGTTACGAAAATCTTAGCTAATCTTGAACTAAAGAAATTCAAAACAATCCATAGCTGGTTGAATTAGAACGGAGTTGCTTTGGTGAGGGCGCTCCGTTTGCTTTTTTACCCCACTTTTCCTTTTTTTTATCTGATTTCAACTGAATCAGCACTAATCGCCGCAGCGCCAAAGTACCCTAATACCCTTTTTTCATCATCTTCAACGTAGAACAGATTACCATCTACTATAGCAGGTGTTGTGCCGCTGGAGGTACCAAGAGTAGTGATTTGAGAGCGTAGTAATGCAAGATACCTATGGCCTTGCGGTGAGATTGATTGAAGCTGTATGGTAATTTCATCACCCGGATCATAACCAAATGCCCTGAAATTGTTAGGGATTAAATTCCCATTAAACAACCGATCATTTTGAACTGTAATAGGATCAGGCTCGGTATAAATGACATCATTTTTATAGAAAATCCATCGATAGTAATTCTCGCTATCCACTGGATCAACCACATTTACTTTTGGGTAGTAGACTGTAATTTGTTGTCCCGGGTTATTTGGATCATTTTCCAGAAAAGATTGAACCTGAATAGACTGTATCTGGACTTTTTCAGGAATCATATCCCAATCAGAACGAATTTCAAATGTGTCTACAATTGCTAAAACACGATATTCGTTTCCAGTTATCCCCCGATATGCATTATTAGCCCGGTAAAAACCATTTTCATGATAAGTATACTGAAATACCTCTCCTGTACGAGCCTGAACCAATACTTGTGCATCTTCAATAGGTGGTACCGGATTTTGACTTGCAAATGATCCTGATCTTGTAATCCTGATTGGGTGATTGCTAAGCGAGTCTGTTACCCACCCTTCAATTACCACGAGATTTTGAGGTTGTGGAAGGTCTACAATCACCACCTCTTCACATGCCAGTGCCAATAATAGTGATATGTAAACAAGCTTTTTCAAATTCTGAAATTGTAGGTGATTGCCGGTATTATCGTTCCAAATATTGAGTATTTGACCACTTCTGCTACTGCAGGATTTGTTTCAGATTCTCTAAAAAAGTACGAATACGCATTCTTCCTCGCATAGACATTGTAAATGGTAAGCGTCCAGTAATCTCTGTTTTTTCTTCTTGAACCATCTTTTTTGAATTCCTTCCCTTCCCATTTAAATGAAAGATCAAGTCTGTGATAGTCAGGAAGCCTTGCGTTGTTTCTAAACTGAAAATGTGGAACTAAATTACCTTCAAACACATACTTGTCTGTGGGTAGTGTCACAGGTATTCCGGTATTGTAAACAAAGTTTGCAGAGGCACTCCATCTTTCGTTTAGCTCCATGCTCCATGAGGTTGAAAAGTCATGTGTTTTGTCATGATTCTCAGCTACGTATCTCTCACTTTCAAATTCCAATATGCTACTTTCAGCTCTTGAAAGTGTATAACTAATCCATCCCTTTAAACGACCAATTTTTTTCTTAGCATATATTTCTAATCCATATGCGCGAGCCTTGCTTAGGAGTAGCTCAGTTTCGATGTTCTCATTGAAGACCAAGTCAGCTCCATTCTTATATTGAATGTTATTGTCAATGTCCTTATAGTAGACCTCTGACGATAGCTCCCAGGTATTGTCTTTTAGGTTCTTATACAGCCCTAACGTGTACTGATTAGTGGTGGTAGGGGGGATGTATTGATCACTTAACTTCCAGATATCTGTCGGTGCAGGCGAAATTGTGTTAGAAATGAGGTGTAGATATTGGGCGGTTCTTGTGTAAGATGCCTTAATCGATGTTTTTTGATTTAATTGATAGTTGAAGGATGCTCGAGGTTCAAAATTGATATCTGTATTGATTACCTCATACCTTTCAAACTTCACAGTGTCAACAATGGCTGAATCTGCTGTTGGTGTATTGTTTTCATATTTAAAAACAGTTCCCGGACCAAGGGTTAAAAGACTACTGGCTCTGAAGCCATAGTGTAATGAAAGCTTCCCGATACTTGTTTCATGGCCTATATGCGCTGCTGATTCAAGGCCCTGCTCGTTCTCTAAACGAATACTATTTGTATTTGAGTTTTGATCCAGAGGCTCACGTGTTCCAGGTAAAAGCCGATGATAAATGTTACTAATTCCAAAAGTCAGTTCATTATTCGGATCGATGGTGTAGGTCATATTGATCTTTGTGCTGTAATCAGCAATTTTTGATCTACCCACAAAAGCGCCCGGTGCTTCAGTGCTCTCAATTCGGTAATTGTATTCGGATACAAAAGCTGAAATGTTGGAGAAGAGCCTGGGAGTAAAAAGGTAATTCCATCTAAAATTGAGCATACGATTTCCCCAATTCCTGGTTGAATTTAAACCCACCAGGTTGCGATCATTACCTAAATAACCTGATAAGTAATAGGTGCTCGATTTACTGTACTTAAAGTTTAGTTTAACATTTAAATCCTGGAATCTAATTCGATTCCTGAGAACCGAGTTACTTGCAAAATCATCTATTGATAGATTAAGGAGGCTTTGTCTTCCGGAGATCAGGTATGAGCTTTTTCCTTTGGTGATAGGCCCTTCAAGCAGCGCTCGGGCCGATATGACTCCAATACCACCTGAAAAATGCGTTTCGTTTGCATTGCCTTCCTTTTGTCTTACCTCAATAATAGAAGAGGTACGTCCACCATAAGATGGAGGAATGTATCCTTTCATTATTCGAACGTTATTTACAGCCTCAGGATTAAAAACAGAGATTAATCCGTAAAAATGGTTGGGGTTGTAGATGGTTGCCTCGTCCAGTAAGGTAAGGTTTTGATCCACTCCACCACCTCTTACATGAATGCCACTGGCATCTTCTCCGATGGCCCGAATACCTGGTTTTAATAGCGCATTTTGGATTACATCAACTTCCCCGAGAAGATACGGTATCTGGCCATCAGCACCGGCAATGGAGATGCGATTGATAGATGGAATGTTTTCTGTAAGGTTGATGTCATTTGATAGCGAACTCACTTCTACTTCTTCAAGCTCTGTAATTCGTGGAGTTACAGATATATCCAGGTAAGTATTTCTGTACAGTGAAACCTGAACTTCTTTTTGTTGGTAGTTTATGTGAGAGAACTTAACACGATATTCTCCCTCTTTCAGTGTTATTGAATAATAGCCATATCCATTCGAGGTGGTACCTACCGAAGTTCCTACAATTTGTAGCGTAGCTCCAATGATATGCTCTCCGGATTCTACGTTTCTCAGCACTCCGTGAATCGTGTAGTATTTAGGTATATGCGGCGAAACAATGATTTGTTCTTTGCTGTATTTTATATCAGCAATTAACTCATCTTGTAAGTAGTCAAGGAATTCTTTGACAGACATATTACGCTTCACTGTCAGGATTTGATTCGTTAGCTTATTTGTGCTGTAGGCGACTGGAATTCCCATCGATCGCAAGGAATCCAAGGATTTGAACAAGCTTAATTCGCCCGAAAAGATAAGGTTACTTTGAAGGGCTGTCTGTTGGGAATATGCAAAGAAGGCACCTAGCAACAAAAAAATGGCTAGAATCTTACGAATTGATATCTGGTAGGCGCATAACACGCCTCCAAAAGTAATCAATGAATTAGGCGGAAATTAGCAGCCCGGGCCGGAAATTTTTACAGTTTTATCTTTAGTTGAGGTCTTAAGCTCTAACAGTGAGCTCAATGTGGATAATACCTCATTCAATGGTTGTCGGTTAAATGTTACCGAAATTTTGCACGACTTCAGCTTTTCATTGGACAACTTGAATTCTACCTCATAGTATTCGGATAGTTCTTCCAGCGCTTCATTAAGTGGAGTGTTATCAAAGTTGAAAACACCATTTCTCCAACTCATTATATTGTCAGATGGCAATTCTTTAAGCTCTACTGAGTCATCAATTCTACTGAAAATGGCCTCTTTCCCTGCAGGTACTTTGGTTTGTTCTCCATTTTTCTCGAAAGCGACTAATCCTCTATCTACGTATAGCTTCACATCATCATTACTTGAGATTAGATTAAATGCAGTTCCAAGGACTTTTACATTTACTCCATTTACATCAATAATAAATGGTTTTTCGCTTTTCTTAATATCAAAATATGCTTCTCCGGTGAAGGAGACGTTTCTCACTTCTTCAAATTGTTCAGGGTAAGAAAATGATGAATTTGTATTGAGTATTCCTGTAGAGCCATCGGGGAAAGTAACACTGACCTTTTGATCAGTAGATGAAACCTGAATCTGATTGACTTCAGGATTATACATATAAACTGTTACAGAAAGAACTGCTAAGATGACAACTGCTGCTGCAATTTTCATCCAGGCGAAAGACTGATTCGGATTATGAATTTTTTTATTCAGTGCATCCCAAGCTTTGGATTCATCTATCTCAGGAGCATCCATTTCGGAATGTTGAAATAAGAACTCAACGAACTTATCCTCTTCTCCGGAAGGCTTTTCCTTGTAGTTCAGGTGGTTATATGCTTTCAGGTCGTTTGCCATCTCATTTGTCTGTCAATTGGGGGAACGCTTACCCCCAATATTTCTTAGATTTTTTTAGGACATATTTTCCTTATAATGTTTGTACACATGATCGAGCGATTCTCTCAATTTTTTTAATGCGATTCCCATCTGATTTTCCACTGTTTTTTTGGAGAGATCCAGCTCTTCAGCTATTTCTTCATAGGTCATACCAGCATTTCTACTCAGTATGAATATCCTCCTGCATTTTTTAGGTAAGGCATCAATAGCGGACTGAATGTATTTTTTCAATCGTTCATTTTCCCCTTCATCCTTTTTGGGCATACTCACACTCAACAAAACTTCGCTTACATCAGCCATGGATTGCTGTTTTGGCAGCTCCAGTTTGATGTAGTTCAGGCATTTATTTTTTACCGCAGAGTACAGATAAGTTTTTAATGTTGTTTGTATTTCAATATTGCCTCGCTTTTCCCAGATATATAGAAATACCTCTTGAGCCACTTCTTCAGCTATTGTGGAATCTCTTACATACGTAAATGCAAATCGGTATAATTCTTTGTAATAGCGCTTAAAAATGACCTCATAAGCAGAGAAGTCATTACTCTTCACTTGTTGGAAAAGTAAAAGGTCATTGTCAGAACTCATGCTGGTCGAAGCGTATGTTTGATTATGGTGATAATCACTGAAAATTCAGTGTTTGATTAGGTGCGAATTTAAAATAACATGTGATACTGACACAAGAATAGTACAATCGGTTGCTTTTTGATGAGCTGGATTAGGTGAATAAGGTATAGTTTCCGTGTTGGTCGGAAGCTGGGGCCGGTTTGATAAACGAACTGTCATTTCCATCAATATCTTTGATTTTGGGTGAAACGGTATGCGATATCAATTCATCTTTCAGCTCCTGATTTAGCAATGCCTGTAGTTCATCCTGATCGTCAGATTCAAGCCACCTTCTGGTTGATGCAGTATCCATGACAGCTGGCATGTCGTCTTGAAATTCAAGCATTTGTTCGTTCGATGGTTTGGTAATCATAATGAATGAATGGGTGCCGTTTTCACCTTCTTCCCATAGCCCTGCTACCGAAAAAACCTTCTTGTCAGGGTAGAAAAAGTAGTGTGGTACTTGTTGTTTTTTAGCCACTTGTTTCCATAAGTAGAAACCATCCATTGGGATTACACATCGGTGAGTAGCTAATTTTTTGAGGTAACTGGCTTTATTAATGACAGAGTCGGTAGGGAGATTAAAAAATTTAGGACTCATTGCCCGGTTATTAGACCACATAGCCATCAACCCCCAGTTGAAGAATGAAACCTTATCCGGTTCATTGCTTGTAATAGTAGGTAAAATTTTTGTTGGAGCTGCGTTATATTGTGGTTTATACATTTCAGGAACTTCGGCTCCCAAAACAAGCGCAAGCTCATCTGGTTTTAAGGTTATGGTGTATCGATCCAACATTTTTGGCAATTTAACACGAGAACACGGGTAACTCAATGATCATTTTGTGCCGAAACCAAATTTTTATTTTCATGTATGGGTTAATTTTGACTTAGAATTAAAAGATGAACTAAATGGCTGAAGTAATAAGAATGCCCAAGATGAGTGATACCATGGAGGAAGGCGTGATCGCATCATGGTTGAAAGAAGAGGGTGATGAGGTAAGCTCCGGCGATGTACTGGCGGAAGTGGAAACAGATAAAGCGACGATGGAACTTGAATCATATCAAGATGGCGTACTCCTGCATATTGGTGTGAAAGAAAAAGAGTCCGTTCCGGTCGATGGCATTCTTGCAGTTATTGGTGAAAAAGGAGAGGATTATAAACATCTCCTGGAAGAAGCAAAAAATGGTGAGTCTGATGATGATTCAGATGATAGTGATAAGAAAGAAGAAAAATCAGAGAAAAAATCCTCAGAGAAGATAGATACCAGCGATATCAACGCATCTATCATTCGAATGCCAAAAATGAGTGATACCATGGAGGAAGGCATCATTGCTTCATGGCTAAAGAAAAAAGGAGACAAAGTAGAATCAGGGGATATCCTTGCAGAAGTAGAGACTGATAAAGCCACTATGGAGTTAGAGGCCTACGAGGATGGAACATTGCTATACACAGCAGTTGAGGAAGGAAGTGGTGTACCTGTTGATGGGGTTATTGCTATCATAGGTGAAGAAGGCGCTGATTATGAGGCTTTGCTTAAAGCTGAAGAGCAGGGTGGAGATGACTCAAAAGAAAAAGAAAAAGAGGAGGAGAAAGAGCAAAAATCAGAAAAAAGTACAAGCGATTCCTCAAGTTCAGAATCATCTCAGCAAAGTACCTCGAGTGCGAGTTCAGGTAGTTCATCAGATAATGGACGTGTGAAAGCTTCGCCTCTTGCTAAAAAGATTGCCTCAGAAAAAGGCATTGATATTGCTCAGGTGAATGGCAGTGGCCCGGACGGTAGAATTGTAAAAGCAGATGTAGAAAACTTCACTCCTTCAAAAGCACAAGAGCAAAAATCTGATGGAGATCAGCCATCGATCAATATACCACAGGTAGTTGGAGAAGAGAAGTCAGAAAAAGTTGAGCTTTCTCAAATGCGTAAAACCATCGCTAAACGACTTAGCGATAGCAAGTTTACAGCTCCGCATTTCTATTTAACAATGGAGATAAACATGGATAAGGCAATCGAAGCTCGTAAGTCCATGAATGAAGTAGCCCCTGTCAAAATCTCCTTCAATGACATGGTAGTGAAAGCAGCAGCTGCTGCATTGCGTCAGCATCCGGATGTGAATGTTAGCTGGAAAGGTGATCATATTATGAAACACCAGCATATCCATATGGGAGTGGCTGTGGCAATTCCTGAGGGATTGATTGTTCCGGTAGTACGATTTGCTGATAGTAAGTCACTGTCTCATATTTCTGCAGAGGTTAGAGATTTAGCTCAAAAGGCAAAAGACAAAAAACTGCAGCCGGAGGAGTTTTCGGGCAATACATTTACGATTTCTAACCTGGGGATGTTCGGAATTGAAGAATTTACTGCCATCATCAACCCGCCGGATGCTTGCATCATGGCAGTGGGAGGTATAAAAGAAACCGTTATTGTGAAAAATGGTGAGATGAAGCCGGGTAATGTGATGAAAGTGACGCTTTCTTGCGATCATAGAGCGGTAGATGGAGCAGTTGGTTCCGCATTTCTCAAAACGTTCAAGGAGCTATTAGAAGACCCGGTTAGAATTTTGATTTAAGAAATCTTATTTTTTACATGTCATGCTGAACGAAGTGAGGCATCTTTTCCTTTAATGAGGCAGACTATTATTCTATGGAAAAAATAAAATCAACAACCGTCCTGGCAATTAAGCATAATGGTAAAGTGGCTATTGGTGCAGATGGTCAGGCCACTCTGGGTAATACTGTTGCTAAATCAAATGTGAAGAAAATCAGAAAGCTGGGAGACGGTAAGATCGTGACTGGTTTTGCCGGATCTACTGCAGATGCTTTTACACTGCTAGACAGGTTTGATGAAAAACTAAGTAACTATTCGGGTAACTTAAAGCGAGCTGCAGTAGAACTGGCCAAGGATTGGAGAACAGACCGATACTTGCGTAAGCTTGAAGCAATGATGATTGTGGCAGATAAGAGTGAGGTACTTGTTATATCGGGGACCGGAGACGTATTAGAACCCGATAATGACATAGCTTCTATTGGCTCAGGAAGCATGTATGCGCGTTCAGCTGCTTTGGCACTTAAGAAGCATGCTTCTAACCTCACCGCTGAAGAGATGGTACGTGAAGGACTTACAATCGCTGCGGACATTTGCATTTACACCAACCATAACCTGGTGGTGGAAGTAGTGGAATAATTCAAATTTAAAATACGGGGACGTAGATGATTTTCTTCGTTTCAAAAAAGGCCTCTTCGAAGTATTCGGGGAGGTCTTTTTCTATGTACCTCCGACCAAATTCTTTCATCTCTTGGGTTAGGTCGCCACCTTTCAATAGAATCATTCCATTATCCAGGTCGTTTCTTTGCTCTTTAGTCACTTTTTGATGTGCCCAGATGTAGAGTTGTTTGGTTTGAGCCACAGCCCTGGAAACAATAAAATCATATTTCCCTTTCACTTTTTCCATTCGTTGATGCTCTGCAGTAAGATTTTCTAAACCTATGGCTGCCGCTACCTCCTTTACTACGGTTATTTTTTTCCCAATCGAGTCCACCAGGTTAAAGTGGCATTCAGGAAATAGTATAGCCAACGGAATACCCGGAAAACCGCCTCCGGTACCTACATCTAATATTTTCGAATCCGGGGAGAATGAAATAAACTTTGCTATTGACAGGCTGTGAAGAACATGTCTTTCGTACAATTGATCAATGTCTTTTCTGCTGATTACATTGATTTTTGAATTCCAATCCTCATAAAGTGAATGCAACTGATCAAATTGCTTTTTTTGGGATTCGGAAAGCTCGGGGAAATATTTCTTTATGATTTCGATGACCTTTATTCTTTAGTCATGCTGAACTTGTTTCAGCATCTACTTACAAAGATTCCGAAAAAGTGTGAAAATAGCTCTGGAGTATTCGATTTAATCAAATATGCTTCTTCTTATCCTTCACCAGCTCGTACATTAGTTCTCTAGCACGATGAAGTTGAGCCTTTACCGTTCCTAAAGGTGCCTCCAGCTCTTTTGCTATTTCATCATAAGAAAGTTCATCGAAGTATCTAAGCTTAACGAGACGTTGGTACTTGGCGGGCAGCTTATCCACAAACATACGAACCAACTCTATTTTTTGATCTTTGATGGTTTCCTGATCTGGAGTCAGGTTCTTGTCCTGAACATCAATGTTTACAGATTCTCCGCTATCATCAGTGAATGTACTGTTTAGACTAAAGGTGTTGAGTTTTTTCTTTCGAATAAAGTCAATGGCATTGTTGGTAGCTATACGAAAAAGCCAGGTACTGAATGTATAATCTTTCTTAAATCTTCCGAGGTTTTTAAATGCCTTGGCAAAAGCTTCAATGGTTAAATCTTCCGCATCATCAACGTTTCTGACCATCTTCAAAATCATGTGATAGACAGGTTTTTTGTAACGCTGCATGAGCTCCGCATAAGCAGCCTGATCTTTGCCTTCAGTGGCTAGATCAATCAACTTAAAGTCACGCAGTGCCTTATCAGAAAACTGACGATTTAGTTCTTCCATGTAATGTCCTTTACGAGTTTTGACCGCAATGCAATAAACGGAGTAAGCACCGCATATAGCATGTCAACGAGAGGGAGCAACATATAGTTGATACCAAATCCCATTTTAATCGCAGCAAATCTATAACTCACTAATTTAATAAATAGGTAAAAAAGAAGAAGTACAATCAAATTTCTAAGAGAATTAAAAGGGAGAATGGTAAGAAATAGCAGCTGACTGGTATGAAAAAGCGTTAAAAAAGCCTGGTCTTTGCTCGAGTATCGATGACCAACAGATAGATGCCTCAATTTTTGATTGATATATGATTGCCATGTTTGCTTTGGATAGGTCAGTACAAGAGATTCTTCTCCCAGCAGAACTTTGGAATTGGATGGTGTCACATTTTTTTGGATAAAAAGATCATCATCCCCACCTTTAACTGATTTGATACTCTCGTATCCGCCCACCTGATTGAAAAAAGACTCTCTAATGGCAAGATTTCTACCAACAGCCATGTACGGTTTGTACAATATTGCTTTCGAAGTATACAAAAATGCCGTCACGAAGGACTCGAATCGTATGTACTTACTTAAAAATGAATTTCCGGATAGGTAGGGGGAAGTGCCAATGATAATATCCGTTGCTGCACCTGTTTGATTAGCAATTTCATTTAACCAATTATTTGATTGTGGAATGCAATCAGCGTCCGTCATGACAAGCCAGTCACCATTTGCTTGCTCTATTGCCTGATTAAGAGCATGCTTCTTCGGATTCCAATCTTCAGGTACCTGATCTATTACTATTGGAGTTATTTTCTTGCTTTGAAAAGATCGGAGCAGAGCCTCACTTTCATCTGTGCACCTATCCAGGGCGATGACTATTTCAAAATCTGAGTAAGACTGATTGAGTAATTCATGAATTAGCTTTTTTAAGTTTTGCTCCTCATCTCGCGCAGCAATAATCACTGAAATAGATGGCGCAGTTTGCACTTCAGCTGGCTTTTGGGATTTGGCAAATGCACTGGTCAAATACACAATAATTCCAAGGTGTGTAAAAGCAAACACGCAGGTGATTATTAAAATCATTCAGTGAATTAAATAAATCCGCAATAGAATTGAATGGAATTTGAAATAACTCTTCCTGCCGATCATTTCAACGTATTTTTGCGACCGATGAAATTTGACCTACATCATACCGATAGCAAGTCCAGAGCACGGGCCGGAACAATAGCCACCGATCATGGCCAAATTGAAACACCTATATTCATGCCTGTTGGTACTGCCGGTACAGTAAAGGCAGTTCATCAGCGTGAACTAGAGGATGATATTAAAGCACAAATCATCCTTGGAAATACCTATCATTTATATATGCGACCGGGCTTAGATATCATAGAGCAGGCCGGAGGGTTACATAAGTTTAATGGTTGGCAAAAGCCCATTTTAACAGACAGTGGAGGATACCAGGTCTATTCGCTTGCTGATAACCGAAAAATTGTGGAAGAAGGTGTTCATTTCCAATCACACAAAGATGGGAGCAGACATTTTTTCACTCCTGAATCAATCATGGACATTCAACGAACCATCGGTGCTGATATTATCATGGCGTTTGATGAGTGCACTCCATATCCATGCGAATATGGTTATGCTGAGAAGTCCATGCATATGACCCATCGTTGGCTGGATCGATGTGTCAATCGTTTTGATGAAACAGAAGGAAAATATGGTTATTCACAAACCCTTTTCCCTATCGTACAGGGAAGTGTGTACAAGGATTTGCGAACGCAATCGGCTGAATATATTGCCAGTAAAGAACGTGAGGGTAATGCGATAGGAGGCCTATCTGTGGGAGAGCCAGCCGAGGATATGTATGCGATGACTGATCATGTATGTGGCATCCTGCCTGATGATAAACCCAGGTATTTGATGGGAGTGGGTACACCTGCCAATATCCTGGAGTGCATTGCTTTAGGAGTAGATATGTTTGATTGTGTGATGCCAACCCGAAATGCCAGAAATGGTATGCTTTTTACTACCCAGGGAATCATCAATATCCGTAACGAGAAATGGAAAGATGACTTTAGCCCAATTGATCCGGAGCTTGGAGGATATGCGAGCACCTTTTATACTAAAGGGTACTTAAGGCATTTAATTACGAGCAATGAAATTCTTGGCGCACAAATTGCAAGCATCCAAAACCTTACTTTTTATCTATGGCTGGTAGGTGAGGCTCGTAAACAAATCTTAAACGATAACTTCGCCAACTGGAAGGATCTTATGGTGAAAAAAGTAAGCCAGCGTCTTTAGTTCATGAAAAAACTCGATTGGTACATACTTAAAAAGATACTTGTCACATTCGTTTTTGTGGTAGGCATGTTCGAAGTGATCATCTGTGTTCTGGATTATGCAGATAAAAATGATGACTTCATTAAAAATGAGCTTGGATGGGATATGATATCCCAATACTACATCACATTCATTCCGTTCATCGCCGGGTTACTCACCCCTATTACTGTATTTATTGCTACGGTATTCGTTACAGCCAATATGGCCGCAAAAACGGAGATCGTGGCTATACTAGCGAGCGGTGTAAGTTTCCGAAGAATGATGTTTCCATTTATGGTAGCTGCAGTCATGATTGGGTGTGCCAGTTTCTACCTCAACAGTTATGTGATTCCTGATGCAAATAAATTCCGTCTGGAATTTGAGTTACAGTACCTGAAAGATCCTTTTTATAACACAGATAAGCATATTCATCTGAAAATAGCAGAAGAGGACAGTCTGGAAGATTACATCTACATGTATCGGTATGACGTGAGAAGAGATGTGGGGCAGTCAGTAACGTTGGAACAAATTAAGGGTACTGAACTTGTAGATAAGATCACGGCACGCCAGATTGAGTGGAATGATGAGGAGGAGAACTGGACATTAAAAAGATGGCAAAGACGTGAGATTGTAGCGGATGGAGAAATCATTACAGAGGGTACGGAATTAGATACACTGTTGAATTTATCACCAGAGGATTTTGGGAATAAAGAGCGGATGTGGGAAACCATGACCATGACAGAGTTGAATGATTACATCAGGCTACAGCGATCTAGAGGAGCGGATGACGTACATATTTTTCAGATTGAGGAGTACATCCGGTATATGTCTCCTTTCACGGTTTTAATACTGATGTCAATCGGGGTGATTGTGGCAGCAAGAAAATCCCGTCAGGGTACCGGCTTTCAGATTGCCTTGGGCTTTGTAATATCCTTCGCCTTTATCATTACTTTCATATTAGCACGCGCCATTGCAGAGGCAGGTAGTATGAATGAAGTGCTGGCAATCTGGATGCCTAATATTATTTTCGGGGGAGTAGCTGCATTGCTTTATCGAACAGTACCAAGATGATCCAGGAGAAAAAAGATTACCTGACTTTACATTTCATTGTGCTGATTTGGGGATTCACCGCCATTCTGGGGTTGCTCATTGAGATTCCATCCGTGGAGGTTGTATTCTTTCGCACGCTCATATCAGCAATTGGATTATTTGTATTGCTAAAATTCTGGAAACGACCGCTTAAAATAAATTCACGAAAGCAACTGCTAACTATTCTTGGGACCGGGGCATTGATCGCAGCTCACTGGATTTTGTTTTTCTTGTCAGCTAGAATTTCAAATGCCTCTGTTTGTCTGGCTGGTATGGCCACTTGCTCACTGTGGACTAGCCTAATCGAACCGATTTCTCAGGGTAGGAGAATAAAAGGATTTGAGGTTTTGCTTAGTATAATCGCTTTCATAGGAATCGGCGTGATTTTTAATGTAGAGTTTGACTACTTGTCAGGATTATTAACTGCTGTTTTATCTGCATTTATTGCTTCTGTATTTACCGTGATAAATGGCAGGCTAACAAAAACGTATGACCCATATGTGATTACCTATTATGAAATGATAGGCGCATGTGTATCGATTGCACTGTTCTTTCCCATTTACTCTCATTTTTTTGTAGACCAACTTTCACTTAATCCGTCACTGATGGATTGGTTCTATCTGGGATCATTAGCTATTTTTTGTACGGTATATGCCTATTCTGTTTCAGTAGAACTGATGAAGCGACTATCTGCATTTTCAATCAATTTGGTTGTCAATCTGGAGCCGGTCTATGGAATTATTTTAGCCTTGATTATTTTCGGTGATAGCGAAGAAATGAGTCCCGGTTTTTATATCGGAACTTTATTGATTTTAACCTCTGTGTTACTCTATCCGTTATTGAACCGACGCTATAAGAAAAAAGCACTTTCAACAGATTTAATTAGATAACATGTTATTAACTACTACAAACAATATTGAAGGAAAAACAATCTCCACTTATTATGGTCTGGTGACCGGTGAGGCCATCATTGGAGCCAACATATTTAAAGACATTTTTGCATCGATTACCGATATTGTAGGTGGGAGGTCAGGTGCTTATGAAAAGTCCCTTAAGGATGCGAAAAACATTGCGGTAAAGGAGCTCATAGAAGCTGCTCAGGCGCTTGGAGCAAACGCAGTAATCGCCATTGATCTGGATTATGAAACATTGGGCAAAGATTCAGGAATGATGATGGTAAGTGCCAGTGGTACGGCGGTAAAAGTCGACTAATAAATATCACATTTTGTATCTTGCCTGTATGGCAAGAAAATACATATTCCTTCTGGCGCTGGGCATTGCTACAACGCTCAGCGCTCAATATTACCCAACTAAATCCGAGTGGGAACGTAAGTCACCAGAGGATGTAAAAATTGATCAGTCGGCGATTGATGATGCAGTTCAGTTTGCTCAGGACAATGAGTATTCCGGACCTAAAGACCTTCGTATAGCAATTCTTGAGGGCTTTAGCAGAGAGCCTTATCATCAGCTACAGGGACCAACGAAAGAAAGAGGTGGGCCTGCAGGAATGATCATTAAGGATGGCTATGTGATTGCTGAGTGGGGCGATATCCGTAGGGTAGATATGACGTTCAGTGTCACCAAAAGTTATTTATCCACGACTGCTGGGTTGGCCTTAGATGACGGGCTTATTGGCTCTGTAAAAGATAAGGTTAATCAATACGTCTGGGACGATACCTTTGAAGGAGCACACAATTCGAAAATCACATGGGAACACCTGCTTCACCAGACCTCCGATTGGTCAGGAGCATTATTTGGCCTATACGATTGGGCAGACAGACCTGCTCGTGATGGAGCTATTGATGATTGGAGGTATCGTGAACTCAAAGAGCCGGGGACAAGCTATAAGTACAACGATGTACGTGTTAATGTCCTTTCTTACGCACTATTGAACGTTTGGCGGAAGCCATTGCCACAAGTGCTTAAAGAGCGAATCATGGATCCAATTGGGGCAAGCACTACCTGGAGATGGTATGGATATGACAACTCCTGGATCACCCTGGATGGACAGCACATGCAGGTAGTGAGTGGAGGCGGTCATCATGGAGGAGGAGTATTTATAAATACGGAAGATCATGCACGATTTGGGCTTCTTTTTGCAAGAAAAGGTATATGGAATAACGATCAATTGATTTCAGCGAAATGGACTGAAATGGTTCAAACACTTGCAACAGCCAATGAAAGCTATGGGTATATGTGGTGGCTGAATAAAGGCCCCAGATCCTGGGAGGGATTACCAGATCATCTGTTTTATGCAGCAGGGTTTGGCGGCAACTTCATTGTAGTGGATCAGAAAAAAGATCTTGTTATTGTGACCAGGTGGCTTGAGCCTTCTCAGATCGGTGAGATGGTACGTAAAGTTTATAAAGGACTTTAATAAATGTCCCTATTGTACTGATACAATCACTTTGCCGGTATGTTTTCCTTCTCCGAAATGCTGGATGGCCCATGGAGTTTTTTCTAAAGGATAGGGACCATCAATCTCGGGTTTAATCTTTTCTTCCATGTAAAGCTTTTCAATGGCAAACAGGTCCTTATTAGCATCAAGAGCTACTATATAAACAGGTCTCTTTAATAATTTCCCAGCCGGGAGTAGTTGAAGGAGTCGTCCGATGGTACCTCCCACCGTTACGTACTTACCTCCTTTGCTGAGCACTTTTACATAAGCTCGTGGTGCACGGGTGGTTTTAGCATCCAAAATGAGGTCGTATTGTGTATCACTTTTGGTGAAGTCCTCTTTTTTATAGTCGATGATGTGATCAAAGCCCAGGGTTTTCATTGTTGCTAATTTTTCCCCTGTATCAACTCCTGTTACTTCACATGCATAAGTCTTAGCGATTTGCAATCCGATCGTTCCAACGCCACCTCCTGCGCCATTGATAAGAATCTTCATGCCTTTTTTAATTCCACCAACGTCTACAAGCCCCTGCCAGGCAAGGTTTGCCGCATGTGAAAGCGCTGCTGCATCTTCAAAGGGTATGTTTTTTGGTTTTTTAACCAGTGCTTTCTCATTGATACAGACATACTCAGCAAAACTTCCAAAACCATATCTGGAGATGTCCCCGTACACCTCATCTCCTCCGCTAAAATTCTTAACTCCCACACCGCACGCTTCTACCACTCCGGATAGTTCCATGCCGGGTATGGGATGCTTTGGTTTAAGTAGACCGAAGAGTAGCCGATAAAGATTGGGTTTCCCACGAACCATCCCCCAATCGTAATCATTAACTGCACTGAAGCGCACTTTGACTAAAACCTCATTGGGTTTTGGGATGGGTTTTTCAATATCTTCAAGCCTTAGCTGGGAAGTTGGTCCGTATGATCGACAAACGATTGCTTTCAAATGATTGGTAGGTTAGTAGCCTAACTAATGACGTTTGGTTTCTTGTAATAGTTACAATTTACACCTCCTGATCCATTAAATCAGTCACCACGTGATACCTCGGATCATCTATGGAGGTAACTATCATGTGTTCAAAATCCGGGCTAGCCTTGTGTAAAAGTGTCTTACATTCCGGACTTAGATGGACCAGCTTAAGTTGCTTTCCATAGTCCTTATACTTCTTTTCCAGTGCATAAATAGCCTCAATGCCTGAGTGGTCACTTACACGAGACTCCAGAAAGTCCAATTCTACTCTTTCAGGGTCGTTAGCAGGATCAAATTTGGAATTAAAAGACTGCACTGAACCGAAGAAAAGTGGCCCCCAGATTTCATAAACCTTTGTACCGTCTTCTTTGACAGATTTTCTAGCACGAATACGAGTGGCATTTTCCCAGGCAAACACCAGGGCAGACATAATTACCCCTACGATCACTGCGATAGCCAAATCCTGCCAAACGGTGATTGCAGAAACAGTTACCAAAATGATGGCATCTGAAAGTGGAATCTTGTTGATGATTCGGAAACTACTCCATGCGAATGTTCCGATGACCACCATAAACATGACACCCACGAGTGCTGCAATTGGAATTTGCTCAATAAGTGGAGCTGCGAATAGAATAAAGCATAGCAATGCTATTGCAGCGGTGATCCCGGAAAGTCTACCTCTACCACCGGAACTAACATTAATAATGGATTGACCAATCATGGCACAGCCACCCATTCCGCCAAAAAGACCATTCAGGATGTTTGCACCTCCCTGCGCTACGCATTCACGGTTTCCACTACCTCTGGTTTCCGTCATGTCATCTATAAGGTTAAGCGTCATCAATGACTCAATCAAACCTACAGCCGCCAGTAACACTGCTGTTGATATAATCAATCCCCAATGTCCATTGAGTGTATCTAATAGACCAAAGATCTGGATCTGAAATGATGGCAAGCTTCCTTCAAGTCCATTCCCACCACCTTCTCTTATAAATGACCCTACTGTACTTACTTCTAGTCCACCAAAAATCGTAATGCAAGCAACAACTACTATTCCCATCAATGCAGAAGGAATTTTTTTGGTAAGCTTTGGTAGAAAGTACATAATAGCCATCGTTAGGCCTACCAATCCGAGCATGATGAAAAGGTCCTGGCCCTGCTTCCATTGGAATGCTCCATTTACTTTTTCTTTAAAAAGACCGAGCTGTGAGAGAAAGATGACAATTGCTAACCCATTCACAAATCCCATCATTACCGGGTGCGGGATTAGTCGTACAAACTTTCCCAGTCGGAAGATCCCAGCGAGTATCTGTATACCACCAACGAACAATAGGGTGATAAACAGCCATTGTAACCCAAGGTTTTCAATCGGATTGGCCAATGACATGCCTACTTCATTTCCCTTCATGATCATGTGCACCATCACCACTGCCATAGCTCCGGTGGCTCCTGAGATCATACCGGGTCTGCCGCCAAACATCGAGGTGACTATCCCCATCATAAACGCACCGTACAGACCGACCATTGGATCGATACCAGCCACAAAGGCGAAAGCCACCGCCTCTGGTACCAGAGCAAGTGCCACGGTAAGGCCTGAGAGGATGTCGTTTTTTGGATTGAATGTAAAGTTTCGGAATATTCTTCGCATACGAGATTTCAAATAAGCGCGCAAAGATAGAATATTTGGCGAGGGTGTGTAAGTGAGGTAAGTTTTTATGTATTCAAAAGCTCAGTTTACCTCTAACCATATACTCCCTCCTGGATGTTTTAGGCACATTGGCATATGTTCTTTAAACCATGCTTCATGAAATTCAGTGAGAAATGTATTGAATGCAATGATTGGAAAATTTGAATTATACATGAGAAAAGCTCTCAGAATGTAATTTTCATTAAACCCCCTTAACTTGTCGATTACCCAGTGTTGAGGGTATTCGAATGGATATCCAATATCATGAAAGTGTATCTTCACTCCTTTTTTTAGATTAGGTAAAACATCAAAAAGTAAAAAATTGACATCACTTCCAGCTTTAGTTATATGACTGGAGTCGATAAAAAGAATATCATTTTCTTCAAGTGTCTTAAATAGGTCAAGATCAACTTCTTGCACAATGCTTTCAATAAGATTGATCTTTTCTTCTTTGAAAAGGAGCGACTTAAGTCGCTCAGGATTAGGTTCTATAAATGTGCATTGTATCTTGTCATCAAAGAATAAATGATTAGTGTCTAAACTAATAGCCGAACTGAATCCTGAACCGACTTCAATGATTCTCTTAGGAGCGAAATTCCTAATCATACAAAAAAGAAACACCGCATCAGAATATCCATACATGGTATTGTTGTAATAATACCTGAGGCCTTCTTTTTTGTGATCTTCGAAAGGTATATCTGAATAATATTTCGCAAGATCCTTTAGTAATGAAAACTGTCTATCTTCATTAAGATTTAGGCCGGGTATCTGTCTGGGATGTTTTTTCCAAATCTGATCTTTTCTCCTAGATAAATCTTCCTTAGAAATGATAGGAGAGTAATAATGACCAGGAGGAACATGTAGTCCGGCAAAGTGTCTTGCAATCCTGTTAGCGTAAGGTATTTTTCTTAGTTGACGCTTTAGATTGATTTTCATTTTTAAGCTAGGTACATCATTAATTTCTAATTAAGCGTAAACTACAATGATCAATTAGATTTAAAAAATTGATCAATGTTTCGGCTACTTTCCGTTAGCTTTTAAAAACTATTTGATAAAAGTCCAATTGACCTGGCATGCTTATAAGCTTCGCCTGTATGGGCTAGTAATAGAATCGGAACATCAGCATTTTTTATAATATCCAAAACCTGTTGATCTAGCTTTTTATCCTTTCCTATAGCTCTGATGTAAATGGCTTTTACTCGACCAGGATATTTCTTGACGATCTCGGCATAAATTTCAGGGTCTCGCTGGCCACTGTCTCCGATAAGCACAAACGATAAATGAGGATAGAATGTCATCAATGTTTCAATTTTCTCTTGTTTGTGCATGTGTGTCCCACCTCCAGATTTGATCAGCTCGTTCAAACCTTCTTTGAATTGCTGCAGTAAAAAGGGACCCTTAGGCAGTCCTCTTGTTTCAAAAAAGTCGACTAGAAAGTCATATAGATTCCATTCGCTGCTGCTCACATAAAAAATCGGATTGATGGAGTCATCACCGGCCAGTGCACAATAAAAGTCTCGTACACCTGCAAATGGGAGTCGCGTTTTGGCATTCTTTGTTAGGATCAATCGTAGTTTTCTGAATAGCTGGGTTGCGTGAGAAATGAGCACAGTATCGTCAATGTCGGAGATCACCCCGAATGAAGCTTTGTGATTATGTACGAGGATATCTCCTGTAGCTTTGAAGCATTCTTCGCCATTATCATCATTTATAGCGTAATTGATTTCAAACCATCCCGGTTTTAGTGGCTCATTTACTTCAAGTGTTTTGGAGAAGTAGCCAAGTTCATCAGTAACAACAGTAAACGATTGGCCAAGCACCTGAATGTTTACATGAGTATCAGGAAGGGAGGTGCTCATATAACGAGCAATCATATTTCTGAAATTCTTTCTCTTCTTATCACCTTCTTCAGCCAGAAACTCAGGTCTGTTTTCCAGTACATGACCGGCAACAAAGATCTCCTGATCATTGGCATACCCACGATACGGAATAACGATTGGTGGCCGGATGATTCCTAACTTTTTTTTCAGCCAAAGGAAAAATCGAATCCGAATTTTTTTGAATATTGCGATACTTAAGTTGGTTTGGTTACTAACTAAAAATATACCTATAGAATAACAGGTGAGCAAAAAGAAAGTTCTTTTCGTGATCAATCCAATCTCTGGTGGGACAAATAAAGCCGGGCTTTATCAGCTGATAGATAAGTTCTGTGAAAGAGAAGAATTCAATCATCAGCTAGTAAAAACAACAGGAAATAATGATGCAGAATTAATAAGAGATAGCATCAAATCATTTGAGCCTGATGTAGTTGTTTCCGGAGGTGGGGACGGTACAGTAAAGCTAGTGGCTGAAGAGCTTCTTGATACTTCGATTAAGCTCTCAATACTTCCTCTTGGATCTGCCAATGGATTAGCTACAGAGTTAGAAATTCCTGAGGAATGGAGTTCTAATCTTGATTTGCTAAAACGTGAGCGTACAAAAACATTAGACGCTATCCGGGTGAATGGCGAGTTATGTCTTCATCTAAGTGATATTGGGTTTAATGCAGAGCTTATCAAAGAGTTTGAAGAGGAGGGGACCAGAGGGAAAATTGGCTATGCGCTTTCTTTTTTTAAGCAGTTAGGGAAAAGAAAGAAAGAGAAATATCAAATCACTGTTGATGATGAAGTCTATTCATACGACGCTGAAATGATTGTCATTGCAAATGCATCCAGCTACGGAACGGGGGCAGTGGTGAACTCAAGATGCGACATGCAGGATGGACTATTCGAGGTTTGCATCTTTATGCCACTTCCCTGGTATAAGCTCTTTCATCTGACATGGCATAGCTTTATTGGTAGGTTGGAGGAATCGGCATATTATGCGATTCACCAGGGCAAGCACCTCACCATAGAGTCAAAAAAAGGGAGGACGCTTCAGGTAGACGGAGAGGTGATCGGCAAAACCGAAACGGTAGAAGCTGAGGTGCTGAAAGGAGCTTTGGAGATAATACTGTAATGTCTTTAGAAATCACGCCCAGGTTTTTAGTCCAATAATTCCATGATCCCAGAAGTATAGCGTTGCAATCAGGCTCATAAAAGCGAGTATGACATGGAACCAAAAGGTAAAGTTTCGATTGACTTTGCGGTAAGCGTATATGCTGATACCAACTGATAAAAATGAAACAAGTCCTAAAAGCAAGGAAGCATAATAGATGGTAAGCGAAACTCCGGAAGGCTTACCTAATAGCATAAAAGGATCTTTATTGCCACCATAAGCCAAAAAGAGAAAAAATAAGATAAGACAGGTACCAATTAATACAGGGCCGGATTGTATCAGATGGACAAAGTTGAGCTTTTCACTTCCTATCAATAACCTAATAATAGTAATCAGTATCCACACTCCACTTACCAACAGGCCGATTATCCAAAGACCGGTAAATATCCATGAAGACCAAATAGTAACCAATGAAGTCGGAGCATAAACTCCCCATCCTGTTGCTACTACTTTTCCTTTTATTGGATCTTCTGTTACTGCTAAAGCTATTTTATTCATTTGTCCGTATGCCATGCTATCATTAACCGGACGGAACTTGCTAGCGCTACCTGATGGGTAATTTGATAAATAGATCAGACTATCGTCAGACCAAATTTTTTTTATTTGAAATAGCCTGCTTGTAAAGTAATTCATCTCTTGTCTGGGATTGATGGAGTAGTAGTAGCCATCAAAAGCCTGAGTGGCAATAGGGTTGACTTGTTTTATCGGAGATTCAATATTTTCAGTAAGAAACTTTGCAATTTCTTTTGAGATTTTATTGCGAATTTCACTATCGGTGGAATTGACCATCACTACAAATCCAATGTCATAGTCTCTGTTGTATACCAATTCACTGGAGCCTCCATTGACCCCACCATTGTGTCCTTGAAATGGAAAATTGTCAATGATGCTTGAATAATTATTTAAACCATAACCGGCTTCAACTCCAGCCTTAGCGCCAACGGTTGTGCTTGGTGTTTCCATTCGTGTTAATGATTCCTCACTGATAATGGAGACCGAATCAGCATTTCCATCCATAATGAAAAGCCGAACCATTTTAGCCATATCAGCAGCGCTTGCATTGATTGATCCGGAAGGCCTCATGATAATATTCCAGTATTCTTGAGGCTGGGTTCCTTTGTATAAAGTCACGCCGCTGTTCAAGTAATTATCATTAAGGAAGTATGTGGCTGTCTCCATATTCAATGGATCGAAGAAATTTTCCTGCACATAATCTTCAAAATCCTGACCCGTAATTTTTTCTACAATGTAGGCGGCTACCGGAGGGCCCGAATTGCAGTATGAATAGCGAGTTCCGGGTACCCATCTGGAAGTTCTGGAATGGGGATGAAAGTCCAATGCATCTTTTAATGCAATAGGATCGGACTCATTATGGGCATACTCTGCCAGGTGAATATCATCCCAGCCGGTAGTGTGTTCCAATAAGTGTTCAACTAGGATTGGGTTGGACTCCTCCCAAGGATTTTCATAGCTGATTTCTGGTGCCAGATCTTTCAAATGATCCTTTAGGGATATTTTTCCTTCTTCCTGAAGCTTTAGGACTGAAAGGGCGACAAACATTTTTGAAATAGATCCTATTCTAAAAAGCGTTTCATCTGTCGCTTTTTCCTTGGTTTTTAAGTCTCTTACGCCAAATGCCGTTGTTAATAATATGCTATCGCCTTTAACAATGGATACTGAGGCTGCCGGAACCGAAGATTCAGCTACCATCGAATCAATTTTCCTAATCAATTCCTGTAGTCCTTCATTTTGATTTGTTTCTTGTGCTGATCCTTGTAAAAAGCAACAAGATAAAAGCAGGCTAAACAAGATTTTTTTCATAGGTCTTCTATTTCAATACAAATGTCAACTTTCTAAATTAACCAATATCTATCTAGCTATTTGAGTTATTCTAAATGACTAATTATTCGTTGAAAGACTGGATGATTACATACTCACTTTCATACATTATCTGTGATCTCCTATTCTTTAGTTATTTTACATAAATAGCTGATTGGCTAATCGAAATATGCCTAACCGATCTAATTTCCGTTCAAAAAAAATCCTGATTTACACGGGAGTAGTGACCTTCCTTGTAGGTGTTGGTTTTGGGGTGTTTTTTATTGGAAAATACTACGCGGCAGATATTCTCAATGAGGTTATCAAAAGAGAGACGAAAGGATTTTATGAATTGAATTTCGAGTCTCTCGATCTCGATCTGTTCGAAAATAGAATCAATGTAAAAGGCCTGCGATTGAAGGCTGACTCTACAAAAGACTTTGCCAGCCTTGGTTTAAATAACATCTACGAAATTCAACTGGATGAATTGATCATAGATCTGGAATCCATTTATGCGCTATACCTGGAAAAAGAGCTGATCATTAAAAGTGTGCGTGTCGTGGATCCAAATATTGATATGATCAGCTTAAAGACAGATAGGCAGACAAAATTTAGCTTCGAAGCTGGCAATATGTATCAGGCAATTTCGGACTACCTCAAAGTTTTGAAGATTGACTATTTCAGGATTCAGGATGGGGAGCTTAAATATGATGAAGATCAATTTGCACTAGGAGAAATCAATTTCATCGTAAAGAATCTTTTGATGGATTCTGTTTCCAGAAAAAACCAGGTTTTCTATTCTGAACAAATTGAGCTTGAAATCAAAAATCAGCTATTTCACCTACCAGATAGTATTCACGAAATCTCCTTTGATAGATTTCTACTATCAACGTCCGATTCCATTCTGACTTTTGAAAATCTTCGCGTTAACCCGAAAGCATCCACAGGTGTAACTTTTAAAGGCAATAATGATTTCAATGTCTATGACATCCATGTCCCTACTCTTAGCTTGAAAGGGATTGATTATGTGGCAGCTTACCAAAAAAACCACCTGATTATTGATGAGTTAATTTTGGATGAGCCCACTGTTTTTGTGGACGATGAATCACACTCCGCAGGAAGTAGCAGAGATGATAAAAACTCCCTGCTCGCTCTTATATTCCAAATTTTCGGATCACTAGATGTAGGAAAGCTTACCATCAATGATGCTCAGGTAGATTTGAAAATAGATGGAGTGGAGAAATATCAGCGATTTAAAGTGGATGAATCCAATATGGTATTCTACAATATTCATTTGGATACCAGCAATTATCGATTTGATCATCGATTTAGGTATTTCGAGGACATAGAGCTCGATATCCATAATTACACCTACCTACTACCGGATAGTGTGCATACCGCATATTTTGAATTGCTTCGAATTAGTTCTTTCGATTCGGAATTGCGATTCGAAAACTTAACGGTTAGTCATGAGCGAGCAGGTAATGAGGCCAAGGTATTGGTTGACGTAAAACTTCCATTATTTCTTCTAAAAAACATCGATTTTCAGCGAGCAATTGCTGACAAGGTACTTAATGTAGGCAGCTTTAAAGTACCCAATGCGCTTCTTGAAGTGAAGAATACAGGGAGCGCTACTGAAAAAGAGGCCATGACCGTCCAGCGCTTATATCAGGCTTTGGCTCCATACTTCAGGGAGATTTCCATCGATCAACTAAGTTTTGACGATTTTGAGCTAAAGCTGCCCAAAGGAATTGAAATTGATGATATTGATCTTAATGTAAAGGACTTCCACATTAATAAAGCCACAAGAAATTTTCAACGACTCATTCAACAATCAGATTTACAGGTTACCGGCTTTTCATTTGATAGAGATAGCATTCAGGTTGGGGGATCAAGGCTTTCTGTAAGCGAAAGTATGTCTTCGTTTCAGCTGCTGGACTGGGATATTGCTATTAAAAAAGACAATCAACAAGTAAATGCACAGTTCGACTCCCTGCAAATCAGTGGAGTGATCATCGACAGTCTGATCGTTGGAAATTACACAGCATTTACCCGTGCTATGCTCATCAATCCGAATATAGAATTTGACATACAATCAAAAAAGAAAAGCAATGGGTTTGACTTGGGTAAAGAAAAGGAAGTAATCATTAGTGGAGGAAGGCTGAGAGGAAGCTTAGATTCAATGCTTTTAAGCATGGATGGATTAGATGCCGATGTGTTTATTGGTGATAGCACAGCATTCAGAAGTGCAGGCATAGAAAACATTCTAATAAGGTCTGATAAACACAATCATCTGGTAAATATTGCAAAATGGAAGTATGACACCCTGCAAGGTCAAATGGAATTTGATGATTTGAAAATAGAGCCGCTTGATCGGTCGGATTCTTCCATTATACAACTGGATGCCGCTATTCCCTTTTTGCGTTTAACAGACTTTGAACAAGCTCATTTTTTTGATGAGAATCATCTATATGCGAATTTAATTCACCTCTCCAATCCTTTAATTCGGGTCAAACCTGCAGCAAAAAAAGACGCAGCTGATTCGGTAAGAGGCAAAGATTCATTTACTATGGCTGTTCAGCTAATTAGAATTGATACAGGCGAGGTTTCATTAAATCTAAACCAAAGTAAATCACTTCAATCACTTTCAATTTCCGGAATCGACGCACTGATTTATGGACTAGAGTTTCCGTTGGATAAAGCTTTTGAAAAAGGCTCATTTTATTCTGATTCAATTTTATTTTCTTCAAAATCGATCAATCCAATTCTGGCGTCTGGTGATTCTGTGAGCGTTGGCGATGTACAGTATTCCTCTACGAACAAGAACCTTGAATTGGATTCAGTCTACTTTTTATCTGCGTTTAAGAACATTGCTATTAAAGCGCCCTCCATTCAATTCAAGTCATTTGACGTGCAATCACTTTACGAGCCTGGAAACATCCATATGGATTCCTTAATCATTCGAAACCCAACAGGTTATAGTTATCCTACCGAACCAAAAGGAGAAGGAAATCCAATAGTTACCCCCATCTCAATCGGTCATGTATCTTTAGATGGTATTGACTGGCATTTTATTGATTCAATAAAACATCAAGATTATCATTTGCAGAATGGTAGCATTTCAATGGATAAATTTCTGTCTAATGATACACTTGATGTCGCTGATTTAGCTGATAAAGTAGATCGATTAACAATTGAAGCTGGACCACTAGAATTGCCACTTCCCGATGATTATACATTTTCACTGGATCATTATCAATTTGACTACCCGGAGAATACATTGGCGTTGGAAGGGTTGAGTCTTCAGTCGGCGTACACTTATGAGGAGTATTCCAATATGATTTCTGAGCAGTCGGATTGGTTTGATGTCGCGATTGAAAGTGTTTATGTCTACAAAGTTGACCTGGACGCATTGATTTCAGGGACAAGGTATGCAACGGAAAAAGTAGCTATCAATGGATTGGATGCACTTATCTATAGGGATAAAGGTGTGCCGTTTCCTGAAGATCAGGTGAAGCCATTACCTCAGCAATCCATCAGAGAAATGGTGCAGCTTTTTCAAGTTGATACCATTAATTTGAAAGGAACCATTCGCTATCAGGAAAAGCCCGAAAACTATTTCACTCATGGTGAAATATCATTTGATGAGCTAAACGCTCAATTGGTCAATGTTGGGAATGCCGAAATCAATTCCAATGAAATGATGCTATTATCGGCGAACGGTAAACTGATGGGGGCCGGAAGGTTTGAAGTAGATGGAGCATTTAATATGAAAGCTCCGGATGAAACATTCTCCTTGAATGGGAGGGTTACAGATTTCCCTTTAGATTCAATGAATCGAATGTTGGGGCCTGTAGCCAATGTGAACATTAAAAGTGGCTTTGCTAAGGACCTTTATTTTAATTTCAATGCAAACGATGAATTGGCACGAGGAGAAATGCGATTCAGGTATGATGATTTAAAAGTTCAGATACTCAATGTGAAAACGCATGACACGAAGGGGTTTGGTCAGGGTATCAAAACCTTCTTTGCTAATACATTCGTGGTGAAAAGTAAGAACCCTAGCTACCTGTTGTTTCTAAGAAAAGGAACGATTTTTCATGAGCGAGACACCTCACGAGCCATATTTAATTATTGGGGGAAAGCGCTGTTAAGTGGAGCAGTAAGCAGCATAGGTGTTCATAAATCGGATAAAGCAGAAAAGAAATTTGAGCGTCAGACGGAGTAAGCTTAAAGAAGATCGTACCCTTTAAATATTTTCTGAATCACGTAATTGTCGTTGTTTTCAATTTGAGAGATGGCACTTAAATAGTCTGATTGAGAGGACAAGACCATGCCATGAATGCCCAAAACAGGACTGTGCATTTTCAACTCGAAGAATATATTACTCAATAGCGTTTCTTCTTCTATTGTAAGCGCTTCGCTATTGTTGAGGATATAATTTGTTTTCTTATTAGCAAGATCTTTTAGTTGTTCTCTAAGTGAAGGATCGCTCGGTAGATTGCGAAGCGTTCCAATTGTAAATCCATATTTTCCGAAAATTCTTTTCCTCAAAAACTCATCACCATATTTCAATTGAAATGATGTTACATCCTCATTCATTTCCACTTTGACAGCCTCAGAAGTGGCAATACTTGGGATAATGGTAATTTCATCGCTCAGAATATTAAAACCACTGTGAAGAAATCCATCTTCGAAATACGGAAACTCCTCAACAATCATTCTGAATAAATCAAAATCCCTGGAAAAATAGCCATCGAGTAAGTCAGAAAAACTACTCTGGCCGTAAATGATTGGAACCGGCATAATTCTGTACGGCTCAAATACACTTTTATAGGTTATACTTGATGAAAACGTACTATTTAGTATGTTTTCCGTGGTTGTTTCCTCAGATAATCTATTGGCTCGTGGATGATGATCGATCTTACTCAGGCCTTCTCCCACTTTAGAAAAAATCGGAATATCAGCTTCGAATATTGATTCACCTTCTTTTGTTATGGAAATGGTTTTTGTTTCGTTGAAATGATGATACGTAATCTGGACTACTCCTTCATTCAGATTACTGGTCACGGTTTCAATTCTTCCATTTTCATAGGAGCAAATAATGGTTTGATCATCATCGTAGATTTTCTTCTCCGTTATTAATCCTTTTTCATAAATAATTTCTGCTCGTTTTGAGTCATCCGGGTTGTAGTAGATTGACTGAATAGGTAGGTTACTTTCATCCCGGGTAACTTCCATTGCGAGGTAATGAGATGCTACCGAATATTGACCATTGCTAAAAGTATAACTCTTACAATGTTTGATATAACCATTTTCATGGTATTCAAATTCGGCCATTTTTACCCCAATGTTATCATCATATTGATAAGCCTCTTTAATCCATCCGTTTTCGTAGGTAGATTCTACCTCGAATCCCGGAGTTGATTCGATAGTGAAATCAAGTTCAGGAGTCGGTACTTCAGTTTTTGAACAAGAATTAAGAAAAATAAGGAGGCACAATGACAGCATAGCGCATGTCATTCGTAAAAATACATTCATGGAGTAGTATAGCGTGTTTAGTGATAGAATGATTTAGCTGGCTAAAATATAGATATTTAGTGTAGTAAGTTGAATTCGGTAAGGCTCTATCAACCTTCACCAAGCTAGTTTATACTTATTGAATCGTATTTATCAACTTCTAATAAAATCTAAACGTATCTTTCCTTATGCGTTTGTTTGTGATCTTTCTTTTTCTCTCTTTGGGAGTAGCGGCAATGGTATTGCTGCCTGCAGGAAAAGAACCTATGATCAATGGTGTAAGTCTGGTTAATCCTCCGAGGAAGATAACACCGGAGAAGATGGGTGAGGTAAAGCGGATCAATGCCGGATGGGTAGCAGTAATTCCCTATGGATTTTCCAGAGCAGGAGAACCGGCTGTGACGTTTGATCATGAACGTCAATGGTGGGGCGAGCAAACAGATGGTACATGCACCCTCATAGAATATGCAAAAGCACATCAACTGAAAGTAATGCTGAAACCACATGTTTGGGTTCGGGGAGAAGGGTGGACAGGAGACTTTAATTTGTCCTCAGAGGAACAATGGAAAAAATGGGAGCAAGACTTCTCTGCTTATATTCTTAATCATGCCACTGTTGCTGATTCAATGAACGTTGAAATCTTATGTATTGGTACAGAGTATCGAATACCGGCCAAAGAGCGTCCGGAATTTTGGCGAAGGTTGATTGTTGATGTAAGAAAGATTTACAACGGGAAGCTTACCTATGCTGCCAATTGGGATAACTATGAAAATATTAGTTGGTGGGATGCAGTGGATTACATAGGGATTGACGCTTATTTTCCATTGGCTGATGGCAATCATCCTACCATCAATGAAATAGAAAGCGGGTGGGAGCCAATAAAAAATGATTTAGCAAGCTTTGCAGAAAAATGGGATAAAAAAATCTTATTCACCGAGTATGGTTTTCAAAGTGCGAATGGTGCAGCAGGCAAACATTGGGAGACCGATAAATCTGAAGAGAATGCCAATCATCAACTTCAGGCTGATGCATATGAAGCGACTTACATGGCTTTAACAAGCGAAGATTGGTTTGCTGGTGGCTTTTTGTGGAAGTGGCATTTTACCTCACGTCATGGACATTGGCGAGGGACCGAGTGGACACCTCAGCACAAGCCTGCTGAAAAAGTGATAGCCAAATGGTACGACAAAATGCATTAATTTTCCAATCCAACCATTTAAGCGTATGAGTGAAAAGAGAAAAGTAGAAGATATCCTTGCCGAACTAGGTAAGAAGATTGATCATCTGGTCGAGGAAACGAAAAGTGCCGGAAGCAAAGTTTCTGAAGAGATGGAAGAGCAAATAGTAAAACTGAAGGCTCAAAAAGAAAAACTTGAGGATCAGGTAAATAGCCGATCTGCCAAGTCAAACGAAAAATGGGTGGAAGCGCGCGAGCACATGAATGAAGCAGCTGCGGCAATTAATAAGGCAATAGGTGTGTTTTTTAAGAGCTAGACCGCTCTTATATTCGATCCAAAACCTTTTTAATTAAGCTATCAATCACCTTGTTCGGATCTTTTGCGAATTGTGTTTTTACCCGGTTAGCCATAATAGCATTCAAGCTTAGCATTTCATGTCCCATTAGCTTACCAAACGCATAATATCCGGCAGTCTCCATTTCAAGATTAGTAAGCCACACATCTTCTTCATGAAAATACTGCATCTTTTCAATGATATCTTTGAATCGAATTGGCACACGGAGTTGACGTCCTTGAGGTGCGTAAAATCCGGGACAAGTCACAGTATTTCCAATAATGGTGCAGTCTTTGAATCTTTCTAACAATGATGTGGAGCCCTTAAAACAGTAGGGCTGATAAGGAATGCCTATTTCTTCCTGGAATTTCTCAACGATTCTTCGTTCCTTTCCTTTGTGCTTGAATTCATAAAAGTGGATCAGCGGGTCCATACCGATTGCGTATTCAGTTGCCAGGTGGCTGCCTACTTTTATCTCATCGCGAATAGTACCGGATGTCCCGATTCGTATGATCTGAAGTTTCTTACGTCTGGGCTTTGGCTCTCGATGTACCAAATCGATATTGAACAATGCATCAAGCTCATGCATGAGTATTTCCACATTATCGGTTCCCATGCCTGAGCTTATGACCGTAAGTCGTTTTCCCTTGTATGTTCCGGTGTGGGTGATGAATTCCCTTTTATTCATCTCAAATTCCACCGAATCAAAATGACGAGAAACCCGATGCACACGTCCAGGATCGCCAACAACAATGATTTTATCAGAGACATCCTTGGGTCTAAGGCTCAAGTGATAAACACTTCCGTCGGGGTTGAGAATAAGGTCAGTCTCCGAAAACGTATGAGGCATAGCTAGCTCAGATTTCTATGGTGTTCCTAAAAGTAAACAGGAAACCACTTTATAACCCCCAAATTACTAAAAGTTAATTTGAATCCTGCGTGACGGACTTGCGTTTTAAGCCTTTGTACGGGTTGTACCCATTCATTTTTTTCTGATAAAAGCCTGTTCCATCATAAGGTCTTCTGTCCGGGTTGTTCATGCATTCTTCTGAGCAACAACCTTTATAAATTTCAGCGCCCTTTTCGCTCATCGGGATGTGCATGTTGCAGTGTGGGTTAGCACAATTCACCATTCGGTCACAGGGCTCATCTGTTACATAGCATCGTGAGATGACCTTAGGGTTTACTTTGTTGACATCCTTGACGATGCGATTATCAAAGACATAGCATTTACCTTCAAAGTCTTCACCTTCTGCTTCCAATCCGTACTTTATTATCCCTCCATGCAATTGATGAACATTTTCAAAGCCTTGCTCAAGTAGGTAGGCACTTGCCTTTTCACATTTGATTCCACCTGTGCAGTAAGTAACAATTTTCTTGTCCTTGAACTTTTTTAACTCTTCGATTTTTTCAGGAAAATCTCTAAAGTTGTCAATATCGAGGGTGAGCGCATTCTTGAATTTGCCAATCATGTGCTCATAGTTGGAGCGAACATCGAGGATGATGGTGTCTTCAGGCTGTTCTTTTAATATCTTTCTGAATTCCTCAGGCTCAACATAACCCCCTGTCTTTTTGGTAGGATCAATTTCTCGCAGAGAGCTATGAACAATTTCTGGTTTTACCCTGACATGCATTTTTTCAAATGCTGGTTGATCGTTGGTGTCAACTTTGAATTCGGTATGAGCGAATCGAGGATCGCTGGTCACAGCATCCATGTATTTTTCACATGCATCCTGAGTACCAGAAACGGTACCGTTTAAACCTTCAGAAGCCACGATAATACGTCCTCTAAGGTCTAACTCTAAACAAAGCTTATGATGTTCTTCCCTGAACTGTTCAGGATCTTCAATCTTACTGTAGCAGTAATAAAGTAATACGTAATGTTTTTCCATAATAACCAAGCCCTGTTTCAGCAGGGTGTTAATACGGGCGCAAAATTAAGGTTTCTTTGGAAAACAGAGAATGAGATCAATCTTGAATTATTCGCTGTAATTTCAATTCTTTGACTAGCCCTTTCGAATAAGTAGGCAGGTAGCGATCCAATTCTTCAGGAGTAAAAATGGTTGATCGACCAGACCATATCAATTTGCCGACTTTCAATTCGTAAAAGTTGGTTTCAATAAAGTATTTGGTATCCCGTGTAAAGTATCCGGGTCGGTAAACAAGATCATATGTTCGGAAGAAATAGTTGCCGAATCGATTATAATAAACAAGTGGAGCATACTCTAAATCTGACGGCACATATCGGGGTTCATTGATGTCCACAAGAGCCACTGTAATGACCCCATCATGTCCGTTCTGCCGCATTCGTTCTTTTGCACGCTCCACATCTTCAAATGGTTTACCAAGCTCCGGAGGAAACATAGACATGCCGTTAATGCAGCGCAAGTCAAATTTTCTTCCTGTGTAAACCACCTCATTCTCTACTTCATTACGAAGGTTTACGTTGTTGATGAGGCCCATGATAAGTATACTGTTGAACTTCTTATCATATTCTTCAGTGGTGCTCCATGTACGCATCAGACCTTCAGGAACACAGCTGGTAAGTAAGAAAAGGAGAGCAATTATCAGGAGTTTTGACTTCATGCGCAGAAGATACGCATTACTTCACTTCCACGGCCGGGTTACCGAAAAGGGTTTGTCCTTTTTTCACATCACCAACCACTACCGATCCGGCTCCTATTCTTGCGCCTTTTTCGATTTTCACACCAGCTACCACAGTCACACCTGACCCGATGAATACCTCATTTTCGATTTTCACTTTGGTGTTTATAACAGATCCGGCTCCAATTTGAACAAAATCACCAATCTCTACATCCTGCTCAATAATTGCTTTAGAGTTGATCACATTGTGATTACCCATTTTAGAATCATTTGAAAGTACTGCTCCGGCGTTCACAAAATTGCCATGACCTATGCTGAAGGAATCCGAAATCGTTGCTTTTTGATGGACGGCATTCATTGGCATTACCTTACGTGTTTCGATCAAATAGTCGACATATTCCTTTCGTAGTGAATTGTCATCAGTAGCAACAAAAGCCTCACATTTTTGTCCAAGAAGTTTGGTGAATCCATGATCATCCGTAGCTCCAAGCACTGTTACTTCATTGATTTCTGTGTTATGGGTTTTTTCATCATCATCCAAAAATCCATATACAACAATGTTATTTGAATTGAAGATTTCTAAAGCTGCTTTAGCTATTCCTGTTGATCCAAAAATGATTACCGGTTTTTCCATGTCCTTCTTGTTTTGAAGGCGCAAAATTAGCGATTATTCCTTCGTTTGAGAAGTAAGGTATCGATATGGAAGAATGCTGCTGATTAAAAAGAGATAGGGCATATATGCATTCTTATACCTTACCAAGGTTCCGAAATTTGGTGTAGAAAGTGGAAGCATGATGGCAAGAAGAAGAATGCAGCAGATACTTGCCAATAGGAGAGGCCAATCAACAGTGGGCTTCAATTTTATAGCCAATATGATGGACATCATAATGAGGGTTGTGAGCACTATATTTTCTCCCCGATGTATCCATCCCCAGATTGGTGTCTTATCCATAATCGAAGGCCGAAATAAGCCGGCATGTAATGCTTTGGGAACATTCTTAAGTACCTCATTCCAACTTGATTCAGTTAACTCAATGTTTAGCTGATCTTCAACGTCTGACTTATCCAGTATTGCTTGATTGTTTTGATGCAATGTCCAGGGTATGCGATCAAGTTTTAAGTAAGGGTGGATAATCTGGGTCAAGCTTAAAGCACCCATAAAAATCACTATGGAAGCTACTTTCCATTTCAGTCCCATTTGTTTGAAAAGCGTAAGGCAAAATAGGATAGCGATAAATAAGATCCCGGAGATTAATATGTAATGTTTGATTTTCAACAGTACGAATGCACTAATCACCATTAAGAATAAACCAACAATATTGATTTTATGCTTATGATAAAAGAATACGGATGTAGAGATAAATATGATAAGCGAAGCGCTTGCCAGGCTGTCTTTTATAATTCCTGATGACCAGAATACAATGGAAGGAATCATTAAAAAAGAAATGGCAATGAGCCATTTAAGTTGAGGGAAAAGTCGGATCAATAGGCCAACACCATACCAGAAGCTTATGAAGCTTAAGAATGAAAAATAAAGAGAAGTGATCCAGTAAGATCCATTTGAGAATTGTACCACAGGTTTGAGTATGAATAGAAAAAACTGTGTTCTTGGCTCACTCCCATTATTGGGCTTCATTGATTTTACATCTTCAAAAAAATTGATGGTATCCCCTGCGCCATAGTATTCATAGAAAATAAGTCCCAGCACAATACCGGCTGTTAATTTCAAAATTAACCCGATCCAAAAGACCCACGTTGGCAGCAGTGATTTTATGAATCTAGCACCCAAAAAGGCCAGGAGACTTAAAAATGCAATATGGCCTATCCAGTTTATCACCTATTAAGTATTTCTACACCAATATTACAATGAAGACATCTCCTTTTCTGACAATAATGCTTGAATAGCTGAATATGTGCTTGCGATTCGAATGCGGAATTGATTTTAATATTGGTGGAAGCCCATTTCTTCGTGATTCGATTGCTTTCCGCCGGAAGCGATTCTAGCAATTCCACAGCTCTATCCATGTATTCCTGATTCGCGGAATATTTCGAGTATGCTGCAAAAAGTGGAGCAACGGTATTTATTAAAATATTCACAAAAGAACCGTTACCAATGGTTTTGGATGGACGATTTCGGTCTTTTCCAAAATCATAATGATTTTGCCAATAGTCACTAACTGGGGTTAATAACTGTTTTTTGAGCTGCTTTATATCAGTTGTTTCAATCAGGGTTGAAAAGAGCTTTGGATTATGAGAAAGCATTGAAGCAAATTGTGCGATGCGAACGGTTGGAAAATTGGCAGGTCTCATCTTTCCAAACTTCCATTGAGCTTTAACCATTGGTTCACTTAACTGATATTTTTTGCTTAGGTATGCATGCTCTGTTCGAAGTGAGCATTGATATTCATCTCTATCTGTACTTAAAAATCCTGTCTGTCCAAATAGTAATGCTTCTGTTTGGTCATGGCTATTTAATACTTTTTTTAAAATCCGAAATGGGAGAATTTGTGTTAATCTGGAAAAGGATTCTTTGTTGGTAGAAAATCCAAAGTTCTCCGCAAGTGTTGAATAGGTGGTTTCTTCCCAATCGTTATTGTTGACTTTTAGTTTTTCTAAAATGCTATTGGCTTTTTCTTCTAACCTCTCAATCAGCACACGGTCTTGCATGCTTCTCAGGGTCAATGGAGATACTTTTTGTATCTGATTGATGCAAAGTATTTCATCATTATTTTGAAGGTAATGCTTGTATTTTTTTGTTAAATGGGGATCAACAATGTGTTTTAGTTCGAGTGTTGGGATTGGTTCCTTTAGGATTTTTACTTCTTTATCATGCTCCCACACCACATGGAGAATGACATTTTCATAAGCAGAATCATTCTGATGGTTGTGGTGATACCAATCGGAAGATCGCAAATGAATTTCAACTTGCCCGGCCCATTCGATATTGTCAATTTTTATTCTGGCCTCTTCAAAATCAGGTCCAGAATCCATGTTATGGTTTCCGGGATAAAAAACGGTGAGACCAGAACCATTTGCCAGGGAGAGATCTCCTGAGGTAAATTTTTGGTATTTCCAGATGTAATGGAGAAAGTGCTCGTCCATGTCGATTAATAGCCTAAGATACGTTTTCTGCTATAATCGTTGAAGAATATGTGCCATTTCTAGCTGAATTTCCTGCGCTGCTTTTCCTGCTGAAGACGTAAAATTCTCTGATGAATCAGTATAAATGATACCGCGAGAAGAGTTGACGAGTAGTCCACAGTGCTTATTCATACCATTCTGACACACCGCATTCAGATCACCTCCTTGTGCCCCAACTCCTGGAATAAGTAAGAAGTGGTCAGGTACAAGCTTTCGTATTTCTTTCAGCGCCTCCGGACGTGTGGCGCCCACCACATACATGATGTTATCAGATGTGCCCCACTCTGAGCTTTTCCGGATAACACGCTCATAAAGTTTTTCATTTTTTTCACTTACTGGAAGGTTCTGAAAATCCAACCCTCCCGGATTGCTGGTTGCAGCAAGAATGATTGCCCATTTTCCTTCGAAATCTAAGAATGGCTTTACTGAATCTGATCCCATATATGGAGCTACAGTCACTGAGTCAAAATGCATGTTTTCAAAGAAGGCTCGAGCATACATGGAAGATGTATTCCCAATATCAGCTCTCTTTGCATCCGCAATGGTAAAAATGTCATCAGGGATGTACTCAAGTGTTTTCTGTAGTGACTCCCAACCTTTGGCACCCTGAGCTTCATAGAAAGCTGTATTTGGCTTATATGCCACTGCATTTTGGTATGTGGCATCAATGATTTGTTTGTTGAATTCGAAGATGGGGTCTTCAGATGAAAGGAGATGTTGCGGAATTTTTTTAATATCTGTGTCTAGACCAACACAAAGAAATGATTCCTTTTTCTTAATCTGCTCGAAAAGCGCTTGACGTGTCATTGATCAGTAGGTGATTTTTCGGCTAATTTAGAAATAAATTTCCCGGACATACTTCTTCCGTTCCTGCTAAAACGCAGGAGGTATAAATCCAATAAAATGATGGGGCTTATTTAAGCTCAGGAAGCTTGTCGTTTACGACTTTTCCTTTTTTTACTTCACCATAAAAGTGAACGTCGTAAAGTTTCTCGTATTTTTTGATCGACTGGTGTAATTCAGGAACACTATCGCTTCTTAGTTTGATTCCTTTTCTTTCACCTTTGTGTCGGAGTTCTATGTAGTATCCGTCTTTGAGTTTTACCGGAGTAGTTGCAGGTCTAGCCAAATCAATTAAATTTTAGTGTACGTATCAATTATATAAAACAATGCTCGTGTAGAAAAGTTTCCACACGAGCAATTATATAAAATTCAAAAAACTTTAGAATCTGTTTCAGTGCTTAACCTCTAGGGTTAGCTTTTTTTACAACGATGGTTCTACCATCTAATTCTGTGTCATTAAGGCTTGAAATTGCCTGGTTACCTTCGTCATCATTTGGCATTTCAACGAAACCGAAACCTTTCGATCTCTGAGTGTCTCTGTCCATGATAACTTTAGCGGAATCAACTGTTCCGAATTCTTCGAATGCTTGTCTCAATGCGTCTTCTGAAGTTGCATAGTTAAGCTTAGCTACAAAAATGTTCATTAAAAAAAATAAAAATTAAAAAAGCGTTCAGACTTGTTCTGAACGTCACAAAGGTATGCTTTTTCTTGAGATTCTATATTATCTAAAATCGATGACCTCAACATTCGGATATTTTGAGGTATCAAATGTGAAATAGCTGTCATTCAAGTTAGCTGGGGTAAATGAGTCGATAGAGTAGACGTATTTATTACCTGTTCGCTCAAACACAGTGAAGGATTTTAGCTCATCCTTAGCGTTTATGGTCATTCTGATCTTAAAATAGCTTTTATCTCTGCTTTCCGGGTCAAGCTCAACTACACGATCTCCGTTTCCTTTTTTCTCAATCAAAGCATATTTGAAGCCATCTTTATACAGGTCGTACACATTGCTAAGCGTGATTTCGGACTCTTCCGGATCATAAGTGCTAATAGTCACTTCATTAATTTCCTCATTGAAGGTATATATGTCTGTGCCATCGTTGTATATCTTCTGACCTGCCACTTCCAATACGTACATATCACCTTTTACAGCGATATCTCCGGAAATGGTTTCATCAAGTCCAGCACTTTCATTGGTCAGTTTTTGGGAGAATGAAGCCTTAAATGCATCAACTTTCTTGTATTTGCTACTCATGGCATCCAAAACCGCTAAAGCTTCCGGATCATATTGAGCCATGGTTTGTGCTACCATTGCTACAGAGAATATGGCTATTAATATCTTTTTCATCTTATGAATTTCAGGTTCTTAGTATTTGATTTCTATTTCAGACAATAACTGTTCCAAACTATGATCATCTGGTATTAGTACTTCGCGAGCCTTGCTACCCTCAAAAGGCCCAACGATTCCTGCAGCTTCAAGTTGATCAATCAATCGTCCGGCCCTGTTATATCCCAGCTTCATTTTTCTTTGGATAAGTGAAGTAGATCCTTGCTGATGCATGACGATCAAACGCGCAGCATCTGCAAAAAGTGCGTCTCTATCTGAAAGATCAACTTCACCAATTCCGGTTTCTTCTTCCCCGGCATATTCAGGTAGAATGTAGGCATCATCATAACCACGTTGGTCTCCTATAAAGTCACATATTTTTTCGACTTCAGGCGTGTCAACAAAAGCACATTGTAATCGTGTCATGTCGGACCCCATCGAGAGCAACATATCACCCATCCCAATAAGCTGATCAGCACCTCCGGCATCAAGAATGGTTCGTGAGTCAATCTTAGAGGTTACTCTAAAGGATAATCTTGCTGGGAAGTTTGCCTTTATAATACCCGTAATTACGTTTACTGACGGACGCTGAGTAGCTACGATCAAGTGTATGCCAATTGCACGAGCCAACTGAGCCAATCGGGCAATCGGCGTTTCTACCTCTTTACCGGCAGTCATCATTAAATCTGCCAGCTCATCTATGACTAAGACGATATAAGGTAAAAATCGATGACCTTTATTTGGGTTAAGCTTCCGCTCGGTGAATTTCTTGTTGTATTCCTTGAGGTTTCGGCAGGCAGCACTCTTTAGCAGATCGTATCGGTTATCCATTTCGATGCACAATGAATTGAGTGTATTCACCACCTTGGAAGTATCCGTGATGATAGGTTCGTCACTATCAGGAAGTTTGGCAAGAAAGTGCTTTTCGATTTTATTGAATAGTGTCAGTTCTACCTTCTTGGGATCTACAAGCACGAACTTCAATTGAGAAGGATGTTTTTTATAGAGTAGTGAGGTCAAGATAATATTCAAACCTACTGACTTTCCTTGTCCGGTAGCACCTGCCATAAGCAAGTGAGGCATCTTGCTAAGATCGGTTACGAATACTTCATTGGAAATGGTTTTACCTAATACAACAGGCAGCTCCATCTTACTTTCCATGAATTTGCTGGTGGTAATTACCGAGCGAGCATCTACCATCTCTCGGTTCTTGTTTGGCACTTCAATACCAATCGTACCTTTCCCGGGTATGGGGGCAATAATTCGTATGCCTAATGCGGCCAGGCTTAATGCAATATCATCTTCAAGGTTTTTGATCTTGGAAATTTTAACACCAGCCTCAGGTACTATTTCATAAAGGGTAACTGTAGGCCCTATGGTTGCTTTGATGCTAGAAATACCAATTTTGAAATTGACCAGAGTCTCAATAATTCGATCTTTATTGGCTTCAAGCTCGTCCTTGGTCACCTTCATCTCCTTTTCAGGATATTCAATTAATAAACCTGGGGTCGGAAATTTATACCTTGGCAAGTCAAGCATGGGGTCGTAATTGACTGCTTCCTCTGTTACTTCTTCTTCAAATTGCTTTTGCTCTACTTCAAAAGACAGATCTTCGAGCTCCTCATTTTTAACTTCAGGAGCCTCTTCTTTGGGTTGTGGAGGTGGGGGAGTCTGTTCTTCTTCTTTTGGGGCAAATACTTTTTCTTCTACTTCTTTTGGTAACGAAGTTTCTTCTTTGAATTCAGGTAAATCAATAGTGAATTCAGGGTCAGATTTATCTTTTGATACGGATGGTTTAGATGGAATCTTTTTAACTACCCATGTTTCTGATTCATCTTTATTTGCTTCTTCATCCTCCACCTCTTTTTTGATTTGATCTAAAACTGAAGTGATGTCTGGTTTTTTCTCTTTTGGTTTTTTCTCAGGGATCAATGACTTGATCTGATTTACAAGGTTCTCGAATGAAGGAACAACCCCACTAAACGCTGGAATACGTGTGATGTCAAAAAAGAACATATTGAACACCACGAAAAGAAAAATGATGAACAAGACCGCTCCCCAGCCCATCAAACTCTGGGCAATAACGGCAAGCTCATAGCCAATTCCTCCGCTGAGGAATCCCCACATGGTAGTTTCTTCCTGGGCTATCAGGAAATAGCCCATTACCATGCTGATCCAAATCAGGTAAAAAACAACGAAATTGAAAGATTTGGTTATTGGAAGCAATGCCCGAAACCAAATGATTCTGTAAGCCACAATGAAAAGGAAAGGAGGGATTAGAATAGCTGCTATCCCAAACCAGAGAAAAATGAAATAATGTGCTGCGATAGCTCCAATCAAGCCAAACGCATTCTGAACCTCAGCTCCGGATTCTTTAACGTCTGTATTTGTGTAAGCCTCTACAACACTTTGATCTGCTTGTCCGGTATTCAGATACGAAATGAAAGATACTCCCAGAAATATCGAAATCAATAACAGAGTAAATCCAATAAATAAGTGGAATTTCCGATCTGTGACGAAATTGAATTTAAGGCTTGCTTTCTTCTGCTTCTTTTCGCTCTTCTTCTTGTAGGTATTTGTTGCCATAGGTTATTGCTTCCAAAAATAATGGAGTTTTCAGCGTGGATCAAACATGATTATTATAAGTCTAAGTTTTCCTGATCTTGAAAATTATTCCAAAACCTAACGAGTGTTATTTGATCTTCTTGTACGAGGTAGAAGAGCGAAATCTGTTTTCTTATTACTGCTTTTCTTACATTTTCAAAATTGACCATTGGGTAGAGTAGAGGATGTTCCTGAATTAAGGAAAGTATTAATTCCACTTCTTCTATGAATCTTTTAGCGGTCTCTTCTGACCAGCGCGATAAAATGAAATCTATATTTTGATGATAATCTTGAATAGCATCTTCCGACCATACAATTGGCAGCATAAACTAGAAAAGGTTTGGGTACTTGGTGTGGGTGTCTTTCTGAGCTTCTTTATGGCTTTTTGTTCTCCCGCTCTTTATTGATTGCAAACCCTCCTTAATTGCTTCCTCCTGTTCCTTTGATATTGCTACTTTTTTTTCATTTACACTTGATAACTTAATTGACGAAAGCAAGTCAATGGTCTTCGGATCTTTTAAATCCGAAAGCCATTTAATTAAATCATCTTTTTGAGCTTGAATATCCATGATATTAAAGTTAACTAATTTTTAAAAGCTCCTTATTGATACGCTTGATCAGTGCCGGCCCCTCATAAACCAGCCCGGTGTAGATCTGTACCAAATTGGCTCCTGCTTTAATTTTCTCTACCGCATCTTGTGCAGAGTGAATCCCTCCAACTGCAATGATATGAACGAGTGGAAGATGTCTTCTGATATACGTTAGTACTTCGTTTGATTTGTTAAAAACTGGTTTTCCGCTTAAACCACCCGCTCCAATTTTATCAACTTCTTTTTGTTCAGTTTTTAACCCGGAACGATCGATGGTTGTATTAGAGATAATGAGGCCATCTAAATCCAGCTTTTGTGTAATCTCAATAATGTCATCTAGCTGGGATTCGGTCAGGTCCGGAGCAATTTTTAATAAAATCGGTTTTTGAGCTTCTTTCTTTTTGTTCTCATCCTGTAAAGCTTTTAGCAACTTCATCAGGGGCTCCTTTTCCTGTAAGTCTCGAAGACCCGGTGTGTTGGGAGAACTGACATTAACCACGAAATAATCTACATGCTCGTATAGTTTTTCAAAACAAATGAGGTAATCGTCAAGTGCATTTTCATTTGGGGTAACCTTATTCTTTCCTATGTTACCTCCTACAATTACATTCGATTTTCGATTCTTTAGTCGCTCAACAGCAGCGTCCACACCGTCATTGTTAAACCCCATTCTGTTTATTAAAGCCTCATCTTGTGGGAGTCTGAATAAACGAGGTTGAGGATTTCCGGGCTGGCCTTTTGGTGTAAGCGTACCTATCTCGATAAAGCCAAAGCCAAGGTTGGAGAAATCATCGATTAGTTCTGCGTTTTTATCAAACCCGGCAGCTAACCCAACTGGGTTCTTGAATTTTAATCCGAATACCTCTCGTTCCAGTCTAGGATCCTGGAAATCAAACAATGATTTTACAAGTGATTTGCCAAGAGGCAATCTGAGAACAAAATGGAGTAGTCTTGTTGTGATTTTATGAGCTCTTTCAGGCGAGAATAAAAATAGAATCGGTTTTAAAAGTTGATACATCAGCTTCTTGGATGGAATTGCGTAATAACCTGTTTCAAATAATCCCGATCAAGGTGTGTATAGATCTCCGTTGTGGTAATTGATTCGTGCCCAAGCATCTCTTGCACTGCACGCAAATCTGCTCCTCCTTCAATCAGGTGTGTTGCAAAACTATGACGAAAAGTGTGGGGACTAATGTTTTTCTTCAATCCAATTTTAGCTGCCAGGTCTTTAATGATCATAAATACCATTACACGACTGATAGCCTTTCCTCTTTTGGTTACAAAAAGATGGTCTTCAAATCCTTGTTTGACATCAATATGTACTCTGACTTCATCTCTGAAGATTTTGATGTGTTTCAACGCTGATCTTCCAATAGGTACTAATCGTTCTTTACTTCCTTTCCCAATAATCCGAAGGAAACCTATATCATCGTGGATGTTGCTGATCTTTAGATTTATCAATTCAGAAACACGTAAGCCTGAGCTATATAGTGTTTCTAACATGGCTCGATTACGTTGACCTTCATTCGTTGACATATCAATCGCGCTGAATAACTCTTCGATTTCAGGTAAATCGAGGGTATCTGGTAATTTTCTGCCGAGCTTGGGTGCTTCTATTAGCTCAGATGGGTCTTTTGTGATTACTTCTTCATAAACTAAAAATCGGAAGAAGGCTTTAAGCCCTGAAACCATGCGTGCTTGTGTGTAAGCAGACATTCCTAGTTCATTGATGAATTCCAAAAAGTCAATGAGGTCTTGCTGAACCACCTTGGTTGGAAGCACCTCTCGTTCTTTGATCTCGAAGAACTGTTGAAGCTTAGCAATATCAGCAAGGTATGCGTCTACCGAGTTGGCAGCTAAAGAGCGTTCCAGCTTTAGGTAACTTTTGAATTGTTTCGTATAAGTTGACCACATTTTTGGGTTATGAGTTAGCCAGTTAATTAGTGATTAGTCAATTAGCATCAGTAAATTGAGCTTTGATTGAACTAAACCCAAATTCAATGCAGCTTAGTTAAGACTTCCTTACCCTCAGTCCTTAAGGGATGACCTACTGGTTTAAGTCATTTCCCCTTTAGGGATCAGGGTTTTTAATCAAATTGCTGAAAAATTTTCTTAACTAAACGGCATTGAACCCAAATTATGCATTAAAGCATAATTCGGACTAAACTAATTCACTAATAACAAAGCAAAATTGAAAATTTTGATTCTAAATGGACCCAATCTGAACCTTCTTGGTAGACGTGAGCCTGAAATCTATGGAAGTCAGACATTTGAGGAATATTTTATTGAACTGCAAGAACAATTCCCTTCACATGAATTGGAGTACTTTCAATCAAATCATGAAGGTTCGTTAATTGACAAACTGCATGAGGTAGGGTTTAGCTATGATGGAGTGGTTTTTAATCCCGGAGCTTATACTCACACCAGTATTGCATTGCGGGATGCCATTTCAGGTATTGAAACACCGGTATTTGAGGTGCACATTTCTAACCTGGCTAAACGAGAAGACTTTCGTCAAATCAGTTATATCAAAGAGGTTTGTGTAGGTTCTATAAACGGTATGGGATTGGAAGGCTATGCTGTGGCCATTGATGCCCTTACTGAATAATATCATAGAGAAAACTCCTTGACTGCTCGAAACAAGGGTAAAAAAATGCTCATCTAGTAGTATCTTTCCTTGAAATATCAGTAATGACAGAACTACAAAATCAGAAGCTGACTCATTTTTTCAATGTATTGGATCATAATGGCAATGGTGTATTAGAATCCGATGATTTTGAGCAAGTAGGCGAGTATATCAGTGACATTGTCGGACATGAAGATAATTCAGTGGAGCGGCTGGATTTAAAGCTTCGTTCACATCGATTATTCGTTCAGATTCTTAAAGATGTTGACAAGCATGAAGCTGAACTCACTTTGGATGAGTGGCTGAAGTTTTTTGATGAAGTGGTCTTGAATAAACCGAATGACTACATTAATCAGTCCGCCACCTATCTTTTTTCCTTGTTTGATCAGGACATGGATGGTCATATAGATGAACGAGAATATCTGGATATGTTCAAGGCATACGGTCTTTATATGTCTGTTGCCAAAAAGGCTTTCGATTTATTAGATTTCAATGGGGACGGCAGAATAAGTGGAGGAGAATTGGTTAAAGCTTTTGAAGACTATTTTCTCTCTTCTGATGAGGGTGCACCTGGAAATTGGATTTTTGGAGACTGGAGGAGGGGGTGATCAAATCTTTTTCTTGAATGTGACCAGACGGCTTACTTCTTCAAACCCTACTGATTGATGGAAATCAATGCTATTCTTATTAGAGATGAATGAATCTGATGCCATCTCAGTACACCCATTTGTTTTGCCCCACAATTGTGCCTTTTCAACGAGTTTCTTAGCTATCCCTTCTTTTCGATGACTGGGGTCTACATAAATGCCTTCCATGTATAACACCGGAGACGATGATGTGCCCTCTACATATTCATGACGCAGTGATAACTGAATAAAACCAAGATAAATGCCGTGATTTTTTGCAATGAAAGCTGTTTCATTCTTTGACTTTAAAATCTTGAGTCCATTTTGAAATTCTTCCTTATAGTTGCATTCCGGCCATAGGTAGAGAACTAATTGAGCCAAATCAGAGACATTGTCTTTGGAAATTTCTTCAATAGTCATACTCTGGAAACTTGGTGATGCTTTCATAAAGATACAAATTGGCTATTGTAGAATAAAAAAAGCCACCTTGAAAAAGGTGGCCTCTTTACCATTAGTTATTATTCCTTATTCCTTTCTACCCGGTCTCTCCCTTGGTTTTTTTATTGTCAATGGTGTTTCTACGTTGGTGCCACCTACTGTGATACGAACAGTGTATTCTCCGATAGCTAGGTAATACTTTTCATTCTCTGCCACCTTATAATCCTCCTTTTGTTCTTCGTCTAGCAAGTCTTTGAAAGATTCATCGGTTTCCAATGGCATTTCGATGATGTTTAATCCCTTGTCTGCGGAGATGGCCAAAGAGGCAACTACCTGATCATTATAGATAATTTCAATCTTTCCTTCTTCATTGTTTCCAGAATAGAAGGCCACATCAATTGTCGGTTCCATCACTTCTCCCCAAGCCCAGGATTTTCTACCCCAACGAGAGCTATGCGTCAACTCATCAATTGGGAAAGAGTGAAGCTCTTTAGCTAGAATCTGTTCATCCAGCTGCTGTACCAGTGAGACATCTCCAATGTAAATGCCTCTTCCATGTGTGCCTAGCACCAGATCATTTTCTCTGGGGTGAACGATTAAATCATGTACAGGTGTATTTGGTAGTTCTTTTACAAAAGCCTGGTAGCTTTTGCCTCGATCTAAAGAAACATAGACCCCATGATCCGTCCCTACATAAATGATATTTTCATTTACAGGGTCTTCTTTTACTACATTCACAGGCTCCATTGGTAGTTCGGATGAGATATTCTTCCAGTTGTTGCCATAATCCTCACTTACAAAAACCATAGGCTTGAAGTTATCCCAGCGGTAACCATTCAGAGAGGCGTAAACGCGTCCTTCCTTGTGAGCAGAAGCAACGACAGTGCTTACCCAAAAATCAGATGGAAGACCGTTTGTGATCTTTGTCCAAGTCTCACCCACATCATTCGATCGATGTATCAAACCATCATCACTACCTACATAAATTAATCCGAATCGAGTTGGGGATTCAGATATGGTTGTAAGCGTCCCATAGCTTACATCTCCTTTTTTGCCACCATTGGTAAGATCATCGCTTAGTGTTTCAAAATTATCTCCTTTGTCCATGGAGCGGTGAAATCGATTGCTTCCGAAATAGACAATATCCTGATTGTGACTTGATAGGGTTATCGGTGCTTCCCAATTCCATCGGTATGGTGCATCACCTAGCTGATGACGGGGCGTAATGTATTTTCGATCACCGGTTTCTGTATCGATTCTGAAATAATTTCCGAATTGATATCCAGTATAGACTGTCGTATTATCACGGGTGTCTACTGCTACCTGCATACCATCACCACCCATTAAACGTTCGTATGGGTATCTGCCTTCCTGGTACCAACTTCTGGAATATTCATAGGTGCTGGGGCCTTTCCACACCCCATTGTCCTGAAGCCCACCATAAACATTGTAAGGCTTAGCCATATCTACAGCAATGGAATAGAATTGACCCACGGAAGGTGAATTACAGTTAATCCAGGTTTCGCCTGTATCATAGCTAACATATACACCTCCGTCATTACCGAGTATCAGATGTCTTGGATCATTTGGATTGATCCAAAGCGCATGATGATCTACATGTACATTATCTTCATTGATGCTTTTAAAGGTCTTTCCACCATCATCAGAACGAACAATCGGTACCCCCATCGTGTAAATAACATCCGGATTTTGGGCATCTACACGCACTTGTCCAAAATAGTATCCATACGAATAGATCATACTTTCAATGTAACCCTCGTGTGTTTTAGTCCAGGTTTTACTGGCATCATCAGATCGATACATCTCGCCGCCCTTTACCGGGGTATCAAAAAGAAGCGAATTGGCATCCTCGGTGTAGGTCACCAGGTCAATGGGCTTTACTTTGCCGGCTTCCACATCTTTTTTGATATCCACTGCATTGTATTCTCTAGGGAATCCATTATCATCTAAAAACGTATTAAGGTCACTATTATCAAGAGCGAGAAACTGCTGATTGCTCATAGAGCGTAATTGATCCTTGGTTAGACCTGCATCTTCATCACCTTCTTTTGGTCTGCGATCCTGATTATCAAGTATGGCATATACAATGTTTGGGTTTGAGGGAGCAAAAGCAAGGCCTATTCGACCGGTTCCATTAGTATCAGGGAATCCTGAATCGTCTGATATTTCATTCCATGTATTGCCACCATCTTCTGATCTGTAAATGGCTGTCCCAGGTCCGGCTTCCGTGAAGTTCCAGGCTTTCCTATCCTTCTCCCATGCTGCTGCGATGAGCAGGTCCGGGTTTTCAGGATGCATGATTAATTCCACAATCCCTGTTCTGTTATTTACAAACAAAGTTTTACTCCAGGTCTTTCCGGCATCAGTGGATTTATAAATGCCTCGTTCAGGGTTTTCAGAATAAAGATGACCCAAAGCTGCGACCCAAATTGTATTTGGATCCTCAGGATGAATGATGATACGTCCAATATGATGTGTTTCGGTTAACCCTACATTCTCCCAACTTTCACCGTTGTTATCAGACTTGAAAATGCCATATCCGGAGTAAGAGGACCGACTGGCATTGTTTTCTCCGGAACCTACGTAAATGACATCATTGTTCCAATCGACCGCTATATCACCTATTGTCATTACAATTTGATTGTCAAAGATTGGTTCGAAAGAGGTGCCGTTATTGTTCGTTTCCCAGAGGGAGCCGGAAGCGTAGGCCACATAGAAGTGAGATGGATCACCGGGATCTACTGCAAGATCGACTACTCGTCCACTCATGACAGTAGGGCCCACATTTTTGAATGGTACATTCTTTACCAGCGAGTTTTGCTCCAGTTGCAAACGTTTTTGGTAGCCATCCCATCGCTGTTCCGCGGGTGTAGCTGAAGGGTTGCCGGTTGTTTTTTTCTTGCGCTGAGCAGGCACGGTGATTACCATACTCATGAAGAGAAGTAGATAAATGATTTTCATGTGGATATGTTTTGCTTTTTTATAGGACATATGCGGTTCCCCGCCGGGAAATTCGCATGATTATTATTCATTCTTTGCAGATGTTTTATTCATCATGCTCATTTCATGAGGTTAGATTTTTTAATAAGTTAGTAAGTATAAAACTTAATGATTGTGAAACCAACCCTAAATCTTATGAAGCACCTTATCTGGATATTAGTGGTAGCAGCTTTCAGCTGTACCATGAATGTTGAAAGTAGTACGGAGGATCTGACGGATGCGGTAGTTCCTCTAGCAGACCATACACTTACTTCAGATCAAACGCATAACAAATGGAGTAGGTCAATTGAGCCGGTGCTCACTATTAATTCCGGAGAAGTAGTAGAGGTAAGCACAGAAGAAGCAACGGATGGTCAGTTGACGCTAAACTCGGATACTTCAGACCTCATGAATATAAGCTTTGATCCGATTCATCCTTTGACAGGCCCTATCTATGTAAATGAAGCGCAACCGGGAGATGTTCTGGCGGTTACCTTGCATAAAATAGAAATAGGGGACTGGGGTTGGACTGCAATTTTACCAGGGTTTGGGTTTTTGGCGGATGAATTCACCGAACCACATTTAAAAACATTTGAACTAGCCGGAAAGAACAATGTACGGTTTGCAGATGGAATTAATATACCATTAAAACCATTTCCCGGTGTTTTGGGAGTAGCACCTGATACAGATAGTCTTTTATCAACCATACCTCCACGTGCAAATGGTGGTAATATGGATGATCCAAATATTGTAGAGGGCACGACCGTTTATTTACCTGTCTTTGTAGAGGGAGCACTTTTTTCAATTGGTGATGCTCATGCAGCTCAGGGTCTGGGTGAGGTATGTGGAACCGCAATAGAAGCCCCGATGAAATTTTTAGTTGAGATCGAGTTGCTTAAGGGCACCTCTATTCAAGAACCACAATATGAAAACGATGATGTTTATGCTGTGACGGCCTACGCAACCACCATTGATGAAGCGGCGAAGAAAGCCACCAGATATATGATAGATTACCTAACTTCTAATCATAATTTGAGCCGGAATGATGCCTACATGCTGTGTTCACTTGCAGGTGATCTTAAAATTGCAGAAGTAGTAGACGTTCCTCACATGTTAGTTACCATGTCTATAAATAAAGAAGTATTATCCAAATGATGACGATTTATCATAATCCACGCTGCAGCAAGAGTAGACAAACGCTCGGGCTTATTGAAGAAAAAGGAAGGGACTTCATTGTAAAGGAGTATCTAAAAACACCTCCATCAAAAGAAGAACTGAAAGAAGTCATTAATCTGTTAGGAATTAAGCCTGTTGATCTAATCAGGAAAGGTGAAGCAGATTTTAAAGAAAACTTCAAAGGCAAAGACTTATCTGATGATGAGTGGGTGGAAGCCATGGTCAACTATCCGAAATTGATTGAACGACCAATAGTGGTTGATGGTGATAAGGCAGTTTTGGGTCGGCCACCTGAAAATGTTCTCTCAATATTATGAAAGCAGTTTTAGTGGAAAAGCTTGGTGGTCCTGATAAACTGGTTTACCGAGATCATGAAATTGGAAATCCAGGTGCCGGAAAAGTAAAAATCAAGGTTGAATACGCCGGAGTGAATTTCCCTGACACTTTAATCATTAGGGGAAAATATCAATTTCAGCCTGATTTACCCTTTTCACCCGGGGGAGAAGTGGGTGGAGTGATTCAAGAAGTGGGGCCGGATGTAAACGAGTTTAAAGCAGGAGATCGGGTGGTGTCAGGAACATCATGGGGAGGTTTTGCAGAAGAAGTTCATGGTTTTGCTGAAAACACATATCACCTTCCTGATAATGTTAGTTTCAAGGATGCGGCAGCTACGTTAATGACACATGGTACAGTGATTCATGCACTTAAGGACAGGGCTCGATTAAAGGAAGGAGAAACGTTAGCCATTCTGGGAGCTTCAGGGGGTGTAGGAACTGCTGCTATTCAATTAGGTAAGCTGATGGGTGCGCGAGTTATTGCATGTGCCTCTTCTGATGAAAAGCTAAAATCGTGTAAAGAATTAGGGGCTGATGTACTGCATAAATATACTCCCGAGAATATTAAATCAGCTTTAAAGGATTTAACAGATGGTAGAGGTGCCAATGTAATATTCGATGCGGTTGGAGGAGACTACACAGAGCAGGCTTTCAGAGGAATTGGATCAATGGGGAGGTATTTAGTTGTAGGTTTTGCAGCCGGAAATGTCCCTTCAATTCCATTAAATCTCCCGCTACTAAAAAGTGCCTCATTGGTAGGTGTGTTTTGGGGCAATTTCTTTAGAAATTTTCCAGAACAGAATAAATCCAATATACAGGAACTCTTCAAAATCGTAGAAAGCGGAAAAGTATCACCTGTTATTGATTCAGTATATGACTTAGTAGATGCGAAAAGTGCATTGGAAAGGATAGAGAACCGCTCTGTAATCGGAAAAATTCTTCTTAAATGCTAAGTGGATTTTGAAAATTCAGAATGCTATTCTGAATACGTAATTCTTTACAAATGGTTGTTGCTTTGACAATCTATTTTACCGTCCAATTTTTGGTATTCATCCAATATTTCGTGAGTTTTATCGATATGTTAAATTAATTTTTAAGTTAAAAACTCTACTTATGATGAAAAACTACTTAAAAAGAAAGCTAATGGTTTTGGCATTGATGCTGCCCATTAGTTTTTTGATGGCCCAAAATATGAGGGTCAGCGGAACGGTCACGGACGCCTCCAATGGTGAGCCGCTACCGGGTGTAACAGTACTGGTTAAAGGGACTACAAACGGTACTATTACTGGAATCGATGGAGAATATGAGTTGTCAGTCCCTTCGGGATCTACATTAGTATTCTCTTCTATTGGCTATTCAAGTCAAGAAGTTGCTGCTTCTGATGCTGGAGATGTAGCGATGCGAACTGACGTGACAAACTTGGATGAGGTCGTTGTAACAGGACTTGCAACCTCTGTAAAGCGATCCAATTTGGCTAATTCAGTAGCTTCAATCTCTTCTGAAAACCTTACAGGAATCACAAATCAATCCACTTTAGACGGAGGTTTGTCCGGTAAGTTTTTAGGAGCAGATATCCGTGCAAACTCAGGTGCGCCTGGTGGAGGTATCTCAATGAGATTGCGTGGAGTAACCTCTATTTTCGGAGATCAGCAGCCATTATTTATTGTCGATGGTGTTTACGTTGATAACTCAACAACATCACTTGGAAACAATATTGTTTCTGAAGCCGCAGGTGGAGGTAACCCTTCTACTAACCAGGATGACGCTACTAACAGGATTGCGGATATTGATCCTGAGGACATTGAGTCAATCGAGATTCTTAAAGGAGCTTCGGCAGCAGCTATCTACGGTTCGCGAGCTGCAGGAGGGGTGGTTATTATTACTACCAAGAGAGGTAAAAGCGGTAAATCACAAACTTCATTCTCACAAACCATCGGATTTAGATCTCCAACAAGACTTTTAGGTCTAAGAGATTGGGATGAATCAGAGATACAAGCGATTGGTGGAGCTTCAGCAGTTGCAACTTTCAATAATGAAGGTCTTAGGGATTATGAAGCTGAGCTATATGATAATGTAAGGGTTTCAAGAACTTCCAGGTTCTCAGTTTCCGGTGGAGATCAGAAGACTGATTTCTTCTTTGGAGCTACAGTTAAGGATGAACCTGGTCTTGTGAAAAATACTGGATATGCAAAAGAATCCGTTCGATTAAATGTTGGTCACAAATTCAATGACTGGCTTGATATCTATGTAACGAATAACTACATCAATTCGCAAACAGATAAAGGATTCTTCAATAATGGTAACCAAAACAGAACGGTAGGTTATGCGCTTGCATTTACTTATCCGTGGCAGGACTTAAGTCCGGTAAACGGTGTTTACCCGGCAGCACCTGCGGGATCAAATGCGTTAGAAACTGTAGATGTTACAACTAACAGGGAGTCTGTAAATAGATATATTGGTGGTCTCACTACCAATGTTAAAATCCTGACACAAGATGATAATCAGCTAAAGTTAGTTCTACAAGGAGGTATTGATCAGTATACATTGAGAACTACAAGTATATTCCCAGGAACGATTTCATATTTCCGACCAGCCTCTTCTCTTGGAGGTGCTTCTATTTCAGGAAGTACAGTGAATACCAATTCTAATTTTACTGCTTCTTTGGTGCATTCATACTTTCTTGACAATGGATTGAGTTTCACGACTCAAGCTGGGTACTTCTTGCAGAATTTTGATAAGAACACAGTTATTACTACTGCTACAGGTCTTAACGGATCTCAAACTAACCTTGGTCAGTCGGCAAATGTTGGAGTGCAGCAAATTATCACCCCTCAGGAAGATCAAGGATTTTTCGTTCAGGAAGAGGTTAATTACCAAGATCGAATTATTGGTACTGTTGGATTAAGAGGTGATAAATCTACCAACAATGGAGATGCTGATAAACTATACTACTATCCAAAAGCTAGTTTAGCTATTAACCTTCACGAATTTGATTTCTGGAGCTCTGGTATAGTTAATAACCTAAAGCCTAGAATTGCTTATGGTGAAGCTGGAAGATTCTCTCAATTTAATCAGCGGTTTATTCTAACGAATCCACAATTCATTGGTGGAAATGCAGGTGTTTCTCCTGGTAACTTGCTAGGAGACGTTAATGTTGAGCCTGAAAGACAGACCGAACTTGAAGTTGGAGCTGATATTGGATTGCTGGACAACAGAATTGGTTTGACTGTTAACTTATATAACAAGAAGATCAAAGATGTACTACTTCAAGCTCAAAATGAGCCATCTTCAGGTTTTACTAACCGAGTAGTTAATGGTGCTGAATTAGAAAATAAAGGTATCGAGATTGGATTAAATGCGACTGTTATTCAGAATGACAATATCACTTGGAATTCAACAATCAGATGGTGGAAAAATCAATCCGAGGTAACTAAGTTAAATGTTCCATCATTTACTACCGGTGGATTCGCAGCTTCATTGGGTACTTACCTAATTAAAGAAGGAGAAAGCGCAACTCAAATCGTTGGAACTTACATTGCTTCAGATTGTGACAATTGTGATCCTGACGGTGATGGGTTTGCTGTTTATGGAAATGCAGAACCTGATTTTCAAATGTCATGGTTTAATTCGGTTAGTTATGGAAACTTTGACTTGACCTTCTTGTGGCACTGGAAGAATGGTGGTGATGCAATCAACTTGACCACTTTGCTTTATGACTTAGCAGGAACAACCTGGGATTATGATGATACCGGGCTTGATCCTTCAGGAACACTTAGTAATGGTGATTATCGAGCAAGTCAAGCTTTCGCTAATCCTGCACCATTAATCGAAGATGCCGGATATATCAGACTAAGAGAGATTGGATTGTTTTACACATTACCAAAAACGTTAATTCCACAGCTATCTCAGGTTAAAGTGGGGATGTCTGGAAGAAATCTGGTAAATATCTTTGATTACAACAGTTATGATCCTGAAGCATCAAACTTTGGTAATAATGTACTGGCTAATACAGTTGAGGTAACTCCTTATCCTGCCAGTAAGTTTATCAACTTTCACTTAGATATTAAATTTTAATGAAAAGGACATATAACATGAAATCTATATACAATAAAATAACTTTCATATTTGTCCTTAGTGTGCTTTCAGCATGTACTTTGGACGAAATAGAAAATCCGAATGCTCCAACTGTATCCAGTTTTGAGCAAGGTGCAACCCAGCAAGATTTAAGGTTGCTGACAACAGGTCTTGAGGCTGTAATTAGAAATGATTTAGGCTTCCATTACCAAACCGTAAGTATTCTTGGAAGAGAGTATAATGACTTGACTCAGGTTGATCCAAGATATACCGGTGAGATTCTAAAGGGTCCTTTGGATAACAATGGATTCCTTACCACTCGTGCATATGCTGCATGGTATAAAGTGGTTCAGACTTCTAATTTATTGCTGACTGCAGTAGATAACTCTGCAACCTCACTAAGTGCAGAGGCACTTGATGGTTACAGGGGATACGCCAGAACATTCAAAGCTTATGCATTGATGATGGTAGCCAACAGGCAGTATACTAACGGTATTCGAATCAATGTAGACGATCCAGATGATTTAGGAGCTTTCGTTTCATACTCAGAGGCTTTATCGGCTATTAGAACAATGCTCAATGATGCAAACACAGAGCTTTTAAATGCTGCAAGTGAGTTTGCAGCTGGTGAGGATGAGTTTGATTTTCCTTTGAGCAGCGGTTTTGCCGGATTTGATACGCCATCTACGTTTGCTCAGTTTAACAGGGCAATATCAGCGAGAGTGGCAATCTATCAAGATGATAAATCTGCGGCATTAAGTTTCCTTGGTGACTCATTTTATGATGAAAATGCCGGACTTGATGTAGGGCCTGCACATGTATTTGGATTAACAGGAAATGATATAGCTAACCCTTTATTTTATATTCCTAATCAGGATAGATACATGGCGCATCCTTCATTTTCGGCAGATGCTGAGGCAGGTGATACACGAGTTACTGAAAAAACGAGTCTGTTTGACCCTGAAGATGATCCGGATGAAGGGCCTATAACGGTGACTTTTGATGGCTTATCTGGCAGCAGACAAGTAACACTTTATTCTAGTAACACTGCTCCTGTGCCTATCATTAGAAATGAAGAGTTGATGCTCATCTATGCTGAAGCGAATATTGGCACTAACAATGCTGAGGCTTTAAGAGTATTAAATATTGTGAGAGCAGCGGCAGGACTTGGTGCATCTTCAGCTAATGTTGCAGTTGATTCCGAAGTGGAAGACGAAATGTTGACTCAAAGAAGATACTCACTTTTCGGTGAGGGTCATCGATGGGTGGATATGAGAAGGTACGATAGGTTAGATGAACTTCCGATTGATCGTACCGGAGATGTTGTTCTGTCGGAGTTTCCAACTCCTTTTGCAGAAAACCAATAAATTAAATATAACTACAAAAAAGAGGCGGTTTTAACCGCCTTTTTTTATTCCTCATTGATGAAGGTTGTAATCTTCACCAAATCATTTTCGTTATTAAATTTCAGGTTTTCTTTTTTGACGAAATCTTCAAGGCCAACATGATCTAAAAAGTTTAGGTTTTTGTTTTTACTACCCACCACCTCAAATATTTCTCCATTCTTTATATAGTAATAAAGTTCCAGGATTTGAATTTCTTCATCAGTGTCGTTTACAAGAGTAGGTGAAGTAGCTTGTCGAGGAGCGAATACTTTCTTGCACTTTAAAAGCTTCACATCACCGTCAACCATCAGTTCGGGAAAACCAGGCACCTCTGATAATTCAGGCATTCCATAGTTTTGTTTGTTAACAAACTTTTCAGGTTGAAGCCTATTAATACTAAACCATTCAAAGTGGTCGATAAAACTTCCGTTAATAGCCATAATTTTGGTATCGATAATGATTTCAAGATGATTTCTTATCAAATCATATCGCATGTAATATGCAATGAGTGAGTCTCCATTATTCAGATAAATATTACCGGCATTCCAACTCCGATCTGCGTAGTATTTACCAATCGAGGTTAAATTAATTGGAGTGACATTCGTTTGCTGTTTCTTTTGCCCAAAGAAAAATGGGTTAAAGGTTGGGATTTGGGCGTGTGAATATGAAAGAAGACACAGTGGTATTATAAGTATGATGCAAGTTTTTGTATATCTCATGTGAAGTAGTGTGATTATAATAGGAATATATCATGATTTACGGTATTGATTAAACCATGCGTGCTACTTCTGTCGAATGGTCATATAGTTATTTGGATTGTATCTGAGCCATTAATCCGGCTAAATCCAATGGCCTGGTATACATATCCAGTGAACCATCTGCCTTTTTTGGCCATTCCTCTTTGGGCTTGTCCCAATAAAGTTCCACCCCGTTTTGGTCCGGATCGTTTAAGTAAATCGCTTCTGAGACACCATGATCAGAAGCACCGGTTATTGGATATTTTGCATCTCTCAGTCGATGCAATAAAATAGCCAGATCTTTTCTGGTGGGAAGTAAAATGGCCGTATGAAAAAGACCTGTTGTATGACGGGGAGGAGGGCTTCCGTCTTTACTCATCCATGTGTTCAATCCTATGTGATGATGATATCCACCTGCCGAAATAAAAGCGGCATCATCACCATAGGTTGTGATTAGTTCAAACCCCAAAAGTCCACAATAGAAATCCAAGGATTGCTGGATGTTGGACACTTTTAAATGCACATGTCCAATACGAGTTTCTGCCGGAATTTTAAAGCTATCCATAACTAGTTCATTGGTACTTCTATCACCAACAATTCCGTATCTTCAGCGGCAGAAATTGAAATCAATTCAGCGTCTGATATACCTATTGCATCTCGTCTACTAAGGGTGGAGTCAGCTACTTCTATTTGTCCTTCTAATACAAAAATGTAAACCCCATTGCCATGTTGGTTCGTAGTATATTCAATCGTATTACCACTTGCTAAATCAGCTAAAGAAAAATAGGCATCCTGATTTATCCATAAAGCATGGTCATCTGAAGGTGAAACTACAGTCTGAAATCGATCCTTTCTCTCAGAGGCATGAAACTCTTTTTGATCGTATCTTGGTTTGATATCCTTTTCTTTTGGGAATACCCAGATTTGGAGAAAATTCACCTCATCATTTTTACTTGCATTGTACTCTGAATGCGTTAGACCGCTACCGGCACTCATTATTTGTACTTCTCCGGTATTAATCACCTTTTCAGTACCAGTGCTATCTCTATGCGCAAGGGCTCCTTTTAAAGGGATGGAGATTATCTCCATGTTATCATGTGGATGTGTCGGAAACCCAGCACCGCCAATTACAATGTCATCATTCAATACACGCAGCAAACCAAATTGAATGCGATCAGGATTGTAATATTGGCCAAAACTAAAGGTGTGTCTACTGTTGAGCCAGCCAAAATTTGCCTCGCCTCTTGTATCAGCTTTGTGAATTACTTTTTTCATTTCTAATCAAGGTTTCTATTTAGATGCGAATGTATACGTAAATACATTAAATGTAGTTACATATAAAATTTAGATATTGAAATCCATGCCTCTATATTTTTAGTACCTTTGCATTTAGAATTATTTTATACACGGACAATTTTTTATGAAAGCTAAAGCTAACGACAAAGTAAAAGTTCATTATACAGGCAAGCTCACATCAGGTGAAGTATTTGACTCTTCGGAGGGACGTGATCCACTTGAGTTTACTGTAGGTGGCGGACAAATGATAAAGGGATTTGACGAAGCGGTGAATGGAATGGAAATCAACGAGAAAAAGACGGTTACCATACCATCAGCTGAGGCATATGGTGATCGAAGAGATGAGTTGATTCAGGAAGTCCCTAAAGATCAACTACCTGAAGAAATGAAACCGGAAGTAGGTCAGAAGCTAGTTGCAACAAATGATTTGGGACATCAAACATATGTTTCTGTAACAGCTGTTTCTGATCAGGCAATCACAGTGGATGCGAACCATGAGTTGGCAGGAAAAGATCTTGTATTTGATATCAAGTTGGTAGAGATTGGATAATTATTTCATTATCAATAAAATTGAAGAGGCCTTATTTTAGGCCTCTTTTTTTATGCCATTTTTATCGTATCTTCATCCAAACCTTTCTTAAAATTCAGCGTTCATAGCGCCAATATTTATACATGAAAAACTACCTGTTTGTCCTCTTTATTTTTTTGATTTCATTTGGATCAAAAGGGCAAGAAAATACCGAGCAGCCATCCGACAGTGTTCAACGTAAGTTGAACAGTCTCACGCAACAACTTGAAACTTATCAAAGGTTGCTGAGACAAAACAAAATACAGCGATCACAGGATTCACTAGCTCGTATAGATCTGCTTAAGCGCATTCAGTTATTGCAGGAAAGCGATAAGTTTAGTCAGGCTTCACTGCGAGAACAAATCCGGGAAATTGAAATCAGAGATTCAGTGAGGAATGCAGCTCAAAAATCAAAAATCCTTAAGCTTAGAGAGACAACCAAAGGATTTTCAGTGGCTCCCAATGGTGATTCATTATTCACCATTTACACGAAGCTTGGACCGATAATGGCCGAAGAACGTGCCGCTAATGTCTCTGAGAAAATTGACTTACTGATTCGTGACGATTATTTCCATTCAGATTCATTGTATACTGAAGAACATGAGGGCACAGTTGATATCATGTACCAAAACCTCATTGTCACCAGTGTTTCTGATTGGGATGCTTTATGGTTTGAAACTGAATCTAAGGAGTCACTTGCGAATGACTATAAGGACAAGATTGCCTCCTATGTACTTGAGGAAAGAAATAGAAGTACTGTTAGAAATATCGCATCACGTTTTGGACTTGTCTTCCTTATCATAGGGATTGCTGTATTGATCATTTACTTCCTCAATAGACTTTTTACCGGTATACAGGGATGGTTAGTGATGAACAAAAAGAAATACTTCACTGGCATTCGATTGGGTAATTATGAGTTCCTTCCTCCTACCAGACAACTGGACGTTGTTGTTAGGGGTGTTGGGTTTTTAAAATGGGGATTTTTCGCGCTCGTTCTATATTTTTCATTGCCAATTATTTTTGGGTTATTTCCATTTACCAAACATTGGGCAGAAACACTATTGGGTTGGATATTAAGTCCTGCGCAAGATATTTTACTTTCTTTTTGGAATTACTTACCCAATGCCTTCACCATCGCGGTGATCTATGTCATCACTAAATACCTTGTACGCTTTTTGAAATTTATTTCTCACGAGATAGAGGCAGGTCACTTAAAGATTACGGGGTTTCACGAAGACTGGGCAATGCCTACCTACAACATTGTCAAGTTTCTGATTTACGCATTCATGTTTGTCGTAATCTTCCCTTATTTACCAGGGTCTGATTCTGATATATTCAAAGGTGTATCTGTGTTCCTTGGTATTCTTTTCTCTTTAGGATCATCCTCTGCGATAGCAAATGCAGTCGCAGGGTTAGTTATCACATATATGCGACCTTTTCGATTGGGTGATCGAGTCAAGGTAGGAGAAGTTTCCGGGCAAGTTGTTGAAAAAACGTTGTTGGTTACTCGCATTCGAACGACTAAGAATGAAGACATTACAGTACCAAATGCTTCTATTCTCACAGGGCATACGGTTAACTATACTTCAAGTAGTAAAGAGCTTGGATTAATCCTGCACACTTCTGTGACAATAGGTTATGATGTTCCCTGGAGGAAAGTGCATGAGCTACTGATAGAGGCTGCTGTGGCCACTGATGGAGTCAATATAAGTAAGGAGCCGTTTGTGCTTCAAACCAGCCTGGACGACTGGTATGTAGCCTATCAGCTAAACGCCTACACCGACTTGCCTGAGCAGATGCCACGTATATACTCAGAGTTACACAGTAATATTCAGGATAAGTTCAATGAGGCAGATATAGAGATTATGTCTCCTCATTATAGAGCGGTAAGGGATGGGAATCCCTCAACTATCCCAAAAAGCACATGATACTTTAAATTCTGCATTTCAACGAAATTTCCGATCCGGTCATAGTGTGAATGTTTCCTTTGAAATTGAATCAAAGAATACATTGACATATGATGGACTGTATTGAATTCCAAGATCTGATAGAAGAAAGCCCAAATCCAATCTTCCGTGTAGGGTTAGATGGCATCATTCAATATGCTAATACGGCATGCAAACCACTTTTTGATCATTGTGGATGCACCATAGGTGGAGAATGCCCTCCATTCCTTTTTGAGGATACTTCAAAAACACGCATTGAAGAAATTGAACTCCAGGGTTCTACCTATTTGCTTCAGATCAATCCTTTGGTCGAAAGGGGATACATCAGTGTATATGCAAACAATATTACGGAGCAGAAAAAAGCAGAAAAGACGCTTTGCGAGAGCGAAGCGAGATACAAACTCCTGGTAGAGGAGGCCAATGATATTATTTACTGGGCCAATAATAAAGGTGAATTCACCTATCTAAATCCACGAGCCAAGAAAATCCTAAAGGTAGAGGATGATGAGTTTAAAGGCATGCATTTCACTTTGCCTGTTCGTACAGATTGGAAGGACCGTACAGCCAAGTTTTACATGGATCAATTAGCTGCAGGCGAATCGATTTCATATTTTGAATTTCCTATTCTCGATTCAGAAGGAAATGAAATATGGCTAGGGCAAAACGTGAAAATCATAGAGGTAGATGGTAAGATCAGGGGGTTTCATGCAGTTGCAAGGGATGTCACAGATCGAAAGAAGATGGAAAAAAGGCTTAAGGAGGCGAAGGAGAAAGCTGAGGTATCCTTAAAAACTCAAGAGATGTTTCTTGCCAATATGAGCCATGAAATAAGAACTCCACTCAATGGAATTCTGGGTATGAGCAAGCTGCTCTCAAAAGCTAAATTAACTAAGAAAGACAAGGGATATCTTGGATCTATCAGAGATTCAGCTTCCCATTTATTGTCTATTATAAACGATTTGCTGGATCTTTCTAAAATTGATTCCGGCAAAATGGAGCTGGAGTCAACAGGCCTTCGCGTTTCAGAAATTGTTAATAATGTGGCCACCACTGCACAATACAGTACTGCTGAAAAGAGCGTCTACATAGTAAATGAAATGGATGAGCAATTGAAGGGAAAGATTCTTCTTGGGGATCCGGTTCGACTGTCTCAGATACTCACCAATATTGTAGGTAATGCAATAAAGTTTACTGATGAAGGGGAGGTAAGAATTGTTACGAAACTTGTAAAGGTAAAAGGGAATCAAAATAAAATTAGGTTTTCAGTAAAAGATACTGGTATCGGGATACCGGAAGATAAGATTGATACGATATTCGAAAGCTTCCGTCAGGCAGACAATAATACCACTAGAAAATACGGAGGAACGGGCCTTGGACTGTCCATTTGTAAGCAGCTTGTATCGCTGATGGATGGTGAAATCAAGGTGGAAAGTGAAGTGGGTTTGGGAACTACTTTCCATATCGAGATTCCATTTGAAGAAGGAAGTAAAGATAGCCTGATAGACAAAGAAGAAGCGACCATCAATTATGTACTTACAGACTTAAGAATACTATTGGTAGAGGATAATCCTGTAAATCAAGTGTATGCTACCACTATTCTTGAGAATGAAAAGGCAGTGGTAGAAGTAGCTGATAATGGTAAGGTGGCAATTGACAGGCTTTTATCAGAAGAATATGATATCGTGCTGATGGATGGACAAATGCCGGAAATGGGCGGAATGGAAGCTGTCGATATCATCAGGAATAAGCTGAATATGGATGTGCCAATCATTGCACTGACAGCCAATGCATTGAAAGGCGAACGAACAAAATACCTGGCCGCCGGAATGAATGAGTATGTGCCTAAACCTTTTGAAGATGTAGAACTCATCAATGCAATTGGAAAGGTTTTAGGCCTTCAGGAAAAGACGATTGGAAAGGTCAAAGGAAATAACTCAAGTATAGAGATCGAATCAGAAACAAGCTCTTTTGACTTGACTAAACTGAAAATGTTTTCAGGTGGAGATGAAAGCTTTATCGATAACATGATTCAGCTGTTTAATCAGGAGATTCCAAAATCACTCGAATCACTAAGAGAGAGTTTAATCTCAGTTGATTATGTAGGAATCAAGGCTGTGGCTCATGATATGAAGAGTTCTGTTGACCTTCTGGGTATAAATATCTTGGATGAATTACAGGAAATTGAATGCCTGGCTGATGAGAAAACAAACTTCATCCGGATAAAAAATCTATCAAAGTCGGTAATTGATGCATGCACACATGCGCTGTTGGATCTTCGAGATGAAGCCAACATAAGATCTACGTGAAATGCTTATTGATATACGCATTTCTCGTGTTTTTTCTTTTCAGTTTTTATGCTGAAAGAAATCAAGTCTTGCATTAAGAATTTTGGACTTGAATTAAAACTAACTACGCAATGAAACAGATTATTTATGTCGTAGAAGACAACCGAATGATGAGAGAATTTCTTGTTAACATTCTCTCGGCAGATTATGAATTGTACGTATTTGACTCAGGTCAAAAATTATTGCATTCGATGGAATCTCACATGGTTCCGGACCTGGTAATGCTTGACTATGGACTTGAAGGGAGCAATGGACATGAAGTACTTTCTAAAATCAGGTCCAATCAAGAGTTTGACTTAATCCCTGTGGTCTTCCTCTCCGGAGAGCAAAAAAGTGATGTTAAGATCAAGTGTTTGAAAGATGGTGCTGATGACTTTATCAGTAAGCCATTTAATCCGGTAGAATTAAAGATCCGAATTGACAAGTCGTTGGCGAGTGTGCGCAAATTTTCTCCATTAAAAGCTTCATAGAAATGGGCAAACTAACTGATACCAAAACCATAAAATCGAGGAAAATACCTTTTTCGAAAAGAGCATTTGATATTCTCTTTTCAGGTACATTATTGTTGCTGTTAACACCACTTTTTATTGTAGTTGCAATTCTTATAAAGTTGGAATCCAAAGGTCCAATCTTTTATTGGCAGCCTCGGGTAGGTACAAACTACAAGATATTCAAGTTCTACAAGTTTCGCTCCATGAAGGTGAATGCTGACCAGATGGTTGATCAGCTTAAAGACAAAAACCACTACCAGAAATCTGTGACAACAAGTGAAACAACGCTTGTGGATGATTCCACTTTACTTGTTGGCGATGATTCGATGCTTTCGGAAAATGAGTATCTGCAAAAAATTGAAAATGAGAATGATAACTCTTTTTTCAAAGTGCAGGATGATCCCAGGATTACTCGAATTGGGAAGTTCATCCGGAACACGAGTATTGATGAGCTACCTCAGCTTGTGAATGTTTTAATCGGGGACATGTCAGTAGTTGGTAACAGGCCCCTGCCTTTATATGAGGCGGAAAAGCTTACTGAAGACCGATGGACAGGAAGATTCATGGCGCCAGCAGGGATCACAGGATTGTGGCAAGTCACCGAACGAGGAAAAGAAGCGACATCTAAGGATTCAAGAAAGCAACTGGATATTGATTACGCCAGAAAATATTCTTTCTGGATGGATATGAAAATTTTAATTAAAACGCCACTAGCGGCAATACAGAAACAAAACGTTTAAAAAATGAAAGTAAACCATTTATTATTTGTCACGGTTCTGCTCTCTTCTTGTGTCTTATCCGAAGATGTAAAGGGGCCGGAGAACCCAACGCTGAATGATGACTTTGCCTATGAGACCATTGCTACCTCAGGTATTCACATTCAGCTTAAAACGCAAGACGAGGATCCCCTTCAAAAAGTAAAAGTTCAACTTTGGGATAAAGCTCCATCTGAAGGAGGTAATGTTATTTATAAGGCTATTACCGATAACAACGGTAGTATCAGTGCTGATTATAATTTCCCCACAACGCTAGAAAAGGCAGTGTTGGAAATTTCGTATATCGGTATGCCAAATTTTTTAATGATACCGGTATCTGACCTAAATGATGGAGTAGTTATTAATGGAACAGATCATGAATATGAAACGGTAGACGCATCGAATGCTAGCAGTTCTCAATCAGCTGCGGGAAGGATGAATACTTCCGGAGCAAGAACTTCTGAATTGCCAAACTTCCAGGCACTTGGAGAATACGACAAGGACGGAAAACCAAAATACCTGGAGAAAAGAGACAAGATTTCTAAAACACTTTTAGAATATATTAATGCATCGTTACCTGAAGGACAGCCGGTACCTCAATATCACCCATCTTATTTGTCGGACGATACAGAGAATAATCTAAATATTATCGATGAAGCAGATGTTTGGATGACGTTTGTACATGAAGGCGCAGGATATAGAAATGTACTTGGTTTTTACACTTACGAAACGGGGAATCCACCAAATTCTGTTAATGACATAGAGACCATTCACGTTGCGTTTCCAAATGCCTCTTACGACAAAGAAGGAGGTAAGCTTAAGTCTGGAGATAAAGTCAAGCTCGGAAGGTTCGAAGCAGGTACTAGTATTGGTTTTGTTCTTTTGGCAAACGGCTGGCAAGATAAAATTACCGGAGGTCATCATCAAGTATTTTCACATAAGCATCTAAACCCGGAAATCGAGGATGATTTAAAGCAGCATAATGTCATGCTTTGGGATGATGAAAATGAAGTGTTCCTAATGGGGTTCGAAGACCTTAATAGGTCGACCGGATCAGATGATGATTTTAATGATGCAATCATTTATTTAAGTGCTAATCCGGTGCAGGCTATCAGCCTTGAAAATGTTAATCCCGTAGACAAACCAATTGATGCAGATGGTGATGGAGTAAGTGATGTATATGATGAATTTCCTAATGATGCCAGATACGCTTACGTTTATAGTTATCCTGGAGAAGACAGCTACGGTTCTTTTGCATTCGAAGATCAGTGGCCGGGGTTTGGAGATTATGATTTCAATGACCTTGTTGTTGATTATCAGTACAGACAACTTGCTAACGGCACCAACCAAATGGTTGAGTTGGAGTCTGAGTTTGTCATCAAAGCCATAGGTGCAGGATTTCAGAATGGTTTTGGGATTGAACTAAATATTTCATCAAGTCAGATCAGTTCTGTAAGTGGAAGTGAGCTATCAAATGACCTGTTTGTTCTTGATGGGAATGGCACTGAGGCCGGACAGTCAAAAGCAGTCATTCCCGTGAGTGATAATGTGCATCAGAGTTTTGGTACTAATGGATTCGTAAATACGCTTCCTGATCAACCTCACCTAGAGCCTCATACCATTACAGTTAATACCACTTTTTCTTCACCCGTGGATTTAAATGATGCGGGTATAGCTCCATTTAACCCATTTTTAGTGATTAATAAGACTAGAGGAAGAGAAGTGCACTTGCCTGGCTATACTCCAACTGAAAAAGTTGATAGTGCATATTTCGGTGAAGGAAATGATGCTTCAGATCCAGGCAATGGTATTTATTACAAATCGAAGGAAGGGCTTCCATGGGGAATGAACTTGCCAGAGTCTTTTGACTATCCCAATGAAAAAACCAACATCAGGGACGCATACAATAATTTCGATATGTGGATTCTTAGCGATGGCTTCAGCTTTATGGATTGGTATCAACAAAAATCCGGCTATAGAACAGCATCCAAAATCTATAACAAATAAGGAAATGAAAACATTAGAGCTTATTCTGATACTATCCTTTGGTATACTTTTCTATACCTACATTGGATATGGACTGATCTGTTGGGTACTTGTAAAGCTTAAGAAGCAAAGCAATATTCAAGCGTTAGATGTTGAGGATCTCCCGGAGGTGACGCATATTATTGCCGCCTATAATGAAGAGGATATTATTCAGGATAAGATTAATAACTGTCAGTTACTATCATATCCTAAAGAAAAAATCAGGACAATAATTGTAACTGATGGTTCCTCTGATGGTACAGTAGATATTGTAAAGAACAACAAAGAAATTTCTTTATTTCATAAGCAAGAGCGAAGTGGCAAATTAGCGGCGGTGAACAGAGTGATGGGGGAGGTGAAATCCCCTATCACTATCTTTTCTGATGCAAATGCCATGCTTAATGTAAATGCAATAAAAGAGATGGTGAAGCACTTTCAATTCAATACTGTTGGTGGTGTTGCAGGGGAGAAAGTGGTTTTATCTGAAGAAGAAGATGATGCCTCAGCAGCAGGAGAGGGGATCTACTGGAAATACGAGTCATTCCTAAAAAAGCTAGACTACAAATTGCATAGTGTGGTAGGGGCAGCCGGTGAATTATTTGCAGTAAGGACAGAGCTTTATGAAACTCCTGATAAGGATACGCTAATTGAGGATTTTGTAACAACACTAAGAATTGCTCAAAAAGGCTATCGTGTAGCTTACGAACCAAATGCAAAGGCGAAAGAGTATGCCTCCTCTTCTCTGGATGATGAGCTTAAGAGAAAGGTGAGAATTAGTGCCGGAGGTTTACAGGCTATTTGGATGTTGCGGACATTATTGAATCCTTTTAAGTACAAGATGCTCCACTTTCAGTATGTATCGCATCGGGTATTGAGATGGACACTAGCACCACTGGCACTACCTGTCGTATTCATATGTAGCTTTTTACTGGCTAAAACCGGAGTTTGGTATTATGAGGTGCTTTTTGGAGCTCAAGCGCTATTCTATCTCGCGGCATTGGGCGGCTATTACTTCGAACGAGTTAAGACTCGATTCAAAATCTTCTTTATCCCTTTTTACTTCATGTTTATGAACCTCAGTGTATATCTGGGATTAATCAAGCTGATGCTTGGCAGCTATTCTGTAAACTGGGAAAAAGCCAACCGACGAGTAGTCGCACAGAATTAAGAATTAATAACTAAGTGAAACACGCAAGATGCTACGCATTTTGCGTGTTTTTTCAATTCCGTTTTTATGCTGAAATAAAACACATCCTATGCCGGGAACTTTGTTACAAGTTTTTAGCATGAAAAAAGTATCAATTATAACCATCAATTACAACCAACTAGAGGTGACTCTGGAGTTGTTGGATTCTGTCGAAAAACAAGAGTTCGATGACCTGGAAATCATCGTAGTTGATAATGGATCCCAGGCTGATCCATCTCAGGAAATTTCCCGAAAATTTCCACATGTAATAACCATCAGAAGTGAACAAAACCTTGGATTTGCCGGAGGCAATAACCTGGGCATATCTCATGCATCAGGCGAATACCTCTTCTTTGTCAATAATGACACTGAAATACCACAAGGAACAATAGCATCTCTTTGTGATGTCTTAGATCAAAGAAGTGAAGCCGGCATTGTCTGCCCTGTCATTTACTATTACAATAATCCTAGTGTTGTTCAATATGCTGGCTACACCCCCTTGAATTTCCTGACGGGTCGAAATCAGGCAGTAGGACACATGAAGCAAATGCCATTGGCACTAAAAGTGGATGAAACCAGCTACGCTCATGGTGCCGCAATGATGGTAAGAAAAGAGGCAATTGAGGCTGCTGGCGCAATGCCTGAAAACTATTTTCTTTACTATGAAGAGCTTGATTGGGCCACTCGAATTAAAGAAGCTGGCTATAAAATATTGGTAAACAGAGGGTGTTCCATCCTTCATAAAGAATCCATGTCTGTAGGTAAGCTCTCTAACCTAAAAACCTACTTTCAAACTAGAAATAGAATCTTATTTATGCGAAGAAATGTGAGGGGCTGGAGAAAACTAGCTTTCCTGCTATTCTTCGCATTTGTTGCATTCCCTAAAAACACCTTTAGTTACTTGATATCAGGGTCTTTTGGTCGATTCAAGGCATTTTTGAGTGGAGCCTTGTGGAATGTAACGCATGGTACAAGAAGTCATCAGCTGGGAGGTGGATATGATAGCTTATTGAGCAATTCCCAAGCGAGACCTCTTGGAACAGGAGTAAAAAGAGCACTAAGTAGTGCAGCGATGCTCCTGTTAATCAACTTTGGTCTTTTCAGCCAGCAAGCACCCTTGGAATCTACTTCCATCGACAGAGAGGTTTTTAAGATCAGCAAACTTCTGAATAACCCTGAGACCATTGACTCATTGGTAAACAGAGTGTATGCAAACTCCGGTCTGATACGCTCTTTGGATCATGAGGTTAGTATGTATGAAGAAGAAATGCTTCAAAAAAGTAGAAATTGGGTTTCAGCATTTCGACTGGGTGTAAATGTTTTTTCTACGAACACTACATTAGGGACAGAAAACCAGTCAGTTACAACTACTAGTCTGCTTCCTAATCTGGGCTTAACACTTTCAGTTGATCCTGCAACTTTCGTTAATAGGAAAAGTGAAATTCGTCTCTCCACCAGCAAGAGAAATCGTGTCAGTAGTCTGCAGGATGACCACAGACAGAGGCTGAAAATCGAGATTATCAAGCTATACTATGAATACCTGTCTGTCCTGGAAAGCTTAGCTATTAAGCAAAACACGCTGGATACCCGCAAGCAACATGCTTTAGTGATGGAGGTAGAGTTTAAAAACGGCACTACTACATATGATCAGCTGCTGGTGGTACAGAATCAGGTTCATCTGATGGAAGAAGACATTGTAAAAGCGCGGATAGAGGCGCTAAAAAAGAAAAGTGAAATCGAGGTGCTACTCGGATTAAAATAATAAGGCCATGACACTATTTGATTTCCTTCGACTCATATATAGAAACCTGAAAGTACTAGTGCTAATACCGGTACTGATGGCTGTGAGTGTTTATTTCTTAACTGACAACTTGCCCAAAGAGTATGCTTCTGAATCCATGATTTACACGGGTATTGCCTCCGGCTACAACATTGAATCGGGAGAAGGTGATAAGGTAGACTATCATGCGACCAACAATGCTTTCGATAACTTGCTCACAATCATTAAATCCCGTCATACGCTTGAGGAAGTTGGATTGAAGTTACTGGCGCAACACCTGCACGAGTTGGGAGAGGATAGCAGGCTAACTGAAGAAACAGCCTATTTGCTAAGTCAGAAATTCCCCGAATCATCCAGAGATAAATATGTGGCAGAAAATGAAAAGAAAACGTTCGACTTGTTGAGACTTAGATACGCTGAGGGTGACAAGTTACTCACACAGTTAATAAGGAAAGAAACAACACCATACAGCGTAAAGACATTGAATGCTGTCAATGCAAAACGTCACAAGTCTTCAGACATGCTCATTTTGCATTACACCTCAAATGACCCGTGGATATGTCAGCAATCATTGGTTTTTCTGATCGAAGTATTCTCCAGAAGGTATAGGGAGGTAAAAGAAGCGGAGACCGGAGATGTGGTGGCATACTTTGAAGCCGAATTAGGAAAAACAAAAAATAAACTCAACGATGCAGAAGATAGACTCACAGAGTTTAGGGTTAAAAGCCAGGTAATCAACTATGGTGAGCAAACGAAAGCCATCGCAATTAAGAAAGAGAATGCGATGGAGGAGTACTCTAACAAAAAGATGAAGCTCAAAGCAACAGAAGCTGCCCTGGGTGAGATTGAAAGCAAGCTTTCTATTAGGGATAAGCTGCTGGCAAAGAACTCTGAACTGCTGGACGAGAAAAACAGGCTGGTATCACTTACCGGTGACTTGGCAAAGCTGGAAACCCACGATGCTAGTGATAGCCTCATCATGCAAAAAAGCAATGAAATAGAAAGCGTTCGTGATAATATTCAAAGAAAAGTAGAAGAGATTTTTCAATTCAGTAATACCAAAGAAGGACTACCCAGTCGACAGCTGCTTACTGAATGGTTGGATAACATTATCCAGCTGAATAAAGAAAAAGTATATGTAGACCTATACTCAAATCGTCTGGAGGATCTGGATTCTGAATATGATCGGTTTGCACCGATGGGTTCTACTATTGCAAGATTAGAGCGTGAAATCAATGTTTTCGAGCGTGAATACCTGGAAATACTCCATGGGCTGAATATGAGCAAGCTACGCCAGCAAAACATTGAAATGTCCAGCAATCTGGAGGTAGTAGACTGGCCGCTTATGGCTACTGATCCGCTTCCATCTAAACGAATGATCTTGTTGATTGCTTCATTCATGTTTGGGTTGATTGCACCTCTTTCAATAATCATAGCAGCAGATTTGCTTGATCATAGTCTAAGAAGTCCGGCCAAAGCAGAAGCCATTACAGGCTTGGAAGTGGCGGGTGCCTTACCTGTATTGAATGAGAAATTTAATGCCAATTACAGTGATCTTTTACCAAAGTTAGCCGGCCAGCTAGCCAGTAATCTGGATTTAGAAGATAGCTCCAATCGATTGATTACGATTTTTAGTGCACTTCCGGGAGAAGGCAAGTCTACCGTTTCCGGTTTGCTTTTCAATGAATTGAAAAAACGTGGATCAAAAGTGATGATGATTAAACCGGCGACTAATGAGGCAAGTGAAGATGATGTGTTTTCATACACTGAGTTCAGACAATCTAGAGAGACCATTCAGGAACTGATCGGAGAATCCGTTGAATATACTTACAAGATTCTTGAGCTTCCGGCTTTCTCTGAGGGATTCATTCCTACAGAATTCATCCATCAGTCTGATATTTCATTCATGATAGGACGGGGAGATCGTGTATGGTCTCGCGTACATCAAAATGCGCTGAGGAATTACCGAAAGGTATGCAAAAACCGAGAACCGCTACTGGTGGTAAACGGAGTGAAACTTTATTACCTCGATCAATTACTTGGAGAGGTGCCATTAAAACGGGTCGGTCTGGTACGATGGATTAGAAAGATCGTTCGTTTCGAATTGACCCCATCACAATTTAAAACCGCCTGAGATGAAAAAGGATATCATATGCTTTACGATGACCACCTGGGAGGGGGACTACATGAAGACCATCGTTCATGTGATGGGTAGTTTGGCATCCAATCATCGGGTTTTATTTGTGGACTACCCCTTTACCTACAAGGATGCAATTTTCGTTTCAATAGGGAAGAGTAAGGCTCCATTGGGAAGAATGCTGGGTGTGAAACCAAGGTTGAGAACTGTGTCTTATAAGTCCAATGAGGTCTTTCACCTCACTTTACCACCCATATTGCCAACAAACTGGATTAAAGACCCTCAAGAATTCGATCAAAAAATAAAAGGTGAGACAAGTAAAATTGCCCGGTCAGTAAAAAAGGCAATGAACAGGCTAGGCATGAAAAATCCGGTCGTCATCAATGCCTTCAATCCAATCATTGGTGATTCAATGGTGGGGGCGTTTAATGAAAGCCTTTTGCTTTATTACTGTTATGATGAAATAGCAGCCGCTCATTGGTGCAAGGTACATGGAGGAAGAAAAGAAGCTTCTTTCATGAAGAAGGTAGATGGTATCATTACTACTTCAGAAGGGTTGCAGCAAACAAAAAAGGAGTTCAACCCAAATACCTTTCTTGTGAAAAACGGGGTTGATTTTGACCTGTTTGAAAAAGCATTTGATTCTGAGGCTGACATTAATCATCCAACGGTTGGTTACATTGGATCTGTAGATGACCGGCTGGATTATGATCTTTTAGAATATGTTATTGGTAAACACCCTGAATTCGAATTTCATTTCGTCGGGAGAATCACATATCCTGAAGGTCAGCAGCGGCTAAAACAATTTGACAATGTTCAGTTTTTTGGTAGCCAACAACCTGATCAGCTACCCCAGTTTCTCAAAACGTTTGATGTGGGAGTTATTCCATTCGTTAAGAATGAATTTACCAGAAATATTTACCCACTTAAAATCAATGAATATTTAGCAGCAGGCAAGCCGGTGGTAACAACCGATTTTGCTAATCTGCATGATTTTGAAGGGATCGTTTCCATCGCTTCTTCTACAGTTGACTTTTCTCAAATGCTTCAAAAAGAGCTTACCTCTAATACAGTGGAAAGAATGGAGGCAAGGATGGAGCTTGCTAAAACGAACTCATGGAATACGCGGGTGAAACAAGTAAATGACATTATAGATACTTTAAGTAATCCCGTGCATGCATAAAATTGGCCACATTTTACGATCAGACAACTCCAAAGTCCAGCTCGGAAACCTGACAGCTTCGACGTTAGGGCTTGGTACTTTCATGCTATTAACCAGGGGGCTGGACAAGGAGTCGTTTGGTCAGTGGGCCATTTTTATGGCATGTGTAGGATTGGTTGACCTTCTTAGAACTGGCCTTGGCAGGCAAGCGATGGTCAGAAAGGTTACAGTAAGTGAGCCGGATCAGCATCAAAAAATCATTGGGTCGGCTATGTTAATTCAGTTGATGCTTACCGCAGGTTTGTTTGCTGTGATATCCATCGCTTCCATGTATTTAAGCACTCTTTTAGGAGACTACTTTGTGTTTCTAAAATGGTATCCGTGGTTATTGCTAGCATCCACTCCTCAGCTATTTGATACCTGGATAGCTCAGGCTAAACGAAACTATGGAAAGATGGCTGCAGCGAGAGTGGGAGTAAATGCGGTTTTTGTACTTCTGTGCGGCTTAGGTTTGTTTCTAGATTTTTCCCTTGAGCATTACTTGCTCAGTCTGATTTTGTCAAATCTGATAGTATCTATCATTAGTCAGGTTGTTCATAAGAGTATAAAATCCCTTACGCATGGGAAACTGTCGGAAATTAAGGACTTGCTACAGTTTGGAAAGCACAGCCTGGCTTCTATGCTTGGTGCCAATTTGCTTAGGAGTACAGATTCCTTAATTATCGGGTCGCTGATGGGGGCACAAGCTGCGGCTACTTATGCGATTCCATTGAAGGTTATTGATGTTTTAGAAATTCCGGTAAGGGGATTTGCAATGACTTCTTTCTCCAAACTATCCAGGTTTTATCATGAGGAAAATTTCGAGGCATTCAAACGGCTCTTTGTAAAATCTACCGGGTTGTTAATGCTTTTGTTTTTGCCGGTTGGGCTACTTTTTTTCATATTTCCTGCACTACCTATCTACGTGCTGGGTGGAGAAAAATACCTGGACGGTCAGATTCTGATTCAGATTTTTGTTGTCGCAATGGTTCTTATTCCCCTGGATAAATTCCTGGGTGTAGCCTTCGATAGTATCAATAGGCCCGGGGTAAATGCCATTAAAGTTTGGATCATGGTTTCTACGAATGTGATTGGTGACTTAGTGGCTATCTCATTGATAGGTGAGTTATGGGCAGTTGCAATGGTAACGGTAATCAATATCCTGTTCGGTATTTCCTTTGGATTATGGAGACATACACTGCTTAGAAACTTGAAATGGAGATCAGCCGGAATCATTATCAATCAACCACTGGGACTTAAAAATTACTGATATCACGCTCCATAATCGGGTGTGATAAACGCTAAGTATTTCCCTTAAAACACTAAGTGGAATACTGGTTTTTCATTGTCAGTTTATTACTCACATTTCCCACTCGATCTCACCTGACTTTTGTACTTATCAAAGAACTATATATGATAGCTAACACACCAAATTTTATCATAATAGGCGCAGGTAAGTCTGGTACTACCTCGCTATACGAATACCTCTTAGAGCATCCTGAGGTTTATATGAGTCCTGTCAAAGAGACCAACTTTTTTGCCCTGGAAGGCGAGAAGCTAAAAGATGCTAAAGACGATCCTGATCAGATGCATCATTATCCATGGTCGATTACCGAGTGGTCTGATTATGAAGACTTGTTTAAAGGGGTGACTACCGAAAAAGCAGTTGGAGAAGTTTCTCCCATGTATTTATACTCTGAGAAAGCTGCTGTCAATATCAAGAGAAAGCTTCCGAATGTTAAGTTGATAGCTATTCTGCGTAATCCTGTGGATCGATTGTATTCACGATATATGCATCTTGTAAGAGAAAACAGACAGCCTACCAACAACTTTGAAGATGCATTGAAACGAGAAACTATCTGGTGGAGACGCAACGACCTGGTTCAGGAAGGATTCTATTACAGCCACTTAAAAAAATATTACGACCTGTTTGATGAAAGTCAAATCAGCGTCTATTTCTACGAAGATTTCAGATCCAACCCACAGCGTGTAATTAAGGATATCTATCGTTTCATTGGGGTGGATGACACGTTCCTGCCAGATTTTTCAACTGAATACAATGTTTCAGGTAAAATCAAAAATCAAGCATTCGATAAGCTCATTGGACAGCAAAGCGTTTTGAAATCAACACTTTCCAAGATGAGCCCTCAGTTAGTGCGATGGGTGCAATCTCAGTCTTCCATCAAAAAGTGGGTGAACAAATTCAGGAAAATGAATCTGGAAAAAGCACCACTATCTGAGAGCACCAGAGAAAAACTGATTAAGCAGGTCTATCAAAGCGAAATCAAAGCATTACAGCAGTTAGTAGGAAGGGATCTTACTAACTGGTTAACCATCAAAAATCAATTATCATGAACTACTTACTAGCCATAATATTTATTTACCTGTCCTTTAGCACACTATACTGTCTCTACTTTAGTGTGAGGTCTTTGGGACCATTGAAAACTACCTCTAACAAAGCTGATCACTATCATCGGATCGCTGTGTTTATTCCTGCATATAAGGAAGATGGAGTCATCCTGGATACAGCCAAACGCTCACTAGAGCAGGAATACCCAAAAGATAGGTATGATGTAATAGTGATAGCAGACTCCCTGCAGGATGCTACCATTAAGGAGTTAAGGAGTCTTCCCATCCGGGTTATGAACTTCTTTTTTCCGAAGAGTACCAAAGCAAAAGCAATTAATGCTGCATACCGTCAATTAAGAGAGGATTACGACATTACTGTTATCCTGGATGCAGACAATATCATGGGTAAAAACTTCCTTAAGAAGGTGAACCATGAGTACTGTAAAGGTATCCGTGTGATGCAGGGTCAGCGGATTGCTAAAAACTACGATACCCCAATGGCTATTCTGGACGGAATAAGTGAAGGGATCAATAACAATATCTTTAGAAAAGGACATGTTGCTTCCGGCTTATCGAGTGCGCTGATTGGTTCTGCAATGGCCTTTGATTTCAAGCTCTACCGAAACTACATGAAAGAAATTGATGCGGTTGGAGGATTTGATAAGGAGCTGGAACTGGCACTTTTAAAGAATGGTCACAAAATCCATTACATCGAAGATGCATTTGTCCTTGATGAGAAAGTTAGCAATGATCAGGTTTTTGAGAAGCAAAGAACACGATGGATTGCTGCTCAAATCCGTTACGGAATGAAGTCCTTTGGAAATGCTTTTATGAAGCTATTATCAACCGGTAATGTAGACTACTTCGATAAGGCACTTCAGTTTGTAATGCCACCGAGGCTCATACTGCTTGGGTTCCTTGCTATTCTTAGTGTCGTCTCATTGTTCATTGATTTCAGCTGGGCTATAGCCTTTGGTACTGCATTATTTGCCTATGTCTTATCATTGATTTTAGCAACTCCATCTTGGTATAAGATAAAAGACCTTTTCAAGGTGGCTGCTCACGTTCCAAAGTCTTTTGTGCTAATGTTGAAATCAGTGGCCGGCTACAAAATGGCCAAGACCAATTTTCTGCATACACCTCACCAACTAAAAGAACAGAAGCTATGAGGATTGGTATAGAAGCACAGCGAATTTTCCGTAAAAAAAAGCATGGGATGGATATTTATGCCCTCCAGCTTTTACGGCACCTGCAAAAGGAAGATCTGGACAATGAATACTTCGTCTTTGTAAAAAAAGGAGAGGATGTATGTCTGGAAGAAACAGAAAATTTCACGATTGTAGAAGTAGGTGGATTAACCTATGCAGACTGGGAGCAAATCCATTTGCCAAGGGCCGCCTCAAAATATAATTTGGACGTGCTGCATTGCACAAGCAACACCGCTCCATTGTTCTCTGGAATTCCATTGGTGCTCACCTTGCATGATATCATATACCTCAATAAATCATTCAGTGGAGGATCACTTTATCAAAGGCTGGGGCACTATTACAGAAAGTGGATTGTGCCAATAGTCTACAAGAAAGCAAAAAAGGTGCTGACAGTTTCAAACTTTGAGAAGGAGGCGATCAAGAACCACTTTGGAAGAAATAGAAAGGTCTCGGTGATTTACAATGGAGTTGATAAAAAATTTGATATTGGTCTGGATCCAAAATTTCTCAAGAAAGTAAGAAAAGAGCTAGGCCTACCGGATCATTATTTCTTTTTTCTAGGCAATACTGCACCAAAGAAGAACATGAAAGGAATGCTTGAAGCGTATGCTGAATACTACCATAATTCAAATAATCCTTACTCATTGGTAATAGCAGAAAGCTCCGAAAAGGAGGTAAATGAGATGCTGGACAAAATTGGTCAAAAGGAAGCGAATCTTCCGATATACCTGACAGGCTATGTGCCCCATGAATGGTTGCCGGCTGTTTACAGGCTTTCAGAAGCATTTGTGTATCCGTCATTAAGAGAAAGTTTTGGGATACCCATCATTGAAGCGATGGCGTGTGGTGCACCGGTAATTACTTCCTTGACCTCATCTATGCCGGAGGTAGGAGGTGGAGCTGCCAGGTTTGTAGATCCTACAAAGCCCGAAGAGATTGCACAGTGGATGAGGATGATTACAGATGAAGATCAGCTTAGAAATGATATGGTAGCTGCAGGAATGATCCGGTCTACCATGTTTACCTGGAGTCGTGCAGCGGACCAGACAATGGAAATCTACCACTCAATGCTATCACAGAGTATTGTGTTGGATCGGCCACTAAGTGCTTTGGCCTCATGATAGGGACCAGAAAAACCTACTTTCCGGGGCTCCACGCATTGCGGTTTTTTGCAGCCACGTTTGTAATCTTTCATCACTTGGAGCAGTACAAATCATGGGCTGGGCATGCTAATGTTTGGGGTGCTAATGTCATCGATGCGCTTGGCCATCAGCCGGTATCATTCTTCTTCGTGCTCAGTGGATTTCTTATTACCTATCTGCTGTTAGTGGAAAATGAAAAAACCGGTCAAATCAATATTGGTAAGTTCTATTGGAGAAGAATCCTAAGGATCTGGCCCTTGTATTTTGTGATAGTAGCGTTGGCCCTTTTTGTGGTGCCACTTTTTGGGAGTTTTGCATTTGAAAACTTCCGAAATCCATTACACGCTACCACCGCGATTGTTTGCTTGTTACTCTTCCTTCCCAATCTATTGAGACTTGGCTTCCCTAATCTATTAGGTGCCAATCAGCTTTGGTCAGTAGGGATCGAAGAGCAATTTTATCTTTTCTGGCCACTGCTGGTCAAAAGGTTTATCAAAAATATCATTCCATTTTTGATACTATTTATTGTCATTAAATCAATGATCCACCTGGGTCTGGTGATTGCCTCGCGGGAATATGAGAATGTTCGGCTATTGCAGATCATCCAGCTATATAAGCTTTTCCCGGTAGAACAAATGGCCATCGGAGGACTTGGAGCTGCATTTCTCTTTCATGAAAAGGTAAAATGGGTCAGACTCATGACAACACCTTTAGCCGGAGTGTTTGCCCTTACCATTAGCATATTGATAGGGGTGATGGGTTGGCATCATTTTTTAATGTCCTACCTGCAGGGAATTATGTTTTGTATTTTGATCTTTCAGGTGATTCATCACAAAGTGATTTACCAAATACTGGAGAAACCTTGGCTTACACACTTGGGCAATATTTCTTATAGCATATATATGTGGCATGCTTTGATAATCGCTATCAATCTTTCCATTGTAGAGTTAGTTGGATTGGAAATGGATGTGTTGGGGAATGTAATTTTGTACATTTCTACTGTAGGCATGACATTAGGTATCTCTCACCTTTCATTCGTTTATCTGGAGAAACCATTTTTGAAATTGAAAGAGATATCTCCTAAAACGTTGCTTTTAAAAATTAACTTGCGAAAAGAATCTTTCAGCTAGGCAATGCATCGCTATCTCAAATTCTTCCTGCTTGCACTCATCACCGTTTGCGCGAGTTGGCTCATGGTGCAGGGAGGAGTGAAGTTGAGCATTGTCCTTTTGATCTTGCCTCCGGTCATACTTTTCCTGATCGTTGCTTTCCGAAAGCCGGAGTTGTTGATGCATTCCCTTGTTGCAATGGCTTTCCTTATTTCGCTGCTCAGTAGGTATGTGCCAGGTATCCCATTTGGATTGAGTATTGATGGTTTTCTGGTCTTGCTCATTCTTATTTTGATTTTCGATCAGAAGATTAAATGGAGGAAGGAATATTTGACTAACCCACTGATGATTGCCCTGCTAGTGTGGCTGATGTTTTCCTTTGTGGAGCTATTCAATCCTCTGGCTAAAAGTAAAATCGCGTGGTTTTACGCTAACCGAGGGCTTTCGTTCTATCCTTTTTTGCTGACCATTGTTACCATGTATGTCTACAAAAAGGATCAGCATATGAAAAATTTTCTAATCATCTGGGCAGTTCTGTCTGCTTTTGGGACATTTTGGGGGATGAAGCAATTGTTTTTTGGAGTAAGCCAGGTTGAGCAACAATGGCTAAATGCAGGGGCTGCAAGTACACATGTACTTTTCGGGAAGTTACGGGTGTTTTCATACTACAGTGATGCGGCCCAGTTTGGAGCCAGTCAGGCACATTCAGCACTGGTATTCGGGATCATTGGATTATATGACAAAAAATTGAAGCATCGATGGTTGATTTTGAGCTTTGCACTTTTATCCTGCTATGGGATGCTAATCTCTGGAACCAGAGGAGCACTGGCTATTCCTGCCATAGGTGGTTTTGCCTATTTGATTCTATCCAAGAAGTTTAAGTGGGTGATTGCCGGAACAACGGTGGGTGTTCTGTTCTTCTGTTTTCTCAAGTTCACGACCATTGGTCAGGCCAATTATCAGATCAACCGGATGCGAACAGCATTGGACTCCAACGATCCTTCTCTCATGGTTCGCAAAGAGCGCGAAAAAATACTGGAAGGCTATCTTTCTGATAAGCCTATTGGAGGAGGAATTGGCAGTGCCGGATACTGGGGAAAACGTTTTACTCCAGGAACCTTCCTGGCCGAGTTAGGAACGGATGGACACTACACCCGAATCTGGATGGAAACAGGCATTATCGGTCTTTATCTATACCTAATGGTTCTTGCTACCATCCTTTTTTATTTAGGCAAGCTACTTTGGATAATGGAAGACTCACTGACCAGGCAAACATTAGTTGCATTCTATTGTGGACTCGCAGGTGTTTGTGTGGCAAGCTACACCAATGGTTTGCTTACACAAATACCTACTGGAACACTTATTTTTATAGGGCTTGGGATGATTTATGTGAAGGCAAAAAAGGAGAAAAATCACTCTGTCTCTGTTTAAACACCATTATAAGCTATATCGGTTTTCATAAGTTTTATTTTAAATAAATTCTATTTCATTTTCCGCTTTAATTTTTGTAGATTTTCTTAGCTTATTTTGGATTCATTCTAGTTCTTTGCCTATAACGTTTTATTTGTTCGCTTAATCGATTTATTATGAAGAATAGACATGTAATAATCGCAGCGTCTTGTATTGCTTTCATAGCGCTTGCATCTTTTACCTATAGGGCAGAAGAACCTTTCATTGAAACAAATTCTACGGCCGTTTGTGCAGCTCCTGTCGGTCAAGCGAGCGAAAAACTTACGTTTGCTTCCTATTTCAAAGGCTTACTGAGCTCCGATAAATGGCCGGCCCGATGGACGTGTGGTGAGTGGTCAGAAACAGAAGGTTGGCTCTACATTGGAGCAGACCTTATGATTGCGCTGGCTTATTTCATGATACCCGTGCTACTGTTTTGGTACTTACGCAAACAAAAACTGGGTCGCATTAAGCGTGTTTTTCTGTTCTTCAGTGGCTTTATTCTTTTTTGTGGCTTTACCCACTTGATCGATGTGATTCTTTTTTGGGAGCCGATTTATCGATTTAGTGGTTTTGTAAAACTGCTCACTGGCTTGGTTTCCATGGGTGCACTCTTTGTACTTGGAGTGGCCATTCCACGTGCTTTGATGTATAGAAGTCCGGAGGATATGCAGCAAGAGATAGATGAGCGAAAACGCATACAGAATCATTTTGAAACGTTGCTCAAATATTCACCCAGTGCCATTGCTATGCTGGATAAGCAAATGAAGTTCATGCTGGTCAATGAGCAGTGGAAACAGTTTGTAAAGTATGATGAAAAAATCACCGGCACCTACTATGAAGAATCATTTCCTAAAACGGAAGGGTATCTTCAGTGGGTTGAGGATGTATCTGAGATATTTCAGGGAAATGCCGTCCCAATCAGGGAAGACAGCTTCATGGATGGCAACAGGAAGGTGCCGTTTGAACGAAGAGTAGAGCCCTGGAGGCACGATAATGGGGAGATTGGAGGTATTATTATTTTCATTGATGACCTCACGGAAGAGCTAAAGTTTAGAAGACTGGGGAATAAATATGGGCAACTGGTCACTGAGATTTGTCAAACAGCAAAGATTGGGGTGTGGAGTTCAAACATTGAACGAGATGAGATTTTCTGGAATGATGAGGTATATGATATCCATGGATTGAAGCGAGGGAAAAAGTTATCAAATGAAGAGATAGCTCAATTTTATTCGGATGAGGAATGGGAGAGAGTGCAGCGAGCAGTAAGCCAAAGCATTGAATCGGAAACACCCTGGAATCTTGAATTAAGAATTACAGATGCCAATGGACTGGAAAAGTGGATACATTCTGTGGGTAAAGCAGTTTTTCAAGGAGGCGAAGCGGTAGAATTACAAGGACTTACTGAAGATATCACAGATAGGAAACTGGCACATGAGCGATTAAAGCAATCATCAGAAAAGCTGAAGGCCTCCAATAAAGAACTGGAAAGTTTTTCCTATTCCATCTCTCATGATTTACGAGCTCCTCTGCGCGCAATCAATGGATATTCAGAAGCGCTGGTTGAGGATTATGCTGATCAATTGCCTGAGGATGCCTCTCATTACATACAGCGAATTTCATCCAATAGCATAAAAATGGGAGCCCTGATTGATGACCTATTAGAGTTTAGCAGACTTAATCGTAAGAAAGTAAACTATCAGGAAATTGATGTCAATCACCAAATTGATCAAATCATTGATGAATCATTTGAAACATATAAGGGCAATATTCATAAAGAAGATTTACCCCGAATTTATGGAGATAAAGAGATGATAAAACAGGTACTGATGAACCTGTTAGGGAATGCCATCAAATACAGTTCAAAAAATCCGGAGCAAAAAATAACCATTACAAGCAAAGAGGAGGAGGATGCACATGTGATAGCATTTAGGGATAATGGTGTAGGCTTCAATATGGACTACTACGAAAAACTATTTCAGGTTTTTCAGCGCCTGCATAACGACGAGGAATTCAAAGGAACTGGAATCGGACTTTCCATTTGCAAACGAATTATGGACGCCCACGATGGAGACATTTGGGCTGAGTCTGAAGAAGGGCAAGGAAGCACATTTTATTTAAGATTTTTTAAAAATACCAGTTATGACAATTAGTAAAGACGTGCAACTGTTACTAGTAGAAGATAGCATGGATGATGCCGATCTGGCAATGAGAGCAATTAAGAATGCCAATGTGATCAATGATATTGTTTGGCTAAAGGATGGTGAGGAAGCCATTCATTACCTCAAGGGAGAAGGTAAGTATGAGGGCAGGGATACATCCATCAAGCCACGGGTAATCCTCCTGGATCTAAAGTTGCCAAAAATCGGAGGAGTGCAAGTACTGGAAAAAATTAAAAAAGACGATAACCTGAAGAACATTCCTGTAGTGGTGATGACCTCATCAAAGGAGAACGTAGATCTAAAAAGATGCTACGAACTTGGTGTGAACAGTTATGTGGTCAAGCCAATCAGTTTTTCTAAGTTTTCAAAAGTGATCAAGGATATCAGCTTGTACTGGGTCTTGGTTAATAAGATCCCGGAAGATTCATAAATCAGGGTGTGCAGCGATTTAATAAAGTTTTAAAAATTGGAATGACTGAAAGAGAAGAAGAATTAATCGGATTAGAGGAATTAGACAGCAAGGAAAAGCTCAATCACTTGGAATCAATGGTCAAATTCTTTCCGGGTGCCATAGCTATGTTTGATAGTGAAATGAGGTACGTACTTGCCAATGAAAAATGGTATCGGGATTATGGGTTAGAGGGGAGGGATATCATAGGCAAGTCTCATTATGAGATCTTTCCCCAAATTAAAAAAATGCCAGAATGGCTCAATCTTCATCAGCGTGCCTTAGCCGGAGAAACGTTAAGTTCTGATCTGGATTCCTTTGAGCAGGAAGACGATACTACCTATATCAAATGGAAATTATCTCCTTGGTACGAGGCAGACGATTCCATCGGAGGGATCATTATGATCACAGAGCGTGTTTCGGAAGAAGTGGTACAGGCGCAGCGTCTCAAGGAGCATAATAATGTGCTGAGTACGTTACTCAACGAAATGGAGGATGGTTTTGCTCATGCCCGTATTATCCATGATGACAAAGGAAATCCAGTAAATTGGCTGTATCTGAATGTAGGAAAGGGCTTGGAGCACTATGTGCCGGTTCCACCTGAAACGCTAGTAGGCAAAACAGTTACAGATGCCATACCCGGAGCGATAGAGGCAGACCCCAAGTGGCTTCATATTTTCAATGATGTAGCTACCACCGGTAAATCGCAAGAGATCGAAGAATACTCTGTAGTGCTGGATCGGTGGTTTCGGATGAACGTTTACAGTCCCGCTAAGGGTGAGTTTGCTACCATCTTTCGAGACATTACCGAAAAAGTAAAGACACAAGAAAAACTTAAAAAGCTCAATCAGCTATTTGAGGAGGTTTCACAATTAGGCAAAATAGGTACATGGGAGATCGACGTTAAAACGGAGCAATGCTATTGGAGTGACGTGGTTTATCAAATACATGAAGAAGACCCCTCGAAAGAGATAAAAGTAGAGGACGGCATCAAATACTTCCATCCGGAATATCAGGAAATCCTTCAAGAGGCAGTCGACAAAGCAATAAAGGAAAGAAAACCATATGATTTAGAGCTAAAACTTATCACTGCAAAAGGCCGGGAGGTTTGGACAAGAGCCATTGGACAAGCTGTTTTTGAAAATGACGAAGTAGTGAAGTTAAGAGGCTTATTTCAGGACATTGACGACAAAAGGAACCGAGAAATTAAGCTAGAGAAAAAAAATGCTTACATAAAGTTACTAAATGAGCGATTTACCTTCGCTAAAGAAACAGCTGAGCTGGGCGTTTGGGATTGGGATATTAAAAACGATGTACTGGTTTGGGATGATCAAATGTATGATTTATATGGAGTCAAGCGAGATCATTTTGAGAGTGACTATGAGGCATGGCAACAAGGTATTCACCCAGATGATCGAAAGCGATCTAACGATGAAGTAGAAAAATGCCTGGCGGAGGAAAAAATTTTTGATACCAGTTTTAGAGTGGTTTGGCCTTCCGGAGAAATCAAATATTTGGGAGCCAGAGGTAAAGTAATACGAGATGAAAAGGGTAAGCCTGCACGCATGATTGGGTTAAACTGGGATATCACCGAAGAGGTTGCTCGGGAAAAGGAGATCAAAGATCTAAATAGGAATCTACAGAAAAAGGTAGATAGACAAACCAAACATTTACGAAAAAGCATTGAAGAACTGGAATCGTTTTCTTACTCCATTTCGCATGACCTGAGGGCCCCTTTGCGAGCCATTAATGGTTACTCAGAAGCCTTTATTGAGGAGTATAGTCATGAGCTTAAAGAGGATGCCGGATTATATATGGAGCGGATAGCAGCAAATAGTAAGAAAATGGGAATGCTAATCGATGATTTGCTTGAGTTTAGTCGGCTAAATAGGCAAAAGGTTGACCACAAGAAGATAGATCTACAAAACCTGACGGAAGGAATAATCAATGATACTTTTGCCGGTACAAAAGACATCATTGAATTGAAACCGCTACCCACGATTATTGGTGACCCGGAAATGATCAGCCAGGTTTTTACCAATGTGATTTCCAACGCTATCAAGTATTCTTCCAAAGAACAATCACCGGAAGTTCAGATATCGTATGAAGAAGAGCAGGATACATACTTAATTGTCATAACGGATAATGGAGCCGGCTTTAATATGGACTACTATGACAAAATATTTAAAGTTTTTGAGCGACTGCACTCAGAAGCAGAATTTGAAGGTACCGGAGTAGGACTATCGCTTTGCGACCGGATAATGAAGGCACATGATGGTGAAATATTTGCGGAATCAAAAGAGGGGGTGGGGTCTTCTTTTTATCTGAGATTTAAAAAGTAATTGCTATGAATTGGTCTGATAAAAACCACATTGTGATCGTAGAAGATAGTGAAGATGATGCGAAACTGGCAATGAAATCATTTAAGGAATTGAAGTCCATTAAGGAAATTGTGTGGTTGAAGGATGGAGAGGAAGCGCTCCATTATTTTAAGGGTAAAGGTGCCTATGAAAAAAGAGATTTGTCAGTTAAGCCTAAATTAATATTTTTAGACTTGAAACTTCCTAAAATATCAGGAGTAGATGTTTTGGCAGAATTAAAGATAGACAGCACCTATGATGAGGTGCCAATAGTAGTGGTGACATCATCCGGAGAAAACAGAGATTTGGAAAGGTGCTATGAGCTGGGGGCGAATAGCTATGTAGTCAAGCCAATTGATTATTCTGAATTCAGAAATCTCACGGCTACTGTCAGCCAGTACTGGACCATGATTAACCAAATACCATAAGAGTGCTTTAAAATGTACGAAAAGACAGAGTAAATCAGACGATATGGCTAGCGGGAAAGAAGTGATTAAGATTCTTCACCTTGAAGATAATAAGGACGATGTAGAGTTATTGGATATAGCCTTGAAGCGGTCCAAACTAAACTGTCAACTAAATAGCATTCAAACCAAGGGTGAGTTTGTCAAGATGTCGCTTACTGAATATGATATATTGGTAACGGATTATAATCTCAAAGATTATGACGGGCTATCTGCTATTCAGTATGTTCGTTCAAAATCTCCGGATATTCCTATTATTATTCTTTCAGGAACAGTTGGAGAGGAAATGGCAGTTGATCTTTTGCGATCTGGCGCAAATGATTTCATTCTCAAATCAAATCTAAAAAAAGTTCCTCTTGCCATTGAGCGTGCTTTGAGGGAAACTTCCATCAACTACGAACGAAAAAAATTCCAAAAGGAGCTGGTGGAGAAAAATCTGATCCTTGATACCATCTTTGATACCTCAGGGGATCAGATTTTCTTAAAAGATGCGGATGGAAGATATTTAAAGGTTAATCGTGCATTTTGTGAATATGTCCAGCTACATGAAGCTGAAATCATTGGTAAGACTGATTACGATCTGTTCCCTAAGGAGGTGGCTGACAGGGCAACTGAAAATGATGAGTTTGCAAGGCTTTCCGGGAATCCGGTTACCTATGAGATTGAAGTGAAAACGACTGGCCAACGAACTATTTTTGAGATCAATAAAAGGCCGCTTGTTATTGATGGAGAGGTAACGGGTATCGTAGGGAAATGTCTCGATATAACGGCTAATAAACTTTTGTTGGAAGACGTCATTAAGTCGAAATCCATCCTTAGCCAGGCCGAGCGGCTTACACGATCCGGAAGCTTCGAGTATGACGCTGATTTGGATCTCATCAATTGTAGTTCTCACTTGAAGCATATTTTAAGGCTTCAAATAGAAGGAGATACCATCTCATTTCGAAAGCTGGCTCAAATGGTAAAAGAGGATGACAGGGAGATTTTCAATGAGGGAGTAAATGCTGCAATTGATAACTATGAAGAATATCACAATGAACACCGCTTTGTCATTCGATCAAATAATGAATTAGTTGTCCGTTATTTCAAAATTGTTTTACGTCCTGACTATAAGCATGATAAGGGAGGGAGATTTTATGGAACCATCGTAGATGTAACAGCTGAGCATGAAAATCAAATCTACCTGATGGAAAAACAAGAGCGTGATCGCAAAGAACTGGCCCGTGAGCTTCATGATAACCTAGGGCAAAAAATGAATGGCATATCCATGTATATCAGTAAAATATCTGATGATATACCGGATAACAAGGATTTGAAAAAAGTGAAAGCACTTGCTCATGAGACGATTGATGATCTCGGATACCTCATTAATAACATTTCTGTAAAGCAGATAGAAGAGCACTCACTTGAATATGCTATTGATAAACTAATCAGCTATTTGCCGGAAAAGATGAAAGTCAATAAAATATTCGATGTAAAAGAGGATCAACTCTCGCCTTTTGTGAAGTCTCAGGTTTATCGTGTAATACAAGAAGTGCTAAACAATACCGTCAAATACAGTGAAGCTTCCAAAGTAGACCTAACTTTGCAACAAGATGGGGGGATTTTGAGTCTGAATATCGGAGATAATGGGAAAGGATTTGTTGTAGAGAAAGTACTCAATGGAAATGGGCTTCAAAATATCACGCATCGTGTCAGACGGAGTAACGGGTTGATCAATATTGATTCAGCCATAGGAAAAGGGACCCGTATCATCGTAAAAATGCCAATAAGCTAAATTTAGAAAAATGCGCACATTACTACTTGTTGATGATCATCAGATTATAAGAGATGGCATCCGTTTTTACTTCGAAGGCGATGATGAGTTCGTCATTAAAGATGAGGCAGAAAATGGTTTGGAAGCCTTAGAGCTTTTGAAAAATAACAGCTACGATATCGTCCTTACTGATATCAACATGCCCACCATGGATGGTATTGAGTTCATGAAGCAACTCAGAGAAGATCATCCTGAACAAAAGGTACTCGTGCTATCCATGTACAATGAAGCAGGATATATCAATAAGATGATTGCCCTGGGTGCCAATGGCTATGTGCTAAAGAAATCAGATAAAGCAGAGCTTGTAAGTGCAATTAAGAAGGTATTGGACGGGCAAGATCATTATTCGGATGAAGTTTATAAAACGATCATTGGAAATATAGCAGGACGCAAGCCAAAAGAGCGACTTACGTTAGAGGCAGAGCTGTCTGATCGTGAAAAAGAAGTGCTGGTATTGATTGCCAATGAATACACCAACCAGGAAATCGCAGATAAGCTTTTTATCAGCATACGCACGGTAGAAACACACAAAAGAAATCTACTGGAAAAGACCGGTTGCAAAAATGTGGCTGGGCTAGTTATGTATGCAGTAGAGCGAAATCTTGTGTAAAAGAAACTTCATTAGAGAATTGAAGATATTTTAGTTAACTTTTAACGGTCTCTTGGAGGAATGAGATAGTGACGTATGGACCACCAGTTAATAAAATACATTGATCGTCCGATAGTTATTCTGGACATGGATCAGGGGCATTTCGCGGATTGCAATGATGCCGCAGTAAAGTTTTTCGGTTTGCCCAAAGAAGAACTACTGAAAAAAAGTCCATATGATCTTAGCCCGGCAAATGTCTTTGGATATGAAGCTGAGGCATACAGCCGCCAGCTCATACAAGAAGCACTGGCCGGTGATAATCCATCATTTGATTGGGTTCATTTGGACAAAAAAGGAAAAAAGCTTCCCTGTGAGGTTCGCTTAATACGGATTCCGCCTTATAACCGACGATTAGTCAGAGGTACCATCATTGATAAAAACGATAAGGATCGGATCCTCAGAAGGGCAAGCGAGGGCCGATTGATTCTTACACTGGAGTCGGCTAATATTGGAACTTTTGATTGGTATCCGCAAGTAGATCAACTGAGCTGGGATCAGCGTCTATATGAGATTTTCGGCTTGAAATTGGGAGACCAAATTGACCTGAATGCTCATTTTTTTGATGCCCTGCATCCCGATGATAAAGAACGAGTAAGCCTTGAGTTTGAGAAATCTTTGAGCCCGGAAGGACCTGATAGCAAGGTAATTGAGTATCGGGTGATTATACATGGAAAAATAAAGCACCTCTTAGCCCATAGTCGAATAATCAGGAATGATAAAGGAGATGTCATCCGAATGTTGGGCGCAACACAGGATATCACTGACTTGCGAGAAACAGAGGACTTTATGAAGTTGGTTCTGGATTCAGCAGGTATTGGCACATTCTCAAATCACCCAAAGACAGATGAAGCAAATTTTGATCATCGTTTTCGCGAAATATTTGGGATAGATCAAAATCAGAAAGGTCATTTAACAGAAGCTTTTTTTAGTCGAATTCATGAGGACGACCTGGAGTTTGTAAGAGGTCATTATGAAAGCAGACTGAAGAAAAATGGGCCAAACGACATCAATCTCGAATATCGCATAGTGGTTGAAGGAAAGGTTAAACATATACTTGGATTTGGACAGGTATTTAGGGATAAGAAAGGCGAGGTAATACGGATAGTCGGTACGATTCAGGATATCACACCATTGCGAGCATCAGAAGATAAACTCAAGAAAAGTGAGGAGCTCTTAAGGTCTGTCATTCAGGATCAAAAAGAAATGATCGTTCGGTGGAAGCCCGGAGGTTACCGTACGTTTGTAAACAAAGCCTATTGTGAAACCTTTGATTTAAACCCGAATGAAGCAATAGGAAAAAGTTTTTTTCCGCTTTTGGAAAAATCCTTTCTAGAGGAATACAAAGAAGAAGTGGAAAAACTCACTCCGGGCAACCCGGTTAGGAGCTATACGGTACATAATCCACTTCCCAGTGGTGAGAAGGTATGGCAGGAATGGTCCGACCGGGCTTATTTTGATGCAAAGGGAAATGCGGTAGAGTACCAAAGCGTAGGTAGGGATGTCACCAGCCTGATAAAATCTCGCGAGCAATTAAAGGAAAGTGAGCAACTATTTCGATCCATTGTTCAGGATCAATCCGAAATGATTGTTAGATGGACGGGAGAGGGGGTTCGGACGTTTGCCAACAAAGCTTACATGGATACATTCGGCCTAAAAGAGGACGAGGTGATAGGATCTTCTTTTTTTGATTTAATTGATGAGGAGGATTTGCCATGGGTAATGAAGGAGTTTGAACAACTCACTCCGGATAATCCTACCAGAAGCAAAAGGCATAAAGTCAAATTGCCGGATGGTTCTCTAGGCTGGCAGGAATGGACTGATCGCGCTTTTTTTGATGAGGATAGAAAGGTAAAAGAGTTCCAAAGTGTTGGGCGTAATATAACAGAAATTGTAAATGCCCAGAAAGCGCTTGAAGAAAGTGAAAGACGCTACCGGAATGTCTTCAATCAACAGTTTCAATTTACCGCACTGCTGGATCTGAATGGAAAGATCGTGCAAATCAATGATCTACCGCTGCAGGTACACGGTCTGGAAAAGAAAGACTTCATTGGAAAGTTGTTCTGGAAAGCTCCCGGATTCGGTGAGAAAAAGAAATATCAACAGCGTGTTAAAGATCATCTCAAGAAGTTAAAAGAAGAAGGAAATCAACTAATGGTGGAAGACCAGTATGTTGATCCTAAAGGAAACACCCGGTATGCAACGTCACATTACAGCCTGATTAAAGACACAAATGGAGAAGTAGAGAACATCCTGGTTCAGGCGACAGACAAGACAGAAATAATTGAAGCTCAAAAAGCACTGAAGGAAAGTGAGCTTCGTTATCGCAATGTTTTCAATCAGCAATTCCAGTTTACAGCTCTTCTAGACATTGAAGGAAAAGTCGTACTGATAAATGACTTACCGCTTCAAACTCAGGGGGTATCCAGAGAGGATTATATTGGAAAATACTTCTGGGAGTCTCCAAGTTGGAAAGGAAACAAGGAATGGGAAAAGAAGATCAAAAGTCAGGTACTTTTTGCAAAGAAAACCGGGGAGACACTTATTGTTGAAGATCCCTATTATGGAAAAAACAAAGAAATCCGATATGCAAATGCTTCCTACAATGTAATTGCCAATAACAAAGGAAAAGCAGAAAATATCCTGGTCCAAGCCTTGGATATTACGGAAGCTAAAAATGCTAAAAGGGAAATCGAAGATCGACAAAAGAAACTATCCCTGATCTTTGATAATGCGAATGACTTTATGATCCTATTCAGAGTTGAGGGTAGCCAATTATTTATTGAAAGTGTAAATGAGGAAACCATAAAGGGTTTCAAAAATTCTGGCATAGAAATGTCAGAGGATGACCTGGTTGGGTTGGAGATTAGAGAGTACTTTCAGAAGGTCGTAGGGTACGATGAAAATACCATGGCTTTTCACATGGAAAAGTATAAGGAAGCTTTGAAAAATAAAGAAACCATTACTTACATCTCGGATAACACGGTCAACGATCTTTATTTTGCCATTGAAACAAAGATCACCCCGGTGGAGGAATCAAATGAGACGAACTACCTATTAACCACGTCCAGAGATATAACAGAAATTGTACTATCACGAAAAGAACTTGAGAATGCACTGGATGAGGTAAGGGAATTGAAAGAAAAGCTGGAGCAGGAAAACATCTACCTAAAGGAAGAAATCAAGCAAGCCAATGACTTTGAGAACATGGTCTTTAGGAGTAAGGAATTTAGAGGGGTTTTACAAAAAGTAGAGCAGGTGGCCAAAACCGATGCAACGGTTTTGATAACGGGAGAGACAGGAACAGGGAAGGAATTGATAGCTCGGGCCATTCACAACGTGAGCAAGCGATCAGAGAAGTCAATGATCAAAGTAAATACGGCGGCTATCCCAAGGGATCTGATCGAGAGTGAACTTTTTGGCCATGAAAAAGGGGCATTTACGGGTGCAGCAGGAGAGAGGCCTGGTAAGTTTGAGCTCGCCGATGGCGGCACCATTTTCCTGGATGAAATAGGAGATATGCCCATGGATCTGCAAGTGAAAATCTTGCGTGTATTGCAGGAAGGAGAGGTAGAACGGCTGGGAAGTACCAAAACCAAGAAAATAGATGTGCGTATCATTTCTGCCACCAATAAAAACCTGGAGGAGGCGGTAACGAATGGTAGCTTTAGAGAAGATCTTTATTTCAGGTTAAAAGTATTTCCTATAGAGATACCACCCCTTCGTACCCGACCAGACGATGTGCCCATCCTTGTAGAGCATTTTGTGGCAAAATATTCGGTGAAACATAGCAACCCAATCAATGTAATCCCGAAAACAGTCATGGATTATCTGCGCAATTATACCTGGCCGGGTAATGTGCGTGAATTAGAGAATACCATAGAGCGAGCAGTGATTTTGTCTACTGACGAAAAACTGGATCTGCCGGAAGTAACAGAAAGTACCACTTCACAGGAGCAATGGGAGCATGACAATTCACTGGATGTGATCATGGAAAACCATATCAGAACAGTGCTGAAGGAGAGCAACTGGAAGATCGAAGGTGATGATGGCGCGGCGGCAAAACTTAAGATCAAACCAAGCACTCTTCGAGATAAGATGAAAAAGTTTAACATAAAACGTCCCAGGTAACAACCTCGGTATTTCGTGATTCTGAATGTTTATAGCGGTTTTACCCTCGGTATTTCGTGACTTTTCTTATATAAGCATTGTGACTACTGTAATTTAATATATCTGATATACAAGTAGTTACGGCTTAAAATTTCCCCTTTAAAATAACTGGCACACCTGTTGGTGAGTGGTTTTTCGTGTTAGAAGTGAAAAATCAAATTGAATTAACAACGGGCAAGCACTGGCTATGTGAAAAAGGCATGCTGTGTTCTGAATTTTGGATTCCGGAAGGAAGATTCATGGTGGATAGCAGGATGATACTGGATCACATTGAAAGTGCCGTCACTGTTTTAAGTGGAAATAGGCTCCCCTTTCTTAATGATATGACTTCTTCTGAAGGTATTCTGAGTTTCGACGCTCTAAAAAAATGGGGTCAAAGCGAACTCTTAAATGAATACCGTGTAGCTGAAGCCTATATTGTTAAATCACTTTCTGATTTGATTTTCATAAAACAACACATTCGACTAAATGATTTGAAATTTCCGGCAATGGTTTTTCAGTCAGTAGAGCGAGCAAAGGAATGGCTTTCGCAAGTCAAAGAGGACACCACACCATCAAGTTTCAAAAACACTAAAACGCAAAGTAAGAGCGAACGGCTATGAGAGAATTGGAAGAGAGTAATGCAACAATCAGGGTACTACTGCTAGAGGATAATCCTGATGATGTGGTGTTGATAAAAAGAGAACTAAAAAAGTCCTCCTTTAAATTTTCTTTCAAGGAAATAGAGTCAAAAGTACAATTGAAAGCTGAGAGTCTGGATGGTTTTGACTTGGTACTTTGCGATTATGGCCTTAAAGGCTATGATGGTCTAAGTGCATTAAAATATATCAATTCGTTAACAGAAATTCCCATTATAATCGTTTCAGGATCTATTGGAGATGAGCTTTGCTGCGACTTATTGTCTTCGGGTGCAGATGACTTTGTAAATAAGTCCAACCTGAAAAAGCTGCCTTTTGTGATAAAGAATGTTTTGGCAAACAAGCGATACAAAAAGATATCTGAAGATTGCCAGAAAAAGTATCAGGAGACTTCTCAGATGTTTGATACGATTTTTGAAGGACTGGAGAACCCTGTTTTCATCAAAGATGGTGATCGAAAGTATGTGCGTGTGAACGCCGCTTTTATAAAGCTTTATGAGCGAAGTGAATCCGAGCTAATAGGCAAAACTGATGATGAAATAGGTTGGATTCATCATAACATACAATCATATCAGGATGACTTAAATATCCTGAACAGGGGGATTTCATCACAATATGAGATGGATTACTTCAATGATGCCGGTCAGCGAGTGTGGTTAGAGGTTACCAAAAATCCAATATTTATTGATGGCGCCATCACAGGGATACTGGGGCAGGCCAAAAATGTCACTGCAAGAAAAGATGCCATATCTACAATGGAAAGGTCCCAGCATATTTTACAACAGGCAGAGGAGCTGACATTATCCGGTAGCTTCGAATATGATGTGGAACTGGATTTGGTTTCTTGTTCAAAGAACCTGGTGAAAATGCTGGGCATCCATTCCAACCAGATTTCACTGGGAAGATTGATTCGATTGATCAAGGCGGAAGACAGAACCATGTTTTTGGATGGCATCAATCAAAGCATCGAAAAGAAAAAAGAGTATCGGATGGAACACCGATACATGATCAATGAAAAGAACCAGGGGTATTTTGAGATATTGTTTCGACCGGACTATAAAGATGGAACCGGAAACACGTTTTATGGAACAATCTTGGATGTAACCCGTGAGTCCAGAGAAAGTAGATCACGTATAGCGCATCAGGAGGAATCAACTAATGAGATTGCTCGTGAATTACATGACAATCTTGGACAGAAGCTAAACGCAGTATCCATGTATTTGAGCAAAGCTTCAAACTGTGGTGATTGTTCAGAGATCATTGAAAAAAGTACAGATCTGCTCCATGAAGGACTGGATGACCTTGGCAGATTGCTGTCTAACATTTCAGTAAAGCATATCGATGACATTTCCCTGAATTATGCGCTCGAGAAATTGACATCTTATCTCCCAGTAGAAATGGACCTTACTTTCAACTGTGAAATCGATGAGTCCAGAATCGATCGATTTGTGAAGCAGCAAATATTTAGGGTGGTACAGGAAACAGTGAATAATGCAATCAAATACAGCAATGCACAAAACCTGAACATATCACTCCAGCATGAAGGCAGCATTTTGAGTATGATCGTAGAGGATGACGGCAATGGGTTTGAACTGGAGAGCAATGAGCTGGGCAATGGCTTAATGAATATTACTCACAGAGTAAAAAAATCCAATGGACTGATAGACATCAATTCTAAGAAAGGTCAAGGAACGAAAGTGGTAGTTAAAATGCCAGTTAGTTAGTAAAAAAGTATGTGATTAGGTTTAGTAGTGAGTTGCCTCTACGCGGAGGCAGTGATTAGGTGAGGACCTGCCGCGAGAGCGGTGGGTTTTTTTATTGCAATGCTTCGAACTCTTCACAACACCAAAATTCCATGGGTCACTTTTTGCCATTGTAGATCTCTGAATCTCAATAGTCGTGTATAACTCGTATAAGGTTATCCAAGACGTTAAGTAGGAATCAGTACCATTTATACCCTCAGTCTCTATATGGATGACCTACAGGTTTAAGTCATTTTCCCAGTTAGGGGACAGGGGTTTCAATCTAATGCTAAAAACTTCTCTTAACTAAACGAAATTAAATTCTGCTGACTTAGTAACTTCGTTTACACTATGTTAGAGGAGCTGAAAAACCTGTTTCCCTTTATTTATTTTAATATCGGTATCCGATACCTGTTGGCCGCCGGGCTTGCTTTTTTGATCTTCTACATGTTATTCCGTTCTCGGTTTTCGATAAGGAGAATACAAGCTACATTTCCTAAATCCAAAGACTACAGGCGCGACCTAGGGTATTCATTGCTAACCGTTTTTTTCTTTACCATCATTTCACTACTCACTTTTTATGTATTGAAGCCTTACAATTTGTTATATGATTCTCTCGCCGATAAATCCGTTTGGTATTGGCTGTTAACTGTCATTCCAATGTTCTTTATCCATGATTTTTATTTTTACTGGGCACATCGGTTGATGCACCACCCGGCACTCTTCAGAAGGGTACATAAGATCCATCACCTTTCCACGAATCCTTCACCATGGACGGCTTATGCATTTCATCCGTTAGAAGCATTCATTGAAGCTGCCATTATCTTGATATTAGCATTTACAGTTCCTACGCATGCGTTTGTAATTATGCTGTTTATGATCTTTCAGATCATTTATAATGTGTACGGCCATTTAGGTTATGAGCTATTTCCCAAAGGATTTCATAAAACACGAATTGGGAGGTACGTAAACACCTCGGTTGCGCATAATCAGCATCATGCGAAGTTTCATGGTAATTATGGTCTATACACACTCATTTGGGATCGAGTGTTTGGTACTATCAGAGATGATTACGATGAATCGTATGAGCAAGCGACTGGTCGCTCCTCCCTTTAAGATAGGATAGTCACCTAATTGCGAAAGCGAGTACATGATACGCTCTTTTTCCTCCATTCAGGGTTTGCTTTTGCGGTACTTAAAATCAAAACCTGCACTCCTACGTGATTCACTCAAATAGCTACGCACATCCCTTATACGCGTCTCACGGAGATTTCTGCGGAGATTTCTGAATCTATTATAACCCGAGTTTCACTCTCATAATCGGTTCGCCATATCCTGACTTTTGAACTATCAAAACAAAAAAGTCAAGGCGATGAAAAAGCTAATCATACCATTTACGCTAGTCATTCTACTCTCATCATGCATGTCTTCTAGAAACATCTATAACCCGACCTATGCTCGATTGGAAACAAGTCAAACCGTTCAATTATTTGATGAATGTATGACAACAGAGCATAACACCCTTGACATTACTCCAAAGTATCTATTTATAAACGATTCAGTATCTCTTAAAATATTAAAGGTCGTACGCCGAAACCACAATAGTTATGTATATGTGTTAGAGCGACCGGAGATGGCTCCAGATTGCTTGGAAATTAATAAGATCGGTGACCGAATCGTCTATTATTATGCGTGTCAGGAAATCAAGACCGTACTGACAGCATCAGTTGTTAGTGGTAGTCACACATATAACGGAATATAAAATATTTAGTAAATCCTCTTAGTTATTAAGCCTGCCATATGCGTGGTAGGCTTTTTATTTTGCATATAAAAAATCATTACTTAAAACCCCTAACAATCTGTCCGTATTTTCCGCTGCGTGATTCACTTATTTTGATAAGTACATCCTCTATACGCATCTCACGGACGTTTTTGCGCGATTTTCTGAATCTTTTCAAACCAGAGAATCCCTCTCACACAGGCTGGATCATTCGCTGACTTTTGTATTATCAAAAAACACTAAAAAACAGATAAACATGAAAAAGCCATTCTTATTAGTCGTATTTCTTTTGACGCTGATGGGGCTTGCCTCCGGTCAAGAGTTGGTTGTAAAAACGTATGTAGAAAAGACTCACATGAGTCCGAAAACAGGAACTGCCATTGGGTTTGAAAATCAATACCAATGGGAGTATGGTGCCTTCTTTCAGGAGACCTCTTTAGTAGAATCTTTTATGATGAGCGAGGCAGATAAAGCAGCCTTACCCAGACACTATGAAAAGGAGTTTTACGGACTCTACTTCGCAGTGCCGGTAATGCTCAGAGAGCAATTTGTAGTGAAAGCAAATGTCCGAACAGGTGTATCTAACGGTGAAAACTTTGTCATCACACCATCGCTACTTGCTGATTACAAGCTTGCCGAACACATACGAGTAGGCATGGGGCTGGGCTCCAGAGCTTTCCGCCCTACGCTTCAGGGATCTTTATCCTTCGTCTTCTAAAAATCTTAAAAACGCAATAATCAAACTGTCATGAATGCTCAACTATTAGATATGGATTACCAGCAAGAAGTATCACCACTTTATGTGACTAAAAGTAAGCTCAAAGAATTTTCTGTAGGCTATTTGAAATCCATCAGTTTGATTACGGCAACAGGATGGAGTGCTACAGAAGATGCCTGGATCAAATACTGCCAGATGCTTGCTGACATTGAAACACATCTAAAAGATCAGGATGAATTAAAGATCTACTTCAATCTTGAAATACTTAATGCTACTTCCGTCGGGTACCTATTCAAGATAATAAAACGACTAAATGAAGCGCATACAGACGGTAAGCAAGTGAAGGTTTACTGGAGGTGCTCATCAGCAACATGTGGAGAAGAAATGGTTGATACGGGGCTGGATATGGCAGGAATGAGTGATTTCGAATTTCAAATCACCAAAGCATAAGCCAAAGGATCTCATAACCGCATTGTCATGAAAAAGCTAATCATTATAAGCGTTTTACTCATCGGAGCGAAGTTCTCTGCAACAGCACAGACACTCACTGGAAATGCCTTTTTGCAAAACACAGTCATGGGGCTCCAAAAAGGTTTTGGCCTTCGTGCGCAAACAGAAAAAGGTCTGGGTTTAGGGATGATTTTCCAATCAAACCTAAAGTCTACGAAAGAAGGTCTTGACGAAAAGTATCCATTCTATGGAGTAGAGACGGTCATTCCGGTAACGAAATGTGGAAACATGAGGCTCTTTCTAACACCAAAAGCTGGCTTTGTGAATGAAGATTACTTCATACTGATACCGGAGGTGGAAACAGAAATCAGAATCACAGACATGTTTTCTGCTGCGATTACGGCCGGTATCCGAGCAAGGGAATCTGCTACAGGTGTCAAACTACTGGTTCATTTATAAGCGATATGGCATGAAAAGTATACTAAACACCATCGTGAGATTTTTAGTAGTTGTCCTGGTCGCTACGCTATTTGCCTGCGAGCCGGCTTTAGAGGATCCTTATGAAAAATTCATCATTCCGGCAGGTAAGCATTCAGGATTGTGGAAGATGCAGTCCCTTCAATCGAAGGCCCTGAATTTCTCTGTCATTTTTGATCAATCTGCAATCTATCAGGCTGCAACGAAAGAGAATCAGCACGACATTCATAAGCTGATGGGTTTTTCAGATTGCAACTCTACACACCATGATAATAGTGCCCGTTTTGGCTGGAGATGGCTGGATGGCAAGTTGGAGATTCATGCATACGCGTATGTAGCGGGAGAGCGAATCACCCAATACATCGGGGATGTAGCACTAAACGAACCAAATGATTATCAACTGCAGATTACTGAAGATGAATACGTCTTCTATCTGCAAGGATACGATCCTGTCAGGATCACGCGTGAGGCGCCATGTAGTAAAGGACTTTACTATATGCTCTTTCCCTACTTCGGTGGGAATGAAGTAGCCCCGCACGACATACTAATTCAAATTCTAACAAAATATTAAAAAACATAAACGAGAACTTAAATGACTACCACCATGCAAGTACATAAAACAGAAACACTAAATATTAATGACAAAATCGAGCAATTCGAAGGAAGCATTTTCCTGAATGTCGGTAAAAGAATTCAACGTATTTCTCTAAAAAGCATTGAGTACATTAAAGGTTACGGAGACTATATGAAAGTGAAATGTAAGGAGCGATCGCATACCGTACATATCACCATGAAAAACCTGGAAAAGATTCTTCCTTCTTCAGATTTCTATAGAATTCATAAATCGTACATTATTCGATTAGACAAAATTGAAGGAGTAACCACTTCTCATGTGCACATTGATGACACACATATTCCCATAAGCAGAAACAACAAGCAAGAGTTGCTTTCTCTAATCCCTTGGGTGAAATAGTAATGATTTTGGTGGTTAGTAAAGGGTGGCTCAGAAGTGAGTCACCTGCTTACCACTTCGTGTTGAGATAACCTCCGGCACCATACATATGCAATGTGAAACAAGCGCAGAATGAAGCTAAACACCAATGAAGGATTTGTTTTGCTTGCAGCATTGAAGGTATGTGTTTTTTGGTGGTTAGTAAAAGGGTGGCTCTGTTGAGGGGTCACTCTTTTTTATTTAAAAGCTGTTAGCCCAACGTATGACCACTCATGATGCAAAAAAAAAGACGGCTCCCCTCAAAGGAGCCGTTATCATTTTAAACCCATCACAGTTAGTGAAAAGTATATGATTTACGAAGTAAGTAGCAGTTTAGATTTAAAGAATGATTAATTCATGCCATGCATCTGTACCTTAAGTTCGGCCCGTCTGTTCTGAGAATGATCTTCTTCCTCACAATCGACCCCACTACTGCATTGATTGAGCGGGAGTTCTTCTCCAAAAGAAACTCCTTCCAATCGATTTTCTGAAATCCCTCTTTTGATAAAATATTGTTTGACTGAGTTTAGTCTGTCTATCGATAATTGCTTGTTGTATTCAGCGGAACCTCTGGTGTCTGCATGAGCTGTTATTTTCAAAGTAGATTTTGGGTTCTCCAATAGGATTTTCAGCATATTCTGAAGTGATTCTTCATAATTATTGTTTAACTCTCTTGAGTTAAAATCAAAAAATGCGATGAGTTTATCTTCATATTCTTCTTCTAATAGGATGTCATTTAACAATTCACCCTCATAAAGATCATGGGTGTTAATAGAGTACCCATTAGGTATAAAACCATCACTTAATGCAGTTATCTTATACTGCTTGTCAGGAGCAAGCCTAAAAGAATAAGAACCATCATAAGTTGTTCTGACAGAATCTCTGGTACCTGCTGACATATTATCTAAAAGTACAAGTGCACCTGGTATCAGTTCATGCGATTCATTGCTATACAGCCTTCCCATAACAAATAAATTATAGATTACTTGTTTCGTGACAGAGTCTTCAAGAATGAAGTCATTAATGATTTTTCCAGAATAAGTATTCGAGGTATTGAATTCAACTCGACCTTTAAAATGAATGTTGCTTGAGGCAGTGATTACATAGTTGTTTTCAGGTTCAATCTGAAAAGAGTAGGTCCCCTCTGCGTTCGTTCGCATTGAATCAACCTTATTTTGATTTTTTAGAATGACCATTGCATTTGATACCGGTTTTGATTCGTCATTGACTACACGTCCCTGTGCTAGTAGCTCATGCTTATTCAGTTTAATTAGTAGCGTATCGATTGCTAAATCTGAATTCTTATTAGAATAAAAAATACTATCGGTAGCGTAGTAATACTGATCTTCTACATTAAGAAGGAAATCATTTTCTACAGGAATATCAAATTTTAAATAACCAAGTTCATTGGATATGTCAACCTGCTTATAAGCATTTTCATACGATGAAATTGCCATCTTGATATCAGGTAAGGGCTGATCAGAAGATTCAGCAATAAGTCTTATGATTAGCTGCGAAGAAGTGCTTTTAAAAGCATAAATATCATCTAACCCTTTTCCTCCCTCTCTATTGGATGAAAAGTAACCACTCTTTCCATCCTCATTCAAATAGAAGCTGAAATCATCAGAAAAAGAATTGATTGGCTGACCCAGATTGATCGGTTCCTTAGCTTCAAAGTCTTTAAGAACGGCTTTAAAGATGTCAAGTCCTCCAAAACCTCCAAGACCAGTCGATGAGAAGTAAAGTATGGAGTCATTGTGCAAGTAAGGGAATAGTTCGGCTCCCGAAGTGTTGACCTCAGCACCAAGATTAGTAGGATCTGTCCATGAGTTGCCCTCTCTATAACTAATATATAGATCTGCGTTACCATTTCCACCGGGCATATCAGATGAAAAAATAAGGATTTTACCGTCATTAGAAAGAGTAGGATGTCCAACCGAATATTTCTTATTGTTATGCTGAAAAGGAGTGATATTTTTCCAGTTTGATAAATCACTGCAGTCTGCGAAGAAAAGCTTCAGCTTCACAATTCCCTGATCTTTAGACTTTGAACTAAGGTCATTTCGAGTGAATGCAACCATTTTATCGTCCTTATAGAATGAGAATGGGCCATCATGGTAGAAAGGCTTCACCTCTTCACTATATTCAAGGGGAATTACATCAGAAACATTTTTCTTAATAAAAAAGCGAATCATGCCCTCATCTTTATGAGCTGCATTCGAAGGCTGATATTGAATGTATATATCTGCCTGACGAGATGAAAGGAATATCATTCCCTCTGAAAATGGATGAGGAGCAAAATCAGCTACTTTAGAGTTGATATCAAGGTTTTCAATCTTGTATTGTGCGTTTTTTCTATATAAATCAATTTCATTGATGAAACTTAGCTTTGAAGCAGCTTCTGCGTCCCAACTCTTTTGCAAAGTGTTTTCATACCAGTTTTTAGCCTGATCCAATTTACCATTCCTCATAAGCACTTCTGCATAGAGAAAAATCATCTCTTTAGAAGCATCGGGATAGGATGCAAGACTCCTGAGCCATATCTCAGAATTAATTGGCTCATTAAGTTTGAGGTAAGATTGAGCAATTTTCAGTTTAACCTCACTGTCATCGGGGTGTTTATCTAAGGTTTTTTTGTAGTGAGTAATGGCGCTTCTATAATCCATCCGGTCAAAGTATTCATTACCTATGACTCGATCACCTTTTATCAAATCAAGTGCAGTCTTCCCTTGAGCCAGAAGCAAAGAACAAGTCAGATAAAGCACAAGGTAGATTCCTAATTTTCTCATATCAGAAATATCTTGGGCTGGTTAATTTGTACTTGGTGAATTTAAACCTAAAGTTTAAAAGCAACTCATGGGTACTTATTCCCACGCCCCGTAATGAACTATTTCCTATACCATAGGCATACCCTAATAATAGCTGATCGGAGAGTTTTATTTCTGAAAGAAAATTTATTCCGGGGAACCTGTAGGAGAGACCAACCCAAAGTAATTCTTCTAATTGCACGTTGCAGTTAATATCCAGGTCAGAAATTCTTCCATCCGTAACTTTCACAAGAAAGTTAGGTTTGATCCTTATAGATGGATTCGCAACATGAATATATCCCCCGTGAAAAAGCATAGGGACTGACTGAAATACCGTAGCGAAATCTTCCTGACCATCGAATACATTGTTCATCATATGAGGCATTGAGACTCCCAGAAAAAAGAGCTTATTCATGTAAAAAGCACCCGCACCAATATTCATCCGGGTTTGATTGATGTCTGTATTGAAATATGGATCATCCGGGTTGAGGCTTTTTAACTTGGTATAGTTTGCATTGTAATTAATAAGCCCATACTGCATACCGAATGATAATGAGTGTTCTCCATCATTATCAAAAAATATTCTATATGCGCCGGCGGCATGAACTCCGGTATTGTTAATAATTCCAATCTTGTCGCGAATTATTAAAGCCCCTCCCGATATGTTTTTTTGCCATAAAGGTGAGTGTATAGAAAGCGTTTGGGTGTTGGGAGCACCTTCCAGGCCAATATTTTGAAACCTGCTTATGAATGAAGCGCTTAGTAAGTTGTTTGCACCTGCAAAAGCTGGATTTATAGCTAAAGGATTGAACATATATTGAGCCAGACTGGCTGTTTGCTGCGCTATTGCTAAATAGCTCACACATAGAATAAGGCCTGCTAATATGCTTTTTCTAATCAATTCTCAGTCCCTCTTAGTACAACAAATCCTCCAAACGTCCCCGCCTCACCAGCAGAGATTCGATAAAAATACGTTCCCTCTGGCAGTGTGTTATTTGAACCGGTATTTGAATTACCAATCCAAACCTTGTCCTCATTATTGTAACCGTTGATTTCAAAAACCAGGTTATTATATCGATCAAAAAGTGTCACTGTATTGTCGGGATAAAAGTCAATACCCTCTATGTGCCAGTAGTCATTCATGCCATCTCCATTAGGTGAAACCGTTTGATAAATTGTGAAGGGATTATCGTCAATCCTAATAATCATTTTTCCAAACGCAGTGAGAGATGGACTACCTAAATCTTCCACAATGTAAATCAGTGAGTCTATGCCTCTAAAATTCGCATCGGAAACGTAAGTAATGGTTCCATCCTGAGAAATAGTGGCTACTCCCCCCATAGGTTGTTTCTCAAGTGTGGTACGTAATTGTAATTCGTCACCATCTAAGTCATAATCATTCAGCAGCACATTTATGGATTTGCTTTCCTTTCTCATGACCATCAAAGTGTCGGGTCGTGTTTCCGGTGCATCATTAATGTTTGCCACATTGATGTTAATAAAAACTGTTGCGGCTGCAGGAGGGGTGCCATCGTCTTGCACATCAACCTGCCACAAAACAGCGCCATATACATTTTCTTTAGGTTCAAATGTGTAACAAAGACTTGTTGTTCCTTCCGTTAATAGTCCACCACCGGATAAATTCGTTATTCCTGTCGTGGAAACATTATTACCCTCCGGGTCAGTGTATTCCAGGCAGATATCCAGAGGAGTATCTTCCATAGCATCTATAGTTATACTGTTAACCTCAATACCATTTTCAATAAAAATTGGAGGGTCATTTACATCGAGTACTTCAACGTTGATCGTACCAGTTGCGCAAATAGAAGGATCATTCGCATCGCAAATAGTTACTTCTATTTGATCTGTTCCAAGAAAATCATCAGCGGGGGTGTACTCAAAACACATATCATCTGCTGTGCCATTGGCAATGGTTGCGCTGGTAGAAGATGTTCCAGATTTAAATATGTGGGTATCACCTTCTATATCAGATACAGTTACGCATAGTGTGGTTGTTTCTTTTTCGAGTACTTGTAAGGTCAGTTCATCAACAATAGGAACATCATTAACAGGATCAACAGTCACAGTAAAAGTCTTAGAAACGGTGTTATTACTAGTTTCTCCATCATCGACGGTTACGGTGATGGTAGCAGTTCCCGATTGATCGGATACCGGGGTGTAAGCCAGCGATCCCGTTGCATTGGGACTGGAATAAGTCACTGTCGGGTTCGGAATTAAAGCCGTGTTGTCAGAAGTGGCTGTTACTGTGAGTGTTTGCGACTCACCACCGCCAGGGGTGATACCACTTAGACTAACCGTTTGCTCACCTGCATCCTCATCGATGGCTGCCGGATCAGAAATGTCTGCGAGCGTCGGTACATCATTGATGGCATTGACGGTAATCGAAAGGTCGAACGGATCAGCATCTATTGTTCCATCATTTACGGTCACAGGGACTGTTAGTGTTCCATTGAAATCATCGTCAGGGGTAATGGTGTTACCAGCCACGGTATAATTGGTTCCGGTATTTACGTTCAGGGTAAAATCATCGGGATAGGTATTGTCCGGGTCGGTGACGGTTAAATCACCCAACCCGATGGTCAAATCTGTTTCTTCATCCGTACTCAAAGCAGACTGAGCAGTGATGACCGGTTTATCATTGATGGCATTGACGGTAACCGAAAGGTTGAACGGATCAGCATCTATTGTTCCATCATTTACGGTCACAGGGACTGTTAGTGTTCCATTGAAATCACCGTCAGGGGTAATGGTGTTACCAGTCACGGTATAATTGGTTCCGGTATTTACGTTCAGGGTAAAATCATCGGGATAGGTATTGTCCGGGTCGGTGACGGTTAAATCACCCAACCCGATGGTCAAATCCGTTTCTTCATCCGTACTCAAAGCAGACTGAGCAGTAATGACCGGTTTATCATTGATGGCATTGACGGTAACCGAAAGGTTGAACGGATCAGCATCTATTGTTCCATCATTTACGGTCACAGGGACTGTTAGTGTTCCACTGAAATCATCTGCAGGAGTAATGGTGTTACCAGCCACGGTATAATTGGTTCCGGTATTTACGTTCAGGGTAAAATCATCGGGATAGGTATTGTCCGGGTCGGTGACGGTTAAATCACCCAACCCGATGGTCAAATCTGTTTCTTCATCCGTACTCAAAGCAGACTGAGCAGTAATGACCGGTTTATCATTGATGGCATTGACGGTAACCGAAAGGTTGAACGGATCAGCATCTATTGTTCCATCATTTACGGTCACAGGGACTGTTAGTGTTCCACTGAAATCATCTGCAGGAGTAATGGTGTTACCAGCCACGGTATAATTGGTTCCGGTATTTACGTTCAGGGTAAAATCATCGGGATAGGTATTGTCCGGGTCGGTGACGTTTAAATCACCCAACACGATGGTCAAATCCGTTTCTTCATCCGTACTCAAAGCAGACTGAGCAGTGATGACCGGTTTATCATTGATGGCATTTACGGTAACTGAAAGGTTGAACGGATCAGCATCTATTGTTCCATCATTTACGGTCACAGGGACTGTTAGTGTTCCATTGAAATCATCGTCAGGGGTAATGGTGTTACCAGCCACGGTATAATTGGTTCCGGTATTTACGTTCAGGGTAAAATCATCAGGATAGGTATTGTCCGGATCGGTGACGGTTAAATCACCCAACCCGATGGTCAAATCCGTTTCTTCATCCGTACTCAAAGCAGACTGAGCAGTAATGACCGGTTTATCATTGATGGCATTGACGGTTACTGTAAAAGTTTTGAAAACGGTATTGTTGCTTGCCTGATCATCATTGACGGTTACGGTGATGGTAGCAGTTCCCGATTGATCGGATACCGGGGTGTAAGCCAGCGATCCCGTTGCATTGGGACTGGAATAAGTCACTGTCGGGTTCGGGATTAAAGCCGTGTTGTCAGAAGTGGCTGTTACAGCGAGTGTTTGCGACTCACCACCGCCAGGGGTGATACCACTTAGACTAACCGTTTGCTCACCTGCATCCTCATCGATGGCTGCCGGGTCGGCAATGTCTGCGAGCGTCGGTACATCATTGATGGCATTTACGGTAATCGAAAGGTTGAACGGATCAGCATCTATTGTTCCATCATTTACGGTCACAGGGACTGTTAGTGTTCCATTGAAATCATCGGCAGGAGTGATGGTGTTGCCAGCCACGGTGTAATTGGTTCCGGTATTTACTGTCAGGGTAAAATCATCGGGATAGGTATTGTCCGGGTCGGTGACGGTTAAATCACCCAACCCGATGGTCAAATCTGTTTCCTCATCCGTACTCAAAGTAGACTGAGCAGTGATTACAGGTTTATCATTGATGGCATTGACTTCCACAGTAAATGTTCGAGTGACAATATTTAGTGAATCAACACCATCATCAACGGTTACCGTGATGACTGCCGTTCCAGACTGATCAGCTACTGGAGTGTATGCTAAAGATCCAGTTGCATCAGCACTAGCGTATGTTACCGTAGGGTGCGGGATTAAGGCGGTATTATTGGAAGTAGCAGCTACTGTCAAAGTTTGAGATTCTCCACCACCTGCAGAAATGCCTGAAAGATTAATCGTTTGTTCGGCAGCATCTTCATCGATCGCTGTAGGATCAGTAATCGTACTGAGTGTAGGATAATCATTAACAGCCTCAATATTTAAGGTTACAGTAACCATATCTGTTAAATTTCCTGTGCCATCGTCTTCAATAGTGATTGTCCATACAGATGGAATTCCATTTTCATCAGCAACTGGTGTATATTCATAGCAGAACTCTGTTGCATCTGCTACTAATGTTCCATTTCCTGATACATTAACAATTGATTTGGTACTTACATTATCACCGTCCTCATCAACTACAGAAAAACAGAAAACCTTCACTGAATCCTCGAATGTTTCAACAGTCATGGTTTCAGAATCGATTCCCTTCACATAAATAATTGGACTGTCATTGACGTCTATTACTTCTACGTCAATCGTGGTTGTGGCACAGACGGTGGGATCAATACTATCACATATGGTTACTTCCACTTGATCAGTCCCAATAAAATCATCAGGAGGAGTATAATCAAAGCAAAGATCATCGGCAGTACCATCAGCCACAGTTCCTCCATTCGCAGAGGTTCCTGAAGTAAACTCATGTGTATCACCCTCCACATCCGTAATATCTGAAGGATCAATACATAGTTGGGTAGTTGTCTTTTCGTCGGCAGATTCGGTTGAAGGAGTTATTACAGGAGGATCATTGACTTCATCAATTGTTATTGTAATATCTACTGGAGTTGCATCGCAGTTACCAACTGCATCGCACACGGTTACTGTGACTGTTTCTGTTCCATTAAAATCATCATCGGGAGTGTATTCGAAGCATAAGTCTCCGGTTATTGAAATACTTCCATTCGAAGGAGTGGAAATGTTATCAATGGTTACCAAATCCCCATCTGGATCACTTACTGTGATACAAACTTCAACTGTTGAATCTTCATTCGTGGTGACGTCAATTCCATCTACAATAGGATCTCCATTTTCATCCACTACATCAGGTGGAAGGTTGACATCATCTGCAAAAGTGATGAAATGCTGAAAATGAGAGCTAGAGTTAGTGCCATCAGATACCCAAAAGAGAACTCTTCGGGAATCATAGTCAGCAGTGCCAGGAGGATTGTACTCATAATCAATGCTATTGAGAGCCGTTGCATAATCTGCTAAATCTGCAGTGCCTGAAAGTGATAAAACCCCGGTTGTGGAATTGTAAGATCCAGTTATGCCCAGTTGATCTGTAAATAGTAACTCATCGCCATCGACAAAAGAACTATCTAAAGAAAGCACTACCTGAATAGTTGCAGCAGTCAATTGAGCATCGTCAGCATCTGTAATAGACATGGTTGAATTTACATTAAGTGGAGGGGATGCTGGGTATTCGGTAGAGCCGCTTGTACCCGCTATTACCGGAGCATCATTTTCAGCAGAAACAATAATGTCCCGTAAAAAGGGATCACTATCTTCCGTTCCATCATTGATAATAAATGTCAAGGTTCTGGTTGATTCTACGGGATCTTCACTGCTGTTAGAATATGCTACACTTTGAAGTGCTGTATTATAATCATCAACTGTAGCATCACCGGTTATTGTCATGGTGGCAGTTCCGGCATCATAGCTTCCGGTAAGGCCTAATTGGTTAGTAAAAGTCAAGGCATCTTCTGTCGATTCATAACCACTTGATATTTGTATAGTGGCATACACGAAATCCAAATCTTCATTATCACTTGCCGTAACTCCAGGATCTACAGGTACAGCTCCATCATTTTCAGTATATGCCAAAGCTATGGCAGTACCACCAATGGTTGGTTTTGTATTGAGAACGACTACAGCAAAACTGACTTGAGATCCGGATGCTTGGGAGTCACAATTTCCAGGTATTTCTGCTACAGCAACAACAGAATCCCCTTGACTTAGAGGTAATGTCAAGGTCACACTCCAAAGACTGTCTGAATCAACCTGAGAGGTGTCAGATTCAACTAATGCATCGTTGATATCATATACATCAATATATACATCAGCTTCAGGGGCTGCTTTTCCTGAAATTACATTATCCCCTTCTTTCAGCGGGGTTTCAAGTTCAGGTTCCGGGGTTGACCCAGATGCAAATCCGCCTCCACCGTCCTGGAGCTCACTAAAAGGAACCGGACATTGATTGGATGCAAGATCTTCAAATGCACATTCGATACAGCCGGCATAATCATCATCGTTTACTCCTCCTATGTCTGATACACTACCACCAAGTGCACAGGTTGCAGAAATGTTGGTGAGCACGGCAAACTGAAGTTCACTATTGACTGTAATACCAAATTCAGTGGTAAGATCCCCAAACGGGACAAAGAAATCATAGAAGTAATCTTCATCGCCACAACTTACTTCATCCGCAATTGATAGCTGAAAATTACTCGATAGATCGTATTGTAACACTTCGGTAGGACAACCCGTGGCTCCATCAATGTCATACACAAGAATTCCTTTAGAGTTACTCTTTATAAGAGTTATATCTATTTCAAATCCTAGATTTGATGTATTGAAGTTATCATCTGAAGACCCAATGGCTCCATCTGTATCAATTAAAACGGTGTAAGCCTTTACAGCAGGGTTTTCGGCAGCCAGACGCAACCTAAAAATAAGGTTGTTGTTTCCATCTAGTACAGCATATGCAGCCTGGCCTTCTGAGTCTACGGTTAGATCAGTGGAGCCGCAATTGGGTCCTGCTTGTGTATCATTTAACGCGTCTCCATCTCCGAAGATTGGCAATGCAAACATGGTAAATTCAAACTCATCTAGGTAATAACCATCATTGGAGAATCCATCTGTATCGAGGGAAACATACCCATCCCCATTAGGATCCATCACACTTGTACTAGCAGCAGTGATGATTTGACCCCTCTGGGAAGTAGCATTGAGGGCGTACAATGCGATACAAATAGTTAGCAGCTGGCGAAAGCTAAGCATAGTAGTGGCAGTTAGTGCCACTAAAACTACTCAAAAACATCGGTTTTAAATAGGTAATTAATTGATATTCATCGAATTACTGTTTCGAAATAGCCCTTACCGTACCCTTAGAAACTTCCTCCAGATTGACAAAATTAATCTTCTCCATAAAGGTTACCTCCAGGCTATAGAAATCAAACTCCTCTACCACTTTGCCAATCAAGCGGTAGATTCCCCTGCCTCGAAACGGATACCTGGCAGCTGTTTGAGGAAAATGTACCGTATCAATAAACTGACCCTCTCGATCAATAAAAGTCCCAAAGTTCATGCGCTTACCTGTGGATGTACCCGTATTTTTTATGGTGACCAGGTACCCAAACATCTCCACTTGCTGGTTTTCATGCTTAGCCAGATCTTTAGATAATACGCCCACTCGATCCAATGCCACCAGGTCAAATGGATTGCATAGTGGAAATCCGAGTAAGTCCATCTCATCAAAGGCGTCTTCTCTGTTATCATGATGGAGAGGAGGGAGCGCCCACTTTTTGATAGGCATATTGAAGAGGCCACCTTTGGCTCGGCTAACACCGGCACCCATGGTGAAATGCACTTGCCATAAGATGTCTTTCTTTGGGCCGAATGCTCGTAAAGCACCTACCCGAACGAGGAGTTTGATTTGCTCCAGCGACAGGTTAACACGATTAATGAAATCATCCAGATCTTGGAATATTCCGTTTTTTTCTCGCTCTGCAATGATCGCATCCATTGTCGTGTGGTTTAAGTCCTTAACCATTCCAAAACTGAGATAGATGGTTTTTCCATAGATCACCGTGAGTTCTTCACTATGGTTTACACACGGAGCTTCAATCTGTGCGCCACACATTCGTGCTTCATGTATGTAAAATTCAGTTCGATAAAAGCCACCTCCATTATTAACGACAGCCACCATGTATTCCAGCGGGTAATATGTTTTGAGATACAATGCCTGATAGCTTTCTACAGCGTAGGATGCGGAGTGTCCTTTTGCAAACGCATATCCGGCAAAGCTTTCTATTTGTCGCCAGATGTCTGCGGAAAGCTCATAGGAGTGCCCTAAGTCTTTGCAGTTCTGAAAAAACTTATCCTTTACTTTCAGAAATTCGTCCCGCGAACGGTACTTACCCGACATTCCTCGTCTGAGCATATCGGCTTCACCAAGATCCAGCTTCGCAAACAGGTGTGCCACTTTGATCACATCTTCCTGATAAACCATCACGCCATACGTATCCGGCATAATATCCTGAAGCACCGGATGGGCATCTTTCCTTCGTTCGGGATGTCGGTAGCGAAGGATGTACTCTCGCATCATTCCGGATTTTGCCACTCCCGGTCGGATGATAGAGCTTGCAGCTACAAGCCCCAGGTATTCATTTACTTGCAGCTTTTTCATGAGCATGCGCATTGCTGGCGACTCGATATAAAAGCATCCGATCGCATCTGCGTTTTGTAATCGGTAGTTGAGCTTGGGGTCGTTTTTGAACGACTTGAAGTTGTGAATATCTACCTCCGGATCATCCGGGCAGTTTCGTTTGATCACATCAAGTGTGTCCCGAATCTTTCCTAGTCCACGCTGACTCAGGATGTCAAACTTGAACAAGCCCACATCCTCTGCGACTATCATATCGAAGTGAGTGACCGGATAGCCTTTTGGAGGTAAGGAGGTAGCGGTAAAATAGTGTATCGGTTTTTCAGCGATAAGTACGCCTCCCGCATGAATGCTGAGATGGCTGGGAAAATCAATCAATCGCTCACCATACCTTCTAATCAACCTTCCAATGTGGTCTAAATCTCGTTCTTCTGTTTGCGCTACTTTCTCAATCTCGTGAGGCGGCAAGCCAAAGACCTTACCGAGCTCCCGGATGATGGCCCTGCTTTGAAATGTGCTATAGGTGGCAAGAAGTGATACCTGGCCGTTTGCCCCAAAGCGCTCAAAGATGTACCGTGTGATGTCGTCCCGATCTTTCCATGAGAAGTCAATGTCAAAATCAGGTGGATTTTGTCTGAAGAGGTTAATAAATCGCTCAAAATATAGATCCAGATCCACAGGATCTACATCTGTTATACGCAAGAGATAGGCGACAATGCTGTTTGCGCCACTTCCTCTCCCCACATAATAATACCCCATTTTACGAGCGTATTGAAGGATGTCCCAGTTCACCAAAAAGTAAGAAACAAACCCCTTAGACCTGATCAGGTCAAGCTCCATATCCAGTCTGTCGAGGATTTCTTTTTTAGGGTTATCTCCGTATCGGTAAGGCAGTCCTTCATGGCATAGCTCGGTGATTTTTCGAATGTCATCTTCCTCTGATTCTCCGTATACTTTGAGGTTTTGGTGATTTACCGGGTCGTTAAAATGAAATTCAATGGAGCATTGTGCAAGTAGTTTTTTTGTGTTTACGATGATCTCTGGGTAATCTTTGTAAGATTCAAAGAGCCGACCAATCGGGTACATGGTGTCATCAGGATCACCTTCTTCACTCTTAGGTAGTTTGCTGAGTAGCGTGTTGTTATCGATGCTTCGGAGTAACCGATGCATGTTAAAATGAATCTTATTTTCATCCCCGCCTTTGAAAGAGACTGTTTGCAGGATCACGAGTTTGTTCAACTGATTCACCCATGGTGTTCTGGGTAGCTTGATAATGTCCTTGGGTCTCACACCCAAAAACTCATTTTCTCGGAGAGGAAGGTTAAATGATTTGTGAAAGGGATAAACTACAAAGGCTTTTTTGAACGATGGCGCCTGACCGGGAAAGTCTGTTTTGTGGTGCAGGTGGTACGACAGGTATTCATTCAGCTCCTGAAAACCGTCATTATCTTTTGCAATTCCTACAAACTGCTGTTTTGCTCCATTTCTAAAGTCAATTCCAAGTATTGGGCGAATATCAAATTCCGGAGCTAATCGCACAAAATTGAGGCACCCCGAAGTAGAGTTGATATCTGTAAGTACAAACTCATTGATCCCACATTTCCGAGCGGTAGCAAGGAGGTCTTCCTCAGACAGAGTGCCAAATTTAAAACTGTAATATGTGTGGGTGTTGAGGTACATATAATTGAAAACTCACCCCGCCTTCCTTCGTCAGGCACCCCTCTCTAATTTTAGAAGGGGAAGGGGGAGCGTTAAAAGAGTTTTTAATTTTTTTTAGAACTGATTCTATATCCTGCTCTACCTCACCGTTTTTAAATCTCAATACCTTCAAACCTTTTGCAAAAATTATGAGATCACGTTGTTGGTCATAATTTTTTTGAAAATCATGAATTTTCCCATCGATCTCGATTACAACCTTTTTTTCTGCGCTATAGAAGTCTGCAATAAAGAAATAGTCTTTTCCATATTGCTGATATGTGATTGGGTGTTGTCTGAAGAATTTTACTCCGCTAAGGTTTCTGTTTCTTAGGTTTCTCCAGAGTAGATTCTCAGATGGAGTTTGATTTTTTCTAAGCTCTCTGGCAAGAGATTTTATTGTGTTCCAGTAGTTTTTATTCATTATTTAAATTTTAAGAACTCACCCCGCCTTTCTTTCGAAAGGCACCCCTCTCTAATTTTAGAGAGGGGAGGGGGAGAGTTAATCCCCACATCACCCTACCTTCGAAACCCGCATATCTCCTTTGAAAGGATTAAATGTCCGCATGGCATTTACACCGAGCGATTTTGCTCGTACCACAGATCGGTCTCCGTGTTTTTTTCTGAGCCAATCCATCTCCTGATACAGGTTTATGATCTCACCGGTATCCTCAAACAAGTTGATTTGGTAGTTGCCATGCACCAGACTGCTAAAGCGCACACCTACCAATCTCACGAGCAGCCTGCGATCGTACAGTTTTTCAAAAAGCTCGATCACCTTGGGAATCAAAATATGGTCAGCAGAGGTGTAAGAGATGCGAATTTGCTGCGTATGAGTGTTGAAGTCTGAATAACGAATTTTTACTGCAACACAGGCTGTCAGCTTACTTTCTTCCCGCAACTGATAGGCGAGGTGCTCTGTCATGGCCAAAATGATTTCCTTCAGTCGATGAACATCCGTGGTGTCCTTATTGAAAGTCTTCTCGGTCGATATGGACTTTCGTTCAGAATAAGGAACGACCGGAGAATGATCAATACCATTGGCCTTTTCCCACATCATCGCACCATTCTTTCCGAAAATCTGGAATAGCATGTCGCGTGGCATCTCTTGCAGGGTTTGTACCTTTCTTACACCAAGTCCCCGAAGTGTTTGATAGGTTTTTTCCCCAATCATGGGGATTTTTTGTACCGGCAGAGGTGCCAGGAAGGATTTCTCTTTTCCGGACTGGATCCAAATTTTATTATTTGGCTTTGCCTCTCCTGTGGCCACTTTTGACACAGTTTTGTTGATAGAGAGACCGAATGAAATAGGAAGACCGGTATTGTTAATCACACGTTCCCGCAGTTCTGAAGCCATTTTGAAGCATCCAAAAAAGCGATCCATTCCTGTGAGATCCGCATAAAACTCATCAATGGATGTCTTTTCAAATACGGGGACATTTTCTTTAATGATTTCAGATACTTCCATGGAAAACTTGGTGTAATCAGCATGACTTCCCTTGATGACAATCGCCTCGGGACATAGTTGTGTTGCTAATTTCATTGGCATGGCAGAGTGGATACCAAACCTTCGGGCTTCATAGCTGCACGCTGCTACCACTCCTCGATCACTTGAACCACCGATCAAAATTGGTTTTTCATTCAAACGACGATCACGTAATCGTTCTACAGACACAAAAAATGTGTCTAAATCCATATGCAGAATGAAAGAATTTTCCATAAATCAAAATTACTAATATTTTTAGTAAAATGTATCTCTATGAGAATCCGTTATTTATCTAATCTTGAGCTTGTCTTATCTAATTGCTGGTATGAACCCGTATAAAATCACTATATTTCGCTTTGTCACCAGTCCTATAATGAAGGTTAAACAGGCAATAATATTTTTACTTGCAACGCTTTTGGTGGGTCAAATTGCTCATGCTCAGACGGATCGTCAAAAGCAACTAGTGGCAAGCACCTACTCAATCATTAAGAATATTGAATGGCCACAAAAATCGACTCCATTTAAAATTCATGTCATCACTACAGATGAGGATCTGAAAACTGAGTTTAGAAGTACGAGTCAAACTCAGAAACTGGCTGGAAGAGATGTTCAGGTAGGATTTACCAGCTATGTGATAATCCCGCAGGATGCGGATGTGATTTTCGTAACAAATCGATACAATGCTACTATACCTACGCTGCTCGATCGAATAGGAGGCAAATCAATGCTTCTGATCACAGACCGATACGATAAACAGCGGGATGTGATGATCAACTTCCTGAATAGTGCTGCCGGAGGGCTCACGTTTGAAATCAATCGCGCTAACGTGATCAATCAGGGATTGAAGATAAAGCCGGGAATGAACGACCTGGGAGGGTCGGAAGTAGATCTGGCGAAGATATTCAAGCAGGTCAGGGATTCAGTTCGGGCCATGGAGTTGAGAGCGGAAGCATTAAAAGAGCAATTCGATACCCTTAATATGAATGTTGCAATTGCTCAAAGAATTGGTCGACAACAACAATTGTTGATGGCCGAAAAAGACGAGGAGATAGATCAGAAAGAAAAAGAAATTGAGAAACAAAATAGCTTACTGGATAGTCTTAGGGATGAATTTGCTGAATCAGAACAAAGGTTGATTGCTTTAACCACGCAATTGGACGAACGAGAACAAGAACTAGATGTATTGACAGAAGAAATTAATATTCAAAAAGATCAGGTAGCAGAAGGAAATAAAACACTTGATGAACAACAGGAACGTATTGCAAAGCAGAATGAAGAAATAGCTCAGCGTGAGGAACGGCTGGATGAGATGTCCAATGTGGTCAACTCTCAACAAAGTGCGCTGGTCTTTTTGATTCTGTTCTTAGTCGTGGTTGTCGTTTTCTTATTTCTTATTTTCACAGCTTATCGTGCCAGAAAGAGGGCTGCCAGAAAATTGGCAGAGCAAAAAGAAGATCTTGCGAATCTGTTGGAAGAGCTTCAGGAAACACAGTCTCAACTGGTACAATCCGAAAAGATGGCCTCTTTGGGTACGCTTACTGCCGGCATTGCGCATGAAATCAATAATGCGATCAACTTCGTATATTCAGGTATTCATGTGCTCAGTGATAGGTTTGCAGAAATACGGCCGGTGATATCTCAGGTTACTGAGTTAAAAGAAGATGACAGTGACCTCAAGCAATCGATTCAGGATTTGTCTAAAAAGCGAGAAGAGATCGGGTATGATGAGGCTCAAGGAATAATTGATCAGATGATCTCAAGTATCAAAGTAGGTGCAGAACGAACCACTGAGATTGTAAAAGGATTGCGGATTTTTTCCAGATCTGAAACAGAGAAGAAAACAAAAATTGATATACACAATGACCTGGATGTGGCTTTACTGTTGCTCAATAGCCGTCATCGGGACTCTGTGAAGATTAATAAAAAATTTGCTGAGAACATTCCTGAAATTGATGGGTTTAAAGGACAATTAAGTCAGGCGTTTTTGAATATCATCAATAACTCTATTGACGCAGTGATTTCAAAAGGTAAAGACGGAAAAATAGATATCATCACTAATATGAACGGAAAGCATGTCGAGGTTAAGGTTAAGGATAATGGGGTAGGCATGTCAGAAGAGCAGAAACAAAAAATATTTGACCCATTCTACACCACAAAAAATGTGGGCGCAGGAACAGGATTGGGTTTAGCCATAACATATGGTATAGTAGAAAGACATGGAGGAACAATAGCTGTGGACTCACGACCGGAAGAAGGGGCAGAATTTACGATTAAATTACCACTAGCCGAAGAAAGCAATGAATGAAAGTAAGCCTTCATTAATATATCTGGATGACGAAGAGATCAATTTGATCCTTTTTAAAGAAATGTTTAAAAGGGATTTTGATATTGTGACCACCACTTCTCCAAATGATGCCATTGAGCATGTAAAAAGTAATAAGCCGGACTTCATCCTAACGGATCAGTTGATGCCGGTTATGACGGGTGTTGAGTACCTCAAAGAACTCAAAGAACTGGGTGTTTCCAGTCAATCGACCAAAGTGATTATCTCGGGCTACACACAGGAAGGTGATGTGGATGAGGCACTTGAAACCAAACTGATTGATCATTTTGTAAGTAAACCTTGGTCATATCAAAACCTAAAAGACCTTTTGCTCAGTACCCAGGTGTAATTCGTCGAAATGGAAATGATTGTTTTTCAAACTAAATGGGGATTGATTTAAATTTGTTCCTCAACCAGAATGAATATAATGAGTGTGCAAAAACCTGCGGTAATCTACCTAGATGACGAAGAAATAAACCTTCTTTTGTTTAAGGAGATGTTTAAAAAGGACTTTGAAGTCTTCACTACTACCTACCCTGAAGAGGCTATAGATTTTATCAAAAATAACGATGTAGAGTACGTCTTTACAGATCAGCGAATGCCTTTGATGTCAGGTGTAGAATTCTTAAAAGAGTTGGAGGCGATGAACGTTACCACATCTGTAAAAAAAGTAATGATTTCAGGCTATGCAGCTGAGGGAGAAGTAAGCGAGGCGATTGATAAACAACTCATTGATCGATTCATAGATAAACCCTGGACATATGATGGACTTAAAACGGTCATAAGCACCATTTAATAAGCTAATCATCCCAACAAGACATTCACTTTTATCAAAGAAGTAAAGGTGTTAGATTACGGTCTGAACGTAACTAACCTATCTTCTTAAAGGATGAATAATGCCTTTTCAATTGTTGAGATAACCTCAGAGACATTACAAACTTTCAGAGATCAAACAGATCCATTAGCAGATGAGACAGTAGCGGCAATTATCTCATCAGGTGACGAGAAAAAAGTAAATGAGCTCATGATGATGCTTTTCAGAAACGCCAGTTTCAAGAAAGGAATGTTTTCATCACTAGGGGCTGATTTATCAGAATTACTGGATAATTATATTGAGAAAACTGCAGTGCTCCCTGCATGGACAGATCGTGCTAAAATCGCGGATGGACAACAGCTGTTTTCGCTATACGGTCCTGAAATTTTCATGCTTCTGAATGTAAGTTCTTTGCCCATGTGCTATACCTGTGGGAAAGGAGCTCAAGTGCTCTTCGAGACGGGCCGTCTACTTTCACACAATGGCAATATCGACCCCTTGGCTCGGAGACTCATGGAGACTGCCCAGATGGTAGTCAATGTATTGGCTGAGGGAGGACTTGATGAAGGAGGTAAAGGAATAGTAACCTTACAAAAGGTACGACTCATTCATGCCTCTATCAGGCATTTTCTTCAATCAGGGCAATATCAGAGAAAGAGTTGGGATGTGAGTCATTTTGGCCAGCCCATCAATCAAGAAGATTTGTCCGGAACTCTGATGTCATTTGGGCCGGTGATCATTGCCGGGTTGAAGCGACTCAACATTGAGCTATCTGATACCCAAATCGATAACTACATGCATTGCTGGAAGGTGGTAGGCCATCTCATGGGAATTGACCAGCGATTGCTTCCGGATTCATATGAAGACGGGTTTGAGCTGGCAACCAAAATATTGATGCATCAGGCAGAGGAGTCAGAGGCAGGAACAGCGTTGACGGATTCGTGTATAGCATTTATGAATTACTTGATTCCCGGAAATGCTTTCAATGAGGTGCCGCCTTACTTTATTGAGTATTTCTTACAGGACTTCACTGAATCATCTGGGATAAATCTGGCTAAATGTGTGGGCATAGAAAACAAAGAGGATAAGAAAGAGCGCATCCTATTGGCCGTGACCCGATTTATTACAGGAAAACTCAGTCACCTGGAAGAACATCAGTTCGTAAGGAAACTTTCATCTCATTTCAACAAGAAGCTGTTGAATGGCATCATCCATCATTTCAATGATGGCAAACAGGTGCAGTTTTTTATCCCGCCATCTTTGCAGGCAGACTGGGAGCTAGTAGATTCCTGGGAGACGAGACTTGCAACTCCGGGAGTATTGGGTGCAAGGTTGGCACTGCAAAAAAGATCAAAACCATGAATAAGCAAAACAACATTCCGGGCTTAGATAAGCAAACAACCCGATCGATTTTAGCATCATCAGGGGTCCTTATTCTGTGGTCCCTGGGAGCCTCTATTTTTGAAGCCGGACCTGTATCGGCTAGTATAATAACCTATGGATTATACCTTTTTTACTGGTTTTATGCGCTGAAGTTCAAAAACCCTCTGGTATTGCGATTAATTGTATTTGGGACGGTAGCCGGAATCCTGGAATTAGCGACTGATCACTACCTGGTTAGCACCATTGATAGCTTGGTTTATCCCGGTAATGAACTCATGGTCTGGAGCAGTCCAATGTATATGCCTTTTGCATGGTCAAACGTGTTGTTGCAATTAAGTTTTGTAGGTGTTTTACTCACTCAAAAGAAAGGTCTCTTAATTGCTTCTATCATTTTGTGTATTGCCGGGGGAATGTACATTCCACTTTATGAGCATTTGGCAAAAGATGCCGGATGGTGGTGGTATCATCAAAATGTAACAATGATTTTCAATGCCCCTGTATACGTTATTGTTTGTGAAGCATTGATATCATTATCTCTTCCAATTTTAATTTATTACTCAGAGCGTAATAAATTGCAGCGTACCGTATACCTAGGAATAATAGAAGGTATCTGGATCTTGGCAAGTGCTTATATTGCTTTTACTATTGCTAATTAAGCAGTAGCTTTATTAGGATTACCGAAATGAATTTTGCCTCCTTAGTAGATTTTTTTATTCATCCTTCATATCATGAAGATGAACTCTCGTTGCGTAAGGCAAGATTATTTGTTCGTGCAACACTGCTTACCAGTCTATTTTCTAATTCCTACATCTGGTTTAGCGTGCTCTTTGAGTTCCAGTTAGGGATATACCTGATGATCTTTAACGTTTTGGGATTTGTTTTACTAGCTCTGCTCGTTAGAACGCGAACACCCATACTTCTAATTACTAACCTTTATGTACTTGTTGGAGCTGTGGCAGTGGTGGCCCTCACCTATTATTCAGGAGGTATTTGGTCAGCCATTTATCCCTGGATTATCTCTATTCCGGTATTAGCACTACTGGTGGTGAACCGAAATTTTGGTATTGCATGGGGTATTTTGTCCTTTTTGGTCATGGTCTGGTTCGGTTGGCTGGAGATACAGGGAGAGCAACTACCACTTCAATACAATACAGATATGAAAGCAGAGTGGTTTGTATCCGTTTTGCCTGGATTATTGCTCATTATATTGGTCATTTCTGTCGTATTTGAATCCACACAAACGAATGCTCTAAAAAGCCTTCAAAAGCAGAATCAGCAGTTGGCAGAACAAAAAGAGACCATCAGTGATCAATCTAAGCGACTCGAAAAACTAATAGATGACAAAGATCACATCATTCGAATTTTAGCGCACGACTTAAAAAATCCGTTAGCTAATATCACGACGATTTCCAACATTTTGAAAGAGGAAAAGGAACTGGATCAGCAGCGAAAATTTATCGCTATGATTGAGAAAGTCTCTGCTCAGGCACAGGGTCTGGTTAATAATGTGTTAGATATGGCTACCATGGAGCAAGGAGCAATCAGGTTGAAAGCAGAGATGCTCTCTGTGAAGACGGTGGTCAATCAAGCATTGGATTTACTCAGGGAGCCGGCAAAGCAGAAGAACATCAATTTGTTCGTTCATGGCGTTGATGCGATGGTTAACACGGACCAGACATACTTGCAATTGATTTTTGAAAACTTAGTTTCTAATGCGGTAAAGTTCACTCCTCAAGGAAAAAATGTAACTATCAATATTTCCGCAGATCAGGACAAGGTAAGGGTGAAAATAATGGATGAGGGTCCGGGAGTGTTACCGGAGGAGGAAAATCAACTTTTTGAGAAATTCGCAAAACTCAGTGCCAGACCTACAGGAGAAGAAAGCTCTTCCGGATTAGGACTATCACTTGTAAAACGATACGTTGAAGAAATCGGGGGTAAGGTTTGGTTCGAAAGAGGCGATGCTAAAGGAGCCACTTTTGTCGTTGAATTACCTACCGCGTAGTTATTCAATTAAATGCTGGTTAGTGATGTGTTTGACCACATTATCAATGAACTCTTTTTTGAAGGCTATATTCTCTGCCGGGTAATAATCGTACTTGATGCTCGCCATATAACCGTTTCTTCATTTTCTTCGTGCTTTTCTTTGAGATCATAAAGCGTGCCGATCATAAAATACTTGTCCGGTCGCTCATAGTAGTTTGCATTATACGTATGAAAAGAGCGTCTTCTGAAGTATAGTTTTTTAAACCTACCATAGTCTTCAGGCATCATGTATTCATCATCATTTTCGTGCAGAATCTTAATTACCAACACTGCATCTACATTATTTTCAACAATAAGATGGGAGATACTATCCTGATTGTGGTCAAGTTCTGTTATTTCCTGAGGAAATATGTGAAGACCTTCAATCGCCTCAAATCCAGCTTTCTTTAGCTCAGTAACCGCTTCATTTTCATAGAATTTTCTGGTATCCAGTTCGTGAGACAGACCAACTACTACCAGCTTGTTAAAGTGCGTACCCTCGTAGGAGGAACGCTTCCATTCATTGTCAAAATCAGAAGTACATGAAGTCAGAAATGCCAATGCAATGATGAATGAAAAGCGATGAGTCATGTATGAAAAATATATAATTTTCAGGTATTACTTTTGAAAAGAGACTTTTAATTAAAAAGCCGACATAATCACCTACTTGACTAAGATGAGATTTGTCCTGCCTTGCGCTCTGTTATTTATCATCACCTCGGCATATACACAAGACCTGTTGAAGTCTGAAAAGTGGGTGGAATTTTTTACAGAACGACCCTATTTAGAAAAAGCACTCGAAATAGATGACGAAACTTTTTGGGATGTAGATGCCAGGTATACTTATTATACGGCATATCCGGTACTCTTAATTTATGCTGATGGTGGTGCTATTGAAATTGATTGGTCGTATAGTGGGTTGGCAAGTTTGATCAATAAAAAGGAAGCCTTTGAGGATATGGATTTTGAGCGCTATGAGAAAGAAAATGTAGTGTATATAGTTTTTGATGGGTATCTTTTTAAAAATCCAAAGGTGGAAAATGCGATAGATGGAGATTTTATGTTAACCTATGCTGAGGGACCTATTAGTATTTATCGGGAATATTATACCAACCCGATCACCAGGGAAAACATCGAGTCAGGTTATGCTATTTATAAGGAGAGCCAGTTAGTTGATGACTTTTATCTGGGTAAGTTTGAAAAGAAAGCTATGAAGCTCGTTCAAGACTATCCAAGACTAGCAAAAAAAATAAAAGATAGAATAATTGGCTATAGGGAAGAAGATGATGATTTTATACGTATCGCCAATGAATACAATGCTTTGGTCAAGGAAAATAACCCATATCGATACGATGATCATTACCTCAAATTCTGGCAAAGTAAGTTTTAGGGTGCTATGCACTGTTATTGTTTTATATTAGTCACATATCATGAAAAATTTATTTGGCCTATTCCTTTTTTTCCTAAGCCTCGTTGGCGCTGCACAACAAAATGTTGATATCGTAGCAGTTATTGATGATTTGACGGTCCGTTGGGATGAAACGGCCATACGATTAAAAAACTATCAGGGCATTCAGGAGTTTTGCCTAACAGAGGAATATCGAAAGGAAACCATTGAGCTGCTCGATAATATTCATCATTGGGATACCACTCTTTATTTCATTGTGCAGGAAAAGTTTGATACCAGTAAGGATAAAGAAGCAGCAGCTACCTTGTCAGATATTGAAAAACTGGAGACAGAGTATAGCACTGCTAACTTTAAAGCATTCATCTCTGATGAATGCAGTGTGTTAAAAGTGATTCAAGACAGTTTTGATGAAAAGACGGTTAAGCAATACGAGAAGGATATTCGGAAATTTGAGAAAGAACTAGTCAAGTATCTGAATAGCATCACCTATCGTATTGATATTATTGATGAACATATTCATCATTTGGATTTTGACTGATTCAGGCTTTTGGCAAAGCCACGAAAAAGCTAGCCCCTTTGCCTTTTTCACTCTCTACCCAAACATCACCTTTTTGGGCGGTTACAAATTTTTTCACAATCGAGAGACCAAGTCCTGTGGATGATTCATTAGCGGTAGGCTTGGCACTTAGGCGTTGAAATTTCCCAAATAATTTCTCTTTATCATCGGCAGACAACCCTGGTCCCTCATCCTTTATTTCAAGAATTGCCTTATGTTGGTTTTCAATTAGTTTGATAATCACTTTAGATTTTTTCGGTGAAAACTTCAGTGCATTTGAAATAAGATTATCAATTATCTGTTTTGTGAAGCCCTCATCCACATTTCCATAAACATCCATTTCAACCTCTTTGATGATCTGAATTTCCTTCTTTTTAGCATAAGATTCATATTGGTTGGCAACTTGCAGGATCGTATGAGTGAGGTTAACAGATTGTATATTCAGATCAAGTTCTTTCGATTCAATCTGGCTAACATCTAAGATTTTATTGATCATTTCCATCAGGTGTGAGGAAGATAGTTTGATCATTTCCGTCAGCTTTTTATCTGTCTCATTCAAGTCTTCTTTCTTCACTAAATCTGAAGCCGACATGATTTGGGCTAGAGGACTTTTCAAGTCATGAGCAACGATCTGAATCAGATTGTTTTTCTCGTCATTGAGCAACTTTAGGTCCTTATTGGCACTCAGTAGCTCACTTGTCTTTTCATTGATTAGCACTTGAAGCCTGTGGTTCTTACGTCTGTTCTGGATAGCGACGTATGAGTACGTTAAGGCTATGAGTCCAAGTATTCCCAATACAACGATGACCACAAACCAACCGCTATGCCAATACGGCGGGTTTACATCTATGATTACAGAGTTTACATCGCTCCACGTAAAAGGACCATATTTTTTGGCCCTTACCTGAAGTTCATGCTTTCCTGAGGGGAGATTTGAAATTAATATTTCCTGATCCGTATTGATCCAGTCTTTAGATGGATCCAGACGATACTGGTAGTTTACATCGCTTTCCGGGAAGGTAATAGAAGAAACTTCCATTGAAATAAATGATCCATAGTCCATTTGTACCTCCTTATTGGTTGCAGAAGGCTCACCATTTACAGATACTTCAATGAATTTTGGAGTTAAGGTTTCTTTAGACTGAGTCAGCGCATAGGAACTATAACACAAGCCCTGGGAAGTACACACCCATACATCGTTGGTGCTGCTGACCATGATCCCATTTGCGGTAATAGTTCGGGAAGAGAGGCCATAGCTTTCATTGAATAGATCGACAGTGCCATTTTTCAGATCATACATCAAAAGTCCATAGGCATTGGCAATTAGTATTCTTCCGTTTACATACTCCTCTATGGAACGTACAGGCAGGTCTTGAAATTCTTCTCCTAAATTCACCTTATTCAGCGTATTGCCGTCATGCACCAGCAGCCCGACCGAAGAAGCCAGGTATATTTTATCATTTAATGAAGTCAGCCCTGTAATTTCAATATTTGATTTTACTTCAAATCCAAGCGGTGCGCTGATGTTGCTAAACATGGAATCTTCAGGAGACTTATGAAATAAGTAACTGTCATTACCCGAAGAAGCAATATAAATCCCTCTGTCACCTTCTTTCACCAGGTTGATTACACCATCCTCTCCCAGAGGAACGGGGTACTTTTTTAAATCGTAGTTTTGATCAATTTGATAAGAATAAGAATGACCCGGTATAGAAAGCCAGACATTCCCAGATGAATCTTGGGTGATTTCGGTTACAAATCTTCGTTGCTCCCCAAAATCGAACTCTTTTTCAATTACCCCCTGATCATACAAAAAGGCTTTAAAAGCATTGGCAACCCAAAGACCATCGCCGGTAAAAGAGAGGGATTGAAAATAGCCATTTGCAAAATCTAATAATTCGGTATTTTTAGCTGTTTGAGGATTGTATTCAAATAAGAATTGGTCTGTAGCATAATATATATTACCAGTTTCCGGGTCTTCTGTTACTGATTCCATGAAGACATCCTGATCACTGACCGTCTGAAAGAGATTTTCTTTGAGTAGGATCAAACCTTCGTTACTGGAAATCCAGATATCATTTTCACCACTCACATAGACGTGATTTATATTGTTAATTTCATATGGGAGTGCTTCAAATGCGCTAAAATCTGAATTGGCTATGTAATGTTCTTTTCCTCTTGTTGCAATGAAATATTGATCATCGTTTATTGCTTTTACGAATGATACTGATTGAATTGATTTTGCTAAATCAATCGGTTCAAAACCACCATCGGCATCAAGTTCGGACACAAAAAGCCCTTCACTAGCTCCTATCACCAGTTTCTGATCAAATACACCAACATACTCAACCTGACTTGGAAACGAAATTTTATAACTTTCAAATACATCATTTTTAGCATTTAATTGAAATACGTTTCCTTGGAATGAAACAACATATAGATTGCCCACCAAGTCCTCAAAAATCGAGAAGGATCGAAGAAATTGGGTAGTTCTGTCTTTGGAATCAAACTCAAAACGCTTAAAACCATTTTCTTCCAGACGAACTACAGACTGAGCTTCACTCAGCCATAATGCGTTATTCTGATCCTCATAAATTTGCTTAGGATAGGTGACGGAGCTATCGTTTAAAACTCGGGAAACAGGGCAAACAGCATCAAAAGCTATCGTGTCACCTGTATTGTTTATTTCATAAAGATCCAGGTCACCAAAAACCAACAAGCCTCCATTGGATTTTTCGATAAACCCTTTCACATAATTGCTATGCAGGATTTCAGTGTAGCTTTTGAATTTAATACCATCGTAAATGGACAGCCCTTCATCGGTTGCTATCCAGAAAAAACCTAGAGAATCCTGAGCAACAGCCTTGATTATTTCTGTAGGTAATCCTTCCTGAACACCGTATCTCTTGTAGAAATAGCTTTGACTAACAGCACTTATGGTTGAGCATAAGGTTGTTATTAGGGTCATAAGTAGTAAAAAGCTGCGCAAAATGGAAGGTTTACAGGGCCAGACGATGTATCATAAATATATTTAAATCTGCCCAATAGACCAGCGTATTTCGATAAATGACCGGTCAGCTCATTTTTCGAATACCAATGCGTCAGTATTGGCTCCCATTTTTTCTAATAGTTCATTGACATCCTTCACCATTTTATCAGGACCGCATACATAGAAGTTTTGAGAGAAATCTTCAATATGAGTTTTTAGAAACTTCATATCGATACGACCATGTTCGTGACCTTCTACTTTTTCCCTCGTTAGTACAGATGTAAAATCATCTCCTAGCATTTCTTGCAAGTCAGACTCTAAAATGACATCCTTGCCGGTTTTATTAGAAAAGAATAGGCTGTTTCCTACCAGTTCGTTTTTACCAGCAAGGTCTCTTAGAATGGAAATAAATGGGGTGATGCCTGCACCCCCTGCAATGAATGTACCCCTTCCTTTGTAGCTTATAGCTCCCCATGCATCACCTATAATTAGCGAACCTCCTGATACTAATGAATCGAGTGCGTTGGTAACACCATCATGGTCTCTGTATGATTTTATGATAAATTCCAGGTGGTCATCTTGAGGTAGTGAAGTGAATGTAAATGGACGCTTTTTATCTTTAAAATCTGGGAGATCGATGGCCACTTCTGTTGCCTGTCCCGGATCAAATGTGTATCCCTCAGGCTTAGTGGTGGTAATCCGTTTCACATCGTGGGTGAGAGATAATATATCTGTAATTTCTACTTTATGTTCCATAGGATAAGATTTGTTTGCTTACCTTTTAATAAGGACAAATAGTCAGAAATTGTTTCAGGGAGGTACAAAATGGCCAAAGAGAAGCGGGGCAGAAACCTGGTAATGGGTGATATTCATGGTAATCTGAAAGCATTGAATCAATGCCTCGAAAGAAGTGAGTTCAATCGAGAGGAAGATGTTTTGATCCAATTGGGTGATGTCGGTGATCGGCATCCGGACACAGCTCAAGTGATAGAAAGACTATTGTCAATCCCAAAGCTTATAGCTATAAGAGGGAATCATGATCCATGGCTCTCTCATTGGTTGAAAACCAATAGCATGCAAGCAGGATGGGCTGAAAATGGAGGAATACCAACGGTTCAATCATATGTAGACGCTGCTGATTCAATTGATAGGGAAAAACATTTACAATTTTTGAAGAGTCAAAAGAACTTTCACATTGATAATCAAAACCGCGTATTTGTTCATGCAGGATTTACACATTCGGATGGACCGGCAAGCGAAGAACCATCCAGTAATTGCTATTGGGATAGGAGTTTATGGATGCATTCTTTAGACGCACTAAAAGTTGGGCAGCAACCGGATTTGCTTTCACAATTCAATGAAGTATTTATTGGTCATACTCCAACAATCAAGTGGAGTCAGGAGAGTCCAATGCAGGCGTTTAATCTTTGGAATCTGGATACCGGTGCTGGTTGGAATGGTAAACTGACCATTATGGATATTGACACCAAAGAATATTGGCAGTCTGATACTTCGGATGTTCTCTATTGATTTACGACCTCAAATGTTCATTAAAGAAAGCTACCGTTCTTTCCCAGGCTAGATTTGCCGCTTTTTCATCGTAACGCGCAGTGGTATCATTGTGAAATCCATGATTTGCATTCGGATAGATGTAGGCCTTGTACTTTTTATCATTTTCCTGCAAAGCCTTTTCATAAGCCGGCCATCCGGCATTTACTCGTTCATCCAATTCTCCGAAATGAAGCAGTAATGGAGCATTGATATTTGGAACTATGTCAGCTGAAGGCTGTCCTCCATAAAATGGGACTGCCGCTTTCAGTTCAGGCACCTTCACTGCCATCATGTTAGAAATCCACCCACCAAAGCAAAACCCAACAACTCCCACATTCCCTGTACACTCCGAATGATCCTTTAAATATTCGAATGCTGCAATGAAGTCTTCCAACATCTCATTTCGATCCCTTTTTCGCTGCATAGTTCTGCCATCATCATCATTGCCCGGATAGCCACCCAGTGGAGTTAATGCATCCGGCGAAATTGAAATGAAACCGGCCATGGCCGCTCTTCTCCCAACATCAGCAATGTGTGGGTTAAGTCCTCGATTTTCATGAACTACGACAATACCGGGTAGTTTTCCTTTCGCGTCTTTCGGTCGGGAAAGTTGAGCATTGATCGTTCCGCCACCTTTAGGTGAATCGTATGATATTGTTTCTGTCTTTAGCTTAGGGTTGTCTTGGGAAACCTGAATGGCGGAATAATCAGGCATGATTGAACTCATGAGTGAAGTGAGCGTCAGTCCTCCAACAGCATAAAGTGAAAGCTTTTCAATAAACTCTCTTCGCTCCATCCGATTGTGAGCATAATCATCATAGAGCTTAAATACTTTAGGGTCAATGTCTTTTTTGTCGAGCTTTTTCATGGTGAGAAGATCTTATTTCTATTAAAGGTAAGCAGGAAAGACCATCTCAATGCCCAATTAAGTTTTTTCAAGACTTAGCTGCAAACGATTTTGAACATATTCATTTTCTTCTTCTGTAAGTCGGGATGATCGTTTTTTGATTACTGCATTGACTTTTGCCAGGTCTTCGTAGTAGGCTGCTTCATAGCCATACTCTTCTTTCTTGAGCACAAAATCATAAGGGCCTCTTTGAGAAATAAGCTTCACAAACACGGGAGCAGTTTCTACTGCAAGAAATAGAAGCATGATAAACCAATGAGCGGCCCGTATTGCACTGCTTTTATCTGTCAGTCGATCCAGTGCTTCGATTCGCGAGGCTAATCCTGTTAGCTGACTTTCTTTCATTTCTCCAAGAGCTGCTTTTTGTTGTTCGTCCAACTCCGCCAACGCCAGTTCTTTTTCATTGATCAATTGCCCATTTGAAGCCGTCAATTCCTTCAACTCAGCTTCTACTTTGTCTGCATCAGCTTTTTTGATTTGATAGATAGGCCCGGCATTACGCTGCATTGACCCTCCGGTTCCATCAGCCTCCTCCTGAGCGATTTTTCTCAATTCATCCCTTTTATTAGCTTTTTCAGCTATCTCGTTTTTAAGCACTAGAATTTCAGCATTCAACCGTTCCCTTGTTTCATTGAATCGCATTTTCACTGTTTGTTCCTGTGCAGCTAAGTCCTCCTGGATCATATGAGATATTTCTGCTTCCACTTCCTTTTCAAAAATTTTAAGTTCAAGTGGTTTAGCGATCACAACGGAAATGATAATGGCAAGGATAAGTCGTGGGATGGCACTGATCCATTCCTGTTTGACATCACCATTCTTCCGCATGCTGGATACGATGAACCGATCAAGGTTAAAGATCATCAGTCCCCAGATAATGCCGAATGTTGCAGCAATCCAATAGTTATCGAAAATGGTGTTAAGCGCATAACCGCCGGCCAGCGCTGCAAATACACCGGTGAAAAAGATAGTAGCTCCAATGCCCACATATTTGCTGGATTCAGAGGGGCAGTTGGACAAGATGGATTTATTCACTCCGGCACATAGCCAGAAAAATTCTTTTAAGCGATTCATTGAAAAATGAACGTGAAGGCTGATTGAATGTTATATAGGCGGAAATCAAATGACTTGATTTCCGCCTAATATTTTTTATTCGGAGGGTCTTTTACGATAATTTTTGGTGGCTAGCCTTGAGTCAGAAAGATTCAGATAAGCTTTTACTTCATCATAATTTGTTAAATCAATGCCTGATCTTCCTGAAAATTGAGCAGGGATTACCACCACGCGAGCAATCCAATTATCTGTAAGGTCTGCACCCAATCCATTAAGATTTACTGTCCCATCTAAAAATACCTGGGCATCAAACTTTGTATAGTCATAATTGTATTGGAGCATGCCGTCAGTGAAGAAAAGTGTCTGAGGCAATGCCCGCCAGACCTCTACTCCGTCATTGGTGACCTCCCACAGAAAGTAGACCATCATCACATCTGAATCTAGCATTTCAAAATCGTTAGGAAGATTCAATAGAACACTATATTCAGGCGCTGTGAAGCTGAATTCATATTCAAATGCATAGCTTTCTTCACCATCTAGCCCATCAATTCCGTCTCTTCCATCATATCCTCTTGGGCCGGGTATGCCTTCTCCACGGTAGCAACTTGAAAGTCCGATTAATGCAAAAAGTAAGAGTATATATAGCCTTTTCATTGTGATTCATTTTTGGTGAAACATTTGACCTATTGATTATGATATAGGAAAAAATGATGCCAGAAATGAATGTGATAATCGAAAGAAGGTGATTTTTCCATTTTGAAATACTGTGGATAGTTTTATTCTTCGCAATAACACGTGATGAAGTGTGAAGTGCACTTTCATAATAATTCAAGTCTGCTTATGTGGAGCAGACAGATTACCGGTGTTATCAACCTTTCAAAATAAAAATGAAACTCTTTTGGTGGTTTTCGTATTAGAAAGACACATAAACAGGACTAAAAAACGAAAACTCATGAAGGCAAAACAGATACTATTAATTGTCTATTTAGCAATACTTGCGGTCACTCTGATAATTGGTTGATAAAACCTTCAGATGAAATAAATGAGCTAAAGAACTGATTTAGCTCATATCTTTATTCTCCTTATTTTTTGATTTTAGTGTTATAACTCTCTAATAGATCAGATGAAAACCGGAGAACGATACAATAATTATGATATGGACGGAGATTTTGTCTCCTATATCCGCATGATCGAAGATCAGAAATTAAACGTTTATGATCAGGAGGGAAATCAGTTAGGTTATGGGAAAATGATTGATAAACATCGTTTTAATATTTATAACATGGATGGTAATCTCACTTCACACGGAATCAGAAAAGATGGGCCGGCTTATAACCTATTTGATAACGATGGCGATCAGATCGGATATGGGAATCAGGCCTGAATCAACTATTTAGATCAAATTCAATCAGCACAACATCTTCTGCGTCTTCTTTACCTCCGGCGTTTACATAAGCTTTTCTGGCTGCCATGTTCGATTTTTCAGTGGCAACCCAGGCTTCTTTACATCCGATTGATTTAGCATGTTCACACATGGATTTAATAAGCTTTCTACCAATACCCTGTCCTTGAAAATCTTCTAAAACGCTTGCTTCATTGATAAATAGTGTCGGATCTTTATCAGGGTGAACATAATCAAAAGCGGACACCATGCCGACCAGTTTTTCATCAAAATATGCCAAGATTAAATGGTGTCTTGGGTCTTGTAAAAACTCCTTTGCTCTGTCGAGTTTGATTAGATAATCAAACAGCGAATCTCCAGCTTTTATCATAGCTGGCAAGTCGGATTCATCTGCAATCTTTAGAACTAGTTCGTTCATGTCAAATCTTATGATATTAAAATCAATTGTTTGATCGAGTGTATAACTTCTACCATATCATGACAATAGCAATAACTACCATCCACTATCATCATTTGAAGGTATTTGGAAATACAAAACTTTCTCATTCTTTACGACAGTGAGTGTATCCGATAGAGTGCTTTTTGTATATTTTAAATGGAGGATATAGATCACCCAAATCACAATAGTAAATGACTCCTTCAGTCAGGATGAAGGGTTTGTATTTCTTGGTCAAAGATTGATGACAGTAGGTTGTATCAAATGCTTTATAGCCTGCCGAAAGAATAATAGAATCCCTAATTAGATGTGGATAGGCACCTCTAGTCCAGTCTTTTGTAACTAATACTGTATCAAAAGTGACACTACAATCCACAAAAATCAGCTTAGTTTCTTCTTTAATAGTATTCGCCCAAATTATTATCCCAATACAAATGGTAATAACTCCAACTATAAAAATGTCACCTTTTGTCATTTGACGATCTTTCGAATATTCACTCCCACCGACTTAGATGCCGGTGTATGACTTTTTCTGGCGGTCAAGTGTAGCGGTACCAATGGGTTGGCTTCAGGGAAGTAGGTTGCCACACAACCTTGCGGTATTTCATAAGGCACTACGGTAAATCCGGCGACCTTCCGTTCCAACCCGTAATGGTTGGAAAGTTCAACGACATCTTCTTTTTCAAGTCCTTCTGCCTTCATATCCTCTTCGTTCATGAAGACTACATTTCGTCCGCCAAAGATGCCACGATAGCGATCATCTAATCCATACACAGTGGTATTGAATTGATCGTGACTTCTGATCGTCATCATCACATATTTATGTCCTTCCGGAATGGATTCTGCTAGTTGATTGATAGAGAAAACAGCCTTTTTAGAAGGCGTATTGAATTCTCCTTTTCGAGCACCATTCGGTAGCTCAAAGCCGTTATCGTTCTTTAGTCGTTCATTATAATTCTCGAATCCCTGAATGGCTTTCGCAATTAAATCACGGATGTTGTCATAGTCTTCAATCAATCCCGACCAGTTGATATCATCGTTACCCAATGTAGCTGCTGCCATAGAAGCCACAATTTCCGGCTCACTCTTTAAATGTTTAGATGGAGGAGTAAGGCTGCCATGCGAACCATGAACAATACCCATGGAGTTTTCTACAGTCACAACTTGCTCCTTTCCATTCTGAATGTGTTTGTCCGTTCGACCGAGACAAGGTAAGATCATCGAGGTTTTGCCGGGAGCTAAATGTGTTCGGTTAAGCTTAGTGCTGATGTGAACGGTCAGGTCACATTTTTTTAAGGCCTGCTCCGTGAGCAAAGTATCTGGTGCTGCAGGAAGGAGATTCCCACCCAGTGCCATGAAAAACTTCACTTTTCCATCATTCATGGCCTCAATGGCTTCCACCACATTATATCCGGGTGACTCAGGTGGATCAAAGTTGAAGGTGTCTCTCAACTTATTGGTCCACGCTTTTGTTGGACGCTCCCAGATACCCATGGTTCGGTCACCCTGTACATTGCTGTGTCCTCTGACCGGACAGGTGCCAGCTCCTTTTTTACCAATGCTTCCTTTCAGTAAAAGCAGATTTACAATCTCGCGGATGTTATCCACCGCATTGACATGTTGTGTGAGCCCCATGGCCCAACAGGCGATGATCTTTTTACTGGCTGCCAGCCAATGAGAACTTAAGAGTACATCTTCTTTAGAGAGTCCAGTTTGACTAATCAGATCATCCAATGAATACTGCTCCAGGTCAGCTTTCAAAGCTTCAAATCCTTCGGTGTTAGCAGCAATGAATTTTCGATCCAAACATCTTTTATCTACCAAAAGCAGCTTCAGCCAGGCTTTGAGTAAGGCAACATCCTGATTGATTTTGATCTGGAGATAAAGATCAGCGATATCGGTTCCCTTGCTGATCCAACTCTTGATTTTCTGAGGGTTTTTGAACTTCATCAAAGCCACTTCCTTCAAAGGGTTGATGACTATAATCTTGGCATCATTTCGCTTCGCTTTCTCCAGCGAACTCAGCATTCGGGGATGATTGGTGCCAGGATTTTGACCGAAGATCAGAATGACTTCTGCATGCTCAAAATCCTCAAGGGTCACCGTTCCTTTGCCTATGCCTAAGGTTTCAGTCAGTCCCACGCCACTGGATTCATGGCACATGTTGGAGCAGTCGGGGAGGTTATTGGTTCCAAACTTTCGAACGAAGAGCTGGTAGAGAAAAGCAGCTTCATTGCTTGTTCTTCCGGAGGTGTAGAAAACAGCTTCATCGGGATGTGGGAGAGATTTTAGATGTTCACCAATAAGATTGAAAGCTTCATTCCATTCAATAGGCTCGTACCGGGTACTTCCTTCTTTTTTGATCATCGGTTGGGAAAGTCTGCCTTGCTGACCCAGCCAGTAATCGCTTTGCTTTCTGAGAGACTCAATGGTATACTGTTTAAAGAATGCCTCACCCGCCAGCTTATGTTGCGCTTCTTCAGCGATGGCTTTTACCCCGTTTTCGCAGAATTCGCCCAATTTCGATCGCTTATCAGGATCAGGCCAGGCACATCCGGGACAGTCAATACCCCTTTTTTGGTTCAGTTTTCGCAACAGTTTCAGTGCTTTCCAAGGCGGCATAGCTTTCAGGATCATCCTGCTGGCGTTGGCCACTGATGTTGGTCCGACAGAGACTTTGGGTTTGTCTTTTATGTGTATATGGTTGTGAGTTGGCATTGGATATAAAGATAGGAATCCTTGGGGAGAGTCTGTCAAATATCCGTATTCCCTTGGGAGACCGACTATAAGGAGGTCGAGTCATGGGAATCTCTTAAGTCTGGATGATGAGATTCCCAAGTCTCCTTCGTGCCTCACTCGCAAGGGAATGAGGGAAGTGGTTATATGGTGCCCCTTTCTTCTTCACCGTATTCCCTTGGAAAATGGTGCCAGCCATTTGAGTCATGGGAATCCCTTTATACAGGGATATAAGACTTTAAGATTCCCAAGTCGCGCTCATACTTCGCTCGCAAGGGAATAGGGACATGTTTTCACAATGGAATAAAGGAAAGAATTTTTAGTTTTAGGATACAAATGGTTAAAGGTGGATACGTTTATATCATGTCGAACAAGAGTCGAAGTGTGGTTTATGTCGGCTCCACGGATAATCTTTACAACCGAGCCTACCAACATAAAAATGGTTTTGGTTCGGAGTTTACGAAAAAGTATAACTGTACAGACCTAATCTATTATCAGTTTTATGAACGTATTGAAATAGCAAGGGAGCGGGAGCATAAGATCAAAAAGTGGAATCGTGCTTGGAAGGACAAATTAATTAAAGATTTTAATCCAACTCTTAAAGATCTTTTTGAGGAGGTAAGTGATCTGCAATAAGCACAGTATTCCCTTGGGAGACCGACAGAAAGGAGGTCGAGTCATGGGAATCTCCTTGATTGTCTAAATGGTTATGAGATTCCCAAGTCTCGCTCGTGCCTCACTCGCAAGGGAATAGGGGAAGTGGTTATATGGTGCCCCTTCTTCTTCTCGGTATTCCCTTGGGAAAATGGCGCCAGCCATTTGAGTCATGGGAATCTCTTGAAGGATAGAAGTAAAGTTCATTAAGATTCCCAAGTCTCGCTCATACTTTGCTCGCATGGGAATTGGGATTATTTTAACAATCGCTCGAAGCACCACTCTTTCCACCTAGACCCGATAGGAGTGGCATCCTTTTGCATTTGGGTTGGGGAGTGGGAGATGCAAAAGATACAACGGATAGCGGGAGCGCCTGTTCCGACGCTTGATGTCTGTTCTCTTCTAATGGAGATTTGAATCATGGGATTCCCAAGTCTCGCTCGTCCCTTGCATCGCAAGGGAATTGGGATGTTGTTTATAAAGTAAATGTCTATTTTTACTTTATATGATAGTGGTGAAAGCTTTTGGTCATGTGAAGGAGGTATTGGGATCTGAGTTGTTGGTAAATAGGGAGTTGATCGATGTAAAATCACTGCGAGATTACTTAGGTAACGAGTACCCCACCATTGTATGGTCCACGGTTGCGATAGCCGTAAACAAGCGGTATGTGCAGGATCCGGACCCCATTAGCCCCGGCGATGAAATCGCCCTGATACCACCAGTATCCGGAGGGTAAAACATTGGTACAATTAGTCGAACATATTGACCTTAATGAGGTGTATAAGCTGCTTGCTGATACAAAAGCAGGGGGTACGTGTGTATTTGTGGGTACGGTGAGAAACCACACCCCGCAACGCGAAGATGCGGAGGTAACTGATTTGCGTTTTGAAGCGTATGATGAAATGGCACTGGCTGAAATGGAAAAGATTCGGCAACAAGCCATCGAAAAATGGGGACTGCATCAAGCAGTTATGATCCATGCAATAGGCAAGAAGGAAGTTGGGGAGCCTGTTGTAGTGGTAGGAGTGGCTTCCTCACATCGCAAAGAGTCCTTTCCGGCCTGTCAGTTTCTGATTGATGAATTGAAGAAATCGGTTCCCATCTGGAAGAAGGAATTTTTTACCGACAGTAGTCATTGGGTTTCACCTACACCTTGAATTACCTGAGTGCCATGAAGCAAACACAAAAAACCGTTATCTCGTCACTCAGAGCCCTCTTACCCTCAAAGAGCTGTAAGAAAAGAGGGCGTGGAGTCCCCTTATTCGGGAGATTCCTACGGCTTTCCAGCCCATATTCCTTGCTAAAGCCTCTGAATGACGGTTTTTTGTTTAGGTATTCAGGCTTTTTAAATCGAGTAGTAAGATGAAGAAGCTGCAAGACAAATTTGGAAGGGAGATTAATTATCTCCGGCTATCGGTGACCGACCGATGTAATCTACGGTGCACTTATTGCATGCCGGAACGGGGAATGGTGTTCGAGCCCAAAGAACATATTTTATCCTATGAGGAGTTGCTGAAGCTCGCTGATTTGATGGGTGAAATGGGCATTAATAAAATTAGGTTGACAGGGGGAGAGCCATTCGTTCGAGCAGATCTGATGTATTTCATTAATGAGCTGTCTAAAAAGCCCTATCTGGAAAAAATCAGCATTACCTCTAACCTGACATTGATCCGTCCACATTTGGATGAGCTGGAAAGACTTGGGGTCAAGGATATCAATGTAAGTCTGGACTGTCTGGATCGACAGAAGTTTAAAGAGATCACCCGAAGAGATGAATATGAGGAGGTTTCCGGTGCTTTACATGAAATGATAGCAAGGAACTTCAATCTGAAGGTTAACTGTGTAGTGATGCAGGGCGTTAATGAGGATCAGATTCTTCCATTGATTGAACTTGCAAAAGAGCATCCTGTCTCTGTTCGATTCCTGGAAGAAATGCCATTCAATGGCTCAGGAGGGAAGGTGGAAACTCCGATGAATTATAAAGATATCCTGTCGATCATCGAAAAGGAATACGATTACAATAAGATGATTGATGGCCCACATTCCACCTCACAGAACTATCAGATTGCAGGGTTTAAAGGTTCTTTTGGTGTGATTCCATCTTTTAGTCGAACGTTCTGCGGAGATTGTAATCGATTGAGGATGTCGGCGACCGGAGAAATCCGCACCTGTCTGTATGGAAACAGCCAGCTGAATTTGAGAGACATATTGCGATCCGGTGCTTCTAGAGAAGAAGTGAAAGAGGCATTGATGGTTGCGGTGGCTAACAAACCTAAAGATGGATTCGCTGCAGCTGAGGAAAATGAAAAAGAGTATTTATCCATGACCAAATTAGGAGGATGAGTGAGTTAACACATATCAACAAAGAGGGGGACGTCCACATGGTGGATGTGAGTGACAAAGAGATCACGGAGCGAATTGCTGTGGCTGTATCTATCGTAAAATTCCCTCCAGAGGCTTTTGAAACCATTAAAAAGAATGGCTTTAATACAAAAAAAGGAAGCCTGACTCAGACGGCAGTTTTAGCCGGGATTGGAGCGGTCAAGAAAACATCTGATTTGATTCCGCTGTGCCATAACATTCCAATATCCAAAGTTGATATCGATATTCAGCCAACTGAAAATGGGTTTGAGATTAGCTGCATGGTGAAAACGACCGGGCAAACTGGTGTGGAAATGGAGGCTTTAACTGGTGCATCTGTTGCCGGATTGTGTATTTATGATATGTGTAAAGCATTGTCACACGACATCATAATTGGACCAACACAATTACAGGAAAAGAAAGGAGGAAAGCGTGACTTCAAGCGATGAATTATATGGATTGGTATTGATGGGCGGGCAAAGCTCCCGCATGGGAACGGATAAGTCGGTGCTCAATTATCACGGCAAACCACAGGTGGAGTATCTATTCGACCTACTTCAGTCTAAACTTCCCAAGGCATTTGTTTCAGTTCGAAAGGGACAATCGGTTGGATTTACTGATCGTATAATTGAGGATAGTCTGGATACCAAAGGACCGATCAATGGGATCATCAGCGCCATGCGCGCATACCCGAATAAATCGTGGCTCATTCTTGCGGTAGATCTACCTTTTGTGACTGAGCAAACGATTGATCAGCTAATCAAAAATAGAGATAAATCTTCCTTGGGTACTTCTTTAGCAACTCGAGAAACTGAATTACCTGAGCCTTTAATAGCCATTTGGGAAGGACATGCTCGCCCTATTTTGGAAGAATTTCATATCGAACAAGACATGAGGTGTCCGCGCAAATTCATGATGAATCATGAAGTCCATTTGGCACATCCGAAAGAAGATCAGGAACTATACAATGCGAATAACCTGGACGAATACGAGTTCGCCAAGTCTTTAATTCAATGAACACCGAGCGCTACCAACGGCAGATTGTGCTTCCTGATTTTGGAGCAGAGGGACAGCAGAAATTGCTAGATGCCAAAGTGGTAGTGGTTGGAGCCGGAGGGCTGGGCGTACCAGTGCTTCAGTATCTGGTAGGAATGGGCGTTGGAACTATCCGAATTGTTGATGGAGATGATATTTCGCTAAGCAACCTGCAGCGTCAGGTTATTTATTCTACTGCTGATGTAGGTAAGAAAAAAGCGGAAGTAGCTAAGGAGCGGTTAAACGGGTTAAATCCTGAAGTATCCATTGAAGTGACGACTCAAATGCTCGAAAAACAAAATGCCAACGACCTAATTTCAGGATGTGATTTGGTAATTGATTGTACGGATAACATTGAAACACGATACGTCATCAATGATAATTGCGTGGCAAATGAAATCCCATTCGTTTATGGAGCCCTTTACAAACATGAGGGTCATGTAAGCGTATTCAACTACCAAGGAAGTCCCAGCTATCGGGACGTGTATCCGGACGACTCAGCCAAAGTGGATAATTGCAATGAGATCGGGGTGTTGGGTGTGTTGCCTGGAATTATTGGTACCTATCAGGCGATGGAGGCAGTGAAAGTGTTGACAGGAATTGGACAACCTTTGGCTGGAAAATTATTGGTGGTGGATGCGATCAATACCGAGCATCATGTATTTGAATTGGCCCCAATCACCAAGCCTGAACCAAAAAAGGAGACCAGTAAAGATTCCTGGCTGACCTGGCAAGAGTTGACTGAAATGGATCTGGATCAGTATCATTTGATAGATGTGCGATCGGAGGTTGAGTACAGTCTAAACCATGATGATCGTTTTGAGAATCGACCAATGGATGAGTTGACTACCTTCAAAGCTCAAAAAGAAGTGATCCTGGTTTGCAATAAAGGGAATGCTACACGGCAGGCTGCAGTGTTGATAGCGGCTCAAAATCCGGAAATCAAAGTGTTTCAAATGAAAGGAGGGTACAGTACACGATGAACGAGTATGTACTGCTGGGACTGTTCTTTCTGATTGCACTATTTTATTCCTCCATTGGGTTTGGAGGAGGCTCCAGCTACCTGGCGATTTTGAGTTTGGTATTGACCGACTTCTATGAAATCAGAACCCTGGCACTAGTGCTTAACGTGATCGTAGTAACCATTGGAACGATCGTTTTTTTAAGGAATCGGGTATTTAAGAGGTCACTGTTCTGGCCGTTCCTTGTATTGAGTATTCCGATGGCCTTTTTTGGTGCACAGCTTAGCCTAACGGAGCATACGTTTTTCATCATTTTGGGAATCGCTTTGATCCTTGCTGCTATGGCCATGCTTGCTCAGTCCATTATCAAAAAAGGAAAGTCAACGAATCTCCACACTTCTAAAAGCATGGTTTTAGGTGGAGGTATTGGTATGTTGTCCGGTTTGGTAGGAATAGGTGGGGGAATCTTTCTGTCACCTACTCTGAATCTTATGAAGTGGCAGAATGCGGTAACTGTTGCATCTCTGGCTTCTTTCTTCATTTTGGTTAATTCTTTGGCTGGAATTACCGGATTAGTTGTGAATAAAACCTTTCAGTTGAATGCCTCATTTGCGAGCGGAATTATCATGGCGGTGATGTTAGGAGGGTTAGTTGGTTCTCAGCTTTCCATAAAGATGAACCTCAACATCATTCGAAGGCTTACGGCTATTCTTGTTTTGTATGTGGGGGTGAGGATTGTATTGTTACATGGGTTTGGAATCACGATTTGACTTGGAATGTTAGGAACCGCAGCGTTGGGTTTGAAAACTATTGTTTTGAATCATTTCAAACCAGAAACCCACCCCTAACCTCGATGCGTCGAACCGCTCCAAGGAGGGGGAATAAATAATTGAAATAAGATAAAATGATACCAGTAAAAGAAGCATTAGCCATCATTGAACAACACAAAGGGTCCTTTGGATCAGAGGTAATACCTTTTGACCAGTCGGTAGGACGGATATTGGATGAGGATGTGATGGCAGATCGCGACTTTCCTCCATTCAATCGGGCGGCAATGGATGGGATAGCTATATCAATGAGCGACTGGGAAAAAGGAATGCGATCGTTTCCGGTGAGCGGTGAGCAATTTGCCGGTGCGCCTCAGCAGGAATTGACTCCCGAAACATGCTTAGAAATCATGACCGGAGCAGTGGTTCCGAAAGGGGCCGATATGGTGATCAGGTATGAAGATGTAACTATTGAAAACGATCTTGCGACTGTTAATCTTGAGCAGGTAAGCCAAGGCCAAAACATTCATCCACAGGGGGTGGATTCAGAGGCAGGAACAGTATTGATTCCTGCCGGAAAGCAACTCACCATTGGTGATGTAGGCATTTTGACTTCTGTTGGTAAAGTGGTGGTAAAGGTCAGGCGATTACCCAAAGCTGCCTTGATTTCTACGGGAGATGAATTGGTCGAGCCCCATGAAACCCCCTTATCGCATCAGATTCGTAAATCAAATATTCATACACTCGCAACGCTCTTAAAGAAAGCAGGCATTGATTTCACCATCTTTCATATCAACGATTCCAAGAAGGAAGTCACACGTGAAATTGGTGAGATACTGAAATCCTATAACCTTATTCTGATGAGTGGAGGGGTCTCTAAAGGTAAGAGAGACTACATCCCGGAAGTGCTGGAAGAACTGGGTGTGAAAAAGCATTTTCATCGGGTAATGCAGCGACCGGGAAAACCACTTTGGTTTGGTAGCAATGAATCCACTACCGTATTCGGATTCCCGGGGAATCCAGTGTCTACACTTGCCTGTTTCATGGTCTACTGCAGGCATTGGTTGCAATCATCATTGGAAATGAAAGTCCAAAATCAGCATGCCAAATTGGGTAGAGAAATCAAGTTTGAAAAAGAACTGACATTCTTTGCCTCGGTTTCCGTTAAAAACGAATTAGGTGAACTGATCGCCACACCGATAAAGGGCAATGGATCGGGAGACTTAGTCAGTCTTTCATTGGCGGATGGCTTTATTGAATTGCCGGCAGAGAAGTCCATTTTCAATGAAGGAGAAGTGTATCCTATTCATTTGTTCTAGCATAAGTAAACGTGAGCTCTAAGAAATAAAATGTAGAAATTGCACAATCAGAAGCTCCATTAAAAGATTTTAAGATGAAATTCCTCCCTTGAGGCCGGACCGACGTTTCTGAGGTTAGGAGGGTGTTTTATGATAAATTTACTCATTGTGAATTTTCAAAAACACCCCTATAATCCCCTGAAGGGGATATTGACTAACTGCTAGCAAGCTTAGCTCATAATGAAACTAAGAATCAATCATTCATCCATTCGTATTCGCTTAGGTAAGCAGGACATTCAGGAACTAAAAGAACATGGAAGTGTGAGAAACGAGCTCCTTTTCCCGGGCGCGGAAAGACTGATCTATCAACTTGAAATTGGCGAATCTTTTCTGGCTTCTTTTGATAAGAACAGCCTGAGGATTGCTATTCCAGAAATGGAATCTCACGACTGGCTTCATTCAGAAAAGCTATCCATGGAAACTAAACTGTCACTAACGGATGGAAGTGAATTGATTTTATTGGTTGAGAAAGATCTACACGATCTTTAATTCTAACTTTTATCAAGTTTAGATTCTGACTGTTCCACGACGGAATAAATTCAGAATGTCTAGTATTTCTATTCTACTTTCTAACCAAGAAGTCATACTGAACTTGTTTCAGTATCTTCTTATTGCAAAACTTGATAAAGTTAGAATCAGGATTCATTCCAGCTTTTCTAGATCATCCGGAGTATCGATATCAATGGCTCCTTTACTGAATGGTATCGTTCGCACACAATCTAGTTTTTGCTGAATGAGTTTTCTGGCCCCCTGATCTCCAGTCAACTTTAATAAATCTTCGAAGAAATGATGACTGAAAATAGCCGGAACACCCATTTGATTCGCGTATGAGCAAGTCGTTATACATGGTTCAGCTGCATCCTGACTTGCTATTAATTGATTGATGATTTCAATAGTTACATACGGTTGATCGGATAACATGATGATCACATGTTTAAGGTTGGTGTGCTTACCTTCAAGACTTTTCAATCCGACGTGAATGGAGGTACTCATGCCTTTGTCCCATTCATAATTATGAATGATGCTAAATGTTCCTGGAATTATGACCTCTTGAATGAGCTCGCTTTTTGCACCAAGAACAAGCACGCGTTCCTGCACATTAACTTCTTGTCCGATATCTAAAGTGTGTTGGAGTAGCGGTTTATCTTCAAATTTGACCAGTTGCTTTGGTTGACCCAACCTGCTGGAAGCACCGGCAGCCAAAATCATGAGTCCGATATCTCCATTCGCTTTCAAATCTTTAGGGTGTCAAATTGGGTGTTCTCTTTCGTATGGATTGGTCCTTGCTTGTCTCGAAGAAAGGTTCCTTTGGTACCATTCAAAACGGCATTGATCTCCGCCAACACAGAAATAGCTATTTCCTCGGGTGTTTCAGCCCCAATTTCCAAACCGATAGGCGCGTATATTCGATCCTGTTGTTCTTGTGAGATTTCAATGCCTTTTTCTTTCAGTTCATCCACCATACGTTGGAACTTCTTCTTCGGTCCTAAAATCCCGATGTAAGGTACTTGTTCATATGGAAGAAGGCACTCCAGAATAGAAAGGTCATAGTGATAATTATGCGTCATGAGCACAAAGACCGTCTGCTCATTGATGGGAATGTTTTCAAGCGCTTCTTTCGGTTTCGCCACAATGATTTGACACGAGGAGGTGAATCGTGATTCAGACGCATGGGATGGTCTGCCATCCACGATATAGATATTCCATCCAAGCGTTTCAGCCATCAGTGCCAACCCCTGTGTATCATTCCCTGCACCAACAATTACTAACGAAACAGCTGGAGCGAAGTACTCAATAAATGCGTTTTGAGTTGTCTGATTATCCTTGTAAGCCCTGAATAGCGATCGCTTTTCTTCGAAGACGATATTTGCGTCTTTAAGTATGGAATCGCAAAGCTTCTGATTGTCGATCGATCCGGTAATTTTTTCACCTTCCTCAAGGAGTAACGTACACCCTGATTGATCTCCTCTTTTGTTTTTGAGATTAAATAGGGTAACCATGACATAAGGTTTTTGTGAATCGATGATTTGCTCCAAAAGCTTGAGCGGATTCATTGTATTTTCAGCATCCAGCGGCTCAAAAAGTACCTGTATGACTCCTTCGCAACCTAGCTGAGCGCCCACCACTGCATCTGCTTCATCGCTGGTGTCATAAGAGATCAGTACATTTTTGTTTTGAACCAATGCATGCAAGGCTTTTCTAAGCGCATCTCCTTCTAAACAGCCACCACTGATAGCGCCGGTCGTGATCCCATGTTCGTCTACCAACATCCTTGCGCTGGGTCGTCGATACGAAGAGCCATCCACATGAACTACCGTTGCAAGCACGGTCTTTATTCCCTCTGCGGTAGCTTCCTTGTACGCTTCGATGATGGTTTTTAATTCTCTCATGTCCTCAGCTTGTGAACTGCTGCTGTACTTTTTGTATGGTAAAATCAATTTCATCTTCAGTAGTAAACCTACCCAGACTAAAACGAAGCGAGGAGTTTGCCAACTGATCAGGAATGCCCATGGACTTTAATACATGCGAAGGTTCGACCACAGCAGATGTGCATGCTGATCCCTGAGAAACGGCCACTCCATTGAGTGAAAGCAACAATCGTTCGCCATCAACCCCAGAAAAAGCGATGTTGGTTACATTCGGAAGCCTGTTTTCTATTCCACCATTCAGCTGCGCTCCATCGATGGATAATAAAGATTGCTCCAGCTTGTCTCTGAGAATATTAATTCTTCTAGCCTCTTCTTCCATTTCTTGTTTACACAATTCACATGCCTTACCGAATCCCACAATAGCCGGAACGTTCAAAGTGCCTGAGCGGATCCCTTGTTCATGTCCGCCTCCTTCAATGAGCGGCTGAACCTTTGACCCTTTTCGAATGTAGAGTGCGCCAATTCCTTTTGGGCCATACATTTTATGACTTGAGAATGACATTAGGTCAATGCCTAAATCATTTACCTCAACTGGCATTTTACCTACAGCCTGAGTCGCATCCGTATGAAATAGCACCTGATTGGAATGAGTGATAGTTGAAAGTTCTTTGATAGGTTGGATACATCCAGTTTCATTGTTGGCCATCATGATGCTTACCAATCTGGTGTTATCAGAAATTGCCTTTTTAAGTGTTTTGATTTCAAGCAATCCATCAGATTGAACTGGCAGGATATCAACATTAATTCCTTTAGTATTTAGAGATTCAGCAGGATCAAGAATGGCTTTATGCTCCGTAGCACAGGTGATGAAGTGATCCCCTTCATTCAACAAGCCTTTCAAAGCCAGGTTGTTGGATTCTGTAGCTCCCGAGGTGAATACGATCTCATTTGGATTGGCTCCAATCAAATCGGCAACCTGTTCTCGTGCGTGATCCACGGCTTCCTTCGCCTCCCATCCGTACGCATGGTTGCGACTGGAGGCATTCCCATACTTCTCAGAAAAGTAAGGAAGCATTTCATTTACCACTCGTGGATCAGTGGGGGTAGTTGCATTATTGTCCAGATAGGCTCTTTGAATCATTGAAATAAAATTAAGCTGAAATTATTGCAATGGATCAACCGTCCACATAAGTGGTCTGGACATTGGAATAGAAATTCACTAATTTGTATGGCCTTACCAAAAAATGAAACCAACATGGCCGCTTTTTCAATTAAAGTAAACGGTAAAACTCATCAGGTAGACGTGGATTCGGATACCCCCGTTTTATGGGTTTTGCGAGATCATCTAAAACTTGTCGGAACGAAATTTGGGTGCGGAATCGCTTCATGTGGTGCCTGCACCATTCATGCGGATGGGAATGCGATTCGCTCTTGTTCGTTACCCATTTCTGCAGTTAAAGACATGTCGCTGACAACCATCGAAGGATTGTCAAAAGACGGAGATCATCCGGTTCAGGAAGCGTGGCTCGAACATGATGTTCCGCAATGCGGCTATTGCCAGGCAGGTCAGATTATGAATGCGGCAGCATTCCTTGAAAAGAATTCAAATCCTTCGGACGAGGAAATTTCCCAGGCGATGAATGGAAACATTTGCCGATGTGGTACTTATATCCGTATCAATCAGGCGATTAAGACGGCAGCCTCTAAAATGTCCTAACTAACCTTAAAGAAATTCATTATGACACTCATTAGAACACAAATCAATCGCCGTTCATTTATGAAACTCTCTGCAGCAGCAGGAGGGGGTATGATGCTGGGATTTAACTGGCTAGCTTCTTGTTCATCACCCAAGGAAGAATATGCTCAGATCCCTGAAGAATGGTTTGATATCAATGCATTCATCAAAATAGGTGAAAATGGAACGGTCACCATTTACTCACCCAATCCCGAGATCGGCCAGAATGTAAAAACCTCCATGCCGGTTATCGTAGCTGAGGAACTGGATATTGATTGGAGAAATGTGATTGTAGAGCAAGCGGATTTAAATACAGTAAAATACAACCGTCAGTTAGCCGGAGGAAGTCAATCGATTCGTCATGGATGGCAGGGTCTTCGGATGGCAGGAGCAACCGGACGAAGAATGATGATGGAAGCTGCCGCAAAACAATGGGAAGTACCTGCAAGTGAATTGACGACAAGTATGGGGGAAGTGATCCATGCCGCCAGCGACAAAAAAATTGGGTATGGAGCCTTAGCTTCATTAGCTGCTACTCTAGATATTCCTGATGAGGTCGATTTAAAAGACAATGCTGATTTCAAGCTAATCGGTGGAAATATCAAAAACGTTGATGCTAAGCAAATAGTAACCGGTAAGCCCCTTTTTGGATTGGATTATGAGCAGGAAGGAATGCTCACGGCTATGATTGTTCATCCTCCGGCCTTTGGTATGAAGATGAAATCGTTTGACGCTTCTGAGGCTAAATCAATGCCCGGAATCAAAGATGTGATTGTGGTCAATACAGAACCTAAAGAAAAGCAATGGTCAGATACAAATGCGTTTACTGAATTAATTGCATTGGTGGGTGAATCCACCTGGCAGGTGATGAAAGCGAAGAAAGTATTGAAAGTGGAATGGGAGCAGGAAACGCCTGCAGAAAGCAGTGAAGATCATAACCGTTTGTTGGTTGAAGGATTAGAAAAACCCGGAGAGGTAATGAGAAAAGATGGTGATCCGGATCAGGTTTTAATGAAAGCTGCAAAAGTGGTAGAGAGTGTTTTTAGTGCTCCTTTTCTGGCTCACAATACCATGGAGCCTATGAATTTCTTCGCTAATGTTACGGCAGACAAGGCAGAGCTGGTCGGTCCTATTCAAACACCGGAGTATCTTCGGTTATCGGCGATGGATCTGTTAGGGATGACAGAAGATCAGGTTTCCATCCAGATGACGCGCATGGGAGGAGGTTTTGGAAGAAGGCTGTATGGAAATTTCGGATTGGAAGCAGCTGCTATTTCACAAAAAATGCAGGCTCCAATTAAGCTGGTGTATACCCGTGAGGATGATATGACTCAAGGTACATATCGACCTGCATATCGTGTAGCCTATACAGCTTCATTGGACGAGAATGGTAATTTACTTTCCTGGCAGGCGAAAGGTGCAGGAATTCCGAGTGATCCGCTATTCCCGCATAGATTTCCGGCGGGAACAATTGATCACTTCAAAGTAGAACGTGTACGTATTCCAACGAATATTTCGACAGGGGCATGGCGTGCTCCCCGATCAAACTTTATTGCGGGAGCTGAGCAATCCTTTATGGATGAAGTGGCAGAAGCCGCAGGCAAAGATCCAATAGAGTTTAGACTTAATCTATTTGATCGAGCTATCAACGATCCGGTTGGAGAAACCAATGACTATGATCCGGAAAGATATGCGGGGGTATTGAAACTTGTTCGTGAGAAATCAAACTGGGGAACTGAGATGCCAAACGTTTACCGAGGGGTGTCAGCTTACTACTGTCATAATTCATATGTCGCACAGGTGATCGACCTTGAAAAGGTTGGCAATGACCTTAAAATCAAGAAAGTCTGGTGTGCAGTGGATTGTGGAATAGTGGTCAATAAAGAAGGTGCTCTGAATCAGATCCAGGGAGGTATCATTGACGGGATTGGACATGCAATGTACAGCACGCTTACTTTTAAAGATGGCAAACCTCAGCAGGAAAACTTCAATGGATACAAGCTCATTCGAAACAGCGAAGCACCTCTTGAGATCGAGACACATTTCGTTGAGAATGGAATTGATCCAACGGGTCTTGGAGAACCATCTTTGCCGCCGATATCAGCGGCATTGGCCAATGCATTGTATCAGGCAACTGGCCAGCGCTATTACCATCAGCCGTTTTCCAGTGCTGAGCAGGTACAGGTTGAGATGGTGGGGTAGCAAGTCATATCACTCCACTTTTACATGCTTGCCGATAAGGTCTTCATAGAGATGATGGATGTCAAATAGCTGTTGGGCACCAAGCTTTTGTCCTGCCTGAGCTGAGAAATAAAGTATAAGCGCAATTATTCCGAAAACAGGAAGTGCCCATAAAATAGAAGCGTCCATGTCGAGGCTCAACCTGGTCAGTCCCCACATGCCAAGGAAGAGAGACAATAGCCCAATAGCCACATAGCTAAAGAAAAAGATGGCCCATACGGTAGGGTTAGGCCCATATAATCCTCGGACAATGACATGATTTTCTTCCTGTTCAAATGTTAGGTGCAGTTGAGGAGACCAAAAGTGTTGTTCCTTTGGGTGGATTTTGATGTATAAGTGTCCAGGAAGATAATTAGAGATAAATGTTTCAGTTTTAGCTTTTACTCCAATCAAAAGGGTGTTTTCAATCTCTTCCTTTTTGCCTACTATGACATGTCTAAATCTTGGACGGATCTTAAAACTGGACATGGCTATGCAATGGATATTTGATGCTGTAACTTTTCAACGTGAGCCTGTTTCTTAGTCAGCTCCTTTCTTTGTTTGTCTAGTGGACCACCCTTTAATTCATCTAGCTGAAGTGATAGCTTATACATCATATCTTCCAGTGCTTCCAGGAGGATAGCTTTGTTTTCGGGGGTTATCTTCATAGGTGTCATCCGTGTTTATTTAAAGATAAAAATAAGGAATGAATGTACTTATCAGAAGTGGTTTGATTTCCATCAATATTAAATTATATCAGATCACCTGCGGTTATATCACAAAGTTGTAACCCGAATTCCTGCAATTGCGTGAGGAGATAAAACTTCAACCTATTTTAACTACAAACCCAATGAGAACTCCTAAGCTCAATTCTATTTTGAAGGTATTTTTTGTGTCTGCCATATTTATTTCTTGCAATCCTAACTCAAAGAATGAGGCAGACGATCGTGCGATACGAGTTGAGCAAACAGCGAAAGATTTTTTTGAAACCTTCGCCGAGCGAAAAGATTGGGAGAAATTTTGCTCGTTTTACCGAGAGGATCTGGAATTTGAGGATATCACGCTTCAGCTTAAGCTAGATAGCCTCTGGCAATTTAAACGTTTTTACAACTGGGATGTAGAAGGTGATGATTTCAGAAAACTCACACCAGATCAAAAGCATCTCACTCTATATTCGTTGGTAGCTAATGATAGCATAGCAGTGGGCAGGGGTAGGGTCAATCCTTTTTATTACTACGATCAACTCATCGACTCAGAATGGGGAATGGATTTTACCATATGGCTTTACTTCGATGAAAACCTAAAGATTCGAAAGCAAATTGATTGGATGGAATATGATGCGAAGGTTCTAAAGAATGTCATAGAAAGGGTCGAGAAAAATGGACATGAGGCTATCCCTGATTGGCTTGATCTTTCGAGATAATATTTTAAGCTAAATGATAACCTCTTATCCAGCCAGAAGTTTTATCTCTTTAAATCGATCATGCCTCATCCTATAAGCATTCATAGCTGTCTTACCTAGCTTATTTGTGAGTTTATGATTGACAAAGGCTCCTGCAATGGCACCAACACCTGGGATAAGCTGCAACAGCTTTGCCAGGTCAATATAATCTCGATACTCCAATTGGAATGTTCGCCAGTCAAAAGCGTGGAGATCGTCCGGAAGTTCATCTTTAGTAATCGTCCAGTTTTCCATCTTTTCGAAGATCATGTTTCGATGTTGCTGGCTTGAGAAAGTTAGCTGAAAGATGTAAAGGATATACACTCGTTCCTTGTAGTCCCTTGTATCATAGCCATATCGAGAAGCTATTTCGAAAAGCATCTTCATTTTCAATGTGAGCCATAATGGGAAATCAGCCATGCTGAGTAGAAAACCACCAAAACCAGTTGCTGCTCCTTCAACAGCCGCGGAGGAGGAATAGAAGTTGATCCGTTCTTTCACTTTGGATTCAATTTCTTCCAGTGAAGGAACCTCTCTTCTTTTTTTGGTAGTAAATCCTGAGCCAAAAATTACCCCACGAGTAATTTCCTTTATTGCTCTAGTGATGGCACGATGTACTTTTTCCGGAATGATATTATTTATTTTCTTCTGTACTTTCTTGGTGGTCTTATTCCAAAAAGAAGGTTTTTTCCGCATCTGCGTCTTCCATTCCTGCAGCTCCGAATGAACCAGCTGATGATATAGGGATTGCTCACTCATTTGTAATTAGTACGCGTTTTAGGAAGAATGGATTTCAATTGAATACTATCAATTAATTGATCTGAAAAGGCATTCGTAATTCTTAACAAAGACTTAGTCTGTGATCTCACTTAATGACGTGTAAAGTACTGAAAATCAAGACGATCAGAAAGAGATGATTTTGATTTGAGGGAAGGTTTTTATAAATTAAATATCAACTAGACATATATTACAATGAAACTAGCCTCGCTCACCACACTGGCTATAATGATCGTTAGTTCATTCAGCATAGCACAAACGTTAAACTATTCACAACAGGTAGATCTCTCGGATTTTACACTTGACGGATCCCAGGATTTATCTGCAACCACAGGTGTCTGGGGAGGTCTCAGGTTCAACAATGATGGAACAAAACTGTATCTGAACGCCCGTCTGACAAGCATAGTTTACGAATTTGATCTGACCACCCCCTATGATATTACTTCAGGTTTTAGTAGCTCTGGGAATGCATTCGATGATGGGATTGCTTTGGGAAGTCGTGATGTGCTTTTTAGCGCTGATGGTAACAGGATGTACATACCCTATTTCAATTCCGTTTCGATTAGTCAGTACGATTTGGCATCCCCTTTTCAGATTGATTCTGATGTTACATTGGACAATGGTTTTGGATTTTACTATCCTCAGGTATTACAATTCAATAAGGATGGTTCCCGACTTATTGTGTTGCACAATAATAGCGATCTAGATGATGCTATATCCCAAGTCGAACTTACCACTCCTTACGATATTACTGGTGGCTTTACCCTCAGTGGTGAACTCGATATATCCGGGGATGTGATCGGACCAGGAGGGATGGTATTTGATGCCGGAGGGAGGAATATGTACGTACTGGACAATAAGGAGATTCTACACTATGAGTTATCATCTCCATATCAAGTTGTTTCCGGTGCATCGTTAACTGCTGATCCAGTGGATTTCTCTGACGGACTTACAAGTGTTGGAACTGCGTTTGCAATGAGTCCTGATAACACCAAAATCTATTTGGCATGGCAGGATGGAATTTCGCAGTTCAGTCGCGGGGAGGCATTTAAGGAGAGTAGCACAAGTGATGGATCCGTGACAGGGGGTATTGTCATTTCTTTGAATGGAGATACGTTCGTGAATGCGGGGAGTACACTCACAGAGACGACTCATTACTCATTGGCCAATGTCCCGTCAGGATTGACGTCTATCATCACTGTTGATGGTTCAGGAACGTTTGCCACACTCACCTTTAGTGGGAATGCAACTGTCTGGAATGACGTAACTGATATTCAATTCACTTTTACGGATGCGGCCTTTACCAACTCTGATGCCTCAGATTTTGGAAACGCAGTTGGTGAAAGCACCAACTTCGGCATTGACTTCAACGAACGCTACCTGACATTTGGTCCAACCACTGACATTACGGTAGCAACCGAAGTGGGTCATCAGGGCACCTTTGATGTCTCATCACAGCTATCAGTCCCGGCTGGATTTACTTTTAATCCTGACGGAACAAAAATGTATGTTACCGGACTAGATGCCAACATAAATCAATATACCCTTACCTCTCCTTTCAATATTACATCAGGTGTCTCTTTCGATGGTTCTCCGTTGGATGTTTCGGGTGAGGAAACATTCCCACAAGATGTAGCCTTTAATACGGACGGTACCAAAATGTTCGTAGTTGGTTCAATCGGACAAGAGGTCAATCAGTACAGCTTGGACGAGCCGTTCGACATTACCACTGGTGTAACCCATGATGGAAGTCCATTTGATCTGTCTGGAGAAGACGGCCTTCCGATAGGTATTGCTTTCAACACTGTTGGGACCCGAATGTATGTGATAGGTAATAGTGATGATGAACTCAATCAATATGCCCTTTCCAATCCTTTTGATATTACGTCCGGGGTTTCGCACGAAGGAAGCTTGAGCCTTTCGTTAGAAAATGGAAGTCCGAGAGGGATAGCTTTCAATGCAACCGGCACGCGGTTGTTTATTGTGGATGAAGCCGGTGATGAAGTCAACCAGTATTATCTCGATGGTGCTTTTGATGTTACGACCGGAGTAACATTTGCAGGCAGTCCGTTAGATATATCTTCAGAAGAGTCAAACGCAACAGATATTTTCATCACTTCGAATGGAGTCAACATGTTGATTCTGGGTCTGGGCGATGATGAAATCAACCAATACAAATTGCGCAGCTATTTTCATGAATCTGTTGCCAACGATGGAACTGTTTCAGGATCTGCTGTCATTGGAATTTCAGGAGATACGTTTACCAATGCCGGAGGTACGTTCACACATGGTGTAGAATACTCGATTGGTAATCTCCCGGCTGGGCTGACATCAACGCTGACCATTGATGATAATGGCTTAGTTGCTACTTTGACTATCTCAGGTACTGCAAGTACACATGGAAGTGCAGATGGGATAGGAAGTCTTGAGTTCACGTTCAATAATGCTGCCTTTACACAAGGAGATGCCAGTATCTTCACTAATGCAACAGCTGAAGGAAGTGGTATATCCATTCGATTTATTGATGCGCCAGAACTATTTTTTGAGCGATCCATTGGAATCGAAATAGGTGCAGAGCTTGACTACACTTTTGATGCTACATCTACTTATCAACCCCTTGGACTGACTTTCAATAATGATGGTACAATGTTTATTACCTCAACCAATACTTTGGATGCAATCGCCCAATACATTCTTGATACACCTTATGACTTAGCAGGTGGAATTACCTTTGATTTAACGAGATCAGTAGCGGCTCAGACTTCCTATCCTGCAGACGTTGAGTACAGCAAAGATGGGATGAAGATGTATGTGCTTGGAACGACTTCAATTAGTCAATATACGCTGAATAGCCCGTTCGACATTAGACTCGGCTTCACGTATGATGGAAATTCCACCTCTTTAATTTCGGAAAATGGAGGCCCAAGAGGAATGGCATTTAGTCGAGATGGAATGAAAATCTTCATAAGTGGAACTTCACCAAAAGAAGTAAATCAGTACTCATTGTCGACTCCATTTGATGTGACTTCAGGAATGACTTTTGATGGATCTCCATTTCCAGCCGATGCGACCAATGGAATCACATTTAACAAATCGGGAACTCGCATGTTCACGGCAGGCGGAAGCGAAATCATCGAATATCACATTGCGAATCCTTTTGATATAACATCCGGTGTAACCGAGCAGAATAATTCATTGAATGTATCCACATTCGAAACATCGATCAATGATATTGAGTTTATTCCTGATGGATCAAAGTTGTTAGTTGCTGGTCTTGGGTTTGGTAATTATATACACCAGGTCAGTATGCAAATACCCTATGATGTAGCCACCATTGGAGTGGGGCATGAAACTGAGTACAGCGTTTCAGCTGAGGAGGCAAATCCTGAAGGTGTTGCTTTCAGCTCTGATGGGCTCAGTATGTTTGTTGTTGGCAGTGGCTCAGCAGGGAGTGCGAAGGAAATTAATTCATATACATTGTCTTCCGCTTTTGATGTTTCGTCAAGCGTTAGTCATGATGCCACTTTGGATGTATCAGTTACAGACATGGTGTTTTCACCTACTGGTCTGGCATTTAGTTCAGATGGAATGACACTCTTTGTACTTGGGGCAGGAGTAGATGATATGGTATTCCAGTATAGTCTCACAAGTGCATACGATATTTCTACCGGGGTTAGTTATGACGATGATCCATTGGATGTTAGTGCTCAGAATTCTAATCCAACTGGACTTACTTTTAATCATGATGGAACCAAAATGTATATTGTCGGATATATTGAAGATGAAATCAATCAATTCAGCCTCTCATCACCATTTGATATTACAAGTGGAGTTACTTACGATGGGAACTCATTTGATCTATCCAATGAATCGGATTTTTCGTATGATCTTGCTTTTTCGCCCGGAGGTTCAAAATTGTTTGTTCTCGATTACAATGAAGAAAAAATTTTTCAATATCTATTAGAATCTCCATTTGATGTCACCTCCGGTGTGACCTATGATACCGATAAAGACATATCTTATTACGATATGCAACCCTATGGTATATACATCAATTCAGAAGGCACTAAAATGTATATATCAGGTAAAAACCCCAGCCCACCCTTTGATGAGCCTATCGAACAGTTCAGTTTTGGTTCCTCCGATTTTTCCGAAACACTAGAAAATGATGGATCTGTTTATGGGGATTTAACGATTGTATTAAGGGGGGAGACATTTACCAATCAGGGAGGTACCCTGATATCCCCAACACATTTTTCGATCTCCGGGCTTCCTTCTGGACTAACCCCTGAATTACACGTTTCTTCTAACGGTAGCACTGCTTCGTTAACACTCACAGGTAATGCCAGCGCTCATGAAAGTAACGCCAATGTCGGTGATCTGGAATTTACCTTTGAAAATGCTGCTTTTACGAGTAATAGTGCTTCATCAATCGTAAACACAACGAATGCCAGTAGTGACATTGGGATAAATTTCAATGATAATAACGCTCCGGCATTCTATTCAATAACTTACACCGAGGTGCATGAAAACGAAATAGGAACCGTTCTCGATGTTGATGCAAGCAATGGTGAAGGTGGAGACGATGATAATGGCATAACCTATTCCATAACAGGTGGGCTTGATCAGGATGACTTTTCAATTGATCCAGCGAATGGACTGATTTCCTTTATTTCCAGTCCTGACTTTGAAAATCCTGATGATTTTGACACTGATAACGAATATCTTCTGGAGGTGACCGCAGATGATGGTGGCAGTGCGAATAACCTGACCGTTCAGATGATTACCATTATGGTCAATGATGTGGATGAGGATCCCGTTTTTGTTTCTGCTGTCGCAGCTGACTTTGATGAAAATGCTACCAGTGTCGTAATTGATGTGGATGCCAGTGATGGTGATGGGGGAATAGTAGACACGGGTATTACCTATTCCTTTTCGGGTGGTGCTGATGACACAGATTTCAGTATTGATTTTAATACAGGAGAAGTCACCTTCAATGCAGCGCCTGACTTTGAAAGTCCTGCAGATGCCAATAGCGATAATGATTATGAATTGCAAGTGACAGCCAGCGATGGTGTAAACACTGCTGATCAGAACATTATCATCTCAGTTACAGATGTTAATGAGAATCCGGTCTTTTCTTCTTCCACTACGGCCAACTTCGATGAGAACGGGACTGGGGTAATTTTGGATGTCAATGCAACGGATGGAGATGATGGCAATAATGATGATGGTATAACGTATTCAGTCAGTGGAGGGGTAGATCAATCACTATTTGCAATTGATGCTTCTATAGGGGAGTTGACCTTCCAGTCATCTCCCGATTTCGAAAATCCGGTTGATATGGATACAGACAATGACTATGAGCTGGAAATAGACGCTGATGACGGTACGAACATCACCACACAGGCATTGTCTATTACAGTTGTGGATGTCAATGAGGTTCCGGAATTTATATCAGCGACTTCTACCAGTTTCGAGGAAAATAGTAGCATCGTTGTTATTGATGTAGATGCCAACAATGGGGATGGCGGAGCTGTAGATTCAGGTATTACCTATTCGATCAATGGAGGAGTGGATCAGTTCGATTTCACTATCAATGACAATGGCTTCTTGACATTTACTACGACACCAGATTTTGAAAATCCTCAAGATGACGATGGTGATAATGAATATGAGATTCAGGTCAACGCATGGGATGGAGTAAATGGAACTAATCAATCCATTGTTATTAATGTCACAAACATAGATGAATCGCCGATTTTTATTACCTCTTCGACTTTCGACTATTTGGAAAATTCCACCGATCCAATAGATATAGATGCCAATGACGGAGACGGTGGAGCTTCGGATGCTGGAGTTACCTATTCAATTTCAGGAGGTGATGATGAGACACTATTCAGTATAAATTCAGTAAGTGGTGAACTTGCTTTTACTACTTCACCAGACCATGAGTCACCCACTGATGCCAATCAGGATAATATTTATTTGGTAGAGGTCACCGCCAATGATGGGGTTAATTCTTCAGTACTGTCTATTACCATAACGGTAATCAATGAAGACGAACCACCAATCATAACCGTTTCATCCAGCATTGACTTTGAGGAAAATTCTACCAATTCAGTTGTGGAAGTTACGGCAACAAATGGTGATGGAGGAATTGTCGACGAAGATATTACATACTCTTTGGGAGGTGATGATCAAGGTTTTTTCACAATTGGTAGTAGCACTGGGATATTGGATTTTCTTTCGGCACCAGACTATGAAAATCCTCAAGACACGGATGCAGATAACATCTATGAGTTAGAAGTCACGGCGAGTGATGGAATCAATACGACCGATGCAACGTTTACAGTGTCTGTTACCAATATTAATGAGGTTCCTGTATTTACATCCTCTTCCTCTGTCGACTTTATAGAGAATAGTGTAAGTGATGTTATCGATGTAAACGCCAACAATGGCGATGGCGGAAATGAGGATGCCGGGATCATGTATTCACTGGTCGGTGGCACGGATATAAGTAGGTTTAATGTCAATTCATCAGATGGAGTGTTGACATTTAATGTATCACCCGATTACGAAAATCCCGTTGACACCAATGGGGATAATATTTATCAGATAGAGGTTGCTGCCTCCGATGGATTTGAAAGCTCAATTCAGCTGATCACTGTAACGGTAACAAACACCAACGAAAATCCGGTGATCAGTGCTCAGGCATTTTCACTCGATGAAAACAGTGCTTTTGGAACTTTAGTCGGGACTGTCCAGGCTACCGACGAAGATGGCGATCCCGTTTCTTACTTGCTCGTCTCTGGAAATACTAATTCTGCATTTACACTTGATAATAATTCAGGTGAATTAACAGTGAATAGCCCTACAGTCCTGGATTTTGAGACGATCCAATCATTTGACTTACTTGTCCAAGTATTTGACGGAAATGGTGGGTCCGCTACTGCAACGATCACCGTGAACCTCAATGATATTGATGAGACAGGTAATACCGACCCGGTAATCGCTGACCAAACATTTTCCCTCGATGAGAACAGTGCTTTTGGTACTGTGGTTGGCACTGTGGTAGCCTCTGATGATGATGGAGACCCACTTACTTATTCAATCACATCCGGTAATACAAATTCGGCTTTTACTATAAGCGGCAGCTCAGGCGAGCTGACAGTAAATAGTGCTTCGGCATTGGACTTTGAGACAACCCCATCCTTTGGATTGATAGTTGAAGTAAACGATGGAAATGGGGGATTCGCGTCTGCCACAATTACAGTGAACCTCAATGATATTGATGAGACAGGTAATACCGACCCGGTAATCGCTGACCAAACATTTTCCCTCGATGAGAACAGTGCTTTTGGTACTGTGGTTGGCACTGTGGTAGCCACCGATGATGATGGAGATCCACTTACCTATTCAATAACTTCCGGTAATACAAATTCGGCTTTTACTATAAGCAGTAGCTCAGGTGAGCTGACAGTAAATAGTGCTTCGGCATTGGATTTTGAAAAGACCCCATCCTTTGGATTGACAGTTGAAGTAAACGATGGAAATGGGGGATTCGCGTCTGCCACAATTACAGTGAACCTCAATGATATTAATGAGACAGGTAATACCGACCCGGTAATCGCTGACCAAACGTTTTCTGTTGATGAGAACAGCGCAATGAGCACAGTAGTTGGTACAGTGGTAGCCTCTGATGATGATGGAGATCCACTTACCTATTCAATCACATCCGGCAACACAAGCTCCGCATTTGCAATAAGCAGTAGTTCAGGTGAGCTGACAGTAAATAGTGCTTCGGCATTGGACTTTGAAACGACCCCATCCTTTGGATTGACAGTTGAAGTAAATGACGGAAATGGGGGATTCGCCTCTGCAATAATTACAGTGAACCTCAATGATATTGATGAGATAAGTAACACCGACCCGATAATCGCTGATCAAACGTTTTCTGTTGATGAGAACAGCGCAATGAGCACAGTAGTTGGTACAGTGGTAGCCTCTGATGATGATGGAGACCCACTTACTTATTCAATCACATCCGGCAACACAAGCTCCGCATTTGCAATAAGCAGTAGCTCAGGCGAGCTGACAGTAAATAGTGCTTCGGCATTGGACTTTGAGACAACTCCCTCATTTGATCTGGTTGTAGAGGTAAATGATGGGAACGGTGGAATTGCATCCGCCACAATTGCCATTACTGTTAATCAGGTTCTTGGATCAAGTTCTATTGAGACGATTGAGGTATTCCCTAATCCAAATGAAGGTTTGGTCAATATCTCTTTTCCCGAGGCTATAGAAGAGGCACATTTAACAGTTATGAATTTGACAGGGTCAATTTTATCGGATGTCTACCTGCAGCGCATTGAGAATACCTACCAAATGGATATGAGCGATTTTAAAGATGGTATCTACATTATAAGAATCAATTCCAACAAAATAGAAGAAGAGAATGTAATTGTGATCAAAGGGCAATGAAGTCTCGTGAACTTTTGGTTGTTCGGTTCACAAATGAAGATTGCTTTCTTAATGGTTAGAGCATTTTGAACAATGGAAATTAGCGTATTCAATAAGGCTCAGTCTTCAGAAGATCAGGAAATCTGTCATCTGCTTATGACGACCATTAATAAGCATCTGCCTGAAGCAGAAAGCAAAATCTGGCATGGACATCCGGTTTGGTTTTTAGATAGAAATCCCACGGTTGGTTACAGCAAATTGAAGGATTGCATCCGATTGATGTTTTGGAGTGGAGCAGATTTTGATGAGCATGATTTAATACCAGGTGCCGGAAAATTCAAAGATGCTTCCATTCGCTACACTTCAGTAGATCAAATCGATTTAGATGATCTGAAACGATGGCTGGAAAAGTCAAAAAAGATCCAGTGGGATTACAGAAATATTGTGAAGAAAAAAGGTCGATTGGATCGCATTAAATGATATTTCATGTGAACAAATTTTGATAGTCATCAATAATAAAATGTAAGTGTCCGTTTTTTTTCTATGTGATTGCTAAAAAGAGTGATAGCTGATAGCTATGTTTATTCATAGATTATTACCTCCCCATGAAGCCGATCACCCAGTATACGAAAAGTGGAAGCATCAATATAGCTTATCAGGTTTTTGGTTCAGGATCCAAAGATTTGGTTTATATACCCGGATGGGTATCCAATATTGACTTAATGTGGGCGTGCCCGGAATTAGTCAACTTCTTACTGGAACTGGGAAAAATGGCACGTGTGATTCTCTTCGACAAGAGAGGAACCGGGCTGTCCGATCGATTGGTTGAGTTTTCCACGCTAGAAGAGCGAATGGATGATATACGGGCTGTCATGGATGCGGTTGGATCAGAAAAAGCAGTTTTATTCGGCCACTCTGAAGGTGGTTCAGCATCGGCATTATTTGCAGCCACCTATCCTAACCGAACTCTGGGTATGATTTCTTTTGGGATTTTTGCTAAGCGTAGGTACAGCAAAGATTATCCATGGGCTCCAACTGATGAAGAACGACAAGTGGTGTATGACATGATTGAAAATAGCTGGGGAAGCGGTGATATGAATTTAGAATCCTTAGCACCATCCAAAGCAAAAGATAAACAATTCATGGAATGGTTATCTAATTATTTCAGGTCAGGGGCAAGCCCCAGTGCCGCTATGGTTTTAACTAAAATGAACACACAGGTCGATATCATTAATATCCTAGGTTCAATAAAAGTGCCTGCTTTGATCATGCAAAGAACACACGATATTGATGTTAAGGTTGAAGAAGGAAGATTTATTGCAGATCGAATAGAAAATTCAAAATTTGTTGAATTAGAGGGGCAAGATCACCTTTTTTGGGTGGGCAATACCAGGGAGGTGCTAAATGAAATTGAAGGATTTTTGAATGATATTGAGCCTGAGCAAAAGCACGATGAAAGACTTTTTACAATTGTAGCAGGCAAACTTAAAGGTGGTAATGATGAAAGTTCGAATGTGAAAGAATTGATTGAAGAGATTATCAAAAAAGGGAAAGGCAAGAACACCCGGTTCGATGGTCTGTCATTTATTTCGACGTTCGATGGTCCCAGTAAGGCGGTCAATTGTGGAATGGATTTAATCAATTTCATGAAGAGCTTGTCAATAGATCTAGCTATCGCAATTGACATGAAAGAGGGTGCATTTAGTGGAAGCAATTTGATCAACCTCAGTAATAAAGAATTTGTTGACGCACTTCTCAAAGAAGCCAAGTTTAATCAAATTTTGGTCTCCCAGGCCGTTAAGTATTTGCTTTCCGGTGCTGATGTTTCTTTTTCTGAATATGGAAACCTATCGATTCCGGGGATGATAGATAACACAGCATTGTATTTTGTGTCTAATCCTGATGAAATTCAAACGCCCGTTTTGAGAGATGATGAATTTTTGGATGGTATTATCGATATTATTGAAAAGAATCATAATATAGAGGAGTTTAGCGTTGACATGCTATGTAAGGAAGTCGGGATTAGTGAGCGCCAGTTGCAACGAAAGTTAAAAGCCATTACAAACAAGTCACCCATTCAGCTCATCTCAAGTGTACGGCTTCATCAGGCAAAGGAGCTGCTACAACATACTAGTAAAAGCATCTCCGAAATTGCCTACATGACAGGCTTTAATAACCCATCTTATTTTGCAAAAAGCTTTAAGAAAGAGTTTGGAATCAGTCCTTCTTCGATCAATTCCACTAAATAATGTCGGATTAGTGTTAGTATGACGGTTTTGTTCTAGCTCTTGGCGGATTTGTTCTCGCTACAGCTGCTACTCAATTCTAGTTTTGTATGATCAAAATTGATTATAGGAACTATGAGCAGCACCATTCAAAAACTGGTTTTAATTGTTTTATTATCATCTATCATTTCGTGTACGTCTGACCAAATAGGACCAAAGGTTGATTGCACTATTGATCCAGTTCAAGTGGAGATAAATGCAGTAGCTGATGCTACGTGTGGGTCTTCTGATGGATCATTCAGCTTAAATGTATCGGGAGGGTCTAACCCTTATACATTTTCTACAGAATTTGAGACGAATGCTAATGGAAACTTTACTCAATTGGCAGCTGGAAGTTACCTGGTTGTAGTAACAGATTCCACTGGTTGTTCATCTGAAATTGAAGTTTCGATCAAAAATGAAGAAGGCGTAAACCTTGATGATGTTCGTGTTTCGAATACATCATGCGGTACCTCTAAGGGAAGTATCGAGGTAGAAGCATCAGGAGGGATAGAGCCTTACTCTTATTCAATTAATGGAGGAGCTTCACAGTCAAGCAGTATATTCTCTGACTTGAGTAACGGATCATACAATGTAGCAGTAATGGATGCCACAGGATGTGAGACTTCTGAATCTGTAAATATTTTAACAGGAGTAAGCTACGAAAACTCAATCAAAGCAATCATTGAGACTAACTGTGCCATTTCCGGGTGCCACAATGGGAGTGTATCTCCTGACCTTCGAACATTTAGTACCATTCAATCCAGTGCAAGCAGAATTAAGGCAAGAACTGGAAATGGGTCCATGCCAAGAGGTAGAACCCTTACCCAAACACAAATCGATCTCATCGCTTGCTGGGTAGACGATGGAGCACTAGATAATTAATAAATCCACTTTAAACACATTAATAATGACTTATTTACACACGTTCACTATAGTTGCTGCATTGCTGATATCAACAAAGGTCGCAGTTGCACAAAATGTATTGATCGACAAAAAGGGCGTAGCTCATTTCTTTTCAGAAGCCCCATTGGAAGACATTGAAGCCACCAATGAAAAAGCAATAGGAGCGATTGATCTCGATAAAGGAACTGTGGCAGTATCCATGTTTATTAAGAATTTTCATTTTGAAAAAAGCTTAATGGAGGAGCATTTTAATGAAAACTACCTGGAGTCGGAAAAGTATCCTAAAGCCACTTTTAAGGGTAAAATTGTTGACTTCTCATCTTATGATTTCTCCAAGCCAGGAGTCATTACAGCAAAAGCTAATGGGGAACTCGAAATTCATGGAGTGAAAAGACCAATTGTGAGTGACGTAACGTTCGAGATCTCAGAAAATACAATTGGAGCAAATACTTTTTTTAAAGTAGCCTTAGAGGATCATAAAATCAAAATACCCAAGCTGGTGATTAAGAATATTGCCGAAGTTGTGGATGTAGATGTGTCATTCAATTTCATCAAAAAGTAATGAAGTATTTAATATTAGTACTCATACTTGTTTCAAGTAGTGCATTTGCACAGGATGATTTGCTCTCCTTAGTAGAAGACGAGCAATCAGAAGAAGCAACGATTGTTGAGGCTACTTTTAAAGGAACACGAGTTATCAACGGCCATTCGATAGAGACAAGGAAGAAAGGAGTTATGGACTTTATCATTTCTCATCGATTTGGAACCATTGATGGAGGTAGTTATGAGCTTTTTGGGTTAGACAATGCAACGGTGAGATTTGGGTTAGAGTATGCACTTTCTGATAGACTCTACATTGGATTAGGTAGGAGTTCCTTTGAAAAGACTTATGATGGATTTGTAAAGTTCAGGTTGCTAAGACAAATGAATGGATCTACAAATACACCAATATCCATCACCTGGTTTAGTTCTATGTCGGTTAAAACGCTACGAAATCCGGAATTGGATTTAGGGTTTACTGATAAACTTGCGAATACTCATCAGTTACTTATCGCCAGAAAACTAAGTTCAAGCGTTTCCATGCAAGTTATGCCAACCTGGGTTCATAAAAATTTGATTGCCGAGGATGACATCAATAATGATGCATTTGGATTGGGGATTGGAGGAAGAGTTAAGCTTTCACAAAGAGTAGCGTTAGTAGCAGAGTACTATTATATGACTCAAAAAATAAATAATTCTGCTTTTAACCCAATTGCCGTAGGAGTTGATATTGAAACAGGTGGTCACGTATTTCAATTGCAGTTTACCAATGCTACTGCTATGGTTCCTAAAGGATTTTTGACAGAAACAAATAACGATTTTTTTGACGGTGAAATCCATTTTGGATTCAACATTTCACGCACATTTCAGATCAAAGAATAATGATAGTAGCTATGGTTTAAACATGACTAAGGTGGTACATCCGATCCCCGGATGTGATTAGGGTAGCCGTATTTGGTTACCCTTTTTTTAAACGTATCAAATTACCGATTCTCAATCCTCACCTTACCTACAATCGGCAGCTTAATCTGAGAAGGATATTCTGCTGAATGATGTATAGTGTTGTGAGCTACAACACCTTCCGTTTCATCATAGTTATTTCCTCCGGTATTCAGGTTTCGCATGAATCGTGGAAAGTTACTGCTGGCTACCTCGATTCGTATCCGATGACCTTTCTTAAAGTAATTACTTGTCGATAGTGGTGTAAGATCGATCTTGTAAACTTCTCCCTCTTCCATAAAAACTTCCTTATCGTAACCCTCACGATACCGTGCCCGCTGGATGGTTTCATCCAGATTGTAAGCAGTTCCATCCGGGTGTACGTCAATCAGTTTAATGGTGAAATCTGTGTCTTTCACATCAGATGAAACATACAAGGACATTTCTATGAATCCCGAAACTTCAATACCTTCTGCCAACGGATCAGAAGTGTACACAAGAATATCGTTTCGTGTTTCCATTTCTCGCTGATCCCGAGCTCCGGCCTCAATCGCGTTACCAGTGCAGCAGACATTTCCGCCATATGAGAATACTGGATTGTGTGGGTCGTAGGTGTAGTTGTCTTGACTGGGTTTTTTCGGAGGACTGAGAGAAAGCCTACCGTCTCCAAACAGACTGTTTGCGTTTCCATCGCTATCCAAAAAGAAGGAAGTCATGGTAGCTTCTTTCGGAGGCCAGGTATTGGAGGTCTTCCACTCATTCTTTCCCATCAGGTAATACTGCACACGCGGTAGGTCTTCCAGAAAATCACTTTTGCCATCCTCCTTGAGCCAGTGATCAAACCAGCCATAGATCATTTCATCATAATTATTACGCGCATCACCTACGCTCATCTCACCAACCATGGTATTTTCTGTAGCTCTGAAATAACCACAATGTAGTGTAGGTGCAATCACCAAATATTGATTGTCAGCCACCTCCTTATCCGGATGGTTTCGCATATGATTAAAAAGTGCCAGATTTGGACTTACGGACACATCATACCACGAGACAAACCAAAAACTTGGCTTGTTGATTTCCATATCATCATGGTAAAGTCCACCCTCAAACCAGGCAGGATCATTTGGCTTCCTTCGAATCATTTTATCAAAAATCTCACGCTTTCCACCCATGTTTACCAGCATATCCTGAACAGGCAGATGTGACATGGCTGCCATCATATCTTCTATTTTAGGATTTTCAGGAGCCAGATCGTAAAACCGTGAGATTCTGATTAAGTCTTCTTGGGTTGCTCCTGCAGGAATGCGTGGTTTGAACTTATCATGCTCCACGCTGTATAACCAGGAGGCGAACAACATTTGAAAGGCACCACCCCGATACCAGTTACCCTGCTCGTAGTACCCATTTACTGTTCCAACACCTGCCCCATAACCCATAGGAACCATAGCTGCATGTGAAGGGTGATCCAATGCAGCAACGGCCATCTGCCATTCCGCAGTTGATGAACAGCCAAGCGTTCCGATCTTTCCGTTGCTCCATTCTTGCTCTGACATCCAGGAGAATGCATCATAGCCATCCGTCAGAGGAACCCCAAGAATATCCCATTCCCCTTCCGAGTAATACCTTCCTCTTTCGTTTTGAACCACATACGCAAATCCTTTTTCTACGGCATTTAAGGCTCGTTCATACGTTCGAGTGCGTTCTTCACCATCTCCCCAGCTATTGAAATTGTAGGGCGTTCTGGAAAAAATGATGGGTACTTTTTCATCCGTCTTAGGCCGATAAATATCTGTGGCCAGACGCACACCATCTCTCATTGGCATCATGATCTTTTGATCGATGATGGCAATTTCTTCGAGTTTTTCCCGAGCGGATTGCCCGAAAGAAACGGCTGTGAATAGGACAGAAAAAAGGAGTAAGGATATCTTTTTCATGTGTTAGGAAGGTTAGACCGATTAAGTTAATGATTTCTGAAGAAGTCACGGAAACAATGCGAAGATTGCCTCATGGATTTTTGGTAAATTGATTATCGAAACAACCAACCTTCACGATGAAAAAGACCATCCTCCTTTTACTAATAATTTTCATTTTACCCTCGATAAGCCATGCTCAGGATAAGTATCTGGACAAGGTTCAAACGCTCGATTCAACAATCGAGACACTATATCAGGTTATTTCGGGAGAGGCGGGAGAAAAGAGAAACTGGGAATTATTCAAATACCTCTTTACCAAAGATGCTCAGCTGATTCCTTCCGGACCAAATCAAGAGGGAAAGATTAACTATCGGGTCATGAGCCCTGATCAATATATTGAGACATCAGGAGCATGGCTGGAGGAAAATGGTTTTTTTGAGAAAGAAATTCACAGGATTACAGAATCCTTCGGGTCTCTCACACATATTTTCAGTACGTATGAATCATATCGCAGTGAATCAGATGGAAAACCTTTTACACGAGGGATCAATAGCATTCAGTTGATGAAGGATAGCAATCGATGGTGGATTGTAAATATTTATTGGACCGGGGAGCGCGCTGATAATCCGATTCCGAAAAAGTATTTACCTAAAAAATAGAAGTAATGGCAGAAGTAAAACATCGAATATATACCATGAGCTTTGCCGGGGTTTACCCTCACTACATCACCAAAGCAGAGAAAAAAGGACGAACGAAAGAGGATGTAGATACCATCATTGAATGGCTGACAGGTTATGATCAGAAAGGGTTAGAAGCTGTACTAGAAAACAAAACGAACTTTGAAGACTTCTTTGCTCAAGCACCAAAAATGAATCCCAATCGAAAATTAATCAAGGGGGTAGTGTGCGGTATTCGGGTTGAAGAAATTGAGGAGCCACTCATGCAGGAAGTTCGCTACCTGGACAAGCTTATTGACGAACTGGCGAGAGGCAAGAAGATGGAGAGTATTCTGAGAGAGTAAGATTTATTTAAAATCTAGGTGCAACATTTCATACTTATCATTCATCAACAATGAAATAAATTTACGTTTTTCATGCATACACTCAATCAACGAAAGAATGCTGTAACCTGGCTCAGAATCATTTATCCACTTTGGGCCATATTGGGAATGTTTAGTTTGTTGTATGTCCCTTCAGAACTGATCGATTTAAGCAATTCGGTACTTACTGCGAATAATATTAGTGAAAACGAATGGCTGTTTCGGCTCGGGATTGCAGGCAGCCTGTTAACGCAATTATTTGTAATCGCAGCAGTATGGTTTCTATACAAGTTGTTCTATACTGACTATAAAGAGGCGACCATCCTGATGGCTATTTTCGCTTTAGTAGGTATTCCCATCGATATGCTAAGTACCGCCAACGAGCTATTGGTTCTTGAAGTGCTGGACCAACCAGATCAGGTGCTTTATTTAATTCAACAAAGTAGAAAAGGAACAGCTATAGCTACGATTTTTTGGGGCTTATGGCTCTTACCTATCGGTTACATGATCATTAAATCCCCACTTTTTCCAAGACTGGTTGGGTGGCTGGTGATTCTTGCGGGAGCAGCCTATACCATCATGGCGTTTGCCCACTTTCTTGGTATCAAAGGAACATTTATTACTGCCTTGGACTACCTCACTTTTGGTGAGCTAATCTGGATGCTTTGGGTAATGATCATGGGAGCGAGGTGGAAGGCTGTTGAAGCTTAGTTCAATATCCTCGCTCATACAAATACTGTTTTTCAGGTTTAGTTGCTTTCCTGAAATCAAAATGAAGCTTTTTTTCATCTAGTGGCAAAGTGATTCGGTGATAGTCTTTTAACACACCAAATTTTTTGAAGAAAACCTTGCCATAGTAGCTTTCATTGGGGTATATCACTTCCCGGTCAAATAGCTCTTTGGGAAGGTAGTGCAACTCGGTTCTTGCTGATGCGCTGCTTTGCGCAGCTACATCCATCATCACATCAGTAGCTAAAAGTGCTACAGAGGTAATCGCTTCACGTGTTTGTGATTTCTTCTCATCATTCTCAGTCCAATACGTCTTATTGTTATCTTCCTCGTCTTTGATTGCATCATACGTCGTGATTGCAGCTCCTACAAGGAAAAGCAAGAAGGCTGCCGCCTCAGCATTATCCCTTTTTGCTTTGAAAAAAGCATTCACCTGCTCGGGTGTCATAGCAGAAGTTACTTCCTGGAAGGATTTGGATGTTTCAGCTTCTCTGTAGGGGAGGTGATGCGCATACTTTTGAACCTCGCCCATGTTGATGAATAGAGGCTGATTGCTTTTATTTTCAATCTCCAATCCAAAAACGTAGTGATCACCTTTTACCTCCAGGTTGGTGAGGGCTACTGTAAATGAATCAAGCTCTATGAATGCTTCGCGATTATCCTTTTCAATGCTGTAATCATACGGCACTAAACGGTCAGGAAGGCAGCTGATAAATATGAGGGGTAGGAATATTATGGTGAGTCTCATACTTACTGCAAAACAATTATGTTGCCAAACCGGATTTTAGTATTTCCTGGAAGCATTTCCAGCTATGATAATTTGTTAATTATACAAAAGTGTATATAATGCATTATATTTACTTTTGTATAACAAAAAAAATCACATGAGCAAAGGCGAGCATCTTGGTGAATTAGAAGAGATCATTTTAATGATTACCGCGTCATTGATCGATGATGCATATGCAGTCTCTGTAATGGATGAATTAAAAGCATCAACAGGAAGGAGTATAAATGTGAGCGCTGTGCATTCCGTAATGAAACGCCTTGAAAAGAAAGGATTTCTTCAATCGCATGTGGGCGGATCAACAAATGAGCGTGGAGGTCGAAGTAGGCGTATTTATTCAATTACTGCTGCAGGGAAGAAAACACTTCAGGAATCGATGAACCTGAGGGTAAACCTGTATCAAAGAATACCTGGATTCACACTAAATAATGCAGGGTCATGAAAAAACCTCCGAAGTGGATTAGTCGATTTTTAGAATGGTATTGTGATCCTGATTTACTGGATGAAATAGCCGGTGACGCTCTTGAACTATACCATCGTCGGTCTACGGAGAGAAGTAAGTGGTATGCAGACGTGTTTTTCTTTCGTGATATTTTGGGGTACCTCCGTTTGACAAATATCAAAAAACCGAAAAAGTTTATGAACCCACTCAAAAACCTTATTCTGTTCCGCAGTTTCATGAAAATTGGGCTCAGGAACATTACCAGACACTACATCATCAATTCAATCAGTATTCTGGGACTTGCTCTGGCGCTTGGCATAGGTATTACCTCTCTGATCTTTTACGATGTGCAGGTTAATATGGACGAGTTCCATAGCAAAGGGAATCGAATTTATCAAATAACGCAGGTAAGGGAAGGAGCAAAAATTGAAGGCAATACGCCTGCACTTCTTGGCTCTTCAGTACTGGCTGACTTAGCCATAGTAGAGCGCATGACTCGCATTGAGCGACGAGGCGCATATGTTAAGTACAGAAATGACACATTCGAAGAGCGTGTCGCATTCGTTGATCCTGATTTTTTGCGAATCTTTGATTTTCCGATGATATCGGGTAATGAGTTTGGGCTGGCTCAAAAAAGCGCGATCGTTATCAGCTATGAAATGGCAAAAAAATACTTTGCGAATGAGGACCCGATAGGTAAGGAGATGCAGATGATGTTCAGCGAAACTCATCAAGCGAATTTTGTGGTAACAGGGGTTATGGATAAATATTCTGATTATGCGAGTTTCTATTTTGACTTCTATATACCTTTTGAAAATCTAGCCAGTTTTCAAAATGAAGTTGACTGGGGGACTCTGACACATGCAACGTTTGTGCTGGCCAAACCAAATACCAATCCTTCAGAGTTGAAAGAGGGTTTGAGTCAATACCTTACTCCAATCAATAAAAACAGCAAGGAAAAATCAATCACTGATTTTAAACTCTATCCGCTTTTTGAGATTTCAGAGAATTGCCGTGAAATAGCGGGTTCAGTTTCGTTTACAGCTCCTGCCTTCACACGTATTTCTCTTGCCGTTATTGCCTTGATGTTGATTGCGCTTGCTGTATTCAATTTCATCAATATCTCGATTGCTTCGTATGCTAAGAGACTAAGAGAAATTGCCGTTAGAAAAGTTATTGGAAGCAATCGGAAGCAGATCATTTTTCAGTTTTTTACAGAGAGTTTCTTGTTGTGTTTATTCAGTTTTATGTTGGGTATTTACTTGAGTCTGGCGGTATTTACACCAGGGCTTAACTATTTAATACCGTTGCGAATTCCATCCGGTTTTAGCTCCTTACCCTTTATGGCTATATCATTAAGTTGCTTGTTTGCAGGAATTGTTGCCATAGTAGGTATCTATCCTTCTACCTATATATCTCGTTTTTCATCGAGCCACATACTAAAAGGTATCACTAAGTTTAAACGCAATAGTTTTTTCTCACGTCTGATGTTAGCCGGTCAGTTCATTCTGGCATTTATTACGATTGTTGGATGTTTTGTTTTTACCTCTCATACGCTGGCACTTTTTGAGAAAGATTGGGGGTATGAAGCCAAAGATGTATTGATGGTACGCACAGTGCGTCTTTCGCAAATGGAATTGATGAGGAATGCAATGATGGAAGATGCTCAGGTCAAAACGCTTGCAATCTCGATGAATAGTCATGTAGGTGCACATAACCCCACTGCCTCCTTTCAATATGACAATAAAGCGTACGAATCAGTCAGCTACTTTGTCGATGAAAACTACCATAAAGTGCTGGGTCTTAATCTTAAGCAGGGGAGGTGGTTTGATGGAACGCAGGTTGACTTTGATCAATCAGTTATTGTAAATGAGGCCATGGTTCAGGAAATGAACTGGATTGATCCACTCAATATGGAAGTCGAATATCAAGGGAAAAAGCGTAAAATCATTGGTGTCGTAGAAGATTTTCACTATCGTAGTTTTCATAGTCCAATCAGGCCGGTTTTGTTTTTTGGCCTCCATGAAGACACCCCATCTAGCCTGTACTATTTAAGTATCAAAAGCGCATCCAACGATTTACATGGGTTGCAGCTAAAAACACAACTTCTATGGGACGAAATAGCACCTGATGAACCTTACACTGGCATGCTGCAGGAAGATGCTTTTGAGGCGTTTTATGAGGAAACGGAAGCCTCCACCGTCATTTTACTTATTATCAGTTCAATTGCCATCATCCTTGCTTGCCTTGGGTTGTTCGGGATGTTTTCGTTCACCATTCAGCGAAGGTTGAAAGAGTTTAGTATCCGAAAGGTTCTGGGTGCATCTCCACTTTCCATCGTCCATCAGGTAAGTAAAACATACGTCATCATCATATTGATCGCTTTATTCGTGGGGGCACCCATCGGTTATCTTATGATTAATAAATTACTGTCGATTATGTATCCGGAACGTATGGAAACAGGGTTATCACCTTTTCTTTTGGCTATTGCAATTACAGTGGGCACAGTCACTATTACGATTCTGGGGCAAGTTCTACGGGCAGTGAAAGTAAATCCCACCGAAAATCTACGGGGGGATTAATGGTGGCCAAGTTCCTTTCAATTTGGTAACTTGAGGCCTTATGGGCGAGCTCCTCAATAAACAACACAAGTTTTATCAGCACAATGAACAAGAATTGATAGAACAATACAAAGGCCAGTTCATAGTCATACACGATGAAAAAGTGATTGATTCATTTGGCTCTGAGCGTGATGCTTACATCTACGCTGTACAGCATTTTCCAATGGGGACTTTCTTAATACGGAAAGTGGTGGCTAAATCTTCACCTGCTTAACACTCATACATGCTGAGTATTTCCAATACCATATCGATAGAAAAGCCACTTTCAGATGTATTTTCATTCGTTAGTGATCAGCGCAATAATCCTAAGTGGAATTATTACATCATGAGTGTTGAGAAAATCAATGCTGAGGAGGGTATTGGAGCTGAATTTCTGCAAATCCGTAAAAATGATAAACAAAAGTTCAATGTTATCGGATTCAAAGAAAATGATCGTATAATCATCCAATCCCTACCAGGTCAATGGCCTTCCATAAGACGTGAGTTGAGGTTTGATGGAGATGAAATGCAAACTACCATTCACGATCAAATCAATTTCAAAATTCCGCTACCAAATTTCCTTTCTTCACTAATCCTCAAAGGTCCTCGAAATGGAGTTAGGCAGAACCTGGAAAAGCTGAAAATACTTTTGGAAACCGGGCATGTTGTATTGCAAGATGGGAGAGCGGTTGATTTGAAATCAGCGTAGATTAGCCAGCCATTAATTTGATGTGATGCTTTTGGTTTTCGTTCCCCATGATGGAACCATTTCTGATTTAGAAGCGTACATTTACTAAGATTATCAGGAAAGGTGGAGGGACTGGGCCCGATGCAGCCTTGGCAACCCGATCGCCAGCGTGCGATGACTGGTGCTAATTCCCAGCCTGCAGCGACAGGACAGATAATTTACAGATGCCATCTTTAAGATGGTTTTTTTATGTCCTTACTTTTTCATTCACATTTCACAATACTGCTCTAAGGTTTATTGATAAAATATTGCGCAAGTAAATACTTGCATATATATTTGCAAGTACTTACTTGCGTATTATGGAGCAGCGTAGAGATATTTTTCAAGCCATTGTAGATCCGACTCGTCGTGAGATCTTATCTGCTCTGATAGAAAAGCCGAAGAACCTCAATGCGCTTGCAGAGCAGTTTTCAATTTCTCGTCAGGGGGTGTCATTGCATGTAAAAGTGCTTGAGGAGTGCGACATGATCTCCATATCAAAGGAGGGAAGGGAACGGTATTGTCACATCAAGCCCGAAAAACTATTGGAGATCATTGAGTGGCTGGAGCCATTCAAACAGCTCTGGCGAGAACGATTTGATCAGCTAGATGACCTATTAAAAAACATCAAATGAATATAGACTTAACTGACAAAAACTGTCATTTCGACGGAGGAGAAATCTTTAAAAATTGATAGCAAGATTAAAATGAGATGGGGAACCGCCCTCGCATTAGCTATTTATTTCATCGTCCGAAAAAGACAGGTTTGAAGAATTGAAAAAATTAGAATATAAGACAGAATAAACACTACGAAAATGAACAAAACGACTTTCACCGAAGACCTGGAAAATAACCGGTTGATTGCTGTGCGCACCTTTGATGCACCAGTAGAAAAAGTATGGAAAGCCTGGAGCGATCCCGATATCTTATGCCAGTGGTGGGCACCAAAACCTTACATCTGCAAAATCGACAAGATGGATTTTAAAGTAGGCGGCCACTGGATTTACAAAATGGTAGGACCCGAGGGGGACGAACATCGGGGAAGAATGGATTATCTCGAAATAGATCAGCATAAGAAACTGGAAGCGGAAGACTATTTTGTGGATGAAGAAGGAAACGCATCACTTGACATCCCACCCATGCAAATGTTCGTGAAATTCGAAACAGATGGATCATCTACAACAGTGACTACCATCACGACCTTTGCTTCTGCAGAAGCCTTTAAGCAGATGGCAGAAATGGGCATGGCCGAAGGCTGGGAACTGGCGTGTAATCAGTTGGAGGAGCTATTGGTCTAGAACTTCGCATTTAGTAATCGTAAAAAGAATACCATCTTCATTGATGGTTTTTTTATACCCAAATTTCTAATTGGGATATCTTCTACAGTTATTTCTTAAGTTTAAGCATCTCTTCATTTAGGTTTAATGGAACAGTAGTGGACTCATCAGATTTTTTAGGAGCAAAATATTTATATCGATTTCGTGGTAATAAGACTTATTTTATTGATGAGTTAAGGAATGCAGCTTTATACTTCCCAAGTAAATCTCAATTGAATGATCCTTTCGATTGTTATACAAAGATTTTGAGATTTGATAATAGTTCAGAAATAATTCGTAAAAAAGCTTTTGCAGAGATAAGAAAGAGGATGCCGAACCAAACACGTCAACAAATTAGAAGTATACTCAGAGATATGTCTTCAAATGAATTGATTCAAACTGTTAAAGATCGATTTGAGACTTTAATGCAAAACTCTGGAATTGGATCCTTTTCAATTACACCTGCAAACCTTATGCTATGGTCTCACTATGCAAACTGGCATCAATGTGTGTGCCTTGGCTTTAACATTGAAAACGATGAGGATTTTTTTAATCAACGTGAGGTGGTTAGGTATGTCGATGAAATTAGTCAATTTGATTATTCAGGAAGTTCAAGAGATTTTGTACGAGTTGCTACCACAAAATCTAATATGTGGAGGGATGAACGAGAAGTTAGGATTCTAAAGCCAAAATACGGAAGCCATTCATTTAAGAAAAAAGCGCTGATTAGAGTCATATTTGGTTTAAAATGTGAAGATAGTACCATTAGAGAGTGTATGAAGATTTGTAAAAATGAGTATGATGACTTAAAACTTTATGTATGCGAGCCTTCTGAAAATGAATTCGGAATTGACTTATATTCACTCTAGGGTAATGCCCTATTAATAGAGCATATCTTACGGAATCCCCTCAATTCTCCATTCTCAACCTTCTCGCCCACCAAACTCTCTAAACCCCAGAATTAAAGCATCAAATCCTGAAAATTTTAAGCTTTATCCTTTGAGATTAAAACGCCACAAACAATAGAAACCACGGCCATAATTTCAATCATTTTGGGTATTTGTTTAAGAACCAAAACACCGATGGTTACAGCTGTCGCAGGAAGCAATGCAACAAACAATGAATAAGTTGCTCTGGATAATTTAGCCATTGCCAGTTGATCAAGGACATAAGGAATTACCGAGGATGAGAGACCTACGCCTATCCCCGCGAGCAGGAGCCAGGAATCCGTAAACGCTGGTAGTGCTCCATAAAATCCTAAAGGAGTAATGACGATGGTAGCTATGAGCATGGCGGCACCCAGGAGATCGACAGGTCGGGTAGAGGTATCAATATCAGCTATCAGATGTGCGATGATTATGTAAACCACAAAACAAAAAGCATTAGCGAAAGCCCATATAAAACCTTCAGGTTCGCCTTCAATTCTCACATCCGTCAAAAGCCACACACCCGTTACTGTAAGAGCGAGTGCTGCCAGATTTCGGAGGGTCTTTGTTCCTATCATCACAAGTAGCACAGGCCCGAGAAACTCAATGCCTGCAACCGTACCGAGTGGCAGAATGCTAATGGCATAGTAAAAAGAGTAGTTCATCAAAGCGAACGTGACTCCCAGGGCAAGAATTAGATAACGCGCCCGTGGAGTGGATTTTTTAAATGCGGCCCATGGTTTTCTCCATAAAAGAAATACAAGCCCTGCTGATGCAATTCTGAGCCATGCGACTCCATCTACAGATACCTTAGCAAATAACAGCACAGCAAAGGATGGCCCCAGGTAATGAAATATGGCTGATGCTACAAAATAGAAATGAGGGGGAACACGATTATACCAGCGCATATCTTACCAATGACTTATCCGGAGACTTGCTAAAACAAGCACATAGGATAGTTATTTAATTTTTGAGATGGTAGCACCCACAACCGACGGATCCTTTTTCATTCTGTCTCTGGAATAGTTAATGGCCGACAGAATCAAGGACTCAATCTCAGGTTTACGATAGTCATCGGGACTTTTGATCGGAATGTGTCTGATCAACTTCCCAGTACCCTGCAACAGTTTATTAGGATCTGGTAGCATGGTGCCCTGATGAAATCCAAGATTCAGGTGGCTCGTGTAAATTGGGATCATGCAGAATGCATCGGAAAGCTTATCAGAGAGCGAAAAGACCGAAGTAAGTGCATGCGTATGATATAAGATCTCATTGCATGTAGGAGCCAATTCAAAAATGTAGCTGCGAAGATCTACAAACAGCTCCACCAGCTCTGTCTCTTTTAATTCAAGATGGAAAAGAAAGTCGGGATGTATCGGTCGGTCTTCCATAATCAGGCTGCATTGGTGTCAGATTGCATGGCACATACCAGGTTACCCTCTGTATCCAGAAATTTAGCGATCCAGCCCACATGAGGAATAGCTGTTTTTGGCATCACTACCTTCCCGCCGCTTTGTTCCACTTTGGCGATGATCTCATCTACATTTTCTACGCCAATGGTGCATTCAAAACCTAAGACATGATCCTCTACCGGTGAGTAGGTCCGTGATTGTAGCGCACCTATCAGTTCACCATTTTCTGAATCTTCATCGGTGATTTGGGCAAAGTCTGAGGGTCCGTATGCACGGAACCCCCAGTTAAAAACCTTTTCATAAAATCCCTTTGCCCTTTCAAGGTCTTCGGTATGTATAGCGAAATGGATAAGCCTGTTTTTCATATTCGTTATTTTAAAGCTGTAAGAAATTCAGTGACTGCAGTCCAGTATTCCTCTGCACCTTCCTGCCCGATCCATAGTACCCGTGAACCATGAAAGCCGTTTGATTCCGGGATGAAATGTATTTGATTCTTTTGTCTCTCTACCCATTCAAATGATTTCATAAGTGAAGCCGATTCCGTTTTTGATGAGGTGACAAAGTACGGTTTATCTACCTTGCCAAAGGTGTTAGCTAACGTGACCGCCTGATCTCCAAAGTAGTCACCAGGGCTGAATGCCAGCGCAGCTTTCACTTTCTTGTTTTCGGCCAGCTCAAATAAAGCGAGACTTGAAGAGTATGAGCTTCCCCACACGATCACTTTCTGCTTATACCTTTTGGCCAGGTAATCAACGGCAGCTTTCAGATCCTGACGGGCATCCAGCATGGTTGGTTCCTGTCCCAGTTCCATGGCATTGCCTGCAGTCTCATTTTGTTGTCCTGCAAAGGCTCCACCTGAGCGCTGGTCTATTGCCAGGCAATTGTACCCCATGTCATTGAGACGAGGAGCAATGTCTGCGTATTCCACTTTGTTGTAACCAGCCTGATGGCACAATAGAATTACAGGTGCTTTTTTATCAATCTCGTACAGATTCCCACTGATTGTAACTCCGTCATTGGCTGTGATGGTTACCGAAGTTGGTTGGTATTTTTCTACTACCTCATTAGTGCCCGGTTGTTGCACACTGGCTTGCATTTGCCTGCGCTGCTCCATCTCCATTTTGATCAGGTTTTCAATGAGCTCCACACGTATGATCTTTCCCTCTGAGTCAAAGTGAACGGCGGATGTCCGTTCTCCTAACCCCTGAAACTCATACTTGATAGTGGCTGTGTTTTCAGCAGCTTCGACAAACTCAAGACTGATGAAAGGCAGCTTTGTGATAATATTATTCAATATAGGTCCGGTATTTTCGGCCGGCATAGGATCAAATTTCAACCCACTGCTCAGATGAGGTTCAATGTATTTAGCATCCTTACTTTCGAAACTTCGCTTAAGAGCTTCGACTTGCTTATTGTAATCTTGCGCAGACAGAGAGCATGCACCAAGGATTAGAAAGCATGTCACGGCAGCCCGTACATTTGCTTTCTTTCTTTTCCACTTTGTAAACAACCACATGTACATCCCTAAATTGAATAGTAGCACTTCGTAATACCAGGAGTATTTTTCGGGGATAACAACGAAGGCTGAAATCATGATAAATATTCCAACGTAGCAGGTGATTTTTAGCAATTGATTTTTCATAACAAAAGTCATTTTACTCATAAGTTGAATTCACTCCTTCATAATTACACTTTTTCAGAATTTTCTTCCAGTGACTCTAAATAATCTTCCAGTCGACTTACGTAGCGGCCAAATTTCAAATGCTGGGCATAGCGCTGGAAATAGTAGCTGAATAGTCCGATAGCCACGGGCAGCACGAATAGCACAAGAGATCGTACATCCCAGCCTATTGTTTGGTTTTTGAATGCATAGGTGTAATAGATCCAGGTAATGAACACTGGCGACATCAATGCATCAGAATAGATGTTGAAGTTCATGGCCTTGCGCATGGAGCGGGTAAAGTGGCTGAGGCCTTGCTTCAGGTTGGATGTGCTTTCGTTTAACTGTTTGATATGCTTGTATGCCCGGTGATTGACAGCAATCATAGCACCTAGTGCCAGGGTAATGATGATGTAAAAGCCAAACGATTCGCTATGACTAAGAAAGTTGGATAGCAGGTTGAAGTCAGGTGCGAAATACATAGCTGCTATCATCCCCAGCCCGATCAGCATGGTGACTGTACCGATGATGAATTTGAAATGCATGGATCGTTTGATGCCTGCGATTTCTGATTTCGACTTCTGATGAATGGTTTCACCGATTGTAGAAGGTTCCACAAAATCTTTTTTGATGACATTGTCATTGAATAATTGCCAGGTAGCTTGTAATTCCAATAATTCCATGTCTTTTTAACTGTTTAGTTTTTTTGATAATTTCTTTTTGATTCGATTCATTTTGACTCGCACATAATTGGTTGTAATTCCAACTATCTGCCCGATCTCTTCATTGGCATGTCCCTCCAGATGAAGTAGCACGATGGCTTTATCAAGCTTATCCAGTTGTCCAATGGCCTGGTACATGGCACTGAATTGCTCGTTTTCCATTTCGGCTTGTTGTTGGTTGTTTTCCTGATCATCAAGCTCATATGATTCGAACATGAGTAGCTTTCGCTTCTTGACTTTTCTAAAATCCTGAATAGCGATATTTAGCGCCACACGATACATCCATGAGGAGAATTGTGCATCACCACGATAGGAAGGGTACGACTTCCATAACTGAATCAGAATTTCTTGAAACAGATCCTTGCGATGCTCCTCATCATCACAATAGAGCCGACAAACCTTGTGAATGATACCTTGTGATTGGGTAATACGTTCAAGAAAAGCTTTTTCTTGTGCTTGCTTACTATTCAAATTTGAAGGTTTTTATTCATAGGTTGAAATAACCATTCAATAATTACAGTTTATATAAATAATTTAATGAGTATTTCAGTATACACCTTTAAGTGTGCATCCTTAATTTGCCAACTGCTCTCTGAATAAATGAACTGCTCCCTCTAGTCCTCGTTTGTAACGAGGATTCATAAATCATAATTACTACTGCTTAAAGTTATTCCCGCAGGGAATCTTTGATCCCAAAACGAATTACCTTTCTAAAAAAACTCCCCCAACTAGCGCAAGCGTCCACTTGTGCCTGCAAATTTCCTTAATTCTCAATTCCCCATTCTCAATTCTCACTTCTGTATGGGTCCAATTGAACGACCTTCTAACTCCCAATATTAAGCAATTAAAATGCCTGTTTTCTCACATTTATCACCCATTGAAATATCCTCTTATTTCTCTTAAAAAGAAGAAGCTTGATTGCACAATCAAGAGTTTGAGTTTTTTAAATGATAGGGAGGGTATCTGGCTCAGTTTTCAGCCGATGATGGATAGTCTTTATTTCTATTTCTCTTGAAATTTTATAATAATATGGAAGCTGACTCAAGTCTTGTCTCGATAAGTCATCTTTGATATATAGAAAGTCAAGATTTGGAGAAATTTGCTGATCAAGCCACTTGTCATAAATTGATTCAATCTCTCTCGGGTTAAGACCTATCAAAGTCCCACTTTCTACATGTTGACTAAATATTGGTGATCCTTTTGGAATGTGGATTTTGTAATCCAGGTAGGCTTTCACGGGGCATAGCTTGGAGTTCTTCATGGCTTTAAATAGAATTTCCTGCTCTCCATTAAAGTCCTTTATTAGTATGCATCCTGAATCAAGAACTTTCACTTGTGATTTTAAGATTGATCCTATTAGATATTTATCAATTGGATTTTTTGTAAGACTAAGAGCCCATGTTAGGATGCATTTGTCTCTCAAATCATCTATAGTTTCTAATGGGTAGGTCAGAATTGATCTGTGAATACTTTTTGTAATGGATTGTTTCAACTCTAGAAATGCACTGTTTATAGTAGAGATCACATTCTTTGGGATCTCCAAGCCAAACCGGCGATAAACACTTTCTATTAGGTAGATGTGAAAACAGTAATTCTCAATTGAAGAATGAGATTCATCAAGACATTGATCTAAATATAGAACAAGATCTTTTTCAGAAAGTGGTAGCGAGGATAGGTTCTTGATCCGGCAAAACTGAAAGAATCTCTTTGCATAGTCGATCGTCTTTTTTTTAGTCTCATCATCCTTAGTGGATATGAAAAACCTGTAATCATTACTTCTTACTATGTTGAAAGCATAGTTCGTATAGTAAGTAATATCAATCCTATCAGAATCTTTGAATATGCTTAATGCGTTATCAATTCCTTCCTTCAGCTTAAGGAGTGCTTTACTTCTACATTCCTTTGATTGGTATTTTTTGAATAATCTATCATCTTCCACTGTAGAATAATGATGAAGGTTTCCTACTGACGTGTAGATACTATCGATCTTATCCCAAATCTCTAAGTTTATAATTATTGGTGATGCATTAATCCAAAATAGATGATTCAAATAGCAAATAACTATTTCAATATTTATACTAGGGATTTTAGAGAACAGTCTGTGACTTTTGTCTTGTATCCTAGACTCAATTAGTAATTGAGTGGAATTGATTTTTAATTTGTTTTGAAAGTCGGTAATACCAAAGATTCTAAGCTCTTGTGGGTTGGGTCCAACTAGCCCTAAACATCTAAGCTCATAAAAAGCAAATAGCTCCAAAAGCAATTCCTTATCTTCTGATTTCATACCTTCATATAGGATCTTGTAAACTCCTTCCAGGTTTAAGGAATAATGTCCTATTCCATCGATTAGTCCTAAATCGTCATTACCGATTGTATATATCCTTTTAAAGTCAAAGACTTTTTGTTTAGAGTCCTTCGAAAAATTCATTAATTGGATATTCCAACTTTGGAATAGCCCTAAATACATCTCAAACTGTAGATCGTAATCACAATCATTGACTCGATCAATTATTGAAACTCTGGGTTTGAGATTTCTTAGTCTTAGTGATTTGTTCCAAATCTGGTATGACTTTTTTTTCTCAAGCCAATTGGGAATCAAACCAAATGGCTCATCGGATAGAGCCACTGGTTCATTCCTTATTGGACACTCAATTGCGAAAATTTCTTTCATGGATTAAAAACACCATTTTTGAAATCAGTAATCATATTTTGCAATACCCTGAAATCTTTCATGAGATTGTTCTTGAAGAACCTGCTGATTAGTTTTTTATCCGTGATATCCCTTGAGAGGCAGATAATTTCAACATCTTTCAAAGAAGGCTTTTTCAAAAATTGAATCCTGTGACCAACTCTAGAAAAGATTTCATTAATACCTCTCTTTTCTTCTTTTTGCCACTTTCGCATGTCATTTAGAATAGAAGGGGGGCCTGCTAGTACCATTCCTATTCTGGGGCTGATGTTATCCCATAATTGTCTTAATATTGGAATAAATCGTGCTGTGAAGTTTCCAAACTCATCTATGACAATCAAGTCAATATCTGTATCATCAACAATGTCATAAGAAACTCGATCTATTAAATAGTCTAGATAGGCATTCTTTAAAAGAAGATCCAAATCCATCTCTTTTTCAGAAGTGATTTGGTGTATCAACCTACCGAAAAAAGCTTTAGGTCTTTCTTTTTCACCTATTCTGAAATATCTAATATTTGGATGCTTTTCGGCATAATGCTTTATGGAAGATGTTTTCCCAAACCCATTATTACCAATTAGCATATACAATGCCTTATGTTGTCTGGAATAATTTAAGCAACTCGTAGCTTTCTTATAATTAGCAGTTGGTTGAATGGGAAAATTGTTGAGCATATCTTCTTCCTGGAGAAGATCATGCGTAGCTTGATAGGTCTGACTCATATTCTTGGGTGTCTACTTCGTTTTCAGTGTCTATTTCATCTTGATTTAGTATATGCTCCTCTAGAAATCGCTCATATTCACTATTTTCAAATTCCTTATCATCACAGAAATACGTTCTAAAGAGAGGGTCTGTATTTTCAATATCTTCTAATTCTTTTTGTGATTCTTTCAGAATTTTAGAGTTGTGATCTCTAAGCCCTTTATTATGTTTGATTTTTTGAAATTTGCGAGGATCTTCCTCATCAAAGAAAGGTTTGGCTGTAGCTTTTTCTATGAATTGATCACCATTAAAGAGGAACACATAGTCGGGAATAGAAGCATGATAATAGCAGTCTATTTTTCGACCGTTGTACTTATTGATATTTTCATAATTGCTCAACTCATATTCACGACTATTGAATTCAATCCTCGAGCGACGGATTGTTTTGCTTTCTTTTTTCCAACATAGTCTGGCTATCATCTCTTCCGAAATAATCTTTGCGTCAGCGATTTTACCCTGATTGAATTTTTGTTCTGGAGAGATTTTTTTAGATATAGTTTTATTCCATTTAACGATTAATTTGCAGCATTGGTAAACTGTTTCGTTATATGTTCCTACCCTTTTTTTATTCTTATAAACCTTTCTTACTTCATCTTTTTTAAGACGATGATCATTTGATTTTGAACGAAAGCTAAGTCCTAGATAATTTTCATAGTTGCGGGCAATCTTTACGTTGAAATACTTAAAGAAACTTTCAACGGTCCCTTTAGCATTTGGGTAATCAGGCAAGTGCTTTCTCCAAAGTGTACCAAAAAGCCTGTTTGATTCATCTTGGAATTTTTTCCAGTCCCCAGAATTTTTAAGTCCATTATCAACGAGCACCACAGCAGGTATGTACTTGTGTTTGGCCATCATCATCCAGAATGCATTTAGTATCATTTCAGTATTTTCTGATTCAGCCAAACTAAAGCCAATGATCATAGATGAGTAGACATCAATAATGACATAAAGAGTTAGGAATCGTAGTTTCTTCTTAGAAGGATCATAAAATGGAATCTGGAATCGACTGCCATCTGCCTCAGCAACTTGAAATTTGTACTCAGGCTTTTTCCTTCTTATATATGGCTCTATATCTCTTTTGTAGATGTCATAACCGTATCGGTCTTCTTTAGTAATATTCTCAATATTCGAATCAATTATTCTTTTCAGTGTCGAATAGGAAATTTTCTCACCTGGTCGACATGTGCTATTCATTCTTGATAATATCTCTGTCTTGAGGGAACTCTTCCTCATAAGATCAATAGCCTTTAACTTATGCCATCGGTTAATTTTTTTTCGTGATTTGTTTTCAGTCCCAATTAATCCGTGTTGAATTTCAAGGACCATATTCTTACATTCTAGAAGCCTTGTGAAGAACTTTCTGAATGAATCTAGGTCAGAGTAGAATTCAATACCAAGTTGTTTGAGTGTTGTGAATAGATTCTTTTTCCCGCCTCTTTTACACTTGAGATCCTCAATGTAGATTTTAGCGCAGGTTTTGAAAACCGAATGCTTCTGTCCATAATATTCCGGCCTTGAAGTATGCTGATATAAGTGTTTGAATTCATGACTCCCATTTTTATAAGCATCAGCAATTTCAAGTATGCAAACTCCAGGAATTTTAAAATCTTCTTTTTTGATTGGTTTGACTTCAGCAGTCAACTGAATCGTTTTTCTGACATTAATTGGAATGCTTTCTAAGTCTATTAGAAAATCTCCGAATTCGTTAGTGCCTATACATTTCCAATTGGTGGAATTTTTGTCCAGATAATCAGAAATCCCTTGGGTAAGGATAGATTCTTCTACGCCTGAATTGATCAGGTCTTGCTGTGAAATAGTTGTTAATGCATTCATGATTTTTTTAAGTAAATGATTTAAAAAGAAATCACTAATCAAAAAAATGCATTAAAAATAATGCATATAAGCCGCAATAATATCATAAATGCATTAAAAATGATGCAAAAATTATATATTACATGTTGAATAATGTGATTTTTAACTAAGTATGTCTAGATTGCCATCATACCGAAACACTAATGAGCACGCGAGCTTCAACAACATTATGGATGATTCACAAAAAGCTTCTAATGAATTAGGCGATGGCAAAATTGTCGGAATTACAATAGCTAAAATTCAGAATAATACTGGTGTTAAAAATAAAGCTATTTCCAAGGCAACGGGTATCGATCGAAATAGGCTTGGGCGATTAATAAATGATAGCTCAAAAATGTATGCCTTTGAGGTTGTAAGAATCTCTAACTTCTTAAAAGTTCCTATTGGAGAATTATTTGATGAATCAATTCGGTTGTCACCTATTACTATGAAGGTGGTTGAATTGTTTGAGTCAAAGACATTCCAAGAAAGAGAGCGCTTATTTAAAGCTCTTTCTTTACTTAATACAGAGTTCGAGGCAATAGAATTGAATGTAAAGGAGGAAATGCACAGTTATTTAGCTCAAGAAACCTAATAGAGTTAACTAAGTCAAATCCTTCACCTTCTTAATAGTATTAGGTGAAGACTTACATAGCTTCTGAATCTCTCTTGAAGAATAACCCTTGGCCAGGTATTTCTGAATATCAGAATGTTTTGCAAGAAACTTCTCACGTGATTCTATTGATCCAACTTTTCTTCCTGTTGTAAGACCTTTCGATTTTCTGGATCTTATTCCCGATTTGATTCGATAGCTCATTTGCTCGCTTTCCAATCTGGCCAGATCAGCCATGATAGTAACTATAAGTTTGGTGAATATCTCACTTGAGGATTCGGACTTGTTAATAGTGGTGCCAAGATTATGGATGTATATAGCTACTCCTTGCTTTTTGAGATCCTCAATTAGTCCAAGGACCTCATGCGTATTTCGTCCCAGCCTGGAGACTTCTGATACCATGATGCAATTTGCTTCTCCCGACCTAAGGTAGGAGAGAGCCTTCTGGAGAATAGGGCGATCGTCTATTGAAACAGAAAATCCAGAAATCTTTTCTGAGAAGATTTTTACTACCTCAAATTCTTTTAATGACTTCATGTCGTTGACTTGTCTTAAAGTAGACTGATCCTTAGAGGATACTCTTGTATATAGAATTGCTTTCATGTTACTATTTAAATACTAGCTAAAATAGTATCTATTTTTAAAGCTAATGATAAAGGAATTGGTCAAACATCAAAAAAATGATAACATTATTTATTTAATAACATCTAATAAAGAAAATTATATATTATGAATACCAATTAATAAAGTACAAGAATGACAAACTGAGCCTACAATCTCCTTTTAATTTACGATTTTAAAATATATGTTTAGACATATTTTGTCTAAACTTTTAATTAGATTCACTTATTAATATTTAATTAATCAACACTTAAATCCAGAAAGAAATGAGTTTAAAAGAAAAAATTGAAGACCTGAATGAGATGATTTTGTCCGGACAAATGATGGAGGCTTTTGAAAAACACTACCATACCGATGTTTCTATGCAAGAAAATAGTCAACCACCGACAATTGGAAAAGATGCTAACAGGGAACGTGAAATTGAGTCAATGGGAAATATTGAAACATTCCATGGCGCAGAAGTAAAAAGTGTTGCGATTGGAGACGATGTGACTATGGTAGAATGGGAAATGGATGTGACCTATAAAGGAGCGCCTCGGATGACCATGTGCCAAGTAGCTGTCCAAAGGTGGCAGGATGGACAGATAATCCATGAACGATTTTATTATTCTTCTTAATATGAAAGAGCTTTCATATAGATATTCAACTTTTTACTTATAGCATGATTTGAAAACTATCTAAAACCAATAAACGATGAAAATGAAAACCAGATTGATCGCAAGCTTACTTATCCTAGGGCTATTTGCGTGTAACAATTCAAACAAAAATGAGTCTTCTGACTCTAGGGAACAAGTAGCAAATGAAGACACAGTCACCTCAGTTTCTTACGCAATTGACACAACCAGTTTTGTAAACTGGAAGGGTAGCATGATTGGCGTATATGCCCATGAAGGAACTATCGGCTTCAAAGAAGGATCACTCACAATTACAGGTGGCATTGTGTCTGAGGGTGCCTTTATCGTGGACATGTCATCAATGGTCACTACGGATGATGATGCGTTGTATGAAATGGCTCCTCGTGAAAAGTTGATCGGGCACCTTCAGTCTGATGACTTTTTTAGCGTAGAGACTTTTCCAACAGCGAGTTTTACGGTAAAAAGTGCCACAGAAGGTTCAATCACCGGAGATCTGACCATTAAAGGGGTAACAAATGAAGAGACGGTTACGAATGTTTCCATAGATGAAGACGGAGGAAAGCTAAGTGCAAGCGGAAATCTAACTTTTGACCGTCAGATCTATGGGATTTCATATAAAAACACAATGGGAGACATGGTCCTGGCAGATGAAATTGAGCTTCGCATTGAACTTTTAGCTACAAAAAAATAGTATCTAATCATTAGTTAATATGGAAACAAAACAATTATCAAAAAGCAGAAAGTTAACCAGCTGGATCATAGCTGGTTTATTAACATCTCTCTTCCTTTATAGCGCATCGGGCAAATTTATTGCCCCAGAAATGACAGAGATGTTTGAGGCATTTGGGTTATCAAAATGGATTACGATTATTGCCATTGGTGAAATAATTTCTACAATCCTTTTTCTCTTTCCCAAAACCAACATTTTTGGTTCATTCCTCTTGAGTTCATATATGGGAGGTGCCATAGTGGCACACATGAGTATTGGTGATTCTTTTCTAGTGCAATCTGTAGTCCTAATATTGGTTTGGGCTGTGGCTTTTTTGAGGAATCCAGAGCTATTGGCTAGTTTCAAAAATTAACATGAACATTGCAATTTTCGGAGCTACAGGAAGAACTGGCATTCATCTGGTAGATGAAGCCGTTTCTTTAGGCCATCATCCTGTTTGCCTGGTGCGTGACGAATCTTCTTCAAAACTATCTTCGAAGAAGTTGTCCATCATATCCGGGTCACCACTTGAATATGAAGATGTCTTGAAAACCATTGATGGTTGTGAGGCGGTATTTTGTGCGCTAAACATTGCTCGAGTATCTGATAATCCCTGGTCGAAAGTTGTTTCACCTCAGAACCTTTTAGAACAGTCCATGTCCAATATTGTGAGGGTAATGAAAGAGAAAGGGATTAAAAGGATATTGACTGTGTCTGCCTGGGGAGTGGCGGATAGCTATGAAGAAACCAACTGGATGTTTAAACTATTGATCAACAAAACCAATGTAGGCACTGCTTATAGGGGGCATGAGCAACAGGAAAAAATCCTGAAGGAGAGCGACCTGGAGTGGACGTCTGTGAGACCTGTCGGATTAACAAATAGTCTTAAACATAAACCAACACGTGTAAGCATAGATGGTTCAAAAAAACTTCGCATGACAATTGGAAGAAAGGACGTAGCTAAGTTTATGCTGAGTATCTTAAAAGATGAGCAATATTTTAAGAAAGCTCCTAGTATTTCAAACGATTAAGATGAGGGCAGCTCAGAAATTTTGATCTTTTTGAGCTGTCTTCTTTCATTTACTACATAATTGAATAGGACATTAAGCTTATGAATAAATTGGAATTAACCTCCTATAGGCCAGGAGAGAAACCCAAAACCACCCCCACAAACCCTCATACACAGTTAGATCAGCAGCCTGAGGATTTATCCTTTATAGAAGAGTTAAATAAATGGGCCTTTTCCCTCCCATATATCTCTAGGGAACAAAGCAGAATTTCGGTACCCGGAGCTCAAGCTATGTGCTTACCCCATGATAAAAGTTGTCAGCACTGCAATGCGTTTATGGTAGGTACTGAATTTGCGCATTTTCATCCCTATCCGGATTATAGCATGCACCTAAGTCTGCCAGAAAATGACGTAAAAGAAGTCATCTACAAGGGATGGGGTGAAATGCACCCTGTTGTGTACAAGGGTTGGCTTCCACCAAATTTCATTATGCTTTATGCTCCCAGAAACAATGAAGAATTGGAGGTAGCCAAAATCATCCTTACACAATCATATAATTTCGCCCTTGGGAATAATGATTAGTTAGATTAAAAAGACTTATAGTGAGATTAGAAGACGAAATAAAAAGTAGCTTTAGAAACGATTATCACAAGGCTCTTGTCAACCTATACTATACCAATAGTGTTATCGGGCAAAAATTTTTTAAGCTAATCAACAAGCATGGGTTAGCCACCCCGCAGTTCAACGTACTCAGAATTCTAAAAGGCCAGTATCCTAAGGCTGCCACTATTGGACTTATAAAAGAGAGAATGGTTGATAAAAACTCCGATGCTAGTAGAATTGTGGACAGGCTTCACAAAAAAGAGTTAATAAGTCGTACAGAGAGCCAAACTGACCGTAGACAAAAGGAAGTAATTATTACTCAAAGAGGATTGGATTTACTTAAGAAAATGTCTTTTTGCGAGGAACAGGAAGATGCTATCCTGTCTAATTTGAACACCCAAGAGGTTCAACAGCTAAACGCCCTGTTAGACAAGATCAGATCATAACACTATCATGGATCGGTCCACTTTTTTGAAACTATCAATTATAGGAACTATGGGTGCAACCACATACGGGTTAAAGGGATTTGCAAAGTCGATCCAAGATATGAAGCGTACTGGTCAAGTGTTACCTGTATTGTTTACATCTCACGGAAACCCAATGGATATACCAATACCAGCTTATGGGAATCCATTCACCTCCTATTTGGGAGATACTGGAAAGCAGATCAGGGAAAAATATAAAGTAAATGCTATTTTGGTCGTTTCCGCTCATTGGTGCACGAATGGTACCTACGTAAATACATCACCATGGCCTAAAACGCTTTATGACTATTATGGTTTCCCTGCAAACTATTATACCGAAAAGTATCCCGCACCGGGAGCACCAGAAATCGCAAAAGAGATAGCTTCCAATATTTCTACTATTAATGAAACTACAGACTGGGGTTTTGATCATGGCAACTGGCCCATGCTGAAGCATCTTTTTCCCAAAGCCGATGTTCCTGTTTTTCAATTGAGTATTGACTATTACAAGCCACCACAATATCATTATGATCTCGCATTACAGTTGAAGAAGTATCGAAAAAAAGGAGTGTTGATTATTGGAAGCGGTGCACTGGTACATAATCTTCAATTGGCGATGGCAAAAATGCAAAGGAGAGATACCAAACTATACGGTTGGGAAATGGAGTTTGACAGTTGGATTAAACAGCGAATTGATGCAAGGGACTTGAAAAGCATCATTAACTATGAAAAGAATAAACTGGGTCTGTTAGCAGCTCCGACACCTGATCATTATGTTCCGCTGATCTACTCAATGGCACTGACTGATAGTGGAGATGAAATTATACATACTTATTCAGAAATGCTTCCCGGATTTAGTAACAGAAGTTTTATAATCGAGGCAGTGGATACGTAATAGATTCAACCTTGATACCTTTTAATGACCAAGTTTTAACCTTTAATATTTTAAATAATGGAACAAAAGGAGATTTTCGATCTTCTAAAAAAAGGAATAGAAGATTTAATGCCGGCCAACAAGATTTTAGGGCTACAGATAGAGGAGTTAAAGGAAGGTTTCGCATTAATAAAAGTTCCCTTCAAAGATGAGTTCATCGGTGATTTTTTGCAAGAAAGATGGCATGGCGGCATACTTGCGTCCATAGCCGATACTGCAGGGGGAATTGCTGGAGCAACTATGCTCAGTGCTATGTCGGATAGAATTAATACAGTGGACATGCGCATAGACTATCTACATGGCGCTAAAAAGGGGGATGTAAAGGCGACTGCAAAAGTGATAAAGAATGGAAAGACCATTGTTAAAGTAGATATACAATTATTTCAAGATCAAGAAGATGATCCCATAGCCGTTGCACGATGTGTGTATAGTGTTTTAAAATCAAAATAGCTGGAAAAAGACTGAGAAATCGGGAGGTATTTTTTTAATTCAATATCTATTCTACTCCCTAGTAACGAAAGAACACAAATAGAATAGGTATCGGAATCTTTCTGATCAGCAGGTTGAGTTGATACCTAAAGGTTTTCTAGTTCGAGATTCTCATGAATAACATTTTAAGATGAAGCACACGACATAATGTTAGGTTTAAGGTCTTTATAAATTTAATTTTAATTCATGTACTTTGAATTAAATTGATGATATCCCAATGAAACCTGTTCCGAACTATTTAGAGTACGGTGAAAAATCGTTAAATCATTTAACAGATTATTTTTCAATAAAAACGATTCAAAGCCTGGCACAAACAGTAAAGGTACTTGAACCTCATTGTCATAGTCTTTTGTACCAGCTTGTATGGATATCTGAAGGAAAGTACATCGTAACTATTGACGATGAGAAACATGAAATTCAAGGCAGTCAATTCTTACTGCTTTACCCAAACACTATACATGCAACAAATTTTGCTGAAACTCTTCGGGGTTATTCAGTCCACTTCAGTGCAGATTTTTTTGAAATCCATTCTGACAATAACAGCCACCTTGCCAGAATTATCAAACATAATATTCCTAATAGGTTCTTGATTGTAAAAATGAATGAAGAAACTGCTGAGGAAGTTGAAGGCCTTTTTTCCCGTATGAGTGATACCTACAATAGCGGCTCGTTTCTGAAAGATGAAATTCTTCGATCTTACTTAAACCTCGCCCTATTAAGGTTATACGAATTTCATGACCAACCTGCTAGTAATGCAGATTACTCCTCCTCCCAAACTATCGTCAATAGGTTTTTTCAAGCTGTTGAAGAACACTTTAAAGCCAAAAAGAGTGTGGCAGAGTATGCACATAGTTTAAACATTTCAGAAGGACACCTTAATCATGTGGTAAAAGGTGAAACCGGATACCCAGCCGGCCAAATCATTCGTGAACGACTTCTGCATGAAGCTCAAAGATTACTCATCTATTCTGATCAAACTGTTTCAGAAATTGCCTATCAATTAAACTTCAATCATCCAACCTACTTTTTTAGGATGTTTAAGAAGTACACAGGAAGCACTCCCAAAAATTTCAGAAATAGTTATCAAAAAAGATAGTCAAGCCTTATTGGCTCTGACATTACCATTTCTCCTTAATTCCAATCGGGATTGAAGCGTATAAAACGAATATGCGAAATGTATATTTTAATAGCCATTTTGTATATAAGAAATTAGGTTCTTTTAATAGACATTGCTTCTTCATTAACCCTTAAACAACATTAATCCCTATGGTAGATGTTACCAACCGTATTGTTGAAAATGCGAATAATACATATCTCAATGAGTGTGGAGCAGGTCAAAAAGAAGCAATTTTATTCTTACATGGATCGGGACCAGGTGCTAGTGCTTGGTCAAACTGGCAATATATAATGCCTGAATTTGGGGAGAAATTTTATTGTCTTGCGCCAGACTTGGTTGGTTTTGGAAAAAGCCATCATCCAGAAAAGCCACCTAATGGTATGCGCAACTGGATGAGGCTGTGGATGGATCAACTTATCTCTCTATTGGACGAACTTAATCTTGAAAGGGTACACATGGTGGGAAATTCCATGGGTGGTGCAATAGCTCTCCAACTTTTAATGGATTTTCCGGATCGGTTTAACAGAGTTGTACTAATGGGGCCTGCCGGTGCACCAACGACCATTACACCGGAATTGGATAGAACATGGGGGTACTACGATGACCCATCACAAGAACTCATGGCCAATATAATCTCCTGGTTTTCATACAATCAAAGCATTATCGGAGATCAACTGAAAGACATTTCCAAGATGCGCCATGAAGCCACCTTAGATACGAATATTCGCAGATCTTTCGGGGCTATGTTTCCTGCACCAAGGCAACAGCACCTTGACGAATTGGTAATCCCGGACGGTTCTCTACGAAACATGGATCACCCTATTCTGATTATACATGGGCAAGAAGATCTGCTCGTAAATGTAGACACCAGCTACTACTTAATCAAGCATCTTCCAAATGCCCAAATGCACATTTTCAGCCATTGTAGTCACTGGACCCAAATAGAATATAAGGAATCCTTTCACTTTTTGTTGAAAGGGTTCTTTGAGAAGAATTTTTAAAAAAAATAAACAATAACCTAAAATAAAATGCAAAAGAAGTTAGCAAAACTGGGCCATGTTGCCCTAGTTACGCCCAATCTTGAAAAGTCACATTGGTTCTTTCACGATGTTGTTGGATTAAACGAGCAAAAGCGTGAAGGCAATAAGATTTATTATCGAGGATGGGCTGATTTTGAACACCATACATTGATCCTTATCGAAGGAAAGGAAGCCGTGCTTGATCACATAGCTTGGAAAACCTGCGAGCCTGACGATGTAGATTATTTTTATGGTAAGGTAGAAAGCGCAGGCTTATCGCCAGCATGGGTGCCTGAAGGAGAAGAGGCTGGCTTGGGAAAAGCGTTTCGCTTCAGATTACCAACAGGCCAGACCTATGAAATTTACTATGAGATGGAAAAACCATTGGCTCCAGAAGGAAAGCGATCCAGATTGAAAAATCAGGTTTTCAAATCTTTTGATCATGGGATATCCCCGCGTTGTATAGATCATGTCAACTTCAATGTGGGCAACCCATCAGAATGCATGAAATTACACGAAGAACTTTTTGGTTTCAAAGTGCGAGAGTACATCCAATTAGATAACGGGTTTGAAATGGCTTATTGGACTTCTGTCACCAGCTTGGTGCATGATTTAGCCATTATGTTTGACGAAGCTGGCCGCCAAAACAGGCTGCACCATACGGCGTTCTATCTCGATAATTTTCAGGACGTGGCGAGAGCTGCTGATATTTTTAGGGAAAATGGTGTAGAACTTAGTCTGGCGCCAGGTAGGCACGGGATTTCACAGGCTGGTTTCATTTATGCAATTGATCCAGGTAGTGGTCATAGGCTCGAGCTGTTTAGTGGAGGATATCATATTTATGATCCTGACTGGAAACCAGTGCAATGGAAAGAGAAGGAATTAGCGGAGGGCATTATATGGTGGGGTCCAGAGTTATCTCCAACATTTTTGGCAGAATCAATTGGTCCTGAAGAATAAGTATACCATGATGGAAAAATTTAGAAAAAATATTTTTCAGGATATAAAAGTTCTTTGCACAATAATGGTGTTTGCTTGCTGGCCTGGAATTCTCCAGGCACAAGTAAACTTACCACCAAAAAATTATTATCAAAATTTAAACTTATTGTAAAAGTATTTCTCTGAAATTGTAACCATTTAAAATGGAAGAAATAATAAACCAATATATTTTATGAACAACTACGCACAAATGGATGAACTGCCATTTTTGGAGGCTGGAGAAATAAAACTATATCCTTTTGCCGGTGATGGGCTAATGACTGTACAAGCAAAACTGCCCAAAGGTAGTGTAGCAGCCAAGCATTCACATCCTCATGAGCAGATGAGCTTTGTCGCCGAGGGGCACGTAAAAGTAAGAATGAAAGGGAAGGAATTTAATTTATTCCAAGGAGGCATTGTTCACTTTCCATCCAATGAAGAGCATGAAGTGGAAGCTGTAGAAGATACCATTTTAATAGACCTTTTCACCCCTGTCAGAGAAGACCTTATTCAAAAGCTAGAAGAGAGTGCTACGTGATGGAGAGAAAAATTGCACTTCTTACAGGTGCCTCAAAAGGAATTGGGTTTGCCACGGCGCAAGCATTGGCAAAGAGGGGTTATGATCTGATTATTAACAGTAGGAATACCTCTGATTCTGTCACAAAACTTCAGAATTTGGGTATAAATGTAGAAGGGGTTGATGGTAGCCTGGGGGATTCAGCCACCATCTCCGCTTTGGTGACCAAGGTAAAGGAAAAGAACCATATTGATGCCATACTTCTCAACCATGGTGGGCCACCGATTAAGCCATTTATGGATGTTTCTGATTCAGAATGGGAAGCTTATGCCAAAATCATGCTTCATGGACCACTAAGTCTTTTACGAGGACTTACACCAATGATGCAAAAACAAAATAGTGGTAAAGTAGTAGCTATAACTTCCTTTACGGTAAAAAGCCCCTATCAAGGCATTATTCTGTCAAATAGCTTAAGAGCCGCTCTGGTCAATGCCCTTAAGACAGCAGCATTAGAATTGGGTAGTGATGGAATACTCATCAATACTGTAGCACCAGGATACATCGCTACACAAAGAATACTTGACTTTAATCAGCGCTATGCCGATAGTGAAAATATTAGCAAAGAGGAGGTTGATCAAAGAACGATTAATGAAATTCCATTAAAGAAATTCGGGATGCCGGAAGATGTGGCAAGCTTGGCTGCTTATCTGCTCTCAGAAGAGAACCAATACATTACGGGTCAGAATATTCACGTAGATGGAGGGCTAATAATAGCAAATTGAAATGAATTTAGACTTAAAAGATAAAGTAGCTTTTGTAGCGGGGGGCAGCCAGGGAATGGGAGCAGCCGTGGCAGAAGAGCTATCCAAAGAAGGAGCCATTGTGTATGTATGTGCACGCACAAAAGAGAAACTAGAAGAACGTGCAAAGGACATTGAAGAAAAGACTGGAAACCAGGTCATCGCTTTGGTCTGTGATGTCACCAACGAGAGCGACATAATCAAAGCATATGAAGTAATTAGTGAACAACAAGGTAAACTTGATTTGCTGTTTACAAATTCAGGTGCACCTGCCTCAGGAAATTTGTCTTCCCTTTCTTCGCAAGAATGGGAAAACGGGTATCGCACCATTATCGCATCGGTGAGACACCTCTGTTACCATGGGCTAAATATCTTTTCAGACAATGCAAGTATTGTCATCAACACTTCGAGCTACATACGCCAGCCTTCTGTTGACTATACGTTGGCTTCTAACCTACGATTGGCTGTAGCGGGTATGGTCAAGACTTTTTCAGAAGAATTGGCTCCCAATATACGTGTAAACGGCATTGCACCGGGTTACACCAGCACAGAGGTAGTGGCCAATTATGTGAAAATGGTGGCGGGTGAAAAAAAGCAGAACTTAGAAGAAACAGAAAAACAAATGGCTGCCAACATACCCCTGGGTCGATTCGCAAGCCCTGAAGAAATTGGCAAAGTTGTTACTTTCTTGCTTTCTCCAGCAGCCTCTTTTGTTCAGGGGGCTATCTGGACTGTAGATGGTGGGGAATCAAAATTTCCAATTTAGTCCATGAAAGTGGTTTTGACCTTCTGTGCGAAATGTTTACTGCATTGATTAAAGATTATTTATCGTGAAAGTTTCTTATGACCATATAAAATCAAAAAATGCATGAATACACCAAAACACACGATATCTATTAGTAATAAAGTAAGTAATGAGGAGATCAAGTACTATAAAAAGGAGCTTGGTGGGATTGCAGACCTTTATTTTCTCAATGGCTTGTCAGCAGAAGACCAGGCTGAAAAACTCAAAAAGTCAAATATTTTAATAGCCAGAAATCCAACCATTGAGCTTCCCGAAGTGAAGGATCGTGCTTTTAATGGCATTAGATTTATCCAATTACTCTCAGCCGGATTTGACCATTTGGATTTTAGTAGGTTCCCACAAGAAACTATTGTGGCCGGTAATATGGGTGCCTATGCTATACCGATGGCTGAGCATGGGGTGGGAATGATATTGTCTCTGGCCAAAAACCTGGGACAAAGGCATGAGGAAATGAAGCAAGGTGAATTTAACCAGTTTGGAAGCAGTTCCACTTTGATCGACCAAAAAGTTTGCGGAATCATTGGTTTCGGAGGTATCGGGAAGCGTATCGCACGCATTATGAAGTCTGCTTTCAATTGTCAAATATTTGCCATAAACACAAGTGGAGAGAGTACAGAACCTACAGATTGGATTGGAAAATTGGATCAACTTGATTACCTGCTCTCCAAAACCGATTTTATCGTCATCACCATTCCGTTAACGGCTCAAACAGAAAACCTGATAGGTCACTCTGAACTTGCCAAAATGAAAGAGAATGCCATCTTGGTTAACCTTGCGCGTGGGCAAATTATCGATGAAGAGCCTTTGTACCAAAAACTTAAATCAACGCCTACATTTAAGGCTGCTATAGATGCCTGGTGGATAGAACCCTTCTTTGTAAACGAGTTCAAGTTGAGCTTTCCGTTTCTTGACCTGCCAAATGTGCTCGGGTCGCCACATAACTCAGCAATGGTAGATGGGGTGTTGCTACATTCCAGTAAGGTGGGAATTCCCAATGTAAAAAAATATATCAATACTGGTAAAGCAGAAAGATTGCTGGATTTATCAGACCATAAAAAATTTTATTGAAGGCATGAGTATAAAAACAAATATAGCAGAGAGACTATGGGAGGCTGGAGCTTCTGGAAAACCTATCGAACCCATTAGTGAGGAAGTTGGCGTGGAGGATATTACATTGGCATACCAAATCCAAAACCTCAATACAAAGAGACGTATTGAAAATGGAAGCAAAATCATTGGAAAGAAGATAGGTCTTACCTCAGAGGCGATACAGCGACAGGTTGGTGTGGAACAGCCAGATTTTGGCGTGCTTTTTCATGATATGGAAGTACTCAATGGGCTTTCAGTTAGCACTAAAAAACTAATGCAGCCTAAAGTGGAAGCTGAAATAGCCTTTGTTTTGAGCCATGATTTAGATCATAGTACGATCACTACTATAGATGTGATAAATGCCATTGATTATGCAATACCTGCCATTGAAATCCTGGGAAGCAGGATAGCCGATTGGAACATAAAAATTACAGATACCGTAGCAGATAACGCTTCTGCCAGTCATTTTGTAATCGGACACACCCCTCTTTCTCTATCTGAATTTGATATGATAAACGCACAAATGACCATGAAAATAAATAACACAGTGGTCTCAGAAGGGACTGGAGCGGCATGTCTAGGCAGCCCTATTAATGCCGTATTATGGTTGGCGAAAAAGATGGTAGAAGTAGGAACTCCGCTTAGAGAAGGAGAATTGATATTATCAGGAGCTCTGGGCCCTATGATACCGGTGAACCCTGACGACTATGTAGAGGTAGAGATAAGTACACTTGGAGGTGCTTCTGTTCATTTCACATCTTAAAGTAAAACGAAATAAGTAATGAAGATAAAGGTAGCAATCATTGGTTCTGGAAATATTGGAACGGATTTGTTGATAAAAATTTTGAGGTATTCAGAAACATTGGAAGTTGCTGCCATGGTGGGTATTGATCCGAAATCTGATGGGCTGGCCCGTGCTGCACGAATGGATGTGCCAACCTGCCATACAGGAGTGGATGGCCTTTTGGAAATGCCAGAATGGAACAACATTAAGATAGTGTTTGATGCTACATCCGCAAAGGCTCATTTGTACAATTGGGAAAAAATACGCCAGTTCTCAGACAAACGCATGATTGACCTTACACCCGCAGCAGTAGGGCCGTATCTTGTGCCAGCAGTCAATTTTTCTGACCACCTTGAAGCCTTGAATGTAAACATGGTCACGTGTGGGGGGCAGGCTACTATTCCAATTGTGGCTGCCATTAGTGATGTGGTAAATGTGCACTATGGTGAAATTGTCGCCTCAATAGCAAGTAAATCTGCGGGTCCCGGCACCCGAGCAAACATTGATGAGTTTACAGAAACCACTTCCCAGGGTATTGAGAAGGTTGGAAGGGCCGAAAAAGGAAAGGCCATTATTATTTTAAATCCAGCTGAACCACCATTGGTGATGAGGGATACAGTTTTTACACTTTCAGAAATGGGTGATAAAGAAGCCATTCGCGAAAGCATACGGGCAAAGGTGAAATTGGTACAAGAATATGTTCCAGGGTATGAACTTCATCAGGAAGTATTATTTGAAGAAATCCCCAAATCAGATCCTGTCCTAATTCAGGGGTTGGGCTATCGGCATGGATTAAGAACTTCTGTTTACCTGAAAGTCACCGGTGCAGGACATTATCTACCAGAATATGCTGGTAACCTGGACATTATGACCAGTGCGGCAAAGGCTACAGCAGAGCGTTTAGTAAAATCAATTCAATCCTAAATTCAATGAAAAAACCATATATACAAGACGTGACCCTAAGAGATGGCATGCACGCCCTTGGTCATCAGTACACCAAAGAGCAAGTAAAGGAATTAGCAATAGCTCTTGACCGTGCCGGTGTTGATGCCATTGAAATAGCACATGGTGATGGGCTTGCCGGAGGTAGTTTTACTTTTGGTTTTGGAGCACAAACCGATTGGGAGTGGCTGGAAGGCATCAGCGAAGAGCTTACCCATGCTCGACTTACGACTCTTATACTGCCTGGTATAGGCACGCTGGAAGATCTCGTAAAAGCCAAAAATATGGGTGTGGAATCTGTACGGATCGCAACTCACTGTACAGAAGCCGATACAGCTATTCAGCATATTCAAGGAGCAAAAAAACTAGGCCTGGACGTAGGTGGTTTTTTGATGATGGCTCATATGAACAGCCCAAAAGATCTAGCAGAACAAGCCAAAATCATGGAACAAGCTGGTGCTGATTGTGTATATGTAACTGACTCGGCCGGGGCTTTGCTTATGGATGATGTGAAAGACAGGATAAAGGCTTTTAAAGAAATTCTGAAGCCATCGACCGAAATTGGTATTCATTGCCATCATAACTTATCACTCGGAGTGGCCAATACCATAGTAGCCATGCAGCATGGGGCCACTCGTCTGGATGCATCACTAACCGGTATGGGGGCTGGTGCCGGCAATGCACCTCTGGAAGTGCTCATAGCCGTACTCAATAAAATGAAGGTATCGCATAGCTGTGACCTGTATCAGCTTATGGATACCGCAGAAGAGATAGTGCGCCCACTCCAAAAAAGACCTGTTCGCGTTGATCGAGAAACCCTTTCATTAGGCTATGCGGGGGTTTATTCCAGTTTTTTATTGCACTCAGAGCGAGCTGCACAAAAGTATGGTCTTGATACACGGGCCATTCTAGAGGAGTTGGCACGAAGGGGCATGGTTGGTGGCCAGGAGGATATGATCGTGGATGTAGCTTTGGATATGGTAAATTAGGACACAGGTTTAAGCTGATTTTACGTTTTGCATTCGGTCAATGTAACATTCAATGGTTATTTGTAACCTATCAGATGTTTTAGCTGTCTAATCGAAAACATGTAATAAATAAAGATGATGACAATGAAAACGCTACAAATATTATTGACGTTACTTCTCTTTTCTTGTTGTAATGATTCGGTCTCTCCATCAGAACAATCACCACCCAAATTACTAGTTGGCCTTTCACTTCAACAATATAAAAATTCAAGTTTCGGAATTGACGGGTATATCGATGGATTGGACCATGCTGTTCAAAATGGCATTAATATGTTTGGGATGAGCCCTGAATGGAATGTATTAGAACCGAGCCCAAACACCTACTCTCTTCAAGATAATTTAACAAATCCGCTGACTTTGCTTGATCAAAATAAAACCAAGCTGGATAGCTACATTATTGTTTTGAAAATGATTGACACGAATATAAAGCTAGTACCAGACGATTTAGCCAACTTGGATTTTGATGATCCAGAGATGATAAATAGGTTTTCACTGCTTTTAGATAAAATTTTTACTGAAGTCCCTTCTATCGAAAGGGTAACCCATGTTTTAATTGGAAATGAAATAGATGGATATTTAAGCACTAATCCCGACCAAATACAACAATTCAAAACATTCTATTTGGCTGCAATACAGCAGATACATGCTTTAAATCCAAGAGTTAAAGTAGGAACAATCATAACCTTTAATGCGGCTAAGAATAATCCAATTCTATTTGACACCTTTAAAACTGAGGGAGATTTTATTTGCTATACCTACTACCCAACAGATGAGCAAAATAGTACTCCATGGCAAATGCGCCCGCCAAGCGATATAAAAGATGATATGGATTGGATGGTACAAAATACCGGAGGCAAACCAATAGCGTTTACGGAAATAGGATATACATCCTCGACTGACAATTCCTCCTCAGAACAACAGCAATCAGATTTTGTGCAAAAAATGTTTAGCTCTATGAAGCCGTACATTAATAGCAAAAATATTGAGTTTGTCTATTATCATGGAATGTATGACTATCCGCAAGGATTTTGCAATCAATATGCTCAACAGCAGGGCGTTGATCCAATACATATTTGTAATTTCATGAACCATTTAGGGCTGAACAATTGGGAAACAGGATTACCGAAACTAGCCTGGTTTACTTTTATTGACGAATTAAGATCCATAAATGAATAACTGTGATTTAGAACCTACATGTAAAAAAAAGCACTTACAGAAATTAATATTCTAGGTCTTCCTTTATAGAAGAATGTATTTGATTGCCTATTGGACTTCATCTTTTTCAAAAGTTCAGGATGAGGTCTAGATTTTCATTTCCTCATGGTGATTTTTTAATCCTGCAATAAAATGATCTATTATCTGAACTAAGTCCTTATTGCTTTTCTTTAGTTCAGGAATTCTACATTGCAGTTTAGCCAATTGCAGGGCCATTATAGCCAAAATCCGTGCATCAATCTCTCTTCTGAAACATTGCAACGAAACCCCCTCAACAATTGCCTTTTCAAATGAAGAAACAATAAAATTATTTTCAAACGTGCTGAATTCATCTTTCCCTTCAGGTATATAAATGGCTATAAATCTCAAAACCTTGTTGTCAATAAGCGTGTATATTTCGTTACACATATAGAAGAGTTGAATAATTCTTTGTATTGGATCTAGGTAATCTATTTTGGTTTCGTAATATTTTATGTGCTTAACAATAAACCTTTTTAGAAGAATAGTAAGTATGTCTGATTTAGAATCATAGTACTTATAAATGGTTTTTTTTGAAATTCCTAATTCAACGGATACACGATCGAGGCTTGCATTTTCAAAACCCTCTTCTAAAATCAATTTTCGAATTGTAGCCAGAATCCTAAGTTTTTTCATACTGTCAATTAATAAAATAAAGTTAGTTTTTCTGTTTCAGAACTAAAAATTACATATTTGCACTTCATAAAAAAACTAATGGAAAAAGAAAAAGCTCAGTTTATTGAGGCTACTGGTGCTCTCATTGAAAAAAAAGGATTCTCCCCTATAGTGAGTAGGGTACTTTCTCTGCTATTGGTATCTGATTCTGAAACGATGAATTTCTATGAAATACAAAAAACCCTGAAAGCCAGTAAATCAGCAGTGAGTAACGGAATAAACTATCTTCTTGATAAAAAATATATAGAGGCTAGTACAAATATAGGTGATCGTAAGAGGTACTTCCGCCTGAATTTTAAGACCTGGATTGAATTATTGAAGTCAATTGGCGAAGAATACCAGAGCTATAGACTGGTGCTTGATCAGGCACTGGAACTCAGATCTAATAAATTAAAAGAAAGCAATTTACAACTCACAAAAATTCGCGATTTATATCAACTTTTTGAGAATAAGCTTCCCGCTATTCTTTCTGAATGGGAAGCTAAAAATTAAATACAATCATAGAATCTATGAATCGAATTTATTACAAAGCTATTTTCACACTATTACTTGTTTCCTTTTTTGGGAATTTAGCTGCGGCACAGGAAACGCTTTCATTGCCTGATGTGGTAGCATATACGCTGGAAAACAACAGCGAGATCAAGAAAAGCCTGATACAGGAAAAGATAGGTTTCGAGGTAACTAAAGAAGTCAGAAGTACGGCTCTACCCCAGGTAATGGCTAGTGGAAACTATACAAACAATCTACTTCTTCCAGTATTGGTCGTGCCTGGAGAACTCACAGGCAATCCGGGTGAGGTTAGCACCTTAGAAGTAGGGTTGGATTACACCAACTCTATTGCATTGTCTCTTAACCAACCTCTTTTTGATAAATCTGTATTTACTGCTTTGAAAGCTGCAAGATCCTCTGAAGAGTTGTATGCTTTAAGGGTAAAAAAAACCAAAGAAGAGGTCGTTTACCGAGCGGTAATCCTTTATTACAATGTCTCCATATTAGAGAGGAATATTGATATTCTTCAAAGTAATTTGGATCAGACCAATAAACTTCTTGAAATATCCGCAGTGCAATTAGATCAGGGCTTCATCAAGCAAGTTGACCATGATCGTCTTAAGGTTTCTAAAATGAACCTTGAAGTCCAGCTCTCTGACCTGAACCTTACTAGAAAAAACACCATAAAGCAACTGCAGCTAATCATGGGGATGGATCAGGAGACTATCCTCATTTTGGAATACGATGAAGATAAAGAAGTGCAGTTGGTTGATGTACCACCTATGACTCATGAAAATCTCACGGATCTCAATCTGCTTAATGTTCAAAAGAGACTATACGAACTGGAAAAAATAAATTTTCAATCAGGGTATTTCCCTAAGCTGAGTTTTTTTGCCAACTATGCCTACAATGGCATAAGCAACGATGCGCTATTTTCGGGTTCAGATGTAACTACCAACTGGTATGACGTTTCATCCATTGGGCTCAGTCTTAAGCTGTCACTTTTTGATGGTTTTAGAAGGAGTGCCCAAAGCATGCAATCCCAACTGAAAAAAGAGCAGGTTGAGGAGTCTATCGAATTTACAAGAGAGAAATATAGTGTCGACTATGCCAATGCTCAGAATAAACTCAATCAGAGTTTATCGACCCTTGAAACGAGAAAAACAAGTGTTGATCTAGCACAAAAGGTCTATGACCTTTCTCAGAAAAGTTATGAAGAAGGGTTGTCCGACCTGACAGACTTACTGAGTGCAGAGACTGCACTTACTACCTCCCAGCTCAACTACTCAGCAGCACTTCTTCAAGTGAAAATATCAGAAATAGAAATACTCAAATCAACAGGTAAACTCCTCGAATCTTATTAATTGAATATATGAAAAAGATAAACTCAATAATATTCCTAGCCTTGATTGCTCTGGTTGCCTTTATATTGAAGAGCAACAAAGAAGAAATGAAAGAGGAAGTGAAATTGGCCCAGATAAAACCAGACTTCATCCCGGTGAGTGTAGAGCCATTGAGAAAAAGAACGATTGAGAGGAGCTTTCAGGTAAATGGTAACCTGATTCCGAACAAAGAAGTTACTGTTTCATCAGAAATGCCCGGGGTTATTGAATCAATACAGATTGAAGATGGTACATATATAAAATCAAACCAGGTACTTGCCAGACTTGATGACCAAACTATAAAAGCAGCTTTGGATTTAGCGAAGGCCAATTTTGAGAAAATAGGAAAAGAAAAGAAACGTATTGAGAACCTATTTGAAGCTGGTGGAATTAGCCAGCAGGACTTGGATAATATTCAGCTGGCTTACGTAAAGGCCAAGACTGATTTGATTTCAGCAGAAAAGGCTTATAATGACACATTTATTAGAGCGCCATTTTCAGGAATAAATGACAAAAGATACATTGAAAAGGGAAGTTATGTGCGAGGTGGAGATCCACTTTTTGACATTGTAGATGTAGACAGGATGAAAATGGTGGTAATGGTTTCTGAAAATCGCATACAGCAGGTGGAATTGGGCATGTCTGTTACTATTACAATACAAGCGATGAGTGGTAATGAATTTGAAGGGACAGTAAGCAGAATTGGAGTCAGAAGTTCAGAGGCCCTTACATTTCCAGTAGAAATTAAAATTACAAATGCATCAAAGAATTTAAAGACTGGAATGTTTGGGACTGCCCATTTCAATATTCAAACGAGTGAGGCATTAGCCTTAAATCGAAATGTCCTTGCAGGTAGCATTGAAAACCCACAGGTCTATATTTATCAGGACAGCACAGCGGTATTGAAGAAAATCGTGATTGGCCAAAGAAATGACAACTACATAGAAATAGTCTCCGGCATTAATGAAGGAGACTTAGTTATTATCTCCGGTCAAATTAATTTAACAGATGGTGCTAAAGTTGGGATTAAAGAATAGCTCATTATGAAAATCACTGAAATATCAATAAAACGATCCACAGCACCTGTTGTGGTTTTTATAGTACTTACATTGCTGGGTTTAGTCTCTTATTCGCTTTTAGGCTATGAGCTTCTCCCCAAGTTTACTCAACCCATTGTTACCATCACTACCACTTATCCAGGTGCGGCTCCCAGCGAAGTGAAAACATCAGTTTCTGAGAAAATTGAAGATGTACTTTCCTCCATGGAAAATGTGGAATCTATCAGTTCTACTTCGCTAGAGTCTGTTTCAATTGTCACGGTTGAGCTCACTACAGACGCAGATGTAGATTTGGCGCTACAGGAAGCTCAGCGTAAGGTCAACGGAATCATATCTCAACTTCCGGAGGATGCTGATCAACCTTCGTTATCAAAATTTTCAATTGATGACTTGCCAATTATTAGCCTGGCCAGTACAGCAAGCAACTTGGTCCCTTCGGCATTTTTTGATCTTGTAGATCAACGAATAGTTCCCGAGCTTTCAAGGATAGACGGCATGGCTCAGGTACAATTAGTAGGTGGAGAAGAGAGGGAAATCAAAGTCAATATTGACAGGGAAAGGCTAAAAGCATACAACCTTTCCATTTTACAGTTGGTACAAATGATTGAAGTATCAAATCTTGATTTTCCAACCGGGAAAATAGAAACCAATGAAGAGCAGCGAACCATACGGCTTTCAGGTAAATATCAAGACCTGGAAGAAATAAGAAATTTAGTCATTGGTTCTTTACCAAGTGGAGCAGAGATAAGGGTTAAAGATATAGGCGAGGTAGTGGACGGAAAAGTCAAGGTGGAAAAGGTAGCACGCTTTAATCTTGAAAACTCAATAGGAATACTCCTCACCAAGCAAACAGATGCAAATGCCGTAGCGGTTAGTGAGCTTGTACGAGATAAAATCCAGGAGCTGGAAGAAATATACAGTGAGGAAGGCCTCAAATTTAACATTGCCCAAGATCAATCAGAATTTACACTTGAAGCAGCAGATAGTGTAATACACGATCTGTACATAGCAGTCATTCTTGTAGCCATAGTCATGTTTTTGTTTTTGCACAGTATAAGGAATGCTATTATTGTAATGATAGCTGTGCCGATTTCCCTTGTTGCCACTTTTACTGCGATGTACCTTGCCGGCTTTACGCTAAATCTGATGACCCTTCTGGCACTATCCTTAGTGGTGGGTATTCTTGTGGATGATGCCATTGTTGTTATAGAAAATATATACAGGCATATGGAGATGGGCAAAAACCGGATCAGGGCTTCTTTTGACGGGGTGAAAGAGATTGGGTTTACAGTCACTTCCATCACACTTGTGATTGTTGTGGTTTTCTTACCGCTTGCACTGGTAGAATCTCTTATATCCCCGATATTGACGAACTTCTCTCTGGTGATCGTTGTAGCCACGCTATTGAGCCTTTTGGTGGCATTCACAATTATTCCCCTGCTAACCTCTCGTTTTGCTAAAATAGAAAGCTTCAATCCTAATGGTCTCGCAGCTCGGTTTAACAGGACTTTTGAAGGTGTTATAGACTCTTTTGGTGGATGGATTAACAGGGTTTTGATTCAATCAATGAACAACAAGACAATCACACTTATTGTCACTGGGGGATTGTTAATTGGATCCTTTTTGCTTGTTGGATTTGGATTCATTGGTGGCGAGTTCATTACACAAGGAGATCGAGGCGAGTTTGTGATTCGCATTGAGCTCCCGAAAAACGCTTCGGTGGAAAAAACCAACCTTACAACAAGGACTGCTGAGAACCTGATTTCAAAATTACCAGAGGTGGTGAGTACCTTCACCACTGTTGGTCAGACCAGTCAGGGTTTTGGTGGAACCCAGGCTATACCAAATGAAGCTGAGATCAATGTAAAGATGGTTCCTTATGATCAGCGTGATGTATCAGCAACCGTATTTTCAAAGCAAGTCAAGCTCATGCTTCAGGAAGATATACCAGGAATTATTGTCTATTCATCGCCTACAAGTATACTAGGTACAGCTACTGAAGCGCCAATACAAGTGATCTTTGCCGGACCGGACCTGGATCAGCTGATGAAGCTTGCTAATGACATAAAAAATGACTTGGCAAAAGTAGCGGGTACTACAGAACTTGAATTGAGTATTAGAGAGGGAACACCAGAAGTAAAAGTGGATATAGACAGAGACAAAATGGCTAGCCTGGGATTGGATTTGGGTACCGTTGGTGCTACCATGCAAGTAGCCTTTTCTGGAAACACTGATGCAGCCTATAAAGATGGAAACTATGAATATGACATTAATGTGAAACTGAATGAATTTGATAGGAGAAAAGTTAGAGATGTAGAATCCTTGATATTTATTAATAGGTATAATCAGCCGGTAACACTCGATCAGTTTGCAGTTGTTTCTGATACGGTAGGTCCATCAAGGCTGGAACGAAAAGACCGGATCAACTCGGTCAAACTATCTTCTAAGATAATAGGTATTCCAGCAGGGGCTGTTGGTCAGGAATTACAGGACATCATTGATAATAAGGATCTACCTCCAGGAGTAACGTATTCATTTGATGGTGATTTGAAAAGGCAATCACAATCGTTCGGGGCTTTAGGTTCTGCTTTTCTTTTCTCAATAATCCTGGTATATCTAATTCTTGTGGCCTTATACGATAATTATATCTATCCGTTGGTCATTCTTTTTTCCATACCTGTAGCCATCGTTGGAGCACTCCTAGCCCTGGCGCTCGCAAAACAAACACTGAATATCTTTTCCATCTTGGGGATCATTGTATTAATTGGCCTTGTAGCTAAAAATGCCATTTTGGTGGTTGACTTTGCTAATCAAGCTAAAGAAAGTGGCTCTAATACACGAGACGCTTTGATTGAAGCAACTAAAGCGCGCTTAAGACCAATATTGATGACGACCATTGCCCTGGTATTTGGTGTATTGCCAATAGCTCTCGCTAGTGGAGCTGGAGCTGAGTGGAAAAATGGCCTTGGATGGGCAATTATCGGGGGTCTTTCCAGTTCAATGCTCTTAAGCCTTGTGGTCGTCCCAGTTGTCTATTTGATTGCTGATAGACTGGTAGAAAAATTAGGATTGACAGAGAGAAAAGAGAAATATACCACTGAGCTGAATACGACTCAAACGTAAACTTAAAAGATAGATGGAATGAAAGAAGCAGTAATATATCCCAATCAAAAAGCACCTAGCTTGTTCAGGAGCAAGATTTTAAATGCATTAACATGGTCCCATCCAGCCCTGATTTTCACTATGTATCTATTGCTATCTGCTGTAGCTGTGTTTATATATTATAGTGAGTTTAATGCGAGAATTGATTTGATAATCATCTACTTCTTATCTGGACTGTTTTCATGGACATTTGCTGAATATTTACTTCATCGCTTTATTTATCATAAAATTAAAGATGCAAGCTATGACACAGGATTTCATTATATGTTTCATGGCATCCATCATGCCTACCCCAATGACAAAAGCAAAACTGTTTTACCTCCAGTACCTTCACTTGGTATAGCTGGATTCTTTTTTGGTTTGTTTTATGTTATCCTCGGTCATGAAGCACTCATCTTCAGTCCGGGATTTGTTATAGGATACTCAGTTTACATGTGGATACACACAATGATCCATCGATTACCTGTGCCCAGTAGATTTAATTTCTGGTGGAAACATCATAATATACATCATTATCAACAACACGATCGTGCTTTCGGTGTAAGCACACCATTATGGGATATTATATTTCGAACTATGCCAAAGGAAGGCCGTAAAACCACTGTATGCAAATTTGATAAAAATGAATTAAAAAATAGAACTACAAGTAATCAATATTGAAGAAGATTTAGAAAGGAAATTGACCGTGTTTTAACAATGATTTCTGAGTCAACCATAATAGAAGTCAAACAATATACAAATGAACTGCTTATTAGTTTAGACCACAAATACCTATTTCATAATTGGAATCATACGCAGGAAGTTGTAAGAGTGTCAATGGAATTAGGTAAACAATGTGGTCTTTCAGAAAAGGATTTGTCAATCTTGAAAGTGGCGGCTTATTTTCACGACACTGGGCATGTCAAAAGCTACACCAATCATGAAGAAATGAGTGCAAGGATTGCAGCTGAGTTTCTAGAAATTAGAGATGTGGCAAAGGAAGAAATTGAAACAGTTAAATCCTTGATTCTTTCAACAAAACTAACTTCACCATGCTTAACCACAATGCAAGAAATCCTTCATGATGCAGATTTGAGTCATATCGGAACTTTAGATATGGAGAGGAGAGCCAAGGCACTAAGAAAAGAGTGGGAATACTTACTTGGATCTAAATATTCAGAACGTGAATGGTTAGAATTGCAGATTTCTTTTTTGAGTCACCTAAGATTCTTGACTGAGCCTGCAAAAATAAAATTTGAACCAATCCTTAAAATTCATATTGGACATATGAAAAAGAAACTTTTTGATTTGTCCTCAAAGGAAAAATGAGATTTTTAAACTTTTCACAAATTCATGAGCAATCTTCAAGACATGTGAGGAATTAAATATTAATCCAAATTAATAGATCATTAGTTAGTATGTATGTACTATTATTGATCCTATTGCGAATTTGGAAATAACTCCAGACTTTTTATATATGTATGAAGTGGAGAAGTGTGAGGATTTGCTCCTTATGAAAAAGGCTGGTAGGTTAAGGTATTTTTGATCCTTTCTTTATGAAACTTACATATAGAGACTCATCTCCTTAGATAATAAAGCGAACGATAGGAAAGAACGATTCTATACATAGAATTGAATTTAATCCTCTACTTCATATTTTTACTAAATGGCCACACAACCGATTGTTGCTGAAATGCTAGACGGCTTATGGCAGTTTATTTTTCCTGAAGATATTGAATCTGAGGATGTACAGGATAGATACTGGCATGCTATCGAAATTCTCGATGTAAATCCTAAAAAATCATCAGAGATTTTGTCTGACATAGCAAGCCGATTCCCGTATTTCATTGATGCTCATAATCATTTAGGTATTGCCTACAAAAACCTCAATTTGAGAGATAAGAGTTTTAAAACTGCGATAGAGGGATACCAAATTGGAAGGGCTGCTTTTCCACCAGAGTTTGATCATGATCAAGATATGCTAAAATGGTCGATCCTGGAAAACCGACAATATTTAAGGTCATGTCATATTTTAGGCTTAGAGTATCAAGACAAGAATGGATATGATCAAGCAATTGACCTATATCATGATATTTTAGTGAAAAATCCTGGGGATAATCAGGGAGTGCGATACCTTGTATTTGAATGCTATTTGCATAAGCGAAATCTTGAAAAAGGTCGTGAATTTCTTGAAATGCACTATGACACTTCAATTGAGTTTACCTACGGAAGAGTTTTAATTGACGTTCTTACTAACAATAAGGATTTAGCGCTAGACAATATCAACGAGGCAATAGCGTCTAACAAGTATCTACCTCAGATTGTAATTGAAAGTGGGCGCAATAAGCCAATGCCATACAGAATACCTGGTGAGCCGAACTTTATTCCAGAAGGAGTCCCCGTAGGATCTGTACACGAAGCATATGAATATTGGAATAGAAACAAGGAGATTTTGTCTTCACAAATTGTAAGAGATTTTTTTAAGAAGATATGAAATTAATGAACGGTAATCACATCCAGGAGACACTTTATCGGCTAAGAGGGTATGCCAATAGAGTGGACGAAAATGATGATTTTAGTCAAGACGCCATGTTATTCTATAGAAAAACTAAGGACGGAAAGTATGTAGTAATCAATCATTTTAATAGGAAAATGAAAGTAGAATTACAAGGTTTTGATTCTTGGCTTTGTGAATATTCTGAAGGAAGTGAACCAGGAATAGACTCGCCAATTAGCATAGCAGAAATCAGATTGGGCCTAAAACTACCTCAAGACCTTAAGTTAATTGATCATTATTATTAAAAATATAGAGAAAGATCATTGTTTTTATTAAGCTTAATTGTATAGTGCCTTTTAACTACCTGGAAATCAACACGATGAATATTTACACCGAATCCACCTTAAAGGCCTAATTCAAGCTTACAAAGGCTGTAAGGTTTTAATTATCAAGCTGTTGTACTTTTTGCCGATTTTTTGTAGATAGCCGTTTAATGCTCTCGTTTCCCAGCTACGCACATATTTTCTATTCCAATGGAGGAGGTCAGACACCTGTCGCCTACATTGAACAAGACACAACCAAAACAAATAAGATTGTCTTAGATGTAAAGGGAATGACTTGTGCAGGATGCGAAGCTTCCATCGAACATAAGGTTGGCTTACTTGAAGGGGTCAAATCAGTTGACGCCATATATGCTACCAGTTCAACTACGATAGAATACTACCCTTCAAAAGTGAATCAGAGCGACATAATCGATGCAATCAATGAGACAGGGTACAAGGTGATTGATGACCAGAAAACGAGTTCAACAATAACAACAGATAATGGTAACGTTAGCTTTTACAAAGTGCCTCTCGTTTGCAATGCTGCACCTACTATTGGTTGCGGCAGTCGTGCCAAACCGGTTTTGAATGATTTTGAGAATTCAGAATCAGTTGATGAAGCCTGGTTAAATAGAGCAGGTACTGTTATAGCAGTGGTTTGGAGTGAACCGGATTTTATGACCAGAAGAAATTTGATCAATCAGGTTTTTACCAAACATAAGGTGAATGCCAGTGAATTATTAATGGATGGATATGCAGAAAACTTGGAATCATTTCAGGCTAAGTCCGATTGGCTAAAAGGCTCAGATGTTGACAAGCTCAGCAAAGAGGAGGCTGGAATTATTGCAGATCAAATCCTTGTATCAATCAAGAAAAAATCAAGTCTCAGCGCCTCAGATGAAGCAAAGTTGAAAGATAAGATTACAGAAAAATTCTATGATTTCTTCCTGAATTTTGAATCAATGAAAGACCTTGGTAATCCGGAATCCTATAAGGCCAGATTGTCAGAAATCAAGAAATTCGGAGATGACCTCATCGGGTCTGATAACATGCCGACTGTAGATGAGCTTTGGAGTGCCTGCTCCAGTGCCGCTAAAAGCTGTGACCATCAGGGGTGCAGTGCATCATGCAAAATTCCAAAAGGATAGTTAAATGGAAAAAGAAATAACATTAGAATCAACCATCACCTGTCCAAACTGCGGACATCAAAAGGAAGAAAACATGCCTACAGATGCATGCCAGTACTTCTACGAGTGTGAAAATTGCCACCAGGTGTTGAAGCCCAAATCAGGTGATTGCTGTGTGTACTGCAGTTATGGCACTAAGAAGTGTCCACCGATACAAAATGGAACCTGTGATTGCTGATTATGGATGCAGGTCAAAAACCGGTTTACAAGGCGCGCATGATAGGACGAATTTTTAGATTCTGCCTGGGGCTATTCTTTGTTACAGAAGTTTGGCCAGTATATCGTGATGTTAGTTGGGAGGGAGTCTTTATAAGACTTTCATGGGCTATCGGCCTTCTTGCTTTTTATGCCCTTCTTCATATCGCTATTGTTCGGTTTACACCAAAAATAGATCGAGTGCTTGGAGCGATTTTGGCTTTCGGTCCATTCCTTGCCGTTTTCTTACTTGGGTATGGGGGTCCAGCAGCTACTGGAGCTTTAACCTTTCTATCCGCATCCTTAATACTAGCAGGTATCCGAGCAGATCCAGGCTGTGAAGTGATGACAATACCAGCTATCTTTTCAGGTAAGCATACGCATTTAGCATGCCTTCTTTTCTCTCCCATTGATTGGTGTGAAAGGAAAATGAACTAATCAAGACAACATGGAAGCGTCAGAGGTAATCCCTGTTTTAAGAATATTTGACTATAAAAAAACCATTGAATTCTACGTCGATTGGTTGGGGTTTAAAATTGATTGGGAACATCGCTTTCATGATGATGCACCGATCTACTTACAAGTTTCAAATGGTAATATGGTACTGCACTTGACAGAGCATCATGGCGATTGTTCTCCAGGAGCAAAGGTCTTCATAAACTGCAGTGGCTTAAAGGAATTCCATAAAGGCCTAAAAAAGAAGAACTACAAATACAACAATCCTGGTATCAGTAAAGCTCCATGGAAAGACCTCTGTATGGAGGTAACCGATCCATTTCACAACAAGTTGATTTTTAATGAGAAGCGAAATTAATCCATTGATATGCTACCCAAAGACTTAACAAAAGACATAAAAACCCGACTTCAAAGCATCAAAGGCCAAATGGATGGCTTGATAAAAATGTTGGAGGAAGAAAAAGATCCGGAAAAGATTCTCATACAATTCAAGGCAGCAAAGAGTGGCTTAGATAAAGCACACTACCTCTTACTGGACGAAACATTTAGGAAATCCCTGGCCATTAAGATATCCGAAACTTCAAGCGCTTGCCCTGGCAATTGTGGTAATGAAGAACAAATAGAGATGCTACGACAACAATTTCCGGCGATTGGAGCAGATGATCTCACCGAAAAAATGAAAGAAATATCGCGACTAAAAAAGAACCTGGATCGATTCAATGAGGTGGATAAAAAATAATTTCTAAACTTTTTCTTGGAGACCACCCTATAGCACCCCGTACGTTTGTTTCAGCTTTTATTTAAATCCAAAAAAGAATAATAATGAAACGAAATGTAGAAGTATTTACTGCCAATTGCCCGGTATGTGATCCCGTGGTATCTATGGTCAGGGAACTGGCATGTAATGATTGTGAGATTACCATTTATGACCTTGTGAAGCAATGTGAGGATAAAGCTTGTTTGGATAAGCTGACAGAATATCAAGTCAAACGTGTCCCTGCAATAGCCGTAGATGGTAAACTTCTTGAATGTTGTAAGAATCAGGAGATCACACGTGATAGCTTGGTTGAGTCAGGCATTGGTCAACCTTTAAATTGATCCTACATGTTGCATAGTTTAGAAAAGGCCGTTGCTCTAGGGTCATCATTTCTGACAGTTATTGCCCCAAAGTTTTGCTGCTGGAGCTCGGCAATAACTGCACTAGGTGCTGGAAGCAGCTATCTCGCATGGGTCTATCCCTTGCGTCCATACCTTTGGGGACTTTCATTCTTAATGGTGGGAATTAGTTTTTATCAGGCTTATAAACCAGTCAAATCCAATTGTTCCTCATGTGCAGAAGATGCGCAAACACCATTTATGCGATCCAAAGTTTTCACCTGGGTAGTCGCTGTTCTTGTTCTAGTTATGTTCATTTTAAGTCAACAAGTATGAAGAAATCAATCTTTTCAGTTTTCCTCTTTCTTGCGGTTGCTATGGATGTTGCTGCACAGGGACCTCCCATCTTTACGGATACTCCAATCATGTTGGGCCTTGAAGGTCGTGGGGTTCGGACATTTGGAAATATTGTGTCAATGGAAAACGCTAACGCATACATTCACCCGGTTGCTTTTCCTTACAACATCACCAATAAATGGCAGGTAGGTGTAGTAGCTCCTTTTGTTGCTAAATCTCCCAATGGAATGGACAGCAGGTCAGGGTTTGGTGATCTGCAGGTCTTTACTAAGTACCAGCTTTTTCAAAAAGATGGAAAAGCAAAGACCTTTCGCGGATTGCTCAAATTGACGGAGGTTTTTCCTACAGGCAACACTTCAGAAACCCCCACATTGGGAACTGGAGCCAATCAAACCAGTTTATCCCTTGTAACCGGTTATGTGACAACCAAGTACGGGTTATATACTGAGGTAGGATATAATGCGACCTCAGATAATTTACCGGATAATGTCATTTACAAATTGGCTTTTGGCTACCCGCTACTTCCTCAGAAGTATCCACCTCAGCAGGTAAACATCTTTGCTGAATTGCTGGGCAACTATGTTCTTGATGGAGTAGGAAACAACCTGTTTTTCGCACCAGGTATTCAATACATTGTTGGTAGAAAGTTACTGTTTGAAAGTGGAATTCAATTGCCATTGGATGACCCAGCACCGGAAGGACAAAAAACAAATTACATTATACGAATAGGAACCAGAGTTCTGTTGTTTTAACAAAAATGAAGATGATGAAAAATATCATAATGCTATTGTTAGGTGTGGTCTTGTCCACTGGCCTGCAAGCCCAAGATCAAACCGATTTGACAGGAAAAGTGAAGGTGGAAGTGGATGGACTGTCATGTCCTTTCTGTGCTTACGGTTTAGAGAAGAAACTGAAGGATTTAGATGGCGTTTCAGCCATTAAAATTGATGTTGAAAATGCCTTTGCCCTTTTGACCGTTGAAGAAGGGAAAGTGCTTGGTGAAGAGGCCATACGAAAGAAGGTGAAAGATGCCGGATTTACAGCCAGAACCATAAAGAAGGTAATTGATGAAGATTAAGTTATGGATTCTAATTTGTGCATTCCTATTTTCGTGCTCATCTGAAAAAGAGTGGACATTTAGTGAAAAGATTGAGCTTCCGGAGGACGTTCGTCCACTGGGGCTCACTTTGAAAGGTGACCAGTTTTGGATCTCTGACCCTGACAACAATAGAATCCTCCAAATCAACAATCATGGCCAGGTTTTGGATAGTTTAACAAACCTGAACAGACCAATGCATATAGCCAGCAATGGAGAGATCGTTTACATTCCCAACTTCACTTCAGATACGATTGCTACATTCGAGAATGAAGAATTAAGATCAATCCAAATTGGTGACAGTTTGGATGCTCCAGCAAGCATAGCAATGCTGGATAAAACAATGGCAATAGCAGACTTTTACAATCACCGAGTTCTACTTATTGAAGATGATAAAATCATAAAAATTGGTAGTGAAGGTAGAACAGACGGTCTTCTCTATTACCCTACAGATGTTGCTTTAACGAAAGATCGAGTTGTGGTAGCTGATGCCTATAATAACAGGGTACAAGTATTTGACAGGAATGGACAATTCATCAAAGTGATCGGATGGCAGGAAAATATTAAAGTAGCGACTGGGGTTGAAGTTTATGAAAAGGAAATTTTTGTTACTGACTTTTATGGCAACCGTGTTTTGACCTATAATTTTGAAGGAGTTCTACTTGACACATTTACCAATCATTTCAATAAACCGACTGATGTACTAATCTTCAATGAGGAAATGTATGTTGCTAATTATGGTGAGAATACTGTTACCATTTTTAGTAAGTAAGCTACTTGACTACTGAGAGTTCATCAACTTAAGAGCTTTCAGAAACATAACATTTTCAGCAACCTTTTGAGAAACCATTCGAGTCACTCCTTCGATATTAATATCCAATGATCTATCAAATTTGGTGTGTGATTTGATAAGGATTTTGCTATTGATGACAAGTCCCAATCAACATAGTTTATTGAGAGTTTCTCAGAATTTTTGTTCTGAGTCTCTCTTAAGTGATGGATGCCTTAACGGTGTTAATTGGCCTTTATAATCTTCTGGGTTCACCACAAGGTCAAAAAAATCCAACTTTAAATCTATATGTTCATCCTCAGAACTGGTTAGAAAAAATTTTCTTGATCCAAAATTAACAACTTCGTTAATATGCTTTTTACTGCCTCTATAGTCGGAAAAATCTTTAGAAAGATTTCTTACATACTCTTCTGTAATAGTGTTATCGAAAAAGACTTGTTTATCACTATTAATAAATTGTAGCCCATTTAATTGATGAATATCAATCCAAGATTCAGTGCCGAAACAATTTTCACATCCATCACCGAAATCATAAACTTTTGAATCAAATAGACAGATCATAAGTCTAGGGTGTATTGGGTAGAATATTTGAAGTCCTTTTGCCACTAACCCCGTCGATCCAGTATACGTTCCAGCCTTTTCCATTAATTGATTGTAGAAAATTACTGGTGCATCTGAGGTAATAAACGGTAAAGGAGACAGGTTAACCAAGAATTTACAATCAAGGAAATTTAAATAATGTTCGTATTCTATGGAGTGAAGTAGCGAGAGTAGTACTGGATTCTCATAAATAATTTTATACCCTTTAAGCTTATCGGATAGTTCTGGATCAATCTCCTTAAACAATACTTTTATGCTTTCATTCAATGTATCAGTAATACTTAAGCCGGACTTAGGTACTCTGAAAGCTTGATATAAAATAAATTGCTTTAATACTTTGAACCCATTAGTTTCAGGTGGTGGGGGAAGGAGTTGCTTTTCCTCAGTCCAATAATAAAAGAATTCAGCGACTGTCCCTTCTAAGATAGCCAAAGCATTCTCAATATCATCATCCTGTCCATAAAGAAAGTTTTTATAGCCTTGATGCCTTAAAGGTGCTGAATCCACAAATTTGTTATTCATGAGATTGAATAATCCAATGAATTTTCCCTCATTGTTTACCGAAAATTGTTTGAGATAGAAGCGAGGTATATAATGATGTCTTTTCTTTTTTGGCATTATAGAAAACTAACAAATTTTCAAATTCGACTTTGCTGCAAGTCGCACTTCTGTACAGATTAAGGCTAAATGGAAGATCTTTTTGGACTCGGGTTAGCTGTAAAAATTATCACTGGTTTTATTTGATCATAGTAAACCGTTCAAATCAAATATCATCCCATTTGACTCTTTTTGAGAGCTCGATAATTTCCTCATTTAAACTACTCCATCCAGTGCCAGCTTGAATCGCTAAATCAAATTTGGCTGGAACCTCCATAAGAGTTATTTGTTGGCACTCTTCTATTGACATAGGTGAAAAAGCCCCTCCTGGTTCATTATGATTAAAAAAATCACCTTGAAGTGAATTGCATTTTTCGCAGTGGTTTGCCCAGTACTTTCCATTTATAGTTTTAGAAAAACCAAGTTTATAAAAAGGAAACTTCTGACTTATCAAATCAATTGTTTCTTTATTTATATAGGTAGGAGAGCTGAAAAAGGTAAAATAATTTTGAGGAAACCATGCAATTGCTTCATCATTACCCCCTTCATTCAAGTAATCAAGCTCAAAGAATCTATTAGATGCTAACGATACTACTGTAGTCAGTTCAGAACATCTCCAGCATTTTCTTTGATTTTTAGCTATATAGAATGGTGTTTGGGCTATGATCGAGAAATCATCACTATTAATCCACTGTAAGAAATCATCATATTTTTTGTGGTTCGGTACATACCAAGTTTTTAGTTCTGCTTCCCAGAAAGCGCCTCTGGCTTTCGCTTCATCTTTGTCCTTAAATGGAACGTCTATTTTGAGTGGCATATCTCTGTTTTTCCTCAGATTCTTGGAGAGTATTTTTCATATTACGTTTGATGAGTAATGCAATTGCGGCTGAAATTGCAAGAAGAGCAAGAAGTGAATACGATGATATGGTAATTATGTCCCACAATGCCGATTAAATATAGCAAATAATACTATTGGTACTAGAAGAGTTCATAAAAGCATTAGGATTTGGGCAAACTGCATATCCAAAGATTATAGTTTTTTACGTAAAGCTGACAACAAACCAGTTTAGGACTTCTACTAAACCATTTCCTATATAGCTCAAAAGTAATCCTGGAGAACTAAAATCAAGGAAAATACTTTTTTCGTAAAAGTGACATATTTCCGAAGAGGCCATTACAATCGGACATAGAGGGTCATTTGATTGGACCTATACACTTCTCCATTCCTTCACCCTCCATTTCCAATTCCCCCACCATCTCCCACCAAATACCTGAAATCCCAAATTTCAAGCATCAAATTCCAAAAATTTTTCAAAATAGGTACCTAAAGTTGTTGGTTTACATAACTCACTCATTCACAGAACATTCATTTATTGCTTAAAATCATTGATTTAAACATCAAATACGCATTTTCTTATATTTTGTGTATGAAAGTGGGGGAAAGTGGAGGAAAATAGGAAAAGTTGATTACATTTGTCTCGGTGGTTTATATTTTTCAAGGCTCAGTATGGCGTTTTTTACAAGCGAGTATGAGTGTAAGTTGGATACTAAAGGGAGGTTGGTCTTGCCTGCAAAGATCAAGAGCAACCTCCCGGAGGTCTCCACTACAGAACTAGTGATACGGAAGGGATTCGAACCGAACCTCATCCTGTATCCGATGGTGGAGTACAAAAAAATACACCACAAGATCTCTTCACTTAGTGAATTCGATCCGGAGCAGCGTAAGTTGAAACGGACATTTTTCAGGAGCATCGCCCAGGTGGAGTTGGATAACGCCAACCGAATACTGGTACCAAAACAGATGCTCGCTCATGCACAAATAGAAAAGGAGGCACTCCTCATCGGCACGGGCAACTATATAGAAATGTGGAATCCTGAGGTATTTGACAAGCACATGATTAGTGACGATAGCGAATACTCAGAGCTGGCGCAGAAGTTTTTAGATGAGTGATTCTAAAAATGAAAAAGCCCCCTTCTCCTCGGGGAGAAGGGCTGGGGATGAGGGGAATGAATACCATAACCCTGTCATGCTGCAGGAATGCCTTGACGGGCTGGATATAAAACCAGACGGAGTATACGTGGATGTGACCTTTGGAGGTGGCGGTCACAGCAAAGCGATACTTGATCGATTGACAACCGGCCACCTCATTGCTTTTGATCAGGACAAAGACGCTGAGCAAAATGCACTAAAGCTTCAGGAGGAGCTAGATGCCTCCGGGAGCGAATGTTCTTTCACATTTATTGAATCAAATTTCAGATACCTGAAAAAATACCTCAGGCTACATGGCATCACGGAAGTAGATGGCATCCTGGCGGATTTGGGAGTTAGCTCCCATCAGTTTGATGAGCCATCGCGTGGATTCACCATTAGGGCAGAAGGTGTGTTGGATATGCGCATGGATCAGGCCGCAGCTAAAAGCGCCAGGGAGGTAGTCAACGAATACGAGGAAAAGGATCTGATACATATTTTGAGTGCATACGGGGAAATCAGGAATGCACGAACACTTGCAAGAGAGATTGTGAGCTTCCGGATGAACCAGCCCATCGAGACCAACGAGCAATTGAAAGCCATTGCGCTGAAAAATGCTCCGAAAGGTCGGGATCTCAAATACCTCGCACAGGTCTTTCAGGCCATACGAATAGAGGTAAATGAAGAAATGGAAGCACTCAGGGAATTTTTGATACAGGCAGGCGAGGTGCTAAAGGCAGAAGGCAGGCTCGTGGTGATGAGTTATCACTCATTGGAAGACCGGCCGGTCAAGAATTTCATAAACAAAGGAAATATTAAAGGGATCGATGAAAAAGACTTTTACGGGAATCCAATTAGGGTATTAGACCCGGTGAACCGTAAACCCATCATTCCCACAGCGGCAGAAATTGAAGAAAACAGCAGAGCGAGAAGCGCTAAGCTGCGTATTGGCAGAAAGAGATAAGTTTTGAGTAACGAGTTATGAGTTTCGAGTTTTCTCGAAACACGCTCGTAACTCACAACTATAAACTCGCAACTAAAATGAAGAACACCTACAAATTACCACAAAGAGAAGAGCGAGGAGGCTTATTCCGTCTCATCAATCGCTTTCTACGCATGGACTCATCCATGAGCGAGGTGATACACGTGCGTTTTCTTCCCCAAATTCTATTTCTAGCATTCTTATGTCTGTTGTACATCGGCAATCGTCACTACGCAGAAAAGAAAATACGGGACATCAATCATCTGGAAACAGAAGTTGAAGACCTGAGAGCAGATTATACGACCCTGAAGGCTGATTTCATGTATGAAAGCAAGCAATCAGAGGTGGCAAAACGAGCAGCAGAGCTCGGCTTAAAAGAAAGTAAGGAATTACCGGTTTTAATCAGGGAAGTTGAAACAAAGTGATTACAGGTAACAAAATAATATTTTTTGAAATTGACCAACGGTCAGTCCACAGTCTATCAGTCGACTGTCGACGGATGACTGTTGACTTTAAAAAATGAGCATCAAACGAGACATAGTACTACGCGTAAGAATCGCCTTTTTGCTGACCTTTTTGGTGGCAGGAGCGGTGATTTTCCGTATTGCTAAAGTCCAGTACGTGGAAGGGGAGAAGTGGAGAAGCATGGGTGAGACGCTCGGCATGCAGGTGATGAATGTGAAAGCCACTCGAGGCAACATCTATGCGGATGATGGAAGTTTACTAGCTACGTCACTTCCATTCTATCGGTTGGCGATTGATCCTTACTTACCTTCAAATGGTCTTTACAAAAACAACATTGACTCACTCTGCTACCTTCTTTCCAGGTATTATGGCGATCTGACGCCTACTCAATACAAGCGAAAAATTGATGGAGCCAGAAAGAAAGGTCGTCGTTATCTGACACTCAACAGACAAGAAATTGGCTACCAGGACAAAAAGAATATGGAAAACTGGCCGCTCTTTCGGGAAGGTCGGTTAAAAGGAGGAGTTATCTTCGAAAAGGTAGAAAAACGCTTTCTGCCTTTCTCCCATTTAGGCATTCGAACCATTGGTAGCGTCAATGCCAACGACCGTGGAGTCGTAGGATTGGAATATAGCTTCAACAAGCAACTGGCTGGTATCAACGGCAAGGGATTGTACCAAAAAATGGCCGGCGGGGGTTGGAGACCGATTTATGACGGTACCGAAAGACGCCCTGTGGATGGTTACGATATTCAAACGACTATTAATGTTGATCTGCAAGATGTAACAGAGTCCGCGTTACTTGACGAGCTTCAAAAGCACGATGCAGACTATGGGGTGGCGATCGTAATGGAAGTAAAAACCGGCGAGATTAAAGCGATTTCTAATCTGAGCAGAAACAGTAAAGGAGATTATTACGAGCGCTACAACTATGCCGTGGGAAGTCAAGGATCAAGGGAGCCCGGTTCTACTTTCAAACTTGCAAGCATGATTGCACTGTTAGAAGAAACCGACATCAAGCTTTCAGATACGGTGGATACCGGAGATGGTAAACTCGAATTTTTTGATAAAACCATGCGGGATCATACACCAGAAGGATTTGGAAGGCTTACCGTTCAAGAGGTGTTTGAGAAGTCCTCTAATGTTGGTGTGGCCAAGTTGATCTCACATTATTTTGGAAATAACCCGGAGAAATACATCAATTACCTCAAGCGAATGAACCTTCACCAACCACTTGATTTTCAGATGGTAGGAGAGGGTAAACCATACATCAAAGATCCATCTGATAGTACCTGGAGTGGTGTGAGTTTGCCGTGGATGTCACATGGTTATGAGTTGAAAATGACACCTCTTCAAATGTTGACACTTTACAATGCAGTTGCCAACAATGGCAAAATGGTGAAGCCGATGATTGTGAAAGGAGTGATGAAAGCAGATCGCATGGTAGACGAATTTGATACGGAAATCATCAACGAACGAATCGCTTCAAAAGAGACCTTACGGAAAGTAAAGCTGATGATGGAAGGTGTGGTTGAGCGTGGTACCGCTAAAAACATCAATCACAGCCATTACAAAATTGCGGGTAAAACCGGAACCGCGAAAAAGGTAAAAAATGGTCGCTATGTGCGTGAGTATTACACGTCGTTTGCAGGTTACTTCCCGGCTGAGGCTCCACGCTACAGCTGCATCGTAGTGATCGACAATCCAAAAGGCTACCAGATATACGGAAGTGATGTGTCTGCTCCTGTCTTCAAAGAAATAGCAGATAAAATCTACTCCCTGGAGCTGGATATGCATGAAATTGGAACTGAGGAACGCACGTATGTAACTGGCGTATTCCCATACATCAAGGCAGGAAAGCGTGAGGAGCTCACCATGATATGCAATCAACTAGGTATTTCCAATCATGCTAAGTCCGAGACCGAATGGGTGACTACAGATGTCATCAATGATGCGGTATACTGGGAAGGTAACCCAGTAAAATATGAAGTGGTACCTGACGTGAGAGGTATGACTTTGCGTGATGCGATCTATGTACTGGAAAATCTAGGCCTGGAAGTAGAAGTGAAGGGTAGAGGGCGTGTCGCAACACAATCTATGACACCAGGAGGAAGATTAACTAAAGGCACAACCATAAAACTTCGTCTGAGCTGATGCAAACACTAAAAGACATATTGTTTGGCGTCTCGCTTAAGTCCATCACAGGAAACCGTGATGAGAGAGTGTCTGGAGTGACCTTTGATTCACGTAAAGTGGAAAAGGATTTCCTCTTTGTTGCAGTGAAAGGACTAACCGTGGACGGTCATGATTTCATAGAGGGAGCTATTGAAAAAGGAGCCAAAGTGATCGTTTGTGAGTCGGTTCCTAAAGATTTAGATAAAGACATTACTGTTGTTCAGACAGACAATTCAGCGAAAGCCCTGGGCATCATCGCATCGAATTTCTATGGACGACCTTCAGAGAAATTGAAGCTTGTAGGCATCACAGGTACAAATGGCAAGACCACTTGTGCAACACTACTGTTTGAGCTTTTCCAAAACCTGGGCTATTCGGTGGGCTTACTTTCAACCGTAGAGAATAAGATTAACCATAAGGTCTTAGACACCAGCTTTACTACTCCGGATGCAGTACAACTTAACCAGCTTTTGGCTGAAATGGTCAATAGTGGTTGTACGCATGCTTTTATGGAAGTGAGCTCCCATGCCCTGGTACAAAATCGAGTGGCAGGTATTCATTTTACCGGAGGTGTATTTACCAATATCAGTCATGATCACCTCGATTACCACAAAACATTTGACGAGTACATCGCAGCGAAGAAGCTGCTTTTCGATGGCCTTTCATCTGAGTCTTTCGCATTGGTCAATGTGGATGACAAACGTGGGTCCGTGATGCTTCAGAATACGAAAGCGAAAAAACATCGCATGGGTATCCGATCGATGGCGGATTTTAAGCTCCGTATCATTCATAATACCCTCCAGGGGTTAGAATTGAATTTCAGCGGGGTTGACGTTTGGTTCAAACTCATCGGTGAATTCAACGCCTACAACTTGCTTACTGCCTACGCTGTGGCTGTGCTTCTAGAAGAGGAAAAAGAGGATGTGCTAAGTGGGCTTTCTACTACTACCGGAGCTAGTGGCCGATTCGAAAAAGTAGATAATAAATCCAATGTAATGGCCATTGTAGATTATGCGCATACGCCGGATGCTTTGGAGAATGTACTTAAAACAATCGATGATCTCAGAACCAAAAATGAGACGTTGGTGACTGTAGTAGGGTGCGGGGGAGACAGAGATAAATCCAAGCGACCAAAAATGGCGGGTATTGCGGCGCGATTCAGTGATAAGATTATTCTGACATCAGATAATCCACGAACCGAAGATCCACAAGAGATCATTGAGGATATGAAAGAGGGAATACCGAAATCAAAAGAACGGAATGTGATGGTGATTACAGATCGAAAAGAAGCGATTCGGACGGCCTGCAATCTGGTAAGCGATCAGGACATCATTTTGGTGGCTGGGAAAGGTCATGAGACCTATCAGGAGATAAATGGTGTACGCCATCACTTTGACGATAGAGAGGTATTAAAAGAGCTATTGAACTAATGAATACAGTTTTAGAAAATATCTCAAGAAATAATCCCCCTTATAAAGGGGGGTGTGCTAGGCTGTGCGGCTGCAGGGGGATGTATAATCTAATATCAAATAAATCTATAATCGAAAGATGCTGAACTACTTATTTGAATATCTCAATCAAATAGACTTCCCGGGAGCGGGAATGTTTCAGTACATCTCATTCCGTGCTGGGATGGCGGCATTGCTTTCATTGCTAATTACAATCACTTTTGGAAAGCAGCTGATCAATATGCTTCGAAAGTACCAGCTGGGAGAATCCATCCGTGACCTAGGATTGGAAGGCCAGATGGAAAAGAAAGGAACGCCTACCATGGGTGGGATTATCATCATTTCCGGTATTGTGATCCCTACACTTCTTTTTGCAGACCTGGGCAATATCTACATTATTCTGCTGATCATATCCGCACTTTGGATGGGTAGTATCGGCTTCTTGGATGACTACCTGAAAGTAAAAAAGAAAAACAAGGAAGGGCTCAGAGGAAAATTCAAAGTGACCGGACAGATCGGTCTGGGTCTGCTAGTGGGACTGGTTATGGTATTCCATGAAGACATTGTGGTTCGTGACTTTTCTGGGGAAGCATTTAAGGATGAAAACTCCTTGCTTACTACGATACCATTTGTTTCTAATAATGAATTCAACTATGAGTGGTTGCTTCCTGAGTTCTTATCTGATTACTCATGGGTGCTGTATGTAGGGGTTGTCATCTTCATCGTTACAGCAGTTTCAAACGGAGCGAATATTACCGATGGACTCGATGGGCTGGCAGCAGGAACGTGTGCAATCATCGCTCTGACATTAGCTGTTCTGGCATATCTATCAGGTAATGCGATTTTCTCAGATTACCTCAACATCATGTTCATTCCAAACTCAGGAGAACTGGTGATCTTCTGTACTGCCTTTGTAGGAGCCTGCATTGGTTTCCTTTGGTACAACGCCTACCCGGCTCAGGTTTTCATGGGTGATACCGGAAGCCTTTCATTAGGTGGAATCATCGCCGTTTTGGCGTTTGTGATTCGGAAAGAATTATTGATCCCAATACTATGTGGGATACTGGTTATCGAAAATTTATCGGTGATCATTCAGGTGTCATATTTCAAGTACACCAAAAAGAAATACGGGGAAGGAAGACGCATCTTTTTGATGTCGCCGCTCCATCACCATTATCAAAAGAAGGGGATTCATGAGGCCAAGATCGTAGGAAGGTTCTGGATCATGGGTATTCTCCTAGCCATTTTCACACTTGCAACGCTAAAAATCAGATAATGACAGTAACAGAAATCCATGAATTAAACGAGAAATTCCAGAAAGGTGCGGTGCAGCTTTCTGAGCTCATTCCATCGGGCACCCTGGTGCAGGCAACATCCATGCTAATTCGATGTTCGCGTAAGATAGATGATCATTTTTTGAAGTTGCTAAAGGCACCTTCTGAAATGGTATTCAATCAAATAATGGGGAAACTAGAGGATGAAACAGATGAGGTGCTTTTCATCCTTGATCAGCTTGAGCTGGCCAATAAAAAGCAGAAGATCGCTTTGATCAATGACTTTGTAAAGGATGGATACGACCTGATGTCGATCTATTCCAGATGTTTTGATGTGATTATTGACCGAAAACAAAAAGAAGAAGAATAATGAACGAACGCATAGTCATATTGGGAGGAGGAGAGAGCGGCGTTGGGGCTGCCATACTCGCTCGTCAAAAGGGCTATGATGTATTCCTTTCTGACGGAGCAAACCTGGCTCCAGACCGGAGAAGGACGCTCAAAAGTCAGAAAATAGATTTTGAAGAAGGTGGCCACTCGGAAGAACTCATTATGAAGGCTGCACTCGTGGTGAAAAGCCCTGGTATTCCTGATACAGCTCCATTGGTTCAAAAAATTGTGAGTAAAGACATACCTGTCATTTCTGAGATAGAGTTTGCGTATCGATTTATCGATAAGGCAAAAGTGATTGCCATTACCGGCACCAATGGAAAGACGACTACTTCGATGCTAACCTATCACTTGCTGAAAACCGCAGGTTATAAAGTGGCATTAGGGGGAAACGTTGGAAGAAGCCTTGCCGGACTCGTTGCAGAAGGTGGCTATCATTATTATGTCGTGGAGGTAAGTAGTTTCCAATTGGACGGGATCCAAAATTTCCGACCGGATGTGGCTGTGTTACTGAATATCACTCCGGATCACCTGGATCGGTATGAGTACAACTTCAATAAGTATGTCACTTCGAAATTCAGAATTGTAGAGAATCTAACGAACGAACAGGCTTTCATCTACTGTGCAGATTCTGAGCCGGTGACAGAAGAAATTAGCCGCAGAAAAATCGAGGCAAGCATGTTTGCCATGTCAGCTTCTAACAATAACAAGCTCAGCGCTTATCTAAAGGAAGAGCATCTGATTTTTAATTTCCAGTTCAAGAAGGATAATGCTGAATATAAAATACCAGTTTCTGAAATCTCATTGATTGGGAAACACAATATGGTCAACAGCATGGCCGCTGTGTTGAGTGCACTTTGCATGGAGGTGCCGATTGAAAAAGTATTGAAGGGACTTAAAAACTTTAAAAATGCACCTCACCGATTGGAATTCGTGCAGGAGATAGATGGTGCGGCATACATCAACGATTCGAAAGCTACCAATGTCGATTCTGTCTACTATGCGCTGGATGGTGTGAAAGGAGATATCATTTGGATTGCCGGAGGAATCGATAAAGGAAATGATTACAAGCAGATCGAGAAATTGGTAGAGAAAAAAGTGAAAGGACTGATCTGTATGGGTAAGGATAACAGCGCTTTGACTGAGTTTTTCGGATCTAAACTGGATCGAATCGCAGAGGTTGATTCAGTCAAAAAGGCGATTCATCAGGCACATGAGTGGGCAAATGATGGAGATGTTGTGTTACTGTCTCCGGCCTGTGCCAGCTTCGATTTGTTCGACAATTACGAGGATCGTGGTGACAAATTCAAGCGAGCAGTCAATAAGCTCGCCAAGACATTAAAAACGAAAGAGGCATGATGAAAATGCAGTTCTCCATATCCTTAATGAATCAGTTTCCCCCTTTGGAGGGGGTTAGGGGGAGGATTGTATTACAAAATGAAACCAGGGGGATGTTGAACCTCAAAAATGAAGAAGTATGAATGAAGTAAAAAATTGGGCATATCGAAACCTGAAAGGCGACCCGGTGATTTGGTTCATCGTGCTGATCCTTTCCTTATTTAGCATTTTGGTGGTGTATAGTGCCACCGGCAGCCTGGCCTACAAAATGATGGATGGCAACACAGAGTACTATTTGATCAAGCACTCGGTTTTGGTGGTGGTGAGTTTGATAGCCATCTGGCTTGCCCACCGCATCGATTATCGTTATTACTCTAAAATTTCACGCCTTGTTCTATGGCTCTGTGTGCCACTTCTTCTGTTTACCTGGATGTTTGGTACCAATATCAACGAAGCATCCCGGTGGTTAACGATCCCGGTAATCAATCAGGCATTTCAGCCTTCAGACTTAGCGAAGCTTGCCCTACTAGTGACATTAGCGAGTATGCTATCCAAGCGTCAGCGATCCATTGATGATTTTCAAAAAGCCATTGTTCCAATGCTATTCTGGATCGGATTGATCTGTGGATTGATTGCACTGACCAATTTTTCATCAGCGATCCTATTATTCCTTACATGCATGCTGGTTCTTTTCATTGGTAGGATCCCTGTGAAATACCTGGCGATGCTCGTAGTGATTTGTGCATCATTTGGATCTGTGGCATTCATGGTTGGCCAAAGAGGTGGAACAGCTATCTCAAGGGTAGAAGACTTTATCAATAACGATACACCATATCAGGCGAAGCAGGCATATATCGCAATTGCCTCCGGTGGTGTCATAGGTAAGGGGCCTGGGCAAAGTGATCAACGAAATTTCTTGCCGCACCCATACTCAGATTTCATCTATGCGATCATATTAGAAGAGTACGGATTAATTGGTGGTATACTCATTCTCTTTCTATACCTCGCTCTATTGTATCGGGGAATGAAGGCAGCAGAACAGAATGACAGGGCTTATGGCGGACTGCTGTCCGCAGGACTAAGCTTTGCGCTGGTCATACAGGCACTGGTAAATATGGGAGTTGCAGTGGGACTTGGACCGGTTACGGGATTAACTCTTCCATTTATCAGTATGGGAGGTACCTCTCAGCTTTTTGCCGGAGTGGCGCTGGGCATTATTCTCAGTGTGAGTAGAGGTGAGATAGACAATTTTGGAGGAACGATTGGAAACCAATATAAAGAAGCAGCATAATCGAACAGGGACGAACATATCGGATAATGATTAGCGGTGGTGGCACAGGTGGCCACATCTACCCGGCAATTTCCATTGCCCAGGCATTGAAGGATATGCTTCAGTCGGTGGACATTTTGTTCGTGGGTGCCAAAGGCAAGATGGAGATGAAGAAAGTGCCTGAGGCTGGTTTTGAGATCGAAGGATTATGGATCAGTGGCATTCAACGAAAGCTTTCTGCAGATAATTTAATGTTTCCATTCAAGCTTTTGTCGAGCATTCGGCAAGCATCTAAGTTGATCAAGAAATTCAATCCTGATGTGGTGGTAGGAGTAGGAGGATATGCAAGCGGACCATTGCTATATGTAGCGGGTAAAAAAGGAATTCCGATCCTAATTCAGGAGCAAAACTCCTATGCCGGACTGACCAATAAATGGTTATCTAAATCAGCTCGAACGATATGTGTGGCTCATGAAGGAATGGAAAAGTACTTTCCTGCTAATAAAATAGTAGTAACCGGAAATCCGGTACGAAAGACTATCAAGCTTAATCCTAATCGAAAAGCTGAGGCATTCAAGCATTTTGAGCTGGATGAGTTTAAACCAACACTACTGGTAATAGGAGGAAGCTTGGGAGCAAGAACATTGAATGAAAGCGTTCTTGATGGTTTAGAGAGGCTTGCAAAAGAGGATATTCAGTTGATCTGGCAATGTGGTGGTTACTACCATGATGAAATGAAAGGGAGAGTAGAAGATAAAGGTGGAAAGGTCATTCTTAAGGATTTCATTTTTCAGATGGATTTTGCCTATGCCTGTGCTGATGTGGTGATTTCGAGAGCAGGCGCACTATCCATTGCAGAACTCATGCTGACTGGAAAGCCGTCCATTTTAGTCCCTTCTCCAAATGTTGCTGAGGATCATCAGACGATCAATGCCAAAGCATTAGTAGATAATGACGCAGCTGAAATGGTAAAGGACAATGAAGCCATGGACAAGCTTATTGATGAGGCCATTGCTTTATTAAAAGATAAAGATCGACAGCAAAAGCTGTCAAAGAATATTGGAGCTATGGCGCATGAAAATGCGGCCATGGATATCGCAAACGAAGTGGTAAAATTGGTTGAGGAATGAAATTAGCTGGAGAACATATAGTTCAATTTTGCCATCCTGAGCGCAGCGAAGGATCTATTCCCCCTTTGAAGGCGGTTCGACGCTTCGGGGGTGTGTTGGATTCGTGTGTAAGCAGGTGGATGTTTAAAACCAATCATCAATCATGAAGCTCAACGAAGTAAATAGCGCCTATTTTATCGGTATCGGAGGTATCGGCATGAGTGCATTGGCTCGTTGGTTCCATGCGAAAGGGAAGGCGGTGGCCGGATATGATAAGACGGAATCCGATCTGACCAAAAAGCTTGTTGGGGAAGGAATTGACGTGCATTATCAAGATCAGCTGGATTTGATTGATGATAAATTCCTGGAAAAAGAAGGTACATTGATCGTTTATACGCCTGCTATCCCACAAGATCACATTGAGTTTAATTACTTCCGTGATAATGGCTTTACAGTGATGAAGCGATCAGAAGTACTCGGAATGATCACAGAAAATCATTTCACCATTGCTGTAGCTGGAACGCACGGTAAAACCACGACTACTTCCATGATCGCTCACTTGTTGAGTCATTCCCGTAAAGGCTGTTCGGCGTTTGTTGGTGGGATCATGGCAAATACAGGCAATAACCTGATAATTGGGGATGATAATGCTCCAGTAGTTGTGGAAGCGGATGAATACGATCGTTCATTCATGCGATTGAATCCTAACTATACCATCATCACTTCCTTAGATCCGGATCATTTGGATATCTATGGAGATGAAACAGCTATGCTGGATACCTATGAGGAGTTTGTGAAGAAGACGCCAAAGGATGGGAAAGTGCTAATGCATTCTGAGGCTGGGTTCAAGATTAACCCAGGTAATAAATACGTCTCTTACGCCATACGAAATGGTGATGCGGTAGCTGATGCACTTCGAATTGTGAATGGTGCTTTTGTATTCACTTATCGCTATGGGATGGAAAAAATATCAGATGTGCACCTGGAGTTTCCGGGGTATCATAATGTGGAGAATGCTTTAGCAGCTATCACTGTAGCTGTAGATATGGGTATGGAAGGACGAGAAATTCGCAAACTGATGCGATCCTATAAGGGAGTAAAGAGAAGGTTTGAGTACGTCTTTAGAAGTCCACAAGCTACGCTGATAGATGATTATGCGCATCATCCTGAAGAGATCAATGCATTTCTTAAGTCTGTGAGATCATTAGCAGGCAAGCGAAAGATCACAGCCATTTTTCAGCCGCACTTGTATTCACGGACAAACGATTTCAAGAAAGGCTTTGCTGAGGCACTGGATAAAGCAGATGACGTGATTCTGCTGGACATTTATCCTGCCAGGGAGGAACCGATCGAAGGGGTGAGTTCCAAGTCAATTTATGATCTGATGGAGAATGAGAATAAGGTGATGGTGACTAAAGACTACTTGCTGCAAGAACTAGAAGATCATAATCTGGATATAGTGGTGACCATAGGGGCCGGTGACATTGACCGTGAGGTTCCGAAAATCGCCGAGTACATGAAAAATAAGTTTAATCCTAAAAGTGAAGAAGATGAGTAAGGAAGAAAAGAAAAACATACTGATCTACTCATTCAGCGGGTTGCTTTTGCTTACGCTGATCACCTTTGCAGGAATAAAAAATAATGGGAGGTCTGTGGAGAATGTAAAAGTTGAAATCTTTGATCAGGAGGGAATATTTTTTACTGATCAGCTGGAGGTTGTTGATCTGATGACAGATAAGAGTGTAGATTATGTCATAGGTGTGGAAATGGGGGATCTTGATCCAAAAGTGCTGGAAGAACGAGTGGAAACCAATCCATTTGTGAAGGATGCTCAGGTATATCGAGACCTGAAGGGGAATTTACAGGTGAAAGTTGAGCAGAGTAAGCCGATAGCAAGACTTTTCATTGATGGGAAAAAGGATAGATACATCGATGAAGATGGTCGGGTGCTCCCGATTAATGCGAAACATACCGCTCGGGTACCATTAATGGAAACGGAATTTGAATTCATGTGGGAGAAAAACCTGAATGAAAGCAAGTTTGGAAGGCAGGTATTTGAGCTGCTAACTTTTATTGAAAAGGATGAATTCTGGAAAGCCCAGATTGCACATATCTTCATTAGAAAAGATGGAGAGATAGAACTGTTTCCTCAGGTAACGAAGCAGGTTGTTGAGTTTGGTAAGCCTGAAGATTTAGAAAGAAAGTTTTCAAAGCTGATGACTTTTTATAAGGAGATTTTACCGAAGAAAGGATGGAATACCTACGATCGGGTAAATCTGAAGTTTGAGAATCAAATTATATGTGAATGACCAACATAGTTGGAAATATCATTTTAGTGTGTCATCCTAAGCAAAGCGAAGGATCTTTTCCCCCTCTGGAGCGGTTAGGCGTTTCGAAGGGTAGGGGGAGAATAATAGCAGGGGGATGTTTTGAGATTCCCGCCTTCACGGGAATGACGGAATTAAGTTTAATCACCGAGAAATAAAAATATTATGGAAGATAAAATCATCGTTGGACTAGACATTGGCACCACAAAGATTTGTGCCATTGTAGGAAAGAAAAATGAATACGGAAAGCTCGAGATACTCGGCATGGGCAAGGCAGTATCTGATGGTGTGATCCGTGGAATTGTCACCAATATTGATAAGACTGTTCGTGCAATAGAGAAAGCGATCTCCGAAGCAAGCGAACAGTCAGGTATTGATATTGGTGTGGTTAATGTTGGCATTGCGGGGCAGCACATCAAAAGTGCAGTACATCATGGCGGCATTACTAGGGAAGATAAAGACGGTGAGATCACTATTGAGGATTTAGCTCGTTTGAACAGTGACATGCATCGTATTGTCACTCCTCCGGGTAGTGAGATCATTCATGTGATGCCTCAGGATTACATCGTAGACTATGAAGATGGCATCATGGATCCGGTTGGGATGACAGGTGTAAAGCTTGAGGCTGACTTCCATATCATTACAGCTCAAACCAACGCAATCAACAATATAAACAAGTGTGTGAAAAAGGCTGGGCTCCAGATTGAGAATCTCATTTTGGAACCACTCGCGTCCAGCTTATCTGTGCTAAGTGACGAGGAGAAAGAGGCAGGCGTTTGCCTGGTAGATATTGGAGGTGGTACGACAGACGTTGCAGTATTCTATGACAACATCATACGTCATACCGCTGTGATACCTTTCGGTGGCAACATCATTACCTCTGATATCAAGCAAGGCTGCATGGTAATGGAGCATCAGGCAGAATTGCTAAAAACTAAATTTGGAAAGGCTATCTCGGAAGAAGCGAGTCCGAACGAGATCGTATCGATCCCTGGTTTAAGAAACCGTCCACCAAAGGAAATTTCCATAAAGAACCTCGCTCACATTATAGAGGCGAGGATGGAGGAAATCATCGAGCTGGTTCATACAGAAATCATCAGCTCAGGATACAATAAGAAGTTGGCTGCAGGTATTGTAGTGACTGGTGGTGGTTCGCAGCTTACTAATCTAAGTCAGTTGTTTGAATACATGACAGGACTAGACACGCGCATTGGTTATCCAAACGAACATCTGGGTAGAAGCAAAGTGGATGCAGCGAAGAGCCCGATGTTCGCAACTACTGTAGGGCTTGTACTTTCAGGATTTAAAGCACTGGACATTCGCCAGGCTAGGTACTCGGAAGCACCTTCATACAAAGGAGATAAGAAAAAAATGAAGCAAGGCAATAAGTTTTTTTCCAATATTCTAGAGAAAACGAAAGGCCTTTTAATCGATGATTTTGATGATAAAATAAACTAGTTGCGAGTCAATAGTTACGAGCTGCGAGACGGCTCGAAACTCGAAACTCTGAACTCAAAACTTTATAATTATGGCAGAAAATATGTATCAATTCGACTTACCGTCACATCATAAATCCATCATTAAGGTGGTGGGTGTTGGTGGTGGCGGCAGCAACGCTGTTAATCACATGTACAGCCTGGGGATCCGGGATGTAGAGTTTGTGGTTTGTAATACGGACCATCAAGCACTGGAAAGCAGTGCGGTTCCGAGCAAACTGCAAATAGGAACAAACCTGACCAGTGGGTTAGGAGCAGGAGCAAATCCTGAAAGAGGCAAAAATGCCGCAATCGAAAGCAAAGAAGAAATTCGTGACCTACTCTCGCAAGACACGAAAATGGTCTTTATCACTGCAGGAATGGGTGGTGGTACCGGTACCGGTGCAGCACCAGTCATTGCGCAGGTAGCCAGTGAGCTGGATATCCTTACAGTAGGTATCGTCACTGCACCATTTGCTTTCGAGGGCAAGAAGAAAATGAAAGCCGCTGAAGACGGTATCAAGGAACTGAAGAAATACTGTGATACTGTCCTAGTGATCATGAATGATAAATTAAGAGAGATTTACGGAAATCTTTCCATTAGTGAAGCATTCGGCCAGGCAGACAATGTTTTAACCACTGCGGCAAAAGGTATTGCGGAGATTATTACCGTTCCGGGTTACGTAAATGTGGACTTTGAAGATGTGAAGACCGTGATGAAAGGTGCCGGACCGGCAGTGATGGGATCAGCGAAAACAATCGGTGATAACAGAGCAAGAAGAGCGGCAGAAGAAGCACTTAACTCACCGCTGTTGAATCAGCAGGATATCTACGGCGCAGAGAAAATCTTACTTTCAATCATTTCCGGTGAGGAAGCAGAGCTCCAGATGGATGAGCTTACTGATATCACAGACTATATCCAGGAATATGCCGGAGACAATGCAGAAGTAATCTTTGGTCATGGTGTGGATAGCTCGTTAGGTGAGAATATCCGAGTGACTGTTATAGCCACAGGATTTGGTAAAGTAGACGAAGAGGGAGAATACATATCCAAGGAAGAAGAAGCCAAGCGTTTTGATCTGCTATCTCAAAAAGAAATAGACGATTCCAAAAAGAAAGGTAATACATCAGATTTCATGTTCGAAATTGAGGATGAGAGTGATAAGGATAGAGTGGAAGATTGGGACTATGAATTCAGCTCACTGAAAGATGAAATAAAGCGTGAAGTAGAGGAAGAGGAGCAACGGAGAAAAAAACCGGAGCAGCGTTCTTTTGAGTTTGACTTCACAGATGGTTTTGATCACGATGAAGAAGAGGAAATCCATGAAGATGAGGTAGATATCGCTGACGCATTTCATGCTTCGCCTAGCTCTAAGCAGGTAAGACTTGCTCAGGAACGAGCAGAACGTGAGGCGATGTTTAATAACAAGAAGTTCGATATGCCAACTGAAGAGTTCAAAGAACGATTGGATGTTCCGGCATATGAGCGTAAAAAGGTTAAACTTCAGAATGTGCCTCATTCTTCTGAGCGTAATGTCTCAAAGTATAATCTGAATGAAGAAAATCAGATTCTAGGCAACAATAAGTTTTTACACGATAACGTGGATTGACAAAAGGACACCAGTCCTTTTGTCATCCCGACTTTGTATTGCCAATCAGGCAGTTAAACGTCGGGTGCTCATTAGACTCTGAAATAAACCTGCCTTTGTCGGCAACAGTTTCAGAGTGACAGTTTACTGCTGTCTAAAAGCATGGTTAACAGTAGGTGTTAGTCATATTCTGCCAAGAATGGCCCCTGACATTAGTTTGTCAGGGGCTTCATTGTTTTTATTCGACAGTGAAGGATGACCTTTCAACAAAAGGAGTTCCATCTTTCATTAGACCCTCTATTCGCACATCAAAAACACCATCCTGGTCAGATGAATAGAATTGAATTTGTGTTTCCTCTTCACCAGGGGAAATATTTGGTTCCCAAAACAATGTAGACCGATAGTCGGGAATTGAATGACTCTCTTCTGGTATTTCATAGTTAGGGCTGTAGAATTCTTTGCTTTGATGATATCCCGGATGTGTAAATACAAGCAGCCCTTTGGCTTTTTTAGCAGCTCTCAAACTTTCTCCCTTCTTGGTATAAACCAGTACTGCTCCTCCTGCAGCTTGAATTCCATAAATACTTGCCTTCGTTCCTTTTAACACATCCACAAAATCTACTTGTTGAACCGGTAGTGACCTGATTGCTGAAATATCTACCGGAACATTATCTAAAACAAACAATGGACTACTAGAGCCATTGATTGAAGAAATACCACGTATTGTTACAGATTGATTTTGACCATACCCTGAGACTACAACTCCTGAAACATTTCTTAAAAGATCTATTACTGACCCAGCTGGACTAAAGCTCATAGAATCAAGGATAATTCTGCTATCTGGCTCTAAGTATCTCCGGGTTTGTTCTACTCGCTCATCGATTCGCCTTCCCTTTACCACGACTTCATCAAGAAAAGAAGCCTCGTCATCAAGGAAGTATGCATTTCGAATTTGAGCTTGCTTTGAAACTGTTTGTTCGAAATTATCAATTACATCAGGTGCGCTCAAATAGGGGTCTGATTTAGGTCTTTTTGGAAGGGTGAGATTGATACTTACATTATCATCTTCTTTTGTGCCTTTCTTATTGAATCCGGTTGCTTCTAGAATAACCCTGGTGCTATCCTCGAATATATTATCAGAAATGATGAATTTGCCATCTTCATTAGTGATTCCTTGAGCAATTTTGACACCATTGTTGGTGGTGGTCATTTTGATTGTTCCTTTTCTTGTTTTTGTTTGGTCATAGTACCCAACCAATTGCCCTTTAATGGTTATTCCTTTTTCTATTGGAAAAGTCTTTTCTACTCCTTTTCCTGCAAGAATATCCTCCCATTTGAAGCGAGACCATCCATTTGTTAACATCAGCATGTCCATGGCCTTATAGGCTTCCTTTGTTCCCATAAAGTAACTACCTGGCGAATCGATTCTTCCTTTCAAATCGGATGTCAACATGAATGATGAAATAATGGATTCATCATTTTCAGTAAAGTGCTGTTCTTGTTTGGGATTTACTACTAATGAAGCAGAGTGAAGTGACTGAGGAATTTTAATGTTTAATTGTACTTTAGATCGTTTGGAATATGATTCTGCATTTGGCTTTATCTCTAAATCATTATTAAATAGTGTAGGTATGTTTGGGTAGATCAATCGCTCACACAGAGGGATGTTTTGATCATTGAAATAAGTCAGGTGTATCATTCCTGTTCCCAAATCTTGTTTTCTCAACTTTGTAGCAAAGGATGCTTCATTGACATTCTTATGTGTGAAAAGTGGCTCTCCACGCCGATGTGCTACTAGATGACCATTTGTAAGAGATACACCTTTAGATATAATGGAGACAATGATGTCATCAGATTCGTATCTATGAGTTACAGTTATGGATGCACCTTTTTGCTTTACTTCTGGAAGGGAAAACTTTGCTCCGTTGATTTCAGCATAATATTTCTTATCTGATTTCGGGGTTAAAAATGAGAGGCCTTTACCTAATCTATTTGTTTGAAAAGTAGCTACTGGCTCATTTTGCTCATTTTTTATCACTCCTTCAGTTGCAAGACCATGACCTAAACTGTCATATGCACTGATTCCTAATTTCGTTCCAATACCTGCAATTAAATCTCCGCCTTCAGGTAAAAAGTCAACTTGTTTTATCTTCCTCTCACTATTATAGTTCTCTTTGGAATTTTCCAGGGCAGAATTAATCACTTCAAAATTCCTTTTGAAGATAAACTCGTGAGAAAAATTAAGCATCCAATTGGTATATGCTCGAATTTGATAAACTCCACTAGGTGTTGATTTAGGGAGTTTAATTTGTCCATGAGATAGCCCGCTTTCAGCTCTTAAAAGCTCAGATTGCATTACTTCTCCTTCACTATTAACCAGTTCAATATGAATTGTCCCACTAATTTCACTTGGAAGATGTGTTGTAGCGTTGATTAGGTATGCCTTAAACCAAATGATATCACCTGAGCCATAATATTTTTTGTCAAGGTGGAGATAAATCTTTTCAGTTTGGTTTTGCTTGAGGTAATCAACTAGTTTTTCCTGGAATAGATTTCCAGGAAAAGGAGAGAGAAAAAACAGTCCAATAAATAATAAATTCTTCATGTGGTGATAATAGATTCTGATAATATTTTGCAAATACAGCAAACATTATGTACAATTTATTTCTAGCCAAATTTTTTCACGAATTAAAGTTTAGATTGTCTCAGGGAGCGATTAATTCTCTTCTCCAATCGCCTTACCCATCTTTTGTACCAGCTCCTCAACTGATTCATTGTCATAGTCAATTTTTAATGGCTCACTAAAGCTGACCTGTAGATCTACTCCTGTTTTAAGCCTTTTGAGACCGGTCTTATCAAATGCCTCCCTGAAGCCGTCTACCCTAACCGGCACAACCACTGGTTTATATTGCTTGATAATATGTGCAGTCCCTTTTCTGACTGGCGCACCTTGCCTTGTGGTTCCTTGTGGAAATGTAACTACCCAACCATCTTTAATTGCCATACCAATAGACTTGGTATCATCAGGGTTTACTTCACGTTTAATCATTTCTTCTCCTTTGCGCCAGGTTCGATCTACACTCACAGCACCTGCAAGCGCTAAAACTTTAGGAAGGATTCCTTTTTCCATAGTTTCACGTGCTGCCACATAATATAAGTTTAGCTTAGGATCCTTCAGGTAGTTATTCTTTTCTATTGAATTGATTTGTCCGTTGAGCGAGGCAAAGAAGACATGATACATGGTAATTACATCCGTAAAAATGGTTTGATGGTTAGAAATAAAAAGTACTCCCTTTTCAGGCAGGTGGGGTATAACCTCGCCACCATGTATTGTCACATTATTTGGCTCTAGAAATCGCTTACGAGCCATGTTACCTACTATTTGAAAGACTTTCTTCTTAAGCCATAGGGATTGTCCAAATACATTCTTACCCATCGGTTTCCATTTTAAGACTCGAAAATAAAGCACTACGGTCTTTCTCCCGCGCGATTTGATGACCGATAAGTAAAATGAATGCTCGAGGAATTTACGGTTCCTAAATTATTACTCTTAACCTGAAACGCTATTCAATCCGAAGGAACACCTTAATGAGTTGATTTGTAAACAGTTATGATAAAATAATTGAAAGCCATTCTTAGAGAATACATAGATAGTTGCTTTTCAACTTGACATTTAGGTGAAGTCATTAGTACAGTTGAAGCTTACATAAAAAACCCCGCATTAGCGGGGTTTTTACATAGTAGAGTAAGTAGGTAATTGGGCGTTTTTTATTCTGATCGTAATGATTTTACCGGATTTGTCTTAACCGTACTCAACACTTTCGAAGAAATGCTGAGTAGTGCCAATCCAATCACAAACGCAATTGGTATGATCACAAACCACCATCCAAGATCTATTCGGAAGGTATAATCTTCCAGCCACTTTGACATCATCCACCAGGCGAGTGGTAAGCTGACCAAACAAGCGGCTACAACAAGCACCATGTATTCTTTAGATAATAAAACCATCAGGTTTCTGGCACTTGCTCCAAGTACTTTTCGGATACCAATTTCTTTGGTTCGTTGCTGAACACTAAAGGAAGTAAGCCCAAACAACCCAAGGCAGGCGATCAGGATAGCTAATGCTGAGAATCCGGAGAATATCTTTCCAAATCGAATATCTTCTTTATACTGTTCGTCAAATGCCCGATCCAGGAAGAAGTAGTCCATTTGGTAATCAGTGAAAACCTGATTCCATTCTGATTTTACAGTAGCGACAAGATCGTTCAATTGTGCATTTCTGGCGGAATTATTATTCTCATCCAGCTGCAACTTGACGAAGTAGAATTCTGTCCATGAGCTAAGTATGTAAGCAAGTGGCATAAAATCGTTATGCAGAGAAGTATGGTGATGATTTTCCACCACTCCTCTTACCTTTAAAGTTGGTCCGTAAAATCCATCAATTTCTGATCCAACTGCATCTTCCGGATTACTGAACCCCAACTGCTCTGCAAGCTTAGCATTGATCACCACATCGCCTTTGCTCCACGGGTCATCACCCTGTCTCAAAGCCCGACCGGCCACAAGGTCAATATTGAAAAATTGAGGGTAATCGACATCCATTGAAATCAATCCGGTATAAACTGAATTCTCCTTGGACTCATTTTTCAATCGCAAGCTAGCCCCCCAACCTACAGGCTCTCCAGGAATTTCACCTCCATTGGTAATCTCTTTTATTCCAGAATATTTAATCAACTCAGTTTTAAGCGTGTTAAACCGCTTGACATCCTGCCGTTCATCTGCGTGTACAGCACCTGGAGGTGATTTAATCACAAGGATGTTTTCTATATCAATCCCCAGATCTGCTTCCCGCATATAGTTGATTTGGTTATAGACCGTAACTGTCCCCGCGATAAGTATGAAAGTGATCATAAACTGTACGAAAACCATACTTTTGCGCATTTTAACACCACCTACTTTTCCTCGGTTTCCAACCAGAATATTTACAACATTCATTGTTTTCAAAAGAATGTAAGGGTAAAAGCCAATCAATAGTGTGCCAACTCCGATTAGTCCTAATAATAGAGTAAGTACCTTCAGGTCCATTAGCGCAGATATGGGCAGTCCTGTCATCTCAATTAAATATTTTTCACCGAATTGAGTCATAAATATGGCTAAGACAAACGCCAAGATGTTCATTACGAAAGCCTCCAGTATAAAGAGTTGAGTGATTTGTTTCATGGATGATCCCATGCACTTACGTATACCCATTTCTTTCAATCGTTCCATGGTTCGCACGAGCGATAGATTCATATAGTTGATCCAGGCGATTACCAAGATGATAATAGCAATGAAACTCAATACAAATACCGTTTTACTATCTACGCCGGCACTGTTCGCCCATTCAAATTCAGCATTAAGGTGGATATCGGTAAGTGGTCGAAGAAAATAATCGACAGCATAGCCATTTGCCGCATAGGATTCTTTGGAGTTTTCCTCATGTAGTTGAGTAACCACAGACATCACCTCGCTTTTACGATTAGGATCACTTACTAGAATATAGGTAGTGAAGCTACTGTTTATCCAGCTTAGTCTGCTTTCCGAATAATTGTCCAGAGATGGGTAGGAGAGAAGTAATTCAAACTGGATATGAGAGTTCTCTGGAATATCTTCTATTACACCGATCAATTCATACTCGTGGTTCCCATTGTTTCCACTTAGCGTGAATGATTTTCCAATGGCTTTTTCCGGATTATCAAAATATTTTTTTGAAGCCTTTCGTGTTAAGACAGCTTTTTGAGGTTCATCAAACTTAGCCGGGCTACCGGCGGTAAACTCGAAATCGAAAAGCTCAAATGTACCTTTATCAGCTATAAAGACACCTGGTTGCTCAAAGCTAACCTTGGAGTCATCATCACTGTATATAATGGAATTGTTTGCGTAGTTGTAATCATAGAATCGTGCAACTTCTTTTACGACCGGAGACTGTTCACGGAGGGATGTGCCCATCATGGATGGAGCATTATAGGACTGGCCCAGATTTTCTCCGTTTTTATATGCGTCAGATTCTAATCTAAAAATGCGATCAGCATTGGAGTGGAAACTATCAAAGGAAGTATGAAAGTTTACATACTGCGAGATGACAAGACAAGCTGCCATGCCCAAAGCCAGACCCAAAATATTGATAAATGAAAATATTTTGTTTTTCTGGATCTGCCGAAAGATCGTAATCAGATAGTTTTTTAGCATGTCGATTTTGGTTTTGGTTAACTCTATAAATTCAATAGCTATGCCATGAATTGCAAGTATCAGTAAATCAATTAGTTAAACTCATGGTTGGTTTGTGTCTTTGTTCGATTTCGCACAATTGACCGTACAGAATAAACAGATATTGAGGTTTTTTGTTGAAATTTCCATCATGAAACACTTGATCGTTCTATTACTCATTTTTCCTTTAGCATTAAATGCTCAAATCAAGTTCGAAGACTCATGGGATGAGGCGATTTCCAAAGCACGAATGAGCGGAAAGTTGATTTTCTTAAATGCATATGCAGAGTGGTGTGAGCCATGCGAAGAAATGGATGAGTATACATTCGGTGATCTTGAGGTTAGCAATTTTTATAATTCCAACTTCATAAATGTACAGCTCGATATGGAAGATTATCCAGGAGTAGAATTGGCAGAAAGATATACGGTTGGGGTATTTCCTTCCTACCTATTTATCAATGGAAATAGTGAGGTCGTTCATCGAGGTTGTGGAGCAATGGACGCCAATGAGTTTCTTTATTTGGGAGAGGAGGCCCTGTCAGATTCTCTCACATTCTTATCAATGGAAAGAAAGTTTGATGATGGTGTGAGAGATACAGACTTTATGCTCAACTATCTTGAATTATTGGAAAATGCATGCCTTGATGCGGAAGGATTTGCATCGAGTTATTTATCTGATATCAGGCCAAAAGATCTTACAATGGATACACCATGGCAGGTTTTTGCAGCATATCAATGGGATATTTATAGTAGAGAGTTTCAATATTTACTCAAGAACAAAAAAATGTTTGAAGATAGTCTGGGACAGAAAGTGGTTAACGCCAAGCTATACGATACCTACTTATCTCAGTACCAGGAAATCTTCGAAGCAGAAGAGCTTCATGATTTTGGGATGCGGGCTTTGCTCCATTCTTTTAAAGATGTCAGTTTCACAGGCTCAGATACTTTAAGGTTGATGATGAATTTGCATTATGCTGAATTCAAGGAAAACTGGATCGAATATGCGGACTATGCCATAGAGCTGGTAGGAATGATGGAGGTTGAAGATCCGGAAGAGCTGAACGAACTTGCATGGAAATTTTACCTTTTTATTGACAACAGAAATCAATTAGAAATTGCTTCTACCTGGGCGCAGCAAGCTGTCGAACAGCAACCGAATCCTTCAATGATTGATACATATGCATCTTTACAATACAAGCTGGGTAATAGAAAAACGGCGATTGAACTGGAGAAGAGAGCCCTCGAACTAGCCCAAGAATTATACGAGGACACTTCTCACTATGAACATCAACTTAAAAAGTTTGAAGGGAAATAACTTTACCAGTAATCGTTACTCTTCCATCAATTTTTTCTTCAAAGAAATCAAGCTTTGTTTTCGAGGAATATGCATGGCTTTACGCTCCCATCGAACCAAAAAGAAAGCAAGGGCAAACATTCCAATGATAAGTAGCCACTTTTCTATATCTGCTCCAAAGTAGAGCATTTTTCCAAAGGTAAATATCCCTACGGGGATAAGGTAATAGTAGATCATCAGTGTAGCAATGCGAACCATTGAACCACTATTGGAAATCGCATGATCGAGTTCACCCATCATGGTGCGATCAAATGTGTTTTCCTTCTTTTTTCTTTTATTTCGGAAGTACAACAAGAATACAACCGTCAGTGCCATGATAATTGCGCCGGCATAATCCCATGGACCTTCTTTATCCATAATTGCATCCGTAAATAGGACTATAGATACTGTGCTGTTTATGATCATGAGCATAATCTCCACCACATTAATCCGTTTACTCGCAGCTGTTTTCTTCCGACTGATGCTTTTATGCAAGGCACTTTCGTTGATGGCATACATAGTTTCTCCTTTTTGTTCGTTCCAGATTTTTTGCATTTCGTCAAACTCCATATTCGTATTGTTTAGAGTTATTCACTAATTGTTTTTTGATCCGGTGAATCTTCACCCCGATGTTACTCTCAGATATTCCCATCATCTGGGACATTTCTTTATAGCTGTAGCCGTCTAGTAATAGAAGAGTGAGCGATCGATCAATCTCATTGAATTGCTTGATTTGATCGTACAGCCATGCAATGCGTTCATCGACAGACTCTTCTTTAACTTCGAGTACATGCTCAGCTCTCTCAACTTCATAATGACCTGTAGTATGCTTCCTCTCTCTGGTACTCCATTTAATTGCTGTATTTAGAGCAATACGATAGAGCCAGGTGGAAACTGCTGATGAACCTTTGAAGTTGGGTGCAGAGCGATAAACCTGCAGACAAACGTCCTGAAACAAGTCATTTTGATCTTCTGAAGTAAATGCATATGCACGAATCACTTTAAACAGTAAAGCCCTGTATTCATGCAGCCATTCATTAAAGATTTGTCGTTGTTCGCTTTCTTTCATTTCCGAATCGTTAACCCACTAGTCCGGGAACGAGGAGATTTCTTACAAAGAAGCGAATATTTTTTTCTTAATCCTGAGTAAGGAGTGCTGGGAGGTTTTAATGATAATTAACAAAAATATATCACAACTGCTCCTCTACACTCTTAGTGATTGCCGAGTTAACCTCACCCGTATGAGCAGTGCTTTTGTTTTCGATTAGCATGATGTGGCATTCCTTTTCAGATGAAACTCGATGGTTGATACCCTTCTTCACAACATAAAAGTCTCCCTTATTCATAGTAAAAGGGTCTCTTCCTTCTTCTTCGAATAGTAACTTCCCCTCTAGAATAAAAAATGCCTCATCCTCGTTTTTGTGATTGTGCCATGGAATGTCCTCACCTTTGATCTTGGCTACTTTCACGTAAACATCGTTCACCTCACCAATCACTTTTGGCGAGAAGTATTCGTTGACTTTAGATAGATGATCGTTAATGTTCATGAAATAAAACTACTAAACTCTCATACGAAAAGAAATCCCCCAGAACGGAGCTGTTGCACTCTAGGTTTTCATCGAGTTTTTTAGCTTTTTAAAAAACCATTTTATATCTAACCTACCTCTACGCCCCTTCGAGAATGGGATTTATGGTGTTTTTCTAAAAAGCTAAATCAGAATAGAATTGCCCTGCCACCCAGAGGTGTGGGACGGGTTGAAGGAGTTATGATGCCTGCCTTCGCTTATCAGTCATTATGAACTTGTTTTAGAATCTATACTATATCTATGGCTTTCACTCCTACTTTTGTATTATGCCGATTCATGACCTGATTGTAACACCCAAAGTAGGATTTGATTCTGAGAACCTGGAAGTGCATTTAAAGCAGCTTGGGTATTTAAGAAAGGGCCAATTTGTAGACATTTTGCGTCGGTCGGTTGATGCCCGCCAAAAAATGATCAAAGTAAACCTTAGGGTAGAGGTTAGAGACACACCACCCGAAGTGGAATACGTAGAGTATTTCAAAAAAGATCATAATGTTAGCAGTGCTGACCCTGTAATTATTGTAGGAGCAGGTCCTGCTGGGCTATTTGCTGCAATTAAGGCAATCGAAGGTGGTTTAAAACCTATCATTTTGGAACGAGGCAAAGATGTACGATCACGGCGGAGAGATTTGGCAGCTATCAACAAAGATCACATAGTCAACCCGGAAAGTAACTACTGTTTTGGAGAGGGAGGGGCTGGTACATATTCCGACGGAAAGCTCTACACACGTTCTAAAAAAAGAGGCAGTATCCGACGAGTATTTGAGATTCTTGTAGCTCATGGTGCCACACCGGAGATCCTATTTGAGGCACATCCTCACATTGGAACGAATAAGCTGCCAAAGCTTGTCACTGCCCTCAGAGAAACCATTGAAACTGCGGGGGGTGAAGTGCATTTCAATACCAAGATGATTGATTTCATCATTGAAAATGGAGAGATGAAAGGGGTCGTTACAGAGGACGGAGATGTAAAAGGAGTAGCGGTTGTACTTGCAACCGGTCATTCAGCACGAGATATTTTTCGACTATGTCAGAAACGAAAGGTGAAGATTGAAGCCAAGCCATTTGCGCTTGGTGTAAGAATTGAACACCCTCAACAATTGATTGATCGAATTCAATATAAATGCGAAGATCGAGGAGCATACCTTCCTGCATCGGCTTATTCATTGGTTTCACAAACCACGCTAAAAGGCAAAGAACGAGGGGTGTTTTCCTTTTGCATGTGTCCGGGAGGGTTCATAGTGCCAGCTGCAACAGCGCCTGGAGAGTTAGTGGTAAATGGAATGAGCCCATCCAGAAGGGATAGCAAGTACGCCAACTCCGGTATGGTAGCGGCAGTCGAATTAGAAGATATTCCGGAGTATCAAAAATATGGAGCATTAGCTGCGATGGAGTTTCAGGCGGATGTAGAAAAAAAGGCGTGGAAGTTGGGAGGAAAAACTCAAGTGGCACCTGCGCAAAAAATGATTGATTTTGTAAATGGAAAGATTTCTGAAGGTCTCCTTGATACATCTTATCAGCCTGGACTACAGTCGGTGGACATGACCGAAGTGTTACCTCAATTCATTGCAAAACGTCTGCGCCAAGGCTTTCAATATTTTGGTCAGAAGATGAAAGGCTACCTGACCAATGAAGCCCAAATCATAGGTGTCGAAAGCAGAACATCTTCTCCAGTTAGAATTCCACGAGATAGAGAAACGTGTGAGCATTTGGAGGTTAGACGACTGTTTCCATGTGCCGAAGGTGCTGGCTATGCCGGAGGGATTGTATCAGCAGCAATGGATGGAGAAAGGTGTATGGAGGGGGTTTTAAATCAATATTTCAGATGAAAAATTAATTGAGTTGCAGTAATTCTAGATTTTTCAGACCAGGTTGGTTTTCTTTTTCATGTAACCCATCTAACGAAATAGGAACTATATCGAATTGATGTAGCAATCCGGATTTTAGGTACTGAAACTACCTATTTTTGAAGGCAGTCCATTTTAGTCAACCTCCTTAGTTATGAATCTACGAAAGAGAATAAACCTAGTCGTTTCTACCTTTTTTTGCTTACTGATCTCCGGAACACTCTCTGCTCAACAATTCTCCGCAGGAATAAATACTGAGACGCCCAATCCGAATGCAGTTCTACACCTGGTAGCACCTAATGGGGATCAAGGGCTTTTAATTCCATCATTGACTACTTTGCAGCGAACATCTATGAGTCTGACGGCATCAGATAATGGGCTCATGGTGTACGATAGTGATGTAAATGCGTTCTTTTTCTGGGTGAATCCGAATTGGGTACAAACAACCAACACGGATGAGCAAGACCTTACGAATGTATTATCACAAAATAATGATGCCGGTGGTTTGGCAATAGAGAATGTAGCTGATCCTATCAATCCACAGGATGTTGCTACAAAAAATTATGTGGATAATCAGGGTGATTCTGATGACCAGGATTTGGAATTAACAGGGAATACACTTTCTCTAACAAATGATCCTACTTCCATCGATCTTTCCCCTTTTCTCGACAACACAGATAATCAAAACCTTTCTAGTGTGCTGGCATCAGGAAATGATGCAGGGGCCATAATCATTACCAACCTACCAACTCCAACCAATCCCTCTGATGCTGCTACTAAAGGGTATGTTGATGCGAATGCAGGAAATCAAAATTTAACATTAACCGGCTCTGATTTGACCATAGACAATGGAAATACCATCGATTTGTCTGGTCTGGGAGTCGCTGGTGATGTAACCGGAAACTTAAGCAATATTATAGTTGACAATGTTGGAGGTCAATCGGCGGCCGATGTAGCAAATGCATCACTAATAGTAAACAGTAATCCAAATTTGGATTTAGACAGCACAGATGATTTAGACCTGACGACCACACCAAATGCCTCTGGAGATATTGTTGGTGATTTTGATACGGGGTTATTTGTAGATTTTGTAGGTGGTGCAAATGCATCTGATGTAGCAGCTGCAACAGCTACTGTTCTTGGAAATCCAAATTTGGATTTAGACAGCACGGATGATTTAGACCTGACGACTACACCAAATGCCGCTGGAGATATTGTTGGTGATTTTGGAGGTGGGCTTTTTGTTGATTTTGTGGGTAGTTCAAGTGCGGCTGATGTTTCAACGGCAACCAGTACTGTGCTTGGGGCTCCTGCTTTAGACTTAGATGCGAATGATGATTTAGATCTTACAACAGTTCCGAACGGTGCTGGAGATATTAGTGGTGATTTTGGAGGAGGATTATTCGTGGACTTTGTAGGAGGAGAAGCTGCTGCTGATATTGCTACAGCTACGGTAATTGTACTTTCTGCAACAGCCCTTGATTTGGATGCGAATGATGACTTGATAGCAGGATCAAATATTTCATTATTAACTAATGATGTAGGATTTCTTTCTACAGAGACTGACCCTACAGTACCTGCTAATATTAAGGATGGAATCGATTGGACGGAATTGAGTGGAATACCGGCGGGATTTTCGGATGGCACAGACGATGGAATTTTAACTGAGACTCAAACGCTTGGATCAGTAGTTGCTTTGGGTAATGATGCCGGAGGGTCGATTATCACGAATGTATTAGATCCTGTCGGAGCATCTGATGTAGCGACAAAGAACTATGTAGATACGCAGGGCTTCATTACTGGCGAGAGTCAAACATTAGGGGCAGTAGTTGCCCTAGGAAACGATGCTGGGGGATCGATCATTGCCAATGTTTTAGATCCTGTCGCTGCGCAGGATGTAGCAACCAAGAACTACGTAGATACGCAGGGCTTCATCACTGGTGAGAGCCAAACACTAGGAGCAGTAGTTGCCTTAGGAAACGATGCTGGTGGGTCAATAATTACTAATGTTTTAGATCCTGTAGCTGCACAGGACGTAGCAACTAAGAACTATGTAGATACCCAAGGATTCATTACTGGCGAGAGCCAAACATTAGGAGCAGTAGTTGCCCTAGGAAACGATGCTGGGGGATCAATCATTGCCAATGTTTTAGATCCTGTCGCTGCGCAGGACGTAGCAACTAAGAACTATATAGATACCCAAGGATTCATTACTGGTGAGAGCCAAACATTAGGAGCAGTAGTTGCCCTAGGAAACGATGCTGGGGGATCAATCATTACCAATGTTTTAGATCCTGTCGCTGCGCAGGATGTAGCAACCAAGAACTACGTAGATACGCAAGGATTCATTACTGGCGAGAGCCAAACATTAGGAGCAGTAGTTGCCTTAGGAAACGATGCTGGGGGATCGATCATTGCCAATGTTTTAGATCCTGTCGCTGCGCAGGATGTAGCAACCAAGAACTACGTAGATACGCAGGGCTTCATCACTGGTGAGAGCCAAACACTAGGAGCAGTAGTTGCCTTAGGAAACGATGCTGGTGGGTCAATAATTACTAATGTTTTAGATCCTGTAGCTGCACAGGACGTAGCAACTAAGAACTATGTAGATACCCAAGGATTCATTACTGGCGAGAGCCAAACATTAGGAGCAGTAGTTGCCCTAGGAAACGATGCTGGGGGATCAATCATTGCCAATGTTTTAGATCCTGTCGCTGCGCAGGACGTAGCAACTAAGAACTATATAGATACCCAAGGATTCATTACTGGTGAGAGCCAAACATTAGGAGCAGTAGTTGCCCTAGGAAACGATGCTGGGGGATCAATCATTACCAATGTTTTAGATCCTGTCGCTGCGCAGGATGTAGCAACCAAGAACTACGTAGATACGCAAGGCTTTTTAACCGGAGAAGTGGATCCGGTGTGGGTTGGGGATCGAACTACTTTAGGCAGTGTTGGTACGATCAACAATGGTGGTAACTTAATTGACTGGTCCCAATTAAAGGGTGTTCCTGCGGTTTTTGCAGATGGCACAGACGATGGGATCGTGACGGAGACCGACCCTACGGTACTAGCAAGTGTAAAAGATGGAGTAGACTGGACTGAGGTAACAAGTATTCCTGCAGGATTTGCAGATGGCACAGACGATGGAATCGTGACAGAGGCCGACCCGGTGTGGATAGCTGATCGAACCACACTTGGATCAGTCGGAACAATCAATGCAGGAGGAAATCTTGTAGACTGGTCCCAATTAAAGGGTGTTCCTGCGGTTTTTGCAGATGGCACAGACGATGGGATCGTGACAGAGACCGACCCTACGGTACTAGCAAGTGTAAAAGATGGAGTAGACTGGACTGAGGTAACAAGTATTCCTGCAGGATTTGCAGATGGCACAGACGATGGAATCGTGACAGAGGCCGACCCGGTGTGGACAGCTGATCGAACCACACTTGGATCAGTCGGAACAATCAATGCAGGAGGAAATCTTGTAGACTGGTCCCAATTAAAGGGTGTTCCTGCGGTTTTTGCAGATGGCACAGACGATGGGATCGTGACAGAGACTGACCCTACGGTGTTCCTGCGGTTTTTGCAGATGGCACAGACGATGGGATCGTGACAGAGACTGACCCTACGGTACTAGCAAGTGTAAAAGATGGAGTAGACTGGACTGAGGTAACGAGTATTCCTGCAGGATTTGCAGATGGCACAGACGATGGGATATTAACTGTAAATAGAAACACAACTTTGGTTGGGGATGGAGCTGGTTCAGCATTGGGAGTAAATGTTGGAGTCGCTGCAAATCAAATTGTACAGCTAAATGGATCAGCTGAATTACCGGTGGTTGATGGCAGAAATCTTACTGGTCTCAGTAGAAATACATCGCTTTCGGATAACGTCCCGACTGATGGACAGGTATTAATCTGGGATAATATTAACTCATGGTGGGAAGCATCAACCCCGCCTCCTACATTAAATTCCGGTAATGGTGTTACCATTAATTCTACTAACATTGATCTTGGGGGTGCTTTAACTGCTACGGCAAATATTACAACGAATACCGGCTTCAATTTGGTAGTAGATGGCATCAATGGTGAATTCATTACTTCTACAGGAACAACTAGTTTCAATAGTAGTACCATCAACTTGGGTGATGCTGCAACGGATGATATTCGAGTAATTGGTGAATTTAATTTTGAAACAGGGGTGAATGATTTGGCTCTAATAGTGAATAACCAAACAAATGCAACACCAATCTTAAGAATCCCAGATTTGCCAAGTAGTGATGAGACTTTGGCATTGCAAAGCGAGATAACCAACATTGTTACTGGAACAGCAAACCGAATTCCAAAAATTAATGCATCTGTGGATGGATTGGAAGACTCAGACCTTTTCACAAATGGGGTGAATAATCAGCTGACTGTTCAACATACCGCTACTGCAATTCCGGATTTTGTCATTCATGATGCCGGATTAGGAGACGCTAGTATGCAGTTCAACAGAGGTGGAGCAGCCTTCTTTGCTATTGGCATAGATTATGATGATTCGGATAATTTTAAGATTAGCTCGGCTACCGATGTTAGTTCAAACGAATTTGTAATTAATAGAGTATCTGGTAACGTTGGATTGGGTATTGGTGCTCCTTCTAGAGAATTGCATCTTCATGACGGAACCGGAGGTATGTCTTTCCAAATGACAAATTCAGCTAGTGCAGGAACTGCTGCAAACAATGGATTTGTCATTGATTATAACGACACTGATCAGAGGGTTGATTTTATCCATTATGAAGGTGCCGACATAGCGTTTGGGGATGGTGTGCAAAATCTTTATATCGATAATTCTTTAAATAGAGTTGGTGTAGGAATAAACACACCACAAGGTGCACTCGATGTTGAATTGAGTAATGGATCATCCTTCTTCAGATCATCAAGTAACGTTACTACTGGTCTACTTCACGTAAGGCATGAAGGTGGTGGAACAGGTGATGCATCCATGAAATTCACACAGATCGGTCCAAACTTCGATTATACAATGGGTATTGATAGAGGTGATAACAACTTCAAAATAAATGCTGGTACTAGTTTAGCTGCAAATAGTGACTTTACAATTACATCTACTGGAAATGTAGAAATTGATCAGGATGCAACGATTAGAGGTAATTTCACAACAGTTCCTGCCGGAGTTGTTGGAGGGACGGTTACTGTAACATCACGGATAATGCCATTAAATGCTGATCTTGATGATATCAACCCTGGACTTGAAGGCCAAGAAGTCATTCTTATTGCAACAGGTGCAATCAATATCAATGAAGGAGCTAACATGCTGCTACAGGGAGGAGCTATCGGACCTGTTGGAGTAAACAGTACTTTACACATGATTTTCTACTCTGGGCAATGGATAGAAGTATCTAGAACAATTCGACCTTAATTATATGCGTATAGCAAAAGGTATATTATTCTTTTTAATCTCTATAACCGGATTAGCCCAAACGGTCACCTTCGGTGATTCCACTACTTTGTATCTGGGGGATGAGACCACTTTCTTTTTTGGTGGGAATACGACTCTTAATGGGAATTATAAATTCTCTAAACAAGAAGAACAGCGAGGTACCAGTTTACTTGTTAGCTACAGTAATCTTGATTTTGTAGATAATACTGATGTAGGTAATCTAAAATTCAATGGGCCTGATGATCAATCACTGGATGGTGACACACTGGATGTAGGAAATTTCATCGTTGATAAGCTAGGTAAACTCAATCTTTTAACACCACGCGTTCTTGTTTCAGGATCATTTGAAACTGCAAACGGAGTAATCGAATCTGTAAATGAAAATGGTCTCATCGTAACGGGTAGCTCTCCGGCACTGGGTACCGGTTTTGTAGAAGGAAAGCTCGTAGGCCAATCCCAGGGAACCCCGATTACATTCCCGATGGGGGTAGATGGAAATCCCAATTACGTTACGATTTCTAATTTGCCTGCCGGAACAATTGCAAGTGTAGAGTGTCGGGTCCCCAATCCACAAACACTATTGCCGAGTGAAGATATTATAGGAATAAGCGAAAAAGCAGAATGGTTGATAAAGGTCTCCGGAGATTCTGTTGCAGCCCAGATTGAAGTCAATTTTTCCGGAGCAGATCTAAGTTCCTTCAGCGGTGAAAATTTTAATAACATAAGATCACGATCTCAGGATCCGGGATTGGTGGTTTTTTCTGAAACTGATACATTATTTCATATAGTGGAAACAAATGGCTCAGCTACGAATACAGAAGGTTCTTTAACTTCAAGTCAGAGTGTGTTCATAACCCAAGAAGGCAGAAGGTTTGCGATAGCACTTATCCCAAGTTTAGGTGAAAGGAATGAACTTTTCGTTCCAAATGCTTTTTCACCTGGTTCAATGATAGAAGAAAACCAGGTTTTTAGAGTATTCTATGCTGGTGCTGTGGTAACCAATGTTACAATCCAACTATACGACTCATTCAACCAACTAATCTATAGTGCAAGCGATAGTGGTGATAATCTGGATCTTTCGAATTATAAATGGGACGGTGTTTTAGATTCAGGACTTGATGCCCCGGAGGGTGTATATTACTATAAAGTACAGCTTGTTTCAGAAGAAGAGGTTGTAAACAGTACAGGGTCTGTTTTGCTAGTGAAATGAAGAGAAAAAGTATAATCACCTACTTGTTTCTAATTGTCTCCGCTTGTTTTGCTTACGGTCAGGAAGGACAATTTTCTCAGTATTTTGCTAGCTCTGCATTGCTAAATCCCGCCTTTACAGGAACCATTCCCAATTTGTCTTTTAATTCAAATTATAAGAGAGGAGGAAATATCAATCAACCATCGTTTTTAGAGTTGATGCAAGTAACCTTCACGTATCCATTAAAACGAACTACCAGTAAAGATTTTCAGGTTGGAGGTGCAGGTATTTCCTTTTTTCAGGAGCGCAGGGGGTTTCAGGGTGTTTACAACACCAAAAAAATATTGCTTACAGGCTCATATGCTATCCGATTGAGCCGGCTTACCAATCAGTCTGTGGTTTTTGGTTTACAAGGAGGAATAGCAGAGCATCGAATTGATGGATCTAGCCTTGAGTGGGGGTCACAATTCAATAGATTCTATGGGTTTGATGATTCGTTATCCGGTGAAAATCTGGGTTCAGATCCACTTTTTTATCCCACATTCAATTTTGGTGTGATATACAGTTCATTTGATAATGAGAATAGACATGTTCGTGATAAAAGCTTCATGGCAGGTATTAGCGTTGATAATTTGAATCGGCCAAACATATCGTTTGGTGGAGCAGAAGATGCCCGGAAAAGCTTCCTATTTAAGGCTTTTAGTTCTGCTAAGCTTCCTATCTCACCTAGGTGGTATATGCATCCTTCTGTTTACGCGCTATACTCTCAAGGTAATGAGCAGATCAATGCAGGTTTGTATATGTCGACATTCGTTAGTTCTCCAAGAGCGAAAACGGGAGTCGAACTCCAATTTGGCTCATGGTATCGTCTGGAAGATTCAATCATTGTTCTGGCAGGATTTCAGATAGAAAATCTCAGACTTGGATTCAGCTTCGATCTAAATACCCAATCGTTTGACATCAATGAAGAGTCAGGAGGTAGCCTACCAACTTATGAAGTTTCGTTAACTTATAATCTTGATTTATCTACTCCATTACGAAATATCTCGAGTCCAATATTCTGATATGAGGAGATTTTTAATTGCACCAATATTCATTTGTATTATCTCCAGTGTTTTAGCACAATCAGTTCCTCGACTACTTCGCATGGCTGATGAGCGCTATGAAAATGATCAATTTGAGGAAGCGATTCAGTTTTATGAAAAAGTAGTTGGGCGAGATAAGAACAATCACTTTGCACGATTCCGTTTGGCTGAATGCTATAATCGAACGCTTGAATACGGGAAAGCAAAAGAGGTCTTTCTTCAATTGAGTAATATTCCAAATCATGAATATCGTGCACGTTCGATGTACAGCTATGCGAGCTTACTAAAGCAGGAAAGTCAATTTGAAGTAGCAGATTCAATCTATTATTTCCTTATCTCTATTCCCGATGCTGAATCATATTTAGTTGAGCTGTCGAGGAAACAAAGAGAAGGCTGTCAATTGGCTTTGCGTCAGAAGCGTAAGGATCGAGGCTTTTCCATTAGCCCGATGGAAGGCATCAATTCAAAGTTTCATGATTTTGGTGCAGTAGTTAATCCTACCAATAATCAACTAGTGTTCGCTACCACACGAAACTTACCCGGAGTACAGTACGAGGATCTTCAGTTTGAAGGTCTTCTGCCAGATTTGGTGGCATTCGAGAGCAGGGGCAATGACCGCTGGCGGATGTCATCTTCGGATCAGAAATTTGGACGCCTGAATACTCAATGGCCGGAGGGATCGGGATCATTTACAAAAACTGGAGATACCTTTTATTTTTCTACTTGTCCGGGCGATAGCACTTCGGGTTGCATGATTATGGTTAGCTATTTGGAGGATGGTAATTGGTCTGCTCCGGTTCCGCTCAATAAATACATCAATGAGCCCGGCTCAGAGAATAAGCACCCTTCCATATCAGCAACAGGTGATACATTATTCTTTAGTTCCAATAGAATTGGCGGAAATGGTGGAAGCGATATTTGGATGAGTCTGAAAGGTCTGGAGAAAGAATCATGGACTCCTGCAATTAACATGGGAGGGGTGATCAATACACCTGAAAACGAAACGACTCCTTACTATTCATCTGCTTTTCAAGGGTTGTTATTTGCCAGTGATGGTCATGTGGGATATGGCGGCTATGATTTGTATGCTGCAAAAGGTGAGTCATTCTTTGAGCCGGAAATTTACAATTTAGGTGATCCATTCAACTCTACCTGGGATGATACCTACTTTTCTATTTCAGATTCCGTCGGCTTTCTTTCAACGAATAGGCAGGACCATGAAATTTTGAATATCTATAGTTTTCCAGTAAGCAATGAACGCTTGTTTTTGTCACTACTAATATCCGGAGAGTCTTTGATTGATGCACGTTTAGCCTCAAAATACAAGGATGTGATGTCTTTGGATTTGGTAACATTCCGAGTGGAAGATTATGCCGGATATGACCTGTTTGAGCCAATAAGGCCATCTAAAGGCAAGCCTAAAATTTTGGAAGATGGGGAGGGTACACTTTCAGAGTTTAAGTTTGAAAAACTATTTTTCAGCTATGCATCAGCGAACCTGCGACCTGAATCTAAAGTGGCGTTAAAGAATCTGGTAGATCAGATAGAAAAAGTGAATGTAGAGTCGATCAGTATTCTTGCATTTACGGATAGTATTGGCAATCAAGCCGGTAATTTAAGGTTGAGTAAAAGAAGAGGTGCTGCCGCAAAATCATACTTGTTTTCGCTAGGAGTGGATTCATCTAAGATTAGTGTGTTTCCAAGAGGTGAGGTGCATCCAGAGGCACACATTGATCACTGGTATGATCGTATTTTAAGAAGAAGAGTGGAAATAATTATTAAATCTTCTGAGCCGTTAAATCTGGAAAAAGCAACACCATACATTGTACGAAAAACTGCGCTGATTGGGGATCTTGCAAGTGCACTGGGCGTTTCTATTGACTTATTGAAAGAATGGAACGGTGACATAAACAACATTCTTAATGCCGGAGAAACCATTCGAATTGTAGAAAGTCAGACGCAATCCATACCGATTCAATTCTTTGTCGGGGAAGATGATCTCAGTCTTTTTATATCTAAAAGCAAAGAATGATCAGCCCTTAGAGACTAAGATGTACGCTCCCCAATTATACGGATTGTTATCTTCCTCTCTGAATTTTGCTCTTGCATTGAAAAATGCCTCCTGGGGATCTGTTACCTCTAATAATGACTCATAATAAAGATTCATAAATCGTCTGGCAGCTTGATCATTGATCTTTACGAGAGACAAGATTACATTTTGAGCTCCGGCTACTAGGAACGATCGTTGTAGGCCAAAAACGCCTTCGCCATTTTGTACCTTACCAAGTCCGGTTTCACATGCGGCTAATACCACCAGATTGGTTTGATCCAACACTAAGTTCATAGCTTCATACGCCGATAGCAGACCGTCATTTTCAGTATTTTCATTTCTGCTCAGAAAGAGGCCTGAGCTATGTAGAGGGTCTTTGAAGTTTGGATCCTCTATAAAATATCCGTGGGTTGCAATATGAATAATTCCCGGATTGGAAAAGCTTTTGATTTGATCTTCTGTAGCATCAGCAAAATAGAAGGTCTCCGTTTTCCATCTTCTGACGTCCAAAATTTCTGTTATGTCACCGGCTTCTCTTTCTGCACCGGGGAGTTGCGGCATGGAATAGCCTTCAATTTTTGAGAAGTCCGGGTTGCCAATAATTTTGGCTTCCCTGGTGAGTTCTTTATCATCTCTATACAACAGGTCTTTACCACTGGTGATGTTTATGATGTCATACTTGTCTGCCATAAATCGATTGGTAGATTCGTCATAAAAAACCACCGGATTCATTTTGTGGTAAATTCCATCAGGCGAGATGTAAAGTTTGTTTACATCATTTAAATGTTGGTCAATTGGCTTCCAGAATATCCCGTAGCTTTTCTTGTCTCTTACACCATACTTTAAAGCATTTCTATAGGTTGCGAATCCTTTTGTAAAGTCCATAGCTGCCAGTTTTACCGGCTCCAGCACACTGTCTTTTTTAATAATGAATCCGACATAGTGTGATTCATCCTCAAAGCCTTGATCAATTTTTTCATCGATTACCTCAACCGAGTAATCGCGATATTGAATGATATCTACCATTGCAGCACTATCTTCAAGCATATTACTGATTTCAGCCCAATGATGGTAGGCTGTTTTCTCCTGATCGGCGAACACTTTGAACTTTCTGGATAGATCTTTTTCGAGGCTGGCGCATTCTTCCTCTAGCTGGGTGATAGATATTCCTTTTTGTTTCCGATCATCTTCAGTCAAAAGATACGCTTGGGCAAGGCTATATTTTTTCTCTCTCCAGGTATTGTAGTCTTCTTTGATTTTGTCATCATCACTGTTTTGGATGAGTTTACGCATTTTTTCTGAAGCATAAAAAAGGATACCTCGTGTATTTAAAAAGTGATTTAAGGCGTTTTCAGCATAAATACTTTTTATATTTTCATCTCTGAAAGCAAGCGAACAAAAACGCTCAATGTTGTACCGTGTTTCATCAAAATAAAGTTTGCGTTGCTTATCTGTCAATACAGGGAAAATATCCTGCATGTGTTTAATCTCAGCATCTAGCGCATGATCGAAAGTCTCCATCGCCTTTTGATAATCCTTTACAATCATGTAGTAAAGTCCAAGGTCATTGACAGTTTTGATGTACAAAGGGTGGTAGTTTCCTAATGTATTCGCTCTGATTTCCTTTGCTTGCTGGAGGAGTTTTCCCGCTAGCGAAAAGTTTCCAAATTGAAGATAAAGCAGGGCTACATTATTAAGCGAGGTGGCATAATTAGCATGCGCTGTACCGTAGATCACTTTATCCATGTCAAGTACCTTCATGTACATGTCCAGTGCTCTTCCTAATTCACCTTTCAATTTATAAATATTAGCAAGGTTGTTTAGACTGCTGGCATAATCCGGGTTCATAGACCCAAATAGCTCAAGAAACCCTTCGGAACTTTCCTTAAAGCATTCCTCAGCTTTTTCGATCTCACCCTGACGTAAATAAATATTCCCCAGGTTATTAATCATATAAGGGCGAATGGTTCGAATTTCACCAGCCACATCAAGTGCCTGATCGATGTATTCATTTGCTGACTTTAGGTCATTTAATCGATAGTATAGCATACTGAGGCCGTTCAGCGTTTCCAGCATCATAATGGGTTCATCCTGGTACTTATTGGTTTTACTTTCCAGGTTATGCAGCAAGTAGCTTTCGGAATCCGAATACTCACCTTGCTCAATCTTTAAAGCCGAAAGTCGATCGATCGCTCGGAAGTATTGAATTTCGTCTTTTCCTTTAGCCAATTCGATGGCCTTAATCAATTCTGTTTCGCTTTGCTGAAGGTCTCCAAAGTGTCTATAGGTGGTACCTAGTTCTATTTGCAGGGAAATAGTTATGGAATCGCTAACCCCACGACCGATACCAATCGCCTGATTCAACGCGTCCAAACTTTCCTTAAAGTTTCCAACGTCTTTGTTATAAAGGCCTTTACTGAAGTAATATCTTATTTGCGCTTTTTTATCATCGACCAATTGGGATTCAGTAATCCTTCCGGCTAAATCTAAAAACTTACCCGCTTCTTCAAATTTGCCAAGCTCCTGATAAAGTGCTGAAATATTATAGTATAACCCTAGCAGGTCTTGATGTAGCGAATCTTTGGATCTGATCTCTTGAGAGATGCCATTTTTAAATGCTGTTAAGCTTTTTTGTTTGTCATTGACCTCCCATAGAATAAGACCTGCATTGTTGTACAAGCTGGCTATTCCTATTTCACTAATACATTTTGCAGAGTCAAGATCTGTTAAGAGCGAATTCGCGTAAAACTTTGCTTTAACAGGATAGGAATACTTAAAGCGATCGGCACTATCAAGCTTTTGCAAACAGGTTTGACCACTGATTTTAAAACTGAAAAGGAGAATAAGACCAACTGTGGCTATTCTTAGCATAGGTATCCTTAAAATTTGATCTAAGAGTTTACAAGGATATTAAAATACTCACAGGAAAGTGCTGCTTTTCCTATCAACGCACTTACATCTACGATGAAAAATTGTCTAAAACTCAATAATGGCTTTTGCCTGTCCTACCAAACGTCTTAAATCTGCTTCATCAGTTACTTTTCCATTTTCCATTTTCCCATTGATGCGAATCAGCTTAGGCTTAAGCGCCAGCACATGCATACCCAGGTAATTAAAAATATCGGTGAGGTGGCTCATTGCCATAACTCCACCCTGTACGCCTGATGAAAGCCCTACCATTGCACATTTTTTTCCTTTTAGAGTCCCAGGGAATTCCAATGCATCCAGAAAAGTCTTTAAGATCCCCGGGAAAGAGCCATTATACTCTGGCACGATGAATACATATTTTTGTGCTTCTTTCATGTGTTCCCTTATCGGGTTGAAATCTACATTGGTGCCTTGATTTTCATAAAGTGCAGAAGAGATAAAATCCGCCGGAAGCTTCTCAAGATCCACTATGGTTGATTCCACTCCGTGATCATTCAATATATCTTGATACTGAAGGGCCACTTGTTTGCTTACTGAATTCTTTCGGTTGGTGCCGCTAATGATGGTAATCATACAGGATTTTCTAAATCAAAATTGTAGAAATGGACGCATATAGAAATATTTGCCCGATAATTGCGTTTTCAGGTCTTACCGAGACCGCAAAGAAAACACAAACCTGTAAACCCGAAGAACGACTTTTAGTTCAAAATGTCCATCACAGTAGATCATCTCACCAAAGTTTACGGCGAACAAAAAGCATTGGACGGCATATCGTTTTTTGCTGAAAAAGGCAAAATCACAGGATTTCTTGGTCCAAACGGAGCTGGTAAGTCGACGACCATGAAAATAGCTACGGGATATATAGGCCATACATCTGGCACAGTGCACGTCAGTGGGATAGATGTTTCGAAAGAACCACTGAAAGTGAAGAAGCTCACCGGCTATCTTCCGGAGCATAATCCACTTTATTTAGAGATGTATGTGAAGGAATACTTAGGGTTCATTGCATCGGCATATGGTCTTTCAAACAAGAAGCAGCGTGTTGATGAAATGATTGAAATGTGTGGACTTGAGAGAGAGCAGCATAAGAAAATCGGGGCACTGTCAAAAGGGTATCGTCAGCGGGTAGGATTGGCTCAGGCACTGATCCATGATCCGGAGGTACTCATTTTAGATGAGCCTACAAGTGGATTGGACCCGAACCAATTGGTGGAAATAAGAAAGGTGATCAAAGAGGCTAGTAAGAACAAGACGGTGATCTTATCGACCCATATCATGCAGGAGGTGGAAGCGCTTTGTGACAAAGTTATCATCATCAATAAAGGTCAAATAGTAGCTGATGATGATGTGAAGAATCTGAAGGCGATGAAGTCTGATTCAGTCAGCTACAGAGTTGAGTTTGAGTCCGGTATTGATCCTGATCTCTTTGAAAAAGAAGGCTTGGAAATCAATAAGATGGAGGACAATGTGTATCAACTATCATCAAAAGATGATCCGAGAAAGCTTATAATGAAAATTGCGGGTGAACATGAGTTGCCGTTACTGAATATTTCAAAACAAGAGCAGACATTGGAAAACGTTTTTCAGGAATTAACGAAAGGGAAGTGAAAAATGAAATCATTTCATATCGAAAAGACCTTAAAACGAAGGCTAGAGAAATGAGAAAGGATAGTACGCTATCAGAGGTATTGCTGTGGCAAGAAATCAGGAAAAAGCAGCTTGGGTTTCAATTCCACCGACAGGTTCCAAAGGGGGGAATCTCCAACGACAGAAAGATACTTTTAAATCAAGGTAATTGTCCCTTGAGGGGACTACAGGGGTGTCTTTAAAAAGTTTTGACCAATGATCACAATCCTCAAAAAAGAAATAAACGAATTTCTGGATTCACTTATCGCTTATGTAGTGATTGGGATCTTTTTGATTGGTATAGGTCTCCTGATGTGGGTGTTCCCTGATACCAACGTGCTTGATTATGGATATGCCAGCATGGAAACATTGTTTTCATTGGCGCCATATGTTTTCATGTTTTTGATTCCTGCCATTACGATGAAAGCATTTGCTGAGGAGAAAAGAAGCGGCACAATTGAGCTGCTATATACGCTTCCTTTCAGGGATATTGAAATCGTAATAGGTAAATTCATGGCCGGATTTTTACTCGTCATTTTTTCCATACTCCCCACACTGGTTTATTACTTTTCCATTTCATACTTAGGTAATCCGGTTGGAAACCTGGATACGGCAGGAATAATTGGTTCTTATATTGGATTGATTCTGCTTGGAGGAATTTTTACCTCAATCGGTATTCTATCATCTGCGTTGACGGGTAATCAGATTGTTTCTTTCATCCTAGCTGCCTTTCTGTGCTTCACCTTTTATGCAGGCTTTGATTCCATTGCGTCTATCAATATCTGGTCAGATACTTCGTATATCATCGCACAAGTCGGGATTTTATCGCACTATGAAACTTTAAGTAAGGGCTTGATTGACCTGAGTGATGTTGTTTACTTCTTGTCTATGATTGTGCTGTTTTTGTATGTCACACGAATTGTATTAAACGTGCAGAAGGGATGAGTGAAGCAAAGAAAATTGTCATACTTCAATCTTTGGTGGTTGTTTTATCTGTTTGGTTGGTTAATCAGCTAGCAGACAGATACAGGGTGCAAATCGACCTTACAGAAGAAAAACGATACACCATATCTGATGCCACAAAATCGTTATTGAAGTCCTTAGATGAAGATGTTTATTTTGAGGTATTCCTGGCTGGAGAGCTCCCTTCAAATTTTGAACGTTTTCAGAAATCAATCGGTGAAATGTTGGATCAATTCGTCATTGAGAGCAATAACAGGATTCAATATAAGTTCACTGATCCTTCCCAAGCCACAAACATGCAGGCAAGGAACCAGTACTATCAGTCTTTGATTGATAAAGGCATTCAGCCAACGAACCTAAACTACAAAAATGCTGACGGTGACAAGATGGAAAAACTCATATTTCCGGGAGCACTAGCCTCTCAGGGGATGGGCGAAGTTCCGGCTAACCTACTAAAGGGCAATAGTGCAGCCGGCCCTGAGGGAATTTTGAATCAAAGCATTGAAGGCCTGGAATATGAGCTTGCTTCGTCCATAGCCCAACTGGTTGATGGTGGCACTAAAAAGATTGCTTACATCACAGGACATGGTTCTCCTGATTCATTGGATATTGCCGGCTTCAGGAGTGTTGTTCTTTCCAAATTTGACCTATTCAATGTTTCACTAAATGGTCGCAATGAATTGACCGGGTATGACGCTGTGGTTATAGGAAAGCCCACAAAACCCTTTACAGAAAAAGAAAAATACCTGGTTGATCAGTATTTAATGCGTGGAGGTAATCTCATTTATTTTATTGATGCCCTGAGCGTAAACATGGATAGTGCCGCTGGAGAAGGGACAGTAGCCATCCCTTATGAAACAAACCTCACCGATCAGTTATTTAAATACGGAGTGAGGGTCAATCAAAACTACGTCTTGGACGTCAATAGTGGCCAGTTTCCGGTTGTCGCAGGAAATATGGGTAATCAACCACAGATTCAAATGATTCCATGGCCGTTTTTCCCTGTGTTAACCAATTTTAGCAAACACCCCTCTGTGAGGAATCTTGATGCTATTCTTGGACGCTTCATTTCGGAAATTGATACGGTAAAAGCTGAAGGAATCACGAAGATTCCATTAATTAATACCAGCCCTTATACAAAGGTTCTGGGTCCACCTGTACGGGTTGCATTTAATGACCTACGAGATGAACTCAGGCCTGAAAAATTCACGGATGGGCCAAAGACAGTTGGTTATTTGCTGGAAGGTAAGTTCACCTCACTCTATGCAAATCGTTTAGTGCCACCAGGATTTGATAAAGCTTCATTTATTGACAAAGGGCAGAAGGGTAAGGTAATTGTAATTGGCGATGGTGATATCATTCGAAACGATCTCGATCCCGAAACCGAAGAACCACTTGGGTTGGGAGTGGAGCCATTTACCAAGACCACTTATGCCAACGAGGAGTTTGTATTAAATATTTTGGATTACATGGTGGATGAGTCCGGGCTCATTGAGACACGCTCGCGTGAGGTTAAAATTCGTCCATTGGACCGGGTGAAAGTGCAACAGGAACGAACTAAGTGGCAGTTGATCAACTTAATAGCACCAGTCGTTTTAATCTTATTGATCGGAGGGATAAAATGGTATTTAAGGAAAAGTAAATATGTGAAGCAGTGAGTAAGTCAGCGAAATACATAATAGCCGTTGCATTTCTATTGGGACTGAACCTTGCACTGTTTTTTAGTGATGATTCAAGTGATTCACCCAAGTCAACTAAGTACTTCCAGGTTGAAGATTTGGATGCAGTAAGTAAATTTTTGTTCATTGTAAATGGAGACACCACAAAGATTGAACGATCACAAGGAGAGTGGATGCTAAACAATACATACAAGGCGGACGCAGGATTTGTAAATTCCTTAATCTCTGTCCTTGAACGTGTAGAGGCTGGCCGAACGATAGAAAATTGGGACAACCCGACCTTAGGTAAAGTTTATGTCACATTCGGTGATGATTCAGAATACACTTTTCAGATAGCTACCAATCCTACACAGACTAAAACTTACTTTGTAAACAATGGTGAAGCCCGTGAAGTAGCCGTTCCCGGTTATAGAGATAATGTGGCTGATATTTTCACCCTTCATCCGGATCAGTGGAGAGAACGGATGGTTTTTGATGGGAGTTGGCGTACCATCCAGCGCTTAAAGGTTGAGAACAATGATGGTACGAGGTTTGAGATTCAGTTCGATGATACGTTCTTTTTAGTGAATGGAAATCCACCGTCTGATAGCACAGCGGTAGTTAATTATCTAAATCAATTCCAACAATTCCAGGCCAATGAGATGATCTCCAAGGGCAGATTTCCTGTTTTGGATAGTATTTCTGAAACGGAACCAATCGCTTCAGTACAAATCGAAGATATAAAAAATGAACAACCGTTTGTGATGTCAATTTATGCAAATGTTAAAAATCAACCTTATCATTTAGTGATAGATGCTTCAGGTCGACGCATGGTTATTGACAGTAGGAGAGTGCAGCAGATTTTACAAAATCCAAGTGCACTTAACTGATCATATTTCAACTGTTTATCTCATAATTTGTGCTTAAACCTTAATTTTTCATAATAAATATGAAAAATCAGACGATTTGAAAATCAACAAGTTAGCCAAACTGGCTAGAAAAATCATTGACGATTTTCAAATGTCTGGGTTTAACCATGACAAAAAGCATACTTGTTGTATTTTTCGTCAATTATTCATTTTCTAATGAATAATAGGGGTTAAATTAGCGTCCCGAAAATTGAGGTTAGAGCCTTTAATCAATAAGCTTTACAATACACATGAAATTCATAGTATCATCATCCTATCTTTTAAAGCAACTGTCAGCCATTAATGGCGTGATTACTACCAATCCGGTAGTGCCAATTCTTGAAAATTTTCTTTTTGAAATCAATGATGGCAACCTGACTGTGACAGCTTCAGATCTGCAGACCAGTATGATTACTGAGCTTCAAGTTGAAGCGAAAGAAGATGGAAGCATAGCCATTCCGGCAAAAATTCTTCTAGAGACGCTTAGAAATCTTCCTGAGCAGCCGGTGACATTCTCAATCGATAGCAATACGTATAGCATTGAAATCAATTCTGATAATGGACGGTATAAGCTAGCAGGAGAAAATGCTACAGATTTCCCGAAAATACCTACTGTATCAGATGGCTATTCAGTGAATATGTCTTCAGAGGTGCTTGGGAGAGCAATCAATAATACCATTTTTGCTACATCCAATGATGAACTCAGACCTGCAATGACAGGTGTGTTTGTTAAGTTGGATGAAACAAATACAACATTCGTTGCTACTGATAGTCACCGATTGATTCGGTATCGAAGGGTAGATGTGGCAGCTGATATGGCCCACAGCATGATCATTCCTCGCAAGGCATTAACCTTGTTGAAAGCTACATTGCCATCAGAATTAACGAATGTAAACGTTGAGTTTAATGCCTCAAATGCGTTCTTTAATTTCAATCAGGTGAAGATGATTTGTCGATTGATCGACGAACGTTTCCCTGATTATGAGAATGTAATCCCACTTGATAACAACAATACAGTGGTTGTGAAGAAAAATGAGCTTTTGAGCTCATTGAAGCGAATTGCCATCTATGCGAACAAGACCACACATCAGGTAAGATTAAAAATCACCGGGAGTGAGTTGATGATTTCAGCAGAAGATTTGGACTTCTCAAATGAAGCAAATGAAAGACTTTCATGCGAGCATGATGGTGAGGATCTTGAAATTGGATTCAATGCGAAGTTTTTGGTAGAGATGCTCGGCAACATCGATTCAGATGATATAACATTAAGACTAAGCGCTCCAAACAAGGCAGGTATCATAACTCCAAATGAAAAAGACGAAGAGGAGGATATTCTAATGCTGGTAATGCCGGTAATGCTTAATAATCAAGTATAGTCGAAAGTCATTTAAAGAATTTAGAAGCGATACTTAAACGGTATCGCTTTTTTTATTCCTGATTTTCCAGATCCTTCACCATTCTGCGTAAACGCTTGATCTTTCTTCCATAGATTAAGTGTACCAAAAAGTGCATGATTCCTCCGATTACCAGCACTATAAACGTAGATATGCCAATCGCAATTAGCCATTGATTTGTGGTTTCCAATTTTGAAAGTCCTTCTTGATTTTCCGGTGCGATAAAACCATAGATAAGCCCGAAAATCATAGAGGCCCAAATGACTACTTTATAGTGGAGCAGGTAAAACCATAAGTATCCATACACCTTTTTAAGGCTATGCACCACGTTCCCATCATACCTGAATTCGTTTATTTTCCGAATCAAAAATTGATAGTAGACCAAATAAATAATAGTGATTACAATGTAAAGGATTGTAAACCAAAAGGAATCACCCTTATCGTCAAGATACCATAACATTATTGGTGCCCCGACAATACTCAACCAGAACTCGATCCAGAGTATGGTCTTTATCCAATAGAGCGTAGTTCTCGTTCCCTTGCGCTCCAGCGTGTTGATTAGTAAGGAGTCGTTAGCTCCTTTCTCCTTACTCTTCTTCCAGACTGATTGTATGTCAAATTCTTCAGCCATTGATGATGCTCTTTAATTTTTCTTTTAGTCGGTTCACCTTTACACCAACGTTGCTTACTGTAATCCCCAGAATCTCACTCATCTCCTTGTAGCTTTTATCCTCCAGATAGAGAAGGATAATGGCTCTCTCAGACTCTTTCAGCTTTCTTATGCCCTGATAGAGCTTCTCGATTTGTTCTTTTTCAGGATCAGTTTGTTCAGGTGAATCTACTCGCCATTCCAGTGGTACAGTTTCCACCTTTCTTTTTAGTCGCTTTGAGTGTGAGAGACAAACATTTAAGGTCACACGATACACCCATGTAGAAAGTTGAGAATTTCCCTGAAAAGACTTGTGAGATCGCCACAGTTGCAATGTTACTTCTTGTACCAAATCCTTCAACGACTCTTCATCACGCGCATAAGCCCTGCACAGGTGCATGATGATGGACATGTGCTCTTCTACGTACGATTTGAAGAAGTCTTCCGACACGTTTGAGGTGTTAGTAGATGAAAGCCCTAATTTATTTCATAGGGATAAAAATTATTTTTTCTTAGCCGTCTTTCTACCTCTTCCTTTTTTCTCTGGCGCTTTGTCAGCAAGCTCCTTACATTCTTCGTAAGTAAGTTCCTCTGGTTTCTTGTCCTTCGGAATCTTCACATTCTTCTTGCCAAACTTGATGTAAGGACCATATCGTCCGTTCAGCACAAACACTTCATCATCTTCGTCGAATGTTTTGATGTATTTGTTGGCGTCTGCCTCACGCTTTTCGTGGATGAGTTCAATCGCTTCATCAGCAGTAATTGTCAATGGATCTTGTTCTTTTTTGAGTGACACGAATTTACCATCATGTCGAATATATGGTCCATATCTACCCACCGCTGCGACCATTGGTTTGTCTTCAAACGTTCCAACTTCACGTGGAAGTTTGAATAACTCTAGTGCTTCTTCAAGGGTAATTGTGTCCATGAACTGTCCATGCTTGAGGCTTGCATATTGCGGTTTTTCTTCACCTTCTACCAGCTCTCCTTTTTGAACGTATGCACCATACTTACCATGCCGTGCATAGATTTTTTCGCCGCTTTCAGGATGCTCGCCCAGCTCTCTTACCTGATTTACCTCTGATCGATCCAGGTCTTTTGATTTTTCTACCGTGGAGTGAAATCCACCGTAGAAATTATCGATCATCTTATTCCAAACAGTCTTCCCTTGAGCGATATCATCAAACTGCTGTTCTACATCAGCAGTAAAATGATAATCGATCACATTTGGAAAGTGATCCACCAGAAAGTCGTTCACTACCATGGCAGTGTTGGTAGGGAAAAGTTTATTTTTCTCCGCGCCTGTGATTTCTTTGGCTTCAGTACGTTTTAGTTCGCCATCTGTTAATCGCGTTTCAATGGAAATTCTTTCATGACCTTCACGAGAATCTTTCTCTACATAATTTCTCTTTTGTACTGTCGAAATAGTAGGTGCATACGTAGATGGTCTGCCTATTCCCATTTCTTCAAGTTTTTTCACTAGGCTTGCTTCTGTATATCTTGGTGGATGCCTGGTAAATCCTTGCTTGGCTAAGATCTCTTTTAGATCTAATGACTGACCCACAGAAAGAGGAGGCAGGATTTTGGTATTTTCTTCTTCGCCACTATCATCATCGGTAGACTCAATGTAAACCTTTAAGAAACCATCAAACTTGACTACCTCACCTTTGGCAACCAGCTTCTCGTCCGTTGTAGAAATTCCAATAGTAGCGGTTGTTTTCTCTAGTTTAGCCTCTGCCATTTGAGAAGCGATTGCCCGCTTCCAGATCAGCTCATAAAGACGTTTTTCGGCATCATCTTTTCCGGTTACCTGAACACCGAAGTTGGTAGGTCTAATTGCTTCGTGAGCTTCCTGCGCACCCGCCTTTTTTGTTTTAAATACGCGCTTATGAGCATATTTTTCTCCGAAGTTTGAATGGATAGCTGATGCGGCACCACTTAGCGCCTCATCTGATAAATTCAATGAGTCTGTTCGCATATAGGAGATCTTACCGGCTTCATAAAGTTTTTGAGCCACGGACATAGTTCTGGCTACCGAAAAGCCCAATTTTCTACTGGCTTCTTGTTGAAGTGTGGAGGTAGTAAATGGAGGAGCTGGGGATTTTTTAGCCGGCTTGGTTTCAAGATTTTCGATATTGAAATCAGCCCCGTTACACTTATTCAAGAAGTCAGTTGCTTCTTCTTCTGTTTTGAATTTTTTAGGTAGCTCAGATTTTAGAATTTTCCCGCCTTCCAGGTTAAACTCAGCAGTAATTCTGAAAGAAGACTCTGGTTTGAAATTGGCAATCTCTCGCTCCCTTTCTACCACCAGACGAACAGCTACAGACTGAACTCGACCGGCAGAAAGGCCACCTTTTATCTTTTTCCACAGTACGGGTGAAAGCTCAAAGCCAACCAAACGATCAAGAATTCTTCTTGCTTGCTGGGCATTTACCAAATCGATATCAATGCCTCGAGGGTTTTTGATGGCATTTTGAATGGCGTTTTTGGTAATCTCTCTAAAAACGATTCTTCTGGTCTTTTTATCATCCAGATCCAATGCCTCAGCAAGGTGCCATGAAATAGCCTCTCCTTCACGGTCATCATCCGATGCGAGGTAGATAGTCTCTGCGCTCTTAGCTAGTTTTTTAAGTTCCTTTACTACGTCTTTCTTGTCTTTAGAAATCTCATAAGTGGGCTTGAAATCATTTTCTATGTCAATAGCTGAATCATCTTTTGGAAGATCGCGAACATGACCATATGATGATTTCACTTCAAAATCTTTTCCCAAATACCCTTCAATTGTTTTGGCTTTCGCCGGTGACTCTACTATTACCAGATTTTTTCCCATGAATTTTGTTTTTATAGTGCTTAGAGCATCTCAATTAGCGCGTAAACATAACACGACTATTTAAATCCTGTTCAACGCAAAATTGAAAAACTTACTTTTAATCATTTCCCGTCTGTGATTTGGATCAATTATATTTAAGTTAAATGAACCTAATCTATGAATAGAAAGCTCTATTTAATAAGGCACTCCTACGCTGAAGAGCCTAATGGGAAAAGAGACATTGATCGTCACCTTACGCATGAGGGACAAAGTACAGTAAGAGCATTAGGTAGACACCTTATCAATCAAAATTTCAATCCGGATATTATCTTATGTAGCTCTGCTATTAGAACACGAGAAACAGCAGTTAACTTGGTTGAGGAGCTTGAGATTAGCGAACAGATAGTCGACTATAAGGATATCATTTATAATGCTTCTGTGCGTGAACTTCTGAGCACTTTAAATGAAGTTTCTGGTGACCACAAAGAGGTTGCGATAATTGGACACAACCCAACCATCACCTTTTTTGGTGAATACCTTTCCGATGCGATTATCGGAAACATGGAGCCTGCAGGAGTTGTCACCATTAAAATTGAAAAACTAAAATGGGCTGAGGTATCTCAAGGGGCTGGTATTTTTGAAGGATATTATCATCCCAATCATTGATGTATAACCCAAGCGATGTAGGTAAGAAGGGGAGTATTTTTGGCTTACCTTACTCTTTAGAAGAGTCAGCCCTGATATTACTCCCTGTTCACTTAGATGTCACTGTGTCATATGGACACGGTACTTCCAAAGCACCGGATTTAATACTGGAAGAATCTTCTCAGTTGGACTTGTCCTTGATAAGCATTAAAAATCCGTGGAAACTAAAAATGGCAATGTTCGATCGATTGATTGTTGCCAGCCAAAATGAAATTCACAGAGGAAGGGCATTAAATATTATTAAAGCTTTAGAAGCCGGAAAAGATCCAGAAACCGACCAGCTAGATTTCGTTAATGAGTATTGTGAAAGTACGCACTTTAAAATTCAAGAAACAAGCGATTCCTTTTTAGATTTTGGAAAGACGGTAGGAGTAATTGGTGGTGACCATTCTTCACCACTTGGTCTGATCAGAGCATTAAGCAAGCGACAAGATTTTGGAATTCTTCAGATTGACGCACATATGGATTTGAGAAGTGCATACGAGGGTTTCATTTATTCACATGCGAGCATCATGTATAATGCGTTAAAAGAAACTGGTGTACAGTCCATAACTCAGGTTGGCATCAGGGATTTTTGTGAAGAGGAGATACAGTTTATTGCATCGTCTGAAAAACCAATTCATGTGTTCTACGATGAACAAATATTTAAAGATCGTCTAAATGGTCTAGCTTGGAAAGCAAAGGTTGAAGAAATTGTGGAAACACTCCCACAAGAAGTATATGTCAGCTTTGATATGGATGGGCTGGATCCTTCACTTTGTCCTAATACCGGAACGCCCGTGCCGGGAGGACTACAGTTCAACGAAGCAATGTATCTGATCGAGCAGGTTGTTCGTACAGGTAGAAAGATTATTGGATTTGATGTTTGTGAAGCGGGAGACGGTTCATGGGATGCGAATGTTGCTGCTCGTGTCATTTACCGACTGGCTGTTTTAACGGGCGTTTCTCAGGATCAATTAGAATGGATATATCCTTAATAGACCTAATACTTAGATGTAGCTCAATTAAATTCCCAACTAAAATTTTTTAACAATGCAAATAAAGATTTTATTCACCACCCTACTGATCATTATGTCCTTAGGTAGTACTGCCCAAAAACTCAAATACAAGGACATTTATCCATATTTGAAAAGCAAGAATTACGAAAAGGGGATCCCACAACTTAAGCAGTATTTGGCTGTGGGAGAAAATAGCGAAGAAGCTAGTCCAAACTTAGAAATGGGGATATGGTTGCATGAAAGATTAAAGAATATAGATGATGAAGCACAATTAACCGAGGTAGGGGATTCGGCTGTTTACTTTCTTAAAAAAGCTAAGAATCTCATCGATGAAAAGGAAGTAAAAAAGAGAGAAGAATACTATCTGGAATTCAAGCGAAGAGATTTGAGAACTGGGAAATTTGGAGTGAAAGTTTCCGATGTACATCTAGATATAGAAAACAGGATAGATGACATCAGGAAACGACAAGAGAAGGGGTGAGTCTTTCTAATTTGTCGCAAGGTCTGATAGCAATTCTTTAAAAGAATCTGTATTGTATTTAGCCATTCCATGATTTTCTATGTGTATCATCCCATTTTTATCGATGACATATGTCGTAGGTATGGAGTGAATGTCGTATGAGTCAGGCAGTGAAGAACGCAAAAAATAGACTGGAAAATCGAATTGTTTCTTTTCGATAAAATCCTTTGCTTTTTCTTCATTGTCGTCTACAGATATCATAATAAAAGAAATTTGTTGATTCTTCTCTTGGTACAATTGATGAATGTCTGGCATTTCAGCAATACACGGTGGACACCAAGTGGCCCAAAAGTTTACAAAAATCACTTCTCCTTTGAATGAACTGAATGAATTAGATTCTCCATCTAGACTTTCAAGATCAAAATCGTAATTAGCATATTTTTTCTCTTCCGGAGTATCTGGCCTAATAATACCAGTTGCCAAAATACCTTGCTGAATTTTCCCAATAATAGTCGTATGCCACCCACCTAAATAGATGATTCCAGCTACTGAGATCAGAAGAATCCATTCAATGAGTTCCTTTTTTATTTTTGACTTCATGGTTTATCAATCATGTGATAATACAGTTAAACCGAAGAAATGATTCATTTAAATGACAGATAGTCTGTCTTGCCGGATTCTGTGTTTTTTTATAAATCCACTTAGTATTTTATAACTTAGCAGAACAAAAATCTCATCATGCACATGAAGATCAGGTCAGCAGCTATAATACTTATCATTTTCTCTTTTTTCACATCACAAGCACAAAAAATCAAATACAAAGATTTATTTCCTGTGCTGGATGCAAAAAACTATCATGAGGGCATTCCAAAGCTCAAATTGTACCTTTCAGATGAAAAAAATCAGGATGAGGCCAATCCCAATCTCCAAATGGGATTGTGGTATGAGTACAGGTTTAATACCTATGATGTAGTAGATGATTCAAGCAAATTGTATGATGTGGGTGACTCTGCCATCTTATACCTGGAAACGGCCAAAAGTCTTATTGATGAGAAGGAGCTTAAGAAAAGAGATGAGTATTATCAGGCATTCTTTCGTCGGGATTTACGAACCGGAGAATTTGGGATTAAAGTCTCAGATGTTCACTTGGATATTGAAAAAAAGATCGAGGCGATACAAACGAGAACCTCAGATGTGAAAGAGATGCATCGAAGTGTGTTGAAAGTTGAAAACAATCAACAGGCAGCAATGGAGCAATACCAGTCACTTGCCAATCAATTTAATAGCTACAATAGCATGTTGATAGCCGCTGATCAAGAAGTTCAGGATAAGTTATCCTCCATTGAGGAGAACGGACGAAAGGGAGTTGAAAATGCAAATAATGTTCAGGAATTAGCAGACAAGCTAGGCTCTGACAAATACAGCGAAGAACTTGTAATGAAAAGCATTGACCAATTTGGTGTTGATGGGATGAATGCAGCCAATCTTCGATCCGGTGAAATAGAAATCTGGAATTTTGAAGAGTGGGCTAGAAACGCAAAGTCTGAAATACTTGGAGGTGTTGCACTTTTTAAAACCATGGTAAAAAACTATGCCGATGAAATCAGGGAGAAGAAAGCAAGAGTACAAAACAGCCAAGATGCAGATATTGGAGAATTCCCTGAAAATTTAGCGTCTCAGTTTGATAAATACGACCCTGAATCAACTGCAGAAAAGCTGCTTAAAGTAGAGATGTATGAGGCTAAAGTTATAAAACAGACAGACCTGCAGCTAAATCCCGCATTGATGGATTCATCTTTAATCGGGTCCCAATTAGCTATTTACGAAGCAGCCTATGATGATGTCAAAGAAATGAACCTGATTGTAGAATCCATTACTTCGGATGATTTAGCAGTAGCTAAAAAGAAATATACAGACTACATAGAAAGCTTTTTCCAGAAATATGTAACCGCTTCAAAGTATGTAACAGACATGCAAACCTGGTCACGTAGGAATAAAGAATGGATAGGTAAATCGGTTGAATTTTGGGAACAAAAAAACAGATGGGGTATAGATGCTGAGGATGAGGAGGTGAGATATCCCTTATATGTACAGGATGCTCCTGAGGGAGGATTTATGACAATGGGAGTGCCCGTTAAATCTCCCGAGGAAATTGTAGCATACGGAGCTGATTTAAATAGTGAGAAAGGTTATGTGGCAGCATTTGGTCCTGATCGCCTTTCGAAGTGGAAGGTAGAGTTTGATTTACCGGGAACAGAGGCTGTTCAATACGAAAGCGACTCTATTCCTACGATTAAAGGTTCTAGCAGCTTTTACATCTACAATACTTCTGCGGAAGAAAACAACTTTGTGGTGGTGAGCTACACGCCTTCAGGTGAGTTAAATTGGGGAACTTTGGTGACTGTTTCAAAACGTCCGGTTGATTTCAAATTCGATGATTTGACGCAGGAATTAACAATACTGCTCTACCCTGAAGAGCAATTACCTTTAGATTCTGATGAGCTAGGATATGTGGTGATAGATAGAACAGGGAATGCGAGATAAACTTCTTGTTTTATTGGCATTTATCATACTTATGGCTTGCGGAGAAGAAAATCTTCCGCCAGGGCTTTATGACTATCAGATAGAAAGACTTTTAAGCGCAGGAGAGAGTAAAGTATGGATGCAGATCGTTAACTCTGAGGATTGCGAAGATTCTTTGAGGCTTCTGGTTGAAAGAGCAAGTGATTCAATCGATATTTATCGTCTTATTCCTGGAGAGCTTTGTGATTATCAAGACACCTCATTTGTTGGCAGAGCTGAGGCATCTAACTTACCTGATGGTTTACTGTTTACTGATTCCCTCAACTTCTCTGATGGTGATTTTTGGTTGGTAGAATCAATCACATCGAAATCACTAACCTTGACCATTAATGCTGAAAGGATCAGCTACGCTGCTGAATAATATGCAGACTAAGTCTTAAGTGACTGTATTTTAAGATGTTGTACGCTGCTTGTTATGAGTAAGCGGTATTGTTTTCATCGAATAATCGAGTAAGTCTGCCTAAGTATTCCATAGAACTTTGATGCATTAGACGTTAGATAAGTAATTTCTTGTTATTTTGAATAGCCTTATTTTTCAAAATACACCATGAGATTACTAATCCCCCTCCTGTGCTTGCTGATCTATGTTCAAAGTAATGCGCAAACAACCTTTACAAGTGTCGGCTCAGGCAGTTTTGCTACTACCGGGCCATCTGTCTGGTCCCCATCACCCATAGCTAGTGATTTTACCGATGGACTAAATACGTTTATTGTAGCAGATGGAGATGTTATCACCATTGATGGAGGAGCTGCTATTACAATCAATTCAATTGAGGTTGGGCAAGGAGGAGGAACAGGGACTCTTACCATAGGAAATTCAAGTTCTGCAGCAGCATTAACACTTAATGGCTCCTTAGTAATTCAGTCATCTTCAGTATTCCAAACAAATAACAACGATGGCAATACTCACACTGTAAGCATTGCAAGTGATGTTGTAAATAATGGAGGGACTTTTGATTTAGATAATGGGACCGGGCTTGCTAACGTAACGCTTCCTAATACTTCGACTTCTGTGCTCTCTGGAAGTACGATGGTTTTTAATGATCTTACTATAAATGGTGGAGCAGGGCTAATTCTAATCGCCTCCATTGATGTGAATGGCAATTTTGTAGCCGATGCAAGCGGAACTGATATTACAACCACTTCAAATCATAATTTTGATGGGAATTTCACGCTTACCAATAACGCTACATTTACCGCGACTAATAGTACCCAGTTTTTCGATGGTGCAGGAGCACAAGCTATTGCTATCTCTGGTGGCGTTGCAAACTTCAATAATTTAACATTCGATAACAGTAATAAAACAGTAACTGGTAATCTTATTTCCGATGGTACATTTGAAATCACTGCTGATGCCATTTGGACCAATAATGGGGGAACTCATCAAATAGCCATATTTGAAGTGAAGAATGCTGCAGGTGTTGCACTTACCGGTGGATCCGTTACATTCACTGGTGGTGAGATTAGGTTTGGAGATAATGCAGCTACTGATGGTACGATAGACATGTCGGATCCAATCGGCACAACAGGTCCAACCATAACTTTCGATGGCAACTGTAGCATTGAACGAGATGACCAATTAACAGTAGAAGGAGATGTGGAAATCACTGCTGATGGATATTTAGTGATAAATGGAACAGATGCTACAATTCCTGCAGGGGAAAGCGATTCTGAGTTAAATATCATAGGTACTCGAACATTGACCATGGGGCCCGGTGCAGATTTGTTCATCAGAGGATATGATAATTTCCCAACAGGTTTTACCACCTATTCACTTGATCTTACAAGTCTGGTTCGATACGATGCGGACTTTGACCAATTAATTGTTGGAGAAAACAGTGCGAATACCACCATACCTTACGGAAGACTTTATTTAAGTCAGGATGATGCGTCAGCCCAGCGAACACGACAGCTTCTTACATCTGATGATGATTTACAGGTGAATGGCCAGTTTGACATGGTTAATGGTGTGCAGTTTTTGGTAACTCATACTGCTAATTTGGAATTTGGGGAAGATATAAGAGCAGATGATGGTAGCACGGCGGGTTCGCCTGTATTTAATGCTGCAAATGCTACTGTTACCATGGATGCCAATACGAATCAGGTCGTGGATGGTCCTGTTGCAGGCAACTATGAGGTAGATACCTGGATTATTACCAATACAGCTACTCCAACTACGACTAGGACAGTGTTTGTTGATGATAACATAGCAGTTGATATTGCATTTACTGTTGCAAACCCCAACGGCACTGCGGCGAACAGTTTGATTGTTGATTTGGATGATAATCAAATTTTTGCTGAACCCGGTGACGGGGAGACATTTACGCTGGGATCTAATTGTATAATCTATACCAGTACAGATGATACGGACGGATTTGCCGAAGCATTTGATGATGGAGGAGATGTAATTAATATTGACGCTAACAGTATTGTAAGGTTTGATCGGACTGGAAATCAAAGTATCCCGAACTTCAATGGAGGAGTATTTGGGAATATTCAGTTTGCAGGAAGCGGTAATAAGTACATTAGTAATAACCTGAATATTGATGGAGATGTAACAAGAGTGGGTGGTACTCCGGTTTTCAGACCGGGTACACTTGACTTTGGAGGTTTTGAAGTTCCAGTGGCTACCAATCATACTGTTTCCGGCAATTGGAATATGGGAACAGCATATACCGGGGACAGTGAACAGGGCACAATTACTTTTGATGGAGTCAATCAGAATATTAGTGCATCTGATTTTAATAATGTGGTTTTTTCAGGATCCGGTACTAAGACAATAACAGGTACACTGCTTATAAATGGAGACATTACAATCAATGATGCTGTTTCAGTAAATGCAGGATCAGAAGCGATAGATATAGCGGGCAATTGGACTGAAAATGGAACGGGCACATTTACACAATCAGGATCAACCACTGATTTTAATGGTGGAGGAACGCAGACCATTACTCAGAATACAGGATCAATGTTTAATGATCTGGATATTACGAATAACACAACGGTCGATATCAATTCAACTGTACAGATCGGGAGAGATTTAGATATTGCTGATGGGTCTGATTTAAACATAGAAGGTGAAACCATTCGGGTAAGCAGAGATATCAGAATAAATAATACAGCTACCATTTCTTATAGCACTGCCTCCTCAAGTATTATCATAATGGATGGTAGTAGTGAGCAGGATTTAAGAAACATCAACGCTTCTCAAAATTTCCCAACACTTCAGTTTGAAGGCGTAGGAAATAAGGAGCTTGTGAACAACATTTTGACAGTCGAAGGGGATTTGAGCATTGCGAATGAATCCACATTTCAGGGCAATGGCTTTGAGATCAATTTTGAGGGATCAAACTGGACTAATAATGGAAATTTCCAGCATAACAATAGTGTCAATTTTTTAAATAATGGAGGATCAACTTCTGTTAGTACTTCCTCATTTCATGATATTGAAATAGGAACAAATGATGGCTCTGTCACTACCACGGTCACTCTTGCTGGTAATATCACATTGAGTGGAGAAATGAATATATTCTCCAATGGTACCCTGGATGTTTCAGCTAGCAATTATGCCATCACTGTTGAGGAGGATTGGAATAATTATGGAGTATTTAATGCTAGAAATGGAACGGTCACTTTTACCGGAGGTCAATCAGATTTTAGAAGTTTTTCATTGGTAGATCCTAATTCCGGAGCACAGGCAGATAAGGCCTTTTTTAACCTAACTATAAATACGGATCCTGACTCAAGATTTGATGTAGAACAGGAAGGTGTCGTTTTAAATGATCAGATTGATGTACTGAATAATCTCACAATCACAACCGGAATTTTTCGATTAGTTGAAGATGATGGTGATGTAGATCCCGGACCCGCTCTTTTGAATGTAGGAGGAAGTCTGATTAATCAAGGCAATGGTTTCGAATTCAGGCAAGAAGATGCTCGAATAAGAATGAATGGCACTTCCGGCACTCACAACATTGATTTAGGAGGTGATCAGGTAAGAGATTTTGAAATCAACGCTTCCGGAGCAACCTACCAATTAACAGGAGATTTTTTAATGCGTGATGATACTGATAATGCATTCGAATTATCTGCCGGGACACTTCATTTAAACGGAAATATCCTCACAGTTAATCGTGGTGGACTGGATATGTCTGGAGGTACACTTGTGGTTGATGAAGGAGCTTCTTTGCTTTTGAATGACATTGCTGTAGATCCTGATTTTAATAAAACAGGCGGTACTCTTCAAATTGTGGGTATTGACGGCAGTCCTGCGACACTCAGTTCAATCGACGATGATGGATTTACGTTTACACAAACATCCGGTGACTTTCAAGCACGATATTATACAATCGCTAATACAAGTGGAGATGGAATTCGACTTGAAGGAGGTACAATAGATACAGGAGGAACAGGAAATAATTTCAGTGATGGTACTTTCACTAGTGGTGCAGGTACTTCTTACTTAACTTTGGCAAACTTAGCCATAGGGAATATTGTAGCCTCAGATGTAATCTTTAATGCAGGTCCGGCTAATAATGTAGCTGTTGATCTTGGAAACCTGCCTAGTAGTGGAGATATAGAATTTGTAGTGGCCGGAGGTTCTTTGGCAGGCCCACAAGATGAACTTGATAGTCCGGATGGGGGAGCTACCACTGGGTACATTCAGTGGAGTGAAGATCCGGGCTTTACATGGACTGGTGGGGCAGGAACAACAGCATGGAATACGGCAGGAAACTGGAATGATACCAGTGGTGATCCGGATGGAATTCCAGATGCAGATGATATTATTTACATTGAAAATGCAGCATTTGACCCGGTGATTGCAGGGGGAGAAAGTTTTACTGTAGCCCGAATTACTATACGAAACAATGGTGTTTTAACTTTTACAGGAGATGGTTCGCTTACTGTTAATGGAAACTTCACCGTGTTTTCCGGTAGTACAGTTGATATGTCTGCAAGTGCCACATCAACCTTGAACATCGGGGGAGCGTGGGCCAATGCAGGCACTTTCAATGAGGGAACAGCAACTGTTTCATTCATTGGTACTTCCGGAACCCACTCCATAACCACGTTAGGTAATGGAGATCCTTTTTATAACTTGACAATAAACGGAAATGGAGCCACATATACACTTGGATCAATACTTACAGTTGGAAATGCTTTCACCCTTTCAGATGGTACATTTGATGGCTCCAGTGGGTTTGATATTTTCATCAATAATGATTGGACAGTAAATGGAGGAACCTTTTCTCCAGGTCAGGGTAGAGTCCGTTTTAATGGTACCTCAGGTACACAAAGTATTTCAGGAGGTACCATGTGGGATGTGTTATTTGAAGGTGCTGCTGATAAAAGTATAGATGGGAACATTTCCGCAGCTGACGATTTAGTAATTGCTGGCTCCAGCGGCACAGTGCTTGGGAATGATCGCACCATTTTTGTTGGAGGCAATTGGGATTTAAATGTTTCAGGAGGTTTTGATGAGGGGACAGGAACAGTGATTTTTAATGGAACAGCCACTCAAAATCTTTTAGACAGAACGTTCGACCTGACATTTAACAATGTCATTTTCCAGAATGCAGGTGTTAAAAATTTTCTTAGGAACACCACTATAAATGGGAATCTCTCGGTGATTTCAGAAAATACATTTGTGGACTTTGAAACAGGAGTGACGGTTTCTGTAACGGGTACTTTATCCCAGACTGGCGGAGAAATGAGGATTTTTGATAGCAATTTTCCCACAGCTACCGGAGGATATAGCTTAACAGGTGGCGAAGTTGAGTTTAGAAATGATGGAGCTCAGACGCTTCCTGCGGACGTGACATTTAACGATATCGAGATTCGTGACAATGGAGGGGGTAGTACGACTGCTACACTTTTAGGAGATATTACGGTAAACGATGATTTGGTTCTTGATGATGGTGCTGTCACATTGGATGTAGCGGGGTTTACAATCACCCTCGGAGATGTAATGACAGTCGAATCGGATGAGGTACTCACATGGAACGGAGGGACGCTCATTCATACCGGTGATTTCTGGGGCATGGATGCAGATTTCAATACAACGACTAGAAGTTTTGAAAACCTAATTTTAAATGGAACCGATAGAAAGAGACCAAATTCAGATATAGCTGTAAATGGTAATCTGACCGTTGGGGAAGGAGTTGAACTTGAGCAGCTTACCTGGACTATCACTAATGATGGAGGTGATACTTACACGATGGAACAGAATGCAATCCTTGACAACCGAGTGGTGGGAGTAGCATTTCCTACTGGCTTTGCTTCCTATTCAATCGATCCGGATAGTCGTGTAGACCTGCAAGCCTCCGGGAACCAAACAATTTTTACAAATTCAGGAACCTTGGATTACGGCGAATTACGGGTGTTTACCGTTGGCACGGCTACTCTTGACGGTGACCTAATTGTTCAGGGTGATTTTGATATGAATGGTAACTCTACCCTTGCTGATGGAGGTTTTGATATTACCTTAAATGGCTCTACAATCGATATACAAGATTACACACCTACCGCAGCTACGACCATCACATTTAGTAGGTCAGGAGATCAGCTTATAATGGATAATGATGGATCCGGTCAAGATCTTGTTTTCGAGAATGCAGTATTTGGAGGAGGTGGAACAAAAACACTTACACCTAATGCAGGTGATGAGGTTACAGATATTTCCGGAACAGTTACGATTAATTCAGGGGTTATTGTAACAACAAATCGAGGATTAGAATATAGTGGTAGCTCATGGACGAATAATGGACAATTTACACTGTCAAATAATGCTAGACCTTTGGTGTTTGATGGAGGAGATGCTACCATAGATCCGGGAACCAATGATATTGCAGCGCTGACGGTATCAAATACCGGAGGAACAACGGTTACCATTCAAAATAATGGATTTGATTTGGGTACCGGAGATTTTAATATAAGTGCAAATGCAGAAATTGACTTCAGTAATCTCACTCATAATCTAGAATCCGAAAGCGTAATCAATGACGCCAGCGGATCATGGATACTAACAGGAGCAACGTTAGATTTTGATCAAAATGGAGGTCAAAATATTCCTGTCATTGATGAAGGAAACGCAAATATTACTGGTGCCCCATCTATTATACTAAGTGTTGCAGGCACTAAAACATTGACAGGATCGATCATTGTCGATGATCTAACCATCGGTGCGAATACAAACCTTGATGTTACTGCTGCTAATAATTATCAAATAACCGTAAATGGAAGCTGGGACAATAACGGAGGTGATTTCTTTGAGAGAGAAGGTACTGTCGTTTTCAATGCAGATGATACCAATGCAAAAACGATCGATCCAAACGGTGAAGATTTTGCAACAGTTGTTTTTCAGGGAACTGCTACTTCACCTGAACGGGTTTACACTTTGGAGAGTAATATGCAGGTTGAAGGAAATGACTCAGGGGCTGGGTTGACCCTGGCTGCAGCTACACTAGATTTGAATGGCAATATCCTTACGCTTGGTGACAATGATAGTGGAGATCCGGATGCTGAGTTGAATATAATAGGTGCAGATGGCACGTTAATGGTAGATGCAGGAGCAACGCTTCAATTTAATACGTTTGATGATGGTGGAGATGTAGCAGATACCGAAATAGGTGGAAATCTGGATGTCCAAAGCGGAGGGATTCTTAGCATTGTTGGTAATACCACGGATGTTGCAAATGTCACAAGATCAGATGGTGGCAATAGAATAGATATCAATATTGAAAGTGGTGGAGAGATTGCTGCGAGATACTACAATATACAATACCTAACAGATGAAGGGCTGGAAGTAGAGGATGGAGCCACTGTGAATGCTACCAACAACTTTAGTAACGGAACCTTCTCCAACCTTGAAACAGATGCCGGTGACGGTACTGGCGGAGACGATAACCCTATTGCCGGAAATAGATATTTGACAATAGAATCTGACGCAGCACTCACCATCTCAGATGTTGTTTTCAACTTTGATGGAAGTCCTACTATTGGTCAGCATTATAATGTAACTCGTTCAAATGCCGGTGGAAACCTGACCATAGACTGGAACAATACATCCGGACCTCTTGGACGGACAGGATTCAATTATGAAGAAGATGGTGCAGGTGGAAGTCCACCGGAATCTACGGGTCAGCTTACATGGGATCTTCCTTTAGATACACAATGGACCGGAGCGTTAAGCACAGATTGGAGCACTGCCGGAAATTGGGATAACGGAATACCATCAATTTCTGGAAATGATAGAGAAGCTATAATAAATCTTGGATCTCCATTTAATCCAACGATTGAGACTGGAGATGGCACAGTTAATATTAGTGCTTTGGTGATTAATGATGGTATTCTAAAAGTTATTAGCTCTGGGGTACTTGATTTAGATGGAGATCTTACCCTTGGTGATGGTACCGGTGGTGCTTTGATCATGGACAATACCTCTTCAATTAATGTGGAAGGCTCATGGACTACCTCAGCCAATGCCATATTTGATAATGGGGATGGTACGGTGACCTTTGACGCTGCTGCCGGAGCTACCGTATCAATTGCTCCGGGCGATCAAAATTTCAATAGCGTAACATTCACACATTCAACAGCCGCAGGAGATTTCAATATTGTAAATGCAACTTTTGAAATTGAGGGAGATCTGATCATCGAAAATTCAGCAAAAGTAATTCCTTCTACCAATGGATATGTTTTTTCAATCGCTGGTGACATTACAAGCACTGGTGGCGAGTTTGATACCAATGTAGATGGCGAGGTAGTTCTCAGTGGTTCGGATCAGACAATCACCGATATGTCCTTTGATGAACTTACAGCCTCAGGATCTGGTGCTAAAACAACGAGTGGTACAACGGTGATCAATGATGATCTTGATGTAGAGTCTGGTGTTATTCTTTCCGGTGGCGGAGCAATTACAATGAATGGCGATGTTTATATAAATGGCACCTTTAATGGGGTCGCTAGCCAGACATATACTTTTACTGGAGATGATTGGAATGCAGCAGCAAATAGCTACACAGGAGCTGGTACTGTAGTATTTAATCGTCTGGCAGGCACTCAATATATCAGGCAAATTACCGATGGAGATAACCCGGTAGCATTCAATAACCTTACACTTAGTGGTAATGCACAAATCCAATTGGGCAGATTAATTGGAGGAGATCAGACAGATGGTAATATTGATATCTCTGGTGACCTTGTTGTAAATAACACAATCAATATTCTGGACGTCAATGACTATCTAATAGATAATACATCTGGTACTGGAACATTTACCTTAGCTGATGGAGAAGTGATTCGGGTAGAAGGCGCCAATAACTTTCCATCAAATTTTGGTACCTATAACTTAGCTGATGGAAGTTTCACCTACTATTATGGCACGATTGATCAAACAGTAAGAGGAGGAGTTACTTATGGTAATTTTTACATGAACAATGCGACCACCAAAACCTTAGGTGGGAACATTGATATTGATGGTGATCTCTTATTCAGAAACTCCGTACTAGATGCTTCTGCAAGCAACTATTCTATAAATCTTGCCGGCAGATGGGATACAAACAATGGCAATGATGATGGCTCATTTATAGCAAGAGATGGTACGGTTACATTCGATGGTGCAGCAGATCAGGTTTTAGACATTGCAGAAACAGGTACCCAAACCTTCAATAATATTTTGGTGAACAAAACTGGTGGTAATGTAGAAGTTGCTACTAGCAATATGACTATTAGTGGAGACATTAATGTGTTCAATGGAACGTTTGACGGAAATGGACTAACTGTCACTATTGGTGGCAATATGAATGCTTCAGGTACCGGTCAGTATGCAAATAATGGGAATGGCCTATACTATTTGAATGCATCTTCAGGAACACCAACCATTGGCACAAATGAGTCTTCTATTGATGGAGATATTGAAATTAATGCTCCCGGAAGAACGTATGAACTGGTCGATGATTTTGTTACCCTGGGTAATTTCACGCTGACAGCCGGGACACTAGATGTAAATGGTCAGACACTTTCGATAGGTAATTTCGAAGATGTGGTTGATATTTTTGGAACACTCAATGTAAGTACTGCTACTAAGCCTGGTGGTACGCTTGCTTTGGGTAATGATGTGCAGTTAGTAGTAAATCCTGGAGGCACAATAAATATTGTAGGTACCAGTGGGTCTCCAGCTACAGTAACTAGCACTGGAACAACAGACTATATATTCTCTGTAACTGGTACAGGAGGAAATCCGGGCAATATAGCTGCCAGAAATTATCTCATTGAATACGTTGGAGCAGATGGTATATATATAAATGCGAATACTGTAATTGATGCTACGAATAATTTTAGTGATGGTACTTTCCAAAATGGATTTGCAGGGGGTAAATACCTACGTATAGAGAATGATCAGGATTTAACCGGGTCAAATCGTATTGAAAATGTAGTTTTTGACGACAATCCGGGTGGTGGTGCAACGAATGTATTTAAATCTACCGCAGTAACTGGTGATATAGAAATATTCAATTATTCAGGCTCATTTTCAGGAGAAGATTTCGATGAAGATCCAAACGATTTAATCACCTGGTTAGATCCACCAACAGTCACATGGACGGGCGCAGTAAGCAATGACTGGTTTACTGCCGGAAACTGGGATTCTGGTTCAGTTCCACTATCAACTCAAAATGTAATCATTCCTCAAACACTCAATGAACCAATAATAACGGATAATATCAGTGTAGCAGAAGCCGACAATTTAACACTTGAGGTAAATGCAGCTTTAATTATAGATACAGATGATGCTGATGCCGTAGACTTACAAATAGGTGGAGACCTGGTTTTTGAAGCTAGTAGTAGATTGGAGAGCATTGGGACTGATGATGATATCGAAGTAGGTGGAAGTTGGTTAAGACTATCCACTGCATTGTTTACGAAAGGAACCAGTGAGGTCACTTTCAATTCTATCGCAGGCACTGAGACTATTAGTAACTCCAATGGTTTTTATGATCTCATTATTAATGTGTCTGGAACCGCTACTATGGCTAATTCATTTACCGTGACTAATGATTTCACAGTTTCGAGTGGCACATTTAGTCTTGGTAGTTCTGATTTAACTGTAGGTGGTAATTTCTCTAACTCAAGCACTATAAACTCAGGCGCAAGGAGAATAAGTTTAATCCCAACCAATGCTACTTCACCAAAAACTTTTGATCCGGGAAGCTCAGCATATAACAGTATCACTATCGGCGCTCTTGCCGGGAATAATGTAGAATATGATTTGCAAAATGATCTCACCCTAAATAGACATTTTAATTTAGTGCTGGGGACTGTTGATCCTAATGGTAATGATTTGAATTTAGGAAATAGCAATGGTATTCAAGACAACATCACAATAGGAGGGACAATCCTTGTAGAAGCAAATGAAAGATTAGCGTTAGGCAATGATGCAGTTCTTGTGGTTTCCAGTGGTGGCGACTTGAGGTTTAATGGTTCGGATGACAATAATGTAGCTACTTTGACCAGGAGATCGGTCGGATCTTATGATTTCACAGTACAATCCGGAGGAACGTTCGAAGCTAACTTTTTCTTGATTGAGCATATGGAAGATGAAGGAATTTGGCTTCAATCCGGGGCAACATTGGCTAGTTTGGACGATGGCACATTCCAAAATGGATCAAATGCTTCTTATTACTTAAGATTAAGTAATGATCTTGGAACTGATTTAACGGCTACCAACATATCGTTTAATACAGGTCCCACTAATAATGTAAGAAGAAACGAGGGAGCAGGAAGCAACGTGATATTTGCAGATGCAAGTGGCGCATTTTCAGGACCTACATTTGAGCTGGACGATGGCGATCCATCCACCGGTGAAATAAGATGGACCTATACCAATCCGCTTAGAGTTTGGGTTGGAGGAACCAGTACTCAATGGGATCTAAATGCAAACTGGGAAGATGAATTTGGTACAAGTCCAGCGACATTTCCAACCTCATCAAATACAGTTCAAATACCTGATGTAAGTGCTGGCTCAAACAGATACCCGGTAATAGATGCTGTTTCAGGTGATGAAGCTGCTGCCAGCGTTACAATTTTTGCAAACGCTGAACTTACCATCGATGATGGACAAACTCTGACCATCGCAAATGAATTATCTAATTCGGGAACGATCACAATTCCGGGAACAACAACAGGGGTAATTAATGTAGGCGACAGTTGGACCAATAATGGGACATTTGTTCCGGGCAATTCTACTGTTACTTTCTCTGCCGGAGCAGATGTTACAGTTTCTGGAGGAGCAAGCTTTTATAATTTAACGATCGATGGTGCAGGTACTGGTGCAGGAATCGTTTTCTCAAGCTCCGCTGCTTTGGATGTTGACAATGATTTCACAATTACGGATGGAGTCTATCAGATAACAGACGCTTCACATTCCCTGACTATCGGTGGAGACTTTATTGTGGATGCAACCAATGGTTCATTTGTTGACAATGTTTCTACAGTCACCTTCGATGGTGATGCACAGGATATTGGAAGTGGAGCCGGCACCACAATATCCTTTTTTAACTTATCGCTTGCCGGCACAGGTGTAAAAATGGTTAGAGAACAGTTAGATATTAATGGAGACTTGTCTATTGGAACCGGAACCACACTAGCACTTTCTAATGAAACGGTCTTATTTGCAGGCAGCAGCTTGGATGTAGATGGTTCAGTTACTACAGGAGGAACAAGTAGCCTATCATTTGATGGGGGACAAATACAAGTAATCACAGGTAATTCTGGAAGTATTAGTCTGGATAACATCGTAATTAATAATACTGCCGCTGGCAATAATGATGTTCAATTAAATATTGACTTGAATGTAGGTGTAAATGCCAATTTTGCAGATGGAATCGTTCAATCGAGTGGTTCCAATCCATTAATTTTCACTGATAACTCTACTGTTTCATACGATGGTGTTGCTGAAAGCACACCTACCGGAATAACGACCGATGGAAATAGCTATGCTGTGGGACCGGTTGTTAAAATAGGAGATGATGATTTTGTCTTCCCAATCGGTGAGGGTTCCAGGCATGGAAGAATCGGGATTTCATCGATTAATTCTTCTTCTGCTACAGATCGGTACAGTGCTGAATACTTCTACACGCAACAAGCAAATATCTCAGATCCTAAAAACGGAAACATTATAAGAGTAAGTTCATTGGAGTATTGGGATTTAATCAACTTAAATGCCCATAGCGGTGAGCCTTTGGTTACCCTTTACTGGGATGCTGTGAGTGAAGTCACTCAGCCCTCTTCACTAACCGTAGCTCACTACAACGGAGCGTCTTGGGATGATGAAGGGAATGGAAGTACTACTGGGACTGCATCTTCAGGTACAATTACCTCAGCAAATAACTTCGACTCATTTTCACCGATCACATTAGCAACTACAGATGACGCTCAAAATCCATTGCCGGTAGAGTTAATTAGTTTCTTTGGTAAAGTGGAAGAAGGTGATGTAAGACTACAATGGACAACAGCTTCTGAACAGAACAACGCTGCTTTTGAAGTTCAGCGATCCAAAGATGGTATTAATTTTGAAGCTCTTGGATCAGTTGATGGAAATGGAACAACAAGTGAAGAATCAAACTATTCTTTCACAGATAAGGACCCATATTATGGATTAAGTTATTATCGATTAATACAAGTTGATTATGATGGAACTGAGGAGATATTACCAATCATTCAAATAAGTAACAAATTGTCTATAGACGGATTGTCTTTCGCCGTTTATCCAAATCCAACAAGTCCTGATAATCTAAACATTAGCATAATAACAGAAGACGAAAACTCTCCATTAGAAGTAAGGCTTACCAATCAACTAGGTCAGTCTTTTTACCATAAGATTTTTGATCCTTCAACTAAAATTAATCAGCGAATTGTTTCAAAAACCAAGCTGACTCCAGGGATCTATTTCTTAGTTCTAAAACAAGGAAATTATACCTCTCAAAAGAAGATTATTGTTAAATAGCAAGTCGTATTCTTAGCTTAAATTCAATTCTTTCGCTGTAGGTTTTAATGATTTTCCCTTATCATTGAGCTAAATCTAATATTGTAGATAAACTCGCCGTATCTATCTAAACCACCTTGTATAACAATTATTTTCGCCATTTGAACGAAAAGATTATCTATTTGGGATTACTTTTTTGAATTTTAATGTATAAACATCTGATTTATCTGAATGCGTATGCGTAAATTTTTACCATTAGTCATAGCTATATTTTTTGGAAATGACATTTTCGCCCAAAGTCCGGGTGGAGTCACGGCTGATTTACAGTTGTGGTATAAAGCGAACACTGGTGCAGAAGAAGCAAATGCAGACCCAGCCGAAGATGGTGATCCGGTTGAATTCTGGAGAGATCAATCAGGAAATGGATACGACGCTGAGCAAGGAACTAGTTCATTTAGGCCAATTCTGGATTTAACCAATACCATCAATGGCAATCCAGTATTCGTTTTTGACGGTAATGACGACTATTTTCCAATAAACTCATTGAACTATCCTGCAGTAACAACCCCTTCAGCAATTTCTGTTTTTGCCGTTCTTACGACAACTAATTCAGGTGAAGGAGTAATCCTCTCTTTTGATAGAAATGAATATTTCAGATTCGCAGGAGATCATAATAATGATGGTGGGTTTGGACTTAGTACAACTAATTCAAGTGGTACCGTTGACGACTTTAATGCTAACGGAACACCGGAGGATGATGGGATTCCACATATTTTAGGGGGTAGTTTTGATTCAGGTGTTTCAGGTGTCAACAAATTTTTATATTTCGATGGGACACTTGATAATTCAACAGATGCAGGGAATACCGCATTTGGAACAGGAACTACCAGATTTGGATTTATAGGGGTTGGTTCGGAAGCTAACACGTTTAATGGAAGCATCGGACCCACCAATTATTTAGATGGAAATCTTGCAGAGCTCATTTATTATTCCGATGCGCCAACCGCAACTGAACGTCAGCAGATTGAAACTTATTTAGCAATTAAATATGGCATCACGCTAAGTAGTGATACGGATGGTGATGCAACCGCATTTGAGGCTGGTGAAGGAGATTATCTGGCAGCAGATGGCATTACTGTCGTTTGGGATGCTGATGCAAATAGTGCCTATCATAATGATATAGCTGCTTTGGCTGAAGATGCTGATGCAGGGCTTTCTCAAAGTTCTTCCAAAAGTATAAACTCATCTGCTATACTCCGTGTCACCGATAATTCACTTTCGGAAAATGATTATCTAGTATGGGGACATAATAATGCGGGTTTTGCAAGTTCAGCATCAGCTTCAAGTTTTGATCGCCAACTTGATCAAGTGTGGAAACTTCAAATTACGGGGGCTACCAATAATGTAGATCAACTTGAGTTCGATTTAAATGCTGTTTCGGTATTGCCATCAAGCTCTTCAGATATTGCGCTTTTAATTGATGACAATGCATCCTTTAGTTCACCCATAGAAGTTTCAGGAACATTTTCAAGCAATGTTTTAACTCTGTCAAATGTGGATTTTTCATCATTTGCTGGTGATATATACATGACAGTTGCATTTACTTTACCAGTACCTGCGGGTGTTTCTAACAACCTTACCTTTTGGTTCAAGGGTGATGCGGGCACTGAGGAGGCGGCCTCTGATGCAACAGAAGATGGAGATTTAGTGCGTTTTTGGAGAGATCAATCAGGAAACGGATATGATGGAGAACAAAATGATTCTGGCGAAAGACCTACCTATGATGCCTCAAATACAATAAACAATAATCCGGTTATTTCTTTTAATGGATCTACACATTTGCCTATTGTAGACCTAAACTATGATTTAACAACTAATACTCTGGATGAATTTACCATTTATTCGATTGTTAAAAGCAGTCAGAACGATGAAGGTATTATCGTTTCTTTTGATCGATCTTCTTTTTTCAGATTCGCATTGAATCATAACGGAAGCGCAAATTATGGGTTAAGTACAAATGTAGAAGGAGCCCCGGACGAAACAGATGATAATAATGCTTCCAATTCAGCCTCAGATGGTGTTACTCATTTGATTGGGGCGAACTATTCAACTACTTCTGATGAAAAAAATCTTTTCTTCAATGGTTCAGTAGGAGATACCTATTCAGGTGCACATGGTGCTACAGGTGGGCTGCTTGGTGATTCGGGAGAGGTTCCAAGGTTTGGTTACATCGCTGCTAATTCTGAAGCGAGTACATTTAACGGAAATGATAATGGGGGTGGAATTGATGGAGGTATTGCAGAGATAATTTATTTTGAATCAATTCTATCTGCGACAGAAAGAAGTCAAATTGAATCTTATCTGGCTGTTAAATATGGAATCACATTAAGCTCAAATTATGTTGCTTCCAATGGCAGTACAATAATTTGGGATAATACAACAAATGCAGGTTACAACAATATGATAGCTGCAATTGGCCGTGATGTAGCAGGATCGTTAAACCAGTCACAATCTTTGAGCGAGAGCCCAAATGCCATTCTCACTGTTTTAGATGCTAGCCTAAATGACGGTGATTATTTCTTTTGGGGAAATGATGGTGCTGGCCTTGGAACAGTTACAAGTGGATCCGGTTCAAGAGACGCAAGATTTGAGAGAATTTGGAGATATCAGGTTACTGGGGCTACTACCAATATAGATCAATTAGATTTTGACCTTTCAAGTGTGATTATTAAACCTGATGCGATTGGTAATTATCGCTTGCTCTTAGACGATAATGCGTCATTCTCTTCACCAACCGAGTTTTCAGCCTCTTCTTTTGCAAACGACATTTTGACTTTTACTAACATCGACTTTTCAGGGGAGGTTTTCTTTGGAATTGCTTATGATCCGGATTTGGATAATGATGGCATATCAGATGCAAATGATTTAGATGATGATAATGATGGACTCCTGGATACTGACGAAGGAAGTGGCCTAATAGATACTGACAGTGATGGAATTGCAGATTCAAGAGATCTGGATAGTGATAATGATGGCATTGGAGATTTATATGAGTCAGGAGCGGAAGCTGATGCTGATGTAACTTCTATAGCTGCAACACTTGATATTAATGATGATGGGATGATAGACCTGTCGGTAAGTGTTGGCGCAAATGGGTACGCTGACATTCTTGAAACTGCTGTTGATAATGGTACCAGAAGTTTTACTATTAGTGACTCTGATTCAGCCGGACCTGTAGATTTCAGAGATCTTGATTCTGACAATAATGGAATATCCGACTTGGTAGAAAGTGGTAGAAGCACGAATATTGATACGGATGATGATGGCATATTTGAAGGAACTGATGCAGATCAGGATGGGGTACCGGATGAAGTAGACTCCAATAACGCCACTTTTGGATCAATTCTTAGTGCCAATGATCAGGATTCTGACGGAACACCTGACTTTAGGGATCTCGACAATGATGGTGATACAGTAGAAGACGTTGATGAAGTAGGTTTGACTGATACAACACCTGATGATGGAAGGCTGGATGGATCTACTGATAGTGATGGAGATGGGATATTGTTAGCCAGGGATGATGATGACGCAGTATACGGGCAAATAAATCTTGCTGATCTATTGTCAGGAAGTGGGACAGACTGGTATAGCTTCAGGAGTGGAGATTGGGACGATCCAGACAGTTGGACATTAGACCCGTCAGGTACAACCAGAGTAAACCCAAGCAGTTTAACTCCAAACAATTTCGTAGATAATGTTACCATACTAAATGGTGATGAGATGAACTTGAACTTTAATGGATTGGTGATTTCATCAATTACTATTAATGCCGGAGGAGTTGTGAATGTAGGAACCACCATAAATCACAATTTCAATTCAATATCCGGAGAAGGAACGATTAAAATAGCATCAGACGAATTTCCAGGAGGAGTTGCTACTGATTTTAACTCAAGCGCTGGAGGTACAGTGTCTTATGAGGATCAGAGTCCGGTAGCAGATTATGAATTAACAACTAATAGAACTTTCAATAATGTCATCATAAACTCTGCCTCTAACACTATTGTCTTAAAGGCTGATTATACCTTAAATGGCGATTTGAATGTTAATTCTGGAACACTTCAGATTAACGATAATACGTCAGATAGCTTTACAGATAATACCACTCCTCTTAATATTCAAGTGAATGGGGATTTTACAGTAGGTGCTTCAGGAGCTGTAACAACAGGAAATGTGGATGCTTCTTCAGAAATTGGCACAAGTGAAGTCTTCACTTTTCATCAACTTGAGCTATTGGGTGATTTTATAAATAATGGATCAGTAACTTTCACAAATCTAAGTCCAACCTCCATCGCTGATGGAAGATATAGGGACAAATATCCGACAGCAGCCGACGCTGATAATAATACGGGAACAAATGATATTCCGAGTGCAGAATTTGGTGTGGTAGAAGTGTTATTCACAAATGATTCTGAAGATCAATTGGTTACGTTAAATGGTACGACTGATTTTTACAGAATTGAAGTGGCAAAAGGAACAAGTCAGACATTTAAAGCAGAATTTAATGCAAGTTCTTCATCAAACTTCAGACTGCTAGGAAGGATTGCTATGGATCAGAGTGATGATTCTGGTGATACACCAAATATTGATAATCATAGAGCTCTAGGTTTGGAAGCTGGAATCCTTAAACTAGGGGACAATATAGTTATCGATCAAATTGCAAAAGAAGATAACAATGGGTCTGACCCTTCAACACAGGGAGGAAATAGAAACTATATCATTGACCTGGATGCTCAGTTATGGCTGGCGAGCAACTCCCACATTACAAAATCCAATGATTGGGGAATTCATCCATTTGGAAAGCTAAAAGTCTCTGATAATGCTACATTAACTTTTACGGGTACAGGTCAAAGAACAATACTTGTTGATAATCAAGGTGTTTTTGAAATGACCGGTGGAACAGTAGATATCACTCAATATAGAAATAAGACTGGTTCTGATGGCGCACCACGAGGATCGTTTATAATGACTGGCGGTACTTTAAACGTAGGGCAAGGTGGTGCTGATGGAAACCATGCCATCTTCAGTGTGCCATGGGAAGATCAGAACTTTATCCTCAACGCAGCAGATGCTGCCAACCCTCCCGAGATAAACATTACCTTGGATGGAAATAGGGGCAAAGACAATGCGGCAATTCAAATTGGAGTGAAAGAAGGAAATTATAACGTTGCTGCAAGCGATATCAATATTATACATACATCCAATACAGACTATAAGATAGTTTCAACAGCTCCACTTTATAATCTCTCTTATAATAATTCAGGAACTGGAGAATTGATAATTTCTGATATCATTGATTCCAATGATCTCGGTCCTGGTGCTGGAGGTGTACTACCCGATGATAATTCTGGCACCACACCTTCACCTGCTCAATTCGCCCAACCATTAGTTCTTTCTAATGACCTTACAATTACGGACGGAAGATTAGATGCAAACAATGAAGATGTTACAGTTGGTAATCTCTTCACGATTATCAATGGGGGGGAATATGATCCTGGCGCTAATACAACATACTTTAATGGATCCTCACCAATTCAACAGATTAGACTAAATGGAACAACTCCACTTGTAGGGGGAGGATTTAATGACTTGGTTTTTACAGGTAGTGGAACCGAAAAAAGATTTGGGGGAGATTTAGCTACCGTCGTTGTGTTAGGGGATTTGACCATAGGTAGTGGGGTTACATTAAATGATAATGGAAAAATCATCGAAGTAAATGGTGATATAAGTAATTCAGGAATACATGAGACAGATTATACAAGTCCTGGGAGGATAGAGGTCACAGGAGGGTCTGCCTCTCACGAGATAGGGGGAGATGGAAATGGTCGTTTCGAAATTCTTACCATTGATGATGCCACTAATTCAGTTTCATTTATTGAAGACCAACAAATCGATAGTATTTTAAATCTTGAAAATGGAATCCTGGATATCGATATCCATCAATTAACGATTTCAAGCACTGCCTCAACACCTATCAGAGATGATTTAGGGGGAGTTGGAAACTTTGGGGCAACCAGATATATTCGAACAGCCGGTAACTCTTCGGATCAAGGAATTTCAATGTTTATTCAGTCAGATGCCGATGATTACTTATTTCCAATCGGGACCGACCAGGAGTCTGGTACCGATAAATATACTCCAGCAGAATTATCTATTTCAGGTACCAGTGGAGCGAATAGCGGATATGTTAAAATAAATGTAGCAGATGCTGTTTTACCAACTATTGAAGTTTCTGAAACTGACAAACTAACATTCTATTGGCGATTAAATCACAATGGATTCTCTTCAGATCCTTCAATTTCCTTAAGGTTTTACTATGATGATGAAGATATTACTGGTAATGAGAACCAGTACAATGGGGGCTATGTCCTTGATGAAGCGCCATTTACTCGAGTAGAAGAGGATGCAAATGATGACGATAGAAACTCAAACGAATTAGTATTTAATGGAACTTCCAACAATGGAGCATTTCCAGGTAATAGATTTACAATAGTAAATGCTAATTTCAGTGCTGCAGGAAGTAATGCATGGAATGGAGCACCTGAAATTTATTATAGCCGTGCCACGAATGGATCATGGTGGGAATGGCAGGATACACAACACTGGTCTACTGACCCTGTTAATCAGCACCTTGGAGCAGCAGCAAGTGATTATCCTCAAGCCGGAGATATTGCAGTAGTTGGAAGTGTCTATGTCGATGCGCTGGGATGCGATCCTTGTACCAATTCCGGAACAGGAAGACATCAAATACGAATAGACAATACAGTTGGTAACGTAACTGTGGCCCAACTCATTTTTGATTCTCAGGCTGGTGGTTCTGCACTGAATGTAACAGATATGTCACGTGTGAGAATAAGAGGAGGGTTTACTTTAGCTGCCGATAGAATAAGCGGTACTGGTGAACTGGTACAAGACGTTGGGACTGGACCCGAAACAGGTACAATTACTGGGGATCTTGGAGATTTTATCGAGGAGAAGAATAATGGATTTTTCTACTGGTTCCAAAGTGCCACTGATGTTACCATTACTGACAGGTTCCAGTTCCCAATTTTCAGAAGTTTTGGAGGAGGAGGAACACTAGACTTCTCACAAGATGTAACAGCCTTTGGTATAGTGGTTGATAATAACACCACCATGTCTATTTCTACTAATTGGACCATTGATAGCCTAGTTCAAATAGGATCTAACGGCGCGGGAACAATTGAATTCCCTAATGTTGGTTCCAATGTAACTCTTGAGACTGGAACCATTGTATATAGTAATGATCCGGGGAATAATATTAGTGTTGAAAACGCAGGAACAGATATTCATCGCCTGAAGGTTAATGAAAATATTGATTTGACAGATGGAACAGGTTTTGATTTGACTACAGCAGCAGGTGCTCAAGTTGAATTGGAAGTAAGTGGTGCTGGCACACATTCATTTATTAATAATACAGGTGTCGATGCTGATCTGTATAGGTTAATTGTTAATAAAGGAACAGATCAAACATCCTCCTTCACATTTGATGATAATTTTACATTAAGTGCCTCATCATCAGGGGTTAGTAAGGCAATTGAGCTGCAAAATGGAACATTGATATTAAATAATGCAAGCATTGATTTAGATGTAAATGAAGGAAGTGGTGATTTCATTATTCCTGCTACTTCAGCGTTAAATCTTCAGGCAGGAACAGTTAGAATGACAGCTTCGGGTTCAGGAAGTGGAAATGGATTGAGGCTTAATGGAAAAATATCCCTTAGTGGGGGCGATTTAGTTTTGGATGGTGGATCTGGAGCAAACAACTATATTGAATATGGTGCTGGCGGAGGAGCAGAAATTGAAATTACATCCGGAAATCTGGTGGTAGGTTCTCAATTACGCCGAAGCACTCTTTCGAATGATGGAGTGTTGAATTATTCGCAAAGTGGAGGCACAGCTGTTTTTGGAGTAAACGTAGCGCCAGAAGATAGTCGAGGAGTTTTTGAAGTTGTGAATACAGGGGTGGCAGGCACCAGTTCATTTAATTTAAGTGGAGCTTCCACTTCCTTTGCAATTGTGAATGCTCAATCATCACCTGATTTGGGTACGTTCATTATTGGAAGTGATGTAGATGTAAACATTACTACAGATCCGATTATAGATTTTGGGTATAATGGCATGGTGGCTGGAGTTACGGTCCAAAATGGATTAAATCAGACTTACGAGATTAATTCAGCGTCTCCAATTCCAAATATCAGAATAGATAATGCCAACTTTAACGCACCGACTTTAGCAATGGTGATTCAGCCTCTTACTATATCTAATAATCTGGAAATATTAAATGGAGGTACATTAATCTCTAATAATTTTAACCTTAATGTGAGTGGTGGATTTACCAATAACGGAACATACAGCCCGGGTACTAACACCACACTTTTCGATGGGATTACTCAACAAATATTAGGCTCAACTTCGACTACCTTTAATAATCTCCAGATAAACCCAACAACAAGTTTAACATTAAGCAATACTATTACAGTAAATGGAGATCTTGATATTCTTTCAGGACAATTGGATGATAATGGAAATAGAATCACACTGTTGGGAGATTTGAATGCCACTACAAATCAAGTGAGTGATGGCTCTGGGAATGGTGGCATCTCAATGGAAGGAGTGAGCGCACAAGACATCAATTTACCTGACGGGGTGGCCTCATTTGATAAGCTGATAATCAACAATTCTAATGGCGTAACTATTAGAGATAATGCAGGTTCCGCTGTTGAGGTATTGATTAATGATGAATTGGCATTAGATAATGGTGTGTTAAAGCTTGGAGATAATCGATTAATTTTTGATTCTGATGCCCAGGCAACAACTTCATCATCATTTGATGAAAATCGAATGATTTCAGTTAATGGAGTGAAAAAAAGTGATGGAGTTGAAAAAGAGTTCGTGGCTTCAGTTGACGCACCAACATTCGAAATTCCGGTAGGAACTCCAGGAAAATACACTCCAGTAACATTAGACGTAGATGACTCTGATGATCCTGGATCCATATTGGTTAAACCTATAAACGCTACTCATCCTTCTGCAACAGGAGCTGATGTTTTAAACTATTATTGGGTGGTAACAACTGACCCAACGACAGTCGCAAATTTTGCAGGAAGCATTTCATTCGAATACTTGGAAGAAGACGCCAACAACGCAGGTCAAAATGAAGCAACATGGGAAAACAACGCTACCAGACTGATAGCTCCAAACTGGTTCAAACCATCTGGTAATCTTGTTAATATCAGTACCAATACCATCACTTTTACGAATACAGATCTTTCTTCTTTTGGAGGAACAACATTCGATGGTGAATACACAATAGGTAATGATATCCCTGATGAACTTGCTCAGTACAGGTCAAACACAACCGGTATTTGGAACCTTGCTGGTAATTGGGACATAGATATAGACGGAGATGGTTTTGATGATGGAAATGGCATACCACAGCCTGGAACGATAGTAATTGTACGCGCTGCAGATGAAATAACTATGGATGCAGCTACCGATAATGATCAGAATGTTTTCAGCATTCAAATTGATGGCGTACTTGACGTTTCAGATTCTGATGGTCATAACTTTGGAGAAGTAAGTGGGACGGGAACGCTAAAATTGAGCAACTCAACTATTCCTGGTGGCAATTATGATTTGTTCTTCCTGACGAATGGTGGAGCACTTGAGCTATCAGGAGCAAGTAATTATACAATATCTCCCGACTTTGCCTCGGGAATAAGGGGGTTAACCATCTCGGGTGGTGGAACCAAAACACTTCCTGCTGTAACATTAAATATTGGCTCTGACGGAATTAATATTAATGATGGAGCTATTCTTGATAATTCGATAAACAATAATGATGCAACAGTAGCAGGTAATGTGAATATCAATAATGGAACATTCCTTCTAGGTAATTCAAGTGCTTCACTAAGTGCACAGAATTTCACAATAACTACTGGAACTTATACATCGGCAGGTGCACCTGTGGATTTATCTGGGGACCTTAATATCAATGGAGGTACTTTTAATGCTGGTAGCGGCGCTATAAATTTAGCAGGTGATTTCACTTTGGCGGGAGCGGCAACTTTCAATAATGGAAATGGTACAATTATCTTGGATGGAACTGGAAACCAGAATTTATCTGGCGATTTTTCAACTGAAGATTTCAATAATTTAACTGTCAATAAATCAACCGGAAATGTTATTCTGGCAGCTAGTTCTGTGGTCAACATTACCAATACCCTGACATTGAACGGAGGAAATATTAATACACAGGCTTCCGGTGCTTCTCTTCGACTCTTAAATGGCGTTGGTAGTGTGTCTCGAACTTCAGGGTTTATTGATGGTCCTCTTCAGGTTGACTTGAATGATGATGATGTATTCTCTTTCCCAGTAGGAAAAAGTAATACGTACAAACCAACTCAAATTGATATTCAAAATGGATCTCAGTCTGCTAACCCACTGACATGGGAAGTGGAGTATTATGCAGGTACGGCGGATGACTTTGCAAGTGGAGAGAATGATATTACGAGTATGTCAAGCATTGAAACCAATGCTGATCCGGATGAACAGGTTGTTTATATCAATTCTTCGGATTACTGGCGGATTGACTCTGGTGTAGGGTCAGCTACGCTTGATGCGATTACGATAGATATCAGCAATGTTGGTTTAAGTTCAGATGATATTAATGATCAGTTGTTGCAGGTAATGGTATGGGATGAAGCAGGTGGAGAATGGGATCACCTTGGAGGAATAAGCTCAGGAGTTCCAAGTGCGGCAAATGTTGTTTCTACTTTAACACAAAGCTTTAGTGAGAAGATATTTACCAGTGGAGCAGAATCCAGCACCGCCTTACCAGTAGAACTTATTTATTTCAATGGAATAGCGCAGGATAATGTAGTGACATTATCTTGGGAAACAGCTACTGAGATAAACAATGATTTCTTTGAGGTACAGCGATCACTTGATGGAATTTCTTTTGAGGTAATTGGAATTGTGGATGGAAATGGTAATTCAAGCGAATCGATTGAATACACATTCAAGGATGGAAATCCGTATTTAGGGCTTAATTACTACCGCTTACGCCAGGTAGATTTTGATGGTGCAGATGAATTGTTGCCAATTATTCAGGTAAGTAATGATTATCAACTGAAAGGAATTTTGATTTCCAGCTATCCGAATCCTACTCAGCAGGATAATCTAAATGTAAGAATTCAGACTGGTGACGATCACACACAAGTAAGTTTGAAAATAGTTGATATGTCAGGTAGGTCTTACGTCGAGACAGAATTCAATGGGGCATTGCTTATTGATGAGAAACTGACTGTAACTCGTAAAATGACACCAGGAATTTACTTCCTAATGGTTCAACAAGGATCCAATATCCAAAAACATAAAATTCTTATTAAGTAATTATTAATACTTATTGATGGAGTTAATGATGCAGCAGGCTACAAAGCCTGCTGTTTCTGTTCTAAGGGTGTTGTGGCCAAGCGAAACTGGCTTAAATCCTGATGATTTAGCGGAATCCACCTCAAACGGACTAAAGTCACCTTCCGGTCCTATCAGGATACAAATTGGATGCTTAGGTTTAACTAGGCCGGACACATAAGTATGCGTTTCATCCACATGAGCAATAAACCTTTGTTCCTCATCACAATTTGAAAGGAAGTCCTCCAATGTTACAATTTCATTAATCTGAATCAGGAATGGATTTCCTGACTGTTTCATGGCGCTGATCGCCTTTTTTTCCAGACGATCAAATCTCATTTTTTTTCTCTCGCTATGCTGAGTTTGAATGAAGGAAACCTCATCCACTCCGATTTCACTTAGCTTCTCAATTAACCATTCCATACGATCCATATTTTTAGTAGGAGCTATAGCTAAGTGTATTTTAAAATCTTTCGGTTGTTCCTTTTTCTTATCGATGATTTCAAATTCACATACTTTTTTTGAAATCAGGGTCAATTTTGATTCATAAACAGCTCCTTTTCCGTCAAATATCCTGATGTTGTCTCCAACTTTATGCCTTAGTACAAGTGCGCAATGTTTAGATTCTTCTTCTGGAAGAGTATTGGAACCTGATTCTATGTCTTTTTTGTAAAAAATGGTCACTTTGATAAAAAATTGAATCTAAAAAATCATTTATTTATGCAAATAGACTTTAATGTGGTTTAAAAATCATCCTTATCTAATCTATTTTGCAAAAATTCGTTAATTTTGGCGTTAAATTTATTTGAGAACAATATAAACCATGGCACAACTTAGACACCAAGCGCTTAATTTAGTTCAAACCAGAAAGAAGGTTGATGTAAAAGCACCTTCAAAACGCATCTCCGATTATTTTGGAGAAATGGCCTTTACAAAGGCTCAAATGCAGGCAACCCTCTCGCCTGAAGTATACAAAAGAATCACAGATTCAATCAAAAACAGAAAGAAAATTGATATTGATACCGCAGATGCAGTGGCATCAGCGGTAAAGAACTGGGCGCTTGAACGAGGAGTGACACATTATACACATTGGTTTCAACCATTGACCGGTGCAACTGCAGAAAAGCACGACTCCTTTTTTGATCCAAGTAAAGGAATCGAAAACTTTAAAGCAGAAGCACTTGTGCAGCAAGAGCCAGATGCATCATCTTTTCCAAACGGTGGAATTAGAAGCACATTCGAAGCACGAGGATATACCGCATGGGATCCTTCGTCACCCATTTTTATTTATGGCAAGACACTTTGTATTCCTACCATATTTGTTGCCTATACCGGAGAAGCCTTAGATCATAAGGCGCCATTATTAAAAGCATTAGAGGCCGTAGATCGTGCAGCAGTTAAGGTATGTCGTCTTTTTGATAGAAATATTTCCAAAGTGAGTGCTTCATTGGGGTGGGAGCAGGAATACTTTGTCGTAGATAAAGCTCTATACAATGCTCGCCCGGACCTTGTAATGGGAGGAAGAACGGTTTATGGTCACAATCCTGCCAGAGGTCAGCAATTAGACGATCATTATTTTGGATCCATTCCTAGCAGGATTTATGATTTCATGAAAGACTATGAGATCGAAGCTCATAAGTTGGGAATTCCATTAATGACCAGGCATAATGAGGTAGCTCCGGGACAGTACGAGGCTGCTCCAATGTATGGACCGGTAAATGAAGCCACTGATCAAAATCAGCTCTTGAAAGATGTGATGGAGAAGGTCGCCAATGAGCATGACCTACGCGTATTGTTTCATGAAAAGCCATTTGCAGGATTAAATGGAAGTGGAAAGCATAATAACTGGTCATTGGTAACTGATACTGGTGTAAACCTTTATCAACCGAGCAACAGTGCGAAAGACAACTTATTGTTTCTGACCTTTTTTGTAACCACAATTAAAGCAGTTCATGAGTACGCAGATATCCTACGATCGAGTATTGCGTCAGCTGGTAACGACTTTAGATTGGGAGCAAATGAAGCTCCACCTGCAATTATTTCGGTTTTTATTGGGTCAACCTTAACTAAGGTATTGGATAAGCTGGAGAAATCCGGTGACATTTTGCTTGAGAAAGGTGAGAACCTTTACATGAAATTAGGTATCGACCAGATCCCTCCGATTATACTTGATAATACGGACAGGAACAGGACTTCACCATTTGCATTTACGGGTAATAAATTTGAGTTCCGAGCAGTAGGATCAGATGCGAATGTTTCAGATCCTATGATGGTGCTGAATACCATTATGGCAGAGCAGCTTGCTGACTTTTATAAGAAAGTAAATAAGCTTATTGATGATGGAAGAGAAAAGAGACTGGCCATTATTGATGTGCTTCGTGATTACATCAAAGAGTCTAAGCCAATCCGATTTGAAGGTGATGGGTACTCTGATGAATGGGTCAAAGAAGCCACTAAGCGTAAGCTCTCGAATGAAAGAGAAACCCCGCGTGCATTAGATTTTTCAGTAACTGAAAAAGCTATCAAACTTTATGAAAAACATAAAGTGATGAGCAAGGTAGAAATTGAAGCAAGACATGAAATTCGCCTTGAAAACTACATCATGAAAGTACAAATAGAATCTAGAATGATGGGGGATATGGCTAGTAACATGATCATCCCAACTGCTACCAAATATCAATCTAAGCTGATTGAGAATGCGAAAGGTTTAAACGACCTTGGACTGGATGCTTCAGAGATTAAGAAGACAATCGAAGAAGTATCAACTCACATTAATAATGTAAGGAGGCTTGCCCATGAAATGACAGAAGAGCGTAAGCGAATTAATAAGATCGAAGATATCCGTGAAAGGGCGATAGAATATTGTGATAATGTTAAGAACAAGTATTTTGAGCCGTTGAGGTATGCGGTAGATAAGCTAGAGCTACTTGTTGATGACGAGGATTGGCCGCTTCCTAAATATAGAGAAATGTTGTTTTTAAGGTAATAGATAAATGAGTATTGAGAAGCCCCATCCGCTATTGTGGATGGGGCTTTCTTTTTATTCATATTTGAGATTATCAGATGGATTTGTGGTAGCTGCTTTATAAGCCTGGAAGCCGGTAGTTAGCATTACGAATACTGCCACAGTGACAAGCACGATAACAAAAACCATCACATTAATCTCTGTATGATATTCAAAATCATCAAGCCAACCATTCATGATTTTATATCCGATGATAAATGCCGGTAACGCGCCAACCAGTACCAGCCATATAAAATCCTTTACCAGTAGAAGCACCAGCCCTTTTACATCAGCCCCTAATACTTTTCTTACACTGATTTCTTTTGTTCGTTGTTCGGCGGTAAATGATGCCAAGCCAAGTAATCCAAGACCTGAAATGATGATCATCATTAGCGCAAATCCAAGGAATAATTGTCCTCTTAATTGATCACTTTCATAATCTCGAAGAAAATGCTGATCAATCAATTCATATTCGAGTGGAATATTGGGAAATACCTCGCTCCAGGTCGCTTCAATGTGGTCAAGACCATCCTCTAAATCTCCAGATATTTTTACCATTGCCTGTCGGTTGTTCATGTTAGGGAATATCATGAATGATTCAATGGGGTTGTAAAGTGATCGGTGATGAAAGTCCTTGATTACACCGATCACTTTATGAAAAACAGTGCTATCCTGATCAAATTGAAACCGCTTCCCAATCGGATTATCCCAGCCAAATCGTTCGACCATCGCTTCATTTACCAAAACCCCGGAGGCAGTATCACTCGGGAACTCTCTGGAAAAATTTCTTCCTGCCACCAATTCGATTCCCAATACATCTACATAGTCATAGTCCACTCCAAACCAGTCCACACCATAAATCTCCATTACACCTTCGTTGGTTTCAACGGACATTACATTTTTTCCAAATCCATTGCCTGGCACTACCATAGAGGTAGATGCGTTCTCAATATTTGAATTTTTAAGCAGTTCGGTTCTCAATGCTTCCCATCGCTCGCTGGTACTTCTGTTTAAGGCAAAATTCACCACCTGATCTTTATCAAAACCAAGATCCGCGTTTCTGACAAATTGCATTTGCTGATAAATCACGAATGTGCCAATCAGCATAAAGATGGAAATTGAAAACTGTATGCCAACCAGCACTCTTCTTAACCAAACATTGCCGGTTCGTTTGCTGCCTGATCCCCCTTTAATTGCTTTAATCGGACTAAAACCGGATAAATAAAAAGCAGGGTAGGAGCCACTAACCAATCCGGTGAAAATCAAAATTCCAACTAAGGTTAAAACAATCTCTGTCGATAATAAATCACTAAGTAATAGTGATATTCCAAGTTGATTGTTAATCATTGGGACAGCTACTAGTAGGATAATAATGCTTAGAAACACCGAGACTAGTGCAATCAAAACGGACTCCACAATGAACTGACGTATTAGAGCTCCTCTGACTGCTCCCATCACTTTTCTGATTCCAACTTCCAGTGAGCGGCGCATGGATCGTGCTGTGGCCAGGTTCATGTAGTTTATGCAGGCGATCAATACCAGAAAAATAGCTACCGCCAGAAAAATGTAGATGTAATCGATGTTGCCTAGTGCAGATGGTTCATTCTGAAAATCAGAATACAAGTGAATGTCCTGAATGTTGATCATTTCGTACTTGACCTTAATGTCAAATTGATCAAAAATAGTTGCGACATATTTTGGAATGATCTCCTCATTCAAACGCTGCTCAATATAGCTTGGATCTACTCCGTCATTTAATACTACATAGGTGTAAAGACCAAAGCCACCCCAGCTCTGAGAATTTGCGTATCGTTCATTTGTGCTGAAGGAGGACATTGCATCCGGTCGAATGTGAGAGGTGACCGGAATGTCTTCGTAAACACCTGTCACCTTGTATGAAAACCGTTCAGTCTCCAAAAGTTGACCCATTGGATTTTCACCTTTAAATACTCTTTCTGCCAAGGTTTTGCTCAGTACAATACAATTGGGAGCAGCAAGGGCCGTTTCAGGATCTCCCTGGATGAAATCCACTTTAAAGACATCAAAAACAGTTGAATCTACGAGGTACCAATTTTCAGCTTCATAGTTTCGGTCGTCATATCTAAACCGGGTATTCCCACCACCTGCAAAACGTGTGAATTGCTTAATCTCCTGAAATTCTTCTTTTACCGTTTTTCCTAAGGGTGGTTGAGAGACTGCCCATCTGAAAGCGTTATCCGGCTCGGTGATGTCAGCGGAAATGCGATAAATATTTGCTGCATTAGGATGATACCTATCAAAGCTGGTCTCTTGATTGAGATACAGCACGATTAGCATGGCTGAAGCGATACCAATGGTAAGTCCTAGAATATTGAGTATGGCATAGCCAGGTTGGCGTTTGAGATGACGTATGGCCACCAGGAAGTAGTTTTTGAGCATAGGATTTGAGTTTGTGACTTGATATTAGGATACTCGTGATATAGGATATAGTTTCAGCCATTCATCATAATTAATGATTTTTAACAGAAGCAGTACCTTTGCTATCTGATATGAAAACAGCAGAAATACATACAAAAAGAGGAGTAATGAAAATAGAATTCTTCGAGGAAGATGCTCCTAACACAGTAAAGAATTTCATTGATCTTGCAAATGATGGATATTACGATGGATTGACCTTTCACAGGGTGATTCCAAATTTTGTGATTCAGGGTGGTTGTCCGAAAGGGGATGGAACCGGAGGGCCGGGATATCAAATTGATTGTGAGTTGGATGGTGATAATCAATACCATGACAAGGGGGTTCTTTCTATGGCACATGCTGGAAGAAATACAGGAGGTTCTCAATTCTTCATTTGCCACAATAGAGATAATACAGCTCATCTGGACAGGAATCATACGGTTTTTGGAAAGGTAGTTGAGGGTTTAGAGGTGATTGATCAGATCAAAGAGGATGATGTGATGGAGAGGATTGTTGTTAACGACTAACCAAATTTCTAGAAAAAGCTGTCTCAAAGGTTTTACTATTAGAATGTCATTCTGACTAAGGAAGAATCTCCTTATCAGGTCAGGATGATAAATCTTTTGAGATAGCTTCTTTTTGTTTGTCTTGAAACAACTTTAACTTCATGAGGTTGATGAAAGAAAATTTTCGCTATGAAAAATATCCTACCTATCCTTTTTGCTTTATTACCATCATCTCTTTCTTTTTCACAAAACCGTGCAACTCCTGATACGATAGCCACTAATAAAGGAGAGTTAATCATTCAGCCAATCATCCATGGTACATTGGTACTAAGCTGGAATGGTCACACCATCTATGTAGATCCATATGGAGGTGCGGAGCGATTCGATGGGTTGAAAGATCCAAGCTTGATATTGATAACGGATATTCATGGAGATCATTTAAACCAGAAAACACTGGATGCTCTTGATATAGGACGAGCTCAGTTCATTGTCCCTAAAGCGGTTAGAGAAAAATTACCGGAGGAAATGAAAAAAAGAGCAGCCGTGATTGATAATGGTCAAACAATAGTATTTGAAGAAGTAGAAATTTTGGGTATCCCAATGTATAACCTACCTGAGACAGAGGACTCTCGTCATCCTAAAGGTAGAGGTAACGGATATGTTCTGACTCTGGGAGATAAACGACTTTATATTTCCGGTGATACTGAGGATATCCCTGAAATGAGAAACCTAAAAAATATTGATGTGGCTTTCGTATGTATGAATCTTCCGTACACGATGGATATTGAGCAGGCTGCAAGTGCAGTTAAAGCTTTCAAGCCGGCGATAGTTTATCCATTTCACTATCGCGGGAAAGGTGGTCTTAGTGATGTGGAATCATTCAAACAAAGAGTTGAGTCAGTCGATGTTTCTACAGAAGTTAGGTTACGAAATTGGTATCCCGACTAAAACACAAATCACCAATTTCAAAATTGGTTTCAATCATCTTTGGCGTACGAATCTAGCTATTTCACTTAGGGAGATTTAAGTTATTGTCCCAATAGGTATTTTTTTATCTAAAAATTTTGGTGATTAATCGATTTGCATATTCATGAAAAATGCCGCAATCGATTGCGAATAATAGCTCCATACAAGTTCTAAAGCCAAATTTTATGTAAGTGTTACGGGTAGAAAAACTCTGTGTCAACATTAAATTTCTACCGAATCAATTTTTGCAATACTTTAAAAGTCTCTTTAGATTGCTATAGCCTTTTAATTTGTTTACTAAACCATAAAACAATCATTATGCAGAAACTACTTCTGGTTTCTCTAATGATTTTCCTGACTAGCGCCATATCTGCGCAGGACGATTCCGGCGGGACAAGTCCTTCGTCAGGGGAATTATTAATAGAAATCACCTCTTCACCGTTTGGTAGGGATGTTAATAACTACTCCTCGAGTAGTACAACCTTGCTGAACTTCGGTCAATTCAGAGCGCGATATTTTCTGAATGACGTTCTTGTACCACGTTTAGGAATTTGGTTTGCCATCGACGATAATAAAGATGGTATGTCTACTCCTGACGTTACGCAAACAGTATCTCAATTTATGTTTACACCTGGTGTTGAGTACCATTTTTTAAATGAAAATGGATTTACTTCTTATGCCGCTTTGGATGTGATCATTTCCAGTAGATCTGTTAAACAAACGAGTGAAACGGATTCTGATATTTCTGGAGCACTACCTGGTGGTTCTGATGTATCTTCTATCATTTCTCAACCTAACCAATCATTTAGCTTCAATAATCGAGGCTTTTTTGGTATTGGGGCAATGGGTGCGGTAGGTGCCGATTATCACTTTTCGTCCAGATTTTACATGGGTGCCGAAATAGGGTTCTATTTCGTAACCGGTAAAAGTTCTGATGTGGAAATTGATGGTACGCTTTATCAAAGCGGCATCAAATTTTTCGAATCTGGTGTAAAAACCAGCAATTCATTCAGAATTGGATTTAAACTACTTTAACTAATCGTCTAGAATAATGAAAAAATTATACAATAATATTTTATACCTAAGAGCATTGATGCTGGTCATGTTGACCGGGCTTTTTGCTTTTAGTGCGAATGCGCAAGCCCCCACGGTGAGTACTACTACATTCCCAACGGGGTTAGTTGTCAATAAAGAGGCAACATTTACATTTAATGCTCAGGATTTTCCTGCGTCTACAACATTTATTTTATGGGATGATGCGGATAACGATGGGTTATTGGATACAGATGAAGACATTTTAGGGACTTCTACTGTTGATGATGGAACAGATCAGGATATTGATTTTACACCTGAATCTTCCGGAACATTAAGAATGAGATTTAATGCGTTTACTGGAGACATTCAAGAAGCGATTGTTGATAATCTGGATAATTCTGAGGTTACCGTAGTAGGTACTTCTCAGACAGATTTCACATATACTTTTGGAACTGCCAGTACTCGCCAGTTAACAACTGATGCGTTTGATGTTTCAGCATCTGAAACCATTACCGTTACTGTTAACTTAGGTTTTAACAATGCTGACACGGATAATCCGCTAGAAGTGCAATACTCCCAAGATGGATTTGCAACTGCCGGTTTACCGCTAGATTGGAATGGAGGCACAGAATCGGAAATTGTATCTTCAGATGGTACAAATTTCACATATGTATTGCCTTCTGGCGCTAAATCAGCTAATACAAGTTTTAGAATTGTACAGAAAGGAACCGTAGATTATGGAACGGGCAAATCATGGTCTGTAGCTTCTATTTCAATTCAGACAGGTAACGCTTATGCTAAGCTATCTGCTGACTATGACAATAATGCTGGTACACCAGATACTGAGTTAGCCAATTTTTCATCTGATGAAGCTGTTGCTTTACCAGGCATATCCTTAACAGATACAGATCCTGTCGGAGTTTTAGCAGCTACAATCTACCCAGGTGATCAATTTACGATCAATGGTAGCATTTCTGATATCATGGATATCTCTGCAGGTAAAGGAGTTGCAGCTGTTTTTAGAGATCCGGATGGTGTCGAGGTTGTGATAGGTTCTGATGCAACTATTGATAATACCAATGGAAACTTCAGCATAGTTGACGCTACTATTCCAACAGACATTACTTATAATTCAAGCAATACGTGGGACTTATTTTTAAGAGCGTTTGAAGGAACTTCTCCACAACTTGGATTAGAGTTTTCTGAAACTGATTTCACAGACCTATTTCCTGAAGACTTAGAATTTGATGATTTCACTGTAGAAGGAGGTGAGAGAGAAGCAGGAGAAGGAATTGTATTTGATGAGGATGCTACAAGACAAGTAACTACTCAAGCATTTAATATTACAGGTACTACTGGTGAAATCAATTTCGATATCGCTAGAAAAAATAATTTACTATCTGCATCTGGTACAGAGGTGGTAGTTGAATATTCTACTGATGGAACTACATATGCTGCTTTTACTGAGCTCATTCTTAATGAAGGAACAAATGATGAAGAAACAGTAAGTAGTATAGATTTAAATGCAATAGATGTTGATGATAATTCAACCCCAGTAACGATAAGCAATTGGCCTGCAGGAGCTGTTTCTACAAGCACTTCCTTTAGAATTCGTCAGTCTGCAAATGGTGGAGCTGATTTGGATGCATTTATCATTAGAGATTTTGACATTGAAAATGAATCTAATATTATACCGTCTACTGAAATTAATCAGCTGACACTTTCAACCACTTTAGATGTTGAAAGACCAGTTATTGCTTTGGATCAAATCACTGTAGGAGGAGATGGGCAAGCTTTCCCTGGAGAGTCATTAACATTTACTTATGACGTGACAGATGGTGCATTCCCTGCAAGTACGGGTGCAGAGTTATTTATAGATCAGGAGCAAAATGGATTTAACCCTGATCTAGATTTAAGTCTTACTTCAATTACAGATGTAACAACCGAGTCAATCACATTTACTGTTCCTACAATTGAAAGAGGTCAGTATAATATATACTTAGTGGTGAATGATGAAGTATATAGTTCAGTGCCACTTCAGATTTATGGATTAGCTGTAGAGATTACATCTATCGATATCACTGATCCAATTGTTGTTGGTGGTGAGGATAGAGCGACAGTTGGTGGTAGTATCACAGTAAATTATTCGATCTCAGAAGGTAGTTTAAGCACAGGTGCTCAGGTAATGTTGAATCTGGAAGATGACAATGGTGATTTCATCATGATTGGATCTGCTGCAGATGCTGCTTCCTCTGGTTCTATTGCAGCGACACTTCCTACGGATTTCGACTATGCAGCAGGTTCAACGCAAACCGTTGAATTATCTGTGGATCTTGGTACAGATGTATTGGACTATAGTAATACTGAAGAATTGGTAAGTTTCGAAAACTTCACGCTAGATGAATCTTTAGATAGTGAAATCTTTGAGACAGTCGTCGGTGCTACTAGGCAAGGGGATAATTCAGATATTTTTGATCAGGCAGGAGATAGATCTGCTACTACAGTTTCACTTGATGTCTCTACAGGAGCATCTGTTACAGCCGTTCTTGATGTAATTGTCTTTAATAGCTCTTTCGATGTAGTCTTAGAGGCGAGTACAGATGGCACTACGTGGGAGGAAATTGATGATCAAACGATTACATTCAATGCCGATTGGACGCTTTCAGCGAATCTTGAAAATAGCTTGTGGTCAAGTACTACTAAGTTTAGAATCGTTTCAGAAGACGCTACAGCAAGTCAAAATACGTTTGAAATTCAGGAGTTCACTGTTGATATTCCTGAATTAGTTGATGTTGCTACAGATGAAGAAACGTTTGAATTACAGCGTCCGAGTTTAACTGTTAATGCCTATGAGTCTACAGATTTTAATTTAGAGGAATCCATTACGGTAGATTTTACTGCAATAGGATTTACTTCTGATGTAGAGTATGCATTGGTACTAAGAGCAGATAGAGGCGATGCTGAAGATGAGGAGTTTCTTATTCTTGGCAAAACCAATACACTGACAAATGGTGCAGGCACCATTACTGGTACAATTCCAAATGTGGTTCCAACTATCGATGATGATTCAGATGGAAGCGATGGGTTTGATATTGAAGTGATTCCATACATTCCTGCTACAGCTGGAGGAGATTATGAAGAAGGTGAAGAAGTTCCATTCAATTCGATTGATGACTACCTTTCATTTGAGGGTACCTCAAGTATGGCTAGTACGTTCACGTTCAACGAAAATGGAGAGCGATTCTTTTTATCAAATGCCATTGACTTGAGTGATGAATCATCAGCAACATTAGAATTCACAACAAATACTTCATTTGGTTCTGGTGTGAATAAGAACCTAGTCCCTCGAGTGGAGATTACCACCGATGGAGGAGCTACGTTTACAGTTGTGGAGGCAACTTATACGGATGCCGATGGAGACGATGCTTCTACAACTGATGGTTTATTGTATGATGCAGATACATATGAAGTGGAATTACCTGTAGGAACAGCTACAACACACTTCCGTATTTCACAGCCATTGAATCTTGGATCGAACGAAAATACGTTTGGTGTTTCGAGTCTAACTGTTACTTTGGGTGATGAAAATGCATTAGATGATAATATCTACACAACATCAGCAAATAATGAGCAATCAGTAGATATCAATACTCCTGCTACTTCTAACTTCTTGTTTGCCCAGGCAGACTTACAGGATGCGGTATTTAATGGAGAGACATTTACTGCTAACTGGGATATCAAATCTGATTTGAATCCGGACAATGTGCCATTGTTCCCATCAGGATCATTATTTGAGTTTTACTTACATGATGGTACTGATTATATCATCGATCCAGAGACTAATCTTCCATTAATTATAGGAAGCACCACAGCACTAGGTGACTTTACAGCGACCATACCTTTTTATGTCGAAAATGACAATTATGATGTAGAGGTTGCTGTTAGCCTGATGGTAGACGGTGAAAAAGTATACTTAGTTGGTGATGAAGATGGTGGAAATGATGTAGGTGATCTGGCGGTCTTCTTAAGGGTAGTTAATACAGAGGTAGATTTTGATGCCAATGACATACTATATGCAGGTGAAACTGTTACAGTAAACATTGATATAGAAAATGATGAATCTAATACAGCGGGTACTGATGGATTATTTGCAACCTTATTAATTAAAAATTACTCAGGTGGCGATGATCTAGTGGTTGCAACACAAGAAGGTGTTGATCCCATGACAGTGGATTTACCTCCATATGTAAGAGGTAGCAACTTCACGTTTGAAGTACAGCTTTCAGAAGGTGCTGCATTAGGAAGTGTTGGAGATCTTATTGGAGACACCAATGATCTTACCAATTTGGAGGATGATGTAACTGACAATTTTGTGAATGGATTTTTTGAACCCTACGCTTTGTCTGCAGGTCCTGCTACAGTTGTGGAAAGTGATCGTTATGAAGCAGTATTTGATATTGAAGTAACAAGTGGTTCTGTTCAGCTATATAGAAGTATAGATGGAGGAACACCTGCCTACATTAATTTCTATGGAACTGGAACTAACCTCACAGCTACTCAGTCAAGTGAGTCTGGTACACTAAGTCCTGGCTCCACTGTGCAGTTCTACTGGTATTTTACTGGTGATGCGACGATTGAAAATGTAGTAATAAGGGAAGATGATGAGTCCGGTGAAGAGAATCAAATATTTAGTGGTGAACTTTCAAATGTAGACCCAGAAGATGCAACCGGCGGATCATTTGATCTAACATTATCATTTGAAAACACCAATGGACGTGGATTAATCACTACTCGTCCGTTTGAGGCTGGTGAGTTAGATGGTACTACTTTGATTGAGTTTGACTTAACTTTCAACAAAACCCCTGAAGACTTGACTTCAGAGCAATACTTGATCTTTGAGTATTCAATTGATGGAGGTGCTACTTACACAGAATTAGGAACGTTCCCAGATGTAGATGAGCCAGAAGAAAATGCGACTGGAACATATTTGGTGGATGTGTTAGATGATATGAAGTCGAATGAATCCATATTTAGATTCAGAGTAGAGGAGCGCAATGGAAATGATATCACGATTGATAAGTTCTCATTTAAATCTGGAAATGTACTTCCATTCGAATATCAGTCGGATATGCAGAATATTGCTAATCAAGTATTATTAGTTACTTCTGTTGGTTCTGAACAGTCTTGTTTAGTAGATGATATTGTACTTTCTTACGAAGTGAGAGGTTCATTTGGTGCAGATAACATCGTAACAGTATCATACGATCAAGTGAATGGATCTTCAGATGGATCATTAACGAAGGAATTTGCTGGTATTGTTTCTGGAACAGGAACTTTGGAAGGATTTACGCTTCCAACAACTGTTTTTGCTTCAAACGACAACAATAAGAATTTCAGATTCCGGTTGAATTATGATGATGATACTTATAAGGAAGATGATGAGGACTATGAAAGTACCTCTGAGCCTTTAAGTGAAAAAAGTCTGGAGGTAGTAGCTAAAATCAACTTAGACGCAGAAATTTCTGTTGCATCAGGTGATAAAGCTTGTGAGGGCGAAAGCCTTATGGTGAATATTGATGATGTACAGAACTACTTCACTTATGAAGTAATTGATACTTCTGATGATAGTGTACTGGGCACATTAACTTATGATCCTGAAGATGGAGAAACTGAAGTTGATTTGGGTGTCATTACAGAAGATGTAGTATTAGGTCTTCAGATTACTTCAAATACTTCAACTGGCACTGCGTGTAGAACATTAACATCTACATTTGAATTAGAAGTAGAGTTGGTCGAGAATGGTCTTGCTTTTGTTCAAAACACAAACCTTAGTATTTATGAGGAAGTAGCCAATGGTCAGTCAATAGATCTTTGCGAAGATGCTGCGATTGACTTACGTGTTGGAAGAGATGCTAACGATGCATCATTTAGTGTGACCTTGGTTGAGTGGTTCAGAGATGATATCAATACACCTATTGCAACTGGAAGTGCAATCGATGAAGATGATATCAACAATAAGTCTGGTGACTATTTTGCGAGAATCACAGATGGAGAATGTCAGTATAATACTGAAGCTATTACCATTAATATTATTGCATCTCCTGATAAGCCATCTATTACTCTTACAAGTGGTGGTTTAATTGGTTGTGAAGGAGCCGATCCGGCAATACTTGAAGCAACTGATGGTTTTGCTTATTATGAATGGAGTACTCCGTCTGGAACGTTAACAAGTAGAGTAATCGAAGCAGAGGATGAAGGAACGTATACCGTTAGAGTATCGAACTTTCCATTCAATGGGACTAACTCTGGTTGTGCTAGTGCTTCTTCTGATCCTGTATATGTTGAAAGGTATGAACTTGCAGAATTTGGGCTTTCAAAAACCGGTAGTATTACTGCTGGCGATGTAGTCGTAGATGGTGAAGTGATTGACGCATGTGAGTCTCAAATCATTTATTTCCATGATGAAACTTCATGGACTGCAAGCGGTGGTACTATTGAAATCATCAGAGATGGAGTAAGTGATGGTTTCACAACGAGTTCCTTTGTTACTCTGGATCAGTCTGGTGACTATAGCTTCAACTGGATAAATGACGATGTTCCAAACAATGTTTCTGCTTGCACGGTTTCGTCTGTTACATTCACGTTGAACATATTTGAAAGACCTGATGCTGTTACTGTCTCTACAACAGATGCAACAGATTTTTGTGAAGGTGAAGGTTCCGTAACCATCACGGCTCCAGCTGGTTTTGCACAATATAGATGGTTGAATAATGGCAGTGTGATAGATTCTAACTCTGATGGATTTGGTAATACGAATAACTCAATTACCGTAGATTATTCAGGGCTATTCTCAGTCCAGGTATCGAATGAAGTTGATGGAACAAGCTGTTTCAGCACACAATCCAATGAGATTGATGTCAATGTCAGACAATATGCCTTTGATGGAGTTGGTGTTAATCAGGTTGGAATTCTGTGTGGACCAGGTACGGCTCGATATGAGATTACTGGTACATTAGATGATTATAATTATCAGATTTATAATAATGTAACAGATGCTGCAGTTGGAAATCCTTTTAGAGGTAATAACAACACAGCTTCAATCTTTGTGGATATTGATGTTACTGAGCAAACAGATTTTTATGTAATATCTAGTTACGCTTCTGGTGAAGGATGTCCTTCACCTGAGCCATCGACTACATTTACTGTTTCATTCTATAATGTAGAATTAGAACTGGATGGCAACAACATTCGCGCAGTAACTTCCGGTGGATTTAGTTATGACGAAATCGAGTGGTTTAGAAATGGAGTTAGGCTTCAGCAGAGAAGCGGTGATAACTCGATATTTGTTACTGATAATGCTGAATATTCTGCGGAAGTAACATTTGATGATGGAGCTTGTGTAATTACAACAAATGCAGTAGCAGTTGAAGGAGCACGTATTCAAACATTCTTTGGAGAGTTGAATGCTTCTACGTATCCAAACCCAAGTTCAGATTTCATTAATGTAGACATGAAGGGTGGAGATCTTGGATCTTATGCTGTAAGTGTCGCTAACCTCTCGGGACAGGTGATGCTTTCTGAGGAATTCAACAAGACAGAGGAAGAAGATTCCATGACTGTAGATATCCGATCGATTGAGAAAGGTATTTATACCCTGATCATCAGAAAAGGTAATGAGATTCAGAGTTTTAGAATTGTTAAAAAGTAAATAGAGTAGAGTAGTAGGGAGCAATCCCTACTACTTCCCTTAAAACATCAATAAAATGAAAAGATTATATAATATTTTAATGTTAGCGGGAGTGGTGCTACTATCATACTCTTGCGCTGAAACCTCCGCCCCTACGCCTACACAAATGGTGCCGGGAGATTGGGAGGTAGCTGAAGTTTATGTAAATGGTCAGACTCAAGGATCAGTTGACTTATTCGATCGGTTTATTCTTGAGCGTGATGGATCATTTGTATTGGAGGATATCAATGGTATCTTCTTTGCAGGAACATGGACTGCTTCTGATACACAACTTACGCTTAATGCGTCTGATGGAACTGTTTTTAGTTTTGCCATTGTTTTTCAATCTTATTCTAAAATGCAGTTAGTACAGACTATTTCTGGTGGAAATGCTGGAGATTTAGAAATAAGGTACTTGTTGAATAGAGATAGTGACAATAGCGAATACTAATTAGATATACTATGAAAGTAAAAGCGAACTCTCATTGAGTTCGCTTTTTTTATGTTCTTCTAAGCCGCCGTACTCATTCTTACCAGCCACATTTTAAAGAAGCTTAGTTCCACCCATTGGGTATTAGCTGAGTGTCTGTCTCCTGTAGTCTCCACCAGCACCCAAAGATTGCCCTCAGCATCCGATTTCTGATCAATAGCATTTCGTTTGATGAGCTTCCCGTTTACAACATATTCGTAGGAGAGGTGCGTTAGTTCGTTGCTTGCGATTTCCATAGCTTTTTACTTCTTTTAATTAATATTCAAAGATGTATCTATGGCCAGTTTTATGTAACGGTGATTTTGGTAATCAACGATTTACGTGATTTTCGTATTCACTTTAAAGTTTCACACATCGTTCTTTTAAGTGATCAAACATAAAAATGGACAACTGATTACGAAGATCTGATCCAATGGCGCTTTCGATTGTTCGTCCATCTATTTCTACCACGGGTGTTAACTCCCCCATGGTGCCAGTAGCAAATACTTCATCAGCATTGTAAAACTCCACCAGGCTTAAATCTTTTTCATGACATGGAATGCCATTTGCAAGTGCTAGCTCGATCACAAAGGCTCTCGTAATGCCATGAAGACATGCGTTAGCATGAGGCGTATAAAGTATGCCATCTTTTACCATAAATAGATTGGTGTCGTTTAGTTCGGCAACAAATCCACGATCGTCCAGCATAATGGCTGCATCTACCCCCGCAACATTGGCCTGAATCTTAGCCAGAATATTATTTAAGAGATTACTATGATGGATTTTGGAATCCAGAAACTGCGGGCCATTTCTTCTCTGAGTGGATGTGATCACTCGAATGCCGGATTCATTGTCATAAACCAATGGCTTCCATTCGGCCAGTACGATTAGGCAACTACCTTTCTGGTTAAGTCGTGGATCCATACCGGATGTCACCTTCTCACCTCTACTGAGCGTAAGACGAATGTGTACATCTTCATCCATTTTGTTGGCCTCTAGTGTTTTTTTGATCGCATCCTTGACAAATTGTCTAGTAGGGACATGATCAAAAGCCAGCGCTTTAGCGGATTCATACATGCGATCAAGGTGTTGATCCAGATGAAGAATTCCTTCTTTGTAAACCCTCAGACCTTCCCAAACAGTATCTCCTCCCTGGACAGATGAATCAAAAACAGAAACTTTAGCCTCGTCTCGTGGATATAGCTTATCACCGACCCATATTTTTATATTCTTATTTTTTGGATTGAATTTTTGTAGCATGCTTCAATTTATAATTTTTAAGTTTCTGATAGTAAGGAAACGCTTCTTTATACAAGCCTTCACAATGTTGAGGTAATGGTCTCTCGCTGGTTTTTTGTTTAGCAAATCCGGTCGAGTTATGAACATTTTTATACCAATATTTCGCCCATGACCCGTCCTCAGGGATAGGCCCTTTCTTCCATGTGAGCATTCCTTCTTCAAAGTCGATTTCGAGTTGTTTACAAAGTTGATTTAATCCCCGATGTGGATCAATCAAAATATCATTTGAATCAATGACAATAGGTGTAATCCCATTTTCAACGAGGTAATCCAGAATGTCCGCTTCATGTTTTAATCCGATATCCTGAAGGGTTGGTTGAGAAATTACCTGCGCAAAGGATGCGATCAATTGTTTAGGATCTCGAATTAATAAGATATTCTGCATAGGTAGGGAATAACTCCAATCCAGTCCTTCATGATGGTGGGCCATGTTTTTAAGAAAAACGATTCCATGCTCTTTTTCCAAGGTATGAATTTCATTCAGCACTGTGTTGGCATCTGCCGACATACTGGCGATGGTTTCTTCACGACCCGGATGATCCAATCTGGTATGAATCAGGTAGTGCGCATAAAAGGGCTCATCCACAACTTTGATCTGACTGTGCTGAGCAAAGGAGTACATTAGTGCAGTGGAAATGTTTCTTGGTCCGGAGATCAGGTTGATAATCATATTAAATTCCTTTTCCAATCACAATTTTGTATCCATTCAGGTCTTCAATGACAAACTCTCGCATTTTGTAATCGGTATCGTTGATGGGCTCGATAATATTAGCACGGGATTTTTTATACTCATCAAATACAGCATCGGTATCATTTACGAATATGTAAAGTTTTGCATGCGCTGTAAATAGAGGATCCGATGATTCTGTAAAATGAATCCCAACAGCATCCTCTCGATTTACTACTCCATATGTTGGAGGATCTTGCCAAAGAAATGAAATCTTGAACCCTAGAATATCCCGGTAATATTCCGTGGCTTCTTTTACATTCGGCACAGGAAGGATAATGGATGAGTGTGAGAAGAGCTTCATCCAATAAATATCATAAAAAAAGCCCTATTCAACTTAATGAATAGGGCTTAAAGATTTTCAACCTGGCTTATGCCATCTGTGCAGTGATCTTGTCGCTTAGTACATTCTTAGGTACTGCTCCGATTTGCTTGTCTACTACTTCACCGTTTTTGAAAACGAGGAGGGTAGGGATGGATCGGATGCCAAATTTTGCAGATACTTCGGGGTTTGCATCTACGTCCACTTTGCCGATTACTGCTTTTCCTTCAAAATCGCCTGCAAGTTCTTCTACAACAGGACCAATCATTTTACAAGGACCGCACCACTCTGCCCAGAAGTCAACCAAAACTGGTTGATCTGAATTGATAATTTCTTCAAAGTTGTTATCTGTAATTTCTACTGCTTTTGCCATTGTCTTATCTGTTGATATTTTGTCTTCTTGTGATTCGAACACAAAAGTAATTTGAATAGTTTATTCTCTTTTGATAAAAGGAGAGTTTGTTGCCAACTTGACATTTAGTTTAGCTCTTAAACGCCGAGATAATCTGAGATTAATCGCAGAGAAACCTGAGGAGTATGTATAATACTTTTTTGTGGACTAACTCTGTGCTCTTTGTGGAATTCTCCGTGTCCCCTATGGTTAAAAGAAGTTTAGTTTTTCTGAAGTAACACCCGACACCTCAACTCCTCAGTGCTCTCCGCGGTTAAAAGTTTTAGTTTTTTTGAAGTAGTACCCGATACCTCAACTCCTCAATGCCTTCCAACTCTTTGATCAACTCATCAGATGGTTCAATGGTGAACTTCCTACTCAGCATCTCAAGGTTGATGGCTCTATTTTCATAAACACCTACCAGCGACATTTTTAGTAATGACTTACCAGGATGCTGCTCTGCGATTCGCTCTACCTCGTCCACGATAATGGCATTCACATCTTCCAGCCTCATTTTTATTTCCAACCCTTTGGTCATCTTCTCGCGGATCTCACTCAGGTGCTCTATGTTTTGGATCTTAAATTCCAACTCCTCACTGTTCCATCGGTTTTGGATGTTCCCCGTTAAGTATAGGAACCAACCTTTTTCCAACATTGGCTTGAATTTTAGGTAATCCTGACCGAACAAGTAAAAGGTATAATTATCATTAAAATCTTCGAGCGTAAATTGTCCAAATGGATTCCCTTTCTTCGAGGTTCGATGCTGAACATCACTCACCACTCCACCAATGCGCACTTCTCTTCCTTGTAATTTTTCTGGTTCGGATAGTTGGTGAATGCCTGCATTGGTCAGGTGATCCATTTCGAACTTGAATTGATTAAGGGGATGACCGGAGATATACAGTCCAACCATCTCTTTCTCTATATTCAGTTTTTCGATATCACCGTATGGCTCAATACGACCCACCTTAGGTTTAGAAATGTCTGTTCCTGAGGCACCACCAAACAGGGAAGACTGATTGCTGGCTTCTTCTTCTTGCATACGATTGGCATATCGAATGGATTTTTCAATTAGTGAGTTGCCTTCCTCATCTGGTTCTACATATTGCCGTCTGTGAAACTCCTCAAAACAATCAAATCCACCCGCTTTGGCCAGACTTTCAAATGACTTTTTATTGACCGTTCTGAGGTTTACTCGCTTGGCAAAATCGAAGATGTCGGCAAATGGTCCGTTTTCATCACGCTCTTCAATGATTGCCATGACAGCTGATTCACCTGTTCCCTTAATAGCACCCATCCCAAATCGAATCTCACCTTCAGCGTTCACTGCAAAGTCTTTCTGTGATTCATTGACATGCGGTCCGAGTACCGGTATATTTCTGTTCTTACACTCTTCCATGAAAAAGCTCACTTTGTCAATGCTGTTCTGATTGTGTGTGAGCACAGAAGCCATATACTCGGCAGGATAGTTGGCTTTTAAATAACCGGTGTGATACGCCACTACAGAATAGCACGTACTGTGGGATTTGTTGAACGCATAGGCGGCAAACGCTTCCCAGTCCGTCCATACCTTTTCGAGCTTATCTTCCGGGTGGCCTTTTTCCTTGGCTTGCTCAATGAACTTGGGCTTCATCTCATCCAGTACGTCCCGCTTCTTTTTACCCATTGCTTTCCGCAATACATCGGCCTCACCTTTGGTAAAGCCAGCAAGTGATTGAGAGAGAAGCATCACCTGCTCTTGGTAGACCGTAATACCATACGTTTCAGCGAGGTATTCTTCCATTTCAGGAATGTCATAAGAGATCGCTTCTTTTCCGTGTTTACGTGCAATGAAGTTTGGAATGTACTCCATCGGGCCCGGTCGATAAAGAGCGTTCATGGCGATGAGATCCTCAAACTTATCCGGCTTCAGTGCACGAAGGTGCTTTTGCATCCCTGGAGACTCAAACTGGAAGGTACCATTGGTTTCACCTCGTTGGTACAGCTCATACGTCTTTTGATCATCCAATGGAATCTTATCAATATCAATTTTGATCCCATGTCGCTTCTCTACGTTTTCTACAGCGGTCTTTATGATGGACAGAGTTTTTAAACCCAAAAAGTCCATCTTCAGCATGCCTGCATCTTCTACCACACTGTTGTCAAACTGGGTGACCAGAAGTTCTGAGTCTTTTGATTTGGCAAGTGGTACAAACTTGCTCATGTCATCAGGGGTGATGATTACTCCGCAGGCATGGATTCCTGTATTTCTCAGGGATCCTTCAAGAACCACCGCCTGGTTCAACACTTGAGAGGGGAGATCTTTTCCTTTTTTAAGGTCTTCCAGTTCCTTGACTTCCTCGAACACCTTTGAAAACTTAGCCCCGGGTTTTTCCGGAACGAGCTTAGCAATAGCATCCGTTTCAGGAAGTGGTAACTCCATCACACGTCCGGCATCTCGAATGGCTGATTTAGGAGCCATGGTACCATAGGTGATGATCTGGGCTACCTGATCAAATCCATACTTGTCGATCACATACTTGATCACTTTCTCCCGACCCTCATTGTCAAAGTCAATATCAATATCGGGAAGGGATACCCTGTCCGGATTCAGGAAACGCTCAAAAAGGAGATCATATGCGATCGGGTCAACGTTGGTGATACCGATGCAGTAGGCGACAGCAGATCCCGCTGCGGATCCCCGTCCCGGCCCAACGGCAACACCCATCTCTCTGGCCTTGGCTGTGAAATCCTGAACGATAAGGAAGTAACCGGGATACCCTGTGTTGGCAATCGTTTCCAGCTCAAAATCCAATCGTTCCCTGACCTCATCAGTAATCTCCTCATACCGCTTCTTTGCTCCTTCATAGGTGAGGTGTCGGAGGTAGGCATTCTCTCCACGCTTGCCACCATCTTTTTCATCTTCCGGATCTTTGAATTCCTCCGGAATATCAAAGGCAGGTAGAAGCACCTCACGTTCAAGTGAGTACTCCTCTATTTTATCAATCAGCTCTGAAATGTTTTCAATGGCTTCAGGCACATCTCCAAAAGCCTCTTTCATCTCTTGCTGAGATTTGAAGTAGTAGTTATCGTTTGGTAAACCCGGACGGAAACCACGACCCCTTCCAATTGGCGTACTTTGCCTTTCATTTTCTTTAATACAGATCAACACATCGTGTGCTTTGGCATCTGCTTTATCAAGGTAGAAGTACTCGTTTGCAGCAATGAGCTTGATATCATGCTTCTTAGCAAATCCTGCTAGTATTTCATTCAGTCGATCCTCTTCTTCCAGTCCATGCCTGTTGAGCTCCAGGTAAAAGTTATCTCCAAACAAGTCCTTCCAGTAAAGGACAGCTTCCTCAGCCTGCGTTTCACCCACGTTCAAAACAAGGTGAGGTATTTCACCACCAAGGCTGCCACTCAATGCAATGAGATCTTCTTTGTATTCCTCAATCAGCGCTTTGTCAATACGAGGGTAGAGTCCATAGTTACCTTCTTTGTAGGCGATGGAGCTTAGTTTGATGAGATTCTCATAGCCTTTCTTCGATTTGGCTAACAAGACTTGCTTGAATCGTTTGTCGGGATTGTCTTTGGTAAACTGAAGCTTGAGTCGCTCTTCTGCAACAAAGAACTCACAACCAAGAATGGGTTTGATGCCAGCTCCTTTGGCAGCCCGTACGAACTTGAATGCACCAAACATATTGCCCAAATCTGTGAGAGCCACTGCCGGCATTTCATAATTTTTTGCTTTGGCGATGATAGCGCCAACATCAGGGGTGGCCTGCAGTACTGAAAACTGGGAGTGACCGTGCAGGTGACAGAAGGCCCCCTTGATGTCTTCTGCTTTTACTTCCTCAGTGCCGATTTTACCAGATGACTTCTGACGCTTGGTAGCAAAGTTTGCAGCATCCAGGTCCGGAGCTTCATAGATGATACCCTCCGGAAGGGTGTCGTCAATCGTTGGGATGATCGAGCGTTTCAAACATTCAAAGAATGCTTTGGCTGTAGCATCTACATCGTACGCTGCATCATGAGCATCTTTAAACGGCTCCCCAAACAGCTTTTCATAAAGCTCGATGAGTTTCGGTGATTTTAAACGACCTCCGATACCTCCTTGTAGCTGGCAAAACTCTTTGGTATCTTCTGCGGTATCAATGTTTTTAGCATCAGCTAAAAGGTTCTCTTTTTCGGTTCTGAGGTATTCTGCACCAATAATCTTGTTATCAAACTCAATGTTATGACCAACAAGTACTTCTGCTCGTTTGACATCTTCTGAGAATTTATCCAGTACTTCTGATAAATCTTCTCCGACCTCAAGTGCTCTTTGTGTAGAGATGCCATGTACCTTTTCGGCATTAAAGGGGATGGTGAAGCCTTCCGGTTTTACGATGTGATTACCTGTAGATAATAATTTTCCGCTACTATCGTGTAGCTGCCAGGCGATCTGGACCAATCTTGGCCAGTTGTCCAATTGTTCTACCGGAGCAGTTTTGTTGTGAGGTAAACCGGTAGTTTCCGTATCGAAAATGAGGTACATAAGGGTGGTTTGAATTGCTATTCAAAATAACACAATCACAGCCTATGAAAATAAAAAAAGCCCCGAAGAATCGGAGCTGTGGATAACTTGTGGATATGGGGATAACTGTTTAATCAAATTATCAAATTATTAAACATATGTTACTCATCTTTTAACGATTGAGCAGGATTAACCCGTGCAGCTTTCCAGGATTGAAAGCTGATTGTAATCCAAGCAATTGCTATCGCGATCATACCTGAAATAATGTATGTTGATGGCTTAAGTCCGGTTCGGTAAGCAAAAGCTTCCAGCCAATAGTTCATTGCGATTGAAGCAATAGGGATAGCAATGATTAACGCAATAATGATAAGCTTAAGAAAGTTTTTGGACAACAAATTGATGATGCTAGGGATGGACGCACCCAGTGTTTTGCGTATGCCTATTTCCTTGGTTTTTTGTTCTGCCGTAAAAGCTGCTAACCCAAACAATCCAAGACATGCTATGAAAATGGTTAATACTGCAAAGACGGTAAAGATTTTGCCAACCTTGTTTTCTGCTTCATACATGGCATTGAATTCCTGATTCATAAACTGGTATTCAAAGGGTTGGCCTGGAGCAAATTGATCCCAGGTGGTTTTCAGGTAATCTATTGTCTCATCTGTGTTTTCCGTCTGGATTTTAAACAATGCAAAACCGGAGTTTTGGCCGAGGTGCATTATCAAAGGCTCTATATTGCTTCTTAGTGACTTGAAATGAAAGTCACTTACCACTCCGATAATTTTATATCCCTCTACCTCAGGGTTGTCATTGGAGCCACCATAATTGTAAATCATCGATCCAACGGGATTATCATATCCGAAATTTTGAGCTGCAGTTTCATTGATAAGTACTGCCGTAGAATCGCTCGTAAAATCTTCCGAGAAATATCTACCTTCCTTGATTTCGATACCCATTGTATTGACAAAATCATGGTCTACAACTGCTATGTTTATTACCAGGCTTTCATCGGATGCAGCACTGGCATTTTTGAAATAGAGGTCAGAATTATTGGTGTTTCCCATGGGTGTGAAGCTTGAAATGGTACTATTCAGTATATTGGAATTCCTGGAAGCTTCTTCTTTGTATGCGTTTACTTGGTCGCGAAGTATCCATGCGTCATTAACCATTAGAATCTGATCTTTTTCGTATCCTAATTTTTTATTCTGGATAAAAGAAAGTTGATCAAAAACAATAGCTGTACCAATGATCATGATGATGGAAATGGAAAACTGAAAGATGACCAGCGCACTTCTGATTGGTCCGCTTTTCATTCCTTGCCTCACTAAGCCCTTTAAAACCTCAACAGGTCTGAACATTGACATGTAAAAGGCCGGGTAGCTACCTGCCAGTAACCCTACAAGTACCATAACACCCACCATTAACAAAATAAATTCGCCTTCAAGCAGTTTTATAAAGCTCAACTGCTTAGATGCCAATGCATTAAATGACGGGATTGCGATGAGTGACATTAAATAAGCAAGGAGAAAGGCCAGCACTGAAATAAGTAAGGCCTCAGAAATAAATTGGTTGATAAGTTGTTTTTTACGAGCACCCATCGCTTTTCGTACACCCACTTCTTTTGCTCGGTTAGCTGATCTGGCGGTGGCCAGGTTCATGAAATTGATACATGCAAGAAGGAGGATGAACAAACCTACTGCTGAGAAGATGAATACATATTTTATATCTCCATTGGCTTCAAGGTCACTGTCCTTGTTGGACTTGAGGTGGATATCAGTTAGAGGAAATAGAGAGAATCCTAATGCATTCCCACTATTTCGAAATTCCTCCATATTCATATTTAGGAACTGCTCAATTAATGGAGCACAATAGGTCTGGATCATTCCTGGAAACTTTGCTTCCAGCACTTCTCCAGGAGTACCTTTGTTCAGTTTTACATACGTGTTGAAATTAGTACTCAACCAATTTTGGTTATTGGCCCAATCAAACGTACTCATGGCCAGCATCAGGTTATGATGGAAATGTGTGTTTTGAGGAATATCTGCATAAACGCCGGCCACCTCATAGTCATGTTCATTATCAAGAACCAGCACTTCTCCAACAGGGTTAATATCTCCAAAAATCTTTCTGGATGTGCTGAGATCCATCACTAGGGTATTTGGCCTGTTTAAAGCATTTTCCGGGTCTCCATAAACCAAATCGAGTGAAAAGAATTTGAAAAAGTTTGAATCCGCCATGAGCACGTGCTCCTCTTTGAATGTTTCCGTTTGCCCTTTTCTTTTCACAAACCAGTTTCCACTATTTCTGCATCTAACAGCATCCTCAACCTCCGGATAGTCTGTTTTTAGTGCAAGCGCGGTAGGAGCACCAACTGCAGCAGAAATGTGATCAGAGCCATTAAGTGTCGCTGCGAAATCGATCCGATAGATTCTATCTGCCGTTTCGAAATGTGAGTCGTAGCTTAATTCATCTTTAACAAAAAGTGTGATAAGCATAAAGCAGGCAAGGCCTACAGATAACCCAATGATGTTTAGTAATGAGTAGAATTTGTGCTTGAGTAGATTTCTAAGTGCAACATTGAAATAGTTTTTAAACATAGCAGTAGGAGTTAGTTATGGTATTGATGCACAGAATATAAAATGGTTGCCTCTAGTAAAAAAGCCCACACCAGATCGGAGCGGGCCCATAGTAGAGTAGGTGAAATCATTCATCTTTTAATGATCTGGCAGGATTGACTCTTGCCGCATTCCATGACTGGAAGCTCATGGTGACCCATGCAATCACCAGAGCTACTATTCCAGCCAATATGAAAACCATAAGGTTGATGTTGGTTCTATTTTCAAAATCCTGAAGCCATTTATTCATAAATATGTAGGCGATAGGAGCTGCTATCACGAATGCAATCCCTACCAGCTTCAAAAATTCTTTCGACAGCAAGGTGATGATGCTTGCAATGGAGGCACCCAATACTTTTCTGACACCTATTTCTTTTCTTCGCTGTTCGGCAGTGAATGCTGCTAGCCCATAAAGTCCCAGGCATGCAATGAAAATGGCCAGGAAGGCAAATACTCCAAATATTTTTCCAAGCTTCTGCTCATTCTCATACATTTCATTGAATCGTTCATCCAGGAAGCTATAGGCAAATGGCTGGCTTGGTGCAAACTCGTTCCATTTGTCTTCCAGAAAGCCGATGGTAGCAAGAATATTCTCACTTGAAACTTTAAAGGAAACAAAGCCACGGCTTCTGCCTAACTCAAAAATGAGAGGTTCAATTTGCTCTTTGAGTGAGGTGAAATGGAAATCTTTCACTATGCCAATGACTTTATAAGATACGGTATAGGTGGTGTCCTGACCACCATCAAAAGTAGACAGTGTTTTACCAACAGCTTCCTCTTCGGTCCAGCCCAAACGATGCATGGCTGTTTCATTGATGACTACAGCCAGGCTGTCACTTGGGAAATCTTTGGAAAAACTTCTGCCATTTTTTATTTCAATCCCAAGCGTTTCCATGTAATCATGATCCACACGGTATTCGTGAAAAATATAAGTTTCACTTTTGGTGGCATTAGATCCCGGAAACCAGGCATTGTTATTATTTGCTGTATTTACGGGTAAGAAACTTGACATGGTTCCGGAAAGGATATTGGAGTGCTGCAGTGCTTCGTTTTTATACGATTCCGCTTTATCATCCATTAACCATGGATCGTGAATCATTAAAATGTGGTCTTTACTGTATCCGAGCTTTTTATTCTGAATGTATGAAAGTTGCTGAAATACAATCGCTGTACCTATAATCATAATGATGCTCACACAAAATTGGAGAACCACAAGCGTACTTCTCAGTCCGCCACCTTTCAATCCAAGGTTGAGTTTGCCTTTTAATACTTCAACCGGACGAAATTTAGAAAGGAAGAATGCCGGGTAGCTTCCTGCCAGAAATCCTACTATGATTAAGACTCCTACCATAATCAAAAGAAAGGCAGGAGAAAGGAGACCGCTAAAATTCATTGCCTTGTCTGCAAGTTCATTGAACTGGTCAAGTAAAAGGAAGGAAAGACTATATGCGATAAGTATGGAGATGAAAGTGATCAAAAAAGCTTCTGTAAGAAATTGCTTTCTCAATTGACTCTTATATGCACCCATTACTTTTCTCACTCCTACCTCTTTAGCCCTTCCGGCCGATCTGGCAGTGGATAAGTTCATGAAGTTGATACATGCAAGAATCAAAATAAACATGGCAATGGCTGTGAAAATCAACACATATTTCATATCACCATTTACTGTCAACTCTCCAAGTTTGTCTGATTTAAGATGGATATCTAAAAGAGGGAAGAGGTAGAAACCCGCATCGTTTCCGGATTGATAAAACTCTTCTAATGAAGCACCCATAAAATTTTGTATTTCAGGCCCGATGTACTTTTCAATTAACCCCGGAAATTTTGCTTCTAAATCTTTAGGATTATAGCCCTCCTGTAGCTTTAGATAGGTATTAAAGTTGAAGCTCATCCACATGGTAGATTTAGCTTCCTCTCTGCTTTCCATGGAAAGTAGCATTTCGAAACTGAAGTGAGAGTTAGAAGGCATATCTTCATATACCCCAGTCACTTCCCAATCGTCATTATTATCTAAAACCACAATCCTACCAACAGGATCTTCATTGCCAAATATTTTGGTTGCCAATGATTCACTTATTACTAGTGTGTTTGGACGTTCCAAACAAGTTTCGGGATTACCAGAGGTCAAATTGAAATCCCAAAAAGTGAAAAAGTTTTTATCAGCGAAAACTACTGCATCTTCATTAAAGGCATCCTCGGTATTTTTCTCCTTAATGATCCAGTTTCCTGTTCCTCTTAGTCTGGTAGCTTCTTCCACTTCAGGAAATTCTACCGGCATAGTAGGGCCTGCAGGTGCACTAGCCAATGCTGTAATAAATTCAGATCCATTGATCGTACCGCTAAAATCCATGCGATAGATACGATCAGCATCTGAATGAAAGGTGTCGTAGCTGAGTTCATCCACAACATAGAGGGATATCATCAGAAAGCAAGTAAGCCCTACTGATAATCCCAATATATTGATGAGTGAATAAAATTTATGCTTAAACAGGTTGCGCAACGCAACATTGAAATAGTTCTTTAACATGGTTTTGAGTTTTTGTCCTTTGAGTTTGTTGTTGTAGTCCTGTAGTCCTTGATTAGTCCTTCATCATGTTCAGATTTTTACCTTGCCTAAAGGAGTACCTGAAAGTTAACCGAGCCCTTGGTTCCGGGTAAAGGTCGATTAGTCCAAAGTGATTTTTTCAATTCGATCCCACGGAACGTAAACTCGATCTGAACCGGTTTTAATTAGTACTCCTAGATTCTTTTCGCTCACATCCTGTCCATCCTCTAAAATGATTGTGTCTCCACTTGTAAGGGTCACTTCTGCTTCATCTGATCGACGAGGCTGAATGGCTTTCACATTATAAAACGGAATGATAAATTTAACATCGTCATTTTCACCATTGAGCAGTTCAAAGGTGTATTCTTCATCCAGATCATAGATGATTTCACCGGTATGTCGATCTCCATTATCTACCTCTACCGTTCCTTTGATTTTCTTAGGGGATGAAAAGGAGCTATATGCCGGGCCACTATTTGGTGCCTCTCTGAATTCAACTTTATCGAAATCATCCCATTCAATATCCACTCTGCCAAGCCCTTTTACAGTAACGATAATGCCTTTATTGTCATCATCTACATCGTTGGTTCCTCTGAGATCCAGCGTTCTCCCAGACTTTAATTTGACAAGACTGCTACTGTACCCATCTCGTTCAATGGATGCTATTTTATCAAAAGCAATTTCATAATCATCTCCATCTTCTTCACCGTCCAGAATGTCTGTTCCTACACGCTCATCATGATCCCACTGTACGAATCCGGTGAATTCCCCAAGGTCACAGATTACTGTGCCATAAAGTGGGTCGCCAAATTTTTCATCCAAATTGGATGGGGTAGGGAGGAATTCGATTTCTTCCAGGTTGTTCCACGAGAGTCTTATTTTTCCAAGCTCACGATCCAAAACGGTAATTTTAGCACCAATGTCATTGTACCCGGATCCATCTACCTCGAGGTATTCACCATTTTTTAGCTTCACCTCCACTCGGTCACCGCTTCGTATTCTCAAAGCAGCAAGGTTTCCGAATTCTGTTGAAAACTCATGTACAAATCGGTTATCATCGTCATCCCATGTAATATTTACAAAACGTGAGATGAGATTGTCATTTTCATCATACCGATCTTCCAATCGGTCCAATTCTCGACTTGATAGGTAGTCCAGATTTTTGTTTTCTCTTTTGGAAGCATTGAACATGTCTGTCCAATACACTTCCTCTTTTCCCCATCTTAATGGGCCCTCGTAAACATCTCCATCCTCGGTTGTAACTTTTCCATAGATGAATCCTTCATCCTGAGCAGAGGCTGAGAAAAATGCAATTAAAGTGAATGCCGCTAGAAGTGTTTTTAAGTAGTTTTTTAGTCCAGTCATTGTCATTTGAGTTTAGGTTTTCTTTTGGGTTTGATGCCTTTTAATGACAAAAGGTTGCATTAAAGGTTTCTTTTAATTGTATTAATCAGTACTTGTTAATACATAGTACATACGCATGATCAGAAAGAATGTTGTACTAGTAAAACATACGTATTCCCATAGGAAGGCAGCTGATGGGTGCCTGAGACATGGTAACCTGATTCAGAGAGGTAAAAGATCTTTAAGTCTCAATCCTGCGTCGTTCGCAGCGGATAGGGGGGGTATTCTATCAATTCACCGCCTTTACAAATAAATGAAAATACTGGTTAAGCGGGCAAGAGGAGGCTATTTTGTTAGCAGCGATTTGATCCTTAGCCTCGATCAATATGAATCCTGCGATGAGCTCTTTGGCTTCCACAAACGGGCCATCTGTCGTTACAGAATTTTTGCTTGGAATTAGTTCACCACTCTCCAGTGAAAGTCGTCTGGCGACAATATGCTTTTCTGCAAGGTCCTCTGCCCATTTGCCATATTCAACAATACAATGCTGTTCTTCTGACGGAGATAAGTTTCGCTCATTTTCAGCGGCTATAATTACTATATATTCAGACATGTTTAATTGACGAGTAGGGTGACTAAAATTAGACAATTCCGTTGCACTCACGATGCATCGATAAAAAAGTATATGAATGGTTCACTTCCTGTATCGATTGATTTCACATTATCATTTGATATATTGAGCACCTAAAATTTTAATCACTAAACCAAACTAACAATGAATCACGATATCTATCTGAGACTCAATGGAACAACTCTTGAATGGTCATCTACGGATGGCGGTTCCTACTCTCCAGTTGGTCCTTCAAGTCCATCAACTACGGTGAATGGAACAGATACTGTCACTTTCCATGCAGGGAATGGAATTAAAAAAATTCAGAAAATCGATGAAAAGGGCACGGGTAAGAAATTGATTAAATCGAAAAGAGGCGAAGATTCGAATACAGTTGTTGTCACAATAATTGATACCACTAGTACATCAGATGTAGATGCATATAGCATCAAGGTGAAGCCAGATGGTGGAGGACAGCCGATAGAGGTAGATCCAGATTTCAAAGGCGGAGGCAATCCTTAATCAATGCGATTAGCTTTAATTTTTATAATACTATCATTATCAAGCACCACCTTTTCACAATCAAATGAAAAGGTGGACAGCTTGCTTCAAGTTTTAGAATCTAAAAACATAACTGATTCCCTTAAGGGCATTGTCTTAAGTCGGCTTGCGTATTATGAAAGTAATCCAGTTGATCAGAAACGATACGCCGAGGAACTTTATGCGTTTGCTAAAATTTCAGATCAACCAATTTTTTTTTATAACGCTCTTTACTATAAAGCAACCGCTGAGAAACAATTAGGGAATCTTTCATCAGCCATAGAAACATTTTATGAAGTTTTGAAATATGCGGATGTTCCACAAACAAAAAGTGAAGTGCATACTGCATTAGGCGATGTTTATAAGCGTAGTGACGATTACACAAATGCCTTTAGGCATTATAATAAGGCTATTGAAATAATTAATCAGCTCGATAGCCTCCAATCTGGAGAAAAGTGGGCGTTAGCTCTTGCTTATACGAACGCAGGTGATGGTTATCTAGCTATTAATAATCACGATACTGCTTTATACTTCTTTAATAAAGCAAAGGTGATTTGGGAGTCCCTGTCTAATGAAATGGCAATAGCGTATACCTTCGGAAATATCGGTTTAGCTCTAGCCGGATTAGAGGACTATGAATCAGCTGAAACTTCTATTGAAAAAGCAGTTTCTATACTTATTCGGTACCAGGATTATTATGCCATATCTATTTTCTATACTTATATGGCTGATATATACTTTGAAAAGCAACAGTATGATCGAGCCCTTCGATATGCGCGCGAAAGTCTGGATATGGCCATGGATCACAAACTCCGACAACAAATCCGTGATGCTAATTTAAAGCTATACGAGCTTTACAAAAAGATGGGAAACTCTGATGATGCCCTTCGGTACCACGAGCAATATTTGATTTATAAAGATAGTCTTACAGATATCGAAACGGTTCAGCAAATGGCGGATCTTCGAACCGAATTTGAAGTAGGGCAGAAACAGGCAGAAGTAGACCTGCTGACTGCAGAAAAACGCACACAAAGAATTATAACGCTTGCGGTTGGGGCGTTTGCTTTTATCCTCATTGTGCTCGCAGCTATCATTTACAAATACTACCGATCTAAAGCGAAAATCAATAAAATCCTTGCCGAGCAAAAAGCGGAACTTGAGCGATTGAACAGCACAAAGGATAAGTTTTTTTCCATTATCTCTCATGACCTTAGAAGTCCAGTTGCAGGCTTTCATGGCATTAGCCAGATGATCAAAATGATGGTACAAACCAAGCAAACAGATCAGCTGCTGGAAATGACAGAACACATCGATGAGTCAGTAGATCAGCTTTCGAAATTGTTGGATAATCTACTCAACTGGGCCATGCAGCAGCAGGGCCATGTACCTAATGTGCCTGAAAAACTCAGCTTGAAAGAAATGGCTCATGATCTGGTGAAAACCTTGTCTACCATGGCACAAGGAAAGTCTATTGAACTGGTAGCAGATGTTCCTGAAGAGCTGGAATTATGGTCAGATAAAAATACAACGATGACCATCTTGAGAAATCTGGTCAGCAATGCCCTGAAGTTTACTCCCGAAGGAGGAAAAGTAGGAATCCGCGCCCATGAGGATGGAGAAATGGCAAAAATCGAGATCTATGATACTGGTGTAGGTATGCCAAAGGATAAGCTGAAGAAACTGTTTCAACTACAGGATAAGAAGAGTACCTATGGTACTTCAGGGGAAAAAGGACTGGGGCTTGGACTTCAACTGGTACATGAGTTCATGGAGATGAACAATGGCAAAATCGAAGTGGCAAGTGAAGAAGGTAAGGGTACCACTTTTACATTATGGTTGCCGTTGTTTGAGTCGGTGGGGGAGGCTGTGGAGAAGTAACTCATCCTAACCCCTGAAAAAGTATTAAATCATGTCATTTCGACGATAGGAGAAATCTTTACCTAAGTTCAAAGATTCTTCGCTGTGTAAACCATGACATACAGAACAAAGTTTAGTAGAATTCCCCCTTTGAAGGGGGGAGTGATAGGAATAGCGATGGCAGGGGGATGTAATCCGCAACTAAAACTCAATCTCAAAACTCAATTGTTGGCCTGCCCGATCCACTACTACTGTGGTTCGATCTCCTTTCTCAAAAATTGAAAGCGCACGCATGTAGCTCATCATATCAGTGACAGTGCTATCACCAAGTTGTACTACGACATCACCTTTTTCAATACCTGCCTTGATAGCAGGTTTATCTTCACTTACCCCATCGATACGCATGCCTTCACCATCGTACATATAATCTGGGATTACACCTAAAGTAACTGTGAATCGGGGAGTGTTATCTGATTGATCCTTCGTCTTAGTGAAAGCAATCTTTTCATCATCATCCATAAGAAGGATCATCTGCTCAATCATCGACGCAACTTTGAGAATGCCTTCTTCATTGATTTTTTCAGGATCGTCACCGGGCTTGTGGTAGTCCACGTGTTGTCCCGTGAAGAAATGCAGCACCGGGATATCCTGTAGATAGAAAGAAGTGTGATCAGAAGGGCCCACACCCGATTCACTTTTTATCAGCTTTAAACTATCTGCATTCACCTCATCAAGCAGCCAATTCCAAATGGGAGAGGTACCTGTTCCATTCACTGCGAGCCCTTTAGTTTCATCCAGTCGTCCGACCATATCCATATTGATCATGAAGTTTACTTTAGATAGATCGACCGTTGGGTTTTTGGTGAAATAATTGGAACCCCAAAGTCCTTTTTCCTCGCCGGAGAAACCAATAAACACGATATCTCTGTTTAATTCCTGGTCTGACAATATGCGAGCCAGGTGAAGCATAGCAGCAATCCCACTTGCATTATCATCTGCTCCGTTGTGAACGGCTTGTTCTCCTCTGTGTAAAGAAGAAAACCCACCCATCCCCAAGTGATCATAGTGTGCACCCACAATTACCAACCCATCACCTGGATTGTCGATCATTCCAACGACATTGTAGCCGGTAATACCATTTTCACCAGTCTCACTCGACGGTTGAGCATGAGGGTTATCGGCATCTTTCACGAAGAAAGATTGATAGTAACCATCCGTCCCTTTTGGTTGAGCACCAGCAGCTTTTAGCTCTGATACGATATAATCAGCAGCCATTTTTTCGCCTGGTGTTCCTACTTCCCGACCAGCGAGTGAGTCGCTGGCAAGAATTGAAATGTCAGCTTCAATAGCAGATATTGGGTTGTACTGTTCGGTTTGGGAACAAGCGCAAACAAGGAAACTCAGTAGAAGAGGTGATAAATGCTTTTTCATACAAATACATTCTGGTTTAGATTCGCATCTCGAAGATACCAATGATGAAGAACTTTACGATTTTATTTCTATCGCTAGCCATAATTTCTTGCCAGCAATCCTCCAGTACAGAGCAAGAATCTACCAATGTAGATTCACTAAGATATGAGCAGGAAGTACATTTGAAAAATGTGCGTCAACTCACCTGGGGAGGTAACAATGCGGAGGCCTATTGGAGTTTTGATGGGGCAAGCTTGGTATTTCAATCAGACTACTCAGAGTGGGGTGTGGAATGCGATCAGATATTTACGCTGGATGTAAGCAATCCCCAAAAAGGAGAGCGTCCCAATATGGTAAGTACAGGGCTGGGAAGAACCACATGTGCTTACTTCCTGCCCGGAGATTCATTGATCGTTTATGGATCCACACATTTAGCTGATAGTCTTTGTCCGGCTACTCCTGAGCGAACCAGCGGTAAATATGTATGGCCAATCTATGACGGTTATGACATTTTCGTTGCGGATCTTGAAGGAAACATTGTTAATCAATTAACATCTGAGAAAGGATATGATGCAGAGGCGACTGTTTCACCTAATGGAGATCGAATCATTTTTACCTCTACTCGATCGGGTGATTTGGAACTTTATACCATGAATTTAGATGGTACTGATGTAGTTCAGCTAACCGATGAGTTGGGTTATGATGGAGGAGCATTTTTCTCTCCGGATGGAAGCAAGATCGTATGGAGAGCTTCGCGACCACAAACAGAGGAAGAAATCAAAGAGTACAAAGAGCTATTGTCTCAAGGTCTGGTACAGCCTACTAAAATGGAGTTGTATGTGGCAAATGCGGATGGCTCGGATGCGAGGAAAATCACCAGCTTAGGAAATGCCAACTGGGCACCATTCTTTACCCCAAATGGACAAAAGATATTGTTCTCTTCTAACCATGCTTCCAAGCGTGGATTCCCATTTAATCTTTTCATAGTCAACCTGGATGGAACAGGGTTGGAGCAAGTCACCTTCGATGACACTTTTGATTCTTTCCCAATGTTTAGCCCAGATGGAAAGTATTTAGTTTGGGCTTCAAACCGAAACAATGGAGGCACACGAGATACGAATCTCTTTGTGGCTGAGTGGGTGGATTGATAATTTAAATGACCTAATCCCCCTCACCCCCTTTTCAAAAAGGGGGAACTGATATCTGCCAATAGATTACTCGTGATCTGATCAGGTTTAATATTGATCAACTTACTATTTTTATATTTTTCTTTATGTGATAACTACCACCCCTAGGTGAATGGGGTCAGGGATTGATTAATGAGTAACAATTTAAAGCAGTTAGCAAGAAACCAAAGAAATAATAGTACTCCAGCTGAAGTTAAACTCTGGTCTGAATTATTGAGAGCCAAAGGTTTTTATGGTTATCAATTTAACCGTCAGTTCATAATTGGAAATTATATAGTGGATTTCGTATGTCGAAGGCTAAGATTAGTGATTGAAATAGACGGAAGGAGTCATCAATTTAAAGTTGCAGATGATAGAGCGAGAGATGAGTTCCTTAAAAATCAGGGATATCAGGTTGTTAGATTTTCCGAAAGAGAAGTCATCAAAGACTTCAATAATGTAATTAGGACTTTGGAAGCCTTTTTGCCCCAGATTTAGAGTTAACTAATCGAAATAATTTAGGACGATACAATTTCCCCCTTGGCGAAGGGGGCTAGGGGGATTGATATTATGGTCGTGTTATGGTCAATTCAAAAAAAAATCGCCCCACCACATAGGCAGGACGACTTCAAATTCCTGACGTAAGACTAAGCTTACATTTCTTCTGAGCCATCTTCCAAGGTAATCGCTCTTTCAACTGAATTGAAAGGTCCTGGAATAAGGTTTCCTTCTGCATCAATCAGCTCGAGCTTAATTTCGGTTCTGCCCATAGGCAGTCCTTCAATGTAATATGGAGCCCACTCATCAATCATAAATTCATTCCCATTGATGGTTGCTTTCACCTTGTTTCCATCTGCTGAAAGCGTAGTATTCAATAGGTAAAAGTCAAGCATAACCTTTTTAGTATCAGCTCCTGCGTAAGTTCCTTTAGGCCTGCTGTAAAATAGGTGAGGAGCATTCAAATCAGCTGAATCTGGTTCCACATCACCTACTACTAAGTTCTCTATGTGAAAAGCATCCGGACTTTTTACACTCTCATGGTAAGAGCGTGAAAGAAATGCTAATACCACATAATTACCAGCATCTAATTCAGTATTTAGACTATTCATATAATGCGCAGAATATGGGCCATTATTTACAATAAAGTGAATGTGTTGGCCTTTTGCAGAATTTGCTATTCCTCTGGTTTCATAATCTTCAGTAGGCTCTCCAAGATTGTATTCTTGCACATCAAATGTGTAGTTTACAGCATACCCACTGTCTGTTGGTGTTATTGCTGCATCTCCTCTCTCAATAAGGTTTGCAATCGGGAATTCCGGAGAAGGAGGAGCTTTTGTCAATGTAATCTGTGGTTCAGATGCGGCACTTTCATCGGAACCTTCTTCTGATTTTTTGGTATTTGTGCATGAAAACCCAATGAGGGTAATCATTAAAAATGATAATAATCCAAGCTTATTCGTTTTCATATTTAGGTTGTTTCTGTTTGTTTAAAGATACTATCTGATATTAATAACAAAAAAACCGGACTTTTGATCCGGTTTTTTTCGATTCGGTCTATTTGTCCTTAATTCTCCTTCAGAAAGTTCCGAAGAACATAATTCAAGATTCCTCCATGCTTGTAGTATTCTACATCCACACCGGAATCCAGTCGTACCTTTGCTTTGAATTCAATCTTAGTACCATCTCCTTTGGTTGCGGTCACATGCACCATTTTACCCGGAGTTAAATTCTCTGATATTCCATTTATATCGTAGGTTTCCTTACCATCTAACCCGAGGGTATCTTGAGTCTCACCTTCAGCGAATTGAAGGGGCAAAACACCCATGCCAACTAAATTGGAGCGGTGGATCCGTTCGTAACTTTCGGTAATCACTGCTTTTACTCCTAAAAGTTGGGTTCCTTTAGCAGCCCAGTCACGTGAGGATCCTGACCCATATTCTTTTCCTCCGATCACCACCAGTGGAGTGCCTTCCTCCTGATACTTCATAGAGGCATCAAATACGGTCATTTCTTCACCTGTAGGTTGATAGGTGGTCCAGCCACCTTCTCGGGATGCCAGCTTGTTTTTAATTCGAACGTTGGCAAAGGTCCCTCGCATCATTACCTCATGGTTTCCTCTTCTGGAACCGTAGGAATTAAAGTCTTTCTTATCAACATTGCGATCAACAAGGTATTGACCTGCCGGATGTTCCGGTAAAAATTTACCAGCAGGTGAGATGTGGTCGGTAGTAACCATGTCACCAACCTGAAGCAATACTTTTGCACCTTTGATATCATCTGGATCTGGAACATCTTCAGAAATATTTTTGAAGAATGGCGCTTCCTGAATGTATGTTGATTTGCTGTCCCATTCATATGTCTGACCGGTTGGTGCAGAAAGATTTCTCCAGGTATCATCCCCATCAAAAATGGTTTCGTAATTATCCTTGTAGTCTTCCGGACTTAGCACACTGGTCATTACCTCATCTATTTCCTGAGAGGTAGGCCAGAGATCTTTTAGATAAACCTCATTGCCATCCTTGTCTCTACCCAGTGGCTCATTATTCATATCAAAGTCAGTATGCCCTGCAAGTGCGTAAGCTACCACCAGCATTGGTGAAGCCAAGAAGTTCATTTTAATGTTTGGGTGAATACGTGCTTCGAAGTTTCTGTTACCTGAAAGCACTGAACTCACTACCATATCATTCTCGATTACCGCCTTTTGCACAGATGGGATCATGTCTCCGGAGTTACCGATGCAAGTGGTACAACCGTATCCTACTGTATAAAACTTTAAATCTTCTAAATATGAAAGCAGATTTGATTTCTCCAGGTATTCGGTAACTACCCGTGATCCCGGAGCTAATGAGGTCTTAACCCAAGGTTTAACTTTCAGCCCTAATTCTGATGCTTTTTTAGCTACTAGTCCGGCACCTATCATTACACTTGGATTGGAAGTATTGGTACATGAAGTGATTGCAGCTACTACAACTGACGCATCTGAAAGGGCGTAATCTTTTCCGTCGATGTTCACATCTACACTTCGAACTCCGTTTTTGTTCTTGACAGTAGGTGCAGGCATGCCGCCTTCATTTGCCCAATCGGCCGTTCGATCTGCAATAGAGATGTATTCTCTACCCTGCTCCTTCAGTAGACCAATGACTTTCTCTTTAGCTTCTCGCAATAGGATTTTATCCTGAGGCCGCTTAGGTCCGGAAATGGTTGGCTCAACAGTTCCTAAATCCAACTCTACAACATCCGTATATTCAATTTCGGCATTATCATCTCTCCAAAGCATATTGGTTTTTGCATACGCTTCCACCATGTCAATGTGATCCTCGGTGCGACTGGTATTTCGCATGTAATCAAGGGTACGTTGATCAATTGGCCAGTGGGTATCTGTACATCCAAACTCTGGTGACATGTTGGAAATAGTAGCCCGATCCGTAACGGCCAGGTTTTCAAGTCCCGGGCCGAAAACTTCGACAATTTTTCCTACTACACCATAATCTCTTAAAAGCTTCGTAATAGTAAGTACCAGGTCAGTGGAGGTCGTTCCTTCTTTCATTTTGCCTGTAATCTTCAGTCCAATAACCTGCGGCAGGATCATGTAAATAGGCTGTCCAAGCATGGCAGCTTCCGCTTCTATACCTCCAACACCCCAGCCAAGTACACCAATACCGTTTACCATCGGTGTATGAGAGTCAGTACCTACAAGTGTATCAGGGAATAAATAGCCATCTCGTTCAATGACTCCTTTTGCCAGATACTCAAGGTTTACCTGGTGGCATATTCCCATTCCAGGAGGAACTACTGAGAAGTTTGTGAATGCTTGTTGTCCCCACTTTAGAAGTTTATATCGTTCTTCATTTCTTTCATATTCAAGATCCACGTTTTTCTGATAAGAATCAGCTGCACCGAAAAAATCAACAACTACTGAGTGGTCAATGACCATATCTGCTGGTACTACCGGGTTAGTTTTGCTGGTGTCTTTTCCTTTTCGTGCAACTTCTGCCCGAATCGACGCAATGTCAACAACAGCAGGCACACCGGTGAAATCTTGCATCAATACCCTTGCCGGGCTATACGGAATGTCTTTTTTTCCTGCAGTTTCTTTCCAATTAAGCACCGTTTCAATATGATCCTCAGTGACTGCAAATCCGTCATAGTTTCGGATGACGTTTTCTAAAAGGATTCGAATGGAGTAGGGGAGTTTTTTAACGACTGACTTGTTTTTTGCCAATTCAGAAAGGCTAAAATACTTGTGTTCTCCTAATCGACTTGATAGTTGTTTTTCAATTCCTAGAAAATCTTGAGGCATTCGGTTTGGCATTTAAAGGTTAAACAATTTGTAAAATAACCATTTATGCACTGAAATGGTTCGAGGAGAAGATTTTTGATAGCAAGTCAGCCAAGTTTACATAAAGACACCAATCTAATGGCTGTTACTATGAAATCATGTCATGCCAAAATAAATGCATGCTAAAGCGAATGTGTCAAAAAAGCCATGTACAGCAATGACGAACCATAAATCGTATTTACGTAGGTAGAAAATCGTGGCTAAGAGCGCCCCAATAACTCCCGCAACAAGTTGCCCTGTGATGCCTTGATAGCCATGCATAAAACCAAAAAATGAACTTAGCAGGACGATATTCAATAGAATGCTAACCTTACTTTCTCCAAAGAACTTCACAAGTTGCCTCATGAAGTAACCTCGAAAAATAATTTCTTCTCCAAATGCCGCAGTGGCCCATACTACTATGAGGGCAATTAAACATCCTTGGAGATTTCCTTCCAATCGATCAAAGCTTGAATAATCAATAGGAACTCCAGTGAGCTTAGTAATTCCAGGAACCACGACAAAAACATAAAAAGCAAAGAGTGCTAAGCTGATCAAAGGGGCTAGTACAAGGATGTTCTTTAGAGTGAATTTTTCACACCGAAATCCAAGTCTAAAAAATGGTTTTCCTCCGAATTCCAGATAGTTGGCAAAAATGATCAATATTGAAATCAAGATGTTCTCTAATGGATTTCTAGGAATAGGCCCGAACCATATGAAGATGATCATTGAAGTAGTAATAAATGGAATAAGTATTTGCCGTAAAGTGAATTTGTTCATGGTCTTTTTGTTTTTCGATTTGAGACAAAACTGAATCGAAAAACTTCTCTATTGAGTTTTTTTAGAGGTTTAGGTATGAAATTGCTCCTTTTAGGTATAAAAAAAGGCGCAAAAAATAGCCTGGTACCAAAGCCTAGGTTTCAGGTATGAAAATCAGCAGGGTAGCAGTTCCTTTTTGAAGGTTTTAGCAACGGGTAGCTCCAGTTCGGTCAGGCATATAGTGCTTGAGTTCTTCCAGGATTTGAAGTGAGATGGATTAATGAGGTGTGACCGGTGAACTTGAAGTAAGAAATCAAATTCTTCTTTAAGATTCTTTAAAGAGGTTCGTAAGAGTTTGGAATGAAGTGCTTCGCTTTGAATGTAAAAAACCTCAACATAATTCTGCGCATTAGATACGCAAATCAATTCTGATTGCTTAATTTTTAAAATGTCTAGTTTGTTATCACCCTTTATGGTCAGTATATTTTCCTTAGTAGGTAAAAGCTTGATGAGGTAACTTCTAGCAATGGCTAAAATGGTGAGGTTGACAATGGCCGCTTTCATCATGACTTCTGTATTCCATTCAAGAAAAGTATATCCCCCGGTGATTAACGGACTCTTATACAACGCGAAAGTGCCTACTGTGTGTAGGATGTAGAAAAGTAAGAGTATAGAGATTTCAAGGCCAATTGACCATCTTTTTAATTTGACATAAACCGCTTTTTGAACAACAGCGATGAGTGCGTATGTAAAGAACGCGATCACGTTGAATCCAACACTAGATCTGATCCAAAATATTAAACCCGTTGTATCATCACTAAATGGTTTTATCATCCACATGAACAGAAAACCCCACACAGCGAAGAGCAGGCCCACCAGTAAATGGTTTTTGATGGATGGATTCAGTTTGTTCATTTGAGATTAGTTGCGTGGATATTCTTTACTGTTGCCGGCAAGTATATAAAAAGCAATCAACTAAAAATGATGGAAGGTATTAATAGAATTTGGAGTGACCAACTTTTATAAAAAAAGCCCGAATCAATGACTCGGGCTTCTGTTTTTATAGATTAGCTAAACTACGCAGCTACAAGCTTCTTGCTCGATGGCTTAAACTTAGTCAGGTCAATGCCTGCTACAGCAGCTTCATATTCTTGCATGGTAGGTGTGCGACCAAGGATCGTGGATAACACGACAACAGGAGTCGATGAGAGCAAAGATTCTCCTTTTTTCTCATCTGAATCTTTCACTACTCTACCCTGGAATAATCGGGTCGAAGTAGCCATGACCGTGTCACCCGGCTCAGCTTTTTCCTGGTTACCCATACATAGGTTGCATCCGGGACGCTCCAGGTACAACATGTTTTCGTATTTCGTGCGGGCAGCAGCTTTAGGTTTATTGTCATCAAATTCAAATCCTGAGTATTTCTGCAATACTTCCCAGTCACCTTCGGCTTTTAGCTCATCTACAATATTGTAAGTAGGAGGTGCAACAACTAAAGGAGCCTTGAACTCCACTTTTCCATGTTGCTGCTCGATGTTTTTCAGCATTTGTGCAAGAATCTTCATGTCTCCCTTGTGAACCATGCAAGAACCAACGAATCCAAGATCAACTTTTTTGGTTCCACCATAGTATGAAAGTGGTCTGATGGTATCGTGCGTATATCTTTTTGAGACATCTTCATTGTTTACGTCAGGGTCCGCAATCATAGGCTCACCTAGAATATCAAGATCCACAACTACTTCAGCATAATACTTTGCACTGGCGTCTGGGGTAAGCGCAGGTTTTTCTCCTGATCTGATTTCTGTGATTCGCTTGTTTGCTTTGTCAATGAGTCCTTGAAGCACTTGTTGCTCATTGTCCATGCCCTTGTCGATCATGATCTGGATTCTACCTTTTGCAATCTCCAATGATTCAATTAAGGTTTCATCTTCTGAAATACAAATAGAAGCTTTTGCCTTCATCTCAGCGGTCCAGTCCGTAAATGTGAAAGCTTGATCAGCAGTCAGTGTGCCAATATGTACCTCTATTACTCGACCCTGAAATACGTTTTCACCACCGAATTGCTTTAGCATTTGCTGTTGCGTAGCATGAACCACATCTCGGAAGTCCATGTAAGATTTCATCTCTCCTTTGAAAGTCACTTTTACTGATTCCGGGATAGGCATTGAAGCTTCCCCGGTTGCAAGCGCTAATGCCACCGTACCTGAGTCAGCTCCAAAAGCGACACCTTTTGACATTCGTGTATGTGAATCACCTCCAATGATGATATCCCAGTCATTAACGGTGATGTCATTCAATACTTTATGAATCACATCGGTCATGGCCGGATATACTCCTTTCGGATCACGTCCTGTGATAAGTCCGAAATCATTCATGAATTTCATTAGCTTAGGAATGTTCGCTTGTGCTTTTTTATCCCAAACAGAAGCTGTGTGGCACCCTGACTGATAACCGGCATCCACAATCGGAGATATGATAGTAGCTGCCATCGACTCCAATTCCTGTGCAGTCATTAGGCCTGTTGTATCCTGCGATCCTACAATATTTACTTCTACACGTACATCCGATCCGGCATGCAATGTTTTACCAGGGGTAGTTCCAACGGCATTTTTATTGAAGATCTTCTCAACAGCTGTAAGCCCTTGACCTTCTTTTGAAACCTCCTTCGATGGAGCAAAAACGGTTGGCGCTTCTATACCTAATGTCTTAGCTGCAAATGTTTGTAGCTTCTTCCCGAAAACAACTGCATAGGAACCTCCCGCCCGAATAAATTCAAGTTTCTGAGGCGTCAAAGAGGCGGAGATGTCAATCAACTCCTGATCTCCTTTGAATAGCTTTTTCTTTTTAGTGTTGATGGTAAGCACGGTACCAGTTGCTACCGAGTATACTTCTTCCAAAACTGGCTCCCCATTTTCATCAACAACAATGTTTCCATCTGCATCAGTCTTTTTCCTCCAATTTTTCAAGTCAATGCCAATACCGCCTGTAACTCCAACGGTAGTTAAAAAGATCGGTGAAATGCCATTCGTTCCGGCAATGATCGGAGCAATGTTAACAAACGGTACATATGGACTGGCCTGGATACCCGTCCAAAGTGCTACGTTGTTTACACCTGACATTCTGGAAGAACCAACTCCCATCGTTCCTTTTTCTGCAACCAACATCACACGCTTATCAGGGTGCTGCTCTTTTATAGCTTTTAGCTCATTCTGTTTTTCCTTGTTGTGTTCAAAAATGGAGTGTCCGTGCAGCTCTCTGTCAGATCTGGAATGGGCATCTGCTCCGGGAGAAAGCAAGTCGGTAGATATATCTCCTTCCCCGGCAATGAAAGTAACGATCTTAATTTCTTCTTCTACTTCAGGAAGCTGGGTAAAAAATTCAGCCTTTGCGTAACTCGCTAATAGTTCCTTCGCGATTTCATGGCCGTTTTCAAAAGCTTCCTTTAACCGATCGTAATCTGCATCATATAAGAATACCTGCGTCTTCAGCACATCAGCTGCTTGCTTAGCAGTGGTTTCATTATCATCCAATGCAATATCAAGAAGCACCTCAATGGATGGACCACCTTTCATGTGAGAAAGCAATTCAAAAGCGAAAGAAGGAGTGATTTCTTCCACAACCGATTCACCAAGTATGATTTCCTTTAAAAACTTTGCCTTTACAACCGCTGCAGGTGTAGTTCCGGGCAAGGTGTTGTAAATGAAGAATTGAAGCGCGTCTGCATGATGAGCATTGTCAGTGTCTTTGATTAATTCAATGATCTCACGTAGCAATTCACCACCATCGATTGGCTTTGGTTGAAGCCCCTGAGCTTTTCTTTCTTCTATTTCCTTGATGTATTCGTTGTATGTATTCATTCTAAATTCTTTCGCTGTTCATATCCCGACTAAAAGCGAGCAAAAATAATTGATTTCAATTTTGATTTCGATACCTCAATCAAAATTGAAATAGACGTAAGAATTCTTACAATTCTGACAAAAACTTAAGCGTATTCACATCATCTGCATAGTCCCATAATTCAGGTCGTTGGGCTTTGCCAAAAGGGATGTAATCTTTTCCAACAATGCATTGAATCTTATCTTTTTGATCTGTAAGAATCGTTTCTAAGCGTTGTTTATCGTCATATTCCTGATGAAAAAGTACACCTATGGGTGACACCAGATTATCATTACTGGTAACAAGTAGAAATCCGGTATCCAGATGAGGGGTTTTGTTTACCAAATAGATGGATTTATAATAATCGTAATTATTACGGTATTTATTGTGATTTGCGATATCGCTGAATGGCTCGAAGTGAGGAAAGATTTTTGTTAAATCGAATCCTTTAGGAGTGAATACTTTAGATACGTTGCGACATCCTAAACCAAAGTAGGAAAATATATCTGATCCTAATTCTTTGAAATCCTCCTCTGACTCCTCTCCGGTTAAAATTGCTACTGATGTCCTGTTTTTTCGAATGATGTGAGGAATATCCTTAAAATAATATTCAAAGTACCTGGCTGTATTATCACTACCGGTGGCAATAACAGCATCGATATTCGTAAGCTTTTCTCTTATTTCAATACTCTTTTTGAATCGTGGCTCAATTTCTAAAATCCAGTCTATGACTGTTCTGGTTAGGAACTCATCGTTGCTACTTGGTTTGATTGCTGCAAAATGTCCTGAGATCAATACAGATAGTAAATCATGAAACCCAACTAATGGAATATTTCCAGCCATTACTATCCCTACAACCTTAGGTATGATTGACTCAAAATCATATTTGGAAGTCCATGTGTTTAGCTTTTCTTCCTTCAGCATAAATGCAATTCCTGAGAATACATTTTGAATACTTTCCTTACTAAACCATCCGTTTCTTGATTGAGCTACGCTAGCTAATTCTTCAATTTCTTCGTCCGAAAGAGCGGCGAATTTTTCTCCTAGAAGTGTAAATGCCTTGATTTTATCTTGAATATTCATAAAAAAGTTGAAATAGTCTCTAAATGCGGGTTGGGCTGCAAACTTATTGGGTTTAATTTTGTTCCCTCATTTAGAACACGACAAAAAGTATTTTTTATGGCAATTATGATCACCGATGAATGCATCAACTGTGGTGCATGCGAACCCGAATGCCCAAATACGGCGATTTATGAGGGTGGAGTTGAGTGGAAATGGGCAGATGGTACTGATCTCCAGGATATTGAAATGGAAGATGGGTCTAAGGTAGATGCTAAAGAAGTACAGGAACCAGTTTCAGATGAGTTTTACTACATCGTTCCTGGTAAGTGCACTGAATGTACAGGCTTTCATGAAGAGCCTCAATGCGCTGCTGTATGCCCGGTGGATTGTTGTGTTCCGGATCCTGATTACGTAGAGTCAGAAGAAGAGCTGACAGCAAAGAAAGAGTGGTTACACTTGTAATCACCTCATTTTCTTACGCTTTATCAGGTAAGCCCCCAGGATTTTATCAAATGAATCGTTTGTATTGACTGGTACGAAATCTACTTTCATCATTCCACACTTAATCTTCAGGTCTTGATAGAATTTTGAAGTTTCCCTCCGATACTCGTCTTTGATGTCATGAGGATTGATTTTGATAGATTCCTTAGTTTCTAAATCTATGAACCTATAGGGGCGATCTTCAAATTCGAAGTTTAATTCGGTTTCATAATCAGATACATGAAATAAGATGACTTCATGTTTATTGTGCTTTAAATGCTGTAGTGCATTTAGTAATTCATCTTCATTGCTGTTTTGGAACATGTCAGAAAAAATCACCACCAATGATCGTTTATGGATTTTGTCTGCGATTTCATGTAGGACAGTAGAGATATTGGTTTTTCCTTCTGAAGTAGTTTGTTGAAGATCTGAAAGTTTAGTGAGTATGGTATTTAAGTGCGATTTAGTGCTTCTCAGGTCCGTTTCCTCTTCTATTTTGTCAGAGAACACAGATAGCCCCACCACATCTCTTTGCTTAGTCAGCAAATAAGACAGGGCTGATGCAGCAAAAATTGAAAATTTGAGTTTGTCCTTTCCGGGCTTAGGGTAATGCATAGAGGCAGAATTATCAATCAGAATTCTGCACCTTAAATTCGTCTCTTCCTCGTATTGTTTGGTGTATAAGCGATCAGTTCGGGAATACACCTTCCAATCGATGTGTCTGGTACTTTCACCAAAATTGTAGAGTTTATGCTCTGCAAACTCTACAGAGAAACCATGATAAGGAGACTTATGAAGTCCTGTGATAAAGCCATCAACTAGCTGCTTGGCAATTAATCCCAGGTTATCATATTGGTTAATTTCAGAGATGTTTGAAGTCATATGGTACTATTCAACGGCTAATCCGCCATTTGTTTTGCATATAAAAAATATAAAGCAGTATATTTAGCCCCGATTTTGGTAACAAACTAACACCTAACACAAAATTTTTACAAGTGGAAGATAATAACGAAAAAGGAAGAGACGAGATCTATTCTGAGAGAGTAAAGGCGGGAAAGCGTACATACTTTTTTGATGTGAAAGCGACACGGTCGAATGATTATTACTTGACGATTACGGAAAGTAAAAGGAAACCAAAAGACGATGGTTTTTTCTATGAAAAGCATAAAATTTTCTTGTATAAAGAAGATTTCAACAAATTTGTAAATGCACTTAATTCTACAGTGAATCACGTGAAGGATGAATTAATGCCTGAAGTTGATTTCACACAATTTGATAGAAACTCTGACGAGGAACATGCTGTAGCTAATGCAGAGGTATCCGATTCTGACTCAGACCTTAAGTGGGATTGATAAGATAATTTTTTTTAAGTATGAAGAGGAGAACCCTGTTCCGTACCTACGGGATCAGGGTTTTTTATTTTAATATCCAGTAGTTTTGCGCTCCGAAACAGAAATAAATACTCTTTAAGCAAATTCTATGGGATTACAGTGTGGAATCGTTGGTCTACCTAATGTAGGGAAATCAACACTTTTTAACGCATTATCTAACGCAAAAGCGGAAGCAGCAAACTTTCCATTTTGCACCATTGAACCCAATGTCGGAGTGATAACAGTGCCGGACGAGCGTCTCCAAATACTCACTGACCTGGTTAATCCGAAAAAAGTACTTCCTACTGTTATTGAATTTGTGGATATCGCAGGTCTGGTAAAAGGAGCTAGTAAAGGAGAAGGGTTGGGAAATCAATTTCTAGCAAACATTCGCGAAGTAGATGCTATAATTCATGTAATCCGATGCTTTGATAATGACAACATCGTTCATGTTTCTGGAAAAGTGGATCCTATTGAAGACAAAGAAGTTATAGATACTGAGCTTCAGTTAAAGGATCTTGAATCCATTGATAAGCGAATCGAACGAGTGCAAAAAATTGCTAAATCCGGAGACAAGGATGCAAAAGCTGAATATGATGTTCTTTTGAAATTCAAGACCCATCTGGAAAGTGGTCAAAACGCTCGATCTCTTGAGATGGATAAGGAGCAAAGGGCCTGGGTTAAGACATTACAATTGCTAACGAATAAGCCGATTATTTATGTTGCAAATGTGGATGAGGAGTCCATTAACACCGGCAATGAATGGAGTAAGAAGTTAGAAGAAAATATTAAAAATGAGGATGCTCAGTTGATCCTAGTTTCAGCCGGTCTGGAGGAGCAAATTGCAGAATTTGATGATCCGGAAGAGAAACAGATGTTTTTGGAAGAGTATGGATTGAAGGAATCAGGTCTGAACAGACTCATCAAAGCTTCTTATTCGCTACTCGATTTGATTACCTATTTCACTGCAGGGGAGACCGAGGTGCGTGCATGGACTATCAAAAAAGGGTGGAAGGCGCCACAGGCTGCCGGTGTGATTCACACAGACTTTGAAAAAGGATTTATCAAGGCTGAGGTAATCAAAATACCTGATTATCAGCAATATAAAACGGAAGCCGGATGTCGTGAGGCAGGTAAACTATCCATTGAAGGAAAGGAATATGTAGTGAAGGATGGAGATGTGATGCATTTTAGATTCAATGTATAATTACTGCTCAACTGATCTAAAACGCTTGTAACCAATCAGCTCATCATTGATGTTTCCGGGTTTGCGATAGTAAACCAAAATTTCATATTCATTCTCAGTTAGTAAATGACTACCTTCAAAGTGATAAGGTATAACATCTTCACTTTGCACAAAATACAAATACTCATAATATCCCTGCTTTAGAATTAATGAGGTTTGATATCTGCCCGGCCCGTTATCGTTGGTATATCTCATTCGGTTTTTATCTGTTAGTCGCCAGTTATTAAATCTTCCAGTTACATAAACATCTCCTGCTATGGGTTCTGACTTAAGATTAAAAACCACCTGTGCATAGTCTGCATTGAGATTGCCCTCTCCCGGATCATTGTTTTGAACAATGAAATTCCCATTGATATCCTGAAAATTTTGGGTGTAGGTGATGTTTCCTCGGGTACCATCAAGCTTCAGGGGAGCTACTATTTTGGTTCCTGTATTGGTGATTCTACCTACATTTCTTCCGGCAACACTGAGTGTTCTGAGATCTGCAAATCGAAACTCATTCCATCCATAAAAATTCGTTTTTAAGTCAAGATGTCTGTATTCCACATAGCCATCGTTGGCTCGAATGAGCGTTGGTTCTACATTTCTGATTGCTGTTCGCCAGTTGTGATTCTGGAGTAAGACAGTACTTATATCCTGAATCGGAGAGTTTACCTGAAGGTTTCCGTATCGGACTCCATATTCTATTTGCTGGTTTTCTTCCCTTTTGTCAATGGTTGTACTAATTCTGACTGTATGATCAATCGAGGCAATCGGGTTCACAACCATAAATTTTCGAGTCAGAATGAGGTCGTCGGGATTAGCGCGTCTAAAAACTGCGACAATGTAGTTACCGGATAGGAAAGGTTTAGGTATTTGAAAACGATAATTAATGTACGGTTGAACAGTATTGACTGAGTAATCAAAATCAGTGACTCGATAATTGTTGATTTCGTTTAGAAATTCCATATCCCTCAACCGTGATTGTGTCCAGTCTTTATTGCAATGGTAGATTTTAGCACTTAAGTTTTCGAATTGATCTGTCAGAAGATCGAAAGTTAAAATGAGTTGCTCTGAGTCATTTTGAGTTACAATTGGGTTTTCTAGTTCTTTGGCCTGACCGTTTTCGATTGGAAGCACATTGGTAAAACCCACCATGTTCTCATATTCGTAATTATCAAAAATTATTTTTTTATTCTGTACAGATTGTTGGGGTACAATGGGTTCACATTGTACTAATAGAAAACAAATTGTAATTATCGTCAGGTTCTTCATATCTTTAGAGGTACTAAAATCCCAAATTAGAGATTGCAACTATAATAAACAGCATTGGGTCTATTTAAATGCCAACATGAATGTCGGTTTCTGAAGAAAAATTGATTAAAGGTTGCCAAAAAGGCAAAAGAGAATACCAACAAGCACTTTATGACAAGTATTGTGATGGTATGTATCTCGTGGCTTTAAGGTATTCGAAAGCACAGCAGGAAGCGGAAGATATTTTGCAGGAGGCTTTCATAAAGGTTTTTAAGAATATTAAAAAATTCAGGAAAGACTCTTCATTGGCGTACTGGATAAAGCGAATAGTTGTGAATACAGCACTGAATCATCAACGTAGCAAACTTTATCTCTATCCTATGGTCGATGTAAATGACCTGGATAGTTGGAGTGAGAAAGAGTCTGCGATTTCAGCGCTAAGCTATGACGAACTATTAGATCTGATCAGGCAGTTGCCAACCGGCTGCCAGGTTATTTTCAACCTATTCGCGATTGAAGGATTTAAGCATCATGAGATAGCAAAGAAGTTGAAGATTAGTGAAGGCACTTCCAAATCTCAATACTCCAGAGCTAAATCATTACTTGCGGAAAAGGTCATGCAGAGAGACAAGATAAGATATGGGTCCGGAGAGCTTTGAAAATAGCATCCAAAAAAAGTTTGAGAATCAAACGATAAAAGCGCCAGAACGTGTTTGGGAAAACATTGAAAACGCCCTAAATGCTGAATTTGTGGCGGTATACGCGTCACAACATTCTATCTATAAATGGGTGTCTGTAGCTGCAGTATTTATTGCTGTTCTTCTACTTGGAGTTCTTGTCTTCCCAATAAACTCCGAAGTAAAGCAACAAAGTAGCAACTCATATAATGCACTGTTAGAGAATGATTGGGATTATTCAAATTACTATTATTCATCAGAGGCATATGAGCCTGTTTCATTCAATTTCACACCAGTATCAATTTCTCCTGAGCAAGAGGAAAAAACGGGACAATTTGAAAACATTTTAACTACCGAAAAAAGCAGAATTTTAGTTCTCGATTCACGAAAGTTAGACCTTCCTCAAGCAGATGTTGAAGCTGAAATTTACCCATACTACTTCGCTGGGGTTGCATATACAAAGAGTAAGAAAGCCTCTACAAAAGATAATCAGAAGATGTGGGCAGGTGTTGAAGCCGGAGCGGGTACATTCAATGCAGACTTTGCAGGATCGGGAGTTCTATCAAACTCTCTGAAACCAGCGGGACTTGCTTCAGCAGTTGGTTCTGGTAATTTCGTCAATCCAACAACTAATATTCAACAGGAAATGGAAGAAGGAATTGCGACTTCTATTGGAATTGATTTTGGTGTGGCATTGGGAAAAAGGTGGACACTTGAAAGTGGACTTGCCTATACCAGTATGGATAATAGAGGTTCAGCCTCAATCAATGTTCTTGATGTATATACAATTGATAATCAGGATTTGATAAACGAAAATGGTGGCATTGATGATGGAGTTCAACCGGGATTTAGTTCTAGGGAAGCGACCATTGAGATTGAGGAAAACTATGATCACCAAATCGACTTAAACAATAACGTGCAGTTTGCCTCCATTCCACTTAAGGCTGGTTACTTTGTTTTAAATAAGAAAATTAGCCTGAGGGTGAATGCCGGATTATCAGCGAATTACCTGGTGGAGGGTAATTTATCTGACCCAACTCGTGAAATTTTGAATAGTGATGAATTGAACTTGTACAACGAATGGTCATTTGACGGTGTAGGAGGTTTCGAATTTGGATATTCACTCTTCGATAAGTTTGATCTAACAGTAGAGCCAAACTACAGGCATTCAATCACTCCAATCAGTAATTCAGTTAATTCTCCATCAAGAATCATTGTACAGACAGGCTTTAGATATACCCTGAAGTAGCCTTCCATCATTAAAAAGTCCTATTTCGCATAAAAGATGTAACCTCTCATCACAGATAGAGTATCTCAAAGAGGATGCAACATTTTTATGGTGTTGCTTCTTTTACTGGTCAACTAACTCAAAACATGCGCTCTACTGGACTACTATCTTTTGGCCTTTGGTCATTATTGTGTTTTAGCGGCTTTTCTCAAACAGAACTTCCCTCGAAAAAGTCCTATACCACTGCATGGGCAGAAAGTCCGATTGTATTAGATGGAAAATTAGATGATGATGCCTGGGGTCAGGTAGAATGGGGCGGAGACTTTGTTGGTCATCGTCCGGAATACAATGTAGCTCCTAAGCAACAAACTCAGTTTAAAATTTTATATGACGCTAAGTTCCTTTATGTGGGGATTAGAGCTCATGATACCGAACCAGAGAAGATCGTTGAGCGAATGTCACGTAGAGATGGTTTCGACGGTGACTTTGTTGAAATAAACATTGACAGCTACTTCGATAAGCGGACAGCTTTTTCATTTACAGCCTCAGTTTCGGGAGTAAAAGGAGATGAATATGTTTCTAATAATGGTGATGATTGGGACTCTACCTGGGATCCTATATGGTATTTGAGGACAAGTATTGATGATAAGGGCTGGATTGCTGAGTTTAAAATCCCACTTTCTCAACTGCGCTTTGCTAATAAAGAAAATCATACCTGGGGTATTCAATTCACTCGTAGAATTTTTCGGGAAGAGGAGCGATCTACCTGGCAACCTGTTGACCCCAATGCACCAGGATGGGTTCATTTGTTCGGTGAATTGAACGGTATTAAAGGAATAAAGCCTCAGAAACAATTAGAGATACAGCCTTATGTACTAGCATCGTTAGAAAAATATCCCAAAGACGAAGAAAACCCGTTTAGAAATTCAGGTAAGGAATTTACAGGTAATCTAGGGTTAGATGCTAAAGTTGGAATTACCTCAGATATTACCTTGGACTTAACGTTCAATCCAGATTTTGGACAAGTTGATGCAGACCCCTCAGCAGTTAATCTATCTGCTTTTCAGCTTTTCTTTAGAGAGCGACGACCTTTCTTTTTAGAAGGTAGCAATTTGCTTTCATTTAGGACGAGTGGTGGCCCGAATAATCTGTTCTACTCCAGACGGATAGGTGGGAGGCCTCATGGATCCCCTGAAAATGTGGAGTACATTGATTACCCAAATAATACCCGAATTCTCGGAGCAGCTAAAGTTACCGGTAAGAACGCCAAAGGATTTTCTTGGGGACTGTTAGAGTCGGTTACTAATGAGGAACATGCTAATGTAGTCTATGAAAACGGTGAAAGAGGACAAGAAAGGGTTGAGCCATATACCAATTTTTTAGTCGGAAGGGTTCAGCAAGATATTGATGGAGGCAAGACAGTCGTAGGAGCGCTGGCTACCCATGTAAAGAGATTTGATAATAGTGGCAATGGATTGGAATACCTTCACGATAATGCAACCAGCGCAGGAATAGATCTGGATCACAATTTCAAAGACAGAAAATATGGTATGGAGTTCAAGGCGATGTTTAGTAGGGTAGAGGGGACGCAGGGTGCTATTTATAATACCCAAACCGCATCAGAAAGATTTTTCCAGCGGCCGGACAATAACCACAAGGATGTAGACACTACACGAACAGTATTGACAGGATCGGCAGCAACGTTTTCCTTTGGCAAGAGGAGTGGTAACTGGAGGTGGACTGTAGGATCCAATTTTAAGTCTCCTGAACTCGCTTTAAATGATGCCGGATTTTTACGCCAGACAGATGATATTAATAATTGGTTCTGGACCCAGTATAGAGTGAATAAAGTAACGAATACGTTCCGTTGGCAGAACTATAATTTTTATGCGGAATACAATAATGATTTTGGCGGAGCAGTGACAAACAGGGGAATGAATTTCAATATGAACTGGGAGTTTAAAAACTACTGGGGATTTGGACAGGGTGTTTGGGTAGGCGGTACCAGAGTATCAAATGCAGACCTAAGAGGAGGACCTTCTATCAAATATCCCGGGAATGTTAATTATTGGTATTGGATAGGCACTAACAGTCGAAAGAATTTTAGAGTATCTTTCAATAATTGGTTCAACTGGGGTCAAAACGATTTCAGAAAAAGCTCAGGAATATCAGTTAATTTAAATCTAAGGGCTTCTGATGCACTTCAAATCTCTATTTCTCCAAATATCAACTGGAACAGAAACGACTTACAGTACATCACCCAGCAAGAGTTTAATGGTGAAATGAGATATCTGCTCGGCAGAGTGGAGCAAGAGACATATAGTATGTCAATAAGGGCTAACTATAACATTACACCCAATCTGACACTGGAATTCTGGGGCCAGCCTTTTATTGCGGCCGGAGAATACAGCCAGTTTAAAAGAGTACATCTACCGAATGCTGAAAACTACTCCAGTAGATTCTACATTTTTGATGCATCTGAAATTAATTATGACGAATCTGAAGGTATATATGAAGTGTTTGAAAATGGAGACAATGAGCCGGACTATACTTTTAATGATCCCAATTTTAATATTGTTCAGATTCGTTCAAATTTCGTGATGAGATGGGAGTATATTCCCGGATCAACTTTGTTTTTGGTGTGGGCAAATAATGGATCCTACTTTGACCAATCCCGTAATAACAGTTTCAGTGATCTTTCCTCTCAACTTACAGGTCTTTCCGGAAACAATACTTTCTTGATTAAATACACCTATCGATTTATTCTTTGATACAGTTCCTGCTAAATTTGGACAAATCTTAAATATCAAATATGTCCAAAGTAGTAATCATTGGAGCAGGAGGAGTTGGGCGAGTAACCGCCTTCAAATGCGCTCAGAATACGGATGTCTTTTCAGAGATCGTTCTTGCATCTCGTACAAAATCGAAATGTGATGATATCGCCGCTGATGTGAAAAAACAGCATGGTGTGACGATTGAAACTGACCAGGTTGATGCTGATCATGTCGATCAGGTAGTGGCATTGTTCAAAAAACATCAACCAAAAATGGTGATTAATGTAGCCTTGCCTTATCAGGATCTAACCATCATGGATGCTTGCCTTGAAGCAGGGGTGCATTACCTCGATACGGCAAACTATGAGCCACCAGAAGAAGCAAAGTTTGAATACAAATGGCAATGGGCATATCAGGATAAATTCAAGAATGCAGGCCTTACAGCCGTTTTGGGGTGTGGCTTTGATCCAGGGGTAACAGGCGTGTTTACTTCTAGAGCTGCAAAACACTTTTTTGATGAAATCCATTACCTGGACATTGTGGATTGTAATGCAGGAGATCATGGAAAAGCCTTTGCTACCAATTTTAATCCTGAGATCAATATCAGAGAGATTACTCAAAAAGGAAAATATTGGGAAGATGGAAAATGGGTAGAGACCAATCCTTTTGAATTTAGAAAGGAGTTAGAGTATCCAAATATTGGTAAGCGACCTTCATACTTGCTTTATCATGAAGAGTTGGAATCACTTGTAAAGAATTACCCAACAATTAAAAGGGCTCGCTTCTGGATGACCTTTGGAGATGAATACCTTACCCACCTCAGAGTGATTCAAAACATAGGTATGGCGTCAATAGAGCCGGTGAATTATGAAGGTAAAGAGATTGTTCCGCTTCAGTTTTTGAAGGCTGTGCTACCAAACCCGGGCGAGTTAGGTGAAAATTATGAAGGAGAAACATCCATAGGGTGTCGAATCAAGGGCATAAAAGACGGTAAAGAGAAAACGTATTATATCTGGAATAACTGTAGCCACAAAGCTGCATACGAAGAAACAGGCGCACAAGGAGTATCCTATACCACTGGAGTTCCTGCAATGATTGGAGCCTATATGATGCTCACTGACAAGTGGACAGGTGCTGGCGTATTCAACGTAGAGGAGTTTGATTCCGATCCGTTCCTTGAAAAGCTCGCTACTTCAGGGTTGCCGTGGCATGAAAAACATGATATTGACCTGGGAATGGATTAATCATGATGGATATTCAAAAAGTACCTGAATTTTATAGGGGATATGTACAAATCCTTGGCGAGGGTGAGCTTGTGCCACTGTTGTTGAAAACAGGAGATGATTTCCTGGACTATTGCAAAAGGTTGACTGAACAACAAGGACTGTATAGATATGCTGAGGGAAAGTGGAGCATTAAGGAAGTGATTCAGCATGTCATTGACTCGGAGAGAATCTTTGCCTATCGCGTGTTATGCTTTGCTCGGAATGACAAAACAGAATTACCCGGATTTGAACAAGACGATTATGTGCCTGAGTCCAAAGCAAACAAAAGGTCCATTCATAGTTTGTTGACTGAATTTACCAGCGTAAGGGCAAGTACTGTTGATCTCTTCACTTCCATACCTGGTGATATAAGGCAAAGGGTGGGAGTGTCAAATGGAGTTGAAATGTCAGTAGAAACTCTCGGATTCATTATTTCCGGTCATCTAAAACATCATTTGAATATTATTCAAGAAAGGTACACTCAGTGAAAACACCGTCTCCATGTTATGTGCTTGATGAAAAGAAACTCATTCAAAACCTTGAGCTAATCAATAGTATTCAAAAGCAGGCAGGTGTTGAAATAATCCTGGCTTTCAAGGGTTTTGCAATGTGGGGGACGTTCCCATTGCTTAAAAAGTACATATCAGGCGCTACTGCAAGCTCTCTTAACGAGGTAAGGTTATGTAATGAAGAGATGGGTGTGAAGTCACATACGTATTGCGTGGCATATTCTAACGATGAATTCGATGAGATTGTATCAAAATCTTCTCACATCACTTTCAACTCGATTGCACAATACCAGAGGTTCATTGATCGTGTTCCTGAGGATGTTAGCGTTGGATTACGGGTAAACCCGGAGTGGTCTGATGTAGATACCGATTTATACAACCCTTCCAGTCCTGTTTCCAGGTTAGGTATTACCAGTGCGAATTTGGAAGAACTTCCGGATCGAGTTGAAGGACTTCATTTTCATGTTTTATGCGAATCTGACTCAGTAGCATTGGAACATGTTTTACATGCATTTGAAGAAAAATTTGGTCATTTCCTCTCTCAAGTAAAATGGGTGAATATGGGAGGAGGACATTTGATGACTCGCGAGGGGTATGATACGAATCATTTGATTGATCTTTTAAAGAAATTCAAGGAAAGGCATCAGATAGATATCATACTGGAACCAGGCAGTGCCTTTGCATGGCAGACCGGAGATCTGTACACAACAGTGTTGGATGTAGTGGAAAATGGAGGAAAAAAAACCGCCATCTTTGATGGTTCTTTTACATGCCATATGCCTGACTGTCTGGAGATGCCCTATCGACCAAAATTAGAATCGGGATCAGATACTAAAATTGAAGGATGGCATGCATATCGACTAGGAGGTGTTAGCTGTTTAGCAGGGGATTTTTTGGATGAATACTGGTTTGAAAAACCACTTAAGGAGGGAGATCCAATTATTTTCAAGGATATGATCCACTACACCATGGTTAAAACCAGTACATTTAACGGGGTTAAACATCCTTCGATCGGAATCAAAAGGGAGAATGGTGATTTTGACCTGATTAAAGAATTTGACTATTCCGATTTCAAAAACCGCCTTTCCTGAGAAAATAAGAGTGTGTCTAAAAAGGTCTTAAAGATATTAACCCGGAATATGGGATTAACTGTCATTCTGACGAAGGAAGAATCTCAGTATTTAGAAGTTTATGTAGTCTTTGCGGTGAGATCCTTCATAACTTCAGGATGACAGACTTTTTAAGATACTTAAAGGTAACTTTTCAACAAATCAATCCCTGAGCTTAGGCTCTAAGCTACCCCTCATGAACATGTTGTATTCTTTACATGATAGATATCCCTCACCAAGAGAGTAGGGGCATGTTTTATATACTTCATCGAAAATACCTTGCTGTACTACTACGCCGGAACCATGACAGACCGGGCAAAGCATTTTTTCCAGTCCTCCACAATCATATTCTGCAGACTCTAAATCGACGGTCAATTGTTCTGACTGGGAACGCTGAATTCTTAAATATTCGTCCTCTGCAAATTGCAAAAACTGAATGGCAGGTTCATAATATTTGCCTTTAGTACCCTTAAGTTGGATGTACTTATTTAACCAGTTGATACTTTGCTTGTATTTACCCAGGTGATAACTATTCCTACCAAAGAAATACGCCATTTCTGATGGAAGTTTTTCTTTGTTCTGAAGCACGAACTGAAAAAGTATTTGAGCACTATCATATTTCCCTGTAGCCATTAACTCTGCGCCGCGCTCCATCTTTTTTATGAGTTCAGATTCACGGACAATCTGGCCATACGAGATGATGGAGATAAACAATAGGGTATAAAAGATTAATTGCCTCATGAAGCTTTGATAACGACCGGAAAATTAAAATGGTTTGATGGGTTAAGTCTCACTCTATGCAAAAGATTAACCAATTTTATGATAGGTGGAAATCTTTTCTCAGTTTTGGCAATATTTTTCATTGAGATCGTTGAGAGGATAAGAAAGGTGTTATGCGAAAAAGTCTATTGATTCTATTTGTAATTAGTATCACGTGTGTTTCTTACGCGCAGGATACACGAAGTGCCGAAGTAAGAAAGCCACCTCGTCCACAATATCAGGCAACAAAAAAGGAGAAAAAGGGATTTTTTGATTTTTTCAAGAAAGATAAAAAAGCAGAACTTAAAACATCTCAGGAGGAGCTAATAGCCTTCCGAAAAAGAGTTAGCAAGGCATACGCCGAAAATGCCAAGGTGGAAAGGAAGGTTGTTAAGCACAAAAAAAGGGAAGCTAAGAAAGGAGAAAAATTTCATGGGCATAAACGGCCTCCTAAAAAGCGACCTCCCGGTAAGCAGAAGTTTTGCAAGGTGTGCAGAATTAAGCATTAAGCCACTAAAGATCCTTGTCTCCCCAACCTAGTAGACATTAAGTAGAGTTTGTTAGGCACTCACTCTATAGAGTGTCTGTGATCGCATCCTCAGGTTAAAATTAGAAAGGATGGCGCGCCTAATCGATTGTTTCAAAAACGTGTGATTAACACCTCCTTCTGAAACAGCAAACTTGATGATTGGTCTTTGTACTTCTTTGATCAAAGAAAGCTTAGAAACCCATTGTGCATACATTTCTTTCCAGTCACTATCATAAGCTTCCATATGGGATCTGCCATCCCACATTATCTCTAGCTGATTGTCGGCATGGTCATGTCGATAAATTGCTGCAAGGATGTCGTAATTTTCTTCGAGTAATTCTTTAGCGAAATGGATTTTCTTTTTTAGCTCGATAATAAAGTCATCTTCAAGCTCCATAGGGTTGTGCTGGATGTTGTACGCTTTTAAAATTTCGTGAAGCCAGTTTTTCAGAAGTGCTTCCTTGGAGAAAGCCTGAACGGACTTAAGGAGATAATTCTTGTCCTGAGCAAAATATTTTTCTTCGATGAGCATAAAAAAAGGGTAACACAAAGTTACCCTTCAAATTTTAAAAATCTTAATTGATTAATTAAAAACGAACGTCCACTCTCCGGTAATTCCACTTGTCCTTGCTGTAGACTCCTGTACATCAAATTCAAGAGAAAGACTGTTTTCGGAAACTGATGCAGTCATATCGGTAGTTACACCGTTTTGAACTTTGGTGATAACTGAACCAGACGAATTTCCGAATGACCATGTTCCATTTGCCCAGACATCACTGAATCCATCCGGTACACCACTTACAGTGTATGAACCACCGTCTTTGGTACCAGAAAAACTAATGCTGAAGTTAGACCAGTCTCCATCTGCTGTACCGTCATCAGTTTGCACTGTTGAAGGTTGAGCCCATCCGGAAACAGTCAAATCTGCAGCCAGCTCCTCCAATGGATCTGGAGCGGGATCATCACCACCGCCACCGCATGACATAAAAATAACTAAGGAAGCAAAAACTAAGGCAGCAAGTAAGTTTGATAATCGTTTCATAAATTCTGTATTCTGATTAGATATAAGATTAAATCAAAAGTAGGACTTTTTGACATTTATACCTACTAAACTCTAAAATGCTCATGAAATTATTCGCTGAGGCTGTTTTTTTTAAAGATTAATGCTTTTTTGACACATATTTATTTCATTAGAATCATTAGAGGCCACTAAAATTAGCTTATTAGACAACTTTTTCAGCTCATTTGACCACCAATCAAATCCTTCTTGATCAAGGTTTGCAGTTGGCTCATCCATAAATAAAATGTCATTTTCAAAATAAAATGCAGTAATCAGTTTTGTTCGCTGTTTCATGCCGGTTGAAAACTCAGCAATTAACTTATCTAATGGTAGAGAAGCTGATTCTGCCATTTCTTTCATCTCTACAATAGGATTTTTAAACTTTTGATGAAAAGATAAAAGCTCTCTTAGCGTAAACTCTTCAATGACTTCAGTGTAAGGTCCAATGAACGAAATTGAAGGCTGAGCTTCTTCTAGTAAGGTATCATTTGATAGTACTTTTCCTTCGCTTGGTGTTAAATATCCAGCCATTATTTGGAGTAATGTTGATTTTCCTGATCCGTTTTTTCCAGTTATAGCTACTACGTTACCTTGATCAAGTTCAAAGTTTTGATTTCTAAATATCCAGTTCTTTCCAAACTTTTTGCCAATGTTATCTCCAACCAGCAGCATATGTTAATTACTTAAAAGCTCTTTTGGTGCACATAAATAGTGTTTGGTAACAATTTTACTCATAGCCTTAATATTAGGTAGATCAGAAGCGTCAGCCACATCTACGACTCCTCCGTGTTTTCTGAGAATTTTGATCGATTGCCCGGAAGCTATGTATGCTGAATTGCTTACAGAGCCAGTTTTTACCAGGTAGGAAGCGTCTTCATCATTGACACCAAACATTTGAGCGGCCTTATGAATTAAATCATCTGTTACAATTCTCCCTAAGGGATCATTTGAAAATGAAATACCCATAAGCTTTCTATTCAGTAACTTTTCACTTAATGTGCGTAATATGATGTCGTCATGTTCCTGCCAGAACTTGATAGATCCCCAAATGTCATTGTCATCTAAAAGAGAATAAATCTCCAGTATATCCGGGTCTTCCTCAAAGTCTTGCATCGTAATGTTTCTTTCAAGGAAAATCTTTAAGGCGGGGGTAGCGGTTAGTTTTTCTCCCGATTGTGTAAGATATTTTGCTCGCTTGATCAGCTCGATAAGCATAACTTCTGCACTAACTGCTGTCTTGTGCAAGTAAACCTGCCAGTACATCAGTCTTCGGGCACTTAGAAAGTTTTCGATACTGTAAATGCCCTTTTCTTCAACTACCAATTGTTCATTGGAAACATTGAGCATTTTTATAATGCGCTCAGAACCAATTGCACCCTCATAAACGCCGGTAAAAAATGAATCTCGTTTCAAGTAATCCAGCCGATCGATATCCAATTGACTAGACACAAGCTGATGGAAAAATGGACGCTCATACTGGTCTTGGAATATTTTCAGGGTCAAATCGAGTGCGCCATTAAACGTTTTATTCAATCGTTCCATCATCCATTTGCCAACCATTTCATGATGTACTCCTTTAAACAAGGAAAATTCAAGCGTGTGAGAGAACGGTCCATGTCCCACATCATGTAGCAGTATAGCCATCATACTGGCTTTTCGTTCTTCTTCTGAAATTTCTATTCCTTTCTCTTGCAGGGAGTTAAGCGCTCTTCGCATTAAATCCATTGCCCCTAAAGCATGGTGAAATCGGGTATGCAAAGCACCGGGATAGACTAAATCAGTGAGGCCAAGTTGCTTGATACGCCTTAGTCGCTGAAAATAACGATGCTCAATGATGTCGAAGAGGAGATCGTTGGGTATATTGATGAATCCGTAAACCGGATCATTAAGAATTTTCTTTTTGTTCAACAGCGTTTGTGATTTACTTAGCAAAAGAATGCCAAAACTGAATTAATGCAGCAATTTAAAATCTTATGGGCGGACGATGAAATCGACCTTCTCAAGCCTCATATTTTATTTCTGGAACAAAAGGGTTTTCAGCTTACTCCTGTCAACAGTGGAGCAGATGCGCTGGAAGAAATAGACCATAACTATTTCGATATCGTTTTTCTGGATGAAAATATGCCGGGAATGAGTGGACTCGAAACGCTCAATTATATTAAATCCACTCACCCTAATATCCCGGTGGTGATGATCACCAGGAATGAGGCTGAAGAAATCATGGAAGAGGCCATTGGAGCTAAAATTGCTGATTATCTGATTAAACCACTCAATCCGAATCAAATTCTGCTTTCAGTTAAGAAAATTCTGGACAACAAACGAATCATTTCTGAAAAAACCAATCAGGGATATCAAAAGGAATTTCAGCAACTCGCAATGAGCGTGGTGGATGCTCAAGATCATCACGACTGGATGGATATTTACAAAAAGCTGGTTTATTGGGAGCTGGAAATAGACGAAACAGAGGATAAGAGCATGGTTGAAGTTTTAAATGCTCAAAAAGTAGAAGCAGATGGGAATTTTTCAGAATTCATTACATCAAATTATGAATCATGGATAACAGATCCGGATATTGAGCGACCACTGCTTTCGCATAATCTGCTGAAGCATAAAGTTTTTCCTCAGATTGGTGAAGACCCTGTATTCCTTATTGTTATCGATAATCTCAGGTATGACCAATGGAAAATGATAGAACCGGAGGTTGCTGAATTGTTTAGCATTGATTCTGAAGAGATGTATTTCTCAATTCTCCCCACGACGACTTCCTATGCTAGAAATGCACTTTTTGGAGGTTTAACACCTTTGGAGATATCCAGGAGATATCCGGATCTTTGGGTGGAAGAGGAAGAAGAAGGAGGTAAAAACCTAAAAGAAGCAGAGCTGCTGGAGGCAAACATGGCCCGTAATCGCATTCAGGAAAAATTTAGTTACCACAAAATATTACGTGCTGAAGAAGGTAAAAACTTAAGTGAGAGTATCACAAATTTGATGGGTAACCGGCTGAACACCATTGTTTTTAATTTTGTGGATATGCTCTCTCATGCACGAACAGACATGCAAATGATCAGGGAGCTGGCACCTGATGAATCAGCCTATCGATCACTTACTAAATCATGGTTTTCGCATTCTTCGCTCTATGATACACTTAAGGCATTGGCCAATCAAAAGGTCAAAGTGATTATAACAACCGATCATGGAACTATACGGGTGAATAAACCTCAGAAAATAGTGGGTGATCGAAATACCAACACCAATCTGAGATACAAAGTAGGAAGAAACCTAGCTTTCGATGAGGATAGTGTGTTTTTTACTCGAGAGCCGGAAAAGCTGGGGCTACCAAAAGTCCACGTTAGTTCCAGCTATGCTTTTGCAATGGATGACCATTTCTTTGCATATCCAAACAATTACAACCATTACGCCAGGCATTATAAAGACACCTTCCAGCACGGAGGAATTTCTATGGAAGAAATTATGATTCCATTGATAACCCTTTCTAACAAATGACAATTCCGAATTACCATGAAGACGAGCTTCAGGAAGTAGCACGAAAGCTAATTAGCAACTTTGGAGGATTGAAAGTGTGGTACTTTGATGCAGAGATGGGAGCGGGTAAAACGACACTGATCAAGCAAATTTGTAATGAACTTGGGGTGGAGGATGAAATGAGCTCACCAACTTTCTCTATTGTCAATGAATATCTGGATAGTAATAAGAACGAAATCTATCATTTTGATTTTTATCGGCTGAAAGATATTGATGAGGCCATCGATATAGGTGTGGAAGATTATCTTTTTTCAGGGAATCTTTGTCTATTAGAATGGCCGGATATTATTCAGCCACTTTTACCTGATGAATACCTGCAAATAAGCATTAAATTAGTAGGTGATAATACCCGATCACTAATTGCACAACCTAAATGAACGAATCGTCAAAATCCGGATTTGCGAAGTTGGCACAGGAGCAAACACTTTATCCTCAGGAAGCTCCTGCAAAAATCTCTAAAAAGCATCAGAACTTACAAATTGGAGTTCCTCAAGAAATAGCAGATCAAGAGAAGCGAATGCCAATTAAACCCTCTTCTGTGGGTGTTATGGTAGCTAATGGACATGAAGTGTTGATAGAATCTGGAGCTGGTGAATCAGCTAATTTTTCAGATAAAGAATACAGCGATGCGGGTGCAAAGATCGCCTACAGTGCGAAAGAGGTTTTTGAGTGTCATGTGGTCTTGAAAGTGGAACCACCCACTATCAAAGAAATTGAAATGATGAAGCCGGGCAGTACACTGATCTCAGCTTTTCAAGCAGGTAAGCAAAATGTAAAATACCTGGAGGCCATCAACAAGAAGAAACTCATTGCAATCGGGTATGAATTCATTCAGGATAAAGTAGGTGGATTGCCATTGGTTCGCGCTATGAGTGAGGTGGCAGGTAGCACAGTAATGGTAATTGCTGCAGAATATCTCAGTAGTGCCAATGAAGGAAGAGGAGTGATTCTTGGAGGAATCACTGGTGTTCCTCCTACACGTGTCGTAATTATAGGAGCGGGTACAGTCGCGGAATTTGCTGCACGAGCTGCACTTGGTCATGGTGCAGAGGTTCGCGTTTTCGACAATCAGATTTACAAGATGAGAAGACTCAAACACTCGCTTGGTCAGGAAATATACACCTCTACCTACGATGAATCGCTACTAGCCAAAGAAGTAAAGGAAGCGGATGTGTTAATAGGTGCTGTTCGCTTTGAAAAAGGTAAAACAAAGATGCTGGTGACAGAAGATATGGTCATGAGCATGAAACCTGGCGCTGTGATCATAGACGTGAGCATTGATCAGGGAGGATGTATCGAAACCTCTGAGCTCACCAATCATAAAAAACCTACGTTTGTGAAGCACGATGTGACACATTATTGTGTGCCAAATATCGCCTCGCGTGTAGCAAGAACAGCTTCCTTAGCCATTTCTAATATCTTCACTCCAATTCTACTGGAGGCTGGTGATTGTGGCGGGTTTGATGAGATGATCTATACACATCCGTGGCTGCAAAAAGGTGTTTATTCTTATAAAGGAACACTGACTAACCTCGCTCTTGCAAAGCGATTTAATCTTGCTTTTAAAGATATCAGCTTGTTTATGGCGGCCAGGATTTAGGTCTTTATAATGATGGTTTTTTCGAATCTTGAATTTAACTAGCCGCTATGGGTACTTTTAGGCTTAACCCTACCAAGGTCATTATCATTTAATGCTCCAAGTAAATTACCATTGGTGGAATTACCTAGTTTTTCGTAGCAATTGAGAATTAATATTCCACCTGTAAATATCTTCCATGTTGGCCGTTTATTTGAACTTGTGTTTCAGGTTTTACTTGAACATATCCATAATGGAATCATATAATTTTGCTGAGCTCAATATGGGGAGGAGGGCTGGAATTCGGAGACAATCGCCAAAACCACGGGGTTGAAAGTGTGTTGGCCGGGATTTGGTTTTGGCTTGATTCTTTGCTTCTTTCTCATCTAAGGAGAAAGAAGGGCCTCCCCGGCCAGAGGGGAACGTTATAATAACCCAGCCAAACTTTCCTCCAATGTCTTAATCTTCGCCTCGGCATCTGCCAGTTTCTTACGCTCTGTGGCTACCACCTGCTCAGGGGCATTGTTTACAAATCGTTCGTTGGAAAGCTTTTTCTGCACCGACTTCATGAAACCACGTGTGTAGTTAAGTTCTTCCTCAATCTTCTTCTTCTCTGCTTCCATATCCACATTGTCAGACGCAGGAATAAAGAACTCATCTGATCCTACCACAAAGCTGAATGCATTCTCAGGCTTATATCCTGATTTGATATCACTCAGGTTAGCCAGTTTTTTCAATGATTCACTTATTGAATCTACGGATTTCGCATTGGTTGTCAGTTCAAAATCTTCCTTAGGAGAAATGCCTTTGGAGCTTCGAATGTTTCTAACAGCTGACGTAATCTCAAAAAGTAGATCAGCTTCTTTCAGAATTTCCATATCAAAACCGGAAGCCTTTGGCCATTCAGCAACAATGATTGCCTCATCGTCTTTTCGATCTTTTAGCTCGTGCCATAGTTCCTCTGTGATGAACGGCATAAATGGATGTAATACCTTCAAGACCTGCTCAAACAGTTCGATTGTTTTGGCTTTAGTTTTAGCATCAATTGGTTTGCCGTACTCCGGCTTGATCCACTCCAGGTACCAGCTACAGAAGTCATTCCACACGAGCTTATATGCAGTCATCAAGGCATCCGACATTCGGAACTTGCAAAAGTGATCTTCCAACTCCGTCAATGCTTTATTGAGCTTACTTTCAAACCATGTAATAGCTTGAGCATTCACTTCAGGTTGTGCTTCATCGGTCGTTTCCCATCCACTCACCAGTCGGAAGGCATTCCAGATCTTGTTAGAAAAGTTTCTACCCTGCTCACACAGCTTCTCGTCAAACAGCAGGTCGTTTCCAGCAGGAGAGCTAAAGAGCATTCCGGTTCTCACTCCGTCCGCGCCGTACTGTTTGATCAGGTCTAATGGATCAGGAGAGTTACCCAACGATTTAGACATCTTGCGTCGCTGCTTGTCACGAACGATTCCTGTCAGATACACATTTTCGAATGGCTTTTCATCCAGGTATTCATACCCGGCAATGACCATACGGGCTACCCAGAAGAACAGAATCTCAGGTGCAGTCACCAATGTGTTGGTCGGGTAGAAGAAGTTGAGCTCTTCGTTCTTGCTCTTGTCAATCTTTCCGGTTGCAGGATCGTAACACTTTTCATTAAACCCATCAAAAACCGCAATTGGCCATAGGTTAGATGATGCCCAAGTGTCCAGTACATCTTTATCTTGCTTGAGGTCATCAGCTGTTAGACTTTCGTTCCCTGTTGTCTTTCGTGCTTCTTCAAGAGCCTGCTCTATATTTTCAGCAACCACAAAATCATTCTCTCCATCACCGTAGTAGTAGGCAGGTATTCGCTGACCCCACCACAGCTGACGAGAGATACACCAGTCGCGTACATTCTCCATCCAGTGGTTGTAAGTGTTCTTGAATTTGGATGGGAAAAGTTGAATTTCATCATCCATCACGGCTTTATGTGCCCGCTTGGAAATCTCTTTCATCTTAATGAACCACTGTAGAGAAAGCTTAGGCTCCACTACAGAATTAGTTCGCTCTGAACGACCAATCTTGGTTATAAACTCTTCTTCATGAACGAGGATACCCGCCTCTTTCAGATCCTTCACGACCATCTTGCGAACCTTGAATCGATCCTGACCAACATACTTGTCAATCTCACACTTTTCATTGAGCGTTCCATCAAGGTTGATGGTGTCTACGATCTCCAGGTTGTGTCGCTGACCGATCTCATAGTCATTCGGATCGTGGGCTGGTGTCACTTTTAAGCAGCCTGTACCAAAATCCAGCTCCACATAATCATCCCCAATGATTGGGATCTCACGGTTGATGAAAGGAACAAGAGCTTTTTTCCCGATCAAATGCTTGAATCGATCGTCGTTAGGGTTTACAGCAATTCCAGTATCACCCATGATTGTTTCTGGTCGCTGCGTGGCGATGGTAACAAACTCGTCTGAGTCTTTGATCTGGTATTTAACGTGATAAAGAATCGCTTTCTCACCATCTTCGTTATAGATAACCTCTTCGTTAGAAATAGTGGTCTGCGCCTCACAGTCCCAGTTGACCATGCGCAAGCCACGGTAGATGTAGCCTTTGTTAAACAGGTCAACAAACTGCTTGATTACCGCGTCGTGGTAATTCTGGTCCATTGTAAACGTAGTTCGCTCCCAATCACAGGAAGCACCCAGTTTTTTCAACTGATCCAGGATGATGCCGCCGTATTTATCTTTCCACTCATAGGCATGCTTGAGGAAATCTTCACGAGAAAGATCCGACTTCTTAATGCCTTTTTCACGAAGCATCTTCACCACTTTCGCTTCAGTCGCAATCGAGGCATGGTCTGTACCCGGTACCCAGCAAGCCTCTTTGCCTTCCATGCGCGCCTTCCGAATCAAAACATCCTGAATCGTGTTGTTAAGCATGTGTCCCATGTGGAGGACACCCGTGACGTTCGGAGGAGGGATGACAATAGTGTATGCTTCTTTACCGGTTTTAGGTGTGGCGTGAAAGAAGTTTTGGTCCATCCAGTACTGGTACCATTTGTCTTCTACCTGCGTCGGGTCATATTGTGTGGAAATGCTCATGAGCGCGCTACTGTGTCTTTAATTTTTTTGAAGCCGCAAAGTTAGTTCTTTACTGGCTTTCCTATAAGGATTTATTACATTTAAAGTATGATTCGGAAACCAACTTATGCTGGTAAAATAGGGCAAAAAGATTATGAAGATATTTTGTTTTGGGCTTTTGAAAAGACTCCAGAAGAGCGCTTAATAGAGAGTTGGAGATTGCATTGCTTGAATCATGGCATATCGCAGGAAAGTTTATTGGATAAAAACAGTGCAATAGCAAAAAAACGTCTTTGATGGCTGATCTTTTCAACCAGGATTTTTTAGAGTACCTCCAATTGTTGAATAATTATGAAGTTGAGTATGTATTACTTGGCGGAATGGCAGTTAACATTCATGGTTATAGACGATCTACCGGAGACATGGATTTGTTTGTAAATCCAACTTTAGAAAATCATAACCGGTTGAAAAAAGTACACCAGAAATTTGGTATGATGATGGGCGAAATGGGTGATCTTGAGAATTTTCTAAATACTCAAAAATATGATGTTTATACCTTCGGGGTTTCTCCTATACAGATTGATGTGATGACTGCTTGCAGGGGAATTACATTTGACGAAGCATTTACAAATGCTGAACTTTACCCAATCAATGAGGTGAGTATTCGAGTAATAAATTATGAAACGCTTTTAAAGACGAAAAAAGCTACAAAAAGAACTCGAGACTTGGCGGATATTGAAGAATTAAAAAAAATTAAGAAGCAAAAGAAATGATAGAAATAGCTGCAAATAATCCAAAACTAAAATCCTGGGTAGAGGTACCCGCCAATTCAGACTTTCCGATCCAGAATTTGCCGTTCGGTATTTTCAAAAAAGAGGGAGTAAAACGTGTAGGAGTAGCCATTGGAGAAAAGGTTTTGGATCTCGCCGGACTTCAGAATCATGGATTATTTGATGGAATGGGTTTGCCTGATGGCATCTTTGATAAGGAATACCTGAATGATTTCATGAATCTGGGTAAGCCGACCGCTCGAAAGGTAAGGGATCGTGTATCTGAATTATTGCAGGAGGGCAATGAAGAATTAAAAAATCACTACGCACTTCAGTCTGTTTTAAACGACATGGATAAGGTGAAGATGTGCCTGCCAGTACAAGTGGGAGACTACACTGATTTTTACTCGAGTGAGCAGCATGCATTCAATGTGGGTTCCATGTTCCGCGATCCGGACAATGCACTGATGCCAAACTGGAAGCACATTCCCGTAGGTTATCATGGACGGGCATCTTCGATTATCGAATCGGGCGTTCCGATACATCGACCTAAGGGTCAGCAGAAACCCAATGAGGATGAACCTCCGGTATTTGGCCCATGCAAATTATTGGATTTCGAGTTGGAGATGGCGTTCATTACTTGTGGCCAAAATCAATTAGGAGATTCCATCTCTACCGAGGAGGCAGAAAACCATATTTTCGGGATGGTACTGTTTAATGACTGGTCGGCCAGAGACATTCAGAAATGGGAATATGTGCCACTAGGGCCATTTTTAGCTAAAAATTTTGCATCTTCCATTTCACCGTGGATTGTAACATTGGATGCATTGGAGCCTTTCCGAATCCCGGGACCGAAGCAGGATCCGGAGGTACTTCCGTATTTGAAATATGAGGATAACAAACATTTTGATATTGATTTGGAAGTTGCCATCCAGCCCGAGGATAGCGAAGAGAAAGTGGTTGGCAACTCCAATTTCAAATACATGTATTGGAACATGGCCCAGCAGCTGGCACACCAGACTGTGAATGGGTGCAACATTAAAACCGGGGATATGTACGGTAGCGGTACCATTTCCGGTCCGGATGCAAGTCAGTTTGGCTCAATGCTGGAAATTTCCTGGAAAGGAACAAAGCCCGTATCTATGCCGGATGGTTCGGAGCGTAAGTTCATTCAGGATGGTGATACCGTAATCATGCGTGGACATGGGAAGAAGGATGGAGTTCGTATTGGTTTTGGTGAGGTGAGTACAAAGGTTTTGCCAGCTAAGTAAAAGCCCAATCTCCCCCTTTGGAGGGGGATTAAGGGGGAGGAATAATTATTTGAATATCATGACAATCGATCCGAAAGAAATACCCGTACCGGAATTACATGGACACCTGCTGGGAGCAGTGGCGCCACGCCCTATTGCATTTGCCGGCACAGTAGATAAGGAAGGAAAAGTAAACCTGAGTCCGTTCAGTTTTTTCAATGTGTTCAGTGCTAATCCTCCAATCATGATCTTTTCTCCGGCACGGAGAGGAAGGGACAATACCACTAAGCACACACTGGAAAATGTGCTGGAACATCCGGAGTGTACGGTAAATATAGTGTCCCATGACATGGTGCAACAGATGTCGCTGAGCAGTACAGAGTACGAAAAAGGAGTGAATGAATTTGCTAAAGCAGGGTTTACAGAAGAAAAATCGAAAGTTGTAAAGCCGCCAAGAGTAAAAGAGGCACCCGTTTCTTTCGAGTGTAAGGTCATAGAAGTGAAATCGCTGGGAGAGCAGGGAGGAGCCGGACAGTTGGTGATCTGTGAGGTGCAGTTGATGCATATTGCAGATCGGATTTTGGATGAAAACGGAAAAATTCACCCAAACAAACTGGATGCGGTGGCAAGAATGGGTGGAAATTGGTATGCCAGAGCGAGTGGAGATGCTATATTTGAAGTAGCCAAACCTCTGACAACCATGGGAATAGGAGTAGACCAAATACCTGATCAAATTCGAACCAGCACCGTATTGACCGGCAACCATCTTGGAATGCTGGGTAATGTGGAATCGCTACCGACTGAAGACGAAATAAAAGACTTTGCAAATGAACCTGAAGTTCGATCCATTCTTGATTCGTTCGATGACGATGAGAATATCCAACTGGAGCTTCACAAACTAGCCGCTGATCTGTTGAATGATGGCGAGGTGGATACGGCCTGGAAGGTTTTGATGATGGGGTAGATAAGCCACAAGCTTCAAGAAGCAAGTGATAAGTTAGCTTGAGGCTCATTGCTTGAAACTTGAATCTCATAAAATGAAAGATAATTTCTCCATCCAATCTGCAGACTATGCCAAGTTCCGCCCAGTCTACCCCAATGAGCTTGTCGATTACCTGCTTTCGATCACTGAGAAGTATGAAAACTGCTGGGACTGTGGAACAGGTAGTGGACAGCTTGCGGTAAAGCTTGCAGATCACTTTGATCATGTTTATGCTACGGATATCAGTGAGAAGCAGCTCTCAAATGCTTCTTATAAATCAAATATTGATTACTCCAAACAATCTGCAGAAGAAACTAGCTTCTCAGACAATCAATTCGATTTGATTACCGTGGCACAAGCGGCGCACTGGTTTGATCATAAACGATTCAATCAGGAAGTAAAACGAGTGCTTAAACCAGGTGGAGCCATTGCATTAATTGGGTATGGGTTGGTTCAGGTTGAAGGTAGCGTAGGAGAGGTTATAAAAGAATTTTACTGGAATGTAACCCATCCTTATTGGGATCCTGAGAGGGATCACATAGAGGCTGCCTATCAAACGATCCCGTTTCCATATGATGAAATCGAAGATGTGCCTTCTTTTAAAATGAAGAAGGAAATGTTATTGGAAGATCTGGTAGGTTACATCAGCACCTGGTCTGCAGTTCAGCATTATATCAAAAAGAATGGGTATTCCCCAATTGACAAGCTGTATAATGATTTAAAAGAGGTCTGGAAAGATAGGGCTCGTAAAGTGGACTTTCCGATCTTTACCCGTATTGGGAGAGTATAGTCCGCCTATTGAAAAACTTAAAAGTTTAGCTGTTTTTAACTAGTGTAATCCTACTAAATTCTTAATCCGAGAAAAATAGACTTGTAAATCATGTATCGACAGGCTTTTCAGAATTCTCAAAAACACTCCTGTAGGCCCCTCAAGGGGACAATTCCCCCTTTGGAGGGGGTAGGGGGAGGTTTTTAAAACTCCATTTAAGTCAGACATCAGTAGTTTTTAACCAACCTTCGATCGTAAATGAACCACTCTTGGTTCATGATTTCCATCTTCAAATCCGGATGATTGGGGTTGATGAGGTAGTTGCACTCTAATGGATTTATCACCGATGGCACTTTCAGTAAGGGTGTTGACATCTTCTTTGTCCACTCATCGCCTATACTGTTAGTTATTTTTTCATTTTCTTGCCAGTTGTCAGGTAAGTCATCCATCGTTATTTCATTTATGCCACCTGTTACTTCTATTTTAGTTAGCATATATTTTATAGAATCAGCACCGGTAATATGTACCAGGTGCTCCAAAATGCTTAACGAACTGGTTTGTGCAGTGTAGAGAACAAAATTTCCAATCGAATTCCACCTTCCGCCATACAGGGCTGCTTCCATCCCACTTAGATCATTGGCATATTTAGGAAGTGTAAGCCTAAATACAATCAACTGGTAATTCCATGTTTGATTCTACCAAGTACAAGTAAAACACGATTTGCACCGGTGATGGTAGACATCATGTTCAAAGGTGTGTATCCATCTAAAGAGGATTGAGGTGTTTTAAGCCATTTTGAAAGGTTGGTTTTTGAACCGAATGCTTCTTCCCCGGATGCCAGAATCTGCCGTATAAAGTGAAAACGATCGGATCTTTCAGCATCTAAGTGGTTTTTTTGCATCATGTTGTAGTAGGTTTTTTCGGAAACACCGAGCAATCCTGCCATGTCGTCTCTGGAAATACCATAGTCAACGGCAGCTTCTTTCACTAAGGCTGAATCAGTCACTTCTATTTTATACTCCTTAGTCATTCATGTAAATTTACATTAATATTAACGTAAAATTACCCAAGTAGTTTCAGAACGCAAACCGGCCTTTAAATTCCTCCAGCTCTGTTTTTAATTCCTTGCTCTCAAACCTATTAATGTGATCAAAAAGCTTACTGTCAGGATTGATTTTTAATTCCCGAAGATTCATGTGCTGATTGGTAAACAGAAACTCTAATGTAGGATAGATTTCTTTAAGCACATCTACTAAATCCAAAACCTGTAGGTTTTTATCTACCAGATTGTAGGTTCCGCTAGGAACTTCTTTTGTGATGGTCTGAACCAGGGCATCACAGAGGTATTCTACGTGAATGAAGGCCCTGGATTGTTTTCCATTCCCATTGATTTGGATGCGGTTGGTGAAGTTAGCGTCAAACATAAATCGGTTAATAACCGCATCGAACCGCATGGATTTACTATAGCCATACACGTTTCCACCTCGGATATTGATCGCATTCTTCTTTTCAGCCAGGCGATTCACATGCTCTTCTCCTCGCAGTTTAGAAATCCCGTAAAATGTAGATGGGGCAGGAGTAGTAGTCTCATCGGATACCTTGTCACTTGCGCCATACACGGAAGTACTACTCAGGTAGATGAATTTGGAAATGTTAGATTCCTCTGCACAGTACACCACTTCTGCAGTTCCCCAGTGATTGACCTGCTCATAAAAATGCGGATCGGTGTTTGCAAATGGAGTGGTAACAATTGCGGCAAGATGTACAACCACATCTGCATCTTTCATCAATTTTTTCAATTGGCGGGTATCAAGAATATCTCCACGCACTGAATGGATTTTCTCCTTGTTCGCGTACTCCTTTCCAAGAAAGAAGTTGTGATGACCTTTGCTTAGATTGTCATATACTGTGATCTTCTCGATATCAGGATTTGAAACCAGGTGCTTGACCAGCTTCGTTCCAACATATCCGGCTCCACCGGTGATAAGTACTTTCATTTGTTTTCTTATGTCTACAGTCGACTGACTAGCCGTCGACTGTTGTCAAAAATTTACTTGACTAAATCCGTATGCAATCCACACTCCACTTTATTTAGACCAAACCATCTGGCTTCCCGTTCCTGCATTTCCAGATCCATTTTTCGAGTACACGGCTCACATCCAATACTAATATATCCTTGTGCATCCAATGGATGTTTCGGTAGGTCATGTTCTTTGATGTAGGCAAATATTTTACGTTTGTCCCAGTCCAGCATGGGGTGAAAGCGAATACTATCGAATGGAGCTGGCTGTTCTATTTTCATGGCTTTCCTTACCGCACTTTGATCGCCACGCACACCATTGATCCATACATCATGACTCGCTAAAACAGATTCCATGGGTTGGGTCTTGTTTAAATAGCAGCAATGATCCGGATCAGTTGTGAATAACAGTTTTCCATTGGTTTCACGCTGCATGTATTTAGGAGTATTTGGCTTTAGATCCACAATTTTTAAGTTGAGTCGATCAGCTACCTCATCTTTAAATGAGATCGTTTCAGGAAATAGATATCCAGTATTAATGAAATAGACAGGGATGGTGTTATCTATTTCGCTCAGAATGTGCAGCATGGGTATGCTGTGCGTTTGGAATGACGAGGTAGTGAATAACCGCTTTCCTTCACGCTTATATTCTTGGATTTTTTGTCTGATTTCTGATATGTCCATCTGGTTAGATTTGAGGCAAAACAAACGCACAGAAAAATAAATTCATAGTCTGGCGAAACATCTTTATAAAAGCCGTTGTTATGAGTTCCAGTAATTTTGCAACATGCCAAGAGTAACCGTAAATAGAAAGGAACATTTTAATGCAGCTCACAGACTGTATAATGAGACATGGTCTGATGAGAAAAATGAAGCAGTTTTCGGAAAATGCAACAATCCAAACTGGCATGGGCATAATTACGAAGTGATTGTAAGCTTGACAGGAGAACCGGATGTAGATACCGGTTATGTTTATGATATGAAAAAATTGAGTAATCTTATTAAGGATAAAGTACTCAATCGATTCGATCACAAAAATCTGAATTTGGATGTTTCTGAATTCAAAAATTTGAATCCAACAGCAGAAAACATCGTCAAAGTCATCTATGATTTGCTGAGGCCTGAGGTAGAAGACGAGTACGAGATGAAAATAACACTATATGAAACAGAAAGAAACTACGTCGAATATCCAGGCTGAGGAACATGATGCATACGCTGACCAACACGTAGGATCATCTTATGATACTCCGTTGAGACCTGATGCGTTTGAGCAGGATGATGATTTGAAAATTGAATTGATTTCTAAGCACTTCAAAGAAATCATGCAAATTCTTGGTTTAGATCTTCAGGATGACTCATTGTCCGGCACCCCAAAGCGAGTGGCTAAAATGTATGTACAGGAAGTTTTTTCCGGTCTAAATCCGAAAAATAAACCACAGGTGCGCTTATTTGAAAACAAATACAAGTACAACCAGATGCTTGTAGAGAAGGATATTACTTTCTATTCTCATTGTGAACATCATTTTGTGCCTATTTATGGGAAAGCTCATGTGGCTTATTTTCCCAATGGGAAAGTAATTGGATTATCCAAGATTAATCGGATCGTTCAATATTATGCTAAGCGTCCACAAGTGCAGGAGAGGTTAACCGTTCAGATTGGCAATGAATTAAAATCACTCTTACACACAGATCATGTGGCTGTAGTGATGGATGCTTCCCATATGTGCGTGTCATCCAGAGGTGTTAATGATACGAATAGCCAAACGGGAACAGCCTTTTTTGATGGTAAATTCAAAGATCAAGACGTTAAAACTGAGTTTCTTAATTATGTAAATTCTATCAATAAGCCTTAATTCTCATTTAAGGTTTCTTAAAGTTCTGTGATTGGTTTCTATTAAAAACTAGTTGTTCTATCTTTGCGGCCTGTTTTTGAAAACCATTTAATAAATCATGGATAAAATAATCTATTTAGTGCCTGCCCTTGGAATTCTTGGGCTTGTTGTGATGATCATCAAATCCCGCTGGGTATACAAGCAGGATGCAGGTGATACTAAAATGCAAGACCTTGCAAATCACATCAGAGAAGGGGCATTGGCATTTCTTAGCGCAGAATATAGAATACTTGCCATTTTCGTTGTGCTAGCTGGCGCATTGCTTGGCGTCATTTCAATGATGGTAGAAACCACTCACTGGTTCATCATTGTTGCTTTCGTTATTGGGGCGTTCTTCTCGGCATGGGCCGGAAACATTGGGATGCGAATTGCAACTGCAGCGAATGTAAGAACCACACAAGCAGCAAGAACAAGCCTTCCACAGGCGTTGAAAGTATCATTTACTGGTGGTACGGTGATGGGACTAGGCGTTGCTGGACTGGCTGTATTCGGTCTAAGTATTCTCTTTATCTTATTATTCCAATTCTTCATGGGCGGTCAGTGGACTGTAAATGGAGTTGAAGATATGACTATCGTGCTGGAGGCACTTGCAGGTTTCTCTTTAGGAGCTGAGTCTATTGCACTATTCGCACGTGTTGGTGGAGGTATTTATACCAAAGCAGCAGATGTTGGAGCTGATCTTGTTGGAAAGGTAGAAGCGGGAATCCCTGAGGATGACCCAAGAAACCCGGCAACAATTGCTGATAATGTAGGAGATAACGTAGGTGACGTAGCAGGGATGGGTGCTGATCTTTTTGGTTCATACGTTGCAACAGTGCTAGCATCAATGGTACTCGGTAACTATGTAATCCGAGACATGGGTGGTTCTATCACCGATGAATTCAACGGAATCGGTCCAATCTTACTTCCATTGGTTATTGCCGGTTTAGGAATTGTGTTCTCAATTCTTGGCACTATGCTTATAAAGATTTCTAGCAATGATGCAAAAGAACCACAGGTACAAGCTGCTTTAAACAAAGGAAACTGGGGATCAATCATATTGACTGCAGTGGCATGTTACTTCGTAATTGATCTTCTATTGCCAGCTGAAATGACCATGGCATTCTTCGGTGAAGGAAACCTTACAGTTACTTCAGGAAGCGTATTCGGTGCTGTTTTGGTTGGATTGGCAGTAGGAGGACTTATTTCTTACTTCACTGAATACTACACAGGTCTTGGTAAAAAACCGGTTTTAGATATAGTTCAAAACTCTGCTACGGGTGCCGCAACAAACATCATTGCAGGTCTTTCTACCGGTATGATTTCAACGTTCGCCCCAATTCTTCTTTTCGCTGGTGCAATCTGGGGAGCATACGAACTAGCCGGATTCTACGGAGTAGGTATTGCAGCTTCTGCTATGATGGCAACTACTGCGATGCAATTAGCAATTGATGCATTTGGTCCAATTGCGGATAATGCGGGTGGAATCGCTGAAATGAGCGAGCTTCCGGAAGACGTTAGAGAAAAAACAGATATCCTTGATTCAGTTGGTAACACGACTGCTGCAATCGGTAAAGGATTTGCGATTGCTTCTGCTGCTTTAACTGCATTGGCACTTTTCGCGGCGTATGTAACCTTCACAGGCATTGATGGAATCAATATTTTCAAAGCAGATGTTCTAGCTGCTTTATTCATCGGAGGGATGGTTCCTGTAGTGTTCTCAGCTTTAGCTATGAGATCAGTAGGTAAAGCGGCCATGGAGATGGTAAAAGAGGTGAGACGTCAGTTCAAAGAGATTCCGGGTATCATGGAAGGAACTGGCAAGCCGGAGTACGGTAAGTGTGTAGATATCTCTACAAAAGCGGCATTAAGAGAAATGATGCTTCCGGGTGCGATCACCATTATTGCACCGATCCTGATTGGATTCTTCATGGGCCCTGAAGCACTTGGTAGCTACATGGCTGGTGTTGCAGTGTCAGGTGTACTTTGGGCGATTTTCCAAAACAACGCCGGTGGTGCATGGGATAACGCGAAAAAATCATTTGAAGCCGGAGTTATGATTGATGGCGAAATGACTTACAAAGGTTCTGAAGCTCATAAAGCCGCAGTTACTGGTGATACCGTAGGAGATCCATTCAAGGATACCTCTGGACCTTCAATGAACATCCTTATTAAATTGACTTGTCTTGTGGGTCTTGTGATCGCTCCGATTCTTGGAGAGGTTTATGGCACAGGACATGGCTCAACTGAGGAGGCCGCTATTGTGGTAGTGGAAGAAGCTGAGCCAATCAAAGAAGTATCTAAGGAATTCAAAGTGATGATGGAATCTTTAGAAGATGGGCAGGTTCAGGCGATTGTAACTTCTACCATTGTAGAAGATGGAGAAAGCATTGTGAAAGAAGACACTTTAGTAGGTGAGAAATCTGCGGTTAAAGCTCAGATTGATGCAATGAAATAATTGTATTCAAAACAATATTTAGAAACCTCGGCTTATTTAAGTCGAGGTTTTTTTATGCCTTTACTTAACTTCCGATTGTGACTGATAAAGAGCTTTTTCAAATTGCTGAAGACTGGTTTAGTTCTAAAAATTGGAAGTCTTTCGAATTTCAACGAAAGACGTGGCAAGCCTATTTAGATGGAAAAAGCGGGTTGCTAAATGCTCCGACAGGTTCCGGCAAAACCTATGCATTATGGATACCATGTGTATTGGAGTTTTTAAAACACAATGAAAAGCACGATGTAAAGCCTGAGTTGCAAATTCTTTGGATAACCCCTCTTAGAGCCTTAGCGAAAGATATTCATAGTGCCATGCAAAGCTTTTGTGATGATATGGATGTTCGCTGGAAGATCGGTTTGCGAACAGGAGATACCACTACCTCTGAGCGTCAGAAACAAAAGAAATCAGCCCCGCAGGCATTAGTTATTACGCCTGAAAGCTTACACGTTTTATTGAGTCAAAGTGATTACCCCAATTACCTCAAAAATGTTAAAAGCATTGTCGTAGATGAATGGCATGAATTAATAGGAACCAAGCGTGGGGTGGCCACTGAGTTGGCCATTTCAAGACTTAAAAAAATAACCCAAGAGAACCTTAAAATATGGGGCATCTCTGCAACGATTGGTAATCTACCGCAAGCCAAACGGGTGCTTCTTGGAGAGGATCTGAAAAAAGAAGCGGTTACCATCAAAGCAGAAATTGATAAAGAGATCATAGTAGAATCGATTTTGCCGGATGAAGTAGAAAGATTCCCCTGGTCGGGCTATTTAGGAACACGGTTATTGGATAAGGTCATCCCGATTATCAAAAGGAGTAAAACAACCCTACTTTTTACGAATACCCGATCACAGACAGAGCTTTGGTATCAGGCCATTTTGAAAGAAGCACCTGATCTGGCAGGAGTAATTGCAATGCACCATGGATCCATGGATCAAAACATTCGAAATTGGGTGGAGGATGCATTACATGCAGGGAAACTCAAGCTAGTTGTTTGCACATCAAGTCTTGATTTGGGAGTGGATTTTCGCCCCGTCGATACAGTCATTCAAATCGGCGGTCCCAAGGGAGTTTCCCGTTTTCAGCAGCGTGCCGGAAGAAGTGGGCATGGTCCCGGTGAAGTAAGCCAAATCTATTTTGTGCCGACACATTCATTGGAGTTGATTGAGGGTGCAGCCCTTCGTGATGCAATCAAAGAGGAAAAATTTGAGCAGCGAAAACCACTGGAGAAATGCATGGATGTACTGGTTCAATACCTTGTGACGCTTTCTGTTAGTGGCGGCTTTCGCCCATTAGAAATTCTGGAAGAAATCAAACAGACCTATTGTTTTAGATTGATGACCGCTGATGAGTACAATTGGGCTTTGGAGTTTATCACAACAGGTGGCAGCACCCTGGGAGAGTATGATGAATTTGCCCGTGTCTACAATGATGATGGAGTTTACAAAATTGTGAATAAGAAAGCCGCCCTGAGACATAAGCTTTCCATCGGCACGATTGTAGGTGATCCTGCCATGAATGTCAAGTTCATTACAGGTGGACATCTAGGAACGGTAGAGGAAAGCTTTGTATCAAAACTTAATCCGGGCGATACGTTTTGGTTTGCGGGTCAGAATCTGGAATTTATCAGGATTAAAGACATGACAGTGTTGGTGAAAAAATCGAAGAAAAAATCTGGCAAGACGCCCGCATGGGGTGGGGGACGACTTCCACTTTCATCTTTACTATCTGATCAAATCAGGATTAAACTTCAAGCTTCTGTAGATGACAAGTATGAATCTGATGAGATGCAGAAGATCAAACCCATTCTTGATCTCCAGCGTAAAATGTCCATCATTCCCGGTGTAGATACACTACTGATTGAGAAAGTAGAAACAGATTACGGCCACCACCTGTTCTTCTTCACTTTTGAAGGGATGTTTGTACACGAGGTGCTAGGCGGTCTCATTGCTTATCGCCTAAGTAAAAACCAAAAAATTACTTTTTCTATTTCCATGAATGACTATGGATTTGAGTTGCTATCTGACCAGGAGGTAGCCATAGAGGAGGCACTAGAACTAGATCTGTTTTCAGAAGAAAACCTTTTTGAGGATTTGAATCAATCCATCAATATGACGGAGATGGCTCAACGTACTTTTAGAGATGTGGCTACCATAGCAGGTTTGATTTTTCAAGGTTATCCTGGGAAAACCGTTCGGGCAAGGCATTTACAGGCCTCTTCAGGTATTTTATATAAAGTCTTTGCTACCTATGATGAAAACAACTTGCTGATCAAACAAGCCATAGATGAAGTGATGAATCTTCAGTTGGATCAATCCAGATTTATGGAGGCCATGAGAAGGATCAGCAAACAAAAAATTGTTTTGAAAGAAGTTCAAAAGCCTACTCCATTTGCTTTCCCTATTTTAGTAAGCTTAATAAGGCGTCAGAAGCTGAGTAATGAAGAAGTAACGGATCGAATTCTTAAAATGCAAATGGAGCTTGAGCGTGCCTTCGATTAGGATTAATTTTACACTTCAAAATTTAAAATTTCATATCGTGAAGAACATTTTAACTGTTATACTTTTTTGTGTTGGGTCAATGGTTGCTGCGCAAACAGCAATAGTCGGAAAATGGAAAACCATAGATGATGAATCAGGTAAGCCAAGGTCTGTTGTGGAGATCTATGAAAATGGAGGAAAGTATTACGGCAAAATTGTGAAACTCTTTAGAGAACCCGGTGAAGATCCGGATCCGATATGCGATGAATGTGAGGATCATCGAAAAGGTCAGAAAGTAATAGGTATGGAAATCATATCAGACATGAAGTACGATAAAGGTGATGAAGAATGGCATAAGGGTGAAATTCTGGACCCTGAAAATGGAAACATCTATGATTGCAAGCTTTGGATTGAAGATGGTAATCTAAAAGTAAGGGGCTATCTATTGTTCTTCTACCGAACACAAACATGGCTGCCATTTTCTGAAGGTTGAACATGAATGTGGAGGTAGCAGGAGAGCAGTTAACGTTACTCCCCGAAAGAGCGATTTACTGGAAGCGTGAAAAGGTATTGGTTGTTTCTGATCTTCATCTTGGCAAGGCGGGTCATTTCAGAAAGCATGGCATTCCTGTTTCAAAGAAAGTTCATTTAAATGATCTCTATATTCTGAAAACACTGATAGAGAATCATCAGCCCAGGCAGATCATTTTACTTGGAGACCTATTTCATAGTTTCGAAAATAACGAATGGCAAGATTTTGTACAGTTCCTGCAAATGCATCAAGGAATTGAGTTTATTCTGGTAGAAGGCAACCACGACATTCTTAGTGAGTATCCATCTACTTTAAAGGTTCAATCCATGCTAGAGTTAGGGCCCTTTTCATTCACCCACATAAGGGAAGAATCTACCTTATACAACCTGTCCGGCCATATTCATCCGGGTGTTTCGATTAAGGGAAAAGCAAGGCAGAGTATCACCATGCCATGTTTCTACTTCACCAATGATTATGGGGTTTTGCCTGCTTATGGACAATTCACAGGAGTGAAGAAAATAAGACCGAAAAAAGCAGACAGGGTCTATGGAATAGCAGGGGAACGAGTAATTGAATTAACGTAAGTTTTATCGTATTTTACAACTTAAAACCCCTGAACTCACCGGAGAGGGGTTACTTAATGAATATTAATCGTATTAAAAACTGGCTTGGTGTATGAAGGACAGTGAGATACTTGAGCGAATTAGTCGCGGAGATGAGCGTATATTGGATCACCTGTATAAGAAATATTACAGGATGATGACCAAGATTGTGCTCAGTAATAACGGGACTGAGGACGAGGCGAAAGACGTATACCAGGAGGCCTTACTCGCTTTTTGGCAGAAAGCTGCCAGTGGGAAGTTGGTTTTGACATCCAAGATCAGCACCTACCTGTATAGCATCTGTCTCAACCAGTGGAGAAAGGAATTGGATAGAAAAAGTCGTTTGAGTAATGAGGAAGTTGATCGTGAGGAGTTTCAAACGCATGACGCTAAAGAGCGTCTCAAAATAGTGATGCAGTGCATAGAGCAACTGGGGGATGTGTGTAAGAAAGTTTTGACTTACCACTATTTCGATGGGATGGGAATGCAGGAAATCGCTGAAAAAATGAGTTTTGCCAATACCGATACGGCAAAAACCAAAAAGTATAAGTGCAAGAAAAAATTAGATAGTTTAATAAAGAGCAAATACACCACTGAAGACTTTTTTGATTAGACATGACAAACCTACAGCAAGAGCAAATAGACCAATATCATTCAGGACTGATGAATGAGTCCGAAAAGGCAAGCTTCGAAAAGCAGCTTGAAGCAGATCCTGCATTAAAGGCAGAAAGTGATCTGCAGTCTGATATTATCAATGGTTTAAAAGAATACCGAAAAATTGAACTTAAATCCAGATTAGATGCGATCAATGTTGGTCCTACCTGGATGGAATTCGTGGGACAATCTACACTTATGAAATCAATGGGTGGTGTCATTGTTGCTTCTGTCATAGGAACAGGTATTTATTTCCTCGGGGATAAAAATGAAGCTGTAGAGACAACTACTCAAGTTGAGGTGGATGCACCGGTTACAGAATCAATAGAATATGTATGGAATTTGGGTGCAGAAAAAGAGGAAGTTTCTAATAAAGAGCTTGAGAAGCCTCAAATAAATCAAAAAGCTGTTATTGCTGAAAAAGTAGAAGAAACAGTTGTTTCTAGACCCCCTAGTTCTACTGAGGAGTTAGCGAATGTTGATCAAAATGAAACATTCAAGCCATCATTCGAAGCACCAACGGTTGATGATGTAACAGAAGAAACCAAATTTGAAGCAACCGGATTGGATGAGCTTCCGGAAACTACTGAAACGGTAGCTAAAGAAGATCCGATTGACGTAGAAACAGAAATTAGCAAAAGCAGTACGATAAAGTACAAATACTATGATGGTAAGCTTTTCTTAAATGGAGATTTTGACAAAGCTCCTTACGAAATTCTAGAGATCAACAGTGCTTCGGGAAGACGAATTTATGTTTACTATCTGGGCACATACTACAAAGTTGGTATTACTGATCGATTAACTGAATTACCTGTAGTAAAAGACCAAGATGTAATTAATGAACTTCAGTTGATCAGAGAAAACAAGTAATGTTCCAAAGCATTTCCATTTTGCCTAAATTCGTGGCTTAATGGAAGAGAAAAAAACCAGAAAAAAACGAAAGCTTGGAAGCTATCCCTTTGCCAGTGTGGTATTTAGTATCACATTGGCATTGTTGGTTTTAGGCCTTTTTGGTTGGTTGTTACTTCATAGCTCTCGCCTTGGAACTCGCATTCAGGAGAATATTGAGGTTCAGGTTTATCTAAATAAGAACATCTCACAGTCGGATATCACCAAGATCCGAACTGCCATTGCTTCCAAGCCATACACGCTGCTAAAAGAACAAACTCCACAAATTACCCTTATTACAAAAGAAGAAGCTGCACAGCAATTTGTAGAAGCAACCGGAGAAGACTTTAAAGATTTTTTAGGAGACAATCCCTTACGTGATCTCTTTGCGGTTAAGATCAAGGGTGATTATCAAGCATTGGATAGCCTCAATCAGATTAAAGCTGAGATCGAAGGATTCAGAGGCGTTTTTGAGGTCGAATATGAGGAAAGTCTGATTGAAAGCATCAATGAAAATCTAACCAAAATAGGTTTTATCCTTTTAGGAATTGCGATATTTGCTTTGCTCGTAGTGATTATTCTAATCAACAACACAATCAAATTGGCCCTATTTTCCCAGCGCTTTCTGATAAGGAGCATGCAGCTTGTGGGGGCAACCAGTTCATTCATTCAGCGTCCATTTTTGTATAGGTCAATGATGTACGGCTTTTTTGCAGGTGTGTTAGCTTGTGGAATAATCTACGGATTCACAATGTATATGAATAATATCATTGAGGGATTGGAAGAACTTCAGGATATAAATGGCTTCATTATGCTCTTTGCACTCATCCTTATCATGGGAATTCTCGTAGGATATCTCAGCTCTTTACGAGCCATTAAGAAATATTTAAAAATGTCACTAGACGAACTATATTAAGACATGTCAGAAAAGAGAAAACTAGCTTTTGAAAAAGCCAACTACGTTATAATGATCACAGGAGTGATCGTACTTGCCATTGGTTTTATTATTATGACTATGGATACCGAACCTTACGGGTTTGGATTTCTAGGGCTTACACTAGGGCCGATTGTAGTGATGTTAGGATTTCTAATCCAATTTGTAGCCATATTTTACAAACCAAAGTCAAATTCAGATTCTGAATGAGTTGGATTGAAGCCCTGATTCTGGGGATTATACAAGGGTTGACAGAGTTCTTACCGGTAAGTAGCAGTGGACACCTGGAAATTGGTTCTGTACTTCTAAATGCACAGAGCTCAGACAATTTACTTTTTGCAGTAACCGTCCATCTCGCGACCGCACTTGCCACTATGGCGGTATTCAAAGACGACATTTTGAATTTACTGAAAGATATTTTTAAGTTTCAGTGGAATGAGTCTACCCAATTTGCTGCAAAGATTATTCTCTCAATGATCCCTGTATTTGTTGTTGCAGTCTTTTTTAAGGATCAGATTGAAGCCCTATTTATAGGTAATTTGGTGCTTGTAGGATCCATGCTTTTGATAACAGGCGGACTTTTATTGTTTGCACATTATAAAAATGATGGTACCAAGTCTGTCGGGTTTGTCAGTGCAATTGTCATTGGAATCGCTCAGGCTTTCGCTGTATTGCCCGGAATTTCTCGTTCAGGATCTACGATTGCAACGGCATTAATCCTGGGAGTGGAGCGATCAAAAGCAGCTCGTTTTTCATTCCTTATGGTTTTAATACCTATTCTGGGAGCCAGCCTTTTAGAAATTTTAGATTATACGGAAAATACTGCAGCACATACCATTAGTATCAGCAGTCTCATAATCGGTTTTTTAGCTGCATTTGTTTCAGGTTTTATTGCTTGCAAATGGATGATTAAAATCGTGAGAAGAGGTAAGCTGACCTATTTCGCTATGTACTGTTTCATTGTAGGCTTAATAGCGATTGTTGCGGCATAACATGGAGAATAGTTTTGAAGAAGGACGACTTTTACTCATCAACAAACCCGTTGACTGGACATCTTTTGATGTTGTCAAAAAATTAAGAAACACCATAAAGGTTAAGAAGATTGGTCATGCAGGGACACTGGATCCACTGGCAACCGGTCTTTTGATTATCGGTACCGGTAAATTCACCAAAAAACTCAATGAGCTGCAAGGCCTTGATAAGACGTATGAAGGTATCATTGAAATAGGAAAAACCACTCCTTCATACGATCTGGAAACAGAATTTGACTCTGAAGCAGACTGGGCAGGGGTTACAAAAGAGATGATTGAGGAGGCAAGAGATAAACTTACTGGTAATATTCAACAAATCCCACCCGCTCATTCTGCTGTCAAGGTAGGAGGGGAGCGAGCGTATAAAAAGGCCCGAAAGAATAAAGAAGTAAATCTTGAGCCCAGGTCATTGACTATTCATGAATTTCAGGTCGATTATTCGAATCTTCCGGAGATCAAATTCAAAGTATCTTGCTCAAAAGGCACATATATAAGAAGTCTGGCTCATGATTTTGGACAATATTTAGGGGTTGGAGCTTATTTAAAAAAACTAGTTCGAACCTCTGTGGGAGAATATCAGTTGTCAGATGCAGTAGATTTGAATGCATTCATTCAAGAGCATAATGCAAGTAGTTGATCACATAGATGCGTTTGAAAAACCGAAATATTCGGTGGTGACTATAGGCACCTTTGATGGCGTACATATTGGTCATCAGACAATCTTGAAACGACTCGTTTCGGAAGCAAAGAAACATAATGGCAAAAGTATTCTAATCACCTTTTGGCCACACCCACGCTTCATTCTGAACAAAGATGCAGATAAGCTTAAGTTGCTGTCTACATTTGATGAAAAGGTGGCTATGGTAGCTGATCTGGGCGTTGACTATATTTTGAAAATTGCATTTACACCTGAGTTTTCAAATCTCTCGGCAGACGAATTTGTTCGAAAAATATTGGTCGAGAAAGTAGGTACCAAGAAGCTTTTCATCGGGTATGATCATCACTTCGGTAACAATAGAGAAGGAAATATTCAGTTTCTTCATGAACATGCCTCCGATTATGGATTTGAGGTTAACGAAATCTCTAAACAGGAAATAGACCATATTGGGGTCAGTTCAACCAAAATTCGAAGCACACTGGAAAGTGGAGAAATCCACTTAGCCAACTCACTGTTAGGTCGTCATTATTCCATAAAAGGAAAAATTATAGATGGGAATAAAAAAGGAAGGTCCATAGGTTTTCCAACGGCCAATATTGAAATACCGGAAAGTTATAAGCTATTACCTGCGGATGGAGCATATGCAGTTAGAGTCATTGTAGAAGATGAAAAATACAATGGAATGCTAAATATTGGCTTCAAACCAACGGTGGACGGAACCCAAAGAACCATTGAGACGCATCTGTTTAATTTTGATGCGGATATATATGGAAGGGAAATTGTCGTTGAATTTGTTAGATCATTGAGAAAAGAAATGAAATTTGCCAGCATCGAAGAGTTAAAAGATCAGCTAAGGAAAGACAAGGAAGCAGCATTAGAAATACTTTCATGAGATTAGGCTATGCTACGATATTGATTTGCTTTACAATGATATCCTTTACAGGGTGTAGGAAGACAGAAGACCTGGTTGATTTCACAGAAGAAGATGAAATCTTACTTGGAGAAAAACTTTCAGCTGCCATTGGAGAAAATGAGGATTATAATATGATTCCGGTAGATGATAATCCGACACTATATGGATATGCAAATTCCAGGCTGCAGGAGGTGGTTTCTTCATCCTTTATCACAAAAGGGTCTGATTTCAAATGGTCCTTGACACTTTATGAGGACGACACCAGGCATGCATTTGCTTTACCTGGAGGAAAAATATACATAAGCACCGGGATGATTTTTTACCTGGATAATGAAGATCAATTCACGGGACTTCTTGCCCACTTGGTGGCACATATCAATCAATCACACTTATCAGAAAGACTATTTTTTAAATATGGTGTAAACGGCCTAAAGTCAATTGCCCGATCCGGTGATCAGGAGGCTATCAATCAAATAATTGATGATATGGATCTGAGAGGCAATTTCATTCACTTGTCCAGGGTGCATGAATTGCAGGCAGATACCCTCGCTGTTTCAATTCTTTCTGAAACAACCCAATCATGCGCATCGGCCAATTTATTTCATTCCCGGGTTCTAAATATCCAGCCTGGCGAGCAGGCAGCCTATATCACCATTCATGGACTTAATCAGGAAAGAGTGGATGATTTAGAAAATACCATTACAGAAATCGGATGTGATGTTGCTATTGATGATGAATCTTCAACAAGGTACAGAGCATTCAGAAATGCTGTGCCATAAATATATTTTATCATAGAATCTTAAACAGATGAAAAAGTCAGAAATCAAATTCGTAGTTGAATTAGACAAGGAGAACATTCCTGAAAAAATAATGTGGGATGCAGATGAGAAGGATCAACCGGGATTATCTGAGACAAAATCCATCAGTTTGTCATTATGGGACCATGACAATAAAAATACCATGCGTATTGATTTGTGGTCAAAGGATATGCCAATGGATGAAATGAAGCATTTTTATATCGATTGTCTAGGTGGGCTTGCTCAGAGTGTTTTGAATGCTACGGGTGATGAATACATGAATCAGGAAATTTCGTCATTATGCGATAAGCTGGTTGAGCATGTCAAAAACGAAGGGTGACCATAGCTTTCTATGTTCCGCCTTTTACCCAAGTTCTAAAGGGAAGATGAAAAATCAACTTTAGCTCCCTTTAAGCAAGAGGTAATGCAAAACTAATTTTGTTACCCATTAAAAGGATTGAGGAAGCCATTCGGCTGTTCAATTCACCAAAAATCATTAATATTATGCATGCATAATAAAGTGTGAATGGAGATTCAACTTTATTGCCATATTGCTAGAATTTATGGTTAATTTTCTAACTAAAAGCTGAATTTTATTTGATAAACATCCAACCCTTATGAACCGAAACATAACCAAAATCATCTTATGTGCATGTATGATCCTGATAGCAGGATTTACCTACGCACAGACATCTGTCTCAGGAAAAGTAATTGATGCGGAAACAGGAGAGCCCTTGATTGGTACTCAGATCCTTGTGAAAGGAACAGTATTAGGAACCATTTCCGATGTGAATGGAGACTTTAATTTGTCCGTTCAATCAAGCCCTCCGATTACATTAATCATTACTTATGTCGGCTATGAGCGACAGGAGATAGAAGTGACTGCATCTGGTCAGACGCTTGACATACAGTTGGCAGAATCGACCTTATTGGGCCAGGAAGTAGTGGTATCTGCTTCTCGTGTAGAAGAGAATATTCTACAGTCTCCCGTAAGTATTGAGAAAATGGATATTCTGGCGGTTCAGAACACATCAGCACCAAGTTACTACGAAGGGATAGCTAACTTGAAAGGGGTTGATGTTGCTTCCTCAAGTATCAACTTTCAGATCATCAATGCACGTGGTTTTGGGTCTACCGGTAACACACGATTTGTTCAGCTAATTGACGGGATGGATACACAGGCACCAGCGCTAAATTTCCCAATTGGTAATCTAAACGGGCCATCAGTTTTAGACGTAGAAAGTGTTGAAATGATCCCTGGAGCCAGTTCAGCGCTCTACGGTCCTAACGCATTCAATGGAATTCTATTGATAAATAGTAAAAATCCATTTGAATATCAAGGTCTGAGTGCATTTGTAAAAACTGGTGTAAACCATGTTGGAAGTGATGCTGACCAGGATCCTGCACTAATGAATACTGTTTCATTGAGGTATGCAAAAGCATTCAACAACAAATTCGCATTTAAGGTGAACGCTACATACTCTGCAGCAGACGACTGGCATGGAACATCAACCTTTGACAGGAACGCAGATAATAATCCATTTGCAAGCATAGGGGGTGAGAATCCTGGAGCTGATCGATTACACCTGCATGGAGATGAAGCAACTATCAATTTAGCGATATTTCCATTTAGCTCAACTTTTGGTGCACTGGCAAGATCCAGGAATTTCGGACCAGGACTGAGTGCTAATAATTATGCTCAAGCCGGTGACCTACCAAATCATGTCGTTTCAGTAACACCATGGGAAGAAGAATACCTCGCGGATTACGGTGCTGAAAACCTAAAGTTTAATACGGGATTGTATTATCGATTAAATGACGATCTGGAGTTAAGTTATTTGTATAACGGCGGTTTTGGTACAAGTATTTATACGGGAGCTCAGCGATACTCCCTATCTAACTTTAGTATCCAGCAGCATCGTTTACAGCTTCGAGCAGATAATTTCTTTGTACGTGCTTATGGAACGTTTGAAGATTCAGGGGATTCCTACATTACTGAGTTTTTAGCGCTCAAAATGAACGATAATAGAAGTGGTGGCGGAGTTTCTACATGGCTTGCAACTTATGGAGTAAATTATTTAGAGTATTTGAATCAACAAGGGTATGATCCAGGTGATATAGCTGCGCTAAGGCAGTCTGACCCTTCAGCTGCATTATTGATAGATCAAGCTGCTCATAATTATGCAAGAGGTCAGAATGATAACAACTATTTTCCGCTAGATCCTATCGAGCAAGCTGCTGAGTTTGAGCGAATAAAAAATGAAGAGCTTGATGGTACTATTCCCTTTGGTCCAAAATTTAGTGATGCTACAAAGATGTATCAGGCAGACGCTCAATATGATTTCAAGAATCAAATTGATTTCATGGAATTCCAAATGGGGGGTAGTTTCCGAATCTTCGATCTTCGCTCAGATGGTACCATCTTCCCGGATCAGGATGGAGGAATCCAAATCAATGAATTTGGAGCATACATGCAAATGGGTAAACGAGTGACAGACAATCTTAAGCTTTCAGGATCTGTGAGGTTTGATAAGAATGAGAATTTTGATGGTCAGGTAAACCCTAGAATTTCAGCAGTATATACAGTTGCAGATAACCACAATTTTAGAGCATCGTTTCAGACCGGATTTAGAAATCCGACAACTCAGGGTCAATACATTGATTTGAATACGATCAGTACACGATTATTAGGTGGTTTGCAAGAAAACTATGATAGATACGATCTGGCTAGGACCAGTAGTACAGGAGTACCTCTTGCATTTACTGGTGGATCAGTGAGAGACTTTAGAAATACAATTTTCGCTACAGGCGACTTTGCTGCCGCTGCTGCTGAATTAGTAGAATTCACTGAAAGTGATGTGAGGCCAGTTGTACCTGAAGAAGTTCGTTCAATAGAGCTAGGTTATAAAAGCTTAATCGCTAATAAGCTTTTAGTTGATGCAGTCTATTATCACAATACTTATACTGATTTTATCACTCAGGTTCAAATTGTGGTAGCTAGTGAATACACGGATCAAACTGCACCTGATCCAGCACTTGTTGGAACTCCAAATTATGCCACCATTCTGAATGGAGAGGCATTGACACTAGCTAGTGGTGGGTCAACAACAGGTAATACCGCCCAGATATATACTAACCTGGATGATGAAGTTACTTCTCAAGGAGCGGCTATTGGATTGACCTATAATCTACCGAAGGGATATACTATTGGTGGTAACTACAATTGGAACACATTAGAAGGTGGGTTTACGGATAATAACCTGACTCAGTTTAATACTCCGGAACATAAGTACAATATTCAGTTTGGAAACAGAAAGCTTACTGATAAGCTAGGTTTTAATTTGACCTATAGATGGCAAGATGCATTTAGATGGGAGTCGTCTTTCGCCATTGGAGATGTGCCATCATACGGCACACTTGATGCACAAGTATCTTTGAAGCTTGAAGAACTGAAATCTATTATTAAACTTGGTGGATCTAACATCATGGGAGATCCATATATCCAAAGTCTTGGAGGACCGAACATAGGAACGATGTATTACATCTCCCTCACTTTTGATGAACTAATGAACTAGAGGAAATAAACAATTTCAATAAATAACTCTTTAAATAACCGCCATCTTATCTGATTTGGCGGTTTTTTTTAATTCAAATTAATTCAAATATGAAAAAGTTCTATTTACTGTTGGTAGCGGCAGTGTTTTTTGGGTGTAGTGATGATGATGGAACCATATCAGGGCGATACGTAGAAGATGTATTTGCTGATGCTGATATAACATTTGATATCAAATATGGAGAAGGAGCTGCATTAGTAGGGCCTGTGAACGACCTGTACCTTGATGTTTATGAGCCACAAGGTGATAGTGAGACAAATAGACCGCTAATACTTCTCGCTCATGGGGGAGCATTTATTAGCGGCACTAAGAATGCGATAAAAGATATGTGCATTGCTTACGCAAAAAAGGGTTATGTGGTAGCCAGTATGCAGTATCGATTGATTAATGATCCAGCTATTCTTAATGCTGATTCGGTGGCATATGCAGAAGGTGTGGTATTAACATTGTCTGATATGAGAGGTGCTATACGGTATTTAAGAAATGATGCATTGAATGCAAATACCTACGGGATAGATCCCAATATGATCATAATAGGAGGAATATCTGCTGGGGGCGTTATGTCTATGAACGTTGGATTTTTAGATGAGAATGATGCAGGCTATCCTGACTACTTAAAAGAAATTCAGGCACAGTATGGTGGATTTGAAGGTAATACAAATGATATAAATGTTTCTTCTGAAGTTCAGGGTATTATTAGTTATTCCGGTTCCGTATTTCGTGATGCCTGGATTGATAGCAATGATCCACCAATATTTATGGTGCATGATGAATTAGACGCTGTGGTGCCGTGTAATTATGAGGATACCAACGTGGTGCCATTTCCATTGTTTGCTTATGGATCTTGCTCTATAGTCGATGCTTTGACTGAAAACAACGTGGCTTATGAATTTGTACCGCTACCTGGTGAAACTAATCCACCTAATAATCATGTGACCTATTTGGGTGATGAGCAGGGTCAGGAATTAATTGATCAATCAGCTGAGTTTATTAATAAGATTTTGACTGGAGAGATTTAGAAGATAGATCTAATAGGGGAGAGTTTTGTTAAGCCTATGGGATTTCCTATAGGCTTTTTTTATGATTTATTTTATTCCGTTTTCTTGTTGAAATGCCTGAAAGACTATGGCTTTTCAAACACACACTCAGATTCTTAAGTGAGTTGGTCTAGCGTTTACCAACATAACAAAAGACTTGATTATTCGTATTGATCTCGGTGAGATTTCCTATTCACGAAAAAAGCCCGACCATATGGCCGGGCCTTAATTTTATAATTTCATCTATGGAATTAACGTGCAGTTCCGCTCGTTGCAGGTGCAAGAATACCAGCAATTACGTGAATTCTTCCATTAGATGCTGATACAGCATCTACAACAGCTACCTCAGCGTCGAAATTCGTGTATGTTGTTTGATCAGCAAGATCAACATCTCCGTTACTATCAATATAAACTCCTATACCATTGTCAGCTGGAATCGCATCTGTATTATTGAAGAATAAAAGCGATCCACCACCAAATGTATTGAATGTAGATCCTGTAGTAAGGTCATCTGGTCCTAAAGTGTTGATATTATCATCTGTTCCACCACCTTGGCCTACGACCACATGATTTCTGATGTATGCATCCCACTGAGCTGCAGTTAGTGTTTCAGCTGTAATTTGAGCTGCCTCAAACGTTGCATTTGTTGGAGCGAAGACAGTTAAGTCTTGAGCTGCTACAAGAGCACCCAGAATTGTTTCAGCTTCATCCTTGCCGGCATCAGCTTTAGCAATACCAGAAGCTAAAATTGAGAAGTCAGCTCCTAACAACACAGGCTGAGCAACTGTACCTAAAGTTTGTACAATAGCAGCGCCGATAGTTGGAGGTACCATTACCACATCGATGATGTGAACAACTCCATTAGTTGCCTGGATATCAGTGATACTGAAAGTTGCATCACTTGTTGCTCCTGAAATAATAGATGGTCCACCACCAACTTCAAAAGTCTCTCCTTGCAGCGTAGTGAAAGTTGCACCTTCTACTAGGTCACTAGAAGCAATTACCTGATTAGCCACATGGTATGCAAGTACTGCAGTTGCGATATCATCACTCACAGTACTGAAATCTTCAAGTCCCAAAGTTCCAAGAAGTGTTGATAACGCAGCATTGGTAGGAGCAAATAGCGTAAGTTCTCCATCTGCTTGTAAAGAAGCATCAAGGTCAACAGCGATAAGCTCTGATTCAAGAGAAGATAGATTATCTCTTCCTTCTACTATTTCCCAAATGGTTTCGGTTGGAGCCGGCTCGCCTCCATCATCATCACTACAGCTGGATATAAAGATGATTGATGCCATTACGCCAATTAGCGTAAAGGCCTTAAAATACTTCAAAATCGATTTTTTCATTGTATTTGGTTTTAGTTAACGTACGAATTTAAAATTAATTAATTAATCAATTAAGTTGCGAAATGTTTGGTAACAAGACACAATTCAACTCGAAAACGTTGACAGAATTCTAAAATTATGTCCCAGCCAGAGTTTAAATACTTCCCAAAGATCCGAAAACAGCTATTTACCGTCGTTTTTGGCACAGAAACCAGAGCCGGAAAACTCTTTGATATCATATTGCTGTGGGCGATAGTTTTAAGCGTGCTCATTGTGATGCTGGAAAGTGTGAAGGAGGTTCGAGATAGTTTTGATAGTTGGTTTTTCGTGGCTGAGTGGTTTTTTACCGGGCTGTTTACCATAGAGTATATATTAAGACTTGTAATCACTGCTAAGCCTGGAAAATATGCCTTTAGTTTCTTTGGTATTATTGACTTGCTTGCTACGCTACCTACCTATCTAACGCTTTTTGTGGCAGGTGGGAGCTACCTGGTGGTTATTAGATCCATTAGATTATTACGGATTTTCAGAATACTAAAGCTTGGTAGATATTTAAGAGAGGCCTCTGTGCTTAGTAATGCACTTGTCGCAAGTCGCCATAAGATATTGGTTTTTTTAGGAGCAGTTTTTACGCTGGTGATGATTATGGGGACGCTCATGTACATGATTGAGGGAGGGGAAAGCGGATTTACAAGTATCCCCAGAAGTATTTATTGGGCGATTGTGACGATAACCACCGTGGGCTATGGGGATATCGCGCCACAGACAATTACAGGGCAGGCAGTTGCATCTATGTTGATGTTAATGGGTTATGCAATTATCGCAGTTCCAACAGGCATTGTCACATCTGAAATTGCCACAGCGGAGAAGAATAAAAAAGAAATGGAGCAGAGTAAAAAGAATTTGGAGCAGAGCTCCGGAAGATCATGCACAGCTTGTGGGGTAAAAGGACATGATGAAGATGCCATCTACTGTAAGAACTGCTCAGCCAAACTCTAGGCAGATGGCTTATTTCTGAATGTTCGTATCACCAACCAAACGATGAATATCGAAAAAATAATGACCAGAAATACGTTAGCTGCATCCGAAATAGTAAGCGAATCAACCCAATCAGTGAATTTAGTGTCTTGTTCCTCCATAATTTTGGCATAAATATAGCAATGTAAGAGTAACTATGGTTTCAAATTATTTGTAACTTAGAAATTTAATATTGCATTTACTCATGAAATTATTGTACATCACCATAGCACTAGCAGTATTACAGTCTACCACTACCATTGTTAAAAACAATGGAGATCAAATCGAGCTCAAAAATGTTTTGATTTATCAAAATGAGAAGAAAGGATCTCCTGATGTTATTGTGTATTCATACCGTGGGGCCAAAGATCAAGTCAAGGTCAAAGACATTAAGCGGATATCTTTTAAAGAAACAATTCAAAAGAAAAAAGGTATTACAACCTATCGGGTAATCTTAGTCAAAGCGAACAACGATAAGCTAGAAGTAGAAATAGACCTTGTAAAAGTTGAAGGGCTAAATGATGAAGGAAAAAAGGAATCATTAAGCTTAGGTTCCGTCGATAAGATTTCATTTTAAAAAAAGAGTGCCTCAACTAATTAGTCCCAAATAAAAAAGCATCTACCAGTTGATAGATGCTTAAATGTGCACTCGGAAGGATTACTCATACGCACAATCATGCCGCACAGCCCCTCGTGAACCTCCCGTTGGTCGGTTTCGAACCAGGATTCTCATCCTTCCTAATTACTTTAGATAACACTGAGGCGATGAAAATAAAAAAAGCATCTACCAGTTGATAGATGCTTAAATGTGCACTCGGAAGGATTACTCATTCGCCAAACCATGCGCTCGACCCCTCGTGAACCCTATGGGTTTCGAACCGAGGTTCTCATCCTTCCTGTCGCGTTTAATGGAAATAGTCCCAAATAAAAAAGCATCTACCAGTTGATAGATGCTTAAATGTGCACTCGGAAGGATTCGAACCCTCAACCCCCAGAGCCGAAATCTGGTATTCTATCCAGTTGAACTACGAGTGCATATGACCTAATGCGGCCACAGGGTCGCAAATATAGAAGGAACCATTTAATTTTAATAGGTCTCAAGCTATTCGTGATTGATTGGACTTAAGATTCCCAAGTCTCACTCGTTCCTCGTTCGCAAGGGGATAGGGTTGTAATATGTTTTCATCGTTTTCTACACTCTGTCACATGGGAGACCGACGAAAGGAGGTCGATTCATAGGAATCTCTTCGGTGAAGACCTGGAGGAATTGGTGACTGTCGATATAAAAACAAAGCCCTCCAGACAGTATCGTCTGGAGGGCTTTTTCTTTGAGTGGTGATTATTTACAAGTTTCTTTTAGTGGTATTAGCTCAGCATGACAAGCAAAACAATCACCGTTAAAATGGATAAGAAAAATCTTACGTAGTTCATAATTGATTTCATTTTGTTGTCGTTCATATGGCCAATTTGTAAGGGGATACCCCTAAGTGTTTCTACTAAAAAGCCTTTTACCTCGATGAAACAAAGAAGTATGTTCGATAACCCTCTTCAAAAGAAGAAGTGATTTGATGCGCATTTTCATTGATTTCATCAATGTTCCATCTCTGTGCACTATCACCTATTTCTACAACCAGCTGATTATTTCTTTGGTTAATGAACCATGTACCAATAACGCCTGGAGGGTCTCCAGGGTCACACTTCGAGCCTCCCTCATTAATTTCATAGGTTCCGTTAGGGTAGTAAGTAATGAAATTATCTGTGACGCATCTGTGGGGCTGTACAGTGCCTAGTTCTATTTCAATTTGATCAATTTGATACGTTCTGCCGTATGCATCATTCCCGGCGATTAGTTCAGAAGGAGTTACTGATCTGGGGCCATCATCATAGCAGCTGGAAATGATTAAAGCCAAAATGAGTAGACGTAAAAAAGCCATAGTTGTGTGATTTACAACTATGGCAAGCATTTAATTTTCTACCCCTAAAACTGAATCAACTTCGGTATAAATGGAATTATATTCAAATCGATAAGAATCGATAATTCTCTCAAGGATAATTCACCCTTTGAAGGGGGTAAGGGGGATGTTAAGAAAGTACCTCTTTCACTTTCTCAGCTGCATCCTCCAATACAATTGCTGATGTCACTTTTAATCCTGAATCTTCAATGATTTTAGCACCTTCTTCTGCATTAGTTCCCTGAAGCCTTACAATAATTGGAACGTTGATATCTCCAATGTTTTTGTATGCTTCTACTACGCCATTGGCTACTCGATCACATCGAACAATACCACCGAAGATGTTGATAAGGATGGCTTTTACATTAGGATCTTTAAGGATGATTCTGAAACCGGCTTCTACAGTCTGAGCGTTAGCGCCTCCTCCGACATCCAAAAAGTTTGCAGGCTCACCACCAGAAAGTTTAATAATATCCATTGTGGCCATCGCAAGTCCTGCACCGTTCACCATACAACCAACGTTACCGTCAAGCTTTACGTAGTTTAGACCGGATTTTCCAGCCTCAACTTCTAATGGATCTTCTTCTGTAAGATCTCTCAGCTCAGCAATGTCTTTGTGACGGTATAACGCATTATCATCAATATTCACCTTGGCGTCAACCGCTAAGATTTTATTATCTGAAGTTTTAAGTACAGGGTTAATTTCGAATTGTGAAGCATCCGTTGCTTCGTAGGCTTTATATAGTGAATGGATGAATTTAACCATTCCTTTGAAAGCTTCTCCTTCCAGACCTAATGCAAAAGCAACTTTTCGGGCCTGAAATCCCTGAAGACCTACTGCAGGATCAATCCATTCCTTTACTATTTTATCAGGTGTTTCCTCAGCTACGGTCTCAATGTCCATTCCACCTTCAGTGGAAGCCATGATCACATTCTTGCCTGTGCCTCTATCTAATAAAATAGATAAGTAATACTCTTTTGGATCTGATTCGCCCGGGTAGTAAACGTCCTGAGCAATCAATACTTTATTCACTTTCTTACCTTCAGCACCTGTCTGATGTGTTACCAGTGTACCGCCAAGAATATCCTTAGCTTTTGGTGCCACCTCATCCATACTCTTGGCCAATACCACCCCATTGGATCCGGTCTCATTTACTTTTCCTTTTCCTCGTCCACCAGCATGGATTTGAGCTTTGATCACATACCATTCGGTACCTGTTTCTCTGTTCAGTTCTTTTGCAGCTTCAACCGCTTTATCTGGCGTATCGGCAACCACACCTTCCTGGATGGTTACGCCGTATGACTTTAAGATTTCTTTGGCTTGGTATTCGTGAATGTTCATGTCTTCAAAGTTTCTGAAATAAGCGATTTGCTTCAATTCAATCACTCGCGCTTGAAATCGCTAAATGGTTGTTTAAGCATCATGCTCATTCATGGAAATAAATTTTCTGCGAAGCTAAATCATCGGGAACGTATAACCAAGTTGAATAGGGGTATATAGCGTATTTCTGGATGATAAGCATATCTTTGCCGCCATGCTGAAAGCAGAAGATATTCATAAATCTTATAATGGATTAGATGTTCTGAAAGGGATCAATCTCTCAATAGAAAAAGAAGAGGTTGTGAGCATAGTTGGAGCCTCAGGTGCTGGGAAAAGTACACTTCTACACTTACTAGGAACGCTCGATACACCGGATAGGGGCAAGGTGATTTTGAACAACGTGGAAGTTTCGTCTCTTACTCAAAAAAAAATGTCGAGTGTGAGGAATGAAGAAATTGGTTTCATTTTTCAGTTTCATAATTTATTTCCGGAGTTCACAGCAATCGAAAATGTGTGTATACCTGCATTCATCAAAGGGAATAAGCAAGCTGAAGCTAAAGCATTGGAGCTTCTGACGATTTTAGGACTCAAAGATCGAAAAGATCATAAGCCTTCCGAGTTATCAGGGGGAGAGCAACAGCGTGTTTCAGTAGCTCGTGCCCTTATCAATGATCCCTCAATTGTATTTGCCGATGAGCCGAGTGGTAACCTTGATTCTCAAAGTGCGGATGAATTGCACAAACTTTTTTTTGACCTAAGAAACAAAATGGGTCAAACATTTGTCATAGTGACTCATAATATGGATCTGGCGGGAATGGCTGATAGAAAGCTGGAAATAAAAGACGGAATTATAACTGCTTGATATTGAGTCAGGGAGTTAGATACATGCTGTTTGCATCGTTTACTTTCACCATCATGAAAGTGTGCGTGAAGTTGGTACCTCATATTCCCGCAATCGAGATTATTCTATTTCGCTCAGTAATATCATTGGCCATCAGTATTTTCTTTCTCAGCAAGCAGCGAGTAAATATCTGGGGGAATAATAAGCCGTACTTAATAGGAAGGGGAGTAGCCGGAGCTATAGCATTAGTTATTTACTTCAGCTTACTTCAACAAATCCCGCTAGCAACAGCTTCAACGTTGCAATACCTGGCTCCAATCTTCACAGCTGTTTTGGGAATATTCATTGTCGGAGAGAAGGTCAGAAGTATTCAATGGTTATTCTTTGCGATCAGCTTTGCGGGTATTTTAGTTATCCAGGGGTTTGATCCGAGGATATCTTTCATCCATCTGGTTATGGGAATTACTGCATCGTTATTTATGGGGCTGGCGTACAATTTCATACGAAAGTTGAAGACGAGTGAGCACCCATTGGTCATCATTTTTTATTTCCCATTGATCATGCTGCCTATATCGGCCATCTGGTCTTCATTTGTCTGGGTACAGCCAATAGGCTATGATTGGTTGGTTTTGATTCTTGTTGGTATCACCACACAGATCGCACAGTTTTTAATGACCAAAGCCTATCAAAAAGAGGAACTTAATAAGGTATCCATTCTTACTTACATCGGAATTATATATTCATTGGCATTTGGATTTTTCATCTTTGACGAGACCTATAACCTGGTTACCTACGGAGGGATGGCACTGGTCCTGACAGGTGTAATATTCAATGTGATGTGGAAGAAAAAGCATCCTTGATTTTAATTATGCCTTCTGCTTAATTTGCACACCTAAAATCAAAAGAAAACATCATGGGAAGAGCGTTTGAATACCGAAGAGCAGCCAAAGAAAAGCGATGGGATAAAATGAGCAAAGTGTTCCCTAAGCTAGCTAAAGCAATAACTGTTGCCGTAAAAGAGGGGGGAGAAGATCCCGAAATGAATGCCAAACTGCGGACGGCTATTCAAAATGCTAAGGCGGAGAACATGCCGAAGGACAATATCGAGAATGCTATCAAACGCGCCTCAGGAAAAGATATTGATGAAATTCACGAAGTGACATATGAAGGCAAAGGGCCTCATGGTGTTTTGGTTTTTGTAGAAGCGGCCACAGATAATACCACACGTACGGTTGCTAATGTGAAGTCGTATTTTAATAAAGCGGGAGGGAGCTTTGTGCCATCCGGTTCCCTTGAGTTTATGTTTGACCGGAAGGCTGTGTTTGAATTTGAGAAAAAGGAGGGGATGGATCGTGAAGAATTGGAGCTCTCACTTATAGATGGCGGTTTGGAAGAATTGGAAGAGAATGAAGGTGTTTTCTATGCTTATGCCGACTACACCCAATTTGGGGAGATGAGTAAGGTACTGGAAGACTTGGAAATAGATGTGAAGAAAGCCACGCTAAAGCGAATTTCTAATAATCCGGTAGAGTTTACCGAAGAACAACTGGATGAGATCGAGAAGATGCTTGACAAGATCGAGGATGACGATGATGTGCAGGCAGTTTATACGAATATTGCGTAAGTCACATTATTGAAAATCAAACAAAAAAAGGGACTCGATTGAGTCCCTTTTCTTTTGGTGTTTATTACTATTATCCGGCAAGCTTAGCAATAAGATCTGCCGCTCTGTTTGAGTATCCGGCCTCATTGTCATACCATCCTACCACTTTCACCAGGTTGCCCTGGCATGAAGTAAGTTTAGAATCGAAGATGTTCGAGTGAGGGTTGCCAACAATGTCAATTGAAACAATTGGATCCTCAGTGTACTCGAGAATGCCTTTCATTGGACCTTCTGCAGCAGCCTTCATGGCAGCATTTACTTCTTCAGCAGTTACGTCTTTGCTTACTGTACAGGTAAGGTCAGTCAATGATCCGGTAGGGGTAGGAACTCGCATCGCAATACCGTCTAATTTTCCATTTAGGTGAGGAAGAACCAAACCAACAGCTTTAGCTGCACCAGTTGAGGTCGGTATAATAGATACAGCACCTGCTCTGGCTCTTCGTAAATCTTTGTGTGGTGCATCTTGTAAACGCTGATCTGCAGTGTATGCGTGTACTGTTGTTATGTATCCTTTCTCTAAACCAAATGCATCATCAAGCACTTTAGCCATCGGGGCAAGACAGTTGGTTGTACATGAAGCGTTGGAAAGAATGGTTTCATCACCAGTCAAGATATCTTCGTTTACTCCAAGCACTACTGTTGGAATGTCTCCTTTTGCAGGAGCAGAAATAACTACCTTCTTCGCACCAGCTTTCAAGTGTTTTCCAGCACCCGCTTCATCAACGAAAATACCAGTAGACTCAAGTATAATTTCAACACCTAAGTCACCCCATGGCAAGTTTTCAGGATCTCTTTCAGCATACACAGGAATGGCTTTACCATTCACAATGATGTTTTTATCGTCAGCCTCAACCGTACCAGGAAATCTACCATGGTTAGAATCATACTTTAAAAGGTGAGCGAGGGTGTGCGTATCTGTAAGGTCATTGATCGCAACTACATCTACATTATTTTTTTCAAGGAGCGCTCGAAAGCTTAGTCTTCCAATACGTCCAAATCCGTTAATACCAATTTTCGTTGACATGTGATCTTGCTTTGATTTTTGAGGTGCAAAAGTAAACCTACTTTTTGAGGTAATCAATTTTATTGATAAACGTCTTTTACCGGCCTTAAAGAACCATTCATATCAAAAACCTTTCATAATGCTATATGATTGATTAAACTGCGGCACATTAAAATCTCTAACGTTAAAATGAAAAAAATTAAGAATCTATTTGTTGCATTTATTGCAGTGATAACGATGCTGACGGCCTGTACTTCCGGAGGAGACAGTCAATCCAGCGATAAGTTGTCTATCGACTATGAAAAGTACACACTTGAAAACGGGCTGGATGTTGTGCTGCATCAGGATGAGTCCGATCCAATAGTAGCAGTATCAATCATTATTCATGCAGGTTCAAGCAGAGAGAAACCCGGAAGAACCGGTTTTGCTCACTTTTTTGAACACATGTTATTTCAACGATCTGAAAATGTTCCTGATGGCGGATTTTTCAAAAATATCAATGAGTGGGGTGGAACCTTCAATGGCGGTACCTGGACAGATGGTACCATCTACTATGAAGTTGTTCCAAAAGATGCACTAGAAAAAGTACTTTGGATGGAATCTGACCGAATGGGCTATTTCATTAACGCAGTTTCTCTTGCTAGTCTTGAAGGTGAAAAGCCTGTAGTACAGAACGAAAAAAGACAGAATTACGATAATAGACCTTATGGTCATACACGTGCGGTAGTAGCTAAGGCTTTGTATCCGGAAGGACATCCATATAGCTGGTTGACAATCGGAGAACTAGAAGATCTTCAAAATGCTACATTAGAAGATGTTAAAGAGTTTTATGATGAATGGTACGGTCCAAACAATGCAACACTGGTGATTGCCGGAGACATTGATAAAGATGGAGTAAAAGAATTAGTTGAAAAATACTTTGGCGAGATTCCTTCAAGAGGAACTGATACCCCAATGGATCCACAGCCGGTGACTTTAGACGAAACTAAAGTGATCTATCACGAGGATAATTTTGCCCAGCTTCCTGAATTGCGCATGACCTATCCGACGGTAGAGCAATACCATCCTGATCAGTGGGCATTGGATGCTTTAGGTCAAATCCTTTCAGATGGTAAGCGAGCTCCATTATATAAAGCAATTGTTGAGGAAGCGAAAGTTGCTCCTAATGTCAATTCATACAATAGTTCTAGTGAACTAGCAGGGACATTTACAATTAGTGTACGGGCAAATGCCGGAACGGATTTGGATTCAGTAAGAGCGGTTATTAATCAGACACTAGCTGATTTCGACAAGGAAGGATTTGATGTGAAAGATCTGGAGAGAATCAAGGCTGGACTAGAAACCAACTTCTACAATGGTATCAGTAGTGTTTTAGGAAAAGCATTTCAGCTTGCTTCCTACAATGAGTTTGCAGGCGATCCTGGATTTATCGAAAAGGACATTGAAAACATCAAGGCAGTAACACAGGATGATGTGATGCGAGTATTCAGAAAATACATTCTGAATAAAAATCATATTGTGACAAATTTCGTCCCTAAAGGATCTGCTGATCTTGCGATGGAGGGTGCGGTAGCAGCCGATATCAAAGAAGAAGCAATAAATGAGTATGGTCAGAGTGAAGTGATTGAAGAGGAGGGGGATTTTACCATTGTAAAAACAGAATCTTCATTTGACCGTTCTGTTGAGCCTGATTTCGGCGAGAAGCCTCTGGTTGCACCTCCCACTATCTGGACAAGCCAAACCGAAAATGGTATTGATGCATACGGTGTAGAGGCAAATGAACTTCCGTTGGTTAATTTCTCTATGAGAATCATGGGAGGTCATTACCTGGATGATATGAATAAGGTGGGCGTTGCAAATCTTATGACCGATATCATGATGGAAGGTACTGCCAATAAGACGCCAGAGGAGTTGGAAGATGCAATTGGGCAGCTTGGAGCTAACTTGAACATGTTCACTTCGGATGAATATATCCAGGTTTCAGGAAATTGCCTTTCCAGGAATTTTGAAGCAACAATGGCGTTGGTTCAGGAGATTTTACTGGAGCCAAGATGGGACGAAAAAGAGTTTGAGCGTATTGTTAATCAGACTTTACAGTCTATTAAGCAACGTGAAACCAACCCAAATGCAATTGCTGCTGTGGTGATGGATAAGAAACTATATGGTGAAGATCACATCCTTGGACACCCATCTATCGGGTATGAAGATCATGTGAAAAGCATCACTATGGATGATCTAAAAGCGTTCTACCAAAATTACTTCGCTCCCAATGTGACCAACTATCATGTGGCCGGAAATGTATCTCAAGACCGTGCACTTAAAGCACTTGGGAGATTGCGCACTGAATGGGAACAAAAGGATATAGCAATGCCTACATACGAAGTACCTCCGGTACCGAATGAACCGGAAGTATATTTTGTAGATGTTCCTAACGCAAAGCAGTCAGTCATTCGAATGTCACGCTTAACAGTACCATCTAACGATCCTACCTATAATGATATCATGGTAGCTAATGATCGTTTAGGAGATGGTTCATCGGGTAGGTTATTTCAGGTATTAAGAGAAGAAAAGCAATTTACTTATGGAGCATATTCATTCCCCGGAAGAGGTGTAAGAACACCAAGTACATTCGGGGCATTCTCTAGTGTAAAATCGTCAACTACAAAAGATGCTTTAGATACGTTCAAAGAAGTGATAGGAAATTACGGATCTACGTATACTGATGAGGATCTTGAAAAAACAAAAACGGCAATGATCAAGGAGAATGCAAGAAACTTTGAAACACTAGGTAACTTGTTGAGCATTCTTCAAAACATCAGCACGTATGATTTGCCTAAAGATTACATCAATCAAGAACAGCAGGCTGTTACAAATGCAAGCATTGAAAGCATTCAGGCTACTGCAAATGAATACTTTGATCTTAGCAACTATATATTCGTGATAGTAGGTGATAAGGCTACTCAGTACGAGAAACTAAGAGTTGATGGTGCTGGAGACCCTGTGTTGGTCGATCGATATGGAAATGAAGAAGGAGTGATGTAATTCCCAATTGATAAAAACTATTTTAAGCCCATTCGGTAAAAGCCGAATGGGCTTTTCTTTGAGTGTAGATACAATTTACAAATGTTCGAAAATCTTAATTTCTCATCTTCTCTTGATGAAAATGAATTTGAAGAATGGCTAGAGAGTGGGAGATCTAGCAAAATCAGGTACAGCTACCTGGTGATTCTATGGGACGAAATTGATAGATCCTTTCACCCGGTTTATTTATCTGAAAGAGAAGAGCTCAAAAAGTACACTGACGATTACAGTAACGTGGGTGATACGTTCGTTGCAGCTTACGATCTCTTTACAGAGTCTAAGATTATGTGATCTGGAGTTGATAAGCTGGTGTTTTAAACGCTTTGATATACAATCTATTGGTATGAGGAGCTGCGCGCCTGCCTGCTGCAGGTAGGGATTATTCGTACGCGCATCCATGCCTTCGTTTACTTATACCTGCATTACATGCCGCACAGCCCCTCGTGAAGCTCCTTTTAGTCGCTTTCGAACCTACGGTTCTCATCCGCTATTTAGATAAAAAAAGCAACCCTTTCAGGTTGCTTGTAAAGAGGCGCTGAGCGGATTCGAACCGCTGTAAAAGGTTTTGCAGACCTCTGCCTAGCCGCTCGGCCACAGCGCCATGATTTGATGCAAAAGTAGAGAAAAAGAGCCATCCATCAGAAGATGAATGGCTCAATTTTATATGATTATTTTTCTTCTTCCTTCTTTGCTTTGGTAGTCTTCTTAGGAGCAGACTTACCTGCATCTTCCATTTTGTCTTTCAATGCTGAAAGTGCATCAAGGTCACCAAGTGTAGATTTCTCAACTTCTTTGTTGATTTTATCTAATGTGTTACCCTTCTTGCCTCCACCAGCAGTCTTCTTCGCAGAAGCTGCTTTTGGTTGCTCAGCATCCTTATCCCAAACAGAAGTGTGAGAAAGTACAATTCGCTTATCGTCTTTAGAGAACTCAAGCACTTTGAAGTCCAGTGTTTCGCCTTCAGCAGCCTTAGTACCATCTTCTTTCTTAAGGTGCTTAGGCAATACATGCCCTTCAAGACCGTAAGGAAGTTCAACAGTAGCAGACTTATCTGTAACGCTAGTTACTGTACACTTGTGTACGGATCCTTTAGTGAATACAGTTTCGAATGTATCCCATGGATTTTCCTCAAGATGCTTGTGGCTAAGTGCCAATCTTCTGTTGTCAACATCAAGCTCCATTACTTTCACCTCAAGCTCATCTCCAACTTTTACAAATTCAGATGGGTGCTTGATTTTCTTTGTCCAAGAAAGATCTGAAACGTGAACAAGACCGTCAATACCTTCTTCAAGTTCGATGAATAGACCGAAATTGGTTAGGTTTCTAACGGTTCCTTTGTGCTCAGTACCTACAGCATACTTAGTAAGTACATCTTGCTTAGTCCATGGATCTTCGGTAAGCTGCTTAATGCCACAAGACATTTTTCGTTCTTCTCTGTCGATTGTAAGAACTACAGCCTCAATTTCATCACCTACGCTCAAGAAATCAGATGGATTTCTTAGGTGCTGAGACCATGACATTTCAGAAACATGAATCAATCCTTCTACACCAGGGATGATTTCAAGGAATGCACCGTAATCGGCAACATTCACAATCTTACCCTTCACCTTAGATCCTACATCGATATCCTTATCAAGTGAATCCCAAGGATGATCAGTAAGCTGCTTCATACCTAGAGAGATTCGCTGCTTGTTGTCGTCGAAATCTAACACTACAACATTCACTTTCTCGTCTAGTGACAGCACTTCTTCCGGATGATTGATACGTCCCCAAGAGATGTCTGTAATGTGAAGAAGACCGTCCACACCACCAAGGTCGATGAATACACCAAAGTTGGTCATGTTCTTGATCACACCTTCCAGTACCTGACCTTTTTCCAGGTTGTTCAGGATTTCTGCTTTTTGCTCTTCCAGATCCTTTTCGATTAGGACTTTGTGAGACACTACTACGTTATCGTTCGTGTAGTTGATCTTCACAACTTTCACTTCCATAGACTTACCTACGAATACGTCAAAGTCTCTGATAGGCTTCACATCAATTTGTGATCCCGGAAGGAAAGCCTCTACACCATATACGTCTACGATCAAACCTCCTTTGGTTCTTCGCTTAACGAATCCTTCGATTACTTCATCATTGTCAAGGGCACCCTGGATAGACTCCCATGCCTTAACGATTTTTGCTTTTCTTCTTGAAAGAACAAGTTGCCCATTGGCGTTTTCTTGCTCTTCTATATATACCTGAACTTCATCACCAGCTTTTAAGTCAGGCATATCTCTAAATTCTGAAAGAGATACTAAGCCATCAGATTTGAAGCCAATGTTTACAATTACTTCACGGTCAGTAACACCTACCACGGTTCCGGTGATAAGTTCTTTTTCTGTGATTTCTGTAAGAGTTTCTTCGTAAAGTTTTTCCATTGCTTTACGATCCTCTTCAGAGTACTCATCCTCAAAGCCACCCTCAGTATCAAAATCGAAATCGTCATCCTGCTCTTCAATTACCGGAGCTGGAACCTCTTTCTTTTCTGCTTTTTTAGCTTTAGGCTCTTCCTTTTTCTCCTCTTTCTTCTCTGCCTTTACCTCTTCTGCTTTTGCTTCCACTTTTTCTTCCTTCACTTCCTTTTTCTCCTCTTTTTTAGTTTCAGCTTTAGCATCTTCTTTTTTCTCAGCCTTTGCTTTGGTTTCTTTTTTTGCAGTGGATTTAGAAGCTTTAGTTTCTTCTTTCACTTCCTCTTTCTTATCCTCTGCTTTTTTTGTTGCTGCTTTTTTTGTTGTGGTTTTCTTAGCAGCAGTTGCTTTTGCTTTGGTTTCTTTTTCCTCAGCTTTAGCGGTTTCTTCTTTTTTCGCCATAATAAAAAATGACTCCCGTTAGGTACACTGTGTCAGTTGGAGTCAGCACCGACCAGCATTTTGTTAAACAATACTCAGACAATACTTGCCTGAGCGCTCCATTTTGGAACGGAGCGCAAATTTAGGGAATTTGAATTACAAATCCAGTCTTATTCAGTCACAGAAAAGAATACTTCAGATATTTCTTGTGGAGTTTTGAGTTTTTTCAGCTTCTTTTCCACTGGTCGTGTTTTTTCTTGCTTACTGAAATAAATAAGTTGATCCTGAACTTTAGTGATTTCATTAAGAATTTCAACCTTATCTTCTTCAGAGTTTGCCTCTGATAGTTGACCTTCATAGCTATCAATTAGCTTTTGTCCGGCTCTGTAAATATGTTTTTTTAGTTTTTTGGTAACAGTTTGAGTTCCTGTTCCATATGCTTTTGCAATTTCTTCTTCAATTATGTATAGCGATTTAATTGACTTCTTTCTTCGCTCAATTCTTTTTTCAAGGATTTCAGTATCGTACTCCTGAACCTGACCGGATCCAGTGTTTGTGCTGGCTTCTACTTTTTCTCCCGGAGAGCTAATGCCTGAATTTTGATTCTGCTGAGCAAAAGAAATAGTGGTGATACTTAGAAATACAATAAAATAGATAAATGTGGATTTCATGTAAGCTATTTTTGGATGATTAATAATTAAAGTTGCGAAGATATAATTACTATGAATAGATACCTTACCGTTTACATGGTCATTTTGACCGTTATTATCAATAGTTGTAGTCAAAACTCAAATGAGCAGAGCATTTCTGCTGACAAAGTCATTTTTAATGGCTCGATCTATAGCATGGATGATTCTAATCCGAAGGTTGAGGCTGTGGCTATAAAAGCTGATACTTTTTTATATGTAGGTACTTATGAAGGTGTGAAGCAATACATCGGAGATCAAACCGAAACCGTTGATTTAGATGGTAAAACCATGACACCAGGACTGGTTGAAGGTCATGCCCATATTATGGGTGTTGGATACAATTTATTAAACGTAGACCTGAGAGAAGCGAAAAGCTACCAGGAAGTTGTGGAAATGGTGGCAGATCGTGCATCCAAAGCTCCGGAGGGCACCTGGATTACCGGCAGAGGTTGGCATCAGGATAAGTGGACGGAAAAACCTGAAATGACAAACGGTTTTCCAACACATGATCTATTAAGTGAGGCCGTGCCAAATCATCCCGTGTATTTAAAGCATGCAAGTGGACATGCAGCATTGGCTAATGCAAAAGCAATGGAAATTGCAGCAATTTCAGAAGGCACCCCTCAACCTGACGGTGGGGAGATCTTCAAGAGTGTTTCCGGGTCACCTACAGGAATATTTAATGAAACAGCACAAGGGTTAATCACTAAGGTGATACCAGATGCCACTAAAGAAAGCGATGAACAAGCACTTCGGTTAGCGTTGGAGCAATGCTTCAAATACGGTATCACCGGATTTCACCAGGCAGGATCTGGTCCTGATCACATTAATCTATTCAAAGAATTTGCTGAGAGAGGGGATCTTAAGTTGCGTTTATATGTAATGCTTAATGGAAGAGATGAGGAGTTACTTGATGAGTATTTTAAAAATGGAATCGAGGAAGACCTTTATGATAATCAATTGACGGTTCGATCGGTAAAGCTATATGCAGATGGCGCACTTGGATCGAGAGGAGCTTGGTTACTAGAAGAATACACTGATGCCCCGGGTGTTCATGGGCATAATGTGATGCCAATGGATGAAATAGAGGCGATTACAAAGGACGCTTATAAGGCAGGCTTCCAGGTATGTGTGCATGCCATAGGAGATCGGGCTAATAGAGAAGTGCTTGATATATATGAACGTACCTTTCAACTATATCCTGAAAGTGCTCCGAAAGAACCAAGGTTTAGAATAGAGCATGCGCAGCATTTTCATCCGGATGACATCCCTCGATTTGCCGAAATGGGTGTAATCCCATCCATGCAAGCCATTCACATGGCGTCTGATAGGCCATGGGCCATTGATAGATTGGGGCAGCAACGAATAGAGTGGGGTGCATACATGTGGCAGACACTGCTACAATCAGGTGCTCGCATTGTAAATGGCACTGATGCACCTGTAGAGCCTATTACGCCTTTGGCAAGTTTATATGCTTCTGTCAGTCGACGAACGTTGGAAGGAAGTCCTGATGGAGGATATGAACCTTCGGAAAAGATGACCCGCGACCAAGCACTAAAGTCTTACACATTAGATGCAGCCTATGCTGCATTTAGAGAGGATAGAAAAGGAAGCATTGAAGTAGGAAAGTGGGCTGACTTAACCATTTTTGATAAAAACATCATGACCATTCCTGAGGATGACATTTTAGATACAAAGGTGATGATGACGATTATTGGTGGCGAAATTGTTTACGAAGCAGAATAACTCACAATAGACTTGATTGTACAGCAAAACGTTTCCTTAAAGCCATATAATACTTTTGGCTTAAATGAAAATGCAGGTTTTCTTGCAATCGTGGACTCCATTGACGATTTGGATGAAATTTATCAGACCGGTCGTTTCCGCTCCCAAAAGAAGATGATTTTGGGTGGAGGCTCCAATGTTCTATTCACCAGAGGGTTTACCGGAGTGGTGGCAAAAAATGAAATAAGAGGCATTCAGGTTCAAAATGAAACCGAAGAGGATGTACTTGTTTCAGTTGGAGCAGGGGAGAATTGGCATCAATTTGTACTTTGGTGTGTGGAGCGTGGTTATGGTGGCGTTGAAAACCTGTCACTGATTCCGGGTACTGTGGGAGCTGCACCTATGCAGAATATTGGAGCTTATGGTGTTGAATTGAAAGATGTCTTTCACTCACTGGAAGCATACGAGATTAAGACTGGAAAGACGCTATCATTTTTTAAAGAAGACTGCAAGTTTGATTATCGGTATTCCATATTCAAGGGAGAATTGAAGGATGAATATGTAATTACCAAAGTATTTTTCAAGCTACAAAAGAAGCCTAATTTCAATATTTCTTATGGAGCGATAAAGCTTACACTGGAAGAAATGGGAGTGGACGAGTTGACCCTGAAAAATGTGAGTCAGGCAGTGATTAATATCCGCCAATCTAAGCTGCCTGACCCAATGGATATTGGAAATGCAGGGAGTTTTTTTAAAAACCCTGTGATTGAAAAGTTACATTTTGAAGCTCTGGAAGCAGAGTTTCCGGATATAAAATCGTATCCACTTGATAATGATCATATTAAAGTGCCTGCTGGGTGGCTAATAGAAAAAGCGGGATGGAAGGGGTATAAAGACGGAGAGTATGGCGTACATGATAAGCAAGCACTGGTATTGGTTAATTTCGGAAATGCAAGAGGGAAAGATATCTTCAAACTTTCTAACCAAATTCAGAAGTCCATCCAACAGCAATTTGGAATTGAATTGGAACGGGAAGTGAATGTGATTTAAGCATTTATACTGCTATCAAATGCATCCTTTCTAAGCAACATTGGAGTGATTGGAAACCCGTAGAATTCATCAGTGGGGCCGGTAATTTCTGCCCCAATTGATTTCAATAGATGAACGGTAATGTCTCTGGCATCAATGATCACTTGACCAATACCAGATTCAAATAGTTCCTTAAATGACGTATGAGCTATTTTTTTGCTCCAACCATGGCCTCTTTCATTTGGATCAACAGCCAGTCTTCCCCAGTGCCATTCGTTTTTAATCTTCCATGCAGCTACTGTTGCTATAATTTTATCATTCTTACGAATGCACCACCATCTTTGCTCATTAGATGGAGGTGGAATCAGATGTTTAGGAATATGCTGCTCTTGTGTGAAAATGCGCTCCAGAAATACATGAGCTTCCTTTAAACTTGATTGATCTAACCTAATAACTTTCCATTCTTCACCCATAGCTGGTTAATTCTTTTCTATCAAAAATTCTACAGCCATTTTTATGTGTAAATCTGTGGTAGCTAGTGCAGGTACAGATAGTTTTTCATCTTTCAATAATATCGGTAGTTCGGTACATCCCAGTATAATCCCTTCAGCGCCTTTATTTTTTAGTTGGTCCGTTTCTTGAATAAAGAATTCCTTTGCCGAATCTGAAAAAATACCTTGAGTAAGTTCATCAGCAATAAATTCATGAGTTTTATCAGCGTTTTTCTCATCGGGAATAATTGTCTCTATTCCAAAGTCCTTGTTTAGTGGTCCCTGAATGAAATCACCTCTCATGGTAGGGCGTGTTCCCAATAGCGCCAATTTCTGCATATCATGCTCTTTTGCTGCCTGTCCGATAGCGTGTGCGATGTGGAGAATGGGAATGCTAATTTGAGGCTGAACATGATCAAAAACGAGATGTGGAGTGTTAGCACAAATAACTATTCCATCAGCTCCGGCTTGTTCCAGTTTTTGTGCTACTGTCAGATACTTTGATCGAATTTCTTCTTCATCCTGCCGTCGCATTACCTCGATATTGATGCTGTATAGAATAAGCTCGGGGTTTGTTTGTTTGCCCATCTGATCGCTATACATTGTGTTAATACCCCGATAGTATTCTACTGTTGAGTACCAGGAGGTACCACCAATTAGTCCGAGTTTTCTCATACTGGTTGTATTATATCTCTCATAAAACTAAGGAATTTGACCATTCTATATAGAATGATCATTTATACTATTTTAGTCTGATGACTGATCAACCAATTTACATTTTAGGTGTCCTTTTCTTTCTTGTTTTTCTTAGCGAATATCTCTGCAAGCATACTTTTTTAAAGCACATCAGCAGTTCATTATTGGTGATCATTCTGGGAGCAATTTTTGCAAATATTGGATGGATTCCTTCTGCCTCTGATTCAAGTCCTGTTTATGAAGGTGTTTTTCATTATATCGCACCGGCCAGTATCTTTTTTCTATTGCTAGGTGTCAATCTAAAAGCACTCAAGAAAGCCGGGCTGCCCATGTTATTTGCATTTGTATTGGGTAGTGTGGGTACAATGCTGGGTGTGATAGTGGCCCTCAATTTGATTGATTATCAGTCAGTATTTGGAGCAAATGCTGAGGCTATTGCTGGTATGATGACGGGAACTTACACAGGAGGAAGTGCCAATTTCAATGCGGTGGCTTTGCACTATGAAGTGTATAGAGAAGGAGCAATTTTTACCGGAGTTGTTGTTGCAGATAATATAATTACTGCTCTATGGATGATCATCACATTAAGCCTGCCAGTAGTAATGCAAAAGTTACGTCCGCATGCAAGCATTCAAAGTGGTGAGAGTCATGATCATGAATTGGATAGAGAAGTAGAACAGATTGGGCCTATGAATCTCTCAGTGATGCTTCTTTTAGGAGCAGGAACATTATTTGTTTCAGATTGGCTGGCAGAAGCACTATCTGATCAGGGGCTCAGTTTTCCCTCGATTTTAATTTTGACGACCATCGCTCTGGTACTTGCACAGTTTAAAACGATTCAAGCAATACCCGGGGCAAAATTACTGGGTATGTTCTCAGTATATCTGTTTTTGGCAGTCGTGGGTGCTTTTTGTGAAATTGGAGCTCTATTAGACGTTGGAGCGCATGCGATAGATATATTCTTTTTTACTACCATGATTGTCCTGGTTCATGGTGCTTTTCTAATTCTTTCAGGACTAATCTTTAGATCTGATTGGTCTATTATAGCCATAGCTTCTCAGGCGAATATTGGAGGAGCTAGCACCGCTTTAGCTTTGGCAAAAAGCGTGAAAAGAAATGATTTGATCCTTCCTGCTATTCTAGCAGGTTCTTTGGGTTCAGGTTTAGGTACATACCTCGGTTTTTTAGTAGCAGGATTGTTGGGAGCATAAACTATCAATAGTGAGTATTTTTATATTTTGGTAATTTACTGTTTCCCTAATCTCACTTATCACCTTAATGCCTAATCAAAATTCTCAAAACTTAAAGAGTACCATAATAAAGGATTACCAAATCCCTCAATCGAGATTGATAGGACATAAAGTCTTACTGGCTACTAATCTGATGATGATTGTAGTCATCGGGATAGAATTGATTTTTGATTTATCAGCGACAACACTTGAACTGCTCATTCCTAGTTTTCTGCTAAATTTTGTACTACTTCTTATATCCTATTTTAAAAAGGGATTGAAGAATTTAGAGATTGCTCATGTTATCGTACTATACCTAATAGTTGAGGCACATTTCTTCGCGAACCCAAGTGTCTTTTACATTTTGGTTTATTGGATGCCATTTATTCCCATGCATGCATTAATTACCCGTGGCATGACACACTCTAAATGGTGGATGTTGATAATTGCAATTACTTTGATGGTGAATGGTTATTACGGTTCTCAGGTTGTAGGAGACTCCCATCCAATAAATCCTGATTTTATAAAGTTTACCAGTGCAGGAATACTGTTCCTTTTCTGTATTTATGCCGGTTTTTATTTGCTGTATTACTTGCTGGGTAATGCATACTCCACAATGAAGGTTAAGAATGAAGAGATTGAGCGTTTAAATAACGAGTTAAAAGACTTGAATAATTCACTGGAAGAACGAGTAGATCAACGAACTAAAGACATAAAAGTAAAGAATGAGCGCCTGGAGCGAATAGCTTATATGAACTCTCATGAGGTCAGATCATCGTTATCAAAAATCATCGGAGCATCCAATGCACTGAAACTGGATGAGAATGAGAAAGAACGATTGATAGGAATTATGGTGGAATCATCTGAAGATCTTGATCAAGCAATCAGGGCGATGAATAAAGAGATCGAAAAGAAATATTGAAATGATGGAGTAAAAATTGATCACCACAATCCCGCTTCTTTCATCACTGTCTTATATGTTGGGTGGTCTTGATTCGGCCACATTCCTTTTACTGCGAAATACGGAAGGCTTGGATCATTTTCTTCGTAAACAAGGAGTAAGGTTTCCATTTGTTTTTCTACGTTTTCCGTAATCATGTAAATCTGATGTATCAGTCTGGGCAATACATACTGAGTTTTTCTTTTCTCTTCCAGAAACTTTGCAGTAATTGATAATGTGGTATTAAAGTCATTTTTTTTGTAAGTGTCATTGATAAACTCTTCAATTCTATCTATCTGGGTTCTTTTAAGTAGTTCCTTTAAAAATTCTATAGCTTGATCATGCTTGTTGAATGCCACTGCTTTTTCTAGATTGACTTCCACAAGCAAAGGGTGATTGGGAGCAATTCTCTCAAGTTTATTTATGTACTTCGAACCGGTCAGCACTTTCCCATTAAACGTATACATGATCCCAATAAAGCTGATTACCCAAGGAGATTCTGGGTCGAGAGCTTCCGCATATTTTGCTTGTTGCCATGCTTCATCCCAGCGATTCATTATCATTAAAAAGTGAGCATAGCTTATGCGTGTGATTGCAGAATTAGGGTTGAGCTCAAGGCTATTGATCCAATTCCGTTCTGCTTTTTCCCATTCAAATGTACCCCACGTTTTTTCCACAGCTTTGATGCTGAATAGGCTGGCATTTTTGGTTGAAATTTGTTCAGCGAGAGTGATAAGGGAATCAATTTTATCACTTGCCAGATGTGGTCTCACATATCCCATTTGTCTTTTAGATGCCCACATGCTTGCTAGTCCACAATAAGCCTCGATAATAGTAGAATCAAGCTGAAGCGCTTTTGAAAAATAAAACTCAGCCTTAGAAAAATTTTTAGGTGTCAAAAGCCCTGTGTAAAAAGTGCCTCTGAGGTATGCTTCATAAGCTGAAGGATCAAATGTACGATTGGATGATAACCTTTTTTCCTGTTCAGGGGAAATTACTTTGTTTAGCTTAATTGCTACATTTTTAGTGACTTCACGGAATAGGTTGGGGATTTTTCCAAAGTGTCCTTCATACGAATGAGACCATAAAACTGATTCTTCGGGAAAGATATTAATTAGCTTAATATTCAACGAAACAACCGTATCAATTCTGGTTAGAGATGTTTCAATTATGGCATCTACATTTAGGTCTTGAGCAATTTGAGTTATGTTTTTGTCGGAATTTTCATACGACATGACAGAAGTTCTTGAGATTACTTTCATACTTCCCAACTTACCGATTTCGGTTATTAGTCCATCATGCATACCTGCAACAAGGTTTTTTTGCTCTGAACCCAGGTTATTTAGAAAAGGGAGTACTGCAACTGCGTCAAGCTTGTTTAACTCTGTATTTTTTGTCTTACTTATTTTTAAAAAGCGAAGCTTTTCCGGTTTAAGGCTGTTAGGATTAATAACATAGTAGAAAATCAAACTAATGGCCAAAAAAACGTTAATTATTTGTAGTGATATGGCTTTCCAATTAGTTTTTCCCTTAAATGATGAGTAAATAAGGGTGGCTGGAAATCCAAATAGTACCAACAATATGAGAATATCAATTAGTGCAGGGTCAAGATCATATTGTTGAACCAAAAAACTAAATGCTTCAATTACCACCCAGGCACCTCCAAGATAGAATGCTAACCTTTTGCCGAGTTTGTTCACAATTAAAGGTTTAATGTACCTTTAAGATACATAAAAATATCATCACCTGTTTCTTATAAAAAAAGCCGAACCTTACGGTCCGGCTTCATTAGGTTGGTCATCGCTTGTTTCATTTGTCAACCTCCATTTCAACAGAAGTTTCCATTGGGTCTTTGTTTTTAACGTGCTCCTCAAGCCATGCGTCTTGCTCCCATAGTACGTGCATGATGCTCTCCTTCGCCCGGTAGCCATGACTCTCTTTTGGTAGCATCACTAACCTTGCAGGTCCTCCAAGTCCCTTTAGTGCGTTGAAATAACGCTCACTTTGCATGGGGTACGTACCCGAATTGTTGTCGGCTTCTCCATGGATAAGCAGGAGTGGGGTTTTCATTTTATCTGCGTGCATAAATGGAGACATGGTATAATACACCTCTGGAGCCTCCCAGTAAGAGCGTTCCTCACGTTGGAATCCGAAAGGAGTAAGCGTACGGTTATATGCTCCACTTCGCGCAATTCCAGCCGCAAACAGGTCAGAATGACTCAATAGATTTGCCACCATGAATGCGCCATACGAGTGACCGCCAACAGCAACTCGCTCACGGTCGATGTAACCCATTTCATCCACAGCATCGATTCCTGCTTTAGCATTAGCGACTAGCTGCTTTCTAAAAGTATCGTTTGGTTGCTCATCCCCCTCACCAATGATTGGAAAGGCTGCATCATCTAACACCACATAACCTCGTGTCACCCAGAAAACCGGAGATCCATACCATGGGTAGATGAATTCATTCGGGTTGGTAGTATTTTGTCCTGCGCTGGCTTTGTCCTTATACTCCACCGGATAAGCCCACATGATCATTGGCATTTTCTCTTTCTTTTCCTTGTCATAGCCAACAGGTAAATAAAGGGTGCCGGTCAACTCAACTCCATCTTCTCGTTCGTAAGTAATCACCTCTTTTTCTACTTCCATCATCGCTTTAAATGGATTTTCGAATTGAGTGATTGGCTTCAAAGCCATCTTTTTCTTGATGTTTCTAACGTAATAATTAGGGTACTCCGTTGGTGATTCAATGCGAACAAGGATTTCTCCTTTGCTCATATCTATCGCATCTACCAGATCCTCAACCTTATCAGTGTACTCAGACTGATATAGTCTGGTCGTCTTCCCGCTTTCCAGATTCATTTGGTCTACAAAAGGGAATTGGCCTTCATCGCTAAAGCCATCGCCCATCAGGTAAGCGTTGCTTCCGTCCATTGATAACACAGACTGATTTAGCTTATTTTTTGTAGTTACAAAATTGCCCGGATCACTGTACGCATCCTGATAGTTTCTGTCGAACAATACTTTAGGTTCTTGAGCATTGTCTGAAGGGTTAAACAGATACGTTTTTGTGTTTCGGTTGTCAAACCAATAGTCGTAGGCTATTGCGACCTCATCATTACCCCATGTGATGCCTGAGAATCTATTTTTCATTTTCATGAGTGATCGGGCTTCTCCTGTAAATGGAGCCGGAAGTTCAAATGCTTCATCGTGGAATGCTACTTCCTTGGCAGGATCGCCTTCATCCAGTGCCTGAGCCCAGACTACAGTTGCAGGTTTGTCGGCACGCCAGTTAAATCCTCGTGGTTTATCTGTAGTAGACATAAAGCCCTTAGGTCTCACTTCATCTACGTCATTATCCAACAGCATTTTTACTTGATTGCCATTTTGATCGAAAATGGCTGTCTCAGAAGCAAATCTGTAGTATGGTACTAGGTATGAAAATGGTCTCTTCACTTTAGTGATCAGTACATAGTTGCCATCGGGTGAATAATCCATGCCTCGGTACATTCCGGTTTCCATCCATTTTTTGGAGGTTCCATCCAGGGAAACTTTGAATATCTCTGCTCTGGCTAACTGTTCAAAGTTTTTCTCATCCACGGGGTTTTTAAGCAAATCCTGATAGGTTCTGTTTTGCGCCTTTTCTCCGGTACTTGTACTGACAGTAGGCCCTGTAGGTACGGCAGTGTCTGTATTGATTAAAGGTTCACGATCCGCAGGTAGCATTTTAACCAGCATACTTTTGCTATCCGGAGACCATACCATAGGCCAACCTAAATTTGCATTTGCTCCAGCGTTGGTTAGCTTTTTGGCAGTCCCCTTAGCCACATCTAGTACCCAAATTTCTACACCTGTGGCGGTGGTATGAGTAAACGCCATCTTGCTTTCATCTGGTGACCAACTGAAGTAGGCCAGGCGCGGGTTTACCGGTAGGCCGGTTACCTGTTTAGCATTCTCGTCAAAAGCCTTTTTTACCTTCACATTGTTGTAAAAAGTAGTACGGCTCCCAATGTTGGTGACCGGATTGATCCGTAAGCCCCCAAGTCTTAATTCTTCTTCTGATAGCTCTGCAATAGACTTATAGGCATTACGGTAAAGGAGAACTACATTTTCTCCTTTGTTATCGATGCGTACCCATGGTGCAAGTGGGGCATCTATCAGTTCTTTGATTTCTTCAGGTGGCTCCTGATACTCAAGTCCGCCCTGGGCAAAAAGCCCTAAGGTGCAAAGAGCCAAGAAGCAACTGTTCATTATTTTTTTCATAGTCCTAGCTGTTTAAATTGATTTTCACCTTTAAGTTAGAAAAAGTTGACGGCAGAGAAGTGACCGTTCATGTAAGAGTTGCCCTGCATTCATTTTGAATAATGGAGTATGAAGTATTAGGGGATTTCAGAATTGCTTCAAAAAGGTATCTTAAGTTTACCCCATGAAATTGTTGCTAGTTGAAGATCAAGAAGAGCTTGCATCCAGTGTTCGAAATTACTTTTCGAAGGAAGGAGACGTTTGTGAGATCGCTACTACTTTTTCTAAAGCAACAGAGAAACTCTATGCGTTTTCTTACGATGTGCTGTTATTAGATCTAATGCTCCCGGATGGTGATGGGCTTTCATTATTGAAAGTCGTAAAGGAGAACTGGCCGGATATGGGTGTGTTAATCATTTCGGCTAAGAATGCGCTCAACGATAAGCTGCATGGTCTTGAACTAGGGGCAGATGATTACCTCCCAAAACCTTTTCATTTAGCCGAACTAAATGCACGCGCCAATGCCATATTCAGAAGAAGAAAGCAAGAGGGTAAACGTTCGCTAACCTTCAACGAAATTGAGTTGAACCTGGAGAACCACGAAGTGACAGTAAATAATCAGTCATTAGACCTAACTCGTAAAGAATACGAGCTACTACACTATTTTGTAGTCAATCAAAATCGATTATTGACAAAGCAAGCCATTGCGGAGCACCTTTGGGGTGACTACATGGATACCATGGATTCATTTGATTTTGTTTATCAGCATATTAAAAACCTAAGAAAGAAAATAATGGCAGCCGGTGGCAGAGATTATTTGAAAACCGTTTACGGTGCAGGGTATAAAATGAAAGATGAAGAATGAATCTGATTGTCCGAATCACCATATTATTTGTCATTGTTTCGCTGGTAGTATTTCTGGTGGGCGGAGTGATCAGCTTCAATGTGATGATGCGCGAAGTGAATTATGAGCAACAGCGTTTTTTAATGGAACGGCTGGATCGTATGGAAAATCGACTGCAAGCCAGACCTGTAGAAGATTCGCTGCAATGGGCTAAACTTACTGTTGTCAGGTTGGATGAATTCGTTGAGGAATCAACCGAATTTTCAGATACAGTTGTGATGCATAGTCAACTTGAGCGTATTGAGTCACACCTTCGATTGGATGCGATCCGGAATGTGGATAGTGTGAGCTATATGGTTAGCTTATATGATATCATTATAGAACCGGATGATATCCGAGATGGATTGGTGGAATCATTGGTGACCATGTATTTGATTCTACTGGCAGCAGTGATAGTTATTGGCTTTCTGGCTTCATATTTTATTTTAAGACCCTTCAATCTTACTTTGGATGTCATTAAGAATTTCTCGCTCACTAAACCGGACCAGCAGCTCAAATTCCCTAAGTCAAATGTGAGTGAATTCAAGCGGCTAAATCACTTTTTAAGTGAAATGACGAGCAAGGTTCGGTCGGATTATTTGTCTTTAAAGGAGTTTTCAGAAAATGCTTCGCATGAATTTCAAACCCCTATTGCCATTATCCAAAGCAAGCTTGAAGTGCTCATGGATGGTGAAAATTTAACAGAAGAGCAAATAGAGCAAATCACTTTTGCACAACATACAATTAAACGCCTCAGTAATCTTAGTAACTCGCTGGCGCTATTGACAAAGATCGAAAATCAGGAGTTTGCTAATGTTTCTGAAATTAATTTATCAGAAACGCTCAGGAGTATGGTTGAGGAATTCAAGGAATTGATTGAACTTAAATCGATTGATCATAAGGTTGAGATTGATGATGATGTGGTTGTTGAGGCTGATTCAGTGTTGATCGAACTTATGTTGACTAATCTCATTAATAACTCAATAAGGCACAACTGGGAAGGAGGAACGATTCAAGTTTCCCTGACCGGAGGAGAGCTAATAATTTCAAATACAGGGCCAAAGCTAGAGATAACAAGTGATCAGCTGTTCGAGCGGTTCAAAAAGTCCAACCAAAGCGCAAAGTCTATGGGGCTTGGGCTGGCTATTGTTAAAAAAATCTGTGATTACTATTCTTATCAAATTAATTACGGGTATGCGAACGAATTACACTCCATTCATATTCGTTTTTGACCGTAGATAGAAAGAATTTCAAAACTTCAGAATTGCTTCAAATTTCACTCAAACATGCTTCAAAGAGTGTTGTTTGTTTTGCATTATGAAATCAAAAGGACTACTGTTTATTATTTACTTTTTAGCTCTATTGATAGGTGCCTATAGTCAGGCATCTAAAGAAATGGCAGCACCCAAGTTTGCCATTAAAGGGAAGCTGGTGAATGCCAACACCAATGAGCCCGTTGAATTTGCTACGATTAGCATTTTTAATGAATCTGACTCATCCTTAGTAACAGGTGGGTTGACAGACATTAACGGAATTTTTAATGTTCCAATTAAGCCTGGCGAGTACTACATCAGAGTTCAGTTTATGGGTTTTAAGGATGCTTTGATTTCCGGAGTTAAGGTTTCAAAAGACCGACCGGTTTATGATGCCGGCAATATCCAGTTTGAAGAAAATGAGACCTTATTAGAGGAGGTTGTGGTGCAAGGTGAGCGCACCCAGATGGAAATGACGCTGGATAAAAAGGTATTCAATATCGGAAAAGACCTCAGTAACCTTGGAGGAAGTGCAACTGATATACTCGATAATCTACCTTCAGTACAAGTAGATGTAGAAGGAAATGTGAGTTTAAGGGGAAGTGAAAATGTTAGGATATTGATTGATGGAAAACCATCAGGATTGGTTGGATTGAGTAGCAATGATGCATTGCGTCAATTAAATGGAAACCTGGTAGAAAGTGTCGAAGTAATAACAAACCCTTCGGCCAGGTATGATGCTGAAGGATTGGCCGGTATTATCAATATAGTACTTAAAAAAGATCAAAAAAGAGGACTTAATGGTAGTTTTCAGGCTAATACGGGCGTTCCGGCTAATCATGGAGGATCTATTAACCTGAACTTAAGGCGAGATTGGATTAATTTCTTTACGAATGTTGGTATCAATAATCGAAGATATAACGGTAGTGGCTTTTCGGAACAGAACTTCTACAATCAAGATCCCAGCTCTCCATCTTTTACAATAAGGGATCGATCTCATGATCGAGGTGGAATCAGCTATTCTGCTCGATTTGGATCAGATATTTATTTAAACGAATCAAATACGCTTACACTTTCATTTTTATACAGGTATTCGGATGAAGAAAACGAAACACGATTAATCTACCGTGATTTTTTCGAGCCATCTGGTGCAGACTCATTGACTTTGAGAAATGATAATGAAGGTGAAGGAGATGAAAATGTGGAATACGCGCTAAACTATACGCGAAACTTCAATAGAAAAGGTCAAAAACTCACCGCTGACTTTCAATATCAAAATAACAACGAGCAGGAAAGTAGTGATTTAGTTCAGAGTGAAGGCACAACATTTAATAATCAGGTTCCATTTCTGTATCAGCGAGCAAACAATGATGAAATAGAAGAGCGATTCATGCTCCAGGCTGACTATGTTCACCCATTTGCAAAAGAGGGAAATCTGGAACTTGGTACACGATATACCGATAGGTTAGTAGGAAATGACTATCTGGTTACTGAAAGAAATGAGAGCGGTATTTATGAGGTAGATTCTGCATTTTCTAACGAATTTGAATATGAAGAAGATGTGCTGGCTGTTTATGGGATCATAAGCAATAAGTTTAATAAGCTGTCGTGGCAGCTCGGGGTAAGGTATGAGCTCACAAAATTGATTACCTATCAAAAAACCAATGATCTTAGAAACGAGCAAAATTATGGCAACTTTTTTCCAAGTGCTTTCCTAACCTACCAGGTGACTGAAACACAAGCTGTTCAGGCAAGCTATAGTCGAAGAATCAGTCGTCCAAGAGGTAGAAGGTTGAATCCATTCAGTTCCATATCAGACAATAGAAATTATTACGTGGGTAATCCGAATTTGCAGCCGGAATTTACAGACTCCTACGAGCTTGGTTATTTATTAAATCTAGAAAAATCTTCATTCTACGGAGGTGTCTATTATCGCTATACGGAAGGAGTGGAGCAGCGTCTTAGAACGACTGATGAAAATGGAATCACATTTACACGACCATACAATGTTTCTATTGAGCGCTCATTTGGGGCAGAGTTTAATGTATCTCAAGACTTTACAGATTGGTACCGAGTAAGCGGGAATGTTAATTTTTTCAGATCATATGTGCCAGCTGGATCTGTTTCTTTTGGAGATCAAACGGTGAGCTACGATGAAGCAGAAGCGGTTTCGCTTTCAACCAGAGTGAGCAATAATTTTAAGTTTAATAATCTCTTTGATGCTCAAATCAATGTGAATTATAGAGCACCAAGAAATACGGTTCAAGGCAAGCGATTATCAGTGACATCAGTAGATATTGGAATGTCAAAAGATGTTTTAAATAATAAAGGAACATTAGCTTTTAATGTACGGGACCTTTTCAACACCAGAAGATGGAGGAGTGAGACTTTTAATGATAACTCCTTCCAATACAGCGAATTTCAGTGGCGGTCAACAACTGCAACTCTTTCTTTTACCTATCGGCTGAATCAGAAAAAGCAGCGTAACCGAGGTGAGGAACGTGACGGTGATTATGACGGTGGTGAGTTCTAAGAAAATATACTTTGAGTAAGTTGGTAGCCCTCCTTAAGCTGAAAAGCGGGAGGGTTTTTTTATTCAGAATATCGCATAAGATGTGTCTGAAGAACCTCACTTCCCTTACCAAAGTAATTGAGCTCTAGATTAAGGATATTGCCAGACCATGAAATATCAAGATGAGCAAAGTTCGGCTTGTATATGATGTTCTTTTCCCGGAATTGATTTGGTTCATCCCGTTCCATCCCCCATGGGCTGGTCAAGCTACTGGAAGTAAATTCATAAATAGGGTGTTTTCGATTATCTAATTCAATTCTCGAAACCTCTGACATGTGCCGATCACCGGAAAGCAGAATTAGAGGACTTTCAACCGGGGTGATTGTCTTTAGAAATCTCTCACGATCTCTGGGAAAGTTTGCCCATTTTTCAAAGACATGTTCTTTTGGTATGATTTGAATTCCTGAACAGATTATGAATAAGTCAATATCTGGTTCCGAAAGCTGTTGTTCAAACCATTTCCATTGCTCTTCCCCTAATATCTCACCTGTTGGGTTGATGATTGCTTCTTTTTTTCCAGGTGAAGGCCAATTCCATTTTAATGAATCCCGGAAATACCGGGTATCTAAAAGAATGACCTTAATGCGTTTGTTGCTTTCAAATACATACGATTGATAGGCTCCTTTTCTTCCTCTACCCGGATGATCATCCGCAATGTCTAGAAATCTAAAAAGTTCCTCTTTGCTCTCATCCTTTTTGGGATACTCTTTTCCTCCATCATTTCCTCCATAATCATGGTCGTCCCATATTCCCAGTACTTCTGTGTTTTCTAATAATTGCTGATAGCCTTTATGTGATTTTTGCTTGTCATACTTCGACCTCATCACTCGCATATCATCTGTATCTCCGTAGATGTTATCGCCTAACCATATCCAGAGATCCGGTTCCATGTGGTTTATTTCTTTCCATAGTTGCTTGTCAGGTTGATCTTGTTTGCTACACGAGCCAAAAGCAACTTGCGAGATATTTTTTGCGACAACAACATCTGCCTGTTGTCCTAAAACAAGAGACGGTAATCCGAGAAAAAGAATGATTAAATATTTCATCGGCTGAAAAATAATTTGAAATAAACGAAAAGAAGTCAATTCATTATTAATTAATCGTGTGCTTAATTTTTTTGAAAAGGATAAAGCTATTTTTGTCGCCTAAATTTCATCACCAATGCCAATTAATAAAATCACCCATAAGGGAAAAGAAATCATGTTCTGTGATTTCAAGGACATGAAAAATAAGCAAGCCATTTTTGATCAATTAGATGAGATGGCCAATACATTCAAGCAAACGAAGGGAAACTTACTGGTACTTACTGATGTGCGAGGAACGAAAAATGATCCTGAGATCGTGGATAAAACTAAGCGTTTAGGCAAAGAGGTTTTTAGTGTTTATGCTAAAAAGAGAGCAATCATTGGAATGGATGGTTTAAGAGGGTTGATTTTGAAAGGTTATAATGCCATAACCGGAAATGATTTGAAGCCATTTCCTACATTAGAAGAAGCCAAGGACTATTTGGCGGCTGACTAAATAATAAGCAAAATGGCCACTCACGTTATTAAATCACCTTTTGCCTCAATCCACTTCCAACGCTGTTGTGATTAGCCTTCTGGCATTATCAATTTCAATTGTAATTTCAAGAGGATGTTTGTCACTGGATGTTACACCAACTCTGTCACATTCTCAAGGTTCCCCTCATACTTTTCCACCTCAACCCCAAACCTGCGAAGAAAGTCAACGCCTTCATCGCTGGCAATGCCTTTGTACTCAGCATATGACTTTAGGTAAATCACCTTTTCTATTTTCATGGTGTAGATGATTCTGGCGCAGGCGATACATGGTGACAGTGTGACATAAAGGGTAGCGCCAGTTACGTCGGTTTTGTTTTTTACTGCATAGAGAATCGCATTTTGCTCGGCATGAAGTGCCAGAGAGCAACTGCCTTTGGAATCTCTGGGACAGCCTTGTTCGGGCCATTCCTGATCGCAATTGTGTGTGCCGGATGGAGGTCCGTTGTAGCCTATCGAGATGATGCGTGTATCTTTTGCCAGCACAGCACCTACATGTCGCTTTATGCAATGAGATTTCTTGGCGAGGTTCACTGCCAGTTCCATAAAAATGTCGTCGAATTCTGGTCGCTCCATATTGCGAAAATAATCAGCTGAAACGGAAATCGAACCCAAATAAATAAATCACCACCTGAAGAGGCCATACATTTCGTATTATTGTCTTGAAATAAAATTAGAAGAATGAGAAAATTCCTGCTAACACTTTTTATCTGTCTTTCGATGACGATCCAGGCTCAGGAAATAGAACCAACCATGAGTTTTGAAGAATACAATCCGGTTTCAACACTCGTAGTACCTGAAAACCCTGTGAAGCGAGCGAAGTTTCCTTTTGTAGATATTCACAGTCATCAGTGGAATCTTACCAAAGAACGCATTGCTTCACTGGTGGAGGAGATGGATGAATTGAATATGGGAGCCATGATCAACCTAAGTGGGAGGGGATATAATAGAGAAGCAGGTGATATTGGTTCTCAGGAATACCTGGCTGGAATGGTGAGAAGGGTCGAAGGTGAGGCTCCCAATCGGATCATCGTTTTTACCAATGTTTCATTTAATGACATTGATGAGGAGGGCTGGACAGAAAATGCAGTAAAAGAACTCGAAGAAGATGTAAAAGCAGGAGCGAGAGGCTTGAAAATTTACAAGAGTCTAGGGCTGAGATATACTGATAAAGACGGAAATCGAATAGCCATTGACGATCCTAGAATTGATCCCGTTTGGGCGAAGTGTGGTGAGCTCGGAATTCCGGTTCTTATTCACTCAGCTGACCCAGCTCCATTTTGGGATCCCATGGATGCTGATAACGAGCGGTGGCTTGAGCTCAAGCTAAGACCGGGAAGAAAGCGTGGAGAGGATAATCCTGCACCATTTGAACAAATCATTGCAGAGCAACATAATGTTTTTAAAAAGCATCCTAATACCACTTTCGTGAATGCTCATATGGGCTGGATGGCGAATGATTTGGATAAGGCCGGTGAACACCTGGAAATGTATCCAAATGTTTATTTTGGAATCGGAGCTGTAATCGCAGAGTTTGGTCGTCAGCCAAGAAGAGCAAAGCAATTTTTTGAAAAATATCAGGATCGATTGCTATTCGGGAAGGACGCCTATAATCCTGAAGAATTCTGGACCTATTTCAGAGTCCTGGAAACTGAAGATGAGTATTTTCCATACTACAAAAAGTATCACGCATTCTGGCGCATGTACGGGTTAGGGCTTTCCGATGAGGTCTTAAAAAAGGTCTATTATAAGAACGCTTGTGATATTATTCCTGGATTGGAGGAGAGTCAGTTTGAGTAATAACGGAGCACCTTTCAATGCTTCGTAATTATCAAAACACAAAAATCATTTCTTTAAATATTGGTTTGGATTTACCAGGTTGAATTCAGGGTTGTCACTCAACATCTGGTTTAGATATCTCACATGACCTGATCCAAATATGACAATCACACGATCCTCTTTTTGGGTTTGGTCTAAGATATTTCGATAGATAAATAGATTACGTTTATACCACTCAGCTATCATCTCAACACCAATGTTGTTGAAATCAAACGACCTCATAAAATAAGGGAGACCATCTATTTCAGAGGTTAGCTCTTGATAATTAAACATGATTCCTTCTCCATCTCTTACATCAATGGCTACATTGTTGTAGTAGTCATGATTTGCCATGATTTCTTCCCATTCATTTAGGCTGGAAAGGTTCTCCAAAATGGTATTTTGCTGAAAGCGTTCAGAACGCTCAGCTATATATTTGGCTCGCTTCTCCTGACTGGTAGTATAAGAATCATACCTGAGTGTGTCAGCAATAAAGTCTACATAGTCTCCAAGCCAAAAACCATCATTATCAATAGCCACAGGGACATTTAAATCCATTTCTTTTGCCAGTCGAAATCCCAATTGATACACTTCATTTCTGCCTCCTGGTATTTCATTTAGGTCAATATCACCATTGTTATACAGACCATATAGACTGTCAAGTTTTGGTTGCGTATGCGGTTGAAATTCGACAAGGATTTTGGTTGGATTGAATGCTTTAAGTCTGGACACTACTGCCTCAATTTCTTTCTGACGTCTTTCAGAATAATAATCGTCCACATCCATGTTGTGCGTATCCATGCCTGGATTATCAAAATGATATACACCCAGCAGCATGACTTCTTTGTCGGACTCATCCTTAGTTATCGTATTCTGATATTGACAACTTAATGAAGTTGTTATAATGATTATTACTGTTAAATATTTCATGCCTTTTTATTATTGTTGAATTAATCTTTAAAACGAGAGTATCAACCCTGATGCTCCCTGTCATGAAAAACATGACTTATCACCGACTTTGAAATTTCTACTATTATGATTCTGATTTTATACACCTAACCGAAAATGCATATTCTGGATGCTGCGAAGCTTTCCGAATGGAGTCTTTGCCGAGTTCGAGCACATAGGTCCAAACAAAATGATCATCCTCTTTGGATGAAGACCATAAGATTGCTTTGGAGTTGAAATTATTATCATGCTCACCATTATTACCATATCCAGCCGGCCGAACTGAAAATTCACTTTGATTGGATTTACCTTCAGTCCAATATTGGCTATCCTTGTAAATACTTGCGATGTTTTGATTCTCTAAATCAAACAACGCTTCCCAATCTTCATTCGATGGAAGCTTCCATCCGTCAGGACAAACCTTGCATGCTGTTTCGAAATCGTAGAGCAAACCAAAACCTTTCGATTTTGTGGGGTCTTCGTTTGGGAAATAGTACATTAACTCATTTCCATGTTTGTCTCGTGTAGTGCGAAGGTTTTCAGTCATCCAGATTGTATTGCCATATTTCTGGGTTTTATATTGATTTCCATCAAAGTCATTCAAAGTAGATTTAGCGCTATCGCATGATATTAGTAATAAAAGAAGACAGCTGATCAGGTATTGGTTTTTCATTTTCCGGAGTTTGTTGTGGGTGTAGGCATCTCTGGTATATCCAATAATCAGTTAATTTTCTGCCTTTATATTTTTGTAGCCCGAAACATGGGATAGTATCGCCTTCCATTCTCTATTTCGTTTAACTAAAACGTTACTTGATTCGTAGGTGGAATAAGCTGTATCGTTAAATATATGCCCGGTTCCTGCAATTACTGCAGTACCATTTTCATAGATATCCAGACGCTTAATTTCGTAGTAAAATGAGTCATGCGCTAATGCATGCTCTTTAATCCAAGCTAGTTCATCTTTTTTGCCATACCTGCCTCCTGATTGATCGATCAGTTGAAAGTCTTCAGCTAATAACCTATCAAGTAGGACAGTATCTTGTTCTCTGTAGGCCATCGGCCATTTTACTTCTTTTATGTTTTTCAGAATGTCATAATCCCCCTCTTCAATTACTTGATCTACACTTGATTTTTGTCCGCATGAAATCAATAATAGAGTGATGATGAGGTAAAAGGTTTTCATTGTTTTATTCCTCATTGACCAATACATTTTTTATCACGTCTCATTTTTCTATAAGCAATGATATGAGGCTGCATGGATATTTTTGGTCAAGAAATGAACGAGGAAGTAAAGAATAATTTCTCTTTACTATTTTTTTACTGATCGAATGGTGGTGAGGGCTTTTTGTAAATCAATGCTCCTTAAACTGTCGCTTCTTGATCATTCCACCTTTCAAGTCTTTCACGCTATTCATAACTATGAAAGCCTGTGGATCAATGGATTTTACTTCATTCTGCATACGTCCGATCTCTAGTCGAGTGATAACCGAATAGAGAATTTCGGTTTCTGCTAAATCTTCCCGCTTACCAAACCCACTTTTACCCTGGTAAATAGTGACACCTCTCCCCATTTTTTCTGTGATCATCAATCTAAGAGCCTCACTTCGTTTGGAGATTATAATTACACCTATGTATTCCTCAACACCCTCAATAACAAAATCAACTGTTTTTGAGGCGGACAGATAAGTAAGAATGGAATAGAGTGCAATTTCAATGGAGAGTAGGTATGCGGCAGTAGAGAAGATGAAAATGTTGAATACCAAAATAAGGTCACCAATGGTCAAACCGGTTTTTCTACCCAGATATATAGCCAGCACTTCTGTTCCATCTAATACTCCACCGCCTCGCACGGACAATCCAATGCCTGCTCCAAGGAAAAAACCACCAAATACAGAGACTAGAAGCTTGTCTGAAGTAATGATTGGGTAGTGAATAAAATTCAAGGCCAATGCCAGACCGATAATGGCAATGATACTCTTGAAAACAAATGATCGCCCGATCTGGAAGTAGCCCAGAACGATGAATGGTATATTGATAACTACAATCAGAATAGGGAGGGGGTACCCTGTTATCACTCGTGTAAGTAGTGAAATACCTGTTACCCCACCATCTATAAAGTCATTTGGAAGCAGAAATCCGTGCAATCCAAACCCGGCAGATAATATACCCACCGTTAAAAAAATGAGTTCTTTAAACCATCTGCTTGCATTATCTTTCACAGCAATGGAGTATCGTGCAATTGTATAATCGCTTATACGCTTGGCTCTCCCTCCAATCAATGATTGTAAGGATTTGAAGAATCGATAAATTCCTGTCGACTTCACCTATTGAGATTTGCGATAATACTCCATAGCCTTTGGCATGTTTGCCTTCAGGTCAGAAATGCGTGTATCATGAGAAGGGTGAGTGGAGACAAACTCAGGAGGAGCTTCTCCACCGCTTTGTGCTGCCATTCGTTCCCAAAATTTAGGTGCCTCTTGAGGATTGTATCCGGCCATTGCCATAAAAAATAGTCCTAATTTATCAGCTTCTGATTCATGTTTTCTGGAGAAAGCCAGTATCCCCAGAGAGGTAGCCGCTCCGGCTCCTTGCATGATTATTTCCGTTGGAATGGATGGAGCGCTGCTTCCGCCGGTTAATAAAATACTAACTGCCGACAGTCCAAATTGGGCTGCATATTGTTGACTGATGCGCTCACGACCATGATTAGCTATTGCATGTGCTATTTCATGTCCCATGACCACTGCAACACCCAGTTCGTCCTGGCAGATGGGCATGATACCGGTATAAAAGGCAACCTTTCCACCTGGCATGCACCAGGCATTTACCGTTTCTTCGTCAATGAGGTTAAACTCCCATTGATAGTCGTTAAGGTAGTCACCCTGACCTTGATCATTGAAATATTGCTCCACTGCCCGTTGAATCCGGGTGCCGACACGTTTCACGGTTCTGGCATCATCCGTTCCGGTGATTATTTTACTATCCTTTTTTACCTGATCGTACTGATCAAAACTCATTGGAAATATTTTGTCATTGCTGATAAGCGCTAATTGAGATCGGTCGCTCATGGGAACACTGGAGCACTGACCAAGAACAAATGCAAGAATGATGAATGAAATAGAAGTTAACTTTCTCATGATGAGTTATTGGAATTAAAAGGATGAAGATAAATCATCCATTCTTTACTGTAAATAGGGAAGCTGCTTTTTTGATTGTTCTTGTTAAAACGTCGAAGATAAGGCCAAATTACAAAGTAATTTGACCAGGCCTACTACCACTTAAAAACTACTATCAAAATGAGCACTTACCAGAGACTCTTTTTTACGTTCATCTGTATTGCTAGTTCATTCTTATCATTCACTCAAGAAGGACTCCAGGAAGTATACAAAGCAGGAACCGATGCTTACAAGGCAGATGATTATCAGACTTTTCTTACCAATATGAAGCTTGCGGATGAGCTTAGGCCAAATCACCCAACCATATTATATAATCTTGGTGTCGCTTTAGCACTCACAGGAGATGAAGCATCAGCAGTAGAAACCTTAAGAAAAGTGGCATGGATGAATGCAGAAATGCCTTTTGATTCTGACGAAGACTTGGAATCATTGAAAGATTATGAACCTTTCCAGGCACTTATCACAGAGGTTAATGAGTTAAAACAGCCTATTTCATCAGGATCTGTTGCCTTTGAAATCAATAATAAAAGCCTGCATCCGGAAGGAGTTGCTTATAGTTCAAAGCAAAAGAAATATTACATCGGTGGTGTCCATAATCAAACTATAATATCTGTCGATAGGAACGGTAATGCGAAGGAGTTTACCTCTGAAGAACGCTTGATGGCGATAATGGGCCTTCAGGTGGATGAAAAAAGAAACCTACTTTGGGCTTGCTCTACCCCGGCACCTGAAATGTCTGAGTATGAAGAGGGATTGGTTGCTGAGGTTCTCAGTTTTGATCTCAAGACAGGGAAGTTGGTTGGTTCGTATGCAGCCCCTCACTCTCAAGCATGGCTGGGAGATTTATTGGTTTCGAATGATGGTGTAGTTTATGTATCAAGTAGTAGCGCAGAGAAACCGGCTATATATGTTGTAAATGAGGCTGATGAAACGCTCGAAGTGTTAATAGAACCGAAGGAATTGGTATCGCTTCAGGGATTGGCATTCAATTCTGATGAGTCAGCCCTCTTCTTTTCAGATTACCGGTTTGGCTTATTTCGATATGATATATCTGAAGAGAAGCTCTCATCAATAACATCAAATATTCAACATCCGCTCAAAGGGATCGACGGTCTTTATTATTATAAAGGAGACCTGATAGCTGTTCATAATGGATTGAGACCATTTCGGATTGTAAGGTATTCGTTAAACGCATCCGAGGATGAAATAGATGGATACACTATTCTTGAGAAAGCGCTCCCCGGAATGAATGAACCAACACTGGGCACAATTGTAGGGAATGAATTCCATTATGTTTTCAACAGTCCATGGGGAGCTTATGATGAGAATATGGAGTTGCAGATCGATGAGGTAGAGAATCCAATCATTCGTAAAATAACCCTCCATCTGAATATAGATTGAGGCTTACAAATTAATAGCGTCATAGCAAGATTTTTTTAGTTCAGTGGATTTCGATGGGAACGGTCCGTCAGCGATGGTTTTAAGATTATTAGAAAAAGTAAATTCTATGTTTTATAAAATACACTTTCTTCATTGAAAATAAATTTCAGTCGAACGTCAGTACTTACAAATAACAAATGGAGAAATCAATTTGTAAACCGATTGGTTTTGAGTTTGATTACTTCAACGAAAACTGAATATTATATTCTTATTAATTCATCACACAACTAAAGACTTCAAGTACTCCCATTGTGTTTAAGCCCATAGCTTTGCGAAAAAGCTAAAACTGCATGGGAAAGCCTCAGAATAGCAAGAATAAATATCAGCAAAAATGGGTGCCATATATGTGGCCATGGGCGCATCCATTCCAGGGTAAATACACTTTTTGGACTTGGCTTTACTCTAGAAAATTCAGTGTTTTCTACCTAATTGCAATATGGTTGCTGCTTGCGTTTCTTGGTTTTGCGGAGCGAAGAGATTGTGATACGGGCCCATGGCAAATAGTGCTTCAGTGTAACTGGTCTATGTGGATGGCAGAGTACAAAACAAACTTCTGGCACTTCATGGCTACAAGCTTTACAACGCCATGGTTACATAATGACTTTGTGCACATCCTTTTTGTCACCATCTTCGGTTTTATGTTTCCCGTGCAGTCCTTTGAAGCCCAACATGGAACCAGACTCACCGTTTTTATTTACTTCTTTTCTTACATCCTAATAGCCATCTTTAATGGTGCACTATTTAATACGCTTGTTGAATACTGGCCGGAGGAGCCCCTTTTTTCACATGCGTTTAGCAGAGCATGGATGGGAGGGTCGGTAGGTATCTTCGCATTGATGGGGGGGCTGTCCTTTTACAGTGGTAAAAAGTGGTTTATTTACAGCCTTGTATTTGTGTTTGAGCTGATCAATTATTTCATCTTAGGAAATAATATTTATATCTCCTTCATACATATTACCTCAACATCTTTTGGGTGGATCATTTGTTTCGTTCGGGAGAAATTCAAGAACTCCAGATGGGCTTTTGGAGGTAGGCGTTCACTAAGTAGTGCTAGCTAGTGCTGAAAAAACTTAGTCAAACTAAAACCTAAATAAATATTGGTTTTATCGTTCTCCTGAATGAAGTACTGATTTTGCCTGAAGCTAACAGCCAGATCAAATCCTGCCATGTAAGGTCCCATAAACTTTGAATACTTAGATTCAAGCGTCCATTCATGATCGTGATTATATTCGTCTCGAATATTGTCAAAGAAGTAGTCATCATCAAATCGGATGCGTTGCGCTCTTAGCAAAAGTCTTCCCTTGGTAAAGAAGTATTGAGCCTCCATCACATCCGTAACAGATCCTGAACCTATTCCACCACCAAGAATCTGTCCATCCTGTGTGTAACCTTGCTTCACAATTCCATGAGAATACCAGGAGTTGTATGGACGATAAATTGCATTTTTTGGCTGATCCAGTGAGGTGTGTTCGAAGGTCAATTTGAGTACATTTTTGTCTTGGACATCAACATACTTATTAAATCCAATGACATAAGCTCGTCCATGTTCAGGAGCGGTTCCCCATAGCTTACCGCCAAAATCATTCTTCGCATATTCCGCATATGCCTCAAATCCTACTTCTTTAAAAACCCATCGCATAGTGACAGACCCTAGTTGATCAAATTCATCATTGATAGACGGGTTTCCATCCGTATCATCGAATTTGTTAATGAAGACGAGGAGATCAATTGGTGAGAAATCACTGGACTTCTCGTAGAATGCTCGATTGAAGCCCAAGGTAAGTTCAGGTAGGAAGCTGGGACTGTAGCCAATGGAGAAGCCTGACCAATAGCGATAATCCCATTCATCGCTTTCGCTGAAGTAATCTGATTTGGTAAGGATGCCGTAATAGACTTTCCCTTCGATCCGTCCAATTTTGGTTTCAATTGGTTTATAGGTGCCAATATCAATATGAGGAATTCCAGCAGCGTTATTGCTTAGGATAATCGGATTGTATTGTGCGGGACCAAAGGTCACATTTTGGGTAGAAGCACCGAAGGTAAACGAGCGGTACACGATTCGAACTTCTGATTGGCCTGGATTAAACTTCATGAAAGGATCGGTTCCATATCGTTGAACATGATCAATCCTTCTGTTTCGAAATTGATAGTTCAGTGGGTTATTATTGCCTTGCTGTTCGGCTAATTCAAAATTGGCATTTTGAGAATAATAGATGATAGGAGCAAAGGAAATCTCTAACATTCCAAGTTTACCTTGAGCTCCCCCCTGTAAGGATGAGGTAATACCTTTCCCTTTCCATATTGCTCCATCATTGTACCCACGGGCATATTTACTATTGAAATGATTGGCCCACCTAAGTGGAAGCAGTTTCATCTTCTTTTTATTCTTTTTTTGGTGAAACCCCCATGGATTCCAATCGAGTGAATCCGTTTTGTACGGAGTGGTTATGGACGGAAATAGGTTCAAGCGACTCTCCAGAATTGGATTTTTTATTTCCAGTATCCGATGATAATCTAAGATTTCGCTTTCAGGATATAGCACTTGGCTTGATAGCGCAAACGATGAAACAAGAAAAATGATCGAGGTAATTATCTTCATTCTGTTAGATCACTTTTAGGAGTGATTTAGCTTCTAACCTCCATTTATATTTTTTGAGTGTCTGCTCAGCTTCATCAATTGATTCGGTTCTTATTTTATCTGGGTTTTCTAAAAAATTGAGAGACTTGTGAAGATGGTTAGAAAGCACGTTTATTTTTTCTTGTTCTGTAAACAAGTCATCTTGAGCAAACCGACTTACATCGTGAATCAGGCTTTTGAGAACTCTTTTTTCAAAAAATGGTCGATCTCTATCCCAAACCTGTTGCTCTTCCATAAACTCTTTGATGATGTTGAAAACCGTAGAATGATCTGAAAAGATTCGGTCATAGTTGGCCGTCAATGCTCCCGGACGCGTTACAATGTAGTGATAGAGAGGCTCTTTCACTTGTGCCATTGAATCTACGTGATAAAGAAGTCGTGGCATAGTGGCGAGATCTTCCAGCGAGTGTTTTTCCGGGAAGTAAATATCGTTTTTAGTGAACAGTTCTTTACGAAATAGCTTGTTCCAAAACAGTACGTTGGTAGCGTTTAGAACGTCCCTTCTCTTTCTGAATTTTTTTAATTTTCTGACATTACTCAAGCCACCTCTATGCTCCATAAAATAGCACTGGCTGATATCGGCATCCTTTGATTGGATGGCTTGAAAAAGTTTTTCAAACATGTCGAACTCTACCCAATCATCGCTATCCACAAACCCAACGTAGTTCGCCTCAGCAGCTTTAATTCCTGTGTTTCTGGCTCCTCCCAGTCCACGATTTTCCGGATGTATAATGTATTTAACGCGATCGTCTTTCTCAGAGAAAAAAGTACAGATGGTATCATCTTCCGGGTCTGGTGAGGCATCATTTACGAGAATGATCTCAATGTCCTTGAACGATTGATTCGTAAGCGTGTTTAGGCATTTTGGAAGGTACTTTGATACATTGTAAACCGGTACAACGACTGATAATTTAGGCGTACTCATTTTGAACGATTTTAGATTCGGAGACCGTCATTCCTTCCTCCAGCTCAATGATTTCATCCGCCACTTCGAAGTATTTTTCATCGTGAGAGATGACAATCACCGTCTTGCCTTTTTCTTTTAGGAATGGTAGTATTTCATGATAAAATATGCTTTTGAAATAGGGGTCCTGATTGGCAGCCCATTCATCAAAAACATAGATTTCTTTATTGTCCAGCATATTGGCTATTAGAGCTAGTCTGGAACGTTGACCATAGGAAAGTTTGGTCGAACTAAACTTCTGATCTTCTACATCTACTTTACTCTCCATCTCCAGCATGTTTATGTAGTTTTCAGCATGATCTTCTAGAAAGCTGACATCTATATGTGAAAGGTGTTCGAAGACGTGTGAATCCGCATAGTAAGCAGAGAACAGGTCTCTATAACTAAGCAAGTTGGTGTGATCCACCTGCTGACCCTGATAATAAATAGAACCTTCTGTGGGTTGATATAGTCCGGTCAGAATCTTTGAGAAGGTGGTTTTGCCACTACCATTTCCTCCAACGATGAACGTGATCTTATTCCTTGTAAATGAGACTTTTAAGGGGCCAAAAGAGATAGGGTTTTCGTGCTGTGAGGTTTTGTATTGAAACTCAATGTCCTCAAAGAACAAGTATGGTTCGTTTTGTGCGCTTTCGAGGCTTAGCTCTTTTGATGATTCTATTTTCTGTTTGTCAACGTCAATTCCCAGCTGGTGGATTTGCTCTAATGAAACCAAGGCACTGCTTCTTAATCGGAAAAAGCTGGCAATCTTCACAGTAAATGGAATTAGGAAAAGGATAGTTGGAAGGATCACCTTGAACTGATTGAAATCGATCGGAAGAATGGTAACGCCCATAAACATGAGCAGTCCGGAAAAAATAAAAACCAATAAATCCGATAACCGATCTGTGCTTTCGAGCAGTACTTTTCGTTTCACTTCAGAGTGATTCCAATTGTGCAAGTTTTCAGATATCACGCCTGATATGTATTCATTGCGCCTTCGCTGATTTAATGAAAGCTCTTTCAAACCGGAAACCAAACTGGCCAAATCTCTAAAAAGAAAATTATTGAATTTCGTTGATCGCCGTGTCAGTTTTCTTACCAGGGGAAGAGTGGAGGCAACCATGATAATCTGAAGGAGGAAGGCGACCATAAAGAAAGAAGTAAGCTGCCAATCTGTTTTAAATAGGAGGAATAGCGTGACCGCTACTGTAGTAGTGGATACCAGAAATTGTGGAAAGCGATTAATGAATTCGGATAGCATGGTGATATCCCGAGTAAGCACCGGAACGATTCGCTCAGAGTTTGACTCCACATACTCGTAGTTTGCTTTTAGTACTTTTTCAGACAGGCTTTGAGTCAGGTTTCTGATAACAATAGCAGTGATTCTGGCAATGAAATAGCCAGAGGCAATACCAAGAGCAGTAGCAAACAGACTAAATCCAATGATTTGAAAAATGAAACTTCCATTGATGTTATCCACTGAATCCAATCCACTTTTAATCATGGAGATCACCTGGGAAGTACAGATACCTGACAGTATCCCGGTGATGGCTCCAACCATGAATAGTCCAAGCCGGTTTTTGATAAGTGGGTAAAGCTTTTTCATTGATTTATGAGTTCACCTTCACCCTGAAAAATCTTGTCGTGTTCTTTCTTAATTTTCGTGGCTATCTGCTCTTTGGTCATGGCAGATAGGTGTTTACAAAATTCTGTATTGCGTTTACTTACCACTTTGGAGGGCAGGTACCCAATCAATTGATCCATCTCAGGATCGGTCATCAGCCCCCTTAAAAGAACATTTTGTGTTCGAGGGTGCACTTCAGCGAGGTGCCTAAGTTTTCCTTGCCCCAGCTCTAGCCAGGCATCAATGAATCGGTGTACTTCCTCACAATTTTTCATGATGTTGAACCCTGCGTTAGGAAGAGTCCAGCGTTTGAGTTCTAAGCTCAACTTGAAATTGTGAGAGAAGTAAAGGCCCATGCGTTCAGATCCATCTTTTTGAAAAAGGATGCGTTTGTCTCCGGTCATGTACTTTTCAATCAGCGTCTCCAATTTTAAGTCCAACTGGTCTTTGAAAAGGAGGGTATCCGCATCTACCATCATCACGTATTCAGCGTCCGTTTCATTGAAATGGTCCTGAATCATCTTAATGCGGCTCCATGTAAATGCCATATCAGGAATCAATTTCTCACCATAATGACAAAATCGATAGCCATGCATATCGCAGTACTTTTCCCAGATAGGGATCGAGTATTTTGTGTACTCTTCAATGTGCTCAGTAGAAAGCATTAAAATATCTATCATGGCTAGTTGTTGTTATAGGTTAGTCGTTTGGCGTATTCATCCAATACCATTTTTTGTACAGGCAGATCATTATCCAGATCAAGGAATTGGGACATATATTTTTTACCATTGAGAGCGATCTTTTTGCAAGCCTCATCATTATTTCTTGCCCAGTGCAACAACTCATTCAGGTTGGATAAATCTTTGTTTAGCTCCAAGTAGTGCACATTTGGCTCCAGCCGGTCTTCCATGATCCATGACTGCCAGTAAGGCTTTGTCATTATGGGGACGGAATTGGATGAGAGCACCCAGCGGAGGTTGCTTGCTACATCATTCCCCTCCAGACTGATGATGAATTTGTATTGAAGCTGTTCTTTGATAGATACTTTGTCTTTTTTCAAGTGATCTAAATGAGGCTTCTGTTTAGTACTGGCAAAACCCACATCGTATTCCTTGAAATACTTTTCAACGAACTGCACACGCTGATCCTGACCGGTAGTGGCTCCTCGCCAGATGACATTTTTTTTCTTTTGCTCCCACGGGAGGTCATGCTGGGCTGAAATCTCACAAGGAGTAGTCAATCGAAGGGATCTGAAATTGAAAATCACACTGGTATGATCATCTGCTCTCCTTGATTTTCTGATACAGGGAATTTCATTAGTATCACCTGCTTCTCCATAAAAAAGTGGGTATTTCACTGAAGCGTGTTCTTTCCCGATTCGATCGAATGGTAGAAAGAAATTCATCAATGAGTGCAGGTCTTTGTACGACTTGAAAAATGGTAAAACCCGGATGTTTCGTATCCTGGGTAGGTGAACAATGTGTTTACAGTACCAGTGAGTAAGGGTATTTTCCAAGTCATTGTAAGACACCAGCTTCATTTCCTTCCGGTTCCAACTATTACTATTCTTAACTTCTTCATATCGCTTCAGGTTGATATCAAATGAAGCTTGACTATTCAGGTAAAAGTCTACTCGTTCTTTTGGCGCAATCCAATACTCTTTGTCACTATGACTGTCCCCTCTCATAGCTAGCAAAACTATGCTGACAGTACTCTGAGAAGATTAAGAGGGTGTTATGAGTTTGTTTAATTATGGAAATGCTGAGATTTTCTTCTTGATCAGCGTATAGTTTTGGTTTTTGAAGCAAATAGATCTAGTAAGAAGATGAGCAGATATTTGAAGGAGATTTCCAGACTGTTTCAAATTCGACATACGAAACCAGAAAGGTGGATCCGGAAAATAGAGGGGAAGGATCAGTCAAGCGCTGTGGTGTCTATGTCAGTATTGCCTTCTCGTTTTAAAGGGCTATTACCTACCATCAATTCACTAACTGATCAATCGGTCCTTCCTGAAAAGATCATGATCAATCTTCCTCGTTTTTTTAAAAGGGATAAAACTGAGTATGAAATTCCAAACTACATCACCGAACATCCATTGATTGAAATCAATTGGATTGAAAATGATTTAGGCCCTGCAACTAAACTATTGCCAACCATCGATTTCTATGAGCACAATCCCGACCGATTAATCATTGTGGTAGATGATGATCAGATCTACTCCAAAGAGATGGTGGAGAATTATGTGAAGCATGAAAAACAACTACCGGGTGCAGCGATGACACTCTCCGGATGGAGGGTCCCAGAGACACTGGATCATGCATATAAAGAACAACGCTATGGTGGAATCGTGAGGTTTTACCGAAGAGACGACTCAGTAGAAGAACCTGTTCGCGTTGATTGTCTGCAAGGGGCTGCAAGCTTCGCTGTTAAGCCTAAATTTTTCGATCTAACCGTATTCGATTTTGATAATGCACCGAAAGAAGCCTTCTTCGTGGATGATATATGGGTAAGTGGAAATTTAGCCAGAAACAAAATACCTGTGTACGTTATTCCTGCACCTTTTCGTTTTGGTCGATTTGTTTCCGTTAGGCAGTCTTCACAGTTTGGTTTATCCAGTAGTGTAAATGCTGATAACACCAATAACAATACGCTCTATGGGTATTTTAAAAATCAATGGTGGTCAATGAATTCTTGATCTTCTTTTTTTTGGATAAAGGTGTTATTAACCTTTCATTTTCGAGGGACTTTGTCTTGAGTCAAAAAAGTCTGTGATGTAGATAACCTCTCTATCAACTCTATAAATGATTTTGAAGTGACCTTCTATGATTCTTCGGTGCTCTTGTTTAAGATGCTTCAGGTAATCTTCTCTTTGGCCTTTGTACGGATTCAGGCCTAAACTATCAGCTCGATCAAGTAGGGTATCTTTTAGACTTGATGCTCTTTCAGGTGAAAGTTCTCGTTCTTTAATTGCAAAATTTAAGGATTCCTCAAGGCTGTCAATTGACTGGCCTGTATAGATTACCCTCATAAGTCCATTCTTTCCTTTAATTTGACTTCTGCTTCTTCTCGGGTAAAAACTCTACCAGCTTTAATATCTTCCTCTGCTTTCAAAGCCCTTGCAGTCAGCTTTTCTTTTAGAGTTGGATCTAATTTTTGTTCTTTCTTTAATAATGATTCTAGCTTGTCTATAAGTTCCTCATTACTAATAGCAAGAATTTCTTCTATGAAATGAAGCTTCTTCGATTGTAAATCCATATCAACAAAATAACGATAAATCTCCTTGTTTAGATCAAAAAGACTTCAAAATTCTATAAATCCTACAGAATAATGCTGATAACACCAATAACAATACGCTCTATGGGTATTTTAAAAATCAATGGTGGTCAATGAATTCTTGATCTTCTCTTAATGAACACTAGTGAGTTATTTCCTCACTTTTACGATTCTGTTATCATGCTCCATCATGCTTGGAAATACCTCCCAAATGATGTGTATTGCCTATACAAATTGATCTAATTTTTTATAAACTGGATGAAAACTAAGGTATTGGTAACCGGATGTGCGGGATTTATTGGTTTCCACACAGTAAAGTTGTTAGTAAATCAGGGATACCATGTGATTGGTATTGATAATATCAACGACTATTACCCGATGACGCTGAAATTTGAGCGTTTAAAAGAGCTTGGTATCCACCCTGATTTTATTCGCTACAATAGGGAAACTGAAAGTGATGAATTTGAGAACTTTCAGTTTGTCCGCATCGACATTACAGATGAGAAATCCATAACCACATTGTTTGCTCAATACCGATTTGAGTATGTGGTTCATCTGGCGGCCCAGGCAGGGGTAAGGTATAGCATCGATAATCCTAATGCATACATTCAATCGAATGTAGTTGGTTTTAATAACATTCTGGAGGCATGCAGGTACTTCCCTGTGAAGCACCTGGTTTATGCGAGCAGCTCCAGTGTGTATGGATTGAATATTGATCAGCCTTTTTCTGTAGAGCACAAAACGGACGAGCCGGTAAGCTTGTATGCGAGTACCAAAAAAAGTAATGAACTGATGGCGCATACATACAGCCATCTGTTCAAAATTCCCACCACGGGTCTTCGTTTCTTCACTGTATATGGACCATGGGGAAGACCCGATATGGCACCAATGCTTTTTGCAAAAGCCATTTCCAATGGAGACCCGATCAAAGTTTTTAATAATGGGGAGATGGAGCGTGACTTTACCTATGTTGATGATATTGTAGGAGGGGTGAAGCAGGTGCTCGAAACCGCTCCTAAACCTAATGAGAAGGGAGTGAGGTATCGCATCTACAACATTGGTAATAGCCATCCGGTGCAGCTTATGGATTTTATCAATATTCTGGGTGAAGAGCTTGGAATGGAGGTGAAAAAACAGTTTCTTCCATTACAGGAGGGAGATGTAGTAAGCACATACGCTGACATCTCGGAACTAAAAGAAGAGATTGGCTATCACCCCAAGGTGTCTGTTAAAGAAGGGGTGAAGGAGTTTGTCCATTGGTACAAAAGCTTCTATCAACTGGAGGCATGCTCAAGCTACTAGATTGTAACAATTTCTGGAGCCCCTCAGGCGGAGGTGTTCGTAGGTACCATCTAGAGAAGATGGACTATTATAAATCCAGATCAGATATGCATTATGTCTTTGTAATGCATGATAACAAAACGTATACAGAGCAAATTGGGGAAAATGCTTTTGTTGAGCATATCAAAGTTCCTAAAGTCTGGGGTAACTGGGAGTATCGTTATTTGGTTCGAAAAAAACCTATCGAGCGAGTGATACTTAAGCATCAGCCAGATATCATTGAAGTGGGATCTCCTTATTTTATGCCGCGAATTATCCACTCAATTGTGAAAAAAAATAAGCTTGAATCCAAAGTTTTTGGTTTTTGGCACGCCGATTTCCCGGTCACTTACATGCGTCGTTTTCTGGAAAAAGCCCCTCTGGGATTAGCAAATAAAGGAGAGCAATTAGCCTGGCAGTATGCACGAAAGCATTACAACAGAATGGAAGGAGTGTTAGCGGCTAGTGAGGCTGTTAAAAACAGGATGGAGGAAAACGGAATGAAAAATCTTCACTTTTCTCCTCTTGGTGTTAACAATGTACTGTTCCACCCGGACCGGAGAAACACCGGACTTATCAATGATTTGAAAGCCGGTAACTCTGATCGGCTGATACTTTTTTTCTCTCATCGGTTTTCAAAAGAGAAAGGGTTACATGTTTTGTTAAGGGCATATGAGATGATCCTGGAAATGCTGGATGTACCTCCTGCTTTAGTATTTGCAGGAACAGGACCATTTGAAAGCTCGGTAAGGCAAGCAGCAGCCAAATATGAACATGTACACTTCAAAGGATTCATTGAAAACAAGCGAGAAATAGCTGAATATTATGCCAGTGCTGATTTGGGTTTTGCACTAAGCGAGTGGGAGACATTTGGATTATCCTTAGTGGAGGCACTTAGCTCGGGGCTACCCCTTATTGTGGCTGGCGAAGGAGCGGCTCGTGAACATGTTGAAAGTTCGAAAGCCGGATTAATTCTGGATGAAGTAAATCCGGATCAACTTGCTGATGCCATCGTGAGATTCAGTAAGCTTGACCGATATAAGCTGTCAGAAAATGCCAGGAAGTATGCCGCTCAATTATCTTGGGAAAGCTGTTTTGATCGTCAGTTAAATATTTATCAACGAGCAATTGAGGCGAATAAACGCATGGTTCATTAAGTCAATATTATTTCTCCTGATTTCAATGTTAAAATAGATCGGTGAAGTAAGGTTGATCATAATATTGGCATCAATGTGCGGTAAAAAAAGTCTCATTATTTCATAATGGGATTTGTTTCCGCTGCGCTTAAATCAGCATGATCTTTACTTCTGATTATGAGCGTGACAAAGAGAAAGATTGCCCTGTTTGCTGATGTCCTTGAGGAAAACTTTGATGGGGTTAGTGTCACGTTGCATAAGATTCTCAGGAATGCACCCCAAGACCGGTTTGAATTTCTGATAATTACGCCGCATCCACCGCTATTTCCTGAAAAGATTCCTTTTGAGATATATACCTGTAAATTTTTAGATCTACCTTTTCAAAAGGGTCAATCAGGATATAGACTTGGAATACCTGGAAAGGAAGCCAAAAAAAAACTGGATGAATTTAGTCCTGACCTTATTCATTTTACATCACCCTCGCTGCTGGGACGGTTTGCAATAAAGTATGGCAAAAAACATAATATTCCGGTTATCAATATTTACCACACTCATTTTCCGGCATACCTGAAGTACTATATTGGCAAGTTCGGTGATTTCCTTTTCGGTAGAATGATCAAGCGGTCTGTGATGTGGTATTACCGTAAGGCAGACCTCACGCTCGTTCCTACAAAACCTATTCGCAAGGATCTAAAAAAGCTGGGTGTGCCAAAGAAGAAAATGAAGGTATGGGGACGTGCAATAGAAACAGGCAGTTTTCACCCGGACTTTCGTAATGAATCATTATTTGATTTGGTGATTCCTAAAGACAATAAAAAGGTGCTGTTTGTGAGTCGATTGATTAAAGAAAAGGATATGCCAGCAATGGTGAAAATTTATAAGAAGCTAAGGAAAATAGATAAGTCTATCACTATGGTGGTCACCGGAGATGGACCTAAAAGAGAGTGGCTGGAGGAGCGAATGCGAAAGGCTGTTTTTACCGGTAAGAAAACAGGCGAGGATCTGGCAAGCATATATGCATCCAGTGATTTGTTCCTGTTTCCGTCATCTTCAGAGACTTTTGGCAATGTGGTAATTGAAGCACTTGCTTCTGGTTTGCCTGTGGTTTCTGCAGATGCAGGAGGGCCTTCAGAATTAGTCAAACATAAGCAAAACGGCTTCCTCGTAAAGACGGGAAAAACAAAGGAGTTTGTAAAGCGAGTGGTGCAGATTTTAAAGGATGATCTACTACATGCAGAAATGAGTGAAGCTGCCCGAAAATCCATTGAAGTTCGATCAATCGAGAGCCTTCATGAAAAGTTGTGGGTTATTTATGAAAAGGCCATCAACGACTATAATACTGCTCCTGTAATAACATCACGTCATTCTGTTGTTTCAGGAGTGCCATCCAGGCAGAGCATATAGCTGGTTGCTGAATCTACCTGCCAATTGGACCAAAATCCATTGATATCACTATTTTTATTGCATGAAGAAGATTAATTGGCTGGATCATTTTGCTAATCTGCTGGTGGTAATTCTTGGTATCAGCATTGCGTTTTATCTAGAGAGTTACAAGGAGGAATCGAACAATCAGCGTCAGGAGAAAAAGTATCTGGAAAGTATGGTTACCGATCTGCAAACGGATATTGAGGCGTTGGATACTCTTTTAAAAGTTAATGAAGAGTTGTCAGGAGCTTTGGTAAATCTGTCTTTAGCAAGCGTAGGAAGGCCATACGGAAGTGATTCCGCTTTGATGTATCAAACGCTAAAAATCCAATATAATCCTCCATTTACTCCGCAAAGAACTGCTTATGAATCATTAAAAGCATCCGGAAAAATGGATCTTATCAGGGACTATGAACTTAGAAATCAGATAGTGGATTTATATGAGCAGTATTACCGGGGTACCTCGGAGTATGATGACGCACTAGACCAACATGTGCGTGATTTTGTAAAACCTTATTACATGAAAAATGTGCGTTTTACAGGGCCACAATCAATTGATCCTGCCTTTTTAAATAGTGACGAATTTCGAAATATCATTTTTGCCTATAGATATCTATTTATCGCAAAAGATGAATTCTATAAGAATGTGCTGAATAAAACAGATAGTGTAAGGAATGAGATAGTTGGTTATTTAGATCTAGAATGAGTTCTTGTTGATTAAGGTTTGTTGAGATTTGAAAGGATCGTCTTGCGATCAGAATGAGGCTTTCATAGAGTCACTCCTGAGAAGGGAGATGAATAGCGGACTCTGAGGAACAAAGAAAAAGAGAATAGAAAAAAGAAAAATGTTAGCTAGTACAAAGCTCAGAGTTCTCTGCGAGTAACTCTGAGGGGGAAAAGATGTAGCAATAGGCTTTCATAACTCATAACAAAAAATCCCGCGTAAAAGCGGGATTCGGGTGTGGGCCCACCAGGGCTCGAACCTGGGACTTACTGATTATGAGTCAGTATTATAATGAACTTAGATCCAATGAAATCCTTTTAAATACGTATTTAAGGCATATTTAGTCTATATTTTAATAACTTTGGCTGTGTAGAAAACGATTTGAAAATCGCAGAAAAATCGCAGCTTAATTATTCATTATGACCAAAATAAGTTTGAAGTTAGATCTTAGGAAGACTAGTATTGTTCAAGGAGATAAGCATCCGTTAGTTCTTCAACTAAGTCATAATCAAAAAACCAGATTGATTTATCTTGACATAAACCTTAATAAATCAGACTTCAATCCATCATCATTAGAAAAACCCATTTCCAAAAAGATTTTAGGTTCTTCCCGATTGAATGCAAGATGCAAGACCTCATTATCAAGGGCTCAACTGTTTGTTCAAGATAATAATAAGCGGATTAAGTATTGGGATATAAATCGAGTCAAAGTCCGAATTGAAAAAGAGGTTTTTGGTAAAGTGAATGAAAAGGGATTCTTAAGCTTTTCCTCTAATTATCTTAAAAGGCTTAAGGAAGAAGGAAGGTATTCTACGGCAAGTAGCTATGAAGATTCTTTAAAAGCTTTTGTGAGATTTTTAAAGAAGAAAAGAGGAAACGATGATGTCGAAATAGATAAACAAATAAAGTCTTTATTTGATGAGCAGATGACATTGCTAGATGAGTTTGAAACCTTTGACATTCCTTGTGAAAGTATTGATAGAGAATTTGTCCTAGATCTCAGGTCATTTTTTAAATCTAGATATAGTAGTAAAAATACTCCCAATATCTTTCTAAGATCCATTTCTGCAATATTAAATGAGGCCTACAAATCAATAGAAGACTTGAATGGGTATTCTCCTATCAATGATATTAAGACACCTAGTTTTAGAAATATTCCAACTCCACTATCTGGCGAAGAGCTACTAAAGCTAAATTCCTATAAAACATCTGTGAAAGGTCTAGAGGAATCAAAGAATTATTTTCTTTTCATGTTCTATTGCATGGGTATGAATTTTACAGACTTGGCATTGCTTGAAAAGTGGAATGTTAATGGAGGTAAATTGCTTTACACACGGAGAAAAACAAGAAACTCATCCCCAGATAATTTTTCAATTACCTTATCATCTCAGGCACTAGATATTCTCAATGCATCCATTTGTAAAAATGGATCCAAGTATCTTTTTCCGATTCTGAAAGATGATATACCCGAGGATAAAGTCCATGCCAAGATAAAAGAGAAGATCATATACTTCAATAAGCAAATTAAGAAAGTTGCCCATGAACTCGGTATCGATAAGAATATTACTAGCTATACTCCTCGTGATACGTGGACAGCAATGGGAAGTGAAATAGGTATAGATTTACGATTACTTTCTAAGGGTTTAGGTCATTCTAGTATGGACACGACAGACAAACACTATGCACCCCAGTTAAACGGAAAAATTTTAGATGAAGTAAATTCTAGAATTGCTTCGATGATAATGTGAATTGGTTTGGATTCATAACCTGAAGGTCGGAGGCTCGAGTCCTCCTCCCGCTACTCTGAAATCCAAGCAGTTACGATAATGTAGAGAAGGTGTTTGTGCTAGTAAGTTTAAATGTACGTGTATTCCTTTCCGGCTAGTAATGATTTTTTTAGCATATGAAAAATCATCATATGGATATCTTCAACAATTTCCATATCAGGTATCTGAATGTGAAGACATAAATTGGCTATTTTTAAAACCTCTCCACCATCAAATCCAACCAGGCCCACAGTAGTTGCACTCATTTGATTTGCACACTTCAATGCCCTAACAACATTCTTAGATTTCCCACTTCCACTTAATCCAATAACAAGATCACCTGGTTTGATAAGGGCACTAAGTTGGTTTTTGAAAATGTCATTGTAGTCGATATCGTTCGCAATTGCGCCAATGGCTGGGAAGTTATCATTCAAACAAATGATTCGAATTCTATTTTTTTGGCCATTATTCAGACTTTTCAGGTAGTCTCCTGCAATATGAGAAGAGTTGGCACCGCTTCCCCCATTACCAAATATATATATGGTATTTCCCTTCGACCGGGTAGAATCAATTAGAACTCTCAACCTGTCAATTTCTTGAAAGTCTAATTTTGTAATTTGTTCCGTCAATTTTTTAATGTACGATGTATAAATGTTTTCCATCTAATCTTCATCTGAATAATGTATCACCTTTGATCCCTCCGATTCAAACTTAAAATCAAACTTCTTAAGTCCAATCTTATCTTCGAGTATCTGTTGCTTTTTATATGGACAATAAAATAGAAAAAATCCACTTTCTCCTGCCCCCAAAAGCTTTCCACCAATTGCTCCATTTTTCATAGCAACTCTGTAAATTCGATCGATCATTTCATTAGAAACGTTTGAACTTAATTTCTTTTTTATTTCCCAATTCTCACTTAACGTTCTCGCGAAATCGTCCAATTTGTTGTTAATAAGAAAAGACTTAGCTTCATTGACCAATGATACCATATGCTTCATGTAGCCAGCATATTTATCCTGTAATAGATTTCTTTTTTGCTCTTCAAGAATAGTATGTGCAGCTCGCTTTTCCCCGGTATAGAAGAGGACTAAATTCCTTTCCAATTCAGTAAGAATGGATTTTTTTAGATAAATTTTTTCGACGTTCACAGAATCGTCAGTGTTGAATTGAATAGCATTTATTCCTCCATATGAGGCCGCATATTGATCTTGTTTCCCTATTGGCTCATTGAGTATGTCAATTTCAATTTCACAAGCGTCCCTTGCTAGTGTTTCTTTCGACACATATTTCTTTCTATTTACATATGCATTGTGCAATAAGCCTACTGTAAAAGAGGAAGAAGATCCCATTCCTGTACCTGATGGAACATCTGCAATAGAAGAAAATTCAATACCACCCTCAAAATTGAATTTTTTGAGCACTTCCCTAAAAATTGGATGTTTGATATTATTGATGTTTTGAATGGTCTCTGTCTTGCTATACTTCAATCTCACTTTATTTTTATCAAAGAATCGATGAGACGCAATGTACATGAACTTGTTAATGGTGCTGCTGAGAACACATCCTGGGAATCTTTTATAATACGATGGCATATCTGATCCACCACCAATAAAACTGATTCTAAAAGGGGTTCGAGTTATTATCATTCGTTCCTTATTGCAATGAAAACATCAAAATTTAATAAATAGAAATGTAATGTTTTTTCTCCCTTAAAAACCAATGTTAAGAATTATTTTCAATAATAAACTCTACTGCTTTGTTCAGGTTTTTGAAAAAGAAATCAGGATTTATTGTCCTTGATTTAAGACCATATCCTGTATCTACACCTATTGTTATCACACCAGCTTTTCTGCCGGCTTCAATATCAGTTTCTCTATCACCTATCATATAAGATTCACTTAAATTAATATTGTAATCATTTGCCGCTTGTAACAACATTCCATCATTTGGTTTTCTCCAGTGATGTTCGCTTTTAAAGTTTGGGTTTTCCTCTGGATATCCCTTATCTGGATGAAATGGACAGTAATATAGAGCATCAAGTTTAGCGCCTCCTTTTGCTAGTTCCATGTCTAGTTTTCTATGGATTGCCTCAAGCTCATTTATAGTACAAAGGTTTCGTGCAACAACGGATTGATTTGTTACTACAATGCACAAATAATCTGATTTATTGATTTTAGAAATAGCTTCCACGGTGAAATCGTAAAGAATCAAATCTTTTGGTTTGGATATGAGATCAATATCATAGTTTAAGACACCGTCTCTGTCTAAGAAGATCGCCTTTTGAGGGTTTGATAAATTTCTCTTTTGAATAATCCCTTTGGCGAAATCTATCCTTATTCTCTCTAGTCTCTCTGGCGTACCCATGTCTTTAAGGTATTCAGAAGTTCTATAGGAATAGAGTTGTTTAGTTAAAATAATGGTAGGAAAAAGATCTTTAACAAAATCAAATTTATTCCGAAACGGAATTCCATTAATTATTGATTTAGACATTAAATAAAGCCCAGCGTTTACAAGGTTCTGACCAACAAAACCATTTTCATGTGGTTTTCGTATGAAACGAGATATTCTATTTGCACCATCGGTTTCAATCAGATCACTATCTTGAGGGTGATCATTAGAATGAGTAACTAATGTTATGTCTGAATTATGTGAAAAATGAAATGCTATTAATCTATCTAAATCCATGTCCAACATCACATCTCCGTAAAGAATAAAGAAATGCTCCTCTAAATCATCCATGAATGATGGAAATGCACCTGCTGTTCCGAGTGGTTCTTTTTCTACATAAACTTGAAGCTGAAGTCCTTGTAGTTTTATTTTTTTCGTGAACTTAGAGAGTGCTTCATGGTGATAATTAGCAGTGATGAGTATTCTTCGAACACCATATTTATGTAGTAATTTAATTTGATGTTCAATCACGGGCATATCTCCAACCTTAATTAACGGCTTTGGAATGTCAGATGTCAGAATTCCTAGTCGCGATCCTCTACCCCCAGCCAAAATAACTGCCTGCTTAATTTTGTTCATTGATTAAAATTGGTTGATTTTTTTTAAAAAAATATAAATCATACCTCTTTGCCACAAAGAACCTATGAATTGTGATTATAGATAACACGATTTAAGAATTGTACTGAATGATTTACAAATTGTCGTTTATGCTTTCTTACAGAATGCCAATCGATTTCGTTGCTGATCTTGACTAGATGCTCTTTTTGAGAGGTGTAGACTCTATGAGTTAGTTGAAATCGATTGAGTATTGTGGTAAACCTATCATTTTCAGCAAATGCCTTATTCTTTTGTGTTGCAAGCATAAATTTTTTTTCAAAAATTATTGAAAAAAGTAGGCCATGGTATGAATTCGTTATTACGTACTTAGCTACAGAAATTAGGTGAAGCCATTTATTTGGCGAAGGCATCTTGACAATAGTGGAGGGAAAATTGTTTTCTGCACCCTGAATAGCGATAATCACCACTTCAAGTCCCTCAGAATTTGCATAATTTTCAATAAATGCGAGTTCATCGACTGTAAATGGACACTCATTTACCAAGTAAATAACAAATTTGGGGCGAGATTCATCAATGAAAAAGGCAGAGTCCCTTCTAATCAGTTGCAAATAGTCCTCCTTCTCAAGCAAGAGCGTTGGATCACATGTAAGGTCTATTGGTCTTTCCAAAACTTGCTCACAAAGTTGTAAAGCAGAGTTTTCTCTAACTGAAATAAAATCGAGATTAGAAAGTAATTTTTTGAGAAGCGAAAATTCTTCAATATTCAAAGAGTTTTTACCAAAACTTGCTGCGTACGAGGCCTTAGTACCACCTTTGGGAAAGAAATGTAGAAAATATTCTGGTACTATACCATTCCATACTTGATCACTGCCAGTTATATAAATATCAGCTTGGGGTGGATTTTTCCTAAAAGCTACTAAAGAAGGGTATTCGTGGGTAGATACATTTAAGAAATTGTCAATGAAGCATTTAAATTCAAATTGACAATTAGTGATTTTTTCTTCTAAAGTCGAATCTATAAATACCTTTCTTTTTTGTGAAACATTATTAAGACGTATCCAAAAAACCTCACAATTGAGTTTTTTAAGGTAGACTTGTAATGCATAATATTGAAAGAGAGAACCATAATTATTAGCTCTTTGAATCCAAGAATATGAGGAAAGTACTGCTATTTTCATTACTTGATCTCTAAAGGCGATACTCTTTTACCGGGATTATTTGGTAAAAGAGTATTACTTCATTCGCTTCGTCTCGTATAAGTGAACATTCTTTTTTGTCAGGACTTTTTCATTCCAACCTTCACTTGTACCATGATTTAAATGCAGGTAAAGAAGGTCGGGTGATTTAAGTAAAAACCGGCTGTCTCCTAAGTAGCGACCAATAATATCCTGGTCTTCTGCACCCCAGCCCATAAACCTCTCATCCCATCCACCGATTCTATCAAGTTCCTTTCTAAGAAAAAAAGGCAGTACACCGAAGCGCTCACGGTCAAAGAACTGTGACTTTAGGCAACCTTCTTCCAAATCTTCTTCGGCTATATTCCCTCTTTTCATATATTCCCAAACAATTTCAATATTTTCAAGTTCTTCTATATTGGAATTAATTCTATATCCGGACATAAGGAGGGATTTTGATTCTTCAGCTAATCTTAAATGTGTCTCGAAAGAAAATTCATATGGGACTAAATCAATATCGTATGCAGTAGCATACTTTCCTGAAGCTCTTGCTAATGCGAGATTAAGCATTTTTGTCTTATGAAAAACACCATCGAATGGTAGGAATTCATAAATTAGATTTTTTGTCTTTTCAATCTGTGTTCTTTGTATACTGGGTTCAAAATTTGATTCAATTAAAATAGCTTCAATTGAGGAAGTCAGTTTTTGGGTTTTCTTAAACCACTTTAAGAATGTTCTAAGATGTGCTGGTCTATTTCTGTATGTTATGAGTAGTGAAAGGTCCATTATGATATGGTAATAACTAAAATTTGATAATATCTTGATCGTAGGTTCCTAGAAAATTTTGCTTATAATAATTGGCTAAACAGTGTCGAAAATTACTAAGATTAGCATCGACTTGCCTATTAGTATGACTTATGTGAATTGCCTCTCCAAATTGGTCATGACTAAGCCCGATGTACGAAAGTCTAATAAAAAGATCACAATCTTCCCATCCCCAATTCTCAAGATTTGAGTTCATTCCATTAACAGCAAAAAAATCCTTTTTAAACAAAGTACATTGCCCTATTCCACTTCGTGATCCATCTGTTATATAGTTACTTGAGGTTGGTACATCGATATTCTTACCATCTTTTGTAACAAACCGCTTGACATTATGAATTTCAGAAATGAATCCATCTTTAACTCTTTGGTTATTATCTGATTCAAAGACTTTTCTTATTGTTAGAAATTCATTCTTCGATAATTTTCTCTCTTTCAAGGTATCAGCTTTAATTATGATGTCAGCATCCATAAGAAAAATAATGTCAAAATTGGAATGATATACTCCAATATTGATTGCTCGTGATTTATTGAATTTCTTGAAATCGTATTGAATTACCTTATAATTTTTAGCATTAATGTTTTTTAACAGTTGAAGAAACTCTTTATTCCTATTGCACACTAAAATCAACTGATAATATGGATCAGTCCAAAGCTCCTTATTTTCAACAAGTGATCTCTCCAGTTCTGGTTTATTGAATGCTGTGATAATGACTGATATCATTTTTTTGTAAAGTTTAGAATTCCCTTTTTAATCATACTATTCAGTTTAGTATTATAATTTAAGTCGAACTGTGTTGGTTGAATAAAATGACTATTCGAAAATGTATCTAAGATTTTTATTTCTTCGCTACTGACATCAAAAGTGGCAGGCCACATTGGGTTATTCATTTTCAATTGTTTAGAAACTTGATTAAGATGAAAAGGTGATGAAGGATATACTAGATGCTTTTCTTGATTATATGTTGGTTTTGAGGTATAGTAATAAACACTGTTAGATATATCATTCCATGAAATACCGTCTGTGTCAGGCAAATAATTCACATCAGTATTATTCTTAATAAGAAAGTCGCCTAATGACACTTTCGTATCCTTGTTTTCTGATCGTTTATGTCTGGCTACAGTTTCATTAATTATGGCAGATAACTTATTTTGGAATGCATTTAAGCTGTAATGGATTGAGCTTAATTTCATCGCATTTTGGCTGTGATTCTTTCTAATATCATGATCTGATAAATATTTTTGACAGGCGTATGTTCCTGATGCCAGATCTACCCTTAAACCTGAATCAGAAATCCATGTAGGCATTGCAAAACCCACATTTTCTTCTGCTAAGGTATCTTTCAGCCCTCCATAAGCAGAACCTATCACTGGCGTGCCGCATGCCATAGCTTCAGGAACAACATATCCGAAATTCTCATCAACAGATAAAGTGGGGTGCATTATTATATCACATCTACTCATCAGTAGGGCAAGGTCAGATGAACTAAGTGTTGAAGTAAAATATTTTAGATCATTTACCAATTGATATTGGTTAATAAGCTTTTGAATATAATTTGGATATTGAGTCCCTTCCCAATTAAAAAGTGGATAATCAAGCCAATAATTTCCTACTACCACAGCTTTTAGCTTCTTGAATTGTCTTTTTAAACAGTAGAAACTTTCAAGAAAGCCATGAAGGTTCTTCTGAGGTAGTATTCTTGCAAAAAAACCAATGACCAATTCATCGGGGTGGATTATATCATCTATTTGAGTATAGTCATGCCTTCTATAAAATATTGAGTGGTCTACAGGTAATTGCAATAAACTCACAATTGGAGATTCATCAGTATATAGGTTTAACAATTCAACGTCTGAATGGCAGTTTACTATAAGACCATCAGTTCTGTAAAGGTTAGTAAGATTCTTTTTCAGAAATTCAACATCAATGGTGGCTCCTCCATGAATGCAATGAATAACTGGGAAATCATTCTCTCTTGATTGCCACCATTTACTAGATGAAAAATTAAGAAGAACATCTCCAGAGAAATCTGATGAATCGACAAACTCATATTCAAATTTTTTTTCAATTGCATTCAGAAAAAACCGCCTTGTTTTATCTACGCTTCTCCAAGGATGTTCACTAAATCCAGCAAGTCCAACCCTTAACCTATCTCCCATTTATGATTGAATTCAACTCTGGTGAAGTAGCATTGATAAGCATTTCCATTTTTTTAGCTATCTCCTCTTTTGTTGTTGCGTTTTGCTTGAATTTAAGACCTATACGGTAACCATTCCCACCAAACCATTTATCGTCAACATGAAGCTCATTAGGATTAAACATTTCTTTAAGTTTAGATTCATTTTTCTTCAATAGTTCTTTTAATGCTTCATTAAAACCGGATTCCATATGAAGCTCGATTAAGACGTTATTTTCCTCAAGGAGGTATTCATAGTGGAGAAACCTTGGCCAGCCATTTGGTATAATACGACGGAAATGGGGGAATCTACCTCTTGCCTTTAAATCATTTCCAAGAAGCTTGTCACTATAATTTATTAGTTCTTCAAAACTATCATCGAAAGTTACTTCGTAATGTGCTGTTTTAAGAAATTCATTTCTTTTTCCAAGTTTTTTGCTTTTGCTTATAGCTGTAATACCATTTAACTCTAACGTGAAATCAGCTAATATCTCACTCGATATCTTTTGGCAGTCAAAGTTGAGATCTTTGAAAAGAGTTATGGATCGTCTATAATGTCCTAAATGAAGGAAACAATGTTCAAATTCAAAATCATTTTGATAAATTCCTATAAGCTCATTCATTCGATTTATCGTGTAATTACAAAATAGCAGATATTCTTTTGGGATTGTCATTCCATAATGAACAGCAAACATGGCTAGTTCCACAAGGTGACCAACATAAAACGATAGATTCTCTACATAAGGACCAACCTTCAGAAGGTCTTGGAGATACAGAATCGTGTCCTTTCCAGTGTTGGTTTTCAAAAAATAAAGTAGTGAGCCCAATAATTTTAATATCTCCAATTGACCATGCAAAAAGTATTCATTGTACTTTCTTAAGTGTTCAAATTCTTTAAACTTATTGGTTGTAGCAATAATACCTTCTGTTAGATGTACCTTGCGACAAACTGTAAATGGCCCATTTTCATGAGATTCAATTGCTTTTTCTAAAAGTTGACCAAATTTCAATTTTGTGTCTTTGAATGTAAACTCCAGATCAGGATTATCTAGAAAGTAAGCATACCCAAATAACAAATGGCCAAAATCATGACTTTCTGTAGACGGAAGGTTAATTACATTGCTATTTTTGACGGTTTCAATAATACTATGTCTTCCAATATGTCCCTCTTTTTCAAATCCGCTCATTGCTAAGTAGGCAAAAGTTTGCCACGGATGAAAATCACCTTCAGGAGAATTCTGTCTTATATGAGGAAGTCCCTTCTTATTTAAATGTACAAATGTCTCCATGTAATCAATGATTGTTTTACCTTCATACTCTACATTTCCCCATCCATTAATAATGTGACAATAGTATGGCATTCCATCACGATCAATGATGTTATGAATATTATTGACCATCAATTGATTAAGTATTTCGACAGTTTCGTTTAGGCTCTCAACATCAAGATTCTCTTGTTGATTTTCAATTTGATTGATGGAGTCATTAATTGATTCACTAAACCTGGAGTCTAGTTTAAATGGTATCCACATATAATTTAAAAGGTTATTTGCAATATTTTTATAATCTTTGGCAAGGTACAAAATTCAAAAAAATCAAACCTAAACTTGGCGTGAAAGATATTGCAATCGGAGTAGTTGATTTCGGCTTGCGTCGATCCAACCAAAAATTTATAGATATTCTGAATCATACTAAAAAACTGGTTCAATTAACTGATAAAAAAGGCTTTACAAGTTATTGGTTTGGTGAGCACTACAATGATTCGCTTCTTACTTTTACATCACCCCTTATCTTAATAAGTTATTTTGCATCCAAAACAAATCATATTAGGTTAGGTACAGGAGCATTGCTCATAGTCTATCAAAATATTGAAAATTTAAAACATCAACTTGAAAATCTCAGCGCATTAAGCAATCAACCTATTGAAATAGGAATTGGATTTGCCCCTGGGACAGAAAACTCTACCATTCAAAATTCACTTGGCTGGACATCTAGTAAAGAAAGTAAAATTACCAAATACAATGAACTGGCAGATTGGGTTAACTCAAAAAAGAATAATATAAATTTGATACGATTAACTTCAACACTCCCTGAGTATCCCTCTTTAAGTGAAACAACGTACTATGCACACTTCATAAAACCAAATAATTATTCAGTGCCATCTAATAAGGTAATTAAAGTTGACGGTGTTACAGTGTTTGCATCCTTAGCCAGTACTCATAGGGAATTAGAGATTCTCAATAAAACTCACCAACGGTTGATTGATCATATGGTCGACAATAAACATGCGAAAACACTATGTGAAAAGGAGATAATGGAAGAAAGTAAATTAGAAGATGAAGTAATCCAATACCGATCTATAGTAGGATTAGAAGACCAATTTTATGCTAAAACAACATCTCTTCTATCTTTTTATGGCACCCGTAAACTAATGATCATTCCGATTCACTATGATCCAAATCTGGAATTAGAAATGATTGAGAAAATCGGGAATTTATTTAACCTCAGAAACCAGTAATGATACGAAATTATATCAAAATCTATTTCAGGAATTTTAGACGAAGGTTTGCAAATAACATCTTTTTAATCCTTGGGTTATCTGTTTCATTTGCTTCAATGGTGTTTCTAATTTCATTTATATTTTTTGAAACACATTATGATTCTTTCCACAAGAACAGCGCTCGTCTTTATCGACTTGAGATGAATATTAAAAACAATGGGCAAGTTATATCATCGAATGCAAGCACATTTCCAGGAGTTAGAACATTGTTAAAAGACTATCCAAGTATTTCCCAATCAATTAGAATGAAAAGAAAACCAGGTATGATTACTAATAATCAATCTGGCAAAATCATTCAAAATTTCGAGACAAAGCTATATTATACTGATGAGGGATTTTTTGAACTATTCACATTCAGCACATTGGTTGGTGATGCAGTTAATCCTTTGAGTGAACTCAATAGTCTGGTAGTAACGAAATCATTTGCCAGTAAATATTTCCCTGACATTCCGTTGACGGAAGTGATTGGCAGAACGGTTACAAAAAAGGGAAATCTAGAAGATGAACTTTTATATATAACTGCAATAATTGAAGATTTGCCCCAAAATTCTCATTTTGATTTCGATGGTCTGATTTCATATAAATCAATTTACCAATGGAGAGATAGCGACAACTCAGATTACAAAACAATATCCGAAACTAATATGGGTTGGCCTGGTTTCTACACTTATTTTTTTGCTGATGAGATTCCACACAATCTTTATGAAGATTTGTCCAAAGAAGTATACGAACAAACGAAAGGTAGGCATGAAGTATCATTTTATTCACAGAATATTAGAGATATTCATTTAAAATCTAATGTGTTAGGAGACTTTAAGCCAGGTGCAAATAGTGACTTGCTATTTTATCTAAAAATCACAGCTTCGTTTATTATTTCAATAACACTCTTGAATTATATCAATCTTTTTATCTCAAAATTAAGGGACTCTTCGAAGGAACTTGGAGTTAGGTTGGTGGTTGGATCGACTAGATTGCACCTGTTTGTCAAATCACTGATTGATAGCGTAATTACTTTGACACTTACCCTGATACTGACTACAATAATTGTTGCCTCCTCTGGCCAAATAGTTGAACAGATGATCGATAATTCGATCGACTTAACAATAATGACTCAGTCGGAGCTTCTTAAGAGTATTATTCTTGGGCTTATTGCTTGGATTTTCCTGTCGAGTTTGATTTCAACATGGATTGTTTCAAAATTCAAAATCTCGCAAGTACTGGCAGGTAACCTGAAAATAAATAGCCAAAAACATTGGCGAACTGCCCTTTTAGGAATAAACTATTTAATTGCTGCATCACTTATTTTTTGTACTACTATTGCAGCAAGGCAATACTTTTTTTTAACCGTTTCAGATTTGGGGTTTGAATCAAGTAATTTATTGATTGTCAAAGCACCTAAATCTCTAACTAACTCAAAAAAAGAATCCTTAAGAAATGAACTTCTTAATTATCCAAGTATTTCTGAAGTCACCTATAGTGTCACCCATCCGGGAGCAAACCATAGAGAACAAGCTGTTATTTTTGGTGAAAACAGGAATAAATATTTCTTAAATATCAATGGTGTAAACTTCAGCTTTATTAAAGCCTATGACTTACAAATTGTAGCTGGTAATTCTTTTGAGAAGGAAAACATTATTGCTGATTTAATTGACTTTAATAGGGGAAGAATCAATTTGGGCACTGAAGACCACACAGTTATTGTTAATGAAAAAGCTGTTGAAGTACTCGGGTTCTCAAAGCCGGAGGAAATTATAGGAAAAGACCTTTTTCTTTTCGGTGCAAAAAAGAGAATTATTGGAGTTGTAAAGGATTTCCATTTGATTTCACTAAAACAATCGGTGGAACCATTACTTCTATATAGGCAAGAAGTTTCGTTGTCAAATATTACAATATCATTTAATAACGAAATAGATGTTGAAAATCTAAAAGCAGGATGGAACACCATTTTACCAAATGAAAGTCTTGAGTACTATGCACTCAGTGATATTATAAATCAGAATTATAAGGAAGATCGAAGATTTATTAAGATTGTAATGCTTTTTACTTTTTTAATGTTCATCATTTGTCTTGTTAGCTTATGGGCATTAACATCGTACAACTTCCAAAATAAAATTAAAGAGCTTACAGTAAGAAGTATATATGGAGCTGGGTTTGTTCATTTGTTAATTCTACTTATAAAGCAAACTTTTTTAGTTATAATAATAAGCTTCACTATAGGTATTCTAATCGCTTTTCCCTTAATGCAGGATTGGTTAGCTAATTATTCATCTAGAATTGAAATAAATATTCTGGATTTTATTATTCCGTTATTAATAATGCTTTCAACCGCTTCGGTAGCTATTTTATTGTATTCTATAAGAATTAAGTCTTTAAACCCAACCTCCAACCTTCATGCTCAATAATACTTGGTATTCTTCGACTCTTCCTGAAGAATATCACTTTCACTTTTGCCTGAAAGTTATTGCTTCATGCTTTAAACAAGATTTGTCGATCGATAAAGTGGATGAATTAATTTTTGCACGGACAATTGAGTTGGAAGATGCCTGCAAAATTTGTAATGAAGTCGGTTTTAATTCAAATTTAATTTCTATCAATGATATTTCTGATTTAGAATATCCCGCACTTCTTCGCAAGGAAAATGGCGATTGGATCTGTATTGTGAAGAAACCACCTAATAAGAATGCCATTATTATGGTTGATCCAATAGCCGGAGAGCTAACCTTGCCTTGGTGTTCAATCCTTCCATCACTGCAACGTGATCAAAAGGAAAATATCGTTGGTGTACATATTTCGGGAATTTCAAGACTAGACCTATTTCACTCCAGGAAAGAAAATTTTTTCAATCATCTGAAAAGTCTTCAGATCTTGAAAATAGACACATCAAAGTTAGTAGTATTCCTTTTGTTAAGTATTGTTTTGGTATGCTTACAAATAGCTATTCCGTTATTATCCAAGGTTTTAATTGACAATAGCTTGAGGTCAAGCAGTGTAATGACAATCATTCCAATTATCATTGCACAGTTGGTAGTTGCTATGGGTAAATACCTTGCCAAAGAGTTTAACGATAAAATGGTTATTCAATTCGGAGTTAAAATAGGAAACTCCCTCTATTCCAGGTTATTTGATTCATATGTATCCTTATCAACATCTTTTGTAAAAAGAAAGAGCGTCGGAATTTTCCAGATGAGAGCTCAGGATATTAGAAGAATCCAAAAATTTTTATCTGAAAAAATTCCGGCCAATATTATAGCACTGTTACTAACTATAGCACTGGGAGTCTTGCTACTATTCATACAGTGGGAAATTTTTATCCTATTTGTATTTTTTATTTTCTGGGAGTTTGTGTGGCTTAAAACATTCAGAAATAGGTTAAAGAACATCTTTTACACAATTCACCTAAGTGGCACCCGATTTCAACAGGTAATATTGGACTTCAAAAATGAGATAACTGATTTAAGGATGTATCAAAAAGAAAGGTATATTAAAGATAAACTCATTTACTCATCATCCATACACAATTCGAATCACATTAAAAGTGATTCATTATTTTTTCAAAGAGCAAGAGGAACAACCCTAATTGATGAGATTCGAAATATATCAATTACATGTGTACTTTTAGTTCTGGTAATCCAGGAGAACTCAACAATTGGTGATTTATTTGCGGTCCAATTTATTACGGGACAACTAAGCTGGGGAGTCAATACCATAAGCAATTTTTCTCCTGCCTATCAGGACTTTCTACTCTTTAGAAACCGACACTTCGAGTTTACACAAAAGCAACAGCAAGATGATTTCGAAACTATATGGGAACCTCTTGATACAGGTAGTATTAAGTTAAACAACATTTCTTACTCCTATGAGAATGCTTCCAATCAAGTGTTTGATAACTTAAAATTTGAAATACCTGCTCAAAAGGTTACACTAGTTGCCGGATCAAATGGAAGCGGAAAAACCACCTTATTAAGAATATTGGCAACAATTGTCAAACCAACTCAAGGCGAGGTCATATTTGACTCGGATTTGAAAAAAGATTTCAACTCCATTCGTGAAAATATTGCCTATCTGGGTACTGAAAGCAACTTATTATCAGATACATTACTCTTTAATATCACTCTTGGAAATAAATCAAGTAAGATTTCAATTGATGAAATATTGGATTTTGTTGCCCTAAAAAAATTTACGATGTCATTACCATATGGTTTGGAAACTGTTATAGGAAAAAATGGATTAAGTCTCAGTAAAGGACAGGAACAAAAAATTTTGCTGGCAAGAACCATTTATCAAAAGAGGGATATATTGATTATGGATGAGCCCTCCACATTTATCGATCATTTACAGGGTAACCTGATTGATAAAATGATTAAAAAATATTTTGCTGATAGCACAGTGATTATTACTTCGCACGATTCAAGTCTTATAGGTATTTCAGATTATGCAATCGTACTTGGTAATAAAACGATTGTTGAGGAAGGTGCTACTGAGCAGCTAATTGCTAAACCAAATTCTATCTTGAACACCTTTATCAATTCTTAAAAAAATGCTTTTCATTATCACACATGGAAGAAGTGGATCCAACCTTCTTAGTTCATTATTAAGCTCTCATCCAGACATTAATTCATATGGTGAAATTTATGGCAGTTGGTATCTAAAAAAGCCCGAAATCCTGTCTTTATATCGCGAAGACAGTCTTTATCCGTTAAAAAATTATAATTCATCAAAAGTAGATGTATCTAAAATACTATATGAACAACTTACGAAAGAATACTTTGAGCTTCATGGCTTGAGACATTTAGAGTCTGTAAAAAAAGCTATTTTCAATTCATCAAATAAATTTATTCACCTCAAAAGACGGAATAAGCTAAAACAATTGGTATCAAAAAAATTGGCTAACTACTCTAATTCACATATTTGTGGGGTTAATCAATCAATTTATGATAGACATAAATTTACTTTAAGTACTAAAGAGTGTGAGAGAGAAATTTTGAACATAGATGCTGATGAAAAAAAAATTGACTGCTTGCTAAAATTCAATACAATTGATGTGTTCTACGAAGATCTTATACTTGGAGTGAATGAACATAAGAAAATACTATCATTTATTCCATTGAAGTATAGCAAGCTGAAATCTTCACTCAAAAAGCAAAATAACAGGAGACTCTCTCAGATAATTACGAACTATTCTGAACTAAAAACTTATTTTCGAGGATCATACTTAGAGTCGATGATGAATGATTGATTGGATGAATATGATTGATTACACACAATTCAATTAGTCGCAAATAAAACTGATAAAAGATTTTCTTGTTTAAGAAAATCTTTTACTTTTAGATTTTATTTTTAACTATAAATTTTTGTAGAATGGAAACACTTATTTCTTCTTTGAACGAATCCAAGTCCATGTTGAATGACATGAAATCAATTCCAGATGAACAACTGATAAGAGGATGTTGTTTTCAGGGATGTTGCAATCAGGAATGTGAGGCTATTATTCAGTAAACATCTCTTTATTAGCTGTTCGAAATAGATTGAATTAATTTGTGTAGAAAATCTTAATTGTTTTTCTATTTAGTCGAATAAACGTTTCGAACAGCTATTTAATCCCCTATGTCTAGAAAACCAACTATTAAAATTGCTTCACTAGATCAGGTACTCAGTTATTCAAACGAGCATGTTCTGGTTAGATTCAAGAAGACGATCGAATTGCTGGATAGCGACTATCAAATTATATTTGAAGACGTTTTGAGATGGCTTTGGTTGTCTGCAACAGTTTGGGAAAATCATTTATTCCGTGTTCGAATTACAAGTGAATTAGCGATTATAGATCAAATGTGGCACACCTTTTTATTATTCACTATTGATTATAAGAAGTTTTGTGAAAATTATTTCGAAGTTTATCTCCACCACCAGCCATATATCAAAGATAAAGTAACGGATTCCAATGCTGTAACATGGGAATTTGAGAAACAAGCACAATACATCATTAAATATCTTGGTAAAGAAACTTTCATCAGATGGTATTATGTCTACCCTAAAAAGTACTCAACAGAAATAATCAATCAAATCTACCAAAAGCCGTACCCTGTTACTTGACCATTAGTTGATGTGACATTCCAAAATAAACCCTTGGTTGAATCAATTCTGAATAGACTTATTTCAATGTTTCCTGAGGAGATTGGTCATCCCGGACTCATGTATGGTGATAGTGGAATTGCTCTATGTTTGGGATTTATCTGGAGTAAGACAAATGATGATGGGGTAGCGCATAGAGCCTTAGATCATCTTAAAAAAGCTTACAGAAAAGCGTCTAAGAATGATACCTCTTTAGGATCTGGATTAGCAGGTATTGCATTGACATTTAGGCTACTTATAAGCTTTGGATTGATAAAAAATGATGACATTTCGATCTTGAAGAAGATGGATGAATTGATAACTAATTCGATTCGAAATGATCTTAAAAATTCTAACCATGATTTTTTGTTTGGTGCACTAGGAAAAATCCATTACTTGTATTGGGACAATTGCCTAAATGGTAGTTACAGTAGTGATTTGTTAATTGACATACACGACTATTTTTTAAATAATTTGGTCGCGACCAATAGGGGAATGTTTTGGTCAAATAGCCCAGGGGATCAATTCTATAACGGAAAGAATTATAATTTAGGTCTTGCTCATGGACAATCTTTAATAATCTATTTTCTTGCAAAAACTCTTTTTTTTAATACTAAGCAAAATCGATTGAAAGAAATAGTCAATGAGGCTTGCAATGGAATTATTGCTAATAAGCTTAAAAATGGTATTTCCTACTTCTCGAATTACTCTGATCACAATAGATCCACGAAAACTTCATGGTGTGGGGGAGACATAGGGATTATTTATGGACTTTTAGCAGGATATGAAGTAACAGGAAATAAGGAGACATTGAATGAAGCTATTTCTGCAGTTAAGTTTAATGCTAGTCGTCAGTTAAACGAAAGTTTGCTTAAAAGATCAAAAAATATTGTCGAAACAAATTTGTGCCATGGGATACTCTCACCAACAATATTATTTTGGTTAAGCCATGAAAGATTTTCCTGTGAAGAAGTTAAAAGTGCTAACCAATATTGGCAAGAACAATTTTTCAAATCAATCAGGCTAGAAGTCCCTCTTCAGTTCAACTATGCATCCAAAAAGTGGGAAAAGGTTAATGGACTATTATCAGGAATAGCTGGAATTGCGTTTTTCATGTCTGGTGTGCTTTTTAATGACATGACTGTGTTTAACAAACTTTTTTTGCTTGAAGCCTTCCAAGATCCTTCAGAAGGAAATCCCAAAAATTAAGGTGGATTTTCTTGAAGAGGTAGAGGCTGGAAATACCTCTACTGTTTACAAAATTAATTGTAGAAAGAAAATCTATTATTTAAAAATGTATACAAAAGGATCAGCTGAGATTGAGAATTTTATACTGAAAGAGCTAAGTAAAGTGACACATATTGTGCCTAGAGTAGTTGGGTCAAGTGATCGAAATGAAAAATCATTCATTCTTTTAGAAGAAGCTGTTGGGGAAGAGATTTATAAAAACACATCGAATTTTGCAAACAGAAAACTTCTCAACTCGTTTGGGAAAGAGTTGGCAAAAATTCACTCAATACATACCTTTCAATTTGGTAAAATTGAAAAAATTCAGAATAATATGCTATTTGGCACATCAATTTTACAAGAGAAAACAATTAGTGCTGAATTTAGAAACGATTTAATTACCTTATTGAATTTTGAATTAGTTGATAGACATACAGTTTATTTTTTAGAGAAAATCGTTTTAGAAAATTTATCGCTTAGCACTACAGGAAATCCAAGACTTGCTCATGCCGATTTGAGTATGAATCACGTATTTGTTCAAGATAATAGAGTTTCTGGGATAATTGATTTTGGAAATGCTCGATCTTCTGATATTCACTATGATTTTGCAATTATTAATCTTGAATGGAATTGTGATATTAACGCAATCATTGAAGGTTACATGCTGAATAATAAAAATGAATTCTCGATTAGGAAAATGAACTATTTCACAATCTTAGCGGGAGTCTCAAGAATCTCTTGGTGTCTCCGTGATGGAATGCTTTCGCCCAACAGCAAGAAATGGTATTTAAGGATGTTGGGTATTATCAAAAAATCTTCTCTTATGATTTGATTCATAATTCTCCTATTTATGATCAGATTTCCTAGTGGATTTAGATATTCTTTAGGGCCAGTTTTAATTCCAATTAAGGCTTACTTAAAGACTAATTGACGTTAAAACAAAATTAATTTCTTACGATAGATAATTTAGAATAACAATAAGAGTCTAAGCACTAGTAGTTGAGAAACAAATCCCAGTACAAACCTGTCTCAATTAAGAGATAGGCGATTAACTGGTACATGAAACACACCAGTTATCTCAATTCAATAAAAAAATGTATTTTTAATTCGTAACCCGAAACTTATACTTCCGATATTTGTCAAGTTTATTTACCGGCCTACTCTTCAAAACATCAAGCTAAGAATTTTATATGAACAATCCATATTCCGATAGAAGCGTGGCGGTATTTTGGAAGATGGTTGTTGGCTAAAGTACTGGTATAAAAATGTGAATAACTCTGCGGGTTTTGTTAGGCTAAAAGCTGTAGAAACAAATGCTCTGCCACATTAATATCAGAATCTGAGCGAAGAAGCTTGCTATATTATGAAAAGATGAGAAGTCATTTTTGTAATAGGTTTATGAAAAAACAGATAAATACTATTTATTATTCTTTATTTGTACTTTCTTAAGTCTTCGTAGCAATAACGTGGATCTCAACTTTAAATCTGTACTACCCCAAGTGTAGTTTCTTAGTATTACAACGCCATATTTTGTATCCTTTTCATATGCAAAATTTGCGCGATATCCTGGAGCAATTCCTTCATGTCCGATTCGATGAATGATACTGTCTTTGTATGTAAATAAACCAAGTCCATAATTCTCCTCCCAGTTTGTGCTTTTACTTTTTGTGGTTTGCATGATATTTAAGTACTCTTTCTTTAAATCACTCTTAAATCCCATCAGAGAAATCACGAATTTGGCTAGGTCATTGGCAGTTGACCATACTCCTCCACTAGAAGTCGCCCATCCTCTTCCTGCAAGTTCTTTGAGGGGTTTTTCTTCATTGTAACACCCAATAGACCCTCCCAGTCTACCTATCGCAATATTACCCTTTTTTGAGATTGGTATTTTATAGAAAGTGTTTTGCATACTCATTGGCTCAAAGACCTTAGAAGATAATAAATCTGGTAGTGCTTTATTAGTTGCCCTGGTCAAGGCCAAGCCAAGGATCCCAAATGCAAGATTTGAGTAGATGTATTGTTCATCAGGCCTTGCTTCAAAGTAGGCATTTGGAAATACTTCCAGTAAAAGGCTTTCCCAATTGTCTACGCTTCCAATTTTTTGTGGCACTTGAGGTTCGTTAGCCAACCCGGACATATGACTGGCTAGCAAGCGAAATGTAATCTTAGGAGTTTCTCTATAACCCTTAATTTTTTTGACTTCAGGCAGGTATTCTTCAATCGCGCCATCCAGTTCAATAGTGTTATCCTGAACTAAAAGCATTATTACATACGCTACTAATGATTTGGATATAGATCCTGTTCTATAGACACTATCAGTTGTTGCCTGAGACCTTTTTGAAGTCATGAAAACCAAATGCTTTGGATCGAATTAAATTGTCCTCCTTTACAATCGCCATTGAGATGCTTCCCTTTAAATCATCATCTCTCAAGTCTTTTTGGAGCTGCCATTCAAATTCTTCAAGTATCAAGTCAATTTCTGAATCAGAGTGGCTTGTGAGTTTAGTTAAAAGACTCATATCATTATGGATTATTCCAGTTGAATTCATCAAATTGAAATCGTAATGCCGACTTTGCGTAGTTTTTCTTTTATAAAAATTCTAAATTGAATCAAACTTTACTTTGTGCGGCCATTACTTTGAGATTTATCAATCCTAAAATCGGTTTACAGAATATAATGACAAAGAAAATTACCATCCTCCTCCTCCAAGAATATGCAATTGGTAAAGAAGTAATAGATGATTTAGTGTTTTCGTTAGGACTCACATCATTGATTCTATAAAAAGATGGTAGTTGCGATCCAAATAAATATTTAGGGAGTAGCCGCAGGTTCTTTCCTTTCAGAAAGTTGGGCTTACACCCTATGAGTTTTGCCATATCATTCATGAAGTCATGATAACTAATAAGTGAGTTTATCCTCTTACTGTCTTTAAACACTTTTTCATAGTAGGCTGCATCTTTTGAGATAGTAGCTTGCATTCTATCAATTGATGGTAAGCTTTTCTTTTCTGATATCAGCATAGCGATGTAGCGAGATTGCATCTCAGAACAAGCAGGGAGGCCTCCCTGAGTAGGTCTTGCCCACCCAACGATGCAAACCTTATCTCCATATTCTGGATGTATCATGTGTTTGAAAAGTCTTCTTGGGTTTTCAAAATCTGAGCCGAACGAAAAGCTATCTAAGGATGTCTGGTATCCTGTGTTGCATAGGATAACATCTGCTTTAATCTGGTCCCCATTAGTAGTAAGAATAGTATCACGGGTAAGTGACTTGACCTCATCCTTTTTAAGAATCAATCTTTTTTGGATGATGTCTTCAATGAAAATGTCACTTTTCGTTAGGAACTTGCCAATAAATGTTTTTCTTTTATAAATCCATTCTTGTACAAGTCTTTCCCCAGTCGTCATGTTTTTTTTGAATCGCAAATAGTAAAACGCTTTGATCTTCATGAAAAAGTCGATACCCCTCGCACCCATTTTGTAAAAAGCAAACGCAGTGTAAGCATCGTTTGTAAAACCATTGATCCAGCGTGGAATCACATTAGGGTAGTCTCTTACCAACACTTCACATTGAGTAACCTGGCTGATTTCATGAACTATATCAGCGCCCGATTCACCTAGTCCGATGCAAACAACACGTTTACCTCTAAAAGCCGCTGCACCTGGGTAGTTACTGGAGTGTAAAATCTTGCCTTCGAAACCTTCTTGTTGATCAAAAGTTGGAGTCAAAGGAGTGAAATTACTGCCGCCACAAATGATCAGATGATCAACATGATAAGTAGAGGATTTTTTTTTATCGTTTTTCACCTGAACCACTACTTGATGGCCATCAATATCGGCATGGGTTACCTCATGCGAAAATAGGATGTGTTTCTTTAGATCAAATCTCTCCACATAGTCATCCAAGTACTTCCGGTATTCCACTACTTTCCAATACCTTCTTTCAGTGCCTGGATCAGGCATAAAATCAGAGTATGCCATAAAATAGTTCGATACAGTAAGTTTTAGATTGTCATATGATCGCCCCCCTTTTAATATGGGTCTGAAGGCCCCCCCGAAAGTCTCCTGTGATTCGAAACATATTGGGTCAATACCTTGGCTGAGCAGCTCTTTGATAGTAACTAAACCAGACGGACCGGCTCCAATTACGCCTACTTTCTTTTTCATTTTTCGCTAATAAAATAGTTGAGAATAAAAGCAGCTTTTTTTAAAAAAATAAGTTTACGATTGTCTTAGTGATCGCACTGGATTTGCCTGAGCTGACTTTATAGATTGTAATAATACAATTATCAATCCCAGGAGAAGTACCAGAAAACCAGGAATTAAGTAGATATACCATTTAATGTTTACTTGGTATGCAAACGCTGCTAGCCACTCATTAATCATATAGTCAGCCGAAGGGATGGCTAGTACGATGGCTACCAATATGAGAAATACATACTCCTTAGAGAATTTCACGAGGATGCTTTCGGTGGAGGCACCAATTACTTTTCGAATACTTATTTCTTTCGCCTTTTGGTCGATATTAAATGCAGATAAGCCAATCAATCCCAAAGCCGAAACAATGATACAAATAACTGACAGTAATGAAATCAGTTGCATCTGGATTTGCTCTGCCTGATATTGTTTTTCAAACTCTTGATTTACAAACGAATACTCGAAAGGATGCGCCGGATCGAATACCTCAAACTGCTCTTTTAAAAAGGCCAGTGTTTGATCCAAGCCTTTCTGCAAAACCCTTACATGTAAGGCACCTGATTCTCTACCTGATCTTAAAATCACCAAAGGGCCTATCGAGTTATGAAGCGATTGAAAATTAAAGTCTTTCACCACTCCGATCACATGCATGTCTACCTTTCCGTTGAAGAAACGGACTCGCTTATTCAACGGATTCCTTGCCCAACCCAGTTCTTCCGCAGCGGTCTGATTGATGATCACTCCTGGACTCTCACGCCTGGAGTCTTCAGGACGGAAATCACGACCTTCAACAATTTCCATTTCCATTGTTTTCAGATAATCACTGCCAGTGATGATCACACCAAGTGATTTAATCACCATTTCCCCATCTTGCTCTACACGAAATGCCGGACTATGTACATTGATTCCTGGTGTTGTTCGTGCAGATGTTATTGATAGTATATTAGGGTTAGAATACAATTTGTTGCGAATTGCATCTACTTTACCTGTCATGGACCCTTGAAGCGGAATTACCAATAGATTATCCTTGTTAAATCCAATATCCGTCGATTTAAGATAGCTTGTTTGCTGATTCATCATGACTACCAGCAGCACGACGAAAATAGATACCGAAAATTGCAGAACAATTAAACTTTTTCTTAAGTAGGTTTCAATACGATTGGTCTGAACACTTCCCTTAAGCGCAGAAGTGACTTTGACAGAGGGGATGTACGCTGCTGGATAGAGACCAGATATGAGACCGACTGAGAGAGATATTATGAGTACTCCAAATAGTAGCTGTGGATTGCTTAGGAAGTTAAGGTTTAGATCTTTATTGATCCAACTATTAAAAGGAGTTGCTTCCAATACAATAAAGACAATAATGATGGCAAAGAACATCGCCAGAAGGGACATAATCAGTGCTTCAGAGAGAACGGAGAAAAACAATTGTCTACGCGTCGAGCCTAGTACTTTTCGTATGCCGATTTCTTTGGTTCGAACAATGGACCTGGCGGTAGCCATGTTCATATAATTGACGCTCACTAGCAAAATTACAAGCAGACCAATAGTGGCGAAAGTATACAAGTAACTTAAGTCTCCTTGCACCTCATCATCTTGCAAATCAGAAGTATAATGGATATCACTTAAAACAGTCAAAGCAGAGGTAGCAGAGCCCTCGATTTTCTTGCCGAAAGAAGTATAGTGATTTTCAAAAATAACTTGGAATCGGTCATTCCAATCGTCAGCACGGTATTCCTCAGGCATCAATACGTACGTGTAGCAACGAGGATTCCAAAACGCCTCTGATTTTCGGATCAAGTCTTCTGTGTTCGCAAACCTTTTTCTTTCTGAAATCTCAGAAAGCAGCAGATCATATTTTAAATGTGAATTGTCTGGCAGGTCTGAGATTACAGCGGAGACTGTACGTTTTTCTCCAGTTGGCAAAGTAATTACTCTGCCCAATGCTGGTTTGTCGCCATAATATTTTTTTGCGATGGACAAAGTGAGAACAACTTTACCGGGTCCACTAAGACAGTTTTTCGGGTTTCCTTCGAACACCTCATGAGTGAAGAGTGACAGAAGTGACGAGTCCGTTTCCATAACCCGCTCTTCATAAAATTTAGCTTCCTTACCACTTTTATTGTGGACTGTGATCATGGTCTTATCGAACAAATTGAATCGCACGTAATTAAGTACTTCAGGGATCTCTTTCTTCAAAAGCGGACCAAGTTCCCGAGGCGTCCTAGCCGTATTATATTCCCCACTCTTGGTCTTCATGTATTGAGAAACACGGTATACGCGATCACCTTTTGAATGATGGGTGTCATAGCTTAGTTCATTTTGCAAATACAGAAGAAGGATGATGCCTATTCCTATACCAAGGATTAACCCCAGGAGATTGAGTAACGTGTAAGCTCCTTCCTTGCGAAAAAATCGAATGGCGAAGCTGAAATGGCTGGAAAACATGTTTTGTTTAGGTTTTAAGGTTTTTTTGAGTGTATCCCACACATCTTTAATTGCAATTGCAGTTTTATCTCACTATTTTAAAAAAAAATCTGTTTAATCTTAAAATATTATTTACCTGACTTAAGGTGTTGCATAATATTAAGGAGGCCAAAATAGGTAACTTCTCCTCGAAAATAAAATTTTTGAGATTTCTTATTATTTAAATGTTAAAAAATGGAAAAAGTTAAGTGCTTTTTTTTTAATTAGCAGTTGATAAGATAAAGCCATACTCTCCAAAAAGGTTAGCGGCAATTATTAAATCCTATTTTGCAAAAAAAAATCAGAAACCCTAAAGCCAAGGAAGTTGGTGCGCCACGTGATGCATTTAAGGATAGAACTATTCCAGAATTATTTCAGCTACAAGTAGAGAAGACCCCTTTGAGTGTTGCGCTGGTTTTTGAGGATGAAGAATTAACCTACCAGCAGCTAGACGAGAAAAGTAATCAACTGGCAAGATGCATTAGAAGTCGGTATCAGGGGCGAACGGGTGAAGAACTACAACCAGACACATTGATAGCGCTCTGTCTAGAGAGGAGTTTAGAGATGGTCATTGGGATCCTAGGTGTATTAAAGGCAGGAGGAGCTTATGTACCCATTGATCCAAGTCATCCTCAAGAGCGGATCAATTATCTTCTTGATGACACAAAAACCGAGATTGTCATAACCACCGAAAACTCAGTGCTTACAAATAGCATCTCGTTGCCTCAGCATAAGCAGCTGTTCATAGGGTTAAATGAGCTGAATTATAAGAAGTATGACTGTACTAGATTGCCCAGCTACAATTCAAATCGAGATTTGGCATATGTGATTTATACCTCTGGTACGACTGGTAGGCCTAAAGGTGTGATGCTTGAACATAGAGGGGTTGTTAACAGGATCGAGTGGATGCAATCGATGTATTCAGTTGATGAAGAAGACGTGATTCTTCAAAAAACCCCCTACGAGTTTGATGTTTCTGTCTGGGAACTTCTTTGGGGTAATTGGTACGGAGCTAAAATTGTACTGGCGAAGCCCGACGGGCATAAGGATAGTGCATATCTACATGCGCTTATCAAGCGGTTCAAAGTGACTACCTTACATTTTGTGCCCAGTATGCTGGAGGTCTATAGTCACTTTCTGGCAGATCAAAAAGAGCAGCTGAATTCTTCTATCTATCAGCTATTTTGTAGTGGTGAAGCCTTGAAGGAACAGGTGGTTCAAAGTACTTATAAGTACGCGTCTAATCCACATTTCAAACTACATAATTTATACGGACCTACTGAAGCTTCCATCGATGTTTCATTCTATGAAACACATCCTGATAAAAAGGTTTACATAGGGAAACCAATACGGAATGTAAAAACTTACGTACTTAGCGGGGATCGCCACCTTGTTTCTGATGGGGATGTGGGGGAATTGTATCTTTCGGGTATAGCACTTGCTAGAGGATATCTCAACAATAAGCATTTAACTGGACAACACTTTATTGAAAACCCTTTTGCGACCCACAGAGAAAAAAAAGCTGGTTTTGAGATGCTCTATAAAACAGGAGATCTGGTACGATGGGTAGAGGGAGAGGGCTTGGAGTATCTGGGCAGAGGGGATGACCAGGTTAAGATCAGGGGACATAGAATAGAGATTGGAGAAATAGAACACGCGCTTTCAAAGTGTTCTGAGATAAAGCAGAATTGTGTAGTAGTCAAAGAGCGCCAGTCAGTTACAGGAATGACCAGCAGATACCTGGTAGGGTATTTTACCTTAAATGAGGGAGCACATGAAGTATGCAAAGAGCAAATAGTAAAACAGTTGAGACAGACACTGCCGGAGTACATGGTGCCATCCATGTTTGTTCAGTTGAATGATTTCCCACTTACTGCAAACGGCAAATTGGATAAGAATTCTTTTCCTGAGCCTGCTCCCAACTCATCGTTAACCACTTATGCCGCACCGGAGACACCAACAGAAAAGGTGGTTTGTAACGTATGGAAGGAGGTTTTAAGCGTGTCAAGAGTAAGTACCAATGATGACTTTTTCCGACTTGGAGGCGATTCTATCTTATGCATTCAAGCGGCGAGTCGTATTCAAAAGGAAGGATATGACTGTCAAGTTAGAGATATTTATAAAGCCAAAACAGTTGCAAGGTTATCCACACTACTTGAGAATAAAGACACCAGAGCATCTATCAAGTCGGAACAAGGACTGCTTGAGGGGACTTTTGGGCTACTGCCTGTGCAGAAATGGTTTACCGACAGAATCGATGCCGGAAAACTGAGCAATGCCAACTTTTGGAATCAGAGCTTTATGGTCAAAGTCCCAGTACTTGAGACTTCACGACTTGGCGAAATGGTTCAGGAATTGGCCAGGCACCATGACATGCTAAGAGTAAGGTTTGTCAAAGGTAAAGAGTGGAAGCAGGTTTATCAGTCCCAAATTGACACTCCTGAATTTTTTATCTTGGATGTAAAGAATCTGTCCAAAGAAGAGGTAGGGCAAGCGTTGGACCAGTGGCAATCCCAATTAAACCTTGAAAAAGGTCCTCTCTTTCAATGGGGATACCTTCACGGCTATGAGGACAACAGCGCAAGATTGTTTTTCGCGGCACACCACCTAGTGATGGATTCGGTAAGCTGGCGTGTGCTTACCGAAGACATAAAAGCTTTGTACGATGGAAAAATACTTTCAAAGAAAGGAACAAGTTATCGTCAATGGGTAGAAACCATCACACGGTATCCAAAGCAGTATCCGGAAGAGAGATTCTTTTGGTTAGACTTGCTTAAAGAGATTCCAGACTATCGGAAGGTGTACCCAGACCCATCCATTCTTCAAAGCGAGGACTCAGTGGTATTGAACACAGAGCTGACCCACTCTCTGCTAAGAATCGCACCTGAAGCGTATCACACTGAAATCAACGATTTGCTACTGACTGTTTTGGCGTATGCCCTTCAAGAGGTGAACGGGTTGAGTGCTCAAGGCATCACTTTAGAAGGACACGGAAGGGAACCTATTGATCCAGAAGTGGACCATAGCCGCACAATCGGCTGGTTTACAAGTATGTTCCCTGTCCTTCTTAAGGTCAAGGGAACCATCAAAGAAAGCATTATCTGTACGAAAGAGACGCTGCGAAGGATACCAGTCAAAGGGTTGGGTTTTGGTCCTTTTGCATCTGGTTCAGGTATGGGCTACTCATTGAAAGACCTAGTGCCGATAAGTTTCAATTACCTCGGTCAATTTGATACAAAAAAGGAGGAATGGCAGATATCTTCAGATAGTAAATGGCTGGATACCGATCCAAATAACATTGACTTTAATATCATCAGTGTTACTGGTATGGCAGTAGATGGGTGTATGGAATTTAACATTATGACTCGGCTAGGAGTGGCAACCACTAGTTTACTTGCCATACACTTCAAAAATCATCTTTTGGAAGTATTAAAGCACTGCGTCAGCAAGTTAGAAAAAGTAGGTATCAGTTATACTCCAAGTGATTTTAAGTATGTAAAAGTAAGCCAGCACTTACTAGATCAATTACAGTACAATGCTTACTCTACGGGAAACGAAATTTCGAACATCTATGCGGCAAATAGTCTCCAGCAAGGGTTTATCTATCATTCACTAAGTCAAAAGGAAGATCTGGCCTATAAACAACAGTATCTTTTTGAATATCATGAGCCCCTGGAGGTAGATGCCTACGTAAAAGCCATGGAGCTCTGTATTTCCCAGTATCCGATTTTAAGAACTGCATTTGACTGGCAAGAAGAGCTGTTACAGATAGTGTATCAGTATGGTTCTTTGTATCATAAATTTCATGACTTATGTCATTTGCCTACCCAGGATGGTAAAAGAGACGCGATAGAGCAAATCCGAGTCCAAGCCAGGGAAAGTGATTTTGACCTTTCCAAGCCCACAGCATTTCGATTGCATATCATAAAACAATCTGATAATGTATATACGGTCATAAAGACTATACATCATATTATCACGGAAGGTTGGAGTGAGGCTATTTTACTGAAGCAGCTGCACCGGTACTACAAGACCATAATAGCAGGAGGGGAAGTAAGCGTCAAAGAAGATAGTACCTATCTAGAAGCCCAGGAGTATATCAGTGGCAAGAAAAGCAGTCTTATGAGTTACTGGGGCGAGCAATTAAACAAATTGGAAGGGGCTAATGATCTTACTCCACTTTTGAGTGAACCTATAGACATCAGGTCTTTTAGGAGAGTCGAGGAAGCCAAGACAAGTCCATTAGTCATCAAGGGTCGTCTGTATGATCAACTCAAATCTTTCAGTCAGGAACATGGTGTTACACTGAACGTTATCGTCCAATTCATCTGGCATAAACTGATCCAGAAGTACAGCGGACTGAATCGTACAGTAGTTGGCACCATCGTGTCCGGGAGAAACTTGCCCATTTTGGGAATCGAAAACAGTGTAGGGTTATATATCAATACGCTTCCGCTCATTGTACATTGGGAAAAGGAGGTGTCTATACTGGAGATGTTGCATGAAATTCAGAATCAATTGTCCGAATTGACCATGCACAGCTATGCAGACCTGGCAGACCTACAGCGAGGAGGTGAGCGAATTTTTCATAGTCTCTTTGTGTTCGAAAATTTTCCGGCGACTGAAAAAGAGGGTATTGATTTTCGTCTAAATCGACATTATCACGATGGAATAGACTATCCTTTATGCATACAAGCCTTTGATAGAGCAGATCAATTCACCATCAATCTCAAGTACGACGGGATTTGCTTGTCTGAAGAAAAAGCCAACAATCATATTCAAACCTTAGCTCATCTCCTTAATCAGGTTATTAACCATCCCAATCAGGAGCACACTAAACTTGAGATACTCCTTCCATCAACGTACGATCAGATAGTAAACGAGTGGAATAAAACGGATATGCCGTATCCTAGGGAGAAAACGATCCATGAAATGTTTGAAGAACAGGTCATCAGGAATCCCGAGAATATTGCATTGATTTTTGAAGGAGAAACCCTTACTTATCAACAATTAAACGAAAGAACTAACCAACTCGCGAGACACCTCCGAAAGGAGTATAAAAAAAGAGCTAAAAAAGGGCTGACCGCCGATTCGTTGATCCCGCTATTTCTGGATCGTGGCCTAGAGATGATCATTGGTATTCTGGGTGTGCTAAAGGCTGGAGGAGCTTACGTTCCGATAGACACTGCATACCCCCAGGCCAGAATCGACTACCTCCTGGAAGATACGGAAGCACACCTTGTACTTACGACGGCTCAGCATTTTTCTAAGGATCAAACTGCTGTCCTTCCAATTAACAAAGTGCTTCAAATTGATCTCAAAGAAAGATTTTATGAAACAGAATCTGGAGCTCGACTTTCACCTACAAGCACATCGCAAGATCTCGCGTATATAATCTATACTTCTGGCACTACCGGCAAACCAAAAGGAGTGATGCTCGAACACTTTTCATTGTGTAACAGAGTGCAGCATATTATTTCTTACTCTAGGATAAAGTCATCAGATGTCCACCTCTTCAAGACCAATTATGTATTCGATGCTTCATTCTTTGAGGTTTTCGCCCACTTACTTGTTGGAGCCTCCATACAAGTCACCAAAAGTCTTTTTGATCTTGAAGAATTAAATAGCTTGCTTGGAAGTGGTGAAATTACCTCCCTACATCTCGTTCCTTCGCAGTTCGAGCTAATTGCTTCTACCATTAATCGGGCGAAACCTGATAGAGTTTTCTTTAGTGGTGAAGCACTGACAACCAAGATTTTAAGGGAGTTAGACGAAACCATAGCGGTTTACAACTATTATGGGCCTACTGAGTTAGGCGAAATAACCGGGTTCAGTCCGCAAGCCCCCGAAGATGCAGCTGTCATTGGAAAAATCTTTCCAAACTGTCGCCAATATGTACTAGACGATACCAGAAAGCCTGTACCTGTAGGCGTGATTGGGGAGCTTTATGTAGGAGGTGCTGGCTTAGCACGGGGTTACTTGAAAAATCATACCTTAACACAAGATCGTTTTGTTGCAAACCCTTTCGGAACGGAATCAGATCAAGCTAAAGGGTATACCAAACTTTACAGAACAGGAGATTTGGTCCGCTGTCTACCAGACGGTAGGCTGGAGTACGTCGGAAGAAACGACGATCAAATTAAGATCAGAGGGATGCGTGTGGAGTTGGGCGAAGTAGAAGAGGTACTGTCTGGCATGGAGGGAATAAGTCAGTGCTTCGTATGTTTCAAGCAGCAAAAAACGGCGGCTGGGGACAGCAAATACCTGATAGCATATTACACATTGGTTGATGTAAAAGTAGAGATCAGCAAAAAGGATGTACACAATTATTTGGCCAACATCTTACCCGATCATATGATCCCGGATGTATTGATTCGTGTCGATCGTTTTCACTTGACAAAAAATGGTAAGCTAGATAGGAGTGTTTTGCCAGAACCTGATTTAAACACGTCTGAGGAAGATTACATAGCACCTGTTACTGAAATGGAGATGATTGGGTGTAGGATTTGGGAGAAAGTCTTAAACCTAACTCGTGTTGGGGTTACGGATGATTTTTTTCGAATAGGAGGTAATTCCATTTCTGCAATACTGGTAGCGAACCAAATGAGTCAAACCACAGGCTTTGATGTAAGGGTGGCGGATATATTTAAATACAAGACACTATTGCAACTTCTTTCCCATGCAGTGGGCCAGGATAAAATAGCTATTCCTAAGACGAAAGAAAATCATGCCGTCCTGTCATTTTCACAGGAACGGCTTTGGTTTATTGAGCAATTCGAGGAAGGAACAAATGTGTACCATTTGCCTTGGGTATTGGAACTTAGCGAAGCAGTTCATATTAAGGGAATGTGTTATGCTCTGGAGAAGATTGTTTTAAGGCATGAAGTGCTACGTAGTACTATTCAGATTGGGAGTGACCAGCTGGGTATTCAGGTCATACATAATGAACCTATCAACTTTGAAGTGGTCGACGTGAAGCCTGAAGAGAAACTTGAAGAGCTAATCAAATCAGATGTCGGCAGGCCTTTTGATTTAAGGAAGGAATATCCACTTAGGATTAAATTTTACAAAGAATTTACCGGGCGAGTGGTGCTACTACTGAACTTCCATCATATTGCATGTGATGGATGGTCCATTGATGTTTTCCGTACCGAACTTCATGCCTACTACGAAGCCTATCTCCATGAGAAGACCGACTTTAGCCTCCCACCACTGGCAATACAGTATAAGGACTATGCCACCTGGCAGCGTACGTACCTGACGGGTGAAGTGCTAGAAAGGCAAATCAACTACTGGAAGGAAAAACTCACTGGTCATGAAACCTTGGCATTGCCGACTGATTACGTTCGCCCGAGTCAGGTTGATTATAAGGGGGCTAGTGAATTTTTCGAGATAGGAAAGGCCACAAGTGACAAACTTCGGCTGTTAGCCAAGGATCATGGCACCACGATGCACAGCGTCCTGTTGAGTAGTCTCTATATCTTATTAAGTAAGTACACTGGGCAACAAGACGTGGTGGTAGGCAGTCCTATTGCCAATCGCCACTACCATCAGACAGAAGAGCTAATCGGGCTCTTTGTCAATACTCAGGTCAATAGGGTCAGATTAGATGCTAATCAGAGCTATGCCGCACTGATCGATGCCGTTCACCAAGAGCAGGTGGCCTCTCAGTCTCATCAGGACTTACCATTTGAAAAGCTGGTTGACGAATTGGGAATCGACCGGGACCTCTCTCGACACCCAATATTCCAGGTAATGTTTGGAGTCCAGAGCTTTGGAAGAAAAAAGGATGTGGAAAAAGTTTATTTCAAACCGATTGAATCCTTGATTTTAAATGAGATATCAAAGTTTGACCTGTCTCTTTTCATAGATGACGGTACAGAAATTCTATCGGGCCGGTTGACGTATTCGACGAGCCTGTTCAAGCAGTCAACCATCTCTCGAATGGTTATTCATTATCAGCACTTATTAAATCAGCTGGTATCCTTTCCCGAGCAACCATACAGTCAAATAAGTCTATTAGATCCCACAGAATACCAAAAGATTATTTTCGACTGGAACGCTACTCAAAAGGTGTATCCAAGGAACAATACGATCCACGAACTCTTCCAAATACAAGCAGCTAAGACCCCGGATTTAACAGCGATAGTATTTGAAGGAGCAGAACTGAGCTACCTAGAATTAGATCAGAAGAGCAATCAATTGGCAAGGTACATCATGTCTCAATACGAAAAAAGAAGGAGTGAATCCCTTTTGCCAGATACCTTAATAGGCCTGTGTCTCGAAAGGAGTTTCGAAATGATAGTTGGTGTTTTGAGTGTTCTTAAATCAGGTGGCACTTGCGTGCCAATCAACCCTCAAGATCCACAAGAAAGAATTGATTACATATTGGAGGATACGCAAACAGCATTGATTTTGACTCAAGAGCACCTCTTAGAAAGCCATCAATTGCTGCTTCCGGATGACAAGACACTCATGATTGACCTAAATCTTGACCTATTTCAGCAGCAAGATTCTTCTACTCTACCGATTGAGAGCACCCCAAATGATCTGGCCTACATTGTTTACACATCGGGTACCACAGGAAAACCAAAAGGAGTGATGCTCGAACATGGTGGTATTGTGAATAAGCTTAGTTGGATGCGTTCGAAATATGAACTCACAGCAGACGATATTGTCCTACATAAATCACCATACACATTTGATGTCTCTATATGGGAGATGCTCTTAGCGAATACATGTGGTGCGAAATTGGTCATTTCAAAACCTGGTGGTCACCTCGAATGTCCTTACCTCTATCAACTGATTAAAGCTAATGAAGTCACTTTGGTACATTTTGTGCCAAGCATGCTGGAGGTGTTCAACGATTATCTTTTGGAGACCGGTGAGAGGTGGTGCACAAGTCTAAAATATATCGTATGTAGTGGAGAAGTATTGACCAATCAGCTGGTTCAGCTTACTCTTGAAAATGCAGAGTCTTCTAAGCTTAGGATATACAATCAGTACGGTCCTACTGAAGCCTCTATCACCTACCAAGAGGTAGGCTTAGATGAAGAGATCAATATAGGGCGCCCTATTCAGAATACCGAAGTTTATGTTTTGGATTCAGCCAAACTTCCCGTTCCGGTTGGAGTCATGGGAGAGCTTTACATTGGAGGCGTTGGGCTGGCAAGAGGCTATTATGACAATGAAGAACTAACTTCTGACTTTTTTGTACCCAATCCTTTCACTTTTTCTAGCGAAGAGGAGAAAAAGTCTAGAATTTATAGAACTGGCGACTTGGTACGATGGGTTGGAGATGGCCAATTGGAGTATTTGGGACGGAATGATGATCAAGTAAAAATAAGAGGAAACCGTGTCGAACTGGGAGAAGTGGAGCACACACTGTCAGCGATGGATGGGGTCAGGAAGAGCTGCGTGGTGATAAAGGATAGAGAGACAACCGCTGGCACAGTTAAGTGTATGGTTGGTTACTACGAGCCTGATAGCGAATCAGGTAGTTTGGAGCAGGATTTACTAATCAAGAAAATGAGGGCAATTTTACCTGATCACATGATCCCAGATGTATTGATCAGGCTAGATACCTTCCCTGTTACCGGTAATGGAAAACTGGATAAAAAGGCGCTTCCAGATCTCGACTCGGGAGTACCTGACCACGAATATGTTGCACCTACTACTGACACAGAGCAGATGATCTGTAAGATTTGGGAGGAGGTGCTAGGGCTCCAGCGAGTAGGCATCACGGACAATTTCTTCAAGATTGGAGGCAATTCCATCTTGGCCATCCAATTATCACATCGTATGAGTCAGGCATTGAACCATGAAATAAAAGTTGCAGATGTATTTATGAACTCAACGATCAGGGAGCTAGTTCCAGCACATTTTGATAGAAAAAATGAATTTGATTTTGGTGTGATATGAAAAGTCTTGATATACTGAAAGTAATCTACCAGGCACATCAGTCAGGAATTTGGCTTTGGTGTAAGAATGGCGAGTTGAAGTTCAGGGCTCCCAAGGAGAAGGATATCTCCGGCGTTCTGAAGAAGGTACGAGACAATAAAGCCGGTATCATTGAAATGCTGGAGGAGAATCAGGTATTCGAGCAAGGACAATTACAGACTCTTATGTTTCCCGGTAACAACAAAAAGTCAGTTCTTTCTTTTGCACAAGAGCGCTTATGGTTTGTCGAGCAGTTTGAAAGGGGAACGAATGCTTATCACCTTCCATTATTGTTTGAGCTGGAGCAAGGGACGGACGTAAAGGGCTTGAAGTATGCGTTAGAAAAAGTGGTCATGCGCCATGAGATTCTGCGCAGTACGATAGACCAAGGGGAAGAGGGGAAAGGAATCCAGACGGTTAATGACGATCTTCCGAAGATTGAAGAAATAGAAGTAGGAAAGTCAGAAGAAGTGGAAAACCTTTTGAAGACAGATATCAACAGGCCTTTTGATTTAAATAAGGAGTATCCTATTCGTATCAAATTTTATCGGGTCTCCTCTTTTTCGCAATCCATAACTGTGGAAGAACGAGTGATTTTGATGATCAATATTCATCACATTGCAAGTGATGGATGGTCTCAGAACATCTTAATGGAAGAGGTGCTAGCTTATTACAAGGCTTACCTGAAACAAGATTATGACTTCAGCCTACCTCCTCTGACAATACAATATAAAGATTATGCTTTTTGGCAGAAAGCCTATCTATCCGGTGCCGAAATGGAGAAGCAAGTTGTTTACTGGAAGGAGAAACTAGCAGGGTACGAGACACTGGCCTTTCCTACTGATTACGGGAGGCCTGCTCAGGTCAGTTACAGTGGTGCTAATGAATCTTTTAAGGTTGATCAGCGAGTAAGTGAAAAACTCAAGGCATTGGCCAAAACCAAGGGCACGACGATGTTCAGTGTGCTATTGAGCGGTCTCAATATTTTGCTGGGCAAATATTCAGGTCAGGAAGATATTGTTGTGGGTAGCCCCAATGCAAATCGTCACTATCCGCAAACAGTAGGGCTCATCGGCCCCTTTTTGAATGTTCAGGTAAACAGATCACGACTCATTGACGGGCAAAGTTTTGCGCAGCTCATCGACGAAGTGCATAGAGAGCAGATAGCATCACAGCGCTATCAGGACTTACCCTTTGAAAAGCTAGTGGATGAATTGGAAAAGGACCGAGACCTATCTCGTCATCCTGTTTTCCAGATTATGTTCGAGGTATACGGCAACCATAGGGCCGAAAACAAGTACCTAAAGCCATTTAAAACATCTTCACTTTATGAAGCAGAAAAATTTGATTTCACCATAACCATTGACGACAGTGCAGAGGAATTGGAAGGAATCATTAGCTACGCTACCAGTTTATTTAGCCGCGAAACCATTATCAGACTTGTTCAGCATTACGCGTATTTATTGTCCCAACTTGTAGACGATCCAAACAAAGCCTACAGCAAGATCAGTCTTCTTGACCCATCGGAATACAGTAAGATAGTAACCCGCTGGAACGATACCGCCCAAGATTATCCTCCAATGCAAACACTCCACGAGCTATTTGAAGCTCAAGTGAATAAAACCCCTGATAATGTTGCCCTTGTGTATGAGGAAGAAAAATTGACCTACTCACAACTGAATGAAAAGAGTAATCAATTGGCGAGGCAACTGAAAACTGAATATGAAAGGAGAAACGGTAAGACAATATGCCCTAATACCCTAATACCTCTCTACTTAGATCGGAGTTTGGAGATGATGATCGGGATATTAGCGGTCTTAAAAACAGGAGGAGCTTATGTACCCATTGATGTTGCTTATCCACAATGTCGAGTGGACTATGTCATAGAGGATATCGATGCCTCAATCATACTGACGCGAAAGAAAATACCGGAGATTAATGACATTGAACTGCCGAGCGATAAGGTCTTCTACGTTGATTTGATTGAAGAGTACTACCAGACAGAAGCCAACTCCAACCTTTCACCAGTTAGTACTCAAGAGGATTTAGCCTATGTCATCTTTACCTCTGGCACAATAGGAAAGCCCAAAGGGGTAATGATTGAGCACAAAAGTGTTCACAATATGATCCACTCCTTGACGCCACCCTATGGCATTGAGGAAACAAGTAAAGTGTTACTTTTTAGTAGCTACAGCTTTGATACATCAGTCGAAGTAATATGGCCTACGTTATGCAGTGGAGCTGAACTGTTTCTTTTGCATGAAGAGAAAAGATTTGAAAAAGCCGCTTTTGAAAAGTTCATCATGGATAATCGTATCACTCATTTTGATGCGACCCCCGGATTCCTGAGACAAATCGAGCCGAAAACCTACTCCAATTTGAAAGGCATCATTGCGGGAGGAGAGGTCTGTGATTGGAACTTGGCAAGACAATGGTCACCTCTATGTGAGTTTCTCAATACCTACGGACCTACTGAAAATACAGTCACTTCTACTATCAACCTTGTTGATCCCTCCAAGGGTATTGTAGGTCATTCAGTTCCAATTGGTAAACCCGTGGCCAATACTCAAGCTTACATTTTCAATCAAAGTTTGCAACTACAGCCAATAGGAATCCCTGGAGAGCTTTGCTTGGGAGGAGTGCAGCTGGCAAGGGGTTATTTGAATCAGTCAGAACTAACGAAGGAGAAATTCATCGATCATCCTTTTAGAGAAGGTGAGAGGTTGTACAAAACTGGGGATTTGGCCAGATGGCTTCCTGATGGCACCATTGAGTTTCTTGGACGCAACGATGATCAGGTCAAAATCAGAGGGTATAGAATAGAGCTGGGAGAGATTGAAAATCAGCTGACCAGCCATTTAAAGGTGGAAGGAGTGGCGGTGATAGTCCATAAAAAAAACATGGACAAAAAGTTGGTTGTATATTTTGTAGCCAGAGAAGATGTGGAAGTCCAGGAGCTAGATGACTATCTGCGAGAGAGGCTACCAGACTACATGATTCCTTCCGCGATGGTGAGACTGGATCAAATTCCCTTGACCGTGCAGGGTAAGTTGAACAGGAGGGCACTGCCACCCCCTGACTGGGGATCGCAATCAGACGAATACCGTGCACCTTCAAACGACACAGAGTTTGCTATCTGTAAGATATGGAGGAGTGTCATTGGGCTGGATCGAGTTGGAGTTTTGGATGATTTTTTCAGAATAGGGGGCAACTCCATTCTTGCGATGCAAGTGTCCCATCAAATGAGCCTTGAACTCAATTGTGAGATCAGGGTAGCTGATATTTTCAAACACAAAACCATCTCCGAACTTCTTTCCCACAACCTGGGGCAGACTCAGATGACCATTCCCAAAATAAAAAAAAACAATGCCATGCTTTCTTTTGCGCAAGAGCGGTTGTGGTTTATCGAAGAGTTTGAGAAGGGAACCAATGCGTATCATATTCCACTCGTACTTTCCCTGGGTAAAGAGACAGATCAATCAGCTGTAGTCTACGCATTACAGCAAATTGTCTCAAGACATGAAGTGCTACGCAGCACCATACAAAAAAATGAAGAAGGAGAAGGTATTCAGGTAGTCGGTGACGACAATTTGACCATCGAAGAGGAAAATGTGGCCGAGCATGCTGATTTGGATGCACTTATTCGGTCCGACATTAAGAAGCCCTTCATCTTAAGTAAAGATTATCCAATTCGAGTAAAGTTCTATACTATTGTTTCATCTGACTCAAGTGGAAACTTAGACGAGGTTGTTTTATTGATCAATATCCACCATATCGCCAGCGATGGATGGTCATTGGATATCTTTCAGAATGAGTTGCTCTCTTTCTATGAAGCATACGTAAGGCAGGATTTGTCATTTAGTTTAGCCCCCTTACCAATTCAGTACAAAGACTATGCTGCATGGCAGCGTACTCAGCTTACAGAAGCCACCCTTGCAAACCAAATTGATTACTGGAAACAAAGGCTTTCCGGATTCGAAACACTTGCAATTCCCACAGATCATTCTCGGCCCAACCAAGTTGATTATCGAGGTGCGAGGGAATACTTTGTAATAGATGAAGAAACGAGCGTTAAGGTTCGAAAGCTTGCGAAATCACGAGGTACTACACTTTATAGTGTGCTACTGGGCAGTCTCAAAATTCTCTTGGGAAAGTATTCCGGTCAGAGAGACATTGTGGTAGGTAGCCCAATTGCCAATCGAGGCTATCATCAGACAGCAAAGCTTATTGGCTTCTTCATCAATTCGCAAGTAAGTAGGACAGTGCTTAATCACGAACAAAGCTATTGCGAATTAATTGACACGATTCATCAAGATCAGGTATCAGCTCAGTTTCATCAGGACTTACCCTTTGATAAGTTGGTGGATGAATTGAAAATAGATCGGGACCTCTCTCGACATCCCATTTTTCAGGTTATGTTTGGTGTACAAAGCTTTGGTGATTTTCGAGTAGAAAAGGATCACTCTACACCATTCAGGGTGTATGATGGAACTGTAATTGGTGAAGTGGCGAAATTCGACCTCTCACTATTCATCGATGATGGTAAGGCTCAGCTTCAAGGTAGCATAAGCTACGCCACAAGCCTATTCGAAAAATCAACTATTAAACGCATCGTAGCACAATATCAATACCTGCTTGCACGGCTGGTATCCTCGCCTCACCAGTCCTATAGTCAGATGAGCCTACTTTCCCCTGCTGACTACAGGCAGATAGTGATGGATTGGAATGCGACAGATCGTGAGTATTCAAAAAGCAAAACCATCCATGAGCTATTCGAGGCACAGGCTGCTAGAGCTCCAGATCATGTTGCTATAGTTTTTGGGGGAGAGGAATTGACCTATGGTCAACTAAACAGCAAAAGTAATCAACTGGCTAGACATATTAAAAACAGCTATGCACAAAAAGTTGGTGACTCAATGCATCCAGGCACATTCATAGGTTTGTGTGTGGACAGAAGCTTGGAAATGGTGATTGCAACATTGGCCGTGTTGAAAGCAGGGGGCGCATACCTTCCCTTGGATCCGGACTTTCCTGAGGAGAGGATTGACTACATGCTAAAAGATACAAAAGCACCATTAGTCCTGACACAAAGACACCTCTATGATAGATTAAGCGCAGTTCTTAAAGAAGACCAAATTATACCTGTCGATCTCAATGAGTCTCTCTACATCAAGGAAAAACCTACCAATCTTCCTTCAGAAACTCGAGCTACAGACCTCTGCTATGTGATTTATACGTCTGGAACTACAGGAAAGCCAAAAGGTGTCATTGTTTCACATACTAGCGTAGTGAATTTTATTGAAGACAATATTGCTCGTTTTGATCTGAATGAACATTCTAGATGCTTACACACCACTTCAATGACTTTTGATGCAGGTACTGGTCATCTTTTCAGATCAATTTTAGCAGGGGGTAAACTTTTCATTATGAAGAAGCATGTGAATGCTTTAGAGACAGCACGTAGATTAGAGATAACTCATTTATCCGTTTCTGCTGCTGTACTCAATGGAACAGAAGATTGCGATGTACCTTCCTTAAGAATTCTTACTACTGGTGGTGAGTCGCTGCATGAAAGCAAGATGAACTATTGGATAAAAAGATGTAAAGTATTTAACAGTTACGGACCGACTGAGGCAACTATCGGGACCATGTTCAATCAGTACACCCAAGGTGATAAAGCTACTAACATTGGAAAAGCAATCAATAATACCAGATGCTATGTACTAGACGAGGACGGAGCCTGTGTCCCTGTCGGGGTGGTTGGTGAGCTCTTCATCGGTGGGGCATGCTTGGCTCTTGGCTACTTAAACAATGAGAAACTAACTAATGAGCGTTTTGTACCTAATACTTTTGCTAGAGCAGAGGATATTGAGCTTGGCTATACCAAACTCTATAAAACGGGTGACCTTGTCAAATGGTCTCAGAATGGAGAACTAGAATACATTGGGAGAAAAGATAGTCAGGTTAAAATAAGAGGCTATCGAATAGAGTTAGGAGAGGTTGAGGATGCACTTTCACAAGTAGAAGGAGTAAAGCAAAGCCATATACTGGTAAAAGAGCTGGACTCAAATATTGATTCAAAATACCTCGTGGGATACTATGTGCCCGAAGAATCTGCTGATGATCTCACTGAGGAAGGCATATTCAGGCAGCTTTCTTATTTTTTGCCTGATTACATGTTGCCAACCACGTTGGTAGCAATGGATCGTTTCCCCATTACTACCAACGGTAAATTAGATCACAAAGCGTTGCCAAATCCTATTTTTAATACCACCACTAGTAGCCACCGAAAGCCTTCGTCCGAATTGGAAATCTCATTATGTGAAGCATATTCAGAGGTTTTGGGAGTTCCTGTTGAGCAAATAGGCACTGATCAGAATTTTTTCAAAATTGGAGGGAATTCAATCCTTAGTATCAAACTAAAAGCCAGGCTCAACAAGCTTGAAGCCTTTAAGGATATAGGGGTTGCTGACTTGTTCAAATACAACACTATCAACAAGCTTGTTGATAGTATTCAAAATAAAAAATCTGATCAATACTACATCAAAGAAACCACTTTTGATGGCGATCATGAAATAGCGATCATAGGCACTTCTGGAGCATTTAGTGGAGCAAAAAATGTGGCAGAACTCTGGAACATGGTTGCAAATCAAAGAGAGGGGCTCAAAAAGTATAGCATAGAGGAATGCAGGGCACTTAATGTCAGTGAGCAATTATTGCAAAACCCTCAATTCGTACCTGTATCAGGAGAAGTGGACGGTGTGGAATTGTTCGACTCATTGTTTTGGGGCTTGTCTCCTGCCGAAGCCCGCCAATTTGATCCACAAATCAGGAAATTTATGGAGCATTGCTGGATAGTTCTTGAATCCACAGGATATGCGAATGAACGAAAAAAGCGGAACATTGGAGTGTTTGGTGGTATTGGTGCTAGTAATTATTTAGAAAATAACGTAATCAATGGGGAGCAAGCCAGCAAAATTCAAAGATGGGAAGCTGCCATGTCTAACATTAAGGATGCCTTGGCCACTAAAGTATCCTTTCATCTTGGGCTAACAGGCCCTGCTTACGCCATAAATACCGCTTGTTCTACAGGGCTGGTTTCGGTCGTGGAAGCATGTCAAAAGCTGGCGATTGGAGTTTGTGATATGGCCTTAGCTGGTGGGTCTTCATTACATCTGCCAAGAGAAATTGGTTATCTGTACCAAAAAGGGATGACACTTTCAAAAGACGGCCAATGCCGAACATTTGACAAAATGTCTACGGGAACTGCCTCCGGCTCTGGATCAGGAGTAGTCCTTCTGAAGCGGCTGAAAGATGCTATTGAGGAAAAGGATACGATCTTAGGAGTAATTAAAGGATATGCAACCAATAATGATGGAGATAGAAAGACCTTTTACTCCGCACCTTCTGTTGTAGGCCAAAGTGAGTGCATTGTTCGGGCGCAAAAAATGGCCGGTGTTAAATCAGAAGAAGTATCCTATGTAGAATGTCACGGTACCGCTACCAACTTAGGCGACCCCATTGAAGTACAAGGCTTAAGAGAAGCTTTTAACTATAACAAGTCGAACAAGAAAAGAACTCATAAAACCGTCTTAGGCTCGGTAAAGGCAAATATAGGGCATACGGATACTGCCGCCGGAATAGCTGGATTAATAAAAGTATGCTCAATGCTCCAACACGATATTATTCCAGGGCAGGTCAACTTTTCTCAACCTAATCCAGAACTTCGCTTAGAACAGTCAATCTTTGAGGTGCTGGTAGGCAACAAAGAATGGCTACCAAGTAATGATAAGCAGCGAATCGCGGGCGTAAGTGCATTTGGTATTGGAGGCACAAATGCGCACGTCGTGATAGGAGATTATATTCCGGCCAAGAATGATGAAGCTTCCGACAGCTCAAAAGATAAGTTTTTGAGGAATGATCAAGAAAGTCGAGATCAATACCATATCGTACTATCAGCAAAATCTAAAAATTCGCTAGATGCTCTCAGGGAAAAGCTGTTAAACTATTTAGAGCAGAATAACTCCGTTGATATTAAGGATGTGGCATATACGTTGCAAGAACGTAGGGAGCACTTTGTTTATAGAAGTGCTTACACCAGTCAACACTTGGAAGAGCTAACCGCTCAGCTCAGAGGTGGTGCTGTAGAATCACTGAATGCACAAGGTGCAAATAAAGTAGTGCTTATGTTCCCTGGTCAGGGCACACAATATGCAGGGATGGCGAAAACACTCTATGAAAGTAGTGAGGTTTTCAGGAAAGCTCTTGATGAATGTATTTCGAACGCTAATCAACACCTGGAGCTGGACATTCGCGAAATTCTTTTTCCTGAAGAGCATTTGACAAGTTATCATATCAATCAAACACAATGGTCCCAGATTACTCTGTTTATAATAGAATTTGCTCTGGCAAAACTATTGAAAAGCTTAGGAGTGAAAGCTGATGCCTATATCGGACATAGTTTGGGAGAGTTCGTTGCTGCAACCTTGTCAGGCGTATTTCAACTCAAGGATGCCATAAAAGTGGTCATTGCAAGAGGCAGACTGATGCAAGAGATGACCAAAGGCAGCATGTTAGCTGTAAATGCTGAGGTAGGAAATGTACAGCATATAGTTGATGACCATCACTGCGAAATTGCTGTGATTAACTCTTCAGATGACTTAGTGATTTCAGGGGACAAAGAGTCGATATTAAATCTTCAAAAGGATCTGGAAGAAAGGAAAATTTCAACGGTAGAACTCAACACCTCGCATGCATTTCACTCAGAATCTATGGAAGATGCTTCCATCGAATTCAATAAAACACTGGGTGACGTTCATTTGCACAGACCAAATAAAATGTTTATTTCAAATTTAACTGGCTTAGTGGCAGGTGATGAAGTAGTCGAGTCTGCTTATTGGTCTAAGCAATTAAGAAACACGGTCTTATTTTCTAAAGGAGTCGACACGATATGCAAAACGTATAATCACAATGTAACATTTATCGAGGTGGGGCCGGGAAGGGGACTGAGTTACTTCGCAAATAAAAAACAGCAACCCGGAAGCCAAAAAAACCTTAGAACGGTACAGCTACTTCCTTCACATAATGAAGCAATGGAAAAGCCTATTGAAAAACCAGTCAGTCAGGAAACCATTATCAGCAAGTTATGGATGTCTGGGGTGATTAGTAAACCAAACTCTCCCGAAATCCTGCAGGGAGGAAAGTTGTTGACTCAACTTCCAGGTTATCAATTTGATTTTCAAAAGTGTTGGCTGGAAAAAAGTACCTCAGCCCAGGATAAAAAATTCAATGCCATTAATGATGTTTTTTACGAACGAATATGGGAGCGAAAAAGGTCAGAAATACCTTTCAATAAGATAGAGGAGTTAAAAAATAGCAATGTACTATTTCTCATAAACGATGAGCACCCAGATCAAACCGGCAGTAGTAAGCTATTAGAGCTGTTTGGACAGCACTGTGATGATTTAGACTATGTGATTCACAAGCAGTCCAATAGCATAAAGCCCGAAACCATGTTCGACTTGGGAGATGAAGAGGACATAGCAACTATTTTGTCTGATAAAACAAAAAAGGGGCCACTCAAACGGCTTATTTATGTATCTCCTAGTATAAATCTGTCTAATCCAGCTCTTGACATCTTTGCAATCCGAAACGTGTTCGATTGGTCAAAGACGAGAAAAGGCCAAATCGAGGCCTTCGCATCTATTTCTTTTGACAACTACGAGGTGCTAGGGGTTGAGCGACTTCAAGAAAAACCATCAATAGTGACAGGTGTGACAAAATCAATCCTGTCAGATTACTTTACATCCTCCACAAAGACGATGCATATAGACATACAGGCAGAGGAGATCAACATTGCTAATCTCTGGCATATGTTGAATCATGTTTCGGATGAGGATTTACTGGTATCTAGAGGTAAGTACTGCTGGAGGCCAGTCTATAAACAGGTCAGCGGATTAAAGAACAAGTTCGGAATCGATGGAAATGTATTTCTAATTACAGGTGGTCTTGGGGCATTGGGATATGCTTTTGCAAGGCATCTGACTCAACGAGTTGATAGATGCACACTCTTTCTGATCGGTAGAAGGGAGGAGGCCAGTCTTCAAGGTGAATACAGAAAAAGACTTGATACCCTCTTGAAAAGCGATCATAAAATAATCTATCTGTCTGCGGATGTAGGTGAGGATAACTGTCTGGCTAAACTCCGTGGCATGATTACAGAACATAATGTGCAGAGGATCCACATTGCGTTGCATGCTGCCGGCGTAGTAGCTAAAAGTGCTGTTTATGAAAAATCGAAAGAAGACATCAATGAAGTAGTGAATCCTAAGGTCAATGGAATAGATACGTTGATAAAGCTAGCAGAACTTACCCCCATCACTCATTTGGTAAGTTGTTCCTCCTTGTCAAGCATAATACCATCTTTGGGCAATATGGAGTACACCGCTGCTAACCTGTACCTGGATGAGATTAGTACACGAAACGTGTCGAATGTCGATTCTTTATTAGCAATCAATATCAACCATGTTTCTGACGCAGGAGCAGCTGTCAACTTTATAGATGAAAGTAAGTCAGAAGAAGAAGCCGTATCAAATTCCATCAGGAGTGACGAATTTCCCTACCTTTTGGATAGAGTCATAGGACAAAATATTAGTTGCCTAGGAATATCCAGGTACGATATAGAGACGCTGGCTAGCACCATTGTCACAGACGAGCAGACAGAAAAACCAAGCTCAATTAATGAAGCGAAGGTAATTGACGAAAGCTGCACCGAAGAGGAGTTTAAGATGGCTCAGATCTTCGCACAGGTGCTAGGACTGGAAGAGGTTTCGTTACACGATGATTTTTTTGCAATTGGTGGTAATTCAATACACGCCATTCAGATATCACATCGGATAAACAAAGAGCTCGACAAAGAAGTAAAAATTTCAGATCTCTTCGCTTCTAAAAGTATCAAGGAGCTGCTCAGTCAGTCAAAGCCAAAGTCCGCCTCCGAATTAATCAAGAAAGTATTCTAAAGCTGCAAAACCTTGAGTAATCTCCATTAAATAAAATGAATAAAATTCTTCAATTTTTTATTGAATTAAGGAACGCCTACGGGGAAATTTGGGTGGAAAATGGTAGGATAAACTACTCGGCCCCCGAAGAATTCCAAAGCGACCAGACCGACAATTTCATCTTCAGCAATAAGGACAAAATCATCTCCATTCTTACATCAAATGAGATTGCTTCAGGTGAAGACTTCCGAAAAAAGGTAATTTTTAAAGGCGATAGTAGACCTCATTATCCGCTAAGTCCTGCTCAAGAGCGGTTATGGTTCATCGAGCAATTTGAAGAGGGTACTGATGCGTATCATGTCCCTATGGTGTTGGAGCTGGAAAATGATACTAATATGGATGGGGTTAGATACGCACTTCAGCAGGTGGTCTTGCGCCATGAAGTGCTTCGTAGCACCATCGAAAAAGGAGAAGACGGAGATGGGAGACAGTTAGTAGGAAAAGATACCCTTTCTATAGATGAAGTTAGCTTGACCACTGATGAAGCACTGGATGCACTGATTCAGTCAGAGATTCGACGGCCTTTTGACCTTTCAAAAGAATATCCGATTCGCGCGTTCTTTTACACAGTTACACCCAAGGATCAAGCGCATCCGGCACGTGTGGTCTTGCTTGTCAATATCCATCATATTGCTTGTGACGGATGGTCCATTGATATTTTCAGGAGTGAGCTCCTTGCCTATTACGAGGCCTACATGACTCAGGACACCAGTTTTAGTCTGGTTCCCTTGACGATCCAGTACAAAGATTATGCGCTCTGGCAAAGGAATTACTTAACAGGGGATGTGTTGGCTAATCAAATCAACTACTGGAAAGAAAAGCTTTCTGGCTATGAGACGTTAGCACTTCCCACAGATTACAGGAGGCCGTCTCAGATAGATTATAAGGGTCGGGAGCTTTACTTTACAATAAATCAAGAGACGAGTGATCGATTGCGTTCTTTGGCAAAAAGCCGTGGCACTACGCTACACAGCGTGCTATTGAGTAGTGTAAATATCTTGTTTGGGAAGTACAGCGGTCAAGAAGATATCGTGATAGGTAGTCCCATTGCCAATCGTCAGTATCACCAGACGACTGACCTGATCGGTTTTTTTGTAAACACGCAGGTAAACAGGACGGTTCTCAATGGCACTCAGAGTTACTCGGAGCTCATTGATCATGTTCATCAGGAGCAGGTATCAGCCCAGTTTTATCAGGATCTTCCATTCGAGAAGCTGGTAGACGAGTTAGGGATTGATCGTGACCTGTCTCGCCACCCACTGTTCCAGGTGATGTTTGGAGTGCAAAGTCTTGGAAGCAGCACCGCTTCCAGCCAGCAGAGTTACTTCGCACCCTACGAAGGAGAAGTATCAGGAGAGGTTTCGAAATTTGATTTGTCACTTTTCATCGACGACAGTGGTGAGACCTTATCGGGTAGGATTAGCTATGCGACAAGTTTGTTTAAATCGTCGAGTATCACCCGTCTCATTTCACATTATCAATTTCTTTTGGATCAGCTTGTGTCTCTTCCTGATCGTCCCTACAGTGAGATAAGTTTACTCGATCGTGATGAGTACGATAAGATTTTGCTAGACTGGAATGCAACAAGTCACCCGTATCCGGAGGGCGAGCCACTGCACGTGCTATTTGCTCGACAGGCATCTCAGACACCAGAAGCGATAGCGGTAGTGTTTGAAGGGGAATCGTTGACATACAATCAGCTTGAAGAAAGGAGTAATCAGCTAGCCAGACGTATTCGATCATACTATTCAGAGATCACTGGATCCTCGTTGACTGCCGATACGTTTATCGGGCTTTATTTGGAAAGAAGTTTGGAGATGCTGGTCGGTATTATGGGGGTTTTAAAGTCTGGTGGTGTGTGCGTACCATTGAATCCTGAATACCCAGAGGAGCGGATTAATTTTTTACTGGAAGATAGCGGAGCGTCCTTGATACTTACTCAGCGAGACCTTCTGGATCGTAGTACCAATGCGTTGGACAGATCAAAGTTACTGCACATCGATTTGTCGGAAACATACTACGAGGAGGAGAGTGTCGCTTCTGTAGGTCATGAGAGTCAATCGACCGATCTGGCTTATCTGATCTATACCTCAGGTACTACGGGTCGGCCAAAGGGGGTAATGATCTCTCATGGTAGCATTGTGAACAAATTGTCCTGGATGGCAGGCATGTATGAACTAGGGTCTTCGGATGTTGTTTTGCATAAAGCACCCTATACGTTTGATGTATCCATTTGGGAGTTGCTGCTGTCACCGGTAAGCGGAGCTAAGCTTGTGCTTGCCAAGCCGGAGGGTCATAAAGACAGCAGCTATTTGTATGACCTGATCGCTACTCAGGAGGTGACCCTTCTTCACTTTGTTCCGAGCATGCTGGAGACGTACAATGACTACCTGTCATCGCGAGGAGTAAGTTGGAACGCGAGCGTACGTTATTTGCTTTGCAGCGGCGAGGCCTTGAGCGACCGTCTGGTTGAGGAGACCTACTCGAAAGCTCCGGGTCCTGATTTTAAGATTTACAACCAATATGGGCCAACGGAAGCCTCCATTACTTATTCAGAAGTTCTCCCTGGCGAAGAGGTGAGCATCGGTCGTCCGATCCAGAATACGAAGGTGTATGTATTGGACCGTTACGAGCGCCCGGTTCCTGTGGGAGTTGTCGGTGAGCTTTACTTAGGAGGAGTGGGGCTTTCCAGAGGTTATCACAAGAACGCAGATCTAACCACATCTAAGTTCATTAGGAATCCGTTTTCTGCTGTGCCCTCAGAGGGTGTAGCTGATGAGCGTCTCTACAAGACAGGCGACCTGGTCCGCTGGCGATCAGATGGGAACCTAGAGTACCTTGGCAGGAACGACCATCAGGTGAAGATCAGAGGATATCGAGTAGAGCTGGGGGAAGTAGAGCAGGCACTGGAGGGCGTTGCAGGGATACGGCAGAGTTGTGTTTTGGTGAAGGAGCAAGAGATTCCATCGGGTGTACGCAAGTACCTGGTGGGTTACTATGTGTCGGATTTGACAGAAGAGTTGTCGCATGAGTTTTTGTCATTTCAGCTACGATCAGTTTTACCGGATCACATGATCCCTGATGCGTTTATGTGCCTTCCGGTTTTTCCTTTGACTGCGAATGGTAAGTTGGACAAGGACTCGTTACCCGATCCACTGTTTTCATCCGGTATGGACGAATATGTTGCACCTGTCACGGCATCGGAAGAGGAGTCCAGCAGGATCTGGGGATCGGTATTGGGTCTTGATCGGGTGGGCATAACGGATGATTTTTTTAGAATTGGTGGCAACTCTATTTTGGCGATCCAGGTATCTCACCGGATGAGTCAATCATTGAAAACAGAGATCAAGGTAGCAGACGTATTCTTATACAAGACCATCTCACAGCTGTTGCTAAACAGTCAGGGTCAGGGAGAGGAGCTCATCAGGAAGACCGGTGATCACCCTACGGTTTTATCCTTTGCTCAGGAGCGGTTGTGGTTCATAGAGCAGTTTGAAGAGGGGACAAACGCCTACCATATGCCGATGGTGTTGGAGTTGAAGCCAGAGACAAAGGAGGAGGCGGTTCACTATGCCCTAGATAAGATAGTTCAGCGACATGAAATCCTGCGAAGTACCATTGAAAAGGGTGAAAATCAAGAAGGGATACAGAGAGTCCATACCAAGCCACTTTCTTTGGAGGAAGAAGTACTTGACTTAGAAGACGACCTTGAGTCTCTGCTTAAATCCGATATTAATAAACCTTTTGATCTGAGTAATAAATACCCTATTAAGGTTAAGTTTTACAAAATAAGGTCATCGTGTAAGATACCTGCAGATTCATTTGATCGAATCATTGTTTTGGTTAACATTCATCACATTGCTTGTGACGGCTGGTCTAAGGATATTATTCAAAAAGAGTTACTAGCTTATTGTGATGCATTTCAAAGAGAGGACAAGCATTTCAATCTCCCGCCGCTGACCATACAGTATAAGGATTATGCCACCTGGCAGCGCACCTACCTGACGGGCGAGGTACTTCAAAGACAAATCAACTACTGGAAAGAGAAGCTTACCGGCTACGAAACCTTGGCACTACCGACTGATTACGTTCGCCCGCATCAGGTTGATTACAAAGGAGCTTATGAGTCTTTTGTGATAGAAAAACAGACGAGTGAAAAACTGCGGAAGTTGGCCAGGGATCATGGCACTACGATGCACACCGTCCTGTTGAGTAGTCTCAATATCTTGCTAGGGAAGTACACTGGCCAACGAGACATAGTAGTAGGCAGCCCCATTGCCAATCGACACCACCATCAGACAGCAGAGCTCATCGGGTTCTTTGTCAATACGCAGGTCAATAGAAGCAGACTAGAGGATGATCAGAGCTATGCCTCGTTGATCGATGTAGTTCACCAAGAGCAGGTGGCCTCTCAGTCTCATCAGGACTTACCTTTTGAGAAGCTGGTAGATGAGTTGGGAATCGACCGAGACCTTTCTCGTCACCCAATATTCCAGGTCTTGCTTGCTGTACAGAGCTTTGGGAGAAAGAAGGCTGATCATCAGAAAAAGTACTTCAAACCTTATGGAGGATCTCCTGCTTATGAGGTGGAGAAATTTGACCTCTCCATCTTTATTGATGACAGTGGTGAGAAGTTGGAGGGCACTATCAGCTATGCCACAAGCTTATTTCACAAAGACACTATCGTGAGACTGGTAAATCACTACACTTACCTGTTGTCACAACTTGCGAATGATCCGAAGCAACCTTACAGCCAGATCAGTTTGCTCGATACCAATGAATACCAGCGAGTCATACTGGACTGGAATTCCACAGAAAAGCAGTATTCAGATGAGTTGACGATACATGAGCTATTCGAAGAACAGGTAAAGAGGACACCCGATGAGGTAGCCTTGGTGTTTGAAGGAGAGGAACTGACCTACCAGGAACTAAACGAGAAGAGTAATCAGTTGGCTCGTCATATTAGGAAAAAGTACGAAGCACGGAAAGGTCACGAGCTAAAGCCGGATGCCTTGATCGCATTGTGTCTGGAGAGGAGCTTGGAGATGATTATTGGAATGTTGGGTGTGCTCAAGGCTGGAGGTGCTTACGTACCAATAGATCCTGATTATCCAGAAGAGCGGATTGATTACCTGTTGAAAGACACAGAGTCAGCCCTGATTCTGACCCAAAAGAGGTTAGTTAAGAGTGAAGGGCTGGCCTTACCTGAAGATAAAGTCCTATATATCGACCTTGCAAAATCATACTATCAAACGGAAGAGACTAGCGACTTGCAAGGTTCAAATACTTCGAATGACCTTGCCTACGTGATATACACATCTGGTACCTCGGGTAAGCCTAAGGGAGTCATGATAGAGCACAAATCGGTGACTCTATTTTGCCAAAGTGTAAAGGATACGTTAAGCAATTATCCGCCAAGACATTTTTTGCAATATGCCTCGATCGTTTTTGATGCATCGGTCATGGAAATATTTACTTCGCTTTTATATGGCCTTAAGCTGATTGTTGTCAACAATCAGGAGCGATCCGATAAAGAGCTTCTGGAATCATTAGTAGCAACCTATTCGATAGATACGGCAATACTGCCACCAGTTCTTTTAGAAACGCTTTCTTCCCAAAAATTCAAGTCGTTAAAAAACTTGCTTGTAGGAGGAGAGGCATTTTCATTAAGTCTAGTAAAACAGTGGAGTTCCAACCGCTCAATCGTGAATGCTTATGGACCCACTGAGACCACTGTTTGTGCCACTATGCACGTTTTCAATGGCACCGAAACAACATCTTTGATTGGAAAGCCGTTATTTGGAAAAAAAGCGTATGTGTTGGACACCAACATGATTCCTGTTCCAGTTGGAGTGATAGGAGAGTTGCATGTTGGAGGACCAGGATTAGCACGTGGCTATTTAAACAGTGAAACGCTAACCAAGAGGTACTTTGTACAGAATCCGTTTGCCGTATCAGAAGGAAAAGAGAGTAAGAATACGAGGTTGTACAAGACCGGTGACTTAGTCAGATGGCAAGAGGATGGTAGTCTGGAATACATTGGAAGGAATGACGACCAGGTCAAAATCAGAGGCTATAGAATAGAACTAGAAGAGATAGAATACGCACTTTCTACCATCGGAGGAATTAAACAAAGTGCCGTCCTTGTAAAGGAGCGTAAAACAGCTGTGGGTACAACAAAATTCCTAGTTTGCTACTATGTAATGGATTTGTCTGATGAGGTGTCAGATACTTTCATAAAAAGCAAATTGAGTTCGATTTTGCCGAGCTACATGGTTCCGGATGTTTATGTCTCACTCGCTAGCTTTCCTGCTACGATTAACGGCAAATTGGATAAAAATGCACTCCCCGATCCTTTATTTGGATCAGATGCTGAAAAGTATATCGCACCCGCATCAGAAACAGAACTGGAAGCCTGTAAAATATGGGAAGAGATCTTGGGAGTAGAGCGAGTAGGCCTTTCCGATGACTTTTTCAGAGTAGGAGGTAATTCCATAATGGCTATTCAGGTATCTCACAGAATGAGTCAGGTGCTCGGTGTAGATGTAAGAGTGGCAGACATTTTTAAAAATAAAAACATTTCCAAATTGCTAGCATTCAGCAAAGGACAGGATCAAGTTCGTATTACCAAAACCGACAAAAACACAGCTGTCCTCTCTTTCGCGCAGGAGCGATTATGGTTTATCGAACAGTTTGAAGGAGGAACACATGCTTACCATATGCCTTTCCTTTTTGAACTCAGTCCTGAAGCAGATCAGCAAGGAATACGTCACGCTTTGCAGCAGATGGTTATGCGTCATGAGGTTTTAAGAAGTACAATTGAGAAAGGAGAAAATCAAGAAGGAATACAAAGAGTACACAGCACCCCATTGGTAATAGGAGAGGAAATAGCGTCAGGGGAGGAGCAGTGGGAATCCTTAATTCGCGAAGAGGTTAGGCGCCCTTTCGATCTTCAAAAAGACTACCCAATGCGCGCGAGTTTTTACAAAAGCCGGGAGACCGACCGTGTGGTTTTGCTCTTGAATTTCCATCATATCGCCTTTGATGGTTGGTCAATAAGCATCTTTCATCGAGAGCTAAAGGCCTATTATGACGCATACCTCAGTGAGAATGCTGGGTTTGGCTTAGCTCCTTTGTCAATACAGTACAAGGACTACGCAATATGGCAAAGAGCCTACCTCTCAGGCGAGAAACTGGCAAAGCAGATCTACTATTGGAAGCAAAAATTGACAGGATATGAGAACCTCAATTTACCTACCGATTTTACCCGACCAGCACAATTTGATTATGAAGGTGCTCGGGAGCACTTTGAAATCAATGAGAAGACTAGCGAAAAGCTCAGGAGTCTAGCAGCAATGCGTGGGACAACACTTTACAGTGTCCTTCTCAGTAGTATCAACATTTTACTGACAAAGTATACAGGACAAAAAGACCTGGTAATCGGTAGCCCTGTTGCCAATCGGCATTTTTATCAGACTGCCGGACTTATTGGCTTCTTCGTTAACACACAAGTAAACAGGACCATACTTAAAGCAAGCCAGAGCTTTGTAGAATTGATAGATTCGGTCCATCGCGAGCAAGTCGAAGCCCAATTGCATCAGGATTTACCTTTTGAAAAGCTAGTCAATGAGCTTGGAATTGATCGGGATTTGTCTCGTCATCCGATCTTTCAGGTGATGTTCGGAGTGCAAGACTTTATGGCAGGCTCCGAAGATCATCATCACAACCAGTACCTCAAGCCTTTTGCTGGACCGTCTTCAGGTGAAGTTGCAAAGTTTGATCTTTCTATTTTTATTGATGACAGTCAGGGGTCGCTCCAAGGAAGCATTAACTATTCTACAAGCCTGTTTAAGCAATCCACGATCACTCGCCTCATTGTGCTGTATCAGAATCTTCTTGAAGGTTTAATCGAGAGCCCTTATGTGCCTTATAACCAGATTAGTTTGCTTAAAGAGGATGAGTACCAAAAAGTAGTGGTGCATTGGAATAAGACTGAAAAGTCATTTCCGGTAGACACAACAATCCACAAGTTGTTTGAGATTCGAGCTGCTAAACATCCTAATAAAGTGGCATTAGTTTACGAGGGAGAAAGGATTACCTATAAGGACCTTAATAAGAAGAGTGACCAGCTGGCCGTCTACATCCTTAAAAAGTATAAGCAGAAAACGGGAAAAGAGCTTCAGCCAGACACCTTGATTGCATTGTGCCTGGAAAGAGGATTAGAGATGATTATTGGTATCCTTGGAACGATGAAAGCAGGAGGGGGCTACCTTCCGATTGATACAAGTTACCCACAGAGTAGAGTGGACTACCTCCTTGAAGATAGTTATTCAGAGCTTATTTTGACCCAGCGAAGATTAGCTGAAAATGAAAATCTAAGATCACATCAGGATAAAACACTATTTATCGATCTGTCCGAGAATCTTTATCAGGATCAGGATGTTGCTAACCTCGTCAATCGAAATCAGTCAAGAGATCTTGCTTATGTAATCTATACTTCTGGCACCACAGGCAACCCAAAAGGCGTGATGGTGGAGCATCAAGGGGTGATCAACTTAGTGTTCAATCAAAAAGAAAAACTGAATTTAAGACCAAGCTCTAGGGTAATTCAGTTCGCTTCATACATCTTCGATGCCTCCGTATGGGAAATATTTGGTACGTTGTGTACTGGAGGGACTCTTTTCATTTTATCAAGTGGGATAAGGGAAAATGCGAATCTGCTTGCAGAGTATTTGGAGGAGCAGGAAGTAAGTGTTGCCACGTTGCCCCCGGCGATACTATCTCTCATAGAACCGAGGCCATTTGAAAAACTAGAGACTCTTGTGGTAGCTGGTGAAGTATGCGCAGCTTCACTTATGGATAGATGGAGTGAGAAACGGCGACTGTTCAATGCCTACGGACCAACTGAGGCTACAGTATGTACCTCTATGCATGAATATATGAAAGGAAGCAGCCACACCAATATAGGACGGCCTCTAAGTAATGTCAACTGCTATGTTTTAGATACTGATCTATGTGTAGTACCTGACGGAGTAGTAGGTGAATTGTATATCGGAGGAGCCGGAGTAGCAAGAGGCTATTTGAATAACGAAAACCTTACAGTAGAGCGCTTTATTGATAATCCTGTCTTGATAGAATCGGGAGAGGTAAAAGACAGGCAGAAGCTATACAAGACGGGCGACCTTGTTAGATGGATGCCTGATGGTCAGTTAGAATACCTGGGTCGAAACGATGATCAAGTGAAAATCAGGGGCTACCGAATTGAGATGGAAGAAGTGTCTCATGCACTATCCCAAATTAGTGAGATAAGTCAGGCTTGTGTGCTGTTCCAAAAGCGTAGCGTTGGAACAGGAGACGAAATGGCATACCTGGCCGGTTACTATGTGTTGAACTCGACTTCACAATCGACTACTCGACAGGAAGTTTACGACAAGTTGGTAAGCACATTGCCTCTACATATGATTCCGGATGTCTTGGTGAATATGAAAAGTTTTCCAAGAACCGTAAATGGAAAGATTGATAAAAAGGCATTAATTGATCAGGATGTAGATTTACCTATAGAGCGCTATGTCGCACCTAGTACCGAGATGGAGTTGGCCGTCTGTAAGATTTGGAAAGAACTGTTAGGACTAAAGAGGGTGGGAATAAACGACGGTTTTTTTGGTATTGGTGGAAACTCTATGCTGGCAATCCAAGCCTCTCACCAGATCAGTCAGAAGCTGGGAATTGAAGTAAAGGTATCAGATATATTTAAACACAAGACTATTCTAAAATTACTAAGACATTGCCTGAATAAAAAACAGGTGGTTATCCCTTCTACAGACAAAAACTGCATGCCATTGTCTTTTGCCCAGGAGCGATTGTGGTTCATAGAGCAGTACGAAGGAGGAACGAATGCCTATCATGTGCCGATTGTTTTAGAGCTGGAAGAAAAAACTAATGAAAAAGGCTTGCAGTACGCCTTAGATCGTATAGTGACTCGTCACGAGGTCTTGCGAAGTACGATAGAGAAGAGAAAAGACGGGGAAGGAATCCAACGAATTCACTCTGACTCTCTGATGTTCGATGAATGTGTTTATTCACAATCCGATAGTTTAGAAGAATTGATTACATCGTATATCAATCAGCCCTTTAAACTCGACAAAGAGTATCCGGTCAGAGTGAAGTTCTTTAAGCTTAGTCCGGATACAAAAGCAAACAATAACATCAAACGTGTGATGGTAATAAACATCCATCATATTGCCACCGATGGTTGGTCCATTGATCTTTTTATGAAGGAACTCTATGCCTATTATGAAGCATTCATAGATCAGAATACAAACTTTAATCTTCCTTCACTAGCTATTCAATACAAGGATTATGCACAATGGCAGCGTTCCTATTTGAACAATGAAAGGTTAGCCGATCAGGTGAGTTTTTGGAAAAAGAAACTAGAGGGTTATGAAACCCTGGCCTTACCATGTGACTTCGCGCGGCCAAGCCAGATCAATTACAGTGGTGCTCAAGAACACTTTACTATCCCAAAAGAAGTAAGCAACGAACTACGCAGCTTGGCAAAACTTAATGATACAACACTTCATTGTGTGTTGCTGAGTGGTGTAAGTATCCTGCTGGGAAAATACAGTGGGCAGGAAGACATCGTAATAGGTAGTCCTTTTGCCAATAGACACTATCACCAAACGGCGGATCTCATTGGTTTCTTTATTAATACGCAAGTCAATAGGACTAAGCTGAGAGCAGATCAAAGCTATGCATCACTGATATCAGAAGTCCATAAAGATCAAATCACCTCGCAGTTGTATCAAGACTTACCATTTGAAAAGTTAGTTGATGAATTGGGAGTCGTTCGGGATCAATCTAGACACCCTATATTTCAGGTGATGTTCGGTGTACAAGGCTTTGGTAGGGACGTCAAAAAAAATCAATTTTTCAGAACCCTAACTAATTCAGAGGCCTATCAAGTAGCTAAATTTGACTTGTCAATATTCATTGATGACAGTGGTGACGAACTCAGAGGGCTGATTAACTATGCCACAAGCATATTCCGAAGTTCGACGATTGCCAATTTAATCCGTCATTTCTTGCACTTGCTCGAACAACTTGTGAACGTTCCGGATCGGCCCTACAGTAAAATAAGTCTACTTTCATATTCGGAATATGAAATGGTTACCAAAACCTGGAATGCTACAAATAACTTTTACCATAAGGACACGCGTATCCATGAGTTATTTGAGAAGCAAGTCGAAAAGTTTCCCGAGAATGTTGCTTTGACCTATGAAGGTCAAACTTTAACCTACAAACAGCTCAATGAAAGGAGCAACCAACTGGCGTGGTCAATAAGAGCTGAATACAAGAAAAAGGTGGGTAAAGCCTTGGAAGCTGATACACTGATTCCGTTGCTACTGGAAAGAAACCTGGAGATGGTAGTAGGAATATTGGCAGTCTTAAAAGCAGGAGGAGCCTATGTTCCTCTTGGAACAGACTATCCTCAGAAAAAAATTGATTTTCTTCTGCAAGATACCCACTCATCGTTGGTTTTATCTCAAAGAGGTCTGATAGAAAAAGGTAACTTGAGAGTTTCCAATAGTAAGGTGCTATACACGGACTTTACGGAACTTTGCTATCAAGAAGAAAATATGACCAATCTTCCGAAGTACAGTACCTCCCGAGATCTTGCCTACGTCATCTACACCTCAGGGACTACCGGTACACCTAAGGGGGTAATGGTCGAGCATACAGGCCTTGTCAATTTGGTTAATGTGCAGAGCAGGCAGTTTGGCCTGGACGAAAGATCCAGGATGCTGCAGTTTGCTTCTTATGCGTTTGATGCTTCGGTATGGGAAATCTTTGGGGCACTCTCCGTGGGAGCCTCGCTTGCGATCGTTTCAGCTGATACCAGGAAAGATGCCATACAGCTAGGTAAATATCTAGAAGACCAGCGAATAACATCAGCAATTCTTCCTCCGGCCTTATTGGCTTTATTGGAAAAAAGAGACCTAGTAGATCTGAGAACCTTAGTTGTAGGAGGAGAAGCTTGTACACTAGATGTGATGACTGCATGGAGCGCGGGTAGGCAGTTTATCAATGCTTATGGTCCGACAGAATGCACCGTATGTGTTTCCATGCATGAATTTAAGGAGGGCAGCCTCAGTACAGACATTGGAAGACCCGCTGACAATACAAGTTTTTATGTGTTGGATTCGAACCTTCAGCCAGTCCCCGCAGGGTTTGTTGGTGAACTTTACATCGGAGGAGTTGGTGTTGCTAGAGGCTACTTAAATAACAAAGAGCTTACTGAGGCGCGTTTTATTTCGAATCCATTGGATAGAGTCGAACCCAATGAAAATAGCCCTTCTCGACTTTACAGGACAGGGGACATGGTAAGATGGTTGCCTACTGGGAGTCTTGAGTACATAGGCAGAAAAGATGATCAGGTAAAAGTCAGAGGGTATCGAATTGAGTTGAGCGAAATAGAACACGTCTTATTAAAGGTGTCAGGGATAGCACAATGTTGCGTACTGTTGAGAGAACGTAATCATACAAAAGAAGATAAAGACAAATACTTGGTGTGCTATTATACATTAGCTTCAGGTGCTGAGGAGTTATCTAAAGATCACATTTATAATGAGTTAGCCAATTTTCTACCGGACTACATGATCCCCAATTTCTTCTTAAAATTGGATGCCTTCCCACTTACATCGAATGGAAAGTTGGATAAAAAAGGTTTGCCTCTTCCAGACTTCAGGTCGTTAGAAGAAAACTATGTGGCTCCGCAGACACCCATTGAGCTGGATATCTGTGCCATATGGGAAGACGTGCTAAATGTAGAGCGTGTAGGTGTCAAAGATGACTTTTTCAAAGTAGGGGGAAACTCGATTCTCGCCATAAGAGCAGTAAAAAAAATGAACGAAGTATTACCGCAAAAATTATCGATTCGAGACCTTTTCTTAAAGGCTACAATTAGGGAACTGTTAAGTTGATACTTATTCTTGTACTTCAGTAAATAAATATTAGCTAAAAACTGATGTAGATAGGTACAATAAATATATTTGAAAAATCATATCACTAAAAAAATGAATCAAACTGAAAAAAGCCAAACGATCAAAAATGAAGAACTGTCTGCATATAAAGTAAAATACGATGCAGAGGGATTCCTGTTGCTAGATAGTTTCTTAAGTAAGCACGAGATCTCTGTGATAGTTGATGAAATTCCGCAAATAAAAAAAATCGATCCCAATGCGGTTATATTCGAGAAGTCCGGAGAAGTCCGGAGTATTTTCGTTGAGGTGGAAAAAAACAGTGTGATCGATGCTATAGTACAAAATAATGACCTTATAGCGATAGTCAGTGAATTAATCGGAAGTGAGGTATACCCTTATCAGATAAAGTTTAATAACAAGTGTGCTTTTCTGGGGGAGCCATGGGAATGGCATCAAGATTTTGTGTTTTGGCATAAGGAAGATGGAATGCCGGAGCCTGATGCGTTGACGGTCGCTATCTTTTTAGGTGATATACATGAATATAACGGTCCAATGTACCTGGTACCAGCTTCACATAAAGCCGGCCTGTTGAGTTTTCAACAATATGATTCAAATCTTAACGATGAAAGTGACGCTTTCAAAGAGTATCAAAATTCGAAACCCTACATTTCACAGCTATCTTCTAAACTGAAATATGTTTTGGAAGAAGAGACTATCAAAAAAAACATTAGAGAAAAGGGAGTGCTTTCAGCCAAGGGAGCAGCTGGGACTCTGTTGTTTTTTCATAGCAACCTGATCCATGCCTCTCCCTCAAATTTGTCTCCTTGGGATCGAAACATTCTGTTCATTTCCTACAATAGCATAAAAAATCATCCTCCCATCGAGTTGATGAAGCGACCAAGCTTCATCGCGAACAAGTCGGGATCTTTTCATCAGCTTAGTTAAGGTAGTAAAGTTTCCAAAATACCTATTTTGTAACGAGAAGATAAAAAATGAGACTTTTCTGTTTGCCATACGCGGGAGGCTCTTCCGTTGTTTTTAGTAAGTGGCCAGCGTATTTGGATAAGACAATTGAATTGGTACCAATTGAACTTGCTGGTAGAAGAAATCGCTTACTTGAGCCACTCTACGATGATTATCAGGAGATGGTTGATGACATCGTTTCAATGCTAAAAAGCAATATTGATAGCGAATACGCTATTTTTGGACATAGCCTGGGTGGATATGCAGCTTATGATGTTTTCAATACGTTAAAAGCGAATAGTTTGCCACTACCCCAGCATGTTTTCTTTTCTGGTGTTGCCGTCCCACATCTGATGGAAACAGAAAAGAAGTACAGAGGCATGAGTGAGGAAGAATTCATTAAAATTCTGAAAGAATTTGGAGGTACTCCGCCCGAGTTTTTTGAATATCCGGAATTATTAGAAGTATTCTTACCGGTTTTGAGAAGTGATTTTGGACTTCTGGAGACAAGGGATCACACCCATAATACGACTCCTCTGAACATCGACATTACAGTTTTTTTAGGTAAGGATGAACCTTTAACACCGAAACAGTGCGACGGTTGGAAAAACTACTCCGATAAAATAGTGACGATTTGTTATTTTGAGGGTGGACATTTTTTTCTCAATAGTGAACTGGATAAGATGATCCAAATAATTAATAAAAATCTAAAATGATGATGTTTGCATGGGAATGGTGAGTGGGCATTCTGAAAATACAGACCTTAAAAAGAGCAACGAAATCCTAATACTGTACTCGCACATCAATCAACATCTCTCAGATTCCTCTTGGAATAAAGCAATGGGGCAACTTCCCAATTACATGCAGACAGGAGTTCAGGCGTTACATCACTGGCAAGATCGTCATGCAAGCCTGGTTGGCAAACTTTTACTTAAAAGAGCCCTGAAAATGTTCGGCTATCCTGAGAATGTCCTGAACGACATTCGCTATTCACAAAACGGAAAACCCTACATAGACTCCAGTCTGGACTTCAATCTTTCACATACGAGAAAACATGTGCTGTGCGCTATCGGTAGAGGGTTGTGCTTAGGGATCGATATAGAGGAAATACGTTCAATGAATCTTGAGGCTTTTAAAAGCTCTTTTAATGGAAACGCTTGGGATTATATAAATAATTCTAGTAATCCTATGAGGACGTTTTTCAAATATTGGACCATCCTTGAAAGTGTCATTAAGGCTGATGGTCGTGGCCTGGAAATCTCTTTACCTGAGATTGGAATTACAGGTTCACGTGCTTTCTTGGAAAGTAAAACATGGTATTTAAATTCATTCAGCAAAATAGATAACAATTGGATTTCTGTATCCTCCAATAAAAAGATAGATAAGATAGATTGGCTGGAAATTGTACTTCCTTTTTAAAAATACTTCCACCTTACTTGAAAGACTTAGGCCGAGTAAACTCAACTATTCTACTAATACATAGGTGTCTCAATTAAGAGACATGGTTTGGATTAGAACACTCAATGATAACTAATCATTGCATCTATTCGATTACTCTTTTAGAACAACTTCTATGTTTTTGTGAATTAGATAGCCTATTTCAACCCCTTGGCTGCATTTATGCAATCTTTTTTTGTAAGAATCGCAAAAACTTTTGTTTATTCGATGGGATTCTCGAGATATTCTTCATTTTCAGGACCTTCAAGGTAATAAGCATTTGCTGTAAGATTTGTCATTTTAGACGCCAGCTGCAGGAACAGAGTTGGCAATGCAGTGGAATAAAATATAATATCTCACGACAGAGAAAAATGAAAAGATATTTCAAGTTGATTTCTAAACAATATCGTACTCAAATCTCAATGCCTCCTTCTGGTGATGTTCCAATTGACACTATTAAGAAAATTCGGAAAGATTTAGCTTTGGATGATGAAAACGGGGTTGATTCAGCATACTTCTATGGTAAAGAATCTCAAAAAATTGATGATTTTATAAATAGTTACAGGCAAACATTATCCAGACTAGCGAAACTTTAATGCTTGGCCTCTAACCAAACTTTCTCAAAACGAATGAAATACTTTTTTCTATTTACACTTATTCTGTTGTTAGGTTGCAGCAAACAAGATTCTCAAGTTAATGAATACTTTAAGGCGACTATTATCAATGGATCTGAGAGTGATTTTGATCTATACCTTGGAACAGTAGATAGGCTTAACGATTTCGAGTTTATATCTACTATAAAAATTTCTCAGAGTATAATTATTGATAGTCTACAGTTTTCAACCAGTTACGTTTGTCGGATTACATGCGTCGACGAACATATTTCTGAATACTATTATGAACTACCTTTCAAAATAGAGAATGGAAATGCTGAGATAACTATACAACAGTCTAAGATTGAATGATACGAACATGGAGAAAGTTGCTGACACTGTGGGGTATTGGCAAGATAATCCAATTCCTAGCGAGGATAGGAAAGCCTTTACTGCGGAATTGGCAATAGCCTCTAAACTCGATAAGACTGGTTCGTCATTCTGATGTTTAGTTTTGTTTTCCAGGCTTTAACTCTAATTCGAATACCAGATCGAGTTAAGAAAGAGGTTTCCGAAGCTTCGCATCAGGAATGAGTAAGATTTGTCATACAAAACGAATAAATAGATGGAGCCGCTATTTAAGATTGCCTCGAAAGATATTCAGACGATGGATCTTGAACCCTGGCTTGAACAGAAGTCGGATGAACTTAGATCAATTGCACATAAATGGTTCACTACGATTATGAAATGTGGAACTGATGTTCAAGAAGTATTCCATGATGGATGCCCTGTGGCATGTATAGGAGATGCTCCTTTTGCCTATGTGAACGCGTTCAAAAAACATGTTAATCTTGGATTTTTTTATGGAGCAGATTTACCAGATGAAATGGGTTTGCTAGAAGGATCGGGGAAACGAATGCGGCACGTAAAGTTGAGACCTGAAGAAACGATTGATGAAAGAGCTCTGATATAACTCATTCATTTCGCATATCAGGACTTAAAAGATAAATTATTGGTTGAGTAACTGTCTCACAGAACGAAGACAACCTAATATATCAATTGATTATATTGCAAGTACAGTTTAAAGCTGGTTCTTAATGATTTGCCTCACTAATTTAGTGAGGCTTTTTTAGCTTATAACGAAGCATTAAAAAATGAATAGTAGTCAGCCATTAGAAACAAATGAGAATTGGAAAACAGGAACAGAGTGTCCGGAAACTTCTTATTACTGTTGCGAGATTCATCCTGGAACGGAGGCTTGGGTTTTGGAAGGGGATGATTTTCCTAAATGCGACCAAAAAGGAATGCCTCATAGAACTACTTGGCATAAACTAATCAAGTCTCACTAAACGAAATTAAATAATCTCATGTACAGAGTTGATAAAAGAGATTTTGCTGTTTCTGAAATAATTATGCCAAGTTCTGAATTATATCAAGATAAGGCATCATTTTCTCCAATTGATATGGAAATTGAAAGGGCTTTAGATGAAACCTTGCCACATGACAAAAATGGAAGAGCTTCAAGTTTGTTTATTTTCTCAGAGTTTTCGGATGCTATACGATACTCGGTTAGAATGACGAATTCTAAATTATATAAAATACGCGGCTTGGAAGTGGGAACGAATGAAAGAAGGAACCGTTTTGGATTAGAATCAGAATTTTTCCCTGATAGGCTACTGTGATTCTGTGGAACTTTCGGAATAATCAGTCATTGTTCCTTGAAGAATATAAGCTCTTAGTTCAGAATTAAATTTTAATCTCTAAAAGCATCTTCCAAATCATGTTTTCTCAGAAAATAGTATAGTTCGATTAGCATGTGGTGATTGAAGTCATCTCTATTTAAAAGATCAGATGCCGTATACCTAATAAGTAGAGAGTAAAGACAGCTGCATCTTTGATTTAGTACAAACTCTTGCAATTCCTTTGAAAGCGGTAAGTTTTCAATATGCTCGCGTAGTACATGATCGGAATCAGTCAAATCTGGACTTTCTTTGAATTTAAATTATCAATTGATAATATTCAACATTTTAGAAATCAGTTATACTAGTTTTTGTATTTGTTGATTTCCTCAGGTACTGATTCATTCAGACGACCCTAACACTCAATATTAGCAGCAATTAATGGTTTTGGTAGAATAGTGGGTCATTCAATTGGACATAGAGGGTCATTTAATTGACCCCATACAAAACTCTCTAAAAAGCAGCTGTCGATTAGCATAGTAGTTAATCTTATGTTAACTACTATACTCCACTTCAATACCTTGTATAGAAACAAAAAAAGACTGCCCTGTTTGGACAGTCTTAATCATTAAGAATCAGCTCGACAATTCTTGTCATGTGATTAGCTCCGTGAACTTAGCAACTAAGTATCTAACAAGAAATCTTTATATAGCTAGTCTTCAGCGAAGCTTACTCTTTGTTCGATATATTTGAAGATAGGTAACTAAAAAAGTTTTCTTATGCTCAGAAAATCAAAAGATGCAATCGAATACGATTTGATTCTGTCAATGTCCTCCAATGAAAAATTATCCCCACATCAAATTCTACAGAGAGCAAAGGAGATAGCATGGCTAGTGGATCGAAAATCAGAAAGGTACCCAGCTTTAGATATCGAAGGACTTTCTAAAGGGTTGAAGAAATAGTTTATTTAAAAAACTCGTCAATCGATCAACTCATATAGTTGATTCTAAGCAGCAAGTCCAAAATATGCTACTTCTAAATTAAATGCCAAAGGACATAGACAGTGTACTGCACGATGGAGATTATTTATTCTTAGGAATAAGGTCAGAAATGTGGATATCTAACCCATCAGCTATTTGAAGGAGATAACCATATGAGGGGCTGATCTTGCCGTTTTCAACTCTATTTAGGGAAGGCTGATCTTTACCCATTTTATATGCTAGTTCAGTCTGCGAAAGACCCTTTGATTCCCGGATCGCTCTAATGTGTTTTCCAAGCTCTACGATTCTACGATCCAAATCCCTTTCAGTCATATCTGAAAATTGGTCGTAGAATCAATTTGAATCTATAACGGATATGTTATAATTGCAGAAAACCTGTCATTATGTATTTACGATATTTAGTGTGCATTCTTGTTTGCATTTGTCAAATTAGCTTAGCTCAGAACTGTGAAGAGTATAGAACAACTTCAAAAAGTGATGCTGGTGATCTAATAGAATCTTATGGTTCTTCTCTTATGGGTGCACTAAATTCTATTAGATTCTCAATTAATATCACACAAGTAAATCAAGGTTCTGGTGGAACATTTTTGGTACTTAATTATTCTGATAGAAATACACCGTCCGTTTACAATGAATATGTAAAAGGTGATCTTTCGAATGACAAGCTCGAAAAGAGCTTCGTGATAATTGAATTTGAAAGTGGGGAGATCCTATCTTTTGAGAATCCAACAGAATGCAGCTTGAGAGAAACTCCAGAAACAGCAACTTTTGGAGACACCAAATACACTCGTTATAATGTTTTCTTCATGCATCCAGTAACCAAGAAGGAATTTGCGATTTTCCAGCAGCATAAGATTAAGAAAATAGTCTATCAATTTGGAGACAGAAGCACCTCAAGGGAAATAGATACTTCACGAAAAAAGGACTTGCGGATAGTTGATTATTTACACAACGCTTTCAATTGTATTGATTTGGAAACAATCTATGAATTGAAGGTGAAACCTTCTAGTGAATTAGACTTAACAGAAGTTTCTGTAGATGAATACTCTGAGGTAATTATTGGAACATGGGGTGCTAAGATGAACGGAGTTACAATTGAAATGCAATTGGATAGTGCCAATAATGCATTGTTCATATTGAATGGAGATAAGGAGGTGAAAGGAACGTATAAGATTAGTGGTTCCAACTTTATTTTCTTCGGAGAGGCAAGCAATCAAATAAGTCCAATTGAGACATTTCTTACTGATATGATCGTGATAGAGGATAATGCTGTCGGAAAGGATATCACATATTCACGTATTAAATAAACGACTTTCTTTCGAATATTTGCTATTCAGTAATGTTTGGATCTGACATTGCAATAGCAAGATCGTATTTAATTTCTTTGAGAGATTTGTTCATTTTAGTTAAACGCATATTAAGGATCATTTAACCATCTTTATTTGAATACGTTTTTTATAGTATGAATCTCCAATTACTAAAACGTCTTGATGAGGAAGGCCTGAAAACTTTTGATAGTAAAGTGAATTTTGATAAATGGATGAACACTTCTTGGGAATTTCTTAATGACAGAAAGCCAAAAGACTGTTTAGAAAACGAAAAAGGGATCAAACGCATTACTAATATTCTAATTCAAATACGACACGGAATTTTCGCTTAACAATCCGGTCTTTTTTTGCTCTCGATTTCGCTAGGTTTCACTGCTATTTTCGCTTACCCAATTTGCTTAGCTCGTTTGCAAAAGCTGATTATTCTTTTGAGCAAGATTTCGCTTAGCTATTAAGCGAATCCGCTCGCCTTCTTTTAGCGAGCATAAGCAAACTACGGTCTGCTAAAACACTTGCTATTCCCTCTATACTTGCTTTTTTGCTTGCTATTCGCTCGTGGCTAGTGCAGCGAAATCCGCTCCGCTTTTGCTAGCAAAAATCCGCTGCTAGTTCGCTGCTTATTTCGCTAGCCAATTCGCTCAACTTCGCTCGCTCAATTTTGGTTAGGTGGGGCCCTCAGTAGGTCAGGTTTGGCGTGGCTTTTAGGTCTGATGATTGGCTAACATAAGCCATGAATAAAAATTATAAAAATGAATCTAATTCTGAGCAGCTCAGGAGGATTCAGGTAGAACTTGATGACCTACACTCACAAGGGAAATTGAATGTAAAGTATAAGGTCTTGGGTATTGAAATGGTTGCTGGGAAAGGGCTTGTAGGCAAGCTTAGATGTCTTTCTTGTGGAAGTATGAAAAAACGAAAGATGGCGCATATCAGGAACAATCCGAGTAAGGGTGGTTGTCTCTGTCAGAGGACTCATACCAAGAAAGAGATCAAGGAGATGCTTCAACAAAAGCTTGGTCCACAATATCAAGTAAAGAAGGTATATAGGAAGAGGACGACTAGTAAAAGAGCAAAGCACGCAAAGTCACCTTTCCACGCTCATGTCTATGATAAGAAATGGAAATGCACGCATCGTGATTTGAATGTGAACAACATTCTGAATAAAGGTACCTTGCCAATGACCGCCAAAATGATCCATGAGGATGAAATACGAGAGACAGTAGAGTCTAAATGGCCGACACTAAAAGTCAAATTTGTTTCTCGCTTGCTCTGGGAAACCAAGAGGGGTTACTTTCAAAATCTAATTTACCCCTTTGTAAGATGTATTCGTTGTGGGGAAGAATATTTTAAACGGTATTCTAAATCAAAGAAAGCTACCCGTACATTTTGCTGTGGGCTGGGTGGAACCACAGGCAAGAGAAAGAATTTTATTAATAAATGTAAAAGGAATGGGGGTAAAGGATTACTCTACTTCTGTTACCTCCGACATCCATTAGGTTTTGAATACATCAAACAAGGGATAACAAGTGAACTAAACCTGGAGGAGAGATTAAGAAGATTCAAAAGGGAGAAGTTTAAGGAAGTCGTAGTATATCGAACTTATATTGGAGATGCCGGTAACATATACGATATGGAACAACACCTACTTAATAACAAACCCTTTGTGAAAACAGTAGTGAAGTTTGATGGCTGTTCTGAATGTTATGAATGGGATGTGATTCCTAAGATTTGCACAAAGAAGGATCGTGAGTATGTACGGAAATGGCGAGGTAAGATCCGATCTGAAAAAACAAAGCGAAGCTGGTCCAATTTTGTGGAGTTTTTAGGGGATGAAGAGCGACATCAAGTGGATTTGAGACAGCTTAAAGCATAGTATTTATGGGGGAGTGAAAACTCCCTCGTTTCATCTTCTTATAGCAAGAAGTGGAAATGTAATACACTTTGAATTTTCTATGGTCTGTGGTTACTTCCTGAAAAGTGCCCTAAAACAGTCAGATTTTTGAAAGGATATTGATGATCAATTTCAATGCTATCTAATGGTTAGTTAGATTTAGGAATGCCTAGCACGAAACAGGATCATCTTCAATATTTAAAAGAGAAAGGTCAATTCAAGATCGATAGTAAAATCAAGAACCTTCGGGCATTTTCTGATGAAATGATTGATATTCTTGAGAAGTATGGACACTGGTTTGAGGCCTTAATTGAGGGCAAACTCGACCCCATCAGTGAGAAGCAAAGGATGTTTGTTGATGCTGTAAAGAACGAGCACCCATTCTCAATTGAAGAACAAGCTTGGGTACTTTATAAAAAAAGGAAGAGCCTTGAGAAGGGACTTAAAGATGCGCTGAAAAGAAGACCATCTATAGCAACCGATACCTTTTATGATCGTGAAGATGTTAAAATATTAAGAGGAGCTATGTTTGGGACGAATGTGAAGGAACATTTTAGATGACTATTTTTTCTTTTTAAATAAGTATGAAATCAGGTCAAATTCTTTCATCGTTTCATCTACAGGTATTTGATAAACTTGATATCGTTCACCATTATTTTTTCTTGGCATTTTTTTAAGGTTATGTTTCTTTACAATGTTTTTCATGTGCTCAACATCTATCATATGAAGTGATTCTTCTCGCGGAGAATTGTTGATCTTATCTCTATCATAAACGGCAATGATCACAGGTGTTTTTGTAAATTTTTTCCACATATTTAGATGACGCTCAAGATGGTCTACATTAAACTCAAAACAGGTTTGACCTTTTTTGTTCTCAATAAAAAATCTGCATTTCACATCTATCTCATAGTTGCCAGCATTTCTTAATAGGAAATCTCCTCTTTTAATGGGTATATATTCTTTTGTTGCGTTTGTATATGCTTTCATTGATTCTTGATCTTGATTGAGCTCTTCTAGGATATATTCTTTTTTCAAAGCTTGCTTTTTGAAAAGTTCCTGGGCCAGAATTCCTACACGATAAGATGGTTTTGAAAATCGTTTATACTGTGAACTATCTTTTACCAACATCGGCCTCCATCGTTCTTCTCCTTGATAAATGATAGAGTCAATAGAGATTGGAAGCTTAGCTAGCTCAATTTCATCTTGAGCGTATGCATATTTAATTTCATTTGAATTATGTTTTAGTATTACGTGAAACCCCATAATTTCTTTCAGATATAAATTATAAATTTTGAGACCCAATTAGGTGCGCACTATATTAGTGATTAATCCTTAAAAAGAAAGGGAAAGCACTTACCTTCAGCACTTCTATACATATTTCTTTATCTCCTTCAATCCTATTTAATGGTTTGTTAGCTTTAAGGAACATTTGCTAGTTTCACCAAATGCCACTAAAGCCACAAGAATCACTCAACAAAGCCTATCGAAGACAAAAGGTCAATCGTGCTGAGATTGAAGCCTTCAGGTCTAATCTTTCATTGCTTCTAAAAGATCTGAATGAGGATGAATCAGAAGAGCATCTCAAGAACAATGTGATGGCTTTCCTATCTGATACCTGGTATAAAAATGACCACTTCATTAATACCAAGGGTAGAACCGACTTTGTCATCCATCAGGAGAAATCACCAAAGAGCAAAGTGGGTGTTTTAACGGAAGTCAAAAGGCCAGGTAATAAGTCGGAAATGATTTCTAAAGAGCAACTGAATGCCAAAGCACTTCAGGAGTTGCTCCTCTATTATTTACGAGAACATAAAAGCAATAAGAATGCCGACATCAAGTACCTGGTTGTAACAAATATTTATGAATGGTTCATCTTCGATGCAGCTCTGTTTCACAAATACTTCTACAAGAATAAGAAGCTGCAAAAAGCATTTCAGGAATGGGACTCAAAACAGCTAGAAGGCACGGACACCACATTCTTCTATTCCAAAATTACCAGCACATACATAGCCGAAGTAGAGGATCAACTAGAGTATACCTGGTTTGATTTGCGTGAGTATGAGAAAGAACTAAATAAGGGAGAAGACTCTCAAAAGTTAATCTCTCTATTCAAGGTGCTGTCACCTGTTCATTTACTGAAGAAACCTTTCGCGAACGATAGCAACAGCCTGAACAAGCAATTCTACCATGAGTTGCTGCATATTATTGGGTTGGAAGAAGTGAAGGACAAAGGTAAGAAGGTCATTCAGCGAAAGGCTGAGGGCAAACGGATTGAAGGTTCATTTCTGGAGAATGCAATCATTACCATGGATGAGCGTGACAGATTGAATGGGCTGGATCGGCCATCACACTTTGGAGACACTCATGACGAGCGTCTCTATGCAGTTGCTCTGGAGCTTTGCATCACCTGGATCAATCGGATCCTCTTTCTCAAGCTCATGGAGTCTCAGCTGGTGACCTATCACAAAGGCGATCAGGCATATCGCTTCCTGGATATAAAAACAGTGCCCAACTACGATGCACTGGAAAGCTTATTCTTTGGGGTGCTGGCTAGGCGAATAGAGGACCGGTCAGATCGATACAAGGAGAAATATGCCAAAGTACCTTACCTCAATAGCTCGCTCTTTGAACCGACAGGATTGGAGGAGATCATGACAGTGACTATGCTCAATAACAATCTGGAGCATGAGCTATACTCCAGAACTGTGTTGAAAGATGCGAATGGCAAGCCTCTCTCCGGAAAAATGGATGCACTGGAGTATTTGTTCCGCTTTTTAGAGGCTTATGATTTTAGTAGTGAAGGAAAGGAAGAAATCCAGGAAGAGAATAAATCCTTAATCAATGCCTCCGTTTTAGGATTGATCTTTGAAAAAATCAATGGCTACAAAGACGGCTCCTTTTATACTCCCGGATTTATCACCATGTACATGTGCCGGGAGACGATCCGGCGAGCTGTGGTTAAAAAATTTAATGAGGCTAAAGGTTGGAAGCTGGCAAGCTTCGATCAACTCTATGACCACATAGAAAAGGATAAAAAGCAGGAGGCAAATGACATCATCAATAGCCTGAAGATCTGTGATCCTGCCGTGGGTTCCGGACACTTCCTGGTTTCAGCGCTGAATGAGATCATAGCCATCAAGTCCGAGCTGAAGATCTTGCTGGACCGAGATGGTAAAACCTTGCGTGACTATGAGATTACAATCGAGAACGATGAGCTGGTTGTAGAATCAGAAGGAGAGCTGTTTCAGTACGCCATTGGAAACAAGGAGAAGCAGCGAGTTCAGGAAACCCTCTTCCATGAAAAACAAACGATCATTGAGAACTGTCTTTTTGGAGTAGACATTAACGCCAACTCAGTGAAGATTTGCAGGCTCAGGCTGTGGATTGAGCTGTTGAAGAACGCTTACTATAAGAATGAAGGAGAGCTGGAGACCCTTCCCAATATTGACATCAACATAAAGACCGGTAATTCACTCATTAGCCGTTTTGATCTGGATGTGGATATTAGTGATGCCTTAAAAAAGAGCAAGTGGGATATTGGGACTTATCGCGATGCGGTTTACAACTACAAGAATGCCACGAAGAAGGAAGATAAGCGTGAGTTTGAACGACTGATTGAGAGCATCAAGAGCGATTTTGAGACAGAGATCAATAAAAAGGATAAGCGACTTATCAAACTCAACAAACTAAAAGGTGAACTCTTTAACCTGACCAACCAGCAGAGCATGTTTGAGATGGGGCCTAAAGAAAAGAAGAAGTGGGAAAAAGAAGTGGGCACCAAATCCACTGCCTTGGGAAAGTTGGAGCACGAAATTGAAGAAATCAAAAGCAACAAAATCTACGAAGATGCTTTTGAGTGGCGGTTTGAGTTTCCGGAGGTCCTTGATGATCAAGGCAACTTTAAAGGGTTTGATGTGGTGATAGGGAATCCCCCATATATCAGGGTGCAAGAGCTTGGACATAAACAAATTGATTTTTACAAGTCTTCGTATCAAGTAGCCCATAAACGAGTTGATATTTCTATTCTATTTTTTGAGCTAGCTGGCCGTATTAATCAGACAAACTCGACTTCAACTTTCATAACATCGAATCAGTTTATCGGTGCTGAATATGGTGAAAGGTGCAGAGGATACCTTATGAATAAACTTGGCCTTTTGGAAGTTATTGATTTTCAAGATTTACCTGTTTTCGATGAGGCTTTAACATATGTAAGTATCTTCTTCTTTAAGAATACTTTATCTGATAATTTCTTTTACAGAAAGGTAGACTCAATAGCATCAGCCAAAGAGTTCGACTTTGGTAATAAAACACCAATTGATGTTGATAATTTGGATGAAAAACACTGGTCGCTTGTATCCCAAGTCGAATCAAAATTGATAAACAAGATTAGTTCGAACCCTAAGCTTAGTGATTTTGGTTCATGTCATTATGGGATAGTCAGTGGAAGTGATGATACATTCTTACTATCTAATGATAAAATTGAAAAGTTAGGTATTGAGTCAGGAGTTTTGCTCCCTCTTATCAGAGCACAAAACTGTGATCGATATGCCATAATTGATACAGATCAATACATTATATATCCTTATGAACAGAAAGGCAATAGCACAAACCTATTGCCTTTAGAAGTAATGAGAGCTAGATATCCTAATGCCTATCGTTATCTCAAGTCAAAAAAAAGTGAACTGGAAAAAAGGAAAGACTCAAGAAAAACATTTGAAGGTAAATCAAACTGGTACTCCTTAACGAGATTTGGAACATTAGAGGTCTATAATTCGAATAAAATACTCTGGCCAGGCGAGACTAAACATCACAAATTCGGACTATCTAATAAAACTGCTGGTTACAGTGGTGCTAGAGTATTTGGTTTAACTCTAGATGTGAAGGAAGATGATTCATTGAGAGCTTTACTTGGAATACTGAATAGTTCATTGGCCAAATTTTACTTACATAGAAGAGCTGCTCTGAAACAAGGAGGATACTATTCATACTCTTCTAGAATTATCAATGACTTTCCTGTTCCAAGGGTTGATGTCATTGATATTTCCAAAAAAGTAAATGAAGTTATTTCTAGAAAAAATGATGATCTAGATAATGATACGTCAAACATTGAATATCAAATAGATCAGTTGGTATATGAGCTATATGGGTTAACGGAGGAAGAGATCAAGATTGTGGAAGGGGGTGAAGGGTGAAGCCAAAACTCACACAGCCGCAAAGAATTCTAGTAGCATTTATTTATCTGATCATTTTAGTAATGATTTTCAGGGGGCTAGGTGGTGATATTCTTTCGATGGCTTTTGATTTAGCTAATGATACAAGCCTTTGGTTCTACTCTGGTATTCTTCTAATAGTTCTAGGCAAGTATGTTGCTGAGCCTTTTTTTACAAAACCAACAGACTCATTAACCAACTCCTTAGCTGTATTGATAGCTCTTTTGACAATTGATTCAAAAGCATCCTTTTTTGGGTATCAGGCTATTTTCATCTTCAACCTGACCGTTCTCGTATTTAGTCTGGTTTCAATTGGATTGAAGGACGCAGAATCTAATTTATGGAGAGGCCTAAGTCGGTTTACTTATTGGTTTTCTGTCAAGTTGGGCGCAAGTAACGTTCTATTTTCAATCATTTTCTTAAGTTCAATTTATTCTTACTTCGCTCTTTCTAGCCCGCCTGATATAGTGGACTTTATTATCCTCTTGGCCTTCTGGATTTGCATTGTATTCTTCGATCTTGTTGGCCTAACGGTTGAGGTTTTATCGGGACTAAGGAATATATCAAAAACCAATTCTGCAGTAATTGGGAAAGCCATAGGGTGTGAAAATCCACTACTTTATAAAGTTGAGATCGGTAATGAAAATTCAGTTAAAGAAGGTGATATTATAACTATTGAAAATCGAAAAAAAACAAAGTCTGTTGGGATTGTTATTAGTGTAAGGCAACTTTTGAATAAACAATGGGCAAACGTGTATTTGCTTCAGGATGAGAACAAGCAAAAAATAACAGTACCTTCCCTGTCTGCAATTTTCTCAAGCTCTAAATCAATTCTAAGTGATGAAAATTCAGCTTTTCACATAGATTCGGTTGAAGACTTTAGCGATCCTATTAAGGAAAAAATAAATTCATGCTTACTCTATCAGAATTTTAGCTCATTAATAGGTTTTGTAGAAAGCGGCTCAAACCTCAACACTCTAAAGTTTCATATCCTAGGACTCTCAGAAGCTAATCACGTGTCAGAAGGAGCAATTCTTAAGGTTCAAGTGAATGGGGTTGAGACGCTCTATCAAGTGATTGATGGAAACACTCGTGATGAACCATTAGAAAATCAAGATGTTTACGGATTCACAATTGGAGTAGCTCGAAAATTGGGTTATTATAACCTAGAAAGAAATGAATTGGGCGTAGTATCCTGGATGCCTGAAATTTTCACACCTGTATTTCTACATTCAGAGGATGAGATAAATGAAGAAGAGAGGTCTACAATAGCTGAAAAGTTTATTGGAAGGCTTCCTACTACATCATATCCAATACCAATTGTTGATTATCATTCTTTAGTAACTCATAATACTGCAATACTTGGAATTTTAGGTATTGGAAAATCTTGCTTAACATTTGAGCTAATAAAGAAGTCAATTGAAAAGATCGAGTCGTTAAAAGTAATATGTATTGATATTACAAATGAGTATGCTCGAGAGGATAGGCTTCCTAGATATATTTCCGATGAAAAAATTGAAAGGGATGTTGCTAACTCTTTTAATCAAATCAATGCTAAAATAGAATTTGTGTCTAGCGACGAGAATGGAAAACAATACCCGGATAAAAGTGGCAACAAAGATCTTTATAGAAATGAGATAAGATTAGACTTATTAAAGTTTTTATTTGATTCTCAACAAACTCCAAATGAATATGTAGTAAGTGACAAAAAAAATATCAGGGTTTATAATCCTGATTTTCATAAAGTATCTAAAGGAGAGAAAATTGGATATAATGTTATAACAACTCTATTAAGCGCAGCAGAAAAAACAAGGATCATATGTGAAGAAATTCTTAGAATTCTTATGGAATTTGACTCAACAGATGGTTCATCAGCTCGAGTGATGATTGTTTTTGAAGAGGCACATTCGCTGGTTCCAGAATGGGGGTCAGCTGCAAATGATGGAGATGTAGCAGCTGTTAATGGTACAGCAAAGATAATATTACAAGGCCGCAAGTACGGGCTAGGGAGCTTGGTCATAACCCAAAGAACTGCGAACATTAGTAAGAGTATCTTAAATCAGTGCAATACAATATTTGCACTTCGAGTTTTTGATGATACGGGAAAGCAGTTTTTAGAGAATTACATAGGATCAGACTACTCAAACACTCTTCCTACACTAGAGGAACGACATGTAATTGCTGTAGGAAAGGCTTTAAGATTAAAGCAACCGGTAATTATCCAATTGAATGATAGGAAATATTTAACTCAACAAGAGGAACAAGATGATGATGGTCAGATTGTGGAAGGGGGTGCAGAGTGAGTGATATTGAATATTTCAGGTTAAACGATCTTGTTGGATACAGAGATTGGATTGGTGAAAAGTACGATAGCAATAGTGTAGGAACTAAGATGTACTTCGAAACACGTGATAAACTTAAACATCTTGGACAAAGACTAGGAGAAGCAATTGGGGTTAATCTTAGAAATAATTACAACGAAAAGCCCAATAAAATGGCTGGACATGGTCAAGGGTTTGTACTTAAGGAGTACATTCTAACAGGCTTTGTTCCAAAAGACATTCCAATTGAAAATCAAGTTTTCGTAAAGCTTAGCTTTGGAGGATTCGACTCTCAACCCGAATTTGGAATTGATGTAGATGTAAACTTTTCCGATGATGAAAATCAATACAAATCTTATCGAGATAAGTTTCAGGCGGAGCAATATTGGAGAATTCCTGTGGATTCAAACTTCCCGAATACTTGGGACGGTTTAGTTGAATTAATCTCTCCAGTATTCGAGGAGCAGATAAATTATGTAATAGATTTTTTTGATCAAAGGAATGATTCGGAAATGAAAATAATAGCACATTTCATCGAATGGATGATGTATAATTGGAAAACTGCTACAGTCAAAACCCATAATAATTATGCGAAAAATGTAAAGGCATACGCAGAATCTGGATCCTTTGATCTCGATAAGGTCAATAGCTATGATATTACGGAGCTTTCCCGTTTGGCTCAATCATTAAGAAATAATGGACAAGAGGGAGGCAAAGCTTTTTCGGCTTTTGTTAAGGATTTGCAAAAGAAAGACAAGCAGTCCTCTGATGCTTCAGTGCTTCAACTTAATCAAATTCTTTTCGGGCCTCCTGGAACAGGTAAAACCTACAAAATCAATGAATTAAAAAGAGGATTTATTGATAAAGAAGAATTATTGGTTGATGATAGTTTAACATTTGATCTGGCTCAAGATAATTCTTGGTGGAAAATTATTGCGGCGATTTTATATAGCAAGGGTTCAATGAAAGTGCCGGACCTAATAGACCACCCAATGATTCGTGCAAAACACAATCCTGACAAACCAACCAAAGCCAATCAAATCGTTTGGTCTCAACTGCAACTTCACACCAAGAAAGAGAATGAATTTGTAAATCATACCCGGAGGCATGACCCTTTAATTTTTGACAAGGACAAAGAATCGAATTGGACTGTTGATAGGCAACTGGTTGAAGAGGAATTAGTAGAAATCAAATCACTTGCAGAGGAAATTGAAAACGTTGATAAACAAATAGGTAAAATCAAGACTCTTGAGCGATTCAAATTCGTAACATTCCATCAATCATTTACCTATGAAGACTTTGTAGAAGGAATAAAGCCTGTACTGACCAATGATGAAGATGAATCTTCTGACCAGGATGACATTGCCTACAGAATCGAAAAAGGAGTTTTTTATGAAGCTTGTCAGGAAGCTTTAAGACTTGCAGGCTATAAATCTTTTAAAGGATGTTATGAAGATTCTCATGAGAGTAAGGTCAAAAATTTCAAAAAGGCCAAGCCGTATGCAATCTTCATAGATGAGATTAATCGTGGAAATGTAAGCGCCATTTTTGGGGAACTTATTACTCTAATTGAGGCTGATAAGCGTATTGGTCAGGATCAAGAATTATGGGTGAACCTTCCTTATGATAAGTCCGTCAAATTTTCCGTTCCCCCGAATCTCCACATTATAGGGACAATGAATACTGCTGATAGAAGTATCGAAGCTTTAGATACAGCTCTCAGAAGAAGGTTTGCATTTGAAGAAGTCAAGCCAGATATTCATTTGCTTGAACCACATTTTCTTCTGTGGAGATTATGGCAGAAGGACTGGGATTATAAGTGGAAAGATGAAAAGTGGATTCTTCATGAATCAAGCTTATTAAAGCTGATCGGTGAAGTAAAGGATAAAAAAGCATACGAAGCTTTAGAAAAGAAAGTTGATTGGGAGGAAGGCTTGAAACGGAATGTCTTTGAAGGTGTCGTAGAGTTTAATAAGCTCAATCCAGCGAAATTGCTCAAGGCTATTAATGAGCGAATTGAGTTACTTATTGACAAAGATCACATGATTGGCCACTCTTATTTTTTCTCTTTGATAGGTGCTGATGATTGTGAAAAGGAGCTGATGTCTATTTTCTATGATAAAATCATTCCCCTTTTGGAGGAGTATTTCTACGGTGATTTTGGAAAGATTGGTTTGGTTTTAGGGAGACATTTTGTTGAAATTCGGTCAGGGGCGGAAGTAAAATTTGCCGCTTTCGAAATGGAAGATCAGAGCATGCTCCAAGATAAAAATGTCTACACCATCAAGGACTATAGATTCAATAAGTATGAGGTAGATTTCATGGCGGCAGTCAAGTCTATTTATGAAATTCCATCTGATACGATCAAGGGCAGGGAAGAAGAAAATGATGGATAGAACCTACCAAGTTTTTGAACATTCAATGCTAAGATGCGAGCCTGGCAGAAAGGGGTATGAGGTGTGGTTTACGGCTCGTCATCTGGAAGCTATGGTAGATTATCATGATAATCGAGGTGGTTCAAAATACTTTAAGCTAGTACGCTCTGGGGTTCAGTTCTCACAATATGTAGGTGTAATGCAAGTGTTGGATCTCACTATTGAAATCCTTCCCAAGACAGATAGAAGTGAAAGCAAATCAGATTGGCACAATGTGTTGCTATCCATGCTTCGACAGACACGCTTTTTACAGCTTAATTACATTTCTGAGGCATCATTGCGATATAAGAAGTACTCGATCCTTCACTTATATTTTCAGGAGTACATTAATCAGGTAAGAGGACTGGTCAGAAAAGGGTTAATCAGGAAATATAGGAGGAAAGAAGGAAATCTATTTGCCCTGAAAGGATCACTCAAATTCAATCAACATATCAATCAAAACCTTGTACACAAAGAGCGTTTTTATACCATGCATCAGGTCTATGATCACAATCATTTAATACATCAGGTTTTGTACAAGGCTTTGGGAATCATCCAGTCTTTGACTAAAAACTCATTTATTACCGATGACCTTAACCGACTACTATTCGAGTTTCCTGAAATGCCATTCGTTAGTGTGACTGAGAAGACTTTTGAAAAAATTAATCTTGACAGAAAGTCAAGCTCTTACAGCAAGGCACTGGAGATAGCTAAAATGATAATTCTCAATTACTCGCCTGATATCAAGGGTGGGAGAAATGACCTATTTGCATTGCTGTTTGACATGAACGAATTATGGGAGGAGTATATATATCGTCAGCTAATCGCATCTGGATATAGCGTCAAATATCAGGACTCTCAATTGTTCTGGAAGTTAAGAAGAATGCGGCCTGATATGGTGGTTAATATTGATGGAGAGAATCAAATAGTTGACGCTAAATGGAAAATCGTAAATAATGCTCAGCCTTCGGATGAAGATCTCCGTCAGGTTTTTGCATACAATATCTATTGGGGAGCGAAGAAGGGGTTTTTGGTTTATCCGAAGACTTCCCTCAGTCCAATTGCTAGTCCCGGATATTATCATAAAGGTCACACCTCTGATGAAAAGATGAGCTGTCAAGTGATGTATGTTGATGCTTTAATACAAGGCCAATATAATCTTGAACTGTGAGGAAATTCTAATTAAAATACTAGCTTTATTTTTTCCAATGAGCTTAGTTTAGATGAAATCAAGAAAAATAATATTCAAATCCGCTGCAGTAATGACTATTTCACTCTTTATTTTTTTAGTTCTAACTGTTCTGATTCCCTTTTTGAAGTGGAAATCAGTCTCTATAGATGATAGCAACAATTTTGAATCAGTTAAAGTCATTGGGCATAGGGGGGCTGCTGGCCTTGCACCAGAAAATACTATCACAAGCATAAGAAAAGCAATAGACCTGAAAGTTGATGTAATTGAAATAGATATACATTTAACCAAAGACGATCGGATAGTTGTAATGCATGATTATGAAGTTTCAAGAACGACTAATGGTGAAGGTGACATTGAGGATCTGACTTTAGGTGAAATTAAAAACCTCGATGCAGGAAGTTGGTTTAGTGATGAGTATAGCGGTGAAAAAGTACCCACTCTTGAAGAAGTTATTGATTTGATCAATGGTAAGTGTGAACTATTGATAGAAATTAAATGGCCTAAGAAGGGAATATACAAGGGAATTGTTTCTAAGATGGCAGAGTTAATTACCTTAAAAGGAGCAACTAGTTGGATTACAGTTCAGTCATTCGAAACCAAATATCTGCATGAGTGCATAGAAGAATTTCCAGATATCAGGATTAATCAATTGGTTTTTGGAAAATCTTCAATAGCTCCATTTTATTATGATAGAAAGTTTAGATTCGGTTATTTCCGACCGCTAGATAAAGCCCAATCAGTCAATATTTTTTACATGTATGCTAATGAGTCTTTCGTAAAAAAAATGCATAACAATGGCTACCAAGTAGCAGCTTTTACCTTGAACAAGCCTGAAGATATTTTAAAAGCTGCCAATGTAGGATTAGACGGAATTATAACCGATTATCCGAATTTAGCCTTAAAAGCCTTGAATAGGAGATAAGATTATTCTCGTTCAAAGTATGGCTGCATAACTTCTTTATAAAATTTTGTATGGTTGTTATTCACCTTTACGACGTAAAAGAATAAAAAGAATGAAGTACTCATTGCAATCATGACAAAGAAAGAGGCCAAGTAAAAAAATGGTAAATATCCCTTTAATGGGATCATGATTAAAAAGTATAGCCAAATTCCAAAGGCTATGATATTCGGCAAAAAATATGTAAATAGTCCTATCGAGGCATTTAAGAACTTAGCTATAAAATTCTTCGACTTTCTTCTAAAGAAAACACTTCCATACAAAAATCCTAGCCAACTGAAGAAGACATGAGAACTTTCTTTGTACACGTTTTTCATTAAATCAAGAGTGTACAACTCTATACGCTTTTCAATCAAATGATTTGCATTCTGCACACCAACCCATGCTGCTATTAATATAATTATACCTAAGCCAGCTTTAATAAAAAGGTCAGGATCACTTTCAAAACTATCTATAAACGTGTTTTCAGTGCTAAAGAGTTGAACCACCACAAATGAAAAAACAGAAATGAAAGCTACACTCGAATTGTACGCAACCTTTACACGCCAATTTATTTCATCTCTCATGCTTCGAATCTCCTCAATATTGTAAAAAACAACTTCTCCATTATTCTCTGCCAATATTTTGGCCGGAATAGGTGCTTTGCTTCGTTTTGATTTTCCGAACATTAGTTATTGGTTTAAACTGTTAATTCTAAATACCTACACATACCATTTGCCCATTTCATTTGAGGAATAGAATGACATTCTGGTTGAAAGAGCTTTGGGCTTGCCACCAAAATACAAATACATTCTGCTCTGCTAGTTGCTACATTTAATCGGTGCGGGTCATACAAGAAACTCATCCCACGCGGGGCTTCCTCTGGAGAGGAGCTAGTCATGCTGTAAATCACAACGGGTGCTTGTTTCCCCTGGAACTTATCTACTGTTCCAATTCTACAATCCGGAAGTCTGTATTTAAGTGCCGCAACTTGTGCGTTATAGGGAGCCACAATCAATATGTCATCGGAAGTGATTGGTTTAGTTTCTCCCGTTCTGTCAGTCCACTGAAGCTTAGCATCCAGCATCTCTTTCACAATCTTTTCAATCTCGGAGACTTCTTCCGGAGAGGAATTTTGGTTTCCAACATGATCAACGGAATGATAGAATAGCCCTGATCCACTGAATGTTGAATCCCCCTGGATTTTCTGCTGTGCTGTTTCCTCTTTTGATTTTAGACGCCCCTCATAATACAACTCAGAGGTAAATGCTGCTATGTCCGGATGTAATCTCCAGGTGGTATCGAGGAATATTCCTTTCTCAGTAGGTATGGTTTGATGCTCACCTATGATGTGCTGCAATGCCGAGACATCAGCACCTTCCGGATGAGCTCCTTTCTGTGGTTGCTCCAATTGTTGTGGATCACCAAGTAGTACAATGTTCTTAGCCGCTTTGGAAACAGCCAGCACATTGGCCAGTGACATTTGACCTGCCTCATCTACAAACAGATAGTCCACTGAGTCTTCAAGCTGATCATCAGCCCATAGCCATGAAGTGCCACCAACTACGGTCCCATCTTCCAGTAAGCCAAGTGCTTCATCTACTTTTTTGAATGATACTTCATCTCCTTTTTCAACATTAGTAGAAGAGGATACTTTATGCTTAATGGCTATTTTTAAATCTTTCTTTTGTCCTTCTTCCTGAACACTTTCCAAGAAGTTCACAATCACGCTATGGCTGACGGCAGTGATTCCTATTCGCTTCCTATTTCTAACCAGCTCAGCAATCAACTTGCTTCCATTGTATGTTTTTCCGGATCCCGGAGGACCCTGAATCGGGAGGATGCTATGGTCAAGGTTTAATAGGATTCTAAGGACGTGCTCTTCCAGTGATTCACCTGGCTTTGCTTCCATGGCCTCACCATTCAATAGTCTTGGGTTATGTTGTAGCAGCAAATCTCTGCCTGCCCTAAATGGACCTTCAGTATCAATTCCTTTTGCGATGATAAATTGGATCAGCTTCCATAGTGATTGGATTAGGACAAAATCATTAATCACCTCTTTCGTACAAACAGATATAGGGTTTACATCTGCTGTTTTACCCATTTTCTTGATACTAACTGTAAAGTCCTCATCAGAAATTTCATAAACTGAGCCTACCTTGTCTCCAGGCACTTCAAAGAGATCCGTTCCTTCTTTTATTGATATCTCTTGAGGTGGAAATGTATAGATATGAATCGGTACTCTTTTAGCGTCTGGATGTTCACCAGTATATGTCAGTCCTGTGATCGCTTTACGCTCATGCAAAAGTTCGTCTGGCTCCATATCCTGTAGCCTGAAATATTCCCAGAAAGCACTCTTCTTTTCTCTGCGATAGTATTCAACCAGGTGAGCAGTTAACCACAAAGCCTTTTGTTCATTATTCCAATCCTCCCGGTCTTCAGGAAGATCTTTAATCAAAGCTTTGAACATTTCCTCTGCTTCAATATCCCTTCCTTCAACTCCTTCAGAGGCAGCGCCATCTTTGACAGGTGGTCGCTGAAGCTGTGCTTTGTTTTCCTGATAGCGTTGCTCAAGAAAATGATGTAACGCCTCTGTGGCCAGGCAATCATCTTTGTTGTATTCCTCAACCACCTGTACATCTGCTTCAATAAGCAACTTATCAGTTTTGAATTCTAAGGCTGTAGCAATTCGTCTTCTAGCCATGCTGGACAACCGAAGGTCTGCTTTCCGTTCATACGTGGTGAGCTTTTCTACATCTTTCAGCGAGTAGCTCTCAACACTTGCTCTCAATGATTCTTTAAGTACAGAATAAAGGTCAATGAATCGTTCGCCTCTGAGCAGATTGTCTACCTCAACTTCCTTAGTTCTATGGTATTGAGCCATCCTCTTAATGGCAGCAGGTTCGTATGGGGCATAATGATAGATGTAGAACTCCGGATATCTATTCCATTGTTCTATTAAAAAATCAATGAATTTTTCAAATGACTCTTTCTCTTCACCCTTATTTTTTGACCATAGATAGTTGTAATCCTCATAGCCTTCCTCAGGAGTATAGGTAAGATATCCTAAAAGGTATTCTAGCCCACCTTCTTCATGAAAGTGATCACTTTCAATATCAAAATAGACATCACCTGTATTGGGAGCCGGTAATCGGTTCAATCCGCGTTCTGGGATTATTTCTAATAACTCGTACAGAATTGTCTCCGCAGCTCTTCCTGAACGTTGAATTTTGGCCTGGCTATGAATTTTCTCATAAGTGGCAATACTCCCTTGCTCAGGTATTGTTTTAAATGGTTCATCTACTCTAGCATAGCTATCTAAAGTATTAAAGCCTTGTTTCTCCAGCTCTTTTAAGTGCATGGCCTGAATGCCCGCAATCAAACTAAGGTGATCGTCATCATGCCACTTTTTATCACATTCCTTCCACCATCTGCAGGTGCTACATTTAGCTACAGGGTAGGGATAAGAACCTTTAGGTTGATTCACTATTGTATTCTCGAACTGCTTTTTGATGAGCTGATAATACGATTGAAATTCCGGATACCTGAACTTGTCAGTTGGAAAGTCATCACCTGGTTTTACTACCCACATATTTTCCGGATCTCGACCCTGGAGCTTGCTCAATATTTCAGAATAAAGGCATAGCTGAAGAACTGTACCGGCTTTTGTTTCAGTGGCCAGCTTGGTGTCTTCCACCTCGTAATGATAATCACCAAGATCACTTGCTCCATCTACTCGTTTTAGAAAATCAGCTCGTCCGTTCCATCTTCCATTATAGAGCCCTGCCTGAAGGATGTAATCATGGCCTTCCTGCATGGCTTTGAGGGTAGCCTCATTTGAGTGTTCAGTAAGCCGATAAATAGAGAACTTTTGATCTGCCAAAGATTGCTCATACGCATTCTCATGTTCAAGGCCTTTTTGCTTTAAGAGTTCGTGGGCCGGATCATAGAAGTCAGGTGAGTCTATTTCTTCAAGTTTCTCTGCTCGATCGAGTTCAGTGAGGTGTTTGCAGCCTAAGAAATTTACAAGGTCAGTTGCTGACAGAAAGAGTTGGTCGTCGATGAGTTTCATTGATGACCTAAGATAGATTGTTTAGCAGTTAATGTAAATACCAGAAAGTGGGTAAATGATATTGGTTGTTAAAAGGCATCTTTAATGGTCTTTAGAATGAATTCTGATACTATCCAACCTAGCCTTTTCAATTTGAAACAATGAATCGTTTCTCATAAGGGGAATTATTTTTTTGAACGATTCAGGCTCATTTGCTTGATACAGAAGAGTTAGTTTTTCTAGTTGCTCTCTTGTTTCTAATTGCTCATCGAATTGGTGAATGCTTGATAGCAAAAAGGCAAAAGCGAACATTAGCATAATGATGTACACGGGAAATGAGATATACTCAGCCCACTTCACTCTAATTCTAGGTATGTAAATAAATATACTCCGACTTAACCGCCTGACTAAGTTTTCCATTTTAACATTCAAATCTTTTTGACGATTTAATTCTTCGTTAAACCGCAGAGTGGTTAAACTCAATTCTCCTTCTTTTCTCTCAATGGTAGCTTCTAATTTTTGCAGGGAATTGAATAATTCATGCTGCTTTGCTTGATACCTTGCATTCTTTTCATCCCAAGTTTCTAGCTTTTTAAGGATGTATACAATCTTGATTACAGAATCATAAAATTGACCTAGATTAATTGAATCAGCCTTTCCTTCAAGAAATTCAATTTTAGTTTCAATACTTTGAATGATTTCTTGATACTCTACAAAGTCAAGTCCTAGTTTGTGCAAGAATTCCTTCAATTCTTCAATTTCTCTTCTTAATCTGTCATAATGATAGTGATCGTTGCTTTTTTTGCTCATAACGTTTTTGTCTTTTTTTCTCTTCTTTTAATAATTGAATGTGTTCAAAAAATATTTGAGGAATTTCATTGAATGTTAATACGTTTTTTGACTCAGTGCTTCTTATTATAGGATTGTCCTTCTTGTCGAAATCAATCTTCAAATTGGCCTTGATTAAATAGTCTTCAATAGCATCAAAGTGATTGCACTTTTGAATTTGCTCAGTTAACATTTTTGCCATTAAAGATTTCATCTGCGGTGGCCCATAATATCCAAGTTGCTTGTCAAATTTAATTGCCGTTGCTTTTGATTTTAATCCAATAAACCCGTCATCATGGACATTTAGATCAAAAGACTGTTTTGATACCGCTATGTGCAAATGAGGACTTCCTGTATTTCTGTGAGCAAAGCATATCGAGGCATTTCTTGTGAGATTCATCTCTTGAATAATACAGCTATATGCCTCGTTCATTCGCTCTAATTTGAAGTTCGGATCTTTGGGGTGCCAGGCTACCTTAATATGATAGTAGCTATCCTTAATGTCTCTTTGAAATGCTTTGAATTGATTTCCGAGGTAATCCAGATCCTTCGGGTCATAGTCACAAAGATTTTTTCCCACAAATAACGGTTTAGATTCTTTACGAGTGATGTAATTTAAGGTCGCTTTAATGTGGTTGTTACTATGGGTTAAAATCACCATTGTCGTTTAATAATGTGTTTTAAGATTCTTCGCAGTTTATCTACTAGCCATTCGTTATCTCCTGCCAAATCGATCATATCGACTAAGTTCTCAATGGCAAAAGCATCCTTATGATTAATACGAGACTTTACATATCCATTTTCAATCAGTTGCCTCATAAATTCTCCTTTATTCATTCCGGCATCTTGCGATTTTTCTTCAAGAAGAATTTTAAGGTTTTCATCTAAGCGAAAACTGGAAGTAAACTTCATGTTCATTGCTTGGTCTTATCAATTTCATCAAAAACGTTTTGCAACTTCTCCGTCATGCTGCGAAGGTCATTAGACATCTCCTCAATGTTTTTCATTTGAACATTTCCAAGTTCTTGTCCTTGTTTGAATGCCTCTGAGCAAAAGGCAGCATCTTTAAGGGAAATTTTGTTCTGAGCGATATATCTTATGAGAAGGATGAACCATTGATGAGTCCCTTCCAGTGAATTGTAGCCGATGTTAAATGACCAGCTTTCAAGCTCTGATAAGTATTCTTTATCCATTATTTGAAGCTTTTAAATTCAATATGTTTAATAATGGAAGACCTACGGTACATAACATTTCGTGAGGAGAGTTCTGAGCACTCAATGATACCTTCTCCAACATATTCATTCAACGTTTTGGGATTAGAGATCCCGAGCATGTGATATGCCATGCGTTGATTTACCCATTCTGTAGGTTCTTGTTTTGGCTCTCGCTTCGCAAAGTAGTTATCTATATATTTTAACAATGCGTCCCACTCTGCCGAGCCCATGATTATGTAATACGCATTGGTAGCATGAAGTTTTTCCATGCCACAAGTCAAATGAAGTACTATTGTGTTTCCTACGGTTACCTTAAAAAAGGTTGGTAACTGATCTAATAGTCGCGTATTTGGACAATTTCAGGGATGCCCCTTTTTGTCCAGTAGGATTTCATGTTTGCTTGAAGGGATACAATTCTTTTGGTATCTTTTATGTCAAAATCGCCACCGTTTTCAAGTTTCCAGTATCGTGGATCACTAAAAAAAACATGCGTCTCATTGCTACTCTTAAATAGTCCACGAAACCTTGCGATCTTCTTCATGTCTTCAACTTCAATTGCAGATCTAATTTTATTTTCTAACAATTGATCAAATTGCTCCCTGTTCCATTTAATCCCATTTTCCATTCCAAGATCAAATAGGTGATTTTTTTCAACTTCATTTAATTTCTTCAGAATGTTGAAAGCATGAAATGGATTGTAAACGCCATTCGATTTATTGCATAGTTTTTTAATTGCTTTTGAGGATAATACCAAACAATGTGCCTTAAAAAACCACTTGTATTTGTCATAAAAAAGAAGGTATCTGTTATAAAGTCCTCCTATGAGGTAATTGGTTTTCTTTTTTTCAAGCAATGAGATATCATTCTGTAACTGCTTATCAATCTCTTCATAGAGTAAAGCTAGACTCTCACCATCTGATTTTTTCAAGTAAGCTAATTCATTAATGATTTTAAAGTGATGGGTAAAACTTAGAAGAAAGACATCTGTATTATATTGAAGGCCTTTTAACTTAAGAGAAGTTGTTAAAATCAATTTTGTAAACATCAAATTGTGTAATGCAATTTTTACTATGGATAGTCTAGTGAGATCGTATCTCTTCCTGTTTTTTTTGAGTTCAAGAAGGGTAAGCTTGAAATTCATATGCGAACTAATTAGTAAATGGGTTACGGTAATTAATGAGATTCAAAAATTGCAGATAACACGCAGTAAAATAAAAAAGCACTCACGAAAATTTCGTAAGTGCTTGATTATCAGTGTGGGCCCACCAGGGCTCGAACCTGGGACTTACTGATTATGAGTCAGTTACTCTAACCAACTGAGTTATAGGCCCTCTTTCTATTTGAAATAGGAGCGCAATATTACATATTTGCGACTTAATAGCCAACGAATGTCAGACCTACTGCAAGGCATAGATGCCGTAATTTTTGATTTTGGAAATGTATTGATCGACCTGGATTATCCTAAGGTCATCAGGAAGTTTTCTGAAGTGGCAAAAAAGAACCAGGAAGAGATTGAAGAACTGGTTGTAACTGCACCTGTTCTGCAAAAATTTGAAATGGGAATGATAGGTCCAGATGAATTTAGGGCCAGCATCAATAACCTTTTGGGTACTAAAATGGGTGAGCGACAGTTCGAATCGATCTGGAACAGCATGCTTAAATCCATCACCAAAGAGCGCATGGATAAAGTGCTTAAAATCGGTGAAAAGTTTGATACGTTCATTCTATCAAATACCAACATGATTCATGAAATAGCCTACGAAGAGATGATCATGGAGTCGACCGGACGCTTCAGTTTACGAGACTTTGTAAAGGAAGTGTATTATTCTCACGAAATAGGCATGCGTAAACCAAACCTGAATTGCTACAAGTTTGTTATTGATGACATTGGATTGTATGCTTCGAGAATGCTCTTCCTTGACGATCGATTGGATAATGTGGAGGGAGCACAACGAGCCGGTATGAAAGCCGTTCAAATTTTTGATCCTGACAAACAACTAAACGAAATTTTTGGGCTTGGATAACCAGCAGAAAACTAAATTCATTCAAATTGGCTTATTCATCATTACACTGGTCACGACGACCTTTGCAGGTGTAGAATGGACCATTGGTAAGTTCGTGATTACGGGCCTCACATGGGATGAATTCCTTTACGGTTTTAATTTTTCAATTCCTTTTCTTCTAATTCTTACCGTACATGAGTTTGGTCACTTTTTCACTGCACGCTACCACAAGATACGTGTCACTCTGCCATATTATATCCCTATGTGGTTTGGTTTCATTGGTATGCCAACTATTGGAACGATGGGTGCTTTTATTCGAATCAAAGAGCATATAGCCAGTCGGATCAAATACTTTGATGTTGGAGTTTCCGGTCCGATTGCCGGATTTGTTGTGGCAATCGCATTTTTGATTTATGGATTCCAAACGTTACCGGAAACAGAATACATCTACGAGATACATCCAGAGTATGAAGTATTTGGGGAGAATTTTGAAGAACGAATGGAAGGTTTAGATACGCTCATCCTCAAGAAGGATCTAAACCCGGAAAGAATGGCATATGAAACCTTGCCGGATACAATAGATACAGGTAGGGAGGGGTCCGTATCATTCGGTGATAATATCCTAATGAACCTGGGCAGGAGCTATCTAGCACCGGATGATCGGTATGTTCCAAGCTCAAAGGAGCTCATGCATTACCCTATTTTGTTGGCTGCTTATCTGGCATTCTTCTTCACTGCATTAAACCTGTTACCTATAGGTCAGTTGGATGGAGGACATGTGTTATTCGGTCTTTTTGGAGAAAAAAATCACGGCATTATCTCTAGAGTAATGTTTACTGCTTTTCTATTTTATGCAGGACTTGGATGGGTCACTACAGCGGATTTAATTAATAATTCGATTGAGTCACTTGCCAGTTTTCTATTAAGTATTGGAGTATATCTATTTATCGTTTATTGGAGTACCGCAAGTGTGTTTAAAGAGAAACAGAATCGAATACTTTATGCAACCGTAATGTTCACCCTCCAATTCTTTATTGCCTCCATATTCAAAGTGGAAGGGTATACCGGATGGCTGTTATTCTCTGTTTTAATTGGAAGATTTATTGGTGTAGACCATCCACCGGTTATTGATAATCAGCCATTGTCTGTTGGAAGAAAAGTGTTAGGCTGGGTAGCTTTAATCATATTTATTCTAAGCTTTAGTCCCCAGCCATTGGTCATTGAAGGAATCTAAAGTTCCAGATAGGCGGTGATTCCACCTTCCATGTTGCGTACATTGGAAAATCCCTGGGAGTTGAGATATTTTTTTGCTCTTCCAGATCTAGCACCGGATTTACAGTGAACAATCACTTCTTCATCTTTCATGTGCTCAATTTCAGAAAGCCTGTTTGGTAAGTCTCCCAATGGAATAAGCTTGGCGCCAATATTGGCTTCTTCGTATTCCCACTCCTCGCGCACATCAATAAAGTTGAATTTTTCGCCATCGTCCAGACGAGATTTTACTTGCTGGCAGGTTATATCTTCGTTCATTTTTTTATGATTTTAAGTGTTTGATCACCCTCTTTTCGGTGAATGGTGAGCAAATATAAGCCTGACTTCAAACTTGAAAAATCATGAATGACTTCCTTTGCATTCTGACGAATCACCTTTCCAGAAAAATCCCTCAAGGTGATCATTTCATAGTCACCCTCGATTTGTATCCTGCCGAAAGTAGGATTCGGATATACTTTTGATACGAGGCGTTCACTACTTCCAAGTACAAGTGAGTCAATTTTTTCAAAGACCGGTCGAATCATCAGTGCGCCACTCAATCGCTGGTTTTGCTCCCATACTCCGGATTTGTTTTCAAAAATATATTCAGAAGCATCCGGGTTGCTCCGGTCAAACCCAATGCCGATGTAATCATTTTTGCTTTGTTCATAGCCAATGTAAAAGGTATCAGCCAAAAGGATGGGGCTGTTCAATTCGTACCTGGTAAACTCATTTAATGAGGTGGCCGTGGCTACATTAATAGCCTGAGATCTCACAGGAGCATCATTAAGATTTCGAAAGACTTTAAGTTGCAACGCGCTGTTCGAGCTTGGAGGGTCAATATTTGGAAAGTGGATATCAACATGTGTGAGTGTATCCGGTCGCTCCAGCCAATATTTTACAGCCACTTGTCCACCATTGATATTCGTGCCTGCAGCATACTCTGCCACACCATCGTCATAGGCGTAATAATTGTGCAAGGTATAGGTCGTTCGCAGCGTATCGTTTATTCTTAAATCAACCTGGGTTCCGTCCAGGAAATCATCATCTGAGCTTTCTAAATAAACTTCCGAAGAGATAACCAATGAATCAGCATCCGGAATGGCAGACAGGTCAACCCCATCTAATTCAATGAATCGTTCGATGGAAATGCTGAATGGATCCGGATTATTGAATAATGGATTTTTATTGCCGTATTCGATCGAATCGATTCGTGTGTTATTGATTACGTCATTGATAACTAAAATGTATTCAGTAGGCTGAAGCTGGGCATCCAGGTTAAAGGCCTGTACCAATTGACTGCTGGTAAGAGCAGCCTGATTTGCTCTGAATTGATAGGTTGGCATTGATTTAAAGGGTGAGAAAGGAGCCTTCAGCTGTCCGGTTAAACCTCTATCGAGGTAATAATAATCTTCAGAACCTCTATTTTCATTCAAATAAATCCAATCCACATGCCATGCATCAAAAGGCCCGTCCAAATCCCCGTATGATTGAAATCTGAACATGAATTTCTGTGTTAGAAATTGCGATTCTACAACAATCGCCTCCTGGGTAAAAACACTGTCCTGATGTGCTTCTACATCACCTCCGTCTTTCATCCAAACGGTTTTCCATGGAGCGGCTGTATCAGCAGGATTATGGAATTGTAATACAAGCGAATCACCTGGTTCCGGTATCTCCACATTTCCACCCGCTTGCCAGTAGAAGGATAAGACCACATCAGCTTTTCCTTGAAGCTCGATGGTATCAGACACTAATTGATCGGCCAGCCCTTTATCGTCTCCATGAAAAGCACCATTGGAATCCAGGCCGTCAAACGTGGCTACTTTATAAGAAGGAGGATTGATCGCTAAACTGGCATTTACATAAACGTCTTTGCTAAGCTCCGCATTCCATTGTCTCGAGGTGTCATTGCCCCATACCCTTAGACCATCAGGAGACACATCGGTTACAGAAAAATCATCCCAGAAAGGAAGCGACGCTGGATTCACTTGTTGTGATTGAGTTGCTCTTGCTCGTTGCTGAACAGATTGCTTAATAGGTTTGATGCTCAACTGGCTATAAGTCAGCGATGCGCTTGCAATACATATGGTAAAGAGAATCCTGCGCATTAATTGTCCAGAATTGTTGGCGTATTACTAACTGTGTCAGGTTTGTAGATCCAGATATCGATGGGATCATTGATCCTCACCTGTTTTTCAGGTCTTGGATATTGCTGCTGTACAGTACCGGGTGAAATGCTTCGATATTCCAATATGTCATTACCGACAGAATCTACCGCAGCGAAACCAGCGAGTGATTTTTCGGTAAATCGGACTTTACCTACTCGCAGACCTGATCCAATGATTGCAAATTCAGCTTCTTCCTGTTCCAATCCAATTAGGTTTGGAGACTGAAAAATTGTATTACCGTATCCATTTCCCGCAATCAGATCAATTGCCGAGCCCTTTTCTATTTTCTCACCTGCAAGCACCGTTCTTCCGTTTAATTTTGTTTCAAGTACCACAAAAAAGTCATCCGGCACAATTGTAATGTCGCCCAAAAGTAGGTCATACGATTTTAAGGTCATCATCGCGCTTTTTAATGATTTATCAATCAAATCAGGCATGCGCACTTTTGGTGGACTTTCTGCATTTAGTGTAACGTAGATTTTTCGATTTTCTTTCACTTTTGTATTGGGCTTGGGTACCTGACGTAATACAGCCAGAGGAGGAAAATCAGGAGAGTAGCTTGAGTCGGCTGTTGGTTCATACTTCAAGTCTCGCTTCCCTAAAAATTCGTCTAGTTCATCCACAGTCATACCTTTAATGTCAGGTACGGTGATGGTCTCACCATGATTAGTGGAGATGGGTAGCCAAACGTAAAATACAATTACAACAATGAGTGCACTGCTGCCGATTAGCACTCCCAGGTGAATTAAAAAATCTTTGATGCTGGTTGGTTTTTTAAATGTCATCTTGCGTTTAAAAATATGGGGATAAACCTAATCAATTAGCGACTAATAAACAGTTTTTGAGAGCTTTTGAATTGAGTTCCAATCACATTCACAAAATACAATCCTTCTTGTGAGGGAGCTTTGTATTCAATGATCTGATTCAATGCATTAGGTACTCTTTGTTCAAAAATTATTCGACCACTGATATCAACCACTCTAATTGTCACTTCTTCTTTTTCAGGAAGGTTAAAACCTACATTGAAGTGATCTTTGGCCGGGTTGGGGTAAATACGAGCAACATCCTCATAAATAGGAGGGTCGCTTTCAAAGATATTGATATCATCGATGTAAAGATCATTTCCTCCTCCCGGTGTAAATACAAATGCGATCCGAATGTCTTCATCAAAGAAAAATGAATGGGAAAGACTGAGCCTGAAGGTCTTCCAGTCACTTTCTTCTGTTGGCACCCAGCGTATAGCAGAGGTTTCCACTTGAAGTGAATCTGAATCTATATCCAGTAATGTTGTGTTGTAATTTTCTCCACAATCGGTAGACAAAAGGACTTGTAGCCGATCTTCAAATCCGTCACGAGAGGCATATGATGCACGGAAAAATAGAAAGGCGCTATCCAGGTTTCCGGTTGAGAGCTTTGGACTGATAAACCAACTTTTTACGCCAAGCTGAGGAGCATTGAAGCCATTTGCACGTAAAGCACCATTTTCTTCAATGGTAACTCTTTCCCAAAGGGATTGATTACTTTCTGACGTAATGTCCCAACTATCGGAACTTTCAAAATCTAATGATAGAGGGTATTCATCAGATTTTCTATCTCTTAAAAGCGTGGTTTCAAGTGTGTTATTCTCACCTGATTCATCATCCACACCATTGACCTGTATGATTTCCGCACCTATTTCATTTGGACCTTCAATGAGGTTATCAGCAGTAATAAATACACTGGCAAAAGATTTAGATGCGATACTTAAGTCATCAAAAGTTGTAGTGATTGTATCTCCATTCACATGGTATTTTACTTCAAAAGAGGAAATTATTTGTGACCCTACATTTCGCAAACGAAGCTCTATACGAGAAGACTCGGCGCAGGTAATTAGTGGCCCTTTCAAACTGCTGGGGAGCACATCGTTTTCAAAGAGATTAGTCTCAACGATTTCAATATCATCCAGGTAGATATTATTTCCACCACCATTTATTCCCACAAAAGCGAACTGTACTCCATCAATATCCTTATACTCGGTAATACTTATCAGCGTATCCATCCACTCTAGCTGATTTGCTGGTGTGAAATTCTCTGAAGATTCTCCTGTAGTGGCCAGGTTTGGACCAAAACTTGAGAATAGTACATCTGTAAAAGTTTCACCACAATCAACACTTGCTTTGACCATCAGGCCATCATAAAATGCATCCGGTGGATTTGCATGAGCAAAACTGAAAAGCATTTCTCCGGATTGAATATTTGTTAAATCCAGGATCGGTGTTTTGAAAATGGTCTCTTCCCCAAACCATTCGGTGTTTTCAAATGCCTTAAAGACAATGCCTTGATTGGACGGGGTTGTTTTTGGAGCAGACATTACTTCCCATGGTAAATTACTGCCAATTGGACCCAAAACTGTTAGTACACTTTCAAAATCTTCAAAGAAGGGGAGCCTGACAGATGTATTGTTTGACACCACTTTAGATATCATATCATTGGCATTATTATCGTCTACAGTCTCGTTGACACTCATCACCTCAAAAGAAATGGTGTAAGGAGCACTAGGGATTGATTGTGTGGAGAAGTTGATTACATCAGAAGCCAGTGGAGAAAGCGAGGTATTGAAAGCCTGTGAACCGCCAATTGGGTTGCCATTGATATTGAATTGTATTTCATACGATGTGATGTCATCAGTCCCATAGTTGGTGACCATTAGCTGAGGAGTAATATTAGTCCCGCAGGTCGCAAAATCAGGGCTCTGGATTTCTACTACTGCCAAATCATTCGTAAATCTTGTGGGTTCAGAAAGTCCCGGGCTTGATTTGAGTGATATCCTGTTAGGCGCATTATCCATCACCACTCTCATTCGGGATTTTTGCCCTTCAGTAAACAGATTCATACATATGTCATCTGTATAGTCCATGTAGTTTTGAAACATCTCCGGTTCTCCGCTAATACATACTTCTGAATCACCTGGGTTTGGGAACGTACAGGGAGAGGTGTAATCTCCATTGTCTGTATCTGCTAGAGGTGTATCGTCTACAAAATCATCTACAGAGCAATTGCCATCTCCCCATATGTGCCTTAAGCCAAGGTAATGACCTACTTCATGTGTGAGAGTCCTGCCATAGCTTTCAAAAGCAGAAGCAGATGGATTTACACCAAAGTACTGATAATCAATAAGTACACCATCAAAAATGTAGTCTTCCGTATCATTTACAATTCCTTCAATCGAGATTAAGGGGAATGACGCATAACCAAGGAAAACCTGGAGGTCAAGCACATAAATGTTCAGGTAGTGCTGAGGAGGCCAGTAGCTTTCAGATCGAAGCAATGGTCTGTGAGAGTTTGCCCGATATACATCACGTGATCCTTGTAGTCTAACGATACCATTAGTAGGGTTGCCGGCAGGGTCTTGTTTTGCAAGCACAAATTCAATCTCTACATCTGCTGCCACGGGGAGGAATTCAGCCGGAGTATTTACAGCATCTGCATTCATTCTTCTAAAATCGGCCGTGAGCGAATCTATCTGAGCCTTGATACGCTCAGTGGAAAGGTTGACTCCAGTGCCTTCAAGTTCACCTTTATGAAAAACATGCACCACAACCGGTACCTGATAAATGGGTGCTTGAAGCCTGTTGGCTTGATTTTTTTGTTCTGAAAGTTTTGTGCTTATCCAGCTTTCAAACTCGCCGGTAGATGGAGCTACAGTTGCGCATCTATCCTGGGCATGTAGATAGGTGATGAAAAGTGTAAATAGTAATACTAACCCAGCACGCATGGGTCCATCAGTTAGCAAATGGGAGTTTAGCGTTTGGATCGTCTGGCGAGGTAATATTAACCGCATGTACACTTTTAATTTCAGGAACTTCACGTTTTATCGCTTCTTCCACACCTGCTTTTAATGTCATTGTAGACATAGGGCATGAGCCACAATTTCCCATGAGCTCCAGCACAACGTTCATATCCTCATCCACTTCCAGCACTTTCACATCACCGCCATCTGCCTCCAGGTAAGGCCTGATCGTGTTTAGTGCTTTTTCTACTTTTTCTACAATTTCTGACATATCCTAAACGGTCACTTCTACTTTTTTAGTCTCCGGGGATGAAGCATTTCTAATCGCCACTTGTCTTGCTACGCTTTCAGCAAGGCTTTTAAACGCATCCGATAACTCTCCATCCTTCATAGCAGCCGGATATCCACTATCTCCACTCTCTCTGATAGACTGAACAATTGGGATTTGTCCCAATAATTCTACTTCGTTCTTCTCTGCAAGCTTTCTTCCGCCACCTTCTCCAAAGATAAAGTATTTATTATCAGGAAGTTCGTCGGGAGTAAACCATGCCATATTTTCCACCAAACCTAAAATCGGAACGTTGATTTGAGGTTGTTTAAACATGGAAATACCTTTTTGTGCATCAGCCAATGCCACTTTTTGCGGGGTTGTAACTACCACAGCCCCAGTCACAGGTACTGCCTGTACCAAAGTGAGATGTATGTCACTGGTACCTGGAGGAAGATCAATAATTAAGTAATCAAGATCACCCCATTTTGCATCCGTAATAAACTGTCTAAGGGCCGAGCTAGCCATCGGACCTCTCCAAACAACAGCATCTTCACTGTTAGTAAGAAAACCTATTGAAATCAGCTTTACGCCATATTGCTGAATCGGGACGATCTTGTTTTTACCATCTTCCTGAACAACTCCGGGTTGTTCAAACTCACAGTTGAACATGGTAGGGATAGATGGTCCATAAATGTCAGCATCAATCAAGCCAACATCCGCACCTGTTCGTGCGAGTGCCACTGCAAGGTTTGCAGCTACGGTAGACTTCCCAACTCCCCCTTTACCGGAAGATACCGCAATGATGTTCTTCACGCCCGGAAGCACGGGTCCATCATCACGTTTGGTTGTTACATTGGAAGTCATGTTGATGATGGTCTTAACATCACCTAAATGTTTCTTTATTTTTTCCTCACAATCCTTCTTTATCACCTCTTTTAGAGGACATGCAGGAGTGGTGAGCACCACATCAAAGGCTGCTTTATTGCCATCAATATGGATGTTTTGAATCATTCCCAACGATACCAGATCCTTTTTGAGGTCCGGATCGATGACTTCACTAAGTGCTTTTAATAAATTTTCCTTCGTCAATTCCATTCGCGTCGCAAGTTAAAATTATTCTGACAAATTAGCTTTCCCTCAGGTATCCCCAGGCATGTAACTTATCACTATCTTCAAACCAACGATTTCCAATATCAGTTCGGTAATACATGTTAGGAATCATGATATTTTTAATGCGATTGTAAAGTTGCTGTTGGGCTTGTTTCATTGTTAACCCCATTCCTGTAACAATCAAAGCCACACCACTACCACCGGTTATTAGCCATTCATTGTTTACCATCTTCACATCTTCAATGTGCACACCATCTGTGATAGGTCGTTTGAACACAATAGCAGCATCTTTTGAAAAAGCCTCAAAAGTTTTGGGATCCTTGTAAGGAAATGGAGGAACTACTACTCTGGCCCCCACCTGGAATCCGTTTCTTGTTTTAAGGTTGGGTTTTTGACCTTTTGCAAGCTCATAGAAAAAGTCACCTATCCCATTAAGCATACCATCACCTTGTATAGAAATGGTCGGATATCCAAAGCGAGAGGTGAATTCTAGTGGATAAATGCCATTACCATTTACAATGCAATTCACATCGATATATCCCACATATCCTTCTTTGGCCAGGGTTGGTTCCATCTTTTTTAAAGTAGAGTTAAATACTTTGTTTGGGCCGCTCCAAAACATACTGGTGCCCATTTCTCCTGTAGCTACTCCTAATTCCCCCGGAAAAAGTTTTTTATGCTCAAAGTTGATGTTGATAGGATAGATAAATTCTTTTCCATTGAAAAAAGCACCTACACCGATCTCAACGCCGGTATCTACTTTCTTTTGAAGCTGATAAACTTTTACTTCTTCACTCCATGCATTTTTATATGCCTGGAGAATCCGTAATACATCGCTACCATCTTCTTCCATCCCAACAAATAGCAGTCGCTTGATATTTTGAGCTTCGCCACTAGGCTTAAGCACATACTTGCCCGGGTTTGCTTTGATGTGAGCAATTCCAGCATCAAATGAATCAAATTCATGATAGTTAAGGATGTTTACCTTATGTTTTTTGAGTTCACTCTGACCGAAAGAGCGATCATCTTCAAGCTTGTCAGTATAGGGAGTGCCACCTACCACATACTTTCCTTGCTCTCGTAGTTGCTTAGCTTTTTCTCCCTGACCTAAGACATCATCAAAAACGATCAGGTCTGCCCAGTCCACCTCAGCCTCCCAGTCATCTACTTTTGTTACAAATCCATTACCTATTTCTTTTTCACTTTCTTCTTCAATGAAATACTTCACCTGGTGCCCTTCTTTGCTGCATTGCCAGGCGATATCGCTTATTAATCCTGAGATTGAAACAAATAAAATATTGGCAGGATTTGATGTTTGTTTGGGCATTGATTTTTTAGTTTAAAACTATGCTTTATTCCTGATGATTTAGTATCCTTTTAATCAGGTAATTTTGCAATCCATTTACGCGTATGATTCATCCCTCAACCATCGAAGAGATCAAAAACCGAATCGACATTGTCGAGGTGGTAGAGGACTTTGTAACTCTCAAACGCTCCGGGTCAAGTTATAAAGCCCTGAGTCCATTTACCAATGAAAAGACACCTTCTTTTTATGTAGTACCATCTAAAGGTATTTTCAAGGATTTTAGCTCTGGCAAAGGGGGAGACGCTATCACTTTTGTAATGGAAGTAGATGGCCTTAGCTATGTGGAGGCGCTAAAATACCTGGCAGGTAAGTATGGAATTGAGGTAAAAGAAGAAGAGCAGTCGGATGAGGCGCAGCAAGCTCAAAACAAGCGAGAGAGCTTATTTATTGTTCTCAATTTCGCAAATGAGTATTTTCAGGATGTGCTTCACAATTCCGAAGAGGGTAAGTCCATTGGGCTTTCTTACTTTAAAGAACGCGGATTCACAGAGGAAACAATTAAGAAATTTGAGTTAGGCTATTCAAAGGAATTGTGGGATGGGTTACTCAATGAGGCCATTCAAAAAGGCTACAATAAAGAGCTATTGGCGGAAGCAGGCCTGATTATAGCTAAGGAAGGAAAGAATTACGACCGTTTCCGTAGCAGGGTGATGTTTCCTATTCACAATGTTTCAGGAAAAACAATTGCTTTTGGAGGAAGGAAACTTTCCAGTACGGATAAGTCAGCAAAATACATCAATAGCCCGGAGACCGAGCTATACCATAAAAGCCGGGTGCTTTATGGGATGTTTCAGGGAAAAAATTCCATTCGTAAGGAAGATAACTGCTACCTGGTAGAAGGCTATACGGATGTCATCTCCATGCATCAGGCCGGAATTGAAAATGTAGTAGCATCGTCAGGTACCGCACTAACAGAAGATCAGGTAAAGTTGATCAGACGCTATTCAGAGAATGTAACAGTCATTTTTGATGGCGATCAGGCCGGGATAAAAGCATCCATGCGAGGGATTGACCTGTTGCTGGAAGGTGATTTGAACGTAAAGGCTGTCGCGCTACCTGAAGGGGAAGACCCTGACAGCTATGCGAGGCAATTGGGGGCTTCCGGATTTCGGGATTATGTTGCTGAAGAAGCCCAGGACATCATTCGGTTTAAGACTAAAGTGCTGCTGGATGAGACAGGAAACGATCCGGTTAAGAAGGCAGGAGTTATCAAAGACATAGTTTCCAGTATCACCAAGATCAACGATCCTGTAAAGCGGACGGTTTACATCAAAGAGTGTAGTGATCTCCTTGGAATATCTGAATCGGTGCTGGTAGCTGAACAAAATAAGATTCTCATTGAGAATCGGAAAAAGCAACGATCACCCGAACCACAACAGCCTGATATCGAAGCGCCCCCATTTCCGATGGAGCAAGAGGAGCTCATCGATCAGCTGGATATTGGAAAGATTATCGAATATCAGGAACGAGAGAGCATTAGGGTATTGGTAAATTACGGGAAAAGTAAGATCGAAACGCGTGAAATGCAGGATCAGAGTTTAATCGATTATTTTCTGAACGAAGCGGATGAAATACAGTTTACCAATGAGACCTATCGAAAGATCATTGATGTATTCAGGGAAAAATTGAATGAGGGAGAGGTCATTGACGGTGAATATCTGATGAATCACGAAGATGAAGAAGTACGAAAAACCGTCATTGATCTAAGTGCTGATAAATATGAGATCAGTGAAAACTGGAGTGAGAAATATCAAATTCATGTACCTCGCGAAACTGAGTTTTTGCGTGATGTCACTTATACCAATGTCTTAAGGTTAAAGTTTAGAATCGTGCAGCAGCTGATTGAGGAGGAGACCGACAAGCTGAAACATGCGACAAACGAAGCAGATGTGGATGAACTTTTGGATGACATAAATGAGTTGAAGAAGGTATCGGTGGAAATAGCCAAAATATTAGGAAACGTATTAGTAGGATAGATAATGCTAGATAAAATAGAAGAAGCCATAGAGGCCATCAAAAATGGAGAAGTGATCATCGTGGTAGATGATGAGGATAGAGAAAATGAAGGCGACTTCATTTGCGCGGCGGAGAAGGTCACTCCCGACATCATTAATTTTATGTCAAAGGAAGGGCGGGGGCTAATCTGTGCTTCACTCTTGGAGGATAGGTGTAAGGAACTTGACCTTGATCTGATGGTTGGCAAGAATACAGCGACTTTTGAAACCCCATTTACTGTTTCTGTTGATCTTATTGGACATGGTACCACTACCGGTATTTCTACCTCCGATAGGGCAAAAACCATTCAGGCATTGGTCAATCCGGAAACCAAACCTGAGGATTTAGGCAGGCCGGGACATATATTTCCATTGAAAGCAAAACAGGGCGGAGTGCTTAGGAGAGCCGGTCATACAGAGGCTGCTGTTGATTTTTCTCGTTTAGCAGGTCTTACACCAGGTGGAGTTTTGGTAGAGATTTTGAAAGATGATGGCACCATGGCTCGTCTGCCCGATTGCAGAAAGATTGCTGACAAGTTTGGTTTGAAACTTGTTTCAATTGCAGATCTTATCAAATATCGAATGGATAAAGAGTCGATGATTGAGGAGGAGATTGAGGTGAGTATGCCTACTGCCTGGGGAGATTTTCAACTCAAAGCATTTAAACAAAAGAATACCGGAGAAGAGCACTTGGCATTGATTAAAGGTGAATGGAAAGAAGGTGAGCCAGTGATGGTCAGAGTCCATAGTTCATGTGTGACCGGTGATATATTTGGTTCGTGCCGATGTGACTGTGGAGGCCAGCTGCATGGAGCTATGCAAATGGTGGAAAAGGAAGGAAAAGGAGTGGTTTTATATATGAATCAGGAAGGCCGGGGGATAGGCTTAATGAATAAATTGAAAGCCTACAAACTTCAGGAAGACGGTAAGGATACGGTTGAGGCAAACCTGGAGCTTGGATTTAAGTCTGATCAACGAGACTATGGTGTGGGAGCTCAGATTTTAAGGAAGTTGGGTGTCACTAAACTGAGACTGATAACCAACAACCCGAAAAAACGAGTAGGATTGATGGGGTATGGTCTGGAAATTGTGGAGAATATTGCTATTGAAATAGCTCCCAACCAACACAATCAAAAGTATCTTGAAACTAAAAGAGATAAACTAGGACACGAAATTTTGAAATGAGATATCTGTTTGGGTTAATATGTTTATTAGCAATCCTGAGCGTGTCTGCTCAGCGCTTTTCATCAGAAGTATTCCATGATGGTTTTTTGGTGACCACAGACAAAGACACGATCAAAGGAGACCTTAAGTATGATTTAGACGCTAATATTTTAACGGTTGTACATCGGGGAAAAACAAAGTCTTTTTCCAGCCATAAAGTCTTTTACTTTGAAATTTTTGATAAGATTGTCAATAACTACCGACAGTTCTACTCTATCCCATACACTGTAAATTTTGATTATAAAATCCCTGTCTTTTTTGAGCTAGTATACGAAGGAGAGATGTCACTGCTGGCACGCGAACATCTGGTAAGTCAAACTGTCAATAGCAGCTCTGCATATTGGGGTGGAGGAACCGGCACTCAAATAGTCATTAAGTACACGTATTATTTCATGGATGATAATGGTAAGATCACTTACTTCAACGGTAAGCGGAAAGATTTGCTTTCATTTATGTCTAAAAAACAATCAGAAGTAAAAAAATTTATAAAAGACAATAAGCTGGATACTGATGAAATGGCTGATTTGGTCAGAATTACAGCATTTTACAATTCAATTTAAATTATGGGCAAACCCTTAATTCTTGTTAGCAACGATGATGGCATCACTTCTCGTGGCATTCGTAAACTGATAAATGTGGTGAAACAACTAGGTGAGGTTGTGGTAGTCGCTCCAGACAGCCCTCAATCCGGCATGGGACATGCAATCACTGTAGGAGATACGCTTAGGTTAAAGAAAAGCCAACTCTTTGAAGGGATAGAAGCCTATGAATGTACAGGAACTCCGGCTGATTGTGTGAAGCTGGCCAAGCACTACGTGTTGAAAGATAGAACCATTGATTTAGTAGTATCCGGTGTGAACCATGGGAGCAATAGTTCAATTAGTGTACTTTACTCAGGCACGATGAGTGCAGCAATTGAAGGAGCAATTGAGGGATTACCAGCCATTGGATTTTCGCTATGTGATTATGATCCGGATGCGGATATGGATCATATTGACAGTTATGTGAAAAAGGTGACTGAGGAAGCATTAAAAAATGGTATTGCAAAGGGTATTGCGCTAAATGTGAATTTCCCAGTGAAACAAAAAGAAGAGATAAGGGGAATAAAAGTATGCCGCCAGGCAAACGCCAACTGGGAGGAGCAGTTTGATGAGCGTAAAGACCCATATGGAAGAACCTATTTTTGGATGGTCGGAAACTTTGTCAATCACGACAAAGGTGAGGACAATGATGAATGGGCACTAGCGAATAACTACGTTTCAATTGTGCCTTGCCAATTTGATATGACAGGCCATCATGCCATTGCTCAGATCAATGAGGCTTGGGATATTTAGAGTTAAGCTTTCAGAAAGTTTGACACTTTGTGAAAGCTATGATTACTTTTCTTCAGTATTTGAGAATAGATAATGTGATTTATGTCTTTGGTTTAATGTCTACTTAAAAAGTCAGCACTCAAAGCTTCACTAAGTCTGACTATTGATGGATCGGCTTACTAGACAAATAATAGTTTTTTGCCCTCTTCATTCGTTCACTAGCCGAGACTCCACATGCAATAGCTATTAGGCCGCATGATGCAGCACCAGTACTAATTATGATGGAGTTCTTATTGTCAGTATCCGGGTTGGTGGTATTACTGGAAATAATAGCTAACAATACGGCAGCACCCAAAAAGCCATAAGCTGTTTTTCTTGCGCGATTATGCTTGATTATCATTTCTTTGGCTTTCGGTGATACCGACTGACTTAGTAAGTGCTCCCTTATTTCGGGTGCACTCATGCCATCCAAACTTTCTGTTTTTTGGCTATGAACCTGTAGGGTAAGAAACAATGTAAAAAGAATAGTAAAGGAAAGTTTCATGATTTAGGTGTTTGTGATAGGTACTTATATTAGTACAATAAGTAAACGATATCCCCTAAAAAAATAAAACCTACTTCTTCTTCAACTCATATACATCTTTCCTTCGATCTTTAAGGTTATTCACACTTCCAAACTCATGCAATTCCCTTAAATCATCCACATCTACATCAGCGATGAGGATCATTTCTGTATTGGGAGTGGCCTCCGCTTTGATGCCATTGGTAGGAAATGCAAAGTCACAAGGGGTAAATACCACTGACTGTGCAAACTGGATATCCATGTTATGCACATTCGGCAGGTTGCCAACACTACCAGCCAATGCAACGTAGCACTCGTTTTCAATGGCACGAGCCTGCGCACAGTTTCTCACCCTGGAGTAACCGTTTTGAGTGTCTGTGAGGAATGGCACAAATAGAATATCCATTTCTTCATCAGCCAATAATCTACTTAGCTCCGGAAATTCCACGTCATAGCAGATAAGCACACCAATTTTTCCGCAATCGGTCTCAAAGGTTTGAACGCTATTACCGCCTTCCATACCCCAGATTTTGGATTCGTCCGGCGTAACATGAATTTTTTCAAATCGCTCAATTGTTCCATCTCTTCGGCACAAATAACCCGCGTTATAAAGCCTGTCATTCTTTATCTCGGGCATACTTCCCGTAATGATGTTGATGTTGTAAGAAACAGCCAGTCGAGAAAATCGATTCACAATTTCATCCGTGTGTTTTGCAAGCTCTCTTATCGCATCAGATTCTGAGAGATGGTTGTTTTCTGCCATTAATGGAGCATTGAAAAACTCGGGGAAAAGCGCAAAATCTGACCGATAGTCTGAAACAGCATCTATGAAATATTCTGCTTGTTGCATTACATCGTCCAGGTCTTTGTAAGGACGCATTTGCCATTGAATAAGGCCGAGACGCACGACACGTTTGATGCTGCTAGCCTGGTCTGTTGGTTCTTCATAGTAGATATTATCCCATTCCAGAAGAACCGCATACTCTTTGGATTCCTGATCACCTTCGAGGTATCCTTTTAGTATTTTGGATACGTGGAAATCATTATTGATTTGGAAGTTGAGTACCGGATCATCGATTTCCTTTTTCTTCACCTTATCAATATACTGACGAGGAGTTAGCTCTTCTGCATGGCGGTGGTAGTTTGGAATTCGCCCACCAAAAGCAATGCCTCTAAGATTCATACGTTCACACAACTCTTTTCTGTAATCATAGAGCCTTCTGCCCAATCTTAAACCACGAAATTCCGGTGTAATGAACAGGTCCACTCCATACAACATATCCCCGTCGGGATCGTGAGTGCTGAAGGTGTAATTTCCTGTTATTTGCTTATAGGTGTGCCTTTTCTGTGCGATCCTGCTTTTAACAATAAGTGAAAGTGCACAACCTGCCAGTTGTCCATTGACTTTAATGACGACCTGTCCCTCCGGGAAGAGATTAATCAGTTTTTCGATTTCATGTTTCTCCCAATAATTATCCTCCACCTTTTGGTAGGATTCTATCATCGCCTTCTTCAGCTCCTGATAGTCTTCAAGACCAAGGTAGGTCAGATCAATGTTGTCAATGTCAATGTCTTGCATGATGCAAAGGTAATTACGATCACGTGCTAAAATGATTAATAATTTGTGTGGAAATTAAATTAGCGATTTGTTAAAACCGCTGATTCATTCGAATGCCAACAAACTTATGATAGCGTGCTTCGGTGGTTTCTTTAGTTCGGCGATAATACAGAAGTGCAAAATCAAACTTGGTCCAGCTAGCCATAATGCCGGCGCGTACCTGAACAACCCATGGCTCACGTGTTTCAGTGTATATAGATTCTTTTCCAATCAGGTTGCCTTCAATGGTTGCATTATAGGCAACATATTCCAATCCCGGGCTAATGAACAAGTAGAACTCATGATTTCCAGGTCCCTTATTTTCTATACCGACAACACCATTGTATTGTGTTGAGTTTTGAATGGGTTTGAAGTTTCCCATTCTTATCATTAATTCTTGTCTTATATGTGTAAACGTAGTGCCTAGTGCCAAATTGGATTCACTAATCACTTCTGTGCCTTCTGTCCCAACAAGGGTCTTAGCATAGGTGCCGTAAGTGTTAATTATCGGAGCATCATTGATTTCATATTGCCATCCAAGAGGGAGTTGCATGCCGAAAGTTTTATGCCATTCGTATTGTAAATCTCCGGTTCTCAAAGCAGGACCCATCCAACCCAGTTCTACTTTTAATTTTATGTAGCTCTGATTTTTATAGTAATATTCATTGGATGCAGCTAGTGAAATTTGTCCTGCATACGGCCGATCCATATCTGCTGAATCTTCCCAGAAAAGGTGTCTGGGACTATAAATTCGATGGTTGAGATCATAAGACCTGATTACTTTTTCGACCCCCGATTTCCATTTTGAAGAGTCCTTTAGCATGCGGTAACGCAACGCCACCCCATTACTGTAATATTGATCACGTGTTAAGTTTAGCGTGTATGCATCATTGTCATTCTCTACCTGAAGCTCACGAGTAAGCATTTTACTTTGCGCATGAGCAGTAAAGGAGATGGCAAGAACAAGAAAAACGGCAGACAGCACTTTCATCCTTGCGAAATTAACATGGATCACAATCTTCTTCTATGGTTTCAAACTCAATAGTCGCATGATCGATACCAATTGTCTTCAGGCGTTCTTTGGTGGTCTTTTTAATCGTTTCCAGGTCATTCATAGAGCGCTTACTGTCAACTACAAGGTGTACCGAAAGAATATTGAACTCCCCATCCATGGTCCAGGTATGGCAATCATGAAAGGACTTCACATCCGGGATATTTTCAAGTGTTTGATGGATAGCATCTATGCTAAGATTGGAAGGGGTGGCTTGAAGTATGATTCGAAAACTCTCTTTTAGATTCTTGTAGATATTGAAAAGAATAAAGAGCGCAATTCCAATACTCAATAGTGGATCAAGGATTGGAACATCATAGAAGTGCATGACGATGGCGCCAATTAATACAGCGACCCATCCTAGTATATCTTCCAGTAAGTGTAGATAAACAACCTTTTCATTTAATGAACTGCCTCGGCTAAGGCGAAAGGCTGCAACACCATTTACAATTATTCCGCCTATCGACAGATAGATCATGCCAATAGTTTCCGGTGTTTTCGGCTCAAGTAATCGGGGGATCGCTTCGATCATTATGAAAATGGATCCGCCAAACAGAATAATAGAATTAATGACTGCTCCTAAAACAGAGAATCGAGTGTACCCATAGGTGAACTCCTGGTTTTCTTTTCTTCCGGAAATTCGCTGAAAGTACCAGGCAATTCCGAGTGATAGGCTGTCTCCGAAATCATGAAGCGCGTCGGATAGAATGGCAACACTGTTGGTTAAAAGACCACCGATGATCTCTATCACAGCGAAACCAAGATTTAAAAAGAAGGCAACTTTGATGTTGCCTTCTGATTGGTTTGAATGATGATGGTGGTGCGAGTGCCCCACTTCAATTTGTTTAAATGCCTCTGTTAAGATCGTACTCTTCCAGGTAGTCAGCTACCTTTCTTACAAACATTCCTCCCAATGCTCCGTCCACTACTCGGTGGTCATAGCTATGAGATAAGAACATTTTACTACGGATTCCGATCATATCTCCTTCAGGAGTTTCTACTACGGAAGGTTTCTTCTGAATAGCCCCTAAAGCCATGATCGCAACTTGAGGCTGCATAATGATAGGCGTGCCCATCACATTACCAAAAGAACCAACGTTCGACACGGTGTATGTACCGCCTTGTAGTTCATCCGGCTTCAGTTTGTTTTCTCTGGCTCTCTTTGCCAGATCGTTTACTTTCTTGGTTATTCCAACTAAACTCAGCTGGTCGGCATTGTGAATAACCGGCACAATCAAATTGCCTGATGGCAGGGCAGTAGCCATTCCAATGTTGATTGCTTTTTTCTTCACAATATTATTACCATCCACCTGCACATTGATCATTGGGAAATCTTTGATGGCACGTACGATAGCTTCAATCAAGATAGGAGTGAATGTAAGCTTTTCTCCCTCTCTGTTTTGGAATTCATTTTTCACTTTGTTTCTCCATGCCACCACTTTTGTTACATCCGCCTCAACAAATGATGTTACGTGTGGTGAAATGTGCTTAGAAGCCACCATACGCTCAGCGATCATCTTACGCATCCGGTCCATTTCGATGATCTCATCTCCGCCATCCACTGCAACAGGCATTGGCTGATGCGAAGCTGATGGCATAGTAGGTGCCGGTGCTGCAGCAGGAGCAGGCGCTCCTGATTTTCTGGTTTTAACGTAATCCAGAATATCATTTTTAGTCACACGACCTTCTTTACCTGTTCCATTTATTGACTCTAGTTCAGAAACTGAGATTCCTTCTTCTTTAGCAATACTTCGTACCAGCGGAGAAAAGAATTTTCCGGATTCTGAAGTACGAGGGACTTCTGTTCCATTGCTCGTTGACGAGGAAGCGGTAGTCATTGCGGTTTCAACAATGGCTTCTGCTTGTTCAGCCGGGCTTGATTCCTCTTTTGGCGATTCTGCAGGAGTAGGGGTGGATCCTCCGGCTTCACCATCTGTTTCAATTATGGCAATTGGCTTACCTACTTCTACAACATCACCTTCTCCAGCTAATACTTCTTTAAGTACGCCGGCATGTGTAGCTGGTATCTCTGTGTCAACCTTGTCGGTAGCTACCTCGAGGATCGATTCGTCTTCTTCGATGGTGTCGCCCACATTTTTTAACCATGCCAGCACGGTTCCTTCCATCACACTTTCGCCCATTTTAGGCATTACCATTTCTACAGTTGCCATATTATATTTTGTTTTAGGTTGTTTCTTTTGCTTTCAAAGATAATAATTTTGTTAATCCTTATCTAAGTTTATTCTGATCATGTTCATTGCAGCTACAGCACTGTAGCCAATGTTAATGTTTCTGTCTCTTACAAACTGAAATTTCTTTGCTACGGTTTTCTTTTCATCGGAATAACCGATCCAAACAGTACCGACAGGTTTTTCTTCAGATCCTCCGCCAGGTCCTGCTATGCCACTTATGGAGACCCCTACGTCTGCTTTGAAGACTTTTCGTACATTTTTGGCCAAAGCTAAAACAACTGGCTCACTGACAGCACCATGTTCTTCCATGATTTTACTGTCTACTTGTAATTGCTCGTTTTTAAGTTGGTTGGAGTAGGGGACAAGCGATCCATTAAACCATTGAGAACTACCTGCAACAGAGGTGATTTTGTGAGATAGATATCCTCCTGTACAACTTTCGGCTATGGCCAGCTTTAAGTTGCGTTCTTTCAGCATACGTCCGATTGCCTCTTCCATATCCTCATCATCAAAACCATAAACGTATTTCTTGATGAGAGGAAGCACGTTATCTATTTGTTCCTGAACTTCTTTTTTTGTTTGTTCATTTTCTCCTGAGGTGGTCAATCTGAGCTTAACTGTGCCCATGGATGGAAGATATGCCAGTTTAATGTGAGAGGGAAGTGAATCCTCCCAGTCCTTGATGATCTCTGCAAGTGCGGACTCACCGATCCCAACTGTTCGGATCATTCGATGATAAATGGCATCTTTGATGAACATGGCTGAAAGTTTTGGTAGCACCGTATCAGACATCATCTTCCTCATCTCGTAGGGTACACCGGGCATAGAAACAATCACCTTTCCATTTCTTTCAAACCACATTCCCGGAGCAGTGCCCATGTTGTTGGCTATCGGAGTGCAGGCTGCAGGCATATCGGCTTGTTGTTCATGCACTTCAGACATTTCCCGACCTGCTTTTTTAAAAAGTGATCGGATATTTTTCAACATCTCTTCATTTCGCTCAAGGTGGGTGTCAAAATACTCGACAAGACACGGTTTGGTTAGGTCATCATTGGTAGGTCCGAGACCTCCCGTTATTAAAACAATGTCTGCCTGAGATTCTGATTCTTCCAGCTGGTTTATGATTTCCTCTCGAGTATCCCCAATGGTTACCTTTTTATTTACTCTGATACCCAGACTGTCAAGTTCTCCGGCGATCCAATGTGAATTAGTATCAAGTGTTTGGCCGTAGAGGATTTCGTCACCAATAGAAATAAGTATGGCTTTTGCTGGCATATTTTCTAATAATGTATGTGAATTTGAATCACTTATTTTTTGAGGCCTCAAAAATACCATTTAGCCCATGAAGTTTCTAATTGAAACAGGTAAGTATATTTATACGGCACAGCATCATAAAAATCCAATTGATTGAAAAATGTGAGTAATGAGTAGATTATTTATTTTCGTATCAAAATCACGATCATGCTGACTGAACTGCAAATCAATAAGTTGGAGCGTTTTTTCTACGTTTTGGACTATGACAGAAACGGAATCATCGAAAAAGAAGATTTTGTAGGTATTGCTGAAAATCTTTGCATTCTATGGCGAATCAAAGAAGGAGATCCTAAGTATTCTGAAATTCAGAAGCGATTTGAAGATGGATGGAATCATTTCAATTTATTTGTCAATAACAATGATGGTAAAGCAAATTGGGATCACTGGATCAGTTTTGCGGAGCAGGTGATTGTAAATGGTGATGAAGAAATCTTCTCTCACTACGTAGATGAGTTTGTAGGTGAGATTTTTGATAACTTCGATACGGATAATGACGGCTACATCAACCTTGATGAATATATCGATCTGCTTGTCGGGTATAGAATTGAAGTAAGATTTGCAGCTAAATCCTTCCGTAAATTAGATCGTAATCACGATGATTTGATCAGTAGGGGTGAACTAATTAGAGCAGTAAAAGAATTCTTTAGAAGTGATGATCCGGATGCTCCGGGAAACTGGCTATTTGGAAGAGCCCTCCTTACTGACTAACGGAATATTTTCCTTTTTGATTTTCACTTTCACCTTACCTTGAGTCATAAGTTCCCTTAGCAGTCTTTCGAGCGGGAAAATCATGAATGCAATTGAAGCATCTAATAGGAAATCAACAACCGGTGTACTCTTGAAGCTGAAAAGTGATCCAATAGCGCTTTGCAAAAATTCAATGATCAGTACTAATGTCAGTAATGTAAGACCGCTTCTCAGTAATCTGTTCTTAGAGCTATCCTGGTTTAGCTTGGTCGAGAAAAACACTAACCCTCCAAAGAAAGCAATCTGGATTGCATAAAACCAGGGCGTTTGCCAATAGGGTGGTTTCACGCTAAAAGCCAATACTTCTCCTTCTTCAATACGGCCAAATGCATCTCTTGCACGAACTCTTAATTGGTAATTACCTTCCGGTAAAAAGCTGAAATCAATGGTTTTACTTTTTGACCATTCCGACCAGTCATTATGAAGTCCTTCCAGTTTATATTGAAATTCCGGATTGAGTAAGCCTAGAAAATCAGGTTTGGAAAGCTCAATATTCAGGAAGTTTTCATCATAGCTAAGTATGAATCTTTCGGATTGGTTAATTTCTCCGTTTTCATTGGAGACTTTTTTAAGAAAAAAATTGAAGCTTTCCAGGCCACCTTTTTTTGAAGGGTCGTACTTAAGAAGCTCATTGTTTTCAGTAATCAGCCATAGTTTATTTGATGTAGGGTCAATGGTTATCGTGCGGAGATCAGAAAACAATCCCAAATACTCAAGTTTCTCAACGCTACCGTCTTCCATTAGGTGATGCCATACTTTGCCGTTAAAAATCCACACGCTTTTCTCAACCGGATCATATAGGTGATGAAGAGGTGCGCCTAAGGATGCTTCCAGTTTTAAGTCTTCTTTTACCTGATTACTAGCTGCATCGTAGTAGAAATAACCCTGAGAATTAATGAAGTACAGCGAATCCCTTCGGTTAAGAATGTTTACATCATCGAGAAATATGTTGTTGAGTGGCAATTGATGATTAATGGCAAAAGTGGAGTCGGTAGCATTTGCTCTGTATATGGCCGATGTTCCTGCCATCCACATTACTCCATCATCCCCTTCTTGCATACTTACAATGATGTCGTTCATCGTCTGGCTTACCTGTTCAACCCATACATCACTAATTAGCTTGTAGATTTTGATTTCAAGATCTGAGGTACTGATTACCAGTTGGTTAGATGAATTAACCATGTATGATCTTACATTTTCTGGAATGATGATCTGAGCGCCATCTTTAGTTACCTCATAGATGCCTGAAGTGCTTATTCCGAGTAGTTTTTCTTGGTAGGGGAATATGGAAAGAAACTTGCCATTTGCACCATCGACTGGTTTAAAAGTATAATTAATGTCGACTGGTATTTTTCTGACTTTACGCACATACTTTGTGTTCTTATCAAGCTTGCCCTTTACTTTTTCTACTTTGGAATCATCTTCGAATAGATTGGCTATCGAATTGAATATTCCGCCTTTCTTCTTCTCTTTAGTTGATTCTTCAGCTCTGTTCTTTTTACCGAACAAGCGTTTTAAGATTGGTTTATTTTCTTCTTTAGCGGTTGTCTCTTTTTTAGTAGATCGTGTCGTTTGCTTTTTCCTGGTTCGCTGCACCTCATAATACACCTTGTTTTCAAAGATGGTGTCTCGGTCAAAGTAGAATAACCCAAGGCTGGTGGTCACCCACAATTCGTCATTATAGTTTGAGACGCTTGTAAGGTTTCCGTTTAGTCCCTGAAAGTGTGAGTAACTGTATGCCGGGAAAAGCGGAGCTATATGGGTTATTCCAAATTGATGAGCGGCCCATATGCCATCCGAATTATCTGCATGAATGGTAAATACCTCATTATCGGGTAGTCCTGCATGATAGTCCGTTACTTCTGCGTAATCCGGATCATTTGTATTAAAGAGTACCAAACCACTTTCGAATGTCGAGCAAACAAAAAGGGTATCATTAACCCACTGAATCTCCTTGACTTCAAATCCTAACTCTTTGATATGCTTGTTTTGAGTAAGGGATCGAAATTCAAAACTTTCATATTCAAAGAGTTCATTATCGTAATTGACAACCAGGTCCGGTTTTCCTTTCCGCTGATCTGAATAAGCCACTTTTTGAAGTGGCGAAATAGATGTTAGGGAGTCCTTGATGAGGTAAGTCTCGCCATTACTGGTGTTTACCAGCATCTGGGCATCCAGCTCATAAATATTAAGATAATCTCCCTGATAATGCTGTACCTCTTTGCTCACAATGTCATAAACAATGAGGTTTTTGCTACCCATGAAGTAAACCTTATTTCTGAATTGGTGGGTTTCTAAAAACAAATCACTTAAAGTATCTCCTTCAATGAGTGACTTATATTGCACGCTACGATTGTGAAAGTCAATCATTCCCACACTTCCTATGCATCCAACATATACCACATCCATTGAATCAACCGCAATAGATAAAGCGGAAGATGGTGTTTGGTAGTAATCCCACGCCTCGCCATCATACTTTAAAACACCTGCACGATTGGCAATACAGAGCCTCCCGTGATTGTCACTAGTGATTTCGAAGTTTGAATTATCTATATTAGAATGACGAGGGAAATGGTGAGTAAGTAGAAAATCACCTTTTTGTGCGAATAGTGTGGTTAGGCTAAGACAAAAGATAACCAGCAGTGAATGTCTCATTCCCCGAATTTAATGGATGTCGATTGAAAAATATCATAAACCATATTATCAAATCAATAGCCGGATTTGTCTTGCTATTTAACATCCTCACATTGCTGTGGGTATTGCTATATTCTGTGATCCCTATTCCGGTTACAAAACTCATGGTTATTGAAGGGAGGGATAAGGAAATACAGTACGAATGGAAGGATCTGGATGAAATTTCAGGTAAACTTCAATTAGCGGTGATGTGTGCAGAAGACCAATACTTTCTGCTACATGAGGGACTGGATTTCAGGTCTATACGTGAGGCAGAGGAGGCCAATAAGCGTGGAGGTAATATGAGAGGTGCAAGTACAATTACCCAGCAGGTTGCAAAGAACGTATTCCTATGGCCGGATAGAACATACTTACGAAAGGCCGCTGAGTTATATTTTTCACTCTTGATTGAGATCGTATGGAGTAAAAAGAGAATTATGGAGGCATACTTGAATGTTGCTGAATTTGGCGATGGAATTTTTGGAGCTGAGGCTGCAGCTCAGGCATACTTTAAAAAATCAGCTAAAGACCTAACGACTTCTCAGGCCGCTAGTCTTGCTGCAATATTACCAAGTCCCAAACGATACTCGGCTGTTTCGCCAAGTCCTTATGTACAACAAAGGATCACCTGGATCAAGAAGCAAATGTGGTATTGGGGATATGAGATGACTTATGATCCTGAGTTTGTTAAAAAAATGGTCAAATAGCGACTATTCTAAGAGAAGCTGATGGGTTGATACTAATTCTTGAGTATAGATTTTCAATAAGTACACGCCTTTGTTAAGTGAGGATAGATCCACCCGACGGTTTATGATTTCAGGACTAAGAATCATTTTTCCGTCAAGCTGATACACTTCTACTTTCGTCACATCCCGAGGGTTAATGAATAAAACTCCAGTAGTAGGATTAGGATAAATGATCCATTCATCAGCATCATCCACAGACAATGGAGGAATTAAATCCAGCATGAGCGTGTCAGTGGCATGGCACCCATCAGCAGTAGTTGCATCAACCGTGATTTCATATAATTCATTGTCCAGGAAAATGGATGGTTCAGCAACACTCTCAAGATAAGAGCCATTAACGTACCATTCATATGATTCAATTGGAATTGAGCTAGTCAGTGATAAATCAATTTTTTGCTTCGTTCCGACTGACGAAGATGTGTAGGTAATCTCAATTTCAGGTGATTGATTCGTGATATTTACTTCAATGGGTATGCCCGGCAAACCATCATCCAGACCTGTTACATAAATTTTTTCATAGGCATTGGTTTTCAATTGGGTGCCTTTTTTGATCAATGAACTCAATTCCGGATCTTCATAAAATCCAAAGTAGGTTCCATTTGTTGGTTTGATTAATACAGAATCTTCATTACATGAAATTACGTCAGGGTGCTGTGGAGTAGGAGAACTGCTAACTTCGATTTGCTTTGACAAAACCTTATCACAATCTTCTGAGCTATTAATGGATAGTTCTACATCTATTACACCTTCTGCTAATACAGAAATGGTTTCAGATGTCCCTGCTTCACCACTGTTTATCACCCAACTCACAGTAGATCCGGCTTCCAAGTCATCGGCGATCAGGAACAAGCGAAACTCTTCAGATGTCGTATCCGGGATAAATTTCATTCTGCCTGCAACCTCCAGCGCGTCGATTGTGACAGGAAACTTCTCACTTTCAAAAGAGGAGTAAACGCCCGAGACATAAACGGTAGTGTCAAATTGGATGCTTTTTACCTGAACCGAAGTACCACTAAAAGATGGCGTTTTTTGACCTTCAAAAATGTAAAGGTTCAATTTGTCGGCATCAGGATCAGTAAGGGTTATATTTTCTCCTGGGCAAACCACGAAGCTATCGAATGTAGGAGGGGATGGCCTGTTTGCAACAACCAGCGTCTTTTCAACTGAATCGACGCACCCTTGATTGTTTTCTACAGTTAAGCGAATGGTGTAATTGCCTGGTTCCGTAAATGATAATGCCGGGTTTTGAATGGAAGATGAAGTGCCTTGGTCAAAATCCCAATCCCAGCTGACCGCCTGCTGACTCAGATCAGTAAACGTAACCACATTGGTAGTGTGATCCAGGTATAATGTATCTGTTGACATTTTAAAATCAGCTATATCTGCAAAGAGTGCTAAGCGTACTTCAAAAATGTCTGAAGGATAATCTCCATCAATGTTTCGAACATAGAAAGTGGTATCACTCGAGAGATTGGTTACTGTTAGCTCAGAACCTGTGGTAACTAAGTTTTGACCTAAGGCATCACTGTAAAACTGATAGTTGATGCCATTGGATGGATCCAATGTAAATGAACTGCCGTCACAGGTAAAAAATGTTTCTAAAACTCGTGGGTTTATTTTAAAGATCTCCAGTTTGTTTTGTGCTGCTAAAAAGATGGAATCAAGGTTGTTTTTGGAGGTCGCTACTGCATAAATAACATCTACATATTCATACTCAGCAGAGTCAAGGGTTGGGATTGTTATCCCGCTAATCGTAGCTACATCATTGCCTCCTCCTATGTCACCGGCTGACATTAATTCCTGATTAACTAAAAAATCGTATTTGTCTTCATCCGTGAAAAGGTCGAAAATATCAGCATTATTTCCATTCGCATCGGACATGTCCAATACACTATATTCTCTACTTCCATTACCAAGAACCTGCACACCTGATAGGAGTGAGGCATCCGCATTTTGACTGAATGCATAGTTTTTCACAGCATCAAACGCTGCATTATTCAATGACTTATCACCTAAGTCCCAGTCCGCAAAAATTCCGAATGATAAATTGTTTATTGGGTCCGCAGAATGATTAATTATCCTGTACCGCACAATCATGAAGTCATCTCCATTCCACACAATATTCGATTGCTCTACAGTGATCGGGTGATTTAGGTCAGTAAACTCCGAATACCCAAAGTTGTCGGCTGCCTGATGGTGATAGAGCTTGTAATTCTTTTGCACCACAAAGTCCTCATTGCGTGATTGGTTGGTGTAATTTGAAATGATATTATCGGATACCGATGTTGGATTGGTACCAATCATCAATCCGGTGTAAGTCATAAGGACATCTCCCTGAAACCTGAAACCGGAACCTTCAAAATTGGGACCGTATTGATTATATCCCAGATCTCCATCACCGCTAATGGTCATGCTCATTTGCTCATTGCCAAAATCCACATAATTGGGAGAGGTTGTAAATTCCAGGAATTGAAAATCATGATAGGTGTCTTCAGAGTAGTCTAAACGAATGTTAACACGAGCTTCTGGGTCAATGCTATCATCCAGCACAATCTCAAATGAGATGTTTGCTGTGTCTAATGTGCCAAGAAAAGGAATCTGATCAGGCTTCTGAATGACTGTGAATGTATTTTCCGGCGATGAAATATCAATTTGTGGGTTGCCGGTTGCATTGAGGTAATTGATTACCTGACTCGTTACTGTAATGGTATCTCCAAAGAAAATCAAATCATCAAAAGAAGATGATATAGAAGTCGTGTTTGCTCTGATTGACTTTACATTGGATTCACTCACAGCCCGAAGTAAATTAAGTCTGCCCTTGCCCAATTTACCTTCCATTGAGGCATTGCTGCCAATGTCATAAACGTCATCCGAGGTAGCCCGTACACGCTCCATGATTTGAATAGCAGATAAGTTGGGGAACTTATCTTTTGTCAATGCTGCACCTGCTGCCACAAGTGGGGCTGCATATGAAGTGCCCGGACCTCCATCTGCATAGCCATTATTATCAACCGTTGAGAACATCGATACTCCGGGGGCCACTATATCAACTGCGTAGTTGAATGAAGAACCTGAGGATTTATTATCATCCTCATCAGTAGCACCTACTGAAATGACGTGATCATAGCTGGCGGGATACCATTTTTCTTCTTCAGTGGTTTTACCGCCTTCATTACCGGCAGCAGCAACTACGACCATGTTTTTTTCCAGCACTGCGTAGTTGATGATATCTTGTTCGGAGGCCAATGGTAGTCCCATTCGGCCCCATGATAAATTGACCACATCTAATCCATTATCAGCAGCATAAATAATGGCTTCATATAGTCCATTGCTGGTATTATTGGCTGAACGAAATCCTTTGAGTGCTGCTACTTTGGTATTGTATCCTGCCCCGGCAATGCCCTGATTGTTATTGGCTCGCGCTCCGGCAATGCCTGCGACGATCATTCCGTGATTGCCATTTTCAATAGAGGGGTCATTGTCTAAATCAGCAAAATCATAACCGTAATAATCATCTGTATAGCCATTGTTGTCATTATCTATTCCGTCAATCGTATCGTCCTCGTTGATCCATAAATTTCCCACAATATCTTCATGATCCAAATCAAGACCTGAGTCTATAATTCCAATAGTGATATCATCATCGCCTGTAGTAATATCCCAGGCCTGGAAAGCTTTGATAGTGCTGAGGTAATATTGGTTGGCAATTAATGGATCAGTAGGAGTAGCGAGTAGCTGATACTCCATGACAGGGTCAGCATACAGGTAATCACCGGAGAGTCTCAATTCATTACAGAAGGTCACAGGGTCTATTCCTTCCGGAACTCTCAGTTTTCTAAGTTGATTTAATCCTGAACCCTTTTCACTCAATCGCTCAAACTTTGCGTCAGCATTTAAGTTGGATGTTGGTTTTAGTTTAACATACACCCAATCTTTATTGACTTCCTCCACTTTAAATTGCTCATGGCTCAGCAGTGCGGCTCTTTGCTGCGCAAAACCTACTTGTGTAGACAATAACCAAATGAATATGAACCCGAAATACTTCACGTATCCTTTATGTTACTCTCAATTTTCTAATGGCCTTAGCTGCAGCTTTTGGCCAAAATCGTTTTAAGTAAATACCCAGCTTCTCCTTTGCTCCGCCAATGTAGGCTTCATGCTTGTTCGTTTCAATTGCTTTGATAATCAAACGCGCACATTTATCAGGAGACATTCCTTTTTCCTGCGCCCGATCCATTTTGTTTTGCTGACTTCCGTCACCGACCAGTGCATTATAAGAGATATTTGTTTTAATATATCCGGGCAGTACTATGGTAACCTTTATGTTGTCTGCATGGTGCTCAGCTCTTAGTGCATCATAGAAGCCATGGAGTGCATGCTTTGCAGCTCCATATCCGGATCGGTAGGGAGTGTTGATAATGCCAACAGTGGAGGTGACAATCACGTGATGGCCTTTTTTTCTTTTGACCATTTGAGGTAATAGTATCTTGGAAAGTGTAATGGATCCGAAATAATTCACTTCCATCAATTTCCTGTCAACTTCAAGAGAAGTATTTAAAATGGTATCCCTTTGACTAATTCCACCATTGTTAATGAGGATGTCAACCTCTCCAAATATGGTGCTGGATTCTTTTGCTCGTTGTTTTAATGAAAAGCTATCCTCCAGGTCGAGTGTGAGAATAGCTACATCGTTTGATTTGCAGTTTTCCTTTACACGCTCTAGTTCTTCTTTTCTCCTTGCAGATAATATTAATTTGGCACCTTTCTCCGCTAGCTCATAGGCCAGCTGTTCACCTATCCCCGAGCTAGCACCGGTTAGCCAAACTACACTATCCTTGATCTTGGTCATTCTTTTGCTTATTGTTCTCTACAAATACGTAAATACTATAAACACCGACTGCAGTACCGAAAGGAAAACTAAAAATAGATACGCATCCTGCGATTAGGGCGATTACCACACCCCAGCTTTTCTTTTGGAGCAAACCTATACCTGCGATAATGGAAGGAAGTGCAGAAAAAATCAGTAAAAGAATAAAAATGGTACGGATGATCGAGCTGACCATAAACAGAATTTCGTCAGCGTCATTTCCTACATCTCGCGCTATTTCATCAGCTATAAAAGGGAATAGAACTGAGACGAAACTCCCTATAAAGATGAATGTGATTGTTATTAGTGAACCATACACGATGTGAATGATGCCGAGGGTTTTTTTGTGTGATTGGATGTCCATAATTGTGTTATTTCTTTGAATATACTACGAAATCGAATGAATATTTGTGTCGCTCATCTACCGGGTGATGTTCACGAGATACTTCTTGCCATACAGACTTGTCAAATTCAGGAAAAGTTACCTGACCATCAAACACACCATTTATTTCAGTTAGATAGATACAATCCGCATAATCAAGGCCCATTCGGTAGATTTCTCCACCTCCGATTATAAACGCCTCAGACTCATTGTTTTTTTCAGCAATTTCCAATGCCTCATCGATGGATTTCACTACCCGGGCTCCTTCAGGACTATAATCATCTTGACGGGTGATGATAATATTTGGTCTTTCTGGTAGTGGTTGGAAAGAATGGGGCAATGACTCCCAGTTCTTTCGTCCCATAATGACATGATGCCCTTTAGTAGTGTTTTTGAAAAACTTGAAATCATCCGGTAAATGCCAGGGGATATCATTGTCTTTACCAATTACTCGATTACTGCCCATTGCAGCTATCATTGAAATTATCATTATCCAACTTTTATTTTATTCGTACGTAAGATTGAGAGAAAACAACAATGGAAGTTCTTCTCTTTTTGTTCGCTATGACTATTATTCTAAATATTCTTATTTCAACTTACAGAAAAGAAGACTGGTTTCGATGGGTTCCACTATCAATCATTCTAGGACCACTGAGTCTTCCAATTCAAATCTTCTCCAAAGACTAATTGCTAAACTGATAGCCTCTTAAAAAGTCTTCAACTTTCATTCGTTTTTTCCCTTCCATTTGTACGTCCAGAAGGTTCAGGGTTCCATCTTTTGTGTTAACCCGGATGTAACTTTTTCCATCAGAGTATAGCTCGCCAATTGGTTTATTAGTCCCTTCGTTCGCTTTTTCGACTTCAAATACTTTCAGCGTTTTTCCATGAAGCTTGGTCCATGCTGCAGGGTAGGGTGACATACCCCTGATAAAGTTTCTGATTGTTTCTGATTTTTGCTGCCAGTCTATCTCACAATCTTCCCTGAATATTTTGGGAGCATGTTTGATTTCCTGATCGTTATTCTGGGGGAGGCTAGGATAGTCATCTGCTTCAATGGCTCTAACTGTTTTAAGAACTAAATCTCCACCCTTTTTCATCAATCGCTCATAGAGGTTACCGACATTGTCTTTCGGTCTGATGGGCTCTTTTTCCTGAAATATTATTTCCCCTGTATCGATTTCATGCTTAAGAAAGAAAGTTGTAACTCCTGTCTCAGTCTCACCATTAATTATTGCCCAGTTGATCGGTGCTGCACCTCGGTACTGTGGTAGAAGTGAGGCATGTAGGTTGAATGTACCCAGAGGTGGCATATCCCAAACAACTACCGGGAGCATTCGAAAAGCTACAACGATTTGAAGGTCTGCTCGGTAGCTTTTAAGTTCTTCAATAAACGTTTCAGACTTTAGATTAGTCGGTTGTAAAACAGGTAGTCCTGCTTCAAGTGCATAGGACTTGACCGCAGACATGCCAAGTTTCTTGCCTCTTCCCTGAGGCTTGTCGGGAGCAGTAACTACTGCAACAACATTCACCTGATTTTCCACCAGTTTCTTCAAGCTTTCAGCGGCAAAATCAGGTGTTCCAAGAAATACAATACGAAGATCTTTGCTCATACAAGTGCAAAGAAACCAAACCTTTCTTTAATCAATAAGTGATCGAAGTTTTAGTGAGACAGTTTTTTCTGTACCTCCCTGATCAACAACCAGTTCCACGGTTTCACCTTCCTCCTTGAGGATTTTTTTCACTTCGGCCAGGTTTACCTCCATCATTGTTTTGCCATTGATTCTTACAAGTTCGTCATTGACATTGATACCTGCTTCAGCGGCTGGGCTGTCTTCAAATACCTGATGGATCAATACTTTCTCTTTATCCTTTGAAAGCTGCACATCAATACCACTGCAGTTTACTTTGAAATTGGCATCATAGGTGTGGTCTTTTTCCAGGTACAGCATTTTGGTACCATAGTCAATGGTCATGTTATACATTCTTAAGATCTGTGAGCCAATGATACCGGAAACCTTCTTGTCCGCTTGTATGCCGGAAGTAGCGGTACTGATGCCTATTGGTAAATCTTCAATGGTTTGATTCCCAAAGCTAAATGACTGTACATGTCCTTCGTAGTGTAAGGTTTCGTTATCAGAAAGTCCTTTAACTAAATAAGAATAATGTTTTCCGGTTTTGTGAATCACATCCCACTCCTCAGCATAAGGTGAGTTAAAATCAAGAGTAGTTCCTGCCCCTGTCATCACGAAAAATGTTCCTTCGTGTGGTTCACCATTATTGAGAACTACCGTCCCTTCAATTACCGGGATTGATACGTGCAGAGAAAAAGGAATCGCATCCCCTCTTTTTGGGGATTTACTATGATCGTAAATATTCATCGTCTTTGTATCAAAGTTGATGTATACCGAGTGGTGTCGCAACAGGTCATAACCAATGATCCCATCCAGATCCATGCCCAGGCTGATTTCAAGATGATCCAAATCAGTAGAGTAAACTTTAGTGTTTTTCTCCATCAAGAAATTATTGATGGAGATGGAATTGTGCTTGATTAGGTGCCAGGCAGAAGATGCCTGATTCATTTCAATCTCTTTTCCTTCCAGACCAAGTTCATTTTCAACATCAGTATCAATGACGGTGTATCCGGAACCTGTATCAAAAATAAAATCTAAAGGCTCTGAATCGTCTACACTTACTTTAATGATGATGTGATCACCAAAAAGCTCAAAAGGGATTGTTGTAATTGGTGCTTGTGCGTTCGCACCATAAATGAATACGACGAGTAGTAAGTAGGTTAATTTCTTCATGTTATTGGGTAATTTGGAATGACAGGTTGAAGTTAAAAAGTTTAGATGACAAAGCATGTAAAAATACGGCCATTAAATGTCAATTACCGAAGAATTAGTGCCTGTTTCGAACAATTATTAATTATGTCATGTTGACCGAACAAACAGAATATTATGAGCAAAAGAGTTTGGTTAATTACAGGGTGTTCAACAGGTTTTGGCAGAGAGCTGGTAAAAATTGTAGCCTCTAAAGGTGAGATTGCTATCGGAACCGTTCGGAAAGAGGAACAAATTGAAGAGCTAGAAGCCATCAACCCTGATCTTGTAAAGGGTGTAATACTTGATGTCCAGAAGCAAGATACGATTGACAAAACCGCTGAGATCATTGAGAAAGAATACGGTCAGTTGGATGTATTGGTGAATAATGCCGGCTATGGTACACTTGGACCAATTGAGGAGACATCAGAGGACGAAATTCAGCGCCAATTTGATGTGAATGTGTTTGGTTGTGTTAGAATGATGAAATTGGCATTGCCATTTATGAGAAAGCAACGTAGTGGGAATATCTTAAACATCACTTCCATTGCAGGCCTTAATGGTTTCCCCGGAGTTGGTATTTATAACGGTAGCAAATTTGCTCTGGAAGGAATAGGGGAGGCATTGGCAGCAGAGACCAGACACATAGGAATTAAGGTCACGAATATTGAGCCGGGACCATTCAGAACAGATTGGGCTGGTAGATCTGCAACTTATAATGAATCATCGATCGAAGAGTATAACGAGACAGCCAACAAGAATATGGAAAGTATCAGGGAGGTGAGTGGCAATCAGATAGGTGATCCAGTGCGTGCTGCTGAAGCGATGTATGAAGTGACGACATTAGAGAACCCGCCTGTTCATTTACCTCTGGGTGGTCCTGCTTATAAACGCGTAGGTATCCGACTGGAGGAGTTTAAAGAAGAACTTGAAAAGTTTAGAAACTTGGGCGAACCTACCGACTATACTGAAGAGGAACTTGAGAAGATGGACTAGGTATCCCAGTCCATCTTAACTTTTTGACTTCAGAAAATTTTCTATCGATTTCTGATCAAGATTCAATGCTTCTAGCATTTTAATAGCTGAAGCTTTGTTCTTTTTCAAAGCCCGTTTGAAGGCTTCATATTGCCCCGTCACTTTTAGACGTTGCATAATAGTCATGCCAGCGTAATTTGATTGTATGGTGCTCATATTAATAAAATTTAGGGTGTATCATTTAGACACTTAATTTAACGAGCCGGTTCGATACTTGTTAAGAGAAATTTAAAAGATGTAGATGATCTTACCTAATTCATCGACCAATTGATCAAGAGTTAAGAAGCAGACTGGTGGAGAGCCACACGATTGCCTTCGGTATCCTCAAAGTGAGCGACAAATCCATGCTCTCCGATGCTCATCTTTTCATTGATGACCTTTCCGCCATTTGATCCAATTTTTGGAAGCACATCGTTGATTTCATTCACAGAGAAATAGATAAGCGCTCCCTCTTGTGAGGGCACATAAGTCTCTTGTTTAATCAAGGTTCCAGTCGCTCCATCCTGATCAGTTTCAAATGGGAAAAATGACATCACAGATGTGCCCATCGCAAAATCATCGCCCATGTCAATTCCAAAGATGGATGCATAAAATTTCTTTGCTCGTTCCATGTCATTTACGGGAAGTTCAAACCAGTTTGCTCGCATAATTGTAATATTTAGGGAAGTGGAATATATGTTTCATCATTTGGAACCTGTGGAAATGCTTTATTCTGCCAGCGCTCTTTAGCGGCTTCTATTTTTTCCTTGTTTGAAGATACGAAATTCCAAAAGATGTGTCGCTCTTCCGGAAATGGTTTTCCGCCAAAAAGCAACACCCTTGAATTAGCCGCGATCTGAAGCCCACATTCATTGTCTGTTTTGGATACCAGCATATTTCCCTTTTCAATCTTTTGATCACATGCATTGATGCTGCCTTCTACAATGCAAAAGCCAATTTCGCCGGAAAGCTGACCTTTTACATGTAGATCAAATACATCTTCTGTCTCAATTTCGATCATGAAAAGATCAGAATGTACCGGCAGTGGTGATTCCTTACCGAACCCTTTTCCTGCTACAAGTTTGAAGCTTGTTGATCCTTCCTTCCAGGTTGGAAGTTCAGCTCCATCGAGATGATGGAATTCCGGATCCATATCTTCTTTTTCTTTCGGTAGTGCTACCCATATTTGGTATCCGTGCATGGTAAACTGCTGGCCATGTCTCAGTTCTGCAGGTGTTCGTTCTGTGTGTACCACTCCCTTGCCGGCACTCATCCAATTGACCGAGCCGGGCTTGATATGCTGATCAGATCCAATGCTGTCTTGGTGACGTACCTCTCCTTCAAATAGATAAGTAAGGGTGGATAGCCCAATGTGTGGGTGTTGATCAATATCCAAATAAGTGCCCGGTTTGATGGTAGTAGGACCCATGTGGTCTATAAATATAAATGGGCCTACCATTCGTTTTTTTCTGAATGGGATGAGCCTCCCAACTAAAAAATCACCGATATCCCGGCTTCTTTCTTCTATGATAAGGTCAGTGTTGGACATTAATTTCTATTTAAAATATTGACGATCCTGTTATCTCAGTCAACAACTCCAACGCTCGCATTCCGGCGGTGCTGTTACCTTTCTCATTCAATTTTGGACTCCACACCGCAGCACTATACATGTTTGGATATACGGCTACTATTCCACCACCGACACCACTTTTTCCGGGTAGGCCTACACGGAAGGAAAACTCGCCGGCTTCATCATAGAACCCGCACGTCTGCATGATTGCGTTGATACGTTTGGTGTGCACTTCACTCAAGACCCGCTCGTCTTCTTTTAGCAATCTTCCCTGATTAGCAAATACAACGAATGTTTGGGCTAACTCTCGACAAGACATGCTGAGTGAACAGGTATCAAAATAGAAATCGAGAACTTCCTCCACGTCATTGTGGATATTATCATAGCCCTTCATTAAATTAATCATCGCCCGGTTGTTAAAACCTTCTTCCTTCTCAGAAGCTGCTACACGCTCATTGTAATCGATGGTGCTGTTTCCGGCAATGTGCCTAACAAAATCAAGGTATTCTTTCCTTGGATCCTTCAGTTTTGAAACTAAGATATCGCAAATGATAAGTGCTCCTGAATTGATTAATGGATTTCTTGGGATTCCATTTTCATATTCCAGTTGCACCAACGAATTGAACGGATCACCGGAAGGCTCTACATCTACTCGTTCCCATATCACTTCATCTTTCTCTTTTAGCAACGCAAGTGCAAGAGATAAGACCTTTGAAATACTTTGAATGGAGAACCTTTCTTCAGAATTTCCAAAATGGAATTCCTCACCTATCACACTGGTCAGGTGCATGCCTAATTTATCCGGTGAGACTTTGGCAAGCTCTGGGATATAGGATGCTACTTCACCTTCCAGTTTTTCCCCAGCGAGTTTATCTTCAATTACGTTTAATATGCCTTGATAGTCCATTAATTAGTCGTACAGTAAATACTGTTCTCTCTTCTTTTTAAAATTTGACAATTCCGGTTCCCATGAAGCTCGAATCTCTTCTTCGGTCTGTCCCTCTTCTATTTGTTTTTGGAGTGAATTAGTTCCAGCTAAGCGCTTAAAATAATTATTAAAGAAGTCTTCACGATTCATTAATTGGTATGCATCGATAAGTGGCTGAAGTTTTAATCCATATTCGGGCGCTTGATCTATCCAGGATTTACCATAACAAAGCTGATCCTCATACGGAGGCCATTTTGCTCCTTCTCTTGATTTTGGAGTGAAGGAATAGGTGGTATCCGGGTAATCAGGATGACCAATCTGCTGGAAGGCATAATCTGTTCCGCGACCTACAGACATGATGGTGCCTTCAAATAAACAGAGGCTTGGATATAATGCGACACTCAAATCATCCGGCAGGTTAGGAGAGGGGTTTACCGGAAGTGAATATTTTGTACCATGATCCCAATTGCTGATTTTAATGACCTTCAAGTCAACCTTCGCACGATCCTTCAACCAGCCTTCACCATTGATCATTTGAGCCAATTCACCTACGGTCATTCCATGCACTATAGGGATGGGATGCATCCCAACAAATGACTGAAAAGCAGTATCCAATACAGGACCATCGACATAGCTGCCATTTGGGTTTGGTCGATCCAGGATTACGATGGGAATATTGTTTTCAGCACACGCTTCCATGACGTAGTGCATAGTGCTGATGTAGGTATAAAACCGGGCACCTACGTCCTGAATATCAAAAACCATAATGTCCAGGCCAATAAGCTGTTCATCTGATGGCTTTTTATTTTTTCCGTAAAGCGAAATGAGCTCGAATGAAGACTCTGTGCTATCATATTCGACCAGGACTCCATCGCTAACAGTCCCAGTGAAACCATGCTCCGGAGTGAATACTTTAGTAACATGTATGCCATGTTTGATTAGTGAATCTGTCAAATGGGTACTTCCAATAAGGGAACTGTGATTGACGGTTAGTCCTACTTTTTTGCCTTCAAGCAATGGTAGGTACTCTTTCGTCTGATGGGCTCCTGGAAGAATTTCAGAGGTAAGCTCTTGGGATTTGTTTGCACAGCCCAAAATGATCAAAGCAAGTAAGAAATAAAGTCTTTGCATATTAATTCACCAAGTTAACTTGTTCTTACAGTATTGAAAACCCTATTTTGCAGAGCGGCAAAATGAATCTACCATTTTTCATATCAAAGCGTATTTCTAAAAAGGCTTCCGGGTCTTTTTCGAGCATCATCAATAGAATTGCTGTTGTAAGTATTGGGCTGGGATTGGCTGTTTTGCTATTGGCATTTATGGTGCTTTTTGGGTTTAAACGCGAGATTAAAGATAAAATCTACAGTTTTAGTGGACACCTGATTATCAGTAAATACACACTTTCTACCTCATTTGAGGAGGGGTCGATTGTGGTGAGTGACTCATTGATAAGTCTGTTGAATAATTATCCTTTGACGCAGAGGATACAGCCCTATGCGATGAAGGCGGCCTTATTGAAAACAGAAGAGGAGGTGCAGGGGGTTATTATTAAAGGGGTTGATAAAAATTTTGACACACTTGGGTTTCAGAAACATATGATCAGAGGCAAGTTTCCCAATCTGAATGCCGAGACATATTCAACGGAAGTTGCATTGAGTAGCAGGGTCTCAAACTATCTCGAATTAGATGTTGGAGATGAGGTATTAATCTACTTTGTTCAAAATCCCCCACGATTCAGAAGACTTCAGGTAACAGGCATCTATGAAACCGGTTTGGAAGAATTTGATGAGAAAATTATACTAGGAGATCTTGACCTGGTGAGACGTATTAACAACTGGCCGGATTCGTTGGCAGGAGGAGTGGAGGTTTTTATCTCTGATACCGATAAACTGGAACAGGCAGAAGAAGATTTATGGAACACGCTGGATATTGATCTGTATGTTGACAAAGTTACCGATCGCTACATTCAAATCTTTGATTGGCTGAATTTGCTAAACAGAAATGTGGTCATTCTTTTGTCCATTATTTTATTCGTCTCAGGCACTAGCATTATTTCAATTCTATTAATTCTAATCATGGAGCGAACGCAGATGATTGGTGCATTAAAGTCATTGGGCGCTCCAAATAAACTGATTCAACGCATTTTCATTTTTAATGGACTTCAGTTAATAGTAAGAGGGTTGTTATGGGGTAATGTGATTGGTCTTTCACTTGGCTTGCTGCAATACTACTTCAAGGTCATTCCATTGGATGAGGTGAATTATTACATGTCACACGTTCCAATTGAGTTTGATTTGCTGACTATCCTTGGATTGAATTTCCTTGTCCTGACGCTAATCGGATTGACACTTTTGATTCCCGTTGCAATCATATCCAGAGTGAGCCCGGTTAAGGCTATTCGGTTTGACTAACTCACCGGCTCGTATTTCTGGAACAAGCTTTTGATTTTCATTTGTAGCACACCAAAAACTGCCTCTTTGAAAATGCCCTTAGACATTTTGGATGTGCCCTTGGTGCGGTCGGTGAAAATGATGGGAACTTCGACTATTTTGAATCCATGTTTCCAGGCATTGAATTTCATCTCAATCTGGAAAGCATAGCCAATGAAGTTGATCTTATCTAAATCAAGCTGATCAAAAACTCTTCTGCTGTAGCATTTAAATCCGGCAGTGCTATCTCTAAATGGCATGCCTGTGATGATCCGGACATAAAAGCTGGCAAAATAGCTCATTAGCACACGACCCATAGGCCAATTCACAACATTTACACCGGTTACGTACCGACTTCCAATCGCAACATCGGCACCTTCCACGCATGCAGCATGCAGCCGCACCAAATCGTTCGGATCGTGTGAAAAGTCAGCATCCATTTCACAGATGTATTCGTACCCCTGATCCAATGCCCATCTGAATCCGGTAATGTAGGCTGTTCCTAACCCCAGTTTACCCTCACGCTCAAGGAGATATACACGATCGGGGGTCTTCTCCATTTCTTCTTTTACAATGTCAGCCGTGCCATCCGGAGACCCGTCATCTACTACCAGTATGTCAAATAATGGAGAGAGCACACGAGTCACATTGATGATGTCTCGAATGTTTTCACGCTCGTTGTAGGTTGGTATGACGACTAAGTTTTTAGACATTCGTATAAGCTAAGTCTTCAAAAATAAGTCAAACCATGACTCTTGCAGAAGTTATGCTGTGTTAATTAATTCTAAATTTTGTTCTGAACGTCTTTTCCTTAGAAAGGATCACCAAAGTGTAGATACCTTGAGGCAAGGTTGAAATCTCAATTTGAGTCTTCAATTGGCTTTTTAGAACCATCTTTCCATCCTGAGCATAGATCATGATATTACCATCAGGTTCAAGTCGATCATTTCCATTGATATGGAGATACTGTGACGTAGGATTAGGATAAATCACAATGGTTTGGTCTTGTATTCCTAGTGCTTTTTCAACATCAATAGTGATTTCATAATTGACCGTAAATTCAGAGTCGGACACTTCAACATCAAAGTTGAATACTGGTGTTGCGTCTGCATCAAGCAAGCTTGAATTACTGACCAAAAGCAGACCATCAGCATCAATTGTGAATGCATCAGCTGCCGTTTCATTCTGAATGGTGAATTGCAACTCATCACCTTCAGGATCGGAAGCCTGAAGATTACCAACCACCTCATTGTTTTCGCTGTTATCTGCAAGTGTAAATGATGTTCGATTGATAGATGGGGCCTCATTTACATCCAAAAGATTTATAGTTATGAATGTACTACTCTGATTGCTACCATCGGACAATTCAAGTCCTAGCTCAAACTGAGGGTTTGTTTCAAAATCTAAAAGCGTAGAATCATCAACTAAAATAAATGTTCCGGTTGCATAAAAAGTACCTTCATCATTGCCGGAAGTAATGCTTATTGAAATGTTATCATTTTCAGGATCGGTGACAGCCAGATCTGCTGCAATGCTGTTTTCTAAACTATTTTCATCTAAATCGTAAACCGTAGCGGTAATATAAGGAGCCTCGTCAATGTTAGTTATAATGATGTTATACACAATATCAGTAGTTGCTAATCCATCATCGGCACGGATTGTAATATCGATTTGTTCATTCAGCTCATAATCTATCAGGGAAGAATCCACGACGATTAACTGATCGCTCTGGATGTCAAAAGCACCTGCAGCAGTGCTATTCACTATTGATAAAGTGATATCATCACCATCTTCGTCTGTACTTTCAATCTGACCAACAACTACTCCATTTTCAATATTCTCTTGTATTTCAAAGTTCATCTCGGTTAGGATAGGAGCATCATTGACATCATCAATTTGAATTGTAAATGTCTTTTCAAAAGCTTCACCTTGTTCATCAGTGGTTTTGATTCTTACAGTGTATTCAGATTTTTCTTCGTGATTAAAGACAGTGTCTGTAACTAGATTGTCATCAATAATATCAAACAGATGATTGTCCTCATCACCTTCCACTAGCTCGAATGTATGGGAATCATCAGTATCCTCATCCACAGCAGTCAACGTTCCTACAATAGTACCTAAGGCTTCATTTTCATTAATCGCTTGACTGGAAAGCGTGATGTCTGTTGGTGCTGAATTTGGAATTATGAATTTGTTCAAATCATTATAATAGATGGTGGTTGTAAACCCGGAAGACCCGAATCCAAAATAGGCCGTATCTGCCACAACGAATGAGATAGCATCAGCTCGTGTGTCTCCAATTTCTCCATCATCAATACTGAATACATCTCCTAAATCTTCTATCTGATCATTTGTAGGGTCGTATGAAATAATTGATTCCTGGTTACCGTAGGCTATATATGCTTTGTCTTTTAATACAAATGAGGATGCGCTATTGATGTTCAAATCAATATCCGCAAATATCTTTTCAGTCCATGAACCACTGGAAGGATCAAATTCCTGTACATCGCTAAATTGAGTAGTACCGCCCGTGTAGGCCACTCCACCGGATACATAAGCTTTGTTAGCTACTACGAAAGCGACAGCTTCTTGCCTGGCATCTCCTGTAAAGCCGGTTATTTCTTCCCAAGAATTGGTTGTTGGGTTGTATTTCCAGAAATCTGATAGCTCTGATGAAGCTCCTCTTCCTGTTCCAATATAGCCTTCATTATTCAGTACAAAAGCGATTGCTGAACTTCTGGCTTCACCAGTGAGATCAGCAATCTGACTCCATTCATTTAGTGTAGGATCATATGAGTAGAAGTCTTTGAGGAGGTTGCCGTCTTTATCTCTTCCGGAACCCACATATGCTTTACCTTCAATGACAAAGGAGACCGCTTCTGATCGGGCTGTGCCTGGGAAATCTGCGAGTAGGTCTATCGCATTTGTGACAGGATCAATCTCAAACAAGTCTGTGTAAGTGGTATCTGAATTGGTGCCTAGACCGAAATAAGCTTTTTCATTTATTATGAAACTAATTGCGGCTGACCGACCATCAAGACTTTCCAATGAACAACTCTGACCTGCATCGTTTATGGTCCAATTAAAATCATCTATAATTTTTTGACGGGCATCCGATGCAGTACAATAGTAAACGAGAACGGCCCCAAAGTTTATATCGCTTTGTAAAGTGGGCAATTGAGACCATGCATAAAGAGTTTGATCGTAATTCTTTGAAGAAATTCCTGCTACATCAATGAAAGAAGTGAAATCAGTAACATTACTAATATTCCAGTTTTCGAGGGATTGGTCGAACGAAGATGCGGATAGAAACATTCTTCTCATATCAGTAACATTTTGAACGTCCCAGGTGTCAAGGGGCTGATTAAAGGAGGTAGCACTTTCAAACATGTTACTCATGCTCGTAACATTTGATGTATTCCAATTATCTAATGGCTGATTGAAAAGACCTGCCTCCCTAAACATTGCATCAGGTCTTATTAAAGAACTTGTATTCCACGTATTTAATGGTTGATTGAAACTACTAGCTCTGCTAAACATTTCGATTGTTTCTTCAACATTGCTGACATCCCACTGATCCAATGGTTGATCGAATTCCTCAGTATTCGCAAACATGAACCACATTTTTGTCACATTTGATACATCCCAATTATTAAGATTTTGATTAAAGGCTAGCGCTCCGTTGAACACATTAATCATTTCAGTCACATTCGATACATCCCAGTTGTCCAAAGGCTGATTGAAAGAGGATGCACCCCGAAATATGCCATTCATGCTGGTAAGCTGACTCGTATTCCAGCTATTCAATGGCTGGTCAAAAGAACCACAGTGGTAGAACATATTTGTCATGTCGGTCACACTGCCCACATCCCATGAATTAATCGGCATGTTGAATGAAGTAGCCACAGCAAACATAGATTTCATGTTTGTCACATTTGAGACATTCCAGCTATCAAGTGGTTGATTGAACGCAGATGCGCTGAAAAACATGTTACTCATATTAGTAACTGAGCTTACATCCCACGAACTTATATCTTGATTGAAAACCGAAGCATTCCAAAACATTTGTGTCATTAATGTAATATTGGAAGTTGACCATGAGTCAATTGGTTGATTAAATGAAGTTGCATTTTTAAACATCCCTCCGGCAGTTTGAACAGAGCTTACATCCCAATCATTTAGCGTTTGATTGAATGAAGTAGCACCTTCAAACATGGAGTTCATATTTGTAACATTACTTACATCCCAGCTGCTCAGCGGCTGATTAAAAGCAATTGCGTCCATGAATGCTCTTCCTAAATCATTTACTGTACTTACATCCCAGTGATCAATTGAGGTATTCAATAAACTGTCACCTCGAAATATTTGATACATATCGGTCACTCCGGATAGATCGGGGGCATCAGAGGCATTGAGGACTAAGTTTGAACATCCGCTAAAAGCACTGTTCATGGAGGTCCAGCCAATTTGGCCCCATTGTTCTATTGATATAATTTTTTGTCTGTCTCCGGAATTGTCAAAATGAATTCTGGGAAAATCTCCTGAGATAGAAACCGTATAAGTGCCAGCAGTTGAGTATGTGTGCGTAATATTACCTGTCACTCCTGTGTCAACTTCTCCATCTCCCCAGTCTACATCGTAATTGTAGCCCGCACCAGTCGTAGGGATTGTAATTTCATTATCAGCGGATACTCCAGGGTTATCTGTTTTCCAGATTGTAATAAATGGGGTACATCGTTCATCGCCAGTTATCGTCCAATTATACGTGTCGATTAATGTTTGCCTGCTTGAAGTAGCTCCGCAATAGATAATATCAAGTGCGCCTAATGATATATCATTTTGAAGTGTTTGTGAAGCCCAACCGGTTAGGGTAGCATCATAGTTTTCAATACTTAGTCCTGAACGGGAAAACATTAAAGACATGTTGGTAACGGCACTAACATCCCAGGCTCCCACATTCTGATCAAATGAGCTTGCCAAATAAAACATCGCGCCCATATCCGTGACATTCCCTACGTTCCAAACAGAGACGTCTTGATTAAAAGAGGAGGCATTTGAGAACATGTTGTTCATTTCAGTCACACTGGCGGTATTCCATAGGCTTAAGTCCTGATTGAGTGCACTTGCTCCAAAAAACATGGACGACATTTTTTGTACATTGGAAACATCCCAATTGTTTATTGGCTGATCAAAAGAAGTAGCTCCGGAAAACATGGAACCCATGTTGGTGGCACTTGATACATCCCATGAACTGAGATCGGAATTAAAGGAGCTAGCATTTGCAAACATGCCGCTGAAATCTGTCACATTACCCACTGACCATGAACTGATATCCTGATCAAAGCTTGATGCCTCTGCAAACATCACTGACATGAAAATCACACTACTAACATCCCAGTTATTCAAAGGCTGGTTGAATGATGTGGCGCCATTAAACATTCCATTCATATTGGTAACAGCACTCACGTCCCAGCTATTTAAGGGTTGATCAAATGACTCAGCTCCATCGAATAATTGAGACATGTTCGTAATAGTGCTGACATCCCAATGATCAATTGAGCTATTCATTGAACTAGCATCTTTAAACATTTGAGACATACTTGTAATACTTGATAAATCTGGTGCATCTGTTGCGTTAATTACCAGATTGGAACATCCCCAAAAAGCACTACTCATTGATGTCCAGGCTAATTCTCCCCATTGTTCTACGGAGAGTAATTTCTCTCTATCTCCACCATTGGAAGCATTAGCAAATCCAAGCTCGGTTAAATCACCTGTTATTGATACCGTATAAGTTCCTGCCTCTGAATACGTGTGAAGCGCTTCTCCCGTAAAGTTTTCAGGTGTAGTTCCATCTCCCCAGTCAACCGTGTAATCAATTGTTGTCCCATTGACGGGAATGAGAATCTGATTGTCTTCAGTTTCACCGGGATTATCCGTTTTCCAAGTGGTAATAAATGGTTCTTGAGCTGATAGAAAAAGGGTTGCTAAACTTAGTGCAACGAGTGAGAAAAATCTTTTCATGAATAATGAATTCAGGTAAGAATAAACTTTAATAAGTTAAATTTTTTCCAAAAATAGTAATATTCAACAATTGAAAGGTGACTTTGGAGTTATTTAATCAATACCCCAGAATCTTCATCATCGCTTCACTTTTCTGCTCCGGAGCAAAAAGTTCATGAGTAATGTTCCCGTCTTTATCGCGATCGATAATGATATGTTTCGGGGCAGGGATCAGGCAGTGTTGAATGCCACCATAACCACCTAAAGATTCCTGATAGGCACCTGTATGGAAGAATCCAAAATATAACGTCTCATCTTCATCGTATTGTGGTAGGAAGACCTCACCAATGTGGGCTTCTGAGTCGTAGTAATCTTGACTATCACACGTAAGCCCTCCCAGGTTCACTCGATGATATGGACTTTTCCAGTGATTGACCGGAAGCATGATGTATTTTTCATTGAGTCCCCATACATCCGGCATGTGCGTGATAAATGACCCATCCATCATATACCAAAGCTCTTTGTCGTTTTGCAGTTTTTGATCCAAAACAGAATAGATGGTAGCGCCACTTTCACCGACAGTGAAGCTTCCAAATTCGGTGAAAATATTTGGAACAGGCACATGGTTCTTTTTACAGATCCATTGAATATTCTCAATGATCTGTTCTGCCATATACGCATAGTCGTATTCAAAATGCAATGAGTTTTTAATAGGAAAGCCACCACCGATATCGATGGTATCCAGTTCCGGACAAATCTTTTTCAATTCACAGTACTTGTAAATAAATCTGCTCAGTTCGCTCCAATAGTATGCAGTATCTTTAATCCCTGTATTGATAAAGAAGTGAAGCATTTTAAGCTTAGCTTTCGAGTCCTTGATTGCTTCTTTGTAGTAGGGAAGAATGTCGTTGTATCGGATGCCTAGTCTGGACGTATAGAAGGCGAAGTTCGGTTCTTCATCAGCCGCTATACGAATGCCTATCTGGAATTCATCCTTGACATTGGATTGATAGTGATTTAGTTCATTGAGATTATCAAGAACAGGAATACAGTTCTTATAACCTTCATTCAGTAGCGCAGAGACCTCTTGTAAGTAAAGTGGTCTTTTGAAACCATTGCAAATGATATAGTGATCCTTTGTGAGTTTTCCGGCTTTTAGCATACTTCGAACAATGGGCACATCATATGCAGAGGACGTTTCTATGTGAGCATTGTTTGAAAGGGCTTCCTCAACTACAAATCGAAAATGTGAGCTTTTTGTGCAATAGGCATACGTGTACTTTCCTTCATATTTATGCTTTTTGATAGCATCATTAAAGATTTTATAAGCGTATTTTATGTTTTGTTCAATCTTTGGCAGGTAGCTTAGCTTCAACGGAGTACCATACTCTTTGATGATATCCATGAGATTTACACCATGAAAATGGAGGTTGTCTTTTTCTACTTTGAATTCAGCAGTAGGGAAGTAAAAGGTTTGATCTATTAGATCTGCATATTTTCTCATTGGCTTGTGCTAAAAACTCGCTGCAATTATCCATTAAATTCAGCATTCCTGAAAGAAATTACTTTTTGATTTTGAAAATGTTTAAGTCTCAGCTTTTTGATTGTCCAATGATGCAGGTATCCTTACTTAATCAGGTTAATTTTGCGTCAATTTTTCAGCATTATGATCACCGTTAAGATTTTAGACGAAACAGCACCCCTTGAAGCAGTGATTTTAGGAACTGCAGATAGCATGGGAGGTATACCGAGGTTGGAGGAAACTTATGACCCTAAGTCAAAAGAGCACATACTAGCCGGTACTTTCCCAACTGAATCAGATTTGGCAGACGAGATGGAGTCCGTTGCAAAGGTTTTGGAGAAACATGGAGTGAAGGTCTATCGACCAAAAAGCATTGAGAATTTAAATCAGATTTTCGCTCGTGATATAGCTTTTGTGATCGATGATAAGTTGGTGATCCCGTGTGTGACCCCTGAGCGTAAGCTGGAGTCCGATGGGATTGATCATATCAGTGAGCAAGTGGAAAACGTATTACTTCCTGATGAACATGAGCGTATGGAGGGAGGCGACATTATGCCTTGGAGAGATTACATATTTGTTGGTTATTCTAAAGACGAAGATTTTAATAAATATAAGGTTTCACGTACCAATGAAGCCTCAGTTGAGTATTTGAAAAGGACTTTTACTGACTTTACTGTAAAAGCTTTCGAATTGAATAAATCAGACGATGATCCGCGAGAAAATGCGCTCCATCTTGACTGTTGTTTTCAGCCGGTGGGTAAGGATAAAGCGGTGATCTACAGAGGTGGCTTTAAGCACCCGGAAGATGCAGAATTCCTGATAAATTTCTTTGGCGTTGAAAATGTGTTTGAAATCACCAAAGAAGAGATGTATGAAATGAATTCCAATTTCTTTTCAATCAGCCCTGAGGTGGTAATCTCGGATAGCAGCTTTACCCGACTAAATGATCAGTTTAGAAAATGGGGAATTACAGTTGAGGAGGTGAAGTATAGAGAAGCCGCAAAAATGGAAGGGTTATTAAGATGTTCTACCATGCCTTTAAGAAGAAAATATGAGTAAGCAGGTCACAAACCACATTATGATGATTCGTCCGGTTGCCTTTTTTATGAATGAGCAAACAGCGGTCAATAATTACTATCAAAAAAATGAAGAGGGAGTAAGCCTTGAGGATATCCAAAATCAGGCCCTGGAACAGTTTGATGCTTTTGTTGAAAAACTAAGAGCAGAAGGTGTCGAAGTGACTGTTTTTGATGATACAGCTGAGCCGGCCACTCCGGATTCCATATTTCCCAACAACTGGATTTCATTTCATCAGGATGGGGCTGTAAGGCTATATCCGATGTATGCAGAGAATAGAAGGCTAGAGCGGAGAGAAGACATCATAGCTTCATTAAAACAGTCATTCAAGATTGAAGATGTTGTGAGCTTTACCGATTGGGAAGCAAAAGGTGCTTACCTGGAGGGTACCGGAAGTCTGTTATTAGATCGTCAGAATAAAATTGCTTATGCGGCAGTATCTGAGCGCACCATGCCTGACGTTCTGGAGGATTTTTGTGATGAGGCAGGATACGATGCTGTTACCTTTCATGCGATGCAATCGGTTGACGGGAAAAGGTTGCCAATTTATCACACCAATGTGATGATGTGTCTGGGAGAAGAGTTTGCCGTTGTATGTCTGGATAGTATTGATGACTTGGAGGAACGAGAAAATCTGGTCGAATCATTGGAAGAAACCGATAAAGAAATCATAGAGATTACGGAGGCGCAAAAAGAGCAATTTGCAGGTAATATGCTTCAAGTTCTTGGTCAGGACGATCAGCGACTAATTGTGATGTCATCAGCCGCATTCAACTCTTTGTCTGATGAGCAAAAAGCACAGCTTGCTAAGCATGGTAAGTTGGTGCATAGTGATATTCACACCATTGAAAAACTAGGAGGAGGAAGTGCCAGATGTATGATGGCTGAAATTTTTAATCCTAAAAAATAGACAGCAAGAGCATGTTGGAAAACAAAATACAAGAAGCAATCTCAAAAGCTTTTAGCGAATTATATAATCATGATTTATCTGCTGAGCAGATCAGTCTTCAGCCTACAAGAAAGGAGTTTGAGGGAAGCTATACGTTTGTTGTCTTCCCGTACCTGAAGATTACAAAGGGAAAACCAGAGGACTCTGGTGCACAGATTGGCGAGTGGCTCAAGGCAAATACTGACTTCATTGCAGATTTCAATGTCGTTAAAGGGTTTTTGAACCTGGAGCTTGCAGATCAATCCTGGGTATCGACCCTGAACGAAATTGCCTCAGATAAGGATTTTGGAAAACTCCCTGCCAATGGTAAAAAAGTGATGGTTGAATTTTCTTCGCCCAATACGAATAAGCCACTTCATTTAGGTCACCTGAGAAATAACTTTCTTGGAGATTCGGCAGCTCGTATTTTGGAAGCAAATGGCTATGAGGTGAAGAAAGTCAACCTTGTGAATGATCGAGGGGTTCATATCTGCAAGTCGATGCTGGCCTATCAAAAGTTCGGTAATGGAGAAACTCCTGAAAGTGCCGGCATCAAAGGGGATCACTTGATTGGAAAATACTATGTAAAGTTTGACCAGCAGTATAAAGAAGAGATCAATACATTGGTTCACCAGGGAATGGATCCGGAGGAAGCAAAAAAAGAAGCTCCTTCCATCAAAGCGGCTCAAGAGATGCTCCAGAAGTGGGAAAAGGGTGATGAAGAGACAGTGGCTCTTTGGGAGAAGATGAATAACTGGGTGTATGAAGGGTTTGATAAAACCTATAAAACCATGGGCATCCGATTCGATACCATGTACAAGGAGTCCAATACATACTTGCTTGGAAAAGAACTAGTAGAAGAAGGGTTGCAGAAAGGTGTTTTCTTTAAAAAAGAGAACGGATCTGTCTGGGTAGACCTGACTGATGAGGGAATGGATGAAAAGTTGGTTCTTAGAGCGGATGGTACAGCAGTATATATGACACAGGACATGGGAACCTGTGACATGAAGCATCAGGATTTTCCTTTTGATAAGTCAGTATTTGTGGTAGGAAATGAGCAGGACTATCACTTTAAGGTACTGTTTGCTATCATGAAGAAACTTGGTCGAAAATACGCTGATGGTCTCTATCATCTTTCATATGGTATGGTAGACCTTCCGTCTGGCAAGATGAAGTCAAGAGAAGGAACCGTAGTTGATGCAGATGATCTGTTGCAGGAGATGTTTGATACTGCTGAAAAGCACACACGAGAGCTAGGTAAGATTGAAGGGATGGATAATGATGAAGCAGGAAAGCTTTATCGGATGCTGGGTCTGGGAGCATTGAAATACTTCTTGCTTAAAGTAGATCCCAAAAAGCGAATGCTCTTTAACCCTCAGGAATCAATCGAATTTCAGGGGCATACAGGTCCATTCGTTCAGTATACCCACGCTCGTATTTCAGCCATTTTGAGAAGAGCTAAATCATTGGAAGTCAATACTAAATTCAAAATTGATAAGGTAGGCGAGCTCAAGAAACGCGAAGTAGATCTTATCTTTCGAATCACTGAATTCACGAAATCACTGAATGAAGCGGCGAAAGAATATTCTCCGGCTGTAATGGCGCAATACGCCTATGACCTGGCGAAGGAGTATAATGGATTTTATCAGGAGGTTCCTATTTTCAATGAGGACAACAAGGATAAATTAGCTTTCCGAGTGGCTCTTTCTTCATTCACAGCAAAACTTATTAAAGAAAGCATGAGTTTGCTGGGAATTGACGTTCCTGAAAGGATGTAATAATGAAATCCTGGATCAAAGCATTTCGTTTAAGAACACTGCCGCTTGCTTTCGCAGGATGGCTCGTTGGGTCAACGCTTGCAGGGAATGTGATCGCATTAAATTATTCGATCGCTGGTCTTACTTTGTTGACCGCATTTTTCCTTCAGATTTTATCGAACCTGGCAAACGACTATGGAGATGCTTCTTCAGGTGTTGATGAAAAACGAACAGGTGAAGAACGGATGGTGAGTTCAGGAAGAATATCACCACAAGCCATGAAGAATGCGATGATCATTTTTTCCATTCTTTCCCTAATCTCAGGACTGTTTCTGCTTCAACTCGCTTTCCCTGAAGACTTTTTTTCCGCCATTGTTTTTCTTTTAATTGGCTTGATCGGCATAGCCGCAGCAATAAAATATACAGTTGGAAAAAACCCATATGGCTATGCTGGGTTTGGAGATCTGTTTGTCTTTGTGTTTTTTGGCTTAGTTCTCGTTTTTGGAACTTATTACTTGCAAACAAAGGCTTTGGATTGGGAAATTTTGCTCCCATCCGCATCACTTGGACTTTTCAGTGTTGGTGTGTTGAACGTTAATAATATCAGAGACATAGAATCTGATAAAGCAGCTGGAAAGAACTCGATTCCTGTTAGAATCGGACGAACAAAAGCAGTTCGTTATCATATTTTTTTGTTGCAGGGAGGGATGCTGTTAAGCATTGTTTTTGTCTTGTTAACATTTCAAAGTTGGGTTGGACTACTCTTTGTTTTAGTCAATATTCTTTTTATTAAAAATATTCGGGCTGTTAGCTACAAACCAACCAGTCAGCTTGATCCGTACTTAAAACAAATGGCTATTTCTACATTGCTTTTTTCAATATTATTTTCAGTAGGTCAGGTTCTTTCCTTCTTTATCTAGCTGCTAATTGTTTGATAACAATATGATTTTCATCAAAAAAGAATGTTGAAAGTCATTTTTCATTAAATTGGGAGTATTAAAAATTCCAAAAGACACATGAAACAAATATTAGTACCCTACGATTTTTCGAATGTAGCTGAACATGCCCTGGATTTTGCATGCCAAATAGCAGATAAGTCGGAAGGAAATATTCTACTTCTCAACGTAATTGAGCACCCAACAGCTGATTCCTTTAAAACCATGGGCATTCAGAATGTGGATCCTATGGAACAGCTTTACATTAAGAAAATGTATGAACAGGTGCAGGAGAAGCTGGCGGAAGTAGTTTCGAAAGCGAAGTATACAGACGATAAAATCTTCACTAAGATTCAGCTAGGAAATGCCTTTAATACAATCATTGATCAGATTACTGAAGAAAGTGTTGACCTATTGATAGTAGGCACTGAAGGAGCAGAGGGAATAAATGAATTTTTTGTTGGGTCGAATACAGAGAAAATCGTCCGAAAAGCAAAATGTCCGGTGATCTCAGTGAATGAGAAAGTAGATATGGAGCCGATTGAAAAGATTGTATTTGCCTCCGACTTCCTTAACACTGATGACTTTTTCATTGAGCGAGTCAAAAGCTTACAATCAATGATGGGAGCTCAGCTGAATATTGTGAAGATAAATACACCTGCAAGCTTCACATCTACACGCCATGATCTTAAGCAGATGAATGATTTTGTTGAAAAGTATGGTATTGAAAACTATAGCATAGAAATTTATAACTACAAGAATGAGGAGGACGGAATCATCATGTATGCTGAGGACACCAATGCTGATATGATTGCGCTAGGAACTCATCAGCGCAAAGGTGTTGGTCATTTTCTAGCCGGCAGTATAGCGGAAGATGTGGTAAACCATGCAAGCATTCCTGTGTGGACTGCACACCTTGAAGATTAAAAATCTACGATTAATTGATAAGTTTTGAGCCTCTGTTTCACAGGGGCTCAATTATTTCATACCCTTCTCAGGGCTCACAAAAGTTGATCAATAACCATAATATTTATAAAGGGGCTGATCTTTCATTACTTTTATAAGTAACAATAAACTAAAATAACCTTATGAAAAAGATCAAATATTTAGCATTCATAGGGCTTAATAGTTTGATGTGATGGCAAATACTACTCCTTCGAGATACCCTAGCAGAGGAACTCAAGACAAAGAGACCTTGTATCAGATAATTGATGAAGGTCTTTTTTGCACTGTGGCTTTTGTTAGAGACGGAATTCCACATCAGATTCCAACCGGTTTTGCCAGGGTTGAAAATGATATTTACATTCATGCCTCGGCTAAAAGCAAGTTCATTGAAGCCATTGCCGGATCCATAGTTAGCTTTTCAATCATTCATTTAGATGCCTTGGTTCTTGCACCTACAGCATTTGATCACTCATTTAATTATCGTTCGGTTATTGGCTTTGCACAGGCAGTAGAGATATCAGATCCTACGGAAAAATTGAAATTCTTCAATCTTTTTACTGATCGATATATTCCGGGAAGAATCAACGACATAGGTGAACCGAATGCTGATCAGGTAAACATTACTAAGATTGTTAAACTATCCCTGGATAATGCAGCAGCAAAAGTGAGAACCGGTGATGTAAACGTAACAATGGATTCTGACTCAGCGTGGTGTGGAATTATTCCATTGGAACAGCACTATGGTCAACCTCAAATAGATCATCAATTAGATCAGAACTCACCAACACCTGAATACATTAAACAATTGATAGATGGATCTGGCAAGTCTTAGAACAACTGATAATCGAGACCAGCAAAGGTTTGAGCTGCAGGTTGATGGATCGATAGCCTTCATTCAGTATAAAGCAGGGAAAAGTAGCGAGATATACATTATTCATACAGAAGTTCCTGATCATTTAGAAGGTCGTGGTGTGGGGCATAAATTGGTTCGAGAGTCTTTAGAGATTATTGAAGCAACTGATAATAAGATCATCCCGCTATGCCCGTTTGTTAGATCATTTCTAAAAGACCATATAGAAGATTACAAGCATTTATTATCCGAAAGAGCTAAATTGTAGTATGGCTGAGAAAATAAAAGAATATGAGAGCAAAGAGCTCACGGTAATTTGGAAACCTGAAAAATGTATTCATTCAGAAATTTGCTATAAAGGATTATCTGATGTTTTTGATCCTAAAGCAAGACCTTGGGTGAATGTGGATGGAGCTGATGATCAGACGATTAAACAGCAAGTAGATAAATGTCCGTCAGGTGCATTGTCCTACCGATTAAAAAATGAATCTGAGACAAAGGATGAGATTGAAGATGAGCAAATCGTTGAGGTTTCTAAAGGAGGACCATTGATGGTTTATGGAAATATTAAAGTAAAGCATCACGATGGCTCAGAAACCTACAAACACAGAGTGACGGCCTTTTGTAGATGTGACGCCTCTTCCAATAAGCCTTATTGTGATGGGAGTCATAAGAAAATTGATTTTGAATAGAAAAGCCCTCAATTTGAGGGCTTATTTACAGTAGCGTGGGGGGGATTTGAACCCCCGACCTCCGGGTTATGAATCCGACGCTCTAACCAACTGAGCTACCACGCCATTTTAATATCTTAAAAATCAAATCCCTTTGGATTTGAACCCCCGATCTCCGGGGTTATGGTTCCGACGCTCTAAGCAACCGGGGCGCGTAGCTTGAGCTACCACGCCATTTTAATAATTTTTTAAGAGTTTTTACACTGCATCTGTAGTGCGTCCCTCAAAAAGGAACGCAAATCTATAAAAGATTTCTTTTCTGCCATGGGCTTGTCGGAATAGATTTTTTTTTTACCTTATCAAAAAATTCACAACGTATGGCAAAGAACAAATATGTCGGGGAGTTCGAATTCAATGCATCTAAGAAGATGCTCTACCCATACTTTAGCACAGCATCTGGCTTGGCGCAATGGTTTGCTGATGATGTGAACATTAATAACGAAGATAAAGTCTATACTTTCATCTGGGATGGCGATGAGACCAAAGCTAAACTCACATCTAACAGAACTAATCATCATGTACGATTTGACGTGATTGATGAAGAAGATGAGGATGACAATAATTTCTTCGAATTTAAGATTGATGTGAATGAACTAACTCAAACGGTTTACGTTCGCATCACTGACTATTCGGATATGGATGATGAGGAGGCGAGCGAACTGTGGGAAACATTGATTCATGACCTAAAAGAGATTGTAGGTGGTTGATTGAAAGACTATCACTCTGGTATCGTTATTGCTTCATTTCAATTTTCTAATTTTGTCCTCCTAAAATTGGAGGTCGATACCGTTTGAAGTTGTCTGTATGAGTGCAGTTGAAAATCAATATACCTACACATGAAAAAGCTGGATGTTTTAATGCTTAAGTCCTTTGTAGGACCGCTGATTCTCACCACGGCAGTAGCCAATTTCATTCTTCTAATTCAGTACTTACTCAAGTATTTTGATGATTTTGTGGGTAAAAACCTTGGATTCACTGTTTTTGCAGAATTGTTGTTTTACTTCTCGCTGAATATGCTGCAAATAGCATTGCCGCTAGGCGTATTATTAGCGGCATTGATGACCTTCGGAAATCTTGGGGAGCAGTTTGAGCTTACGGCTATCAAGAGTTCAGGTATTTCGCTTTTAAGAACCTTGAGGCCGATCTTTCTATTTGTTTCGGTGTTGTCGGTTGGTGCCTATTTCTTCAATAATTACACGATCCCGGCAGCTAACCTCAAAGCGTACAGCTTACTATATGATATCAAGCATACAAAACCTGCTCTGGATATAAAGTCAGGCTCCTTTTACAATGGCATTCCAAACTACAGCATTAAAGCCAAAGAAAAGCTTCCTGATGGCAAAACACTTTTAGATGTCGTGATTTATGATCATTCAGAAGGAAGAGGAAATAAGACAATTATTCTTGCTGATTCATGTTTGATGTATACCATCTTAGATGAGCGATACCTTAAGCTTGAGCTTTACGATGGACATTACTATTCAGAGGAACCTCAATCAGAACAAAGTATAGATCGGTTTTACCGAACGGAATATGGAAAGATGGATATGGTATTCAGTTTGGCTTCTTTTGATCTAAAGAGGAGAAAAGAAGAACTTTTCCAGAACAATCGGCAAATGAAAAATATTAGTGAGCTAGCTCACGACATTGATTCATTTAAAGTCAACCTATCCAAACAGAAGGCTAATTTTATTCAAACCACAGGTAGATACTTTAGTTTCCATTTAAACAATAAGGATGCGATTATTGACAAAGGAACTTTGAAGATGGATACGGTTGAAGCCGAGGAAGACGCAACGGTGGAAGCTTCATTTATTCCACTGGACTTCTTTCAGCAATTATCACGTAAGAAACAATCCTCAGATACGTCTGAGCAAGAAAAAGTTAGAGTAATAAACTCTGAGCTTATTTCTGAGCGTGAGAGCCATGTCAAAGCGTTAAAAGAGGAACCCATTAGAAAACCAAAGAAGATTAGCAACTCATTGGATGTAGGCAAAATTGATACACTAACATACGATCATTTAAATAGCTATCTTCAGGAAAAGCATAAAACCGAGAAGCCGCTTATCTCCGAAGCACTTAATAAAGCAAGAAATATTAAAGTAAATATCAATTCTGCTAAAACAAGGCTTTATCAGGCAAGAAAAGATGTCAACCTCTATACAATTGAAATGCAAAAGAAATACGCATTAGCGCTTGCATGCATTTTGATGTTTTTAATTGGGGCCCCATTAGGGGCAATTATTAAGAAAGGCGGATTGGGTGTACCAACGATCCTTGCTATTTTCTTCTTCATCATTTACTACCTATTCATGAGCATCGGAGAAAAACAAGCGAAAGAAGGGGCGATGGATCCTTATGTTGCAGCCTGGATGTCTGATGCCATTCTTTTGCCTTTTGGTTTGTTCTTTCTGAGGCAGGCTAGAGTAGACGCACGTTTGTTTGAAGTGGATGCGTATTTAGTTTGGTTTGAAAAGCTTAAACAGAGATTTGCTCGTAATAATAACAAAGCGTAAATTTGCGCTTCAAATCATAGAGGAAGAAGAACAGAATGTATCTAACAAAGGAAAAAAAGATAGGAATTTTTAAAGAACACGGTAAGTCTGAGAAAGATACTGGATCCACGGAAGCACAAATTGCATTGTTTACCACCAGGATAAATCATCTGACTGACCACTTGAAGACGCAGAAAAAAGACCATGCATCAAGGTTGGGTCTTTTAAAACTTGTAGGTAAAAGGAGAAGACTTCTTGATTACCTTTACAAGAATGATATCGAAAGATATCGTAGCATCATTGCTAAGCTTAACATCAGAAAATAATATTAAGGGGGATCAAATTTCTGATTCCCTTTTTTGATTGTAAACATCCAGGGGCAAAACGTGTCCCTTTTATTAATTTATTATGAACGTAATTACAAAAACCTTCCAACTATCAGACGGCAGGGAAGTATCCATCGAAACTGGAAAGCTTGCGAAACAAGCAGATGGGTCTGTCGTAGTGACAATGGGAAAAGCCAAACTCTTGGCAACCGTGGTTTCCTCTAAGGAGGCCAAAGAAGGAGTGGATTTCTTGCCACTCTCTGTAGACTATCAGGAAAAATTTGCAGCCGCAGGAAAAATTCCTGGAGGCTTTTTAAAGAGAGAATCAAGACTCTCAGATTATGAAGTATTGATCTGCCGGTTGGTTGATCGAGCACTCAGACCATTATTTCCATCCGATTATCACGCAGATACCCAGGTATTCATTCAATTGATTTCTGCGGATAGCGATGTAATGCCAGACGCACTAGCAGCATTAGCAGCATCTGCCGCTATATCAGTTTCAGATATCCCTTTCGGAGGACCTATCTCTGAAGTGAGAGTAGCTAAAGTAGATGGTGAGTATAAGGTTAATCCTACTCCGGAAGAGATGGAGAAAGCGACACTTGATTTGATCGTTGCAGGTACTGCCGACAACATCATGATGGTGGAGGGAGAATGTAAGGAAGTGCAGGAGTCAGAAATGCTTGAAGGCATTAAGAAGGCTCATGAAGAAATCAAAGTACAGTGTGCGATTCAGGAAGAGCTGGCTAAAGAGGCCGGTGCTACTGAAAAACGTGAATATGATCACGAGCCAAAAGATGAAGAGCTAAAAGCTTCCATGCACAAGGCAGTTTATCAAAAATTGTATGATGTAGCTGCTAAGAAAAATCCTAATAAGTCAGAAAGAAAAGAAGCGTTTAAAGCGGTATATGAAGAATATATTGGTCAATTTTCTGATGAGCAGTTGGAAGAAATGGATGATTTCCTTTTAGGAAAATATTTCCACGATATTGAAAAAGAAGCAGTAAGAAACTTTGTTCTAGATAGCCAGGAGCGAATTGATGGTCGTAAACCAGATGAAATCAGACCGATCTGGTCTGAGGCAGACTATTTACCATCCGCTCATGGATCTGCAGTATTTACCAGAGGTGAAACACAATCACTCACTTCAGTAACACTCGGTACCAAGTTGGATGAGCAGATGATCGATGGGGCAATGTTCTCAGGATACAATAAGTTCATATTGCACTATAACTTCCCTGGTTTTTCTACCGGTGAAGTAAGACCAAATAGAGGTCCTGGACGAAGAGAAGTAGGTCATGGTAATCTCGCAATGAGAGCCTTGAAACCGATGATTCCAACAGAAGAAGAAGGAAATCCATACACCATACGTATTGTTTCTGACATCCTTGAATCAAACGGTTCATCTTCAATGGCCACCGTATGTGCCGGAACATTGGCTTTGATGGATGCCGGAATCAAACTGAAAAAGCCAGTTTCCGGAATAGCAATGGGAATGATTTCTGATAGCGAATCTGGAAAATACGCAATCCTATCAGATATCCTTGGAGATGAAGATCACCTGGGTGATATGGATTTTAAAGTAACAGGAACAACGGACGGTATCACCGCATGTCAGATGGATATTAAAGTGGATGGTCTTTCATACGATGTACTTGCTCAGGCATTAGATCAAGCGAAGAATGGACGTTTACATATACTGGGTGAGATGGCGAAAACCATCACAGAGCCAAGAACCGAGCTTAAGTCACATGCACCACGAATGGAGCAGTTAAGAATCGATCGTGAATTGATTGGTGCAGTGATCGGACCTGGTGGAAAAATCATTCAGGAGATTCAAAAGGAATCCGGAGCTACTGTAAATATCGAAGAAGATGAGAAAGGTGGTAAAGTGAGCATTTTTGCTGCTGATGGTGAAGCATTAAACAATGCAATGGCAAGGATCAAAGCGATCGTACAACAGCCGGAAGTAGGTGAGGTGTATGATGGTAAAGTCAAATCAATCATGCCATTTGGTGCATTTGTTGAATTCCTTCCTGGAAAAGACGGATTGCTTCATATTTCTGAAATTAAGTGGGAGCGTGTAGAAAACGTTTCTGATGTGATGGAGGAAGGTGAAGAGATCAAAGTGAAGTTGATCGATATCGATAAGAAGACAGGTAAATTCAAGCTTTCCAGGAAAGTATTGTTACCTCGTCCTCCAAAACCTGAACCAGCTGAAAAGACTGAAGAGTAAGCTGCAGGACACTTTTGAATTTTTTATATGCCGCATGGCACAAAAGCTAATAAGATGGTGTTCTGATTCGGAACACCATTTTTTTTATAAAAGACTAGATAAATAAAGATGTCAACAGAACGAGTAAAAGTTTTAATCATAGGATCAGGCCCTGCGGGATTTACTGCAGCGGTTTATGCTGCGCGAGCAGGAATGAAGCCAGTTCTTTATCAGGGCGGTCAGCCCGGAGGTCAGCTTACTATCACCAATGATGTGGAGAATTACCCGGGTTACCCGGACGGAGTGATGGGGCCTCAGATGATGGTCGATTTTCAGAAGCAGGCGGAGCGATTTGGAACAGATGTTCGAAGCGGAATGGTGACGGCAGTTGATTTTAGTGGATGGCCTCATAAAGTCACTGTGGATGAAAAGACTGAGATTGAAGCGGAAGCAGTGATCATTTCTACAGGAGCATCTGCTAAATGGCTTGGACTTGAAAGTGAACAACGACTGAATGGTAAAGGTGTTTCTGCGTGTGCAGTTTGTGATGGTTTCTTCTTCAGAGGGCAGGATGTAGTGATTGTTGGAGCAGGGGATACTGCCGCCGAAGAGGCAAGCTACCTGTCTAAGATTGTGAATAAGGTATATATGTTGGTTCGAAGAGACGAAATGCGTGCATCTAAGATCATGCAGCAGCGAGTGAAGAATGCACCAAACATTGAGATTTTGTGGAATACCGAAACCAAAGAAGTGCTTGGTGATGAAGAAGTAAGCGGTGTAAAGGTTGTAAATAATGAAACAGGTGAAGAACGAGTGATTGAGGCTCAAGGGTTCTTCGTGGCTATTGGACATAAACCGAATACCGATATCTTCAAAGGTTGGATCGATATGGATGAGCAAGGGTATATCAAGGCCATTCCAGGAACTTCAAAAACCAATGTCCCGGGAGTGTTTGCAACAGGAGATGCTATGGATAAGGTGTATAGACAGGCTGTAACAGCAGCAGGAACTGGCTGTATGGGTGCTCTTGATGCTGAAAAATGGATAGCAGAGAAGGAAGTGGAAATGCAAGAAGCATAGTCATTATAAAAAAATCATAAAAAAAAATGCCTTGCGATTATCGCAAGGCATTTTTTGTTTACAGGCTATTTTTTTACTCAAAACTTACATCCAGCGCTGCAATTACTGCAGGGTTGTAAGGAGTTAGATCCTGAAGACGATCAGCGAACTGATCAAACAATGGATCCGGAGATTCACCTCCTTGAATAAAGCCATCCGAATTAAAATATCCAGGAGCTTCAGTGTTTTTCAAATAGGCATCTATTTGCTCTTGTGGTAAACCAGGGAATTCTGTTTGAATTTGCGAAGTGAATACGTTTTTCAATGAATTCTCAACCAACAGCACTGCTCGATCATCTGAATTTAAGTTTCCAGCCGGGAGACCAACTTCGGCTACTCCGATACTTCCTTTGTGAACACCTGACGCTACGAATGCCCAGTTAAACCCTTGATCATCAGTAAAGAAGGAAGCATTTGGATGGTATGAATTTCCGTAAACATCAACCACTTCTCCAGTTTTTCCAACAAACATCTTGAGTGTGCTTATAGCGAACGGGTCAACAGATGGATCTGCAAGTGGCAGGTTATCTATCGTTACAATCATGTGTGCATCGTAATCGGTACTTTCCTCAGAATACTCAATTTTGTAAATCGCATCTCCGGCATCTACGTCTTTAATACGATCAATATTATAAGGTTTTAGAATTGCCACACCTTTGATTACATCTTTGTTCCAGAATACTTGCATCGCTTTTCCACCATCATCGTTTCCTTCCGATGCTGCATCTGTAATTGTCAAAGAGTACTGGTAATCAACGTCTTCATAAGTTGCATCAGAGGTCACCGTAAGGTTTTTGATTCGTTGATCATCGTCGCTTTCGTAGCTAAAGAAAAACTCACCGTTTACATCAAACTGTGAAACCCCACCCAGAATAGCTTCTGTTAGCTCACCTGCTCCTTCACCTATGGCAATAAAAAGAGAAAGTAATTCATAGATTTCGTTACCATTCAATTGATCTTCTTCTGCTCGGGCATTTTCTCTTGCGCTTGTAGCATTTCGGTTTGCAAGTGGGTCCGGTACATCAATAGAAAACCGCTCAGGTAAAATATCTTCCTGTGCAGGTGGCGTGTCAATCGAGTCATCACATGATGCAGCAAATAATAATAGAGCTACAAGTGATAGCAGAGTCAATAGATTTATCTTTTTCATTTTGTCTTTCGTTTTCATGATTGAAAATTGTTTGTGATTTGTATTGATCACACAGCATTTAGGATATACCCTGGATAAAATTCAATATTTTTTTCATTTAAAATCATAACTATCTGACATTCAGTGGTATTAATTAACAACTGTTGAGTCAGAATCAACCATGGATACATAAAAATACCCTAAAGCCCCATCTGAAAGGTTGGTCAGTACATTACCAGGAGCGGCATCAAATCCGCCTCCGCGCCAGTCTACTTCAGCTAGAAAAGATCGCAAAAAGTTTTGATGATCAGGGGTCAGTGAGTATTTCTTTCTATGTACGGTGGCACCTCTGGGAAAAGTAAATGGTTCCTTTTCCGGTGCAAACGTTTTGGTAATATCTACTACATCCAGTGTATAGAAAAAACCCTCTTTAGATTCAACAATACCATCATCATCCCATTCAACTCTTACATTCGTCATAGAAGCAATCGTCTCTGTGTGAATGTATTCCATATCACCGGTATTGGTTTCTTCTAAGGTTAATGGAGGTAAGGAAGTGCCAAGTCCTGAAGTTGCAAAGGCATAAAACTCCTTACCATCGTATTGAATATATAGTATGTAAACCTTCCCAAATAATGCAACCAGTGAATTATTTGTGTAGGTTCCAGGTCTACTTTCATCATGGGTGAAGAAGTAATTATCTTCTCCTTCATTAACAATCACCAGCGCATCAGTTACCGGTGGTGGTTCCTGACCAAGTTCATTAAACGTTAGCGATAGTTTGATTTCCTGCGTGCCTAATTCGTTGGTTATTCCTCCGTCTACTACTAAAAGGACATCATTATCAATTCCTAATTCCTGTTCAGAGATCTCTTCACATTGCCAACTCAGCAAAACCATCAATATGATCAAAAGCTTTTTCATAGTCTGAAAGAGTAAGAAATGGATGGTACAACTTGGTATACAAAGCGATGGGTCGCCTGAAGCGCTTCCGGATTATTGATTTCGGTCGGAACAACAATCGTATCGTCTTCCAAAACGATCTTATTGAAACTTCGAAGCACCGAATTTTTCTGCCCATAAAAATTGAAAAAAGAGATGGTCAGAAAGTGATCGAACTTTCGTTCCACCTTATTGAGCCTGTAAGACCAACCTAAATCCAGCCGATGGTAGGTAGGTAGACGATCATTATTCTTCTCTGAATAAATGGGAACCGTACGACCTGCATATTGATAAAAAGAGGTAGGAGTAGTAACCGGTGAGCCGGAGAGGATCATGAGGGTACCGGATAAGGTGGATCGTTGTGATTTTTGGAAAACAGTGTTAAGTGAAAACTGTACCGGACGATCTGATAATGCAGCATAAGCTTTCCCATCATTGATACCTTCTATTTGTCTGGTTGATCGTGAGAGAACATAGGATATACTTCCTGTTAGTTTACCAACCTGCTTGGAAATGATGGCTTCAAGACCGTATGCAGTGCCTTTGCCGGATCTGATCTCAGCCTCAAAATGAGGGTTTAATAATAGCTCGGCCTGGTTTGCATAATCAATTTGATTCTGCATGGCTTTATAATAGCCTTCCAGGTTGAATTGCCATTGTTTGCGTTTATAGGTCCAGCCAAGAGAGATTTGATCGGCTGTTTGCGGTTGGATGTTGATGCTTGCAGGCAGCCAAACCTCCAGGTTGTTGAATGGGCTGATGGAATTGCTGATCAGGTTGATGTACTGAGCGGAACGTGCATAATTGAATGTTAGAAAATTTTTGTCGTTTACAATATGTGTCAACTTGATGCGAGGCTCCAGATTGGAGTAATCGTTATAGCTGCTGCGATCTTCATAGGTGGTCGTGTCGGTGACCTGATATTCATCATTGATTGTGTATTCTATGGTCCTTCCAAAATTCGTCCAGGTACTCAATCGAAATCCATATGTCAACAGCCAACGTGAGGAAAGCTGTCGTTCATTGCTAAAGTACAGGGAAAACTCAGTAGCATTTCGTTTCGGAACAAATGGAGCATTTTCATTTCCTTCCTGATTGCCGGGGTTGAAATTATGTCCGCTTAACTTAAAGCCGAATTTGTGCGTGCTTATTGGATTTCGGTAGAATGTGAAATCAGTTTTCAAGCTTGCGTTTGCAATATGGTTGGACCAAACCTGACCGGGACCAGAGATGAGTTGGTATTCGTATTTGCTGGAGTAGAGCGTGGTATTGGCGAACAGGCGATCATTGAATGTGTGATTCCAACGCATGGTTCCTGCTATGTTTTTCCATGCCAACCCTTCATTATTGATGTATTCATCATTGCTGGAGAATACAGATAGAAAAAGTCTGTTATTGTCGTTCAACTTCAGGTTGATTTTACCGGTGATATCAGCAAAGTAGAATTCATCAAAGTCGTCATTGCTCAAAAACGCGTCTATGTAAGATCTTCTGCCGGACAAGAAAAATGAGCTTCGGTCTTTAGCGATTGGGCCTTCCAGTGAAAGCTGAGTGGTCACAAGTCCAAGTCGTCCGTTCATATGAAAGTTCTTCATATTTCCATCTTTGGTGTGGATGTCCATTACGGAAGAGATGCGACCTCCAAAATCAGCTCCCGCTGTGCCCTTGTATATTTTGATGTCTTTGATCGCTTCCGGCGTAAAGGAGCTAAAAAGCCCAAGGAGGTGGGCGGGATTGTAGATCGGAGCTTCATCCACCAAAATTTGATTCTGATCTCTGTTTCCTCCCCGAACATTGAAAAAGGTAGAACCGTCATTGAATAGCTGAATACCTGGTAGGATGTCCAGGGATTTGATAACATCCGGTTCGCCTAAAACCGATGGTTTTTGCAATATGGTGGTATTGGATAGCTGAGTAACATTTGAATGCACACGATCAACTGTTTGAACAGAATCATCCACAGTGACGACTACTTCTTGTAGGAGGGACGAGCTGAATTCAAGATTGACATTGATATTTCTGTTGCTTTGGAGTGTTACTGACTTGGATTGACTATCATACCCGATGTACGAATACTTCAGTGTATAATTCCCAACAGGCAGTGTTAATGAATAGAAACCGTACGCATTGGCAATTGTTCCAACGCCTAGTTCTTCTACCAGGATAGTGGCTCCAATTAAGGTCTCCCCATCGTTTTTATCCAATACATAGCCACTAATCGTATACTTCTTATCGTTAACTTCAGGATCACTTTTTGATTTTCTCAGGATCATCTTGTTCTCCAGCCAGACGTATTCTATTCGCAATCCCAGAAATAGCTGATCCAGAACCTCACTCAGTTTTTGATTATTAGCATTGATGCTGACTTTCTGATCAGCCGGTATGCTTCTGGTGCTATATGAGAAAGAAATATTCGCCTCTTTTGAAATGATGTCCAGCGCTTTCTCTAGAGAAATATTCTCAACTTGAATGGATATTTCTTGATCAAGAATATCCTGACAAATAGCTGTTGGAGCTAAACAGAAGAGCTAAAATCGTAATGAGCGCAAATCGAATAGCGGACATAGAGGTATGAAGATCAGCAACCCTGACCACTTATTTCTAATCCTTCACTGGTTTTTTCTACAGTTAAATCAAGCGTGGCACTTAAAATCTCAAGGATTGCATCCAATGATTGATTGTCAAAAGATACGGTGACAGGGCAGTCACGAATGATGTCTGTCTTTAAGCGGATGTCGACCTGATACGCATTTGAAAGGTTTTCAACTACTTTTTCGAGTGAGGTATCATCAAATACAAACTGTTTAGTTTTCCATGCCAGATAGTTAGGATCATCATTTGTCACTTTAAATAACCGACTGGAAGAACGATCCAGAATGGCTTTTTCATCAGGGCTTAAGACCAGACTGCTTTCACCAAACTTGACCTCCACTGAACCAGACGCTACTATGACAGAAGATGTAGCCTCTCCATCTAGAGACCTGACTGAGAAGGAAGTCCCCAATACTTGCACCTGGACCGTTGGTGTTTTGATAATGAATGGTTTTTCAGGGTTCTTTTCCACTTCAAAGAAGGCCTCACCTTTGAGCTCAACCTCTCGCGTTTCTTCGTTAGAAAATGCTTTTGGATAGCTCAGTTCGCTCCCGGCATTGAGTGTCACCATAGACCCATCCTCTAGGGCCTGCACTTGCATTTCCGCCGCAATCAATTGTTCCGTGTTATCATTCTGTAGCCAGAAAAAGGCGATCCCGATGGCTGCAAGAAGGGCTATGGAAGCAGCGATTTTCATGAAAGAGAACGATTTTTTATCTGTCTTTCGAATCTCACCTCTCAGTCGAATCCACTCTTGATTGATTTCCTCAGGGGTAATACCAGCCGCTTTTTCTGTGCCATCCCATACCTTGACCAGCTCGGCATAGAATTGCTTAGTGGCTTCACTTTCATTGAGTAAAGCCTCAAGTCTGGCTTCATCCTGAGCTGATGCCTCACCCGCAAATTTGCTGGTAGCAAGATGGATTAATTCGTTATGGTCTTCAGTGTTTTCTTTCACAGCTTTTCTTTATCACACATGAGAGCGTCAAAACCCTGTAAAAAATTGAATAAAAATGTAAATAATTAAATAGTCCTTCAACTTCTCTCTCAAAAGACGCAATGCTTTTGACATTTGATCCTCCACAGTTTTCACAGAAATGTTCTCTATTTCAGCAATTTCTCGGTATTTCTTACCTTCAAATCTGCTTAAAGAAAAAATGCGTTTAGTCTTGTCCGGAAGGTTTTCAATGGCTTTCACAATCCGGGTTTGCAATTCTGATTCCTCCAGATAATCTCTCGAATCTATGTAGTCAGGAATGGCTTCATTGTCTGTTTGCAGGTCATGTTGTACAATCTTCTTTCTGTCTCGGATATAATTGAGACACAGATTGTGCACCGATTTGAAGAGGTAAGGTTTCAGTGGTTTAGTCAAATCGATTTCATCCTGCTTTTGCCAAAGCTTCAAAAATGCATTATGAACTATGTCCTTGCAGTCGTCCACATCCTGAATATACTTTCTGGCAAAGGAGCATAAAAAGGGATAATGCTCTTTGAAGAGTGCTTCAAAATCTTGCTCTTTGAAATTCATTGGATGATTTAGCCTCCGACTGCAATGGAAAATTATATTTTTTTAGTTAGACGAGCATTGTCGATCTTTTTAGGAATGTTAAATTTCAAAAACACTCACTTCAAGAGAAGGTTATTAGGGTATGTCTAAAGAACCAATTAGCGAACGGGTATATGAGTATGTTGCAGAAACAGGTGAGGAGCGAGCCTGTGATGCCATCTCTGAGGATTCATGTAAAGAAGCCCCCGGGAACTTTCTACTCAATGGGCTAAACGGATTTTGTACCAAACTGGCTGAGCAGATAGCTAGTCCTGGTTTGATTATACCGTATGTATTCTCTCTTTTGGGTGTGCCTTCCTTTTATTCAGGACTATTGGTTCCTATTAAGAATACGGGTTCGTTACTTCCACAGCTCATTGTATCTGCTAAAATCAGGGCCTTTAAAATCCGTAAATATTTCTGGGCAGCTGCAGGTTTTTTTCAGGGAGTGATGCTGCTTTTGATAGCGCTTGTCTGCTATAATTATGAAGCCGGAACGGCTGGGATTTTTTTGATTTTGTTGCTTTTGCTTTTCAGCATGGCAAGCGGAGTAGGCTCGATTTCCTTTAAAGATGTACTGGGGAAAACCATTCCCAAAGGGAAGAGAGGACGACTGCTGTCTTTCAGAGCAACAGGAGGAGGTGTCCTGACAATCCTTGCCGGTTTTGCCCTTTACTTCATAGTAGATGGTAATAGCTCCATTGATTCGTTTATATGGCTTTTTGTTTTTGCAGGAATCCTTTGGATTATTTCAGCTATACTTTTTGCCTTTATTAGGGAGGAGCCCGGCGCAACCTCCGGTGGTCGGTCACCCATTGATGAAATAAAAAACGGTTGGTCCTTGATAAAAGAGGATACAAACTTTAGGCAATTCCTGATCACACGCGCTTTGCTGTTAGCCATTCCATTGGTACAGCCATTTTTCGTTTTGTATGCTACGGAGAATATGGATGTAGAGCTATCCGGACTGGGGCTATTTGTTATCGCAGCTGGCATATCCAATACCATTAGCAGTCCTTTTTGGGGCAAGTTTTCTGATCAGAGTAGCAGAAAAGTGATGATGGTTAGTTCGGCATTTGCCGTAATAATATGTCTATACGTACTCTTGTTTGATAACCTTCCGTCTGACTTTCAAAATATCTACTTTTTTGGGCCTGTGTTTTTCTTGATCATCATGGCTTACGGGGGCGCGAGGATGGCAAGGAAGACCTATCTGGTGGATTATGCTCCTTCTGATGAGCGACCATTGTATGTGTCTGTCGCTAATACTTTCATGGGAGTGATGACTTTATTATCCGGGGTGCTGAGTGTAGTTGCAGGCTTTTTTGGTGTAAAAGTGATGATTGCATCATTGATGTTGTTGATGATTTTAGCGATCCTATTTGGTTCAAAGCTTAAAGAAACATGATCGAGCATTTCTTTCATTGCCCGTATTGCGCAGCAGAGATAAGTATGCTGATTGATCCATCGGTAACAAAGCAGGACTATGTAGAGGATTGTGAAGTGTGTTGCAACCCGATCAGGGTACAATGCGAATTAGAGGCAGGAGAGGTTGTGTTGTTTGATGCAATCTCTATCGAGCAGTAATCTAGCTTTTGGGTTTCCCTTCGTCATCAAAGTTTTCCTTCAAGTACTTCTCAACAACCACAACGATCCCAACAAGCAATACACACATGACCGAACATGCAATAAGTAGGGCAGTTGCTGGCTCAAAGAGCAGGTTGGTTACTACCTGACATATGATTGTAATAACAGCAATCCAAATCATTAAATCCATAGAATACTTATTTGAAGCGTCCCATGCTTCTTGCGATTTCATTGATCTGACCGTTCTGTATCCATATATCCAATTCATATTTTTAGGAGGAAATGCCTTGAAAATTAAACTCAGGATCAAAAGTAATGGTCCAATAACGAGGTTTGAAATGATCATTGGTGTACTCATTTCCATACTTCAATTTAAAGGTAAAGTTAACAGGCCTGAAGACCCTGCAGCAATATAGATATCATTCGTACCTATTGCAATAGATGTAGGGATGCTACCATCTGTTTGCAATGGTTGTTGTGATAGCACCCGAGGGTTATTAATGTCAGATAGGTCTATCTGAATTAAAACAGGTTGTGTTTCCTCAAAACCTATAATGAATGCATTATTATCAGCAATTGTTATGGAAGTAGCATCAATTCCGGTATTGAAAAATGAGGCTGATTGAAATACATAATTGTCGATAAGTCTGATTATTGTCAGTCCGCTTCCATGTGCAACTAACAGGTGATCACCATAGATATCAGTTTGGATAGGAAATCCCACGGGTGTTGTAACCCCTGTTGTAAATCCTGATTCGGGGATTCCCAGTTCTGAAATGACACTTGGTATCTCAAGGTTGTCTCCAATGAAGAGAGACATAACACCAAACCTGTCTATATCCAGTCCTATCCCAAAATCAGTTGACACAAATGCAGCTTGACCATCAGAAGAAAGGAGCACATCCGGATGACCTCTATCTCTCCCGAATGTAATGGGATGTGATAATTTACCACTGGAGGAATAAGTAAATCGTTCCAGGAAAGTTGTTCCACCAGAGACTATCAGATTGCCATTTTTTGCTGAGATTCCATTGAATGGACCTCCTTCAACAGCAATTGGAGCGTTGACCATTTCTACCTTCTCATTTCTAATAGAATAAACAGCCAAAAAATCCCTTCCCCTTGTGTCCAGCAGGAAGATCAAATCTCCATCGACATCAAAGTCATCAATACTATTCATTTCTCTGGAAGGAAAGATTTGAGCTATAAATTCTCCACTGATTTCGTTTGAAATTACCAATCCACCTTCCCCGTAAGTAACCATTAGATACCCATTGACAACTTTCACTACCCCTGGCGTATGATTAGGAACATCTGGATTTTCAGTACAGCCTATGAGGACTATGATCATTAAAAAAAGTATCAGCCTATGCATATCTCAAAGATATCTGGTTATTGAAGAAACCAAGTGTCTCATAAATGACGCTGCATATCAAATCACATGTGATACTTTTGGATATGCTAAAGAAGCTTTTATTCGGAATTGCAATAGTTGGTGCTCTTTATTGTCAGAGCCAAGGAATATCCGGATCTGCAATAAGTTTTCTCAAGCTGGATCAGGAGGATGAATTCATTATTTCTCCTGCTGTAAAACTGGAGAGAAACAACCATACGTGGGATTTTGGGCCAAGCCTTTTATTTTCTTTTGGCGATCAGGTAGAAGAACGACAGGCTTTAAAATTAACAGGGCTTGTAGTTAGCTATGCTCACTTTCTTCATGGCAAGGAAGCAAAGTGGAATCTGTTTCATTCATTTGATTTTGTTGCACAACGAATAAAGGATACTCAGGACTCCCAATATTTTGATTCGGAATCAAATGCGTTTGTGCCTAATGAGATTAAGCAAATAGACAAATCTCTTTTTCTTTCTGCCAATGCAGGGATACTTCTCAATTTAACTGACAAGCTTGGACTGAGTCAATCTATAGGTATCGGTGCTAACATCGTTTTCAGAGATACTGAATCGAGCATTGACTCTTTCAGTGATACCTTCTTTCGGCAGAAGTGGCTTCTGAAGACCAGTTTTAATTACAGAATAGGCAATTAATCCAGGTCTATATCCATATTTTTCACATAATCGTATCCAATATCAAAGATTTCTTGGGCGTGTTTGGTATCCATGATATCATAATTACACAACTCTGGAGGCTCAATGAATAAATCACAATTATTTTCAAGTTCTCCATTACTTGGATTAACTGCCAGTTGAAACATACGCGTTGCAACCTGGATGAGGCTTGTTAATTCCTCAATTTCTTGAATAGGGCTGATGCTCACACCTATTACTTTCTTGCACTTATCTTTAAGCGGTTTCACCGGCACATTATCAAAGATGCCTCCGTCAGAGTATAACTTACCATTTAGCTCCACCGGGCTGAATAAAACGGGAATCGAAGCGGAGGCTTGAATGATATCTGCTACCGGGCCCTCAGTTAAATACTCAGGCTTTCCTTCCAACATATTGCTTACACAGATGATTAATGGAACCTCCAGGTCTTCAAGCTTTTTGGTTGGAATTTTCTTTAATAGACGGGATTTCATTTTAGCTGAACTCAGAAGACCCGTCTTAGGGATGTTTAACTCTGATATTCCGGTAAATCGGTATTCTTTGATGATGTCGAATGCTTCTTTTGGAGAATGCCCGGATGCAATAAATGCCCCGGCAATAGCGCCTGCACTAACACCTGAGATGACATCCGGTTTGATGCCTTTTTCATTCAACGCTTGTAGAATCCCGAGATGAGCAAAGCCGCGTGCACCACCTCCGCCTAAAGCAATTCCAATATCATATTTTTTTTCTGACTTAGACATGTGTCTAAATTAGTTAGTTCTAATAAAAAAGGCATCTCATATCGAGATGCCTTTCAAAGATTCTAAAATTTAATTATTTCTCCACTCCGGGAGCCCTATTCAAGTACTCTTCATAAAGCTGCGTGTGTCTGCTTATCATTGGGATGTTCCATCCTTCTATAAACACATACTGGATTTGTGTTTTAGTCTCGAACGGATCACCGGTAGCCACAAATAAGTTAGCCACTTTCCCTTTTTCAAGCGAACCATATTTATCAGCTACCCCAAAGATTTCTGCCGGAACGATCGTGATCGCTTTCAGTGCTTCCTCTTTGCCCATGCCATAGGTGGCTGCAAATCCCGCATGGTAGGGGAGGTTTCGTACATTCTCCACCTCGCTGGTTCGGATAGCCACCTTTACGCCGGCTTTTTGCATCGCTCCAGCATTTGCATATGGTCTATCGTATCGATCGTAGCTTCTGGTTGGATTGCTTAAAACAGGACCTGTGATCACAGGTACTCCGGCTTTCGCAATCTCCTCTGCTACTCTCCAGCCTTCAGACACTCCGCATAGGATTGCATCAGCACCTTTCTCATCAATCCACTCCAAAGCAGATTTGATATCGTTGGCGGAGTTGACATTAACCAACAGCTTCATTTCACCCCTTACCACAGGAAGTAGTGCTTCCATTTCCGGGTAATACGGTTGATCTTTTCCTCCAGTAGCGGAATCAATTTTATGATACTGTAGGGCCTTTCCCCATACTTCGTTCAGCTGCTTAAGCGCCTTCTCGGCTGCTTTCTTGATGTCCTCATCCGATCGACGATCCCATCTTCCTCTTCGGCCTGTAGCGGGGAAGTTGAGTACCACACCCTTGAATCCTGCATACATCTGATCAGGCGTATAGCCGTGTAGATTAATTAATGCTGCTGTGCCAGGGAATAAACCTCCTGACGGCATAGTAAGTGCAGTAGTTACTCCGCTTACTCGCGTCACCGGGTGGATTACTGAGCTTGGATTAACAGCTGTCAATGCCTGAATATGAGGGATGACATCACCAATCTCATTATTATCCCGGGTTCTATCCACGGCGCTAACTTCAATGAGTCCGATTTGTGTTCCTCCGTCTATCATTCCCGGATAAATGGTCATGCCGGTACAATCGATGGTCTTCGCACCTTGAGGTACTGAAACGCTGGTTCCTAAATCGGTTATCATTCCATCAGAAATCACCAACGTGCCATTTTCAATGGTCCCATTGGTTACTGTTTCTATGGTAGCATTCGTTAATGCAAAAGTTCCAGTTTCGGCGCTGGGTATCTGACCAAGTGCAATTGTGGCAATTAAAGTCAGACATCCTGCTAGTATATTTTTAATATTTTTCATTTTATGAAAGTTTTGAGTCTTGAGTTATGAGTTACGAGGTGGATCAACCTTATTTTTAAAACTCATGATCATTTTCTGTTCCTCATTAATAAGGTTTAGGATTTCCTCAACCTTTTCTTCAGAAGAAACCAATTCGAGCATTTTTATTCCAATTAGAAAAGTCTCTAATTCAAAAGAAGAACCTAAAGCAATTTGAAGGAATCGGGCATAGTCTTTCTTGCTATCTCTGCTACTTCCTTCTGCAATATTTGCTGGAATTGATGAGCTTGCTCGATTGATCTGAGATGAAATTCCGTATTTCTCCTCAGCAGGAAGCTGTTTGGTAAGTAGATATGTTTCCTTCCAAATCTCCATTCCTTTTTGCCAGATCATTAATTGTTTAAAATTCTTCATACTCGAACCTCGTAACTTATTTCTCGAAACTATTTATTGAATAAAAATTCGGTGTTCTGCATGCATCGATCGTGATCTTCTTTTTCCCAGTGAGTCACATCAATTTTCTCTTCCGGATCCGGATAGATACGCATATCAGCCGGATCATTTTCACGATCAAAGCGAACAATACCATCTACGATAGTCATCATCGGAACGGCATAGATAGAAAGCGGATGATTTTTGAAAATAGCTACATCACCTTCTTTTCCTTCTTCCAAAGAACCTACTCTGTGATCAATACCAAGCTGCTTAGCAGGGTTGATCGTAATGAGTGAAAGCGCTTCATCATCGGTAAGTCCACCATACTTTTGTGTTTTTGCTGCTTCGTGGTATAGGTGACGAATCAGTTCTCCAGAATCCGAATTGATGGAAGTAGTTACACCATTTTTAGTAAGAATCGCAGCATTGTATGCCGTGCTATAATACACCTCAAACTTATAGGCCCACCAATCAGCAAAAACAGAAGCTCCTGCTCCGAACTTTGCAAGTTCAGGTGCTACCTTGAAGCCTTCATTTACATGCTGAAAGACAAGTTTATCAATCCCAAAATCTTCACACACCTGCATGAGCATATAGATTTCATCTGCTCTGTAGGAGTGACAGTGGATAATAATATTTCCTTTCAGGATGTCGGCAAGCGTCTCCAGTCTTAAATCGTACTGAGGAGCTTTGCCTTTGAATCGCTTATCATTCTTCTTTTTATTGTAAGCATCCCATGCTTCCATGTATTCTTTAGCTTCCTGAAAAGAGCTACGGATAACATGTTCAACTCCCATTCGCGTACGTGGAAGAATGCCATTTCCGGCTCCATGCACACGTGTCGGATTTTCTCCAAGTGCAAACTTGATCGTTCGTGGAGCTCCATCCATTCTCATTTTGTCGGGATCGATTTCTCCATATCGAAACTTCACAGTTTCACATTGTCCACCAATCGCATTGGCAGATCCATGCATGGAGTGTGCAGCGGTAACTCCACCAGCCAATGCCTGATAAATACCTACATCAAGTGGATCGAGCGCATCACCTACCCAAACTTCTGCTGTAACAGGGTTTGTTGCCTCATTCACAGCATCCAGTGCGAGGTGAGAGTGCGCATCAATGATGCCGGGCATTACAAACATACCATCTGCATCGATGGTTTTTGCTCCGCTTGGAGCGCTTAATCCTTCTCCAATTTTAGAGATTTTACCATCTCTAATAAGAACGTCAGTATTTTCCAGTGTACCATTCGTGACGGTTAAAACCGTACCGTTTTTGATTAGCACACTTCCTTTTTCCTGAGCCATCACACACGTGATAGTCAGAAGTATTGCTATATATAAATTCAGTTTTTTCATGTCCAATCTTATTTATTTGGTTCACGTGATCCTTCCATCGGGAAGCTTCCAAAAGCAGCGACAGATAAAGTACCTTCAAAAGTGTCACCGTCAATATCCATGCTGATATCTACCGTAATTTCCTCACCCATGTTCATTTTGAAAGAGAAGGAAACATTGCTTCCGTCTACCGTTACATTCTCAATGTCATTTGTGCTTCCATTAAAGCTCACAGTGATCGTGCCGCTGTAGTCCCCGGGGGTACCTTTAATCGTAATTATACCACTACCATTCCCTTGAGGGGTTTCTGTAGTATAATTCCACACTCCGGCAGCATCAACTGCCTCTCCACCGCTCTTTTTCTTTTTCTTCTTTTTGGCTTCATATTCGTACTTCACTCCGTCTACAAAAACGTAGCGTACATTTGAGTCCTTCGTAAAGTATGCGGTATCTGATACAATGAGGTTAGCCATTTTTCCTGTTTCTATGGAACCCATCATATTAGAAACTCCAAGGATACTGGCAGGAGCTGTCGTAAGTGCAGCAAGTACCTGGTCTTGAGAAAGTCCATTTTCAATCACTTTCAAAAGAGTTTCTTTAAAGTCTTTAGACTTTACATCCATAGTTGAAAAGCCGAATTTCATACCACTATTTTGGAACTTACCAGCTTGTGTGTAATAGTTTTTGATCATGGCATTTTGCCTTTCTTTCAAAGCTTGCTCTTCTAGCTCCTCCTCAGTAGGCTCTTTTTTCTCTTCTTTTTCTTCTTCGCTATCCTCTTCTTTCGTTTCCTCTTCTTTCCATTCAGGAAGGTCCAATGATAGAAAAACAGGTACTCGTGAACCGCTTAAGGTTGGAATGGCATCCCAGCCTTGCTTCACCTCGCCCAGCATCATTTTAAATCCAAGATCTCGTTGTAGTGCTACAACCCTCATGATGTCTTTTACGCTCTCTGCTTTAAAAGCAACACTCATTTGTTTTGAAACCACCGGGTATAGCGACTGAAGGGTCGCGTCAGTTGCCGGACGCTCCATGCCATTAGGGTTGCTATTATACTTGGTTTCATAATCCCTTGCCTGACTGGCTTTGCGATATAGATCACGGTATTTAGCCATTACGCCAATAACCGTGTTTGGATAAACTCCGTCAGCACCAGCTAGTTGGGAATACATAGCGGAGGGATCTTTTACAACCATACTCTCACCATCGGATCCTCCGAGAAGGACAATCGCTCCTTTACCGGGTAACATTCCGGAATGAGGCACACTATGAGAAGCCGTGAATCCAAGTTTCCTGAAATCTTCAACCGATTTATCTTCCGGATCGAGCATTTCCCTTGCTGAATTTCCTGGAGTTATTCCGGCCCGTTCATATGATGGATTACCTGTAAGCTTACGATCATCTTTTCGATCTTGCTCTTTGGGCTTTTTCACTCCAATGTTTGAAAGACCACTGATGAATCCGGCATAAACAAACATCGAATCGGCATCAACTACCCAGGCATCCGCCGGGATAGATACACTTGATCCAACTGCCTTAATGATTCCGTTTTCAATTAAAACTGTACCATTTTGAATGGTTTTACCAGGTGCCTGCACAATGGTAGCGTTCTTGATCGCATACTTATTTGTTACAGGCTTCAGGTCATCGTCTTGTGCATTTCCCATCAGCGGAATAATGCTGATCAAAAAAAGCATGCAGACCGACCTGAATAAGCTGTCGCGTTTTTGCATAGGTTCTTTACTTTAGGTTTAATAAATGGAAAGGGAATTTAGGAAATTCTCTGAGCTTGAAAACCAATATTATATGAGTGGTGTTACTTTGCATCATACGGCCAAACATCAGAATTGAAGAATGAAACTAGATATACTTGCCATAGTAGCTCACCCGGACGATGTAGAACTTTCATTTGGAGGGACTTTACTCACACACCAAAAACAAGGGTATAAAACAGGCATACTTGATTTGACAAAGGGTGAATTAGGGACAAGGGGCACACCTGAAATCAGGGCGCAGGAAGCCAAAGATGCAGGTGAAATTTTAAAACTCACTGTCAGGGAAAATCTTGGACTAGCGGATGGTTTCTTTGAGAACAATAAGGGGAATCAAATTGCAGTAGCACAGCAAATTCGAAGATTTAAGCCCCAGATTGTGATTGCAAACTCAATTTATGATCGACATCCTGATCATACACGGGGTGCTCAATTGGTAGAAACGGCTTGTTTTATTGCTGGACTAAAAGCAGTAGAAACGGAGTGGGAAGGAGTGAAACAAGATTTTTTTCGCCCTGAAAAATTGTATTTCTCCATTCAGAGCACGGCACACGAACCGGACCTTTTAGTTGATGTTTCTGACGTAATTGAAGAAAGAAGAGCTGCAATAAATGCCTTTAAGTCACAGTTTTACGATCCGAACAGCGACGAACCGGAGACATTCATCAGTTCTAAAGGCTTTATGACTATGCTTGAATCGAGGGCCAGAGAATGGGGCCAGAGAATAGGTGTAGAATATGCGGAAGGCTTTAAAGTCAAACACTCAATAGGAGTTAAGAGTTTGTTTGATTTGATTTAGCTTTCACATACCAAACCTAATCAGTTGAAAAATAGATTTATTCTACTCTCTTTTATTGTCCTTTGGATACCTAAACCCATAGATGCTCAAGAAAATGAGAGCAAATGGATTGAATTGGAAGCAGTTTATTCTGCTATGCCATGGTACAATGTTGATGGGGGTATCAAAACAGGTTTTGTCTACATTGACAATGCGGATATCACTGCTAAATTGAATTTTGACCAGCTGTTCGGTCTGAAGGATAATCTTTCGCTCTTTGTGTATGGGCTTGGCAATAATGGAGATATGGCATCCGAATACATGGGTGATTTTCAAATAGCCAGCAACATCGAAGCTCCTAAGGCATGGCGAATTTTTGAGTTATGGGTTCAGCAAAATCTTTTCAATGACCAAATCTCTGTTTTAGTTGGATTGTATGATTTGAATTCTGAATTCGACGTGTTGAGACCCGGAACACTATTCATCAATAGCTCCTTCGGTATTGGTGCAGAATATGCACAAAGTGGTCAAAATGGACCCTCTATTTTTCCAATTTCCTCTTTAGGTATTCGAATATCGTCATTTATCGGAGATCGAACCCGATTGAGGCTTGCTGTTTTAGATGCTGTATCCGGAGATCCGAATGATCTGGAAAGTAATGAAATTAGTTTGTCGAGCGAACAAGGGGCATTAATAGCGGGTGAATTATCTGTTTATACGAACAAAGATTTTGATGAGGATCAACAAAATTTAGAACGATCTTACGAGACAAGAAGAAGAAAAGTGGGTCGTCAGTTTGATGTTTATAAAAAAGATAAAATCAATGTAGGGGGGTGGTATTATACCAGTGAATTTGAAGAACTTGATGGTTCTAGCGTTTCAAGTGGAAACGTTGGTGTCTATGTAGGTGCGCAGAAGTACTTCCCAATTGGGAATGAAGAGGATTTTGTGGCATTTTTCGGACGATATGGAATAGCCAACTCGAAATACAATCGTTTCGGAGCTGCTTTATCCGGTGGTTTGGTGGTGAGTAATCCGCTTACCGGTATTGAAGATAGTTTTGGTCTGGCATTCTCTTCAGGTTTTAATGGTGATGAATTTCAGGAATTGCAAAACAGTGGTGAGAGGACTGAAACTGTATTGGAATTAACCTACTCATTGCCAATCAAATCATGGTTTTTGTTGCAACCGGATGTACAGTTTGTCATCAATCCATCTACATCAGAGGAACTTTCGAATCCTTTGGCAGTAGCCATGCTTGTTCAGCTTTCATTGAGCAATTAGTGGAATTGTCTGTCCAAATACCTCAACTGAATGAGTAAAGATTCTTTAGAGCCTTTGAGGAAAAAGTGTTTGTTTCTCAGCCAATTCAGTGCTTCTTCCAATTCCACATTTTGATAGAATTCATCCCGACAGAAGTGAACAAACTTGAGTGTTTTAAATGCATCAAACCAATGAAAGAATCGCTTTTCAAATTGTTCCTTTGAATTTACCTGAGACTTTAATTCATTTATTTGAGATTGCCAATCATCTCCCAGAAATGTACGAATGGTCCTCGGGATTTTCCATTCATCTTCATCCCAAAACGATTCAACTTTCTCGAAATACAGCTTAAGGTCTTCAAAAATATTTGGGTGGTATACACTGTATTCCTCATCTGAGTGAATAATTTCATTTACGGCTTTTCCAGTTCCAAAGGGTACTCTGTCAGAAACCCTGTCTGAAGGACGAATGGTGGTTGCATTGATTTCAACAAAACCTCCGTGAGGGATGGTTTTATTCAGGAAATAGAAATCTTCTCCGGCTTTTCTTGTATTCATTCCACCCACCTTTTCGTAAGTGGAGCACCTTACCGTAATGCATGATCCTAACGTCTGATGAGCATACGGAAAACCTGAGAAACGAAGGGCATCAATGTAATACCGTAAATACAACTCATAATCAACAATCGCTTTATGATTCTGACCATGAAGTTGATGCTCATAAAACACGATTCCGGCATTAACCTGATGGTCATTATACACCTTTTCTATTTCTTTCAGGTAGCTTGAATCACAACGGCAGTCCGCATCATAACAAACAATTGCATTGTCATTGCCTACCTTATGAAACAACCTCACGGCTTCATCCATGCCGATTTTTCTAGCAAGTCCAACTCCGGCTTTTTTGGAAGGGAGTTTTTGGTAGCTGTATAATAATTCAAACTTGCTGTTGTATGTCTTTAACTCATCTATAGTCTTTTGATTGATCTCTCGGATACTTTTTGGTGCTTCTTCTGATTCATTGACTATGACAATGATCAAAACATCTCCTCCCGGGGATTCACATGCGTTTAGGGACTCTATAGCGCCAATCAAGTCTGACTCTTTGAAGCATGGAATAACAACTGTTAACGAGAGATTATTGGATGGCTGATATTCAGGGAACAGTTCATCCGGCCAGGCATATCGCTCAAGATAAACTGACATTAGGGTGCAAGTCGACTTATATTCCAGTTTTCAGACCTCTTTTCAAAATAAAAACGGTCATGCAGACGGCTTTTTCTTCCCTGCCAAAACTCAAAAGAATCCGGAACAATACGATACCCACCCCAATGATCAGGTAATGGAATTTTGCCCTCTTTGAATTTCTGCTTCATTTGCTCAAGCTTGGACTCTAAAATGCTTCTAGAAGAAATCACTTCACTTTGATTGGAAACCCACGCGCCCAACTGACTTCCTTTTGGTCTGGAAAGAAAGTATTTAAGCGACTGCTTAGTAGACACTTTTTCAACTCTCCCAGTAATCGCAACTTGTCGTTCAAGGCTATACCATGGAAACAAGATGCTCACTGAAGGATTATCTTTTAAGTGGCTGGCCTTTCTACTTTCATAATTAGTGTAGAAAACAAAACCGTCTTCACTAAACGTCTTTAAAAGCACCGTACGCTGAAAAGGTTGTCCATTACTATTAACAGTAGATAGTACCATAGCTGTGGGCTCGATGATCTTACTATCCAATGCTTCCTGAAACCATTTATCAAATTGATCAAATGGATTTTTTTGGATGGTCTCCTCGTCAAGTTTAGCCTGGGTGTATTCTTTTCGGATGGAGGCTATGTCGTCTCTCATGTTGTGCTTTCCGTTTACTTTTGAAACTCAACTGAAGCGAAGGTAAAAAGGTTAAAAGAAACGAACGATGAAGTTTAGAATTGACTTGACGGTAGATTCAAAAAAAGAATGGGTAGAGGCGGTATTAAATGATTTTGATGCCTTTCTCCAGGATCATGCTGATTGCGAGCGAAAAGCTTCGGGAATGGCACTGAGTCTGGTTGCAAAATACCCTAATCGAACGGAAATCATTCCGGAACTTATTGACACCTCTGTTGAAGAGTTAGAACACTTTCGAGATGTTTATGAAATCATGGAAAAGAGAGGCTTGCAGCTCAATCATGAGATTCCGAAGGATATGTATATCCAAAAGCTACTCAAAATATGCAGAGATGGGAGAGAGGAGCGCTTTATGGATCGCCTATTGTTAGCTTCGCTTGTTGAGACACGAGGTGCAGAACGATTTCGCTTGATTTATGAGGCACTGGATGAAGGTGAACTAAAGCAGTTTTATCATCGACTTTGGGCTTCTGAAGCAAGACACGGAGAGGTATTTGTAAGAATGGCCCTGAATTATTTTGAAGAGGATGACGTATACAATAGATTGGAAGAAATGAAACAAAAGGAGGGAGTGATTTTGGACGAACTTCCTATTAGACCGGCATTACATTAATGGATTATTTTTCATCAGATAAGATTATCAAACCACAGAAAGGTGATTTACTCATTTCAGAGCCTTATTTACCGGATCCCAATTTTGAGCGGACCGTCGTTTTTTTATGTGAGCATGATGAAAATGGTACGTTTGGTTTTGTTTTAAATAAGTCTGCTAATCTTGTCCTTGGTGAAATTGTGGATGAGGTTGGTGACTACCCGGGAAAGGTTTTTTTAGGAGGCCCGGTGGAGCGCGACACATTGCATTTTGTGCATCGTGAACCGGAACTGGTATCATCGTCCAGAGAGGTAGTTAATGGTGTTTATTGGGGTGGTGATTTCAATAAACTGACCGAAATGATGAATGTCAGAAGTATTCAACCTGAAGATATTCGGTTTTTTGTAGGCTACTCAGGTTGGGCTGCCGGTCAGCTGATGGATGAAATGAAAGCTAAGTCATGGATCGTATTGAAAAATACAACCCCTGAAATGATTTTTGACTGGGACAACCAAGACCTATGGAAGGAGTGTCTAAAAACCATGGGCGGTAAATACCGTCTAATGTCTAACTATCCAAAAGATCCCCGGATGAATTAGGGTATTTGGTTAGCTTTGTGTCATAGAGAAAAGTAACTGGTTCCATAATGGATAACGAGAAATTGCAGGACGTTTCGGAAGAAACTAAAAATGAAACGCCTGAGGAAGTTCAGAATCAAGCTGAATTGCGAAACGAAGATCAACCTGAAGTAGAAGAGGAAGAATCGAAAGGTGACGTAGCTGCTGAGCAATCTCAGGAAGAAGTAAAAAAAGAAACTCCCTCTGAGGAGATAAAAGCAGAGGAAGAAGTTGAAGCACCTTCTGCTGAAGAAAAAGCCCCTCCTGTAGAGGAAAAGCAAGAAGCAGATACATCTGCTGAAGAAAATAAAGCGGAAGCTTCTAAAACAGAATCTGAAGATTCAACGGAAGAGAAGGAGGAAGGCGATGATCATGATGAAGAGGAGGAGTTGGATTTTGAGCATGCTGATAAGGAAGAATTAGTTGCCAAAATCAGAGAAGTAAAAAACGAAGAAAATATTCGGTCGCTTGATCGGGTACTTAAAGCCATCAAACCGCGATTTGATGAGCTATATGAAGTCTCAAAAAATGAAGCACTTCAAAAGTTTGTAACTGATGGAAATGAAGCAGATGCCTTTGAATACCATGGTGATGAACTAGACAAAGAATTTATAGCCCTTTATGGCCAACTCAAGGCTAAAAGAAACAAGCACTACAAAGATTTAGAAAATCAAAAAGAGGATAATCTTAAGAAAAAGGAACGTCTTCTTGAGCAGCTTAGAGAAATTGTTGATGGCGAGGAATCGTCTGAGAGTATCAATTCCGTCAGAGAACTTCAATCCGAGTGGAAAAAAGTAGGTCCTGTTCCTGGCGCCATGAATAAAACGCTTTGGGCTAATTATAATGCCTTGTTGGATCGTTATTACGACAACCGAAGCATCTATTTTGAGCTTAAGGATCTTGACCGTAAGAAAAACATGAAGTTGAAAGAGGAGCTTTGCGAAAAAGCAGAGGCTCTTGCAGCAATGGATGATTTGAAAACTGCAATAATCCAACTCAACGATCTTCATGAAGAATATAAGCATATAGGCCCGGTACCTAAAGAAAATCAAGAGCCACTTTGGCAGAGGTTTAAAGCAGCTTCGGATGCGATTTATGCTAAGAGGAAAGAATACTTCGAGCACTTAAAAGAAGAGTTTGAGAAGAATCTGGTCAAGAAAGAAGCGCTGATAAAAGAAGTAGAGGCGTTTACTCAGTTTAATTCTGATCGAATAACAGAGTGGAACGCTAAGACAAAAGAGATTCTGGAGATTCAGAAAAAGTGGGAGGCAATTGGTGGAGTGCCTCGTGAGAAAGCCAAAGCAACTAATAAGTCTTTCTGGAATTCGTTTAAAGCATTCTTTGCGAATAAGAACCAATTCTTCAAGGAGCTAGAGTCTAAAAGGGAAGAAAATCTTGAAAAGAAGCTTGAGCTGGTAGAGAAAGCCGAGGCGATAAAGGACAGTGAGGAGTGGAATTCAACGGCTGACAAACTGAAGCACCTGCAAGCGCAATGGAAAGATATTGGACCTGTTCCTGAAAAAGTGCGGAACGAGACGTACAAAAAGTTTAAATCGGCATGTGATCATTTTTTCAATAGAAGAAGGGATCAGAATAAAGAGCAGTTTAAGGCATATGAGGAGAACTTGAAACTCAAGTTGCAAATATGCGACCAGCTGGAAGAGGCCGTATCAGGGAGTGAAGTTGATTTGGATAATTTGTACGATTTAGTGGACAATTACACTTCGATTGGTTTTGTTCCGAAAAATGCAATCAAGAAAATAAGGAATCGTTTTGATCAGGTGAAGAAGAAGATTCTTTCCTGCGATGCAATTCATGAAGATGACCGTACGGACTTGAGAAACCATATCGAAATGGGTCGTTTGAAAAACACGCCTGGGGGTGATAGAAAAATTCAGCGTAAGGAACACTCGATCAAGAGAAAAATTTCCAGTATTGAAAATGACATTTCGACCTGGAATACGAACATGGAATTTTTTGCTGATTCTGCTACTGCAGATAAGTTAAAAGCCGATATGCAGGAAAAGATTGAGAAGGCAGAAAATGAGTTGGAAGAATTAAAATCGCAACTTGCAGCAATTTCTGCACAAAATTGAAAAATAGATTTGCGAAATAGCTGGACACTGCTATTTTTGCAAACCGTTTTGAACGCCTCGAATGTGGGGAATCATAAACGAGTATATTGCCTCCATAGCTCAGCTGCGGTTCGACGATTCGACCAGAGCAACTGACTTGGAATCCCCACCTCAAACGAGAGGTGTACATTTTTAGAAAATATTGCCTCCATAGCTCAGCTGGCCAGAGCAACTGACTTGTAATCAGTAGGTCGTTGGTTCGAATCCGACTGGGGGCTCTTGAAACCCTGACAATTATGTCAGGGTTTTTTTATGTCTTTTTGGAAGAGAACCGCAGCGACGGACCGTCAACGACTTGTGCAAGAGACAATATGGTTCGAAATCGACAGGAGGGAGATTCACAAGGGGTGGTGCGGCATGGATGAATCGTAGGAGTAACCTGATGTGGAGGGCTATTCTGTGGGACTCTTGAAGACCCACTTAAATGAGTTATTTGCTTAACAAATTCGGATAAGAATTAGCGAACAGTTCTCTTAAACCTACTGGTTCGAAAAGATCATTAAGATTTCAGTTCGACGAGTTTGCTAAATCATAAGAAATTATCTTAGTTTTATTTCCAGAATTTAGGATATACAACTTATTCTCAAGTTTAAAAAAAGCAGGCTCAATGATTGCTTTAAGTGGAAAACGTTTTCTATTCCAAATTTCGTCTACTAGATCATATGACCAAAGGTCTGTTTCTCCGCCGTGAAGCCCAAAGTAAATTCTTCGATCATAAGAAAATGAAACGAAAGGTTCTAATCCATCAATTTTTCCGGGGTATGTAGCAACTTTAGACCAAATATTAGATTCAGGATTAAACTTCCAAATTGATTTGTCATAGCATATTATGAAAGCATCTTTACCGAGAGAAACTCCTCCATAAGAAGAAGACTCAGAAATTGATGATATTCTTTTCCATTCATCCATTTCTAAATCATATGAATATGATTGGTGGCTATTTAAAATATAAATTTTATTATCATGTGCATGTCCATGATAATAGTTTCCATATCGACTATAATTGAACGGCATCTGTGACTTTATTTTAAACCCTCCATTTGCATAGGTATAAAGATTTCTACTATTGTTGCTCATGAAATACAAGATTCCATTATGTTCTATAGATGTGATTCTCGTTCCTGTATCACCTCCGAAGGGAAATTTATTTTCATAAGATAATACCTTCGTGAATGGGTCAAAAATGTACATTTCTCCACTCTGAACTAGAACATAGCCATATCTTGAGTCACTGATTCCGAATGAACTTCCATAACCATCAATTACTGTCTGCCCTAATTCAAGAGTCCAAGAACTTTTGTTCGTTCCTTTACTAATTATTTCAATCTCGTTTCCATAAATAAATCGATTATTTGACCTAGCGAAAGCTCTAATCGAATAGGAAAATCCCTCGTGAAAGCTAGAGTCGATTGTTCTATTAAATTGATTTGGAATATATTCTCTAATTATTGAGAAAGAATCAGAATTGAATTCCTTCATAGTCCACACAAACCCCACGGAATCTATTTTATCGATTCCTTCTTTTGTAATTTCTCCGTTCAAGGTTATGGTTTCCTGATTAACTTCAAATGGTGCTAAGGTCGCAATAATTGGAAATGTATGAAGGCTAGGTTCTTCAGCCAAACAACTGGTAATAATGATACTTAATGCTAATAGATATATTCTCAAATAAAATTTCATAAAATTATACCAAGTGATATTGATCTTTCTTTCAAGTTGAATTGGAAATTATCTTCTACAAGGCTATTAAGACTTGACAGACGAATGTTTAAATACCAGGATAATTTATTGCTGTAGTCCGATATAAAACCAGCACCAATACCATATCCCAATTTATTATTAAGAGCTATTTTTTCTTTATCAATAAAAACGCTGTTCTGTATAGATTTATACGTATATAATAAATTCTTGCTTTTGAGTGATCTAGAGTAAATCGACCCGATTTCTATATACGGGCTAAATTTAGAGTGAAGAAAAGTATATCGATATAAAACAGGAATTTCCATTGAAATATCATCTATTATAAGATCATATTCATTTTGTGTATTAGAAAAGCTATAAACACTACCATAATCTTTGATTAATAAACCAAAGTGAATAGAGCTGTTAGTTACATCTACTGGAACGTCTACATTAAAACCAATTAAATAACTTGCTCTATCCGGGAGTGATTGAAGCTGGGGTAACGAAGAATAGTCTGAAACAAATTTCGCACTTGAAACACCTATCTTAAACCCATACCTTATTCTGGGTAGAGGTATACTGGTACAACCATTATAAGCATTAAAAAACCGTTTTAGACTGTTTTGATTTAGTCTTAAGTAACTCACATCTTTTACAGATTGATTACAATCTCTGACACAGTCTTTGATCAACGGAACAAATTCATCTGTTGCCATTGGTATTTTAATAATAATAGAATCATTTTTAGATATAAAATAACTCTCTTTGCCATCCTCCAGGATTAAATAATAGATTTTTAATTTTCCTGAAACTAATTCTTTAAGGAAGTATCGTTTTATTTCGCTGTTACTTTGAATATCGAAAGCTTTAAAGTGTTGTCCATTTTCTAAACCATATCCTGTAAGATCATATGGGGAGAATTTTTTGTATGCATCGCCTTCTCGCACAACTATCGATTGCGCGTTTTCTTTGGGAGTTCCAGCGATAATATCAATCCCTACCAATCTTGAAGTATCAGTATCGATGTAGTTTGATTGGGCATGTGCATATAGCACAATTAAGAGTGATATAAAAAAAGAGAAAATCTTTTCTACCATGTTAAAATGGATTTTTTTAAGGCGAATATAAGTGAGGAAGAAAAGAAAATGCTTACTAAATCAATAGAATATGTATCCTATTTTGTAATAAGGCATTTTCTTCACAATAATTAACCAGCTCAAGCCTAGCAGTAAGTAAACTGATAGCCAATAGCGTTATGAGAAATAGTGATTTTATGAGTTGGATTCAGTAATAAAGAATCAGAAATTATCTGAATCTCTTACCTTTGTCACTACTCCGGTTGAGCAGTATACAAATCTGAGAATGTAACAATAAATGGGTTTGTTTGGCGCGCTAGATCACGCCCACTATGGGGATCATCGAATGTGTCAGCTGACACCATAATCCTTCTTTATAAGAGGTTTGATATACGCTGACCGGAGTTATTTAAAACTTAACTCCCTGAATTTTTTCCGGCTCCAGAATGGTAATGGCACTGCCATTTATCTCAATCCATTTGTCTTTTTTGAATTCCGAAAGGATTCTTATAACTGACTCTGTAGCAGTTCCCACCATACCGGCTAAATCTGCTCTAGAAACATCTACAGTAACTTTTTTATCCTCGTTGGCATAGGTCTCATAAAGCTTGATCAATGAGTCAGCGGTACGCTTTCTCACAGTATTGTATGCCATCTCCATCAGCTCCTTTTCTCGCTGAGAGAGGTTATTTGAGAGAAGCTTAATGAACTGCCCTGATATTTCCCGATTTTTAAATATAAGCTCCTGAAAGTCGTCTTTTGGAATGAGCATTACTTCCGTGTCTTCCATTGCCTCAGCAAATTCAGTCCTTGATGAATTCTGGATGATGGATTGCTCACCTAAGAAGTCTCCCTCCTTACGCAAGTCATGTATGAACTCTTTCCCATCGTTATTGATATGATAGGTTTTGATTTTACCCTTGATGATCTTGTAGACGAAATTGCTGAAATCTCCTTCACGATATATGATTTCTTTCTTCTTATACTGCTGTGTTTTACGCTCTTTTTCCAGGTCTTTAATATTCTGATAGTTGGATGCATGCTCCACTAGCTCTTCTACCTCAGAGATTTTTGAAAGCTCCTCATATTTTTTTAGCCTACGCTCAATGGCACCTAAAAGCTCCATTTCTTCAAAAGGCTTGGTGATGTAATCATCAGCACCCATGTTCATTCCTTTCCGGAAATCAGTCTTTTCTGCTTTGGCTGTTAGAAAGATGAATGGAAGTGAACTTGTCTCAGGATTTTTTGAAAGGATATAGAGTACTTCATACCCATCCATCTCAGGCATCATTATGTCACACAGAATCAAATTCGGTGGAGAAGCCAGGGCTTTTTTCACTCCTTCTTTGCCATTAGGTGCGGATTCGACCTGATAGTTGGAAAGCTCAAGAAGCTCCACAATATTATCTCTCACATCTTCTTGATCTTCAATAACTAGAATACGATGCTTACTCATAGAAAGTTGATGATTTTCAGTTGACGCCAATTTACAAAAGACTGACGATAATCAGTTCCTGCGTTAAGGAAACTCAGCATAATTACGGGGTAAACCTTCTTAATTTGGTTAAAAGCAAAAATGTCATGAATTACTGGTTATACATATCACTATTCGCAGCAGCGATCGCTGTGTTTGCCATGGTTAATGTGCTGTTAGCACGCATGCCCAACAATAGGAAAGCGTTGTGGTTCACTCTGGTAGTAATTTTTCCAATAGTGGGTCCACTTATATATCTGCTAAAGAGAAAATCTACTGTGGAGGCTAGCTAAGTGGGAGAGTAAGCGTAAACGTACTTCCCTGACCTTCGGTACTTGTGAAGGAAATGTCACCTTTCAGCAAGTCTGCATACTTTTTTACAATATTTAAACCAAGTCCGGTTCCTTGAATGTTGGTGGCGTTTGCAGCTCGAAAGAAACGCTCGAACATTTTTTTCTGCTCTGCTTCCGGGATGCCTATCCCATGATCCACGATATGGATTTTTAAATTTTTGTCCTCCTCAAGATTAATTTCAATCGGATCTCCCTCGGAAGAATACTTACTCGCATTGGATATTAAATTGAATAAGATATTCTTCAGGATATGCTCATCAGTTTGGATAGTACGTGCTGTGCCTGACAATTTTATTTCCTGATCTTTCTTGAGGTTCTGACTCATATCTTCAATCGTCTCCTGCATCAGTTCCTCAAGGTTTACTTGAGCGAAGATTACTTTCTGAGCACCGCTTTCCAGCTTTTCCAGTGACAGAAAATCATTAAGAATGTTGGTAAGATTTTCTACGCTTTTCTTGATTCGGTTTATGTGTTTTTCCCGTGCTGTCTGCTGGTCCGATTCGGTATACTTCGCAATCAAATTAGCAGAAGAAAGTACGGTAGTGAGTGGGGTTCTGAATTCATGACTTGCCATGGATACGAATCGGGACTTTAGCTCACCCAGCTCTTTTTCTTTTTCAAGCGATTTTAAAATCTCTTGCTCAGCTTTTTTCAAATCCTCTAAACTTTGTTTAAGCGCCTCTTCTGCAAGTTTTCGCTCCTGAATCTGGCTCTGAAGCCCGAGGTTCATATGTTCCAGCTCACTTGTTCTGGCTTTCACTTTTCGCTCTAGCTCAGTCGTATATTCCTCCAATTTCTTACGTTGCTCTTCCAGCTTTCTTTCATTCTCTTTTCTTATGGATATATCAGTAATAAATGCAACCACAAGTTTCTCATCGTTATGTTGCATGTAGCTCAAGCTGATCTCCAGAGGGAATGATGAGCCGTCTTTCCTTAGCCCAGCTAAATCCCTACCGATACCCATACGTCTGGGTTCCGGGTGTTTGATGTAATTATTTCGATAATCAACGTGTTTTTTTTGAGATTTTTTGGGAACAAACTTCTCTACCTTTTGACCAATCACTTCTCCATCTTCATACCCAAACATCTCTCTTGCACGAGGATTGGCCATTACCACTTCACCGATGTGATTAAATAGCATAATACCTTCTCCGGAGCTTTTGAAAAGACTTTCTAGTAATTCTAGTCCTTCATTTGATACGATATCCTGACTGCCGATCTTCATTTTTCTCATTTAAACCAAAGTAAACTCAGTTTAGTCAGGTGACAAAATTCAAGGGTGATATTGACGAATGTCAATCTGCACAAGCATTCAGCACTCTAGTTTTGAATCTTAAATGAACTGCGCGTGATATCAAGTATACTCATCCCTACGGACTTTTCTCCTGCATCCTGGCAAGCGGCTCAGCTAGGAGTGGAGTTATCAAGAATTTACGGAGATGCAACCATCTCCTTTTTGCATATATATCCGATATCCTCAAAATACGCCCATAAAAACGGACCTAAAGTGAATGATAGTCAACTGGAAGAAGTAAAGCACCGGATGAATCAACTGTCGCATGATATCTCAGATCTTTCAGATGATCGTATTCAGAATGTGGTGTTGTCTGGAAACGTAGAAGAGACAATGATGCAGTTCATTAAAGATCATAACTTTGACTTAGTGATTGTGGGAATCAATAGTAATGGGCACGATAATGAGATTGGCAGTCATACCGTCAGAGTGATCAAGGAAAGCGGCGTACCAGTCATGATCGTTCCGAATCGAACTTCGCATGGAGCTATTGCAAGCTGAAGCACTTAAGTGTCACCATTGTGGAGACCCTTGTGACGAATCCATTCAGGCAAACGAATATCATTTTTGTTGCTATGGATGCCGGGCAGTCTATGAACTATTGGATCAAAGCAACCTCAACCAATACTACTCTGAAACCTCTAAAGAGAACAAATCTTTATCGGAACTAAAAGCTGAACGCAAATACGCTTTTCTTGATAATGAAGATATCCAGAAACAACTACTGCGTTTCAAAAGTGATGATGTATCAGTAGTCAAGTGGTTTCTACCGGGCATCCATTGCAGCTCATGTATCTATCTGCTGGAGCACTTGCCGAAACTGGATCAGACGATTATCAGATCAGAGGTGAATTTTGTGAAGCGTGAGGTGACGGTCACGTTTGATCACAATGAGAAATCGCTTAAGGACCTGGCAGTGTTGCTGTCACAACTGGGGTATGCACCGGGCATTTCACTCAGCAGTCTGGACAAAACCAAAAAGCAAGTTGCTAAGTCAAACATTGGAACCAAAGTGGCGGTGGCAGGTTTTTGCTTTGGCAATGCCATGCTAATGAGTATGCCGGAATACCTTGATCGGAATTTCCTTTTGACCGATGATTTTAAAACGGTATTCAATTGGATCAATTTTGCCCTGGCTTTTCCTGTGGTATTGTACGCTGCAAGTGATTATTTTCAAAAAGCCTGGAAGGGGATTCGATACGGTAATTTAAATATCGATGTGCCAATTGCTTTGGGTATACTCACACTCTTTGGGCGTAGTTCGTATGAGATCATTTCCGGTGTTGGGATGGGGTATGTCGACTCATTGGCAGGGTTGGTGTTTTTTCTTTTGATCGGGAAATGGTATCAAAGCAAAACCTATCAGGCACTTTCCTTTGATCGGGATTTCACTTCTTATTTCCCTGTGTCTGTCACCTGTCTCGTAGATGGAAAAGAAATTCAAAGACCGTTGAGAGAGCTTAAAAAAGGAGATGTAGTAGTCATTCACAATGATGAACTGATCCCGGCTGATGGTGTGGTGGTGTCCGGTCGGGGAAATATTGATTACAGTTTTGTTACGGGTGAGTCAAAGCCTGAACGCCGGTCTGAAGGCCAACAGGTATATGCCGGTGGCAGGCAAAAAGGAACGGAATTATCGATAGCGCTAAGCCAGACAGTTAATAATAGTGAATTGACAAGCTTGTGGAATACAGATTCATTCAAAAAGAAGGATCAGGCGGACTTACATACCTGGGTTGATAAAATCAGCAAGTATTTTACACTAACTATCATCGTTTTAGCTATTGCAACCGGTGTTTTTTGGTGGTTCAATGATGCGGCTTTGGTCTGGAATTCGGTGACTGCCGTCCTCATTGTTGCTTGTCCGTGTGCATTGGCACTGGTACTGCCTTTTGCCTATGGTCATGCAATGAGAAAGCTGGGAAGGGAGGGGCTTTATCTTAAAAACGCGGAGGTAATAGAGTTCCTGGCAAAAGTGGATTCGATTGTTTTTGACAAAACCGGAACACTCACCATGGTACAGGCAGGAATCACTTATCAAGGTGATGTGATTGAAAGTAAGGATATGCAGTGTTTGCGATCTGCCTTGGGTAATTCCGCACATCCTTTGAGTCGATTGATACACAATGAATTGCCATCGGTTGAAAAGCTACCGATTACTGAATTTAAGGAAATCACAGGAAAAGGATTTGAGGCAGAGGTAGAAGGAATTGATGTTAAGGTTGGTTCAGCCGATTTTTTGGAAATAAAGCCTGACGATTCACAAAACGAATCACGGGTTTATGTAAGAGTAAATGATAGGAACGGCTGCTTCATCATCAAATCAGCTTACCGTCCAGGAGTCTTTGATCTTCTTAAACAGCTGAGGGATCGATATAAGCTGACACTTTTGTCAGGGGATAATACAGGAGAGCAAAAGATTTTACAGCCGTATTTTGATGATCTTCACTTTGGTCAGAAACCACTAGACAAGCTGACTTACATCAAAGACCATCAAGCAAATCACCTGATGGTGGGGGATGGACTGAATGATGCGGGTGCCTTAAACGAGGCATCAGTAGGTGTCGCTATTGCGGAAGATATTCATCAATTTTCTCCGGCGTGTGACGCTATTCTTACTTCGGAGAAAGTCACCAGCATCCCGAAAGTTCTACACTTTTCACGGCGTGTGATTTTTGTTGTCTTTGTCGCTTTTGGTATTTCTTTTCTTTACAACATCGTTGGCCTTTCATTCGCCATGAGTGGACATTTGACACCTCTTATTTCGGCTATTCTGATGCCGATAAGCTCGGTGACTGTGGTGGGTTTTGTGACTTTGATGGTAGCGTGGTTTAGCAATCGATTGAATTGAATGATATTCAACTCAATTTCATAAAGATCCATCTATACTTTCTTAATGCTTGACTAAAAAAACCGAACCTTAAGGATAATTTTAAGGTTTGTTTTTGATGTAATTGTAGCTTGCAATCGACCATTTAGAATTTAAATGCATCTCAGCATAAAAACTGCTTTCTTTTTCATTGCTTTTTCTATCCTTTCCATTGGCGATTTATCTTCCCAAGAGGCAATAGACTTGGAGACATTTGATGGGGAGATGATCAATGCTAAAATCAGGGTTTACCACTCCTCTGAAACACTTTCCGGTATTGAAGCATTGGAGCAGATCAGGAAAGGAGCAATGCCAGAAACGAACCTGAAAATCAATGCAGGAATGACTTTTCCGGAGGATAGCTATTGGCTTACCTTCCAAATAGTAAATAGCGATAAGGAGTCGAAAGATGCATTTATTGTATTGGATTACCCTCAACTGGACTATCTGGATTTGTTTGAGGTGAGAGAAGACACTATCCATAATTTGTACCAGACAGGCGATCAATACGCGTTTGATCAGCGTCCCGTTTCAGCCAGGAATTTTGTCTTACCTGTTTCAATTTCCAATAGTGATACGGCGGAGTACCTAATGCATCTCCAGAAGTATAATTCCACCATGCGTTTTCCGATCTATGTATACGAAGCGGCCAACTATCAAAAGCAGTATTTCAATTCAAACCTGAAATACAGCCTTTACTTCGGTTTTATATTACTGATTTCAATCAGTGCCATGGCATTGGGTTTTATTGTTAATAAATCTGTTTTCAAGATTTACTCATTGTATGTGCTCTCTTTTGCTTTATGGTTATTTACCAGGTTGGGGTACAGTTACCAATTTTTAGTTTCTGAATTTCCAGAGTTTAATCGGCATTTGCTGGCTGCAGCAGGGCAATTAGCCATCATGATGCTGATATTTTATGTCAGATCGTTCTTTAAGACCAAAGAATCATTGCCACGATTTCATAAGGTTATGGATGTAGTCTTGATCATTTTTGTGATTGGTGCGATTACTTGGATTACCTGGCCGGATAAATATGTAGAATATGCAACTAACCTATTTCTTCTTAGGTATTCCTTGTTTTTAATAGCTGTGGTTTTTGCTTTCACTGCGGCTATACATCACCGAAAGGTTAATCGTTTCAAGTCACGAATGTTTTTGCTTGCATATTCGCTGTTTCTCTCAGCGATCGTTGGTAAAATCCTTATGGACTATGGATTATTCAGAGAAGATAAATTACTGTTCGATCCTATTCAGTTGGGCTTCTTAATCGAGGTGATTGTATTATCAATTGCAATGGGTGTAATACTGAAACAGACGCTTTCTAAGAGCAAAGAGGTGGTGCAAGAGCATGAGCAACTCAAACGTCAGATGGAGGTAAAAGAAGAGGTCATTCGAAATGGATACTTGAAACTTAATAGTAAGGCAGTTGTCTCCATAGATAATATCTCTTATATCAAATCGGACGATCACTACCTGGAGTTTTACTTTAAAGAAGGTCAAAAGGAGATCGACCGAAATTCACTGAGTCAGTTGGTAGATTCTCTTCCACCTAATTTCATTCAGACTCATCGAAGCTATGTTATCAATCTTAATCATGCACGGATATTGTTTGCTGATAGGGTGGTAATGAATGGAGGCGAGGAGGTCCGCCTTTCTCGTAGTTATAAGAAAAAATTCCAAGATCAATTGAATGGAATTAAAAGCAACTAGACTATTAGATGATCTAAATCTACCTTTCCAATGACCTAAATCATGAAATGGCTCCAGTCTTCAATCCAATTTTGCTTTGACAAAAAAGTAAACACAATGGACTCACACTTTTACAATGTAGACATCAATTGGAATCAGGATAGGAAAGGTGTAATGTGCTCGCCTGAGCTGAATAAAGAAGCTAATAGCTGCATCGATGTGGCTACTCCGCCGGAATTTCCGAAGGGCATTCCTGGCATCTGGTCACCAGAACACCTGTTTACTGCATCTGTCAGTAGTTGCCTAATGACCACATTTTTGGCGATCGCCGAAAATTCAAAACTTGAATTTGAAAACTTTAGCTGTCAGTCAAAAGGTAAATTGGAGAAGATAGATGGTAAGTTTTTGATGTCTCAAATTATACTGGAACCTACAGTTACCATTTACGATGAAAAGGAGAGAGAGCGAGCTGAGCGTGTGCTACAGAAATCAGAGAAAGCTTGCCTGATTTCCAATTCGATAAAGTCAGAGGTAATCATGAAGCCCATCATAAAGATAGTTGAGGTAGAAGCAGTTTAAATTAGCTCTCCTGGCTGATTGCCTGCTCCAGCATATGTTTGGGGATAGCCCCGGATTGCCTCCACACCTGCTGACCTTTCTTGAATAGAATGAATGTGGGAACGCCTCGAACTCCATACTTCTGTGCAGCAGCCGGGTTCTTATCAATATCTACTTTTATGATTCTAGCCTTACTGCCAATTTCAGTCTTTAGCTCCTCAAGAATAGGTGCCATGGTTTGGCACGGACCACACCAGGTGGCATGAAAATCTACCAGCACCGGTTGGTCACCATTAATTAATTCACTAAACTTTGACATTTCTTATAATTTTTAGTGTCCTCTTGAGCTTGTCGAAGGATTAAACATGATCAAAGAGTGTAAAAGTTTCCAGGTAGCCAGGGATTGTTACATTCCAACCTCTACCGTTCAGTCGCTCTTTTAATACTTCTGCTTGTTCCTCTTCGCCGTGGACCAGAAATGTCATTTTGGGTTGTTCATGGATGTGGGAGGCCCATTCAACAAGCTCATCCTGATCAGCGTGGGCAGAGAGGCCATCCAGTACGTGGATATTGGCCTTCACCGAAACATCTTCTCCAAATATCTTTACAGACTGTTCTCCATTAGCGATATCCCTTCCACGGGTACCTTCAGGCAGAAATCCTGTAAAAAGAACAATGTCCTGTTTATTTGGTAATCTGTGATAAAGGTGATGCAAAATCCGTCCACCGGTAGCCATACCACTGGCGGAGATTATAATTGCTCGATCTTTGATTGTGTTAAGTACTCTGGATTTACTTTGTTCTGTTACATAGTGAACAAATGGTGCATCAAAGATGTGATGCCCAAATTCGCTATCGCTGGAAAGTCGATGATACTTTGCATATTGTTTGTACAGTTGTGTTACACTGATTGCCATGGGGCTATCCACATATACCGGCCGGGATTTTATGTTTTGAAAGATCTTCCAGAGGTAGTAGAGCACGAGCTGTGTACGACCAACGGAAAAGGCAGGAATAACGATACAACCTCTTTTGTTGTCGCTTTCAATTATGAGTTTTCTTAGCTCATTCTCAAGATTTACATCTTTATGCTGTCTGGCACCATAGGTGGACTCTATAAATAGAACATCTGCCTGAGGCGGATTTTTAGGCGCTACATGTAAAGGGCCATCCATGGGTCCAAGATCTCCTGAAAACACAATGACTTTAACACCCTGACTGGTATAAATCTTCAGTTCTACACTCGCAGCACCCAAAATATGACCGGCATGAAAGAATCGAACTTCGATTTGATCATGTATTCGGAAAGGCCGGTCAAATGCATGAGCTTCAAAAGCATTGAGTGCCTCTGTGGCATCTCTCACCGTATAAAGAGGTTTTGCCGGGTTATGTTTGGAGTATCCTTTTCTGTTGGCAAAATCAGCTTCTTCTTCCTGTAGCTTCGCACTATCGGTTAGCAAGATCTCCGCGAGCTCTTGTGTAGGCTCAGTGCAGTGTATTTTTCCGCCAAAACCATTTTTGTAAAGGAGGGGAATGTATCCGGAGTGATCAATGTGGGCATGAGTGAGTAACACACAATCGATTTTTTCCGGATCAATTGGTAGTTCATCCCAATTTCGCAATCGCAATTCTTTTAAGCCTTGAAACAGGCCACAGTCAATCAATACATGGAAGTCATTGACCGTGATCAGGTACTTTGAGCCGGTCACTGACTTTGCTCCACCTAAGAATTTTACACGTATATCCATTGAGTTAGAAAAAACCGAAATATGAGAGTGCTAATCCAAAAAGCAAAATGGCCACCGTTAAGTACTTTCCATAGCGAACCAGGAGGACCCCTCTAAAGGTACGTATATACCCCGGCATTATTAGCAACATTATGCCTTTGACTAATGCGATCCATCCAACGATTGTAATGATCACACGCCAGTCACTCACCCAGAGGTTGTGGTAGGTAACCATTGCCATACCACTGGCCACAGCGATGAACCCACCCATCAATACAAAATCAATGCTTTCCGTAAGTCTACGGAACAGTAGAATGTAGCTTTCTCTGTATAAGAACATACCTAATCCAACAGCCAGGTAAATGACACCAAATGTACGGGCGAGGTAAATTGATAATTCCATGATCATTTATTTAGGATACTAAAATGATCAAAATTGCCTGTTTTGGAAATGATCCCCGTCAGGCGTTTATGTGATCTTTCTGACTGTGCCCAAATAGTTCTTTCTCCATTTCCAATGCCTTTGGGAATAAAATATTGTTCTCCAAATGTATATGCCTATGCAAATCTTCTTCAAACTCACGGAGCATGGCATAGCTTACTCTGTATGTATTGCATGCATGTGTTGGAGGGGAGTAATTGCCACTGAGTTTGGCTATCTCGCTAAAACGCTCACCCTCGTTAGCATGCTCCTCCTTCATCATGCGGATAGGGTTTTCAGCGGTTCCAAAGTGAGGAGCGTCTAACGGCTCTCCTGATGTTTTAGCTTTAGCCATTTTACGTATGAATGGAAATAATATCATTTCTTCCTTTTTCATATGCTTAGCCAATTCCCCGGATGAAGCTTCAAATAAGTCCCGGATCTTGATGAGTTCAGGGTTGTGTTCTCCATGAACAGCAGCGACTTTTTTTAAGTAAGTTTTTATTTCCGGTAGTCGCCTTTCTACATAAGTGTGATGTTTTTCAATGATATAATCAGCAAGGTCTTCAGGAGCAAGCTTTGCAATATAATCTGTGGATGTCCCAGAGTCATTCATCACTTCGTTCAACTCGTCTATTACTTCATTAATATTGATGTTTTTCAAATCACAGGCCTCTTCAATGGTACGATCACCATTGCAACAGAAGTCAATGTTTCTTTTTTTGAAAATGCTGGCTGTTCGGTAGTCTTTGGCTACTAATTCACCAATAATCTGTTGAGATGATATTGTCATAATGTTTTTTTAAATACAACTGCAATTCTCCTGAGAAAAGAGGAGTGTAGAAATGACAATCATCGTATAGATAGATGATGTTGGTCAGGATGAGTTTTTATTTGAGGTAACGATTCAATGTTTATGATAGACCCTGAACCAAGTTCAGGATGACCTTGAATATTTGAAACTGATATTTCTCCTTGAGCGTCATGCTGAACTTGTTTCAGCATCTTCTTCTCATTTCGAACGAAATGAGAATTTAGGATTGAATTAAATTGCAATTAGACTATGGATATGTCAGATGCTCTAGGTTGGTTGGACAAAACAAATTTTTGGAAGGAGTTTAGTTCTCGAATTGGGGATACACTTAAGAACTCTCTTTCTATAGATAAAGAGGGGAAACCTAAACATGTACCCTTTCACCAACGAAATAATAAAGATAAATGGACTCTAGAAATTTTTCAAAAAATTCAAATACTGTCATATCATCTTTACGATCTAAGAATCATTAAAAACTCAACTAAGCTAGATGGGATTGATGAATTTCTAAAAAGAAATAATGTCGAGTCTTATTACTTTCTTAAGTACACTTATGAAAATCATCAAATAAGGATTGTATCTACCTTGGATATTTGTTCGAAACTTGGTAACACAGTTTTTCAACTTGGCATTAAAGAGAGATACTGTAATTGGCTTCAATTTTCTAATAAACTAGGCAATGCACATTTTTCATCAAAAGTATTATTAGAATTTGCAAAAGAGTTAGATCAAAATAGAGGAGAGAGAAATTCTATTGTTCATTCTGGGGATTACGTCAATGAGATTTTGGATTGGTACGATACTTATTCTATTGATGAAGGATATTTAAGAGATAATTTATTAATAGAGTCTTTCAAAAAAAATCGAGATATTCAAAGTGCTAAGCTTGATGCTAAGATGCTAAAGGATACAGAAAAGTGTTACGAATACTCAGAACAATTTATCAACTCCTTATTAATTGCTTTCAAATCTTAACCAAAGAGTGGGTTCCGGGGTTCTTCCGGATTTGCAATCCGGGAGTGCTTGGTTGGTCGTCTGAGACGACATTGGAATAGATGGCAGCATCACTGTGAGGGAATAAAGATTAATGGCCAGACTTAACTTTTCCTTTGAAGCAGGAGATAGGTATGGATTTCTCACTTCGTTCGAAATGACACTTTCTCTATTGCGTCATGCTGGACTTTATAAGGAGGCAACACATATCCATGACTTTGATTGTCCTTTCATTTTCATTAATTTTTAATTTCAATTAGCGGGAGGTGTACATTGGTGTAATTGAGGGTACCTGATAAAAATCAGTAACCTGACTAACACCCCTCATGAACCAGCCTGCGACACTCCGCTAATCTTGTCATCGAATTATGAGTGTCATATTTATCCTCATTGCATGTAGCCTGTTATTGGCAGGCAGCTTCCTTGCAGCGTTCTTATGGGCGTCACGGTCGGGACAGTTTGAGGATGACTATACACCATCCGTTCGGATCCTCTTTGACGAGGAAGGACCTTCGGTCCAAACAAATAGTAAGAGTAGTAATAAATCGAGTGACCAATGTCAGAAAACAACGAAAAAGTAGGTCTGGAGACCTTTCACTATGACAACACCACGGTTCGAAATTTCCTGATCGCAACAACGATCTTTGGAATTGTCGGCATGTCGGTGGGCCTTCTTGTTGCATGCCAGTTCGTGTGGCCGGAAGCCAACTTCGGATTACAATACACCACCTTCGGGAGAGTAAGGCCACTGCATACCAATGCGGTGATTTTTGCTTTTGTGGGGAACGGAATTTTTGCAGGTGTGTATTATTCCCTTCAGCGATTGTGTAAAACACGGATGTACAGCGATCTGCTGAGCAAGATCCACTTCTGGGGATGGCAGATCATCATTCTGGCAGCAGCAATCACGCTTCCTCTCGGAATGACTTCCGGTAAAGAGTATGCAGAGCTGGAATGGCCAATTGATATTGCCATTGCACTGATATGGGTTGTGTTCGGTCTGAATATGTTTATGACCATCATCAAGCGAAGGGAGCGTCACTTGTATGTAGCCATTTGGTTTTACATCGCTACATTCGTGACGGTAGCCATGCTACATATCGTCAACTCTTTTGAGTTGCCGATCGACTTCATGAAGAGTTATTCATGGTACGCAGGTGTTCAAGATGCATTGGTGCAGTGGTGGTATGGCCACAACGCGGTGGCATTCTTCCTGACCACACCATACCTGGGTTTGATGTACTACTTCATCCCGAAAGCTTCAGGCCGTCCGATCTACTCGTACCGACTTTCGATCATTCACTTCTGGGCATTGATATTTATCTATATCTGGGCCGGCCCACACCACTTGTTATACAATGCGTTACCTGACTGGGCGCAATCATTGGGTGTGGTTTTCTCAGTGATGTTGATTGCTCCATCCTGGGGTGGTATGTTGAACGGCCTTTTGACATTGAGAGGGGCATGGGATAAAGTGAGAGAAGATGCGATTTTGAAATTTATGGTGGTTGCCATCACTTGTTATGGTATGGCCACCTTCGAAGGTCCGATGCTTTCATTGAAGAATGTAAATGCGATCGGTCACTTCACAGATTGGATCGTGGCTCACGTACACGTAGGTGGTCTTGGGTGGAACGGGTTCTTAACGTTCGCTATGCTTTATTATCTCATTCCAAAACTTTACGGGACGAAGCTTCACTCACAGAAGCTGGCCAATGTTCACTTCTGGATTGGTACGATGGGTATCTTATTCTATGCGATCCCTATGTACTGGGCAGGGTTTACTCAAAGCTTGATGTGGAAGCAATTCAACCCGGATGGAACGCTCGTTTACAGCAACTTCCTTGAGACGGTGACTCAGATCATTCCTATGTATGCGCTAAGAGCATTCGGAGGATTGCTATACTTAAGTGGTGTGTTTGTGATGGTATTTAACCTTGTTAAAACCGCACGTTCTGGCAAATTCCAGCCAAGCACTGAGGCTCAAGCTGCACCATTGATGAAAGACTACAAGCCAGAGAAGAGCGAACACTGGCACAGAAGAATTTTCGAATGGAAACCGGTAAGAATGCTCGTGTGGAGTTTGATTTTGGTCGCTATTGGTGGAGCTATTGAGATTATCCCAACATTCCTGATCCAAAGCAATGTGCCGACTATCTCTACTGTGAAACCATATACACCATTAGAGCTAAATGGAAGAGACATTTATGTGAGAGAAGGTTGCTACACCTGTCACTCACAGATGATTAGACCATTCCGTTCTGAGGTGATGCGATACGATCCGGCTGATCTCGAATATTCTAAAGCGGGTGAGTTTGTGTATGATCACCCATTCCAATGGGGTTCCAAGCGAACCGGACCGGACTTGCACAGAGTAGGAGGTAAATATCCGGATAGCTGGCACTTCTACCACATGCTGGATCCAACCAGTATGTCACCGGGATCAATCATGCCTCCATATCCGTGGCTCTTTGAGCAGGAGTGGGACAAGAAGCGAACCCCAGCTAAGATCAGAGCGATGCAGACATTAGGTGTGCCATATCCGGAAGGTTATGATCAGCAGGCGGTAGCAGATGCAGAGAATCAGGCAGCTTTGATCACGAAGGGACTCGAGCTGGAGGGCATTAAAATGAGCAGTGATGCTGAAATCATTGCGCTGATTGCATATCTGCAACGACTGGGAACAGATATTAAAAATGTGGAAGGCGTAGCAGAAGCCGGTGAATAACCTATAAAGATTAGAAGTCATGTTAAAATTTATCAAACATCATATGGAGACAATCGCGGGGATAGAGATCTATCCCGTGATCTCCTTTGTCATCTTCTTCGTCTTCTTCATAGCGTTGACAATCTATGTTTTGAAAGTGGACAAGAAGTTATTCAAAGACATTTCAAATATTCCGTTGAACGAAAACGAAACTGACCATGAGCAAGCTTAAATACATATTATTGACACTCATTTTTGCGATACCTGGACTCACCATGGCCCAGGAAGAAGCTTCGCAACAATCTTTTTCCGAGCAGTATCAGATCGAGCTGGTATTGGGGCTTGCTGTGGTGGTAGCTTTCGTAGCAATTATTGCGATGTACACCTTGCTAGTGGCCTTGAGAGTAGTCTTGAAGTTGAAGAAAGCGGAGATGGGAATTGAAGAGGAAGAGAAAGAATTAATACCAGCTGTTGAGGGAGAAGAAGGAGTCGGATTCTGGAGAAGATTCTGGAATCGTTTGAATGCTTCAGTACCGGTAGCCAAGGAACATGAAGTGGCTACTAGCCATGAATATGACGGAATCAGGGAATTGGATAATCGCCTTCCACCTTGGTGGCTATGGGGCTTTTATGTTTCCATTATTTTCGGGGTGGTTTACCTGATCAACTACGAAGTATTAGGGACTGGACCTACTCAGGACGAAGAGTTTCAAGCTGAGATGATTCAGGCAAAAGAGGATGTGAAGACTTATCTGGCTTCACTGGATAACCTGATTGATGAAAGCAATGTCACTTTGTTGACTGAAACGGTTGATTTGGATGCGGGACGAGCCATTTACGAACAGAATTGTTCAGTATGCCATGCAGCAGATGGAGGTGGTGGAGTTGGACCAAACTTTACAGATAAATACTGGCTTCACGGAGGTGATATGACTGCTATTTTCTCCACTATTAAATATGGTGTTCCTTCTAAAGGAATGATTGCATGGGAAGCGCAGCTGTCACCGAAGAAAATGCAACAGGTAGCCAGCTACATTTATATGATGGAAGGACAAACTTCTGCCAATCCAAAGGAACCACAAGGAGACTTATTTGAAAGAGCGCATGAAGCTGATGTGAGCCCGGATGCGGACGTGGAGTTGGAGGAGGCAGATCCAAATCCAGAGGCAAATCCGGATTACGTGGATGATGAAGCTGAGTTGGAAGAGGGTGAGTGTTGTTAGAAAGAAAGAAATCAGCCATCTCAAAAATTAAGAAACGTCATAGCGAACGAAGTGCGGCTAGCTCAGGGATACTAGCACAAAATTTCGTAAAGATTGCTTCGCAATGACGAACCCTTTGAGATGGCTTAATTAAGTGTGAATTATTCCAAATGGCTGACGTAAAAGACATATATCAGGAGCAGGAGAGTGCTGAGGAGACCTTCAGAGACCATCTTTCTACGGTGGATAAAGAAGGGAAGCGAGTGTGGGTTTACCCAAAGAAACCAAAAGGTAGATTCACAAACTATCGCTCACTTGTCAGCTATATTCTGCTCCTGTTTTTATTTGGTGCTCCATTTATAAAAATAGATGGTCAGCCATTTTTGCTGTTTGATATTTTCGAACGGAAGTTTGTGATCTTCGGACAGGTTTTCTGGCCACAGGATTTCTTTCTGTTTGTGATCGGGATGCTGGCCTCACTGGTATTTATTATACTCTTTACGGTAGTCTTTGGACGTATTTTCTGTGGATGGATCTGTCCGCAGACCATTTTCATGGAGGGGGTATTCAGAAAAATTGAGTACTGGATTGAAGGTGATTACATGGCTCAAAAAAAGCTGGATAAACAACCATGGGATAAGGAGAAAATAACCAAAAAGACCATTAAGCATACTTTATTTATCCTCGTCAGTGTTTTTATCATGCACACGTTTATGGCATATCTGGTAGGAGTAGATGAGCTGTGGAACATCATAGAGGAGGGACCAGGTGAAAATACTGCAGGGTTCATTGCTATGGTTGTATTTACAGGCCTCTTTTATGGGGTTTTTAGTCAGATGCGTGAGCAGGTTTGTACCACCATTTGTCCTTATGGGCGTCTGCAAGGCGTGCTTTTAGACAAGCAAAGTGTCGTGGTGGCATACGATCATGTCCGTGGTGAAGAACGAGGCAAATTCAGAAAAGGAGAGGATCGGGATGAGGTAGGCAAAGGTGATTGTATTGACTGTAAACAGTGTGTGTATGTATGTCCCACCGGTATCGATATCAGAAACGGAACACAGTTAGAATGTATTAACTGTACTGCTTGTATAGATGCCTGTGATTCAATTATGGATCGCATTGGAAAGCCAAGAGGACTCGTGAGATATGCGTCTGAAGAGAATATTGCAGAAAAGAAACCTTTTCAGTTTACATCCCGAATGAAGGCATATACAGGAGTACTTATTGCGCTTGTTGGCGTACTGGTAACCTTGTTGCTTATTCGATCAGATTTTGAAACGACTATTATGCGTACACCGGGAATGCTCTACCAAGAACGGGAAGATGGGATGATTACTAATCTTTATCAGGTGAAGATGGTGAATAAAACCAATGATGCCATGGATGTGAATTTTAAGCTACTTGAACCAGAGGGAAGCATAGAAATGGTGGGTGGTGAAATTGATCTCACTAAGCAGGGAATCGGACAAGGCGCATTTTTCGTGATCATAAACCCGAAGAATATTCAGAGTATGAGCACCATGGCGAAAATTGGCGTGTACTCCGGCGATGAATTGGTAGAGACAGTTGAGACAAAGTTTCTTGGACCAACGAACTAATCAATGGACAATGAACAATTGATAATTGACAATGAAGAATTGAGAAATGAGAAAGGAAAATGAATCGAGTTCTGTAGTTGGGTTTGAAAAGCAAATGAAAACTTCTGACTACTTACTCCTAACCTCTAACTACTTAAAATCATGAACTGGGGAAATAAAATAGTAGTAGCATTCGTACTCTTTGCGGCCTTCATCGGTTATATGGTGGTCAGGGCATTTCAGGAAGACTTTGATCTGGTGGCGGAGGATTATTATGCAAAGGAAATTGCCTACCAGCAAAAGCTGAATAAGCTATCGAATACAGCCGAGGACGAAAAGCAGGTACTGATGCAGCAAATGTCAGATGTTGTTTTGCTGACCTTTCCTGATGAGGCTAAGGGTGAAATTCACTTCTACCATCCTTCCAGAAAAATATTCGACAAGACATTTTCCATATCGCATGGGGATGATTTAAAGCAAGAGATTAGTAAGTCAGAACTTGTGTCGGGTAATTATCGGGTGAATATCGCCTGGAAAGCAAACAACACGGATTATTTACAACAGTCAAGTATCTATCTCAAATGATTGGCGCATTCATCATCGGCTTATTTGGTAGTCTGCACTGTGTAGGCATGTGCGGTCCGGTGATGATGGCTTTTATGGGTCCGAAACAATCCAAGAAAGGTTTTGCATTGTATCATTCCGGTAGAATTCTAGCGTATGTACTCATTGGCGGAGTGTTGGGCTTGCTTGGAGCTACTGTAGTATTAATGCAGCTTCAAAAGTTTCTGGCTTTCTTTTTAGGCTTTGGATTAATTCTGCTTTACGGTGTTCCTTCAGTGCGTCATAGATTGGAACGGTTCTATTTTGAGTCTCGGTTTTATCAATTTCTCAAATCTTTCCTCTCCAAAAATCTTTCAACCAAACGACGCTGGTTTCTCAGTGGAGTAGCAAACGGGTTTTTTCCTTGCGGACTCACCTATGTGGCAGCAGCAGGGGCGGTAGCTTTAGGAAATCCATTCCAAGGGGCAGCTTTTATGGTATTATTTGGGCTAGGCACATTACCTGCTTTGATTACACTATCCTTTGCCGGAAATATCTTTTCTCGTCGGTTAAGAACGCTGATTCCCCGATCTATCCCCATCATTGCTATAGTGTCCGGGTCCATTCTTATTATGCGAGGCTTACTCACAAGCTTCCCACAGTTCAACCAATTGGTTCAAGCCAATGCAGCAGGTTTAATTACCGTTTGTGGACTTTGAATTGAATTTTAAAGAGAGCGACAACTCTTTATCTTATTTTTTCAGCTAACTTATAGGATAAAATTACTAACGGTTGAAATCCGTATCAGAAATAAGGTCCTTGAGGAGGATATTTTTTCTTCTCGTTATAAGTATGACCACCCTAGCTGGAGCCGCCTTTCTCTACATCCTTGATGACGCCAAAAAGGATAGAGTAAATGATTTGACGAATACAGCCAAGGTGATAGAGAGCTACTATGAGCTTAGTTTTCACCAATGGGAGTTGAGTCTACTTAGTCTAGGCAATCGATTTGTTGAAATTAAGGACCCTCAAGAGCGTCTCGATTATGCCAATAGGGCATTAGAGGTTTATCGAAATGAGTTACTTGCTTTTGGTCTGGCAGAGCCGGGGGGGCAGGTTGTCACATTTACAGGTAGATTAGTCAATGATTCCTTGCCAAATCTATCAATGTCCGAAAGAACAAGGAGATCATTCGAATCTGCACTAAGAAATGGTGGTCTAACCCTGGGCGAATGCTACTATTTTGAAAATGTTTCTGATTGGATATTACCGATCCGAGTGCCGATAAAGAATAAGGAAGGAGAAATCCTGGCAGTCAATACGTCTGCGATTGATTACAGTACCATGATGGAGGAATTGGGACGATTTGTAGAGGGTACTCAATATAAGGTTCATTTAATCAATAACGAGTTCAATACGACTCAGATACTATATCCCATGGATCTGAGGAATTACGAAGGGGTTTTAGGTTCCGTCGATTTGATTTATAAGGACTTAGATACACTAGAAGTTAAGGATGATGCATATGTCACCTCTGCCATCGACCCGGTCACAGGAAATGATATTATTTGCGCTTCGATTTTGATTGACAATGTTGATCATTCGCTCATCATCTCTATAGAGAAGTCGGCGCTCATTTTCGAGGTTTTAAACAGATTTAAATTCGTTTTCATTGTATACATCCTTCTCGTACTTGCTTCAATATTGCTTTATAAATATCTAAAGCGAAACCTTGAAAAATCCATTCTTAACCTCCGTACAGAACGAGCTAACCTTAAATCGATTATTGAAAGCACCTCCGATTTAATTGGGCTCTTTGATAATGATAAAAATTTGATTGAGTTTAATCGTGCATTTAACATATCTGCTAAAGTGACGGATGGTCTGAAGCTATACAAAGGGATGGATGTACTTAAAGCAATCAAAAATAGCGAGCAGGTAGAATCCTTTAACCAGCTTTTTGATCGAGCTCTAAGTGGAGAGAAATTTCAGCTTGAAATTATTTACCCATCACCTAAGGGGGACCTTACCTTTAAGGCCACTTATAATCCGGTCTATAGGGATGATAAGGTAGTAGGGTTTACACTCTTTTCTGAAGATATCACAGAGATAAGGAGTTATCAAAAGCAACTGGAGGCACTCAACAAAGACTTAGAGAATAAGGTGCAGGAAAGAACCAAGGAATTAAAGGAAAAAAATAAAGAGCTTAAAAAGGGCTATGATAAGCTCCAATCAACGCAGCAACAATTGATTCGCGCTGAGAAAATGGCCTCCTTGGGAATCCTGTCGGCAGGAATCGGGCATGAAATAAATAACCCGCTTAATTTCATTAAACATGGTGCTCTTGCCTTGAAAGAGCGGTTGGTAAATATTGAAGACTATGATTCTTATGATCAGTACTTCAATGCAATTGAGGAGGGTGTAAGGCGAGCATCTCAAATTGTAAGTGGATTGTCACATTTTAGTAGAACGGGTGAGGCAATGGATGAAACATGCGATGTACACGAAGTTTTACAAAACAGCTTAACCCTTTTGACAAATCGTTTTAGAAATAAGGAGATTGAAATTCGATCCTATTTCCACGCTGAAAACTCTGTCATAATCGGCAATGAGGGGAAATTACATCAAGTCTTTACCAATATCATAACCAATGCTGAACAAGCGATTGAAGCTTCGGGCGTAATTGAGATAATCACAAAAAATGAGAAGCAGACAATCATAGTTGAAATTACAGATGATGGTATCGGGATGACTAAAAAGGAAGTCGAATCGATGACAGATCCTTTCTACACAACTAAAGAACCTGGAGAAGGCACTGGGCTTGGACTTTTCATCACACAGATGATCATAGATGAGCACGGAGCTGAGCTTGATGTAAAATCAAAAAAAGGAGAAGGAACCACTTTCATCATCACACTGAAATGCAAGTGATAAAAATCAGATACTAGTATTTCATTCATCAGTTTCTGGGCTTGGTAAGCCAAATAGCTTTGAGTCAAATTTTGATTCAATGCAAGACCTGAAAAAGTACAACCAACCTGTTCCACGATATACCAGCTATCCAACCGTCCCATTTTGGGAGCCTGAGAGCTTTAGCGTTGAAGCTTATGAAAAGACTTTACAGTCTGCTTTTTGGGAGAGTAGCAAGGAGGTAAGCATTTACATCCACCTGCCTTTCTGTGAAAGCTTGTGTACGTATTGTGCATGTAATACCAGAATTACCAAAAATCATCAGGTTGAAGATCCTTACATTGATCATGTGTTGAAAGAATGGGAATTGTATTTAGAAAGGCTGCCTGAGAGACCACTCATTCGTGAGATTCATTTAGGTGGAGGTACACCCACCTTCTTTGCACCTGAGAACCTGGATCGATTGCTATCTGGCATTATCGAGAAAGCTAGTCTCTCCAAAGAATTTCAGATGTCGTTCGAAGGCCATCCGGCGAATACCACGGCAAAACATCTGGAGACACTACATGAGCTGGGCTTTGATCGGGTGAGTTTTGGTATTCAGGATTTTGACCTGAACGTTCAGAAACTAATCAACCGTATGCAGTCATTTGAGCAGGTAAAAGCGATCACAGAGAAGGCGCGCGAGATCGGATATACTTCAGTGAACTATGATGTGGTTTATGGATTACCGGGCCAGACGGTTGAGTCTGTACAAAACACACTTGAACAGATCATTCAGTTGAAACCGGAACGAATTGCCTACTACAGTTATGCGCATGTTCCATCCATGCGTCCGGCACAGAAATCGTATGAACAGCACCTGCCTGATGAGGACAACAAATGGAGTTTTATGCAGCTGGGAAATGAGGCTTTTACTCAGGCAGGCTATGAAGAGGTGGGCATGGATCACTTTGTATTGCCTGGTGATGAATTGCTGGAGGCTCGCAAAAACGGTGAGCTCCATAGGAACTTCATGGGCTACACGCCATTCACTAGCAAGCTACTGATTGGATTGGGGGTAAGCTCCATCAGCGATAGCTGGTCAGGTTTTGCTCAAAATGAGAAAAGCATTCCTAAGTATTATGAGCAAATAGATAAGGGAGAACTGCCAATCATAAAAGGCCACATTCATACGAAACAAGACTTATTTTTCCGAAAGCACATCTTGAATTTGATGTGCGATTTTGAAACCACCTGGCATGAGTCTGAATTCATGGAGCATTGCGTGGCGCTTGATTACAATCTGCTGGATCAATTACAAGATGAGCGACTGGTTAGGTACAATGAAAAAGGCATGAACGTCACACCTGAGGGTCGCAAAGTGATTAGAGTCATCTGCACTGCTCTTGATGCAAGAATGGCCAGGACCAACCGAACCCCTCTGTTTAGTAAAGCAGTTTGATTATTGCTCGTGTTTAGACGGTTTCAAGAAAATTAAAAGCTGAATAAGAATGCCAATGACTATTAAAGCGCCTATTTCCAATTTTGTAATAAGATCACTTGATTGTATTGTTTGATTAGAGCTACTGATAACCCTGCTACTCTCTTCTAATTGGATTTTGAATAGCGCATCTAAATCCTGAAAAACAGCCTGGAAGTACTGCTCACTATTTGTTGAGATGGGTGCTTCTGGTGCTATAGATTCATCAGAAACATAAGCATTCTCGAACTTTTTTAATTCTCGTATATTTTCTTGAAGTGATGTGAAGCGTATAGATTCCCTCTCGGTTAGCTTGGTTGAGGCAAACTTATCAATCAAAATATCTATTGAATCGTTTATTGCATGGTGAAGTTCTTTTAGGTTATTCGCTTCTGCGCTTTGAAGGATTTCTTTCTTTTGTTGGATATTTCTTGATATACGATAGAGATAGTTTTTAGCTAGTAGTCTGTCCTCATATACAGTAGTCAGGTTTTCCTTAACAATTCTAAAGTGATTCTTATCGATCAGATTGGTTGCAATAATTAATAGGAAAACCACCGCGAGTGCAGCTCCTGCTCTTATTCTTTGTGCTAAACTAAGTTTCCAGCGCATGTATTAGTTAATTAACGAACTATGCCATTTGTTTTTAATTCTAACCAATTTATAGGTTGAGTTGAACATTAGAAAGATAAGCAATACGATTATAATAAGAGCGATTTCTAAACGACTACTAATATTATTAGATGACATAATTTTTTTCGAGTTATCAACCAGGCTTTTTCCTTCCTTTAGTTGAATGTGTGAAAGCTCCACTAAATCAGCATGAATAAGTTCGTATTGATTGTCAAGGTGTTTTTGTAACTGAACCCTTTGCTTTGAAGCCAAATTATAAAGTATCTGGTTTTCAAATTCATAAGCAAGAGCCAATTCAGTTTTAAACTCCTCCCACAGCTTATTTTCTTCGACTGTTAGGTCTGTTTTTTCATATGCATCAATCAAAATGTCTATTTCATAATTTAATAACGTCAGTTCTTGAGCTGCATGCTGACTTTTGCTCATCAGCCACTTTTTGCTCTCAATTTTTCGTGAGAGTTCAAAAATATATTCATTGGCCACCAGCCTGTCTTCATAAATAGAGGCAACCGTTTCTTCCATGTCTGATAGGTTCTTTTTATGCATGTAACCGATCATGACAATCATTAGCAGAATAGAGAACAGTACTATTGTCTCATTCCTTTTCTTATTTAGAATGTATTTCCATCTCATATCTTCAGTGTTATTTATTCAATTACTTTTCCCTTCAGTAGAAGCCACTGCTTAAGTTCCTCCTGGTCTTTAGGATTTAGATATTTAAGTCCCTTTTGATATTCTTTTTTAAGTAGCTCGTCGCTGAAACTTATCTTGTTAAGAAGCAACTTGCAGTATTCCAGCATGGTCATGGTGTTTTTGATTTTAGCCGTGCTTTTCATTTTTCTTTTATTTTAGTTTAAAGTCGTCAGTGTCTCCACACTTTCCTTCCGATAAACAAGTGTTCCACATGTCTTTTTATTCGATCTACTCTTTTGTATGGAGAGGATCAGAATCCTTTTGCTCAACCGTGTATGGTTCATAACCTTTATTGCCATATATGTATGGAGCCAAAGTGAAGAATAAATATGATCGCTAATCGTATCGTATAATTTAACGTCATACCTATTCATTGGTGAGAGGTAATAATTCGTGATTTTTTGCTGGGTGTAAATACTTAAATATAATAGAGGATTAATTTGTCCTTTATTAGATGGGTTGCTATTTTTGCTTCAAAAGGAAAGAGATGTTTTCAAGAGCATGTGAATACGCCATCAAAATCATGATCTACATTGCCGGCAATGAGCAGGAGGGGAGAAGAACGGGGGTGAAAGAGATATCAGATGCTATTAATTCACCGGAGGCTTTCTCAGCTAAGATATTGCAGCAACTGGTTAAGAATGGTTTGTTGAGTTCGTATAAAGGACCTACAGGAGGTTTTGAATTAGCCGCAAATAAGAAGATAAAACTAGTAGATATAGTGAGAGCCATTGATGGCAATAAACTCATGGAAAGCTGTGTCCTTGGACTTGAAACCTGCTCAGGAAAAAATCCGTGTCCCGTGCATTTTAAGTTTATAGAAATAAGAGATCAGCTAAATGAAACACTGCTTTCAACCGAAATACGCGACCCTGAATTAATTACAAAAGGGATAGATCTGACTTAAATTTATTCTAATAAAAGATAAAATGATCTTTTAATCTTAAATATTAACATAAATCATAAGTGGGAGTGAAGAAGATCATATTTCAGACACCCAATTCTTTAAAACTTTGAACCATTAAATAGAAAATGTCATGAACAGAGTAATCTCAATCAGTTTAATAGCCGCCTTTTTCATCATCAATGCATGTGGAGGCGGAGGCGGAAAAAGCAAGATCGATCAGATCAAAGAGAAGTCCAAAATGGAAGCTACAGAAGCAGAAAGCAATGTTCCTGCTAGTGAGCGTATCACGCTGGATAACAAAGGGGTAGGGCCAATTAAGGATTTACCACTTCCGGAGACCATTGATCAGGAAATGGTAGAGAGAGGAAAAGCACTTTTCAGTACCAACTGCAGTGCTTGTCACAAGATAGATAAGCGCTTTATCGGCCCTTCTCCAAAAGGAATTATGAAACGAAGAAGTCCTGAATGGATCATGAATATGATCCTCGATCCTCAATTAATGGTGGAGCAGGATCGATGTGCCAAGGATCTTTTAGTCGAGTTTAACGGAGCTGCTATGGCCAACCAAAACATGACTGAAGAACAGGCGCGTGATATTTTGGAATACTTCAGAACCTTATAAACCAAACCTATAATACTATGAAAGATAAAATTTTAAACTCTTTGACCCTATTGGTGCTTTCTGTACTGATATGGTCGTGTACACCTCAGAAAGAGGGTGAATCTTCTTCAGAGGCCTCTGCTGGGACCGGTAGCCATCCGATGGGGCAAGCCTCTGTTGTAGACGAAGTATCAGACCCGAATATTTTACAGGTGGCGATATCTTCAGAGCCACACAGCACCTTAGTTGCTGCAGTTCAGGCAGCTCAAATTGAGCATGTGCTTGTTAATGCCGGACCGCTTACCGTGTTTGCTCCCGTCAATGAAGCTTTCGACGCACTTCCTGAGGGCACACTAGACAACCTTTTGAAGCCCGAGAACAAGGGAGATCTTGCTACGATAATCACTCGTCATGCGGCTCCTGGTTCTTTCGATTTAGACGCTCTTAAAAGAGAGGCTAAAAAGGGAAGGAAAATTTATATGGCTACTGGCGACTATCTGGAGGTAACTGTGGATGGAGATGATGTGAGTGTTGGAGGTGCCAAAATAGTCGGAACAGTACCTGCTTCAAATGGAATCATCCATGTAGTAGAAAAAGTGATTTTACCTTAAAAAACCAATAAAATGAAAAATACAATTATTAAAAATGCTCTATTTATAAGCGCTCTTGCCTTCTTATTCTCCTGTGGTCAGGCAGGGGATAGAGGAGGTAATGGTGCGCTTAGCAGCAACATTGCTGAAAAAGTGTACGTAGCGCCAGGCGAAAGGGATGAACAATACGCTTTCCTTTCTGGAGGCTATAGTGGTAACTTAACTGTTTACGGTCTTCCTTCCGGAAGGATGTTTAAAGAGATCCCTGTTTTTTCTCAGTTCCCAACGTCAGGTTATGGCTATTCTGAAGAAACCAAGCCTATGTTAAATACTTCGTTTGGTTTCGTTCCATGGGATGATCTTCATCACCCGGATATTTCTCAAACAAATGGTGAGCTTGATGGAAGATGGATTTTTGCAAATGGTAACAATACGCCGCGTATTGCAAGAATTAGTTTGACAACTTTTGAAACGGAAGAGATTATTGAAGTACCAAACAGTGCCGGTAATCACAGTTCTTCCTTTATCACTGAAAACACAGAGTATGTTGTAGCCGGAACGCGTTTTTCTGTTCCTGTACCTCAGAAGGATATGCCTATCAGTGAATACAAGGCCAATTTCAAGGGGGCCTTGACATTTATTGCGGTGGATCCTGAGCATGGTCATATGGATATTAAGTTTCAGTTGTTGATGCCTGGTTTCAACTATGACCTGTCGCACCCTGGTAGAGGTAAGTCACATGGTTGGTTCTTCTTCTCTACTTACAACACTGAAGAGGCAAATTCACTACTTGAGGTAAATGCATCGCAGAATGATAAGGATTTTATCGCAGCAATAAACTGGAAGAAAATCGAAGAGTATGTAAACAACGGTGGTGGCACTAAAATGCCAGCTAATTATGCACACAATGTCTATGATGAATCCACTCACACGGCTACTTCTACTATGAAAAAAGAAGTATTGACGGTAAACCCTGCAGATGTACCAGGAGCTATATACTTCCTGCCAACTCCAAAATCACCTCACGGATGTGATGTAGACCCTAATGGAGAATATATCATTGGATCAGGTAAGCTCTCAGCTAACATAACTGTTCATTCATTCGACAAAATGTTAGCAGCTATTGATGGAGAAAAATTTGATGGCGATGCATATGGCATTCCGATTTTGAACTATGACGATATATTGGCTGGTAGCGTACAAAGTGGTGGCTTAGGCCCATTGCACACCGAGTTTGATGGAAGAGGAAATGCATATACCACATTCTTTATTTCTTCTGAAGTGGTGAAGTGGAAATTGGGAACCTGGGAGGTAGTCGATAGAAAACCTACGTACTACTCAGTTGGTCACCTGATGATTCCTGGAGGTAACTCAAGAAAGCCACATGGTAAGTATTTAGTGGCCATGAACAAGATCACAAAGGATCGTTACTTACCTACCGGACCGGAGATGGAGCACTCTGCACAGATTTATGATATCTCAGGTGAGAAAATGGAGTTGCTTTACGACTTCCCTACACATGGAGAGCCGCACTATGCTGCTGGATGTGATGCTGATCTTTTGGTGAACAATTCGAAAAAAATCTACCGAATCGATGAGAATAATCACCCATATGCTATTAAGAGTCCGGCGGAAGCTAGAGTCGAAAGAGATGGCAAAGAAGTACATATCTATATGTCAACCATCAGAAGTCACTTTACGCCAGATAATATCGAAGGCATCAAAGTAGGAGATAAGGTTTATTTCCACATCACTAACCACGAACAGGATTTCGATGTACCTCATGGATTCTCCATGATCGGACAGAGAACATCTGAGATACTTGTGATGCCTGGTCAGACCAAAACTACCCTTTGGGAACCAGAAAGAGTTGGAGTGTGGCCATTCTACTGCACAGACTTCTGCTCTGCACTTCACCAGGAGATGCAAGGATACATTAGAGTATCACCAGCAAACTCAAACATAGAGTTGAGTTATACCCTGGATGGAGATGACATCTAAAAACCAATCTGTAAGGCTGATTTAATTATCAGCCTTACAGTTTATTTCAATTTTCCCAATTAAAACATGATAAGCTAATGAAACGGGCTGGTATCTTAATGATCATCGGAAGCGCTATGCTCTTAGGTTTATTCGTATTCCCCATGTGGAATATACGCCTTGGCGCACCTCAATACCCTGAACCTCTTGGTATTGATATCCATGTAGATGGGTTAAGAGGAGAGAATGAATTTGATATTCAAAACATAGATGGGCTTAATCACTACATAGGAATGAAGGTTCTTCCAAAGCCTGATGAAATGTGGGAGTTTTCTGTATTTCCTAAAGTAGTTGGAGTAATGGCTGGATTGGGTATAATTATTGGCATACTTGGGATGACACGGAAAATATCTCCTGTCTACTTCCTCATTTGGTTTGTTTTGATGAGCATACTTGGAGCTCTTGGTATTTATGACTTCAACTTATGGTTGATTGATTATGGAAGCGATCTGGATCCCAATGCCATCTTAAAACTGGTCAATCCAGATGGAACCCCAATGAAATACAACCCTCCGCTCATCGGGCATAAAAAACTACTAAACTTTGATGCCTATTCGTACCCACGCACAGGAGGTATCTTATTAGGTGTTGGTATGTTTCTGAGTTTGGTATCTTTTTTCGTAGGTCGAAAAGCCAGATTAGCTTCTTAAATATGAGCACTATGAAATTCATATATGTAACGCTGTTGTCACTTTTTATTTTCTCCTGTAGCACAGGCCCTAAACCGATAAATTATGGGCAAGACGCGTGTGTTTTCTGTAAAATGACTATTGTGGATAAGCAACATGCAGCACAACTGGTCACAAAAACAGGTAAGGCGTTTAAGTATGATGCCATTGAGTGTATGCTTAATGACCTGAAGGAATGGGAACATCCTGAAGTCACTTACTATCTGGTTGCTGACTATGCCAATCCCGGAGTATTGACAGATGCATCAGATGCTGCTTATTTGATATCTCAGGAAATCCCAAGTCCTATGGGGGAATTCCTAACGGCATTTGAAAGTGCAGAGAAGCGAAATGAAGTGAAAAAAGATGTAATTGGAACCGCCCTGGATTGGAAGGCTTTAAAGGCGGAGTTTGAAGTTAATTGAGTTAGATGAGATTACTACTTGTTTCATTTTTTACTTTGATTTTTCTGCAGACCAGTGGACAAACTAATATTTGTCCAAGGTGTGATATCAAGGATTTGCAAAAAGCAGTAAACCTTGCTGAGCCTCATGATACCCTTATTATTAAAAGTGGTGTTTACCCGGTGGTTGATCTTGAAATAACAAAACCTTTAACCCTGATTGGTGAAAAGGGTGCCATATTGAACGGTCAGAATAAAAGCTATGTGTTGAAGTTGCTCGCTGACAGCATAACCATTTCAGGACTGAAAATCATCAATGCCGGTAAAAGCTACACGAAAGACTATGCTGCGATCTATGCTTATCGAGCCAATTACTTTCTTATTGAAAATAATACAGTAATTGATCCCTTTTTTGGTTTGCTAATAGAGAAATCCAGTAATGGTATCATCAGAAATAACCTGGTGTATGGGGAGAATGTAAAAGAAGACGAAGCTGGGAATGGCATTCATGCATGGCATTGCTCCAACCTTCAGATACGTGACAATGAAGTTTACAGAATGAGGGATGGCATTTACCTGGAGTTTGTGGACGAAAGCATTATTGAGGAAAACTACGCACATGACAATGTTCGATATGGATTGCACTTCATGTTTTCCAATAATGATGATTATATCAGGAATCGATTTGAACACAATGGAGCAGGGGTAGCAGTCATGTTTTCTAAGTTTATTATAATGAAGAATAATGTCTTTGTTAACAACTGGGGACCAGCGAGTTATGGGCTTCTATTAAAAGAAATCTACGATGCTGAAGTGCTGGATAATGAGTTCATTGAAAACACGACAGCCGTTTTTATAGACGGTACCAGCCGCATTAATTATGTGGGTAATGTATTTAATAAAAATGGGTGGGCGATTAAGGTATCCGGAGGATGCTATGCTAACCGGATCACAGGAAATGACTTCAAAGGAAACTCTTTTGATGTGTCATATAACTCCAAGATGAATGACAACACCTTTGATGGTAATTACTGGGGAGATTATACAGGCTATGACCTGGACAAAGACGGTGTAGGGGATGTGCCTTATCGTCCGGTAAAGCTATTTTCATACATTGTGAATAAAACCCCTGAAACCATCATTTTACTAAGAAGCCTTTTTGTGGATATTATGAATTTTTCCGAAAAGGTTTCGCCTGTTTTTACCCCTGACAACCTGGTGGATCAAACACCGGCAATGAACGCATTCAAATGATTCAAGTAACAGATTTACATAAAACCTTTGGTAAGCTGGACGTCCTGAAAGGTGTCAGCTTCTCCATCAATAGACCAGGTGTTTTTGCGATTCTCGGCCACAATGGCTCGGGCAAGACCACTATGCTTAAAACCATATTAGGAATGGTGATACCAAACAGTGGAGAGCTGAAAGTAAATGATCAAACGATTCACAAAAGCTGGGAATATCGCAAAGACATTGCCTACCTGCCACAAATTGCTCGTTTTCCGGAGAACCTGACGGTCAACGAACTTATCAAGATGATTCTGGATATACGAAATCGAAAGGGTAGAGAGGGAGAGCTGATTCAGCGATTCGGATTGGAAAAATTTCTAGATAAGAAGCTGTCGGATTTATCCGGCGGGACAAGACAGAAGGTGAATATTGTATTGGCTTTCATGTTTGATGCAAACATCTGCATCATGGATGAACCTACAGCCGGACTGGATCCGGTAGCCATGATTGAGCTGAAAAAGCTGATCGATGAGGAGCGAAAAAAAGGGAAAACTATACTTATAACCACACACATTATGAGCTTGGTAGAAGAGGTGGCCGAAGAGATCATCTTTCTATTAGATGGGAAGATCCATTTTCAGGGAACGCTGAAAGAGATGCGGAAGCAGACGAATGAAAAAGATTTGGAACACGCAATCGCAGCAATGCTTGTGCCTAATGGTACACATAATCATTAGAGAATTGAATTGATAAAGAAATGGCTAGAACTAAATGCTATCCGTCTCGAGCTTAATACGAATACGATGATAAAAATATTAAAATACAGCTTTTACGATTTAATGCGCAGCAGATGGAGCTACGTGTACCTGGCTTTTTACATGCTGTTGGGGTTTGTTTTATTGTTTCTTAATTCAGACCTGTCCAAAGCAACGATCACCTTGATGAATATCATTGTAGTGCTCACACCGATGATTGGAACCATTTTCGGTATTATGTATTTCTATAATTCGCGTGAGTTTACGGAGCTATTGCTCTCACAACCCGTGAAGCGTTCTACCATCTTTCTAGGGCAATACTTGGGGCTGTCACTCTCACTCTCTATGAGTTTAATCATTGGGTTGGGCATTCCATTTCTTTTGTATGGTATCACCCAATCGGATGCAGTAGGCAACTTTATCACATTGCTGGCTTCCGGTACTTTTCTCACCTTCATCTTCGTGGCATTGTCTCTGAATATTGGCTTGGGTAACTCCAACAAAATCAAAGGATTTGGCTATGCCATTCTCATGTGGCTGTTCTTTGCAGTGATCTATGATGGGCTTTTCATGATCTCGTTGATTGTCTTTGGGGACTACCCGCTGGATAAATTTGCTCTGGGTGCATCACTCTTTAACCCGATTGATTTGAGTCGAATTATGATTTTGCTTAAGCTGGAGATTTCAGCGTTGTTGGGTTATACAGGTGCACTGTTTCAGAAGTTTTTCGGCACCAGCTCAGGATTATTTATCTCGATTGGCGTGCTCTTACTATGGGTGTTTATCCCTGTCTCAATCATGCTGAGAAAGTCGCTCAGAAAGGACTTCTAAGTGCTTTCAATTCAAATAGTCTCTGAACAACACAGCTTGCCGTAAACTTCTTCTGAAACTGTTTTCAATATCAAAACCCGATTCCATGAATTATTCAGGAATCGGGTTCATTATAAACTAAACCATCAAACCACAGCACCTGACTGCTCAAAATACTCTTTGAACAATTCAATGGACTTTGGAAATAAGATGTTGTTTTCCAGGTGAATGTGTAAATGAAGATCCTCCTCAAATTCCTTCAATAGGGCATAAGTAACCCTGTATGTCTGACAGGCATCTGAAGGGGGCTCATATTGGCTAGTTAGTTTCGCTATATTTCTAAAGCGCTCGCCTTCAGTAGCATGCTCATGCTCCATCATCTCAATCGGATTTTCAATGTGACCAAAATAGGGCTCTGAAAGTGGGTATTGGCTGCCTGATGCTTCTACGAGAGATTTAATGAATGGAAATAGAACAAACTCTTCTTTTTCCATGTGAGAGAGCAGGGCAATGGCTGCTTCATCGAATAATTCATTCACTTTGTAAAGCTCCGGGTGACGCTCTCCATGTACCTGACATAGTTTGTTCAGGTAGGCCTGCAAAACCGGAATGGTAGAGCTCACATAGTCATGATGGATATTCACAATGTGATCTACCAGCTCAGTAGGATCCATTTTTTGATAATCATTTTCAATAGGAGTGGAAAGCACCTCAGAAATATCATTCTCTATTTCACGTAAGTCTACCTGCTTATTTTCGCAGGCTTCTTCCAAAGGTATACCACCATTACAACAGAAATCAATTCCATACCTGGTGAATACGCGTGCTGTTTTATAATTCTGAGCTACAATCTTGCTCACTTTAGTTTGTGCTAAATTCTCCATATAAATAAGATTTAAAGATGTTTATATCCTTTAATTAATAAAATTTTTATTGCTTTAGTACCACTTTACCCTCTCTTAAGAGCTCCGTAAGTTCATCCATTTCAGTTGTTGTTAATACTTCTTTGAGGTAGTCCTTCACACCGACAAATTTATGATGTACCGGACAGGGTTGCTCTGAAGAACATTCCCGGAATCCCAAGACACAATCCTTCATGATTTTTTCACCGTCGATAGCCTTGACAATATCAGCTAATGTGATGGTCTTGTTACTAATACGAGCAAATCCTCCGTGGGGACCTCTAACGGAATTAAGCAGGCCCTGTTTAGTTAGTTGTTGCAACACCTTGGCTGTAAAGGATACGGGTGATTCAATCGCGTCTGCAATTTCCTGTACACCTGCCCAGGGGGATGTAGAATAGTCTCTTTGCCAGAGGTACACCATTACTTTTATGCCATATTCGCAGGTTCTCGAGAACATAATGAATCATTGTTTTTGCAAAAATAGAAATAATAAACATAATAAAAGATAAGTTTATCTTTTATTTTAATTAACGAAGTAAACGGAGCAGAGGTTATCGAATTCATTGACATAGTGTTCGATTATTTTGATCTGTTTTCTTTTCTTTTCAGCGCCGCATCATAACGTTTTTTCTCTTCATCAGTCACAATTTCAAGGCTGGGTACTTTAACCGGCTTCCCTGATTCATTGATCGCCACAAAGGTGAATATCGCATCATTGGTCTTGTACATCTTCATATCTGGCAGGCTTGATGCCCATGCTTCTACAAAGATTTCCATTGAAGTATTGAATGCGCGGGTAATGCAGGCTCTGATGTACACCGTATCACCGGATTTGATGGGACCATCGAAAGACACAGAGTCAATAGATGCGGTCAGCGCCACACAATGACCATGTTTTTGAGCTGTTATTTCTGCGGCTATATCCATCCACTCCATCAGCATTCCTCCACGCAAATACCCAAGTGGGTTGGTGTGATTAGGCATGACGATATAGGTCACATCGGTAACGGAATCTGCTACTTTTTTATTTACGCTGTGCATATGGCTTGGCTTTAAATGTTACGACATACTTAAGTCTAATTATTGTCAAATAATATCTATTGTCCCATTAATCTTCATGATTGGACTATTATACACAAATTTTTATGTGCGATTTAGTGGCTAGCCTATCAATTCTTTCTTGTGCAACTTCAAGAAAATCAAAGAATGCGTGCGCTTCAGGTCCCGGGAGATTCAATTTTCTACCAAGCAAATGTTGATAATAATTTATTCCATCTTTCATATTGAAAATAAATGCCTGAATTTTCTTTTCGGTCTTGGTCGTGCCTTCATTCAGAAATTCATCGACCATTTTTTTTAATTGATCCAGGTAAAGCCCTAATTCTTTCATGAACATATGTGGTCGGTCTTTTCGTGATATGATATTGGCTCGACCGTAAATATGATCCACCATCTTTTTGAGTGAGACATTCTTATCAAAATAAGCCATGTTGGGGCCGGGGCATACCGACACCCCATTTCCCTCTTGCTTCGTGTCTATCTTGTTTTCAATTAAAAAGGAGGTTCCCAAACCTGTGCATATGCAGGCTTTTTCAGTAATTTTTTTGTACGCTTTTTCATAGTCTTGTGCTACCAGTCCATGATCTTTCAATTCTTTGATCTTTAAATGTTGGTACTTCCTGGATGCTGTACAGATGGGCTTTTCTGTAAATTCTGTATTGAAAGAAAGGTGCTTTTTCACACAGGGACTTCCCGGCTTTCCTTGTGCAGCTACTTGCTGTTTTTCCTGATCCTTTGTATTTGATCTTAAATTATTAAAGGGAACCCCAAGAGGGGAGATCCCACTAAGATATAGATCATCTTCCTTGGCGTTTTTAATGAGATCACGGGTATGACTGTCTACACAGGTGGCCTCTGGTACCAAAAGGAAAGGCGACCCCCATCCGATGGCATCCAGTTTATAGTAATTTAGAAGAAACGAATGTTCATTGGCAGTACCCACTCCCCCTTGTGCAGTGACTTTCAAGGCTGGAATTTCAGATAATTGTGCATGACCTTTTTCTATGAGTGCCTCCTGATATACATCATATATCGATTGAGTAAGGGACGCTCGTTTGTTTTTAAATTCTTCCAGGATTGGCCCCATTAAATGTCCTTCTGTTCCAAACGCATGCCCACCACAGTTTAAACCTGACTCTATCCTGAATTCGGAAACCCAAAGTCCTTTTTTTGCCAAAAACTTTCCCTGGATCATCGCAGACCGATAGTCACTTACTTTTAGAATGATCTTCTTTTTGAAAGCTCCATTTTGGTCTGGATAAAAATCATCAAAATTTGACAAATAACTATATAATGCAGGGTTCAGTCCTGCTGATAATACGAGGGATGAGTTTAAATCACTATATGCAAAGCCCCTAACAGAAGCATGCGCATCTTTGTAGATTGAAGGTAGGGGCTTCCCTTTCTCGTAGTTTACCTTGTCCAGCTTTGTCATGATATTTACATCTATTGTCCCCGGTTGTGCATGGGATCTGGCATAGTGGATGATATCATCAGCAGAACCCTTCGTTTTTAATTTTAAAAAGCCTTGCTTAATATCGGATTGATCCGGTAATAAATCGAGGTAGTGAAGCGCTTCCGTTAATGAACAGGATTGCCTGAATTTATTAATCTTCTCATCAACAATCTTTTTAACCAGGTTTAAATATGTAGTAATACGTGTAGCTCGCGAATCTTCATCCTGATCCTTAATCGGAATATAGGGGACGTCATGTTTCTTGCTGTAAACTTTTCGTACTTTTTCTATAAGAGTGTCCTCAATGATAGAAATAACAGAATTAATGCCGTAATGAGCAACTTTAATAGGAGTGTCTATGGTAAAAGCTAAACCCATTACGGGGATATGGAATGTATGTAAAGACATTATATGTGATTTACTGGATATGTATTAAGGGTTGAGTTAAATGGTGCAAACATCATTGTTGCAAAACTTTTCTGCTTCTGCATCTTCTTCATGATTTACATATTTGATAGGCTGAAGCTTTGAGGCCATTTCCACATATTTTTCACGTGTGATCGCTTCATAAGGCATTTGTGCATACGCACCTACTTCCAGTTTTGGAAGGAAGCTGATCGACTTGAGTGAATACTTGAAGTAATCGAGGATGGGGGCAATCTGATTGGCTTCCTCCGGTTTGAAAGTAACTGTACAGGATACCTGATTGTCCGACCAATAGGTTTGTAAAAATGCTGCAAGACTCACCTGCTCCCATATGCTTACATCCTTTTGACTCCTGCCTTGATTATGTACCGGAAAGGATACCACTACGGAAGAATTGTCCATTACATCATCTTCAATATCGAGTCCGGCTTCTTTCAGTGCAGGAACCAGCGCAGAGGTTTTAGCGATACGTACCCGACGAATGTAATAATCGAACTCAGGAAAGTGACATCCGGGGTTTACACCAGCCAGTAGGCTAACTGTTCCAGACGGCTTTACGCTCGTAGTTTTGATACTTCGAGGCACGCACAACCAGGAAGAATAAATTTCATCCCATTTTTGGATTTCGTTGTAGCCGTCTTGCAGCCAGTCTCTTAGTGTTTCGAGCGAATTCCTGTCTATGAAATTCGTTACACCCGTTACCGAAGTGCCTATTCTGCGATTACGTTTTTGTACCCTGTTGGTCTGATGCCAGGTGGTGGAAACAAGAGTGGCGGTTTTGCCTACCATGTAAGCAAACTTCAATGTACGCAGGTAGTCTGCTTTGGACTCTGCACGTGAAGGGAAGGTTTCTACAAGGCAGCAGAGCTCAAAACTTTCGAGTGATTGCTCACCACAAGGATTGGTGCCCTTAGCTTTTGAGTCTTTGTAATCAGCAGGATCACACAAACGGGAAAACGCTCTGATGTTGTCCATGAAAATATATCCGGGCTCACCATTGATCGCCGTTTGATTAGCCACTTCTTCGAAATCGGTTTGATTATCTACAAAGACACTATTGTTGGATGCCCAACCGTAGGCCGCTCGCTCTGCTCGTGATCCTGTATAGATTTTTTCTTCAGCATCCCAGCTGTAGTCTTTTAGTTTTCGATACTCCTCATTGTCTACATTTCCTAAAGCTATCTGCGCGGTTCGCCGGACATTTCCAGCCACCACACATTGGCCAATCATATTCATGATATCAGTGATGACTGTTAGGCTGATGTATTTATCATGCTCTTTCTCCAGTACACTTCGTACCTGTTCATGAAGATTTTCCAGAGGTGCTGGGCCGCTGGAGATTCCTCCAAAACCTTTAATTGTGACTCCAGCTGAACGGATTTTACTGTAATCAAAACGAAGGGTGAATCCAGGAGTGCCGATAAAATGTTGTTGGAAATAGGAGGCCAATAGTCTTCGCAGGCTTTCTACCCATCCCTCTCTGGTATCCGGTATGATGAACACTTCTTCTTCAGATTGTGGCTTGTAGATTTTCAAACGTTGAGCTCCGGCCACATCAAAACCCACACCTACACCCACCATGCTCATGTCCATCATGAAAGTGAAAGGCAAGGTGGCATCTTCGAGCGATCGACCCATCTGGTCGGTAGAGACAAACGCACAATTAAATAATGCCTGACCTACTTTCTTTTCGTGAATGATGGGAGTGCCCATAGCCCATAGCATGCGGCCTGGAGGTAGGAATTTCATCTTGAACATTCTGTCATACATTTCCTGAGCAGACTCCTGTGCCTTATTGTCATTCCAACCCAGATCATTGTTCAGGATGTATTCCTTTTGAAGCGAATAGCACCCCTCAACCACACGTCTTACTGTTTCAAACCATTGCTCGTTGGTTCCATCTTCTTTTAGGCGTGAATAGGTACGGTAATAGGTGAGTAGGCCTAAACCATTGAAGCCAAATTGAGGATCTGTATTGCGGTATTTTTCTACAAAGTCATCAGTTAGTTTGAACTTAAGTTTCATAGGAATCATGTTTTTGAGTGAGTGATAGTTATTACGGGTCAAATATATTGATTCTTTTATTAATGATATAAAGATGATTATATCTTTTATTATAAATATCATTTAATTTTGAAAGGGAAATGATAGAAAATGAAACTAAGAGAAATTAATAGCTACAACGAGTTGCGGAAATTTGTGGAGTTTCCAATGGAGCTTTATCGTTATGATGCAAATTATATTCCTCCTTTAATTCAGGATGAATTGAATGTCTTGTCCCCGAAACACAACAACGCATTCAAAGATGCACGATCCAGATATTGGGTTGTTGAAGATGAAGGACGGATTGTAGGTAGAATTGCAGGTATCATAAAGCCATGTGACACAGATCCATCACTGATGGAAGCTCGTTTTGGGTGGTTGGATTTTATCAATAACCAAGAGGTGTTGTACCATTTGCTATCCGCCGTGGAGCAGTGGTGTTTACACGAAAAGATTTATAGTTTGAAGGGACCGTTTGGGTTCAATTCTTTTGATCGTTCCGGCATACTGGTGGGTGGATATAATGAACTACCTACAATGTTTGGAAACTACAACTATCCATATTATGCAGAATTGCTGGAGGCTGCCGGGTATAAGCGAAAATTTCATTGGGTTGAATATAATATTCAGGTCCCTAAAAAAATCCCGGAGAAATTTGTGAAAGGAGCACAAGCCATCCGTCAACGATATGGTCTTCGTCAGGTAGTGATTAGAAGGAAGAGGGAACTTCGTGGCTATTCTGAGGCAATACGTTTACTAATAAATGAAGCGTATAGTGGTATTGTTGGATTTTCGAAAATTTCCAATGAGCATTTCGAACAATTATATCAAAAATTCATTCAACTTATTCCTAAGGATTATTTCTCGCTTGTTGTAGATGATACTGGTGAATTAGTAGGGTTTGGATTGGTGATGCCTGATCTTTCGGAAGCACTGAAGAAAATGAATGGTAGGTTCTTTCCATTTGGTTATTGGCAACTGTACAGGGCCTTGAAAAAATCCGATACCGTAGACCTTCTGCTTATTGCAGTCAAACCTTCTTTTCAACATAGGGGAGTCCATGCACTAATATTTGAGCAGATCATACCGGCAGTAATCCGGCGTGGGGTGCTGTATGTGGAAAGTACAAAAGAATTGGAGTCCAACTCAGATGTGAGGAACTTATGGGGTGATTTTGATCACAGGCAGCATAAGAAAAGTGCTTGCTTTTATAGAGACCTTCGCTCAATTACATCAATTGAAAACTCTCTGAGCTATAAATGAATTTTAAGGACTCAATCATAAAGTTGATTTATATCATTTCATTTAGTGGATTTTATCATGAGTGGCTGATTAAGGAAATTTCAAATTTGAGATTATGAAAAAAGTCTTCTTTACCTGCTTGATTGTACTTGCACTTGGCAGTCAGGCTCAATTCAAACTTTCGGGAGAGGTTCGCCCCAGGTCTGAATACAGGCATGGGTTTCAATCACTGGTTATGCCTGGCCAGGATCCGGCATTTTTTACCGAGCAGCGATCGAGATTGAACGCAGAGTATTGGAAGGATCAGTATTCGATGAAGATTGTACTTCAAGACATCCGCGTTTGGGGAAGTCAAAGTCAGCTGGTTAATAATGGGGGAGTTCTAGCCGGCATCCATGAGGCCTGGGCAAAAGTCAAATTGAGCGATGTGTCTTCATTGAAGCTCGGCCGACAGGAAATCATTCTTGATGATTCGCGGATTTTCGGAAATGTCGCATGGGCGCAGCAGGCCAGGAGCCACGATGCTGCATTATATGAGTTAGATAAAAATGATTTTACACTAAGACTGGCTGCTGCCTATAATCAGGATGGTGTTCAGTCAACAACCAACTTTTATACAGTGCCTAAAAGCTACAAAACACTCCAGTTCTTGTGGGTACAGAAGCAGTTTGGTCAGGTGAAATCTTCATTTCTATTCCTCAACAATGGTCTACAAGGAGGAACAGCGACAGATGGTAATACATATTTCAGTCAGACAATGGGTGTTAGGCTGGTTAGCAACAATAGTAATTTTCAACCGAGTGGTGCATTTTATTATCAAACTGGTGAGGATGGAGGTGGTGCAAGTATCTCCGCTTACGATTTACAACTTGACCTAACTTATAAACTCGCTGAAAAATCAAAACTGACACTGGGGTTTGAATCCCTATCCGGCAATGACCAGGTCAATCCTTCTTCGGATAATGAGGCCTTCAATCCTTTTTATGGAACCAACCATAAGTTCAATGGACTAATGGACTATTTCTATGTGGGCAATCATATCGGAAGTGTAGGCTTAAATGATCTTTACCTTGCATTAGCAACACCTATATCTTCCTGGAGCTCAAGTCTTGCAGTACACTACTTTGCATCCCAGGCAGATCAACTTGACCCAGGAACGAACGAACCTGCGGATAAGTACCTAGGTACAGAAATCGATTGGGTACTGACCAAGAAAATTTCAGAAGAAATCAAATTCAATTTTGGGTATTCCCAGATGTTAGGTTCTCCATCCATGGAGCTTCTAAAAGGTGGAGATGCTGGCTCCAATAATAATTGGGCCTGGATGATGCTGACTATTAAGCCTACTTTCTTCGAAATAGATGGAAAATAATCTGGATATGATAAAAATCATTTCATAAATTTAAAATGATAGCCAACTTGAAGAGCAAAACCTAATCCTATGCCAGTAAAGAGCTACATCATTATTCCTCAGTCAGACCAAAAGCAACACTTGGCTGATGAAATAAACAAACTAAATGGATGTGAAATCCATCCCGCGGAAAATCAAGAGGTATTGGTTCTGGTCACAGATACAGATAATGAGAGTGAGGATAAAAAGCTCTTTGCGCAAATAGAATCCAATCAAAACATCAAACACATTTCATTAGTGTCCGGATATGAATGAAACATTAGAAAAAACTCATCTAAACAGACGGCAGTTTCTGAGAATAGCTGCCCGTGCTTCAGCGTTCGCTGCAGCAGCTGCAATGTTCCCCGGGATCGTCTTTGCTGAGGAGCAGAACCGAATGATAGAAAAGCTTGGGGATCTGGATGTCAAATGGAAGAAAACACCATGCCGTTTTTGCGGGGTAGGATGCGGACTGCAGGTGGGTATCTCAGATGGTAAGGCAGTGGCTGTCAAAGGAGACACCAATAGCTCGGTAAATAAAGGTTTATGTTGCGTGAAAGGCTATCACTCAGTTTTAGCACTGTATGGAAAGGATCGGTTGACCAAACCTTTAATTCGTAAAAATGGGCGACTGGTTGAGTCAACGATGGAAGAAGCATTGGATCTGGTGGCTTCAAAATTGAAATCAACCATTGAAGAAACTGGAAAGGACTCAGTATCTATTTATGGGTCAGGTCAATGGACCATTCCGGATGGCTATGTTGCATCCAAATTTTTTAAAGGAGGGATCGGAACCAATAATGTTGAGGCAAACGCTCGCCTCTGCATGGCCAGTGCTGTTACAGGGTTTATGACTTCATTTGGACTGGACGAACCGATGGGCTGCTATGAAGACATTGATCATGCCGATGTGTTTGTTTTGTGGGGTAATAACATGGCAGAAATGCATCCGGTGTTGTTTTCCAGAATGTTGGACAACCGATTGAAACGCCCGGTCAAAATAATCGATTTAGCCACTCGAACGACGCGTACTTCTCATGCGGCAGATAAGTCCATTTTGTTTAATCCGCAAACAGACCTGGCTATTGCCAATGCGATTTGCTATGAGATCATTAAAAACAGATGGGTAAATAAAGGCTTTGTAGAGAAGCACTGTGCTTTGAAGGAAGGAAAAACCAATATCGGTTATGGATTGGAAGAAAACTTTCAATTCAAGGATGAACCTAAAGACATTTCTTTCGAAGATTTTGAGGAGTTTTTGGAGGACTATGCACCGGTAAAGGTCGCAGAGTATAGTGGTGTTTCTGTCAAGGATATTAAGTACCTGGCATCTCTTTATGGCAATCCCAATAACAAAGTGATGTCGTTGTGGTGCATGGGTATGAATCAGCATACACGCGGTACCTGGATCAATAATCTCATTTACAACATTCACCTGCTGACAGGTAAAATATCTACACCGGGAAACAGTCCGTTTTCTCTCACCGGACAGCCAAGTGCATGTGGTACTGTTCGTGAAGTCGGTACGCTAACACACAAGCTACCGCATGGCGTGGTAATGAATGAGAAAGATCGCAAAATGGCGGCTGAGATTTGGAAGGTGCCTGTTGAGAATATTCCCTCTAAACCTACTCATCATACGGTCTCAATGTTCAGAGCATTGGATCGAGGAGATATACGGTTTATGTGGATTCAGGTGACCAATCCGATGGTAACTATGCCGCACTTGAACCGATACCGTAACGGGGCAAAAAAGGATGATCGATTCATTGTGGTCTCAGATGTTTACCCCACCCCGACAACAGATATCGCCGATGTGGTTCTTCCATCTGCGATGTGGATCGAGCGGGAGGGGATGTATGGTAACTCAGAGCGACGAACTCAACATTTTAATCAATTGCTCCAACCTCCGGGTGAAGCGATGAGTGATACCTGGCAGCTCATTGAAGTAGCCAAAAGGCTTGGATATGGGGGGCTTTTTCCATGGGATGAGTCCAATCACATTGAGGAAATCTGGAAAGAGTACAGCCGCTTCCATGAAGGCAAAAAGCATGCTATGGCACCATACGAGGTGTTGAAGTCACAGGCTGGTGCACAATGGCCATATGTGAATGGGAAGGAGACCAAGTGGCGCTATCATGGAAAATATGACCCTGCGTGTGAAGGCGATACTTATGATTTTTACGGAAAGCCTGAAGGGAAAGCTTGGATTTGGGCACGACCATACGAGCCTGCTCCTGAAATTCCTGATGCTGATTATCCGTATTGGCTATGTACCGGTCGGGTACTTGAACATTGGCATTCGGGTTCAATGACAAGAAGAGTGCCTATTCTGCACCAGGCCGTGCCTCAAAGCTATGTAGAATTAAACCCGGAAGATGCTAAACGATTAGACATTAGAAACGGGGATAAGGTAAAACTAGTCTCTCGCAGAGGGGAGATCGTGATGGATGCATCTGTGAATGAACGTGGTAAGCCTGTTTCAGGTCACGTCTTTGTACCATTCTTTGATGAGTCGTATTTGATCAACGATTTGACACTAGATGCCTATTGTCCCATTTCCAAACAACCGGACTACAAGAAGTGTGCGGTAAGAATTGAGAAAGTATGAGGAATAAGTCGATCATTTTCTTCATTGTCCTTTTGATGATTGCCGCAATCATCGTTTTTGATCTAAGCATCAGTCAGTCCAAGACGGAAGCAGAAATTACCGAAGATCCCGCTGAGTTGGTCATTCGTAGTGAAATGAAAGAAGAAGATGTCTTTGACCTTCAGGATTTAGCCCTTGAGTTTAAAGTGTTGCAATCTGTCGAAAGCCAAAAGACACTAGCAGAGTACTACGAAAATAGAGCCTACGATGGGGCGCCCCCTGTAATACCTCATCCATTGGTGAGTGAAAAAGGGATAGGAGGCAAGACCTGTCTCCAGTGTCATTCTACAGGTGGGTATGTAGAGCGATTCAAAGCCTTTGCGCCAATTACACCACATCCTGATTTTGTCAGCTGCAAGCAGTGCCATGTACCTGTGAAAACAGATAAGTTGTTTGTTTCAAGTGGGTTTAAAAATACCTTACCTAAAAAGATGAGTGGAGGTGTGCTGGACGGCAGCCCGCCACCCATACCTCATGATTTTCAGGTTCGCGGTAGTTGTCTCTCTTGCCACGGAGCACCTTCTGCACCAAAAGAAATTCGTGTAACCCATCCCGAGCGAGTGAATTGCCTGCAATGTCATGCGCCAACAAAAGGTCGTCAGATCACATGGGAAAGAAAATCAACGGAAGAGAAAGGAGGAACAGAATGAAGAATGGTTTTACAATATTGTCTTTCGCCATGCTGGGTCTTTATCTCTTGAGCTGTTCGGGAGGGCACAAAGAATCCAACCTGGATTTAATCGCCAGGCATACCGACTCGATTACTTATAATTTTGACAGTTTTGAACGATTGGATGATTTGGAGGTTGCCACCGTGTTAACTCAGATTCACGAGCGAGATTCCCAGTTCTTGGTGCCTTCGAGGGTTCAGCAAATGACCAAATTTCCATGCTCTAACTGTCACACAAAACCAGTAGGTCAGCTCAAAAAGTTGAATAATGGCACGAGTGCTCATTGGGACATTAAGTTGTCTCATGCGAATCCGATTTCTATGAACTGTATGACCTGTCATAACATGGATAAGCCGGATGAACTTACTTCGCTCACAAAGACAAGTATCAGTTTTGATCATTCGTATCAGCAGTGTGCCCAGTGTCACTCTTCCCAATACAAAGACTGGGAAGGCGGTGCACATGGAAAACGACTAAAAGGGTGGCTTCCACCGAGGATATCACAAACCTGTGTGGGATGTCATAATCCGCATAAACCCGCCTTTGAGAAAAGGTGGCCATCTCGCCTGAATACAGAGAAAATTAAAGCACAAAATCATTAAGTCATGGAAGAAAATCAATCATGTGGACACAATTGTAGCTGTGGAAGTAAGCAAGAGTCAGCCCCAACTCCCGATACCGGATTTGGCCAGATGGGAGATGCAAAGACCAGCAGAAGGGGTGCTTTAAAGAAATTAACCCTCGGACTGCTGACTGGCGCAGGAATGGCATCTACTTCATGTAGTGTGGTCGGTGACGATGATACTAAGGAAAAAAATAGTTTGAAATGGGATGAATTCTTTAAGAAGAATTATCGTGTGATGACGGAGAAGGAGCAAAAGGATACGGTAAAGCGTCTCGAGCGCCTGTATGAGATGAATACAGGTAAGAAAATCAGCGTCTCATCAAAAGGTGCCACGGAGGATGTACTGTATGGATATGCATTCAATATCTCCAAATGTCAAGGCTACATGGACTGTGTAAATGCTTGCGTGGAAGAGAATAATCAGGATCGGTCTTCTGAGATGCAATACATCCGCATTCATGAACACAAGAATGGCCAAATCAATTTTGAGCTGGCTGAGGATGATTTCTTCCATGAAGTTCCTGCCGAAGGCCATTTTTACATGGGTACTCAGTGCTTTCATTGTGAGAATCCTCCATGTGTAGATGTTTGTCCGGTGGAAGCGACCTGGAAAGAGAAGGATGGGATTGTCGTGATCGACTATGACTGGTGTATCGGCTGTAGGTATTGTATGGCTGCTTGTCCTTATGATGGGCGAAGATTTAATTGGAAGCAGCCTGAAGTGCCGGAGAATGAAGTCAACAAGGATCAGCATTACCTGGGCAATCGATTACGTAAGAATGGGGTGATGGAGAAGTGCACCTTCTGTATTCAACGGTCACGAAATGGTAAGAACCCGGCCTGTGTAGAGGCCTGTCCGACCGGGGCAAGAATTTTCGGAAACATTCTTGATCCGAATAGCGAAATAAGATGGGTGCTTGAAAATAAAAAGGTATTTAGACTCAAGGAGGATTTGGGCACTGAACCGAAGTTTTGGTATTTCATGGATTAAGCAATGATGAATCAACTAAAAATATTCAGCTCACTGGTAAAGGACAGCATATCAAATGCCATGCAAGGTTCTCGATCCTATCACATTTGGATGGGTGTACTTACCTTCTTTATGCTTCTAGGTGCGTATTGCTACTATCAGCAGATAAGTCAGGGACTGATAGTCACAGGAATGCATGACAATGTGAGCTGGGGACTGTATATCTCAAATTTTACTTTCCTCGTCGGTGTTGCCGCTGCGGCAGTCATGCTCGTGATGCCCACTTATGTGTTGAAAGATGTTGATTTTTCTAAAGCAGTTTTAATCGGAGAAGGCCTGGCAGTGGCAGCTCTGATCATGTGTTTGGCGTTTGTTACAGTGGATTTAGGTGGACCTGGCAGAGCCTGGCATTTGATTCCCGGTATCGGATTATTCAATTTTCCTCAATCCATGCTGGCATGGGATGTAATTGTGCTGAATGGCTACTTGTTTATCAATATTACCATACCATTATACATCTTAATGTCCAGATACCAGAATAAAGAACCAAATAAGAAATTTTACTTACCGGGAGCGATGATCTCTGTTTTTTGGGCGGTAGGTATTCACATGGTGACAGCCTTTTTATATGCGGGATTGCCCGCCAGACCGTTTTGGAATACATCTCTGCTTGGTCCTCGATTTCTGGCATCAGCCTTTGCTGCGGGACCAGCACTGATCATCATCATCTTGGAGATTATTTCCAAGTATACGGATTACAAAATTGCTGAGAAATCATTCGCCAAACTGGCAATGGTTGTGACAGTGGCTGCTCAGGTCAATCTTATCATGCTGATTTCTGAATTATTTAAAGAATTCTATGCGCAGACCCATCACAGTCTGAGTGCGGTTTATTTGTTTTTCGGCTTGCATGGTAAGACAGGTTTGGTTCCATGGACATACGCCTCTTTGATTTTGAATGTAGTAGCTACCGGAATACTGACCATGCACTTGATTTTGAAAAGCTACCGCTGGTTGACGGTTGCCTGCGTTTGCTTGTTTGTCGGTATTTGGATTGAAAAGGGAATGGGGCTGATCATTCCTGGGTTTATACCTGGTGCTTGGGGGGATATTGTTGAATATGTGCCAACGTGGATTGAGATTGGAGTCACCATTGGAATATGGGCAATGGGTGCCTTCATTTTTACCATCCTGGCAAAATCTGCTATTTCCATTGAATTGGGAAGAATGCGGTATAAGGAAAAGAAGCAATCTGTTTCAACTAGGGGTTAATGAAACTTCGGATACATCAAAACTCTATTCGAATTCGACTTTCAGGAGATGATAGTAAGGCACTAAAGGAAAGTGGTTTTGTGAGAGAAGAACTGCAGTTTGATCTGCAAAAAACATACTGCTATCAATTACGACTGGCAGGAGAGAATAAAGTAATTCTTGAAGAAGGATCAATGATTGTTTCAATAGACAGACAACAATTTCTAAATCAGAATCATGTCTCGATTACATGGGTTTCCAGTGAGGGATTGAAGGTCCTGGTAGAAAGTGATTTATACGGATAATGTCAATTAGAAAGATTAATGAAGATGAATAATTCAATCAACCCATCAACCGTTTTTACTTTGAAAGAACTGGTTAATTATGCAGATGGAGCTGTTGTGAGTAAGACGCTGACGAAAAACAAAAGTGGAAATACGACGCTTTTTGCTTTTGATAAAGGTCAGGGACTTAGCGAACATACGGCTCCTTTTGATGCCATCGCTCAAATTGTAGATGGAAAGTGCAAGATCACAATTGGTGGGAAAGATTTTGAGCTGGAAGAGGGACAGATGATTTTGATGCCTGCTACCATACCTCATGCACTAGAGGCCATCGAGCCTTTCAAGATGATGCTGATCATGATCAAAGATCCTAAATGAGTAAGCTGAAGCTTCTTGTAGCGATCGGCATACCTGTTTTTCTCATCCTCGGACTGTTTACCGGTCTCAGCCGGTTTGGACTGATCCACTTTCCACTTTCATTTCATCATGGAGTTTTAATGCTTAATGGGTTTGCCGGAGGTGTCATTACCGTTGAGCGCTTATTAAGTAAACCAAACGATCGATGGATACTTATCGGTCTAATATTATTAATTAGTGGTCTTACACTTTATTTAATGGGTTTTGAATTCGGACTGTTGTTGGTGGCAGCCAATATTGCGATCCTGTTTCTAAAAGAAACTTATGTCCTGATTGAAAAACAATCACAAAATGGTGTCTATCAGTTAGTAGGCCTTTTATCCTGGTTTATTGGTAATCTCAAGTTTTATCAAAATGGGTTTTACCCGGCGGCTGTCCCATTTTTTATAGTGTTTATTCTCATGCTGATCGTCGGTACGCGACTGAGCAAAATGGGGAAAGAGGATGTAATTAGCCTGGTACTTTCATTGGCTCTTTTCTTCTCCTTCTGGTTGGGTTTCCATGGGTATGGACAAGCCATTTATGGGGTAGGGCTTGCATTGTTGGGCATTCGACTGGCCTATTTGGAGATAAAAAATGGCAGCAAACATTTACTTGCATTAGTAGTGGCCTACTGTTGGCTACTGATTACAGGTATCAGTTCGCTATTTTCAGATCACATCCTGTATAGTTATGATCTGGTTCTTCATGCGTTATTTTTAGGTTTCTTTTTCTCCATGATTTTCATCAATGCCCCGGATGCCTTATTAAAAAAACTTGGATTGGAAGAATTGAAGACCTTCCCGAACTTATGGGTGATATTTTTATCCATTGGACTAATTGCCCGGCTAATCATAGGAGATCTGTTTCAAATACAATTAGCGCGTAATATTGGCGGCATCCTGAATCTGCTAGCCATTATCCTATATGCTTCCTCTTTGTTATTTCAAGTGATCAGGAATCGCACGGTGGCTGAAAGAACTAATGGTTAAAAGAAGAATACCAATCGGCATCAGCGTTGAGACCACTGTGAGGGTTGGGAAAAAATTAGTAAGCCATGGAATGGATAATTGTATAAGAGCTGCCTTACCAAAAAGAAGTCCCTCAGACAGCACAATCCCTATGATTAATAACCAGGACCCAAGCTTTGAAAGTCTGGATAATCTGATTTGTTCAATGGTGAAAAAGTAGAAGAGTAAAAACAAGGTAAAGAATCCCAACATCACCAGGTGAATGAAACCAATGACTGAATAGGGCACGGTATCGTTGATGAATTGCTGCACTGAATGGGTACAACCAATCAATTGAAAAATCAGCTTCGATCCATAGGCAATGAGCGATAGCCGTAGGAGCCAACTTGTTAGTGAGTTAGTGAGTTTAATGCTTTTGCTCTTTAGAAGTATGACGAGTGCAATGATCTGGAGAGTTGCCCCAATACCACTTAATAAATACATGAACATCGGAGGTTCTACCCATAGAACGGATAAACCGAAAAGAGGAATCAGAGAGATGTTCATCAAAAGAAATATGGTTTTCCCTTTAGACAGACCATTACTCACAATGTGAGCAAAAACAACAAATACAAAAAAACCATTGTACAAAAAATGTAAAAACCAGTAGATAGAGAGGTTATACCAGATGGAATCTCCCATATCATTGGCCATAAAGTAGCCAAGTGCAAACGGCCCTACACTTGAGGCTATGAGATAAATACCTCCCCACCTTAAAAAGCGTGATTTTGTAGACTTAGGCTCGTCAATGGTATGCCTGAATATCAAAACAACCAAATAGTACGAGCAAAACACATACAATGTGCTAAAAGCAATGGAAATGGCACCATAACCCTGGAAAGGAAAGGAAAAAAGCATGCCTACGATGCTTAGCTGAGTGATCCAGAAGAGCCGCTTAAATACTTTGTTGTTTTGAACCTGAAGTAGATTGGATATGATAATAAATGCACCATTATATACCCATCCGATTAAAGCTATGTGAGAGTGTGTGTGCAGCAGAAATTTGTAGTTCATCAACGGGAATCCGGATTGCATCGACCTCAATATCAGGCCCATAGAAGCTGCAAGGGTCAGAAAGATCAGGGAAATACGTGCATAAGATTTCATTTTCGACTAGCTAAGGTTGCATTTTTCCTCAAAAAAAATAAATATGAATCTTGGATCGTTGATGAAAATCAAGCTTGCACAAAGCAATTGTCAGTCTAATAGGGTAAGTATGACGATACTTTTATGGAAGTTTTAGTTGAAAAACCTTTAGCATGAAAAAGATATTAGTACCCGTAGATTTTTCTGAAGTAAGTATACATGCCACTCGATTTGCTGTTGAATTAGCGGATAGGTTTGGTGCTGAAATCACTTTACTTAATAGCATTCATTTCGATTTGTATTCCGAGCAGCAGTTGGCAAATTTTTCCGGGGTAAGAACGATAGTAAAAGATGTGAGAGCGGCTGTTTTTGAGAAAATGGAGGAATTTGCTAAGCAATTTGATACGAAGCATGTCATTCACACGGAGGTAAATGGACTGAACTTGGTATCTGCTGTAAAGGATATGGTTGAAGAGCAAAAATTTGATTTGGTTGTGATTGGTACGACGGGATCATCCGGGCTTTCTGAAATGATGGTTGGTTCAAATGCAGAAAGGATTGTCAGACATGCGTCCTGCCCGGTTATTTCTATTCCGGGATCGGTTCAACTTGAAAGTATAAAGAAGATATTAGTACCACTTGACTTGCGTGAGTTACGCTCCGGATTCCTTGCACAGATTTCAATGCTTCAAAGCAATCTCAAGTGTAAGTTGGAATTTGCCTGGGTAACTGATGTCTCATTTTCCGAGCGAAATGAGGAACGATTGGGTAGAGAACTTGCTCGGATTTTTAAGGAACATAAGATTGATAATTACAGAATATTTATTGTCAACAATATTAGTCCTGAAGAAGGCATATTTCTGGAAGCTAAAGACACAAATGCAGACATGGTTGCTATGGCCACTCACGCCAGGAGAGGTATTTCACATTGGCTTTCAGGGAGCCTTACTGAAGATACAGTCAATCATTTGGATATTCCGGTTTGGTCATTTAAAATTGATAAATCTGAAAAGATCATCAATCTCATTGTGTAAGAATGTCTAATCCAATAATTGATAATTCTTATTTTCCCAGGTCTCTTTCATAGTACTGTTTGAACTGGCTTCATCATACACATGCCATTCTGAAACAGGCTTACTATAAATATTTAAACTGACCGTTCGTGCTTTATTGGCATTCGAATATCGATGAATTCCTACCTGATTCATATATGAAAATTCATCAGTTCCCAGTAGTACGTTGCTTACTTTTTCAAGACGATCATCGTCTACATTGATCTTGAATCGTTCTTCCCTAAGCATCCCCTGAATAGGATGAATCCAGGCTTCCTGGGCATTGAAATCATGTATAGGTGAAGACTGACCTTCTTCCCAGCAAATCAGTAGCACTTCAAAATTCTCATTTCTCGCCAGTACATTTCGAGCATATTTTTCATCATCCCAAGAGTAATACTTTTCAAATTCTGTTCTTGGTATTTTAACATTGCTCATCACATCCAACACATGATTACTACAATCTACACACGAGCTTAATGCCCTGACAAGTTGTTCTACAGTTTTAATCGTTTCCATCTATTTCTATTTTTTGTTATTGCAAAAGGTAAAATGGATGAGTAGAAAAATGGATGATCATTCCTAGGAGTAGAGCTGATTTTTATCAAGATGTGATTTAAATCAACCATTCAACTCTTAAATGTCATATGATGCACTTAGTGGAGTCTCTAGTTTTGGTATGGATAAATATTAGTACCATGAAGAAAATACTAGTTCCTGTAGACTTTTCGGAAGTGAGCGGACACGCTACACGTTTCGCGATAGAGATAGCTGAAAAAAATGATGCAGAGATCACCTTGTTGAACAGTGTTCATTTCGACTATTTCACTGATTATCAGTTCACATCATTCACCACTGCTAAATCTATGATGGATGAGGTCAAAGATGCAATGGAAGAAAAAATGGAGAAGTTCAAAAACACGTTTAAATCAAGACTTAAGCTGAAGAGTGTAGTCAATCAACTCTCCTTAGTAGAATCTGTGAAAAACATGGTCAATGAAGAAGGATTTGATTTGGTGGTAGTCGGCACCAAAGGTGCATCCGGCATCTCAGAAGTTTTAGTGGGATCTAATACAGAAAAAGTAGTTCGTCATGCACCTTGTCCGGTGATATCTGTTCCTTCTGCTGCCACAGTTGACAGTATAAAACGAATACTTGTACCCATTGATATTCGTGAGATCAAGGCCAGTTATCTCACTAAAGTAGCAGCCCTCCAAAAGCAATTTGGAGCCCGAATCGAGTTTTTATGGGTAAAAACACCGCATAATATTGAAAATGAAGAAAAAGTAAGCAAAGAGCTGAGCACGCTGATAGAGGAATACGACATAGCGAATTTTGAATTTACCATCATTAAAAATGTATTTCCATCTGATGGTATTTTATGGCACGCAGATGAAACAAATGCAGATATGATAGCCATGGCTACTCATGCAAGAAGAGGAATTTCTCACTGGCTATCAGGAAGTCTAACTGAAGATACCGTAAATCACATTAAAAAACCGGTGTGGACATTTAAGATGGATAAAAAGGAAAAATCCATTAGATTAAGTAGTGTTGAAAATGCTCACGGTAAGCCGGAGTATAAGAAAATTGAAGTATTAACAGTAGACTAACGAATTGATATGAAAAAAATAGTAGTTCCGATTGATTTTTCAGAGCAAGCGTCTCACGCTTTGAATTTCGCCATAGCGTTTAATGAGAAAGTCAAAGGAGAAATTATACTTGTTAATGTGTTAGAGGTGCCGGTAGGACATTTAAGTTTTACAGGGGAGGTAAACACCTCCGGAATGGAGGCCTTTTATACAGGCGAGTATATAAAAGCTTCTGAATCCAAATTAGAAGAATGGTCGAAGCGTGTAATTGACGCAGGCCAGCAAGTGTCCGTTCATATGAAATTTGGTAATGCATTTACCAGCATTAGCAAGATGATTGCTGAAGAAAATGCCAGTTGGATCATTATGGGATCTAAAGGAGCTTCCGGTTTAAGAGAAGTATTCATTGGATCGAATGCAGAACGAATGATAAGACATGCTGAATGCCCGGTGATAATTATCAAAGGAGAAACCCATTTAAAGGATATAAAGAGTATGGCCTTTGCCTCCGATCTTAGTGCTGAGCAGGATTTAATTGCTCATAAAGCAAAAGATATCCAGGAGATGTTAGGTTTAAATATGCATGTTGTTAAAGTGAAAACCCCGTACAACTGGCTGGAAGAAAGTCAGGTTCAAAAACGACTGGAGCAATTTGCCGAGAGAAACAGTCTGAAGGATTATACGATAAGCACCATTGAAGCCGATTTTGTAGATCAGGGAGCGGTGAAGTTCGCTGATGATGTCAATGCAGGAATGATTGTAATGGGCACTCACGGCAAGAAAGGAATAGCACACTTGATAGGTGGTTCAATTACTGAAGATGTGGTTAATGAGTCGAAAAAACCGATTGTAGTTTACAAAATTCTGGAGTAGCCTTTAATCGGACAAAACCCCAACGACCACTGAAGTGGCAACAATTCCACCTAGGAAGTAGTATATTCTGGATTGCCTGATTCGCTGAATATCCGCTCTTAGGTGGACATTGGTTTTACGTTCCTCCTCCAGTAAAGCATCATTGGCCAGCAATTTAGAGTTCCAATAGTTCGCCTCTAGCTTTCGTAGTTGAGTGGCACTATCTGCCAGAAAGATGCGCTCTTCAAAGGTTTTCAACTTCTCCTGATAGAGTACGATGCGGATTGAGTCAAACTCAGCCCTGGTCTCAAGGTTTTTAAATTCCACTACCTTGGATCGTGGCATATAAAACAAATTATAATCAAAGGGATTACTAAAACTAGATCCCGGTCTGATGATGCCAGTGTTTTGTTGTCCTAAAGCCGGAATGAGACTTATTAATAAGAGTAATATACAAGAAGGTGTTTTCATTGCTAGTTTCTTAACCAATCTAATAGTTCATCATCGCTTAAATCTGCATTTTTCTTCAATGCTTCCTTTTCTGCTGTATCCAAGTTGACGATTTGCTTTGAAATTAAAGCCGATTTGTAATCCAGGTAGTCCATCCGTGCTTTCAGCGCATTGAACTTACTGTCATACTCATCTATGATTAGCTGCCAGTCTTTTCGTTTGGCAGCATGTTGGGTTTCTATTTCATCTATTTCTGCTTCCACATCAATCTTCGATGAATTAAAGAGCTTCGCTTTAAACGCTGCAAACCCTCCAGCCAGCGCGGCAATTGCTTGGCCGATCAAATCACTTCTGAAGATCAAAAGCACAGCCACTCCGAGGATAATGGCTACAATCAATATCGTTTTAATGGTTTTACTCATTTCAATCCGGTTCAGATCCTACCGTTTCAGTTCCATCCGGGTTCACCCTTACGGTAGCCGGATCATGGGGAGTCTTTATCATAGCGGCTACTTTTTCTTTAGTCTCCAGCCGCTTATCAAGTGCCGCTTTTTCATTCTTGTCTTTTTTCTCAGATATTCTGAATACCTCTTTCATTCCAAATATCAAGGCCCATATGGTGGTGTTAAAAGTCAGCCACTGGGCACTGCTAAAGCTCAATTCATAAGTCTTATCCCCAACTTCAATCAGCTTCTGATTAAGTAGGAGGTAGGTAGAAATCCAGGTGCCTGCTACCAATCCCCACACTTTCACGCTGATGAGTGTAAAAAGTAGTTTGGAGAACCAAGCAGACCAAAACCCGTCCTCTCCGATGAATAATTTCTCTGGTTTTTCCATGTTAGCTATTTAGTCAGTTCTAGTAATCTACTCCAGGTTTTAGGACCTACTATACCATCCACATGTAGCCCTTGTGCAGCCTGAAATTTGCGGATGGCTGCAAGTGTTTTTATTCCGTGAATACCATCTTCGGCTCCAGCTGCAAACCCTAATTGGTTTAACCTCTTTTGTACCTCTTTCACGGATTTTTCAACGTTCGAATCAACCGCTACTAAACTTTCACGCCGCTTCTCCACGTACTTCTGCAGCTCATGCCCGGGACATGCTGGCTTTCCAAAATGATAATGTCCAAAAACATCCTGGTTGGTCAGTCTCAATGATTTTATGAGATAATCAATCAGGAAATCAATAGACTTTATCTGTTCTTTTGTGGGTTCTGAGGTACCCATATCATAGCCGGGCCCATTAAAATTACCCACGGCCATGATCCCTACCGCTTCAATGTTTTGGCCTTTGCAGTGCCAGGTCACACTGGATAATTCATTGGCTTGAATGATTTCACCATTTTTCCGAATGGAGAAGTGATAGCACAAATGCGGGCAACCCTTTGAGGAGATGTGATTTGGCTTAATGTGGTAGTTGTTGACTGCCTCTACATCTGCTTCTCCCAGCTCTTGATGTATGATTATCTTATTAATTGCCGACAATTGCCTGACTCCCCACCTTCTGGTAGGATGCCACGGCAGGATTGAAATCATGTTTTGGATTTCAGCCATAGTGAGTGATTAGGTTACTTAATAAAGTTAAGCTACGATGATTTTAGCTGATTCGCAAGCTTTGTAAACAACGAGCTTATGGCACATTTCTAAACTAGAAGATAAATTATTGTTGGTTTTTAAACCCAAAGCTGTTTTTGATTTGTTGTAGTTTTAAAATCGAAAGTTGTTATTAACCCATGAGCGGAAGAGTTTATTTAGCATTAATTGTTTTAATGGTTTCCTTTTCGGGAAGTGCTCAAATATGTAAGTACGTCGTTAATGAGCAAGACCCCATTACAGATGATATCATTCGGACGGTAAAGACGAGGTTAACCGGACCGACACCTTTTTATTACTTTTCCTATATCAGAAACGGTAGTGATTATCGGTTTCAGGTTGAGGTGGGTGATTACGGCGAACTGAACAAAACGATCTCAAAGGATAGCGAGCTGGTGATGAGAACTGGAAGCGGCAATGTAGTTCGGATGAATGCCATTGAAAAAGCCGAACCGAAAATCATTGACGATTACGGAAGCAAGATCACCAGTTATGAGATTACCTTCCAAATGACCGAAGAAACGATGAAGGATATCGCAGATTCCGGTATTGTTTTCATTCGAATCAAGGCAATGGAAAACTCATTCAGCGATCAGGAAATCCCAACGGCAGTCGTTCAGATCTCCAAAGAAAATGCTGAATGTATTTTTAAATAGCTACTCAGAGCGCAACGTCTCAGTTGGGTTTTTGTTCGCATTTACCCATACCTGCGACAAAATCGTTGCACTTGCTATTCCAAGGATAATTGTCAAAGTAGGAATAAGTATGGTGGTATCTATAGGTGCATGAAAGGCCATTTGATTTACCCATAGACTATTGACCCACATAGCAAATGGAATCGCAATGATTGATGTGATTGCAATCATCACTATAAATCCTTTTCCCATGGAATAAGTCAGCGATCTAAAAGTGGCACCTAATACTTTTCGAATACCGATTTCCTTAACCTTGGTTTTTAATTCAAAGCTGACCATTCCAAGAAAGCCTAACCCGGTTATCGATAAAGCAATCATAGCTATATAGGTCAATATATTTCCCAGGTCGTAGAAAAACTGATAGAACTCATCAAGCTGTTCATTTAAAAATCCTCCTTCGTATTCTCTGCTTGCATCAAATGATGTCCAGGCTTCCTCAAACTTCTTACTTTGAGTAATAATATCGTCACTTCTCACTTTCAAATAGGCATACTCATATCTGTCAGGCAAGGTTCGTAGAGCAAGGGGCCGTATGGATTTCATAAGTGGCTCCCAATGATAATCTTCCACCACTCCAATGATCTGAAGAGATAGCGTGTCAAGAAACATCGTTTCACCAATGGCCTGGCTGGCGGATTCAAATCCATAGGTTTCAACCGCGGTTTCATTAATGATCAGAAACTTTTCATTCTGTGTGGAAATATCTTTGGGGAAGTTCTTCCCGGCAATAAGATCCAGCTCCATTACATCGATATAATTTGGATCTACAGAGAAATAATAGAGGGTAATTGGATCTTGGTCTTTTTTCCATTGAGCACCTCCTCCATGAGAGCGTCCTATTGCGGGATGATGTGAGGTGAAAGTCACATTTTCTACACCGGAAATGGATTCAAAATGTTGCTTGATTGAAGCAGGATTTTGCTTATGGGTGTTGACATAAAACACCTCTGATTCATTAAATCCATAATTTGAGTTTACTAGAAATTCACCTTGTTTGTTGAGGATTAGAATCGTCACCAGCATGATGATTGATAAACTAAACTGAATGCTGATCAGGGTTCGCTTTCCAAATAGGTGCCTGAGTATCGACCGTTTTCTTGACTTTATTTTTGACACATTTCCTTTAAGTGAGTTTACTGCTTTGATTTTGGAAAGAAACACCGCAGGTCCAATCCCGGTAAGTAGTCCTAAAATGATCGTGAAAAGGATAAAATATCCATAAGTCCCAATGGAGTCCTCCAATGAGATACCGATCATGCTAAAAATCCATATTTCGTTGAAAGAAAGAATCAGAAATCGGTAGATCACCACCGCCAATAGTAGAGATAAAAAGGCTGTAATTACCGACTCTGTAAGAAACTGCGATATTATCTGTCTTCGGCTGGCACCATTCACTTTTCTGATCGCTATTTCTTTCGCACGACTCAGTGCTTTCGCAATTGATAAATTGGTATAATTAATTGATGCGGTAATAAGCACTATCAACCCCAACACACCGAAAAACATAAGTACAAACCATGGCAAAGTGAATGCGATCTCATTGGATGTAAGACCGCCCGGAACAATCGAATTCATCGGCTGAAGCCGAAATATCATTTCTTGTTCGTCTGCTTCGTATTCAATCTTTTCAGATGCAAGTGTGTTAATGGCTGCTTCTGCTTCTTCATGAAATGATGGGTCACTCAATACCAGGTAGTTATACCCACTCCAGTGTTCTTTCCAGCTATTATAGCTATCGGATACTATCCCTTTTTCAGCTAGAATAGGAAGTGTGTTTAGGGATGCCAGGGCTTTAAACTGCATGTGGGTTTTCCCTGGTGGATTTTTAACCACTCCGGTGACTTTATAGCTTCCATGATCTTCAAAATCTATGGTTTGTCCCAGTGCTGATTGGTTTGGGAATAGTTTGCTGGATAAGTCTTCGCTGAGAACAATATTGAAAGGTTCTGATAAAGAATTGATATCGCCCTCCTTTAATTCAAAACCAAAAACATCAAAAAATGCTTCATCAGCATACATCGAGCGAATGTTTAAGATTTTATGTGGTGAGCGAATTTCACCACGCAGGTAAGAATTAAGATTAGTACCACCCTGAATGATAGAATATTGCTCAACAAGCTCGTTTTTAAATGGCAGGGGAGAGGTGGCATATTTTTCATTGAATGGCCCTTCATGACCTTTAGCTGCAGTAGTGATGCGATAGATTTTATCCCCTTGTGGATGGAATTTATCGTATTGAAAATGGTCATAAACCAAAAGAATAAGGACTAGACAAACTGACATGCTTAAGGACAATCCGAAGATATTTAATCCTGTAAATAATTTGTGTTTCCAGAGATTTCTGAACGCAATGGTTAGATAGTTTTTTAGCATCCTTTTAAGTTTTTGAGTTTGAATGGTTGGACAACCGTTTTATTCAGGATGTTGCATGGGCTCAATGGTTGTATGAAACCTTGTAGATGTTTCCTGTATTTTCAGGAGCCTTAAAAGAAATAGCTGCTACCTTGTTTTTATTAATCTAATATCCAATTCCCATTTGGTATATCAATGATAAATCCACTAATTTGATAGGTATAAACTAAACCTAACTAATTATGGCAGAAAGTAAATACGCTGGATTTTGGCTCAGATTTGTAGCCTACATTATTGACTACATCATTTTATACGTAATCAATGGTTTTGTAATAATCCCCATTTTAGCAGCAGTTGGATTGAGCATCGGTGCAGCTAGTGAAGGATTTGATTTTAACACAATGACTGATGGGGATATTATTGCGATGGGTACTGCAGTTATGGGTGCACTGTTTGCTGGAGGTATTCTCATGTTGATCATTCACCTCCTCTATTATGCGATCATGGAGTCAAGTAAATATCAAGCGACAGTAGGAAAAATCGCATTGGGTTTGAAGGTAACAGATATGAACGGCAACAAGCTGGACATTGGAAAAGCTGCCTTGAGGCAAATTGGAAAGATAGTCTCAGGTCTGATACTTCTTATCGGGTACATCATGGCAGGCTTCACTGAGAAGAAGCAAGCCCTTCATGACATGATAGCAGGTACGCTGGTTGTCAAAAAATAAAAGAAAGATTCTTTTAATGAAAAGAAGCCCTGACAGTCGTAGACTCGTCAGGGCTTTGTTCTATCCACACATAATGCTTAACCTAATCGTATTATGAGTATGTGATATTATTTGCTGTAGCGAATAGTAATCACGGTGATAGAACACTACAAAGCTAACAAATCTCATGCCACCTAGGGTTTTATTTGACGGTAAGTTGAAAATTTCATTAAACTGGAATTTTATGGAACACAAAGGCTAGATAGACGCTCTAACTCCAGACAGATAGTCAATCATTTTGGCTACCGAACATAATCCTGTGTCCATCCGGTGTTCGAATTCCGAATTCTCTTTGGCCCCATGGTTTATCTTCAAGTTCAGTAATGACTTCAACACCATTTCCTGTAAGCTCCTCATACAAATCATCAATCTGTTTAACCTCCACATATCCGAAGTAAGAGTGATTGTTGGTTTCAAATGCGGATATATCCTGCTTACATTCACCAAGCATGATAATGAATTTTTCTCTGCTAAGTAACGCCCATCCGTCCATTTCCCATTCCAGGTTCAAACCCAGCTTATTTTTATAATAAGTGATAGAGTGGGCCAAGTTCTGAACGGCTAAAACGTATCTCGTTCCAATTATCATAGTATTGCTGTTGACCGATATTAAAAAAGCCTCGAATTATCCGAGGCTTTTTAAAACGTCTAAACTAGCGACTGGTTATTCTTCGATTTTCTCCAGGTCAAGCAAGAACGCATACTGAAGAGCAGTGGTCTTGTATCGCTTAAATCTTCCTGAAGCTCCTCCATGTCCTGCTTCCATATCCGTATCAAGAATCAAGGTATTATCATCAGTCTTCATGTCTCTGAGTTTTGCTACCCACTTGGCCGGCTCCCAGTATTGTACCTGTGAGTCAAAAAGACCCGTAGTGACAAGCATATTCGGATAGTCTTGCTCAGTTACATTGTCGTAAGGAGAGTAAGACATCATATACTCATAAGACTCCAGCTCTTTTGGATTCCCCCACTCATCAAACTCATTAGTTGTAAGAGGTATGGATTCATCCCACATGGTAGAGACTACATCTACGAAGGGAACAGCAGCCAAAATGCCATTATAAAGTTCTGGGGCAAGGTTTACTACTGCACCCATCAACAATCCACCGGCACTTCCGCCTTGTGCATACAGGTGCTCTGGTGAAGTATAGTTTTGCTCAATAAGGTATTTCGAGCAATCGATGAAGTCATTGAACGTGTTCATTTTCTTGAACATTTTTCCATCTTCGTACCACTGACGACCCATCAATTGACCACCTCTAATGTGCGCAATAGCAAAAGCAAACCCTCGATCTAGCAAGCTTAATCTTACAGAGCTAAAGCTAGCATCAATCGTAGCACCATAGGAGCCATAGCCATATTGCAGTAGAGGGCCATTGCCATCCTTTTCAAATCCTTTTTTGTAAACGATTGATATTGGCACTCGCTCTCCATCTCTCACGGTAGCCCAGATTCGCTCGGTTACATAATCTTCCGGATTATGTCCACCTACCACTTCCTGACGCTTCATCAATGTTTTTTCGCGGGTCTCCATGTTGTAATCATACGTGGAGTTAGGTGTAGTCATGGACGTATAGCCAAACCTTAAAATGTTAGTGTCAAACTCAGCATTCGTAGATATGTAGGCACTATATGCCGGCTCCCCAAAATCCAGGTAATGCTCATCACCGGATTTTTGATTAATAATTCGGAGGTTGGTGAGTCCATTTTCTCGCTCATCTACCACCATGTATTCGTTGAAAAGTTCAATGCCTTCTAGCAATACATTGTCTCGGTGGGGGATCACTTCCTTCCAGTTATCCTCAGAGGTATTGCCCAAAGATGTTTCCATCAGCTTGAAGTTCGTGGCATCTCTGTTTGTAACGATATACCACTTGTCCTCAAAGTGTGAGATACTGTACTCATGCGCATTGTCATCACGCGGAATAAACTGTTGGAAATCTCCTCGTGGGTTATTTGCATCCAACACATGATAATCGCTTACCAATGTGCTGCTATTCCAGATGATCACATAATCATCCGATTTTGATTTGTAAACGCCTATATAAAACGATGGATCCTTCTCATGATAAACCATTACATCCATCTCAGGCTGAGTGCCTAATTCATGTCTGTAGATTTTTTCCGAAAGGAGAGATACTTTGTTTTTAGCGGTATAGAAGAATGTTTTATTATCATTCGCCCAGGCTCCACCTCCGGTGGTGTTCTCAATTTGATCATCTATAAATTCTCCAGTCTCTAAATTCTTAAATCTGATTGTATAGATTCTTCGACTTAGCGTGTCTTCTGCGAACGCCAGGATTTTATTGTCAGGACTGACATTTAGTCCACCTGCTGCATAATAGCCATAGCCTTCAGCCATTTCATTTACGTTTAGAAGAACCTCTTCTTCTGCCTCCAGGCTTCCCTTTTTCCTGCAATAGATTGGGTATTCACCGCCTTCTTCATAGCGCGTGTAGTACCAGTATCCATTGGATAAATACGGAACGGATTCATCTGTTTGCTTGATCCTTCCTACGATCTCATCATAAAGTTTCTGCTGAAGATCCTCAGTATGAGACATGACCTTTTGTGTGTAATCGTTCTCGGCATTGAGATATGCTAATACTTGTTCAGTATGCTCGTCAGGCTCAGAGGCTCTTTTTTGATCATCTGTGAGACGCATCCAGAAGTAAGGATCTACTCTGGTTTGTCCGTGTTCCTTCAAAATAGTATCAGCCTTAGCTGCAACGGGTGCATCAGGTCTCATAGGTTTTTCTTCTTTCGTTTGATTCGTACAGGCCCCTAAAAGCAGGATGCCCACTAAAAGTGTTATTGATTGGATTTGTTTCATCTTTTCGAAGTGAGTTTTAAGGTGGGGAAGTTCCCAACTCATTCAAAAATATCCTAATTGATTTATATGATCGGCACAAATAAAAAAAGACAGATATTCATACCTGTCTTTTCTTGTTTTGATTTCGGTATTTATTTAAACATTTTGCTCACTTCCAGATCCTTGGATCCCGGCGTGTATTTGTAAAACCCTTCACCGGTTTTAGCTCCCAAGTATCCTGCAGTCACCATATTCACCAGTAAGGGACATGGAGCATACTTAGGATTTCCAAATCCTTCGTACAGTACATTCATGATCGAAAGGCATACATCCAATCCAATGAAGTCTGCAAGCTGAAGTGGACCCATAGGATGAGCCATACCCAGCTTCATTACCGTATCAATCTCTTCTACTCCGGCTACTCCTTCATGAAGGGTGATGATCGCCTCATTGATCATAGGCATCAAAATTCGGTTTGCTACAAAACCGGGATAATCATTTACTTCCACTGGAACCTTCTTCAGGTTCTTGCTCATCTCCATGATGGTAGTTGTTGTTTCATCAGAGGTAGCATATCCTCTGATTACTTCGATCAACTTCATAACCGGTACCGGATTCATGAAGTGCATACCGATTACTTTCTCCGGTCGATTAGTGGCTGCTGCAATCTTAGTTATGGAAATAGAGGAGGTGTTGGTGGAAAGAATTGCCCCTTCCGGTGCGTGTTTATCCATCGTTTCGAAAATCTTCTTTTTGATATCGAAGTTTTCCGTTGCAGCTTCTACCACAAGATCTGCATTTTTGACACCTTCTTCTGTAGAAGTGAATGTGGTAATGTTTTTCAGGGCGGACTCTTTGTCTGCTTCTGTAATTTTTTCTTTCTGAACCATTCGATCAAGGTTCTTTGAAATGGTTGCTATTGCTTTTTCTAAAGCAGCCTCATTGATATCAATCAACGAAACATTATAACCATTTTGTGCAAATACATGGGCGATTCCATTTCCCATTGTACCGCTTCCAATAACAGATATATTCTTCATTTTGATTTTTGGGTTCTATTCAAACAAAACATCGTTTTTCTGAACTTGTTTCAGCATTTCTGCCCGTTCAGACAAAAAAAGACCCTGAACATTGCCCAGGGTCAATTTAAGTTTTAAGCGTTTTTTCCAACGCAGTTTAGATCTTCAAATGCAAGCTTCAGGCGCTCTACAAAAGTTTTTTCTGCTTCTCTGATCCATACTCTTGGATCGTATTTTTTCTTATTCGGTTTATCATCGCCCTCAGGATTTCCAATCTGGCCTTGAAGGTAACCTTCGTTTGCCTGGTAATATCCTCTCACACCATCCCAGTATGCCCACTGTAGATCTGTATCGATATTCATTTTAATTGCACCATAAGAAATTGCCTCTCTGATCTCTTCTCTTGAAGAACCTGATCCGCCATGAAATACGAAGTTTACAGGGTTAGTTCCTGTATTGTGCTTTTCCTGGATGTGATCCTGAGAGTTTTTCAGAATGATTGGGGTAAGCTTTACATTTCCGGGCTTGTACACGCCGTGTACGTTACCAAATGCAGCTGCTATGGTAAAGTTATCGCTTACTTCTTTGAGCTTTTCATAAGCATAAGCCACTTCTTCCGGCTGGGTATAAAGCATCGAATTATCAACGTCCGTATTGTCAACACCATCTTCTTCTCCACCTGTCACTCCCAGCTCTATTTCCAATGTCATACCCATTTTATCCATGCGCTTGAAATACTCAACGCACGTTCCAATGTTGTCCTCGATTGGTTCCTCTGACAAATCCAACATGTGAGAGGAGTAAAGTGGCTTTCCTGTTTGCTCAAAATGCTTTTCACCGGCATCTAAAAGCCCATCTATCCATGGAAGTAATTTTCGTGCAGCATGATCTGTATGTAAAATAACAGTCACACCGTATGCTTCAGCTAATTGATGCACGTGGTGTGCTCCGGCTACTCCACCTGCGATTGCGGCTGCCTGACCATCGTTTGAAAGCCCTTTTCCTGCCATAAAAGCAGCGCCACCATTGGAAAATTGGATCATTACCGGTGAGTTGATGTCTCGCGCGGTTTCAAGTACAGCATTAACTGTACTGGAGCTGGTCACATTTACAGCAGGTAATGCAAAATCATTTTCGTTGGCATAGTTGAGAAGGTCTGTTACTTCCTGTCCGGTAAGAACACCAGGTCTGAATTTCATTGTATAAGAGTTTGAGAGTTATTTAACAGAATTTTTGTTCCGCAAATATAACTTCTCCTCTAAGGAATGAAAACGTTTTCGGTCACGCTTCGTGGTAAGCTTGCTGAAGGTCTTGTTCTTCGATGTAAGGATCCGAATCAATTAATTGTGATTCTTCCTCCCACTGATAGGCAGCTACGGCGAAAAGGATGACCAAATAAAGCAGTTTGATTAGGATTCTCCACTTCATAGGACTTCTTAGACACCTGAATCAGTCTAATGGTTTAAATGAAGATTGATTATTTGTAAAACTAAAGTGAGATTAATGAATAAAGGCGCAACACCTTGACATTGAGTTTATTGACCTTTGAGTTGCGCCTGCACTTGAGAAAATGCTTATTGGTCCATTTCTTTTTTCATCATTGCGTAGTAGATAAGAAACCCAACAGCGATACAAACAGCCTCTATTCCATAAGGCATAGCATCATCTCCATCCAGATTCATTGCATCAATAATGATTAATCCTAGTCCGCCAAATAATACAATTAAGCCCCATTTCAAGGCATTGTGTTTATTACTCTGCTTAGTAAAAAGATTAGCTGTTTCTGTATTCACCATGTCTTTATCAATGAGTTTCTTCTTCAAGGAGTAATTGGTGAGGGTGGACACAAAAAGTATCACCGACCCAAAAACAGAAATGATAGCTATTATAGGTACTAAATCGTCCATAATTATTTAATTTTTATGTTTAACATCACCTGATTGGACATGGGGACTATTTGTAAATGTTGCATCAAATAAAAATAATTTTTTCATGCAACATTCAGATAACCTGTGCTGACTAATAGGTATCCATGGACGAAAAACAATTGGTACGTCAGATTTTAAGTGGGAGTGACTCTGCCATACGTTTGCTAATAGATAAGTACGAACGTTTGGTTATTCACATGATAACTCGCGTGGTATCTGATGATATGGACCGAGAAGAATTGTGTCAGGATGTGTTTATGAAGGTAATAGATAAGCTGAATACCTTCCATTTCGACTCGAAGCTTTCAACCTGGATTGCAACAATTGCGTATCGAACGGCAGTCAACTTTGCTAAGAAGAAACGCATGGATCAGGTGGATTTGGATCAGGTATCATTTAAAGTAGGAGAAGAAAGTCAAGTGACAGAAGAAGAAGATATGAAACGCTTTATTTTAAAATTGGTAGATCAGCTCCCATTAAATTATAAAACGGTTTTGACGCTTTTTTATCTGGATGGGTTTAGTTATCCTGAAATTGTAGAAGTGACAGGTATGCCTGAAGGAACCGTAAAAAACTACATACACAGAGCTAGAAAAAAGCTTAAATTGATTGTGGAAGAACAAGCTAAAAAAGAGGTTGCGTTACAATGAATACTAGGCTGCTATCAATTAAAAATATTTTGGCATGAAAAGAATAGAAGATATCATCGATGAGGCGCTCAAAACCGAGCCAACTTTTCAATTAAGTAGGGATTTCAAGGATCGTATCATTCAGACGGTCAGAAAAAAAGAAAGGTCCAGTCAGCGAAAATTATACCTATGGATGGCTCTCGGTACGCTTGTGATAATTGGATTTGGATATGCCACCATAGCTTATTTCATGCCATCTACTTTGGAAAGCTTTGAATCGATAAAAACAGGCAATAAAGTTGTTCCATTGGCTGTACTGGCAGGACTACTGATTGTAGTGATTCAATACCTTGACAAACGACTGGTTAAAGACAAAATATTGCACGTCTAATTTTAAAGAAACGGTGCATCAATCGGTTCCCAAAGTTCGATTTTTCGGCCTTCAGGATCCATGATCCATCCAAAGTTACCATACTCGAATTCCTCAATATCTCCTATTACTTCTACACCTTCTTTTTTCAATGCCTCGAGTAACTCCACCAGGTTTTCTACTCGATAGTTAAACATGTACTCTTTTTCGCTTGGCTTGAAATACTTGGTGTCTTTTGAGAAGGGACTCCATGCAGTCGTGCATTCTTTTTCCTTGTCCTCATAATCTCGCCATTTGAATAAACCACCATATTGGTCGGATTCTATTCCCAGGTGATTCCTGTACCAATCCTTCATTTTTTCAGGATCATTTGTTTTAAAGAAGATACCTCCAATGCCTGTTACTCGCTTTTTCATAGTTGTGTGTTTGCATCAAATAAAGTCAGAAAGTGGGACGCCCGAAAAAGTAAGTGAAAAATCACCCGAATGGGTGAGGGTTATTTACCATCTCGGCATTCCATGAATTTTTCCATGGCGCGCTCGGCTTCTGCTTTAGCCATAGAGGCTTCTGCCGAATGCTTTAGTGCAAGCTCTGCTTGCATATCAGCTCTCGCTTTTTCGCTCATCGCCTGAGACATTGCTCTTTGAGCTTCCATTCTGCACTTTTCTGCCTCATCTGCTTTGATAAATGAAAAGATCATGAACACAAGTGAAAGGATCATAAGGCCTGCAATAATGATATTCTTTTTCATGGCTTATTTAGTTGATTCACATTCTCGAAGTGCTTCTTCAGCTCGTGCTCTTTGCATGAGTGCTTCTGCTGCCGCTTCTTCAGCTGCTTGTTTGAGTTGTTCTGCCTGACTAGTTAGTTGTTCCACTTGAGTTCTTAGTGCGGCTGCTTGACTGGCTTGTTCTTCTACTTCATTGGCTTTGATTTTAGCATAAGTCATAGCGAATAAAACAAGTAGGATCAAAATACCAATTACTGTGTTCTTTTTCATAAGGATAAGGTTCAGTTCAATTTTGAATCTTCTTTGCATGCTTGCAGCTCTTCCATGATACTAGCTGCGATTGATGCCTGCTGGGCTGCTTCTAATTGTGCCTTTTGTTGAATTTGCACCGCCTCATCCCTTAATCTTTCTGCCTCTTCTTGAGCTGCCAGGGCTTTTAAACGTTGCTTTTCAGCTTCATCTGCTTTTATGAAAGCGAAAATCATAAAGGATAGACAGATAAGCCCCATAACGCAAAAAGTAATGATCTGTGTGGTTTTGTTCATTTGTCTTCTGATTATAAGTCGATCGAGTAAGTAAATAAATGCTAACAGAGTGGTTATGATGCCTGTAAGAGCTGGCTCAAAGTAGGTCGCAGGGAGTAAGGCGAGTACCCCGATTAATTTTAAAGCATCCACCCAGTGCTTGTCTGTTCTTGCTTGAAAGCGTTGAAAATAGATAAAAGCCAAAACAGCTGCGGCAAGTGCCGGCAGCCAGTTCCCTAGCTCAGGTTTAAATATTTGACGAAGTTGTAAGGTCACAACCCAGGCAATCAGCGAGATATTAAGTCCATTTTTATAAGCCTTATGCGGATTATCAATGTTGAAATAAAAAATAGCAAGGATAGCTATCATCAATCCAATTAACCGTCCTCCTTGATTTAATCCAAGTTGATTAAGTGTGATTATTATAGCACATAGTAATATCCACGGCAGCCCATATTTAATTACGTCTTTCATTTGCCTCTACAATCACTTAGCTCCTCATAATATTTTTTGGCTTCTTTGGCTTTTAACATGGCTTCAGCCTCTGCTGCTCTTGCTTTGGCTGCTTCATCTATTGCAATTTCCTGAAGGCGGATGACCTCTTCTCGTAGTTGATTGGCCTCTAGCTCGGTTTGATTCCATCGCTTTTCAAAATCTTTTGATTTCATAAAAGCAAAAAATGTAAGCGAAATAAGAATAAATCCAATTCCTATTAAAAGTGTGCCCAAAGCATACTTTTTCATAATGTTAATTTTTATTAAAAGTAGTGGTTTTGGCTTACTATTTGAACCGCTCACAAAAAATCAGCTATTTTTAAAATCAATCTTTTCAATATTGCGTTGAAAGAATACGTCTAAAATTTTACTACATATGAATAAGTTGCTGTTGATTGCCGGGTTTGTATTACTCACTTCCTTTGGAGTTTCTACTGAGTATGGCGATGATATCCAGTTATTACTGGAAGGGGATACGTTAAAAGTTCTTGAGCCTTTGGATGAACATCCAAGTGAGGCTTATGTTATTACCAATTTATTAAAAAGAATTCACTACCGGAAACTACCATTAAATGATTCCATTTCTTCTGTCATTTTTGATAACTACTTTGAATCACTAGATCCAAACAAGGCATATTTCTACACTTCAGATGTCAAACAGTTTGAAAAGTACAGATACGAGCTAGATGATCAAATTCCTGAAGGTAAGCTTCAGTTTGCATATGATGTGTTCGATGTTTATCGCAAGCGGGCATTAAGTCAAATCGATTATGTATTTGGACTGCTGGATACCGAGTTTGACTTCTCTAAAGATGAAATATATGTATTTGACAGGGAAGATGCTGACTGGCCTTCAAATCAGGATGAGCAAAACGAGATTTGGAGAAAAATCATTAAAAATCAGGCCCTCAGTTATAAGCTTGCAGGAAGAGATTGGAAAGATATTTCCGAAAGTCTGACCAAAAGATATCAGCGCATTCAGAAAGCCATCTATCAGTACAATAGTGAAGATGTATTTCAGAGCTACATGAATGCTTACACGAATGCTTACGACCCGCATACCGATTACTTTTCTCCCCCGGATGCCGAGAATTTTCAAATTGATATGAGCCTATCATTGGAGGGTATCGGGGCTAGATTGATGCAAAACCTGGATTACACTCAGGTGGCTGAAATCATTCCGGGAGGCCCTGCTTATAAAAGCAAGCAGATTCAAAAAGATGATAGAATCATAGGAGTGGCACAAGGTGACGATGGAGAGTTTATAGATGTAATAGGCTGGAGATTAGATGATGTAGTCTCTAAAATCCGTGGGCCTAAAGGTTCTGTGGTTAGGCTACAGATATTGAAAGCTAGTGAAGGAATCAATGCACTTCCTGACACATTGAGACTTGTTCGTGATAAAATCAATTTGGAGCAACAGGCTGCCAAATCAGAAATGATTCCAATTACAGAAGGTAATACTACCTACAATCTGGGGGTGATTACTGTACCAAGCTTTTATTTGAATTTTGAAGAATTACGAGCTGGAAAAGAAGACTATCGAAGCACTACCAGGGATGTAAAAAAATTGATCACTGAGCTTGAAGAGCAGGGAATGGATGGGTTGTTGATTGACCTTCGATTCAATGGAGGTGGATCTCTGCAGGAAGCGATCGAAATGAGTGGGTTGTTTATTCCTGATGGACCGGTAGTCCAGGTAAGAAATTATGATCAGTCTGTCGATAAAATGGATGATGAAGATGGTGGTGAAGTCTTTTACGATGGTCCTCTAGCTGTTTTAGTAAACAGAGGTAGTGCCTCAGCGTCGGAGATTTTCTCCGGGGCGATTCAGGATTATAGAAGAGGTGTGATCATCGGAGAGAGCACCTTTGGAAAGGGTACTGTCCAAAATGTGATTGATTTAAGTAGGTACATTCGAAACCCTGAATTGAATCTAGGTCAGATTAAGATGACGCTTGCAAAGTTTTACAGAGTAACGGGTAGTAGCAATCAACGCGTTGGAATCGCACCAGATGTTCAGTTTCCATCCATTTATTCCATCGATGATTTCGGTGAGGCGAGTAGGGAAAACGCACTTCCATGGGATGAAATTGCGAGCGCTAATTATAAGCCTACCAATACAGTTTCTGAAGAACTACTGGATCACTTGAATAAGCTTTATCGTGAAGATTTAAATTCAGATCCGGACTTGCAAAAGCTGGTGAGAGATATCGAAAAGGCCAGAGAAAATAGAAACAGAAAATCCGTTTCATTAAATCTGGAAACCAGGCGAGAGAATTCAAATAACGACGAAGACGATCTGGCTACCAGTGTAGATAATTCAGACATTGCTGAAAAGGATGAGATTGATGAAAAGCTTAAAAAGGATCCTTACCTGAAGGAAGGCCTTAGGCTCTTAGCAGCTATGAAAAAATATAAAGTGGGGTGAAGCAACCATTTCGATAAATCTTCATCTTTAAAATAAAAACCATATACCATGAAGAAGATCCTGATCGTCATAACAATACTATGTTCAACCATTTCATACGGCCAGAATATCTTAGCCAAGGCTGAGTTAGAGGCAGAAAATATTGATGAAGTAAGAATAGAGGGTTCGTTTGTGGATGTGTACGTAAACTCCGGCGAGCGCGTATACTTTAAAGGAAAGATTACCGGAAATGGGGATGAAGGAGATTATGAGTTTGATACTGAGATCGTAGGAAAGACACTGGTAATTCGTGTTGACAGAAATGCTAAACCTAATTGGAAGAGTTATAGACTTAATGAATCCAGAATCGACTTAACAATAACGGATGGTGTCCGACTGGACATAGATAATTCTTCAGGGGATGTGAGTGTAGCTAATCTCCGAGCTTCGGAATCTCGAATTGAAGCATCAAGTGGAGACATTACATTGAGAAGTATAGTAGCAAATTTAGAGGTTGAAACGTCAAGCGGAGACATTGATATAGATGGACTTACCGGAGATTCTGAAATTGAATCCACAAGTGGTGATCAGGATATCTTCAACACAAGAGGTAATATCGAAACCAGAGCAAGTTCAGGTGATATCACCGTTTCAGGTTTCAATGGAAAGATCGAAATTCAAGCTACTTCGGGAGACGTAGATGTCAGAAAAGGAGTAGGTGCTTTAAAAATCAGGACTTCTTCCGGTGAGATCGATGGCTATGGTATTGAAGTCAATGATAATTGCTACCTGGAAGCAACCTCAGGCAATATTGAAATTGACTTTATTAATGATCTGGATGAGCTCAGTTTTGATCTGACCGCCACATCCGGAGATTTGGAGGTTGGTAATCGATCAGGTGAAAAACGATTGGTTATAGATCGTGGGGGATACAAAATAAATGGCACCACCTCAAGTGGTGATCAGGAATACGAATAATTCCAATTATAAATCGGTAACATCCATTCAATAAAATATCTTCGTATTTTCTTTTAGAAAATGAAACAAGCGAAGACGATTGAGTAGGATAATTTTAAAAGAAGGGGCACATATACCGAGAATTCAGGCTACTGATATTTTTGATAATGAAGTTGACCTGGATGCTCTTAAGGGTAAAAAGCTGCTAATTGCATTTTTTAGGCATGTAGGATGTCCGTTTTGTAATATTAGAGCTCACACCCTTCAAATGGCCTATCCTCCATTAAAGAGCAGAGGGATGGAGATGATTTTCTTTTTTGAATCTACCAAGGAAGTACTACTTGCCAATCACTTCTATGAAAATATGTCTCCGGTACCAATTATTTCAGATCCGGAAAGAGAGTGGTACGATAAATTTGGAGTTGAAAGTTCAAGGTCTAAATCTATTAAAAGTCATATCCTTTTCTTGATACAAACAGCCTTGGTTGCAAAGTTCAAGCGACTACCGGTTCATTGGATGGCAGGAGATGAATCGTTCAACACCATACCGGCTGAATTTTTGGTTGATGAAAAGGGAGTTTTACGAAAAGCTAATTATTGGAATGACTTAAAGGATAGGATTTCAATGGATGCTATCACATCTTTCATTAAATAGCCCTAACATCATAAAAAAAGGCTGGAATTACCCAGCCTTTTATATGATCAATCTGAACGTACAGATTATGCGTGCTCCAATTCCGGTGCTACCGGGAAGTCAATGTCTGTTTCAGCGATATGGTTTGTATAATTGGTAATGGTATTTACAGCAATAAATCCAATCAATTCTGATAATGCAGATGCATTATAACCTGCTGAGAAGAAGTTGTTGATGTATTCCTGATCTGGATTACCTCTGGTTATTGTCATTTGTTTAGCCAATTCAGATAGCGCTTTCAGCTTGTTATCTGCTATCTCGCCTGTTCTGATTTCCACTGTTTCATCTTCCGTCAATCCTTGCATCTTACCCACTGCGGTATGAGCCGCCAGGCAATAGTTGCATTCATTTACTTGTGCCACTGATAAAGCAATGGCTTCTACTTCTTTACGTGAAAATTCGCCTTCAGATAATGTGCTATTTAAGTCTAAAATTCCTTTTAGCGCTTTAGATGAATTACCAATGGTTGCGTAGACGTTTGGTACACTACCCATCTTTTCTTTTAAGCCATCAAATATCTCTTTTGATTCATCATTAGCTTGTTCGTATGATAAAGTTTCTAGATTTTTAATATTATGTTTTTTCTTAGTTGTTCCTAATTAATTACACCAATAGAACAAGGGGGGCTATCCATCGTTCGGATACGCGGTAACGATTCAAGGTAATGTCACCAGCTTGACGATACTCGCTTTCAACTTCCATAAATGGAACTTATGTAGGGTGACAAGATCCTTTTTTGTTTAATCCATTACAAATAGACATTTTTGCCGGTATCATAAAACAACCTAACTCAAAACCAACGTAGATGGAAAAACCTTATATCGATTCAAACACCAGTTTGCCTGAGATTACTGTAAAGGCGGTGATATTAGGTGCATTGTTGTCAGTGGTATTGTCTGCTGCAAATGCATATTTTGGTCTTTTTGCCGGTCTCACTGTATCTGCTTCCATACCGGCTGCCGTTATTTCAATGGCCCTATTGAAGGTCTTCAAAAACTCAAATATCCTTGAAAACAACCTTGTTCAGACAGCTGCCTCCGCCGGAGAGTCGCTGGCAGCAGGTGTAATCTTTACGATTCCTGCGTTGGTCATTATGGGGTATTGGGAAGAGTTCAATTATTTTGAAACCATGGCCATTGCGATGTGTGGAGGAATTTTGGGTATTTTATTCACCATTCCTCTGCGTAGAGCTTTAATTGTGGAAGAAAACCTAAAATTCCCTGAAGGTGTAGCAACAGCTGAAGTGTTAAAAACAGGAGAAGAAGGAGGAAAAGCAGTAAAATACCTTGTCTGGGGATCGATCATCGGAGGCCTTTTCAAGCTGGCCGATTCAGCACTTAATCTTTGGAGTGGTTTGTTCGAGAAGGCAACACTAGTAGGCCAAAAATTCTATGGGTACTTCAGTTTGAATCTGTCTCCGGCACTTGTTGCGGTAGGCTACATTGTAGGATTGAATATTGCCTTTCTGGTATTTTTTGGAGGAGTAATCACGTGGTGGATAGCTATGCCGATTTACATTGGATCGAATGGGTTTGATGCAGTTGCTGCGGAGCTCGTTCAGTTGGGAAGCTTTACAAGTGTAAGCGATGTGAATGCGGATAATTTAGGAGGAGCACTTTGGAGTGCTAAAATGAGGTACTTAGGAGTAGGAGCAATGGTAGTTGGAGGACTGTGGGCATTACTAAGTCTTGCCGGATCATTGGGTACTGCATTTAAAGCTGGTATTTCAGCGTTTAAGAAAGGCGGTACATCCATGAAAGATCAGATCAGAACGGAGATGGATACGCCTATGTCATGGGTGATCATCGCGATTGGAGTGATGGTTATTCCAATTTTCCTCATATATCAATCTGCTATTGGCGATGCGACAGTCACCACCACTATGACCTTAATTATGGTTGTGGCTGGATTCTTATTTGCTGCCGTGGCAGGCTACATGGCCGGGCTGGTAGGTAGTTCCAACAATCCGATCTCAGGAGTAACAATAGCCACTATCTTGTTTGCTTCTATTCTTTTGCTCACTTTGATGGGCACAGGGAATGACCTTGCCGGAGCTGCAGGAGCTATTCTGATTGGTGCAGTGGTATGCTGTGCAGCAGCAATTGCTGGAGATAACATGCAGGATCTTAAGGCGGGTCATTTATTGGGTGCAACACCATACAAGCAACAGATCATGCAGGTTGTGGGAGTTGTAGCAGGCGCACTTGCCATCCCAATTGTTTTGAACATCTTATTGATAGGAAATGGTATCGGAGCACCAACACCGGAACAACCGGAAGCATTGGCAGCACCTCAGGCAACTTTAATGATGAGTGTGGCTCAGGGTATTTTTGGTGGCGGATTGCCATGGAACATTATCTATATCGGAGCTGGAATAGCTGCGGCCATTATTGCTTTTGATCAGTATTTAAAATCTAAGGGATCAAATTTCAGAATGCCCGTTCTTGCGGTAGCAGTTGGTCTATACCTACCTTTTGAGCTTGACTCATCTATTTTCGTAGGAGGAGTTTTAGCCTATATGCTTTCAAAAGCAACAAAATCGAATAAGAACATTGAAAAAGGCAATAACGCCGGATTGTTGTTGGCATCAGGACTGATCACAGGAGAGGCCTTGATGGGTATTTTAATTGCAGGACTTACTGTTGGAGTGATGAAGTCCGGAGGCGATCCAAATGCGATGAGAGTATTTGAAGATGCATCGAGCTGGCCTGGATTAATCATCTTCGGCTTAATCATCTATTTCATCTATAAAACTGTAATTAAGGTTTCTAAATCAGACGATTAGACTGTACGAAATTGAACGAATTACCTGTACACCTGGCTTCACTTTCAATAGTGGTGTCAGGTGTATTTTTTTGTTTATCAGATACTTAGGTAGTCTGGCATGATTTTGATCCTATTTACAACGAAACCTAGAAGACCATGTTCAAGAACTATCTCAAAACGGCCATTAGAAACCTTAGTAGAAACAAGGTTTATGCGTTTCTCAATGTATTAGGGTTAGCCTTAGGTATTGGGTGTGCACTTGTTATTTATAAGGTAATCGTCTTTGAAAACAGCTTTGATAAGCATCAGGAAAACTACGATAATATTTACCGGATTGTAGGTCAAAGCATTAGAGCCGGCGAAGTATCAAAAGGTATGGGTTCACCTCATCCGGTGGGGCCTACGCTTCGTGAGGATTATCCGGATATTCAACAGGTAGTCAGAACGCACTATGAATACGGTGATCAAATCAATGTCAATGAGGGACAGAATGTAAAGAAATTTCTTTTAGAAGAAGGTGTTGTTTATACAGAGAATGAATTCTTCAAGGTGTTCTCGGTAGAGTTTTTGGCGGGTGATTCGGAAACTGCGCTAAGTGAGCCAAATACGGCGGTGATCTCAGCCTCGGAGAGTAGAAAGTTTTTCGGATTGGAGAAAGGGAACGAAGCAAACGCAATGGGTAGATCCATTAATGTTGGCAACCTGGCAGATTTCACAGTTGTTGGAGTTATCTCCGATCCTCCTGAGGCTACCAATTTTCCATTTACGGTACTTCTAGAATACAGCGGACAAGCAGCAAGCAATCCTTATTTCGGTGAGGGAAAACGATGGAATTCAACCAGCTCCAATACCAACACCTACATTCTCGTAGGAGATGGATTTAACCGCGTGACATTTGATAATAAGCTTCTGGATTTTGTTGAAAAACATTATGAAGAAGGAGCATCAGAGAGAAGAAGGTTTGTTACACAACCATTAGCAGAGATTCATTACGATGATGAGTATGGTAATTATGTATACTCAACCTCACCGGAATTAATCAAAGCGTTGGCAATTATTGCTATTTTTCTGGTTTTAACAGCGTGTATCAATTTTGTGAACCTGGCCACTGCACAAGCTGCTAATAGGTCTAAAGAAATTGGAATAAGAAAGGCCATAGGAGGTTACTCAGGCCAGTTGGTCGTTCAGTTTTTTACAGAAATCACGCTTATTACTTTGGTTGCATTGTTTTGTTCGTTGGCTATTGCTGAATTTCTTTTTGTGCAACTGGAAGATGTTATAGGTACCCGGTTAACACTTGATCTATTCGTGCAATTCGAGACCATTGGTTTCATGCTGCTATTACTTGTTGTGGTAAGTTTCTTGTCAGGATTTTACCCTTCCATATTACTAAGTAATATGAACACTGTACAGGCCTTAAAGAGTAAGATTACGTCCAAGGATCATTCAGGAGGTCTGAACCTACGCAAAGCATTAGTAGTGACTCAGTTTACGATCTCACAATTTCTAATCATTGGTACTGTGATTATCTCTGCGCAGATGCGGTACTTCATGGAAAAGGATTTAGGATTTGAAAAGGAGGCTATTATTAAAAGCTATCTCCCGCAACGCGATGAAGTCAAAAACCAGCGATTTAAGAACCTAATGTTAGAAGACCCGGCGATAGAAAACATTACCTTTTCACTCAGTTCGCCAACCGGTAATTCAAACTCTCACTCAAATTTCAATTACCCACCTCTGGAGATAGAAGAAGATTTCAATGCCAGTTTCAAGCCTGCAGATGAAGAGTATGTCAATCTATATGGGCTGGAGCTACTGGCAGGTAGAAACTTCATGCCATCGGATAGTATTAATTATGTAATCATTAATCAGCGAATAGCTGATCTTATGGGATTCAAGGATAACTATAGCGGTGCTCTTGGTGAAAAATTAACTTCTGGATGGAGGCGAAATGACTTAAAAGTGATTGGGGTAATGAAAGACTTTCATTCCCAAGATTTGAGTGAAGGAATTCAATACGTATTGTTGCTGAGGGATCCTGAGGTATTCTATGAGGTTGCCTTTAAAACACGTGAGGGAGCTAACGTTAAGAATGCAATCACTCATTTCGAAGATACCTGGGAAAAAGTGTATCCGGAGTTTGTGGTTAATTGGCAGTTTTACGATGAGCAACTAGCGGAAAACTACGAACAGGAGCAAAGTGTCGCGACATTAATGACCACCTTCTCAGCGGTATCAATCATCATCGGGTGTTTAGGTTTGTACGGGTTGATTGCTTTCATAGCAGCAAACCGAACCAAAGAAGTGGGTATCAGAAAAGTATTAGGTGCTTCTATTCTCAGTATCATTCGAAAATTCACAACAGAGGTGTTTGTCTTGGTAATTATTGCTTTTTTGATTGCCGCACCTGCTGCGTTCTTTATACTAAATCAATGGCTAAACGATTACGAATTTCGAATAGAACTTGGGGTTGAGTTTTTCCTAATAGCATTTATGGTCACTTTGTTGATTGCTGCAATTACAGTTAGTCACAGGACGATTAGTACAGCACTGATAAATCCTGCTACCACTTTGAAGGATGAGTAAGTTTGTTGATTATCTTTGATAATATGAAATCTTACAAAGAGATCATTCGAATAAATCCAAATAAGCGATTCGGCAGGCCGTGCGTACGTGATACTCGAATTTCCGTATATGATGTTTTGGCGTGGCTTGCCAAAGGCATGTCATACAGTGAGATAATAGAAGATTTCCCTGAGTTGAATGAAAATGATATAAGAGCATGCCTCGAATATGCCGCAGATCGTGAGCACAATATTCGTGTTGCATGAGGTTAATGCTTGATCAGAATATTTCTTATCGTCCTGTCAAAGAATTAAGCGATGTTTATCCTAGTATCAAACACGTTAAGTCGCTAGGGCTGCTAAATAAGGAAGATCAAATGATCTGGAACTTTGCCAAAGATCATGACTATACGATTGTCACTTTTGATGCTGACTTTTTTGAATTTCAACTCACTAAAGGATTCCCACCAAAGTTAATCTGGTTAAGGTTTGGAAATTCCACTCGATCGGAGCTTAAGAAGTTCTTTTTTCAAAAAAGAAAAATAATAGAAAAGTTTTTGAATGATGAAGAATTTAAAGATATCGGCTGTCTTGGATTTGATTCCTTGTGATATTATTATTCTATCCTAAAGCCATATATTTGGCGGATTCGCAATACCTGATATATGAGTAAAGAACAGTTTAGTAATCGCTGGGGAATTGTATTGGCTGCCTTAGGTATGGCTATTGGCGCAGGCAACCTTTGGAGGTTCCCACGACTAGCCGGACAGTATGGTGGGTCATTCATCCTCTTATGGATATTGTTTCTATTTATCTGGTCGATACCTCTATTGCTTTCTGAGTTTGCTATTGGTAAAAAATTCAAAAGTGGAGTTATTGGAAGCTTTGCTCAATTTGCCGGTAAGAAGTACACCTGGATGGGCTTTTTCATTACCATCTGTACATTAGGTATAGCCTTCTATTACTCCATTGTTACTGCATGGTCCTTCAGATATCTAACGTTCTCGTTAGGCAATGTTTTTCAGGAATCCACACTGAAAGAGACGCTACAATCAAACCCTGATTACCTGGCCAATTTTTGGAATGGAATTTCCAATGGTGATTGGGTGACAGTCATCGTGTATATCTGCGTGATTTTTCTGGCAGCATTCATACTAATAAGAGGCGTCAAAAATGGATTGGAGAAGGCAAATAAGCTTTTAATTCCAAGTTTGTTTTTGCTCTTGATAGTCATTGTCATCGTATCGTTGAATATGGACGGGGGAGTCAGAGGACTTGAATACATGTTTGCGATTGATTGGTCTCTTTTTAGTAATCCCACGATTTGGATAGAAGCACTTTCTCAATCAGCATGGAGTACCGGGGCAGGATGGGGGCTAATGATGACCTTATCAGCATTTTCTCGTGATAATGAAGATGTAACCCTAAATACATTCATAGGCGCTTTTGGTAACAATACAGCTTCACTTTTATCGGGCATGGCCATACTTCCGGCAGTGTTTGCTTTAGCAGCATCAGATGCAGAGGCTATCTCATACCTGCAGACTGGGAATCAGGCGCTGACCTTCACTATTATTCCCAAGCTCTTTGCCAATATTCCCGGAGGAGACTACCTGTCAGCTTTATTCTTCCTCGCATTGTTTGTAGCTGCATTTAGTTCATTGCTGCCTATGATTGAGCTCTTTCTACAAAATGTGGCAGACTTGAATATTTCAAAAAGAAAGACATTGGTGGTAGTTATAGTCTGCTTCATCATTTTCGGGTTCCCATCTGCATGGTCACTCGACTACTTTTCAAATCAAGATTGGGTATGGGGTGTAGGACTTATTGTGACCGGTTTGTTTATTCTGATTGGCGTGGCAATGAACAATCCGGCGAAGTTCAAAGCATCTACAATTGATGTAGGCTCAGATATGATTTTACCTTCACAGTATTTTCGATTTGCCATTTTTGCTAACATAGCCATCGGGTTCTTTTTGATCTATTGGTGGCTTTCACAAGACTTTAGCTCCACCTGGTTTAATGAACAGGGGCAGTGGGATGTGTTTGGAGTATATAGCAACGCATCTACTATTACCCAATGGGGGATTGTTATAATTGCAGGGCTGATATTAAATGGATATTTGTATAGAAAATTTGTAAAGCAATGAGCACCGGAGCAATCGTAAGTATGATCATAATTCTCACCGTGGTGGTGGGTGGCTTCCTATATTTTTTAACACGAGCAATCAAAAAAGAACGAAAAACCAATGGATAAAATAGATCCTTTAAATCAAGTAGCAGATTTTCATAAAACTTTCAGACATCCCATACTGGAAAACCCTCAGATCCCTTCTGAAGATCGATGTAAGCTTAGGGTGTCGCTCATAGCTGAAGAGCTCAAGGAACTTCAGGAGGCTATTGATGACAATGATCTGGTGGAAATAGCTGATGCGCTATGCGATATCCAATATGTGCTTTCAGGTGCTGTGCTTGAGTTTGGTCTTGGCGAAAAATTTAAAGAGCTCTTTGAAGAAGTGCAACGATCCAATATGAGCAAGGCCTGTAAAACCGAAGAAGAAGCTAAGCAAACAGTGACTCACTACAAGGCTGAAAAGGATACAGACGCTTACTATGAAGAAAGAGATGGGAAGTGGCTGGTGTACAGAGTAGGAGACAATAAGACCCTTAAGTCCATCAATTATTCGCCTGCTGATTTAAAATCTATACTCGAAAAGTAGGGTTCGAAGAACATGGATTGTTTCGTGAATATGCGACGGTCTTTGATTCTGCTTATTGTTCTAATAACCTCCTTTGTCTCTTTCAGTCAAACAACACGAATACTGTTTGTTGGCAATAGCTTAACCTATACAAATAACCTTCCGGAATTGGTGGAGAAAGAGGCTAAGCGAGAAGGTTTGAAAGTTCAAACCAAGATGATAGCCTTTCCTAATTATGCAATCATTGATCATTGGGATGACGGAGAAGTTCAGAAGCTTATTCAAAGTGAAAAGTATGATTATGTAGTGGTGCAGCAGGGACCTTCCTCCCAAGATGAGGGGAGGCGAATGTTGATTGAAGATGGAGCCAGATATCAAAAGCTATGTCAAAACCATGGAACTCAATTGGTTTACTTTATGGTCTGGCCGTCACGCACCTAATTTCACACTTTTGATGGAGTGATCAAAAATCACATCGATGCGGCAAGTGCAAATGATGCGATTTTATGTCCGGTAGGGCAGGCCTGGAAATCTTATTTTGAAAGTAATGAAGACTTTTCCCTGTATGGCATGGATGGTTTTCATCCATCACCCAAGGGTAGCCGGCTTGCTGCCAAAGTCATCGTAGATACCTTATTTGGAAATGAACAAACTGAGAGCGTACGCGGATCTTCCAATTAGACTTACTGTAGGGTTCCACTTAATCTATGGCACCCAGGATAATGTGTTTTCCTGGGAACGAATGATTGAATTTGAAAAGTTTTTGGAAGCTTTTGGAATGCCACTCCCGCTGGTAGCTGCGGTAGTATCCGTTTATGCTCAATTTATTTGTGGTATTCTTTTTATCGTTGGATGGAAGGTTCGTTTAACCGGCCTGGTCATGGTTTTTAATTTCATTGTGGCCATACTTTTAGTTCATTTAAACGATCCTTATCCAAATGTCTACCCTGCGATCTCTATTCTCTCAGGGTCATTATTTTTAGTCTTGTATGGGGAAGGCAAGTTAAGCCTGGATGACCGACTAAATACAAAAAAGGCAACCATTTGATGGCTGCCTTTATAGTAGAGTAGGTGAACGTGTGATATTCTAATCTACACGAGTCATGTAAACTGTTCGATCTTTTTCGTGCTCATCACTTACGAGAATTCCGTCTATGAGCTTCCACTCGTCATCATCTGCGCTGATGTTGAAATCATCATCATCGTCATCGATATTCTCGATCACTAAATAGCCACGCTTATTGATATACCAAGTGCCCCTTTCGGTTTCTTTTTCATCGTATGCTAAAACAGTGATTTTCACATCATTGTCTGCCTGGAATTCGAAGTAAATCTCAATGTCTTCCATTATGCCACCTACAAATCCAGAGATTGCTTTGATGAACACCTCTTCAAGCATAGAGTCGGCTTCTTCGGCTTCCTCTTCCATTTCTTCTTCAATGTCAATTACAAGCTTCCAGGTACCAACAATATCTTTCTTAGTCACCTTTTGTGCTTCTACTATAAATATTGCGCTGAATAGTAGAATTAGTGTAAAAATTGTCCTTTTCATTTTGGTTGTATTTTGTTATGCAAGGTACTAGTTATACTCTATCTCAAATAAAAGGTTTCATTTGTAAGGAATTATCAATCACTGATCACTATTTTATACCTTTGCAGCAGGATTTTTAAGAAGAATTATGTTTGATAGTTTAAGTGTAAAACTAGACAGGGCGTTTAAAACGCTAAAGGGACAGGGGCAGATCACCGAAATCAATATTGCATCTACCATTAAGGAGATCAGAAGAGCCTTGGTTGATGCCGATGTGAACTACAAGGTGGCAAAAGATGTGACCGACAATATCAAGGAAGAGGCCCTGGGTAGAGATGTTTTAATAGCAGTATCTCCGGGTCAATTATTGACGAAGATTGTTCAGGAAGAGCTCACCAAGTTAATGGGTGAGACCAACGTGCCTATAAGTTTAGACGGCAATCCAAACACAATTCTGATTTCAGGTCTTCAAGGATCCGGTAAAACTACTTTCTCAGGAAAGCTTGCCAATCACCTTAAAAAGCAGGGTCGCACAGTAATGCTAGCAGCATGTGATATTTACAGGCCTGCCGCAATTGATCAGCTAAAGGTACTTGGAGAACAAGTAGGAGTGGAAGTTTATGCTGAACCTGACAATAAAGACGCTGTTAAAATCGCGAAAAATGCGATCAAGTATGCTAAAGAGAACGGTAAGAAATCAATCATCATAGATACTGCCGGTCGATTGGCAGTGGATGAGCAAATGATGAATGAGATTTCTGAACTCAAAAAGGCTGTTAATCCTGCAGAGACCCTCTTTGTAGTTGACTCAATGACAGGACAGGATGCGGTGAATACTGCTGCCACATTCAATGAGCGACTAGATTTTGATGGGGTGGTTCTTACTAAACTCGATGGTGATACACGTGGTGGTGCTGCACTTTCAATAAGAAAAGAGGTAGAAAAACCAATCAAGTTCATTTCCACTGGAGAGAAAATGGATGCCATCGATCTATTCCACCCGGATAGGATGGCAAGTCGAATTCTTGGAATGGGTGATGTTGTCAGCTTAGTAGAACGAGCCCAGCAGAACTATGATGAGGAAGAGGCAAGAAGAATCAATAAAAAGATTCGAAAAAATCAATTTGGATTTGATGACTTCCTTGCTCAAATGGAGCAGATGAAGAAAATGGGTAGCATGAAGGATCTTCTGGGAATGATTCCGGGAATGGGTAAAGCCATCAAGGATATAGATATTGATGATGATTCTTTAAAGCCTATTGAAGCGATCATTAAATCCATGACACCCAAAGAACGTACACAACCTGAAATTCTCAATGGTAACCGAAAGCAACGCATAGCGAAGGGTAGTGGCACGTCCATTCAGGAGGTAAACCAATTGCTTAAGCAGTTTGAGCAAATGCGTAAGATGATGAAGATGATGAATAAGTCAGGAGGGAAGCGAGCACTTGCCAATATGCTTGGAGGAATGAAGTAATTGGTTTGTCAATCTTCAATATCTGATCAAAAGCAATTTTGTAACTGATGTATGTCCTGTTTCTAATCGGCTAGGCATTGTAGTTTGGTACTAACCAAATCTCAATGCGATGAAAAATATCCTTGTACCTACCGATTTTTCCAATTTGTCAGAATATGCGCTTGAATTTGCTATCAGGTTGGCAGAACCATTGGACGCACGTGTAACTGTAATTCATTGCGAAGAATTACCACTTGGAGATATGTCTCTGCATTTATCAGGGGAGGCTAGTGGTAGTGCAATATCTGATGATTCCTTGTTTAATGCACAGCTTTTTAGAGCCAATAAAAGAAAACTTAAAGCATTAGAACAGGATTTTTCTACAGACAAAGTATTGGTTTATACACAACAATATGGAGGAGGGTTTCTGAAGGGAATCACTCACTATGTTGAACAACACCCCGTAGACTTGGTTGTGATTGGCACTTCCGGCCAGGAAAGTATTCAAGAGTTTTTTAGTGGAAATCATACGGAACAGTTAATAGATAATTTAGCGGTTCCGGTTTTGTCTCTTCAAGACCAGCAGTTTCATCCAATTGAAGATATCGTATTGGGTCTTGATATGGAGGACGAAACGTATACACAAAAGGCCTTTATAAAGGTGAAAAATATCTGTGAAGCCTTAGGATCTACTTTGCATATCATCGATATCACCCGGTCTAAGGATGATGAAGAAATGATGCAGCTTTTGAATAAAGTTGCCAAAATCGTCGGACTATCTAATTACATGGTAGACGTGATTGAAGATCGAAATCCATGTGAAGCACTACTCGACTATGCTGAAGGAACAAACGCCGGATTGATAGTGGTTTTATCCAAAGCTAAAGGAGGGCTTAGTCGATTCATCAACCATTCGTTTGCTACTAAGCTGACTAAGAAATCTGCTATTCCGGTGCTTACAATTAACAAAAGGCACGTATAAACTAAAAAAGGTTAGCAATACTGCTAACCTTTTCTAACTCTATATTTTCCCGGTTCACTTCTGATAAGTAACAGCTTTGACAGCCTCTATTGTTCGCTCTACATTTGGAAGCACCTCTTCAATAAGCGTTGGCGCGTAAGGAAGGGATACATCTTTGTTTGTGATTCTATGGATAGGAGCATCCAGCCAATCAAATGCATTTCGCTGTACGTGGTGACTAATCTCTGAAGAAATGGAAGCAAGTGGCCATGCTTCTTCAACAATGATCAAACGATTGGTTTTCTTAACTGACTCAACGATCGCATGATAATCAATTGGTCTTACAGATCGCAAGTCAATGATTTCAGCATCAGTACCTTCTTTTGCAAGCTCCTCAGCAGCACTATTAGCTACTTTCATCATCTTACCAAAAGAAATGATTGTAACATCAGATCCTTCTCTTACCACATTGGCCTGTCCAATTTCCAGTAGATATTCTTCTTCAGGTACTTCTCCTTTGTCACCATACATTAGCTCAGACTCCATGAAGATAACTGGGTTGTCATCTCTGATGGCCGTTTTTAACAGCCCTTTAGCATCATATGGATTGGAGGGGACAACAACCTTTAACCCGGCAGTATTTGCATACCAGTTTTCAAAGTTTTGTGAATGCTGCTGGCTCAATTGACCTGCATTACCGGTAGGTCCCCTAAAGACAATCGGTATGTTGTATTGACCACCTGACATTGAGAGCATTTTAGCGGCACTGTTGATCACCTGATCTATTGCAACCAAAGAGAAATTGAAAGTCATGAATTCAATAATGGGACGCAGACCGTTCATAGCTGCACCTACACCAACCCCTGCAAATCCTAACTCTGTGATGGGTGTATCAATCACTCGTTTTTCGCCAAACTCGTCAAGCATGCCCTGACTTACCTTGTATGCACCATTGTATTCAGCAACTTCTTCACCCATTAAGAAGATATTTTCATCTCTTCTCATTTCCTCACTCATTGCTTCACCAAGGGCTTCTCTAAACTGGATTTCTCTCATTGTACAAGTCTTGTTTTTCGGTCTGCTAAATTAATGATGAATGAATGATTATAATGGAATTAAATGACCTTTTAATAGTAGTATTTGCCTATACGCATAAAAAAAGCCCTGCTAATTAGCAGGGCTTCCTTATATCTGAATCTCTTATGAATTACTTCACTGCCTCGTTTACAGCGTCAGCAAAGTTTGCAAACTCAAGATCGTTTAGAGCCATATCCTTGTAAGAAGGCTCAGCTTCTACTGCTTTCTTAAGATTTGAACCTACGCCTGAAGCGTTATTTTGACGTGCTGCAGATACAGCCAATAGATAGTAAGCATCAGCTCTTTCTACTTGCTTGAATTCTGCATCAGCCATGCTGTAATCTCCTGTAAGAAGGTAAGCAAGACCTCTGTCAATCATTACGTTTTCGTTGTTAGTTGCAGATGCGAATGAAGCTTTTGCTTTGTCATAGTCAGCCATTCTAACTTCTACTGCGCCTTTCATTGCATTCACTCGTCCATTGATATCATTAGATGAAGAACTTACGTTACCAAGTGTTTCGTAAGCTGCATCGTAATCACCTTGAAGAATTTGAACTGCAGCCATGTTAGCTTGTACTTCACCAGCTGAACTCATTTTGTTCATTGCGATCTCAAGCTGAGTAGCAGCACCATCTAGTTTAGAAGCATCACCTCTTTTAGCCATCTCGATGTGAGCTGCTGCAAGGTTATTGTGTGCTTGCCACATTCCAGACTTGTCAGCAGCAGCTTTGTAGATTGCAGCTTTTTCTTCAAGTGAAGGAGTAAGCGTAGCACTGAACATTAGCTCTTCAATAGAAAGTGTATCAGCATCAGCAGAACCATCAACGATTGCTTTTGCAAGCACTGCAATTTCTGCATTAGATTTCTTAGGCTTAACTGTCAACACTTCAGTTTTAGCTGATCGCAAGCCAGGATAAACATCTTTGAATACTTTTTTGTAAGTAGGAAGCTTTTGCATTTCCTTTTCTTTCTCCACGAAAGAACCTGATCCATTAATAATGTTATTGTATGCTTTTTTCTCATCTGCTGAAATACCATCATAAGTTGCTAATGCAGCTTTGAAAGCAGCCCAGTCCTGAATCACAGGCTTAAGGATGAAGTCAATTGAATCTGCAGCTCCTTTATAATCGTATCGATCCATTCTATTTCTGTAGAACTTCTCGATTTCTTTCGCACGATTTTCAGAAAGATCACTGTTTATAGTCTCAGAACCTTCCGGAGAGTGAGTACCAGTAATAGAAACAGTTCTGGTTACGTTTTTCTCAGCGATAAATGCGCTAAGCTCTTCTCTTTTAGATCTGTTAGAAACTCCATCATAAGTCAAAGAAGTTCTAAGGTTAGATACTCCCTGATCAAAGTAGAAGTTTACGTTTGTCGGAATTAACTCCTCTTTATCGTTATATCCATGGTCTGCATAGGACACAAGAGCAACATCTTTTACCCATCCAGAAGTCATGATCAAGCCTTGAGCTACAGCCATTCTTTCTGTAGATTTTGACTTACCATTTCTCGTGTCAGTAGCAACTCCTTGAACAAAAAGAGTTCCTGGGTTCATTCCTTCCTGATAAGGGAATGAGAAATTTGTTGACTTTCTAGATGTAGTTGTTGAGCTATTTGGAAAGTCAGAAGCTTGGAATTCTATTGATCCAACACTTACTTCTTGATCTCCATACACGTAAACTGTGTTTAGTGTAAAGCTTGTATTTGCTGGAAGAATTTTAGGAGGTAGAACAGCGCTCATTTCGAAAGGAACGTCTCCACCGTGTACCTCAAGCGGATTTGGATCCACTTGAAGATCATTCTCCTGAGCCAATTTTATCATTTTATCAAGCTTACAACCGGAAAGCAAAATTGCTCCGGCAGCAAAAGCCATGGCTAGGTTAAATTTTTTCATTTGATTCAGTCTTTTTAATTGTACAAACAATAAATAGTATAATTCTTAGTTATAGTGCTGGCAAAATTAATCGAAAATATCATTTTCTAACACTATAATACCAACTATCTAAAAGTTCTATTGTTTATCTTTGCGTGTATTTAAAATGAATATGCAAGACTTGTTGGAAAAATATGCGTTTGGAGTTTGTACCCGATTGGGTGAAAAATTACGTATTCCTACCTCAAGTATTCGATTATTCTTTATTTACAGCTCCTTTTTGACTTTTGGCTCTCCCATAATCATCTACCTAGGACTTGCTTTTATTATGAATTTCAGAAAGCATTTGAGAAGGAGAAATAATACCCTTTGGTATTATTGAAGCTCACTGAATTTCTTGTTTCCTCTCAGGTAATACTCAAAAATCATCAATTTAGACTTTGGTGCAGTTGATGTAATGGTTCGTTTTTTGAGCGTTCGTCGAAAATTTATAAAAGTTGAGATGTGAGCCTTGAGTACTGCCAGCGAGTGCTTGGGCTTACCTTCAAGAAGAAATTTCAAAGCGGCAACCCAGTCAAGCAATACCCTGACAGGGAATTTAAGAAGTAGTTTATCGTATGGTAGGTTTTTTAACAGGAGGCTGAGTCCGTTTCGGAAGTTCAAATACGTTTTGAAAGGGCTGGTCTTATCAAGAGTGCCGCCACCAACATGATAGACGACAGATTGAGGAATGCTTTTCACTTTATAGCCCAAACTACTTAGTCGCCAACAAAGGTCTATTTCCTCCATATGAGCGAAAAAATCGTTATCGAATCCACCGGACTCCCAAAACATGGTGCTTCTTATCATCATGCATGCCCCTGACGACCAGAAAATATCGATCGACTCATCGTACTGACCATGATCGTTTTCAAGATGATCTAATATGCGGCCTCTGCAGTAGGGATACCCAAGAAAATCAATGAAGCCACCACTCGCACCCGCATATTCGAATATTTCCGGATTATTAAAGTCTTTAATTTTTGGTTGACAAGCAGCATAGTTTAAATGTTTGTCCAGAAAGGTCTCCATTGGCTGCAACCAGCCGGGAGTTACTTCTACATCCGAGTTTAGAAGAACAAAATATTCCGCATCGACTTGTTTCAGAGCTGAATTGTAGCCTCCTGTAAATCCCAGGTTTTCAGGAAGTACTATGAGTGTGAGGTTGGGGTAATTTTCCTTTAAGAAAGTAATGGAATCATCCGTGGATGCATTGTCAGCGATGATCACTTGGGCTCCAAGCGAGTTGGTAACTACAGAAGGCAAAAACTTCTCCAGGTAAGTTTTTCCGTTGTAGTTGAGTATGACAACAGCTGTTTTAGTCATTTACATCATTCCGGATAGATCCATACCGGGAATGTTTGGCATCAATCCTTCGGTAGATTTTCTGATATGTTCTTTTCCTTGAGCGTCAGCTTCACTCACAGCTTTATTTACCGCAGCGATGATAAGATCTCGCATCATGTCTTTATCTTCCTGATTGACAATAGATGGATCAATCTCCAGACCTATTAGCTCCTTGTTTCCATTCGCTGTGGCTTTAACCATACCTCCGCCGGATTCACCCTCCGCTTTGATATCTTTTAGCTGATCCTGGGCTTCTTTCATTTTGGATTGCATCTCCTTCACTTTGCCCATCATTTTCATCATATCAAACATATCCTTCTATTTTTTAATCAATGCAAAAGTACCTTTTTGTGTGCGTTTTTCTCCGCTTGCTGTTTCAAAGGTGATATCATACAGATAAGTTCCCTCGTTTGCCAGTGAGCCACCAATAGTTCCATCCCATCCGGGAGAGGGTTGATCGGAAGTGTAAATCAACTTACCCCACCGATTGTATATTCTGGTTGTTGCAATTTCTGTAGGCAGTCCGAATATTTCCAAGGTGTCATTCAGTCCATCACCATTTGGTGTAAATGCTGTCGGAACATAAATAACCAGCTCATGCCTTACTGTTACGGAATTGGAACGTATCGTTAGATTGTCTGATGGATACGTGGATGTGGCAGTAATGAATTGCCTTGGACTTCCATCTTTAGAGTCAAGCTGTACATTAAAAGTAGTCTGGTTTATTTCTCCACTTGTTTGGGACGCCTCATTTCCTGTTTGGTATTCATTTGTAGGAGCCTCTTCCAGTGAGTTTGCAGGTGGGATAAAGGAAACCTGATACGTATTTACATCCAGGTAATCAGTATCAATTAATGGTGGATTCGTTTCTGCAGTGTAAAGTATTTGATTGCAGCTGTCCACATATTCTATCTTGTAATAGTACCTCCGTGCTCTTGATCCAATTGGATCAGTAAAAGAGCCCGACTGGCTTGGACGCTCTTCAAATTCACCCTGATCCAACCGCCTAAAAACAGCAAATGTGCCGCTATTTACCTCGTCCAGGTTAATGTAAATGCCGATTCCTGAATAGGAAGAATAGAGGGATTCGAAAGGAGAAAGTGAGAGGTCGCTTGATTCGGCACAATAATCATCACTTGTGCTAGCGGTATCATTACAGGGGTCGTAGGCTTCAATGTTGATACAGAAATTTTGTCGATTGAAAGGGATGTCATTGACAATAAAATCGCGCTGTGATAAATACCCGTCAAAAATGGTAGTAGATGAAGGTTGGAAGAGGTTGATTCGATAATTCGCTAGCGTATCGACTGTATCAAGTTCCATGTATAAGGTGAAAAGATCTTTGCATGTTTCTTTAACAGAGACGTTTAATATTTGAGGTGCCTCGAGTAATGGTATGGGTACTATCTCGTCAGAAAATGAATCACAGACTTCATCTGCATCATCAAAAAATCCTTTCAATTCTATTGTTTGAATATTATCCGAAGAATATGTAAAAGATCCTGATTCACCATTTTGTAAAGTGATGGAATCGGATGAAGTAAAGTAAACACGAATACTATCGTAATAGGTATCTATAGAGGTAACCGAAACTTCACGGTTATTGCATTTACTATACGTTACAAGAGGCTTAAGTGATTCGAATGCTTCAACGAATAAAGTGTCCGTTTTATCATCAATCCCATCTACACCAACAACCTGTACGATCTGATAAACACCAGGATCCTGATAGCTGAAGGTTTGACTGTTGGTGATATCTGCACCTTCAAAATAATAATACTGGCGGGTAACATCACCGAAGGAGTCTAACTCAGTAATGTTTACTGTCATGGGTGCGCACCCGCGATCGAATTCCACACTGAATCTGCCTTTGCTACTTAGCACTTGTGCTTCAAGTAGAAAGGAGGCAAAGCACGCATATATGATCAGTGTCCAGCGACGCATGAATTTAGTTTACGACGAGTCTCGTAAAATTAACCTTTTAAAAGCTGGATTATTTCATCCAGTTTCATTGGTTTTTGTTCTCCGGAGCTCATGTTTTTGAGCATGTAGTCACCGGATTCCATTTCATTGTCCCCGACGATTAAGGTGTAAGGTGTCTGAATTTTATCCGCATAGTTGAATTGCTTTTTGATTTTATCCGATGTAGGATACAAATCGGCTTTAATACCAGCAGATCTAAGATCCATCACCAGCTTCTGTCCGTGATTGAGGTTTGTTTCGCTGAAATGCACTATCAAAACATCAAGCCTTTGGGTGATCGCATCCGGGAAGAGGTTTAATTCTTCCATAACATCATAAATACGATCAAGCCCAAAAGAAATACCAATACCTGAAATACCATCTAACCCAAACACACCGGTCAGGTTGTCATAGCGCCCACCTCCACAGATACTTCCCATTTTTACTGAAGTCGGCTTCACCTCGTAGATCATGCCGGTGTAGTAGGAGAGGCCCCTTGCCAATGAAAGATCCAATTCGATTTTGATATTTCGATCAGAAAATTGATCCAGGCTTTGAAAGAATTCTTTCACTTCAGTAACCCCCGAATTATCTGGTCCAATCGATTCTACTTTTGCTAGCAGCTGATCCTTGTCGGTTTGTGAGAGTAAAGCCATCACCTCTTCCAGCTTTGATTGGTTGCCTCCAATTGACTGTATGTTCTCGAGAACCCTTTCTTCGCCAATCTTATCGAGCTTGTCAATTTCAGCGCAGAATGGGACTTCCTTTCCTTTCAGTCCAACGTATTCAGCAAGCATGAATAGGATTTCCCTGTGGTTAATTTTGATGATATAATCTTCGAGATTCAGATCATTGAAAACATCACCAAAGAGTAATGCTAGCTCTACTTCGTTCCAAATGCCTTTTGTGCCTACGATATCTGCATCACACTGATAAAACTCCCGGTATCGTCCTTTTTGAGGCCGATCGGCTCGCCAAACCGGTTGAATCTGAAATCGCTTAAATGGAAAAGCAATTTCATGCTGGTTCATTACCACAAACCGGGCAAACGGAACCGTAAGGTCATAGCGTAATCCTTTTTCTGCGATTTTTTGAGTTAGATGCTTGCTTCCATTTTGATAGTCCTCAGCTGTGGTTTTATTTAGGTAGTTCCCGGAGTTTAGGATTTTATAGAGTAGCTGATCACCTTCATCACCGTATTTTCCTGTTAGCACAGAAAGATTTTCCATGGCCGGGGTTTCCAACTGGCTAAAGCCATACTTGATGAAATTGTGCTTTATTTGATCAATTATATAGCTTCTTTTGGCAGAAACTTCCGGGCCAAAGTCACGTGTGCCTCGGGGTAGTGTAGGCTTACTTTTAGACATTCACTTTTGGTTTTGGACAAAACTACATAATCCACTAAATTTGCGGCTCATTTCACGTAAGAAGACCAAGAAAATGGCGGTAACAAGATTAGAAAGAAAAGGAAGAAAAAATAAAAATGTTGCAAAGAATAGAGTGAACAACATGAAGCGTTTGAACGCTGTTCCTACTATCAAAAATGTGGACATTGAAGAGATAAAGGCTGAATTCGCTAAAAAGACTAAGTCTAAAAAAGAAGAGCCAAAAGCTGAGAAAGCTGCCGCTAAAAAAGAGGAAACTCCTAAGGCTAAGGCAGAAAAAACTGAAGCTAAAGAGGCTCCTAAAAAAGAGACTAAAAAGGCTGCACCTAAGAAAAAAGCTGCACCAAAGGCGGAAGCTAAGAAAGAAGAAAAGCCTAAGGCAGAGAAAAAAGAAACTAAGAAAGCTGCTCCTAAGAAGGCAGCTGCAAAGAAATAAGAGGATAAGTAATTATCCTTTTCTTATCAAGCCAAACACTTCCCCAGACGGTTACCGTCTGGGGTTTTTTTATTTATAAAAAAAGCATCGAATGGATCGATGCTTTCGGATTAGGTAGATTAAGTGTTTACTCTTCTGTAATTCTTTGTCTGATGCGCTTTACCTCCAATGTGATGTCTCTCATCACATCCCTGGTTAAAATAAAATCAGGATCGCTTTTCATCTTCTCTTCGATTTCCTGAAGATCTCCTTTATAGAGTCTGTCGAGAATGGAAAGCTCAGTGATCATATCAGCAATGGTATCATCAAAAGGAAGGTCATTCAATACTTCAATGATATCCAGTAATGCTTTTTCTTCACCAAGCACGATCTTTACCAAAGGTTCTAAAAGTTTTTGATTCTCCGGGGTGTCCGGAAAAGTTTCCAATGTGATTACTGCCTGATACAAGCCCTCAACGAAACTTCCCGTCAATGCAAGACCGGCCATTGTGAGGTGGTGATCTTCTTCCATTTTGAGACTTGTCTCCAAAAAGAGCTTGCCAAGGATTCTTGCAATCTCATCTTCATTTTGATCATTGATGTGTCCTCTGAATTCATTGAGGTCATCTTCGTTATATATGGCTGAGTCTCCAAGAAACTCTGCCATTGAATGGGATGCTTTCAGGTAATCGATGCAGTCCTCTTCATGTCCATATGCAGCCAAGTAGCTAATGTCGGAAGCATACACTCCCATATTTAGGGCCATTTTATCACGGTTGCTCTTATAGCTTTCAATCTTATCCAGTGAATTGATATGTGCACGGTCAAAATTAGCGCCAACAGATTTTAGCGTGAAGGGCACCAAGGATGGATCAGGAAGATCTTCCATGAGCTTCTCAAGATCCTGGATGGTTTTTTCCTCAGCCAATTCTTCCTTTGACTTTTCGTTTTCATTTGAAGATGAACCTCCACTGCAGCTGGCGATTAATGATACCAGTACCAGTAGACTTAGGACTTTGAATGATGATTTCATAGAGGTTGGGAGTGTGTTCTTATTCAAGTTTAATGGTTTTTACGCTAAAATTTTTCTGTTTTACTATTTAAATGCAAAACTGAAAATTGATTTTAAAGCCCAATATCGTACAAAATTCCCGGTAAATTCTGCAGTTCTCCGTCCAAGTAAACTTCAATAGAATTATTAGTGGCGGTCAAATCATCTGGGAAGGAAAATCGAATGTTTTCATTGAAAAATATCTCGACCTTTTCAGCAGTAATTAATACATCAACATTTACATCCGCCGAATCATCTTGATTTCCTTCATTAGATCCGAGGATATCTTCAACCGGCCAGATGAAATCAGTAGAGCCTGTATTATTTGAAATGATGATCTGCAATTCTTGAAACGACTTCTCTAACCGAAAACTGAACCAGGCAGGACCATCTGCCTGCAGTTTATTCATTTTCCCACGACGTTTGCTGGTAATATTTGAGTGAATTTCATCAGAAATGTATGCACTCCCTTCCACCTTTTCAAGGGGTATCAATCCACTATCCTGATTGCTGCTTTCGTTGGAAGATGAAGTGCAGCCCAGTATAAGGGCTGCCATTATCACAATGCTGAGTTTCTTAATCATAGGGGAAAATTAGAGATATTCTATTTCCTCTTCAATATTAAAGCAGAAATAAGTGCGATTATTAGCCCAAGGGGAAATATCTCCATGAGTGTTAATGGCACCCTATAAAGCGGATTTTTATACATTTCCATCCATTCTGACATGCTTGCCTTCTCTTCTGAAATTTCTGCACTGGATAACCCTTGTTCCTCAAGGTTGCTTACGAGATACTCAGTGTATTTTTCACCAAAATCAGCCTTAAAGTTTGGGTAATAAATCTCCCAACCGATAACGTATATCAACGATGCTATTGAAACAATGATGAGGCCTTTAATGAATGCATCTTTAAACGAAATGACTCCATCCAACTCTTTATCCCGATAGGATTTTACTCCAAAAAAGACTGTGGATAATGCAATAAGCATGGCGGTATACCCTAATGTTTCCCCCAGGGAAAAATCAAAATCATCTCCTTGAAAAATGGTATCGAGTACAAACCATCCGATCACATTGATGAGGCCTGCGAGAAGACCAAAGTAGATTAGCTTTTTCATAGTTTTATTTTTTCTTCAAATCACAGATTTTTAAAGGATAAAAACTTCATCCTTTCGGGTGATATCTCATAAATCACCCGTTCGAGGGAGTTAATAATGCCAAATCATGTGCTTTTTGAATGGCTTGTGTTCTGCGTTTGACATTCAATTTGGAGTAGATATTTGAAATGTGTGTTTTAGCTGTATTTAATGAGACAAATAACTTGTCCGCAATTTCCTGGTTGGAATATCCATCTGCCATTAGTTGCAAGACTTCAACCTCTCTTTTACTCAAGCCTAACTTTTTAGCATCAAAAGCTGAGCTTGATTTTCTTTTAAAAGTATTGGCGCCCAGCCAAATACCGCACGCTAGAAACAGAAGTCCAATGATAGCTCCATACACTTCAATTTGCAGGTCTCGAATCATGGTACGGTAGTGTACCACTTCTAAAATGATCATTAAAAGACCCATTACACCCCCATAAATCCAATAGATTTTATTTAGCTTCTGAAGCTTTCTCAAAATTCTCTAATTTTCAATTCTAAAAATCACACTAATGTTAAAGAAAATTGCCTATTTCATTGCCCGTCTGGCGGCCGCCATCATCATGGCACAGACCTTATTTTTCAAATTTACAGGTTCTGCTGAGTCTATTTACATTTTTAAAACGGTAGGTATGGAACCTTGGGGAAGATGGGGGATTGGTTTTCTGGAAGGTGTAGCAGCCATTTTACTGATTATTCCAAAAACAGCATGGGCAGGGGGACTCCTGGCTGTTGGTTTGATGATTGGTGCTATCGGGATGCATTTTACAAAGCTGGGAATAGAAGTGATGGGTGATAAAGGGCAGCTTTTCTATTATGCACTGATTGTATTTTTGTGCGGCTTATATGTGGTCTTCAACAATAAAGAAAGAATTGAAAATGATGTTTTACCTAAACTTTTGAATAGAAAATGAAACAGAGTATTTGGGTTTTAGCTGTCCTATTTATCGCTTGTCAAAATTCAAATTCTAGTACATCTACACCTGTAGAGGGAAGTCAGATTCCGGCAGGAGCTATTCTGCAAGATTATGAATCCATTCCCAACCTCCAGAAGGCGGTTATCAAATCAGGCGATATTACTTTGGGAGAAGGTGATTTTCTTGATGGATTGTATCATGGATCCTGGACCACTTACGATCCTGAAGGTAAGGTTCAATCGATTACCACCTACTACAAGGGAAAGAAGCAGGGAGTTGAATTGATTTTTGATAATCTAGGATATGTGCAAACCAAAGCATACTATCATGAAGATCAGTTAAATGGAGAATACCTTGTGTATAATCGAAGAAAAATCACTGAACGAAGAAACTACGCCGGAGGACAGCTGGAGGGCTTAAAGCAAAAGTTTTATACCGATGGTACTGTGATGGAGGAGTCCAACTATGTCAATGGCACCATTCACGGTGTGGCAAAGTGGTATGATCAGGAGGGTAACCTTAAGATTGAATATGAATACAATATGGGCGAGTTGGTAGAGAAATAAACCTCCAGCAGTATAATCAAAAAAGAGGCTGATCGTAAGGATGATCAGCCTCTTTTGTTTTTAAGCTTCCTGATCGTCCGGAGTATCAAATTGTCGAATGAAAATTTGAGTAATGATACAGCCTGTGTTTTCATTGGTTGTAGCTAAGGTTAATGTAGTGCTATTAACAGTGGCACGATACGATTCACAAACCTGCTCGCCATCTTCTTCAACACAGAGAGTTAAATCACCACCAACAGTCCACGTACCTGTTCGAACCGGCAATCCTTCCTGAAAAGCAAATGTGCCATCCGCATTTAATTCAAGTCGATAGCATCTGGTATCATCACATGCACGGTTCTGGTCGTCATTATCTGTAGGGTTATCACACTCTCTGGTGGTGACTTTATTGCTTTCCCACACGCCAACATACGACCCTGACTCATCGTCATCTTTGCAACTCATAGTGCCAATAAGTGCCACTAATGAAAGAAGTAGAATAAATTTTTTCATAAATCAAAAGTAAATCAAAATTGCCTCAATAATATTGCTTTATGAGTGGATTGGCATTTTCAAGTATGAGAGTCGGGAAGAAATACCGATTGGTAAACTATGGCGAGAAAAGTGAATTTATGCTTTTGGAAGTGGTAGGACGAAATGATTATAAGCTCAAAGATCTCTTTTCAATGGAAAAATACCTGATGAGTGAATTGATCCAATATGGTAAAGGGGAAGATTTTGAGCTTCGTGAAATTTATAAATAGTCTGCTCATTAAATGAATGATATGAAAAACCTACTTGTATTATGTGGCGGCCAGTCTCCTGAGCACCCCATTTCCATTCGTTCTGCGAAGAATATTCTCAAAGAACTGGACAGCACTAAGTATAAAATCACGATTGTAGGTATTTCGCAAAAAGGTGAGTGGCGGCTAATTGATGAGTCAGATTTGACAGATGAGATTACCAGCCAGGGCCGGACTGTTTCTATACATCCGGGACATTCAGATTTGTTTAGATGTGATGGCAAATCATTAGGAGATTTTGATGCTGTTTTCCCGATTCTTCACGGACCGAATGGTGAAGATGGGACAGTACAGGGCTTGTTCAAGCTTTTGAGGTTGCCGTTTGTAGGTCCCGGAGTACTTGGCTCTTCGATATCGATGGACAAGGATGTCACTAAGCGATTGCTGAGAGATTCGGGGATGAAGGTTGCTCCCTGGAAATTAATAACTGCCGGTGAAGAAATCCCATCATATAAGCAAATAGCAGGTGAGCTTGGTGAAATTGTTTTTGTGAAGCCTGCAAATATGGGTTCATCCGTTGGAGTACACCGGGTGATCAATGAGGCCGACTGGCAAGCGGCTATGAGCGATGCTTTCAAATATGATCGGAGGGTTTTAGTTGAAAAATCTATCATTGGAAGAGAGCTTGAATGTGCCGTTCTGGGAAATGAAAATCCTGAAGCCACAGGGGTAGGAGAAGTACGTTCAGGAGATTTTTACTCATTTGACGAGAAATATGCATCATCCTCGCATGCGGATATTATCATACCAGCTGATATCAACAGCAAATACCTTCCGGTTTTAAAAGAAACTGCCATAAAGGCTTATCAGACATTGTGCTGTGAAGGAATGTCACGAGTGGATATGTTCCTTACAGAATCCGGTGAAATTTATGTCAATGAAGTAAATACCATTCCCGGATTTACGAGTATCAGTATGTATCCAAAACTCTGGGAAGAAGCAGGGGTGAGCTATGGAGATTTACTAGATCAATTGATTTTATTAGCTATCGAACGAGGCGCTTAAGTATTACAAAATGCGGTAATCTCATCAATAGCCATGCGATCTCTTAATCCTTTGGCATAGTGCACTTTACGAATGATTCCTCTTTCATCCATTAAAAATTCTGCGGGAATGGTTTTGATGGATTCCTCTCCTGCCATCCAATGCACAGGCAGGTCTTTCTTTTTGGCTTCAAATACTTTTTGAAAGAACGATGTGAAGTGACTTTTGGCTGATTTTAAAGCAGAGCTCTCCACGCCATACGCATCATACCATTTTTTATCCGGATCTGAGATAAGTGGAATAGGCGAAATATCCTTGTGAAAGTGACTTTTTAAAAGCAACTCTTTCTTAGATTCAAAAAAGAAAATCATCTCCAGGCGTTTAGCTTTTAGTTCAGCATGGTGTTTTTGTAGGCTATGCACTCGAGTATTGCAAAATGGACATCCGGCATGTCTAAAAAAAGCGATCAATACCTTTTTTCCTTTGTAAGAAGCAAGGTCAACTTCGCGATCAAAGACATCAGTAAGTTTAAAAATAGGTGCCGGACTATTAATATCAAGGGTTAATCTCCCTTCGGAATTTGTCATGTATGGATTGTTGTGTGAAATGAACCAGATATACGAGAAAATGTTCGTTTGTGGATTCTAATCAAAATTTCGGATCTATTTCTGCTTTTGAACGAATGGGTTCTGCTTTTGAACGAATGGGCGGTGATCTTAAGTAGGTAATGAGATTTTGGCTGGAATCTCATTTTTCACACTGAGGTTAGTTTTCGGTCATGACTTGTTAGTTATCATTTTGCTTTACTAACGTTATCATCTGCTTATAGTAAGCATCAATTCTGGCATGAGCGTTACCATCAACTAATAAAATTACGATCATCATGGCAATAGTAGTTATCCCAATAGCTCGCCAAGTTGGACTATTGATAAAAATGATCAGTAAAGCGGCAACAACAATAATCAAAGGAACAACCTTAAGAACCACTGTGTATTCTTTTAAAGTACTTTCAGCACGCGCCATTTCTGATGTGGCAAAAGCTGATGCACCCTGATTAAAGGCCTTTTCAAATTGAGTGATTCTGACTTTATTGGTGAAAAACAATCCAAGCCCAATGGTCATCAATAAAACTCCAGCCACCAGCAGTGGAATGACGTATGCTTTGGCTAGTTCAGTTTTTCCAAGCTGCCAAAACCCCGCGCTTGCTGTTAAAAATAAAATGGCAAATAAGATGAAGAATCGTGAGGAGAAAACCTCCGCTCTGGCCCATTCCTGAGCGATCTTTAATACTTCCATTGATGAAAATTAAGCAAAAATCAAAGGCTGTGAATAAAATTGCTGAAATCTACTGTATGTTGTCAGGTTTAGATGCACGCCGAGGTTGGTCTTGGATGTGAAAACACCAACGAGAGCGGATAAGGAGTAATGGAATCCAATTCATAGAATGCACGGAAGTAACTTCCGCGCTATGGGAGAACAATTTTCGGTTAGCGAATATTCATGCCAAACTCAAGACACTAGACGAATGGCTGAGGAACCGCCTGAGATACTGTATCTGGCACGACTGGAAGAAGCCTGAACGCAAGCGCAAGAACCTCATCAGACTAGGGATGGATTTTGATAGGGCTTATGCCTACAGTAGGACAAGAATGGGAGGATGGGCTGTAGCCCAAAGCCCTATATTGAGGACTACCATCACACTATCCAGACTAAGACGAAGAGGATACGAATAGATGCTTTCCTATTACCGTCAAACGATTCCTGAAATTCAGTGAACCGCCGTATACGAGACCCGTACGTACGGTGGTGTGAGAGGCGCACCCCATCAGTTACTTCTGGTGGGGCCGTCTACTCGATTGTGCTTTCGTTTTTATCAGTCGTTTTTATCCATCGCTCTGTTAAAGCCATACCAACTTTCGGCATCCATGTCATCCATGTATTCCTCTTCTATCAAATCAGTAAATTGCTGCATTTCTTCTTCGGAATTGAATTCTAATGTTTCATCCATATGTTCAGCGATAAGGATGTACTTGTCATCTTTTTCAATTACTTTGAATAAACCGTATTCGTCCTTTTCCTTGACTGACTTATATAAACAGTAAATTTCCTCATATCCGTCAAGGTCAACCCATTCGATCCATTCCAGAAGTTCGGATTCTCTATTATTACCTATTAGGTTATTTAGTAAATCTATGACTTGCAAGACTGTTTCCTTGTCTATTGGTTGATCAAACCCATGAATTAAATGGTTTCTTTTGTTATTTATGTTTTGAAGGGTTTTGTAGTCATTTTGATTTAACAAGCCAAGTGAGAATGTAGTTTTGATTATCGATTGGGTGGTCTTTTCACCAGCCTTAAATTTCTCTTTAATAAGCTTATGTCTAAGAGCTGCTTCAATGGTCGCCCAGCCTAGCAGAAATGCTGCTTCAAAAGAATTAATCCTTATTAGTTTATTAATCTCTTCAATTCTATTGTTGATACCCAATTCATTTAATGGCAACTGATTATCCAATGCCAATGGTTTACGCCTTGGGTTAGTGAAAACAACTTCGAATCTCCAGTTCTTTAAACTTGAAATCTCTTCAGCAAGGTTTTCAAATCTTTTCAAGTCACCTCTATCGGATCGTGTCTTTACTTCAATTAGTACATTTTCATCCTCTTTAGTAGCAATTATGTCTGGGTGATATCCTCTTAAAAATTCAGGCAGTTTGGTTCCAGTTGGATTTACAGTCACTAAGTATCCATTGCTCGTATATTCATTCGCAATCTCACGAATTTTACGCTCTATAGTTTTTATGTAGTCTTTATTTTCCATTAGTCTAATTCTTGCGTTGTGACATGCCTGTCAATTTTAACATGAATGAACTCTGAACCGTTACTGAAAGCTTGTAAAATGGGAAGAGATACATTTCGAACAGTATAACTTCCATCAATCTCCCTTTTTCTACTTCTAGTATCGGCAATTTGATTATCGTCTACATAAACGATTCCAATTAGCGCATCTTGAATTGGTTTAATTATGTTGTCAATATCCGGTGTTTCTCCTTCATAGTAATAGGTAATAACAATTTGTAAACGATCTGCTAAAGGAGAAAAACCTGTAGGCAAAACATTTTGAGCAGCAGTGCCAACCCTTGTTTTGTAACTACTTTTCCTTGCCTTACTCTTTGATTGTAAAGACAATGGAGGGCCTTCAAATGTAAATTCTATTGGTAGCATTCGATCTTCTCTATCTCTAGCTTAATGAAGCACAACGCTACGCTAGCAGGAGTGCGCCCCGAGCGTAGCAGAAAGGCACTAAGATAGCGCAGCTGCCCAACACCTACAACGGCATCTACGAAGAACTGCAATTAGAAAGACAAAATCCAGAAGCACTACAGATGCTAGGAGAGGAGATACTTTCAGAATGGGTAGCGGAGCGGTGAAGATCAGATGAAGCTGGTAGAAAGCACTCCGGCGCATTCGTGCTAGCAACTGTTATACTCCTTTATGGTTTTTCCAGAATTTCAATTTATGATGTTCAAGTGAAGCTCCAATCTCTTCTGGTGTTCCGTCTAATCCAGTTATATTATTAAAGAATGGAATATGAAATTGTTCTCCGATGCTAATTTGAATTAGTTGTGATGGATAAATCACTAGTTGAAGTGTCCAAACTGTCGAATTGGAAGTATTAAATTGAGTGATTTGACTGTCGATTACTTGGCTCCATCTATAAAATTGATCTTTATGTTGAAAACCAAGTTCAGTTAGAGTTAGTACTGGCTTAAGCTCACTTTTCCAAAAATTAAAGAGTCCTTTCTTTTCAGTGAATTCATTTCTAAAGTTCTGATTTTTGAAGTCATTAAGAATTTTGGAAGTTTTGAATCTTCGTGAAAGTCCAGCCTTATCCTCGAGAATTGTCTCAGCGTTTTCAAGTTGAATTTTGAGTTCCTTAGGATCAGTTGAGAAGTCAGGACAGTAGTCTATGAAGTCAGCATGTTCCATAGTTAGGCTGCAAACGATCCCCTTGTCAAAGTCCGTTTTTCTATTGGTACACTTTGAGCAAAAAGCAAGGTGTTCAGTTCTAGTCATGCTATGAAATGCAATGGAGTATAACGCCACGCTAGCAGGAGTGCGCCCCGAGCATGGCATAAAGAGACTAATATAGCGCAGCTGCCCAACACCTACAACGGTAGCTATGAAAGACTGCATTTAGAAAGATAAAATCAAGAACCACAACAGTTGCTAGGAGAGATGTAATTTCAGAATGGGTAGCTGAGCGGTGAAGATCAGATGAAACTAGCAGAAAGCACTCCGGCGCATTCGTGCTAGCAACTGTTAGACTCTTTCATTCCAGTTTTATCTCATAGAACTTTTTCATGTAATTAGCCCGTACTGTTTGAATTTGTATGGTGTCGAGTTGGATTGAGTCGATACGTAGCGTATCAAAAACTTGATTGGTGATTAAAAATTTAAAGCGTGTATCATTAGGAAGAATATCCTTTAGTCTAGGGTTATTAAACGAAAGAGTTAGTGTAACAGAGTCATTTTCGAATGATTTACTAAGAACAGGTGTTGGTAGTTCAGGTGATTTAAATAAGATTCTAGTAGTGTCAATTTTATTACTTATTACATAAAATTCAACTGGATCTGCAGTAGCCTCGAGAACGATACTAAGATTACTATCTCTTCTTCTTACAAGTTTTGAGTTAGTTGAAAAATAATCAAAATTAATAGTCGAGTCTTTTGGTTCGACAGTAATGACATATCCACAATTGCGATATAATGTGTCGTTAGTAAATGTGTGAAGATAAAAATCATCATAAACCATTACTGTTGTTCTATATGTTGAATGTGGAAGTTGAATTCCCTCTTGTTGCTCTTTTTTGTTGCAGCTAATAAGAAATGATAATATTAAAACTGGGGAAAATATACGAGTCATAGGAGATTGAGTCTAACGCCACGCTAGCAGGAGTGCGCCCCGAGCATGGCAGAAAGCACTAATATAGCGCAGCTGCCCAACACCCACAACGGCATCTACGGAGAACTGAGTTTAGAAAGACAAAATCCAGAAGCAAGACAGTTGCAAGGAGGGATGCAATTTCAGAATGGGTAGCGGAGTGGTGAGGAACAGATGAAACTGATGAATAGCACTCTGGCGCATTCGTGCTAGCAACTGTTAGCGGTTTTATTGTTTGTAGAATGTTTCTATTAGAGGACCGTGTCGATCCTCGTCCTCATCAATCAACCTTTGTACCCAAGATTCATCTATAGGTTGGAGATTTTCATCGATTGCAATTTGAATCAGTTGGTCAAGCTTGTCGACGATATTCCTGTAGCTTGTTAAGAAGGTAAACCCTCGATTGATGGCAATATATGAAGGAGCAACAAAGACCTGATAGTTAGGATTCAGTTCATCTCTTGTATCATATTTTGAGCTTATTGAATTTAAGTGTTCAAGATCAAGACTCTTGTCTGCTTTTGTTGGAGGTTCGATATATATCATCATGCAGATCTCACGATCAAACATCCTTCCGGGAAGCGATGTGTTCCAATTGTAGTAAATTCTAAAGAAGTATTGATCATATACTCCTTTGAGTCCGAAATATTGATTGTTGTTAAGATGCTCTTTTTGAAAGCCTAGTTCAGCGCAAAGTCTGGTAAATAGACGTCCTTCTAAAATAGTTCGGTGCTTTTTTCTTCCTCGGACTTCACTTATGGATGTAGCAACAAATGTGAGTCCAGCAATTATCCCTGCAATTAATAGTGAGTTGTAGAGTTCGCCAGACGTTACGTATATCGCAGTTGCTATTAAGAGAAAGAATAGTAAGCTTCCGATGAAGTATATTCCGAATGAGTTGTCAGGAAGATAGGAGAAAATTTTTCTAATCAATGGAATGATAATTACCGCTAACGCCACGCTAGCAGGAGTGCGCCCCGAGCTTGGCAGAAAGGCACTAAGATAGCGCAGCTGCCCAACACCCACAACGGCTTCTACGAAGAACTGCGGTTAGAAGTGAAAATCCAGAAGCAAGACAGTTGCTAGGAGAGAAGATACTTTCAGAATGGGTAGCGGAGCGGTGAAGATCAGATGAAACTATCAGAAAGCACTCTGGCGCATTCGTGCTAGCACTTGTTACAGGCTTTTTATTTAGGACAGGTGATATAGAGTTAGAGTAATCCGGCTGTTCATTCTCCACCTTATCCACCCAGTTTGATTGTTGGATTCGTCTGATGGGATTTCATACTCACCAGAAGTCCAGATAATTTTCATCCAGTCTCCGTTCAGTTCTTTAGGAACTATAATGCTTTCCTTTATTGGTTGTTCGGAAGTTGGTGTTCCGCCTACCTTGTCAAATACCTGAAGTTCAGATGGCTCAAATCCAATTGAGAAAACATCAGTTACATATTCTTCCCAGTTCACTAGTTTGACTTTTGAAGACTTCCTCAGATTTTTAGTCAACCCAGTTTCCTCATTAACAACAACTACATAATGAGTTGGTGTTTCTTTGTGGCACTTTATCTTGAAAAGGAAGTAGTCTGGTTTGAATGCCAATATTTGAAGTTCAGGCAGGTTGTCCCACGGACCGTAGCAGTTAAATGAGTCCCATGTTGACCCATCTTCATTTAAAAATTCTATTATCCGATCTGTTTTGTCATATTCTTCACTCAGTGTTATCACACCAATACTGTTGGCCATATTCTGAGCAAAAATGAGTGTTGGCAGAAGCGTTAGAATGGAGATGATTATGCGCATAGAAGATAATTGCCTGTAACAACATTGTAACAGGAATTCCTGTTATTAACCTTTCAAATATAGCAGTTACTAAATTTTCAACAAGTAAATAGACCTCAGGAGAGTCCTTTTGGTTGAAATCTGGATAGTTATCACATTCAATAACCGTATTTATATTCGGATATAAACGGATATAAACGTTTGTAAACGCCTTCCGCAACCCATAAGTCAGCCAGCTCCTGTCTCAACCTTCAGTGAGTTAAGTAACACAAGTCACAAACTATTCAATTAAAATTACGCTTTATTGCATATGGACTTTTGGCAGCTCATCAAGGAGGCGTACACCGGTTACGCCAATTATCTATGGCAGGAGATTTCCCAACCTGGCTGGCACAGCTATTTTTACTGGCTGATTGGTGTGTCTGCATTCTTTTTGATTTTGGAGTGGGTGAGGCCCTGGCGTAAAAATCAGGCACGGTTCCGCAGGGATTTTTGGCTGGATTTCTTCTACATGTTTTTCAACTTCTTCTTGTTCTCGCTGATTGTATTCAATGCAGCGTCTAACGTTGTAGTCCACTTCTTTAACGATATTCTAGCATCTATTGGGATAACCAACCTGGTGGCGTTTGAGGTGATGAGCTGGCCCACCTGGGCGCACTTGTTATTGGGGTTCTTTGTGCGAGATTTTGTGCAATGGTGGACGCATCGACTACTGCATCGGGTACCGTTTCTTTGGGAGTTTCACAAGGTGCATCACAGCGTAAAGGAGATGGGATTTGCCGCGCACCTCCGTTTCCATTGGATGGAGACCGTCGTTTATCGTACCATCGAGTATATTCCGCTTGCCCTGATCGGGATCGGATTGAGGGACTTCTTTATCATCCACATTTTCACTTTAGCGGTTGGCCATTTTAACCACTCCAATTTCAAATTGAATTTAGGACCTCTGAAATACATCTTCAATAACCCGCAGATGCACATCTGGCATCATGCAAAGGCACTACCAAAGCAGCGCAACTATGGTGTGAATTTTGGCCTTACACTAAGTATTTGGGATTACTTGTTCAAGACCGATTATATACCTGAGAGTGGGAGGGACATTGAACTTGGTTTTCCGGGTGATGAAGATTTTCCGCAGGATTTCACCCATCAGGTGACACATGGATTTAAAGGCCGTACTTCTCCAGACTCATCCAGCCTCCACCGTTCAAAGCCTTAAAGCCATTGGCTTTTAACATACGTTTGGCCTGACCACTGCGAATGCCTGAAGCGCAGCATGTAATTATTGGCTGAGTCTTATCCAACTGACCCATATGACTGGGCAGACTGTCTAAAGGAATGTTTTTACTGGTTCTAAGGTGTCCACCTTCAAATTCAGTCTTGGTGCGCACATCAATCACAGTAGCACCTTCACCGACGAACTGTTTGATTTTCTTGCTCTTATTAAATAATCCTAGCATGGTTGTTTTCTATTTGAATGGTAAAAGTAATGATGGATAGAAAAAGTTCAGTACTGGAATTTCATGCTTTGAGTGAGTTGTTAACATTGGTGATTCAACTTACTTTTAAATAGATAAACTTAATAATAAGTTGCATAACTTAAAATTAAGTTGTAAGCTTGTACTGCTGATTAAATAAAACACTTAAAAGCATGATTACTTTAACCAAGGCAGAGGAGAAGATTATGAAGATTCTCTGGGGTATTGAAAAAGGTTTTATCAAGGATATCCTTGAGCAGTATCCCGACCCTAAACCTCCTTACAATTCGGTTTCTACCATTGTGAGGGTGTTGGTGCAAAAGGAAATCGTAGGTTATACAGCTTATGGTAATGCCCATCAATACCACCCACTAATTTCAAAGGAAGAGTACCGGAAAAATCAGTTGTCCCGATTGGTATCAGATTATTACAACAATTCATTGAAGCAGGTGGTCAACTTCTTTTCAGAAAGTAAAGAGCTGAAAAAAGAGGAGGTGGATGAAGTGATGCGGATGCTGGAGGATTTAAAATCAAAGAAAGATGAATAAAGTGATCGTATTCCTCTTGGAATCAAGTGTGTTTCTGGGGGTATTGTACCTTATTTATTATCTGTTGTTGCGAAAGGAGGCTTCCTTCAATTTCAACAGGTTTTACCTACTGGGAGCTTTGGCTTGCGCATTCACCTTGCCGCTATTAAGTGTTGATTTTCTTTCTCAGGAAAGGGGTGTAATTGATCAGCCCATGCAACAGCTTAGTGATATCCGATTGACATATCAAGGTGCGGTTTCTGAATGGTCAGCAGTATTGTTTGACCAGGATTTTACTACCTCTTCGGTAGGAGCGGAGAAAAAGGAAAACCACGATGGAATGATCATTAAAGTACTTCTGATCATTTACAGCACAGGGTTGGTGGTAATGATTTTTCGGTTGATATGGATGGTGCGATGGATTTCAAATCTAAAGGCAGGGAATCCGGAAGAGGTGGTAGATGGAATTAACATTGTTAAGGTTCCATATCAAATGGCTCCATTTTCCTTTATAAATAGTGTCTTTGTACCCAAAGAGATGATTGATAGTAAAGAGTTTTTTCAAATACTGGAACATGAGAAAACCCATATCAGGCAGAGACATTCTTTTGATTTAATAATTGTTCAACTTTTGAGTGCCATACTCTGGTTCAATCCGGTGATCTGGTGGCTTGGTAAATCCCTTAAAACGACCCATGAATACATAGCAGATAGAAAAATGATTAAACAGGGTTATTCCTTGGTTGAGTATCAGACCTTGCTTTTGAGACAATTGATCAGCAACAACTCATTCGGGTTGGTACACAATTTCAATTTATCATTCATTAAAAAGAGAATAACCATGATGAACATACAAAAACTAGGTGGTCTTGGAAAGTTCAAGGTAGCCACAGTGATCGCAATTACTACATTTTTTAGCCTAATCGTTATTCAATGTAATTCAAAACTAGATGAACAGGGTGCGACATTGAAAGAAGAGATTTCCGTGAATCTTCCAGTACTTGATTCTTATTACATTTTTTTTGAAGTGAATTCTTCTAATCATATTGGGGTAACGATTAAGGATAATGAGATCTTCGTAAATGGAGCTAGAGTGAGTCTAGCAGACATTGATAATTTCGCACGAGATTACAATAGCAAAACAGAAGTAGTTTTAAAAATTGATCAATCTCAAAAAATGAAACTAGTCAATGAGGTACAAGAAGCTTTCAGAAGAAATGACCTCCGTTTGATGGTTTATCAGTGTGAAAACTCTTCAGGAAGAGTACTTAATGCTCCGATTCAGTTACCTCCAGGGCCAAATAGTAAATCCAAGATTATGGTTCCTGAACTTACTGATGAGTTTATCGCAGAGCATGGTTTAGATCTTTTAGAAATTGATTTAGGCGGATCATCTGATGCAATTACAGATCAGGTTGAAGCATTGGTTAGAAAGCATATTGGAAAAATGGAATCGAAATATGTTGTTCGAGGTATTTTTCGGGATTCAGATACCTTCAAAAATTACTTATCTAATTTTCAATTAATGAAACTAGGATTTTACAAAATCTATGAAGAGCGCGCGGAAGAAATGTTTGGCAAAAGTTTCTTCGAAATTAATGGAGAACAGAAAACCAGTGAAGAGGCAAAGGAACAGTATCGAGAGGTAAGAGAGGGAGTTCCTATGGCTATTTTGCTTGAGAAAGTCTGATCTTAATAAAGTAAGGCATTTAATCAAATGCCTTAATTCGCTCTATTCTTGTGCTTTATACAGAAACTGTTTTAAGCTGCCTACCTTCCGCTTCCGCTTTTTTATCCAGTCCGGTACCAATCGCCAATCCTATTCCAAGCCCAATTGGAAGCCCAATTCCAATAAAGGCAAAGCTGTCCAATGCCAGGCTAAACATTAATCCAAAAGGAATTCCAAGGGCAGCCATACCTACGGACATTCCCAGGGTGAGATAGTAATTTTGAGGAACAATTTTAAGCTGTTTAAGTGCACTGTTGGAAAGTGTTGATTGAAGCTTTCGGATCTCCTTCCTAAGAATTGGATCTGAATCGCTCAAAGCATTCAATCGCTCTATTTTCCCGTTGGCATAGGAGACAAACTCATCAGGGAGTTGCATAGCAGATAGTGCATTTAAGTATGATTGAAGCGCGTTATATTTTTTAGTTGATATTAAATCAATTGACGGTCTGGGCTTAAGTTGTATCAAATTCATGGCTGGTTAGTGCTCAATTGAGTCGATTTATTACAAGTTGGGGTTGTTATATTCCTGATAATATCCTTTTAGCAATTCCCAAAATTCATTCGTATACTTTAATTCTTCTTTTCGAATGATGATTTCTGAAGCTCCGACAATGGTTTTTTGAAAAGTAAAACAACGCATCACTCTAAAGATTGGCTGGTCTTTTTCATTCTTCACATAAGCATAATGCGATGGATAAAGCCCTGACTTTTCAGCCTCAGCTGTGAATACATTCATTTCCCGCTCAGGATATAGTACATAGCATGTTCCATTTACAGAGAGAAGGTTTCTTACAGCTGCTGTTAGGTCATGAACAGGCAGGCTTTCATTGTGAAGCGCAAGGTTTTTGGCTGCTTTTTTACCTTTTGTACTGTTATTAAAAAAGGGCGGATTACAAATAATTAAATCATACTTATGATTTGAATGAAACTGCTGAAGCTTTGAATGATATATATTGAGTCTTGACGTCCATGAAGAATTGTTAAAGTTGGCATTGGCTTGTTCAAATGCCAAGTCATTCACTTCAATCGCATCAATTTGACAGGACTTAGTCACCTGCGCCAGCATTAGTGATAGAAGACCGGTTCCGGTTCCAATATCTAAGATTCGTTTTGGCTCTCCTGACTTTTTAATCTCATTGGCTACCCAGCCGCCGAAAAGGCATGCATCGGTAGTTACCTTCATACCTGATTGTGACTGTTCGATGTGAAACTGTTTGAATTGGAAATAGGAGTTCGGCATGGAGCGAATATATATCAACTCACCCCGACCTGCGGCCACCCCTCTCTCATCTAAGAGAGGGGGTAGGTGGAAATAACCTATTCATACCTCAGCTTAGTTGCCGGATTGGCTCTTGTTACTTTGGATGTCTGCCAATAGATGGAGGATAGTCCAACAAGGAACAAAAACAGAATGCTTCCGAAAATCTCCAGAAAGCCCAACCCTGTGCCATAGCGGATAATGAAGTATAACAAAACCTTATCGTAAAACACGTATGAAACTGGGATGGCGATCAAAGCAGAAATCATTATCAATTTAATGAAGTCCTTGGTGAGTAGGTAATATAAACTGTAGTTTGAAGCACCCATGATCTTGCGAACAGCTATTTCTTTGGTTCGGTTTTCGGTCGTGTAAGTGACCATTCCAAGCAGACCCAAGCATGAGATAGTAATAGCCAAGGTGCTTAGTACAGCAAAAAACTTCATTTGTACTCGAAGAAACCAGTATGCATCTTCGATCTCATCGTCAAGAAAGGAAGCATGGAAACTGATTTCCTGATCTATTCCTTGCCATATGGATTCAAGTTCTTCGATGGTACGTTTTATGTTTGATGAACTCACTGTGAGAAGTGCATAATGACTATCCTCTATAGAATATCGCATGATTAATGGATTAATCAACTCGTTGAGTGTCTCATAATTGAAGTCATTCAATATGCCTACAATTCGGCATTTAGTTCCGTCATTTAATGTAAACCTGAGGCTGTCTTTTTGCACATTGAAGACCTTCATAGATTCGATGAATTGTTGGTTGACAAGTACCAACTCTTCATTTTGGTTAGATCGTTTCAATGATTCACTTTCACCCCATTTGAGATCCATGTTCATATTCTCGATGAAATTATCTCCAATAAATACTTCATTTACCTGGATGGTGTCCTGATCATTGGATGTTGCATGGTTGGAGCCATTAATAGAGACTCCAGGTAGACTAGATGCAGTGGTAATCGCTTTTACATCCGGATGATTGGCTAGCTCATTTAATGCGATCTGTTTATCAATTTTCTCAAAAGGAATGGATAGAATGTTTTCTGATTGGAATCCATGGTTATTATTGAGGACATACGTATACTGTCGGCCCATAGCCGCCACGCCTATTACAAATACTAGCGAAAGAAAGAATTGGAAAACAAACAGTCCTTTTTTGAATCCTGAAACATTACTTTTTCCATTTTTAATTTCCCCTTTCATTGTCTGAATGGGATTGAGCCTTGAAAAGTACTGTGCAGGAAAAAGACCTGCCAGCAACCCAACCAGAATTGAAAAAATAAGGAATGTAATAATCTGTGCGAAGTTGGGGTTGGTATCCAGCATCCCACCGCCAATAATCATACCCAAAAACTCTCGCTTCATTGGGTATAGGAGAGCCAAAGATCCAGCCAGTGCAATGACCGAAAGTATGATGGTCTCGATAATAAACTGTGCTTTGATTTGATGCTTCTCTGCACCCACTACTTTGCGTATACCGATTTCTTTGGCACGCTTCAGAGCACGAGCAATGGACATATTTGTGTAGTTGAATACCGCAGGTAGAAGCACCAAAATACCTATAGTCAGAAAGAATAACATAGAGGGTTGATCCCATCCGATACCAATTGCCTGGCTGATATTCCAGCGAGGCACCACGCCCTCAAGGTTGATATATTCCAGTTCGATTTCTTTTTCAGGATTGAATGAAGCAGCTTGCATTGAAGATTGTGCCAGTGCTTGCTCCAAATCATCCTCTGATTTAGCTTCATCAAGCAGCACATAAACATAATTCCATTTAAAGTTGACCCAGTCACTTGCCACATTTCGTGTGGCATTTGTAGGGTGATTTTCAATGGAACCAAGCACCTGAAAATATAAGTGTGTTTGTTTCGGATTTTCCATTACACCGGTCACAGTGAATACCCCATAATTAGTTTCCAGGCTTTTGCCCATTGGGTCTTCATCTCTGAAAAGGGTTTCTGCTACCTCTTGTGTGAGAATGATGCTGGAAGGGGAGGATAGGGCTGTTTTTTGGTCGCCTTTTATTAGCTTAAAACTGAAGACATCTAAAAACGACTGCTCGGTAAAATACCCACGAAAATTTATTTCGTTACCATGATGATTTATTTCAGGATTGAAGTCCGGACGGATGGTAACCGATTTTTCTACAAATGGGTATTGCTCTTCAAGGTGCTTTCCCATGGCATAGAAGGTCGAAGCAAAGGTTCGGGTATTCTCTTGATCACCAACATAGGTGTTTATCTGGAAGATTCGTTCTTTATTTTCCTGCCATGAATCTGATTGATAGATCGCCACGGAAATCGATAGCGCCAACAGGCAGATGGACATACCCAGGGCTAGCCCGAGCATATTGAGGGAAGTGAAAAGCTTGTGCTTCGAGAAGTTTCGAAACGCAATTTTGAAATAGTTTTTAAACATTGCAATTGAGTTTTTGTGATAAAATGGAGAGTACGCGGCTTTAGTCTTCCGCTTTTTTAGTCCGTAGGAAAACAGGAGGGATAGCACCTGCATCCAGTATTTGAAGCCGGCTTTTACTTTACCGGACTCTTCAAGGGTTAGTCCATAGACCTCATCCAGGTCTCCTTGAATGTCTTCCAGGTCCGCCTTTCCGGCGTACCATTTCAGTAGTTTTTGTGCAAGAGCAGGAGGACGATTCATTTAGTAGATAAATTGAGTTTAGCTCCTGCCCAAAGTTGATCTCTCAGCGCTTTCATATTGGAAAGCTCCATTTTGGCACTATCCGTTAGTTCGAAGTATCGTTTGCGCCGGCCACCACGTTCTTTCGTAGGTTCCCCGAGGTAGGAGGAAATATATCCTTTCTCTTCCAGTCGTGTAAGGGTGGAGTGCAGTGCGCCAATGCTCAGCTTTCGATTGGCACGTTCTGAAATGTCGTTGAGTATGGCGACTCCATAGGCATCTTTAGCCAGGTTGGCGATGGTCAGCAAGACCAGCTCTTCAAATTCTCCAATGTATCCTTTCATGATTTAGTATTATTCTATCCTAGAAGTGTCAGGGTTACAAAAATAGGTTTAATCTCTAATTACTTTCTACTTTTAAGAATTAATCATACGACAATTCTAAATGATATGTTTCTGTTTTTAAGAATAAATATCAAAATATTCGATTTAGCTTTGCCTCATGCAAACATTTGAGTTAGAGGGACACGATTTCATTGAACTGAATAAACTACTGAAAATCATGAATTTAGTAGGTTCAGGAGGGGAGGCGAAGCAGTTTATAGATGAAGGTCTGGTCCATGTAAATGGCCAGGTAGAGACGCAAAGAAGAAAGAAGCTCCGCTCCGGAGATGTGGTTTTCTTTGAAGGAGAAGAGGTGAAAGTTGAGTAGCCTAATTGAACTCACCTACGTGCCAAAGCACACCGGATGGATCGTAAACAAACCCTTCGTTACCCCATTCAAATGAAGCCGGCTCCACAAGCTTGACTCCTTCGAATTTTTGATCCAGGTTTTTGGCTTTCAGTATTTCCCAATACTCTTTAAGGTCTTCTACTTCCAGAAAAATCATGGAATTTTCAATCCAATCTTTCACAAAATAGTCTTGCAGATAAAATCCAAACTTATCAATTGAGAAATAAGACATTTTAGGGGAGGTGATTACTTCCTTGAACCCCCATTCTTTGTAAAATTCACGTGAGCGCTTATAATCTTTCGCACCCACGAAGGTTCTGATTGAATTTACGGTAGGTTTCATGGTTTGTTGGTGACTGGTTTGTTTATGTAATTTCGCATAATTTTCTCAATTGTGAATTTTCATCCCGAGGAAAAGTGGATTGACTGGGTTGATCAGCTTTCAGAACATGATTTTGTTGTTATTGATGAGTTTATTACAAATGATCTCTATCTACAGCTAAGAAATTTCTTGACGAAAAAACTAGATCAGGATGCTTTCGAAAGGGCAGGCATAGGTTCTATATTAAATAACACACTGGACACTACCATACGAGGTGACTTTACTCATTGGATAGATAAAGCACGGGATAAAGAAATTTCGGTTGTTTTTGATTTGATTGAAGAAGTAAAATTGACTCTTAATCGTTTGTGCTATCTCAGCTTGTCCGGATATGAATTCCACCTGGCTTACTATCCGGAAGGTACATTTTATAAAAGGCATGTAGATCAATTTAAGGAACGAAGCAACCGAATGATCTCCATGATCATTTACCTGAACGAAGGCTGGAAAAAAGGCGATGGAGGTGAATTGAAAATCTTTCGGGAAAACGATGAGTTGATCATTGATCCCATTGCCCGACGATGTGTGATGTTTAAAAGTGCAGAAGTACCACACGAGGTGATGCAAACAAATGTGGGCCGCTATAGCCTTACTGGTTGGTTGCTCTATCAGCCGAGTGGGGTAGGGTTTGTTTTGGGGTGATTTAGGGACGTAAGCTTTTGGAAAGCTTCAAACTTTCCAAGAGTTCCTCAAATACACTTCGAAATCACCCACCCGGCACTCCAGCAAGCCTGAAAGTTAAACCCTCCGGTAAGGGCGTCTATGTCCAGCACCTCGCCAGCCAGGTAGAGGTTGGGAAACCGTTTGCACTCGAAGGTGCTTAGATCCACCTCAGAAAGTTTGATGCCTCCGGCTGTGACAAACTCTTCTTTAAATGTACTTTTTCCATCTACTTCATATCGCCCTTGCCCAAGCTCTTCCACCAGTTTGTTAAGGTGCTTTTTGGAAAGTTCCATAAAGGGAGTTTCTGCTCCAATTTCACAATGGCTGGTGACTCGTTCCCAGAATCGTTTAGGCAATTCAAAAAGCGGGTAGTTAATCACTTTTCGCTTTGGGTTAGCTGCTGCATACTCCATTATCCTGGTTCTGATTTCATCTGATTTCAACGTTCCGGTAAAGTTGATCAGGATATCAAATTGATATTTTTTTTCTGCAAGCTTATACGCTCCACGAGACGACAGCTTCAGCACCGCCGGACCACTTAGTCCCCAATGGGTGATTAAGAGTGGGCCGCTCTCCTCCAGTTTGGTGCCGGTCACTTTTACCTGCGCATGGTCGAACGAAATACCTTGCAGGTCTTGTAATCGGGAATCTGTGATGTTGAAGGTGAAAAGTGAGGGAACTAAATCGGTTAGTTCAAGTTCCAGATTTTCTAATAGCTTCCATGTGGCGGTTGAGGAGCCTGTGGCTACTATTACTTTATCCGCATTATAAGTCGTGGCTTTAGTGTGAACCATCCATTCACCATCTCTCTGTTCCAATTGCGTCAGTGCTTCATTCTGTTGAATGGTTACCCCATGCTTCTTTGCTTCTTTCAGGAAACAATCGATAATGGTCTGGGAATCATCGGTAACCGGAAACATTCGCAGGTCTCCTTCAGCTTTGGTTTCCACCCCTCGCTGGTTCAGCCAGGCTACCATATCTGATGAGCTGAATTTTTTGAAAAGCGGATGAAGCTTTTTGTTGCCTCTGGGGTAGAAAGGTACCAGTTCGGAAGGCTTGGTACGGGCATTTGTCACGTTGCAACGTCCACCGCCGGAGACTTTGACTTTAGCCAGTAGTTTGCTTGATTTTTCAAGGATGGTCACCTGATAGTTCGGGTGTTTCTCTGCAATGTTGATGGCAGCAAAAAATCCTGCAGCGCCTCCACCTATAACGATCACTTTCACGTTTCAAAGAAAAGCAATTGTGTTAAATTAAGTGCTCAATTTGATCATTATGGCATACTGTTATTTCAATGGAGGGATGGTAGATGAAAAGGAGGCAAGTCTATCCATTCACAACTTTGGTGTTCATCGAGGCTTTGGTGTGTTCGATTTCTTTCGGATGCGCAACGGCAAATACTCGTTCATTCAAAATCACTTAGATCGTTTTGAAAAGTCTCAACGATTTATGGATTTATCTCACATTATAGAGCAGGATGAAATTCGAGAAGCAGTGGATACGCTAAGAGATTGGAACGGTTATACAGATGCCGGATTTAAGCTGATGCTCCTTGCTGACGGTAAAGATTCTGATCCGGAATTATCTCCATTATTTTTTATTCTACAGTCCGACCTGTCCAGCCATCAACCTGCGCCTTATGCTAGTGTAATCTTACATGATTATGTACGCGAATATCCTCAGATCAAGACGATCAGCTACTTTACAAGCAATCTGTTGCATCGTAAGAAGGCCAAAGCAGGAGCTATAGATGTCATTTATCATAAGGACAATTTGATTAGCGAAGCATCAAGAAGTAATGTTTTTATTATAAAGGATGGTGTAATCAAAACGCCGGCAGAAAATATACTTGAAGGCATAACAAGAAAACAGGTACTGGAAGTTGCTGCACAGGTTGGTTCTGTGGAAGTGACGGGTGTCACTGTTGATGACTTTTTTACAGCTGATGAAATATTTATCTGTAGTACACTTAAGGAAGTCTGTCCAATTGTAGAGGTTGATGGAAACTCAATAGGGAGTGGAAAAGTTGGCCCTTTCTCAAGAAAGATCAGCCAACTTTTCCAGCAGAAATTGATGGATTAATCACTCATCCTTCAGACACTTGGAGGGATTAACGTGTGCTGCCCTGAGTGCCTGAGAGCTCACCGTTAGCCACGCGATGATCAATGAAATAGCTGCAGTGCCCAGAAATATCCAAAAGTTCAGATCAATCTTGTAAGCAAAGCTTTCCAGCCACTTATCCATGAAATAATAAGAAATTGGGATGGCTATAATGATTGAAATTGCTACCAACTTGGTAAAGTCTTTCGATAGCATCATCACAATATTGCTCACCGATGCACCCAATACTTTTCGAATACCGATTTCTTTCAATCGTCGTTCTGCTGTGAAAGTAGCTAAACCGAAAAGGCCGAGACATGAAATGAGAATGGCAAATCCTGCAAAGTAGGAGGAAAGTGTGCCTATTCGTGTTTCGGATTCATACAATTCCTGATAACTTTTGTCTAGAAACTGGTACTCAAAAATGAATCCGGGGCAGAATGTTTCATAAAGTTGCTGCACTTCCGACATGGCCAATACTTCTTTGTCTTGCTCTAACCTCACAGCTACATTCCAGGTATTCCCTAACCAAAAGAACGCCGGATCTACTTCCCTGTGGATGGACTGATAATGGAAATCCTTCAGTACTCCAACAATTTGTAAGTCATATTCTTCCCAGAGTTTGATGGTTTCTCCTATGGCTTCTTCTGGTGTAAAGCCCATCACTCTCACTGCAGCCTCGTTGATTACTATTTTGGTGCTGTCGGCACCAAATTGCTTGTCAAACCACCGACCTGCAACAAGCTCCATGCCCATGGTTTCCTGGAATTCATGATCCACACGAATGTTCTCAAAAAGTATTCGTTCTTCCGGTTGTTTTGTACGCCACTCCAGCCCACTGGTATTATTCATTTGATGGAGTAAGGTGTGACTTGTTCCTGCTGCAGAAGCCACTCCGGGAATTTTTTGTAGCTCGGTAAAAAAGGCTTCTCTTTTGTCTTGGATAGTTCCTTCCTGGCTGAAAAAGACTACATTATCACGATCGTATCCAAGGTTTTTGGTGAGTGCATAGCTGGTTTGCTTGTGGATCACAATGACACCTACAATGAGAATGATGGTGATGGTAAACTGAAAAATCACCAACCCTTTTCTAGCCCAAACTTCACCGGCAGAACTTTTTATTTCGCCCTTCAAGACTTTCACGGGGTTGAAATGAGTCAGGTATAATGCAGGGTAACTTCCAGCCATTAGTCCGGTGATAATGACTGTGCCAATGGAGAATAATAAAATCTCAGGAGTGATTTGCAGTGAAATTTCCTTGTCAGTAATAAAATTGAATTGAGGAAGCAGGATGAGAACCAGCAGATAGGCTAGAATCATTGAAAAGAAAGTGATCAATAGAGATTCTCCTATGAATTGTTTGATCAGCGTTTGTCTGTCAGCACCTATGGCTTTTCTCACACCCACTTCATGCGCACGTTTGGATGCCCGGGCAGTAGATAAATTCATAAAATTGATGCAAGCAATGACCAGGATGAAAATGGCAATGATAGAAAACAACCTAACATATTCGATGCGACCTCCATCCTGAACACCATTGGTGTATTTACCATAGAGATACTGCTCTGAATACTTTTTCAAGAATAGATCGACATTACTATCACCATCCTCATTTTTGCTTTTTACGTATCCTGAGATCTTTTCGGTAACTGCTTGTTGTTCAGCCCCTTCTTCTAAAATCACATAGGTGTGTGGCCCATTGTTTCCCCAGCTTGTTACCCACTCATTGTCATCCTTGAAGTCTTCAAATGGTAAGACAAAATCGAAACGATAAGTAGAGTTTTTAGGGATGTTTTCAAATACGCCAGTCACGATAAAGTCCCGATCGTTTTCATATCGAAGTGCTTTACCCACGGCACTTTCTACATCGCCAAAGAATTTTTCTGCCAGATTTCTCGAAATACAAATAGAGGATTTGTCCTTTAAAACATCATCTGGATTGCCTACCAATAATGGATAAGTAAAAATATTGAAGTAATCAGCTCCAACATGAAAGCCTTCTTCTTTAAAATATTTGTCTTTGTTATATGATAAAAGAGACTTACCAATCCAGGTAGTGGTGGCAGCATATTTGATGTCTGGAAAATCCAATTTTAAGTTTTCCGCCAGTATGCCCGGAGTAGAGTTGGTGGCAAACATTTCATTAGAATAGGTCTGAAATTCCATGACACGAAACAATCGGTCATCTTTCTCATGAAATTTATTCACACTCAATTCATCCTGCACCCAGAGGTAGATAAAGAAGGCACAAGTGAGTCCGGTGGTGAGGCCAATTAGATTAACGAGGGAAGAAACTCTGTGACGTAAAAAGTTGCGTAACGTGATTCTGAGGTAGTATTTGAGTTTCATGGTTGGATGTTTTATTAAGGATGTCTGAGATAATGAAAAGTTGCATTTCGATGCTAATTGTACCATCACCTTTCCAAGAGGTTACAGCTTCTATTAGAATTTTTTGAAATATTTTTTTGGAAGTTCAAAATCTTTGATTCAGCTTTGGCGCATCTTTTCAGAGATGAACAGATAATTTATACAGAAGCACGGAGAGACAGGCTCGTTGATGTGCTAGCAACCTGGTAACCAAACCAAGGTGCTAATTCCTGAACTTTTAAAGTGAATATAAATTATGAAAAAAGTACACAAACACATTCAGGACATCCAATTACTCAACACGCACGCCAGATCAATGTGCTGTTGCTGCTGTTAATTCTTGACCGCTCCTAGAGCAGGTCTGTCCCTACTTTCCCTTTTTTTCAATTTCTTAAATCCCGTTCAAATGAATTTTGAAACGCAAGCAATTCGCACACAATTGCCGAATGCTTCTCAGAAGGAGCATTCTGCCCCGGTCTATCTCACGAGCTCATTCACCTTCGATAATGCGGAGGAGGCCAGAGCCAAATTCAATGATGAGATTCGGGGAAACATTTACTCACGATACTCCAACCCAAACACGGATGAGTTTATTCAGAAACTCTGTTACCTCGAGGGGGCAGAAGATGGATTAGCCACAGCCACAGGCATGTCGGCGATGTTTACAAGCATGGCCGGACTGTTACAGCATGGTGATCATGTGTTGGCATCCAGGGCACTGTTCGGGTCGACGCATCAGCTCTTCACTAAGATCTTTCCGAAATGGGGGATCGATCATTCTTATTTCAACCTGCATCGACCGGAAAAATGGGAGAGCTTGATCACACCAAAGACTAAAATGATCTTTGTGGAAACGCCCTCTAATCCGGGACTGGACATTGTTGATCTGGAGTACCTGGGCCAGCTGGCTGAAAAGCACAATCTCATACTTAATGTAGATAATTGTTTTGCTACACCATATCTGCAAAACCCAATTGAATGGGGAGCGCATATTGTCACTCATTCTGCTACCAAGTTCATTGATGGGCAGGGCAGGACGCTAGGTGGAGCAATTGTTGGTAAAAAGGATTTAATTGAAGAGCTACGATTCTTCGCTCGCCACACGGGTCCGAGCTTGTCACCATTCAATGCATGGGTCTTAAGTAAAAGTCTGGAGACGCTGGCTGTTCGGATGGAGAAACATTGTGAAAATGCGTATAAGATCGCTTCTTATCTGGAAGGGCATGAAGAATTGGAGCTGGTGAAGTATCCATTTCTGGAAAGCCACCCGCAGCGGGAGCTAGCGAAAAAACAAATGAAGCATGGAGGTGCGATCGTGACTTTCATTGTGAAAGGTGGATTGGAAAGAGGCGCGCGTTTTCTTGATAACCTGAACATGCTCAGTCTGACACCCAACCTGGGTGATACGCGAACGACAGTCACACATCCGGCTAGTACAACTCATAGTAAACTGACTGAAGAGGAGCGAGCAAGCGTAGGCATTGCGCCGGGACTGGTTCGCATTTCTGTGGGTCTTGAAAATGTGAATGACATTCTCAACGACATTGAACAAGCCCTGCAGGCCAGCAAGGACAAACAAGTAAATCCAAGAATCGAAAAACTAGTATCGTCATGAAAATAAAACACCTGACATGGATCGGCATCTGTTGCATGTGTATGTGCATGTGCTGGAAAATAGTACTTAGGTCACCTAAAAAGAGGTATTTGTAAAATAAAAGAACAACGAATACGAACCCTGGTGGCCACTGAGTCATCAGGGTTTTTTTATTCCTAAAAAAGAAAAATATGTCATCTACAACAACGATATCAAACGAAGCAAAAAGAGATATAGAAGAGCTTCAGGAAAAAATAGGATCCTTTCATCTTGGTTCAATTCCGGAGGAACGATTCAAGGCTTTCAGATTGACCAGAGGAGTGTACGGTCAGCGGCAACAAGGCGTGCAGATGCTACGCATCAAATTGCCTTACGGAAAAATCACGCCAGATCAATTACGGGTTATCGCCAACATCGCGGATGAGTACACCAATGGTAACCTACATTTGACTACTCGTCAAAACATTCAGCTGCATCACATTCCACTGGATGATACACCGGAGATTTGGTCCAGGCTGGAAAGAGTAAATGTTACTATTCGAGAAGCGTGCGGCAACACGGTTCGTAATGTAACTGCTTCCCCTTTGGCAGGAGTGGACCCAGACGAACCTTTTGATGTTACACCCTATGCTCATGAGGTATTCCAATATTTTTTGAGAAATCCGATTTGCCAGGACATGGGAAGAAAGATCAAAATCGCTTTCTCTTCAAATGAGAAGGACGATGCTTTTACCTACATCCACGATTTCGGATTTGTACCAAAAGTGAAAAGTGGAATCCGGGGGTTTAAAGTATTGGTTGGTGGTGGACTGGGCGCTCAGACCTTTTTCGGCCAAGTGGCTCATGACTTTTTGCCGGAAGAAAAGCTCATTCCATTTATTGAGGCGGGGTTAAGGGTGTTTGACCGACACGGTGAACGGGAAAGAAGACATAAAGCCCGCCTGAAGTTTTTGGTTGATCCAAAGAAAGGGTTGGGTATCGACGGTTTTCTCAGACTGGTCGATGAGGAGTACAAAGCGTTACCGGATCAGGTGCACCCTATTGCCCAAACTGAAGAGGTCCATACAGTACTGAAACGACCTCACTCAAATTATAAAATTCAGGATAAGGATGCTTTTGAGAAATGGCAAAGGATTAATGTCGTGGAGCAGAAACAGAAAGGGTTTTATGCGGTAAAGATAAAAGTGCCCTTGGGTAATATTTCTTCTGGGGAGGCTAGAAGAGTTGCTTTGATCGCTGAGTCTTATGCTTCAAAGGATATACGGATCACTATCAATCAGGGATTACTTTTTAGGTATGTAAATAAGGAAAGTCTTCCGGCACTTTTTGCTTCGCTGAATGAGTTGGGGCTGGCAAATCTCGGATTTGATACACTGGCAGATGTGACCTCCTGCCCGGGAACAGACACCTGCGCATTGGGTGTAACCAACAGTACACGCCTGGCTACAGAACTCGAACAAGTCATTCATCAAGAGTATCCTCACTTGATTGACGAATCGCAGATCAAAATCAAGATCAGTGGATGCATGAATTCCTGCGGACAGCACATGATTGCCAATATTGGCTTTCATGGAAGCAGTATCAAAAATGGAAATAAGGTAGTACCTGCAATGCAGGTGGTCATTGGTGGGGGCATTGAACCGGATCATCAGGGCTATATTGCTGAAAAGGTCATTAAGATCCCGACCAAGCGAATCCCTGATGTAGTACGCACGCTGTTGGATGATTTTGAAGCTCATTCGGAAGAAACTGAATATTTCAATCAGTATTTCCGACGTGAAGGCAAGAAATATTTCTATGAACTACTCAAGCCACTAGCTGATCTATCTCACATTCGGGATGAGGAGTTTCAGGATTGGGGGCATTCGGAAGAATTTGTACCGGAAGTCGGAGTAGGTGAATGTGCAGGAGTGGTGCTGGATTTGGTAGACACGATTTTAGGTGATTCGAAGGAGCGCATTAAATGGGCCAATGAAGACTTTGAAAACCAAAAATGGGCCAATGCGATCTACCACAGCTACAGTGCATTGGTGATTGGAGCGAAGGCATTATTGCTGAGCAAGGATATTCAATGCAATACTCATAAGGGCATCATCGATGATTTCCAGGCACACTTTTCCGGAGAGCCTGCATTCCCAATTGCTGAATCCTTTGCACAGGAAGTACTTAAAATCAATCGGTATGCTCCGAACCAGGCTTTTGCGAAAAGCTACCTGAAGGAAGCCAATGCATTCCTTGAACAGGTCTTCGCATTTCGTTCTCAGGAGGATGGATCAACGGAAAAATTAGTCGTCAGTAATCATTACAAAGCATAGCGATGAACCATCAAAAACTAACATTGGTAGGAGCTGGTCCTGGTGATCCTGACCTGATAACAGTAAAAGGAGTGAAGGCGCTGGAGCAAGCAGACGTAGTACTGTATGATGCATTGGTTTCTAAGGAACTACTCAGATACGCACCTTGTGCTGAGCACATTCCGGTAGGGAAAAGAGCCGGAAAATCCAGTGTACCTCAGCAAAGCATTAATCAGCTGATTGTCGAGAAGGCATATAGCAAGGGACATGTGGTCCGATTGAAGGGAGGTGATCCTTTTGTCTTTGGACGAGGCTTTGAAGAAATACAATTTGCCCAGGCATATGGTATTCCCACCGAAGTGGTCATCGGGATTAGCAGCATTATGCTGCCCGGGTTATACAATATCCCACTTACGTGTCGAGGAGTGAATCAGGGTTTTTCAATTCTGACCGCTACTTCGGCTGATGGAAAGGTGAGTGGCGAAGTGAGGAAAGCCGCCAAACATGCATCCACAGCTTTGATATTTATGGGTTTGTCAAAGCTCGATGCGGTTGTTGCTCACTATCTAAAAGAGGGTCGGGGAGATTTGCCTGTTGCCATTGTCAGCAAAGGCTCGCTCGCTGAAGCACAGGTAATTGCTGGTAAGGTGGATTCAATTCTTGATGAAGCCAGAGATCAAAAGCCAGCATCCCCGGCACTCTTAATTTTTGGAGAAGGCGCTGCATTTGCCACTCAATCCAATCAATTATCAATCAAAAAACACAAAGTAGCATGACCACAGGAAATTCATTATTCCCAATTTTTCTGAAGCTTGATCAGATACAAACGCTGATTGTCGGTGGAGGAAATGTAGGGCTGGAAAAGCTGGATGCTTTACTAAGAAACGACCATGAAGCTAACGTTACAATTGTAGCCAAAAAGTTTAATGCTGAAGTCAAGCAAAGACAGGGGTTATCCAGGCAGATCAAATTGATAGAGCGGCCGTTCAGGAAGCGTGACCTAAGGGGAAAAGACTTGGTTATACTGGCTACAGATGATCAGACGCTAAACGCAAAAGTCAGGTCCATGGCACGTAGAAGGCACCTGCTTGTAAACGTAGCTGACACTCCGGGTTTATGTGATTTCTATTTGGGATCGACAGTGAAGAAAGGCGATTTGAAAATCGGTATAAGTACAAATGGAAAATCCCCAACATTTTCCAAGCGATTGAAAGAGGTGCTGAATGAGACACTTCCAGATGAAACAGACCTGCTGCTTCAAAACCTGAAGGTGATCCGAGACCGGCTGAAAGGAGATTTTTCATTCAAGGTGAAAACATTGAATGGCATTACCAAATCATTGATCGATAGAAATGAAGTCTAGTAAACAAGAAAATTTGGTTCGGTTAAATGAGCGCTACCATCCCTTAAGTTCGCTTGAGCGGATGGAGCGGCTCTTTGCTGAATTTGAACACGACCGTATTTTAATGACGTCTTCGTTTGGAACAACCTCTGCAATTCTCTTACATATGATTAGCAAGGTAGCACCTCATCATCCTGTCTACCTGGTTAATACCGGTTATTTATTTGAGGAAACACTTCATTACAAAGAAGAGATCAAGCAGAAGCTTGGTTTGAATATTGTGGAGGTGGGAGCTCAGGAGAATAAGCATCGGTTCACTCAGGACAATCAAACCTGGAAATACCAAAACGATCTGTGCTGCTTTATCAACAAAGTTGACCCTACCAATCAACTCAAGAAGGGTAAGGATGTGTGGATTTCCGGGCTATTACGATTTCAAAACGCGAACCGGCAGCATTTAAGGATTTTTGAACCGAGAGATGAGCTGCTCAAATTTCATCCGATCATCGACATGACTGCTGAAGTGGTGAGTTTGTACCATACCATTTACGAGCTGCCACAAAATAAGCTTTATTATCAAGGATATGGGTCAGTGGGTTGTACGCATTGCACCGAAAAGGGCGATCATCGGGAGGGTCGGTGGTTGAATAATCAGAAGACCGAATGTGGATTGCATCTATAAAAAAAATAACCCTGTTAGGGTTTCAAACCCTAACAGGGTTGGTCTGCAATACAAATCTCTTTTATGAAATTGTCCCCTTCAGGGGACTACATGGGTATTTTTAACTCAAATCAATTAAACTGATTCATCGTCCGCTCCATTCCGATGGTGCAAAAGGACTTGATTGCATCGATCGCACGATCCATGTTTAGCACCAATTCATCCATTTCTTGTTTGTTGAAGGGGCTCAACACATAGTCGACCTGCTGGCCTTTATGGAAGTCATCACCAACACCGAAACGCAAACGCGGATAGTTGGCGCCCCCGCATAATTGCTCAATGTTTTTTAACCCATTGTGTCCTCCCGCAGAACCTTTTGGTTTGAGACGTATTTTGCCATAGGGTAGGGCAATATCATCTGTAATGACTAGGAGTTTCTCCTTCGGAATCTTGTGCTGTTGCAAATAATGGTTGACTGCTTTTCCACTAAGGTTCATGTAGGTGGTAGGCTTGATGAGGATCAGGGTTCTGCCTTTATGCTTTATTTCAGCCGTGTAAGCCAGCTTACTCATTTCAAATTTGACACCTTCCTGATCCGCCATTCGATCCAACGTCAGAAAACCTATGTTGTGGCGCGTTAGTTCATATTCCGGTCCGATGTTGCCAAGTCCTGCTATTAAGTATTTCATAACTATTGAGCAAAAAAAATCCCGACGCGAAGGTCGGGATTAAAATGTAAATTTTGAAGTGTTTATGATTCTGAAGACTCCTCAGCAGCTGGTGCATCTCCACCTTCTGCTGCAGCTTCTCCTTCTTCACCTTCCATTTCTTCGTCTTCTACCTCATCTTCTTTTCCTTTCAGTGCTCTTGGTACCTCAATACCCGCAAGCGTAACAAGTGGGCTATTAAGGATTTCATAATCTCCAACCTCTAGTTCACCTACTTTTATAGATTTACCAAGTCCAAGCTTCGATACATCTACCTCGATGTATTCAGGCATGTTCTTAGGAAGTGCTTTGATTTGCAAGTATTTCACTTTTCTAATCAACTTACCTCCTTGCTGGATTCCAGGAGCTGTACCTACCGGGTGAACAGGGATGTTCATCTTAATAGGTGTTCCTCTAAATAGCTGCAAGAAATCTGCATGCATGATGATTTCACTCACCGGATGAAACTGAACATCTTGAATGATTGCTTCAAAAGGTTCAGGCTCGCCTTCAATTGTTAATAAAGCAAAGTGCGCTTCGTCAGTGTATACCAGGTCTCTAAACAAGATCATTGGAGCGTAGAAGTGAATCTGGTGATCACCGCCGTATACTACACACGGAACCATCCCTTCTTCTCTTAAGCGCTTCGCTTCTGTCTTGCCGAGATTTGCTCTTTTATACCCTATAATCTCAACAGTTTTCATAATTGAATTTGATTTAAAATATGATTATTTAATAAATAATGAACTAATGGATTCGTGATCGTGGATTTTACGAATTGCTTTGGCAAACAATTCTGCCACGGTCAGTACTTTGATTTTTGAGCTTTCCTGCTTTTGAGGAATCGTATCTGTGATGATCAATTCTTCTAAAGCAGACTCTTCAATGTTTTTGTAGGCGTTACCGGAAAGCACGCCGTGCGTTGCAAATGCTCTTACGGAATTAGCACCTTTTTCTTTTAGTAGTGTAGCCGCCTTGCTTATCGTTCCTGCTGTGTCTACCATGTCATCCACTAAGACAACATCTTTACCTTCTACATCACCAATTACCTGCATGGATGCCACCTCATTCGCTCGCTTTCTGTGTTTGTCACAAATCACCATATCCGCTTCAAAAAGTTTGGCGTATGCACGTGCACGGGCGGTCCCTCCTACATCAGGAGAAGCAATGATCATATTTTCAAGATTCAGATTTTTGATGTATGGGTAGAAGATGGCTGATCCATCTAAATGATCTACCGGGATGTCAAAAAAGCCCTGAATTTGTCCGGCATGCAGGTCGCAAGTCATGATTCTATCAGCACCTGCAGAAGTCAATACATTAGCTGCCAATTTTGCAGCGATAGAAACTCTAGGTTTATCTTTTCTGTCTTGACGTGCGTACCCAAAGTAAGGGACAACAACTGTCACATACTTCGCACTTGCCCTTCGAGCAGCATCGATCATCAAAAGAAGTTCCCAGATATTATCAGCAGGAGGGACGGTAGGTTGGATGATAAATACATCTGATCCACGAACAGATTCAGTGAAATAAACACCCATTTCACCATCACTAAAGGTTTGTTTTTCGCTCTTACCCAAAGGTTTGCCGTAATTATCAGCAATTGCGTTTGCTAATTGAGGGTGAGCCGAACCTGCGAATATCTTTACTGATGACATCTTTACCTAAAATAAATCCCACCTGCGTTGGTGGGATCTGATCTTGTTGTTCCTTTTAGAACTTGTTGGCCTACTAGGGCTTCCCAAAATTCGCTAACGCTCATTCGGGACAGGCTTCTCGCCATATTATTCCCTTTCAACATTAAGTTGGCCTACTAGGGCTCGAACCTAGACTCTTCTGGACCAAAACCAGACGTGTTGCCAGTTACACCATAGGCCAATATATTGGTTGCTTTTTTCGAAGTGTCAACCCCACTTCTTTACTGCCTAATTCAACACGTCGAAACGTGTTGCCTCCCGATAGCTATCGGGAACACCATAGGCCAATACCGGATGTATTTATAAAGTGTTTCTCCCTCACTTCCGTATAAACGGACGGCAAAATTAGCCGAATATTTTTTAAATCAAAAGACTAAACATTCTCTTTTACCCAATTAAATAAATTTGAAGGCATGGTTTCTTTAACATAAGAAAAGTCAGTCTTTTTTGTGAAAAACAAGTTCTTCAGAACACGTTTCATTATCGCAGTACTCTGAGATATGCAAAACTGATTGATTGACATCTCGAATATGTAAATGACCTGGACATAAATAATCTCCACAGGATCTCAAAAGGAACAAATGAAACATGGTATTTGGAAAAGTAGAATCATAGTCAGATAATGTATAACCTAGGGTGTCAATTGAAGGTCCTAAATCTAATATCATTGCTTCACCTGAGATAAAATTCATACTTAAACCCCCGACATCTGACTCCCATTTTCCACGCAGTGTTGCTCCCAATTCATCAAACGTGATTCCTTTCTCTTTTTTACAACCAACTAGGATTAAAGAAAGAAAGAGAACTCTTATCCAATTAGCTTGAAACGGTTTCATGTAATTAAATCTAGGGTATCTAGATGAAAATTTAACTAATTGAGTTCTTTACTTTAATGTTTTCTACCCTTGACCCACTTAAATGCATTTGCAAAAGGCTCCATCCATGGAGATACTTCAGCGCCTTCTAATCCTTGCTTATATGGCCAGTTCCAGGTAAATAAGGAACGCTCTAAATGAGGCATAATCGCCAGGTGTCTACCATCTTCTGAGCAAAGAGCTGCCGTGTCGAAGGAGCTGCCATTTGTATTACCTGGGAAATCAGAATAGGAGTACTTCACAGGAATTTTATAATCAGCTTCATTCTTAAGCATGAATCGCCCTTCTCCATGTGCCAGCCAAATACCCAGTTTTGAACCAATCATGGATTCAAGCATGATGGAGTTTGTCTCTTCGATATCTACACTTACGAATCCACACTCAAATTTTTCAGAACTGTTGTGATGCATCTTTGGGTGGTTTTCACCCATTTCAGGGTAGATCAATCCAAGCTCCATCATCAATTGGCAGCCGTTGCAAACACCTAAACTCAAGGTGTCTTCTCTGGCATAGAATGCATCCAATGCAGCTTTTGCTTTTTCATTAAATAAGAAAGACCCTGCCCATCCTTTGGCTGAACCCAGCACATCAGAGTTAGAGAAACCACCGACAAACACGATCATGTTTACTTCACTCAAATCTTCTCGTCCGGTGATCAGGTCGGTCATATGAACATCCTTCACATCAAAACCCGCCAGCCACAATGCGTAAGCCATTTCCCGATCACTATTCACGCCCTGCTCTCGGATGATCGCCGCTTTTACCCCTGACTTACTTTTTCGATTGAAGTCCAGGTTGTAGCTGGATGCCTTTCCATCAAATCGTTTAGGAAAAGCGTAGGAGAGTGGCTGTTTAAACCTATTTTCGGTTCGGTTCTTTGAAACTTCAGGTGCAGTTTGCTTTAAGTCAAGCAGAGCTGAAGTCTTGAACCAATTGTTTCTTGACTTCTCAATGTCGAAGGTATGTGAGAACAGCCCATTCTTAACTTCTACTTTTCGGTCATCGATTAGTTCACCAATCTCTCTGAAAGTCACACCAGAGGCTACTAAAAGCTCGATCGCTTTTGCGTTATTAACTTGTAATACTAGTCCCGGTTTTTCAGAGAAGAGTACCTTCACCGGATCACCTTCTCCCAAAGAAGAAAGATCAACTTTCAATCCGCCTTTGCTATTGGCAAAATTCATTTCAAGGAGTGTGGTAATCAGACCCCCTGCAGACACATCGTGTCCGGCAATCACATGTCCTTCGTTTATTAATTGCTGAACGGTGTTAAAAGCCTTGGCTACAACTTCTGATTTTGCTTCCGGTGTTTTTGCTCCCAGCTTTGATTGTGTCTGTGCAAACGAAGAGCCGCCCAATTCAAAACCGCCTCCTGAGAAGTCGATGTAAATGATTTTAGAATCCTTCTGATTGTAATCTATGACCGGACTCACTGTTTTGTTGATATCGGAAACCTCTCCAACAGAACTGATAATCACTGTTCCCGGCGCAAAAACCTTCTCACCATCCGGATATTTCTGTGTCATCGACATGGAGTCTTTTCCGGTCGGAACGTTGATCCCTAATTCGCAGGCAAAATCACTGATGGCTTTTACGCCTTCATAAAGACGAGCGTTTTCTCCATCGTTCTTCGCAGGCCACATCCAGTTGGCACTTAGAGAGACTCCTTTTAATCCATGCGTCAATGGAGCCCAGACGAGGTTGGCTAAAGCTTCGGTGATCGAAAGTCTGGATCCTGCTCCAGCATTGATCAACCCGGGAACAGGTGAGTGTCCAATAGATGTAGCAATGCCTTTGTTTGACTTAAAGTCCAGCGCCATCACCGCCACATTGTTCAATGGCAGTTGCAATTCACCGCAGGTTTGCTGAGTAGCTACCCTTCCGGTCACACATCGGTCTACCTTGTTCGTAAGCCAGTCCTTACATGCTACTGCTTCCAGTTGCAAGACTGCTTCCAGGTACTCATCAATCTTGTTCTCAGAGTAGCTGACATCCTCATAGTTGGACTGCTGTGTTTTGTCTTCCAGGATGGTCTTCGGAGATGATCCAAAAAGATGGTGAAGCTTTAGATCAAATGGCGATGCTTTTCCATTATTCTCAAACTTCAATTCATTGTTATCTCCCGCTTCGCCTACTTCGTAGTAGGGAGCTCTTTCCCTTTCAGAAACGCGTTTCAGGTATGCTGCATCCTGATCTTTGATGACCAATCCCATACGTTCCTGGGATTCATTTCCCAGCACTTCTTTAGCGGAAAGTGTCTCATCTCCAACAGGCAATTTTTTTAAATCAATTACACCACCGGTTTCTTCCACCAATTCTGATAGACAGTTTAAGTGGCCTCCTGCACCATGATCATGAATGGAAGTGATGGTATTATCCTCCAGTTCCACCATAGCGCGAACAGCATTGGCTACTCGCTTTTGCATTTCCGGATTGGATCGTTGCACGGCGTTTAGTTCAAGCGCTTGATTGAAGGCTCCAGTGTCAACCGAGGAAACAGCGCCACCGCCCATACCAATTCGGTAGTTGTCTCCTCCCATTACTACGATCTTCTCGCCTGCAGTTACTGTCTTCTTTTGGGCTTCTTTCTTCTTGCCATAACCTATTCCTCCGGCTTGCATGATCACTTTGTCATAGCCGAATTTCTTCCCACCTTCTTCATGCTCGAATGTTAATACACTACCACATATGAGCGGTTGGCCAAATTTGTTGCCATAATCACTGGCTCCATTGGATGCTTTGGTCAGAATTTCCTGAGGGGTTTGATACAACCATTTTCTGGCAGGCTTTTCCCAGTTCCTTCCATCTTCCAAACGAGAGTAGGAGGTCATGTACACCGCAGTTCCTGATAAAGGAATACTGCCTTGTCCTCCGGCCATACGATCCCTTATCTCACCCCCGGATCCGGTAGCCGCTCCGTTGAACGGCTCAACGGTAGTTGGGAAGTTGTGAGTCTCTGCTTTTAGTGAAATAACAGACTCAAATTCTTTGGTGTCAAACCAATCCGGCTTGTCTTGTGTGGCAGGGGCGAATTGCTCAACCTTTGGCCCCTGAATGAAAGCCACATTGTCTTTGTATGCAGAAACCAGGTAGTTCGGATGCTCTCTGGAGGTGCGTTTAATCCATTGGAAGAGGGAGAGTTCTTGTTCCTCCCCATCAATGATAAAGGTGCCGTTGAAAATCTTATGTCTACAGTGTTCGGAGTTGATCTGTGAGAATCCGAATACTTCAGAATCTGTCAGTGGTCTGCCAATTTCACGAGAGACTTGCTCCAGATAATCGATTTCTTCAGTACTAAGTGCTAATCCTTCTTGTTCATTGTATGTGGCAATGTCATGAATGTGTTCTATGTGAGCAGGTTCACGATCAAGTGTAAAAATTGATTGGTCTAGTCCTTCGTACACTTGCTGAAGCATGGGATCAAAAGCTCCGGAAGAAGCCTCAGAGATATAAGTTTCTATTCGATAAATGGATTCAATTCCAGCATTGTGTGCAATGTCTGAAGCGTTAGTACTCCAAGGCGAAATCATCTCTTTTCGTGGACCAATAAACTTACCGGCTATTGCATCTTTCTCCACTGGTTTGGCTCCTGAAAAAAGCCAGGTCAGCTTGTTGATTTGATCAGATGAGAGTTTGTCTGAAACACCTACGGCGATAACAGCGTCTTCAGAATTTTGGAAGAATTGAATCATGAAAGGAACCTCGTTTTGAAGTCCGCAAAATTAAGGATTTGATTTGAGAGGTTTTCAAAACCTGTTAAGTCTTTTACTTTAATTAGCAGCATCCGATTAAGATTTCCTGGAAGCTTCAAAACTACCTCATCCAAAAAGGGTGTTGCTAAAAATGGCCCTTTAGGGAATTAAAGGGTGTTATAAGGCTGAATTGCCATTTCGAAAATCTTAATTGGATATCATTAATTTATTTCAACAATTTCCGAATGCTCTTTTTCAATGCCTTTACAGTCGTTACTGAATAACCGATGACTACCCTATCAATGATGCCTTCTCGATTGACGACAAAATGGGTGGGGTAGGAACGGACATTCACTTCCTGACAAAAATCCTTGACACCTGGAATAGACTGATACCTGAAATCTCGTTTGCTGAGAAATTTGCGAACCTGCTGCTCATCATCAAAAGTAGGGGCTAGAAAGACAATACCTTCCCCCTTAAATTCTTCCACCATTTCATTCATCTCTGGCATTTCCATGATGCACGGTTTACATCTGGTAAACCAAAAATTGACTAAAAAAATATTTCCTTCCAGTTGACCTTTCGTGTAGGTCTCTCCATCCAGTGTGGTTAACTCAAAGTCTGGGAAAGGTTCACCTTTCATACGTTTTACTTCCTTTCTTGCATCGGCTACTTCTTTGATTTGTTCTCGTGTAGGTGCCTGACTCATGCATAGGTAAGGAAGAGCCAGAAGGAATAGTGAATAGATAAGGTTCATGGATTACTGGGTTTATCAAGTATCAATTTAGCTACTTCCGGTTTAATGAGCTGGTGGTGTTTTAAAGGAAGGATATCAACCTTAAAGTCACCCATCTTCTGAATGATGGGCAAAATCTTTGCCGGTTTGATAATGTGATCTTTGCTTCCAAGAATAATATGTCGTTCAAAACGATGACTTTGGAAGTGCTTCGTTAGTTGTTTTTTAGTGTAGCCCAGCGATTTGAAATGATTCCAGGAGGTGTAGACACGTTTTCGGTTGGCTTCATCTCCAAGCTCTTTTCTTACAAAATCGCCAAGGTATGGACTGACCAGCTTGTATTTATCATTAAATGCGACGAGCTTTTCCAGTTTGTTAGGTCTTAGCATGATGTATTTGAAAAGCCACCTAATTGTCCAGTTGGTGGCTAATTTGAACCAAATGGTTAAGAAAATACCATCTGGAGCAATCAGTATCAACTCTCTTACCTTTTCAGGAAATGCGAGCGAAGAGGAAATAGCAAACCGACCACCCAAACTGTATCCCAGTATGGAAAACTGCACAATGTTTTCCTGATCAAGGAAATGAGACAAGATGGATTTCCACTCCGTCTTGGTAAGATCACCTAGCTCTTTGGTACTGTCACCGTGATAAAAAATGTCGATTGCATAAATCGTATACTTCTCTGATAGTTTATGCTCCCACGATTCAAATATTTTTTTGTCTTGCCCGAACCCATGAAAGGCAATTAATATTTCAGCTCCGTTTCCATACTTAGAATATACAAGCTGTCCATTGGTAAGGGATACTTTCGTCATTTCGTTGCGAAAAATAGGTTCATTTATTGTGCGCCAAAAATTTTTAGCAAAAAACCGAACTAATTCTATTACTATTCGTTGTTTTGCACGGTGGAAACTTTTACTGCGCTGAAAGTTTCCGTAGTGTTAACGGTTTTTTATCCGAAAAATTGAGAAGTGGAAGCGAAAGAAAAAATACTGAGTAGTGCGGAGGAATTGTTTATCCAATATGGTATACGTAGTGTGACCATGGATGATGTGGCGCGTGAAGCCTCCATGTCTAAGAAAACCTTGTATCAATACTTTGATAACAAAGACGGGTTGGTATCCGAAGTTGCCCTGAATCATTTTCAAAGAGAGACATCTGAGTTTGAGGAAATAGAAAGTCAGGCAAAGGATGCCATACATGAAATCCTGTTAGTCTCTCAGTGTCTGAGGCAACATGTTTTTCGCATGAACCCATCCCTGCTTTATGATATGCAGAAGTATCATGGAAAAGCATGGGATCAGTATCAGGAATTCAAGCAGGGAACCATACGAGCTCACATTGAAAGAAATATTGAACGAGGCAAGAACGAAGGTTTTTTCAGGTCAGGAATAAACGCCAAAGTCTTGTCAACCCTCAGAGTAGAAGGGGTGCAGCTGGTTTTTAATACCAAGATTTTCCCTCGGGAGGAGTTTGATTTCCGGGAGGTCCAGTTGCAAATCCTGGATCATTTTATACACGGATTATTGACCGATAAAGGGCGAAAGAAATACGAAGAATACATGCATTTAGAATCTACAAATCACACACGCTAAACTATGAGAGGACTACTATCACTATTATTAATTGCGATGGGCACTGTGCTAACAGTAGATGCACAGGAGCGGCTTGACCTTACGCTGGATGACTGCATTAAATATGCGCTCGAAAACAATGAGCAGGTTAAAATCAAACAGCTTGATAGGGAAATAGCTGAAGCAGAAGTGAGGAAGACCATTTCCATGGGGCTACCTCAGGCAAATGTAAATGGAGGGTTGAATTATAATTTCGAACCTCAGAAAAGCTTACTTGATCCGGCTTCTTTTCCGGGTGGTGGCGGAGGAACAACTGAAGATATTGAAGTTTCATTCCAGCAGAAATATGATGGAAACATCGGGTTGGGAGTGGACCAGCTGATTTTCGATGGATCTTACTTCGTTGGTCTGCAAGCAGCAAAAACGTACAAAGAACTTTCAACAAAGGAGTTTCAAAAATCAAAAATTGATATTGTAGAAGCTGTTAGTAAAGCATACTTCAATGCGCTGATAGCTGAAGAGCAACTTGAGTTGCTTGAGAAAAATATCAACCGGTTAGACACACTTCTGAACGAAACCAGGGAGATGTATGAAGCGGGCTTTGCTGAGAAAGTGGATGTAGATCGTATTCGTGTGAACTACAATAATCTACGAGTTGAGTTGAGTAGGTCACAACAGCTTAAAGATATAAGTCGGAAGCTGTTGAAATTCCAAATGGGTCTTGACTTACGTCAACCCATTGAATTACTTGAAGACCTTGAAGAGGTGGAAGTAAACACTCCGGTAGTTCCTTCTCAAAATTTCGAATACAACCAACGAATAGAGTATTCTCAATTGCAAACAAATAGAAATCTGGCGTATTTGGACATGAAAAACAATAAGGTTCAATACTTACCAAAACTATATGCGCGATTTGGATATGGGTGGAATACTGCTGCGGCTTCTGGGAGCGATCTCTTCGTTTCTCGCAGGTGGTTGGATAACGGAGCTATAGGTATAACTGCTTCAATTCCGATCTTCGATGGCTTTTTGAAGAGCAATAAAATTCAACAAAACAGATTGCAGGTAAAGCAGATTGAAAATCAAATGTCTTATCTGGAAAAGAGCATTGATTTAGAAATAGAGCAATCTCAAATCAGTTTAAATAGTCAACTTGAAACATTGGAGGTTCAAAAACAGAATGTAGAGCTGGCCCAGGAAGTCTATGATATTTCAAAAATAAAATACCAGGAGGGAGTTGGTTCAAACCTTGAAGTCATCGATGCGGATGCGTCATTGAAAGAGGCTCAAACCAATTACCTCAATGCCTTGTATCAGGCAATCACATCACAAATCGAACTTAAAAAAGCACTAGGAACACTTTATAAAAATTAGGATCATGCAAAAGATCAAACTCATAATCACACTTACTTTTCTATCTGCCATGGCTGTAGCGTGCGGCAGTGCATCCGGTGAGCAAGGGCTTGCTGCTAAAAAGAATAAATTGAAGGAACTTCAGGATCAATCCATCGAACTTAAAGCTGAAATTGCTCAACTGGAAGAAGAAATCAAATCAGAAGACCCTGATTTTCAACAGAAAAAATCATCAGTTCTTGTATCGGTTGAGACATTGGCTAAAAAGACCTTTACCCATTCCGTAGAAATAAGAGGAGCAGTTGAGTCTAGAAAGAATGTTTTGCTTTCTGCTGAAGCTATGGGGAAAATTGAAGCGATCCATGTGAGAGAAGGTCAACGAGTATCAAAAGGGCAGGTTTTGGTCTCTTTGGATACTGATATGGTAAGGAATAATATTAAACAGACGCAAGCACAGCTTGACTTGGCGACTGAAGTTTTTGAAAGGCAAGAACGTCTATGGAAGAAGAACATTGGCACAGAGGTGCGATACCTGGAAGCTAAGGCAAATAAGGAGACTCTTGAGAGTCAATTGGCAGTATTGCAGTCTCAGCTTGATATGATGATTGTAAAAGCCCCATTTAGTGGGATTGTGGACAACATTCCTGCAAAAGTAGGAGAGGTAGCTCAACCGGGGCTTCCACTCGTAAGATTGGTAAATCCGGATGATATCTATATTTCAGCGGATGCATCTGAGTCGTTCCTTGGCAAGTTTTCACCAAATCAAGAAGTTGAGGTGTACTTTCCTTCACAGGATAAGCGAATTAAATCAAAAATTAAATCTGTTGGACAGACCATTAAAACAGACAACCGAACCTTCGAATTGGAGGTAGAGTTGCCAAAATTAGATTTTCCGGCACAACCGAATCAGGTAGTGGTATTGCGCCTGGTTGATTACAGAAATGATCAGGCATTGGTGGTACCTACAGAAGTTATTCAGGGAGATAACGGAGGAAACTATGTGTATGTAATCACCAATAAAGGCGGAGATCAGGTGGCTACCAAAAGGCAGGTGAAATTAGGAGCCTCGCACAATTTAAAGACCGAAGTAGACTCAGGCCTGAGTGCAGGTGATAAAGTGGTAGTAAAGGGGCACAGAGATCTGTCTGAGGGGGTTCAAGTTTCTATCGTTCAATAAGCCGAATCTTTAATTCAATTAGATATGTCAGAAGAATTAAAAGATATTAAAACGCAAAAGGAGTTTGGACTAACCACCCTCTCCTTGAAAAACCGAACCACGGTATATGTGCTTACATTCATTGTAATAGCCGCGGGTTTGTTTTCTTATATCAGCCTTCCAAAGGAAAGTTTTCCGGAGATTAGGCAGCCAGTGGTATATGTAGGAACTCCATATCCGGGCAACTCGCCGCTGGACATGGAAAACCTGATCACTCGACCGATCGAGAATGAGCTCAACTCTATTTCTGAAGCCGATTTGATTAAATCCACTTCTGTTCAGGACTACTCCACCATCATCGTCGAGTTTACACCCGAAACTGATGTAGAGGATGCGCTCACTAAGGTGAAAGATGCGGTGGATAGAGCTAAGCCCGAATTACCATCAGATCTGGAGCAAGATCCGAATGTATTCGATATGAACTTTTCAGAGTTCCCGATTCTAAACATCAATCTGTCAGGCGATTACAGCATGACAGACCTGAATGAATATGCAGAATACCTTGAAGAGGAAATTGAAAAGCTGTCAGAGATATCAAAGGTTGAAATTAGAGGTATCGACGAGCGTGAAGTTCGAATTAGTGTTGATCCATACCAGATGGAGGCGCGTGAGGTAAACTTTGGAGATATCGAGCAGGCAGTAGCCAGCGAGAATATTACCTTATCCGGTGGAACATACAGAGAAGGAGATATCAGAAGAACCATCCGAGTGGTTGGTGAATTTGAAGAGCCTGAAGAGATATTGGATGTAGTGGTGAAAGCGGAGAATGGCAACATCGTCTACCTGAAGGATATTGCTGATGTTTCTTTCGATTATGTAGAGAAGAAGAGCTATGCGCGCCTTTATACTAACCCGGTGGTCATGGTGGATGTGATCAAACGAAGCGGTGAGAACCTCTTGATTGCAACTGAAAAAATCAATGCCATTTTAGAAGAAGCAAGAGAAGAGATCTTCCCGGAAGATTTGATTGTAACGAAAACAAATGATCAGTCGCAACAAACACGTGACATGGTGGATAGCCTTGAGAACAACATCATCTCCGGGGTGATTCTGGTGGTTTTAGTGCTTCTATTCTTTCTGGGCCCAAGAAATGCACTGTTTGTAGGTATAGCTATTCCGCTTTCCATGTTCATCTCGTTCATGATTTTAGGAATGTTTGGTATCACCATTAACATGATGGTATTATTCTCATTAATCATGGCACTGGGTATGTTGGTGGATAATGGTATTGTGGTGGTTGAGAACGTTTATCGTTTACGAGAGGAAGGGCTTTCTGCTTTTGAAGCTACCAAAAATGGTGTTGGAGAAGTGGCGCTACCTATTATTGCTTCTACTGCTACAACTTTGGCTGCTTTCCTTCCATTGGCATTTTGGCCTGGAATTATGGGAGAGTTTATGAAGTACCTGCCGATCACATTAATGATTACTCTTGGTTCTTCATTATTTGTAGCATTGGTGATCAACCCTGTATTAATCAAATCTTTCATGAAAGTTGATACAGGAGAAATCAGAAAGAAGCGAGTGTTGATTTTTGCTTCTGTTGCGATTGGAGTAGGCTTGATACTCGCTTTCGCTAAGGTGACCGTGTTGAGTAATCTGCTTATCATTTCCGGAGCAATAACCTTCCTGAACATCTATGTGTTGACACCACTTTCCAGAAGATTTCAAAACTTCCTGCCAAGGATAGAGGAAATATATAAGAGCACTTTGAAGTTTGCGATCAAAGGATGGCATCCTTACTTGTTCTTCTGGGGCACTGTTGTTCTGATGGTCGTTTCGATTGGGATTTTTGGTTCAGTGCTTATGTCACCGTCGAAACCAAACCTGGAATACTTCCCAAAAACAGACCCTTTATATGTCAATGTTTTCATTGAGTTTCCTGTAGGTACGGATATAGAAACCACTAACGAGTTTACTCAGGATATTGAACGAAAAGTGATTGACCTGGTCAAACCTTACGAAAGCATTGTAGAGTCTGTTATTGCTAATGTTGGTTCCGGAACATCGGATCCGAATGATCCTTCAGCTTTTGGCGAGCAGGACACACCAAATAAAGCACGTATCACTGTGAACTTCGTAGAGTTTAAAAATCGAGGAGGCATTGATACTAAAGAAATCTTGAATGAAATACGCGATTCAGTTGGTGATTATCCAGGAGTGGCTGTTACGGTTGACCAAAACTCAGATGGACCTCCAACTGGTAAACCCATCAGTATTGAGGTTTCCGGTAAGGAGTATGCTACATTGATTGAGATTACTGAGGATATGAAAAACCTGATTAATGAATCTGGTATCCAGGGCATTGAGAAGTTGAAGACTGATCTACAGACGGGTAAACCTGAGCTTGTTGTGAACATTGATCGGGAAAAAGCCAGACGTTTCGGATTATCCACCTCCAGCATTGCGATGGAAGTGCGAACAGCACTTTTTGGAAAGGAAATTTCGAAGTATAAAGAAGGTGAGGATGATTACGAAATCCAGTTGAGGTTGAAGGATGAGTATCGATACGACATTGATGCTTTGATGAACAAGAGTATTGTATTTAGGGATCAGACCTCCGGCCAAATGAAAAGTGTGCCTATTTCTTCGGTTGCTCAAGCTGAACTTTCATCGACTTATGGATCGATTAAACGTCAGGATTTAAGGAGACAAGTGATCATTAGTTCGAATGTGGAGGCAGGCTACAATCCAACGCAGATCAACAATGAGATCAAAGAATTGCTTGCTGACTTTGATATGCCACCGGGCTATGAATTTAAGTTTGGTGGTGAGCAGGAAAAACAAGCAGAAGAATTTGAGTTCTTGAGTACAGCTCTAATGATAGCAGTATTCACCATATTTCTCATCATCGTATCACAGTTCAATAAGGTTACAACCCCGTTCATTATCATGATGTCCGTGCTTTTCAGCACCATAGGTGTTTTCCTTGGGCTCGTTATTTTCAAGATGAACTTTGTGGTAATTATGACCATGATCGGTATTATTTCATTGGCCGGGATTGTCGTAAATAATGCCATAGTATTAATTGACTTTATCGAACTAAGTAGGAATCGGCTAAGGGCAGAAACAGGAGTAGACAAGCTTTCGATGGAGAAAATAAAAGAGGCAATTATTAACGCAGGTGTGACAAGATTACGTCCTGTGCTCTTAACAGCCATCACGACCATCCTCGGCTTAATTCCTTTGGCAGTTGGAATCAATATTGACTTCATCAAATTCTTAAGTACATACGATGCTGATTTCTTCCTGGGTGGGGACAATGTGGCATTTTGGGGACCCATGTCGTGGACCATCATTTTTGGGCTAACCTTTGCTACGTTCCTTACGTTAGTAGTTGTACCATTAATGTATTTATTCTTCGCAAGAATCAATCGTCGGTTAGGTTTAAGTTAATAGTATATCCTCTCGTTGGTTGCGAGAGGATTTTTTTATGATATGAGTCGTATTTATTTCATCGTCTTTCTGATTTCGATTTACCTGGTGCTTGACATCTATGTGTTCGTAGCAGTACGCGCACTTTCAGATGGATTAAGCCCTGCATGGAGAAAAATCATTTTCATGACCTACTGGGTACTCAGTTTAGGTGCTTTAGTAGGAGTGCTTTTGTACAGACAAATAGACCCGAAGCAGTTTGAAAATCTGAGGCTCTATATCACCACGGTATTTTTCGTACTTTTTGTAGGAAAGTTATTTGCGACTGTTTTTCTCTTACTTGATGATATTAGAAGAGGTATTGTATGGCTGGTAAACATTTTCCCGTTTGTGGAGGAAGATCGGTCGACTTCCAGATCAGACTTCATGCAAAAGTCAGCTTTAATAGCAGGAGCTATACCAATAGCTACAATGAGCTTTGGGGTGATCTCTGGAGCTCATGATTACAGGGTGAGGAAGCGGATTGTTTCTTCTCCTAATCTTCCTAAAGCATTTGACGGAATTAGAATTGCTCAGATTTCTGACATTCATACGGGAAGTTTTTTCAATAAGACGGCTGTGGAAGGTGGAGTGGATATGCTCAACGCTCAAAAACCTGATATTGCCTTTTTCACCGGAGATCTTGTAAATAACAAAAGTGAAGAAGCGAAGGATTATCTGGATATTTTCAAGAAAGTAAATGCGCCCCTGGGTGTTTACTCAGTAATGGGTAACCACGATTACGGGGACTATACCGAGTGGTCCTCTGAAGCAGCTAAACAAAAAGACATTAAGAATCTCCATGAAATGCATGACTACATGGGTTATGATTTGCTGCTTAATGAAAATAGAACCATAAAGGTGGATGGTGAAGAAATAGCCATTCTAGGTTGTGAGAATTGGGGAGCTGGTAGGTTCTCAAAGTATGGAGATATGTCTAAGACAATCATAGGAACGGAGGAAAAACCATACAAAATATTACTCTCACATGATCCAAGTCATTGGGATGCGCAAATCCGACCCAATCATCCTGACATTGATTTGATGCTGGCCGGCCATACCCATGGCATGCAGTTCGGTATTGAGATTGGTGATTTTAGGTGGAGCCCTGCGCAGTATCGCTACAAACAGTGGGCAGACCTTTATCAGCAAGGCAATCAGTCCTTATATGTAAATCGTGGTTACGGGTATATCGGCTATCCAGGAAGGATAGGGATACTGCCGGAGATTACAATTTTAGAACTTAAAAGAGCTTAAGGTAGGGGTGATTCAATATGAGTTGTTATACCCATATATCTTCATGTCATAGGATGATAGGTGATTTTTACAGGTGATTAGGTGAAAAAGGGGCAACAGCCCCTTTTTCTTTTGGAATACAAATCAGCTTGGTGGTTGTTTTTTTATCCTGGCTCTGAAAAAAGCTTTTTTGTCAGGTGATGACGCTTGCGGTCACACCCTGACTTTAACGTCCTGGCCTAAGAGTCTTTTGGGCAAATTATGCTCTAATGCATAATTTGGGTTTATCTTTTCGCTGAAAATTCGATTGGGTGAAAGTTGTCTGAAGTGAATTCCCGCTTCTGCGGACCGATGTGCTCGATTGAAAATCAACCATATACACATGAAAAAGAAACTGAATCAAGTTCAGCAATTTATAGAGATAGATCTGTGGAGACTCAGGTTAAGAGACCTACCAAAACGTAAACGTTATGTTTTTGGCTTCTTGCGTATTTGGGTGATCGCTATTAAAGAGTTTATTGTAGATAAATGTGCAGAAAAAGCATCTGCATTGACCTACCTATCTATGCTTTCACTCGTTCCCGTATTGGCATTATTATTTGCGATCGCAAAAGCTTTTGGCATCAGAGGATTAGTTGAAAGCGAACTAGAGCTATACTTTAAGGGGCAAACAGAGGTATTAGAGCAAGTAATTCCCTTTGTCGAGAATATTCTGTCTGCTAAAGGAGGGGGAATAATTGCAGTGAGTTCGGCGGTTTTTTTACTGTATACTGTCATACGTCTACTCATGAACATTGAGGAGGCATTTAATGATATGTGGGACATCAAGAAAAGTCGTAGGTGGGAGCGTAAGATTTCTGATTATGTAGCGGTGATTTTGCTTGGACCCATATTGATGATTGTGGCGAGTACAGCCACTGTTTTTGTGAAAGATACTTTTCAGCAATTTATTTCGAGTATTGAGTTTTTAGGAGAATTCAGAACAAGCATCATCTTTTTTGTTAAGCTTATTCCATACACGATTTTATGGATTCTTCTCTTTGGGTTGTATTTGATTTTCCCCAATACACGGGTTAAATTTTTTCCTGCCTTACTGGGAGGTATTATAGCTGGAACGCTTTATGTATTAAACCAGCAGGCATTTATCTCTTTGCAGTTTGCTTTTGCACGGTACGATGCGATCTACGGTAGTTTAGCGTTCATCCCTCTATTCTTAATCTGGCTACAGATCAGTTGGTTGATTGTATTATTTGGTGCAGAGATTTGTTATGGTGCTCAATTCATGGATCAGTGGGAAATGAATTCTGAAAAAACGAAACTTAGTCTGAGTCACCGAAAAAAATTGACACTTCTTTTACTTTATCGTATCGTCAAGAAATTCGAACAAGGGAAAGGTCCAATGTCATTGAATGACCTGGGGTCTCAAGTAAATGTACCTAGAAGATATGTGGTAGATATCTGTGACGATCTGGATAGGTCCGGATTAATTACCCGTGTTGAAAATGACGATACGGCCTATCAACCTAGTTTTGATATCCATAAAATGGATATTTACACGGTATTGGATAAGTATGAAAAAGAGGGAATGAAAGATTTTGATCCACGTAAGTCAAAAGCTTTTGTGGCGATAGAGGAGGCATTAAAGAATATTGAGGCTAAATGGCAAAAGAGTGATAGCAATGTTTTACTAAAAGATCTATGATTTACGCTGTTTAAAAGACCAGGTAAACTCAAATTCAGATACGACTGTACCATCCTTCATTTTACCTACAGTCTTAAAAGTTGCTTCTGATGACTCTCCTGTTTCAATACATTTTTCGACAGCTTCAAATGCTTTGTGTCCATCTTCACATGTGAAGTAAACACGGTCAACAGCCTTCTTGGAAAAGGTGGCTTTGAGATCAACGATTATGAATGCAACAGATGGTTTCTTGCCGGTGATCGCCAGTAGACAGGGAGTGGCAGTTGATAGTTCAGCAGCCATGCTCTGCACAGCAAAATATGTAGACTTAAAAGGATTTTTGGTTAGGTATTTAAATGGAACAGACGTGGTACATGTGTTCTCATCAAGTGATCTCACTCTAAGGCCTGCAATCCAGCCCATAGGCAGGCTCTTCATCAAGAATAAAGGAAACTTGAATCCGTTTGTTACTTGCCTGGCAAGTTTTGCTTGTTTAGGACTTAAAGGCATTTACTGGTTGTTTTCTTCCTTCTCCAGAATTTTCTTTTTCTCTCTGTTCATGAAGTAGCTCTCCAGTGCTCCCTCAGAAAACTTGACTACAAGGAACAATACTCCAAGTATTCCTAAACTTACAAATTGTGTATCAAAGTAATCATCAATGATTGGCTCAAGTAGTACTTGCTCTAAAATAAAAAGTACCACAGCTACTGTAAATAAGATCGTAGAAGCTCTTCGGCCTACTTTGGCTTTGGCAAGTTGGTCTACAGTGTCAGCCAGCTGTACGTTTTTGTCTTTAATTTCTTCGTTTTGTTCACGAATTTGGAGGTTGGCATTATCGAGTTTCTTCTGTAGGCGGTCAGAAACCCTGGTAATTACCTTTGCCTGTGCAACCAGTTCTTCATACTCATCTGAAAAGGAATCTAGATCTTCTTTATAGATTGCATGGGTTTCAATCTTAGATCTGAATTTTCTCAGACTTTCTATCTCATCATAATAAAGCTCCTGGTTTTTATTCATTGATATATTAATGCAATCACATATCGTCTTCTTCTATCTCATAGAAGTTGAAATCCAAATCAAGAAGGTCACTGTAGTCTTCTCCAGCCTCCATCATGTCCTCATCACCTTCTTCATAGTACCAATTTATTGTGATCTTTTTTCCACTATTTTCAATTTTACTTAATCGCTTAAAAACATCAAAGAGACATTTAGAGGAGCTTGTATTAAAATATTCAAATGCAATATTTGCTGTAAACTCAGGACCACCTGTTGTTATAAATTCATCCAGATTATCCAACACTCGCTGATAAAACTGAATAGAATTTTCAGGACTTGATCTTCCCTTCATTTCCAATAAACCTTCATCCGGATCAAAGTTGATCAGAGGGGTTGTTCTTGTCGGTTCGATGAATACTTTTTCCATAAATCTCTCTACGGTTTGTGGTTTATTTTTTGTGGTTCTATGATTCTAATCGTGGTAACCTTATTTGAAATGTGAAATAGCTTACCTTATCAGTGATTGGTTGAAATTTATATCTCAACTTTTGACCACCTGTTTTTCTGGCTATATCTATAAAGCCCAATCCGCCCGTTCCTTTGTCGGAAAATTCCTGCTCTGCAAGCACTCGCTTATATAGAGCTCTTAGTTCATCTGCGTCAACCGCATTTATATCATCTAGTCTCTTTTGAATCTCTTTCGTTTTTTCTGATGGTATATAATTACCCGTTTGCAGACTATAAAAACGCTTACGTGCCGCTATCATGATTAAGGCAGAGTTGGAGTCATAGCTACTCACCTTCATGTCATCGGCATTCACCTCATCCAGGTGATAGTAGAGGTTTTGAATACATTCAGTCGCCACATTATAAAACTTCTTTTTCACCTTCCGGTTTTCCTCCAATTCCTCGAGCCTTTCTTCCAATGTCCCTATCATGGCTGTCACCAGGTCAAAGGTCAATTCACCCTTGAACATCAGAATAATGTTTTGATCGTAAATGTTTTTATAACTCCTCAGATAATCCATAAATAGGGGCAATTTTCTTTGGGCTGGAAAAGTAAGAACTTATGACTAATTAAACCAAATGTTTAATCACCTAAAACTTCATGGTGATAATCAATCGATTAAGGTCGCCAGCAATCCAACCCTAAATTTTTCCAACGGCAAAGCTATGATAATAATAGACTTACCAGATTAAAAATCTATCAAAAGGCAAATTATGCTTTTCTTTATTACTTTAGTATAGGTTGCGAATGCCGAATTGAGCTTAGGTAATTTAATTAGCCAGTTCTAATGGAAAATCTGTATAAAAATGTAATATTTCCAATAAACGTTTTTTTGTCATAGATTTGAGGGACTTGCTAATAGGATTTTTTTAATTCAATCGGCGGAGAAGATTAACTAGTTAAGAGTTTAAACCAACTATGTCTAAGGTATGTTAAAGAAGGATTTATATGCCAATGTATACATTTTAACAGCATTGGTTCTTATTGGGGCTGTAGCATATTACGTATTTGTCCTGCAAAAAGAGATTAAAAACTCGTTCAACCAAGATCCTCGCTTAGTGCAAATTGCAGCCGATCAGACTGCTTTAGGTCAGCAGATTGTTAAGTCTGCGGTTGGAATGGGATACGCAAGAAATCAAACCCAGTTTGATTATTTCAAAAATGAACTTAGGCGTACGTACCCACGATGGGTAAAAGGTCATCAGGCACTTATAAATGGTGATGAAGATCTGAACATTGGTCAACCATCTCAGACAGATGAATACCTGGCATTGCAAGATGAATTGAAGTTCCTGTTCTTCGACATGAACAGCAACGCTCGAAATGCGTTGGATGCTTCATTTAGTCTCGACGAAACGAATATCAATAGACTATCACTCAGAAAGGCGATAAGTGGACTAGTCAATGCCGTCGATAAGTATGAAGAAGGAGCAGACGGGCTTACGAGTTACTTTGTTGATAATGCCCAAAACAGGGGGGCTAGTATAGGCCTTGCAGAGTATGTAGGATTTTCAATCTTCATAGGAATATTCCTTGTCCAGGGATTTTTCATTTTCCGTCCATTGGTAAAGCTTGCCAGCGAGAATTATTTATCTGCAAACAAAGCTTTTGTCAAGGTTAAGAAATCAGAGCAGCAGTTGAAGATCAACTTCCAAAAGCAAAAGCTTATTAACAAGAAACTATACCTATCCAGAAAAGAGCTAGAGGAGAAAAACCTGAAGCTAGAGGAATCCGAGTCGAAATTGCTGAAATCGTCAGAAGAGCAAATTAAGATTAACGAACGATTGATTGCTGCTCAGGATGAATTGAACCTGGCATATAAGAAACTGCAGGACTCAGAGGTTGAGATTAGGGAGCTTGCGGATAAACAACTACAGGATAATGAGAAATTATTCCTTGCAGAGAAAAAGCTACAAGCTACACTTGAGAAGGAGCAGAAATCAAAAGAAGAACTTGCCAAAGCACTTGATTCTTTGAAAGGCGCTCAGTCGCAGTTGGTACACTCTGAGAAAATGGCATCACTGGGTCAGTTGACTGCAGGTATTGCCCACGAGATTAATAACCCAATTAACTTCATTTCGAGTGGTATGGTATCTCTTAAAATGTCTATCGAGGCAATGAGGGAGATTTCAGAAGAGTACACTAGACTCGATGACGGGGATGATCCGGAAGATGTATTAGAAGCTGTCAAGGAGCTTAAAGAAGAGCATGAATATGATGAGATTGTAGATGAGCTTGACGACCTGATTAATGACATTAATTATGGTGTTCAGCGTACAATTGAAATTGTGAAAGGATTGAGGGTATTCTCAAGACTTGATGAGGAAGAAGCGAAGAATGCAAATGTCAATGAGAACATTGATGCAACACTTACGCTACTTCGTAACAAAACGAAAGGTAAGATTGAAATTACCAAGCATTACGATGAGAGCATGAAGGAGATTGAATGTTATCCGGGTCAGTTGAACCAGGTATTCATGAACATCCTTAATAATGCTGTACAAGCAATGCCGGATGAGAAGAAGGATGCTGAAATTAAGATTTATACTGAGGAAGCTGACAATGAGGTATACGTTCGAATAAAAGATAATGGAGTGGGTATACCGGATGAAATTAAGAACAGAATCTGGGAGCCATTCTTTACTACCAAAGAAGTAGGAGTAGGTACCGGACTGGGAATGTCAATTACTTATGGTATCATTGAAAAACACGGAGGAAAAATTGAACTTGCAAGTGAAGTAGGAAAGGGAACGGAGTTTGTGATCACACTTCCTAAAAAGATAACTCCGATTAAAAAGAAAGAAGACAAGGAAGTAGCTGAGAGTAATTAATATTAAACAACATTAGACCTAGGGCAGGATGGAAGAGATTCATGACCAGCAGCAAATAGATAGACCAACTCAAAAGAAGAAGTTTTCACTTCTTTATGTGGATGATGAGGCTACAAATCTTAGAGTATTTAAGGCCAATTTCAGGAAATTCTTTAATGTACATACCTCTACAAACCCCATAGAGGCCATTGACATACTCAATGAGGAAGATATACAGGTGATTGTCACTGACCAGCGAATGCCGGAAATGACAGGTACCCAGTTTTTAGAAAAAATTCTTCCTGATCATCCGGATGTCATTAAGATCATTTTGACCGGCTTTACTGATATTGAAGCGATCAAAGATGGGATAAACAGGTGTGGTATATTCAAGTACATTACCAAACCATGGAATTTTGATGAAATGAAGGGAGTGCTCGAACGAGCCGTGGAAACCTATCAGCAGGCAGCTGAAAGTGAAGAACACATCAAGGAGCTGGAGGATAGCAATGTAGAGCTTGAAAGTAGGGTAAGAGCCAGAACTGAAGAACTTAATAAAATTAATAAGCGACTTATTGATAGCATTAGATATGCCGGACTACTTCAGCAATCAATGCTTCCAAATGATCGCTACCTGAGCAGGCAATTCAAAGATCACTTTGTCATATTTGAAACCAAGTATTTATTCAGTGAAGAATTCGTTTGGACAACCCGATTGAATTTTAGGTCTGAAGACTATACCGTAGTTTCTCTCATTGAATTTGATGGTAAAGGGATTGTAGGCTCTCTTAAAACATTAATTGCAGACTCAGTGCTCAATTACTTAACGCACGACAGAAAAATATTCCATTCAGGAGAGATTATAAATGAACTAAAATATGAATTGGATGCTGCAGGATCCGATGAGCTTCAATGTGATTTGAAAGTTTCTGTTGCAGTATTTGATCATAATGCAAATACATTACAATTTAGCGGAATCAATCAGGACATGCTCGTTTTCAATGGCCAAAAGTCTACTTTCCTAAAAGGCGATGAAGGCGATCATTTTGAAGATCCTATTGCGGATAAAATTGGAATTGAACCAGATGCTTCCTACTATATGTATTCAAATGGTTACTACAATCAGGTAAATGAAGATGGAGTAAAGTTCTCTTATGAGAAGTTTGAAGAAATGCTTAAGTCAGCTCAGGACAAACCAATGAATGAGCAGAGAGAGTTTCTTATGAGCAACTTGCAATCATGGAAGTCTGGAACAAGTTTAAATGATGATATTTCCATCATTGGATTTAAACTTTAATAATCGGGGATGGCGACAAAGGCAAGCAGTTTTAAGAATTGGTGTACGGAAAACATTAGTCCACAATCGTGGACCAGGATATGTCTTAAATCAGTAGATGCTATTCGGGCAAAAGGTCATAACCTTAAAGAAATGGAGGATTTGAATCCGGACATTGAAATGGATGATGAGCTTTTGGAGGCGCTCAATGATGCACTATCCCAGCTTTACGAAATGAAAGTAAATGAAGAAGTTTTAGCTCCGCACTAACGGAGCTTTTTTATTTTACCTCGAAACCAAGCACACAAACGTCATCTGTTTGACTGGTATTTTTAGACCACTCTCTAAAGGTATTTTCGATAATCTTCTGTTGTTCCAGCACCGGCTTCTTAGAAGTATCTTCAATCAGTTTATTAAAGTTTTTGGACATGAACTTCTTGTCAAATTCTCCTCCAAATTGATCCTGGAAACCATCTGATGAAAGGAATATCCGATCTTTTACATCAAGCTGGATAACTTCTTTGTTTAGTTGCGCATGCACCTCTTGTTCGTCTCCTTCAATTCCTCCTACCATTTGTCGTGGAGTTTTATAAATGGTCAGCTTTTCACTGCCATGCTTCATGAGTCGAAGTGGAATACCTGCCCCGGCAAATTCCATTTTTAGGGTATCCAGATCGATAACGCAGATACCAATCTCCATACCGTCACGGTTTACCTCATCGGTATCCCTTTGAAGTTCAAACTTGATTACTTTATCCAATCGCGAAATGATCTTCTTTGGATCCAAATAGTTTTGGTAATAGACAATATTGGTCAGCTGATTACTTCCCATAATTGACATGATTGCCCCGGGAACACCATGACCGGTACAGTCACCACATGCGATAATCATGTATTCATTATTACCTCTTCTTACCCGTTCAAACCAATAGAAATCTCCTCCAATAATGTCCTTAGGCTTGTAGGTCACAAATGAATCAGGAAAAATGCTTCTAAGGGTTGTGATCGGAGGTAACGTAGATCGCTGAATCCTTTCAGCATAACTAATACTATCCCTGATTTGAGAAGAAACCTGCATTAGCTGATTCTTCTGCATTTCAATCTGTGTCTTTTGATCAATGAGTTGCTTGTTGGTTTGTCGCTGCTCCTCAATTTGACCAATCAAGCTTTGTGAGGTCTGAGCCATTTGTTTGGCTAGCTTACCTATTTCGTCCTTAGACCCTATCGGTAACTCTACGTCCAGATTTCCTTTACTAAGCTCCTCTGCTGCCAGACTAAGTTTTACAATAGGCTTTACGAATATGTTGGCAGCAATTAAGGAAAGAACAATTGCCACTAAAATGACCGGTAATACAGCCCATAGAATCTGTGATCTGATTTGTTTTAAAGGAGCATACGCCCGCTCTTTTGGTACACTTAAAATAAGCACCCAATCATTACCGGTAAACGTTAGGTAGTTCGTTTCTCTAGTTACGAAATACAAGGCATCTTGAGTTTCCAGAAAATTAACTCCGGGCTCATTCAAAGATGAGATAAGGTCATACTTGCCATATTTTGCTGAAAGGATACTGGCAGGATTAGTATTTGAATACAGGATAGTTCCGGTATCATCTATCAAGTGAATGTCCAGGTTTCTAGATGTGTCCGAGCTTAGCGAATATTCACCAACAATTTTGAACAATTCATCCACCAGGATTCTCCCAACCAAAACGCCTACTTCCACATTATTATCATTCCACACTTTGGAAGCAAAGTGCATCACAACTCTCCCAACGGACACAGACTTGGAAACATCTACTGTTTCATCCTGTCCCTCATTTAACTTAGTCCAGTAGAGGGTGTTGGGATGTTCTTTACCGATGGAAATCCGTTTACTATCGGCGATTCTTACTCTATTGGTATCAAAATATGAAAATGAATAGTAGAGATTATTCAGGTTTTCAAGTTCTTGCAATCTTTCAGTGATTGTTTCTGAATCCAGGTTTGGATCTACGAAATAGGTGTTTTTAGACGCCATTCTCACATCGTTTAGCCTGGAAAACATGAAGCGTCCGATATCTGAACTGATCCCTTTTGATTGCTGGGTCATACTTGTCACAATCTCTTCCTTAAGGGTTTGCTCAACTTTTTGATCTGCAAAAAAGGAAAGTACACCTGCCGTAAATAGAACAAGAAAGAGACAAAGTATGGTTAGCTTGGCGTATATGTTCATAAATGCGGTTATCCGTTAGGGCAGTAAAAATAAACTATTCCTAGCGCTAATCTATGGCATAAATCCAATAAGTCCATGTCTGTCAAGGCCGCTTTCTTCCATTGAAGGTATTATATTAGTGACTCCAAATATCACTGCTTATGAAGCTCGCCTTATTCTCGCTGATAGTTATCACTTCATTGAGTCTTTCAGCACAAAACTTAACCACCTACAGAAGTCCTAAGTCGGTAGATGAAACCGTAGAGAAGCTTGTCGAAATTATCAAACAAAAGAAGCTCGCTTACTTTGAGACGGTGGAACACGATAAAGTTGCTGAAGAATATGGAGTAGAAATCCCTCCAACACGAATGATTCTTTTTGAGGATCCTAATTTGATGATTGAATTAATATCCTGTAGACAGACAACTGCTTTGGATTTGCCAATGAAAATACTGGTATGGGAAGAGCACGGGGATGTTTATATTGGGTTTTTCGATCCTAAGGTCATGAAAAAGAGATTTTTGCTCAATGAATGCGATGATATAATCACAAGCATGTCTCGATTAAAAGTACGCGTTGTAAATGAAGCGCTTAAGGACGATTAGTAAATGGAATTGCCCATCTGACTTTATCCCATCGGAACTTTAAGGAATCCTCTGCAAAATAAAATAGCATTCTCTCCTGAGATTGATCTACCATTCTTGGCTTGACTGTAAGCCGGAAGGCATCCAACGAGTCTTTGTAGTTATAGCTTCCCCACTGTTCCCACTCCTTGTTAAATATGATGGTCCATTCATCCCGGTTTGGAATGGTAAACAAAGCGTAATTGCCACTATCCAGTTTATTGGTATCTACATATATGGGACCGTCTATAGATATGAATGTTGCATCATTTGCACCGGTTCGCCACATTTCGCCATAAGGCACTAAAAAATCCGGACCCTGCCCAAATATCTTCCTGTCCTTCACACCGGGGCTGCTAAACTCAATGGAAGCACTAACGCCGTGAATAAAAGTACTATCAGTTCGAAGAGGAGAGGGCCTTCTTTCAGGATCTGTGTTACATGAAGAGGTCATGAAAAACACTACCCCCCAACTCAAATGAATGATTGAATTTGAACAAAAAAATGTCCGAAATTGAAAATTATGTTTCATTGGGTTAGACGATAACGATCTGAATAATAGTAGGTTACAGATTTGGGTATATTATTTGCCAGTCTTAAGATATAAACTATTAGTAATATGGGAATTATTGGAATAGAAATACCCCAACTTAACGAAGAACAAGACATTGAAGTTGAAGTTCGCGTAAACGGTATTAAAAAACAGTATCAATATCGTGTAGAAATCTTTCATTGGGATGATTGTCCTTATCCAACAGAAGATCGGGTAGAATGCATCCGTCAGCTTGTGAATGGATATGACAACAATTGGGATCTTGCTCACATCGGGTTACCTACAGACGAATATATTCCGATTACCTTCAGAAAAAAACGCTAGAAAGGCAAATCATCATCTTTGGAGAAGTCTTCCTTAGCCCACTCCTGGGTTGGGGGAGGAGGTGTCTCGTTTCCAGATGATGAAGCTGATTTAGGATCTACTCGCCATGCTTGAAGACTGTTGAAATATTTGACCTGGCCCTGTGGGTCGGTCCACTTTCTTCCCTTTAAATTGAAGTTTACAGTCACTTCGTCACCAACGTTAATTGAATCCAGCTGTTCACAATTACTTTGAATTAGCTCAAATTTGATAAACTCAGGATACTGAGGGTTTTCCGCATATTCCAATACAAACTCTCTTTTCTTAAAAGTTTCCTTAATGTTTTGAGTATCAAACTTCTCAACAATTTTACCTTCTACTATCATACTATTTTTAAACTATTATTCAATTTTGGTAGTTCAAGATGCAAGTATGACAAAGTCTAAGAAATATTTCTTGATTGGTGCCATCATTTTTGTGATAATCATGATTTTTATTCTAATAGACATGAGCAAAAGAACTACGGCACCCTGGGAAAAGGACAAACTCGAAAACGAGGAATGAATAAGAAAAAAGTAGATATCGCTCAAATTGATCTTGAAAAGGATAGAGATAAAATCACCGACATCCCCGGTTTGATTGAATATGCACATCATGCCGGTAGTGCGATCATTAAACCGGAAGATAAGGGACGCATTAAAGGAAATGCAGTTGCAGCAATGCATGACCAAACGGATAGACAGTTCAGACAGCTGTATGAGCAAATGCAAACCTTAATCAAGCAAGCACAATATTTACAGGATCGTGTAAAAGTTTCAGAGCGTATCTACCAGGCAAGCGTACCTTTTCAGCCGGTGGTTGGGAAAATCTACTACTTATATCTAAAGAAAGATGGGTCAGATTTGCTGTCCATGGTAAGCCCAGATGAATGGGGGCATTCATTTCCGTATGAATCATTTGAAGCAGAGGTAAGGTTACTATCGGATCATACATGGGAGGTAGTTAAAACAAATAACCAAGAATTTAATTATTAGATAGTAGGTTATAAAAACCATGATCTATAGAATTTACGTTCCTTAAGTATGCTGTTAAAAAATAAGTGCCTTATTGTTTTCGCCTCAATCCTTGTTTTTGGTTGTGCGAATAATTCAGAAGATGATGTACAAGTAGACTGTGATGCATCCGATCTCAGTCTTACCGTTTCTGACTTTCAGAAATCTGATTGTAATACTCCGGGATCTATAGAAGTTTCAGCGACAGGTGGAGATGAACCGTACACCTACAGTATCGACGGTTTTGCTTTCCAGGAGAATAACACTTTTTCGAACCTGTTTGCCGGTAATTTCAATCTTCAAGTAAAAGATGCCACCGGATGTATAGCGGAAGTAACTTTTAATCTGGAATCCGAACCATCTGGTATAGAGCTAACTCTTAGTAGTGAAGAATCCGACTGCTTAACTCCAACAGGCTCAATCATTGCAAATGCTTCAGGAGGTATAGGAACGTTAACATTTAGTATAAATAATGGTAGCTTTTCAAATGAAAACACATTCGATCAACTAGCAGCAGGAAATTACACAGTCGAGGTAAAGGATGAAGAAGACTGCACAGTAACCAAGTCAATTAGGGTGAATTCCTTAACCAGTTTAAGTAATGATATTATCCCAATTATCAATCGGAGTTGCGCAATATCCGGGTGTCACAATGGTTCAATTTCACCTAACCTAACCTCATCGACCAGTGTAATTAATAATGCATCGCGAATTAAATCTGAAACCCAACAACGGAGCATGCCAAGGGGTAGCACCTTACCTCAAAGCGAAATCGATTTAATTGCATGCTGGGTAGAGGATGGAGCGAAAGATAATTAGGATACCAAGTACATACCTTTAATGTTGATACATTTATTTGTATCTTTAATTAGAATCAACATCAAAGCGTCATGAAAAATTTATTACTCTACACTGCCTTATTTTCAATGATGCTCTTCATAGGTTGCTCCAATGACAGTGAAGAGCCCGCTATTGATTGTAGCCAATCTGATCTTTCAGTTTCTATCTCTAATACTACTGAGCCATCATGTAGCAGCTCAGGTAGCATTACTGTTTCGGGTTCCGGTGGCACAGCTCCTTATGAATACAGTCTTGATGGTAGCAATTTTCAAAGCTCCGACCAGTTTCAGGATTTAGTAGCCGGAAGTATTACCGTGACCGTACGTGATTCAGATGGATGTGAGGCAGAATTAATGACCACATTAAATGCGGGGGATGGTATTGCTTTAGAGATAAACACCCAAGAATCTGATTGTTTGGAGCCTACCTGATCACTTGAGGTGATTGCCTCCGGAGGAGATGGCTCTTTTATGTACTCGCTCAATGGAGGGAGTAGTCAAAGTGCAAATACGTTCAGTAACCTACCCACAGGGGATCATGAATTGACAGTGACTGATGGATCCGGCTGCACGGCTACTGTGGAAGTAAATATTAGCTCTACGGTGAGCCTGTCAAGTGATATTATGCCTCTTTTACAGAGGGAGTGCACATTTGCAGGTTGCCACAATGGTGATAATGGCGCCAATAGAAACTGGACTATCAAAGATAATGTGCTGGCACAGGCTGATAATATTAGAACCAGAACTCAAAGCGGGTCTATGCCTCGTTCTCCCGGTCAGCTGACTCAAAACGAAATTGATCTAATTGCATGTTGGGTAGATGATGGAGCAAAAGATAACTAACTGATTATGATTCGAAAACTACTATTTCTTGGATTCTTGCTTGCATGTCTTGCTGGATTTTCCCAACGTTTCAAATCCACTGACTCATATATAAAGTTCTTCTCCGATGCTCCAATGGAGGATATTGAAGCGATTAATGAATCAGCTAGTAGCTTGATTGATTTGGACAATAAAGCAATAGTTATTGTGATACCCATCAAGTCTTTTAGTTTTAAGAAGAAGCTGATGCAAGAACACTTTAACGAAAATTATCTCGAGTCCGACAAGTTTCCAAAGGCCACTTTTAAAGGAAAAATCAGAGACTGGGACGGTCAAGAAGGCACTTCAAGGGCAACTGCAGAGGGGACCTTAGAAATTCATGGTGTGACACAAGATGTGACCATTGATGGAGAGATTGTGTATCAAAATGATACCATTAAAATTTCAACCGTTTTTCCAATACGATTGGAAGATTATGATATTAAAATTCCCAAAGCGGTTTTTTATAATATCGCTGAAGAAGTAGAAGTAACTGCCAATTTTGAATATGCACCTTATGAAAAAGATTAGTACACTTTTAATGTTTCTGTTCTCTGTCAGTGCTTTTGGACAGGATGAATTAATGGAATTGCTTGAATCTGAAGAGGCGGCTGACAAGGGCTATGTGTCGGCTACATTTAAAGGAACCAGGGTAATAAATGGCCACTCGATTGAAACCCGATCAAATGGAGTGCTTGAGTTTATTATTAGTCACCGTTTTGGCACACTCAATTCAGGTTATGAAGAATTTTGGGGGTTAGATTTCTCTAATATCAGACTGGGATTAGAATATGGACTTACCGATAATCTTAATATTGGGATAGGCAGGTCATCTTTCGATAAGGTGATAGATGCTTTTGTTAAATATCGATTTTTGAGACAGTCAGATCGAACGCCTGTAACAGCCACGTTCTTTTCCAGTATTGCCCGAAAGACGGTAGATCAAATAGGGCTTGAAGGGATTGATCGAAATGCTTATACAAGCCAACTATTGATTGCAAGGAAGTTTAATTCAAATTTCAGTTTTCAATTGGCTCCTACAGTCATTCAAAGAAATCTTGTAGCCACCAATGATGATGCAAACCTTTTGATCGCTATCGGAATGGGAGCCAGGTATAAAGTCTCAAACAGAATTGCGATAGTTACAGAATATTATCCGCAGGTGTCAGATAAATCAGACCAGTTTCAAAATGCCTTTGCTATCGGAGTAGATATTGAAACAGGAGGTCACGTATTTCAGCTTCATTTTACAAATTCGGTTCAAATGAATGAGCGTGGTTTCATAGGAGAAACCACCGATGACTTTTGGGATGGAGACATCCATTATGGATTTAATATTACGCGTGTTTTTGATTTAAGACCTAATAAATAAGCGACTCATTTTCTGATATTCTCTATATTCATGGAGAAATCAAATAAATGAAACGATACCTCTGTTTTTTTGTGTTCATTCTAGCCTTCCAACTGGCCAAGTCTCAGGATATAATTGTGACAGTAGAAGGTGATACCATAGAATGTCAGATCACCAGGGTAACGGACGAATTCATTCACTTTTCTGTTATAGACAAAAGCGGCGTGCTTTTGATGAGAACCAGATTGCCTGTGTCACAGATTCAGCATTATGAGCAGCATGATGTCGCTACGCAAGAAGAGCAACCACAAGAACCATTAGATAATTCTCAAGTTGTAATGATGGAAGAGTTTGATCCTGCCACGTTTAGGCTGGGGATCAATGCAGGCTATACCTATCAGTTTGGAGGATATGAGGAGATGCCTGATTCATACAAAAAACAAGTACAATCCTTATGGAATTTTGGAGGAGATATCCATTATTTTATTACTGATGAGGTCGGAATTGGTGGAAAGTATAATTACATATTCACTGAGGCAGATGAAGATTTTGAGCCTCCATTTAGCACTATCTTTGGGTTTAACAGTTTACGAGATGAGCGAATAACATTTAGTTATATCGCTGTATCTGTTTTGTATCGAAATTTCTTGTACGACGATCAAATCGTAAATTACTATGTGGCCGGAGGGGTCGTTAAGTATAGAACCGATTGGAAGGGAGACGGACTGCCTTATTATCAAGAAGGAGAAACTTTTGGAGTGACCCTCGGGGTTATATATGATATTTTGTTGTCAGAAAATTTCGGAGTTGGTATAGGTGGAGAAGTTAATATCGCTCACCTGACAGAGTTTGATAACAATGGCATTGTCGTTACTTCGGACTTTTCTCTCACCCGATTTGATTTCACAATAGGTATCAGATTTTTAAAATAACCTTACTAATTAGATAGTTGCTCGCAGTGCTAAAATGATATTTCTACCCGGCGCACTAATTCCGGACGAATATGGGCGATAGTGTTTATCTAAAATATTCTCAATACCCGCATTGATATTCAGGTTTTCATTCACCTGATAGCTTGATTTAAGATTTATCGTGTACCATCCAGGGGAACCCTCATCAGTATATAGGTACGGCTTTCTGTCAATTTCCGCAGATGGAATGTCATCCCTGTCACGATCACTGTTGTATTCGATGTAAAACTCTGACCTGAATTTCTTCTCCTGGAAGGTTAAGGCTGCTTTGCCGAAAATGGGTGTAGTGTGTCTCAATGGTTGATCGTTGGTGATATCTCGACCTCCGGTGTAGCTGATGTTTTTGGAAATGGCCCAACTATCGGCAATCTCAGCGGTAAAGCCAATACTTCCTCCATAAAGCTCAGCATCTCCGGTGTTTACTTTAGCAAATACTTCCAGCGTTTCTCCATTGAAATTGGCGGTGCTACTTCCGTTAAGTTCAAAAGGACCATCTACAATAGCATCAAATAATCGGCTGTGAAACGCCACTACTTTGAACATAGATCTCCCTGTTTTTCGTTGGTATGCTAGCTCATAACTTAGGGAATACTCTGGCTTTAAATCAGGATTAGGAACCACTATACTGTTTCCGATATCAAAAACTTTCCCGACATCATCCACATTTGGAGCGCGGAACCCGGTAGATACATTGTAGCTTATTTTGTGAGACTCATTGAGGTTGATTGCCAAACCCAATGACCCATTCAAAGCCGCATTTTTGATATCAATATCTGAAAGGTTACTTGTGATTGCCTGCTGATCATTTGTTGATCCTTGAAGACTGACAGTGTTAAAGCGAATGCCGCTATTGATGGTTACCTGACTGGTCAATTCATTAACGTAGCTCCCATAAACAGCAAATGACGTGTAATCACTTCCTCCATCAGGATACCTGCTTGCTGCGTCAGTAACTTCTCCGGTTTCTATGTTTTTTTGGAAGGCATCTGAAGTAATGTCGTTGTGGTAAAAATCGATTCCATAATAAAGATTTGAACGATTGAACTCCTTATCAAAATCGAGTGATGCCGAATACATATCTACGATTTCAGACCGAGTCCTTAACCCATCATTTCCAAAATCACGATCATTTCTACTTTCTTCAAATTGTTGGTAAGCAAGAGTGACCCTCGCCTGATCAAAGAGCAAGTTGCTCTCATAGTAGTTTAACTTCAAATTGTGCATTTGCCATTTTTGAGGACCGTAATACCATTCAGCAGCAGCTAATGAATCTGTATTTGGTCCCAATGTTTCAGTAAGGTTATCATACCTGGGAATATCAGAAGTCGTACTATAATAAAACCCATAGCTAATATCCGTTACAGGACTGAGACGGTATTTTGCTTTTGTAACCGTATTGAAAAGGTCGTAACCGGAAAACTTTTGCACATTAATGTCATCGTTTCTAACCAGTCGGTCTGTGCCATTGACTCTCTCTACATAGAACTCACGTTCAAATTCTCCTTTATATCCTCCTGATCGATTTCCTCCGGCTCTTAAGTCATCAAATGCAGTAAATGAGGAAGAATGAAAAAATGTAAATTTCTTCTGGCTGACCGATGCGTCTATATGGCCGGTTCTTTCATTGGCGGCTGTGCTGTATCGCATCAATCCGTTTACCGAAACATCGGCTATATTGTCTGTAGACCATTTAGGTTCTATCGTATGGAAATCCATAACACCACCAAGCGCGTCGCTACCATATATCACAGAACCCGGACCGAAGATCACCTCAGAGCTTTCCAACGCATTTGGATCAATATTTATCACGTTCTGAAGATTCCCACTTCGAAAAATGGCGTTGTTCATCCTAACACCGTCAACGACCAATAAAACGGAGTTTGCAGCAAAACCTCTGATTTTTGGAGATCCACCACCTAATTGACTTTTTTGAACAAAAACCTGGCCTGAACCAGCAAGAAGATCGGCAGATGTTTGTGGGTTCTGAAACTGTATGGTTTTTTTATTTACAGTCATGATTTGCTGAGAAACACTTTCCTCCGACTGTTCCCACTTATTAGCCGAGATGACCACTTCATTGAATGACATGATCTTTTCCTTTAATGAAACACGCAAGTCATTTCCTAAATACGCGATGGATTGCTGATGAAAGGAGGGGTGTTGGAAGAAAACAAGACCTTTTGGAAAAGATGAAATATCAGCAATTCCCTTTTCATTGGTATAAGCCACATCATCCTTATTCTCATGATAAATAAATACATCCACGACGGGCTTTCCGGTAGCATCGTCAACTACCAGTGCATTTTGTGAGAAAATGTTGAAAGAAATAAAGAAAAGTACAAGTGCAACTTTGAGATTTAGACTCATTCAGTAGTAAATTTCGATTCGATGTTTTTTTCTGTCTAAGAGCAAAAATTGCGCCGTTCATGCCAATAATCAAATCAAATTATAACAAGAGGCCATGGTATTTTATCAATGGTCATTTTGAAACAATTATACCTTCTCTTTTTTACAATGTGGAAGGTATAGCGTATGAGCGTGAGCGACTAGAATTGGAAGACGGTGATTTTTTAGATCTTGACTGGGTGCAAAATGGTAACAAAAGGCTCATTGTGCTGAGTCATGGCCTGGAAGGCAGTGCCGATAGGCATTATATCAAACGTCCCGCACAATTCTTCTCTCAGAAAGGATGGGACATTTTGGCATGGAATAATCGAAGCTGTAGTGGTGAGATGAATCGACTGCCTAGGTTTTATCATCACGGTGCTACGGAAGATATCGCAGCTGTCATTGATCGTGGGCTTAGGGAAGGATATGAAGAGGTGGTTTTGATTGGATACTCCATGGGTGGAGGGATGCAGCAAAAGTATCTTGGAGAAAGAAACCCTGACCGCCGCATTAAGGGAGCAATCTCATTTTCGGTACCCTGCAATGTGCAAAACAGTGCTGACATGTTAAGAAAGGGTGCAGGGAGAATCTATGAAAAACGATTCGTTAAAAAGCTAAAAGAGAAAATACTAGCCAAAGCAGAAGTAGTGGAGATGGATGTGGATGGCATACGAGAGGTAAAAAACTTTCGTCAGTTAGATGAACGGTTTACACTAAAGGTACACCCGGAATATACCAGCGCCGATGATTTTTATTCAAGAATCACAAGTGACCAGTTTCTACCTAATATTAAAATTCCTCTTTTGATAGTCAATGCAATCAATGATCCCATGCTTGGTGAGCCATGCTACCCGATTGATTTGGCAGAAAAAAGCGAAAACATCTATTTAGAGATGCCGGAAAAAGGCGGGCATGTAGGTTTCACTATTCCTAACAGTGAGTGGAGCTACATGGAATATGCATCAGAGTGGTTTATTGAGGAAAAAGTCCTCCCATCTTCTCACAAATAAAATTAGTCATTCACAAAGAATTCATGTCATTCATGAATAAGCCTTGGGTGAACAATCATTGAATCATTTACTTCAATAAAAATTCACACTAAAGCTGATCAACATGATTTCATTACGCCTAGTCAGGTACAGTGCCAAATTGATACCTGTATTTTTAACGGGATTGCTTGACAATTTTGGTTCACGCAAATCCAATTGTTCACTACTCAATTATGGTTTCCGGAGCTGCCACCAGCTCATGGAAATGGCCTAACAACTCTCCCAGTCAATGTTGGGGGAGTTGTTTTTCTTTTATCTATATACCTAAACACATAACTCATGAAAAAGACATATCTAATTTTCTTATCACTACTCTGTGTTAATCTTTTGAACGCCCAGATTTACGAGCTAGAAATCCATTTTGGCAATACACAAAATTGCGAAATCCGAGGAATGGATATTGATGCTTCTGGAAACATCATTGTCACTGGGTATTTTAGTCAAATTGTTGATTTTGACCCTGGCCCAGAAGAGACCACTTTATCAGGTATAGGGAATTCAGTAGGGTTTATAGCTAAGTACGACGATGATGGAAAATTCATCTGGGTGAAAATGCTTGAGACCATGTCTTCTTTTGTTCCACTGGAGCTGGAGGTTGACGGATCTGATAATATTTATATAACAGGAAGTTTGAATGGCTCAGTGGATATGGATCCATCTGAAGGCGTACAAACTGTTTCCTCTTCTGTTGGTTACAATGGATTTTATGCAAAATATAATTCAGACGGTGACATGCAGTGGGCTTACAGACTGCCCGGTCCAGGCTATGGACTTGATCTGGATAGTGACAATAATGTTTATATCACGGGGCAATTTTTTGGAAGCAAGTATTTCGTTGGGGTAGAGCCACCAAACGTAGCAGATGGATCTGGTGATACTTTTATATCTAAATATAACTCTGATGGTACTTTTCAATGGGTGGTACAGTTAGGTGGATCAGGAAATGAAATCGGGTATGATTTGGTTGTAAATAGCCAAAATGAAATAGTGACGACAGGAGCCTTGTCAAGCGCTGCTGATTTTGATCCAGGAGCTGGTGATGCTACCTTAACAAATGGGGGTGATCAAGATGCATACGTGGCTAAATATGATTCTGATGGAAATTATGTATGGGCATTTAATCTTGGAACAATGGGTACGACTACAGGCAAGTCTGTTTCCATAGATAGTGAGGATAATGTCATTGTTAGTGGCGATTTTCAAAATACCATAGATGCCGACCCAGGAGCAGGAACTGAAAATCTAGTTTCAGAAGGTTCGTATGATATCTTCTTAGCAAAATACTCTACTGGAGGTTCTTACATTTGGGCAAATTCTATTGGGTCCAATAGCCATGAGTATTCATACGAAGTTGAAGTTGATAATGAGGATTATATCTATCTTGCCGGACAGTTGGCAAACGGAGCGGATTTAGATCCTTCCGCTGAAATTGTCACTTCTTACCTTGGCAAATTCTTAGCTAATTATACCTCGGATGGTTCATATAATTGGTATATGCATTTGGGATTTATCAATAATTCGAATGTTTATGAACTTGCTGTAGATGGCCAAAATGACGTACTGATCGGTGGGGGACTTCAGGTATCTGGCGATTTAGATCCTAATGATGGGTATGTGCCTATACACAACATCTCCAATTCAGGCACTGATGCTCTCATTGCGAAGTACGATAAGTGTATTCTAATTACAAATACTGTAGATGAAGAAGTTTGTCAGGGTGAAGATGTAATGTTTGGAACACAAACGCTTACCGTTTCAGGGCAGTATATGGAAACATTCACGGCAGAAAATGGATGCGACTCACTGGTTACATTAAACTTGACTGTTAACCCGGTTTATGATGAGGATGTCTCAATTACAGTCTATGAAGGAGGAGATTATTCTTTTGGAGCACAAACCTTAACTGAATCGGGAGATTATGTGGAAACGTTTTCTTCCATAAACGATTGTGATAGCACGGTAAATCTGACACTAACTATTTCTCCTTTTGCCGGGGGAAGTGGCACATCCGAAGATCCATGGGAAATAACTTCGGTTTCACACTTAGACGAAGTGCGAAATTACCTGGATGATTACTTTGTCTTATTGAACGATCTCGATTTATCTGATGCTACAAGCGATGCTGGAGGAGCATACTACAACGGTGGCCTGGGTTGGGATCCGATTGATGCCTTTGAAGGAAGCTTTGATGGGGGAGGATACACTTTAGAAGGCTTATTTATTGACAGGGGCTCTGAAAGCGATGTGGGTCTGTTTGGCAGCTCATTTGGGGGAGAATTTCAAAATTTGGTGTTGGTAGATGTTTCAATTAATGGCCTTTCAAACGTGGGAGGACTAGTCGGAAGGGCAATCACAAACTCATCAATTAACTCGGTTGGGGTTCGTGGTATCGTAAACTCTGTAGATGGAAATGTAGGAGGAATCGTTGGTTTTATGGTCGATTCGGATATGGAACAGTCCTATTCAAGTGTATCTATTACTGCAACGGATGCATCAAGTGCTAATGTCGGAGGATTAGCCGGTGTATTGAATTCGACAGGCAGTTTGGACTTGGGAATTCAGGATTCATATGCTTTTGCCGACCTTAATGGTAATGATGTTGTTGGGGGTATTGCTGGGGCGACTAACTCATCTAAAATTACGAATTGCTATAATTCAGGCTTTTTATCATCCCAAGGCTCCAATTTTAGCGAGCTGTATGGAGGTGATTCCAATTTCACATTAGTTACTGATTCCTATTGGAATGCTGAGGCAAATTGCAACATAAATGGTGGAAGTACTCGGAGTGAATTGCAAATGCAAGCGACTTACGAAAATTGGGATTTTAATACCATTTGGGGAATTGAAAGCGGACGATTACCTCACTTGCAATGGCAAGGAATGTCTGAAGATCATAATAATAGTGCTGTAAGTGTTGCCTCGGCCATATCAGAGTTACTCGATGTAGCTGCAGATTGTCAAATCGAACAACCAAATCCACTCCCTGTAATAGAGGCGTGTGGTGTTGAAAATGATGGTGTTCCAGATGTGTCTTTTCCTATTACAGCAGAAGGCACTACCGTTGTGACCTGGACATTTACAGATGTATTTGGAAGAGTAGAAACACGTACTCAAAATTTTACCATTAATTCAGATGATGATGCACCTGTTCCGGATGTGGCTGAATTACCGGATGTGACTGGTGATTGCTCAACTTCCATAGAAGACGCACCCACTGCTGAAGATGCATGTGAAGGAACGGTTGTAGGTGTAACAGATACCACCTTCCCGATTACAGCACAGGGCACAACAGTAGTTACCTGGACGTTCACTGATTCAAATGGAAACGAGTCCACACAAACGCAGAATATAATTATTGATGACAATGATGCTCCAGTTCCTGAAGTATCAGAACTATCCGATGTGACGGGAGTATGTGAGCTAAATTCACTAAACGCTCCGACAGCTACAGACAACTGTTCAGGCCAGGTTATTGGAACTACAGATGTTCAGTTACCCATTACGACTCAAGGAACAACGACTATTACCTGGACTTACACTGACGATAATGGAAACACTACTACTCAGCAACAGAACATTATAATATCAGATGATAAAGCACCAGTAGCTGACCTGACTGAATTACCAGTAATAACAACTGATTGTGATGGAGTAGTTACTCAACCTAATGCTCCAAGTGCAACGGACAATTGTGCAGGAGCAGTTGTTGGTACAACCAATCAAGTCTTCCCATTTACTCCAACCGAGGGAACTCAAATTTTATGGGAGTATGATGATGGTAATGGTAATACCTCGATCCAATTCCAAGATATTGTCATTGTTGAATCAGATGCCGTGACTGTGGAGGAGTCACTTTGTGAGGGTGCTGAGTTTACTTTTCCAGATGGAACCGAATGGACAGGAGAAAGTAGCCAGGTGAGTACGCTTACTAATCAGCAAGGCTGTGATAGCTTAATCACTACTAATATCACAGTTCTTCCTCTCCCGGAAGTTGATTTAGGTGAAGATGAAGTTTATGGATGTGTAGGAGAGGAGCTTACCTTCTCTATAGATGAGTCTGCCATTGAATTTGAGACATACACCATCAGTACGCTTTTTGGTAACTCTTCCACTGATGGTCCCTTAACTTTTGAATTTAATAACACTTTTGCCGCAACATCAACCACTCAAGATATTTTCGTAACAATAGAGCTGACAAGTCCTGATGGTTGTATCGGAACTGATCAGGTCCTTTTAAAGGACAATACGATGAGGAATTGGGGAATCGGTGGTATCCAAAATAATGATCCCGAGATTATTGTGAGCAACACTATACTTCCTGAAACTGCAGACTCATTTGAGTGGAATTTTGGTGATGGAACATTAAATTCCACAGACCTGAATCCTACACATACTTATACTGAAAATGGAGACTATACAATTACATTGACAGTATCAAACGAATGTGGAGATGAATCGATAGTAACATCAGTCACTATAACCAATATTGACACCACGGTACCACTTAGTGTAGAGTCTGATATACTAGTTATTTACCCCAATCCAACATCGGAATATCTGAATGTAGAAATGGATCAACCAGTTGAAATCAGTGTCTATGGATTGAATGGAAAAGCATACATCTCAAAAACGCTTAAGAATAATAAATCTTTAGATATCAGTCAGTTACCTGATGGTCAATATATCGTGCAGTTACACGCAGAAGGTAAGCTGATCAAATCTGAAAAGATCATCAAGATTAACTAAGGAAGCTGCAAGAATTAAAGCAGCATTAAACACTCCGACTAGTTGTCGGGGTGTTTTCATCCATTTTCTTAAAGTAAGTTATTGCAAGAATCACATGTTATTTAAAATCAATTTTAAGAATCAATAAATCTATTTTTATGAAACGTTCTACACCAAAATTAGCAGTCATTCTAGGAGTGACGATCTCGATTTTCTTAAGTTCATGTTCTAAAGACGATGGTCCATCAAGTGGAGAAAATGTATTGACATTTGATGGCAATGCATACACAATGGTGGATGGTCTGGTGTCCGATTATGGCAGTGGTTTCCCATACAGTTCTGATCAAAGCACCGCTCATTATAATTTAGACTTTACAGTGTTTGATGGAGAAATTACCTTATTTGAGGATGGGTTTTCTTCGGTAGGGGTCACATTGGAAGTATATGTAGAGCTATTTGCTCCCGGAGAATCATTCAGTGCCGGTACCTTTCAATATGTAGATGATGACGCTTCTGCTTCTGAAACTGAAAACAAACATGTATTCTCCGCAGGGGAAGTAATTGTAGTTGGTTCTTCATCAGATAACGAATATGAGGTGACTGGTGGTAGTGTTGTTGTAAGTGGCTCAGGAAACACAAACTATACACTTACTTACAACTTGCAAGTGGAAGGCGGAAGAACCCTGACTGGTACCTATGCCGGATCATTCAAGTATGAAGATGAGCGTGAGTAGACATGGTCTATCAGCGTGATTATACTCAAAGGCAAAGAGAATTGATCAAAACTGTATCAGACACCCCGACTAATTATCGGGGTGTTTCTGAGGTTTTAAAGATTAATTTAACTTGAGGGTACTATGCTAAAGTCACTTCCATATTGAGATGATCATACATGAAGGGATTCATACACCTCATCGTTTTCCTCGGTTTAACCATATCCACTTGCTACGGTCAGCTAGACAGTTTAAGAAAAAATGTCTTTAATGCTACTGAACCGAAAAGCAGAATTGATGCACTAAATGACCTGGCTCATTTTAAGATCAAATACAGCTTTAAAGAATGTGACTCCATAGCCAACATTGCATTAAGTGAAGCGGAGCAAATAAATTATGAATTTGGAATAGGTAAAGCTCATTTAGTACTTGGTTGGGTGAATTGGCAGTTTGCATATTATGCAGAGTCACTGCACCACTTAAAGATTGCTTCGAAAATATTCAAGAAGCTGGATGATCCATCCAATCTGGCACATGCATTGAGAATAAGAGGATTGCTTCATCATTATTTGGTTCAGACCGACAGTGCTATCAAATATCTTGGTAAAGCTGCAGATTTATTTGAGTTAACTCAAGATACAGCCTACTGGTCGCTTACTACATCAGAACTTAGTTTCCCATATGCTCATACATATAATATGGATAAAGCCAATGAATTGGCAGTCAAGGCATATGAGATTAAAATCACTTATGAGTCGATAGGGATTCAATATAATACCTGGCTCTTTTCTGATCGTACAAATCAAGCGTATCAAAATGAAGCCATAATAGGCTCTATAATACCACCAGTAAAACAGGAGCTCAAAAAGGCCATAAGGTCTCAGGATCCTTACACTATCGCAAAAAAATACTCGGAAGTTTCCGGTCTATTTCAAATGATAGAAAACTATGACAGTGCATTGGTTTACCGAATAATGGCTAAAGATATTTATGATTCATTAAACGAAGCGAATCGAATGGCATTTGAGCTGATGGATATTGGACTTTACAGACAAATTCTCGGTGATGTCAATCAGGCCGAAAAGCATTACAAAGAAGCCTTGCAGCTACTTTTAAAGGAAAACAGTCATCACGGCATTGGCGTAGCATTAGATTATCTAGGCAAGCTGGTGATGGGGCAGGGTAGGTATGATGAAGCACTGGACTACTTCAATGATGCCTTGATTTTATCAGATACACTTGATCATAAAATAGATGTGATACGCTTTTTACGACGACTGTCTGACGTATATAGAAATGCTGGTCAATATGAAAAATCAATCGAAAAAGCCTCGGCATCCTACCAGCTATCATTGGAGGTAACATCTCCCAGTCACATCATGTGGGGAGCGGAGAAGCTAATGATGGCTTATGAACGAATGGGAAATTATGAACAGGCATTTAAGTATCAGACCATATTTAGAGATAATCAATTGAAAAGAGAACGGTCAATGGCCAGTAGGCAAAACCTTGAGTTTCAATCGCTCTATGAGCTGAATGAAAAAACTAAAACCATTGAGTTGTTGAATAAAGAAAATGAGAACAAAGAAATACGGATAAATCTGCAACGCACTTATCTTATTTCAGCGATTTCTGGAATTGGAATTGTGCTTTTATTTGCTCTTATCCTTAGAAACAGGATAAGCAAGATTCAATCATTGAATCGAACAATATCAGATAAAAATCAATTGCTCCTGGAGCGAAATGACGAGAAGGAAGTTCTTTTGAGAGAAATACATCATCGTGTCAAGAATAATCTTCAGATGATAAGTAGTCTGGTAGGCATGCAAAAAAGAAGGTTAGAGAATGAGGAGTATAAAAAGATATTTGGAGATACACAGAAGCGATTAAAATCCATCAGTCTCATTCACGAACAGTTGTACCAGAGCGATTCACTTGCCACTATATACCTAAGGCCATATTTAATTGAACTGATAGAAGGGATTATTCATTCTTTCGATGGAATTACCAAACCAGAGCTGAAAACTGAAATATGTGAGTGTGAGGTTGATTTAGACACAGCCATTCCCATCGGCTTGATCGTCAATGAATTACTGATTAATAGCTTCAAGCATGCGTTTGTCGATCATGATCATCCGAAATTGATGGTTGAGTTACACAAAAACAATGATGGTTACTTACTAAAAGTAAAGGATAATGGGCCTGGGGTTTCTACTATTTCAGATGGGTTTGGTTGGGTAGCCATTAAGTCAATGATAAATGGCCTGGATGGGACTTATGAAATTATTAACAATGACGGCCTGTGTGTTGTAATTGAGTTTTGATAATTAAGATATTCGATTCAATATCTTATTGACATCCTCTTTGTAGCTTCTACCTATCGGCAAGTGCTTGTCATTGATATAAATATGGTCATTATCAAGTCCCGTTATATTATCAATATTGACCACATAAGATCGATGTATTCTAATAAAAGAAGGGTTTTTTACTTTTTCCGAAGTGTTGTTTAAGTTTCCTGATAGTGTATACTCTTTTTGGGAAGTAATGAATTTGGTATAGCTACCCTCTGCCTGCAGAAATTGAATGTCTTCTACTTTCACCTTTTCAAACCGGTTGCCTGATTTCAAAAAAACGAAGGACGTTTCCTTTGTTTGACTATCCAATACTTTGTTGTAATGGTTGTTGAAAGCAAGCTCAAGGGCAATAACAAGATCTCTCTCATCAAAAGGCTTGGTTAAGTAAGAGGATGGGTTTGTTTTTAACGCCTTATCTATGGTATCTCTATCCGAGTTAGCAGTGAGATAAATAAAAGGAAAGCTATGTTTTTCGGAAAGTTCTTCTATAAGGGCAATTCCATTATCTCCTCCTTTCAGGAAAATATCAACTAGCAGAATATCAGGAACAACCTCCTGAATAGAAGCCACCGCCTCAGACCTGTTTTTTGCTATTCCTGTGACTTCCATTCCCTGAAGAGAGATAATCTCTTTCAGATCTTGTGAAGTCAAGGGATTGTCCTCAACGATTAGCACTTTTATTTTCATTCGGGTGAGCTGGTTGCCAGTTAACCTGTTAAACTAAGCAACAGCCTTTGAAAAACGAAAGTTGGGGGAGTATTTAATTGAGATAATTATGGGTTAACGCTTAAATCAATACTTGGATTCAGCTAAGGCATACCAATCTGTCAGAAAAAATAATCGGGCATTCACAAAGAATTTCTGTCATTCATGAATTCAGGGTTTAGGTGTTGATGCTCAATCCTTTTATTAGTGATTGAGATTTCATTCATGAGATTTAAATCTTATTTGAGAAGTAATTTTTTTAAGAATTAATCACATCACCATGCTGAAAAAAGTAAAACTAGCATTCTGCATTCTTTTCTATTTTTCGATTGCAATTTATGGGGTTGGTCAATCGGCACCTACGAACATTGCTATAGACAACAATAGCATTAACGAAAATGAACCAATTGGCACACTTGTAGGGGTATTTAGTGCTTCAGATCCGGATGGTGACGCAAGTACATTCGAACTTGTCGCAGGAACAGGAGATACAGATAATGCTTCATTCGACATTCAAAATAGCAATGAGTTAGTATCAACTGAATCGTTTGACCATGAAGTCAAGTCATCTTACAACATAAGGGTTCGTGTGACCGATGGGACTACAAATACGTATGAGGAAGCTTTTCTTGTGACAATAAAAAATGCCAACGAAGCTCCGACAGGATTCAATTTTGGTCGATTATTGGTAACTGAAGGAAATCTCCCTGGAGCTAAGTTGGTGGATTTGACTGCCAGTGATCCGGATGCAGGTGATACTTTCCGATATGAATTAGTAGATGGGGAAGGAAGTGAGGACAATGACTCTTTTGACATCACAGGAGATGAAATCGCCGGATATGATTTGGTAATCCTGGAGACTCCAGATTATGAAACAAAATCTTCTTATAGCATAAGGCTTGCGGTTTTTGATGAGCTCGGCGCAAGCTATGAAGAGGCTTTTACTGTGGTCGTTAATAACAATCAAAATACGTTTTCAGAGTGGGTGTCAAATGGAACCATAGGTGGTGGGTATGATCGGGTATATGTCTCTGAAGTGGGGCCTAATGACCAATTTTTTGTTTCAGGAAACGTTTCGGGGATTGTTTCACTAGACGAAAATACCACAGTTGAAGATGAAGGCTTTATTGCAATCTATGATGATGAATTGAACTTTAGCAACTTGATTCGATATAGTGATCTATCCAATGAATACATCACAGTCGATGAGGTATTTGAGATTGAGTTTGAAGACAATGGTGATATTTATCTGTTAGCTAGTATAACGTCTAACGGGAGCTATAATACTCATATCATTAAATTAAATAACGATTTTGAGGTCAAATGGCGATTTGACGTGAGCGAAAGATTTGATGGCTCCACGGCTCAATGGAGAGGCAATTTTTCAGTGGATAATGGAATGATTGCCTTTGGAAGAAAAATTAGGGGGTCTGCAGGTAGGTATTATTTTGGATTAGTTGGAAGCAATGGAAGTAATTTCAGTGGCCCTGATTTCACAAACAATCAGGATCAAGCATATGTAGCGCTGATAGATACAGCAGGTGTAGCTGAGTGGATTGATTTTAATCTGGGTTCTATACAATTTTCAAATTACATCGCTGACATTGAAATGCATTCGGGTAATATGCATGTCTTTTACAATTACCAGAATCAATATAAGTTGCTGGTAATAGATTCGGATAGAAATACGCTTTTTGAAAAAACAATTACACAAAACAGCCTGGATGCTAATTATACTCAAACGCAAATTGCCGTAAATAATAGCGGCGATATTTATACAACCGGAGTTGTACGCGGAATCAATTCAGATCCAGGAAGTGTGAGCATAGAAGGTAATGTTTATACTGCTTCTGTTTCTGAAGCTAACTACATTGTAAAATATAATGCCGATGGCGTTTTACAGTTTGTGAAATTTATTGATGTGGTAGGTTCAGGTTTAGATTTTATTAGCTATCTGGACTTGGTAGCCAGTAGTGACGGTCTCTACTTATATGGAACTAATAGTTTCAATAAAATAACGTATGAGAGTGTGGAGTATGATTTAGGATCGGACGATTCTGGATTCATTCTCAAGATAGCTCCGGATGGTAGTTTCTCTGATATTTACGATATAGGAGGCTCTGCACGGATGATCACCGCGGGTATGGGACTAACCGCTGCAAATGAAGTAGTTTTTACCGGGTATTTTGGTGGAGGATCTATTGAGATAGGTGGAGATACCTACACCAATGACTTGTACCCTCAGATTTCTGATTTTGATATCTATGTAGGTAAGCTCTCAAGTGCAATGGTGGCTAGTGCCTCTAAAAGAGTAGGCAACCTTGGTGGAGAAATTATTTGGCGTGATGCCTCACAAACAGATGATGGTTTAATTTATGGTTTTGGTGACTTTGTGGGTGAAGTTCAGATTGGAGAAACAACGCTTTACAGTGACGATAGAGACCTGGTGATAGCCACCTTCAATGCTGATCAGACAATTACTGATATACAGCACATCGAAAACAACTTTAACGATGAATATGCCGAACAAATAGAGGCATTTACTTACGAAGAAATTGGCACTGGAATCATGAAGAAGAGCTTTTACCTCGTGGGTCGCGGAGAAGCAGGTAAATCACTTAGTTTTAGTGGAACAGATTTATTACCAAATGAAGGCACGTTTCTGGTTCAATTGAATGAAAACTATCTGGGATTATGGTCCACTTCTTTTGGTAGCGTGTCTAATCCCCAAACCACACTGGATAGCAACAACGAAATATATCTCTCCGGTACCTTTTCTTCTTCTTTAGATATTGAAGGAACAGAAGTATCCAATTTTATTGCTCAAACTAATTCTATATTGATAAACTATGATGCCAGCGGCACATTGGGGTGGTATAAAGCACAAATAATTCAAAAAAACATTTCTGTAGGTAAGCCAGCTGTAATAGGAGATCAGGTTTATTTACCAATTAATTCGATAGGGGTAAATGCGGGGACCATTGCAGAAGGAAATATCAATTTAGCATTGCCTAATTCCTCATCAACCTATTTTGGTGCGCTATTGGCTTTTGATCTGGACGGCAATGGACTTTGGGGTCAATTGCTTAATGGAGAGTCTTTTTCCAACTATAATCTACCAATGGCTTATGAGACACCTTCCGGAAATATTGGTTTTTCAATGTTTAACAAATATTCAGAGATGGATGCTTCAGGTACGTTACTTATTTCAGGTGAGAACTATGGAGACCTGGCTTATGCTACCTTTTCCAAGGGTGTGAAAGACAAACTATTTGTTTATGGATATAATTCGCAAACTTTTGGTTCACCTACAATTGTACTTTACAATAATAATTATATTCCAACCTTGCTAAACAGGCACTTCGAGGTATCTAGCAGCGAAATTTTAAAAACGAATAATTTATTTACAAATAGTACGCTAGACTCATTGTACATATTCGGGGAATACGGCCTGAACTTATTGACTGTTAATTCAGCTCCCGAGTCTATTTCGCTTACCACATCGGATGTGGAAGAGAACCTAGCGGACGGAACATTTATTTCCAAAATCAATGTGTCAGATTCAGACGATGATAGCGGGTTTGAATTTGATATTTTATTTAACAATCCTTATTACAGTATAAGAAATGACTCATTATTTGCTAATCAACTCATCAATTATGAGGAACCAAATGAGTTACATACAAATCTAACATTAAGGGTTATTGATCCTTCTGGAGGTAAACTGTCACAACTGATTGAGATGAATGTGGTTGATGTGAATGACACACCATCGAGTACATTCTATATTTTCGATTATGCTGATCAAAGATATTATGGACCTAATGGAGCTTCTGTTTCTGGATTACAAACGCGAGAATTATTACCGATTGATTCAGCTATCACAATCTTTTCTACGCAAGATGAAGACGTTAATGAATCTTTCACCTATACCCTTGTCACTGACAGTACGGGATTCGAAGATTACGTATACTTTAAATTCAATGGAGATACCTTGCAAGTAGCTGATACCTTGGATTATGAATTCATAGAATCTAGGGAAACCGTCGCTAATGAAGGATACTACAGCATTTTGGTCAAGGTGACCGATAGTGGTGGAGCATTCATTTATAAAGAGTTAAGGATTGGTCTAATTAACGAAAACGAACCATCCGTCGGCCTGCAATTTAAATACTCTGTATTTCAAAATGGAACCACGAAGGATTACTACGATTCTCTTCCAGAAAACAACTTTTTTGATTTACAAATTAGACCAATTGACCCTGACTCTATAGGAACTCTGGCCAATGATTGGCCACTTTTTAAGTATAAGTTAGTTGAGGGTGCAGGTGACGATGATAACTTATTTGTATCCATGTTTGATAATAGGGCTCTTCGACCATCTGATACGCTGAACATCAATTTTGAAAAAGATTCTATTTTGAACATTCGAGTTGGATTTTACGATGCAGACAGTAGTAACTATTTGGAGTTTCCTGTTGAATTAACCGTATTGGATTTGGATGATCCAATAGAAGGACTACTACTTAATGGAGTAAGCTTATCTGAATCTACTATTTCTTTGGAAGAGAATGCACCGATTGGAACAACATTAGGAAAAGTTGAGGTAGTGGATGAGGATAAAAAGCCGGCATTTAATAACTATGAATTAGGAGTTTTCGAGTCGACTTACAGTCCATATTTTGAAATCGACCAAGACGATAGCCTCGTGACAGTTTTAGAGATAGATTATGAACAATTGAATAGTAACATCAATGTTACGCTGGAAGCCATCAATCTAAATATGAACCAAAGTCAAACCTATAATCTGAGTCTGGATATCTTAAATGTCAATGAAGCACCTGAAATCTCAACATTTACAGAATTACCTTATGTCAATGAAAATGATCCAGGATTCAATTTACTTAATTGGAATATATTTCTGAGCGATCCAGAAGCTAACCCGCTTACGATGGAGTTAGTATCTGGCGAAGGAGATGATGATAATGATTCTTTTGAGATTCCTGAAAATGCTTCCAGACCTCAACCTACTGTTGAGTTTAATCATGAGGAAAAAGATACAGTAACTATTCGAGTAAGAGTTAGTGATCCGGAAGGCTTATTTGATGAAGAAGTAATAAAAATAGCAATTGCAGATCGAAATGATACTCCTACCAACATCATCCTCACAGGAAATGAAGTCTTAGAAAATCTACCAGCAAATACACTTGTGGGAACTTTCTCAGCTGAAGACGAAGATGCTAATGACTCGCATATTTTCGAATTTGAAAGTGGCAGAGAATCTGATTTTTTCACGATTTCAGGTAATCAACTGTTGACGAGTAAGGAACTCAATTATGAGGCTATTGATAGTCATACAATTTTCGTGACTACATCTGATTTGGCTATGCAAGAAGTAGGTGCTATCACCAATTCTTATCAGTTCGAAATAGCCGTTATAGATGTAGAAGATGGTGTACAGCTATCGAATACTTCAATCGAGGAAAACCTAGAAGTGGGAACTGAAGTGGGAACATTAAGTATTCCCGGTGGTAGTCAGTCTTCATTTGAGTTTGTATCTGGTGGAGCAGATAATGAAAGTTTTTCTATTGATGGGAATAGGTTTTTGACGGCAGCTTCTTTCGATTTTGAAACTAAAGATGTGTATTCAGTATCCATTCAAGCCGCCGGGGATGGAGGCACGGTTTCTATGATTGAGGTAAGGGTTACTGATGCCAATGATGCACCAACAGGTATCACTATCTCTAGTGATGAAGTAACAGAAAACCTTGATGCTGGAACAGTAGTAGGAGTACTTGGAGCTGAAGATCAGGATGAGCAAGACACATTCACATTTACTGTGGAAGAAACATCAGATTTTGAAGTTTCAGATGGTCAGCTACTAACATCAAGGTCATTTGACTTCTTTACAGAAGATCCATTAACGGCTACAATAACTGTAGAAGATGGTGATGGTGCATCATTCACTCAGGCACTCACCATCACTATACTTAACGATCCTAGTGATGACGATGAGGAGATACTCAACACTTCAGATGTCGTTGAAATCAAAATTTATCCGAACCCAACAACAGGTTATTTGACCATCGGGACGGAGAAAAGTATTGAGGTGAAAATATTTGGATTGAGTGGGAAAATGCATCTTTCCAAGATTCTCGAGCGCAATGGATCATTGGATGTTAGTAAGCTACCTCAGGGGCAATATATCATTCAACTGCATGATTCTGGAAAGCTGATCACCTCCGAGAAAATTATTAAAATAAACTAAGGAAGCTGTGACTAAAGCAGCAATAGCGCTCCGACCAGTTGTCGGAGTGTTTTTATGAAATCTTCTTTAAGATTCGGGCTACATCCTCCTTATGGTTTCTGCTGATCGGAATGTTTTCTTCTCCAAAGAATACATAGTCGTTATTAAGTCCGGTGACATTATCCAGATTGATAACAAACGACCTATGAATACGAATAAATGAGGGACTGTTGATCTGCGAAGCTATGTTATTAAGGCTATTCGATAGCGTGTATTCCCGACTTGAGGTAATGAATTTAGTATAGCTACCGTCCGCTTTTAGAAAGTTAATATCTGCCAATTTCACTTTTTCAAACCGTGATCCGGTTTTTAGGAATATAAAATCTATGGCGTTTTTGATATACATGGCATTTCGACTTAAAAATTTGATTTACAGACCATTTTTATTCCTGTTGTTAATTTTCAGAATTCAGTGAGACAAATTTCATGTCCATAATAATTGTGACAATACTCATTTATGAGTATTTTTCATTCCATGGACACCTCCCAACTCCATTATTTTTCAAATTATCATCAGCAAAGAGCTGGTAAAGCACGATCTACAGAGGCGCAGGTTCAGGATGCCATCAATTCTTTAAGGGTCAGAGAATATGAAGCGCTATACGTATTGGATTGTACCGAAATGGAAATCACGTATAAAAGTGAAAGCTTCGAGGTTATCTCAGGGGTAAAAGGGAATGTCTTAAAGCGAATCGATACGTTTTATAATGAAAACCTTTCTAAGGCAAGCCTGGTAGGAGTGTCTAAAAATATCGGGAATAGGGTGAAAATTATTTATGACACAAACCTGTGGACGCATAAAGATGTACACCAGGAAGTTGTAGAATTTACAAACGGAAAACGAATGCTTAAGAGCTCTTTCATCTTTATGAGGGATGATTTTGGCGTTACTACCCATTCTGCATCTCTCATCAGGGATGTTACATCTTTTATTCCTTCCGGGTACAAGTCACAATTTATCGGTCCAAATGCAAAAGAACTCAATGCCAATATGATTGGTATGCCAGAGTTTATTCAAGTTTTATCGGAACGTGAAATACAGGTATTGTTTTTAATTGGCAAAGGATATTCTAGCCGTCAGATAGGCGAGATTATTAATATATCAAAACATACAGTTGATACGCATAGACGAAACATCCTGAAAAAACTTGAAACGAACAACAGCATCGAGGCATATAGAAAAGCCGATGACATGGGCCTCTTATTGAATATTTAGCGCCTTCAGTATCTCACTCTGAAACACTTCTGGTTGAGATAGAAATGGAAAATGAGCATCTCCCTTCAACTCGATTAGTTCTTTTTTGGGTGCTTGCAAGTGATCAAAATATAATTTGACTAGTTGCGGATTACTTATTTGATCATTCTCACCTAAAACCATCAATACTGGTATCTCCACCTTATCTATTTCTTTGAAAAAATTAATCTCGCATGCTTCTTTAAAAAGCTGTGATCCCGAAAATTGAAGACCCTTGAAACATTTAATAACGTCTGAAAACGAGTGTTCAACTGGATTAATAATCAGAAGGGTTAGTAATTCAACGATATTCTTGAATCCCGGCGCGCATCCTCCATATGAATGAATGAGTTCTTGTTTTTTCTTGATTCCTTCAATCGTCAAATTATCTACTGTTCTGCTGATTTTTTTTAATGATTTTAGCACGCTCGTATCCTCATTTTCAGTAGCACTTTCCATTACAAAATCATAGGACTTTTTTTCCATTTCACTTACGTCTGTCATCTGGGCAACAGAAATGAAATACCTAAAGATTTCCGGCTTGTTTTTAATTGATTTAAGCGCAATCAACGAACCGAAAGAATGTCCCATGATGTATAGGTCACTCTTTTGATACTTCTTAATAAGTTGTTGGCTTAAGTCTAAAGTATCATCAACCAGCGAGTCAATGGACATCTCTTTTGTGGAAACAGCCTTGCTGTAAGACTTTCCTGCACCTCGCATATGCCAATGAATTACTATAAAATGTTTCTCCAATAGCGATTGATAGCCGTTAGTAATCCCTGTAGCAACAAATCCTGGTCCTGGGTGAAGAAAAAGCAGCAAAGGATTGTTCCTACTTTCCCCTCTTGCATACACCCATTGCTGATCTTCATTTACATCAAAATAGGATGATTCAACGATACTATCCTTTTTGACAATCTCAGGTAGGTAAGTTTGGTGAAATATCTTTTTGATGAGGGAAACAATCATGAAATTTTTTTAAGTATGCGTCCAACATCCTCTTTGTAATTTCTACTGATGGGAATGTTTTCTTCGCCAAAGAATACATAGTCATTGTCTAGACCTGTCACATTCTCAATATTTACCACATAAGACCGATGGATACGCATGAAGTTACCAGTATCGATTTTTGATGAGACTGTGTTGAGATTACTTGAGAGCATATACTCTGCATTTTCTGTCACAAACTTTGTATAGCTGCCCTCAGCTTTCAGGTAGTTTATCTCTGAAATTTTCACTTTTTCAAATCGATTGCCATTCTTAAGAAAAAGAAAGGGCTTGGGTTTATTCTCATTTATCCCTAATGATTCCCTATTGTGATTTTTAAATGCAAGCTCTAGTGCAATAAACACATCACGTTCATCATAGGGCTTAGTTAAAAAAGATCCAGGATTGGTGCCCATGGCACGTTTTACAGTTTGTTCATCTGAGTTAGCCGTGAGGTAAACCACAGGAAGAGGAAATAGAAGGGATCGAACCAGGTCAATTCCATCATCATCGCCTTCCAGGTTTATATCAACCAGTAACGCATCCGGCGTATTCTTTCCAATCAGTTCTTTAGCCTGCACAACAGAGCGAGCGATTCCGATAACGTCCATTCCCTCATCGATGAGCGTCTCTTTCAGATCCAAAGAAGTAATTGGATCATCTTCAATGATTAACACCTTTATTTTCAATGCTTAGCTAGCTGAATTGTTGAATGACAATATAGTGAACGTGAAAAATAAAGAAGAAAATGGTTTTATTAAAATAAGTGGCTAAGCGCTCTTCCTTCGTATGAGCCAAATAGGAGCATATAGTATGAAAAAATATGGAAGTAGAATCAAATCCATGATAATGATGTAGTAAGGCCAAGGCCCTAGAATGTCTAAAATAGAAGCAGTAGTGGGCTTTTCCCAGAGGAATAGATAGTTGGCATCAAGAATATAATTGACACCTATAATAAAAAGCACATACGCCTGGATAAATAAGAAAGAGGTTAAAATCCCTTTTCTGGTTGGCCAATAGCCGTAAACGATCATCTGATACAGGATGAAAATAACCAATCCTCCATGAACAATCCAGAACTTGAAAGCTTCATAGTGGGGGTATGCTTGCTTTAGTGCAGGAGTGAGTACTGACATGACAGCACCTGCCATGATGATGTAATAAAGAATATCAAAAAGCCATTGCTTCCGGTAAAAGGCAAAAATTGGTAAGAACAGTCCAATCAGGTTGCAAAAAATTAATGGAAGATCGCTCTCGATGTAAAAACGATCCAGCGCTATTTCTATGATCGCCCAGGCGATGATGGAAAGTGATACAATGCTGGCGATGACTTTAAAAATAAAGTCTCTTTTAGGGCCGGCTGATTTTTTACCTAGTTCAATTAAAAGATAGCCTACGACTATTAGCACCAGGATACTGATAAAATAGGAGAGTCCATATGGTCGAAATGGCTCTTCCGTATAAAACACATCACTCCATTTCATAGGTATGCGGATTAGGTTGATTATAGATAGTGTATTTCTTCATCTGCAAGAGAAACTAAAAATCCATCATTCGTTTGTTTGAAGCTACGTTCCCCATTTTGAGTTTCTAGTATACTATTGATGATTGTATGGCCAAGACCATGACTTTTGGAGTCGTCAAATCCTTCACCATTATCCCAGACCTGGATATTTAATGAACCTTCACCTTCGAAGATTGATACTTTCAATTTGGGCTTTTTAACCTTCTCATATGCATATTTCAGACTATTGATGATAAGTTCATTTAGCATGAGTCCGATAGGAATGGTAGTAGCAATATCAGATTCCATTGGCGGTACGTCTACCGTTAAATCAAGATGTGATTTCAAAGGAGATGCCGCAATATTCATATCGATTAATTGCTGAACATATTCATCCAATTTTATTTGAGACAGACTCTCCGCCTGATATAGGTGCTCATGAATTAGCGAGATCGATTTTATTTTTTGTTTCGTTGAATTCAGAATGGTTTTAAGAGACTCATCTTTGTTCCTTCTGGCCTGAAGGTTAATAAGACTGGTGATCATTTGCAGGTTGTTTTTTACTCTGTGATGCACCTCTTTTAGTAAAAGCTCAACTTCCTGTTTCTTTTCATTGAGTGATTGTGTTCGCTCAATCACTTTTTCTTCCAGTTGGTCGGTGTATTCTTTTCTGAGGTTCTCATTAAGTTGTAGTTGCTCAATAAGAGATTCCTGAACTTTATTCTTTTCTTTCTGGGCTTTATAAACCCGAACACCCAGACCAAGAGAAAGAATAAAAACTTCTGCGAGCAAGCCTAATTGAACATAGCGATTGAAGTTGTCAACAATTTGGGCGGTTGACATAACCTGAGCAACAATGGAAATACCAATCAAAAGAAAAGCACCCGCCAAATAGTAATTTTTAAGTACTCCTTTAAGTAACGTAATGCGGTATAATAGTGCTAGAATGAGTACGAGCTCTATTGCGATGGTGGGTATTTTATAGAAATAGGAGTGCTGCGCATCGATTCTAAAAACATAGAAAGTAGTGGATATTAGAAATAGTAAAAACATATATCCAATTCCAATTTTTACAATCTTCCATGCCAATGGGTCTTTGTTTTTTAAATCGAGAAACTCGACTGAAAATAGCGCATAGAATAGTGTTATGGTAAAACCAAAAAGCCAAAACCATGTAGGTGGAATAGTATTTACAATTGGTAGGTAGTTACCAACCAATCCATACTGGTAACCAAAAAAACCCATTACAGTGAAGATATAAAGCGCATAGTATAAATACACTTTTTCCTTAGTCATGATTAAAAATGAGAGCGCAACCATGAATGGGAAAAATAGGGATGCCTGGAAAACGGCTTGAAATACATTCTTGCTATTGTCTCTTTTCAGAAAGGCTGATTCCGTTTCTACTTCAATAGGAAAGGTTTCGTTATTTTTTTCATCAGGGAATGGATAAAAAATATAGAAAGAGTGGAGTGGCTGTTCTGCCTTAAATGTAAGTTGATTCCCGGTTTTGAGATTTTCACCACTTTGGTCATGGAAGGTTAGGCTCTGCATGTACCAGTTACCTCCTTGAATAGTATAGGTTTCACCAGGCACTACTTTGACATTTACTTTTAACCAATATGAATTTCCAATCTTAGGTGTTTCATTTTCTTGCACATCGCTCCATTCTTGGGGTATTTGATGTGAATCACCTGCAGCTACCTTTAATTGAAATTCGGGGCTAACAAATAAACTGATAATATTGAATAGCAATATCAGCATGAATATGTAGAGTAGTTTAGGTTTTGGTTAATGGATCATTGTTAAAGTAATCCATATCCAATTTAAAATATTTAAGACCTATTCTAATCTAATTTTTATTAAGTGTCAGATTTCTTTTATGACTGACCATTATTCTTTGCGTATTGAATAAACCACGTGTATCACTGAGAGACAGCAATTTTGCTTTATTGCTTTACTTAAATGCTTGGTTTTGAATTATATGAAGCAAAAAGTATGATAATTGCTCAAGAGAGGCTTAATCTTTCTCCTCAAACTTCAAAGCAGCCCCATTGATGCAATATCTTAATCCGGTGGGTTTAGGTCCATCAGGGAAAACATGCCCCAGGTGACCGTCACATCTGGCACAAAGGACTTCAGTGCGCACCATTCCATATGAGTTATCGTCTTCTTCGGCAACATTCACTTCTTTAATAGGCTCATAGAATGAAGGCCATCCGGTTCCTGACTTGAACTTGGTCTCGGAAGAGAAGAGTGGGAGAGAGCAGGCCGCACATACAAAGGTGCCTTCTTCTTTTACATTATTTAATTCGCTAGTAAAGGCTCGCTCGGTTCCCTTTTCTCTGAGTACATAATACTCCATTTCAGTAAGCTGTGCTTTCCACTCTGATTCAGGTTTTTCGACCTTATCGAATGGCAGATCAGCTTTTGATTGTTTTTCTTTTTGCTGTTGGGCACAAGAAATGAATGAAAAAGTGATGGCAAATAATAGGATTAAATTTTTCATAATTAATAAACGATAAATACATGTTGGTCAGTTTCCACAACCCATCAATAAGTCAGGGCTAAGACTATTGTAAAACACCCATGTATTGCGTCCATGGACCTACTTCACTGATGTATTGCTTAGCCATTACTCTCGTAATTTGATTGATATGACCTAAGTCATGAACCACCCAGGCGGCCAAAAGGTTTTCGAGCGTCACTTGTCCAAGTCCCGGATGCATGCCTGTTTTGGATAAGTCTTGCTCAGTGATATTAAGAGCCTTCAACTTTTCAATATTTTTCACTCTTAAAGATTCGAATGCCTCCAAAAGTTGCGCGAGCGATTGGCCTTTACTTTCCTCAAATTGGGCAAACCGGTCGAAAGGCTCAAAGGGTTTGTCTGAGCCGTGTGCTAAAATGATTTTGGTACGCGGGATCCAATCCGTTTTCTCCCCATGGATAAGATGACCCACCACATCATAAGGACTCCAGGTATCCAGACCCTCGTTGGGAGTGGTCCAATCTTCAGGTAGATTTTGCAGCAGTGCTTTTAGAACCGATGGCGTGCGTTCCAGTATCTGGATGGATTTCTCAAGATTGAATTGCATGGAATAAAGATACTGCGATAAGAAGATTATTTCATTTCGTATCCAATTATAAAGGTGGTTGTTTTATCATCCTTGTTACAAAGGAAGACGGGGCTGGGAGATTTGAAGTCTAGGTGCTACTCACTCTAGCGCGGATCTTCCGGTGTTGGACTTTGTGTTGATGGCTTGATCCGTGCCTTACTGATTATAAGCGCGGAAGTAACTTCCGCGCTATTAGGGGCTGGCTTGTCAAATACCTAATTCTTTTTTTATCTGTTTGAGGTCTGATAATAAGTCATCTCTCATCTGTTGAGTGTAAATTCGGTAAATGTCTCCAAGGTTTTGATATTCTATTAATCTTTCAAAATCTCTCATTCGTGCCATCCATGTTACTCCGTCTGTTACTAAGAAAAAATAAGTATCACTTCTCTTTTCCTTAATTATTTTCTGTACATCGCCAATAACATCGCTCTGCTTGCTACCTGTAGCCCCATATGCTTTTACTTCTATTACTATACTTGGGTGTTCAGTTGACGGAATGCAGAAATCTGCCTTGGCGGTACTCAGACCATTTGCACCAATAAAACTCTTCCTAATTTCGAATTTGTCAAAAACCAGCCTTACAAGAGTCTCGACAAAATCTTCCAAATTCTTCCCTCTCTTTTGACCTTTTATCGCACTTCCTCTGCCCATTTTAAGACGTTCTTGGACAACTTCTTTCCAAGTATAATTTCTGGACATTAATCTGTTGAGAGATTCTAGCAGTCCATACTTACCTAAAGTATTCACATATTTATCAGGGTCTTTCTTAAAAGCAGTTTTTCCATGCCCACTTTCATTATTGTAGAACAATGCCTTAAGAGTTTCCGTGAATTCATCTTTTGATTGTTCAAGTACCAAACGAAAGAGTGTAATGCCTGCATCAAAATTTATTTCCAAGAGGGATTTTAGATCGTTTATTGTTACAGAATCCCCAACATTGAAATCGGTCAAATAATCGACAAAGATTTGTGCAAACTCATCCTTCCAGTCAGTTGAAACTTCTCCAAGTTTAAGAATAAGTTCATCTTTCGTCTGTCTATGTCTTTGCATTGTTAGTCCTGTCCGATTATTAGATATTCATCGACTTTTGATCTTGAAACAGTCGAGTGATTGCCAAAATGATATTTATGCGGCTTGGTTTTTACCTCTACATTTTCCTTATGATTCTTCATAATTGAAACTAATGTTTCTAGGTCTGGATAAGCATTCGAAGAATAAGACAGAACTAAAGTGCTTTCACAGAATTTATCAAACATTTGATCAAAAGCATTTATTGCAGTTCTGCGATATGAAAATGGTGTGAACTTCTTTTTGATTTTCTTGACTTTTGTGTTTTCCATTATCTCCTCTCCATTCCAATATTTGGATAGTCCTTCAAGGAAATGATACCTTTTTATATAGCAGTTATCATCCGATGGTGGTACGTATGGAGGATCCATATAAACTAAATCTGGCTTGAACATCTTTTGACTAAAATCAAAAACATCCAGATTGAAAGTTATATTTTCATGATGATTATCAAAAACAACGTCATTATAAATTTTGATCTGTTCCAGGAAATGTTCTCTTACAGAAAGTCTTAAATCACGTCTACCATCGTTATACTTATCCAAATTCCCTGAAATCGTAAAAACACCTCTTGGTTGCTTCTTTAAGCATGACCTGAATAGTGCCGTATATGCTAGAGCTTGTTTATTCTTAGAAGAGAGACTAAGTATGTTATGACTCACTTTGTCAAGAAAAATCAAGTCGCTTTTAGTAAAAAATACTTTATCAAACGTCTTTTGTATAAAGTCATCGGAATCTACCGTCAAGTCCAAAAGTTTTAACATGTCACCCTGATCTAATCGATCAGATTGGTTTTCAATAACTGCTTTTGAGATTACCGAAGAAAAATTCAAAAAGTCATTGGAGTAAACTTTTTTATTCATTGACTTCAATAGATATGAAACTACTCCTGATCCTGAAAAGGCATCAAATGCTGAATTAAAATCTAGCACATCAAGAGTTTCATGAATCCATGGTATTAGTTTGTATTTGCTTCCCATATATCTCAATAAAGGATAGCTATGAATCCTATTTAGGTTCGATGATTCCTCTGCGGAGGATATTGCTAGTTGTTCCATTCCAGTCATTTAGAATTCCATTTTGCTTTGTTTGGCACTTTTACTTCTGACGTATTTAGCCTGTTCCTCGGCAACAGCGAAAACAGATTCTGAGCATTGGTATTTGTGTGCTTGCTCAACTAAGATGTCTGCTACGAAAAGTTCTTTTAGTTTAAAGAATTCCAGTTCATAGAATTCTGCTAAGGCTTCAAGTTTAGCGAAAGGGAATTTCTTTTTTCCTCTCTCTATTTTACTTACATCTGTGTAAGGAAGATCTAAGCTTTTCGCAAACGTGTCTTGCGTTAGTTCTCTCGATTCTCTCTGTTTTCTAAGAAATTCACCAAATGTTGACATTTTAATTTCTTGACTAAATTTATCTTGACACTTTAATGGCAAGTTAAGAATATTCTGAGAGAGTTGCATGAAGTGGGGGAAGATTTTAGCACACACTCTGGCGCGGATCTTCCAGTATGGGATTTGTCATGGTGTGATCCGTGCTTATTGGTATAAGCGTAATTTCCAAGCTGGTTGGGCATTCTTAAGTGTCAGCCTTCCATTCGGTAGTGATTACTGAAGAACCTTTTCCATCAATGCATTGATGAACGCAACATCTTTGAGTACTTTGTGCTCATCATCGTATGTTTTAAATCCTCTCGATTTGAAGAACGGCTGTGCGGTGATACTCACTGATGAGTGAATTTTGAGCAATCGTAGTTCACTGGCTTTTTGCTCGATCTGTTCCAGAAGTGCTTTGGCAATGCCACGCCTCTGAAAGTCTTTGTGGACATACATAAAGTCCAGATAGCCGGTATCATCTATCGAAGAAAAACCAACAATTTGATCATCTATCTCAGCGAGGTAGAAATATTGGATTTTCACATTTTCAGACCAGATGTCTTTGTTCTTCGCATTGGCCCAGACGTCTATTTGCTTAGCGGAGTAGTCCTTTTGATTGACTGAGCGGACGGTATTTTCGAAGAGAGTTATTATGTCTGGCACATCATTTCGATCCGCTTTTCTAATTGTAATCATAACTGGTAAAAGTTAGTGGTTTATTTAGGCTTCCTTGCTGGGTCTTGTCTGGTGTCGAAGAATGTTAGTAAGCTGATGTGATCCTTACTAATACGATAGAAAATTCTCGTTTGCTTTGAGATTTGAAATCCATGAATGTTTTTCTCTGGCACTTCCAAAGTACCAAGTTGAGGGAATTTTCCTAGTAGTTCCAGGAAATCAAATACTTTGTCTTTGAAGTTGTTGGATGGCTTTTCTCCAAATTCCTTTAGGATGTATGTATGGATTTCTCAAAATCTAATTTCTGATTTCTTCGTCCAGTAAATTCTCATTTATACTTTCTAAGGATTTCAGTGTGGGAAGTGAGGTTCTCAGGTTTTTCTGATTCTTCATAAGCGTCCATTACTTCCTGTTTTTGACTCTCTGACAGACTATTCCAGAGGGTGCCTGCTTTAGCGTTCTTTCTTTCTGATAAGAGATCGTGAAGAGATTCCAGAAGTTTGGTATTCTGAATACCATCAATTAATTGATGAAGATTTGATTTTAGATCAATCGTACTCATAGTTCAAAGATACGAGAATTATAACAGATAGTTAGCTGTCAACTGCTCCAACAATTAAGTCATCACTTCAATCGCTCAATCGCCATCTCTGCCACCCGCTCACCAATAGATAGGGAAGACGTTGCGGCAGGAGAGGGGGCATTTCCTACATTGATGAACTTGTCGTGCTCTACCACCAGGAAGTCATCAATCAATCCTCCCTTACGATCACACGCCTGTGCTCGCACTCCGGCACCACCTTTCACCAAGTCTCTCTTTTGTATCTCAGGAATCAACTCCTGCAAGGCTCGGGTGAAGGCTCCTTTTGAGTACGATCGATACATCTCTCCAAAACCGGTTTTCCAGTATTTGGCTGCCACTCGCATAAAGCCCGGATAAAACAACGTACCCAGCAATTCCTTCATGTTAATCTGGCTTTTCTTATAGCCCTCACGAGCAAAAGCAAGAACAGCATTCGGGCCCGCTTCAATCCCTCCATCAATGTGTCGTGTAAAGTGAACGCCCAGGAATGGGAAATTCGGATCAGGAACAGGATAAATCAAATTCTTTACCAGGTGTTCTTTTTCAGGCTTGATTTTATAATACTCACCTCGAAATGGGATAATCTTATAGTCAATCTTTGCCCCTGAAAGTTTAGCTATTTTATCGGTATACAAACCTGAGCAGTTGACGACCACTCTTGTTGTAAGTCGTTCATTCTCCGTGTGCACATGAATGAACCCCCGTTCTTCTTTGAAGGAGACTAGCTTGTTGGAAGAGAATATCTCGCCACCAAAATGCTTAAACTTATCGGCGTATTTATCTGCTACCAATTTGTAATCGATGATGCCTGTTTGCGGAACGTATAGTCCGCTTACTCCAGCTACATGTGGTTCATACTCCTTGAGCTGATCAGCATCAAGTCGTTTGATGCCACCCAGCCCGTTAGCTTTTCCTCGTTCCTGGAGGGTGTTTAATGCATCCAGTTGAGATTCCTTGGTGGCTACTACGATCTTTCCGCACAGTTCGTATGGAATTTCTTCTTCATCACAGAAAGCCAATAATTTATTATACCCGTCCACACAGTTCTTGGCTTTATAACTCCCCGGCTTATAATATAGCCCGGAATGGATTACACCACTATTGTGGCCCGTTTGATGCTGAGCGATGGTGCGCTCTTTTTCAACGATGGCAACTTTATAGTTGGGGTTCTTTTCTTTGATTTTCAGTGCAGAGGCAAGTCCAACGATACCTCCACCGATCACTACAACATTATACATAAACCTGTTTGTATGACAGCTGCAAAGATGGTGAGCTTTGCACTCACTGACAAGCGGTTATTCAGGCCATTTTATGGTATTGTCATCGACAAACAATGGTCCCCACTGAATTTCTTCCAGGATATCTTTATGCAACCAAAAATTTATCCCGAATTCTTCTGAAGCAATCAGCAACTGCTGTGGGTGATCCTCCGAAGACATGTCTTCGATTTCGAGATCTTTCACGCCTAGTAGTTCAAGTTCTTCCATTAGCTCATCCTGACTCAGACCGATTAGCGAACTCCCTTTGAATAGATAATCTTCCGATGAAACGGATAAAATGGTAAGCTGCCAGTCTTCAGCTTCTTCAAAAGACAAATCCAGCCGTAGGGGGTGGTACTCCCAGGCGTCACTTTGGTCTGAATCATCATCGCTGTAGCTGGTGACTTCCTGATGATCAGGTTCACCTAGAATGGCCTTTACTTCATCTCGACTCATTCCAAATTTTAGTTTACCTAATCCAACTCCTGGTATTATTTCAACTTGAATCTTTTCCATTTGAGACAAAAGTATGGATTATAAGCAGATATGCTTTAGTATCGACATTTGGTACATAAAAAATAGATGCTGAAACAAGCTCTGCATGACTGAATATTGTCATTCGTCCTTCTTTTATAAAGTTACCCTGAACTTGTTTCAGGGTCTACTTATTTAACCATAAGCTTAGCTAAAAAGAACTCCAAAAATCCCTTAACTTTAACTTATAACCCCAGCTTATGAAGTACACACCCATTCTCTTTTTAGCGATCGTTTTTGCGTGCAGCGCACCTGATGAGGAAACCATACAATGGAAATCCATCGAATCAGACTTACAGACCCTGCTGATTCAAGCTCAAAACGGTGATACCATCAATATCCCGGAAGGTAGCTTCATGTTTAAAAACCCACTCATCATAGATGGTCTTTCTGATGTCGTTTTTCAGGGTGCTGGAATGGGTAAAACCATTCTTTCTTTTGAGATGCAGGAAAGTGGGGCAGAGGGAATCCGAGCAGCTAATTGCACCAATTTGATTTTTCAGGATTTTACGGTGCAGGATGCCCCGGGAGATAACATTAAAATCACCGATACAAATGGCATTCGGTTTACCAATGTAAAGTCTCAATGGACCGGTGAGCCAAGCGAAAAAAATGGGGCTTATGCGTTTTATCCGGTGCTTTGTAAGAACGTAGTGGTGGAGAATTGTCTGGCCATTGGTTCATCTGATGCTGGCATTTATGTGGGGCAGTCCGACAGTGTGATTATCAGAAATAATGAGGTCTATCATAATGTGGCAGGAATTGAGAGTGAAAACAGTCGTTGGGTAGAGATCTATGGAAACAACGCACATGATAATACCGGAGGTATTCTCATTTTCGACTTGCCTGGGCTGACTCAAAGTGGGCACACAACTCGTGTGTATGACAATGATGTAATCAGTAACAATCACGAAAATTTTGCTCCTGAGGGTAATGTAGTGGCGGTGGTGCCACCGGGCACAGGAATCATGATGATGGCAACTCGAAAAATTGAGGTATTTAACAATCGAATACATCACAATAAAACTATCGGTACCGCACTGGCTAGTTACGTGCTGGTGGAGGCGCTCGGAGCAGAGGAAGGCTCACAGTTGGATAGTGCCAATAATCAGGTTGATGAGGCGTATGATCCTTATCCAAATCACATTTACTTCCACGATAATGAGTTTATGAATAAACACTGGTTTCCAACCTTTGAAAGTGATTTTGGCTTACTCTTTTTAAGGTATTTCACTTTCAACCTACCTGATTTTGCGATGGATGGCATTATGCCGGAGAATGATGAGTTTGTCCTGTGTCTTGAAAACAATGGAGAATTCACCTTTGCCAATATCGATGCGGCCAATGACTTTGAAGGACGCACCCGGGATTGGAGTATGTATGCATGTGGAACCGGATCAATTGCACCAATCTTTCCATGAGGGTTTGTTTTTTGATATTATTGGTTGTTGCTTCTTGTGCTACTCCTGAAAAAAAGAAACCCGTTGTTTTGGAGGAAGTAAGTTTAGGGGTAGAAGAAATAGTTGATTATCCTAAATACCTAAGCGAATTGAACCTGTTTGAATCGCCGCTAAAAGAGCTCAAGCCCAAAAGTGACCGAACCTATCCATATGAAATCAATTCCCCGCTGTTTTCAGATTATGCTTTCAAAGCACGCTTCATCCATCTTCCCGTGGATAGCAAGATGGAATATAATGCAGGTGAGGTACTGGACTTTCCTAAAGGCTCAATACTGATTAAAAATTTCTATTATCCATCTGATTTCCGTAAGCCTGAAAGTGAGCGCAGAATTCTGGAAACGCGATTGCTGATTCATGAAGATCAAGGGTGGCATGGCATTGTTTACGAATGGAATGAAGAGCAGACAGATGCAAAGCGATTGATTTTGGGCAAGAAAGTCCCAGTTGAATGGACGGATAAACATGGTGAATTACAGCGCATCAATTATTCCATACCTTCTCAGCCACAATGCAAAAGCTGCCATGATTTAGGAGGCAAAATGGTCCCAATTGGTCCGTCTATAAGGCAGCTCAACAGAGATGATCAGCTGATGACATGGAAAGCAAATGGATGGCTGGAGATGTCCGAACTAAAATCATTACCAAAATTGACAAATTATACCGATGAAACGTCTTCCATTGATTTGCGAGCGCGTGCATGGTTGGAGGTCAACTGTGCACATTGCCATAGGAGGGAAGGCCCTGCTAAGAATTCTGGTCTTTACCTGTTAGCTTCACAATCTGATCCATATCGATTGGGTGTGAATAAACCGCCGGTAGCTGCAGGGAAAGGTTCCGGAGGACTGAAGTACAGCATCGTGCCAGGTAATCCGGATCAGTCGATCCTTGTTCATCGTATTGAGTCATTGGAACCCGGAGAAATGATGCCGGAGCTTGGTAGAAAAATGACGCATCAGGAAGGGGTGGAATTAATCAGGAGCTGGATTGCTGATATGGAATAAAAAGTCGTCCCACCACTGCAGGTGGTAAGACGACTGTAATGAATCCTAAGAAGTTTCAAAACCTGTCAGGATTACGTTTAAGAAAGGATACGTACGACCTCCATGTTTTTCAAGAAAAGGTCTGGTTCATCCACATAGACAAGCAATTTTTCAAACGATTTTTTAACTCCATAGAACCCGTCCAATTCCATTTCATTCTCAACTTCAATCATGATATTATGGCCTTCCATTTCTTTGAAAGGAGAGAGGTGAACATACCCATCCGATTTTTCAACTGAATGTGTAAAAGAAATGGCTTGCCTTATCTTATCGTAAGGGATAGCAACTTCATTCATTAAACCGTATCGTAAGATGAGTTTTTTTGTTTCAAAAGCAATTGGTCTTCTGGATAGTGATTTCAGGATCCCGAGGAGTTGAAAACTCCCATAAATACTCAATCCGGTCAGAATCCAGGCAGCAATAATACTCCAGCTCTGAAGTAGTAAATGAACAGCTACCGCTTCTATGATGATTAAAAAAATGAACACACCGAGGACCATTCGGGTACTGGCTGATTGATGGTAGGAATATTCGTTTGTCGAAAGCTTTCTTTTCCTCCAGGCAAATAAACCATAATAGAAAACGGAGAGCTCAGTGGCGAAAAGGATAGCGACTCTTTTAGGTAGTATTTTGGCAGAAGCCTCCTTTGCAGCAGAAAAGAAATCCAATGAGTCTGCTGACTTAAACTCCTTAAATGCCTTTCGGATTGTTACTACTATGTAGGTAATGATACTGATTTCAAGAACGGGCAAAAACCATGTTTTCACCAGCGTTAGGTAATACTGGTGATCTGAAGGCAGGATGATGGAAGCGATGACTATGCCAAATATAAAAACAGGAATCACGGTTGTCTTTGGTATAGCTCTTTTCCGTATCGTTAAGTAATAAAAGACCGGAGTAGAGATCAAAAGATCAAAAGTGATCGCCATCGAAAGTGAGGCGGGATCCTCTGTAAAGAATGAGGTGTTGACCACCCAAATGCATAAAGCTGGGATGATGAATGGGAGTAGCGGTAAATACCTGTTTAGTTGGATTGCCTGGGTCATAGTAGTAGCCTTTTTGAAAGGTTAGTAAACAAAAAAGGGATGTTATTACACATCCCTTTAATATTCCCTTATGAATCCTGACAGGTTTTGGAAACCTGTCAGGATTTATTGTGATTAAAAAAATTAATCCTCCAACTTCACTGCATCTACATTCGCTGCTTTAACCGCCTGGTTAAACTCACTAATTCGAGCATCTAAGATGGCATCTAGCTTGGTTAGCTGCTCATCAATTTGCTTAGTCACCTCATCGTAGAACTCAAGTGCAGAGTCTGTTGGCCGATAGTTGCCCATGCCCATCAATGATCCAAGGTGTCCCAGCTTGTTATTCAGTCTGATAGGAAAATTCAAAGGATCCTGACCACTTTCATTCTTAGTCTGGTAAAGCGCCTTTTCAATCTCAGACATGTCTTTGATAATTGATTTTCCTAATTCAGATATCTCATCATTATCTGCCTTTTTCATGACATCATTGATCTGTGCTTTAGCTTTTCGTATGTCAATGATGGCTTCATGCGTTTCGGTTAGCTTATCCCTAACCTTGATCAGGAAGTCAAACTGTGCCTGATAATCCGCTTGTGTAGACTCGCTTCTTGGATCAGCTTTAAGCTTGAAATCCTTGATTGACTCATTTCCATTTACGGTCATTTTCACTTTGTAATCACCCGGTGCGGCCATAGGGCCTTGTGTGGTTGCCCACCACAGAATCATACCATCAAATGTCTTAGCACCTTCATATTGAAGATCCCAGTTGATCGTGTTGAAACCCGGCTTCACTTCCAGTTTGCTTTCGTTATCTTCTTTATTAGGATGCGTACTGAATGTTTTAATCAGGTCACCATCGGCTTCATGAAAGCTGATGGAGATGGTGTCCGTACTGGCTGTATCCTTCGCGAAGTAATTGACAAGCACACCTCCCGGATGATTCGTACCGGCAGTTTTTGAGGTTCGTCCATTTCCACCACCCATTCTCCAGGTATCCATTGGCTCGTACAAGAAATGGGGTTTACCGTTCGCTTCATTCAATTGGTGAAGGGGAGTTAGGTCATCAATGAGCCAAAAGCTTCGCCCTTGTGTAGCTGCAATCAGATTGTTATCCTTTACTGCCAAGTCTGTGATTGGAACGATCGGTAAGTTCATCTGGAAAGGCTGCCAGCTGGATCCATCATTGAAGGATACATACATGCCTGCTTCTGTTCCGGCATAAAGCAAACCCTTTTGATTAGGGTCGGCTCTTAGCACTCTCGTAAAGTGCTCGGAAGGAATACCACTTGTGATTTTCTTCCATGTCTGACCGTAATCTTCGGTTTTATACAGATAAGGAGCATAGTCCCCCAGCTTATAACGTGTTCCGGCAATGTAAAGACCACCCTTGTTAAATGGATCAATCTCTACACTATTGATCATCATCCACTCGGGCATTCCAGCTGGCGTCACGTTTGTCCAGTTTTCCCCTCCATCTTTCGTTACATGAACCAAACCATCATCTGATCCTGTCCAGATAACTCCTTCCTCGTGATAGGATTCCACTGCCGCGAAAATGGTACAATAGTACTCTACACTTGTATTGTCCTTTGTAATCGGACCACCTGAGGGGCCTAACTTGCTGGGATCATTTCTCGTGAGGTCAGGGCTGATAACTTCCCAGGTTTGACCTTCATTGGTTGAAACATGAAGCTGATTGGATGCTGTATACAGCTTATCCGGATTGTGTGGAGAAAAGAAGATGGGGAAGTTCCACTGGAAACGGTACTTGAACCCTTCTGCTCCATGACCCATCGGGTTATCCGGCCATACATTTACTGCTCGGATTTGTTCATTTTCATGATCTACTCGCGTGAGGAACCCATCGTAGCTTCCTCCATATACAATTTCGTTGTTCTCCGGGTCTGGTGCAATGTGTGCACTCTCACCACCAGCTGTTGATTCCCAATCACCCTCATCGATAAATCTTCCATTTGTTCGGTGATCGATTCTCACGGTAGAATTATCCTGCTGAGCACCATAGATGCGGTAAGGGAAAGAGTCATCGGTGGTTACCCGATAAAACTGTGCGGTTGGCTGGTTGTAATAGGTCGACCAGTTTTCACCGGCATCAAATGAAACCTGAGCACCACCATCATCACCGATAATCATGCGCTGATTGTCTTCCGGGGCAATCCACAAGTCATGGTGATCACCATGTGGAGCATTGTAGGTTTCGTATGTTTTTCCTCCGTCTGTCGATTTATGGTAACGAACATTTAAAACGTAAACGATATCCTCATCCTGTGAGTCCGCATAGATACGAGTGTAATACCATGCACGCTGACGTAGTTTTCGTTCTTTATTTATGAGCCTCCATGTTTTTCCTGCATCGTCTGATCGGTATACGCCACCATCATTATTTTCAATGATTGCCCAAACCCTGTTTGAATTGGCTGGAGAAACGGTTACGCCGGAAATACCCCAGATACCACCTGGTAAACCTTCGTTTTTTGAAATGTTTGTCCAGGTATCACCACCATCGGTACTCTTCCAAAGAGCGGAACCTTCTCCGCCACTTTCCAGGCTATATGGTGTTCGTCTGATTCTCCATGTTGAAGCATATAAAATGCGAGGGTTGTTAGGATCAAAAGTAAGATCCACCGCCCCTGCATCTGCATTTGCAAATAGCACTCTTTCCCACGTTTGGCCACCATCCTTGCTTCGGTAAACACCACGTTCGCTGGACGATTTGTAGAGGTCACCCATGACAGCAGCATAGACTAAGTCAGGGTTTTTAGGGTGAATTCTCACTCGAGCGATGTGTCTGGCGTTCTTCATGCCGATTTCCTGCCAGGTGGTGCCGGCATCTACGGATTTCCACATACCCCATCCGGAGGAAACATTTCCTCGCACAGTTTTTTCACCTCCACCTACATAGATCACGTTATTGTCCCATTCACTGACAGCCACTGCACCAATGGAACCACCGAAATAACCATCAGAGATGTTTTCCCAGCTCTGACCTCCATCTTTGGTGCGCCATACACCGCCACCAGTTGATCCCATGTAAAATAGGTTGGGTTCACCAGGCACTCCGGTAACTGCTGCAGATCGGCCGCCTCTGAATGGACCAATGTTTCTCCATTGCATCCCTTCATAAAGGCTTTGATCAAAAGCAGGTGTGCTGGATGAGTTCCTTTTCTTTCGTTGAGATTCTCCATCAAAGGCGAAGAAACTCAACGTTAAAATGAACAGTAATATCTTCTTCATACGTTTAGGTTTTAGTTTGATTTCAATTTACTTATTTTGACGACATTCATCGGTGTTCTAACTACACTAGAGGTTATTTAATCGTTTAGATGGAATGAAGGAACTTTTCTATCTGAATTACCTTTATCTTTTGATAATTTTGATCCATAATTCAGTACAGATCAGTTGTGAGCAGAGGGAACTTATCAGAATTACATTTAGAGATTATTGAGGAGATGATCGAGGAATCCCTCAAGAAGGCAGCTCAATCTATGGAGCAGATGCTACGTATTAGAGTTAATCCTGATCTGATACAATTTGGCGAAGGTGAGCTAAAACCACTGCATGAATTTGATGATTTAGGAAGGTTTAAGGTAAACCTAATGAAAGTGGCTTTCAAAGGTGAAATCAATGGTGCCTTTTACTTTATCATCAATAGTCATGAGATGGATTTAATCAATCAGGTTTGCTTACCCGAAGGAATGACACACTCAAGAGCCTCTCATGACAAAATGATGCGCCATGATTTTATGGCGGAAATAGAAAACCTGATAGCAAATATGTCCATGGCGGCTTTATCGGATTTTTTGGGAGTGGAGGTCACAGGTGAAGTGCCGATAGTCAGAAATATGAAGGGCGAGTTGGTGAACGCCTATTTAGAAAATGAAAATGAGCAGAATCAAACCGCTTTTTTTGTTAAATCTACGCTAGATGGAATAGTAGTTAATATCCAACCGCATTTCTTGTGGATGATTGATGACAACTTTGTTAGAATTACCAAGCTTAACACTGTTGCTTAGTTCGAATCCTTCTTTTTAAAATTCAAAGCCCCTGAATTCATACAGTACCTTTGACCGCTTGGCTCTGGACCATCCGGAAATATGTGACCCAAGTGACTTCCACAGCGACCGCATTTGACCTCTGTTCGGATCATTCCAAAGGACTTATCTTTTTCAAAATCAACAGCATTAGCAGAAATGGGATCGTAAAAACTCGGCCATCCTGAACCTGAATCATACTTGGTTTCAGATGAATATAATTCGTTTCCGCACGCCGCACACTCATAAATACCTTTGTCTTTATTTTCTAAGAGAGCTCCGATCCACGGTCTTTCTGTGCCTTTTTCACGAAGGATGTAATACTGTTCTTCGGAAAGCTCCTTTTTCCATTCTTCTTCAGATTTATTGATTTTGTCCATTTCTGAGGTTCATTATGCATTACCAACTAATGCTAAGATAAAACAGTTCAGGTACGTAAAAGTCCACTTATCACATAACTAAAAATTAGCGCAACTTATTAACCGAATTACTCATTAAATAATTGGACTACAATACTCAAAATGAAAAGACAACTAATCATCATACTATCATCGATAGGTATTCTTGTGTTAGCTATTGGCCTGGCCGGATTCTTTGCCGGACAAAAGGAAGACCCAAAGGAGAAAAAGCCTGTCGCTGTAAAGAAAGTCGTTCAGACAAAAGAGGTAAACTATCGAACAATTCAAACGGATGTAGTAACACACGGAAGAGTTCAAACAGCTCAAACGCTTGATTTACTTTCTGAAGTATCCGGAAGAATGTATCAGGGGAATGTGAAATTAAAGGAAGGCGAAAGTTTTAAAAGGGGAGATTTGATATTCTACATTGATGACAAAGAGCCTGCCCTAAACCTTAAGTCACAAAAATCTAATTTTCTTAGAGATCTTGCTGGAATACTTCCAGACCTAAAGGTTGATTTCGATGACAATTTTGATGAATGGAAATCCTATTTCAATTCATTGGATATAGATGAAAAGTTCGGGCCGCTTCCTAAAGTAAAATCTGAGAAAGAAAAGATTTTCTTAGCAACAAAAGGTATTTACAGCTCATACTATAGTATAAAAAGTACGGAAGCAAGACTAGATAAGCATAGATTTTACGCTCCGTTTGAGGGTAGTATTATGCAAATCAATATGCAATCGGGTTCATTTGTGAATCCGGGTGTCAGTATTGGTACTGTTATGAGAAGAGGAGTGCATGAACTGAAGGTAGCAGTTGAGACTAAAGATATTGCCTGGATAAAGACCAATACACCTGTGAAGATTTACTCAGATGAGATGAATCAATACCTTGACGGTGTGGTCACTCGCATTAGTGATTATGTAAATCAAAATACTCAATCAGTGGATGTTTTCATTGCGATAAAGTCATCCGATAAGAAGATTTATGACGGCCAGTTCTTTCAGGCATCAATCCCCGCTAGAACAGTAAAAGATGGTATGATTATGCCCAGAAATGCCATTTACAATGGAAATGAAGTATTTGTGGTCGAAGATACACTGCTGAAAACAAGACAAATTGATGTAATCAGACTTGCTGGAGAAGAAGCGATCATTAGTGGACTAGATCAAGGAGAGGACTTAGTAGTAGATGCGCTGATTGGAGGTTACAATAATATGGTTGTAGAAAAGAAAGAGGTAAAAGACATTAATCTGGAAATAGGTAGTGTGGAAGAAACTTCCTCAGCCGGCAATACACCCACTGCATCTAACTAAACTCAACGGAAATGACATTTATAAAAAACCTCGTAGAATACTTCGTTAAGTTTCCAATACTGGCAAATATTCTAATTGCATTAACGCTGATCGGTGGGATTGTATCAATAGCCAATACTAAGAAATCTTTTTTTCCAACACGTAGCGATCGAAACATCAACATTTCGGTAGCATATCCGGGGGCTTCACCGGAGGAAATGGAAGAAGGTGTGACGCTTAAAATTGAAGAGGCGATTAATTCCATTCCCGGAATTGATGAGATCATGTCTACCTCATCAGAAAATTCTGCCAATATCACGCTGGTCACATTTGACAATTATGATATCGATGATATTTACACAGAAGTAAAGAATGCTGTTGATGGTATCAATTCTTTTCCTGCCGGCGCAGAAAAGCCTATAGTTTTTAAACAAAAACAACAATCCACCGCACAATGGTTGGGTTTAACCGGCGATGTTGACCTTAGGACACTAAAGCGGTTTTCAGAGGAAATCGAAGACGATTTATTGGCGATGGAAGCCATTTCGCAAGTAAATGTTTCCGGCTTTCCAGCACTTGAGATTTCAATAGAAGTAAGCGAGCAAGATTTACTTAGATACAATCTCACGTTTGATCAAGTGGCAAATGCGGTACGACAAAACAATCGAGACATATCTGCAGGATCAGTAAAATCTCCAAAAGAGGAAATATTAATACGTTCGAAGGCAAAAGAGACGGAAGCCAATGACATAGCAAATATTGTAGTCAGAAGTAATCAGGATGGTAGCGAAGTGCTTCTCAAAGACATTGCTGTGATTAAGGAACAGTTTGCAGATGTACCATCTAAAGCCATGCTAAGTGGTAAAGAAGCGGTCTTCATAGAGGTAAGAAAGCTTGAGACAGAAGATTTAGAAGAAATCTCTGAAGTGGTAAATGCATATGTAGAGGATTTCAATAACAGGAACAGTGCGGTTGAACTCCACATGACATGGGACTTTATGAGCATGCTAAATCAGCGGCTCGACCTTTTAACTAATAATGGTATTGTTGGGCTTTTGCTTGTATTGATTTCACTCGGTCTTTTCCTAAGTCTTAGGCTTTCCTTTTGGGTCGCATGGGGAATACCGTCATCTTTCCTGGGGATGTTTATACTTGGAACTTTTGTTGGTCTGACCATCAACATGATTTCCTTATTTGGGATGATCCTGGTGATAGGAATTTTGGTTGATGATGGTATCGTAATCGCAGAGAATATCTATTCCCATTTTGAAAAGCATGGCAATCCAATCAAGGCTGCAGTTAATGGCACCATAGAAGTATTACCGGCCGTATTTACTTCAGTTACCACCACAATAGTTGCTTTCACTCCATTGCTGCTTTTAACTGGAGGATTCGAGTTTCTGAGAGACATGGCATTTGTGGTCTGCTTTAGTCTTGGGTTTTCACTACTAGAGGCATTCTTCGTTTTGCCTGCACACCTTGCAAGCAAGAGTGTTTTGAAAGTGAAAAAGGAAAACACCCGAAGTTATAAAGTAAGAAAATCTCTTAATGGAGTGATCGATTACATGCGAGATAACATCTACGGTAAGGGGCTAAGATTCACAATGCAAAACAGATGGGTGTCTCTGTCAATGCTTGCAGGATTTTTGATCATAATTATGGGATTACTAGCCGGAAGTCAAATTAAAGCCACTTTCTTCCCTCAAATCCCATTCAATAGCTTCAACATTAACATTGCTTTTAAACCTGGCGAAAGGGAGCAAAAAGTTGAACAATACTTGTCGCAGTTCGAAAGTGCAATCTGGAAAGTAAATAGTGATCTTAAGAATGAATTTGAAATTGAGGATGACATTGTCAATAATACTTTTACGAATGTAGGCTTTTCACAATGGGAGTCCGGATCTCACACAGGTTCAATAAATATCTTCTATAAAGAGCTAGACGATTATGGACTCAATCAATTTGATCTAATAAATAAAATAAGAGCTGAAATTGGACCTGTTTCTGAAGCTGAGAAATTTGCCATTGGTGGTGGAAATCGATTTGGTAAGCCTGTTTCGATACGGTTGATGGGTAAAAACTATGAAGAGTTAGGTGAGGCAAAGCAGTTTTTGAAAGACGAACTGGCAGGAATTGCTGATTTAAAAGAAATAGAAGATAATGTTCCTGTGGGTAGAAGAGAGATGCTCTTTGATTTGCGCCCGGAGGCTTATTTCCTGGGCCTAAATCACAATGATATTACCAAACAAATGCGTCAAGGGTTTTTTGGTGAAGAGGTGCAGCGATTTATGAAAGGGAATGATGAGTTGAGGGTATGGGTAAGGTACCCTGAGTCAGGTCGGAAAAGCATCAATCAACTGGAGGATATTAAGATCAAGACGCAAACAGGGCAGGAATTCCCACTTTCCCAGCTTGCAGATTATGAGATTGAGAGAGGCGTCTCCGGAATTAAGCATTACAATACATCCAGGGCCATTACAGTTGAAGCGGAAATGATCGATCCTTTTGGTGAAGTTCCACCGATACTTAAGAAAATAAGAGAGGAGATTGTGCCTGACCTACAAGCAAAATTCCCTTCTGTAGTGATTGACTATGGAGGGCAATCCCAACAAAGTAACAGAGCCGGTAAAGAGATTGGATTGTATTTCGGTGGTGCATTCTTGCTAATCTTCTTTATTCTAATGATTACTTTCCGATCATACTATCAAGCGGTATTAATCATCATGATGATTCCTCTTGGGTGGTTTGGTGCAATTTTAGGTCATGGGATAGAAGACTGGATATCACCGGCAAAAGAACTTCCTGTTTCATTGCTAAGTGTTTGGGGAATGGTAGCACTATCAGGAGTCATAATTAATGACGCGGTAGTATTCCTTTCCAAATTCAATACATTAATCAAAGACGAAGGGATGTCCGTGTATCAAGCAGCATATAACGCAGGTCTTTCCAGGTTTCGTCCAATCATGTTGACATCACTGACAACAGTATTAGGTTTATACCCTTTGATCAAGGAGACAAGCTTTCAAGCTCAATTCCTTATTCCGATGGCAATATCTGTGGCATATGGAGTGCTGATAGGTACGTTCATCATACTGCTTTATTTCCCGGTATTCATTGTTTTGTTTAATGATATTCGGAGAGCTGCGAAATGGCTATGGACAGGTAAAAAACCTACACGCGAAGATGTTGAACGTGTGCTTATTGATGAAAGGCGCATAGAGGAGTACAAAGAATCTGCTTAAATCACTACACTACTATTTGAGATGAGAAAACTTATTTTTTCAATTGGAATATTATGCCTCTCCCTAAGTTATGGTCAGGAGCAATTATCACTTTCTGATGCCATTCAAATCGGTTTGCAAAGAAATTATGGCATTCTGATAGAGGAAGGCAATGTGGAAGTGGCAAGAAATAACAATGACTGGGGACAGGCCGGTAGATGGCCTACCATTAGTCTATCAGTGAATCAAAACAATAACCTGACTGATAATGTCAAAGTAGCATTTCCTACGGCCACTCAGGGACAAACATTATCGAATTCACTTAACCCTACTTTGAATGTAAACTGGACTCTATTTGATGGGTTCAGGGCTAATATCACTAAAAAGCGACTAGAATTACTTCAAGCTGAATCGCAAGGTAATGCTTCGGTGGTCATAGCAAACACTCTTCAAAGCATCATTTTAGGGTACTACCTGGCCGTTCTTGAATACGAACGATTAAATGAATTTGAAAAGCAGTTGGCGCTTTCCAGGGATAAATACCAATACATAAAGATTAAATCTGATTTAGGTAGTGCAGTGACGACTGATATCCTGCTGGAAGAAGGCAATTATCTGACAGATTCTATCAACTATATCAATCAACAGCTTACCTACAGAAATGCAATCAGAGACCTAAATGTATTACTTGCAGAAGAAAATGTAGCCAAAACATATGTCTTTATGGATACCCTGCAATTGCCTGATGAAACCTACACATTCGATGATCTCAGGTCTCAGATGATCCAAAAAAATGTAGATCTTAAAAAGCAATACATCACTCAATCATTATTAGGTGAAGCAACCAAATTAAGTAATGCCGATAGATATCCAACGTTGGCATTAAATGCATCTTTTTCAGAAAACAGGAACAGTTTAGACCTTTCTGAAGCTGTTTTTTTTACCGGAAGCGGATTTTCTGGCGGACCCGACACTCGTCTAAACAGCGTAACAGATAATTATACGGCCAGCTTTACACTTTCATATACGTTGTTTGATGGAGGTCGAATAAACAGAGCGATTAAAAATGCGATGGTAAATGAGCGAGTGGGACAGCTAAGAGTGGACCAAATGGAAACTTCTCTTGACAGAGATCTGCTTTCAGCATTGGATAGGTATAATGTAAGACGACAACTTTTTGCAATCAACTCAAGAAGGGAGGAGGCAGCCAAAACTAACCTGGATTTATCAGAGGAGAAGTTCAAAAATGGCAGTATTAATTCCTTTGATTACCGGGACGTTCAAAACAATTACTTATCATCTTCTATTCTGAAGTTGCAAGCAGCTTACAATCTTATCAATTCTAAAATTGAGCTTATGAGGTTAACTGGCGGATTGATTCGTGCTTATAAAGATTGACCAGAGATTGCGATAGATACGATCCTTACTTCATCGGCCTTTTCTTCTCCATCATTTACGACACTGTTCCAATAGTGAATCATTATTCGCTCGGAATCATTTACGTCATATCCTTGAATTTCATCAAATGGAATTTCAATTGACTCCCGGGCTTCCAGGTGAGGTTGATCATCTCCTACAGGGTAAACACCTTTTAGCCCTAAAAAACGCTCGTCTACAAGGTGATAGTAGACTTTAAACTGCCTTTGATTTGTTAATTGTACAGCATCCTCAGTTATTCCAATATCGATAATAGGCCCAGCCTCATCATCTTTTGAACATCCGGTGAATACCATTACACCTAATAGTAATAGAATAGAAACCTTTTTCATAGCATTTTACTACTAATACAACATAGACTGAATCAGCCCCTATTGGAAGTAGTGATTTTAAATGCCCTTGAGTGTGAATTAATATACATTTCGAATTTCCAATAGAAACTGCTGCATGGCTTGCTTGATCTCTTTAGTCGGCCGGGTGTAGTGATTATTCATCAAAGAAAAGATCATTCGCTTTCCAGAACGTGTGATTAAAAAACCACTCAAGTTGTGGTTGTTACTGAGTGTTCCTGTTTTTGCGAAGATGTAGGCAGGTTCATCCTCACCTGGAAGGTAAAGCTCCTCCAATGTACCTTCACCACCGGTCGGCAAAAGGGAGGTCACTCGCTCCCAGCCAAACTGATCATGGCACTTCTTCAGTAAACGGACCTGATCTACAGGAGCAATCAAATTATATCGGGACAAACCAGATCCATCTACCCAAACAAAATCATTCAAGCTAGCAAGCCAGGTATTTTTAATCTCTTTGATAAACGGTTTTACTTCATCATAGCCGTTCCACCGGGCTGCCATTAGTAAAAGCTGTTCTGCAAGGAAGTTGTCACTTGGTTTGAGCATAGAAGCTAAAACAGTATCTACATGTTGGGAATAAAGTGTGTCTGTGAAAAGTGTGTTTTCAAGATTAAGTACGACAGGAGTAGACAAGGTGTCCGATAAAAGTTGGATGAAAAGCTCTTTTGAGTATTCAAAAGGTATAATTCGCTCAAAATCCGAAGTATCACTCTCTAAATATGCTTTGAATACATTGAATTTTAATTCTCTTTCAATAAGCTCGCCCGGTTTGATTTGCTCTGCTATTTCTACATAATCTTCAAAAAAAGAGGGAGTTACCGTGATCGTATCATTGACCTTTTTGATACGTACGGTATTTCCATAAATTGGCCACCAGGCTCGCTGAGGTTGATAGCTATACATGTAATCATCCCATGCCCAGCCGGACCCAAAAGGGTTGGGGTCTTCAGAAGGCCAGCTAATTCTTAATTTGTTTTGCTGATTTAAAAAATCTAAGGTGCTTTGATTTGTAAATGGTTCATAAAGAAAAGACGGATCGCCAAGCGGCTGAACATTCAATAGTGAATCATTTTCAGTGTATATCAATGACGGTATAGAATCAGTAAACGTATTTAACGTCACATACATTGTTAGGAGCTTGGTGTTTGATGCAGGTGTGAATTTTAATGTAGAATTGTGACTTGCTAGAAATTCATCCGTTTCCATATCGTAAAGGCTGAAACCGGTAAATTGGTTGGAGAAGACTTCTGATTGATTAAGTAGCTGCGATATATCCTTTTCCACAGCAAGCTTTTTAACACCTGCACAACCATGAATGAATGATAGAGCAATGACTATCGCTTTAATAGGATAGGGGTTTCTCTTGATTGAGGGTAAGGAAAAATACTGAAACATCAATTTAAGTAGTGAATTACGCTGAATTAAGCTATTTTTCCGTTTGTGGAGCACGATTTTTTTTCGTATTTGTAAATTACTTATTTTGCTCTACTAATCTAAAACCAAAAGAAACTTCTACCTAGTTACCAATGAGTATATTAGAATTAATCACACTCCTGATTTTTTTGGCTGCCGCCTTTACATTAATCAACATTACCGTACTTAAACTTCCATCCACCATTGGATTGATGTTTATAGCACTGGTTATGTCAGTATCTATATTGGTACTGGGTTATTTTTTCCCTTCTATCACGGAGGGAGCAGAACACATCATCGCAGAGTTTGACTTTGAAGAGGTGTTGATGAATGTGATGCTGAACTTCCTGCTATTTGCAGGCGCCCTGTCTACCAACCTGAATAAGCTTATAGAAGAGCGAGTTCCGGTTATTATCCTGGCAACTATTGGAACATTGATGTCTACATTTCTTGTGGGCTATTTGGTGTATTACATTTTCCCACCAATAATCGGATTCGAAATTGATCTTATTTATTGTCTATTGTTCGGTGCTTTGATATCACCAACTGACCCGATTGCCGTTTTAGCACTGACAAAACAATTTGGACTTTCAAAAAAATTAGAAATCAAGATTGCCGGCGAATCATTATTTAATGATGGTGTAGGGGTAGTAATATTCCTGACGATTTTAGGGATTGCTAAGGCCCAGGCTGGTATTCATGAGCCTGGTGGTCACGGTGCTGGAGAGATTACCGCCGCAAGTGTTGCTATGCTATTTAGTGTAGAAGTTTTTGGAGGGTTACTACTTGGAGCAGTGTTTGGATTTTGTGGATTTAAACTACTCAACTTCATTGATAATGATCATGTGGAACTGGAAGTACTCGTGACACTAACACTTGTAATGGTGGGTGGTCGTATTTCTGAAATGATTCACGTATCTGCACCACTTGCGATGGTAGTGATGGGACTATTCATCGGTAATCAAGGACGCGACGAAAAGCTTGCAAATGCGACCGGAGAGTACGTATTTAAATTCTGGCATTTGCTGGATGAGGCATTGAATGCTATTCTATTCATCCTGATCGGACTTGAAATGCTTGTGATAGCGGAATCATTCACACTCAGCAATCTGGCAATAGGTGGTATCGGTATCGTAATCGTTCTTTTCGCCAGATTCCTTGGAGTAAGTATTCCAATAACAATTATGAAGCGATTCAGGGAGTTTGAACCTAAAACCATTCAGATTTTAACATGGGGAGGTCTACGAGGAGGTATATCTGTTGCGCTAGCTCTTTCACTTACAGATATAGCTTTTCCTGATGAAATTAAGGACATTATTCTATTTACTACCTATTGTGTAGTGGTATTCTCAATATTGGTTCAGGGCCTTACTATTGGCTCATTGTTGAAAAAATAATCTTTGGGGTATCGGTCTTTAACTAAAATTTATGAAATTCGCTCATTGAGAAACATTGCATTTTTAAAATAACCAACTATGAAATTAAGCATCGCAGAAGGATTTTATTTGATCGCTCTAGATGACGAAGAAGGACGAATTTTGGCTGCTGCCGAGAAAACGGTAGTGCCTGGTGTAGTCGCAGCATGTATACTAGAGTTGTATTTGCTGAAGAAAATCAAACTGGATGGCGGAAATATTTCTGTGGTTGATACAATCGGTACTGGTAACGGAATCCTGGACAATGTCTTGAAAAAGCTAAAAACAGGTCCATCAATCACTGATCAAATTAAGACGCTTTCAGGCAAATTCAAGGACATTCAGGAGGATTTAAATGCGCTTTTAGTTCAGAGAGGCATTCTCAAGAAAGAGGAAACGAAGCTTCTTTGGATTCCACTTTCTGACCGAATGGACAATGCAAACTATGCGTTCGAACAAGAGATCAGAAATAACTTAAAGGCAATTGTTTTTAAAAGTGCTAAACCTTCACCTGCATTTACAATTCTTTTTTCACTGATCGATGATTGCAATATCCTAAGTGAAGTGTTCAGAGATAAGGACGAATTAATTGATGCAGAGAAAGTAGGAAAAGAAATAATTGAGCGTTCGGGAGTAGATGAAGACCTTGCGAATGCGCTGCGAATGCTTAAAGATCTATTTGAGTAATTTCAAGCATTACATATCTTATTAAAAATGAAGAGGAGTGTTTACTCCTCTTCGTCGTTTATAGTGTCTTGTGTTGAAGTATTCACCAGATCCTCTCGTTCCAGCTCTTCTAGTTCTCTGGTTTCCTGTTTTAGAAATTCGATCAGCTTCATTTCAAAAGCAACCTGACCGGAATCTTCGGAAATCCCATACATCCTTGTGTAAATCTTATTTTGAAAGTGCTGAAGCGTGCGCATATAAGATATGAGCGTGTCTTGCTTTTCCATCAGCTTATTCGCTCGAAAAGCCATGAATCCAAAACCTTCGTGCGGGTTGTTGTTGTCACGCTCAGTCATGATGTATTCAACACCATCTACTTTGATCTTGGTAAAGTGGGTATCTTCAAAATTGTCGTTAACCGCTCTGGGACGAAATTCCTCACCTTCGTTTATATCCTTGTTTTCACATGAAAATAATAACGCAATGGAACCAACCAAAAATAGCTTTCTCATTTCTTTCTGTGTTTAACCATTCCTTCTTCCACACCAAATACACGTTTTAAAAGCTTGAATGCTTTGCCATTCAATAGTATGATCAAATAATCACCGGTATTAATTTTCAAGTCCCCCAGCGGATTTTTGATGAGTTTCTTATGACCGAATTTATCACGCTTAGTGATTCCGATCAAAACTGAGTTGTATCTCTTTTTTAAATCAAAAAATACATCTTGATACGCTTTTCCATTGTATGGATTATTCGGAGTGATTAAAAGCTGCTTGATGTCATAATCACTGTCTGATTTGGCATACGAAAGAACAGACTCACTGTAAGAGGCAACATCAGGCTCAAACATATAAGATGCCAGCAGTTTAGATGAAATCTCTTGTGTTGATATCGTATTGCTAACACCTGCCGCCAAGAATGTATTCTTAAGATCTCCATTCTCCAAAGTGACAACAAACTCTGTTTCAGGAAACACTTTCTTCAAATTCAGCACATACACCAGTTTATCCGTATCGTCCATCATATTTACAAACACAATATTGGCTTCATCAATGTTTGCCTTTTTGATTAGTTCATGATTATTGTAATCGCTGAATAGAACAAATACATTTTTGGGGTTGTATTTTTCTCTTATGAGATCAACATCGTCTTTTTTATTGGTCACGATAGCCACTAGCCGACCGACACCAACCAATTGATCCACAACGTGCCATCCAAATTCATTCCACCCAATAATAACCGCATGATTATTGAAATTGGTGCCATTGTAACCCAGCTTCTTGTTTTCCTTTATTGTTGTCATAAGCGTAGTAAGTTGTCCTATTAATATTCCGAAAATACCGATACTCGTAAGAATGAATATCATTGAAATGTATCGCCCCCATATCGTAGCAGGGAAGATATCTCCATAACCCACAGTAGTCAGTGTTACTAATGAATACCAAAAAGCATTTGAATAATTATTTAGTGCTGACTGACCGCTATCTTTCTCAACGAAAACAAGCAGCCAAACCAGAAAAAGGTAGATGACTACAACAAACGCAATGAAAAAGATCAGGCGTAGGCTGGCATTCTTTTTTAAGGTATTTGACATAGGCTAGGTAAAAGTCAAATATAACATATTCAAGATGTTTTTGACTCAGTAGTTTTTGGGATGAAACAAATACAATGGTGTCTAAGATAGTAATAGTAAGTTTTGATGCTGCTAGGAAATCCTATTTTCTTGCACTTAAGGAAGATTGATGATTATTTCTTCTGCATCAGTCCCCGGTTTGCCTAACCTCAACATTGCTTCTTTGCATTTGATTAAGTCTGCTGCCAATAGCGTGGGTTTGATTAATCCCCACAATTCTTTGGCATTATCACAGTAAAAATAAAGTGTTCCGTGGCTGCCATCTAACGCAATCTCATGACCATCAAAAACAGCACCATCAATTGAATCTAGTAGCTCACGCAATTGTTCTGATAACCTATGGATGGGCTCAAGGCTATTGATCCAACCTTCGAAATAAACGATGATTGCATGGTCATGACTCATTACCGGTTAAAACCTCTCAGTTTGATCTGAGTTAGCTTTCTTTTGGTATCCAAAGGAAAATCACCCTTCATTACCCAATCGTAGAAGCTCGGTTCTTTCGCAAGAATATCTGCTACTGGTTTACCTCGATGCTTACCGAAATTGAACACTTCAATACCATCCTTGTAGATCATTCTTCCTGCCAGATCTACACGGCCGGATGTGGTAAGTTCATGCAGCTTTCCCATATCATTTTCAATGGTTGCTAGTTTTTTGCCAAGCCCGTCAAAGGCTTCTTCACCCTCATACTTTTCAATTTGTGACACTAACACTTCATACGTTGCTTTCGTATCAGCCAGTGCACTGTGGGCATCCACCAGGTCTTTGTCGCAATAGAACTTATAGGCAGCTGTCAGGTTGCGCTTTTCCATCAAATGAAAAATTTTCTGCGCATCTACAATTTTTCTATTGTCTACGTCAAAATCAACGTTTGCTCTCAAGAATTCTTCAACCAGTACAGGAACATCAAATCCTAAAACGTTAAATCCCGCCAGGTCACACCCCTCCAGGTATTGAGCCAATGATTTTGCCACCTGTGCGAAAGTAGGCTCATCTTTAACATCTTCATCATAAATACCATGGATTAGGCTGGTTTCATGTGGTATTGGTATGGTTGGGTTTATTTTTCGACACTTTTCTTCAACTGTGCCATCAGGCATGGCTTTCACCATCGCAATTTCTACGATTCTGTCCTGTGAGATATTGGTTCCGGTCGTTTCTAAATCAAATACGACTAAAGGGTTTTTAAGATTGAGTTTGAACAAAATATTCCTTTTAAACGTGAGTGATCAAAGATAGTAGAAAGAAGTTAGGAGCTGTGAGTCAGAAGTTGGAAGTTAGAAAGTTGGTGTGGAAAACTTGTGGGAATATTGAAGATAAACACATGAGAATTTTTCCGACTCAATGAGCGTTAACAACTTAAGTTTGTAGAGCCAATCTAATTTACAAACGAAACCTCATGGAAGGAGCTAAGCAAACATCTACATCAGCAGCAAAAAGTCGCAGAATAGGTCTTTCCACACTTTCAGAACATTTAGGTAAACTTCCACCACAGGCAGTAGAAATTGAAGAGGCAGTGCTTGGAGCACTGATGCTCGAAAGAGATGCACTTTCCAATGTCATTGACATTCTTCATCCGGAGAGTTTTTACAAAGATGCCCATCAGGAGATTTATGCAGCTATTGTAGCGCTGTTCAACGACAGTCAGCCAATTGACATAAAGACGGTTACTCATCAGCTTCGTAAAGAGGCTAAGCTTGAGGTAGTAGGTGGTGCGCACTTTGTTGCCGAGCTCACTACCAAAGTAAACTCGGCTGCCAACATCGAGTATCATGCGCGGATTATAGCTGAGCAGTCCATTAAACGGGAGCTGATTCGGATTTCTTCGGAGATCCAAAAAGATGCATACGAGGATACAATAGATGTATTCAAATTGTTGGATCGGGCAGAGCAATCATTATTTGATGTGTCAGAATCTCACATCCGAAAGAATTATGACAAAATGAGCTCGCTGATGCATCAGGCGATTGATGAGATTCAGGTTAGAAAGGATCGTAAGGATGGGCTAACAGGAGTGCCGAGTGGGTTCTCCGCACTGGATCGAGTAACCTCCGGTTGGCAGCCATCAGATTTGGTGATCATTGCTGCACGTCCGGGTATGGGTAAAACAGCCTTTGTGGTTTCCGCCCTTCGAAATGCAGCCATCGATTTCAATACTCCAGTGGCCATCTTCTCACTGGAAATGTCATCCGTACAGCTGGTCAATCGTTTGATCTCTGCTGAAGCAGAACTGCCAAGTGAAAAAATTAAGAAAGGAGATCTGGCCGACTATGAATGGGAACAGATGATCCATAAAACTCGAAAGCTTTCGGAAGCACCGATCTTCATTGACGATACTCCAGCATTAAGTATCCTGGAGCTACGAGCAAAGTGTCGAAGGCTGGCAGCACAACACGGAGTGAAGCTGATCATCATTGACTACCTCCAGTTGATGAGTGGAGACAGTAGTAAGGGCGGAGGAAACCGGGAACAAGAAATTGCTTCGATTTCACGGGCCTTAAAAGGAATAGCAAAAGAACTGAACGTCCCTGTTCTGGCTCTATCACAGTTGAGTAGGGCAGTGGAAACACGTGGGGGTGATAAGCGGCCTCAACTTTCTGACTTGAGGGAATCCGGATCAATTGAGCAGGATGCGGATATGGTAATGTTCCTTTACCGTCCGGAGTACTATGGATTGGATACCGATGAATCGGGTATGCCACTTCAGGGACTAGGTGAGGTAATCATTGCCAAGCACAGAAACGGATCACTGGATACCGTCAATCTCAAGTTCATTGGCAAGTTCACTAAGTTCACCGACTGGGATGGAGACCAAGGCAATGGATTTGGAGGCTTCCCAACTTCTGGTCCTTCAAACGATGATTTCACCATCACGCTACCTAGTAAGGCAAATGGAGGCGATGAGGGGCCGGAGGATGATGCTCCATTCTAATTTTTTAATTTTCGTCTGCTTGTTGCTTACAGCTAAAAACTTGTAACTAAAGAATGAAAGCAATCACAATTACGCAAGAATCGGAACCGATTCAATTGACAGATATGGATAAACCAGAAGTGTCAAGTGATGAATGTTTAGTGAAGATTTCAGCTGCTGCACTGAATCGACGAGATCAGTGGATCAGGGAAGGCATGTATCCGGGCATTCAGTTTGGAACAGTGCTTGGATCGGATGGATGCGGGGTAGTGGAAGTAGGACCTGCTGAATGGAAAGGTAAAGAGGTAATCATCAACCCAAATGTGAACTGGGGTAACAACCCGGAAGTTCAGTCTTCAGACTACTCAGTATTGGGCATGCCGACCAATGGCACCCTTGCAGAATATATTAAAGTGCCTGTCCATAGCTTGCAGAAAAAACCATCACACCTTAGTAATGAAGAGGCTGCTGCCTTGCCGCTTGCAGGTCTTACTGCATTCCGAGCTGCCATTAAAAAAGGAGGTGCAAAACCCGGAAAAAGGGTGCTTGTTACGGGTGCCGGGGGTGGTGTGAGCCAATTTGCCATTGCATTTGCAATAGCCTCAGGTGCTGAAGTTTATGTGACGAGTGGAAGTGTAGAGAAGATTGAGAAAGTGAAGAAAATGGGAGTGAAGGCTGGCTTCAACTACAAAGAGGAGAAGTGGTTCAAAGAAGCCGGACAATACGACGCAATAATTGATAGTGCCGGTGGCAACCAGTTAAACAATTACCTAAAAATCGTGAAACCAGCCGGACGAATTGTAATGTATGGGAGCACGACCGGACACCCGGAGAAGGTGGATGTGTTCCGGCTCTTCTGGTCACAAGCTCAGATTATGGGCTCCACAATGGGAAACGACGATGAGTTTGTGGAAATGATTGAATGCGTTAATAAGTATCAGATAAAACCGACGGTTGATCAAGTCTATGAGTTGGAAGATTACCTAAACGCATTTGATCGTTTTAAAGCGCCGGATCATTTTGGGAAGATCGTGGTGCGGTTTTGATAAGTCACCCTTCGAGAACCTCAGGGTGACAATTATTTATACCTATTCTAGTCCTCGTTTGCAACGAGGATTCCAAAAGAATTAATATTAGTACAATATCCACTATCCCTTACAGACGTGGAGGTAAAAGCAATGGCTTAAACAAGAAAATATAAATTTTACTAGAACTGGAATGTATGCACAAATCTACCGTGCAATGTATCCAGCCTTTATCCCTTTTTCTAAATCATAGCTATCACCAACAGAACCAACGACTGCATGTTTTCGATCCAGATCCAAAAGATTACGTAAGGTGTAAAGTGAATTGATCCCTGTGCAGTGAGATCCAATGACATTCACCACGCCAAAATCTTTTAATTTTTCTGCAGTCCATGCTAAATGTTGATCCGTTGCACTTACCAGATGAAAACCACCAATTACGGTCGTGATCTTTTTATCCTTAATATTTGATTTTATGGACTCCAGAGTATTAACAATTCCAGCATGACCGCAACCTGAGACTAAAACAAAGCCATTAGGAGTCTCTATTGCAAGTGACTGATCTTCAGGAATATTGTCTTCCACTTCTGTTCCATCAATCATGATTTTGTTACCAGGGTACCAATTTTTTTCTGGATGAATACGCTTAACTGGTCCTGTTATCCAGACGCCAGGAAACAATTCATTTGGATCTTCATAAATAAAAAATTGAACTCCATCCGCTTCGAGTTCTTTCTTAATTTGATCCATGTTGTAGAATTTGTCTCGCGGAATAAATATTCCTTTACCTACATGGATTCGACTTAGCGCATTTGGATTAATTTTTTTTAACGCTCTTCTGAGGGTAAGAATCCCGCCTGTGTGATCAAAATGATTATGACTTAAAAATACATCCTCAACATCAGCTAAATCGATACCCAATTCATTGGCGTTTGCCAAAACAGTTTGTGGTTTTTGTCCCGTATCAAAGAGTATTTTCTTATCATCAACTTCAATAAGAGCAGCGTAACCCCACTCTCCAATACCTCTGTCTGCAAGCATTGTTGAAAGTGTAGTGATTTTTAAAGAAGACACGCCTTCATTGTTACCCTGACCCATGATTCTTGAGCATAAAAGTAAGGCAAGGGAAATTGAGAAAAGATTAACGTAGAGCTTCATCACCTTATTATTTAATGGCCTACCCACCTATCATTAAGTACCTTCAGTGCTATTTATCCACTGAATCTGTTGCTTCGTTTCCAAATTTCAGGAATTTTAAGCTATTTATCAAGAAGCTTTTTTTATTTGACCCTGTAATAGCAAGATGTCCAGTGCCTGGAACAATCCACAAGGAAGAGTTTGGAATATTTCTATGCAATTCGAACGCTGGATCAATTCCTAGTAATTCATCTTGATCCCCATTAATAATTAGTGTACTGAATTTAAAGGCCTTCAGGTCTTCATTTGTTAGACTGATTTGGTAATTGAGATTAGGATTGAACAAGGCATTAATTTGATCCTCTCCATGATAATGTGTTTTTTTTAGTTCTTCAGCATATTGTTTTGGTAGATTTTTGAATGATAGTGTTTTCTCACTGCTTACTTTGCTTCCATCATAGTTGCTAGCAGCACCAATAAGAATCATAGTCTGTATTTTCTCTGGATATGAATTAGCTAATTCAAGTAGCACTAAGCCCCCGAAGCTTAGCCCAATTGCATTTGTCTTTTCTATTTTTAGTTGGTTCAAGAGTTCCAGGATATCCTCTGCCGATTTTTGTATTGAGAAGTCAGTAGTTAATGGGGAAGTTTTTCCATGTCCGCGAAGATCTATTGAATAAACTTTAAAATGTTCAGCGAAGGTTGGTAGGTAATCTGACCAAAACCGCGAAGATTGTGTCCAGCCATGTAGCAGAAAAAGGGGCTCTCCCTCTCCACAGACTTCATAGTACAAGTTGATACCATTTACCTCTACAATAGCTTCTGTTTTAGAACATTGACCAAAACCTTGTTCCAAACATATTACCGTTAATGTGAAGAACGTTATTATTTTCATGCGAAAATGTAAAGTTGCTGGGTAGCTTGGTACATTATGTTCTAACCAAATAAGCTGTTATTAAATATACCATTTTTCTACTGACGTAGGGTTTGTCACTTATACTTATCATTCAAGCCCAGCTTATCCATGATCATCGGTTTAATTATATCCAATCGTTTTTGCTTGGTTTCCAGTCTTTTGGCTTCAGCGATATAATCGGCATACTCTCGCTTGCGAGAAGGCGTGAGGGAGTCGAATGCTTCAGAAAGCAGGCTATTAGATGCTAACACTTCCTTTAACTCATCAGGAATAATCAATGGCTTTTTCTCGGGCTTGATCTCTTTTCCATCCTTCTGATTTTGGATCGCTTCTTTGATGTAATCGAGGACAAGCTTTTCGTCAATGTCACCTACGGTTTCAAATCGCCATTGGCGCATGCCTTTAGTCTTCCCTTCCTGGGCGTTAATCAGCACATTGGCAGGATCTTTCAAAAACACCCCATTGAAAAACCATATTCCTGCATAGCTTTTAAAAGCGCCTATTCCTGCAACGTTTTTATTCTTCCAACAGTAGGTAGGGATGCCCCACTTCATCTTTTCTTCTAGTTCTGTGGACTGAAGAATGGATCGAAGCTTTTCCAGCAATGCACGGTATTCCTCATTCCATGAAAAATACTCCTCGGGTGTTTTAGCCATTTTCATAAATCAAAAATATCAATCCCGATCAAATTCAAAGTTTAGGTAAGCCGCTTTCAATTCTTGCAGTGCTTTTTGGTCTTCCTGCTGTTCTGCCAGTTTGATTCCTGTTTGAAATACCTCATCGGCCTCATCCCAGTTTTCATTTTCCCATAGCAGGTGAGCTGCCTTGAAGTAGGTTGGGAGATAGTCAGGATGGTCAGCTAACAAGGAACGAAGTAGGGATAGCGATTCTTCCAGCTGAGTCTCGTAGTACTCCATCGCTAAAGCATACTTATTGAACGGATTTGTGGGTTCTTCTGATATGAACTTTTTGAGGAGTGAGATCCGGTCTGAATTCATGAGACTAAATTACTTTTGAGAACACTCATAATAAAATATTTGTGATCCACGAAAACATGATTAGTCTTTAAGGTCGTCCCACCACTTTTAGTGGTGGGACGACTAGGCTTTCCAGAAAAAAAGAGACAAATGAAATATTCAAGAAGCATTATTATTTCACTAATTACCTTAATTACCACCTCCTCTTTTGCACAGGATGGGGATTCCACTGATTATTACTATCAAATTCCGGACTATCCTGAAGAATACAATGCCGGAACAGTTGTGGCACGGATGGTGGATGGCCTGGGCTTTCGGTATTATTGGGGAACGGAAGGATTAACTGCAGACGATCTGAACTTTCGGCCAAGTGAAGGTGCACGAAATGTGGAGGAGACCATCAATCATATTTTGTCTCTTACACAGATTCTGGTCAATGCGGTGAATGAAAAGCCATTTGAGGGAGTAAAAGTAGAAGGGCTTTCTTTTGAAGAGAAAAGAGACCTGACACTCGAGAATATCCGCCAGGCGAGCGAGACGCTAAAGAATGCGGACGGTGAAGACCTAGCCAGGTATAACATGGAGTTTCCTAGCGTGGAGTTTCCTTTCTGGAACCTGATCAACGGGCCCATTGCTGATGCGATTAATCATGTGGGCCAAATAATCACCTTCAGACGGACCAATGGAAATCCAATCAATCAGAACATCAGCGTGTTGCAGGGGAGGGTGAGAAATTAATTAATTGATATGCCGGACTTGATCCGGCATCTTCCGTTACTTCTTGATTGATTTAATAATCACCTCCGCATGTTCTCTGGAATTCTCTATAAACCAGGCATTGGTTTTTAGTCCACCACAAATTACTCCAGCGAGGTAGACACCCGGAACATTCGTCTCCATGGTTTTTTCATCGTAAACGGGTGTCTTAAATTCATCTGTCCCAATCTGCACACCCACATGCTTGAGAAAAGAAAAGTCCGGCTGATAGCCGGTCATGGCCAATACAAAATCATTAGGTATTGTCAGCTGTTCCTTTGGTGTCTGGATATCAATGGAGTGCTCTTCTATACGAGTGATGTTGCTTTCAAAATGCGCTGTGATTGACCCTTCAGCAATGCGATTATCGATATCTGGTTTTACCCAGTATTTGACTCGTGGATTAATCTCTTTTTCTCTGATCACCATAGTGACGGACTTAGCCCCTTTGCGATACACCTCCAACGCTACATCAACGGCAGAATTGGCTGCACCCACTACTGCAACATCCATATCATAGTAGGGGTGAGGTTCATCATAGTAGTGCTTCACTTTTGGCAAATCTTCACCCGGAGCATTCAGCATATAAGGCAGGTCATAAAACCCCGTAGCGATGATCAGATTTTTAGCAAGATAGGTTCTCCTGCTTGAATGGATGGTAAAGTGATCTTCATCTTTATTCACCTCTTCGATTCGTTCATAGAGATGTGTGTTGAGGTTCCATGAAGAGGCCACTCTCCGATAGTATTCCAGTGCTTCCGGTCGGGTAGGCTTAGGATTATGTGAAATAAATGGAATACCTCCAATCTCAAGTCGATCGGAGGTTGAGAAGAATGTCATGTTTCTCGGGTAGTTGTAAAGAGAATTTACAAGGCATCCCTTATCAACAATTGCGTAGGAAAGGGTTGCTTTTTCGCATGCTATGCCACATGCCAGACCAATGGGTCCCGCACCAACAATTAAGACATCAAGAACTTCGCTCATGCTGCGAAGGTAAATTCGGATAATAATTCATCATCACATCTTTATCTAAAACATTTATAGAATTTGCAAATCGATATGCATTAAAGCTATTTTATTAGGACATATAATATAATTAAAACCCACCCGATTCAATTTGATCAGGTGGGTATAAGTATATCAGAATACTATTTTTTGATAAATTTTGAAATTTCAATCCCTAAACTTGACTCTTTCCTTATTATATAAACACCTTCTTTTAAAGACGTAAGATCAATTCTCTGAGTAACCGGGCCAGTTTTAGTTTCTTGATAAACTATATTACCCGATGGGCCAGTAATTGTAATGGAGAAAGATTCAGTAGGTTGTATTTGTGTATTTGATATCTGGAAATTACCATCATTTATGCTTGGAAAAACCTTCATTTGCTTAAAAGGAGAAATTCCGTTTGGAGGAGCTACACCATTAGATGAATTCACTGCAATTGTTTTCATTACTTCGTTATTAGTTTCGTCTGATTCCTCAACTTCGTCTTCCCAATCCACCTCCATTTTAAGGATATAATCTAATGATGGGTTAAGAGAAGCACCATTTCCAAGTGGAATACTTATCGTTTTGGAATCTTCGGGGCTTATAAAACCAATATTGCCTGAAAAAATAACATCTTCGTTTGTCGGTGAGGAATTACTAGGATAAAGAAAAACTCTCCATTTTGGGTTGGGTTTAAAACTACCATTGTAAGATGCATCTCCAACATTTTTGATTTCAAAATCAGCATAATAGCTCTGTGAACTAATGTTGATTATATTAGGTGCGTAGGTAATATCAACAGTTAAATCAGGCGATCCAGACCCAGACCCAGGTCCAGAGTCATCATTACATGAGCCTAAAGATCCCCCGAGACGATATACATTTTTTAGATTATTATTTTCATTTAACTCGTTAATTATATCTTGGGAATCTGCTTCAAAACCCCAACTTTGAGGATCTAAATTAGATGCAGCAAGCCGAATTGCAATTTCTTTCTCTTGATTTGCTTGAATGCTTGGAATATAAGTTTGAAAAGATGAAGACTCTAAATAAAGAACCCCATGACATGCTGCTGAAGCAGCCGATCCAATATTTTTTACTTTCGCAATTATTTCAGTGTAGCATACACCATTACTTTCAAAAACATTGGCGTAAATTAATGTAGGTTTTAAATCAGGAAGGTTTGTTATATTATTGGCTTTTAAATGCAAACAACTTGAAAGCATTATAAAAATAATAGTGATGTGTTTATTCATAGTTTATAGATTAGTTATAAGCAAATATACTGATTATTTCAAATTGAAGTAATTTTAGTGATAGATTAAATGTAACGACTCTAGTCTAGTTCAACTTGGATTTCTCTCCTTAAAAAGAGATCCACAATAGGCCTCATGTAATCAAAAAGCTCAAATCTTCCTCTTTGGCCTGACTTATTCATTGTAATGGCAAAGACCAGGTTGTATTCAGGGTAAACGGCTAATAGTGCCATTCCCCCAACAGCCATTCCTCCATGATGGATTATCTCAACTTTTGTTTTACCACCAAAGTATCTTTCTGAGAAATCATGACGCCACCCAAGGGCATAGTTTTGTTCATTGATCGTATTGTCATTTAATCGTTGTGGGGTTATGAGCTCCTCGATGGTTGACTGATCTAAAAACGATGAATCCAGCAACGCATTACCAGCCCTAACAAGATCAGAAGGAGTAGAAATAAAGCCACCACCGGCCCATTTGTTGCTGAGGTTTACCTGAAAGGCTTCTTTATATTCCCCGTCGTTGGTTTCATAAGGTATTGCCTTGTTGGTTGATTCGCTCTTATCTGCTGCTGTGTTCTCCATCTGCAAAGGATCGAATACATATTCTCCCATATAGCTCAAAAAATTTCTGGCGGAAGCTTTTTCCATGGCGTAACTCAATGCCGTGTAGTTATATGAACTGTAGGAAAAAGATGCTCCTGGTTCAAATAGTAGATCATCCTTCTCAAATTGACCCAGGCTTGCTTCCACGCTCTCAAATTCTGCATTCCGATAGTATTCCCAGACCGGAAAACAAAAACATGCTCCATAGTTTCTTATTCCGGATTGATGAGAGGCCAATTGCCTGATTGAGATATCAGGTTTGTCTTGGAACAGTTCAGTGTAATATTGGATGGATGAGTCGAGATTAAGGGTTTCGTCTTCTACCATCTTTGCTAAACCCAGAGAGGACAATGCCTTAGAAACACTTCCGACCCGATATTTGGTGGAAGTATCTGCTGGTATTAGTTTCTCAAGATCCTGAAATCCCAACACATACGTGAAGGCCATTTTCCCCTGGATCATTACAGCAATCGAAAGAGAGGGTGACTCACTAATTTGCACTATGCTATCCAGGTGTAGCTTGGATGCGTGAATCGCGTCATAATACATGGGATCTTCAGTCCCTGTAAAGGTTTGTTTTTGGATGCTATCAGGCATTTGGTTCCAACCGAAATTCCAGTCAATTATTGGTTGGAACAGGGCATAGATTAACCAGGCAAGACTTGAAAGTCCTGCTAAAATCAGCAATTTTTTCATGATTAGTGTGTTTTTAAGCGTTCAGATTTGATGTACTCATACCCTTTGAAGAGAAGTATGACTTCTAGAATTATAGCAGGAATTAACATGATATATCCCATCAGAAACCCTATTACAATGAGAAAACAACCACCTGCTATTATTTCAACAATTCCGGCTGCCTTAGCTAAAATCCCCATGCCGTCCTGAAGCCTCATGAGTCCTATACCGATAAGGATACCAATTACACCAACTGACATGGATTCCCCAACACCAATCATAATCAGGTTTGCATCACTAATATCGAGGTATAATGAGGTGATATCAAGTAAAGTGATGAATGCAAATAAACCAATCATAATGTAGGAGGATACCTTTAATAGATAGTTATTGAAGTAATCCGAAAGCTTGATGAACCCATAAATGAAGATGGTGTATGAAATAAAATAAAGCAGTTTCATTGGAATGTAGAAAGCAGGGGATACATTGAGATCGCCTGATTCATACCTGTCAATTTCAAGTGCGCCATCAATAAAACCAACAACAAAATATACGATCCCTGCAATCCAGGCTGCTTGCAGCCACGACTGAAGTGAATTAAGGTATTCAGCTGATTTTGTGGGCTTTGTGTTTTCCTTGAAATCTTTAATATCTACCTCTAGTGCTGAAAGCAATATTTTCACCGTAGATATTCTGGGAGTTACTTCGCCAGACTCAATGCGCTGAATGGTTCTGACACTCACATTACATGCTTCTACTAATTCCTCTTGCGTCATATTTCTCTGTTGACGCAATTCAATCAGTTTTTGTCCTAGTTCGGGTTGTTTCATTTTTCGATCTTTTCAGCAATAGTATTTCGAAACTAAGTGCATTCGCAAAAAATCAGTTTACAATATACCCGTCATTTACCCGTCATTTACTGTAGGGGGCAAAAAACAAAAAAAAACCACCCCGGCAAAAGCTAGGGTGGTTTAACTATGACCATACGTATAGTATGAAGGGGATTCACTTAATACTTACGCTCTACCTTGCCTAAACCATGCTCTTTCTTAGTTACCTTTTTGGTGTTGCATTTAAAGAGAGTTTTGTCTCCACCATATATTTTACTTCAAGATTAGGAACAATCTTAATATCATCGATTTCCTGATTTTCCTAAGGAATGTATTCTCAATATGAGAATTTTGGTGTGATTTTCAGAAATAGAAAAAGGCGCAGTGTTAGCTGCGCCTTAGATTAAGATTTGAACAAGGATATTTAATACACGTACCCCAATGCAGTTTTATCGTCATTTGTAAACGGACGATCTCCTTCAGGGCTGCCGCAAGCTAGCATCCAGCTATTAGCACTTGGTCCTGTAGGAGTTCCGGGGATATGATTTGCACCAACTCCACCATCACCTTCATTGTCAGGTGAACCACCACAACTGTAGCTCCTATCCATGTAATCTGTGTGACGGAAGCCGATACAGTGTCCCATTTCGTGAGCGATTGTTGTAGCTAAACCATTGATATTAGAAACATTGTCATAATACCCTCTGGTCATTAAGATGGTACCATATGGATCTCCATTTTCCGGGAATCCTGCTGATCCCAAAATTCCAAACCAGTAATAATACCAAGGAGACGCTCTAATAGTGATGTCTGCTTGACTTGAGCTTGTTACTCGCTGAAAAGTAAGGTTTAGGTTTTCTGCATTGTACCGTGAAATAGCAATGTCAGTTGCTTGAGCATACTTGGTGGGCATGTTGCGCACATAAACGTTAATTGTACGTGGTGTACCACTTACTAAATTGTCAGTGTGGTAATGCTCTTCCACGGGCAGACCATCACTTGGAGCCATTTTCTCCAATTGATCCAGAGTGACCCGGATATCACCTTCAATAAAGAGTATGCCATTGTACATCTTTACTTCATCAGGGTTAAATCCAAGATCGGCAACTTTGGCCAAAACATCACTTGGCACTTCTTCAAGTTGTGGAGGTTGTTCTTCATTGCTGTCCTGGCATGACCATAGCATTGCCAGAGCAAGGGCGAAGACACCCAGCTTGCTTAATCTTCTCATAAAACATTAAAATTTGGTTCTTATTTTGAAGTTAAATAATTGCTTTGAATTATAAAACCATTGTGAAAGAAAATATTAAGAATGAGGCCTATGCACCAAATATTATTGGAAGGTATTTTATTTATTAATTCTGTTTTAGAAAAAGCAATTGATTTGCCTTCCCAAATTCTCCATAATTGCTAACTTCGAGGTTCGAAAAATTAGCTGGATTGAACCGTTTTACTTTCCGCTTGTTCTTTATAAAAACACTCAATTAGATAAATGAAATGAGCATGGTTTTGATATACGCCATTCAAGGATGAATATCACTCATGCGAATTCCATCGCGCCGGCGAACCGGTGACTATTTAAAAATTATTTATACACATGAAAATATTAGTTTGTATTACACATGTACCGGACACCACCTCCCGTATAGCTTTTACAGATGGTGACACGAAGTTTGATAAGAATGGAGTTCAATTCATCATCGGCCCATACGATGACTATGCACTTGCAAGAGCGGTTGAGCTCAAAGAGCAAACCGGAGGTAGCATCACTGTACTAAATGTAGGAGAAGCTGAAACTGAGCCAACGATTCGAAAAGCTTTAGCAATAGGTGCTGATGATGCGATACGAGTAAATGCATTTCCTGAAGATGCTTTATTTGTTGCCAAGCAAATCGCGGCTGTGGCTAAAGATGGTGAGTATGATTTAATACTTATGGGTCGGGAATCTATTGATTTCAATGGAGGACAGGTTCATGGAATGGTTGGAGAACTATTGGGTATTCCATCGGTTTCACCTGTGATGACATTAGATTTAGATGGTGAAACAGCTAAAATTTCCAGAGAGATAGAAGGAGGTAAGGAATACATGGAATTACCACTTCCATTTGTTGCTGGCTGCCAGGAGCCAATTGCTGAATGGAAAATTCCAAACATGCGAGGCATCATGAGTGCCAGAACCAAACCTTTGGAAGTAAAAGATCCAACGGGAGATGCTCCTAAAACGAAGGTTAGCAAGTTTGAACTACCTCCTGCAAAAGGGGATGTGAAGTTGGTAGAGCCTGATAATATGGATGAATTGGTTAATTTATTGAAGAACGAAGCAAAAGTGATATAACATGGCAGCATTAGCATTTGTAGAATTAGACGAAGGAAAAGTAAAGAAATCATCTTTAGAGGCTGTAAGCTATGCGCATGCTGTTGCCGGAGATGTTACCGCAATCGTTTTTGGTAAGACCGATGATATGGATTCAATAGGTCAAGCCGGAGCGAGTAAGGTTTTAAATGTAACTGATGAGAAACTGGCAGCTCCTAACATCATGGCATATGCTTCTGCAATTGCTGAAGCGATGAATCAGGAGGGCTCTGAATTATTAGTTTTGGCCAAAAGCTCCTTAGGTGATCCGGTTTCTGCGAGAGTATCTATAAAAGTAGATGCTTCATTGGCCTCCAATGTGGCTGACCTTCCGGATACTTCCAGTGGATATTCGGTAAAGAAAAGCATTTACACCGGTAAGGCTTTTGCAAATACAAATCTGGAAGGTGATAAAAAAATCATCATCATCAAGAAAAATGCAATAGCAGTCAAAGAAGATGGCGGTTCGCCAGAGGTAGTAGAGTTTTCGCCAACTATTAATGATTCAGATTTTACTGTAAAAACAACGAAAACTGAGAAAGCAGAAGGAGATATTTTACTTCCTGAAGCAGATTTGGTTGTTTCAGGTGGTAGAGGGCTTAAAGGACCTGAAAACTGGGGAATGATTGAAGAGCTTGCCAAAACACTTGGAGCTGCGACAGGGTGCAGTAAGCCGGTTTCAGACATGGACTGGAGGCCTCATCACGAGCACGTAGGACAAACGGGTATAAAAGTTAGCCCATCACTGTATATTGCTATTGGTATTTCAGGTGCTATTCAACATTTGGCGGGGGTGAACTCTTCCAAGTATATCCTTGTAATTAATAAGGATCCTGAAGCACCATTTTTCAAAGCTGCAGATTACGGTGTTGTAGGAGACGCGTTTGATGTAGTTCCAAAATTGACTGAAGCAATAAAGAAGGCACAGGGTTAATGTCCGGTGATAAAATAAAATTGGAGATATTGGGATTGTCGTCTAGTCAATCCCAATCTGGCTCTTTTGCACTTGTACTTGGTGAAGCTGGTGGAAACAGAAGGCTTCCCATCATCATAGGTATGTTTGAGGCACAGGCCATAGCCATTGAAATTGAGAAGATCGTTCCAAATCGGCCAATGACTCATGACCTCTTCAAGGCCTTTTCCCACAATTTTGAAATCTCTATAAAGGAAGTATACATCTCGGATCTAAAAGAGGGTGTTTTCTTTGCCCGAATTATTTGTGAGCATGATGGTAAGATTTTTGAAATTGACTCAAGGCCTTCAGATGCTATTGCAATTGGTTTAAGATTCAATGTGGATTTCTATACCAACGAGAGTATTCTTACGGAAGCAGGTATTGTGCTTACGGATGAATACGAAGAGGAGATAGCTCAAAAAGAGGTGCATAAACCTGAAAAAACAAGTATCGAAGACCTTTCCTCAAGTGAGCTGGAAAAGCTTTTGAATGATGCCCTGGATAAGGAAGACTATGAAAAGGCGGCTCGAATACGTGATGTTCTGAATAAGCGTAATTGATGGACTACATAAGGGGGATAGTTGGTCTCATAAGTCTGGTTGTAATAGCCTGGGCACTTTCCAAAAACAGAAAGCAAGTAGACTTTAGACTGGTAGGTATTGGCATTGTCATTCAGGTAATCATCGGTTTGATGATTGCGAATGTGGAGTTTGTCAATCAACTTTTTTCCTGGGTTAGTGCCGGTTTCGTAAAGTTTCTAAACTTCGGATTGAAGGGCGCTGAGTTTCTCTATGGAGATTTGGCGAAGAATAGTGAGGCAGTAGATGCTAAGCACAATCTTGGATTTCTTTTTGTTTTTCAGGCTCTTCCAACCGTTATTTTCTTTTCAGCCGTAACAGCTGGTCTTTACTACTTAGGGTTACTTCAAAAGATTGTCTATGGATTCGCATGGATCATGGCTAAAACAATGAGGTTGTCCGGAGCAGAAAGCTTATCTGCAGCCGGCAATATTTTCCTTGGACAGACGGAAGCCCCTTTACTCGTACGTCCATTTATCGGGAAAATGACAAAATCGGAACTCAACTGTCTGATGACGGGAGGGATGGCAACTATCGCAGGTAGTGTGTTGGGAGCCTATGTGTCTTTCCTTGGTGGTGGTGATCCGGAACAGCAACAAATTTTTGCTACCTATCTTTTGAGTGCTTCGATTATGAATGCACCTGCAGCCATAGTAATGGCAAAGATTTTTCTTCCTGAAAACGAACCTGAAAAAATTGATGGCAGCCTGAAAGTAAATAAGGAAAACATTGGAGTGAACCTAGTTGACGCTTTAGCACGAGGAGCGTCTGACGGTGTGAAACTTGCGCTTAACATTGCTGGAATGCTTCTGGCATTTATTGCTGTGATTTTTGCTTTAAACTGGATATTGGTAGATGGAATAGGGGAGCTGTTCGGACTAAATGAAATGGTCATTAGATCCACTGATGGTGCGTTTGAAGGATTTTCCCTTCAGTATATACTTGGCCAAATCTTTAGGGTGTTTGCCTTCATAATGGGTGTTGACTGGGCAGAAACAATCAAGGTTGGTAGTTTACTTGGACAGAAAACAGTAATTAATGAATTCGTAGCTTACCTTAGCCTAGCTGATATGAAAAGTGCAGGTTTGCTGTCAGAAAAGGCCATAATAATTTCCACGTATGCGCTATGTGGGTTTGCAAATTTTAGCTCAATCGCAATTCAGATTGGTGGGATTGGTGGAATGGCTCCTAACCGACAAGCAGATCTTTCAAAATTAGGGTTAAGAGCACTCGTGGCTGCCACACTTGCAACGATGATGACGGCTACAATTGCAGGTGCATTGTTTGGATAACATTATCAATTATGAAAAAAATACTAATACTATCTTCAGTTTTCGTTCTTCTTTTTACTGTGAGCTGTAAGGATGATGAAACGACTCTTACAGAGGAACAACAACTAGCTGCTGACATTGAACTAATTGACAGTTACCTTGCAAGCAACAATATCGATGCACAAATTCACGAGTCTGAAATAAGGTACGTCGTAGAAAAAGAGGGTGATGGAGAATCGCCGACAGCTGAAAGTAGTGTTATTGTTAAATATCAGGGCAGACTTCTTGATGGTACGATTTTCGATTTAAATACACTGGGGATTCATTTCGACCTTTCCCTTTTAATTGAGTCATGGAAATTAATTCTACCGGAAATCAAGGAAGGCGGTAAAGTAACGCTTTACACCCCATCAAAGTATGGGTATGGAAGAAACGGTAATGGGCTAATTCCTCCAAACACAGTATTAATCTTTGAAATTGAACTTGTTTCATTGGTGAGACCTGAGGGCCAGCAGTGGGCGATTGATATTGCTAAAATTGATGAATATCTTGAAAGCAATAATATTACTGCAGAAGTTCACCAATCAGGAATTAGATATCAGGTTATTGAAGAGGGAACAGGGATTAGTCCTACTTTATCAGATTTGATCACTGTAAATTTTGTTGGATCATTTTTAGATAATGATGAAGTTTTTGATGAGGGTAGCAATGAAGGTTTTCGTCTGAATAACATGATTGATGCTTGGCAAACCATGGTTCCTACAATGAAAGAGGGCGGTAAAATTATCATTTACGCACCCTCGGAATACTGTTTTGGGAATATTGGTAACAAGATCAATATTCCTCCAAATGCAATTCTTATTTTCGAAATAGAATTGTTGAATGTAAGAAGTTGATTTTTGATTACTTCAATTCAATTTTTATTTCATAACCATTAACCCTGATTTCTGTAGGCTTGACTGATTCATCGGACTTGGACTGTATTTCTAGTTCAAGTTGATCACTGTCTTTGATATATCTTTTTACTTCAACTCTGCCTTCATCATAATCAACCTTTCCATATTTGACATTTGATTGAAGGTTAAAAGAAGAATTCGATATACCTAATGAAGCATCGATGTACTTTCCGTCGATTTGAATAAGCTGCGACGCTGTACCAATTTTAGCAATGGTAAGTTCATCTTCATAAGCATCAAGCTCAAGGTCTCCATTTAGTATACCTATTCTATGCTTGCCATACTTTGAATCTGTGCTTCTAAACGATCCCAATTCATCAATTTCTGTTTCATCTTCATAGGATTGCCCAAATTCAATTTTTTGAATCTTTTCAGCGATCACCTTGCTATACTTACTGTTGGAAAATACTAAGTCACCGCCCTGCTCGACCTCCATGTCTACTTCATAGAACTCGAATTCACCGTTGTTGATTCCGTTGTTGATTTCAATATTACCGTACTTGAAGTTTCCATTGAGTGATTCGATCGTATTAAAAATAAAGTCTGATTCATATGCGGTGACCTCAATTGTTCCTGATTTTTCAAATTCCAATTCAGAGTATTTTGCATTTAGCTCCATACTAGCAATAGAATTAATGTCCAATTCTTGTTCATAAATTTCAAATTTGGCAGTGCCAATTTCATTTACTTGTGCTGATCCATACTTTAGATTCATATCTGCCTTTTTAATGTATTCTGCTTCAAACTCACCTGAATATTGGGAAAGTGTGACTTGGTCAAAGGATCCTATCATCCGTACTTCTTCATATGAGCTAGTGATTGTATATGGATTTTTAGAAGGAGCCTTGATTTTGTAACTAACCTTAAAAACATCATCGCCATATGACATAATTATGCCCACACTTTTGCTGCCGATTTGAATCTTGTTAGGAAGATCAAGGTCTGTGTCAATCATGAGTTCGTTGGCATTTTTATCAATGTTATTATTGACTCTTTCCTCAAACTCATCTAAAAATTCCTGAATCTTGGACGTTATTTTGCCATCGAAACGTACAGATGCTTCAATCTCAACTTCATTCTTATCCCAGCTTTCAATGGTCAGTTCAGTGTATTTCGCCTGAATGTTCAATTTATCAGTTGAGGAAACATTCACTTTGACAGTGGCAGTTCTTGTTTCTCCATCTTTGTTAGCGATTACAGCTATACTGGAGCTATATATTAACGCTACGAGTAGTATTCTTTTCATTATGTTCAATTTTGTTAGTCCTTTCTATTTCTAATTCCAGTTTTTTGAGAAGTCTGATCTTCTTTTCATAGTGGTCGATCAGTATGTTTACGAGCTGATCTTCATGGATTGATCCGATATCCCTTCTGTATAGTTTGTTGACTTCTTCCAGTGTGTGTAGTTCTTGAAAAATCCACTCAAAGTCGCTCTTACCCTTTACCTCATTTATTGGTATTTGTGATTCAATTTCATTTATTTGAGCGAGATAATTGTTTTCGATAATCCTATACTCCTCAGAGATATCACCCAAAGTAGCAAGCTGATCAACTCTATTTTGCAGGGTGATATTATGGAATAGTAATCCGATTGTACAGGTGATAAAAATCACAGCTGCAATTTTCCAAAAATGAATTGGGTGCTTTGCTTCTGACTTCCAGTCAGTCTTAATATTATCCCAAAGCTCAGGTGGTGGTGAATCCTGATCCAGTTGGTCTTTCCTGTTTCTTAATAATTCTTCAATATTCATAATGATGTTGAAGTTTGGTTTTCAAAAGTTGTTTTGCATGTCTGAATTGTGTTTTAGATGTGGACTCAGATATACCTAGTTCCTTAGCAATTTCCTTGTGTTTATACCCCTCCAGCAGGTGTAGACATAACACCGTTCTGCATCCATCCGGTAAGTCTTTTATGGCTTGATGTAATGTTTTGTTATCCACCAATCTTTCTTCAATAGTCTCGCTCTCAATACCTGACTGATTCTGAATATCCTCAAAATGGATTTTCTTTTTTCGTTTATATTCCAATCCAATGTTGATGACAATTCGCTTTAACCAACCTCCAAAAGCTTTCGGGTCATCCAAATCATCAATCTTTCTAAATGCCTTTACAAATGCTTCTTGAAGCAGGTCCTTTGCTTCATCTGCATCATTGGTCATTCGAGTTAGTGTATTATACATCGCTTTTGAATAACTATTATATAGGTTGAATGCCGCCAATTCATTGCCCTTTTTTAGCTGATTGATCCATACTATTTGAGTTTCAGTCACAGGTAATTAGCGTTTTCTATGGGTAGGATGGGAGTTATACCAAAAGGTTGTATGAAGTTAAATTTTAAATGCAAAAAAAATGCCCTGGTCATTTACAACGACCAGGGCATAGGTTTAGGTTGATTTTTTATTAGTTATCTAAGCGTGCAAGTAATTCCTCAGACTCAATCTTTTCAGAGAATTTTTGCATTAGCTCATCTTGACCTTCACATTTATAGCAGTAAGCAAGGATGAAGTTTTTCATATCAGTTTCATCCATTTTTTCTACCTTTTTCATGGCCTTTTTGATGTTGCCTTTATATGCATAGTTAAGCACAAGGTTATACTCTGCTTCTTTAGCCAGTTGATCTTTATCTGATTTGGAAGCTGTTTTAAAGTATTGGTCGCTTAATTCAAAAAAGTCTTTTGCCAGCATAGGATCCTCCAACTTTGCACCTTCTTTTTGATACCACGCACCTACATTAAATGATGCTGACTCTATATTTTCCTTCCGGATTATACTGCCAAGATCAGTAGAAGGAAGTGGTGCTGATGGAAGGTTGTCTAAAATCTTGAAATATGGAGCGGAGTTTCTATAACCAACTTCATTCCACAATACTGTACCTGTTGGATCAATAACTACAACTTTAGGAATAGAATTGGCTTGATAGCTCATTGCCAAACTTGAGTATTGATCAACATCAACTTTAAGAAATACAAACTTGTCATTGTAAGCTGCCATCTCTTCAGTGTTCCACATGTCAGAATCCATTTTTTTACATGGGCCACACCATGACGCCCAGAAGTCCATAACAATAAACTGATTGTTAGTTAAAGCCATTGCCTGGGCAATTTTCATATCTCTGGTCCAATTCACTTGTGAAAATAACGGTGAACCAATGACGGTAAGGAGTAAAACAATAATAATCTTCTTCATAATGGTATATTTAGGTTGACCAAATTTATAAAAAAAACCCAATCGTTACGATTGGGTTTTCAGTAGTTTTTTCAAACTTATCAGTTAGCTATGAGAGTTGTTCTCTTTAGGAGCTCCTGCCATGATTTCATCGTTGGCAAATTCCTCAAACTTCTTGAAGTTTTCAATAAACCTTGAAGCAAGATCATTTGCTTTTTTGTAGAAAGCCTTGTCATCTTTCCATGTCTCCCTCGGGCTCAAGATTTCACTTGGCACACCCGGACATGTAGTAGGAATCTCGGCTCCAAATATTGAATGCTTTCTATACCCAACATTATCAAGTTTGCCATCTAAAGCTGCAGTAATCATCGCACGTGTGTACTTTAAGCTAATTCGATTACCAACACCATAAGGACCACCTGTCCATCCGGTGTTTATTAACCATACATTCGCCTCGTGGGTATCCATTTTTTCTCCAAGCATTTCTGCGTACTTGGTAGGATGTAATGGAAGGAAAGGTGCTCCAAAGCATGCTGAAAATACCGGTTCCGGTTCTGTTACACCAGCTTCAGTACCTGCTACTTTAGAAGTGTACCCGGAAATGAAGTGGTACATTGCCTGTCCTTTGCTCAAGCGCTGGATAGGAGGGATCACTCCAAAAGCATCACACGTCAGGAAGAAAATGTTCTTAGGAATACCTCCAATTGAAGGCTCCATTGCGTTTCTTATGTGATGGATTGGGTAAGAGGCTCTTGTGTTTTCAGTTACAGAAGAATTTTCGTAATCTACCTCTCTGGTTCCTTCCTTGAATCGTGTGTTTTCCAGGATAGCTCCGAATTTAATGGCATTATAAATGTCCGGCTCCTTTTCTTCCGTTAGGTCGATAACCTTTGCGTAGCATCCACCTTCAAAGTTGAAGACATTCTTTTCTGTCCATCCATGCTCATCATCACCAATTAGCAAACGGTTAGGATCAGCAGAAAGCGTGGTTTTTCCTGTGCCTGACAATCCGAAGAAGATTGCTGTATCTCTCTCCTCAATACCCATGTTTGCAGAACAGTGCATACTTAGTACACTTTGCTCATGAGGGAGCATATAGTTAAGTACAGAAAAAATTCCTTTTTTCATCTCACCTGAATAAGCAGTACCTCCGATAAGAATCATTCGCTTAGTGAAGTTGATGATTGCGAAGTTGGATTGTCTGGTGCCATCGACTTCCGGGTCTGCCTCGAATTCCGGTACACAAAGGATAGTGAAGTTCGGATCAAACTCTTTTACTTTGTACTGATCCGGTCTAAGGAACATATTATAAGCAAAAAGATTGTGCCACGCCATTGTGTTGATCACACGTACTCTAAGTCTGTGTGTTTTATCAGCACCGGCATATGCTTCTCTAACATATACTTTCTTGTCTTCAAGAAACTTGACCATTTTGTCATATAACTTATCAAAGTTCTCTTCAGAGAAAGGAATGTTTATGTTGCCCCACCAAACTGAATCTTTGGTTTTAGCATCTTCAACTACAAATCTGTCTTTTGGAGAACGACCTGTGAATTTCCCTGTATCACACATCAAAGCGCCTGTTGAAGTCAATACTCCTTCACCACTTTTTAGTGTTTCTTCGATAAGTTCTGATTGGCTCATATTCCAATGAGCTTCTTTTACCTTGATACCTAAGTCAGAGAGATCACTTTTGCTGGATTTTACGCCGTATTCTTGCATTTTTTAATGGGGTATTTATAAATAATATATCCTGTTAATAAGTAGGACTCAAACGTTTGCGCGAAGTTACTGGATGTCAGTCTTTCTCGAAAAAAGGATCGACAATTTCTTTTGGTGTTGGCTTAGTTAATAGACTCACCACAACCAATGCAGTAATTGAAGCAATCAATGCCGGAATGGCTACCATTTTTGAGTCAAACGGGAATGAAATGATCCCAAAATCACCTACATAGCCCGATCTGTTTAGCACCTCGATGATCACAACGGATAACATACCAGCAAGTATCGAGGCAATACCCCCTTGTTTCGTAACTCTTTTCCAAAAGAATGTAGCTAATAATGGTGGGGCTAAGGCTGCTCCAATCATGGTATAAGAAATGAAGGCCATTGAAAGGATCTCTTCAAACTGAGTCATGATCAGGTATGCAATGAATCCAAGGATGACGATTGCACTTCGCTGAATTAAAAGTTTAGTTTTATCAGACGCTCCCTTGATAAAATACTTTTCCAGAATATCCCTGGATAGGTTTGTAGAGGTTACCATTAAAAATGTATTTCCTGTGGAAAGTATGATAGCAGCACCACCGGCAAATAGAAGCGACCCTACAAAAGCAGGTAGTTGTTCAAACCCAATCCGCAATATGATTTCTTCAGACATAGGTGCATTTACCGATCCATCCGGCATGAAAAACCTTGGATCATGAGCATAAATAGCGAAACCGACCACTGCTAAAAGACACATCAGAAATTCGATACCTACAACCCCTATAAACATTCCCATGACAGCCTTTCTGGCAGCTTTAGAGTCTTTTGCTGAAGAGAACTTTTGATAGACACTACTTTCACTCAACATTAAGATAAGGGTAGGGAGCATGATGCCGATATACCATGTAGGTTCGTGACCTTCTGTGATTGATAGGTGGTCGGGGCTTACTTCATTGATGGTGTTTACCACATTGTCCCATCCTCCAAAGCCACTAATGGCGAATGGTACCGCAAGGATAATGGCAGTGATCATGATAATGCCATTGAAAATATCAATGGAAACGATAGACACCATTCCTGCAAGTGATGTAAAAGCAATGATGATTAAAAAGGTTATTAAAGTACCTTGTTCAACGGATATCCCACCTTCTGTAAGGATCGAAAGAAATCTTCCACCTCCTTTAAACTGGTAACCAGCGATAACCAGGTATGCTACGATGATGGTGATGGTGCCCATCAGTCGAGCGAGCGGAGAATACCTTTTTTCAAGAATGTCTGTAAGTGTATATTGAGAAATCCTTCTGACCCTTGCAGCAATAAAATAAACAGCCAGAATCCCGATCCATGCACCTAACGAGAACCATAGTTCTGAGAATCCCACTTGGAAAGTGAGTCCTGCAGTACCGAACAAGCTTCCGGATCCAATCCAAGTAGTAACCAAAGTGCCTACTAAGAGATAAACCGGCACATTTCTGCCTGCAACTACAAAGTCTTCTTCATTTTTAACTCCACGGCTTTTATAAATGATTATACCCGCAAGAATCAGAATGTATCCAATGGTTACTACTAGATATGTCATGTTGCTTATTTAAAATAAGCCGCCAATTTAATCATTATCCGCTTTGGAACCTGAATCATATTTTGCTAAAAATCCAGTATAGGTGGTTTGAAGATCATCAGCAGCGCTGTTAAGGTTTGATAAATAATAATGAATGAGTTTAACCACCTTTTTCATATCCGGATCACTCAATAGCATGTCCCCAATATTCTCAAACATCTGATTAGAAATTGACATGTAGTATGTCTGCTTTTCATAAAGGATCGCAGCATCTGATAGGAAATCTTCATCAATGAACGAAAATGATCGTGATGCTTTTGTAAAGTCCCATGCACTCCTTGTCAGGAGTTCATTCTCAATGCTGATTTCAAGATGGTCTGAAAGAAGATTTTCATATTGATTGAGTGAATCCAGCTTTTTAAAATACGTCTTATTTATAATTAGTACTGAATCCAGCTCAATGCTGTTTCTCTGACATTCTTTAAGGATTTTGGTTCGTAAAACCTTACCCTCATTCTCAAGGTCGTTCGTTTGTTTGTAAGAGTTTAGTCCCAATGCCAGCAAAACAGCAAACACAATGGACACAAACTCAAAGCCAATTTGAGCCAAAGCTTTTTTCTTCATCTGCCTAAAATAAATAAACCCTCCAAATAGGAGGGTTCATCCATAGCGGACTGATTCTTATTTATGAAGGGCAGTCAGTATCATTCAATGTGCTGTCCCAGCAGTGATAGGCCGTGTCCTCAAAATGTGCCTCACTTTTCACTCGTCCTTCTCCCGATGGGTTGTTCCAATCAACTTCGATTGTATTGGAAGCGTTAGTATCTACAATTACTACACTTCTGTTAAAGTCTGCATTTGCATCGGCTGTGTAAGTGATGCTGCTTTCAAAGAAATTTCCTTCTTTTTCTACATTGAATGTAGAGGTAGCAATACCTGTTGCCTCATCATCACTCCAGTTTACAGACAACCAGGCAGAAGGACTGTCCGGACTTTCATAAAGCGTCCATGATCCTGCATCCGCATTTAGATTTGATTCGCCCTCAAACCACACAAAATCATCGAATGATCCTGTAAGAGAGATGTATCCGGTCCAGTCTACATCTGTGCCATCTACATCCGCCGTTAATCTCACTGCATAAGATCCCTTATTAGGAACGTTGATATCGTACTCCCACACCCAAAGGTTTGTTTCTGTATTGTAAGTAGCATCCTGTTTCAGTCCAATCTTAAAAGCTGTAACAGGAACGACCAGGTTTGAATATAGAATAGCTGAATAAATTCCAACACTGGTTGCTGCATATGCCCAGTTGTTTATGGTCTCTGCTCTGGCACCATCGTTCTCAAAGTTTTCAAAGTTTGGAGCCATACTTGACTCAGGTGGCATTTCAGGTCTGGGCTCTTGAACATTACCATCATCATCTGAGCATGATGAAAGCAATATCATGGGGATTAGTAAAAATGCTAATATCTTTTTCATTGTCATCTTAGTTTTAGTTCACGGCTATAAAGTCAACTCCTGTGCCAGTTAAAAAATTGTCCTTAAATAGTATTAAATGATACTTTTTCAAGAAGGTGTTTTCTCAAAATGAAAATACTGATTTAAAACTGAGAGAACTGAAGCCGGAACATATTGGAATCATAATGAGAGTCAAATGGGTTAATTCGGCCATTTTAATGGTCTATCAGGTTAGACTAGTTGATTATTTCTCAAGTTCTTTAACTCGCTTTTTAAGGGTTTTGATGAGCCAACCTTGAAAAATAATACCAGCATATAAGGCAATTGAAAAAATCAAGTTTCCATAATTTAGATGCATCATTTTCATAATAGCACCCGCAATTACAAGGATCGTAAGTATAGTGTAGATTAAATTTTCTTGTTTCATTGTATCTGATTGCTTCGAGTTAATGTTACAACATCTTACCCAATAGCTCCCGAATCATCTTAGATGCCAGAAAGGCGGTCATTTTTTGAAAATCTCTTTCCGGATTGTATTCAACGATATCAGCTCCAATGATTTCCGCATCAATGCTATGGAGAAAATCCAGCACTTGCCTTGATGTCAGTCCTCCAGGCTCGTGGTGAGAAACACCCGGGGCAAAGGCAGGATCAAAGCCATCCATATCCAAAGAGATATAGAGTGGGTTTTCAAATTTGGGGATTGTGGAAAGATCTAAATCTTTCATGTGGTGTACTTCCACATTAAACTTTTTGGCTTGCTCTGCCTGGTGTGTATTTATTGCCCTGATTCCAACCTGAACCAGTCTTGTGGCTAAGCCACTTTCCATAATTCGGGCAAAAGGACAGGCGTGTGAGTATTTATCCCCTTCAAAGGAGTCGTACAAATCTCCATGAGCATCAATCTGAAGGATGTCCAGTTTAGGATATTTCTTACTATGAGCTTTAATGATGGGGTAGGTGATGGAATGGTCTCCGCCCAGTGTTAAAATCTTTGCGTCTGAATTTAGATGGTTGTCAGTAATGTGCTCTATATCGAAGTATTCCTTGATATCGAAATCACCTTTGTCAATGATTCGCGAGTCTTCGATTGAAATTAGATTTTCTGTAAAGTAATTTGCCGAACCGCAATGCAATGCTTCTCTAATCAACGGAGGGGCAAGAGCAGGCCCTCGCTGATAGGATGACTTTTCATCAAATTGGATGCCCTGTATGATGATGTTTTTCATTTTGGTTTATGCTTGATATCCTGATATGATCTTAATAAAAGTAACTAAGGTCATCTGTCTTAGCAAACAGGTCAAAGTGGTATGAAAGCCAAACAACTGATAATTGAAACTTATGGCGGTTATGAAATATGAAGAACTTATAGTGGACCCTGTCAGGATTTCAAATCCTGACAGGGTTTAATAAGGAAGCATTCCTTTACAAACGGACGATAGCTGAGAAAGAAATCATAACATACTTCCGGATAGCATTAAAAATACTTGTGATTTATGCATCCTCGTCACAGACGAGGACGAGATGGGAGTTTTATATAAGGAAGAGGTACGAGCTATAAGCTCGCACCAGCCTGGGAAGAGGTACGAGCTATAAGCTCGCACCAGCCTGGGAAGAGGTACGAGCTATAAGCTCGCACTAGCCTGGGTTAATCCAACATTTCATCAGTAACCTCAAATACGCATTCGCATCTGTTTTTTGAAAGTTCCCGATGTTTACCCGCAAAGTCAGTCTGTGTTAAAGTCAATGCTAACCGTTGGTTGACTCCAGTTTCTACCCAAACAAATATTGAATCGCCTTCTTGCAATCCTGGGCAATCAGCATATGCCTCAACTGAGCCTCCAATATCAAATCCTTCCGTCAATAGTTGTCGAGCGTTGGCCGGCAAAAGAACACTATCCAATAGTATTGATTCAGAATAGGATACATCTTGATCATCAAAGGGAATTGGGTTGTTTCGGACTAAAAGAATTTCGCTATTAGAAGAGTTGACAATCGCTTTTTCATAGTCTACCACAGGGTCGCATGCATTTAAAATGGTCAACAAAAAAATTGAAATTAGGGCTGCAATTATTTTGTTTGTATTCATATCTAATTTTTGGTTTTTGAACGCACAGTGACTTTGGTTATTGCGTATGTTCTTTCAGGTATTATGCCACCACCATAATAACGGAAATCTTCCTGTTATCTACCTTTCAAATAACGTTAAGTATGCATTTATTTCCAAATAGTATAGAGTACCTGAACAGGCTAATTAAGATCTGAATCGAGTTTTATTGCAGTAACCAAAGGGCCCGGCCCGCTTAGCGCCGGTCTGGGCCCAAGGCCTTGTGGGATGGAGCGTCCCAAAATCCTTTTTCACTATAAACGAAAAAAGCCCTCTCCAAAGGAGAAGGCTTTCTATATCTAATCTGAGCGTTTGATTACATCATGCCGCCCATGCCACCGCCCATTCCGGCCGGCATAGCTGGAGCAGCACCTTCTTTCTCAGGCTCCTCAGCAACTACACACTCGGTAGTCAATAGGAGCGCAGCGATAGAAGCAGCGTTCTCAAGCGCTAGTCTTGTCACTTTTGTAGGATCGATGATACCAGCTTTGAACATGTTCACATATTCACCGGTAGCAGCATTGAATCCGTAATCTTCTTTACCTGCTAGCACGTCGTTTACAACAACAGAAGCTTCACCACCAGCGTTTTCTACGATGGTTCTCAATGGAGCCTGGATCGCATTTCTAACAATAGTAACACCAGTGTTCTGATCTTCATTGTCTAGCTTCAAGCTGTCAAGGGCATTCATTGCTCTGATCAACGCAACACCACCACCTGCTACAATACCTTCCTGTACAGCAGCTCTTGTTGCATGAAGTGCATCATCCACTCGGTCTTTCTTCTCTTTCATTTCTACTTCAGTAGCTGCACCTATGTAAAGGATTGCAACTCCGCCGGAAAGCTTAGCAAGTCTCTCTTGCAGCTTCTCTTTGTCGTAATCTGAAGTAGTGTTCTCGATCTGCTGCTTGATTTGGTTTACTCGAGCCTCAATATCTTCTTTCTTACCAGCACCATTTACAATAGTTGTGTTGTCTTTGTCGATATTGATTTTCTCTGCAGTACCTAAGTAATCAAGGGTAGCGTTTTCCAGTTTGTAGCCTCTTTCTTCAGAGATTACTGTTCCGCCAGTTAGGATAGCGATATCCTCTAGCATTGCTTTTCTTCTGTCACCGAAACCTGGAGCTTTAACAGCAGCGATTTTCAGTGATCCTCTGATTTTGTTCACTACTAGTGTAGCTAATGCTTCACCTTCTACGTCCTCAGCAATGATCAACAATGGCTTGCCAGTCTGGGCAGTTGCTTCAAGGATAGGAAGCAATTCCTTCATGTTAGAAACCTTCTTGTCGTAGATCAAGATGTAAGGGTTTTCCAACTCAGTTTCCATCTTGTCCGTGTTAGTCACGAAGTAAGGAGAAAGGTATCCTCTGTCAAACTGCATACCTTCTACAGTTTTCACTTCAGTCTCAGTACCTTTTGCTTCTTCTACAGTGATTACACCGTCTTTGCCAACCTTGTCCATTGCATCGGCAATCATTTTACCGATTTCCGGATCGTTGTTAGCAGATACTGAAGCTACCTGAGCGATTTCTTCAGAAGTTTTGATGTCTTTAGACTGCTTTCTTAGGTTTTCAACAACAGCTGTTACTGCTTTGTCGATTCCTCTTTTCAGGTCCATCGGGTTTGCACCTGCAGCTACGTTTTTGATTCCGTGACCGAAGATTGACTGAGTCAATACAGTTGCAGTAGTAGTACCGTCTCCCGCATCGTCTGCAGTTTTAGAAGCTACCTCTTTTACAAGCTGCGCGCCCATGTTTTCGATTGGCTCCTTAAGCTCGATTTCTTTTGCTACAGAAACACCATCTTTAGTAACAATAGGTGCGCCGAATTTTTTGTCAAGGATTACATTTCTTCCTTTTGGTCCAAGTGTAACTTTAACTGCGTCAGCAAGAATGTCAACACCAGTCTTGATGCTGTCTCTTGCGTCGGTATTAAAGAATATATCTTTTGCCATGATTATTATTGATTTTCAGTTTTTAGATTAATTAAACAATTCCGTAAATGTCTGCTTCTTTCATGATCAAGAACTCTTTACCGTCAATGGTAATTTCAGTTCCGGAATACTTTCCGTATAGCACCTGGTCTCCGACCTTTACGTTGATAGGTTCGTCTTTCTTACCAGTACCGATAGCGACAATCTCTCCTCTTTGAGGTTTTTCTTTAGCAGTATCAGGAATGATGATTCCGGATGCTGTTTTTTCTTCAGCCGCAGCAGGTTCTACCAGAACTCTGTCAGCAAGTGGTTTGAAATTTACTTTAGACATGTTTGTAAACGTTTATGTTTAGTTGAATTCAGTTTCATTGAACACATTATCATTAAATGTGCCAAGTCGGTCATGTCAGGTTTATTTAACCATCATTCTGACATTTTTACAGGCTGGAATGTCACTTTCCTCTAAAATCACGTTTTACCTCTTGACAAATTGACATTTGAGGTTTAAATTTTTCCTTAAAAAGTAAAGTGTATGGATAGTTTAAAACATGATTGGCTAACTGAAGGCTTGATTGATTACGAGTACAAAAAGTATGTTTTATTGGCATACTTAAAGGACATAGGAAAAAAGTTTAATCAATCTGAGCTGTACCCTTTTATGACGGATTTGATTTTCCATTACCGAAATCTTATCAAGGTCCGTGAAAGCAAAAAATTGATGTATGACAGCTTTCCCGAAACACTTACCAAAGCTGACTTCAATAAGTTGCGACTCACTTATGATAAGATCATAAATGATGATGAAGTAATGGAACAGATCGAACGCATCATTTCATTTGCTATTCCAAAGATGAAAGGGATGCTGGAGGAAGGGAAAGAACTTTATGAGTTTGTGGAAGAACAAATCAATTTAGAACCTGTGGGTGTCTCGCCGATCTATTCTGATGAAGGTTATTTATTTATTAATCAGGATGCCTCTAGCGATGTATCGATTTATAGATACCAGATGACATTTTTTGAGCATGCTGAAGAAAAATATCGAAGCATGAGCACGGAGTTTCTGATGAATGAGATCAGAAATATCAGTAAATCTTATGAAAACATAAAGGTGAGCCTGACTAAGAAGTATACGGAGCTTCCCAACCCTGCAACATACCTGGCGGTAAGTAAATTAAAGTTTCCCCTTAATGAAACGGTGCTGCCTGTAGCAAAGAGGATGTTGGTTCGAAGGATATCTACCACAGACTAACTTTTATTGCTGACAATTACTATTTAGATAAGGGCATTCATTATCTAAGTTGCTATTATTGTCGGTAGTATGAAGAGGAGTCTTATAATCATTTCACTTCTGGCAATTGCATATAGTGGATTCTGTCAACAAAAAATTCCACTTGTTAGACTGTTACAGGAGCTGGAATCATCAACTAACAATATATTCTATTACAAAAACGAATGGATTGACACCATAAAAGTAGAGCAGTCATTCCGATCAGGTTGGTTAACAAAACTGAATAAAAGACTGGCTCTATCCGGATTCAAGGTTTATGTTTATCAAGAAGAAAATGTCTTCATTTATCCCAATAGGCTTGAATTCGAACGGTATACACTACTGAATTCACAATCTGTTCCTCATGATACTGCCAAAACACAACGAATTGGAGATATAAATGTGAGCGGTGCGGATCGTGATGGTCTATATGACTTAGAGGGTAATGTATCAAACGAGTATGGTACCAAGCTGGCTGGCGTTAATATTACGATTGATGGACAGCTAAGAGCGCAAACGGATACCGCAGGTTCATATACCATTGAGCTAAGTCCGGGCAATTATAAAATAGGCTTTAGCTATGTTGGCAGAGAGCCTGAGGATCGATTTATCACTTTTTACTCTTCAGGTAATTTAGATATTTCACTATTTCCTGAGTCTAGGTTACTAGATGAGGTGGTGATAGAAGGTAATCAACTAAATGAAAGCTCCGGATTGAATGCGGTAGGTGTGCAAAGAATAAGTACAGCCAAACTTGAAAAGCTACCATCATTTGCCGGAAACGTGGATGTTGTAAAAGGTGCCATTGTACTTCCCGGAGTATCTACTTCCGGTGAAAGCTCTTCCTATTTGAATGTGAGGGGAGGCGGTAATGACCAGACCCTGATGCTGATGAACAACGCTACAGTATACAATCCCGGGCACCTTCTTGGGTTTTTCTCAGTGTATAATGGCGATTTTGTATCAGATGTTACATTGTATAAAGGAAATATACCTGCAAGGTATGGGGTGAGAGCATCATCTGTTCTGGATGTAAAAATGAACAAATGGGGAGACAAGAAGTACTCCTATTATGGAGGTATAGGAATAACCGATTCTAACCTCGGTTTTAAAACAAAGCAGTTGAATGATAAGCTTGATATTCATATAGGTGGTCGATTGTCCTATTTAGATTGGGTTTTTGATTTGATACCTGACAAGGATATTATTCAAAGTTCTGCACAATTTGGTGATGCTAACTTTAGTTCCAGGTACATTTTAAATGATAAAAACAGCCTGTTTCTATCCGGTTACTTCGGTGAGGATTATTTTAAATACTCGGATCAAATCATCTATCGATGGAAAACCTATACCAGTAACTTAAAATGGAGCCGGCTACTTAAAAATGATTTTGTCTTAGAAACTGAGTTTTCTACAGGTAACCTCAACAACTCATCAGAAAGCCTTCAGTTGAATGATGAATTTGAGTTTAGCAATGGCATTAAGGAAATGTCGCTTAAAAGCATAATAAGCAATGAGAAGATAGAGGGTGGGATCGATATTACAAGCTACAATATTTCTTTAGGTGAAATTGTTCCCACCAATCCTAATTCACTTGTCAGGGCAGAGTCGTTAAAAAGTGAGTATGCGTTAAACCTTGGTTTACATGGTAGCTACTTGTTTAAAATCAATGAGAATTTAGGAATAAGTACCGGTCTTCGCTTTAATTCTTATATGAACTTTGGGCCTACTTCTGTGAATGTTTACGGAGCTGGTTTACCATATTCAGAAAGGAATATCTCCGGTCAGGAAGAAATTGCTTCAGGGGAGTTGGAGTCTTCCCAGCAGGTGTTGGAACCAAGGCTAGGAATAAACTATAGAATAGGCAATCATGGCATTCGGGCAGGATACTCTCGGATCAACCAATTCTTACATCTAATATCCAACACAGTTTTAATAAACCCATCGACGGTATGGAAGGCGAGTGATCGATACATTCCACGTACGACGATCGACCAATATTCATTAGGGTTTCAAAAGGACTTTCCGGAAAAAGGTATCTCTGTTTCCGTAGATGGCTTTTATAAGAAATCTGCCAACCTGATAGATTATCGTGATGCAGCTGAATTGGTTTTGAATGATGATTTGGAACAGGAAATATTAAGAGGTGAGGGAGATTCTTATGGGGCAGAGTTGTTGCTGTCAAAGGACAAAGGATTGTTAACAGGACTGATCTCTTATACCTACTCACGATCCTTTATTAAAGTTGTAGATAAAACACAAGGCATTTCAATCAATGGGGGTGAAAGGTATCCGTTTTATTCAGATAGACCACATAATGTAAAAGCTAGTCTTGACTACAAGCTTTCTAAAAAATGGACACTGTCAACAAACTTCACCTATGTTTCCGGAGCTCCAATTAGTGCTCCATTGGCAGTATATGAAATTGAAGGAGTCAAGGTTCCTTACTTCTCAGAACGCAACTCAGAAAGAATCCCTGACTATCACCGGTTGGATCTGGTACTGACGGTTAAAAGTAGAATTAGAAAAACTAAAAAGAATAATGATCGCTGGGTGTTGACATTATACAACCTCTACGGGAGAGATAATGTAGCTACCATCTTTTTCTCCAGCAACAATAACAGACCGGCTCAGCCATTTAAATTGATTAATGTAGGAAGAATGATTCCTACTATTACTTACAAGTTTGAATTCTAATGCGGTGGCCTAGTATCATCATATTTGCCATTTGGGTAATAGGCTGCAGCGAACCCTTTGAATTTGATGCAAATGGTGTGGAAATCCATGTAATTGATGGTAAAGTGTCTACACTGGAAGGCAGATCCTTTATTCGTATCTACTCATTAAAGAATGAAAATATAGTACAACTATCTGATTTGGATGTTCGGGTAGTGTCTAATGCAGGAACTGAATATAGTTTTAATTATGTGAGCGATTCCAGTGTCTACGTTCCAAATCAAATGGAATTTATGGGTGTAGAGGGAATAAGCTATAAACTTCAGGTTTATCGTAATTCAGAATTGATTTATGAGTCTGATTATGATTCGATCGCACCAGCGATTGATTTTACTATAACTACTGCAGATACCACAGTATCTACTTTTAGTTCAGGTGTAATAATTAATGAAAATGGTAAAGTAGTGCTGGCCAATATTGCCTCATCAAGAGACATTAATGGCAAGTTTGAGTTTAGATATTTCTATCAGGATTACTTTACGGAGGAAACAATTGAGGTAAATGATGAAGAAGAATACACTTTGTACTCCTGTGATCCAAGCGAGGTATGCCCTGATTCTATAGGAGTGGCTGTGGGGCTCACTTTGCGCGAGGAATGGTACTTCTTTAAAAACACAGCATTATGCAATACCGTACGTGATACGGCTGATTTCTTAAGATTCGTGCAGAACTGCGAGCAATATTTTAATTGCTGTCATGTGGAAGAGGAGTGGCTGGCAGAATTTGAAGTGATATCAGAATCAATATCACCTGAGATATATGGTTTCTGGAGTGATGTAGAGAAGTTAGGTAGCAATGATGGATTGGTGTTTGATACGTATCCATTCCCACTTAGAGGCAATGTAAGATCTGCTAATGGAGAGGTTGAAGTTGTGGGCATTTTTAGAGCTGTATCAGAAGTATCTAAAACCAAACCTGTATTTCTATAATCAATAATGAATAGAGCAATTACCATATTGTCCTTTGTAATATTAATCGGATGTGCCGAGCCCTATAGCTTTGAAATAAACTCAGTTACAGTTGAGGTAATTGATGCAAAAGTTTCTACCCTTCAAGGGAGGTCATATGTTAGAATCTATTCGCTTAATGGAGATGAAGAGGTTCAGCAAAGCGGTGACTTAGATGTTTTTATTGTTGATGATTCTGGAGTCGAATATCCGTTTAGTTATTCAATTGATTCAACATATAGACCGCTATCACAAGGGTTTAGAGGAGAAATAGGTAAGGCTTACAAATTTATCGCATCACGTGAAGGAGAGGTGCTTTTTGAATCAGCTTATGATGCTATTTACGAGCCAGTAGACTTTGAATTATTCACGAGCGATTCATCCATTATGATATTAAATGCAGGGATTTTTATAAATAAGACAGGTACCGCTGTTTATGTAACCGTACCTGCACGAAGCGAGTTGTACAGCAAATTTGAGTACCGATATTTTTATGAAGACTATTTCACGGAAGATACTGTAGAGGTAAATGATTTTGAAGAATATACACTGTACTCCTGTTTAAACAATGACTGCCCCGACTCAACCAAGTTACCAGTTGGCCTAACCTTAAAAGATGAGTGGTATTTTATTTTAGCTGATTGCGTTCCACCACCAGAAATCACGAATATTATTGAACAATGCCCCAATGTCTGCTGTGAATACCGCGAGAATTGGCCGGTTTTGATGGAGGTAATATCAGAATCAATAACTCCTGAAGTATATGATTATTGGCTTAAGGTAGAACGGTTAAGTGAAAATGATGGATTGGTATTTGATACCTATCCATTTCCTTTAAAGGTGAATATTGAATGCGTAAACTGTGATCATGAAGTAGTAGGACTTTTTAGAGCAGTCGCTGAAACATCCAAAAAGCTAGAAATTATGCTTTAAGCATATTATGATTAAATATAAGCTTACCATATTGACCATGCTGAGCCTGCTATCATGCGCTGAACCATTTGAGTTTGGGGTTCAACAGCGTTCACTAGTAGTTGTGGATGGAAAAGTATCTACCCAAGCTGGTGAATCCTATGTTATAGTTAATGAACTTGATGCAGAGGGAGAGCTAATTCCAATCACCGATTTGGCGGTTTCTATTCTTAATAACGAAGGGGAGAATTATACTTTTCAATACAATAGCGATTGTAATAAATACTTTCCTGCAGACCCTAACTTTCATGGAATCGCAGGGCAGTCCTACAAGCTGGAAGCTCAATCCAGTAATGGAACCGTTTTAAGTTCAGATTATGAACTCATATCAACCCCCTATGCATTTAGTGTTATTTCAAGAGATACAATTGAGAGACGTCTTTCAGCACTCAATGTTATCATGGAAAGAGATGGAACAGCAGCACTAGCGGTAATACCTCCACCATCACGCGAAGTTTATTCTAAGCTATCTTTTAAATACTCTTATCTAAGCCCGGTAACGTTAGAAAGAGAAGAGGTGAACTTTGATGATTACGTTTTACACTCGTGTACCAATCAGACCAATTGTACTGAAACGGTTACTATCCCTGTTGGCTTTCGTCTCAATCTTCCCTGGGAGTTTTATGACAGATCTCCCCCATGTCCCTCTGAACCTAATCAGTCAATACTGTGTGTAGAAAACCCATGTTGCAGGTTGGAACAATCTTGGATAACTGACTTTGAAATAGTACAAGAAACATTGACCCCTAAGTCTTATCAATATTTCAAAGAAATCAAACGTCTAACAAATAATAATGGCCTTGTTTTCGATACTTATCCTTTTCAACTAAAAGGAAATATAGAATGCGAAGACTGTGAAAATGAAGTTGTAGGAATTTTCAGAGCAGTGGCTCAGTCATCTGCCACAGTGGAAGTAATAATATGAAAAGAATAATAATATATACGGTTTGTTTACTCGGTCTCCTAAAAGGCTATAGTCAAGGTTTAAACGAGGCTGCTATCATAGATGCTTATAGTGACTATAAGTTTAACAACCCGTTAGAGTATTCCTTTGTTGCGACGGATCGACAGATATACTTCACCGGTGAAAGCATCAAATTAAGTGCTATCATATTTGATCAATATCACTTACCTACCACTCTAAGTAAAGTATGCTATTTGGAGCTTATTCATGAATCAGATGAGTATTCGACCAAATATGCATTGCGTTTGGATAGTGGTATCGTAAATGATCAAATTAGCCTTCCTACAGACATACCTACTGGCAATTATCAGTTGGTGGTTCATACCAAATTCATGCAAAATTTTGAGGTAGAGCAATACGCTCATCGTTTACCTCTTTATATTCAAAATACACTTGATGCTCCAAAAGCTGTATGCAGGAAGGTTGATTATGAAAAATCTGAGTTTATGCCTGTTCTGAATAATCAGGTGGATATCACGCTCAACAACACCGATTCAAAGGTCTTTTTAGAATTTAATAATTTATCTACTGCGGGTTCTTATTTTCTTGTGAGTGAGGGACTGAGAGGTATTCAATTCGTTGCAAAAGTGGATCTTAAACAGGGTAGGACGAATATTGGAATAGCTAAAGAAAAATTTCAAGGAAACCTTCAAAAATTGATATTAATTGGAGATAAAGAAGTGGTAGTAATCAAATGTTTTTATTTAGAAGGATCTAATCAACCAAGCACTGATTTCTTAGAAAGAACGCTTAACTCCAAGCTGGAGAATAATAGTCTTACCTGGATTGCAGTTTATGATCAAGAACCTTTTTATACAAGATCACAGGCTTTAATGAAACATGTTTATCGACTATTTTATAAGTTACCAAGATCTCTAAATACCGAAATGCAGAGCTTCGAAGAATTAACATCTGAATCGATGTTGGATTCATTTTCAAAATATTCACTGAAGGAATGGGAGAGCATTTTGAAAGCAGAAAAAAAAGTTGAAATTAAATACTATCCTGAGGAAAATATTCAATTGAAGGGAAGGGTAGAAGGGGCAACTGATCTGATTAGCAATTCAAGTATAATTTTTCATTTTTTCAAGAACGATCTTGACCTCTCAGTGCCTTTGGATAACTCAGGTGAGTTTTTGATTGATTTGGTTTTTCCTGTTGGTCAAGATTATGTGAGTTTTTCAGTTGTAGAGAATAAGTCTTTAAAAGATATCTCGGATAAGGTAGTCATTGAGGTGGATGAGAACGTCGATTTTTCTTATATCCCTACCGTTTCTTTCTATGATAAAAACGTAACCGACGATTACATCAATGATCAATTGGAGTTTAAATATGCCTTGTCGACCTTTTACAATCAGGATAGATTTAAGACATACTTCTGGGAGGACTATTCTTTTGATATGACTTTTAAGTCAGATGATTATGTGAGACTTGAAGACTTTGAAGATTTTATCAAAGAGGCGGTGATGAATGTTTCTGTGGTTGAGGATAAAGGTTCAAAATCTGTTAATGTTTACAATGGATTTAATGGCTCATTCGAGAAACCTCAGCTAATTATTCATAATAACAGAGCGATTAGGGACGAATCAGAGCTTTTTGATCTCTCGTTTGATCAAATTGATTCTGTACTTGTAGCTTTTAATGATGAGACAATACGAAAATTTGGGAACAGCTTCAGCAAAGGAATACTAGCGGTTGTCTCTAGTTCTAGTAATTACACTGAATCAAATGAGCGAATGAACAACTTCATGCCATTTACAGGGTATCATCATTTTGAGCAAAAGAATCCAGTAACTAAACCATTTGAATCGACACTGTTTTTCGGAATCAATCGCAATGATTATGAAGATAAATTGCTAGCTGAAGAAGAATACAAAATCTATATTCAAACCATCGGAAAAGATGGAAGGATAGATTATTTCTCCGAAAAGCAATTAAATAAATAGGTTATTCGCTAGTAGAGTCAGTAGCACTAGTCTCACCAGTAAGCCCTTCAAGATCAGAGCTGTTTGCATCAGCTGGCTGAATTCCTTGAGGAATTACCGGTTGTGTAGTTTGAGCATTATCAATGTTAGGGCTGCTCAAAACGTCCTGATCTACATCCGGTTGGATAAAGTTAGTAGATACGGATAGAACCAATAGTGCGATAGCAAAACCCCAGGTTAGTTTTTCAAGAAGATCTCCCGTTTTTTTAACCCCCATTAGTTGGGTTGTACCTGATCCACCAAATTGACTGGATAGCCCACCACCTTTTGGGTTTTGTGCAAGCACAACAAGGATCAACAACACAGCTACTATTACAATCAGGGTTACAATTATTCCGTACATCTATTCAATCTTTGAAATTAAGTCCGCAAAGTAAGATTTTTTTTCCGGATATTTCAAGCTTAATGCCTCATAGATTTCAATTGCACGCTTTTTATTTCCCTGATGAAGGTAAATCTCAGCCAGGTATTCTGATGCGAGGTTAGGATCCCATGAAGCACTCCTCTCAGCAAGGTCCTCCGCTTTCATATCCTCTTTTCTTTGATACTTGATAGTAGGAGACTCCTTGATAAACTTGTCTATGATGTCTTGAGGATCCTTTTGATCAGATTTGTCATCTTCATTTTTTTCATCCTTTTTGGATGACTTAGACTTAGAGGTAGTCTTTTCTTTACTTGTTTTCTTAGCTTTTTCTTTTTTTGGCGCTGCTTTTTTTGATTGACCAGACTTTTTCTCTGTCGTTTTTGGTGTAGCCTTTGATTTCTCTTTCTTTTCTACCTCTTTGCTATCGTCTTTTTTTGATTGTGGTTTTTCTGTTTTGTCTTCAGCTATAACCTGATCTTTTATTGACTTTACTCTTCGCGGATTTTTTCGTTTGACAGGTCGTGCTTTCGATAGGTCTGGTAGTCTGATTTTTGACTTTTCATCATCACTTTCCTCTTGTGATTCTGCTTTCGGTTCTTTCTTTTCCTCGACCTTCTGTTCCGCTACTGCCTTTCCTTCACCCTTCTTCTCTTCATCTTTCTTGTCTTCTTCCTTCTTCTCTTCGGCCTTCTTCTCTTCGGCCTTCTTCTCTTCGGCCTTCTTCTCTTCGGCCTTCTTCTCTTCGGCCTTCTTCTCTTCGGCCTTCTTCTCTTCGGCCTTCTTCTCTTCTTCCTTATCAGTAGCAGGTGTTTTTGAAGCTATGTCTTGATCCACCTTATCAGAGTCGGTATTGTCTTCTTTATTGGCATCCTCTGCTTTTTCCTCTTTACCCGAATCTTTAGGTGAGTCTTTCTTATCTATAATTTTATCCGTTGACTTCTTAACAGTTGAGTAGTCATCACTCTTAGAAGCCTCTTTCTTTTCTTCCTTCTTATTTCCTGTATCCTCATCATCCATATCGAGGAAACTTGTATCCAAATCTTCAGGTGGCTTAAACGAGCTTCTAAGTTGGAATCTGGAGAATCTAGGCTCCTTAATAACACGCTCTGCTCTTTCATCTTCAGATGAAACATCTTTTTCATCTGAAGAAGTTGCGCTTTCTTGCTTCGGAGTAGGTGGGTGTTCTTTTGGTTCCTTATCTGGTTTAGCTACTTGTTTAGAATCAGCCCCTTTATCATCTGAATCTTCTGGTTTAGAATCAGTTTCTATCTTTTCAGAAGACCCTTCTTTTTCAATAACGTCTTTCTTCTTAGTCTCCTCTTTATTTTTAATTTCTTTCGATTCTTTAACTGCCGCTTCCTCTTTAGTCTCCTCTTCCTCCTTACTTTCTAGCTGTTTCCTGGCAACCTGCTCTTCTTCCGCTACTTCTTCCTTGGCTTTCTTCGCAGCTGCTATTAACTGCTCATTGATAGCGGCTGCTGATTTCTTCATCTCTTCAGCAGACTTATTAGCTTCAGCAATAAGCTTTTCTGTATCTAAATCCGAGGTATCTTTCGTTTCTTCTGCAGATTGGTCAGTTACAGATGTTTCTTTTTCCGTTTCCTTTTCTTCGGTTTTATCAGTATCTACGGATTGACTGGTTTTAACTTCAGGGTCTTTATCCGGCTTAGCACTTTTTCCGGTTGCTTTTTCTAAAGCTGCTGAAACCGCATCGTCTTCTTCGATTTTATCCTGAACCTTAGTGAACTTTTCGCGAGATGATTTTAGATTTTCCAGGTCATGTTGGAGTTCTTCCAGGATTGAATCTAATTCGCCACTAGAGACTCCAGGTACCTGTGGTTGCGGTTTTGAAGGCTTCTTCTTAAGGTTTTCAGACTGAGCCTCTTTCTTAGTTTCTTTGGCTTTTTCCGATTTGCTTGGTGGAGCAATGTCCGGTTCACTGGCTTTTTTGGTAGGCGGTTTTGGTTTATCCTCAGGGGCTGATGGCTTTTTGATATCAGCTTGGGGTGTCTTGGTAGGAGTATTGGCTGCTTTTTCCGTTTGTTCGGCAGGATCTTTTTCGACCTTTTCAGCTTTAGGTTTTTCGACAACTTCTGATGGTCTTTTCAAAAAGAACAGATTGCCGGAAAGATACTTTTTTAATAAAATCCGATCGGTTGAGTAAATAGCTGCAGAAGCTATCCTTTTTTTTGTTTGAGGGTGATTTTGCTCTTTGCTTGCTTTTGCAAGCAACAACCGACCGCTTAAGAAATAGGGATGTTCATTGACTATCTCCTCAAGTTTGTCAAGCTGGGGGCCAGATAGCTTTCCCGGATCTCTTAGAAAGGTTATTAGTTCGGTTTTATTCACAGGTAATGATGTCGGTGTTTAAGCTAAAATTAAGCAAAATCACCAATTTGCAACGGAAGCATTGAAGATATCTAGTACTATTTGGTCAAATATCTCTTCAACGAATGCTTCTTCATTAGCCGGTAGGTTTATGGAATTATCATAGTCCTTGAAGAACGAGAAGGTCCTGTCAAAGTCAAAAGTGGGATCATTGACGTTTGTATAAGATGCTGAAACAGTGATGGTAATACGTGATAATGCTGAAAAATCAGCCTGTCCCTGACTACCTGCTGTTGCTGCCACTGGAGTAATGGTATAGTTAGCAATGTATCCTTCTATTTGTAAATCGCCATTATTATCGACAAGCTCCAGACTGGTATTTTGCTGAAAATAGTCTTTGATATTCTCCGTGAATAATACGCTCATATTGGATGGACCAAGTGGTGCATTATTGTAAAAAGTACCAATGGATATTGTTTTTACATCAGGTGAGATAGATGCTCCGGTAAATGAATAGACGCCACAGCCGCTACTCAAGCCTATGGCTACCAGTAAGAAAAGAAGACTAAAGATTCTCAAGTTCATATTGCTTAATCTTCCTGTACAAAGTTCGTTCCGAAATGCCCAAATCCTCAGCTGCGTACTTTCGTTTATTATTATTCTTTCTTAAGGCTTTGATAATCAATTCTTTCTCTTTCTTTTCCAGTGATAGTGAATCTTCATATTCCATTTCATGTGTAATGTCCTCTACTTCTGAGTCATAATCATCCTGATTGGAAGCGATTACAAGTGTTGGCTCATCAACTGATGGATTTTCTTCTTTGTATTCATCCAATTGAGCGTGTGAAGAATCTATATTTTTAAAAAGTGACTTATGGTCTTCAAGTATCTCTTCATCGTTATCATCACCATCCAGCATCTTAAAAACAAGCTTTTTAAGCTCTGCCATGTCCGACTTCATATCAAAGAGTACTTTGTATAGTATATCTCTTTCGGTGAAGTTATCTTTTGATTCTTCTTTGTTGATCAATGCAGGTAGGCTACTTCCAGTCCGTGGAAGGTATTTTTGAAGCTGCTCGAGTGAGATTTCTCTTTCTACACTTAATACACTTATTTGCTCCACCAGGTTTTTCAATTGCCTGATGTTACCCGGGAATCGATGAGATTTGAGGTATTCTTTGGCATCATCTGCTAGCTTAATGGGGGCTGTTTTATAGTTCTCTGAGAAATCATAGGCGAACTTCTTGAAAAGCAAAACCACGTCATCTCCACGTTCACGTAGGGCAGGCACATAGATGGGAACAGTACTTAGTCTGTAGTAAAGGTCTTCTCTGAATTTACCTTTACTTACTGCATCAAGTAAGTCAACATTGGTTGCAGCAATTACACGTACATCAGTTTTTTGAACTTTCGATGACCCTACCTTGATGAATTCACCGTTTTCAAGCACCCTTAATAGCCTAGCTTGTGTACTTTGAGGCATTTCTCCTATTTCATCCAGGAAAATGGTACCACCATTGGTTACTTCAAAATATCCTTTACGATCTCCCGTGGCACCTGTGAAGGCGCCTTTCTCATGACCAAATAATTCTGAATCTATGGTACCCTCAGGTATGGCTCCACAGTTTATGGCAATGAATTGACCATGCTTACGATGAGAAAGACTGTGTATGATCTTTGAAAATGATTCTTTTCCTGCTCCACTTTCACCTGAGATCAGTACACTCATGTCTGTTGGAGCTACCTGCATGGCTACACGAATGGCATTATTAAGTTTGTCGGAGTTACCAACAATCTCAAAACGCTGTTTTATAGCCTGTACTTCTGAATCTATTTTCAAAGTCATACCAACTCTCCAAATAATGTAGCAGGTGTGCAATCGGTAACTTTTACAGTTACATAGGAGCCTTTAGGCACATTTCCTTCAAAGATGATCACCTTGTTTGCCGAATTCCGCCCCTGCATTTGCTTGTCGGATCGTTTGCTTGTCCCTTCTACCAGAATTTTGAATGCTTTGCCTACATCCAGTTTGTTTCGTTCCAATGATATTTCACGTTGTTTATCGATGATTTCCTGTAATCTTCGCTTTTTAACTTCTAAAGGAATATCATCTTCGTATTTTTTAGCTGCGACAGTGCCTGGCCTTTCTGAATAAAAGAACATGTATGAAAAATCGTACTTCACATAGTCCATTAGGGTCAACGTGTCCTTGTGCTCTTCTTCTATTTCAGTACAAAATCCGGCGATCATGTCTGAGCTGATTCCACATTCTTCTCCTAGAATGTCTCGGATGGCATCTACTCGGTTGATATACCATTCTCGGGAATAGGTTCTGTTCATTAATTCAAGCACCCTTGAATTTCCACTTTGTGCAGGAAGGTGGATGTAATTACAAATGTTTTCGTACTTCTTCATGGTGTATAGTACTTCATCCGTAATATCTTTTGGATGTGAGGTCGAAAACCTGACTCTTAAGTCCGGATCTACCTGAGCTACCATCTCTATGAGATTGGCAAAATTGACAATCTCATCTACATCATCTTTTTTGTTAAGTCGTGCTTTGTTGTTCTCAATCGCTGACCATTTGTAAGAATCTACATTCTGGCCAAGTAACGTTACCTCGCGGTACCCTTTATCAAAGAGTTCTTGCGCTTCTCTGACGATCGAGTGAGGATCCCGACTTCTTTCTCGCCCCCTGGTGAAAGGCACCACACAGAATGAACACATATTGTCACATCCTCGCATGATTGAAATAAAGGCCGTTACTCCATTGGAGTTTAATCTTACAGGTGAAATATCCGCATAGGTTTCCTCTCTTGAAAGAAACGTATTGATTCCTTTTTCGCCTTCTTCGGCTTGTTTCACAAGCTTTGGTAAATCTCGGTAGGCATCAGGTCCCAGCACTAAATCAACGATCTTTTCCTCTTCAAGTAGTTTGGATTTTAAGCGTTCTGCCATACATCCAAGTACACCTACGGTTACATCCCTGTTCTTCTTTTTGACACCATTGAAGAAATTGAGACGGTTTCTTACTGTCTGTTCTGCTTTTTCACGAATGGAACAGGTGTTTATTAAAATGACATCTGCATGCTCTGGAGAAGAGGTGGTGCCAAATCCTTCCTTTTTTAATATGGATGTTACAATCTCACTGTCGGAAAAATTCATCTGACACCCATAGCTCTCGATGTATAATTTGCGCTGGGTTGCAGTGGCATTTTCCTCTGTCACCTTGTAATCGCATGATTCAGGTTGATTTTTCTCTACCTCAAGTAAATCTATGTCTGCTATCAATCCTTGCATGCTGCAAAGATAGAAGAGCTGTGACATTTTGTCAGCACTAATCGAATTGATTTTATTTAGATTTAGCCAAAAATCGTAACATGGCACATATACAAGAGGTGAGAGGGTACACTCCTAAGTATGGAAAAGATTGTTGGTTTGCTCCCAATAGTACCATTGTTGGAGAAGTTGAAATGGGTGACAATTGTACGGTATGGTTTGGAGCTGTAGTCAGGGGAGATGTGAATTATATCCGAATTGGAAACAACACGAACATTCAGGATAATGTAACTATTCATGGGACTTATGAGAAGGCCGGAACGACAATAGGGAATAATGTGTCCATTGGTCACAATGCAGTTGTTCATGGCTGTACGATAGAGGATAATGTGCTGATCGGGATTGGAGCAATTGTCCTTGATAATGCCATAATTAAAGCAGGCTCCATAATTGGTGCAGGAACAGTAGTGCTAGCAAATACGGTGGTTGAAGAAAATTCTGTCTATGGAGGGGTGCCTGGTAAAAAACTAAAGAGTATGGATGCGGCGAATAAAGAAATGTTAGGTAGAATAGCCGGCAATTATACCATGTACGCCGGATGGTTTAAAGAAAAGTAGCTTATGAATGTATTAGTAAAAATTCTTCTTTCCTCAATTGGAGTGATTATCGCATCTTATTTACTTCCCGGAGTTTATATTGATGACTTTATCACTGCTGTGATTATTGCGGTTCTATTGTCATTGCTCAATGCGACAGTTAAACCACTATTGATAATACTAACCATTCCAATTACTGTGGTAACCTTTGGTCTTTTCCTGTTGGTAATCAACGCATTAATCATTTTAATGACAAGCTCCATTGTACCCGGATTTGATGTGGATGGGTTTTGGTGGGCACTGATATTTAGTTTGCTATTGTCACTAATCAATGCCTTACTCACCGATTTGAGTAAGGACGGTCAGAAGTAAACCGGACATTGAGGATCTTTCTTATAATTCCGAAGTTTGATTCGGTAATTAAGAAGGATTTCATGCGTACCTCTGGAGTGATTATTAAGCTCATTCACAGTTGCATCATACGCATAACCAAGTCTGAAATTTTCATTTAGAATTAACTGTGTAAGGAATACTAGTGCGTCACCGCTGCGATAGGAGACTCCAGCATAGGCTATACCATCAAAAATAACAGTAGCATTTAAGTCCCAGCCTAGTCTACTTTGTTCTTGATAACGAATTAAAGCAGAGGGACTGAATTTTATGTTACGGTTGATATCAAAAACGACTCCTCCAGTAGCATAGTAATACCTGCTTTCTCTACCTTCAGAAGTGGTGCCATCAGCTTGAACCTGATATAAGCTATTTTCTAAAATATATGGAACTGACACTCCAACGTACATTCTTGGATTGGCGAAATAGATGCCAGTACCAAAGTTTGGAGTAAATCGAGTGGGGGTTCCGGTAAGTAACTCATCGTCTTCGTTGATCACATTTAATTGTGAAAAATCAGACCTTCGATTATCAAATCCACCCGAGAGACCCATGGCCAGGATACCTACTCCCGTTTTTATTTTATATGCGCCACTTAGGTATAGTGCGGATTCTTCATGCACACCTATTACATCACGTGAGGCCTGAATGCCTAAACCAATTTGGTTTCCGTAGAACGAACTATGTACTGAAAGTATGTTCGAAGTAGGAGCACCGTCAACGTTAATCCACTGCTTTCTATGTATGAAGCTGGCGCTGAGAATATTTAAGCTTCCTGCATAAGCAGGGTTTAACGCAAGCCCATTAAACATATATGTGGACATAACCGGTCGCTGCTGCGCAAGAGCGCAAACAGCTATGATTATAAGTCCTATTGATAATGTGAATTTTTTCATTGTCCTAAAATTATCGAACTAATTCTAAATAACCTTGAATTGGATCCTCTCCTGTACCCAGATCAACAATGTAATAGTAGGTTCCAGGAGGTAATTTAAGACCTCCGCCTCCAACATTACTGAATCCTTCAAACCTTTCAGAGGTATTGTTGTACCCGTCAAGGTCAAATACTTTCTGTCCTGCACGGTTGTAAATCTTCACGTTATTACCCGGGAAGTAATCTATACAGTCGATTAGGAAGAAGTCATTCTTACCATCTGCATTCGCAGATACGCCATTGTAGATTGTTAGTGAGGTTTCCAGTGTAAAGGATGCATTATAAGTACATCCGTTTTCAGCAGTAAAAGTCACCGTATAATCTCCAGGGTATGCGTCAATCAATCGCGAATCTGTTCCTACCAATGTTCCGTTTGAATCTCTCCATTCAAAATCAGTCGGTAGCTGGAATTCTTCGAAACTAATGATAGCTGTACCGGTAAACTGGTTCGTTGATCCATCTTCTGTTCTCAAGCAAATGGAGTTTGTCGCAAGTACTTCAAATTCCGGATCCACTACTTCATATCGAATATCTACAGAAGTAAATGGAGATTCACATCCGGTAGAAATATTTGTAGCTCGTACCAGGTAAGTGGTTGAATCCAGGTTGAATACCTCAGAACCAGTTGCATATGGAGTATTCATGTCGCTCGGATCAAACCATTCAAACAGGTAGTTATTTGCAACACCATCTACGTTCGCAATTGCACTACCATTGGCAATTGAGCAATTGTTTCTGCCATTGTTGACTATTACAGAAGGCGCATTTGGAGTAATTGCTTCGTTGAGTATTTCAAATACTTCAGTAGCAATACATCCCGTAATTACATCTGTCAATTGAACAGAGTACATACCAGCGTCTAATGAGTCGATGAAGAACCTATCACCAATCTCGATATTTGAATCATCAAACCATGCAATATCTACAGATGATAGATTTGGTACACTCACTGTTGCAAATCCATCTTTTCGATCGAAACATACAGTTACTGGTGCTGTAGTTAATTCAAACTCAGGACTTTCAGTGCCATCTTCAATGATTACTTGTGTTGCATTTGACTGACACTGTGTATCTACCTGGTCTATTACAAGTACTACATAGTTGCCGTCTTCCAAATTCTCTACCAACGATCCGGTGAAGTCTGCATTTGCAGGGTTAGGGTTTGGTCCCACAGCTGCTAGACTACCTACGAACCAGTAGAATTGGTAATCACTTACTGATCTTCCCGGTGCAGGTGTAATTACTGAAGCTGCCACTTTACCATTAGGATTCACACAATTGGTATTGGCAGAAGCAGTAGTCGATATTGCAATTGGATTCGGAATTTTATCCGTCATCTCATAGGTTTCTGAAATACTACATCCTGTCGCAATGTTTGTCACTTCTACCGTGTAGAATCCTGCTGCTAATCCGGACACCTCATTTGTATTTGCTCCTGCCAAATTAGCTCCTCCGGTGTAATCATCAGAGGTTAGTGGATTGCTTGTTCCTGTTCCATAGTACCACTCGAAATCATATGTGGCATTTTCAGGCTGACCATTTGCTAGTACAAGTAGTCGTCCATTAGGATTATCAGGCGTACAGTTAGTCTGGAAGTCAAACGCATCCAATGTTAAGGTAGGTAGCACTATTGCATCACCAACCTCTATTTCAAATGCAGGAGTAGTACAATTGATTAATGTGTTTGTTCCAATGATCCAATACGTTCCGGCTGTTGCAGTTGTGTATGCTGCTCCTCCAGTTCCTGAGAAGACTGGGGTTGGGCTTCCAGACGTTGGATCTACATCGTAGTAATCAAATGTATAATCCGTCAAATTATCTCTATTCACTGATGTTATTGTGATCACCCCGTCACCAGGAGCACACGTTGTTGCATCTGTTGCAGTTGCTGTTAATATTTCAACATTTGTTGGAACATTAGGTAACTCAAATTCCTCAGTAGTTACGCATCCAGTAGATAGCCTGGTTACCTCAACTGTATAAGTATCAGCAGCCATTCCGGATAGGTCGGAAGTTGCTACTCCATTCGGAGTAGATCCATTACCCGGATCAACACCGTTAGCAAGTGGTGTTCCTGTACCGGAACCTAAGTACCACTGGAAGGTATAATCGGCATCTGAATCATCTATTCCGCTTGTTGTTCCTACAGTTGCAGTAGCTCTAAGCGTACCATTCGGTGTACCACCGCCGCTGCATGTTGAATCTGAAACTTGTAATGCTATTTTAACAATCGGTCTGGTCACCACATCTTCTATAGTGAATTCTAAACCTTCAGAATCACAGTCAGAATCCAATCTAGTAATCACGGCACGATAATCCCCGCTAGCAAGTTGCTCAAACAAATAAGGAGTAGAAGCATCATTGTCAGTGACAGGAGTAGATCCAGGTAGCGCAAATACTTCCAACTGATAATTACTTCCCATTGCCACGGTATCGAATGTGTTTCCATCAAAGGTTACTTCTGTCACAGCAAAAGATCCTGCATCAACCGGGTTGCCATCATTATCATCATCACAAACGATATTGTCAACTACGTTGATTCGTGAGATACTTGGCAGTACCTGCTCTGAAGTAATCGTATAAGTTCGAGTTCTTGAGCAATCGGTGTTGGTGTTCGTCACCGTCACCTGATAGTTTCCAGCGGAAACTCCTGATAATGCTGCCTGATTGGTTGTGACACCACCACCAATAGCTCCACCACCGGCAATTTCCCATAGGAACGTAATCGGTCCGGCGTTCGCATCATTGTATTTGCCATCTACCAACACTTCCAATCCACCGACCGATGCACTAGTGCCACAATCTTGATCTGAAGTCATGCTCACCAATGCCACTTGTGGGTTTCTTACAGAATCCTTCACATTGACGATTGCAGTTGCAGCTGCACAGCCCGTGGTATTGTCAGTAGCAATGATGAAATAATCGTCAGCAGCTAAACTGTTTATTGTAATCGAAGGAGAGCCGTTTCCATTGAAAGGAGATCCAGTTACATCTGTACCTGTTGCAGATCCTTGCCTGATTACAATATCGTAATCGTCAAGCACACCATCAATATCAGCGTCATTAATCACAATTCTACCGCTATTTCCTGTACATAAAGTATCAGGTAGTGTTCGAGCCTGGATATCTGAAACGTTTAGGGTAGGGGTCACAGTAGAGCTACCAATGGTGAATGTAGCAAAAGCATCACATCCTTCATTACCATTTCCGGAAGCATTACCATTGTTCTTATTGATGAATACCGTATAATTCCCGGTTTCCAGCCCTGTAAGCGATCGGATATCAGTTCCAATGGCTGCAGATCCTACGTTAGCTCCACTTGCGCTTCCGAGATCATCATGTAAGAAGTTTGGACTTGCAAGACCAGGAGCGGTTGTGAACGTACCTCTGTACCACTCAACAGAGTAATCCCCATCGGTAATGTCAACAGCTTGATCTCCATCTTCCGTGATATTGATGGTGATTGCACCAGTACCATTATTATCTGAAGTATCACAATAAGTGTCATCAGAGCTGGTATTCAATGTAATCACTGGATCTACTTGTGTATCTTCTACCACCACATTGATTGTACCTGTGGAACAACCGCCAGTTGCTGCCGTTTGTGCGATGGTAAATGAATAAGTACCTGCACTTAATCCTGTTAATTGATTGTCAGTTAATCCACCAGTAGATGTGCCAACTGTTCCAGAGCCAGAGTTAGTCCATGTGATTACATAGGGGCTAGCACCGGTCAGGGTAGTAGGAGCACCACCATCAACAATTACCTGATTGATTGTGATCGATCCATTTGCAGGTGAACAGTTGTCGTTGTTCACAACATCAACTCCCGCGTCGATATCCACTGTTATTAAAGTCTCATCGCTGTTGATAGTGAAAGTAGCGAAGGCATCACATCCTTCGTTTCCGTTTCCGGAAGCATCGCCATTGTCTTTGGTAATGAATACGGTGTATGTACCATTTTCAAGTCCATCAAGTGAAAGGATGTTACCATTCACGAGAGCAGATCCTGCGTTAGCATTGCCGGAGTTAGTATCATCCGCATCCGCATCATCGGCGATGAAATCATTATCACCAGTACCAGGAGCGGTAGTGTATGTACCTCTGTACCACTCGATGGAGTAATCTGCTAGCGTGATTGCTGAGCCACCATCCTCAGTGATGTTGATGGTAATAGAACCATCGCCGGTGTTGTTAGTACCGTCACAATAAGTATCAGCAGCTTTTGTATTCAAGCTGATTACCGGATCTACTTGTATATCGTCAACGACTACATCAATTGTGCCTGTAACACAGCCAGTAGTATTGTGTGAGATATTGAAAGAGTAAGTTCCAGCGCCGACATCTTCAAGCCTGTCGTTAGCGATAGCACCTGCTCCGGAAGTGACCACATTACCAGTACCTGTAGCAGTCCAGTTGATGGTGTACGGGCTGGTGTTATCCAGGGCCACCGGAGTTCCATCCACGATGATTTCATCGATGGTAATGGAACCATTTTCAGGTGTACAGTTATCATTATCCACTACAGTGATTCCAGAAGTAGCACTTACAGTAAGTACCGGTTGATCACTGTTGATAGTAAATGTTGCAAACGCATCACATCCTTCGTTTCCATTTCCGGAAGCATCGCCATTGTCTTTGGTAATGAATACGGTGTATGTACCATTTTCAAGTCCATCAAGCGAAAGGATGTTACCGTTCACGAGAGCAGATCCTGCGTTAGCATTGCCGGAGTTAGTATCATCTGCATCCGCATCATCGGCGATGAAATCATTATCACCAGTACCAGGAGCGGTAGTGTATGTACCTCTGTACCACTCGATGGAGTAATCTGCTAGCGTGATTGCTGAGCCACCATCCTCAGTGATGTTGATGGTAATAGAACCATCGCCGGTGTTGTTAGTACCGTCACAATAAGTATCAGCAGCTTTTGTATTCAAGCTGATTACCGGATCTACTTGTATATCGTCAACGACTACATCAATTGTGCCTGTAACACAGCCAGTAGTATTGTGTGAGATATTGAAAGAGTAAGTTCCAGCGCCGACATCTTCAAGCCTGTCGTTAGCGATAGCACCTGCTCCGGAAGTGACCACATTACCAGTACCTGTAGCAGTCCAGTTGATGGTGTACGGGCTGGTGTTATCCAGGGCCACCGGAGTTCCATCCACGATGATTTCATCGATGGTAATGGAACCATTTTCAGGTGTACAGTTATCATTATCCACTACAGTGATTCCAGAAGTAGCACTTACAGTAAGTACCGGTTGATCACTGTTGATAGTAAATGTTGCAAACGCATCACATCCTTCGTTTCCATTTCCGGAAGCATCGCCATTGTCTTTGGTAATAAATACGGTGTATGTACCATTTTCAAGTCCATCAAGCGAAAGGATGTTACCGTTCACGAGAGCAGATCCTGCGTTAGCATTGCCGGAGTTAGTATCATCTGCATCCGCATCATCGGCGATGAAATCATTATCACCGGTACCAGGTGCAGTAGTGTATGTACCTCTGTACCATTCGATGGAGTAATCTGCTAGCGTGATTGCTGAGCCACCATCCTCGGTGATGTTGATGGTAATAGAACCATCGCCGGTGTTGTTAGTACCGTCACAATAAGTATCAGCAGCTTTTGTATTCAAGCTGATTACCGGATCTACTTGTATATCGTCAACGACTACATCGATTGTGCCTGTAGCACAGCCAGTAGTATTGTGTGAGATATTGAAAGAGTAAGTTCCAGCGCCGACATCTTCAAGTCTGTCGTTAGCGATAGCACCTGCTCCGGAGGTGACCACATTACCAGTACCTGTAGCAGTCCAGTTGATGGTGTACGGGCTGGTGTTATCCAGGGCCACCGGAGTTCCATCCACGATGATTTCATCGATGGTAATGGAACCATTTTCAGGTGTACAGTTATCATTATCCACTACAGTGATTCCAGAAGTAGCACTTACAGTAAGTACCGGTTGATCACTGTTGATAGTAAATGTTGCAAACGCATCACATCCTTCGTTTCCATTTCCGGAAGCATCGCCATTGTCTTTGGTAATGAATACGGTGTATGTACCATTTTCAAGTCCATCAAGCGAAAGGATGTTACCGTTCACGAGAGCAGATCCTGCGTTAGCATTGCCGGAGTTAGTATCATCTGCATCCGCATCATCGGCGATGAAATCATTATCACCGGTACCAGGTGCAGTAGTGTATGTACCTCTGTACCATTCGATGGAGTAATCTGCTAGCGTGATTGCTGAGCCACCATCCTCAGTGATGTTGATGGTAATAGAACCATCGCCGGTGTTGTTAGTACCGTCACAATAAGTATCAGCAGCTTTTGTATTCAAGCTGATTACCGGATCTACTTGTATATCGTCAACGACTACATCAATTGTGCCTGTAACACAGCCAGTAGTATTGTGAGAGATATTGAAAGAGTAAGTTCCAGCGCCGACATCTTCAAGCCTGTCGTTAGCGATAGCACCTGCTCCGGAGGTGACCACATTACCAGTACCTGTAGCAGTCCAGTTGATGGTGTACGGGCTGGTGTTATCCAGGGCCACCGGAGTTCCATCCACGATGATTTCATCGATGGTAATGGAACCATTTTCAGGTGTACAGTTATCATTATCCACTACAGTGATTCCAGAAGTAGCACTTACAGTAAGTACCGGTTGATCACTGTTGATAGTAAATGTTGCAAACGCATCACATCCTTCGTTTCCATTTCCGGAAGCATCGCCATTGTCTTTGGTAATGAATACGGTGTATGTACCATTTTCAAGTCCATCAAGCGAAAGGATGTTACCGTTCACGAGAGCAGATCCTGCGTTAGCATTGCCGGAGTTAGTATCATCCGCATCCGCATCATCGGCGATGAAATCATTATCACCGGTACCAGGTGCAGTAGTGTATGTACCTCTGTACCATTCGATGGAGTAATCTGCTAGCGTGATTGCTGAGCCACCATCCTCGGTGATGTTGATGGTAATAGAACCATCGCCGGTGTTGTTAGTACCGTCACAATAAGTATCAGCAGCTTTTGTATTCAAGCTGATTACCGGATCTACTTGAATATCGTCAACGACTACATCGATTGTGCCTGTAGCACAGCCAGTAGTATTGTGAGAGATATTGAAAGAGTAAGTTCCAGCGCCGACATCTTCAAGTCTGTCGTTAGCGATAGCACCTGCTCCGGAAGTGACCACATTACCAGTACCTGTAGCAGTCCAGTTGATGGTGTACGGGCTGGTGTTATCCAGGGCCACCGGAGTTCCATCCACGATGATTTCATCGATGGTAATGGAACCATTTTCAGGTGTACAGTTATCATTATCCACTACAGTGATTCCAGAAGTAGCACTTACAGTAAGTACCGGTTGATCACTGTTGATAGTAAATGTTGCAAACGCATCACATCCTTCGTTTCCATTTCCGGAAGCATCGCCATTGTCTTTGGTAATGAATACGGTGTATGTACCATTTTCAAGTCCATCAAGCGAAAGGATGTTACCGTTCACGAGAGCAGATCCTGCGTTAGCATTACCGGAGTTAGTATCATCCGCATCCGCATCATCGGCGATGAAATCATTATCACCGGTACCAGGAGCGGTAGTGTATGTACCTCTGTACCACTCGATGGAGTAATCTGCTAGCGTGATTGCTGAGCCACCATCCTCGGTGATGTTGATGGTAATAGAACCATCGCCGGTGTTGTTAGTACCGTCACAGTAGGTATCAGCAGCTTTTGTATTCAAGCTGATTACCGGGTCTACTTGTATATCGTCAACGACTACATCGATTGTGCCTGTAACACAACCAGTAGTATTGTGAGAGATATTGAAAGAGTAAGTTCCAGCGCCGACATCTTCAAGCCTGTCGTTAGCGATAGCACCTGCTCCGGAAGTCACCACATTACCAGTACCTGCAGCAGTCCAGTTGATGGTGTACGGGCTGGTGTTATCCAGCGCCACCGGAGTTCCATCCACGATGATTTCATCGATGGTAATGGAACCATTTTCAGGTGTACAGTTATCATTATCCACTACAGTGATTCCAGAAGTAGCACTTACAGTAAGTACCGGTTGATCACTGTTGATAGTAAATGTTGCAAACGCATCACACCCTTCGTTTCCATTTCCGGAAACATCGCCATTGTCTTTGGTAATGAATACGGTGTATGTACCATTTTCAAGACCATCAAGCGAAAGGATGTTACCATTCACGAGAGCAGATCCGGCATTAGTATTACCGGAGTTAGTATCATCCGCATCCGCATCATCCGCGATGAAGTCATCATCACCGGTACCAGGTGCAGTAGTGTATGTACCTCTGTACCATTCGATGGAGTAATCTGCTAGCGTGATTGCTGAGCCACCATCCTCAGTGATATTGATGGTAATAGAACCATCGCCGGTGTTGTTAGTACCGTCACAATAAGTATCAGCAGCTTTTGTATTCAAGCTGATTACCGGATCTACTTGTATATCGTCAACGACTACATCGATTGTGCCTGTAGCACAACCAGTAGTATTGTGTGAGATATTGAAAGAGTAAGTTCCAGCGCCGACATCTTCAAGCCTGTCGTTAGCGATAGCACCTGCTCCGGAAGTGACCACATTACCAGTACCTGTAGCAGTCCAGTTGATGGTGTACGGGCTGGTGTTATCCAGCGCCACCGGAGTTCCATCCACGATGATTTCATCGATGGTAATGGAACCATTTTCAGGTGTACAGTTATCATTATCCACTACAGTGATTCCAGAAGTAGCACTTACAGTAAGTACCGGTTGATCACTGTTGATAGTAAATGTTGCAAAGGTTGAACAACCTTGATTATCAGTTGCGCTAGTATTTCCATTGTCTTTGGTAATGAATACGGTATAGGTGCCATTTTCAAGTCCATCAAGTGAAAGGATGTTACCGTTCACGAGAGCAGATCCGGCATTAGTATTACCGGAGTTAGTATCATCCGCATCCGCGTCATCCGCGATGAAGTCATCATCACCGGTACCAGGAGCAGTAGTATATGTACCTCTGTACCATTCAACTGAAAAGTCGGCCAAATTAGTAGTCACACCTTCATCATCAATTTCAATAGTGATTGATCCGTCACCTGTATTGTTTGTGCCGTCACAGTAAGTGTCAGCCGTTTTTGCAGATAGGCTAACAATTGGATCTACAGTATTATCCTGGATTGTGAAATTATAGGTTGTTGAACAACCAGTTGCATCGTTTACTATTTCTATTTCATAATCGCCGGCAGTAAGATCATTACCTGAAGCTTCATTCACATTAGGGTTATAGACACTAGATGTAGTTACATTGGTCCAACTAAGTGTAAAGTCAGCGATTATTTCAGCTTGTGTATCCGAATTCACATTCACAGAACCATTTTGTAAAATTCGCTCTAGACTAAATGATCCAAAACCATTACAATCTACCTGATTGGTTTTGTTCCAATCGACACCTGAACTGTTACCCACAGAATAGGTGGTCAATTCATCAAATAGCTGAATGTCAAGTGTATCGGGACAATCTGTTCCGGCACCAGCATTATCATTATTTGCAATTACACGATACCATCCCGCACCAAGACCAGAAATTATTGCTGTATTTGCATCCAATGTTTCAAAACCTACCACATTTGATCCAGCGCCCGCTTCATCAGCACCGTCGGCATCTATTAAAGTTTGACCAGAAGTAAAATCACCATCTCCATCAGAATCATAATACCAAACAAAATCAAAAGTACCACCCGCTGGATTGCTGGCATCAACTTCAATAACTCCATTATAATCCAATACGCCTGACACATCACAAATTGTATTATTTGATGTATTAGCCAAATCCAAGGTCAAGGTTGAAACTGGTGGTTCATCTAATGTAATTGTACCTACGTACACAGGACATCTATCGCCTAGACCTCCGTCAAAAAATTCGATGGCAACAGTATAAAGGCCGGCCTCAAGTTCTCCAAGCGCAGAATGGCCAATAGACAATTCATTTAAGGTTTCAATATCCCCGTCATCAGTATCACTAAAGGATCCTGAGGTCAAAACAGGGGCATATGTTGGATCAGAAAGATTAGGATTCCAAGGAGTTCCATCAGTATCTGGGACGATTGTACGATCACCTTCATAAATGAAGTACCTATACTGGGCAGGATTATTTCCAACCTCTGCATCTAATGTAATAGATATCGCTCCATTATAGGTTGCTTCACATCTTGTAGGTTGCCTATCTATTGCTAAACTTACATCAGGTGCAGCACCAAACGTCAATGACGTACTGAACACCTCTATACATCCATTATCTAATCTAGCTACGCCGGTATAACTTATTGCTGGCAGTCCAATTAATTCACCATTTTGGATTGTTACACCACTTACACTAACCGGATTCATCGTAACTTCAGAAGCTGTAAAACCATCCTCAAAGAAGTCTTCTACAAGCTGACCTGTAGCTGCTGACGTATCTGTTCCTGCATACCAGGTGATTACTATATCTCCAGTATGAGCGCCACCAATTGTTGTACCAGCGCTTACATTGATCTCTCCATCATCATCAAAACAATCTGAAATATTTACTTTGGTAAATGATGATTCGTCAAAAGTTGCAGTAGGGCCTGTATAGGTAACAACTACGGCACCAGTTTCTACAAAACAACCAGTATTGTTGTCTATGGCTCTAATTACGTAGTTTCCTTCCGACAAATTTCCAAAAACTGCATCTCCGTCATTTTCATTAATGGTTGTAGGAGTTTCGCCAGCATCAATAGTAGTACCTTCATATAATTCAAACGTATAGCCATCTGCACCATCTAAAGGTTGTACACTACCATTATTATTCGCTGTAACAGTAATTTCACCTGTCGGATTATTACAACTGGTATTTGATGAAGTTTCAGCAGCTGACCCAATCACAGGATTGGTAGTTGAAGTTACAATAGTCAACTCTTCAGAATAGAAGCAATTGGTCGATGAGTTGGTAACCTTCATAGTATATGTACCAGCGGCCAGATTATTGAATGTTACTTCTGTCGCAGTTGTCGTTTTATTAGAGGTTATTTCTCCGGTTGAATTTTGTTGTCCTGGATATAACTGGAATGTATAACCTGTAGTGGCTCCTAGAACATCTACTTCAATTTGACCTATTGGATTGCCTGAATCACATGATGATTGTTCATTTGTGACACTAGCATTGATATCAGCGGAAAAATCGTTAGGGTTGGCAACTACACTAACCGTTACTTCAGCTGTTGTACACCCTGTACCATTATCGATTACCTCAACAGTATAGTTACCTGGATCGATACCGGTAATAGAGGCCGAAGATGTGTTGTCAGTTGTTTCAGATATACTGATGTTAGCAGTTCCAGCAGTTCCTTTTTCAGCAAAGATGTTAGTTGAACCATCTACTGTTAATTGATTGGCAGGATTAGCTGAGCTTCCGTAGAAGTAGTTAACTGTATAATTACCAGAACCAGTAATGGCAGATAAGTCAACAGTTACCCCACCATTTGGATAATTATCGCCACCTGCACAATCTGTCATATCCACAGCAGCAACATCTACTGCAGGGTCATTGAAAGTAGGAGTAGTGGAATTATCATTTATGGTAAATTCTTCAGTGATAGGGCATTTGGTATCATCATTAGTAATCTGCACAGTGTAAGTACCTGCTTCCAGTCCTTGCACGGTAAGAGTCGTCACTCCAGTAGCAGAGGTTCCAGCAAGAGCATCAGCATCAGTAAGGTCACCAGCATCGAGAGTGTTGGAAGTACCTGATCCGAAATACCATTGGATATTGTATCCTCCTGCAGGCTCACCACCAGCCGTAGTAGGGGTAACGGTGATTTGTCCATTAGGGTCTACAGTACTTGGTACACAAGTCGTTTGATGAGAATCAATGTTTCCATTTGCGGAGATAACAGCAGGATCAGCATTTACTGTCACTGTTACTTCAGCAGTAGCACATCCTGTACCACTGTCGATTACTTCGATGGTATAATCACCAGGATTAAGCCCTGTAACAGAAGCTGAAGTGGTGTTGTTGGTTGTTTCGGTAATATCAATTACTGCGGTACCAGCGATACCTTTTTCAGTGAAAATGTTAGTAGAACCATCTACTGTTAATTGGTTTGCAGGCAGAGCCGCACCGCCATAGTAGTAGTTGACAGAGTATGTTCCTGAACCAGTGATCGCTGAAAGGTCGATTGTAATGCCGCCATTTGGATAGTTGTCACCACCTGCACAATCTGTCATATCCACAGCAGCAACATCTACTGCAGGGTCATTGAAAGTAGGAGTAGTGGAATTATCATTGATGGTAAACTCTTCAGTGATAGGGCATTTGGTATCATCATTAGTGATCTGCACAGTGTAAGTACCTGCTTCGAGTCCTTGCACGGTAAGAGTCGTCACTCCAGTAGCAGAGGTTCCAGCGAGAGCATCAGCATCAGTAAGGTCACCAGCATCGAGAGTGTTGGAAGTACCTGATCCGAAGAACCATTGGATATCGTATCCTCCTGCAGGCTCACCACCAACCGTAGTAGGGGTAACGGTGATTTGTCCATTAGGGTCTACAGTACTTGGTACACAAGTCGTTTGATGAGAATCAATGTTTCCATTTGCGGAGATAACAGCAGGATCAGCATTTACTGTCACTGTTACTTCAGCAGTAGCACATCCTGTACCACTGTCGATTACTTCGATGGTATAATCACCAGGATTAAGTCCTGTAACAGAAGCTGAAGTGGTGTTGTTGGTTGTTTCGGTAATATCAATTACTGCGGTACCAGCGATACCTTTTTCAGTGAAAATGTTAGTAGAACCATCTACTGTTAATTGGTTTGCAGGCAGAGCCGCACCGCCATAGTAGTAGTTGACAGAGTATGTTCCTGAACCAGTGATCGCTGAAAGGTCGATTGTAATGCCGCCATTTGGATAGTTGTCACCACCTGCACAATCTGTCATATCCACAGCAGCAACATCTACTGCAGGGTCATTGAAAGTAGGAGTAGTGGAATTATCATTGATGGTAAACTCTTCAGTGATAGGGCATTTGGTATCATCATTAGTGATCTGCACAGTGTAAGTACCTGCTTCGAGTCCTTGCACGGTAAGAGTCGTCACTCCAGTAGCAGAGGTTCCAGCGAGAGCATCAGCATCAGTAAGGTCACCAGCATCGAGAGTGTTGGAAGTACCTGATCCGAAGAACCATTGGATATCGTATCCTCCTGCAGGCTCACCACCAACCGTAGTAGGGGTAACGGTGATTTGTCCATTAGGGTCTACAGTACTTGGTACACAAGTCGTTTGATGAGAATCAATGTTTCCATTTGCGGAGATAACAGCAGGATCAGCATTTACTGTCACTGTTACTTCAGCAGTAGCACATCCTGTACCACTGTCGATTACTTCGATGGTATAATCACCAGGATTAAGCCCTGTAACAGAAGCTGAAGTGGTGTTGTTGGTTGTTTCGGTAATATCAATTACTGCGGTACCAGCGATACCTTTTTCAGTGAAAATGTTAGTAGAACCATCTACTGTTAATTGGTTTGCAGGCAGAGCCGCACCACCATAGTAATAGTTTACAGAGTATGTTCCTGAACCAGTGATCGCTGAAAGGTCGATTGTAATGCCGCCATTTGGATAGTTGTCACCACCTGCACAATCTGTCATATCCACAGCAGCAACATCTACTGCAGGGTCATTAAAAGTAGGAGTAGTGGAATTATCATTGATGGTAAACTCTTCAGTGATAGGGCATTTGGTATCATCATTAGTGATCTGCACAGTGTAAGTACCTGCTTCGAGTCCTTGCACGGTAAGAGTCGTCACTCCAGTAGCAGAGGTTCCAGCGAGAGCATCAGCATCAGTAAGGTCACCAGCATCGAGAGTGTTGGAAGTACCAGAGCCGAAGAACCATTGGATATCGTATCCTCCTGCAGGCTCACCTCCAGCTGTTGTAGGGGTAACGGTGATTTGTCCATTAGGGTCTACGGTGCTAGGCACACAAGTCGTTTGATGAGAATCAATGTTTCCATTTGCGGAGATAACAGCAGGATCAGCATTTACTGTCACTGTTACTTCAGCAGTAGCACATCCTGTACCACTGTCGATTACTTCGATGGTATAATCACCAGGATTAAGCCCTGTAACAGAAGCTGAAGTGGTGTTGTTGGTTGTTTCGGTAATATCAATTACTGCGGTACCAGCGATACCTTTTTCAGTGAAAATGTTAGTAGAACCATCTACTGTTAATTGGTTTGCAGGCAGAGCCGCACCGCCATAGTAGTAGTTGACAGAGTATGTTCCTGAACCAGTGATCGCTGAAAGGTCGATTGTAATGCCGCCATTTGGATAGTTGTCACCACCTGCACAATCTGTCATATCCACAGCAGCAACATCTACTGCAGGGTCATTGAAAGTAGGAGTAGTGGAATTATCATTGATGGTAAACTCTTCAGTGATAGGGCATTTGGTATCATCATTAGTGATCTGTACAGTGTAAGTACCTGCTTCCAGTCCTTGCACGGTAAGTGTAGTTGCTCCTGTTGCGGAAGTACCGGCAAGAGCATCAGCATCAGTAAGGTCACCAGCATCGAGAGTGTTGGAAGTACCTGATCCGAAATACCATTGGATATCGTATCCTCCTGCAGGCTCACCACCAGCCGTAGTAGGGGTAACGGTGATTTGTCCATTAGGGTCTACAGTACTTGGTACACAAGTCGTTTGATGAGAATCAATGTTTCCATTTGCGGAGATAACAGCAGGAGCAGCATTTACTGTCACTGTTACTTCAGCAGTAGCACATCCTGTACCACTGTCGATTACTTCGATGGTATAATCACCAGGATTAAGCCCTGTAACAGAAGCTGAAGTGGTGTTGTTGGTTGTTTCGGTAATATCAATTACTGCGGTACCAGCGATACCTTTTTCAGTGAAAATGTTAGTAGAACCATCTACTGTTAATTGGTTTGCAGGCAGAGCCGCACCGCCATAGTAGTAGTTGACAGAGTATGTTCCTGAACCAGTGATCGCTGAAAGGTCGATTGTAATGCCGCCATTTGGATAGTTGTCACCACCAGCACAATCTGTCATATCCACAGCAGCAACATCTACTGCAGGGTCATTGAAAGTAGGAGTAGTGGAATTATCATTGATGGTAAACTCTTCAGTGATAGGGCATTTGGTATCATCATTAGTGATCTGCACAGTGTAAGTACCTGCTTCCAGTCCTTGCACGGTAAGTGTAGTTGCTCCTGTTGCGGAAGTACCGGCAAGAGCATCAGCATCAGTAAGGTCACCAGCATCGAGAGTGTTGGAAGTACCTGATCCGAAATACCATTGGATATCGTATCCTCCTGCAGGCTCACCACCAGCCGTAGTAGGGGTAACGGTGATTTGTCCATTAGGGTCTACAGTACTTGGTACACAAGTCGTTTGATGAGAATCAATGTTTCCATTTGCGGAGATAACAGCAGGAGCAGCATTTACTGTCACTGTTACTTCAGCAGTAGCACATCCGGTTCCGTCATCTATTACTACCACTGTATAATCTCCTGGATCCAATCCTGAGACAGAGGCAGTATTCATTTTGTCGGTGGTTTCAGCGATGTTGGCATTTGCAGTTCCACCCGTACCTTTTTCAGTAAAGATGTCAGTTGCACCAGATACATCTAGTTGGTTGGCAGGAAGTGCAGAACCACCATAGAAATAATTCACAGTATAGTTGCCTGACCCTGTAATTGCTGATAAGTCAACAGTTACTCCTCCGTTTGGATAGTTGTCACCACCAGAGCAATCTGTCATGTTCACAGCCGAGACATCAGTAGCCGGAGCTGCAAAAGTCGGATCTGTTGAGTCATCGTCAATAGTAAACTCTTCAGTTACAGAGCACCTTGTATCCACATTGGTCACTTGAACCGTGTATGTACCCGCTTCAAGACCGGTAGTGGTAAGATTGGTTACTCCTGATGCAGATGCCGTTGTTCCTAGTGCATCTCCATCCGTGAGGTCTGTATTGTCAAGAGTATTTGATGTGCCTGAACCAAAATACCATTGGATATCGTATCCGCCAGCTGGTTCGCCACCAGCTGTTGTTGGAGTTACTGTTATTTCACCATTAGGATTTACAGTACTTGGTACACAAGTAGTCTGGTGAGAGTCAATATTACCATTCACAGAAATTACGTTTGGTACAGCAGCAACTGTCACTGTTACCTCAGCGGTAGTACACCCTGTTCCGTTATCGATTACTTCAACCGTATAGTCGCCAGGGTCGATACCGGTAATAGAAGCTGAAGTGGTGTTATCGGTTGTTTCAGAGATACTGATAACTGCAGTTCCGGCAGTTCCTTTTTCAGCAAAGATATTCGTTGAGCCATCTACTGTTAATTGATTAGCAGGCAATGCTGATCCGCCATAGTAATAGTTTACAGAGTAGTTGCCCGATCCCGTAATAGCTGATAAGTCAACAGTAACACCACCATTTGGATAATTAGTGCCACCTGCACAATCCGTCATATCTACCGCAGCAACATCTACCGCAGGATCATTGAAAGTCGGGGTAGTAGAAGCATCATTTACAGTGAATTCTTCCGTCTCGGAACATTGTGAAGCAGTATTGGTCACTTCCACCGTATATGTTCCGGCTTCAAGACCCTCTACAGTTAATGTGGATACACCAGAAGCTGATGCATTTGCTAATGCATCGCCATCGGTTAAGTCACCGGCATCTAGTGTATTAGAAGTTCCGGATCCGAAATACCACTGAATATCATAGCCTCCTGCCGGCTCACCACTGCTAGTGTTTGGAGTAACAGTGATTTGACCATTCGGATCTACTGTACTAGGAGAACAAGACGTTTGATTGGTAACGCTTCCATTCACAGTAATAGTAGCTGGATTAGCAGCCACAACCACAATCAACGTGTCAGATGAGCAACTTAGAGTAGAAGTAGCTACCACTTTATATGTATCATCGGTGATTCCCGTCAGATTATTGGTGTTGCTACCTGATACATTACCACCATCGGTCACTTGTGTGCCATTGGAGTAGAAGTAGTCAAAGTCATACGTTCCTGCTGGAGAAGCGCTTACCAGAATTTCACCATTATTTGATGAAGGATCGCATCCAGCATTATCCTGAGTGCTAATAAGTGATAGGGTAGGTATGGTCTGGTTTTCCGTCAGTGTAAACGATTCAGTAGCTGGACAATCAGTGTTATCATGAGTCACAACAAGCGTATACTCATCAGCAATAAGACCTGATACATTGGCTGTCTGTGATCCACTTGGAACAGATCCATTAGCAGCAGCAACTCCATCAACAAGATCAACACCATCAAGTTGCCACTGGAAGGTAAATCCAGTAGTTGTTTGTGTTCCATCCGGAAGATCCGGATCATTATCGATATAAGCACTTAGCTCTCCATTACCAGTACCACAATCTGTTTGTGCGGCATCTTGCGTAATGACAATGTTTGGAATGTATGGATCGTCATCCACATTCAATGTAAGCTCTACGGTTTCACAACCAGTGGCAATGTGCTCTGCAACCACGGTGTAATCACCGGAAGCCAGACTTCCTAAGTCATTATCACCTACTGTAGGACCAGCTAAAACAGTTCCTGTTGCATCAGTACCTGAATACCAGGTAAAGTTGTAATTAGACTCTGCGTCTCCCTGGATACTCACAGATAAGAATCCATTTGGATTAGCGGCATCACAAGAAGTATTGTCATTGATTGTTTGTGTTGCAGTAAATGTTGGTGTAACAGTTACATCATCCACTACGATATCAGAGAAGTTGGTGCACTGTGTATCATCATTCGTTACTCGAATTCGATAGTCACCTGGAGCCAGATTAGAGAAAGTAAATGGAACTGTTCCATCTGCTATTGTTTCATCGGCTCCAATTTGTGTCGTAAATGAATGTCCATCAAAAATCTCATAGGTATATGAGGATGGTTCTGAGGCTGGGTTAGGCATATCAGCCGTCACATCTACGCTACCGGCATCATTATCACAGTTATTATCATCTGTAATGCTAGTGGCTATGGTTGGTTGCGTCTGATCTCTTTCAATGGTGAATGGTATTTCAACTGCACCACACCCTGTTAAGTTATCATATACTACCAATACATAGTCTCCATCATCTAAATCATTAAACTCACCAGAAGTATTGATATAATCTGCAGCACCTGAGACAGTCGATCCTTCATACAATTCAAACCGATACGGGAAAAGGACAAAAGTTACTGAGTCAACAAAATTACCAACAGAACCAGCATCAAGGCTTTCAAATTGGAATCGTGTAACAAACTGATCGGTCGGTACAGTATAATTTCCGGAGTAAACGGCCCAATTAGAGTTTCCAGTAGCAAAATCACCTTGAGCCACTTCAGAGCCTACTGCTCCAATACTTACACGTATGTTATCTGTTCCACCTCTACCTCTGTGGGCGAACGTCCATGAGAATAGCGAATTTGGTACTGTACTTAAGTCAAAATACAATGCACCTATTTGGTTTGCTAGAATCTCAGCAAACTGCTCTCCTGAGTATGCCGGAACACCCTGGAACCCATCATTCCAAAGCTCCATGATATTGTCTGAAGCAGTTGTAGACCAGCCCGGCACTTCGTCTTGTGGTACAAAGCTGAACGTACTTTTATTGTATGGAGCCTCAGAAATATCCGGTTGCTCAAAGTCACTATTGATATTTCCGATGGACACATTATTGACATCTCCTGGAACAACACCTGATGCATCGATCGAGCCTCTAGCAGAAGGGTCACAACTATTGATGTCGTTTTTAACTAATGCCGCTGCATCAACAGTTAAGGATCCAGGTGTATCTGTTACATCAATTGTTCGAGTCTCAAAACAACTGGTAGCGTCATCAGTCACACGAACTGTATAGGTACCTTCTTCGAGTCCTCCCAGTTCATATGTATTATCATTTACTAAGAATGCACCAGGAGCAGCTGTTCCTGGTAGTGCATTAGCAGGCAGTGTGTTTGCGCCAAGGAACCACTCAAAAGTAAAGCCGGTAACGGTACCTGCACCATCACCATCTGCGCTAATAATACCATTTCCTGCTACACAAGAGGTATTGTTTTGAACCAGAGTTGTGGCAGGATTTGGTGCTGTTGAGTTGTCATTCAACGTTACAGTAACCGGATCTGATATACAACCGGAAGAGTTTAGAATAGCTCTAACTGTGTACTCACCCGGATCTGAAACAGTATAAGTTACTGCAACAGTATCCGCAGAAGGTTTAATGGAAGGTCCGTCGTACCACTCAAAGGTGTAATCTGATGTATTTCCCCCAACGTTAGCTGAAAGTTCGCCTGTGCCACCACAAGTCGTAATATCAGTTATAGATACACTTGGGTTAGGAGGGTTAGAGACTGTGGTTGAAACTGTTCTACTTTCAGAAACAGTACAACCGGATTGATCTTCGGTAACTTCGACCGTGTACCCAATCGCATCTAGTGAGGGGATTGTATTTCCTGTACCAATTGGTGTAACACCTTCAGATTGGATGAACCATGTGAGTGCATAGCCATCAGCAGAAGTCAGTGTGTCTTGAGGAATTCCTCCACTTTCCGAAGTATATGCAAATGCCCCTAATGAACCATCAGGATTGCTACAATTCGTTAATGGACTTATTTCGTAAACATGAACATTAAATTGAGGGGTGTTGACCAGGTCGATCGTTAATTCTACCGTGTCTGAGTAACATTCTGTTAATCCATAGTACCCTACCACGTCATACGTTCCTGTAGCCATTTGCGGGTATTGGCTTCCTTCATAAAGGATTGATGAATAATCGTCATCATTGTACCATCTGAATACAAAACCATCAGGTTCAGTAAATTCTTTGGTAATATCCGGGCCTGTGCCATTTACCGTTACATTGTCAATGTAATGTGACTCGGAAGAGCTTGTGTTGTGGATTTCGACTCTTAAAATAAGTAATGAGTCTACTCCGTCTGAATTTAGGTTGGATAAAAATGCTTTTTCATACGTGAAATCATCAAATTGAGAACCATTATTAAGTACTCCTGATTCAGTCACTGTATTGGATTGATCTCTTAATTCATAGTATGCAATGGCAAAGTCTCTCCACTGACCGGATCCTTCTTGATTTCCATTTTCGAAAATATCAAGTGAAATGTTGATATCTGTATAATCGGATATGTCTATTTCCTGTGAAGTCCATGTAACAATACCCTCATCATTTTTAGTACCTGTTTTGGTTGCTCCAAACATGTTGGAACCATTATAAGAGGTAACTCCATAAAAGTCCGGAGTTTGACTGCCGCCATCTGAAGTCCATGCGGTCTCGTCAGTGTCTGACTTGTCACCTCCCGATCTGTCTTCAAAATTTTCTGTCCAGATGTTTTGATTTCCACCAGGAGTAGGACCAAAGTAGTAAGCTCTTGCTTGTCCGTTATCTGGTTTAGTAGGGTCACATTTTTCGTTATCGCTTAGCTTTTCAACCGTTAAATCAAATGTCTGGAAACCTACAAGTGTACTTTGAATATTATTTCCGGTTTCACATTCAGGAATAGTGGCTGTTGGAAGCGGAACTGTTAACGGAGGGGTTCCACCATTATCATTTATAACTACGAAAAGTTCAAAATCTCCACCAACTCCACTAATGGTTTGCGTAATCGTTAAGGTTTCGCCTACATCAAAGCCTTCCAGCAATGTGACTTCCGTATCAAGTAGATTTGAATTAGAGGTAGTTGGATCTCCGGCATAGTAGGAAACAGGTAGATTACCTGAAATATCTACATCACCAATATTGGTAATTTCAAATTCTACAGTAATCTCAGCATCAGGACATGCAGCATCAGTTGCTGACAGAATGCCCACAAAATCAATATCAGGAGAGGCAAATTCAACACAACCCTCTTCATTAAGAATTGGTGCTTGATTTAAGAAAGTATTAAGTGGTCTACTCGGAAAAGGAACTGGAGTTCCATCAGCATATTCACATAATCCATTTGAGAATACCACTGAATGATCCTGTACTTCCTCAGGTACTGTTAAGTCGTCATTGATGTTTACGTTGTAATAACCGTGCTGATTCCAGACTCCACGAGCCGGCATCCATGCTTCACCGTCTGACTCATACACACGAATGGCAGAGTACTGTGTATTATTATATGGGCTGAAAGGAGTGGAGTTGTTATAGTAACATGACAAGCATATTTCACTACTTCCATCACCATCTACATCTGCAATTATAGGATACTCCTCCTGCGTTCTGGATACACAGGCAATTTCTCTTCTTTCACTGGTGGTGTTATCCCCATTACCAACTCCATCAACAATCAAAAGTGATTCCTCACTTCGATAGACCACTTCCACTGCACCATCTCCATCAAAGTCGAAAAGGGAACATCCTGTAAATCCTGATGATCCCTCTTTAATTGGGTGTATCCAGTGGACGTTAAAGTTTTCGTCCAGTGAGTATAGTTTTTGATCCATTACGAAGTTGGCATTGAGCTGACCATCTCCATCCACGTCACCAATATTTACTCGACCAGGTCCTCTTACGAAATTGTTGGTTGGGTCGTGATAAGTGATTACGTTACTGTTAGCCACATCCCAGAAAAAGATGGTTGTTTCCCCGTTGTATTTTTCGGTGGTTGTTCCGAGAGCACCGGTGATGATTAGGTCGATGTTACCATCCAGGTTATAGTCAGCAGCAGATACTGTAGACCATTGATCATCCCAGCTTGGATAATATTTAGGATAGTAGTTTAAGTTTGGATCAATATCTGAATGGATAACTGTATCCATATCTGCTACAAGTGTTCTCGTGCCTGCAGCTTCATTAATCGACCAGATTTCTTTTCCTGAAACAAGCTCAAGTCCAGCACAATCACTACAATAAGAGGAAGGGAAGATATCGACCGCAATTGTACCATGCACATAATCTTGTTCCCAGTTACCATCACCCGGAATGATTACATTACCGGTAAGCGCGTCCATCACCTCGTTTCTATAGTAAATTTCAACGTCACCGTCTTCATCAAAGTCAGCTACACCAGGTAAACCTATTGGTTGGTTAACAGATGCCTTTTGTCTCCATCTCTGAGTTAATGTTCCGGTCGCAAAATCAACATTATAAAGCGCAACATCATCACCTTTATTTTGTGAAACAATGATGTCTCCAATTTCATCTCCATCAATCTCTGCAACTATCGGTGCATTTTCTGGTGTAAATCCAATATCTGCTGAAGCTATCGTGGCACCAGTGGCACCATTCAGCACGAAAAGATCTAGTGTTCCTTTGTTGTTTACTGTTACTACTTCCGGTATTCCATTTCCATCCAGGTCTCCAATTGCAGGAGTTGCATGGCTAGTTGATGTCTCATCTGCAGATGTCCACTGTTGGCGAATGGCAAATGTGGTAACGTCAATGTCGTCAGCACATATAACCTGATTTCCAAAGAAGAAGTCATCGCATGCCCCGTCAGTCGAGCAATCACCGTCGTAACAGTCAATGAGACCATCGCCATCATCGTCTGTACCATTGCTACAGTTCTCAGTCTGAGCCTGTAGTGTAACGGTGGTGAAAAGTAAAAGGAATGATAAAATAGAATTCCGATAGCTATTCATGGTATTAGTTGAAATGGATTCGGTCATAAATACACTTTTAAGGTATAATGTAACCCTTTAGCAAGGTAGATAAACCCCCTGAATATCAAAAGGTATATCGCGTCATGGTAAAGTTACCGCTATAATTGAAAGCAGAACTATACCAATATAAAATATAACTATTCAAAGGCTTGATATTAGATCAATCCTTGATTTTTATAGGTAAAACTTTAGATTAGGGTGGTTAGCGTGCTAACAATATACTACCAGTCTTGGTAAATTCGGAAGCATCGCACTTTAAAACGAAGTAATAAACGCCCTCAGGAACCGGTGAATTATTAAAATTCCCATCCCAAACACAATTATCATTCGCTTCAAAATTATCTTTCGTGGTGATGTTTCTGCCCCTTGAATCGAATACAAATACCTTGCAGCCATTTTCATTACCAAGGTCTCCTATATTGAGAATTTCCCAGCAGTCATTCATACCATCTCCATTAGGGGAGAAGGTTCTTTTAGGTCGGATATTGTCCAGAACAATTCTTACTTGTGTAGAGACCGGACATCCATTATTATCTGTGGCCATAAGCGTTACAATGCTGACCGGATTTTCAGGGAAGAAAATTGTACTTGTCCCAGATGGATCACTGAAGTTTTCGGCAGGTTCCCATGAAATATTAGACGCAGCGTTATTGGCTGATAAATTAATTGAGATTGCATCTTCTAAAAGTGCTGAGTCAAACTCAACGACACTTGTGAAGTCTGTTGAACTTATGTCTAGGTCAGATTGAAAATTTCGGATTCTAATACTATCCTTTACCTGGCAACCGATTGTAGTGGTAATATCAAGTACAGCCCACACAGTGTCTACACCGACCGGTGTGTTTACCTGCAAGGTATCACTTGTGCCTGTTCGAATGACAGCATTGGTCTCTGCGTTTCTTATAGTCCAGGTATAGCTGGCTACTTCACTCCCCGCCGGACTACTTAGACCTAGTTCTACAATGTCTGATTGACACTTAGCAGTCAGGTCAGTCTGATCTAAAGTGATGCTCGGTGGATCTGAAACGGTCACATTAATAGACGCAGAACCCTCGCAATTGTCTCCATTAAAAACCTCAGTATCATCATAGGTTGTGTTTAGTATCACTTCATATGAACCTGCTGCTGTAAATGTATAATCCAGATCGGCGGTTGTGGCTGTGTGAATGACAGCATCAGATGCATCTTCTACAACCCATTCATATTCCATTGTAAATGAACCCTGACCTGTTGAAGCAGAGGTAAAAGATGCTGTTGAATTGGTGCAAATTTCTGTTGGGCCGTTGGCTACAGATGTTGGTGGGGCCACTGCTGTTACGGTATAATTAGCGGTTTCTGAGATACATCCATCAGTAGCATTGATTACATCAACACGGTAATCCCCGGACTGACTGGCGGACAGTGTTGTATTGGTTTCTCCGGTTAGTGTAGAGCCATCTCGATACCATTGATAGTTGAAGTCTGGAGAATAATCAGGTACCTGGAGTGTCACCGAAGTGTTTGAGCAAAAGTTATCAAGGTTACTATTGGTGATTTCTAAAGCAGGGGGGACGCTGACACTTATTGTTTGGGCTACTGTCACACTTGAGCATGCTCCGGTATTTCTAACACGAAGTTGGTACTCGCCAGCATCGGAGGCACTTGCCGAATTAATAGTAATTGTTGATGTTGTAACCGTGGAACCATCAGGTAAAGTCCACAGGTATTCATCATATGTTTCAGTAGTAAGAGTCACCGTTTCACCCGCACATATAGATCCTCCATCCGCATCATTCACTGTTATGGTGGGGGGACCCGAAACTGAGCCGGGTTCATAATTGACCGTTCGCTGTGAGGTTGGGGGAGTTGTGCATCCTCCTTGCCCGGTTATTTGTAAATCAATAACAGCATCTGCAGCGGAAGTTATATTGAAAGTGGCCTGGTTACCAGATTGTGATACGATAGTACCAGTACCTGATGAAATACTCCATGAATAGTTTCCATTAGCGACGTTGGTAGCACTTAAGGTGAAGTTTTCTCCTGTACAAAAAGAAAAAGATTCCGGACTAATCTCAGGTTCGATACATGTTTGATTGATTCTAATACCGAGATCGCCTTCTTCAGTATTTCTAACATTGTGAGAATATGCTAGGTCAGGTTTTGCGTCACCACTTAAGTCACCTATAGCTATGTTTCTAGCGTCGGTATCAACGGCTAATGCAGTTGCGGAACCAAAACTAATATCGCTGCTACTTGAGTTTTCTATTACATAAATAGATCCTGAAGTACCAGCACCACCAATGGTGGCTACAGCCAAATCAATTTTACCGTCACCATTAAGATCACCTGCGTCAATTCCCCATGGTAAATTACTTGGGATTGAAATAGAAGGTCCATTTATGAATGTAATTGATCGACCTGTTGTAGTGTTTTTATATATATCAACACTTTCATCACCTACACCTGATGTTGTTAAATCAGCAGTAACTGCAATATCATTCAATCCATCATTGTCAAAGTCTGCAATTACAATATTCCTTCTTCTATCATTTGTGGAAATACCCTCTTGCAAGGACATTGAGATTGTACCTGGGATACTTTCATTTCTAAGTACATAAATTGCTTCATTTGATTGTGAAGTTGGTACTATAACAACATCCGGCTTGCTATCATTATCTAAGTCGCCTATTTCTATTGACCCGGTTTTTGAAGCATTTCCAACGGGTATCTCTACAGCAGAACCAAATGAAAAACTACCGGGAGAGCTTGTGTTTGGAAAAATATGTATTGTATTATCTTTTTCGTTCCCCACTACTAAATCTAATTTTCCGTCACCGTCAATATCGGAAGCTTTAACTCTTCTGGTTATCCGAACCTCATTATTTTGATCAGTTGGTAATGATAGACTAAGGCTATTTAAATAGGATAATGAGACAGTTCCTGTGCTGGTATTTTGATAAATAAAAATTTGTCTGCTGCTATTCGTATTCGAGGTAAAAATCGCATCTGGCTTGCCGTCACCATCAATGTCTGCACAAGTTGTTGAAATAAAACCTTCTGTATCAGAGATGTCAGATAGACCTATATCATTAAAAACTTCTGATGTCACTGTGCTGTTATTTTGATAAACAGTTAATTGTGGATTATTGACATCATTATCTTGAATGTTATGGGTTAGGATTACATCATTTAATCCATCACTGTTTAGGTCACAGAGACACACATCATAAGCGTCTGTATTGGGAGCAATGCTTTCAAGATATTCAGCTTTCCATGAGCTACTGGTGCTACTCGAAAAGCTAATGAAAAACTGCTTACTGGACTCAGCAACCAGGTTATTAGAAGTTCTAACCAGTACGGATCCGTGTGTAGCACCAGCTGGGACAATTGCTTCTACCAGGTTGTCTGATACTACAGTGACATTTGCTCCGCTAACAGCCACACCTCCAAAGGATACTTGTGTTACATTGGTAAGGTTTGATCCTGATATTGCAACTTTTCCCCCAACCTCAATAGAAGTAGGGGTTATGTTGTTTATAAATGGTTTTTGCTGTGCGAGTAGAATCAGCGGGCAAACCAATAATATGTTCAGTAATTTCCTCATCATTCTGTCACTTGAAGTACCCAGGCTTTAGAGAGCTCCGGTATATCTTTAATTTCGTCTCGCTTGTTTCTTGTCTGTCTTAGGCTTCCTGATTTATATACAACTACATAATAGTATCCTCTTCCACTGTTATATCCAACCATTGTATCATGAAAGCCCATTTGGAATAATCGATCACTATATCCCTGTGCATTTTCAAAGACATTGAATGCACCACCAATCACATAATTCCCAGGAGGAAGTTCCAATAAATGATCACCTCTTCTGGTCACCACTGGTTCATTTGATTCACTTAATTCATCATGCGTTCTAAAGTCTTGAGTTAATTCGGGATCTCCTTTAGCTACTTCTTCGTGATGTTCTTCTGTAAGCTCAGGGTTTTCTACGATTGTAGAAGCTTGTGATTCAGAAATAGCCTTGTCCCATTTGATGATATTCTCAACACTTCCGTCCGGATTTTCTTTTTCGTATTTAATTCCCACCTCTTTAGATCCATCTGGCAATGTGCGTTCTAGATGTCCGTCATCAGCCACTTTAAGATTTTCAGCTTCATCCGCTGGAACCCAGCTAATCACAACATTCTTATCTCCGTCTTCTGTTGGTTTTTCTAACCTTATGCCTCTTTCTTCTTCACCAAATTGATTGACTCGGGTAATTTCCTCATGTTCTTCCTGATGATCCCAATCATCTGCTTGCTCTGTAGGAATGTCTGCTTCCGGTTCAGAGTCATCTAATACAGTAGGAGTGGCAATACTCAATGCATCTTCATCTTCCTCATCTGATTCGGAAGCTCTGCTTTGCTGCAATGCGGCCAGCTGTCTTTGTCTTTCTAACTCTGCTTTACGAGCACGCTCTTCTGCCGATAACCTGTGACTTTTAATAAACGATGAAACGTGCTCAGCGTGATCCTTTTTGGTACCCAGGTGATAGCCTAGGTTTACTTCCAGTGTTGGACCTAGCTGTGATGAGATATCGGCGTTACCAAGCTCATATGCAAATCCGACGGCAAATTTCTCTTTGATTTTTGCTCCTGCCAGACCGATGATGCCGGCATCTTGCCGATAAGAAGCACCAACCCATACAATGTGATAGAGGTGAGCAATCATCACACCTTCAAACTGATGAGGTATTACATTACTATACCTATATATAATGTGTGGTTCAAATGCGAAATCATCGTTAATGTGACCTCTGTAATTCATTTTGAATAGCACATTGTCGGTTGGGGAGAATTCAATGTCAGCTACCTCTTTTTGAGTGATGGGATTGTAGCTAAATAAGTTTGGCAATGAAACACCAACATTGAAGTGGCCAAAGTGATAAGCAACCCCTACGTCACCTATAAAAAAGCTCGACTGATCGAGGAAGTTGTTAAAGGCAGCATCTCCCGGTGAGTCAAATTCCGAAATATTAACAGAGTTAATTCCTGCACCTAAAGACATTCCGAACCGTAAAAAGTGCGTTCGGTCAATATTTAGCAAATAGGAAGCAGATGCTTTAGCTGCTGAAGTGGTAAGTAAGCCTTGGGTAATATTAAATGCCGCGCCTCCTAAAGCGATTCCTCCTTCAAGCGGTACGTGAAAACTTGCATGTGATATTTGAGGTGCACCTTCTACATTGGTCCACTGGTCACGATACATGACGAAAATTGCCGCATGTCCTTCCACACCCGCATATGCGGGATTATACATATAAGGGTTCATGAAGAACTGGTTATATATCTGTGGCTGTTGCGCTTGAGTTCTGTATGAAGAAAAGACAAGAAAGCCGATAAGGAAGATTTGGCATACCCTTTTCGTATAGACCATCTTGTAGCGTTTTGTTCTTTTCAAGTGAAGATGATTCCTTTGATCTAAACTCTAAATTAGAGAAATTATTACATTTCTCACTACCCGTAACAAATATCCGTATTTATCCCATCTATTTCGTCCTAATTTTGCTTAGTCACATCTATAAATTGAAAGAAATCGAACCAGTACATAATAGTACTCCTATTGATTTCGTATTATTACATTCATAAAGCGCTATTATTTCAATGAAGTACATCCTTTCCCTTTCTTTTTTGTTTGCGGTTGTTCTGACTACTTCTGCTCAATATTGGTTTGGACCTAAAATCGGTGTGAGTTATATAGATCATGTGTATCAGGAAACAACTTATGAAAAAGATTCATTTAATGTAGACACAGACGTCAATTGGCAAGCCGGCTTTGCCTTTAGCTATACCGCAACCGATATGTACTCTGTGTATGGCGAGCTAGTATATGAAAAGGTAGGAAAGACCTTGAGAGACAAAGGTATAAATGGTGCACCGGAAGGGGATATTGTTTATTCCCAAATGACTAATCACTTCATTTCCGCACCAGTCATGCTTAGAGTCACTTTAGGAAGGGTGCCTTTTCACTACTTTGTCAATGGTGGTCCACGTTTAAGCTATTGGGTGGCAGGTAAGGGTGTTCACGATTTGGCTGCTTTTGAAGAGTTCCCACCTGTGGCAGATGAAGATGGCAATCCGCTACCTGTTGAATATAAAATCACTTTCAATTCAGATAAAGCTTCTCCGGATGATTTTAGTACCGCTTATGTAAGTAAGCCAAACCGGCTGCAGTTTGGCCTCACCCTAGGAGGCGGGATGTATTTTGATTTAGCTACCGGTGGTCGTTTGATGCTAGATTTCAGGTATACCTGGGTTCACAGTAATATGGCTACCAATAGTAGTAATGATACTAATTTAATAAGAGGATCAAGTGGTGATTTGGATTATTACAGAGAGAACATGGAGTATTACCATAACATTGCCACGGTAGGAATTGCTTATCTGTTTAGCTACAATGCCAAGTTGAAACGAAAGGGTAGAAGCACAAGTTCTGAAAGTAATAAAAAGAAGAAATAATATAATTATATTTAGTTGGCATCCCCCTCTTAGTGCTCTTTTATTGATTTATTCCTACAATTACAGGTAAATATCTAACTTACGCATAGGCCTGTAAATTTCACTAGTTGTGGTAAAAGCATTCTTAAAATTTCTCGGAGGAGAACAAGGAGAAGAAAAGCAAATGTTGCTTTTGCTTGGGAAAGGCTTTTTTATGGGTATTCTCCTTGCTACTTATCAGATTGGTGCTGAGACGTTATTTCTAAGTGTTCTCGGTGATGAATGGCTTGATAACGCATTTTTTGCAGCAGGTGCCGCTGGTATTGTGTCTACTGCTCTTTTCGTATACCTCCAGCGAAAAATAAACTTCTCTACACTAGTTATTTCTGCCACTTTCCTAATTCTCCTATTTATTGGCGGGATTCGGGTGGCTTTTGAATTTATTGGCTATGATGAAACAATAAGTGGACAGTTTCAAATACTTCCATTTATACTGTTTGTAATGATTGGTCCTGTTACCTCTATCACACTATTGGGATTTTGGGGTGTATTTGGCCGTGTATTTGACTTGAGAGCGAGTAAACGGATTATCGGTGGAATTGATACCGGACAGCTAATGGCAACTATGATTGCCTTTTTTAGTATTCCGGTACTTACATCAACCATTATTAATGCGACATACGATTTATTATTCGTTTCAGGAATTGCATCCTTTGGTGTCTTTGTGTTTACTCTTTTGTTGGCAGTTAACTATAATCTAAATAAGGCTACCAAGGTGCTGGAAGGAGAGCAGGTTGAGAAAGTCAACTTCTTTAGTTTGATGAAAGACCGGTACCTAAGGCTTTTATCTATATTTCTTATCTTCTCTATGGGATCTGCAGTGTTTATGGACTATACGTTCTTAAGTGCAACAGAAACCATGTATCCTGACGAAAAAGATCTGGCCAACTTTTTATCTTTCTTCTCCGGGTTGGTAATTGTGTTTTCGTTTTTGATTCAAAGTTTTGTTAATGATATCATCATTGGAAAATTTGGGTTAAAGGTGGCATTGATGACTATGCCACTCATTTTGATTCTTTTTACGATAGGAGCAATAGTCGTTGGACATATTTTCGGATATGAGATCAAAACCTCAGAATACATCATGTTCTTCGTATTGATCTCTGCTGGTAAGTTGTTTACTGCTGCACTTAAAGACGCTCTAGAAAGCCCTGCGTTTAAGCTATTCTTTCTTCCATTGGATATTAAAATCAGATTTGATATTCAGACCAGAATTGAAGGTGTAGTAAATGAAATAGCCGTGTTTATTGCAGGAGCTGCCCAGATGGCATTAGGTCTGCTGGCGTTCTTTAAGCTGATCCATTATTCATATTTCATTCTGGCATTGGCGGCTGGTATTATTTATATGTCAGGCAAGCTCTTTGAGGAATATAAAAAGACACTTAAAAAGACGCTTGAAAAACAAAAAGCCAGTCTTCAAGGTGAAGGCAAACGAAATAAAAACAACACCCTTCATATTTTAAAAGAGGAAGCTGCATCGAAAGATGTAGATCAGGTGTTAAACGCATTAAAACTTCTTGAAAAACTGGAACCCATAGAGTTCGAATTTGTGCTTCTGGATTTACTGAACCACAAATCACCAATTTTAAGAAGTTATGCCTATCAGAAACTCGGCGACAGATTGTGTTGGGAAGCAGTTGAAATAGTCGAAAAGGACCTAAAAACTGAAGGAAACGAAGATGTATTAAAAGTAGCTGAGGTTGCCTTCAAGAAGCTACAGGAAGCATCTGAATTCAAACTCACGGATGTTGCAATTAAAGAATTGGTAAGATCCACTGAATGGCAAGATCGAGAGAGGGGTGCTCGCCTTTTAGCAAAAGCCTCAGAAGATCGACATGTAGCATATATTGTGGAGCTACTGAGAGATATAAATCCAAACGTTCGATCAGCTGCAATGATTTCAGCCGGTAAAGTGAAACGTCCGGAATTATGGCCAATCTTGATTGAGAATCTACATCTTTCTACTTACGGAAATGTGGCCATGTCCGCACTCAAAGCTGCCGGAGAGTCTGCGTTCCATACGGTAGATACGGCATTCTATAAGACGGGCCAATATCATGCAACCATGATCCGAATTATTCAGGTTTTGGGTAGAATTGGAGGACGTGGCGCAACTGAATTACTATGGAAGAAAATAGACTTCCCTGATAGAAAAATTGTATCACAACTGTTATTGAGTCTAAGCTATATTGGATTTGTGGCGAGGGATTTTCAAGCAGCACGAATCAAAATCGCTGTAGAGGGCGAAATTGGGGATATAGCCTGGAACATAAAATCTTCATTAGATATCCCGGAAGAACATCCTGTGGATCGTCTCATTAAGGAGGCCATGGTGGAAGAGGATGTTAAGAACTATGACAATATCTTCATGCTGCTAGGCATGATTTACGATCCTCAAAGCGTATTGTTAGCCAAAGAGAATATTCAAAATGGCACCACTGAAAGTATCACGTTTGCAGTGGAAATGATGGACATTTTCGTTGATGAAGAGCTTAAACCTAAACTGATTCCTGTAGTGGATGAGTTGAAGCTTTCTGAGCGGCTGGCTAAACTTCAAAATCATTACCCACCGGAAGATTTTGAATCGTATGAAGATCTTTTACTTCAGATTGTTAACCGTGACTACAATCGAATCAATCGGTATACCAAAGCACTTGCCATGTATCGATTCAGTCAGTTGAGTACCCATGTAACAGCCGACCTTATTGCCAATTTGTTCAACCCAGATCCATTCCTGCTGCAGACAGCTGCCTTTGTGATGTATAAAATCAATGAGGAAAGCTATCATGAGCATACCAAGCGATTAAAACCTGTCACTAAGAAGGAATTAGATAAAGCCATTTTACCTCCGGTATTTAGGCATGAGGATGAGGAGTATCATCAAAAACTGCTGATGATAGAGCGAGTGATCGAATTAAAGAAAATTGAGATGTTCAGCCCTATTCCTGGAGAATTGATTACCTATTTGGCTGAATGTCTGGAAGAAGTAAGAGTAAAACTTGGGTCTACGATAATACGAGAGGGTGATAGTGGCATGGAACCAATGTATATTGTTCTTGAAGGAGCAGTGGATATTTACGAAGGGGATAATAAAGTAGCAGAACGTGAAAAAGGAGGAGTCTTTGGTGAGAAAAATATCACAGAATCCGACCCATTCAGATTTACTGCTTTGGCACGAACGGAGTGTACGTTATTACTGCTTCGAAAAGAGGAGCTTTTGAACTTGATGTCTAAACACATCGAGATTTTAGATTGCTGGATCGACATTATGAATGGTCTTGTCGATCAGGAAGAACCTGTGATAGTTGATGCATTATTTGGCTGAGTTTTCGATGAACGCACTTTGGATAGTACAAAAAAATAAGTTATTTCACTAAAAAAAACCACCTAATCGTACAAATGAGTAACAATCGCACCATAGCGCTAATATATTCTGAACAAGACAATGCGATGATTGAAGGTGGCGTCAAAGGATGGGTAACAAACTTCCATAAGTTCCTGTCTACGTTGATGTATCAGATCACCAGAGAAAACCCTGAGATAAAACTCATAAATGAGACCAGTTTCTCTGCTGTGGAGTTGGATGATTACAGTGTGATTCTGGTCGTTGCTACACCTAATCTTGCCAAAGAAAAAGTGATCATGAGTGCACTCAATTCTCATGGTAAAAAATGGAAAGATCACGGGAAACTGAATGCAGACGGAGTAGCTCGAATATTTAAAGTACTGAAACGTCCCTACGATCCTGATGAGGCACTTCCGGAACTAGAAGATTTGCTGACCTATGATTTTTACCTGGTTGATCCGTTAACAGGTGACCCTCAGGAGTTTACACGATTTTTTGGCACAGATGCAGAGCGTAGCTACTGGATGAAACTGGTAGACATGGCCTATGATATCAATCATGTGCTGCATGCGAAAGAAGCAAGTGAAGGAAGTGGGGTTTACGAAACGATTCCTAGAGAAAAAACGGTATATCTTGCAAGTACCGGTGTAGATATGGTTATTCAGCGTGATATCATTAAGCGTGAATTAATTCGTCACGGCTATAAGGTACTCCCGGATCATAGTCTTCCAAAGGAGTCAAAAGCCCTGGAACGAATGGTACGTGATGACCTGGATCGATGCAGACTTTCCATTCATTTGGTGGGTGAGGATTATGGATATAAACCTCGCGGATCTGAGCTTTCAGTTGTAGACATTCAAAATCGTATTGCTTCCGATCATACCTATCAAATGGTGGAAAAGAATAAGGAAGCAAAAGAAGACGAAAAAAAGCCTTTCAGTCGACTTATTTGGGTATCTCCCGACCTGAAGAACGTAACTGAGCGACAAAAAATATTCATTGAAGACCTGAAAAGTGATGCAGCGGCCCTGGAAGAGGCAGAAGTATTGCAAATCCCATTGCAAGAGTTGAAAACGATTATACGGGAAGAACTTGTAACAGGCGGACGTTTCAACGTTCGAAGAGATATTAAGGGTCTTGAAGAAGAAAAAACAGGTAAAAAGACCAAAATGATTTATCTCATCGCTGACAAGCGTGATGTCAGTGATATTGATGATATAGAATCCTATTTGAAAGATCAGGGATTTAATGTGGTGTCACCTAGCTATGAAGGAGACTTGGTAGATCTTCGCTACATACACCAGGAGAATTTAAGACGATGTGATGCTACCATCATATACTTTGGTCAGGCTACTGAAGACTGGATCAAAACGAAGCTACAGGACTTGTTAAAAGCTCCTGGATTTGGCCGAGAAAAGCCTTTAACGGCAAAAGCGGTTTACTTTAGAGGGGAGAAGGATGTGGATTTGGAGCACTATAAGAAAAATAACGCCATGGTTTTGGGGAATAATGGAGGGACGTTTAATCCCGAACACCTCAAGCCTTTTCTAACTAAAATAGAAACCTGATGAGCGATAAAGAAATTGATGTTCAGGGCCAGGAAGAGGTTCAGGATATCGTTGACATTACCCAGTTAATCAATCCCTTTCCGGGTCTCAGACCTTTCGGGATTGAAGAAAGCCACCTTTTCTTTGGAAGGGAGGGTCAAAGTGATGAGGTACTTGTCAAGCTTTCCGAAAACAAATTTGTAGCAATACTTGGTGCATCAGGAAGTGGAAAATCTTCGCTCATGTATTGTGGGCTGATACCAACCCTTTATGGTGGGTTTATGACAGAAGCCGGCTCAAACTGGCGCATTGTGGTGACCCGACCAGGTGGTGGTCCAATTGATAACCTGGCTGAGGCGTTATTGATTAAAGATAAAGAATACTCCAACTTGGGCGATGAGGATAAGCTGATCCGTAAAACAATCATCAGTACGGTACTTCGAAGTAGCTCATTGGGACTGGTGGAGGTCGTACGTCAGCTGAAAACGGATGACTTTCAAAATGTACTCATACTTGTTGACCAGTTTGAAGAACTTTTCAGGTATCGGAAGCTCGAGTCAGCTACTTCCGACCTGGATGAGTCCTCAGCTTTTGTTAACCTTCTATTAGAGGCCATCCACCAATACGATGAGCCCGTTTACATCGCGCTAACCATGCGATCAGATTTCATTGGGGAGTGTGCACAGTTCCCCGATCTGACGCAGATGATCAACGATTCTCACTACCTGATTCCACAAATGACAAGGGATCAGAAGCGAACGGCTATTGAAGGACCTGTAGCGGTGGGAGGAGGAAAGATTGCTCCTCGTCTAACGCAACAATTATTGAATGATGTAGGAGATAACCCCGATCAGCTTCCAATTCTACAGCATGCCTTGATGCGTACCTGGTCATTTTGGACCGATAATAGAAAAATCGGTGAGCCGATTGACCTAAGGCATTATAACTCCATTGGAACACTACGCGAGGCACTCTCCATGCACGCGAATGAGGCGTACGACTCATTAAGCAAACGCGAGAAAGAAATTTGTGAGGTAATGTTTAAAGCCCTCACGGAGCGAGGGTCTGAGAATCAGGGCATTAGGCGACCAACCAAGCTTGCCACCATCGCTGCAATTGCAGGGGTAAATGAAGAAGAAGTATCACGAGTGGTTGAACGGTTCAGAGAGCCGGGCCGGTCACTATTGATGCCACCATTTGGTGTTCGATTGGAATCTGAGACAGTAATTGATATCTCGCATGAAAGTTTGATGCGTATCTGGGTACGATTGAAGCGCTGGTTAGACGAAGAATCCAAAGCAGCAGAAATGTATCTGAAGCTTTCGGAAGCGGCAGAAAGGTATCAGGAAGGAAAAGCCGGACTTTGGCAAATGCCGGACTTACAGCTGGCATTGAACTGGAGAGAAGAAAACAGACCGACACTCGTGTGGGGTCAGCGGTACAATCCGGCTTTCGAGCGAACCATGGTATTCCTGGAGACCTCTGAGAAAGCATACCTGACCGAGCAGCGAAACAAAGAGATTCTTCAAAAGCGACAGGTAAAGCGAATGCGAACCACAGCCGTGGTACTCGCAATTGCGGTATTGGTTTCCCTAAGTTTCCTGATTTTCTCGTTTATCAAAGCGGATGAGGCTGATAAAGAGAGGATTAAAGCTCTAGAGGCACAAAAGGCTGCAGAGGAATTAAGAGACCAAGCAGTTCAATTGAAAGATAATGCCGAAAAAGCTACTGCCGAAGCTATACGTGAAAAAGCAAATGCAGATCGTGAGGCAGAGAATGCACGAAAGGCTTCATTAGAGGCACAACGTCAAGCCAATATTGCTACAGAAAGACAGAAAGAGGCTGAAGATGCAAGAAAAGAAGCCGATGAGCAAAAGTTGGCAGCCCTGGAAAGTGAAAAGCAAGCTAAAGAACAAGAACGTCAGGCCAGATTAGCTCAGGCAGAAGCAGATCAAGAAAGAAAGAAAGCTGAACGCCTTCGATACCAAGCGATTGCCCAATCCATGGCGATCAAGGCTAAGACCATTGTTCCGGATAACCGGTCATTGGCAGAATTGAAGGGATTGGTAGCTTTACAGGCCTTTAAATTTTATCAGTTAAATAAGGAAAAAGGGAAAGATTATAACGGTGATATTTATGCCGGTGTGTACAACGCCCTTCAGGGACTGTACGAAGTTGAATATGGAGACCCAATAGTAGGGGACTCTGCATTTAACCAATACCACAAGCCAATTGATGACGATGCGGAGAATACAGTGATCGCCGTGCGGTCGGTGGTGTACTCAAGAGATGGCAATTATTTTTATTCAGCAAATGGTAATGGAGAAGTAATCAAGTGGAACGTAGTAACCAGAGACTGGGAGCAAGTCTTTCAGAATCAGGATGTAGCACGGGTGGTTAATGTCAGCCCAAGTGAGCAATACCTGGCATTAGGAACTGATGAGAATAATATTCTATTATTTGATGTTAAGAATATTGATGCAGAGCCAACCAAAATAGACGGTCACCAGGGTGGGACAGTTTTTGATTTATTATTCCTACCAGATAATTCAGGATTTATCTCAGTAGGAGGGGATAATCGTATCCTACGAAGTGATTTCAGATCAAGCAGCGAATTGGTGAGATCCAATGTGCGAATCAATAAAATTGCCCTCTCACCGGATGCTAAAACACTGGTAGGTGGTGGAGACGATGGGAATGTATATATCTGGGATCTAACAAATATGAGCAAAGGAGCAACTACATTGATCAACAAGTCTCCTGCAACAGATTCAACAGGTGTAGTATCCAGTTCAAATAAGATCAGTCCAATTAAGGCGGTCAAGTTTAGTCGCAATGGAAAACTATTAGCCTATGGAACGGATGACGGTAGAATCAAAGTGTGGAACATGGAAGAGCAGCGTCAAATCCCACCAACACTTTCGGCAAATAGATCTACAGTAACAGACATTGAGTTCAGTCCGGATGATCGGCTGGTATTGGCCACCTCAAGAAATAAACAAGTGAGGATATGGGACCTTGAAAACCCATACGATCTTCCGATTATTCTAGCTGATTATAAAGGCAATACCGGAGACAGTCAGGGTTGGGTAAATGATGCAGACTTTAGCCCGGATGGAGATTACTTCGTTACGGCTGCTAATGATGGAAATATTCGAATATATCCAACCAATGTTGGAAGGCTTGCAAGTGAAATTTGCTCGCATATCACCGGTGGTAATATGTCGGAAAACGAATGGCGTCAATATGTGGGTGATCCTGAAGATATCACATATGTAGAAACATGTCCCGGGCTACCAAGACGTTCAAATGACCTCTAATAAGCATATATGAAGAAACACCTAATCACCTTTTGTTTATTGACTTGCGTCTTCTGGGCGTATTCTCAATCTTCTTCACAATGTGCACGGGCGCTTTCTCAAGCTGAATTAGCATTTGAGCAGGGGAGACTTTCAGATATCATTAATATCTACAATAATTCCGGTAGCAATTTCACGAAGTGTTTGGAAGGAAATGTCTTTTCTATTGAGGAGAAAATACGAGCCTATAAATTGCTGACCAAAGCCTATTTATTTCAGGATGATGAGCAAAAGGCCGAAGAGATGTTTGTCAAGCTGCTTAAAGTAGATAAAGAACATCAGCTGGCTGCAGAAGATCCTGCTGAACTTTATTTATTGAAAGACAAATTCAAAACCGAACCAATTTTCAGAGTGGCGGTACGGGCAGGTGCTAACAAGACCATGCCTAGTGTGATTCAAAACTTCAATACGTTTCAAACAGGTGCTAAGCGCTACAATGAGAATGGAAATGAGACTGGTATTGGTGTTGGCTTTTGGGGAGAAGTAATGGCGGAGCGACACCTTACCAAAGGGATTGAAGTTGGCGCTGGCTTACAATATCGCATAGCTACTTATGAAATTGAGGGCGATCTGATCGAAGGGAGTCTTAATTATGTGGCAAAAAATACCAGCAATATGCTAAGAACCCCTGTTTTGGTGAGATATAGTCATAATTATGATAAAAAAGACAGTGATGGAAATAGAGTGGGCTTTCTTCCATACGTGTTTCTGGGTGCCTCATACGATTTAACCTTAAGTGCTAAATATGTGGATGCCCGAAGAACAGGCGGTACTGCTTATACTTTACCGGCAGGGAGAGATGACTTGAAGGGAAATGATCAGGTATCCACCTCCAATGTTTCCATCCTGGCAGGAATAGGATTTAGATCAAGGGTGGGTAGATCTAAAGTGGACTTTTTCTCGCTGGAGTTGAGATATGATAATGCCCTGTTCAATTATATCAACCCGGATAATCGGTGGGCCAATGAAGATGTGAATTTCGGAATTGGCCATGTAGAAGATGACTTGACGTTAAATACGATATCCATTTCATTAGGCTACACCAAATCATTATACATACCCAGAAAACGTAAGCAGTACCGATAACACATGAAATATTATCTATACATATTCATCGTTTTTACGCTGGTTGCATGCCAGATTGAAGATAAAAATGCACCTGCACCGGATGAGGCTTACATCAAGTATTACGGTGAATTGACTACTCACGAGGCAAGCGATATTGAAATTGTTTATGACGATAATGGCGAGCCAGAAGGGTTTGTAGTGTTTGGGACCCAATTATCTGAGAATGGTGACAGGGATTTTTTCGTGTTGAGAACAAATCTGGATGGTGTCATTGAGGAGTCCGTTTCGTTTGGATTTGCAGACACGTTAGATATTTTGGATTCTGAAGGAAATTTAATTGATGGGGGTGATGGTATGCCGGATGATTGGACCAGGGACGGAAATGTTGATACCATACGAGCAGAAGAAACTGGTGGGCAAATTCACTTTGTTTCTGATTTTGGGGATGGTACTTCTGGCTATGCCATAATAGGAACTTCTTCTATTACGATTAATGCCATTGGAATATCAGACTGGAAATGGATGTCATATAGTTTCCTCAATAGGAATCTTCAACCCATTTTAGTTAATAACAGACCTATCAATTATCTAAGGGATCGATCCGATGATGAATTTTTGGATTTTGTTGGTAATGACATCATTCAATTAAATACAAGAGGTTTTTTAATGGTTGGTGGTCGTGAAGAAGATCGAGGTGGAGGAGATAGTGATTTTGATAACCTATTTGTGAGATTAAACCTGACCGACGGGATTGTTTTTGAACAGACTCAGGGCATTCCTGGTGATGATGAAGAGGACATTCTAAAAAGGGCTTTTCAAAAGGCCAATGGTAACCTGGTGATGATTGGTAATAGCAATACCCCAAGCTTTAGGGGAGAAAGTGGTGGCATTAACGGAACCAACGTCTTTTATCTGGAAACAGATATCAATGGTACACCGTCTAACTCTGCAGCCTATGGATTGGCGGATGCCAGACCTGATGGGCAAGGGGGTGTTTACAATGAAATTGTTTCAGATGTAATTAAAACGCCTACCGGGTATTGCGTTGTTGGCACTTCCAATACCTCCTTTAATGAGCAGTTTGCTTTTATCATGAACCTTAGCAATAGTGGGGTTTATCTCAATGGCAGCAACCATCAGTTTTCAACATATAACCCTGACAATAATACACTTCAATCATTGGGTAATGGCGTCACACAAACGGTGGGAAATAACTTGGTGATGCTGGGTGAATACCTGTCTTTCAATACCGGTAGTTTATCCAGGGGAGGTGAAGGCATGTTTGTAAAGTTTAATCAGGGCAGTGTGCCGATTAATGGGGCTGAATCCTATTTTGGTTTGGCTGATGGCAATGATGCCATTGTTGATGCCGTGACTTTACCTGACGGTAAAATTGTAGCTGTCGCCAATGTAGATTTTGGTGGAGGCGTAAAACTATTATCAATTATTAAACTAAATGATGATGGTTCGCTTGATTGATTTCTTGAAATAATTCAATTTTTACACATTTTAATCTTATCTGTATTATTAAAGGCTATATCGAAAAAATAAATGGGTACTTTGAATTAACAAGACCTTTAATGAAATTCAATATTGGTTAGTTTTTGAAGTGATCTGAATCATCGTTATTGTCACCTTTATTTGCGTCTAAACTACTACTCATGAGAAAGATAAACTGGCACCTGCTTATTCTTCCTATTCTTCTGATTTTTTCTAATGAGGTAAAAGCTCAGTGTCCGCAATCAAATGCAACTGATGGAACACCAACCAGTGGTTCGATTTTGTCGCAATCTTTTCAAGTTTCGTGCGATGGAAATATCACAGATGTAACAGTAGATATAGGGGCAATAGCAGGAGATGATGCAGCTATAACCGGTGCAATTGTATCCATTAGAACTGGGAATGATCCAACTGGAGCAATTGTTGGTAGTTCACTTACAGGAGTAACTTTAACTGCCTCTTCTACAAACACTTTTGATTTTTCAGCAGCGAATGTGGCTGTTACCAACGGATCTACTTACACCATCGTTATTGATGATAATTCCGATGCGGATGATTTTGAAGTTGAAGTAGATGCAGCAGATCCATTAGCAAATGGATCTTTTTGGAGTGATGCGTCCACAGAAGTTGCAGGAAGTGATTTAGATTTTAGTGTGATAGTAAATGATGCACCAATTATCACAGTACCAGCAGCCCAGACAACAGACGAAACAACCAATATTAGTTTTACTGGTGGAACTTTAATTTCTATAGCCGACGCTGACGTAGACAATCAATCAGTAACTGTTTCAGTAGTTTATAATGGAGAGTTCAGGACCGCTACCGCAACAGGAACACTTACTGCAACAGGTAGCGGTGGAGCAAGCGTTGGTGGTAGTGGTACAGACAATCTTACTATTTCAGGTACCCTTACAGACGTAAATAATACACTGGATGGAATGGCTTATGTTCCGGGTTCCGTTAGTGGCGTTCATCAAATTACCGTTTCTACTGATGATGGAAATGGAGGATCAGACTCACAAACCATAGATGTTGGCGTTACAGGAACATATACACTTACGGTGACTACAGACGATGGAGGGGATCCGGAAGAAGGCTCACTTAGAGCTGCTATTACTGATGCAAATACTGTGATTGGAGCTGATGTGATCGACGCAAGTGGACTTGGAGCCTCTCAAACCATCTCGTTAGTTGCAGATCTTCCTACGATTACAGATGACCTTACAATCAGTGGACCGTCTGTGGTAAGTGACTTAACAATTGATGGAAGTGATACACATGCCCTTTTCGAAAATCTGACAGATGATGACTTAACAATCACAGATTTAACTTTAGCTAACGGACTTGCTAATACGAACGGAGGAGCTATTTATCATAATTCATCTGGAACTTTAACCATAGAAAGGGTTCATTTCTTTTCCAATAGTACCTCTGGAGGTGATGGAGGAGCCATAAGTCTTGTTGGAAATGGAAGTATAATTCAATCACTATTTGAGTCAAACTCATCAAGTGCATCCGGTGGTGCTATCCTATTTTCCACAGGAACTCTCTCAATAAGTAACACCACGTTTAGTAGCAATACCTCAACTACCGTAGGAGGGGCTATTAGAATCCCTAGTGGTGCTGCTAACCTTGATCACGTGACTATAACAGGTAACTCAGGAACGACAGGTGATGGAATTGAGTCCGGTGGTACAACTACTTTGAATTACTCTGTCATCTACGGAAATGGAACTGAAGATGTAAATGTTACAGGAGGAACCTTTAATGCAGAATTAACAGCCAATATTATAGGAACCTCTACAGGTACTATTTTAAATAATACCAATGTTTCCTCTGCAAATCCTGGTCTAGGAACCCTTGCTGATAATGGTGGAGAAACCCAAACCATCGACATAGGCCCAAATGCACGGCATGATGCGGTTGGAAGTATCGAAGCAGATGATCAGACCGGGACAGCAACCCGACCGGCCGGTGCTGGAGGAAATGACCTGGGAGCCTATGAGGCGTCTAATGCAGCCCCAACGGGAACAGACTTTACTGTTGCAGCCGGAGTGGATGATGTTGGTGTTATTACCACAGCGGACTTGGGATATGCAGATGGTGATAGTGATCCTTTAGTTTCTGTAGATATCACTTCATTACCAGCAGGTGGGGTTACATTATTCCTCGATCTGAATGATGATGGAATCAATGATGGGGGTGGAGAGTCAATCTCAGCAGGAGATGATATTTTGTTAGCAGATTTAAATCTCGACCGATTAAAATACGAAGCAGCTTCAACTACTGGTAATACCACGTTTACTTTTACAGTTTTTGATGGTGAGGATTTAGATGCTGGTGCCAACACAGGTACGTTATATAGTGTCGAGAATGCGTTGATTTTTGATGGCGATGACAACATCACAGTAGCAGATGATCCTACCATTTCACCCACAGGAAACATCACACTGGAAGCATGGATTAACCTAACTTCTGTTGGAGCATTTCATACGATTATTGGTAAGTACGATGGTACTGAGGGTGGATACCTCTTACGAGTAAATAACTCCAACTTCGTGGAGTTTCATACAATGGATGATAATACTACAAGTAGTGTTGCTACAGGGTCAACGGCTTTATCTGCTAGTACGTGGTATCATGTAGCAGGCGTGTTTGATGGATCTGAACTTCGAGTATATGTCAATGGTGTACTTGATGGTGCTCTTACTGATACCCGCAATCCTAAAGACGGTAGTAGTGCGTTGATTATTGGTGAGGCATTTGGAGGTATTTTAGATTTCAATGGATCGCTTGATGAGGTTAGAATATGGAATACTGATAGAACAGCAGCACAGATTCGAGCTAATGCAGCGAGTAGAATCACAAACCCGACTGGTGAAGCTAATTTGGTTTTTTATTTAGATATGAATGTAGGGTTACCTGCCGGAGATAATTCCGGATTATCGACAACTGGAGACCTTTCGAGTAGTGGACTTACAGGGTCTATCAATGGTTTTACATTAACCGGGTCCGCATCTAATTTCATCGCATCAACAGCCTTCTCGTCAGCGGCTGCAACTACACCAAACATTACTGTTCTGGAAGGTTCTACTACTTATCCATCAGCTGGAACTGCCTATGATTTCGGTGCTCAGCCAACAGCTACCAATACGGATGTGGTGTTTACGATATTGAATCAAGGGCTAGCAGATCTTGATCTAAATGGAGCTCCTTCCCTGGGACCCGGAGACTATTCTTTACAGTCACCTTATTCGCCAACAGTGACTTTAAATCCTGGTCAATCCCAATCACTAACGGTGCGGTTTACCCCAACCTCGTCTGGAACGATTGTAGATCAAGTGTCAATACCAAGCACGGATGCCGGATCACCATATCTATTAAACCTGACAGGAGAAGGGCAAATAGTCCCTACCTATACAGCAACCTGGTTGGATGATGGAGATGGAGATATCGATCAATTAAGATTAGATTTCAACACGGCTATTTCTGTGACGGACAATTCAACCGGGGATGGGTTTGATGCATTTTCTGTATCTGGATTTACAATAGATAACGTTAATGGATTTGCTGTAAACGACGACTTTGGCGTTCCCGCTTTGACAAACGTTACTAGTATTTTATTAGATATTTCAGGAGTTACAGGAACTGCAAGCCCAGCAGGTGCAACCATTACATATAATACAGGATCAGATGAGGATATTACGGCGGATGCTGGGGGCTTAGAGCTTACTGCTGCTCAAGCACCCACCAGTCAAATAGATGGAGCAGCACCGGTTTTGGTGTCATCATCGCCAGCAGATGAAGATTCCGATGTTTCAGTCAATGCTAACATAGTTCTGACTTTTTCAGAAGATATAGTTGCCGGCACAGGTAATGTTGACATAGTGGATGTTGTGTTAACTGATGATAGAACCATAGCTATTGGTTCAACTACCATTTTAACCAATCAGGCGACCATTGATCCTGGTGCAGATCTTGCGAATTTCAGAGACTATGCTGTACAAATTGATGCAACAGCACTAGATGATGGCTCAGGGAATAGCTATGCCGGAATTGGTGATAACACAACCTTAAATTTTACAACAATAGGAGCCACTCCAACATTTGATATTACATGGCTGGATAATTCCGGGGATGGAAATATCGATCAGATGCAAGTAGATTTTAGCGCGAATGTCGATTTTACTGACGCTACACCTGGAGATGCCTTTGATGCCTTTTCTTTTTCAGGATCAATAAGTATTACAGATGTTGGTAATTTTTCTGCCAATGCAATTTCTACCTACACATTTAATATTACTGGAGCTACCGGAACTGCGAGCCCCTCCGAAACAGTAACATACAATAGGGGGAGTGATAATACGATAGTAGCTGATATTGGAGGCCAGGAAATTGCAGATCTGGATAATCCGGGAACAGTGACAGATGGAGCAGCTCCAATATTTGAAAATGCTACTTTTTATGATACGGACGGAAATGGATCTGTAGATGAAATTCTATTGGAATTTTCTGAAGATATAGATGAAACCACCGTTGATGATGGTGACTTCACAATTGGCGGAGCTGCAGAAGTATTCTCATTTGTAGCTGGAACCTCTTCGAACAATGGTGTCGATACAGATGAAAACGACGTTTACGTTACACTTTCTGTCAACCTAAATACAACAGATGACCGACCGATCGTATATACCCAAGATGATGTAGGAGGTACAGATGTTGCAGATGCAGCAGGGAATCAGGCGCTAGATAATGGCGATTTAACGGAAATCGATGCTGCTGCCCCGGTACTAACAGAATTAAGAATCGAAGACACAAACGATGATGGCACGATTGATCAAATGACGTATGTGTTTAGTGAGATTGTATTTGATATCGCGGGAGGTGTTACAGATGGTGATATTGGTACTTTGAGAATGCCTGATAATTCAACCTTCGATGGAGGAGGTGGGAATGCTTTAGGTGATGCTAACGTCTCTCTGACGAATGACGGAACATACGGATTATTGGTAATGGATGTAGCAGCGGCAGGATATACAACCGTTGGAACTGCGGCCGGTTCAGCCAATGTGGAAGGTACTCCAAGTGCAAACTTTGATGATGATCAGGGACAAGTTGCAACGGAAAATGTTACGATTGTAGATGCAGCTGCACCGGTAATTACATCAGTAACTATTACAGGAAATTCTTATGTTGATGTTGATTTTAGTGAAGGAGTATATAGTACAGTTGGTCCGGATGCCGCATTAGGTACCGGGAACTTTAATTTAAGTTTCTTCGACGGATCTCTCGGAGGACTGACAGTGGATGATGTAAATACCACTGGAGCGGCTGTCGCAGGTGAAAGTAGTTTACTCGGGACGGGTGGTCAATCAACTTTAAGGGTATTTTTCAGCTTTACTGGTTCACCCGACGGGACAGAAACGCTGGAAGTAGATTTGAGTGGCAGTGTGTTAGATATTGAAAGTAATGCTGCCTTGGCTTCTCAGCCATCTCCGGCTAATCAAGATGATATGACCGCAGCAGTTGCACCTCAAATTGTTTCTGTAGAGTGGTTAGATCAGGACGTAGATGGTCAAATTGATGCAGCTTCAATACGATTTGATATTGACTGGGACATTGATGAGGGAAATACAAGTAATAACACAGGTGATAACACAAACGGTCTTCGTTGTTTCATTTTACGAAATGGAGCAACAGTCATCACTCAGGATAACGTAGACTATGATAATACCAATAATGGATTCAATGATCAATCGGATCCTTTTATTCTAACATTTGCAAATGATCAGCAGCTCGGTACTTCCATAGATAACTTTACATTAGAATATCAGCAAGGAAGTGGAGATAGAATAGAATCTCAAGCATCACAAGATGAAATAGCACCTATAAATTTTGTATCTCCGTATCTTGATGGTGCGGCTCCATTTTTTGGAAACTTCACCGTAACAGTTCTTGATAACGATACAGACGGTAACGTTGATCGTATTCAGGTCAATGCGCTTGATAATATTGATGACTCGGCTATTGATCCATCTGAATTCAGCTACAATGGATCAGCTGCCACTGGAGTGGTTAATATTGATAACACCGATCAAAGCTTCACACTTACTGTCAATGGAAGTGGAACTGAAGTCGAAGGAGATTTTATATATACTCCGGGTGTTTCATTATTGGATACTGCAGCAAATGCAAGCAGCGGTGGAACTGAAGCACAGGTTGATATCAATGATGGTGCAGGTCCGGTGGTGATTAATGCCATCACTGATGATACCAATAGCAATGGTTTTATTGATGAAATTACTTTAACTTTTTCAGAGGATTTAGCAGTGATAAATGGTGATGAATTGTCTTTCTCAGTGAATGAGGGGGGTGATAGCTATACTAGTGTATCCGCAACTCAGGGTCCCGCAAATACAGTAACTCTTGTTCTTACAGAGGGTGCTTATACAGGAAATATTCCAGCATGGCCTGCAGCTGTGCAGGGTATGGATACCTACATTACTCCGGACATTACCGTGTCAGGCGGTTATGCTGATGATGCAGCTGCAATTTCAAATCCCGGGCATACATTTACCGGAACCAGTGATGGTGCCGCTCCTTACATTCGAGTCTCAGATCAGATGTCAAATAACCTGTTTCCTGACTTTTCTGGTGAAATTGATGATCCCAATGCCTCTCTCATTATAAGCGTAGACGGCAAAACAAGGTCTTCCAATCCACCGGTCGCAAATAATGGGGATGGTACCTGGTCATATACAAGCGCAGATGATGGCACTCCTATTGAATTACAATCCGGGCTAGGTGATTACGAGGTGACAGTAATTGGTATCGATGCTTCCGGGAACAACCGAACAGATGTTACTTCAGATGAATATGAATTGACAGGCGGCATAACCATTACTCCTGCTAACCCCGGGGCAGTCTGCATAAGTGATGGTTTTACCGCCTTGGGCACAATAACCATGACAGAATCCGGTAATGGTGATTTTGGTGCTGGAACAAATGAGACGATTCTTTTAACACTCCCAGAAGGATTTGAATTTCAAACGAATGGAACAGCTAACCCTGTAATTACAGGTACTCAGCCGGATATCAGCACCATCTCAGGTTCTTTTGTCGGTACAGCAACATTAAAGCTTACGCTAACCGTTACAGGTTCTACAGGTGGTGATCAAGTAATCATCAATAATTTACAAATTAAAGCTGTACAAGGTGGTGTAACTGGTAATTTGGAAAGAACGGGAGGAACAGCAAGTGTTCTTACTTCAGACACTAATTATGCATCCCTTTCAAGTAATACTCAACCAACTGCTATTGCCTCGTTAGATGAAACAACAACTACAACAAGTGATATCACAGAATATGCTGTAATTGTCGGTAATTCATTTACGCTTGATGCATCTGATCAAAGTCCTTCTACTGTCAATTGGTATGAAAATGTAATTGATGGAACACCTGAATATGTAGGTTTAAGTGCTAATCAAGCACAGTTGAATTCAAGTGAAGGGTTATTTACTTATTTCGTGGTAAATACTGACGGCACTTGTGAGAGCGATCCCCTTTCATTTAACTTATTAAACTATACCTACTCAGATAATGGTACAAACGACTTCTCGTCTCGTTTATTCAGATCAACGGATGATCCGGATACCATGGTATTCTCAAAACCGGCCAATCATACGGTTACTGTAAGTGGAACTGGTATTGTGGCAAACATATCTGAATCGACTACTTTAAAAGCTGTTTTTGATCCTGGGAGTGTTGCGGAAGGTACCTATGCAATTACTTACGAAGTAACTAACAGTCTAGGTGAGACTGTATCTGTTGTTGGCTCATTTACAGTTGAAGCCCTTTCTGATTTGATTTCGGAATTCAGGGAAAATGGAACGCCGGATGCAGCACCAGGAGAAGTCTTTTGTGAAGATGATGTATTATCATTTGATGCAGATCTTGCGGAAGTTGTCGCATTATCTGCAAACTCCTATTTCTTTCGATTCTCATACTTCAAAACAGGTGGTCCTGGTCCTGGCACGCTTTCACCGGTAGCTTTTAATCCGGTGGGCTTATCTAGCTACCCTATTGATCCAAATCAAAACAATGGTACTGCTTCACCACAACCCTGGATTATTGCGACTCATAATCCAAATACCGATTGGGACATTGATTTATCTACTTTGATTCCTGGAGCCTCATACGATATCTATCTTGAATATAATAGAATGGGGGATGGAGCAAGAGGATTTAGGAGAGTGTTCTCATTCACTGTTCAAAAGCTCCCATCTGTAAGTGTTGTCAATTTTGGAGATCAATGTGAAAATGACGACTCGACCTATCAATTAGAAGCAGTAGTCGAAGGCTCAACTGTTAACATGACAAATGGATTCGAACTTGAGTATTTTAATACTGCATTAGCAATACCTGCGTGGCAATCTGAAGCTACCTACCCAGATGAAAACTTCAACCCATCGGACCTTCAAATCTCTGAGGGTGGATCGGGACCAGGACAGTACAGAGTTATTTATACCTCTGAACCCCAGGGAGACGGTGGTTGTATAAATTCCGCAACATATGCTTTCACTTTATTCCCTACTCCAAATGAACCATTCCTGAATGCTAGTCACAATATAAGTTGGAAAGGTGCTCCTTGGGTAGATGGTGGTGACGTGGTAAATACCTTTGATAGCTATGTCATGGAATACTGCAGCCCCTCGGACATAAACTTCATCGTTGGTGAAAACTCAGGAATTCAATACAACTGGTATGCAAGCGACCAAATGACATTACTTCAGGGAAATCAGTGGTTCATTTCAGCTGCAGCTGCATTTGACGATCCAGCTACTACCGGAACAACAGAGGTGCCAACTGCTGGAACTACAACAGAGATTTATTTTGCGACTGTTTCAAATGGTTGTGAGTCAGCGCTTAAGAAAATTACCATCTATATTTATGAAGATACGGAACTACCGGAACCTGATGGTACTTACTTGTCTACAAATGGCACACAGATAAATACAAGCAGGTACGTATTTGAATATTGCGATACTTATGACCCAATAGTTCTAACGGGTCCAGACGATACGAACTCGAATCCCACATCAAGAAATCCTTCAGCCAGATATTTCCTATATGATGTAAACCAGGTCAGAAGAGACACAATTAACACTTCTACGCTCAGTGCAGCACTTTTGTCTTTGCCTACTGGAACTCAGGATACTACTATTTATATATCACAATTGTGGAATGATCAAACACCTGATGGTGTTGCGACCGCAGCATTACCGTTCGAGGGATGTGAAAGTGGTATGGTTCAGTTCGATATTAAGGTGACTGAAACTCCTGCTGATGCTACTGTAGCAGATTTTGATGCAGCGAGTTTGAGTTTTCATGTAGCTGAAGGTGAAAATCTTGGTGACATTTCACATACATCCGGACTGGTTGAAAAATATAGATGGTATGAGAATGCTGCACCCTCCAGCCCAATTGGCTCTGATATTTTGAGTGGAGAAGACATGCTGGAAACCACCCTAATTACAGAAACGACATATGACCCATCTGTTGTGACTGTAGCAAACGAGAACGACACTTCAATTTTTTATGTGACAAGAATCAGTGGAGAAAATAGTGAAACCGGATATGCAGGATGTGAAAGCACCGGACCTACTGCTGTTGAGTTGATTGTGCATGCAATTCAATTAGCTCCCGAAATCGCATCAGATAATACCAATAGCTCCATAGACACAACTCCTTTTATTGATTTAAACAGTGATGGTGATGGAGGAAATGATGATAATAGTGTAGATTTCTATTTCTCAGTATGTAACGACCGTCTGGAATCAGATATCGAGTTTGTTGCTACTGAAACGAACTATGCCGGATCAAGTAGAGAGTTTAGGTGGTATCAATCAGATGCCGGAGGTGTTAGAGGAGCACTTAGGCCGACGGATGGAAGTGGAAGAGCTTCATTTTCAGAGTTAGGACTTTCAGGACTAAATCCGCCATCTACTATTCAGCGTTACTTTGAGGTAATTCAAGTGACCGATAATGATGTGTTTGCGGGAACAGAAAGTGAAAGCACATTTATCCGTGTAGATATTTCACCTCAGGATGCCCTAACATTTGAAAACACGAATGGTGATCCAATAAACGATGACTACTGTAGAGATGATGATCCACAAGCGAATGGTGGTGATTTGCTGGTTGACCTTCAAGCGGGAGGAGCGTCAGCAGGAGGAACTAATGTTAGTTATGAACTCGATTCATATTTGCAAAGCACATACGATGTAAATGGATTACCAGAGATAGACGGTAGTCTTACTAGTGGTAATCCTACTTTAGACTTAGATGCCCTTCATGATGCTGTACCTGGAGCACTTGCGGTTGGAGGAGAACCAACGGTTCATGTACTTAGAATGACTTATTTAGATCCAAGTACTTTATGTGAAGGAAGTATAACCAAGACAATCACGATCAACCCGGACCCACACATCAGTTTTGAAGTGGCAGGGGTTGATATCAACGATGCTGATTTCACTTCAGGATTCAATAATTTCTGCTACGATCAGGGTAATGTGTCTTTAAGGGGCGTTCAGTATATCTATGATAACACAGGCATTACTGATACAATTAATTTAACAACAGGACAGTTTTCTAGTGATCTTACTACTAGTCTTGGAAGTAATATTGGTGAAGGCATTTTCAACCCAACAGCAGAGCACAATGCTGCTTATGGGGAAACCGGGCAGGGTGCTAAGTACTTGAATAGAACAGTTAATGGTTCTTTAGTAACATTTACTTACACAGATGGAAATGGGTGTCAGGTATCTGTTTCAGAGAATCTTTTTGTAGAACCTGAGCCAGAAGCATTTGATGTAGAACGTGTAAATGGTTTAGATGGATCGGACCTGGCTGCAGCAAGAACATCTAATATCATTCGTATTGAAGATTTTTGTAATGACGGCAGTGATGCTCAGGTATCTGTTTTCTTAGTTGATCCGGTTGGTGGAGAAGATGACTTGCTAACAGATTATACGAACTACGGATTTGAATGGACAATTAATGGAGATCCTGTACCGGATGATGGTTTTGGAAATCCAGTGTTACAATTCGGAACGAATACATTGACGTTTACTCCAACCTCATCAAGTGTAAATATTCGAGTAGATGTAACTGATCCAAACTTATGTACCGAGACTTTCACTGAAGTGCATCAGTTACAGTCTTTACCAGATCTTGATTTTCCGGAAATATTTGATTTTGAAGAGTTCTGTGCGGATGATGCTGATGTAGCACTTACATTAGATGACTATGTTGGAGGACAAGCCGCGGCAAGTGTTAGTGGAGTTTTAAGCTGGGAAGTACTTTCATTCAACACGGATCGTACTGACACAGTTAATAATCCGGTTGGAGCTGGTTGGTCTACTGCGACAGTGGATCAGGATTTAGTAGGAGGAACATTCCCAACAATCGATCTTGTGAACTGGCACCAGGATGCAGGTGGGGTAACATATGTAGATGGAAGAAGTGTGGGAGGTAATTCTACCGTACATACAATTTACATTACTTATCAGGATCAGAGCAGGGAATATCAACGAAACGCCACACTCTGTGAGGTTACTTACTCGGAAACGATTATTATCAATCCGAATCCGGATATAACAATTTTAGTGAATGACAATGATATTAATGGATTCCAAACAGGACAGGATCAGTTCTGTTATGATGAGAATACGATTGAATTAGCCGGTGTTTTGGCTCCCGATTCAAGTTCATTGTTTACAAGTAGCGGTGTGTTTTATATAGTTGTAGGCTTAGATGATGATTTCTCCAGTGAAAATGATGACATTCTTATTCAAACTAACAATAACACTGCTTTTATTAATCCATCTAAGTTGCATAATGATTATTGGAATAATGTAAACGGAACAACTAATGAACAATATCCTTTTGAACCACAATCTTCCTCTGTCATTCAATTTGAATATACGGATGAAAATGGATGCTTCAATTTTGTGGAAACTACCCTTTTCGTTGATCCTGTTCCTGAAGAGATCCGGGTAAGCAATGGAAGCCCTCAAGATGGAGAAGTGTTCTTTATTACTGATATCTGTAATGATGATAGTGGACAAATAACAGCTGCGGTTCGATTCATTGATCCAACCGATCCTGCAGGAGTAACGGAAGAAGATGATTATTCCAACTACACATTTAACTGGTCACTAGATGGTCAGAGTATAGCCACTAATCTATCAAATGGCGAACTTAATACGAATGTCATTTCAGTTACAGATAAGGATTTTGTCTTAGAAGTTGAGGTCACTGATCTGAATGGATGTTCCGTGAATTTTGCAGAATTTCATCAGAAACAAGATTTGCCATTCCTTGATATTGATCAGATTTTTGATTTCCAGGAGTTCTGTTCCGATGATAACACAGTTCCTACATTAACCATGACGGACTTTATTGGAGGCGCAACTACCATTGATCCATCTAATATTACCTCCTGGCAGATTGTGTCCTATCAAACGAATCGTATAGATACAGTTGAAAATCCAACTGCCTCTGCATGGGCGACTGATACGGTTGCTCAAGGATCAGGGTCAGTTCCTCAAATAAGCTTACAAGCATGGCACGAAGGTGCCGGTGGCAATGTATTCACCGGAACAAAAAGTATTGGTGGGAACAGTACTGTTCATTCGATTTATGTTTCCTACACCGATCCACTTCGTTCATATCAAGGGATAAATACCCTTTGCGAGACTACTTATGTAGAAACAATCATCATCAACCCGAGTCCTGATATTTCATTTACGCTCAATGGGCAGGATATGGATAATATTGAGCTTTGCTATGATGATGCTGGCATCCAGCTTATAGGTATCAACGCTGTGACAAACGCACCGCTTGGAGGTGGTGTATTTACAATACCGGGTGTCGCCTTATCTACGAATAATGGCGAAGCAGTATTTGATGCCTCTGATGCACATGGAAGTGATCCGTATGCAGCTAGGAATTCATATACCATTGAATACACGTATGAAGACAACAACTTATGTGAGCATACAGTAAGTAAAACGTTCTTTGTTAATCCAAGGCCGGAATTCGTAGGACCTACAATCAATGATCAAATTGATGGTATACAAGTAGCAAACTCATGTGCTTCTTCAGCTATTAAAGTCTATGTGGAAATGGCGGATGATAGTCATCTGTATTCGTTCAAATGGTTTGTAAATGGTAATGTGCAGCAAACGCTTGGTGGTGCTGTTGGTGGTGATACATTGGTTTATCAATTAAGTCAAGGTGAAACCACTGCTAACTTCTCCGTTGAAGCTACTTATGATCCAACTGCTTCCGGAGCTACATATGCAACTAGTTGTGTGGCTGCATCGCTAAGTAAGTCTGTAACAGTTGGTCAGGAGCCTATACCATCTTTAACCTGGGTTGGGCTTACCGCAGGTCATCCTAGAGGAACTGATTTTACTATTTATGAAGATAATCCCGAATTAGCAGATGCGGATGTTGTCTTAGTCGAGCTGGTTATAGATGGTAATGTGGAGAATAGTTGGAATGGTGGTGCAAACAATCCTTTGCAGTTTCCATTATCATTTAACTACAACTTTGGAATTAGCGGAACTTACGGAGTTGATCTTAGGATTACTACTACAGCCGGATGTGATGTGACTATCAGTCGAAATGTAAATATTTTACCTCATTATGAAGGATTCGGTTCTAGTAATACTTATGAACAGAATTTTGAAAATGCTTCGTCATTTGATTTGACAGCAACTAATGGCGATGGCGGCTGGCATATTGAGACAAGGAGTCTGGATGGAAAGTCTGATGACTTGATTACTACCTGGAGAAGGGCCGGTTCGGCACCTGGATCAGGTAATAACTCAGCAGCTGTATATACGGAATACAATACTGTCCCTAACCCTGAGACAAATAGAGAAATTTCATTTGTGTATTCACCTTCTTTCGATGTTTCAGGCTTTAATTCACCTACAATAAGTATCATGAGGTATTCAGGATTTATCTCAGATAGAGATGGAGTAGTATTACAATATACAACCGATGATGGTAGAATGTGGGAAGAAGTAGGCGAGTATAAGGCATCTCTAGAAGATGATGGACTTGCTTCGACTCCTGGGTGGTATAGTAAGGATGGTATTTCAGCATCACCTGGAACCCAAGCACCGGCTGGAGAAGTAGCAAACAATGATGAAGGTATTGGATGGGCGATTGAGAAAGGTGACACTGATAACAATTTTGATTGGCAGTTAGGTATATCTCCCTTAGGTGTAAATGATCCGGCTTACGTTAGGTTTAGATTCGCTTTAGCAGGGCAAGCAGGAGAAAAAGATGATAAAGAAGGTTTTGGATTTGACGACTTCCGAATTTATGACAGGCGTCAAATTGTCTTATTGGAATTGTTTTCTTCTACGCTGACTGAAGAAAGTGTTGACTTCAATGATACAATTAACAATGACGCAGACTTCAGTGGCGCAGATCTTTTAACAATCAACTATTTCACTGATTTTGCAAATGGATCAGCGGGTATTGATCAATTGAACAGAAGAAATGCGAGAGATCCGGGTGCAAAAGGTTCTTTTTATGGTATTGCTAATGTACCAAGTATAGCAATTAGTGGAAACCCATTTTTAGTATCCGATCAAGAGGAACAGTTGTCAGAACTGAAGGCACGTCTAGCGAACGCAAAACTATCTGATCCTGCCTTTGATATCGATCTCGTTACAGCGAATGTGGATGTTGATAATAATCTTCATGTAAAGGCAGACTTTACTGCTACTACCAAGTTTAATCCGGGAACTAAGATCGGATTATTTGCAGCTGTTGTGGAGCCTGAAGCTATCCTCGATAAAGACTATGGGTTATATAGTGAAGAAGAAACATTATACAATGTGTTGAGGAAGATGTTGCCAAGTGCATCTGGTCAATTCATCGAATTGCAAGATACTCTTAGAGTCGATCAGGAATTACAACTTGACTCGGTTCAATGGTCTATCAACAACATGTTTAATCCTGGAAGTTTTCGGGTAATTGTTTACGCACAAAACCTGGAAACACGTGAGGTTTACCAGGCTGCTTCGGCCACCGTAACCGGAGGTGTTGAAGTATTGAGTGTAGATGAACTTAAAGACGTGGCAGTCTATCCAAACCCTGCGGATAAAGAAGTCACATTGGAATTTGGTAATCCACTTTCTGAATTGACCGAATGGATTGTTTATGATCAATCGGGTAGGGAAGTATTGAAAGGTGAGATCGTCAAAGGATCCAGAGCAATGACTGTTCAAACTTCAGACCTTCCTTCAGGATTGTACTTTATTCATCTGTATGGGGAGGATCGCAGACGACAGTCTAAGCGTGTGATAGTGCTGCATTAAAACAAAAAAGCCCTGTTAGAATTTTGATTTCTAACAGGGTTACCCTGACAAAAATTCTATTAATAATTCGGGTTCAATGCAGTTTAGTTAAGAAAATTTTCAGCAATTTGATTAAAACCCCTGACATCTAAAGGGGAAATGACTTAAACCAGTAAGTCATCCCTTTAGGGACTGAGGGTAAGGAAGTCTTAACTAAACTGCATTGAATTCGGGTTTAATTTTTCACACTACAATATTTACAATCTTCTTAGGTACCACAATCACTTTCTTAGGGTCTTTCCCGTCCATCCATTTCTGAATGGTTTCATTGGCCAAAGCACCTTTCTCTACTTCCTCTCTGCCAGCATCTGCAGGGAAGCTGATCTTAGCTCGCATTTTCCCATTAACAGATACCGGGTATTCAATGGAATCTTCTATCAAATACTTTTCGTTGTATTTTGGATACTGAGCATCAACTACAGTACCATCATTACCTAATTGGTGCCATAGTTCTTCAGTAATATGTGGCGCAAAAGGAGAGAGGATAATCGTCATTGGTTCTAGAATTGCTCGTTTGTTGCATTTCAATGATGAAAGCTCATTTACAGCAATCATGAATGTGCTTACTGAAGTGTTTAGTGACAGCCTTTCTGCATCTTCTGCCACCTTCTTTATTGTGCCATGAAGTACTTTTAGCTCATCTTTTGTAGGCACTTCATCTGACACTTTGAATGTGTCTCCTTCATGGAAAAGTGACCAGAATTTCCTCAAGAACTTATAGACGCCTTCTATGCCATTTGTATTCCAAGGTTTACTCTGCTCGATTGGTCCAAGGAACATCTCATACATCCTCAACGTATCTGCACCGTATTTTTCAACAAGTTCATCCGGATTGACCACATTGAACTTAGACTTGGACATTTTCTCTACTTCCCAGCCACAATGATATTTTCCATCCTCAAGTATGAATTCAGCATCTGCAGCATCAGTTCGAGACTTTTTAAATGCTTCAATATCTAAAATATCATCTTTAACAATGTTGACATCTACATGTATTGATGTTGTCTTGTAGTCTCCTTTTAGACCTTTAGAAACATATTTGTTCTCACCTGCAATCCGATAAACAAAATTTGATCTACCCTGAATCATCCCCTGGTTTACAAGTTTCTTCGCATACTCATCAATCTCAATGATGCCCATATCGTAAAGAAACTTCACCCAAAAACGAGAGTAAAGCAGGTGTCCGGTAGCATGTTCACTTCCTCCCAAATAGAAGTCTACATCTTGCCAGTATTTAAGTGCTTCTTTGCTGCAAAATTCATCTTCATTATCAGGATCCATGTAGCGAAAAAAGTACCAGCTACTTCCTGCCCATCCGGGCATGGTAGATAGTTCATAAGCATGACCGTCGTAGTTCCAGTTCTTTGCTCTTCCCAATGGTGGGTCTCCATCCTCTGTGGGCAGGTATTCGTCAATTTCCGGAAGTACCAATGGTAATTGCTCATCCGGTACTAATCGTGGAATGCCATCCTCATAGAACACCGGGATAGGCTCACCCCAATAGCGCTGACGACCAAAAATGGCATCTCGAAGTTTATAGTTGACCTTTCTTACACCAATACCAAGCTTTTCTACTTCCTGGATGCCTTTTTCCATGGCTACTTCCGGAGATAATCCATCTAAGAAATCGGAGTTAATTATTTTACCCTCCTTAGTTGGATCAGCTTCTGTTTCTGTCAACTTTTGAGCATCGTTGATAATTGGGATTGGCAGATCGAATTTTTTAGCAAAATCAAAGTCCCTTTGATCGCCACTAGGTACAGCCATCACAGCACCGGTTCCGTATCCTGCAAGCACATAATCAGCGACGTAAACAGGAATATTTTCTTTGGTAAATGGGTGAATGGCATAGCTGCCTGTGAACACTCCGGTTACATTTTTCGCATCGCTCATTCGCTCTCTTTCTGAACGATTTTTGGCAGCTTCTACATATGAGGCAACTTCATCCTTTTGCTCTTCAGTTGTAAGCTCATTAGTCAACTCACTTTCAGGAGCAATTACCATAAAGCTTACACCGAAGATAGTATCTATCCGCGTTGTGAATACTCGGATTTTCACCCCATCCCCTGACCCCTTCCCCGAGGGAGAAGGGGAATTGCTACTAATAGCTTCAAGTGTGTCTTTAATTTGAGATAGTACATTGGCTAACTCATCATTTATATCCTTATTCTTTACTACAAGAACCTTAAACCCCATTGATTCCAAGTATCCTTTCCGTGCTAAGTCAAGCTCCTTTTGCTCAGCTTCATCGTGATATGGCCCATCTACTTCAACGACTAACTTTTCTTTTAGAAACACGAAATCAGTAATAAAGTCTCCAATTGGATGTTGTCTCCTTACCTTGAATCCCAGTTTCTTGTTTCTAAGTTCTTGCCAGATTATATCTTCTTCTGTTGTTGGATTTTTTCTATTTGACCTTGCAAACTCGACAAGTTTTTTTGCTAAAATGGGATTTCCTGTTTTCCACCTCTCAGTTCTCCTCTCCATTGGAGAGGGGCTAGGGGCGTGGACTTTAAAATCTATCTCTGCACCGTATGACTTTCCAATCCAGTTGCGCTGCATTTCTTTGATTGGTTCCGGCCATTCTATTTTATCCAACCCGGATAATAATCGATCTGCATATGCAGTAATACGCATGCTCCATTGCGGCATTTTTTTCTTAACAACAGGATGACCGCCCCGCTCAGAAAATCCGTCTTTTACTTCATCATTGGAAAGCACTGTACCTAATGCAGGACACCAGTTTACAGTAGTTTCAGCCAGGTAGGTTAATCGATATTTGAGTAAGAATAACTGCTGCTCTTTCTCAGAATAGTTATTCCATTCATTTGCAGTAATTATAGGTGTGTCAGCATCACAGGCAGCATCAATTGAAGCATTTCCTTCTTTGGAAAGTATTTCGATCAGGGACTTAATTGGTTCAGCTTTATCGGTCTGGTTGTTGTACCAGCTATTATAGATCAGTTTAAAGATCCATTGAGTCCATTTGTAAAATGAAGGATCGCTTGTTCTTAACTCACGTGACCAATCATATGAAAAGCCTAGTGCTTTTAGCTGCTCTTTGTATCGGTTGATGTTCTCTTCAGTAGTTTTTGCTGGATGCTGGCCTGTCTGAATAGCATATTGCTCGGCAGGTAATCCGAAGCTATCAAATCCCATAGGGTGAAGCACATTGAAGCCATTCAGCCTCTTATATCTGGCAACTATATCAGAGGCGATATAGCCCAGTGGGTGACCTACATGTAGTCCTGCACCAGATGGATATGGAAACATATCCATGATGTAGTATTTAGGTTTATCCGATTCATTGGACACCTCATATACCTTTTGCTCATTCCAGTAAGCCTGCCATTTTTTTTCGATATCTCGAAAATTGTACTCCGCCATGTAATTCCGATTATTTTTAAAGCTGGCAAAGGTAAAAGATGAAAAGTAGAAATAGGTTTACAATAACGGGAAACCCTCCAATGATTTTGCTGTCCTTATCTCAAAACATACTCAATTAAAAAGGAATGAAGAATATCTTAGTTATCATCGTATTATTTGCTCTTGTGTGCCAAGCTAAGGCACAAGAAGGTGACACAACCAAAACGAAACAAAAACCTGTACCTGCAGATACCATACCTAAACCAACTGAACAACCTGAGGTAAACGAAGATGAGACTCCAAAAATCATCTATTATCAGAGTACAGAACCTGAAAGGAAGCGAAACAGAAGACAGGATATTAAGACACTAAGTGGATCTATGAGTCACAGTGGTGGGTTTGGGGCACTTTCATTTAGAAGTACTGAATTCAGGGATGAGTCTATGGTACTGGCCGGTCTTCGCGGTGGGTGGATCATTAATCGTACACTCGGAATAGGAGTGGAGGGGCATGGAATAATTCCAACAGCCAAATTCGATGATATTGAAACTGGAGAAGAAGTAAACATCTTGGGAGGATATGGAGGAATGTTTCTTGAATTGATCTTCTTTTCAAATGAAGTGGTTCATGTGACTTTTCCTGTATCAGGTGGTGCAGGGTGGTTAGGCTATCATCGCACCAATGAAGATGTAACTATGCCTATGCCTGGTCCGGTTGACAATGAAGTGGATTCAGATGTGTTCTGGTATGTAGAGCCCGGTGCTAACCTGGAGTTTAATATCAGTAGAAACTTCCGACTAGCTATGGGAGTGAGTAAAAGATTTACTCAGGATCTTGAATTGATCAATACCGAGTCAGATGCATTTGATAACTTGAATTACTTTATCACACTGAAGATTGGTGGGTTCTAATGTGCCGGTCTTTTCAAAGAAAAAGCCCCTTCAATAAAATTGTTGGGGCTTTTTAAGTAACGATTAGGTATGTCTTTGTTTTATTTTCTATTCTTTATGGGAGCGATTTTTTGCTCGTAACTTAAGCCCTTCCATCGGTTTTTATATTCACTTTCAGAAAGAGATGCGGCTCTTCCTCCGGCTCTATTATCCAATATTTTAACATATAGCACTGGGCGTAAATACTTATCTTCATTTTCAGAGTCAGACATTATTATTTGCTTGTTGTTGCTATTGGAAACAACTTGAAGGACCATTCCATAATTGTTATCAGAGTTGGTGATCCAACTATCTACGAGCGTTCTGTTTAATTGTAATGGAACCGTACCTTCAAATGAAATGGTGTTCGGAAGTCGGAACATATCCATAAAGCTAGAATTAGCATCATCTGAAAGGTTGAAAGAACCACGACTCCAGGATTCACTCGCATTGTTTGGTTTTTCGTAGGTAGCTTGTGTTTGATCAAAATACTCACCATTTGGGCTTAGTGCCTTTACGCCCAGGTAATTTTCTCCTGTTCCGCTGGTTGATGTTGCATTGAAGTAGAGTCCAGCTTCTAGTATTTCATAATCATCGGTGATTCCACCAATTTCTTCAAGTCCTTCAAAACGGATAAGTGCGTATAGGCGATCTGTGTCACCACTGCTCGCTCTTAAATTATTTTTATCATAGTTGGTGCTTGTCGATTCGGTAGAAGAATTAATGAAGGTATCAGAAGTTTTATCATAGCCATTATTACCGTTATAAAAATAGAATTCATATATACCATCTGAATTACCATCAGACCCATCAGATCCATCGTTTCCATCACATACGTAAGAAATAGCATCTACTTCAATAGCATCCAATGTGCCATCATTGTTATCATCAATTCCTGTCCGAATAATTAATCCGCCACTTGTACAGTCTCCTTGACTTCCGGAAAACGACTCAACTGTAATCAAACTGTTGCTACCATTGCTGCCATTACTACCATCTGTACCATTGCATACATAAAATGATGCATCTACTTCATCAGGATCATCATCCAGGTTGTTATTGCCATTATCATCAATACCAACCTCTACCAATGTTCCGCCATTGGAACAATTAATTCCGGGATCCTCAGCTGTTATTCTTATAATGCTATTTAGCCCATCGTTACCATCCGCTCCATCTTCTCCATTACAAACGGATTGGGAAACTAAAACTTCATCCTCTGTATCCTGAAGATCTCCGTCATTGTTGTTATCATACCCAAACGTGAGAATCACACCACCATTGGTACAAGAGCGGTCACTCTCAGATGTCACAAAAACACTTTTTCCATCAGATCCATCCACTCCATTTGTTCCGTTTAATCCATTGCACACATACACTGGACTGCCAATTACTTCATCATTATCCAGCACACCATCATTATCATTATCCAGTCCTATCTCGATTTGGATGCCCCCTGTCAGGCAATTGGCACCAGACTCTTCAGTAGTGGTTTTTATCAATGAATTTAATCCATTAGAGCCGTCACTACCGTTGGTTCCATCATTACCATCTGCTCCATTGCAGACAAAATAGGTATAATCTACTTCTTCATTCTGAAGTTCACCGTCTGCAGTCACATCGTCCATTCCTATTTCAATCATCAGACCTCCATTTTCGCAATTGGCTCCCGGATCTTCAGAAGTAACTCGAATGATACTGGATGTACCATCTGAACCATCAGTGCCATCCGACCCATCGCTTCCATTTGCTCCATTGCACACATAGTTCTCTGATATTACCTCATCATTGTCCAGTGTGCCATTTCTATTCGTGTCTAACCCTAATTGGATCTTCAACCCTCCATTTGCACAGTTGCCTCCTGCAGCTTCAGATACGACATTTGATAGGGTTGTATAGCCATCAGAACCATTGCTTCCATTACTACCATCTGCTCCATTGCAGATATCATAAGTGGCGTCTACTTCACCGTCATTAAGACTTCCGTCCTGATTTGAATCAAGTCCTAACTCAATGGTGATGCCTCCATTTTCACATGATGTACTTGATGATACCCGAATTAAACTAGTTAGACCATCTGACCCATCTACTCCGTCATTGCCATCAGCACCATCTTCACCATTACAGACATAAAAAGATGATTGTACCTCACTGTCATCCAATGAGTTGTTAGCATTCTGGTCTACTCCAATTTCTACAAGTGTGCCTCCCTGTTCACAGTTAGAGCCCGGGTTTTCTGGAGATGTTCGGGCAACAAGGTTAAGTCCATCAGAACCATTATCTCCTGCTGAGCCATTGCAAACGAAGCTCACTGATTGTATTTCAGATTCATCAAGTGAGCCATTTTGATTCAAATCCTGACCAACAGATATTTTTACTCCACCATTGGAGCAATCTTCTCCAGCTGCTACATCCTGTACGTCCACCATGGCATTGAATCCATTGGTTCCATCAACGCCATTTACCGGGTCAATAGGATCTTCGCTGCATGAAATGGATAGTATAACTAAAAATAATAGAGCACTGGTATTCAGTACATTGCGTGTAAGTGTGTGCATTGTGAAACTGATTGAATTAAACAATTTAGGTGATATTATAAATATAACGATACGACGAAAAAATATAATATTTAGCTGTTTACCAACTTTTTTCGACGAACACTGAAATGTCCACTACCGAACAAGACGAATCTTGTCGATTGTACTAAGTGTCTGACCTGTAAAGGTTTGTGTTTTTTGGCACTCTTTATGACTATAGAGTGTATGAAAACCTAATTTTACACCAATGTTTACATCATTCAAGCTATTCTTTCGATCAATAAAGCGTAACAAACTGTTTAGCTTTATTAATATTCTAGGACTAACAGTTGGATTCTTTTCTTCCATATTGATTTATCTCTATGTTCAGAATGAATTGAGCTATGACAACTTCCATGCAAATGGTGATCGCATCTATCGGGTGAATCAAACCTTTATTTGGGGTGAGGACAATCCAAACCTTTTCTCAAGTACCGGGCCGGGTGTAGGATACTCCATTACTGAAGAGATCCCTGAAGTTGATCAGGTGGTTCGTGTGCATACCCCGGACCTAAATCCGGTGAGGTTTGATTTAGGAGATGAAGAGAAGTTTTTCAATGATGAATATATCCTCGCAGCGGACTCCAACTTTTTTGAAGTGTTTAGTTTTCCTCTATTGTACGGCGATGCATCTTCAGTTCTGAATAAACCTAACTCCATCGTACTATCTGAAGATATTGCAATCAAGTATTTTAGTAATGAAAATCCGGTTGGTCGATTGATTGATTTAGGTGGTGGACCAATTAGGGAGACGTACAAAGTAACCGGTGTAGCAAAAAAGATTGATGAGAAATCATATATCGAGTATGATTTAATAATCTCTATGAATAGCATTGATCGCGTCGCACGAAGCAATTGGAGTTGGATGTGGACCACCTTCGAAACTTTTATTCTTCTGGATGAACAGGCCAATCAAGATGTAGTACAATCGAAACTGAATCAATTACCTGAAAAGCATGCAATTCAGACACTTGAAGTTATGGGCTATACCTACGATGAATACATAGCAGCAGGCAAAGAATGGAATTTATACTTACAGCCATTTGAGGATGTTTATCTTCACTCAAACAATATTTACAATCGATTAAATGATGTCGGAAATATTAAGATTGTTGGAGCATTAATAGGGTCAGCAATTTTCTTACTGATACTGTCTTGTATCAACTTCATCAACCTGAGCACCTCACAGTTTACAAACAAGGCTCAAAATGTGGCTGTGCGAAAAATACTGGGAGGAGATAAGCGCGTTTTTCTACAACGATTTTTTGGAGAATCCTTGGCCTACTGTGTAGTGGCATGTATGGCATCATTGTTTCTGATTTTAAACTTGTTACCATTAATTAATCAGACGTTAGGAGTTGAGTTATCTATATCTCTACTGGATCAGCCGCTTATCATTTTGTTTATTACCATACTCGTCTTGATTGTAAGTTTGGTTGCAGGTTTTTACCCATTTCTATTCTTTAATTCCTTTGGCCCTATATCAGCTCTGAAGGGTGAATTACGATCCGGCAAGAAGGGGTTAGGAATCCGGAATGGAATGCTCGTTACACAGTATGTTCTATCATTCTTACTCATCATTTGTACTATTACTATTTATAAGCAGTTAAATCATGTAATAAATGCAGATTTAGGCTTTTCCAAGAATAATCTAATTGTTGTTGACAATGCGCATTGGACCGGTTCACAGGAGGAGTTTGCAGACGAATTAGTGAAGCTGGACGGTGTTCAAGGTGTTGCTGTTTGTGATGCGATTCCGTTTATGATCTACAATGGAGATCAGTTTATTCCGGATAAACCTGAAGCTGGATCATTACCACTCAATTATGTCTTGGGAGATGATAATTACCTGGACCTGTTGGAGGTAGAAATGGTTGTGGGACGTAAATTCAATGCGTCTCATTCAGATGATATAAATGGCATTATCATTAACGAAACTGCTGCCAGAACGATTGGATGGCCAATCGATGAGGAAATTCTAAATAAAAAAATAGAAAACTGGAGTGGGACGTACCACATCATTGGTGTGGTTAAGGATTTCAATTTCTTGTCACTGCATTCACCGATTGAACCCTTTGCAGTGTTTCATTCCGAGTCCAACGCTCAGGGTGAAAGACCATTGAAACGTGTGGTAGTAAAAACCAATTTAGCTCAACAAGATTTACAGCCGTTGCTTACTGATATCAATGGTAAATGGGATGAGTTTGCGTCAGGTAGACCTTTCGAATACGTGCTTGTTGATGATTACTTCAAGAATATATATCGCAATGAAAAGCAATTTGGAAGCGTATTGTCCTTTTTTGCATTGTTAACAATAATTATTGCATCATTAGGACTTTTTGGAATTGTAGCATTTTCTGTAGAGCAAAAACTAAAGGAGATAGGTGTGAGAAAAGTTCTTGGTGCTTCTGTATCGAGCATCGTATTACTTTTTTCTAAAAACTATGTCAAGTTGCTTTTAACCGGGTTTGTGATTGCAGTTCCGTTAGCTTATTACTTTATGAATAACTGGCTCTCAGATTTTGAGTATCATATATCCATGAGCGTAGATATTTTTATTATTTCCCTCATGGTGTTACTCTTTATTTCTTTGGCGATATCAATATTTCAAACGACTAAAGCGTCACTGCTAAACCCGTCGGAGGTTTTAAAAGACGAATAGTTAATTAAGTTCTTTCAATACCTTCAGGGCTTCCTTGATGTGACTATCGGCAGTAAAGTCAGCTCTGAAGGTATGTGCTACTCTGCCGTTTTTATCAATCACAAAAGTAACTCGCCCCGGAAACAGACCGAACATAGCTGAAGGCACTCTAAAAGCTTTATGAGCTTTCTTTTTAGGATCACTTAATAGAATAAATGGCAATTTTCGTTGATTAGTCACTTTTCTATGAGAAGCTACACTGTCTCTGCTGATGCCGATCACTTCAGCACCTACTTCTAAAAATTGCTCATAATTGTCGCGAAAGCCACACGCTTGTGCAGTACAAACTTTCGTGTTGTCTTTTGGATAGAAATAGACGATAAGTGGCGACCCTTTGAAGTCTGATAAGGATACTATTTTTCCATCCTGATCTTCCAATGTGACGCTAGGTATAGGTTCTCCTTTATGAAGCATTTTTCCTGAATTTGATAAGTAATAAGGGCAGAATGGTTAGGTCAATGATTAGTGCAATTAGTAGCGATAGACTGACAAAAAGCCCTAAGTAAAAGGTCGCACCAAAGTTTGAGAATAAATAAAGAGAAAATCCGGCGCTCATAATAATGGATGTGATAAGCATTGCACTTCCGGCGTGCTTAAATGTGCCTTCCATTCGCTTATAAGGATCCGCATCTTTCTTCTTTAAATAATAACTCATCATATGTATAGTGTCATCCACGGCGATTCCGAATGCAATAGTAAAAATGATGGAGGTTGTCATCTTTAACGAGATACCTAACCAGCCTAAAATACCTGCAACCATGACAAGCGGAATAATGTTTGGAATTAAACTGATAATTAACAACTTCCAAGACCTGAAGTATACGCCCAGGATAATGCCAATCACTGCGATTGCAGTCAACAATCCTTTCAATAAATTAAATGAAAGGAGCTCATGACTTTTATCTATTAAATAGGTGGTGCCCGTTATTCGATAGTCGATGATGCTACTATCTATGTTTTGATCCAGGTAGGAAAGTAGTTTTTGGTTTCTGGTGTCGGTTTCATACGAACCAAGCTCCGGGAAAAAACCAATTAATCTTCCAACTTTCCCATCTTCGGTCACGAGCTTATCCAGTCGTTTAGGGTCTATTCTGTTTTTTAATCTTAGGGTTTGCTGGTACCTTCTATCTGAATCCGGGTACTTATAGTTTTTATTTAGCCCCCCCTGATTCACCATGTTCAGATATTTAATAATGGTTGCCGGTGATTGTACTTTTGCTATAGGATAATCATTAAGCAAATATTCCTCTATGATCACAATCTGATCCATCACTTTTTTATCCCAAATGGAAAGACTGGTGTCTGCCAATGTAACTCTGACTTCATACGGTTTAGAGCCACCCAGCTGCTCATCAGCATATTCAAAATCCTGTCTTACTTCAGAGTTCTTAGGGAGGTCATCGAGGAGAAATGAGTTCACTTTCAGTTTGGTAATCCCCGGAGTTAAAGATCCGATGATAATAATCGCAAAGATCCAAGCGACTTTTTTGTTTGAAACAAGAACCTTCAGCCACCATTGAGGTACTTCCAGGATTCGCTGATCAGAAGAATAGGTGGTGATTGAGGCCATTAAAAGCCCAAATGAGAAAGTAATGATGAATGCTATGAGAATTCCTATCGCAGCAAAAACACCGAGTAATTGAACCGGCTCAGTATTGATCCATATAAGACTCAGGAAACCAATGGCTGTAGTTACAGAAGTAAGTAGTGTAGGCGTCCATACTATTTTCAGTGCTTCTTTAATCTTTGCGGCAGTGTCTGTCTCATCTGTTTTTTTCAATGCATTCATAAGGTGTACTGCATCTGACATGGAAACAAAGAAGAGGATGGGTGGGAGTAAAGAGCTCAAGAGGTTGATTTTGTATCCGAATAATCCCACCAATCCAAAAAGCCATACAATCGATAAAAGACTAATTAAAAATGGAAGTAAAGCAGATTTGAAATTTTTGAAGATGATTAGCAAAAGCAAAAAACTCAAGATCAGCGATCCAATTAGAAACTTCCCGAAATCGTTTTGAATGTATGAGATGAAAACTCCAGCAGCACTTAGCTTACCTACCAATCGAATATTAGGGACTTCATATATTTCAGCTTTGAGCTTAATGGCCTCTAAAAGTCGTTCGCTTCTCATCTGATCATTGAAATGCGCATGATTCAGATAAATACTTAGTGCTTGTCCATTCTCACTAAAAGCAGAACGATAAAACGGATTTCCAAAAATGCGAATGCTATCTTGTTTGAGCTGATAATCAGTAGGATCCTCCGCATGCATCAGTGGAAAAATCACTAATCCGGTTGGTGATTTTACTACATGCTGAAGTGAAAGGGGAGAGTAGACATTTTTAACATCCGGGATTGTGTTCAAAGACTTCTCAAAAGCACTGGCCTTCTTGAGAAAGTCACTGTCAAAAATCCAATCTTCGCTTTCAATAATAATGTGCAGGTAGTCATTGTCATAACCAAACTGATCTACGTGCTTCGCATATGCTTTGCTGTCCGGGTGGTTATTTGGAAAAAACTTTTCAAATTCGAAATCAAAGGCCACATACTGCAGATTCCAGCCTAATAGCAACGTAATCGCTACCAGTAAGCCAGTCATTATCGCCTTTCCCTTTGGGGTAATTAACCGCTCGACATATTTATCTAATCGTGGGTTCAGGGTTTCTTCGTTTAAAAGTTAATTTTGTTACCAAACTACGAACAGAATGCAACAATACCTGAACCTAATGCAACATATCCTGGATAATGGTACAGAGAAAGGTGATCGTACCGGAACAGGAACAAAAAGTGTATTCGGTTATCAGATGAGGTTTGACCTAAGTGAAGGGTTTCCATGCGTAACAACCAAGAAGCTTCACTTGCGATCAATAATTCATGAATTGTTATGGTTTCTTCAGGGAGACCAAAACATTAAATACCTAAAAGAAAATGGTGTGTCCATTTGGGATGAGTGGGCGGATGAAGAAGGAAACCTTGGCCCGGTATATGGTGTGCAGTGGAGAAGTTGGGAAACACCGGATGGCCGGAAAATTGATCAAATAAAAAAACTAATTGATGGTATAAAAAACAATCCAAACAGCCGAAGACACATTGTAAGCGCATGGAACGTCGCTGATGTAGATGATATGGCGTTACCACCATGTCATACATTGTTTCAGTTTTATGTGGCTGATGGGAAGTTAAGCTGTCAGCTTTATCAGCGCAGTGCGGATGTGTTTCTAGGGGTGCCATTCAATATTGCATCTTATGCATTATTTACAATGATGGTAGCGCAGGTTTGTGATCTCGAGCCGGGTGATTTTGTTCACACGTTCGGAGATGCTCATCTGTACAACAATCATATAGAGCAAACTCAGTTGCAGTTGAGCCGAGAGCCACGTGAGCTTCCAACAATGAAAATCAATCCTGATGTAAAGGATATCTTCGGTTTCAAGTTTGAAGATTTTGAATTGATGAACTACGACCCCCATCCTCACATAAAAGGTGCAGTGGCTGTGTAACATTTAGATGATTAGAATAGTCAATTAAGCAAGAATTATCCATGGCTGAAAGCAGCGGCATATTTGATATGATTGGTCCGGTTATGATCGGCCCCTCCAGCTCACACACAGCAGGTGTTGTGCGTATTGGGAGGGTGACGTATAAAATTCTTGGAGGAATCCCTGAGAACGCTGACATCATTTTCTATAATTCATTTGCCAGAACGTATGAAGGTCACGGAAGCAACCGTGCAATCATTTCCGGTTTGATGGATTTTCATACCGATGATAAGCGAATTAAAAATGCGCTTGATCTGACTGAAGAAGTTGGCTTGAATTATAAATTCAGGTCTATCGGTAGTGCCTCTACTTTTCACCCAAATTCGGTAAGAGTAAAAGCAAATAGGGGGGATAAAAGTGTAGAAGTACTAGGAGAAAGCAGAGGTGGTGGAGTGATTCGTATTAAAGAAGTAAATGGATTTGATTCCAATTTCACGGCCAGTCTTCATACGCTCATTATTGAAGCGGATGATGTAAAGGGAAGCATAGCCTTTTTTACAGAAGTGTTGTCTCAGGATGAGTGTAATATAGCTACCATGACTGTGTCAAGGAAGGCAAAAAATGACTTAGCATGTTTGATCCTGGAAATGGATTCAGGCATTGATGATATAACGTTACAATATTTAAAGAAGAGAAAGTGGGTGCACAAAGTCATCTACATACCAGACATAGACAAATGATATGAGAAAACTAGGACTAATCACTGTATTGACCATTCTATCTTTTGGAGGACTCAGTCAAGAAAAACGGATTCTTTCACTCGAAGAGTGTATAGAAATAGCTGTTGATAACAACCTTTCTGTACAGCGAAGCGAGCTAAGTCTTCAAGGGGCGGAAATCAATTTGCTGCAAGCACAAGCACAACGCTATCCTACAATTAACTTGAACGGAAATTATGGATATAACTGGGGTAGAGGTATCGATCCTACCACCAACCAATTCATAGATCGAAGAATCAACTTTAATGGGGTTAGCGGAAGTACCAATATTCCTATTATAAATGGAATGCAGGTCAACAACTCTATCAAACAGAGCAAATTCGATAAGGAGGCCTCAAAATATGACTTGAAACGATCTGTAAATGACATCTCATTAAACATTTCACTATTCTACTTGAATGTAATCCTCAATAAGGAATTGCTAGATAATGCAAAGTTTCAACTTGAATCAAGCCAGCAGCAATACGAACGAACAAAAGTGTTGGTGGAGTCAGGAGCACTTCCTCTAGCTAATGAATTACAATTACAAAGTCAGGTTGCATCTAATGAAGTAGCAGTGATCAACTCACAGAACAATTTGGATTTATCCGTTCTGACCTTAAAACAGGCAATGTTGCTTCCTCCCGGGCAAGAAATAGATATCGTGATTCCTGAAATCGAAGTGGATCAAACAGAAATTGAATCTAGCTCTGTGATGGATATTTATAACACAGCGCTGGAAAATCAACCGGAAATGAAAAGTGCAGACCTTAGAGTCAAAAGTGCTCAGGTTGGGTTAGAAGTTTCCAAAGGAGGGATGTATCCTACTCTGAATTTAGGAGGTGGTTTTAGTACCAACTACTCCGATGCGTTCCAGGATGTAACGGTGGCTTCTGTTACTCCAACAGGCGATTTAAATCCTACGACCTTCGTTGATAACAATGGTGACCCAATCTTTGAACAGGATTTTGATGTACAACTACAGAGTGAAACAGTTCCTCTTTCAACGCAATACGATAATAACTTGAGTAAGCGATTAACATTGAGTCTAAATGTTCCGATTTTCAACGGGTTCCGTACACGATCAGACATTCAACGATCCAAGATTGCGGTACAACAAGCTGAAATTAACAAAATGGAACAGCGTAATGCGCTATTCCAAACGATAGAATCTTCATACAGAAATGCACTAGCGGCATCCAAAACATACACCGCTTCTCAAAGACAGGTTGAAGCACTGGAAGAAACCTATCGAGCAGTTGAAAATCAATACAACAATGGTGCGGCCAACTTTACTGATTATCAGGTAGCACTAAATAACCTTTATCAAGCAAGAACTGACCTTTCGCGAGCAAAATTCGATTTTGTATTCCGGATGAAAGTACTTGAGTTTTATCAAGGGAAACCCTTAACATTTTAATAACTGATCACCAATTTATATTTAGAAAAATCATGGCTAAGAAGAAAAAATCGAATAATAAAATTTTATATATCCTGGGTGGGGTGGTAGTATTTCTAATACTATTCGCTGTAATTGGTAAATCCCAGGGTTGGGTAGGTAAGAAAAAGAAAATTCAGGTTGAGATAGCAACCGCTGAGAAAAACACCATCATTGAAAAGGTGAGTGCATCGGGTCAGGTTCAACCTGTAGTAGAGGTACAACTAAGCCCTGAGGTATCGGGAGAGATCATTGAGTTGGAAGTTGAGGAAGGTGATTCTGTCAGTCGAGGTGATTTCTTGTTGAGAATACGTCCTGATAACTTTCAGTCTGCATTGGATCAGGCTGTGGCCGGTTTAAATCAACAAAAGGCTTCTTTAGCGCAGGCCAAAGCAGCGAGAGCTCGTGCGGCTGCAAACTTTAAAAGAGCGGAACAAGATTACGAACGTCAGAAAAAATTATTTAAGGAAAAGGTGATTTCCGAGGCTGATTTTCAGCTAGCCGAAGCTAATTACCAAATTGCAGAGCAAGACTATGAGTCAGCTAAAGAGAGTGTTAATGCCGCTGATTACATTTTAAGCAGTGCACAAGCACGAGTGGCAGATGCACGTGAGAATTTACGTTTGACAAGCTTAACAGCACCAATGAGTGGAATTGTATCTAAACTTCCTGTAGAACTTGGTGAAACAGTGCTTGGAACATCTCAATTTCAGGGAACTGAAGTGATGCGAATAGCTGATTTATCTAAAATGGAAGTTCAGGTGGATGTTAATGAGAATGACATCATCCGAATTAGTGTAGGTGACACAGCTATTATTGATGTGGACTCATATTCCTACATGGATAAAACATTCAAGGGAGTCGTGACACATATCGCCAATACTGCAAATGATAAAATTTCTGCAGACGCGGTTACTGAATTTGAAGTTCGAATCCTGATACTTAACAAGTCTTATCAAGACCTTATTAAGGAAGAAGGACTAAAGTATCCGTTCCGACCTGGAATGACTGCAAGTGTAGATATTATCACAGAAGTGAAGAAAGATATTTTAACGGTTCCATTAGCATCAGTTACCACACGTTCAGAAAAGGATAACAGAAGTGAAGGAGAAGATGGTGATGATAGCAATTCGTCCGCTGCAGAACAATTGGCTGATGAAGAGGTGAAAGAAGTGGTGTTTGTAGTTACGGATGGAAAAGCTGTTAAAACCGAAGTGGAAACCGGAATTAGTGATTTTGACAGAATTGAGATCGTTTCCGGATTAGAGGAAGGAACTGAAGTGGTTAGCGGACCATTCCTGGCTGTTTCTAAAAGGTTGAAAGATGGGGATGATGTAGAAGCTAAAAACGACAAAAAGGAAAAACCGGAAACTAAAACTGAAGAATAGTCATCAAACCATTCTAATCATGAAACCCTGATCCGTATTCGAGCTCAGGGTTTTTTGTTTGGCTTTTTACCGATCATCAAAACTTATTTTTCATTTTAGTTTGGTTACACCAACTTGTCATCAAATAAGTACGACTATGAAACTCACATCAACACTATCCTTATTAATTACCCTGCTTTTTTTAGGGGGATGCACCCAATCAGAAAAAATGGAAGAAAAGGAATTCAAAATACCTTACGAAAAATTCACATTAGATAACGGATTAGAAGTGGTTCTACATGAAGATCACTCAGACCCAATAGTAGCTGTCGCTACACTTATGCACGTTGGTTCAAACAGAGAAAAGCCGGGTCGAACAGGCTTTGCTCACTTTTTTGAGCACATGTCCTTCAATGATTCTGAAAACGTGCCAAGAGGTGCAAACAGAAAATTGATCCCGGAATGGGGTGGAAGTAGAAACGGCGGTACCTGGTCTGATGGTACCATCTATTATGAGGTAGTACCAAAGGACGCCTTCGATAAAATCCTTTGGATCGATTCTGATCGATTTGGTTACATGATCAATACTGTAACTGAAGATGCACTGGAAGCGGAGAAGCAGGTTGTAAAGAACGAAAAGCGTCAGCGAGTAGATAATGCCCCCTATGGGTATACTGATGAAATCATTAGGAAAAATCTATATCCGGAAGGACACCCATACAGCTGGACCGTCATTGGGTCACTTCCTGACCTACAAGCAGCCACGCTTGATGATGTAAAGGAATTCTATGAACAATACTATGGAGCGGGTAATGCTACCCTTGTAATTGCAGGTGATATTGATCCCGAAGAGACGAAAAAGAAAGTACAGCAATGGTTCGGTGAAATCAGAAAAGGTCCTGAAGTGGAGAAGCCTAAACCACAGCCGGTAACATTGAGTGAAACAAAGTCGCTTTATTTTGAAGATGAGTTTGCCAAGCTGCCTGAAATCAGGATGGTTTACCCAACAGTAGAGGACTATCATGAAGATATGTATGCCCTGAATGTTTTGGGTCAATTACTAAGTGGTAGCAAAAAGGCACCTCTTTATCAGGTAATTGTGGAGGAGCGAAAACTGGCACCAAATGTCTCTACCTATCAAAGTTCAAATGAAGTAGCCGGAGAGTTTGTATTCCGTGTAAGAGCGAATGCAAATACGGATTTAGATACGGTGAAATTGGCTATTGAAGAAGGGCTTACACGGTTCGAAGAGAACGGAATTGACGAAAAAGACCTGAAAAGAATTAAAGCGGAGCTGGAAACTAATCTTTATCAAGGGATCAGTACTGTTTTAAATAAGGCATTTCAGTTAGTCACTGATAATGAATTTGGTGGAGACCCTAGCTACATCACCAAAACCGCAAAGTTGACTCAGGCAGTTACCTCGGAGGATGTCATGCGCGTTTATAATGAGTACATAAAAGGCCGGAATTATGTGATGACAAGCTTTGTGCCAGCCGGTCAACTAGACCTGACTGTGTCTGGCTCTGAAGAAGCAGAAGTTTTTGTTGAGGAAATTGTTGCTGATGTAGCAGCTGAAAATGTAACAAGAGGGGAGGTAGCCGAGTACGAAAAAACCCCTTCAAAATTTGATCGTTCTGAACCTGACTTTGGAGAGCTTCCATTACTTAAGTCACCTGAAGTGTGGTCGGCTTATTTAGACAATGGAATGCAGGTTTTTGGCATTGAAAACAATGAGCTTCCTCTTGTTTATTTTGATATTGTGATCAAGGGCGGGCATTATCATGATCCAATTGATAAGTCAGGGACAGCTGCTCTTTTAGCTGATATGATGACTGAGGGTACTGCAACTAAAACCCCGGCAGAACTAGAAGAGGCGATAGGGTTGCTAGGTGCCTCAATCAATGTCTATGCTGGAACAGAAGAATTGACAATATCAGCATCTTGTCTGGCACGTAATTTTGATGAAACATTCGATCTTGTAAAAGAAGTCCTGTTAGAGCCCAGATGGGATGAAAAAGAGTTTGATAGATTAAAACAGTCGTTGCTTACACGACTGAAAGGTAGAGAGGCAAGTCCTACTTCTGTGGCATCAACAGTTTTCAATAAGCTTATCTACGGAGATGATCACATAATGGGATATTCTACTTTTGGAACAATTGAGTCGGTAGAGAATATTACCCTGCAGGATCTCAAAGACTATTATGCTGCTAACCTCTCACCAGCAGTGGCAAGTTTTCATGTTGCCGGAAACCTAACGCAGGAAGAAGTAGTCAATGAACTTAGCAAATTAAATTGGTCCTCAATAGATGTGGAAATAGTTAGCTATCCCGATCCAGCTTTGAACAACGCAGGAAATCTTTATTTTATTGACTTTCCTGGTGCTAAACAGTCAGTAATTTATATCGGGCAGCTTGCAATGTCTGGCATGAACCCGGAGTACAATGAGTTGACTTATGCAAATGAAAAATTGGGCGGAGGATCAAGTGGTCAGTTGTTCCAGACCTTAAGAATCGAGAAGGGATATACGTATGGTGCTTATGCATACATTCCCCAACGAACAGTGATAGCTCCATTTACAGCCACTACCAGCGTAAGAGCAAATGCAACATTACCATCATTGGAAATCATGAGTGATATGATTGCGAATTACGCTGAGAACTTTACTGAAGAGGATGTAGAAGTAACAAAAACCAAAATATTAAAAGCGAACACAAGAGCTTTTGAAAGTCTTGGAGCTAAGCTGAATATGCTGCACGAAATGACCAAGTTTGGTAAACGTCCTGAATTCATGGAGCTAGAGCAGGAAGAGCTTACATCAATGACTCTTGAAGATTACAAGCGCCTCATCAATCAGTATATGGATGAGAGCAAAATGATTTATTTAGTCGTAGGTGATGGAGCCACTCAGCTTGAAGAAGTAAAGAAACTAGGAATGGGTGACCCAATACTTCTGGATATAAAAGGAAATATACTTACGCAGTAAACATTTTTAAGGCTGTCTCAGACGTCTTATCAATGGTTGAATGACTTTCTGACGTAGGGAGAATCTCTTTACTAATTGATGCTTAAAGACATTGAAACCGCATTTAATGCCGTTTAATTAAGAAGAAATCTTTTCTAAACCTACCTGTGGAAGGTAGTTCAGGAATACCAACCTTTTGAGACGGCCTCTTGTTTTTTACTCCATCTCCATAGCACTATCTACCGCATCGGTAATTTCTTGCATCTTTTGTTTGGTGTATCTACCGGATGTAGCGTAAACGATTTTACCATTGGGGTCTATTACGTAAAAATATGGGATGTCCTTACCGTCAAAGTTGAGTGCATCTTTATATTCCTTCAGCGTTCCTTTATAAAAAACAACATTCGGCTGTAGTCGCAGATCTATCGTTTTCTTCATTTTTTTCATAACCTTCTGATAAGCAGGTCTTTTCGCTCCCGTAAACATGGGAATGAAGTAGGTATTTATATCGAATGAAAAGTCAAATGGTCCAGGGTTCGGGTTTTTATAGATGAATTGATTATAAACGGGTTCAAACCAGCCTTTTAGATAATCCTCTGCCTTTTTTGAGAAGGCAATGCCTATTAAGCTATACTTACCAGAGATATCTTTAGGGATGTCCACAAACTCATTCGTAAGCGTCTCAGCTTCCATTTCCGGAAACGACTCACCAACCTGACTAAATGCGTTGAAATATGAAGCTAATACAACTACGAATACAAGAGATATTTTTTTCATGAGGTTACAATTTGATGCATTTAAAATACGTATGTCTAACGAAAGAATCTTATTTCTATCATTATTTTTCTAAATTTCGTCCAATTATCAACTTAAACAACCATGCAATACAGAAGAATCAGCTATTCTCTCATTCTCTTGCTTTTAGGCTATTTCACGTTTGCTCAAGCACATCGCGATGCATACAATCAGGGAATGCAAGCCATCAAGTTTCAAAAATATGAAACAGCCATAGAAAAATTTCAGGAAGCCATTAAACTCAATCCTCAGTACTCTGATGCGTGGTTTTATCTTGGGAAAACATACGACTTCTTAAATAGAACAGAAGAGACGATCAATGCATATCGAAACCTTGAAAAGGTTGATCCGGATTATAATATCAGTATTTACTATGACATTGCCAGATCTTATATCGAACTCGATAATTTACGTGGTGCACGTATTTATATCAAAAGATACTTAGAAAAGGCCCCAAAGAGCCCAAAAGCAGCCAGACTGATTCACCTGGCTATGAATCGATTGAACTACATTGATATCAGCCAAGAGCTAAGGGCAATGCCTCCTAATACGACAGAACCAGAACCAATCGCTTCGGTGAATAGCATCTCAGGTGATTATATGCCATCAGTGAATCCAACAGGTACACGATTGTACTTTACCAGTGTGAGAAAGGGCGGGTTTGACTTTAAAGATGAAAATAGTGCTGAGCTTGATTTTGGTGAGGATATCTACTATTCAAAACTCCTAAATGGAGAGTGGAGCGAACCGGAGCTACTTCCTGAGCCAATTAATTCAAAAGCCAATGACTTTGGTTCTGCTTTCACAGGAGATGGCCAAAACATGGTATTCGTTCGATGTGATGAAAATGGAGCAATCGGTAGTTGTGATCTCTACATCACGCAGTTGAATGGAAACACCTGGAGCGATCCTGAAAATATGGGAAATGTGGTAAACGATGAAGAATGGGACAGTCAACCGACTATCAATGCGGATGGTAACCGCATCATCTTTACCTCCAGGCGACCGGGTGGATATGGAAACTCAGACCTTTATATGGTAGAAAAGAATCATCTGGGGCTATGGGGCATTCCTCAAAACCTGGGAAGTATCGTTAATACACCATTAACTGAAAATAGTCCATTCCTTGCCGCTGACGGTAAAACACTCTATTTCTCCTCAACCGGCCATCCGGGAATGGGAGGGGCCGATGTTTTTTATACCGTTTTTGAAAATGGAAAATGGTCCACGCCTAAGAATCTGGGTAAGCCGATAAATTCGGAAGGAAATGACACCAATTTCAGTATCTCAGCTTCTGGGAATGCGTATTTAGCTTCATCCAGATTGGATGAAAATAACTTTGATATTTTCAAAGCAGAACTGCCAGATGAATTGAAGCCAAAACCTACCATTGTTGTACAAGGAATCGTATCCAATTCTGAAGATAAGCAACCATTGAGTGCATTGGTGTTGGTTGAAGATCTAAATACAGGGGAACTGATTGCAACCAATAAGAGTAACGAAGCAACAGGTGAATATCTTGTAGTACTTCCTGCCGGACGAGATTACAGTGTGTCCGCAAATGCCAAAGGATTTTTCTTCTATTCCCAAAGCTTTGAGCTACCCAAGGACACTACCTATGCAGAGATTACCAATGATATTCCACTTGAGCCGATCAAGAAAGGGACTAAGGTGGTATTGAACAATATCTTTTTTGAGGTAGGAAAAGCTGAATTGAAGCCTATCAGTTATGTAGAGCTAAATAAAGCGGTAACACTGATGAAGAACAATAAATCAATGAAGATCGAGGTTGGTGGGCATACCGACAATGTCGGCGCTGAAGCCACCAATCAAAGCCTGTCTCAGAAAAGGGCACAGTCGGTTGTGGAGTATATGGTGCTAGCTGGGATAGATCGTGATCGGCTAATAGCGAAAGGATACGGAGAGAGTGTGCCTATCGCTGATAATAGCACCAAGGAGGGGAGAGCCAAGAACAGGCGAACCGAGTTTGTGATTGTAGAGTTTTAGTCTGAAAACGGAAAACGAATCTCTCGATCATTCACTTCAATGAAGTCGTGAGATTCCAATAAAGTACTGAGCTGAGGAGCCACTTCTTCCATTCGGGTAAGAAGTGGCTCTTTTTCATTGATACCATAAATGAAAATCATTTGTTCAGGTACTTTTCTGCTAACGTAGCTCTTGACAAAATCATCATCCTTGGTTACATTCACATACCCTTTTTGGATAGCAAGGCGTCTCAGTTGATCATCAACTACCCGTTGATTTTTATGGGATTTCATCTCATTGATATGAAATGCTTGTAATCCGCATGATCGAAAAATGATCGCTACCTGCGGAGAAATATTTTCATCAATAATAAATTTCACTTAGCAAGAACACTTTACCGTTAGTTCCAGTTACCTACCTAAACCTAATCAACTATGGCTTTACTTGGCAACCTAATTAAAAAAGGAATTGAGTTAAATCAGAAGCTTAGCTTTGATCTGAAGAGTAGCGAAAAGCAACAAGAAGATCAACTGATCGATCTGCTGGATAAAGCCAAGGATACTGCCTTCGGTAAGTTTTATGGCTTTAAGGAAATACTGAAATCCAACAATCCAGTTAAAGCCTATCAGTCGACAGTCCCAATCCATGATTATAACAGCATCCATGAAAGGTGGTGGCACCAACAACAGTCAATGGAAGACATCACATGGCCTGGAAAACCATCATTCTTTGCACTTAGCAGCGGCACTACTGGTAAGTCAAGTAAGCGAATTCCGATTACGGATGACTTTCTGCAAAGCATGAGAGATGTAGGAACTTCCATGATAAGGTCTTTGCCGAATTACGATTTTCCGGAGAAGCTCTTTGAAAGTGAAATTCTAATGCTCAGCAGCAGTGCTAACCTTAGCAAACACGACTATGGTCATCTAGAAGGTGAAATCAGTGGTATTAATGTTAGCAATTTTCCTGAGTGGTACGATCTGTTTTATCGACCCGGAAAAGAGATAGCGAGTATTTCTAATTGGGATGAGCGTGTAGCCAGGATTGTAAAGGAAGCTCCAAATTGGAATATTGGAGCGATTGCCGGGATTCCATCCTGGGTATTATTGATGCTTCAGGAGGTAATCAAAGGTCATAAACTTGAAACAATTCATGACATTTGGCCAAATCTAACAGTATACGCAAGCGGTGGGGTAGCCTTCGAAACTTACAGAAGAGATTTTGAAAAAATATGTAAGCAACCTCTGACGATTATGGATACATACCTGGCATCAGAAGGCTTCTTTTCTTACAGTACAAATCCGGATTCAATGGATATGCGGCTTGCACTTTCTCATGGGTATTTCTATGAATTCATACCTTTTGATGAACGTGGAGTCGATGATTTTGGTCAGTTGATTGATGATCCATTGACTATGACCATCGATCAGGTAGAGACTGATCAGGATTATGTGTTGATCATTAGTACTTGTGCTGGAGCGTGGAGGTATATGATCGGAGATACCATTAAGTTCACAAGCTTGGAACCTGCGGAGATTAAAATTACCGGACGAACGAAGTTTTTCTTAAATGTAGTAGGATCACAATTGTCAGAAGAGAAAATGGATGAGGCAATCTTAATAGTCTCTAAAGATTTAGGAATCACGGTGAATGAATATTGTGTTGCAGCCATGCAAAATGAGGACGATGATTACCTACATCAATGGATTGTTGTTTCTGAAAATGAAATAGATGAAAAATCATTCACAGAGAGGTTGGATGAGGCATTGAAAGAGGCTAACAAAAACTATGGAGTGGCAAGAAGCAAAGCTTTACAGGGCATTAGGGTCAGGGCCATTAGCAAAGATCAATATCATGGATTTTTAGAAGCGAATAAGAAAAAAGGAGGTCAGGTGAAAACACCCAAAGTAATGGGAGAGGAGCGGATGAGGGCTTTCCTGGATTACACCTCCTGAACCACAGGGCCTAAAGGTGTCTTATCACTAACACACATCTCTACATCATCAATTGACATATAGTATTTCCTCATCTGATTTTTGTAGCTATCATCAATCAGGTCATGCTCAAAAACGAATCGTTTGGTAGCAAGTATTTCTTCATGAAAGCCGGCATCTATGGCAATTTTATCTGCGCGATGCTCTACTTCCTTTCGGAAGTTTGAAGATACAAGGTATTTGATACCATATTTTATCATTCCAATCGTTGAGTGTGGAGCATAGTCAACTACATGACCTAACTCATGGGCAAACCATCCTTTGAGTACAATATCAGGTAGTTCTGAAACTTTGATCGACTCACTATCCCGTACATACCTGGCAAGCTTGATTTTGTACCTGTCAGGACCTCCAAAGAGTTTAGTGATGTTGATGACTGGTTGCGCTTGCATCGTTGTGCCCTTAACCTTACGTTGCTTCAAGATGAGTTTGTATCCGTCAAGACTATCATATTGGTTGAGCACGTTGAGAAATGCTTTTCGAATATGTTCATGCTTCACATTTTGGAATACTACGGTTGCCATAAGTTAAACAACAAGTCTACAGAGCTACAGTTCGACTTTTTTGAAACTTTATGATTTAAAATTCGAATCACTACTCATGAGAATGTTCTTTGTAGTTGCTCTCATGTTTCTTTCATTATTTTCTTGTCGAGATAGTGATAGTGTGCCGATTCCTCCGTCAGAACCATGGATGATTTCGGAGTTTAATAAGCGTTTCAGTATTGACATTCTATCAGCTCCAATAGTGTACAATGAATTTACTTCAACATATGTGAGCACTATTTACAAGGGAAAAGCCCTTAACCGAATATATGTTTCAGAAAACGGAGCGATTCAATCTCGAAGAATATTCCCCTTGTTCCCCTTAGGGAAGCAGAAGGTAATGTGTATTATAAGAATGTCACCTGCTCTGATGGAACGGAAATTGCAATTCATCCAGGATTGGGAAGAAGCTCAGGCAAGTATTAATGATCAGCACATAGGATTTGCAGTAGAAAATAATTACGATAGTGCATTGGTAGTTTTCGATAACTTGAATTTTTATTTGGAACAAGATGAATTTCCAGCATGGAGTGTAGATCGCAATTCTGTGGAGGATTTTGAAGCCTTTGCATCACAAAATGATATCGATATTGATCAGTTCGATATCTTACTTTATATGGATTTAGACCTAAAGAATCCTAGCGGCGGAATAGGTTCATGGGAAGGACAATTTGCCAAAGTAGGATGGTTCTATGATGATGATTTAGTTACAAAGGAACGAATTGAGGGATTAGCATTTGCAGCTTATCATCATGAGATTGGTCATGTTTGGGGGTGGGAGCACGATTGGTCGGACCCCTATGAACATCATGAAGGTTTTATAGCCAGTCCACAGTTATTTGGTTGGAAAGATTTAGATGGAAATGGTATTCCTGAAATCTTGGATTACAATCCAAATTAGAATTCCTTTAAAGTATGATAGACCTGATCTACTGGTAAGCCTACCACGTTAAAGTAAGACCCCTTTATCCACTCTACACCAATTAGTCCAATCCACTCCTGGATACCGTAACTCCCCGCTTTGTCTAATGGCTGGGCTGTTTCCACATAATGATCAATCTCCTCTTCGGTAAGCTCATGAAATTTAACTTCTGTCAGGTTAGCAAAGGATACTTGTTTCTCTTCATTACTGACACATACACCAGTCATTACCATGTGGATCTTTCCGGATAATATCTTCAGAATTCGTTTTGCTTCTTCTTTGTCCTTTGGTTTACCAAGAATGGTATCGGAGAAGATCACCACCGTATCAGCTGTAATGATCGTTTCTTTTTGAAAGGCTTCCCGATGAGCTTTGTTTTTCTCAATGGCCAGATATTCGGCTACTTTAGAAGCTTCCATTTCTTTAGGAAATACTTCATCAAATTCGATAGTCTTTACTTCAAACTCAAAGCCTGCTTGCTCCAAAAGCTTCTTTCTTCTAGGCGATTTTGAAGCCAGTATTAGGTTATTGAAATGCTTCATCAAAAAATGAATTGAATTCGTCCTCCTTTATCGATCCAAAAAGGAAGCCACAAATGACCTTAGGGTAGAAGTAGGTACTTTTTTGCGGTAATGTATATCCGCTATAGCATACTTCTTTTACTGTTTCAATTGAAATGTCTTTTGTTATGATTGCACACTGAGCTTCCTCTTTGATAACTGACTGAAGGCACTTGGTAAAATTTCGTTCGAATGTCAGATTCTTGCTTCCACGCTGATCTTCACCCTTAATCCCCAGACATTTTTCGAAAACGAAGTAGTGCATGACCGTCAAATCCAGCTCCTTGATAGTGCGCGGAAAGTCCCAAGAAATGGTATCGATCATTTCAGGCTTAAGTCTGATTTTATAGGCCTCATCGCCAATCAGTAGACCAAAGGCCCATTGTTTACCTAGAATTACTTCATTTACATCGTATGCCTCTTCAATTGGTTTGATAAAAAAATATTCATCCAGCCTTTTTAGCAATTCCTCTTTATTGAAATCAGGGAGGTCTTTGATTACACGATGAGTGGGGAGTATTCGAAGGTCATCAGCTTCTGTATTTGTGAAATACATGAGGTGATAATTATATCCTTCATTCCCGGTATGTTCAGGATTGTTTTTGGCTCGCTCTTTTTGATATAGGAGGGACCCTTCATATCGGTGATGACCATCCGCCAGAATGATTTGTTTATCCTCAATGATCTCCATGATCCGCTTTATGATCTTCACGTCATGAATTACACTGAACACATCCCGAACGCCTTGATAGTCCTCCGTTTCGTAAAGTGGGTCCATCATTGCTTCATCCAGGTACTTTTCGATCTCATGCGTTGGGTCGGTGTAGAGTCCATGTGTAGGACTTACATTTAACTGTGTCTTATCCAGGATTTCCATACGATCACTAACCGAATAGGGCATGGTGTTTTCGTGCCTCAACAGCACTTTATCCGGCCAATCGTAGACTCTCAGATTAGCAATGAATCCTTTTCTGATTCGCTCTCTATCCGATCCCGGAAGCGTGAAATACTGATAATAAACATAAATAGCTGGAAGCTCGTCTTGCTTGATGATACCATCGGCTTTCCAGGCTTCTAATCGTTTTTGCGCTCCATCCGATGAATCATCACCACGAGGTACTGAAAGATGAATGCTATTGTGTTCTTCTTCGTATAATGCTTCTCGCTGGCTTTTGGAGACTACATCGAAAAGCGGAGAAACGAGCTTGTCAATGTTTTTAATAAGATCATTATTATATCGCCATGCTCGAAAAGGTTTGATTTCTGCCATTAGGATCTCATTTCAATCGTTCTTTCCACTTGCTCTTGCTCACTTTTGTTTCAGCTTTAGAGATTTTTCGGACTTGCTTATTCACCAACTCATTGGCAATCAATGCTGCGATTTCTGCTTCTTCATCCGTTTCTGCTCTTTTAAGTATATCAGGAGTAAAATGAGACTCTACAAACTTGGTTGTGAATGAACCATCTACAAACTCTTTATGACCCAAAACGAAATCACAGAACGAAAGGGTGGTCTTAACCCCTGTAATCTGATATTCTGCTATTGCTCTTCGCATGCGGTCGATGGCTTCCGAACGATCTTTTCCGTAAGTGATGAGTTTGGCAATCATTGGATCGTAGTAAATGGATACTTCTTGCCCTTGTTCATAACCGTCATCCACTCTCACACCAGCACCCTGAGGCCTAATGTAGGTGGTTAATTTACCCGTATCGGGAAGGAAATTGTTTTCAGGATCTTCAGCATACACCCGTACCTCAAGACTATGACCATTGATTGAAAGGTCGTCCTGGTTGAAGCTAAGCTTCTTACCATTTGCGATTGCAATCTGTTCCTTTACCAGATCTATGCCTGTGATGAGCTCTGTAACAGGGTGCTCTACCTGCAAGCGAGTGTTCATTTCCAGAAAATAGAAATCTAGATTCTCATCCGCGATGAATTCCACAGTGCCAGCCCCAAAATAGCTACATGATTTTGCCACATTTACTGCAGCTTCGCCAATTTGCTTTCTACGTTCCGGAGTTAGCAGAGCTGATGGAGCTTCTTCAATCACTTTTTGATGCCTTCGTTGGATACTACATTCACGTTCAAATAGATGAATGATGTTACCATGCTGATCACCAAGTATTTGTACTTCAATGTGCTTTGGGGATGAAATAAACTTCTCAATAAACACTTCATCATTGCCAAACGAATTACGGGCTTCACTCATAGCCCGATCCATTTGTTCCTCAAAGTCTTTTGGGTCATGTACAATACGCATTCCCTTACCACCTCCACCGGCACTGGCTTTGATCATCACAGGGTACCCGATATCATCAGCGACTTTCTTGGCTTTCTCTACATCATTGATGGGTTCATCCATTCCTGGTACCAATGGCACATTGAATTTTTGAACGGTTTGCTTAGATGTGAGCTTATCGCCCATGATGCGAATAGCTTCCGGTGAGGGGCCAATGAATATGAGTCCTTCTTTCTCAACTCTTTCTGCGAAAGTTGCATTCTCAGAAAGAAACCCATAACCCGGATGTATGGCATCAGCACCAGTTTGCTTACATGCTTCTATGATTTTATCCTGAACCAGGTAGGATTCTGAAGCAGCAGCAGGACCGATATTTACTGCTTCATCTGCATATGCAGCATGTGGAAGCAGTTTATCAGCCTCACTGTAGACGGCTACTGTCTTGATACCCAGCTCTTTGGCTGATCTCATTACTCGAATGGCGATTTCGCCTCTATTGGCGACTAATATTTTCTTTATAGACATAATTTCAATCGTTAGCGCAAGTTTATTGAAAAGGCTACATTCATTATATGTGCATTCTGCTAAATTTGCAACTTGTTTGAAAAAGAGAACACAAGTAAATGGATTTATTTGAGAAATTACTCAGTGATAAAGGAGCGTTAGGTCAGTATTCATATTTAGATCAGGATCTGAATTATTATTTCTTCCCAAAGTTGGAGGGTGAAATTAAGCCTCGAATGACTTTCAAAGGGAATGAGGTATTGGCTTGGAGCTTAAATAACTATCTGGGACTGGCAAATCACCCGGACATCAGGAAAGCAGATACAGACGCAACAGCAGAGTGGGGGCTAGGGTATCCAATGGGTGCCAGAATGATGACAGGAAACTCTGATTATCATGATCAATTGGAGCAAGAGCTGGCTGACTTTGTGGGTAAACCAACAGGCATGTTGCTTAACTATGGCTATCAGGGAATCATGTCTGTGATTGATGCCTTAGTGGACAGAAAAGACGTTATTGTTTATGATGCGGAATGCCACGCCTGTATCATTGACGCGCTTAGAATGCATATTGGTAAGCGATTCGTATTTCCTCATAATGACATTGAAAACTGTGCAACTCAGCTGAAAAGAGCAACCAAACTTGCTAATGAGCAGGGTGGGGGTGTTTTGCTAATCACTGAGGGTGTGTTCGGAATGACCGGAAATACCGGAAAGCTGGATGACATTGTAAAACTCAAAGAACAGTTCGATTTCAAACTCTTGGTTGATGATGCTCATGGTTTCGGAACAATGGGAGATACAGGTGCTGGTACAGCAGAGTATTATGGCGTTCAGGATGGAGTGGATATTTACTTTTCCACATTTGCTAAATCCATGGCCAGTATCGGAGCTTTTATAGCCGGACCGACTGAAATTATTAATCATCTAAGATATAAAGTAAGATCCCAGATTTTCGCAAAGTCGCTTCCAATGCCGTTAGTAATCGGTGCATTGAAACGATTGGATATGCTGAGAACCATGCCGGAGCTTCGTGAGAAGCTTTGGACGATTGTAAATGCAATACAAAACGGGTTCAAGGAAAGAGGCTTCAATATTGGTACTACTAATTCTCCGGTAACACCTGTGGTAATGAACGGGGATGTGTTTGAAGCATGTAATATGGTAGTGGATTTGCGTGAAAATTACAAGATATTCTGCTCTATGGTAGTTTATCCGGTAATTCCTAAGGGAATGGTGATTTTACGAATCATTCCTACTGCCATGCATACTTTGGAAGACGTGGAAGAAACATTGAATGCTTTTGAAGCAATCAAGAAGAAGTTAGACAGTGGAGTATATAAAGAAGCAGGAGTTGAAGGTGCCATGGTGGCAAAATCTTAATATTTCTGCTGTTAAAGCTGTTTAGTTTGCGATTTTAGGCTATATTGCCTCAACTTTAAATTTTATCGATAACCTTAATTACCTTATAACAATGAAAAGATTTGAACAACTAAAGTCTATGGTAGAATCAATGGAATCTGATTTCGAAAAGTTCTACGATAAAGGAAACAACGCTGCTGGAACTAGAGTAAGAAAAGGTATGCAGGACATGAAAAATCTTGCTCAGGAAATCAGACTAGAAGTTCAAGATATCAAGAACAAAGGATAATCGATTTACTAATCGAACCGATAAAGAAATTAGGGAGTCTATTTGACTCCCTTTTTTTGTTTATGGCCCATAGGCCAACAAAAACGTGTATGTTGGGTTAATATAGAATGACTCAAAAAGAAGCAGAAGCCTTAATAAAAGATATACCATTGGGCTCAAAAATCCGTCTCGCCAAAACAAACGGTGATACTATTGAAGTACAGCTATCAAGTAATAAAGTGGATGGAACACCCAAAATTGATAACGGAGGTACAGTAGTGCCTGCATTGCCACCTGCTATTACTGTAAATGGAGGTTCACGATTTGGGAATTTTAGAATCGATGTTGATGCTATAGATGCAATCGAGGTGTTGTGATAGGTTAATTGCACTCATTATTGACCAATACTTGCCCTCATCCTTTTTCATCCCTAACTTTCTTCCATGCATATAGAAGAATTCCGTGATTATTGCATGGCCAAGCCGGGAACTACAGAGGAAACACCCTTTGGACCGGATACATTGGTCTTCAAAGTAATGGGTAAAATGTATGCTTTAACCGGTATCGATTCATTTGAATTTATCAATCTTAAATGTGATCCGGAATATGCCATTGAGCTAAGGCAAAAGTACGATGGTTCAATACGTCCGGGATATCACATGCATAAGAAGCAGTGGAATTCTGTATATACAGATGGAGCCGTTCCTGATAAAACGATCAAGCACCTCATCAACCATAGTTATGATCTTGTGGTTAGCAAGCTCCCCGGAAAACTAAAAGATGAACTCAAACAGTTAAGCTAATGGATATGGAAATTGTAAATAAAGAGCAGGAATCTAAGGGATCATACCAGGCATTAGTAGAAGGAGAGAAGGTGGCAGAAATGACTTATTCTGTTGCTGGTACAGACCGTATCATTATAGATCATACTGAAGTGAATGAAGCTTACCGTGGAACCGGGCTAGGGGAAAAACTAGTGCGAAAAGCCGTGAAAGATGCCCGCAATAAAAAGATTAGTATTGTTCCTTTATGCCCATTTGCTCGTTCGGTTTTTGATAAAAATGAGGATCTGAAAGATGTTCTTTAGCGTGACTTAAATCATTCAGTTTCATAACTTAGGTCATTAGCAAAGCCCTTCATTATCAATAGGTTTACTTATCATCCATTTAAATCTTGCGATCATGAAAACTCCAAGAACCATTAACCCACCCACAGGTCTACCCGAAGAAACCATTCGCCAACTTTCTGATATAAATAACAAAATCAACGAAAGACAAAAAGCAGTTGCGATATACGAAGATTTATTAGCTGTTAAAGAAGAAAGAAAGGCGAAAGAAAAAGCTATGAGGCCGATGTTTCTCAACATTGGAATGGCTGTTAGTATTTTATTTGCTATTGTGGCAATCAATTGGAAGACCTACAACGAAGGAGATTTGGTAGATTTAGGGATGGTTGAAGCCGATATGAACGAGATCATCGAAATACCTCCAAGCACTCAGCCACCGCCACCACCTCCTCCTAAACAGGAGCTATTCAAGATTGCGGAAGTAAAAGACACAGAAATTATTGAAGATATTCAGGTCAGCTTGGATGTGGATGTAACAGAAGATGAAGCCGTTGAGGTTATTGAGATAGAAGCACCAGTAGAAGACAAGGAGGAGGTAGAGGAAATATTTGTCATTGTTGAGCAGGAGCCCCTGCCGGAGGGTGGATTAGAAGCCTTTTATGCTTATTTAGCTGATGAACTTAAATATCCGGGGCAAGCGCTACGATTGGGAATAACAGGAGCTGTATATGTGCAGTTTATCATTGAAAAAGATGGTACCATCACTCAAGCACAGGTAGTTAAAGGTATTGGTGCAGGTTGCGATGAAGAAGCAGTCAGAGTTATTGAAAAAGCCCCTAAATGGGTGCCAGGGAAACAGCGTGGTGTTCCTGTCAGAGTAAAGAAAATCATACCTGTAAGATTTATTCTTGCTAAAAAGTGATCATCAGTAACTAAAGAGGGTGTCTCAAAAGCATCAAAGCTCGTCTTCGCAAGGAAACGAACAGGGCCGCCTGTCGGCGATCTCAGCATAATTTACGGTGCTTTTAAAGAGATTGCTTCACTTTGTTCGCAATGACGACACACTTTTGAGACAGCTTCTTTATTTTGCATAAAATCCCTGATCATGCGTTTGACAATTATTTTATGCAGTTTATTCTTGCTTTCATGTGCCACTCAAAAAAGCGAACCTATGAGTAATGAAGGTTTTGTCCATCTTGCTCTTGGAGATTCTTACACCATAGGGGAGGCTGTCAATGTAGATGAAAGATGGCCGGTACAATTGGCCCACCGACTGAGACAAGACTCCATTAAAATAGATCCTGTGATTGTTGCTACTACCGGATGGACAACTGATGAACTTATGTCCGGTATTGTTAAAGCCGATGTAGAAGGCACTTATGATTTTGTATCATTGCTTATCGGCGTTAATAATCAATACAGAGGATACCCAATTGATCAATATGAGCGTGAATTCAAAGAACTTTTGGATCAAGCCATCAAGTTTGCCGGAGGCAACCCTTATCATGTGATGGTTGTTTCTATACCTGACTATGGTGTGACAACTTTTGCTCAGAAAAAAATGCTAGACCCTGACAAGATTGCCAGTGAACTGGACAACTACAATGCGATAGCTGAAAAAATATCAAAGCTGCGTGATGTCAAGTTTATTGATATCACACCTATTTCCAGAAAAGCCAAAGATGACACTTCCCTCATCGCTTCAGATGGATTGCATCCATCAGGTGAGATGTATAAAATGTGGGTGGATCACATGTACGATCATGTGTTTAACAACCTTTCATCCAGATAAATCTACTAAAAGTTCAATTTCGTCGTTCATTTATAGGTATAACAGAAAATACACCTATTTTTGATCCAAATCACTGCTTTGTCACAACCATCTCTATGAAGAGGCTGATCATTCTTGTGTGTTATGTATCCTTGATTTCGTGTCAAGACAAGGTGATATGCCCTGCATTTCAAAGTACCTACATACTCGATGACTCTACTCGATATGCCTATTTTTCATATGTGTGGCAGTTAGATGAAAATACTAGAACCCAGTATTTGGCCCAACAAAATGGTCAGGATGCCAGTGATTCGTTAGCTGTAGTAGCCCAACCAAAAACTGACTACTATGCATACGCAGGAGAAAAAGTAGTGCCTTGGAGAATCCAAAAGCAGACAAAGTACGGAATTGTAAAGAATACACCGTACCCAATCAAAAAATATCGCCTGCGTACAGCTCCGATGGAAAATGTAACTGCACCTGATCCTGTTTCGAATGACTTTGTGGCTTCTGATTTTGCAGTAGATTCCTTATCACTAGCTTCTGATTCACTTTCATTGGACTCTCTTGCATCACAACCTGTAGCCAAAGAAGAAGAAAAGGGACCAAAATTCCTTTACGGATATGATCCTAGTGATAACTTCAATGTTGAACAGGAATACTATAATAAATACTATGGTCAGAAGTTCATCGACAATCGACCGGAACCAAAACCAGCCCCAATTGACTCTTTGGCTACCTCAGCACCGGATTCAGTACAGTCAAATGAGAGTAAAGGATTAAAAGGGTTGTTTAAAAAACGTAAAAAGAAAGATGCTGAAATCACACCGGAAGAACCTTCTGAAGGAGCCACAGATGCTGAATCTGTAGAGGAGGGACAAGAACCTGATGAAGGAAATGGAAACCGGTAAAAAAACACCGTTAGTATCTGTAATTCTTCCTTTTCGCAATGCACACTATTTATCAGAAGCCATTCAAAGCATATTGGATCAAACCTATAGGCATTTTGAATTGATTTTGGTGGATAACAATGATTCCAATTCGAGTAATAGTTTAGATCAACATTTCCATGACCACCCACAGATTCGATACCTTAGAGAGCCACATAAAGGAGTTGTTCATGCCTTTAATGCCGGCCTCAAGGCTTCAAAAGGAAGCTTAATAGCTCGAATGGATGCTGACGATGTTTCAGACAAATTCCGTTTGGAATATCAGGTTGAATGGCTTTTAAGTAATCCTGAAATGGGAGTGGTATCTGGTCATGTCGAGTATCTGGGTTCCGATAAAAATGAAGGATTCATTCATTATGTTGATTGGCTGAATGCTATTCAGTCATTTGATGAAATTCGAATCAATCAGTTTGTGGAGTTTCCTCTGGTAAACCCATCATTAATGATTCGTAAAGCGCTTTTTGATCTTTATGGGTCATATCGGGAAGGTGATTTTCCTGAAGATTACGAGTTTTTCTTGCGATTAATGGCAGAAGAGGTAAAAATGGGTAAGGTTAGTCATCCTGTATTAAAATGGAGAGATAGCCCCGGTCGACTTACACGAACGGATGATCGTTATTCACAAGATGCTTTCTTTCTAATAAAAGCTAAATACCTGACAAAGTGGTTAAAAGCGCATAATCCTTTTCATCCTACGATTTATTTATGGGGCGCAGGCCGCTTATCACGCCGGAGAAGTGATTATTTATTAAACGAAGGAATTGAAGCGGCTCAATACATTGACGTAAAAGAGGGGGGAAGGACACTTCACTATAAATCAATTCCATCCAAGGATGAAGCGTTTATAGTATCCTATGTGGCTAATCGTGGCGCCAGAGATGAAATACGATCATATTTAGTAGAAAAAGGCTACCAAGAGGAAGTAAACTTCATAATTGCCTCTTAAATAATTCTAAAAATTTTAGTATTTAAAATATTTTACTAATTTTAACATCAAAACCAGATTGATGCAATTAGCAAAGGATTTGATATTAGATGACTACTACAAGCTGAGGATTTCTTCCAAAAAGCTTCAGTCAGGTCGATATCAAGTGAAATTCTTCGCAACTATAAGAGGTGAAAAAGAACTCTACGGATATGTGTTGGTAGAAGCCGAGGAAACCTTAAAGTCCGTTATAACCCGTATACGGAGAAAACTGAAAGAATTGGATAAAAGCATCGAGTATCGTCATTTCCATCTATTTAATGTCGGACGTGAACAACAACCCTCTAACTTAATGATCTTCGAATAATGGCACGAATTCCCAATAACATCAAGTATCTCCGAAAGAAGAAAGGGTATACCCAAGAAACATTCGCTCAGGCATTGGGGATTAACCGACCATCTGTTGGTGCGTATGAAGAGGGTCGCGCTGATCCTCGTTTAACTACATTGTCTAAGATGGCGGAGCTTTTTGAAGTCACTGTAGATGAATTGATTAGCGAAGACCTGACAAAAGAAAACAGGATTCCTAAACAGAATGTGAAAGTGTTGGCCGTAACAGTAGATGAAGATGCTGACGAAGAATACATCCAATTGGTACCAACCAAAGCAGCCGCCGGATATACCAATGGTTATTCGGATCCTGAGTATTTGACAGATTTGCCAAGGTTCCATCTTCCTGTATTACCGAAGGGAGGCACGTACAGAGCCTTTGAAATAGCCGGGGATTCCATGTTGCCAATTGTTTCAGGAAGCATTATTGTTGGGAAATATATTGAGCAGCTGGATCACATCCGCAATGGAAATACATATGTGTTGGTCACACAATCTGAAGGTGTGGTATATAAACGAGTCTTTAATTACATTGAAGAAGAAGGCAAGCTATTTCTGGTCTCTGATAATAAATCATTCAGTGCTTATGAACTGGATCCATCTGAGGTAATGGAGATATGGGAAGCTAAGGCGTATATCTCCGTTGAATTTCCAGATCCTAACTCAACAGATGATCTTTCAATGGATCAGTTAATGGGTATGATAGGTAATTTAAGAAATGATGTAGAACGCTTAAAGAAGAGCACAGACCAATAGCTTTTTGCGTTCCTTTCAGGTTAACTTTGACCCTGAAATGAAAGGGTCTTTCTTAATCGTATTCATAATTCTGATTTCTTGTGTGTCTCCTCACAAGGATAAAATTGAAGTACCCAAACTTCATGCAGGATTCTATTCAGCTGCGCTAGAGGAAATTAATGATAAGTTGAAGTCAGATCCTGAAAACGATCGGTTGGTCGATCAAAAGATATTCTACTGTGAACAGCTGAACTGGCCCACGACTTGCATTTCGGCACTTGATGCTCAAAAGGAAATGTTTGGAATGAGCAATCAATTGGTTCGTCAATACATGGCTTACTATCAAATACATGATCATTTTAGAGCATTGCTGGATTTGTTTGATAGTTGGGATGAAGAATACGGTATTAAAACGGAATACCCTTCACTATATATTGATTGCCTGGTTAAAAGCAGAAAACAGAATAGAGCCAAAAGAGAGTTACGTTCTTACTTAATTAGCAATCAATCTGCAGATGATCTGGCTTTCGCGTCGAGCAAATATCTGATGCTAGATGATACAGCAATGGCAGTGTATAATCTGAGTAAGCTTTATAAATTAAACCCCAATGATGAACTGATGTGGGAGTATGGTATGCTTCTCATTAAGCTGGGCTATAATGATTTAGGGGTTGCCGTACTTAAAGACTATACGCAGAATTATCCATTGCAATTTGACAGGAAGCTAGTCTACGCTTCTGTTCTTAGAGGTATTGATAAAAAGCAGGAAGCCAGAAATATATTGATGGCTGAGTTAGATAAAGATACCGCGACCTATTTAGTAGCTGACTTGTATGTAGAAGATCAACAATGGGATTCAGCCGCACTGATTCTTGAAAGGTTAATTGAAAGAGATTCAAGCGACAGGAAGGCTTTGTGGAGGATTGGTAGGTTATATGAAGACAGGGGCTGGCTGCTGTATGCTATGCGGTACCTTGAGCAATTGGAAGAATTGCATCCGGATGATACATTAGCTAGTCAAAGAATCGAGCTTATACAGCGAAAAATTGCATATTTGCAGCGCTTAAAATTTGAGGAAAATAAAATTCCTGCATTAGAATTAGAACCTAAAAAAATTGAAAATTAATGAGTGATCAAATCACCATTACGCTACCCGATGGATCCAAACGTACTTACGATAAAGGAAGTACCGCATTGGATATTGCACAAAGTATCAGTGAAGGCTTAGCTCGGAATGTCCTGGCAGCCAAAGTAAATGGAGAAGTAAGAGACTCTTTTCGTCCAATTGTGGAAGACTCTAATCTGCAACTGCTTACATGGAATGATGAGGAGGGGAAATCAACTATGTGGCACTCTTCTGCTCATTTGCTTGCTGAAGCAATGGAAGCCCTTTATCCGGGGATCAAATTGGGTATTGGACCTCCGATTGAGAATGGTTTCTACTATGATATAGATTTTGGAGATCAGGAATTTGATGCTGACAATTTAGAGGCCATCGAACAGAAAATGTTGGAACTGGCGAGGGAAAAGAATGAATTCACTCGTAAAGAAATTTCCAAGGCTGATGCAATCAAGTATTACAAAGAGAAGGGGGATCAGTATAAGCTTGAGCTAATAGACGGCCTGGAAGATGGCAGTATAACCTTTTACAATCAGGGAAATTTCACGGATCTCTGCAGAGGACCACATATTCCTCATACCGGATACATCAAAGCTGTAAAAATCTTAAATGTGGCGGGTGCGTATTGGAGAGGAGATGAGAATAATAAGCAACTGACACGTCTTTATGCTATTTCTTTTCCAAAACAGAAAGAACTCAAAGAGTATCTAGAATTACTAGAGCAGGCAAAGCAGCGAGATCATAGAAAAATCGGTAAAGAGTTAGATCTATTTACATTTTCAGATAAAGTAGGAAAAGGACTTCCATTGTGGTTGCCTAAAGGAGCAGTTCTGCGCGAACGACTTGAGAACTTCATGCGTAAAGCCCAGCTAAAGGCAGGATATGATCCGGTAGTATCACCGCACATAGGAGGGAAGGAGCTGTACGTCACTTCCGGGCATTATGCAAAGTATGGTGAAGATTCCTTTCAACCGATTAAGACACCCGCGGAAGATGAGGAGTTCTTGCTAAAGCCAATGAACTGCCCACATCACTGCGAAATTTATAAATCAAGACCAAGGTCATACAAAGATCTTCCTATTCGCTATGCAGAATTTGGAACAGTGTATCGATATGAACAAAGTGGGGAGTTACATGGACTTACCCGGGTGAGAGGCTTCACTCAAGATGATGCACATATTTTCTGTACGGACGATCAGGTAAAAAGCGAATTTGCCAAAGTGATTGATTTGGTGCTTTATGTCTTTAAATCTCTTGGGTTTGAAGATTTTACCGCCCAAATATCCCTGCGTGACCCAGAAAATCCGGATAAATACATCGGTAGCGATCAGGCGTGGGAGAAAGCAGAGAGAGGAATTCAGGAGGTCGCTGAAGAGAAGGGCTTGAGTACAGTAGTTGAGTTAGGTGAAGCGGCATTCTATGGTCCTAAACTTGATTTTATGGTCAAAGATGCACTTGGAAGAAAATGGCAGTTAGGAACCATTCAGGTAGATTACACTTTGCCTGAAAGGTTTGAATTGGAATATGTAGGAAGTGATAATCAAAAGCATCGACCGGTGATGATTCACCGAGCACCTTTTGGTTCAATGGAGCGTTTCATTGCAATTCTGATTGAAAATTGCGCAGGAGATTTTCCGCTATGGTTAGCACCAGAGCAAATTGCAATACTTCCAATTTCAGAAAAGTATCACGACTATGCGAAGCAACTTTATCTGGAAATGCAGGAGCAGGATATACGCGGATTTATTGATGAACGAGATGAAAAAATTGGAAAAAAAATCCGTGATTCAGAAGTGAAAAAGATTCCGTATATGCTTATCGTGGGGGAAAAAGAAGCAGCAGATGGAGCAGTTTCCGTTAGACAGCATGGTGCTGGAGATATCGGATCTATGAAAAAAGACGAATTTGTTGGTTTTTTCCACAATAAAGTGGCTGAACTTATCAAATGAGTTTTTGTTAAGAGTAAATAATCGCGATATTTGCGTTTTGTTTTAATGTTCAACTAAAAAAAAGGAGTACAATCGCTAAACTAAGAAGAAGAGGCCCTTCCAGAATCAGAAAAGAAGAGCCCTACAAGGTAAATGAGAAAATCACTGCACGTAAGGTAAGAGTGGTTGGAGACAATGTGAAGGTTGATGTTTACCCAATTGAGCAGGCTGTCAAAATCGCACAAGAGCAAAATCTTGATTTGGTGGAGATTTCACCGAACGCCGACCCGCCTGTATGTAAGGTGATTGATTACTCAAAGTTCAAGTACGAACAGAAGAAGAAACAAAAAGAGATTAAGGCCAAAGCACAAAAAACGGTGATCAAAGAGATCCGTTTTGGTCCTAATACAGATGATCATGATTTCAACTTTAAATTGAATCATGCCATCAAGTTTTTGAAAGATGGAGCTAAGGTGAAAGCATACGTCCACTTCTACGGAAGAACGATTGTTTTCAAGGACAGAGGGGAAATCTTACTCTTGAAGTTTGCTCAGGCACTTGAAGAGTATGGTAAAGTAGAACAGCTTCCAAAAATGGAGGGAAAACGAATGATATTGTTCGTAGCACCTAAGCAAGCAAAAAAATAATTAAGTAAAATAGAATAGAGTTAGAAATGCCGAAACTTAAAACAAACTCCAGTGCGAAGAAGCGATTTAAGCTAACTGGTACTGGAAAGATTAAAAGAAAGCATGCATTCAAAAACCACATTCTGACTAAGAAGGAGACAAAGCAAAAGCGAAATCTTCGATATATGGCAGTAGTGGATAAGGCGGATGAACCAAACATCAAACGTCTTTTGAATCTGTAATTTTTTTAATGAATTATGACCTGAAAAGTAGGTTATAGGTTAAATGTAAAACCCGATTATTGGCCGGCAGGTGTGTCCAGCGTGTAACACTGAAAGTTTCTGTAAAAGACAGAGCGCCAATCGTCAAAAACAAAACAAAATGAGATCAGTAAATCATGTAGCTTCAAGAGCTCGTCGTAAAAAGATGATGAAGCATGCCAAAGGATACTTTGGTAGAAGAAAAAATGTATGGACAGTGTCCAAAAACGCCATCGAGAAAGGATGGTCTTATGCTTACAGAGATAGAAAAGCTAAGAAAAGAGAATTCAGATCGCTATGGATTCAGCGTATCAATGCAGGTGCAAGAGAGCATGGAATGTCTTACTCAGTTTTCATGGGTAAATTAAATGCAAAAGGCATTGAAATTAACAGAAAAGCACTCGCAGAGCTAGCGATGAACGAACCAAAAGCTTTCAAAGCTGTGGTTGATGCAGTGAAGTAATAAGATTACTCATTCAAAAAGTAATGAACCCTCGCAGAAACGTGAGGGTTTTTTTGTTGCATAAATAACGTCAGGCACGCTCCTTATAAGTAAAGGTCATTAATAAGAGGAAGATATTTATGATTTGTATTTTCTATTCCGATACACGGTATATGGTTACTGTTAGGTACAGGTCAACAGACTCATAAAATAAAAAATCCTGACAGATATTTTCTGTCAGGATTTATCAATTTCAATCACAAGCTTTTTTTCTGAAAGTCTCATTTTGATCGTAGGGTAATCCTTTTCAAATCTGAACAAACCTGACAGGATTCCAAACCCTGTCAGGTTTGCTTTCATGCCTGCTGATGTCCCCTAGATCATGAATGTTTTATTCCACAACTAATCTTTTGATCGTGTTGACATCAGGCCCTTGTACTCTAATTAGATACATGCCCGGATTCAACTTTGAAACATCAAAGGTGTGATGGTTTATTCCTTCTTCGTATCTAATTGATTTTAGAATTGTTCCATTCAATGTGATCAGCTCTATGGATGTTGCCATCCCATCATTAATGGTGATGTTAGTCTGATTCGTGGTAGGATTCGGATAGATATTAACAGATACATCTTCAAACGCTCCCAGACTAATTCTTTTAATCTCAGAGTATTCAAATTGGCCATCATAATCTACCTGCTTCAAACGATAGTAGTTAAAGCCTGTTTTTAGAGTTCTGTGTGTGAATGAATAATTAGACACAGTACTTACTGTTCCATTTCCATCTACACTTCCAATTACCTCAAAGATTAATCCATCGTTTGAATGTTCAATTTCAAAGTAATCATTGTTTATTTCTTGTGCAGTAACCCAGAGAAGCTTCGCCTGGTTATTAGATAACTCCACCTTAAAACTGATGAGCTCTACAGGTAAAGGTTCTACGTTATTATACAAGTAGTCCGGTACACTTGCGAATTCACCCGACTGACCTTCATTGAAGTCATTGAAGTAATTACCATCACCATTCGTGTCCTCTGTTATGGTTAAGTTTCCATCATCGTCATCGTCATCATCTCGGAAGTTTGGCAGGCCGTCTCCATCAGCATTTGGTAGTGCAGCTCCAATTCCTCCTTGATCAGGATCAAACGCATCTACAATACCATCTCCATCCAGGTCAATGTTTCCTTCATTGGTGTCCAATACCAGGTCACCGTCATCATCCCAGGATGGTGTTCCATCAAAGTTGGAATCATGTCCTTCAAACAGATCGCCTAACCCCGGGCTTCCCGCGCTATCATTATCAGAATCTGTATCCAGATAATCAGGATTCCCATCACCATCGGTGTTGATAATGGATAGGGCAGACCCGCCGTTATCCGGATCAACGCTATCATTTAATCCATCTCCATCTGTATCAACAAAGCTATCTAAGACTCCATCTCTATTTGAATCGGTACCGTTATTTTCAGCTGTGTCAGTTATTCCATCATTGTCAGAATCTCTATCCAAGAAGTCAGGAAGACCATCATCGTAACCAGTGCCATTATCTGAATCAGGATTTACTAGTGCAGTTCCTCCATCATCGGTATCAACATCGTTTGCATGGCCATCGTTATCGGTATCGTTTGCTCTCACGTATGAAGCAAGATATGACCCTTCAGCAGTCATATTTGCAGGTAAAGAGCCACCGTTTGCTTCTACAGCATCAGGAAGTCCATCATTGTCAGAATCTAGATCTTGATGATTAGGTACGCCATCAAGGTCTTGATCGAAGTTATCATTGATACCATCATTGTTGAGGTCTTCATATCCTGCAAAATCAGGATCAAGATAATTAGCCAATCCATCAGCATCAGCATCAGCAGAAGGATCTGTACCATTTCCTTCTTGCAAATCGGTCAATCCATCATTGTCGCTATCATTATCTGAATCATCCTGAACTCCATCATTATCTGAATCGTCAGCACAGCTGTTGAAAGAGACGCCATCTATATAAGGCGTATTTGCAACCCAGGTAAATCTTAAATACCTGATTCCTCCTGCTGGTACCGTATAAATACGAGTTTCAGAATTTGGCCTCAACACAATACCTGTAAATGAAGTAGTATTTCCAAAAGTCACACCATCTAAAGATGAACTCACATCCATACTCGCCGCTGGCTGACCATCCCAGGATGTAGTCACTATTGATATGTCTTCTCCTTCTGCCACAACCTCACCAAGATCGAGTGAAATATATTCTCCGGCAGCATCGATATAAGCAAGAAGTGAATTATCGTCTCCACTGCCAGCATAGTCCGGTGCACCCAATGCCTGATCTTCTCTAATACCACCATTGTTTTCTTGGATAGCTACGGCATGACCGGTTCCATTATTGATTTTACCCGGCCCACATGTATTACCATTAGATTCGAGATAATCCGGTGTTCCATTAGTGGGGTTGATATCTACGTTTTCATCAGCAGTAGGAGTACCATCATCATCGTCATCATTGTCTCTCCAGTCAGGTTCTGCATCTCCATCTGTATTTTGCAATGAAACTGCCGAACCGCCATCATCAGGATCAAATGAATCATCAATTCCATCACCGTCATTGTCATTAGATGCTAACGCTACATCAGCAGTACCATCTGCATTGTTGTCATTTGCATCGATAAGGTCCGAAACTCCGTCGTTATCACTATCATCGTCTTGAAAATCAGGTGTTCCATCTCCGTCATGGTCATTACCTGTAATTGCTGTGCCTCCGTTATCAGCATCAAAATCGTCCGATATACCATCCCCATCAGTGTCTGTGGCAGTCGGTGAACCATTATAGCTTGCGGTAGTTTGACCTTCTCTCAAATCAAGCACTCCATCATTGTCAGAGTCACCGTCTCGATAGTCAAGGTTACCGTCACTGTCTGTATCAGTAAAGGAATCAGGGATTCCGTTTGCATTGGTATCTGTACCAATTGACTCAATAGCATCAGGAATTCCATCCCCATCAGCGTCCGCATCTATTGCATCACTCAATCCATCCCCATCGAAATCTGCGTTCGCCAGTGGGGTACCACCGTCATCTGAATCTAAATCATTTACAATACCATCGCCATCGGTATCATTTGCTGAGGCGTATGCGGCTGTATACTGCCCATTTTCATCCATGTTTGCGGGTAACACTCCGTCATTCGCTTCATAGGCATTAGGGATATTATCACCATCACTATCCAAATCAAGTCGGTCCACAATGCCATCGCCATCCGTATCGGAATCAACACAATCCTGGAAAGTATACGTAATTGCATCGACACGATTATCGCGAGCTATTCGCGTGAAGCGAATGTATTCTGCATCGGCAGATAGGGTATAATTATAATCAGCAAGTACATTGGTAGAAAAATCGTAATCTACTGCGTTAACATACGAGACGTTATCAAAAGATTGTGACACTTGTAAAGTAGAATTTGCTCCACCACCTTGACTTCTTGCCATCCTAAGCGTTAATGTTACTCCATTAGGAACTACGTCATCTAGTTGGACCGTCAATACGTCACCATTTCCAACCACTGCAAATACATCGTCTGCGACACCTTCAGCATTTGTTGCATTCGTAACACCACCTGTTTCTGTAGCTGTCATACCATTTCCATTGACATTTGAACATGTGGCTAAATCGGAATCCGGTATGCCATCATTATTATCATCAAAATCTAAAGCATTGATTATTCCATCACCATCAGGATCATTTGTGAAGAATAAATAATCTGGGGTCGGAGATCCTCCTTGTGTAAAGTCATCTGCAAAATTACCATTGGTGTTGTAGTCTTCAGCTGCTGTGGTGACACCATCACCATCATCGTCAATATCCCTGAAATCTGCCCCTCCATCAGCATCCGTATCTTGATTTGCTGCTGCTGATCCACCATCGTCAGGGTCATAGTTGTCGTCAAGTCCGTCTCCGTCTGTATCTGAGCCAGAAGCTAGTTGATCCGCCACACCGTCAGAGTCACTGTCTCTACTCTCAATTCTATCAGGCACGCCATCACCATCTGAATCGGTATCACGATAATCATTGTTTGAATCAGAGTCTGAGTTTATTAATACCAGTGCGGTTCCTCCATTGTCAGAATCATAACTATCATCCCAACCATCTCCGTCAGTATCAGTTCCACTCGGAGCAACATAGCCAGCAATGGTTTGTGCTTCTACATCATCTGTTATTCCATCTCCGTCAGTATCAATATCTAGGTAGTCAGGAAGTGAGTCACCATCTGTATTTCGTGCACGTTTAGTTATGCTACCTGTCAATAAGGTTGTTCCAAATACATCCGGGTCATAATCATCATGCAATCCATCACCTGTAGCATCAGCAAAACTGTCAATCATTGCATCTCCATCTGTATCTTCACCACCTGCTTCCACTAGATCTGGTATTCCGTCATTATCCGAATCCAAATCCCTGAAATCATCAACTCCATCGCCATCCGTATCAGGGTTTGCCAAGGCTGTTCCTCCAGTTGAGGTATCCACATCATCAACGATACCATCTCCATCTGAGTCATTTGCAAGTGCGTAGGACGGGGGATAGGCACCATCCGGATCCATATTGACAGGAAGGGTGCCGTTGTTTACTTCAACAGCATCAGGTATTCCGTCATTATCTGTATCCTTATCTACATGATCGGGAATACCATCCAAGTCAAGGTCTGCATTGTCGTTAATTCCATCAGCATTGCTGTCGGTAAAACCAGGAAAATCGGGATCTAGAAAGTCAGGTATTTTATCGCCATCGGTATCTAGCGAGTGATCAACGCCACCGCCTTCAACAATGTCGGCAATACCATTATTGTTATCATCCGGATCGTCAAAGTCTAAAATTTCATCGTAATCATGGTCGATACCACACCAGGAGAAGTCATCAAGACCAATTATTTGATTTCCTGCAGGTGCTATTGCGTTACTATATCTAATAACGAGTGAGTCAACGGACTGTAGCAAGCAAAACCTCACATTTCCAAAATACTCGTCTGCATCGCTATTAGCTGTCCCTACTACAAAGTTGTTTGCGTTTAGTTGTGTCGAAGCACCATTTATTAGGTTAGTTCCATCCAACACTATCACATCACCATCTCTAAATACACTGACATTCATAGAGTCGACATGGTTTCCTGAAATCTTATCTATCTCAAGAAGATCAAAGCAAAAGCCTTCCAATGGTCGGTCGAACTTCACTTTTAAAAGCGAGATAGCAGTTGCTGCACTAGTCGTTTGTTCAATGAGCACATAATTTTCGGATTGAATTCCATTATCTATTTCGTAAGCTTGATTGGAATTAGTTGGATCCGTAAAGTCAAATTCAATATTTACAGCATCAATATTAAACGTAGGTCCAGGTGTTGTGCCTATACCAAATCCATCAAAATTTAAAACTGACCCATCCTCACATGCTGAGATGTAGTCTGGAATTCCGTCTCCATTTCCGTCTGGGATTTCGGCACTTGTAAGTACCCCATCTCCGTCATCGTCCGTATCTCTGTAGTCAGGGGTTGTGTCATCGTCAACCAGATTTGCTGCGACTATGGCCCCTGAACCTGTCACATTGCCTGCTTGGTCTCGTCCATTAACTGTATCAAAATTATCGTCAATGCCGTCTCCATCTGCATCTGTTCCTGCAGCTGTAGCAATATCTGCCACTCCGTTAAAATCGATATCATTTCCCTCGATGAAGTCACTCACACCATCTTCATCCGAATCACTATCCAGGTAATCATCCGTTCCATCACCGTCGGTATCAGCAGGGTTGCCTCCATCAAGTGGAAGATTTTCTGTAAAGTCAGGTATTCCATCACCATCAGAATCAAGATCTAGTGCATCTGGAGCTTGATCAAGGTCTGTATCTAGGTTATCATTTACATTATCACCATTGGCATCAGTGAAAGTGGTGAAGTCAGTATCGGCAAAGTTAGGAATGCCGTCACCGTCTGCGTCTCCAGCTGAGTCCCCTTCAGTAGAATCAGGAATTCCATCACCATCAGAGTCCGTATCAACATCATTTTGGATACCATCATTATCAAAATCCTGTGCACAATAATCAAAATCGCCTATTCCAAAATCTTGAGCACCGCCTCCATTATTGCTATCAAAAACAATTTCAATTCGCTGCACAGGGGATGGAAAACAAATAGTTACATTAGATACTGGGTTTAAACCGAAAAAGTTTGGAGATGCACCGGTACCTTCAAACTCGTTATTTCCATTATATTGAATACTACCGCCCTGGTTGCTCAGGTCTCCTGCGGCGAGCGTGATTAGGCCATTGGAAGCATCGTATCCATTTACAGTCACAAGATCGATGCTGCCAGCATCATCTACATCCAGCAATGTGAAACAAAAATCATATAAAAAATCACCATTAAAGTCAATCGTGAAAGTGTTGATGTTGTTATCATTTTGGGTGATTTCCCAAGCGGTGTTAAACTCTGCAAATCCAGAGGGAAAATTTGCACCTGTAGTATTATTGGTTATGCCACCGTCTCCTGCCACAGAAAAAGTAAAATCAACAGATTCGTCAGAATATGTATTTCCAGTAGGGGTGCCTGTATGATCATCCCAGTCAAAATCAGCACGTGCCGCGCATCGATCTTGAGAAAAAGAAATGTTAAATAAAAAAAGAAGTGTCAGTGAAAGACATGCGGTGTAAAGGTGTCTCATTTGCAAGTATCAGGTTTCGCTCAATTAACAATCATTTACGGTGTGTCCAGATTAATTGGATTTACCCTAGATTATATATTGCGAAAATAACTTTTATAAATTAGCATTTGATAATTTTTTCGATGAAATGTATCGAAAGGGGGGTGTCTGGACTGATTCTTAGATAAAGTTGATGTGATTAGTTGCTTATGCACCTTTTTATCATCACAGTGAATAAGCATCAATGATTTTCTTTCAAAAGAGAGTTTTTTGATATCTGCCCCAGAACGGCATGCGGTGACGAACTGTTACGGCTGATCATTTACATCATTCATGGTTTCTAATAAAACCCACCTCAAAGGAGATGGGTTTGTGCTTCTAGCGGTCTGGATGAGACCGGCAAACGTTTTGTCGAACTAGTGATCTCCATAAATTTCTAACAAAAAAACCCACCTCAAAGGAGATGGGTTTGTGCTTCTAGCGGTCCGGATGAGACCGGCAAACGTTTTGTCGAACTAGTGATCTCCATAAATTTCTAACAAAAAAACCCACCTCAAAGGAGATGGGTTTGTGCTTCTAGCGGTCCGGATGAGACCGGCAAACGTTTTGTCGAACTAGTGATCTCCATAAATTTCTAACAAAAAAACCCACCTCAAAGGAGATGGGTTTGTGCTTCTAGCGGTCCGGATGAGACCGGCAAACGTTTTGTCGAACTAGTGACCTCCATAAATTTCTAACAAAAAACCCACCTCAAAAAGAGATGGGTTTGTGCTTCTAGCGGTCCGGATGAGACCGGCAAACGTTTTGTCGAACTAGTGACCTCCATAAATTTCTAACAAAAAAACCCAGCTCAAAGGAGATGGGTTTGTGCTTCTAGCGGTCCGGATGAGACCGGCAAACGTTTTGTCGAACTAGTGACCTCCATAAATTTCTAACAAAAAAACCCACCTCAAAAAGAGATGGGTTTGTGCTTCTAGCGGTCCGGATGAGACCGGCAAACGTTTTGTCGAACTAGTGACCTCCATAAATTTCTAACAAAAAAACCCACCTCAAAAAGAGATGGGTTTGTGCTTCTAGCGGTCCGGACGAGACTCGAACTCGCGACCTCCTGCGTGACAGGCAGGCATTCTAACCAACTGAACTACCGGACCGTGCTACAAAAGCGTTGCAAAAGTAAGAGCTTATCTTTTCCTACGCAATACCGATTGACAATTTTTCTTAAGAATATTTTCAAACTGTTTAGTCCTTTCACAGTAAGTTTGTCCTAGCAAATTCAATCCTATGTTATTAGACTTTGAAAAACCAATTTCTGAATTAGAATCTAAGCTTGCCGACATGAAAGAACTGGCTAAGACCAGTGACGTGGATGTATCAGATGCGGTAAATCAACTTGAAAAGAAAATAGTGAAATTGAAAAAGGAGACGTATGGCAACCTCACCAGGTGGCAGAGGGTGCAGCTTTCACGTCATCCGGATCGACCTTATACGCTGGATTACATCTATGAAATAACTGACGATTTCATCGAGCTTCATGGCGATAGAACGGTGAAAGATGATAAAGCAATGGTTGGTGGCTTTGGTACAATTGGCGATCAGACAGTCATGTTTATTGGTCAGCAGAAGGGGAGATCCACCAAGCAACGCCAGATGAGAAACTTCGGTATGGCAAATCCGGAAGGATACCGTAAAGCCCTTCGCCTGATGAAAATGGCGGAAAAGTTTAATAAACCAATCGTAACATTAATAGATACCCCCGGAGCATTTCCAGGTTTGGAAGCGGAGGAAAGAGGACAGGGTGAGGCGATTGCAAGAAACCTGAAGGAGATGACCATGCTTAAAGTACCGGTTATTTGCATCATTATAGGTGAAGGTGCATCAGGTGGTGCGCTGGGAATCGCAATTGGTGACAAAGTATTTATGATGGAAAATACCTGGTATTCTGTTATTTCCCCTGAATCATGTTCTTCGATTCTTTGGAGAAGCTGGGACTACAAGGAGCAGGCTGCAGAGGCTCTAAAGCTTACGGCTGATGATATGCTGAAAAATAAACTCATTGATGGGATTATTAAAGAGCCTTTAGGTGGTGCACATTCAGACTTAAATAAAGCGTCAAGCGAATTAAAGAAAGTCATCCTTAAAGAAATCAAAGCTTTATCAGCTAAAAAGCCACAAGAGCGAATCAACGATAGGATAGAGAAATTCTCTTCCATGGGCGCTTATAAGTAAGCATGAAAAACATCAACTGGTCTGATCATATCCTGAATTTTCTCGCTGTGATTATTGGTGTTTCGTTGGCATTCTATATCAATGAATACTCCGAAACCAAAAGGTTGCAAAGTGAGAGAAACGATATGATCAACTCTTTTCTGGAAGAATTGAGGAATGATAGAGCGGTCTTTACAGATTATCAAATACCAAATAATAAATCCAGAGCCTCATTTTTAGAGAAAGCTGTAAATGCCTCAGAAACTAATTTGGACAGTATGGCCTACTATGTACGAAGAGGATTAGGTTATACCAATTATACGCCTCAGAATGTCACTTTTAATTCTGTGGTTTCATCAGGTAAGCTTGACTTAATCGAAGATTTTGATTTACGAAAAAGTCTTTCACAATATCATACAGTCTATGTTCAGGAGGCTAAACTAAGAGGAGAGGGGCAGGTTGAGTTTTACAATTCCAATATCTTACCGTGGCTGATTAAAAATTCAAGTTTTAATGATCCATCCGGCACACCTCAGGTCACTCAGGAATTCATCAATATGCTGATTGTTTATAAAATGCTAATCAACAGTAAGGTAAGTCAGTATGAGTTGATCGTGGAAAAAGGAAGTAAATTAGATTCTGCATTAGTCGCTTACGCTGAATATCCTGAGAAATGATTAGTTTCATATTAGCACGTTTATATAAGTTTTTTGGGTGGAAGGTTGACGGTAAAAAGCCGGATCTTAAGAAGTATGTAATCATCGTTGCGCCACATACCAGCAATTGGGACTTCTTTGTTGGCTGGGGAGCAAGAAATGTGATTGGTTTTCACCCTAATTTTTTAGCAAAAAAGGAGCTTTTCAAAATCCCATTGGTTGGTTTATTTCTCAAATCAATTGGAGGTGTTCCGGTAGATAGGAAGAATAAGCGCAAGAGTACGCAGCTCGTTGATCAGGTAGTTGATCTATTTAAAACGAGAGAAGAGTTTGTGATGACGATTACGCCTGAAGGTACACGAAGCTATTCTCCAAGATGGAAGACCGGTTTTTATAGAATAGCAGTAAAAGCTGAAGTGCCTATTGTAAAAATTGGGTTTGATTATGCCACCAAGACGGTATTTATAGATGAGCCGTATAATCCCCCTGCAGGTGCAGATATGGATACCGAGATCGAAAAGATTAAAGACTACTTCAGAAAATTCACAGGAAAGAATCCTGAGGATGGTGTGAAATAAAAAAGGCTACCTATATGGTAGCCCTTAAAAATTTATCGTTAAATCAAACCTACTATTTCTTAGCCGCAGCTTTCTTCGTAGTTGTTTTCTTTCTTGTTGTTCTTCTTTTTGGCTTTTCTTCTTCTATAACGTCCTCAACGTCAGAAAGAATTCGACCGCAATGCTCACAAACAATAATCTTCTTCTTTTCTCTGATTTCTGCTTGTTTTTGAGGCGGAACCACATTGAAACAACCGCCACAAGCACCTCTTTTCACCGGTACAACTGCAAGACCGTTTCGCATGTTTGTTCTTACCTTCTCGTAAGACTTAAGTAAGCGATCTTCGACGTTCTTAGTTGCCTTGGCACGGTCTTTTTCAATTTTTTGTTCGTCAGTCTCTGACTCCTTGACGATGTTTTCAAGCTCTTCTTTCTTGCTTTTGAGATCTTTTTCTCTTTCAGAAAGAATACCTTTAGTCTCCTCAATCTCCTCTTTCTTCGCATCAATTTTTTCGTGAGCTTCTTTAATCCTTTTTTCAAGGATTTGAATCTCTAATTGTTGCAATTCCATCTCCTTAGTGATTGCGTCGTACTCACGGTTGTTTCGTACGTTCATCTGCTGCTCTTCGTATTTTTTGATCAGCTTTTCAGCGTCTTTGATCGCAGCTTTGTTTGCAGAGATTGAATCTTCTAAAGCTTTAAGTTCCTCACCTTGTTTTTCGGTTCGGGTTTGATATCCGGCTATCTCGTCTTCAAGGTCTTGGACCTCTTCCGGGAGCGCACCTCGGATTTTCTTTATCTCATCTATTTTTGAGTCTAGTGCTTGTAGTTTTTCTAAAGCTTCCAGCTTTTTAGCTACTGTATTTTCCATTCAGTTTTCTATAGATATTTGATTGGATTCGTGTCTACCTTCGACAAACGGAACGCAAACTTAGTGAAATTTTTAGTTAATGCATCTAGTAATAATTCTTTAGTATAAACTTCACTTTCATAGTGCCCAATATCAGCAATAATGATCGATCCATTTGCCTCAAAAAAGTCGTGATATTTAAAATCCCCGGTAATGAAGATGTCTGCCTTCTTTTTGATTGCAGTGTTTAATAAAAAGCTGCCTGAGCCACCACAAATCGCTACAGACCTAATTTTATCTTTCACCAAATCAGTGTGTCTTATTACTTGCAAATTCATGTTTTCCTTCAAATAGTGTAGGAAATCATCGGGTTTCATTGCTTGCTTCAGTTCCCCAATCATTCCTGCACCCACTTCCTGATTAATATTTGTGAGCGGTGAAACGTAATGTGCAACTTCTTCATATGGGTGAGCATTTATCATTGCGGCAAGCACTGCTGACAAGCGATAATTGGGAACAATCACTTCGCAACGAGTTTCATTAACCGTTTCATCTTCTCCCTGTGTTCCGATAGTTGGGTTGCTTTCATCATTTCCCCTAAAAGTTCCGGTACCCTCTACTTGAAAACTACAATGATCATAGTTGCCAATATTTCCTGCTCCAGCATGATACATAGCTTGTAATACCTCATCCTTGTTTTCAGTAGGTGCAAATACCGTCAACTTAGAAAGGGTATTAGGCTTGGGTTCCAGAATAGAAGTATTCAATAGTTCGATCTTCTCAGCAATTTTCTTATTGACGCCCGTTTGAACATTATCCAGATTTGTATGGATGGCATAAATTGCAATATCATGCTTTATCGCCTTGCGTATGCATCTATCAATCCAATGTGAATTTCCGATGCGTTTGATGCCTTTAAAAATGAAAGGATGATGTGCGATAATGAAATCTGATTTTGTTTCGATCGCTTCGTCTAATACCTCCTCGGTAATATCAAGGGAGATCAGGACTTGGTTTATCTCTTCATCCCTTTCTCCTAGTAATAACCCTGAGTTATCATATGATTCTTGTAGTGTCGATGGGGCCCAGGATTCCAGGTAGTTTGTAATATCTTTTATTCGCATTGATAATACTCCTTTATGCAATAATAGAGCTAAACTTAAAGATGCTTTTTCTGATAAAGACAAAATATATCAATTATTCGGAACGCTTTTTGTAAATCGTCCACTTTTGACATTTATCCCTGTTTATCAATCATTAAATTTGCGCGTGCGGAATTATTTATTTCTTATAGCGGTATTATTAACTCTAGCCCTCAAGGCTCAGATAGTTGATGATTCTACCAAGCTGGTGTATGGGCCAAAAACCACCGAATACACCACTGAAGCAAATATTTTAAATAATATCGAAGCGTATCAACGAGTCGATACTTCTATTTACTTATTTGAAAGACAATCGTTTGTCGATGCTTCTGGCAGAACATTTCAGAATCTTGGAAATTTTGGAACCGCACTTTTCCCAATATTCTATGCTCCTCCGGGTATAATTGGTCGCACTTCTGGTTTTAATGCTTATCAACCTTACGCTTATCAACCGGAAGATGTGAAATACTATGACACCAAATCGCCCTATATAGAGGTGTTTGCGTACCTGGGCGGTGGGAACCGCAATATTGTTGATCTGAGGTTTTCCAGAAATGTAAATGAGAATTGGAATTTGGGATTTGACCTTAGGAAAATCACTGCCAATAAACAATTAGCTCCTGAGAACCAGACGGATCGTCAGGTAGTTGGATCATCATTTACAGGATATACGCACTATAAGCATGCAACAGCACCATACCAGGTGCTGGCAAATTACTCAAGTATGAACCATAATGCTTTTGAGCTGGGAGGAGCCAGACCAACAGGTGATTCTTTACGTACGGATTTTTTCCTTTTTGATAATGCGCTTACAAGACTTGAAGAGGCTCAGAGCATCGTAAAAACGACTCAATGGCATTTGTATCAAGATTATCAGGTTGCTGATCAATTTCAACTATACCACATCTTTAATCATCGCAAGGAAACTAATATTTATCTGGACAATGCTGATACTGATGGAGTTGGTGGTTATAACCCATACACTGATTTTTATGGTCAGTTCTTAATAGATGCTGACTCCACGCATGAACGTTCCACCCTCACAACTTTATCAAACGAGGTTGGTCTAAAGGGAGATCTATCATCCGTTTTTTATCGTTTTTATGCGAGATTAAGATCATTGGATTGGCAATATCTGTTTTATGATCCCAATAAAAAGACAGTAGAAAAGTACTTAGGAGGATATGCACGTTTCAATTGGAAGGAAAAATTTGCTGTGACGGCTAATGCAGAGTTTCTTGTCGGTGGGCAATATCAGATTGGAGGATCACTTTCAAGTGACCTTTTAAATGTGAGTTACAAATCGATGAAGTACAATGTGCCGTTTGTTTTTTCAAACTATTTCGGAAATCATCATGAATGGCACAACAGTTTTGAATCAGTCTTTGCTAATAGATTAGAAGGAAGCCTGAATTTGAATTTTAAAGTTTTAGAATTAAGGCCGAAAGCAAGCCTGACTGCCTACAATAATTTCATTTACTTCGATCAAAACATCGAGCCTGTTCAGGCTTCAGATGCGGTTATTTCTTCCATTGGAGGGGATTTTAACTTACGTTTTCTAAATAACAAAAAGGAAGGGTGGCATATACAGAATGAAGTATTAGCTACTAATGTTTCCGGCAATGCCGCCACCTTCATTAGGATACCGGATATCTGGTATAATGGCAGATACTTTTGGCGAGGAAATTGGTTTAATGATTTGGTGCCGGTAGAAGTAGGTATAGATGCTCATGCACGTACTTCATATTTCGCTAATGGGTACGCGCCTGAAATTCAACAGTTCTATTTACAGGATGATCAGGAGATCTTTGGTTATATGGCAGCAGATCTTTTTGTTAATATGAAAGTGGATAAGTTTTTCTTTTCACTGAAGTGGACACACTTAAACCAGCCTCGCAATGATGGGTATTTTGTGACCCCTAATTATCCGGGACAGCCAAAAGCGATTGATTTGATTATTAGATGGATGTTTTTTGATTGATGGAACCAAATAAAACAACACTAGGACTTGAGTTACCTACCGATCCACGCTGGGTAAATATTGCGGAAAAAAACATTGAAGATATTTTAGTGGATCATGCCTTTTGTGAGCAGAAAGCAGCTTCTTCCTGTATCTCTCTAATCATCATGTTTCCTGAAAAAGAAAAGGTGGTAGATGTATTAACACCGGTAGTTGCGGAAGAATGGGCACATTTTGAATTAGTCATCGAGCACCTGAAGAAGCGTGGATTTAAACTAGGGAAGCCTAGAAAGGATGAGTATGTATCTCGATTAAACGGGATCATGAAAAAGGGAGGAACCCGAGATGAACAACTCGTAGAACGACTCTTAATGAACGCTTTAATAGAAGCACGCAGCTGTGAGCGGTTTAAGCTTTTATGCAAAAATATTGGGGATGAGGAACTGCAGCGATTTTATTATGACCTAATGGTTTCGGAGGCAGGGCATTATCACAACTTCATTGAATTGGCAAAGGAATATTTGCCAGAGGATAGAGTAGAGGAGCGATGGAAAGCATTTTTAAAAGAAGAGGCTAAGATCATGAAAGACTTGAAGCCTAGAGCAGATAGAATGCATTGATTGAATTTATTCAATCAATGCATTTAGTTTAATTAGTCATCAGTATCTTCATATGGAGTAAGTGCTCCATTGTATGATCCGGTTGCTCTTTCGTCATTATCCCCAGTTAAGGTAAACGAAATGTTATAGACACCAGATGATCTAGTTACTGTCACAGTTCCTCCTGTAACTTCGAAGATCTTGCCAGATGTGTTGCCCTCGCTATCAAATGACGCATTAATAGCAACAAACCCATCTACCATCTTAAACTCATCACGGTCCCCATCTGTATATGTATAAGTGCCAGCTTCTAGAACATTTTGAATGGAAGTGTTTAGATCCAGGTAGACTACACTTACATTGCTAATACTCTCTGATCCTAAATCCACTGCTTTTGATGTAAGTGTAATATCCACATCAAATGATCCATTGTCATTCTCACCATAGTCTTCAATGTATGCATGAGTAAGAGCAGCAGTTTCTCCATCAAATGATAACTGCCCTTCAGAGTTAACAGATGGTCCGTCATCATCGCCACAACTAAATAGTAATGCGATGGAAAGGATAAGTGCTAGGGATAGTAAGTTTTTCATTAGTGATAATTTTCTGGTAAAGGAACTCAGAAAAGCAAGTATTATCAATACCTTGTTAAGGGTATTTTTATTAAACACTTAATATTGATTTAATGGTAATATTCTGTTGATCAAAATAATGAAAGACCTCAAGCAAAGAGCAGATAGGATGCATTAAAAACCGCATAGCTCTGTTGGGGTTGATAACCCTAACAGATTAAATCTCTTTTAAGTCTTCTGTTTCTTCTTTTTGGCTGCCGGAAATAAGATGTTATTCAAGATTAGCCGATATCCCGGAGAATTTGGGTGAAGGTTCAGGTCTGTTGGAGGCTCATTTACAAAATGCTGATAATCTTCAGGATCATGCCCTCCGTAAAAGGTCCAAAACCCTCTACCTAAAATGCCATGGATGTACTTAGCTTCACTTATACTGGGCGTTTGTCCCATTACAATTACATCACCTTTTACCAATTGCTTTTTAAATCCTGTCGTCTGCCCCATAAATCCATGAATGATCTGTTGATGATTTTGTGTAAGCATGGTAGGAATAGGATCCCATTTAGCAGAAAACTCAAACAAAGTGAAATAATCATTCTTCTCAACTAATCCACGCTCATTCGCTTGATTATCAATGTTGGAGTATTCATACCGCATCGGATCACGCTCAATGGTGAAATTCTCAAAAGCCATTGTTTTAGAATAATCCAACTTAGATTGAGCACGTGGGTCTGCCGGATCACCATCATAAATACTTTCTACAATGTCTATTCCCTCGGCAGCAAGGGCTATATCATACGTATCAGTAGCAGAGCACATGGCAAACAGGAACCCACCACTTGCCACATACGATTTGATCCTTTGGACGGTGGCAAGTTTTAATTGAGATACTTTAGCAAAACCGTGCTTTCTGGCAGATTCTTCATATTCCCGCTGCTGCTGTTGGTACCACGGAAAGTGATGGTATGCTCGATAAAATTTTCCGTATTGACCGGTAAAATCTTCATGGTGCAAATGAAGCCAATCATATTTCGGGAGCTCATCGCCCATGATTTCATCATCAAAAATGACATCATAGGGAATTTCCGCATAGGTCAGAACCAGTGTTACGGCATCATCCCAGGGTTGCTTACTTTTTGGAGAGTAGACCGCAATCTTAGGATACTTTTCTAATTTCATCACGTCCATGTTGGAAGACGGACTGGCTATAGTATTAAGAATGTCGTTGGCTTCAGCATCGGAAATGACTTGATAAGAAACACCCCTAATAATGCATTCATTTTCAAATACCTGCAGGTGTTTGACCATAAAGCTGCCACCTTTATAATTGAGCATCCAATCCACCTCCACTTCCTTCGTAAGTATCCAATAGGCAATGCCGTATGCCTTCAGGTGATTGGACTGGGTCTTATCCATTGGGATAAGGATATATGCCGCCTGGCTGGCTATGCAGACATTTAAGAAAATTAGTAACAATATTCCCCTCATATGCATCACTTTTGTATATACAACGTTAATCAAAACCTTGTGTTTTACTAAAGCCAATCGATGAACATTCGCGAAAACATCAAAGAGGGCGTCAAGTCCATCAAAGCCAATAAGCTGAGAACATTCCTTACTGCTGCAATTATTTCCATTGGAATTACATCATTGGTGGGAATACTCACGGCCATAGACGGAATTCAAAATTCGATCAATAGTAGCTTCTCCAGTTTAGGGGCCAATACGTTTGATATTGAAGATAAGCGCAGAGATCGGGGATCATCTGATGGGAAGAAAGCTAAAACCTACCCGAAGGTTACCTATCATGACCTTATGATGTTCAAAGAGAAGTATGAAGGCCCAGGTGTAGTGTCAATATACACAGTTATTACCGGGCAAGCTGAAGTAAAATATGGCTCCAAGGTGACAAATCCCAATCAAATCGTAAGGGGTGGAGATGAAAACTACCTGACTGTAGATGGATACGATGTAGATAAGGGGAGGCCTTTTTCAGTAAACGAGAGTGTTAACGGAAGTTATGTGGCTTTGGTAGGTAATGATGTAATCAAAGACTTGTTTGATGAGAATGAAAGTCCTGTTGGGAAAAAAATAAGCTTGATGGGGTCAAAATTCAGAATCGTTGGTACAATAGCAGAGCAAGGGGGTGCCAGTGGTAACTCTAATATTGACAGAACCATCATTATCCCGATGCAAACAGCCAGGATCATAGCACCCGAAAGGAATTTTGGATATGAGGTAGCTGTGGCAGTAACTGATCCAACGCAGATGGAAAATGCCATGGGAATTGCCAGGGGGTTGATGCGAGCCATTCGTGGTGACAGACCAGGGGAGGAAGATTCGTTTGAGCTTTCCGCCAGTAAATCTTTAGCCGAACGGATGGGGGAGATTACGGGCTATTTGCGTGCCGGAGGATTTACCATTGGCTTTGTAACATTGATAGGCGCATCTATTGGACTGATGAATATTATGCTTGTTTCAGTAACTGAGCGTACACGTGAGATCGGGGTTAGAAAAGCACTTGGAGCTACGCCATTAAAGATCAGACAACAGTTTCTTATTGAGGCCATCGTGATTTGTCAGATGGGAGGAATCGGAGGAATCGTTCTGGGAATGACCATTGGTAACCTAACGTCCCAACTAATCTTTGATTCCGGTTTTGTGGTGCCATGGCTGTGGATGATTGTAGCAGTGGTTATTGGAATTGTAGTAGGACTGATATCCGGTTATATTCCTGCTTATAAAGCATCCAAACTAGATCCAATTGAATCATTGAGGTTTGAATAATCAAACCTCAACTGCAGGTCTAATATCCATAATAAATCGATCGAGTAATCCCTGGGTCACGTGATCCATCACTACGATTTTATACCAATTAGGATGACCATCATGCGTGTCTGGCACTAACATGTAGTCCTTTGCAATTTGTGGATCTATGTATGCTGCCTTTATAGTTACAATATTCATCGATGGGTTACGATAATAGGATATGTCCATCTCGTCAAGCTGATCACATAGTCGCTGTGTTTTATCTAATAGCCTGTTGATTTTCATTTTCCATCCCTCAGAACCATACGTTCGCATGATCATCCAAACTGCGATCGCATTAGCACCTGATCTGCTTCCAATAAGCGTGTAGTCTTTGCCTTTCACGTAATTGGCTTCCTCAGTGAGGCCATACTCCATAAACCCTTCCCGGGTAATGTATATACCCGTTCCATATGGTGATTGCAGCATTTTATGACCATCCAGGGTAAAAGAGTTGATTTTAGGATGCTGAAAAGTCATGCTTGATGTTGGATTAGCAAAAGGGTAAATGTATCCACCAAAAGCACCGTCAATATGTACTTTATAATGAATTTCAAGTTCATCCATCCATTGGCACACAACATCTACCTCATCAACTGAACCAAACATGGTAGTTCCCATATTCAGAACCACGATGAAATACTTCTTACCGGTTGCCTTAGCCTTTTTAAGTATTTCAATACTTTTAGAAGATATGGCTCTGGTTCCCTGATCTACTGGGAGCACTATTCTGTCAAGACTTAAAAGAGAACCCGCTTTTGGCATTGAATAGTGAGCGTCTTCTGTGTAAACAAGCGCAATTTCTTCCGGGTTGGCATTGAATTCTTTCTCATAGTATTTTTTCAAAATCCAAATTGCCTGGATATTCGCTTCCGTACCACCTGAAGCTACATAGCCATCATAATGATCATCCTGTCCATTAAAAATCTCTTTGGCACAAATATTAATTAGTTCAGCTTCTATTCTCTGGGTTCCCTCAAATGCAGCTTCTGATTCATTTAGCGTATGGCATCCAATATGATTAGGGTTTGCAATCATTGCTGAAAGGAAGGGAGCATCCTTTAAAAACGGTGCATCATGATAGAATACCTCAGTGTCAAGGTAGGAGGCAGGTAAACCAAGAACAGGCTTATTTCTATAATCCAGGTTTTGCTCCAATGCATTGAATATTACTTCTTTGATCTTTGAATGATTATATGATTCCCAGTACATATTCTTAATTTTTCCGCAAAATTAGTTGTTTATGCAACTAAATAAAAATGATTGAATAAAAGCTCGACTTTCGCCGAGCTCTTTCAATATTTTAAATTGAGATACTTACCCCAAAGTATGGCATCACATATTTGGTAGCTTCATAACCCCCTTCGGCAGTTGGAGTAAATAACCAATAGTAATCTACTCCGGTAGCGAGGAATTTATTCATGTGATAAATGAATCGCATCTTGGCTAGTGATCGTTCATCAAACTTGAAAGTGTCTCCCAAATCATCCAGGTCGCCCTTTACGTAGTTTCCATAAAATGAGAATTTATTGGCTAGTCGCTCCATTTCAGCAGTTAGCTCTACAAAAGCAGGTGAGGATGCCGAAATATCATCCGGAATCATCAAGCTACCACCTAAAGAAACCTTTTTCAAAATGTGGCCTCTCAGCGATCCGTAAATTCCATTCTTGCCTTCAGTAGTAATCAAAGAAGCAATTCGAGCATCTTTATTGATCTCATAAGATGCGTTAAAGAATTGCGGGATGTAATGATCAGAGTTGTTGAGTCGCTCGATACGCACGTCTGTGCTAAATACATCAGCAATGAAGTGCATTCTGAAATTCATGCCAAAAGAAGCTCCTGATCCGGTTTTGAAATCATTTTCTCCGATAGCATTTGCAAGTTGAGTTAATGTGTCGCTTGCTATGTTCAACCTGGAGTATGAACCAAACATGTCAATTTGGATAAATGGGGAGCTCAAAAGCGTTACACCCATATCTATTCCAAAAGCTTTAGCACCTGATTTGGTGAAAGCATAGGTCGTGCTGGTTGAATCACTTGTGATAATATCCGTTTGGTCTTTATCAAGCAAATACGAAGCACCAACTTCTAAGGTGTTTAATATTGGAATTGGAAAAGAAGATAACGGACGTATGTAAGGCCTGGCACCAAATAAATTGAATGATTGAGGGTTTAAGTCACTGTAGAATAGCTCTAACCCCATAAATCTGTCGTAATTGAAATCCGTATGGATTCCTACTTTACGTTTTTCGTAGCTGGTGGAGTTAGTGTAATTATTCATTAAACTACCATATCCAAGCATCATCCCTGACATTTCACCAGCTTTGATATAGAATGGATCCTTTCGCTGTACACCGTACCTAACATATCGAATAAGCCTGGCCACACCTACTCCATCTTCAAAAATTTCAGTTCGAATGGATTGATCATCCAACCCATAAAGTATGGGTACGTTCAGTCCAACGCCTACTTTTCCTATCTTAAATTCTGGGGATAATACCAGACCTACATAATCCTTCCCATCAATTTGGGTATACGTCATACCTCCGTTGATACTTCCATCTTCATTGGGCAGCACCATTGGCTCTCTAAAATCACTGATAGGGGGGCGTTCTGCTTTTTCTCTTTTCTGTTTGGGCTCATTTTTAAGGCTTTCTTCCTTCAATGTATCGACTGCTACAGTTGCATTAACTGCGGTATCTGGTCTCAAGGTGTCTAACTGAAGAAGTGTCTCTTGCTGAAGACTATCAGTGTGTAAGAGTAGAGAATCACTAGCAAGGATGGAAGAGTCAGCTAATACAGGCTGCTCTTTCTTTTTGCGTTTTTTCTTTTTCTTCTTCTTTTTATCATCCTCTTCCCATAAATAAGAATAATCCGAATATTCGTCAGATGTTTCTTGCGCATAGGTTTGAAGGAATGGTGCCGAAATTAGCATCATCAGAAGAATAGCTGATCTTAAGTTCATAAATGGTTAAATAAGTACGTACGTATAGATGTCACGCGCGAAATTAAAACCCCTAAAAGGAATTGAATTATTTAAAGAATACTTTTTCTTTTTTATTGTATTTATTTCGATAAGTCAGCTTAAATCCATTCTTACCCCATTTTTTGATTTTGTAGATATATGGAATTCTTCTACGTTCTTCAGTAAATGAATCGTACGTCAAAATCAATCGTTTACCATCAAGTGTCCAGTTGCCGCCCATTTTTGCATAATTATTCCGATCATGGTAAAACGAACGGTCAATTCGAATTGTAAAGGTCTCGCCAACTTCAAAATAGGGGCGTTTACTTTTTACATCAATGGCTGTCCACTTTTGCTTGGTATTAAGAATCCGCTCTATTTTAGAAGGTTTCTGAGCAATAGAAGAAAAGGATATAAGTCCTATGGTTACAAGTAAAATCAGCTTTTTCATAGTTATAGTCTTTTAGTGAGCGAGCTTGGATCATTCAAGCCTTAAATCTTTGCTCGTCTCGTTTGCATTGAGTTTTTTAGTGTCAAATTCAAATACTGTGCCTTAATTGCATTCACTACATCCATTGATACATGAATCTTCAAAAACGAATCGTCGACAGCATCAGAGATATACCTGATTTTCCTAAGCCAGGCATCATTTTTAAAGACATTACACCTCTTCTGATGGATGTTACGCTAAGTGCGGATATTACAGATGCTTTTGCAGAAAGATGGATTAATCAAGGTATTGATGTGGTGGTGGGAATAGAGTCCAGGGGATTCATATGGGGTAATTCACTGGCACAGAAAATGGGAATTCCATTTGTTCCTGTACGAAAGAAAGGAAAGCTTCCCGCAGATACGTATTCTTACGAATACGACCTGGAGTATGGAAGTGCAGAAGTAGAGCTACATAAGGATGCCATCATCAAAGGTCATAATGTACTGATTCATGACGATCTCCTGGCTACAGGAGGAACCGCAATAGCTGCAGCAGAGCTGATCAAAATGGCTGGCGGAAATGTGGTTGGATTTTCATTTCTAGTGGAGCTGCGGTTTTTGAATGGAATAGAAGCTTTGGATAAATTCAGCGAAAACATTCATTCGTTAGTCAGCTACTGAAGATTCTCGAAGCATGACTTGTACCAAATTAGCACGACCTATAGCATTGAAACGAACAGATAGATATTTGACAGTTTCCGCTTCTCCGCATGATGCTGGTGGAGTCAGTCTATAATGAAAAAACTTCTGATTTCGTTCGTATAATTCGTGCTCTCTTGCTTTTCCTAATAAACTCTCCACTTCGTTTTGTGTCCCTTCGAGTATGACATCCTCATTTTCAATGATGAGATCAACAATGTCAAGTCTGTAATTACTACAATTTTCAATAGCAGCTTCCCACTGATCCTTATCAAATCCATCAAGTGACAAGTCCTTGTAGCATGAACTCAGCGAGAATAAGAGAACGACAAAATAGAATTTCTTCATTTTTTTAATCTAACGATTACGTAACAGGTCGCGAATATAAAGCCTGAAACAGTCACCATAGCACCTGCAATGGATCCATCTAACACATAGCTAAGCCAATAGCCTAAGAAGGAACTGATCACTCCAAAAAGGGAGCTTAGTATTAACATCGTTTTGAGCTGATTGGTTATAAGATAAGCGGCCGCAGCTGGCGCAATAAGTAGAGCAACTACCAGAATAGCTCCTACAGACTCAAAAGATGCTACAGTGGTTAGAGATACTAGTCCCATCAGCGCATAATGCCATTTTGAGGTAGACATTCCAATAGCAGTTGCAAAAGACGCATCAAATGTTGTAATAAATAGCTCCTTATAGAAAAGTGTGACGAATAGTAAGATTATCGATAGGACAAATGAAAGTATAATGACTGCTTTAGGGCCAATAGGATTGCCGCTACTGTCGTAAATAAGGTCAATTGGTACGTACGCAATCTCACCATGAAGAATACAGTCCTGATCAATATGAGCATTTCCTGCGTAGTAGGTAACCAGAATTACTCCCAAAGCAAATAGCCAGGTGAAAGTAACTCCAATAGATGCATCGGTTTGTAGTTTGCCTTTTTCGTGGAAAAATTCAATCAGAAAGGTGGTAAGTACACCTAATATTCCTGCACCGACCAACATCCATATAGATTGCATACTTCCTGCAATTAAAAACGCAATAACGATCCCTGGAAGCACCGAATGTGAAATAGCATCACCCACCATAGACATCTTTCTCAGCACCAGGAAAGAGCCTAGAATGGCACAACTAACTGCCACGAGTGATCCGGTCAATATGATCCAAAAAGCGTCCATTATTTCAGTAGACAATTAGTAATAGGCATTAGGCAATTGGTTACTACCCATTGCCTATTGATTACTGCCCAATGCCTATTGGTTATTGTATTCATCATTGCTAATTGTTTCTTGGAATCTTTGATTCATGAGGGTCGGAGGTTGGATACTCTAACAGTTTTTCCAATCTTGCTTCCAGTTCAGGGGTAATCACATGTTCGATGGTGTCTGCATCTTCATGCACATGATCTGGTGCTATTCTTAGATACTTCGTAAGGTAAAGTTCCCATAGTCTATGTAGCCTGGTGATGCGTTTTCCTTTCTCAAAGCCCTCATTGGTAAGAAACCAGGTGCCATTGTTTCTCTCAACATATCCGTTTACACGAAGTTTTCGTAATCCTTTGGCTAGCTGGGCGGGAGAGAAGTTCCGTATTAATTGAAGATCATTTACAGCTACTTTGCTGAAATGATCACCACTGTTTTCACCTATTCGGTAGAATGCTTTTAGCAGGTTCTCTTCTAGCAGTTGTTTTCTAATAGAAAATCTTCGCCACTGTCTGATAACAATTCCTTTGCTGGGTGCGAAAAAGAACGAAATCAACGCGATTATGGATAGGATCATCACCATCCAAGGTCCGGTAGGCATGGAGGGCGCACTGTAAGAGATAAAAGCTCCGCTAATACCTGAAAAAGCTCCAAATATGGAAGCCAGTAAGATCATTCTGGATAGTCTGTTTGTCCAATACCTGGATGCAGCCGCCGGAGTAATTAACATGGCTGCCATAAGTACAACTCCGACTGCTTGGATGCCTGTAACTACGGCCAAAACCGTGATAGATGTTAGGATCATTTCCAGTCGTTTGATAGGAAGCCCTATTACTTTGGCAAATTGAGGGTCGAAACTGATCAGTTTAAATTCTTTGTAGAACAAGAATACAGTCAGTAAGACAATTACAGCAATGATGCTAAAGGCCATCAAGTCTTTACCGACCAGTGCTGCTGCTTTTCCAAACAGGAAAGTATCCAGCCCACTTTGCGAGGCATTGCCTGAATGTTGGATATAAGTCATTAGTAAAATACCCACTCCGAAAAAGACCGATAATGATAATCCGGTCGCTGCATCTTCTTTGATTTTGGTGTTTTGAGTGATTCCATCCATTACGATATTGGAAATCCATCCGGATATAAAAGCACCAATGATTAATAGAAATGGATCCTTACTTCCGGATGCAATAAACGCAATACATATCCCTGGTAATACCGCATGGGAAATCACATCCCCGACGAGTGATTTCTTTTTGATAAAAGTGAAGCAGCCTACTACAGCGGAACTTATAGAAAGCAGGATGGTGCCAAACACCACATATTTGATGTTAGGATACTTGAAAGAAAAGAATTCAATCAATGTTTCCATTATTGCTTTTCTCTTGCTTTAAATTCTCCTTTTTGAACCAGTTCTCCGACTTCTGTCAATAGTGTTAGCTTACCACCGTATGTTTCTTCCAGAAGTTGTGGCGTAAACACCTGCTTTGTGGGTCCTGAGGCCACTAATCGTAAATTCAAAAGTATCACCCATTCAAAATACGTCTCAACAGATTGCAGATCATGATGTACAACAATGATTGTTTTACCCTCTTTTGAAAGATCCTGAAGTATTTTGAAAATGGCTTTTTCAGTGGCAGCATCCACTCCTGCAAATGGCTCATCCAGAAAATAAATATCCGCATTTTGAGTAAGTGCTCGTGCAAGAAATACCCGTTGTTGTTGTCCTCCTGAAAGTTGAGAAATCTGACGCTTGGAATATTTTTCCATGCCGACCATTTCAAGGGCTTTTAAAGCGGCCTCTTTGTCGGCTTTTCTAGGGTTCTTAAAAAGCCCAAGGCTTGCATAGCGGCCCATTAATACTACATCCAATACGGAAGCAGGGAAGTCCCAATCTACCGATTCTCTCTGGGGAACATAACTTACTCGTTTTCTTACCTCGTCCAGCTCCTGATCAAAAAGTTTGACATATCCGGAATTCATTTCTACCAGATCCATGATGGCTTTTATCAGCGTTGATTTCCCCGCGCCATTTGGGCCAATGATTCCACAAAGTGCACCCTTTGGAAGTGAGAGGTCTATGCCCCATAAAACCGGCTTTTTATCATAGCTGACTGTCAGGTCATGTATTTCCAGAACCGGATTTTCTACTTGTTTTATATAGCTATTGGACATTGGACTTTAGTTTTTGGATGAATGCATTAAGTCTCTTTTTCATCCTGACTAGTGACCCACTTAATGATTCGTAATCTCCATTTTGGAGAATGCCTATTTCATTTATGAAAAAAAGTAGGTATTCTACTTCTGAAGCTGAACCCATAGCAATGTCGCAGAATCTTTTCAGGTCTTTTTGGCTGCCTCTTCCACATCCCTCCGCTAAATTGGTTGGTATTGATAATGCACTTCGTCTTAACTGGCTCGTTAAGCCAAATTTTTCGTCTGACGGGAAGTATGAGGATACCCTATAGCAATCTAAAGCTATTTGATGGGCTTCTTTCCAAACTTCTAAATTTTTAAAATCTCTCATATTTAACAGCTAAATAGCCAAAAGCTACTTTAATGCATTTACGATCGTTTCTACATTGCTTCTGAACATTCCAATGTAGGTTCCTTCTTCAGTGCCCAGCTCTCCCATGGCATCAGAATAAAGGTATCCACCGATTTTCACATCGTGACCTTTTTCCTTACATCCAGTTACAACTGCATTGATTGATTTTTCAGAAACACTGGTTTCAACAAAAATTGCCTTGACATCATTCTCAATTATCAAATCAATGATTTCAGCAATATCCTTCAATCCAAAATCAGCTACTGTTGAAATGCCTTGAAGCGCTTCGACCTGAATGTCATATGCATCTCCGAAGTAGACAAACGCATCATGTGCAGTTACCAAAATGCGCTGTTTTTCCGGTATCTCACTTATTCTGCTTTTTACATATGCATCCAGACTATCAAGCTTATTGAAATAAGATTGAGTGTTTTTCTCATAAAATTGCTGGTTGCTAGAATCCAACTTAATAAGCGCATGCGAAATAGCCTTAACCGCATACTTCCAGCGTTTTACATCAAACCAAATGTGAGGGTCAAAGGCATCTTCATAACCAATCGCTGATTTTAACATTTCCTTTGGAACTGACTCTGCTGCGGCAACCACAGGTTTCTGCCTTCCTAACTTCTTGAGTATTTCACTCATTTTTCCTTCCAGCAAAATGCCATTGTAGACGATAAGATTTGCTTTATTGAATTTGGCCAAATCGCCTTGGGTGGCTTTATAGAGGTGTGGATCTACACCGGGCCCCATGATTGCTTCCGCAGTTACTTTATCACCTGCAATATTGACCACAGCATCATATAGCATTCCGGTTGTTGCCACCACATGAGGCTTTCCATTTGGTTTTTCTTGCTTTTTACAGCCAAGTAAAATGATGGATGATATAATAAAAAGACTCAGTAATCTCATTTCGTTTCTGTTAGTGTGATCATTAAATTCTCAGCTACAGCTTTTGAGATAAACTGTTTGGGGCCATCGTCTATGGTGATTGAGACAGACCCATCAAAATCCATTCTTTCCTGAACGTGTATGCGAGACCCTAACTTGATCCCAAGGGAGTCAAGGTGCTGCAATAGGAGGGTGTCGTCATTGTTTACAGCAACTACTATTCCTCTTGAATCTACAGATACATTGGATATGGAAGCTCTGACTGTTTCTTTCATGACACCATCTTCGTTAGGGATTGGGTCACCATGAGGATCCATGGTCGGATACCCTAAAAATTTATCCAGTCGTTTAATTAAAGCTGGTGATTTTATGTGCTCTAATTGTTCTGCGATTTCATGAACTTCATCCCATTTGAATCCCAGCTTCTCTACAAGAAACACTTCCCAAAGACGGTGCTTTCTAATGATGGTTAGCGCAACTTTTTTTCCTTTGGATAGGAGAGTAGCACCTTTATATTTCTGATAACCGATCAATTTTTTTTGTGACAACCTTTTCACCATATCATTGGCTGATGCAGGAGTGGTGCTCATGCTTTCAGCAAGTGAATTGGTATTCACATTAGAGCCACCTTCTTCAGACAAATGATAAATTGCCTTAAGGTAGTTTTCTTCAGTAAAACTTAATTCTGAAACCATAGAGCAAAGGTAGAATTAATTTAGATTAATCTAAAAATTAATTTAGAAATACAATTAATGAAAATTATAAGTATTTATTAATCAGATATGTTATTGCTTATTAACTAATCTATTTAATGAATCCTTAATTTTACTACTTTCATATTCCCAAGTTGCTTCATCTGGATATTCATCTGGGAATAGGTAACTCGGATTTTGAAGTGTCTTAGTAATAACCTGAACATCTAAATTGGAAAAATCGACAGAAATAGCTCCGCCAAGCTGCTCGCCAACACTACTCCATTTAGTGTTTTCCTGAACAATATAAGGCAGCTGATACCTGGAGTATTCATATAGTTTAGTTGGGATTTTATCTTGATTTACATCAGTCGGAGAATAGGTAATCAGTCCAAGATTTGAATTCATTATCGCATCCAATATCTCCCGGTGAGGTATTGGATATTTTGAGATTCTTAATGTTATTCCCTGATGCATTTTAGCTTCCGATTTCAGTTTCTTTTTTAATTCATCATCGTGAATCTGACCAATTATATGCAGAGAAGAATCGGGAAAATTCGACTGAACGGAATGATAGCATGCCAGAGCTATATCAATCCCAGAATAATAGGATAGTGTTCCGGAAAATAACATACGGACTGGTCTAGTTTGTCTTTCCGAAATAGGGTGGAAGGAAGCCTTGTTTTCTAAGACAACACATTTTGTTTTCACAAAAGAAAGCTCATTCTGATAGCATGATTCGGCGAGCCAATACTCATCTATAAAATGTCTTGAGAAGGTTTCTTTAAATCTGATCAATGATGCATATATACGCTTGAAAAATGATGTGTTTATAGAATTGAGATTGGCATAATAGTTTTCTTGTACATCATATATGATCTTACAACGGGTAATCAGCTTTACAATTAAGGCGACATTTAATAATTCATGCGTTGTTATTATTAGAATTGAGGGATTTAATTTGAGGGTTTGAAATAAGATTTTCTCACGGATGATCAGACGTTTCAGCCATTGGTTTCTATTGACCTGGTGAGGATGTAAATGAATATTCTTGTCACTAATATCTTTTTTCGGAGCATTTCCTATGATATTAACTTCATATTTATTTGTTTTCGCAATTGATTGGGAGAGTTTCCAATATGCCCGCACATCATCTGCAGGTTTTAATATTGATGCAATCACAATCCTTTTCTTCATATCACTGTAAATATTGAATATTACATGGAATTAAAAAACCTCATAGAGGCGGCCTGGGAAGATCGATCTCTGGTAAACAAAAAGGACGTTGCTGTTGCTATTAAAACAGTGATTGAAGAGCTTGATAATGGCAAACGGCGCATTGCAGAGCCATCAGGAGATGAATGGATCGTTAATGAGTGGCTTAAAAAGGCAGTCATCTTATATTTTCCGTTAATGAAGATGCAGCTCATAGAAGTAGGACCGTTTCAGTTTCATGATAAAATAAAACTAAAATCAAATTACGATCAATTGGGTGTTCGTGTGGTTCCTCATGCGATTGCAAGATACGGCGCATTTATTCAAAAGAATACCGTACTAATGCCAAGCTATGTAAATATCGGGGCATATGTAGATGAGGGTACCATGGTTGATACCTGGGCGACTGTAGGTAGTTGTGCTCAAATAGGTAAGAACGTACATTTAAGCGGAGGTGTTGGTATTGGTGGTGTCTTAGAACCTGTACAAGCAGCTCCTGTTATTATAGAAAATAATGCATTCATTGGCTCCAGATGTATAGTTGTGGAAGGGGTAAGAATAGGTAAAGAAGCCGTTCTTGGCGCTAATGTGGTATTGACTGCTAGCTCAAAGATCATTGATGTCACAGGATCTGAACCAAAAGAATATAAAGGATTTGTCCCACCACGTTCTGTGGTGATACCAGGTACAATTCCCAAAAAATTCCCTGCAGGAGAGTTTCAAGTACCCTGCGCCTTGATTATCGGTCAAAGAAAGGAAAGTACCGATAAAAAGACCTCATTGAACGAAGCTTTAAGAGAAAATAACGTTTCCGTTTAATTCATGGCATTTTAGTTGTAGCTACTATGGGCGTACCAACTTTAAAGACTATGAAAATCCTAATGTTCATGCTTTTGGGAGTGCTGACACAAGCACAACCAATGATGAAGGAAAAGCCTGTGAGTAAAGGTGAAGTGCTTCAATTCAGATTGGCTTATGGCTGGTTTACAATAGGTAGAGGCTCGTTTAAAGTCTCTGACGACTATGTGATGAGGGATGGAAAGAAATGTCTGAAAATTGATGTCGAGGGAAAAACCGCTGGACTGGCTGGTGTATTTTCAAGGGTTGATGATAGATGGGGAGCATTGATTGATAGTGATTCGTTTTTACCCTATTATTCTTACAGAGACCTTTCTGAGGGTGATTACGAGCTGGAAGAAGAGGTGTATTTCGATTATGACTCGATGCACATTCAGTTTGAACAGGAATCTGCCAACGAGGAGCAACCTCGTCCAACCCGATATTTTGATATTGAAGAAGAAGGCGTATTCGATATGATGGGAGGCTTAATGTATGCCAGAAGTATTGATTACAGAAAACTCAATAAAGGCGATACAGTACAGCTAGATGCATTTTTTGACAAAAAGTTTTACGATTTCAAAATGATCTATCATGGTATAGAAATGATCAAATCAAAAGTAGGAGAGATCAATTGTCACAAAGTAGTCCCGATCATGGAGAAGAATAGTGTGTTTGTAGGGAGAGACGCTGTAACCTTCTGGGTATCTGCAGATGCCAATCGTTTACCTCTCAAGGTTTCTGCTAATATGAAGTTTGGTACGGCTTATTGTGAACTCACCGGATACAAAAACGTAAAAAGCGGTATCGATTTTCAATAATAGGTCTACTTTTGCGGACTTTAAGAAATTTCATGAAACACGTACTCCAAATTTTTCTTGCATCGCTATTGATTGCATGTAATAGTCAAGACTCGATCAGTGGAGATGATTACTTTGATGATGGTGAATATCGTAAGGCAGCTGAAGCTTATACATCTTACTTAGCTACTCACCCGGATCATGTAAAAAGTCTATACAACAGAGGTAGATCTTATGAGGAGATAGGTGAAATAGACAAGGCGATTGAAGATTTTGAAAAAATCATTGAAATTGATCCCAAGCATGTTTCTTCTTATTTAAGCCTTGCAAAGATTTCATATAACAACAAAGACTTCAACAAAGTGTTGATCTATACCGGATCAGTGATTGATTTGAATGAAAACCTAGCTCAGGCTCATTTCCTGGCAGGAAGAGCAGAGCATCAACTTGGGTATTTAGATCAGGCCCTCGAATCCTACAACAACGCCATCTCTATTAATAGGGATTTTGGTGAAGCCTATTTATACCGAGGGGCCGTCAAAGTTGGTAAAGAACGTATAAACTCTGCATGTGAAGACTTTAAATTCGCAAAGTCCTTGAACGTAGCAGAAGCAGATAATGCCATCGACGAATACTGTAAGTAATCAGTATAAATCACATAATAAATCCGAATATCAGGTAGCAGATGATTGCTAGCCCACCTGTAAAGAGGGCATAGGGTAATTGAGTTCTTACATGATCAATATGGTCACAGCCTGAAGCCACCGAAGCAATCAGTGTTGTATCTGATATAGGTGAACAATGATCTCCGAAAACTCCGCCACCCAGTACAGCAGCTATCACTAAGTATAGGTTGGCATCCACCGCAAAACTTAGCGGAACGCCTATTGAAATCATTATCGCAAAAGTGCCCCATGATGTACCTGTTGCAAATGCAATAAAGCTACTGATGAGGAATATGAGTGCGGGAGCAACTTCAGGGATCAACCACGAAGAAGTTACCCTTGAAACGTAGATTCCAGTGCCTAGCTCGTTACAAAGATTTCCGATTGCGAATGCCAGCACCATCAATACAGCCATTACTACCATATCATTCATTCCTTTAAATGATTCCTCAATGAAGGACTTGATCGTAATCATTTTTTGAAATCCATACATAATGGCAGCCGTTAAGAATCCAGCAAAGCACGCATTCAAAACAGCTTCTGACCCTGACCCATTGCTAATACTACTCCAAACTTTATCAGTAAACGCTCCTTCAAGTGTAGCATCCCATCCGCCGTAGATTAAGAAAAAGGGCATGGTTAGCACCATCATTGCGATTGGAATGACCATGTTAAGCGGAGAGGATGTTTTTTCTGAAGATTCCTCGATTTTTTCCTCATCAGCTTCAGCCTTCAATTCTGTAACACGCTTCATCTCCCCGTATTCTTTTCCTGATAGCGAAAGCCAGAATACAAAGGCAAGTGTCAGAATCGCATAAAAGTTGAATGGAATAGAGTAGATGAGGGTAGTGAATGGATCTACGTTGGGAAACGCCAATAACAAACCCATGACATATGCTCCCCACGCATTTAACGGGAACAAAACACACGAAGGAGCTGAACTTGAATCAGCCAAGTATGCGAGCTTTTCTCTAGGTATTTTATGCTTATCAAATAGAGGTCTGAAGATGGTGCCTACTGTTAAGATTGAAATGTTGGATTCAACAAAGATTAGGAAGCCTGTAAGAGCTGAGGTAGCTTGAATCTTACCTTTGAAGTTGCTTTGTCCTGCTAACCTTTTCTGCACCCACCCAATAAATCCGTTGATACCGCCTGAGTATTTAATCAGCTGAATCAACGCTCCAATGATAAGTGTAAGGATGATGGTTCGAGTGTTGCCTTTGCTTTGGAATACATCTACAAAAGCTGTGATGGTAGCGAGCATACCTTCAAAAAGGTTGCCTTCTTGAATAATAAGGTAACCAACAAATATCCCCAGGGAAAGGGAAAAAACCACCTGTTTGGTACGTATGGCTAATCCAATAGCTAGAATAGGAGGTATAAGGGACCAAAATCCATAATCAGTCATGTATCGTAGGTTATTTTTTAACTTTTGTTAATGATTCATCTGGTTCAGCAGACATTGCATGATAGGGGTACGATGTAAATATGTAGCTAATGGCCTTTTCGATTGCCTTAGTAGCTCTCTTTTCTTTTCTCTCTTGTCTCATATCAAAGCTCCCTTGCCATACGAGCTTCTTTCTATCATCTTTTATTTCAAGGAGAATAATAGACTCATAGATGGTTCGAGTGTTGACACGCATTATTGGATAAAAGAGATCTCGACTGGCATTCGTTTCCGTGCGGGTATTTGATGACACCTCATATCGTAGCGTCAGGTCAGGAGAAATGTTTGATTGCACATATGATCTTTCTTTCATTTCCTGATGAATGTTCTCCTTTATAAGATCAAAAATCAATGTATTCTCAGGTGTTACGTTTTTAGAATCTGACCGGGCACTGACTAGCCGATAGGTTTCATAGGTTTGAAAGGGTGCCTGATCATTTAGATAGGAAACAATTTTCGGACTGCAGGCAGTCGAGGCTATCAGTATTAATAAAAGCCACTTTTTCATTAGCGGCTAAATTATCAATTTAGGGTGACTTAAAAGTTTAATTTATTTATCTCAATATTTAATTGACTTCCTAAGCATAATCATCCCTTTATTTGGCAAATAGCCATAATAATTCTTCGATTTATTCAATTAATTATATTTTTAAAGGGGTTATTACGTGTACTCATCGAAATTATTTATACTTTTCATAGTGATAGCATCATGTTTGATATTGGGTATCAAAAACCTGTCATGGCGAAAAGACTATTTTACTTCACACTTACCCTTGTTGGTTTTTGCTCAGTTCTAGCTCAAGAACCTGTTAAGACTGAAACAAAACTTGCTGGAGTTTACCAGGGAAAGACGCTTTTCGTTCAAAACCCATATGATAAGCAAAGCAAAGAGTTTTGCGTTGAGTCTGTGTATGTGAACGAAAGAAGGTTGAATCTTAATTACAGGCTGAGTGCACTTAAAATTGATTTTGACGGGTTTGATATGTATACCCCTGTAAAAATCAGGCTAGAGCACAGAGACACACTTTGCGTGCCGGTGATTATAAATCCTGAGGCAATTCTCTTTCATACGATATTCAGGTTTTCAGAAATTTCATTGACAGATTCAGCTTTGGTTTGGGAAACCAAAGGAGAGACCGGAGTTGGAACATTCGAAATAGAACGTTTGAACAATGGAATATGGATAGAAAAGGAAAGCATGCCTTCAAGAGGGAGGTATGAGGGTGCGCGATACACCTATTTTCCTAATCTTGAAGAAGGAGCAAATAAATATCGTATTAAATACATTTTCCCACGTGGAAGCCGAACAAGGTATCTCTATTCAAGAGAGGTAGATTTCGATTTCTATCCAGAGCCTGTTGAGTTCAAACCAAAATCAGCGAAGACAAGACTGTACTTATCACGGTCTACTCACTACGAAATCTATGATCAGGCCCGCAGACTGGTGCATGAGGGACAAGGAAATGAAATCGACGTAACCGTCCTTCGTGCAGGAACATACGTGATCTATTTCAATGGAAAAGATCCCGGTACGTTTATAAAAGAATGACTAAAAGAAGTTTACTCCGAAGAATCGCCCTAGAAAAGTAAAGATGAATACAAGTGTCAATAGGATAGGACACAGATAGCTTACTGCAAAATCAATGTATTTCTCTTTCCAAGTACCTTCCAAATTCGGGTTACCCACTCTCAATTCTTCAATTAAATTATGCTTTTTCCACACATAAGCAGCAAAAATTGTGATCAAAACTCCGCCTAATGGCAGCAGGGTGTCTGATCCAACATGCTCAACAAACGTCATAAAGCTAGCAGGGGATGATGCCCCAACATATGTGATAAAACTGGTAAACAATTCAGAATATCCGTTAGAGACAAGAGACGGTATACCCAGTAAAAATATTAATGTGGCGATTAACCAAACAGATGTTTTTCTGGAGGCTTTAAATTCGTCAACCACATAGGTGACTGGTACCTCGAGTAAGGACACTGTAGACGTCAACGCCGCGAATGAAAGTAGGAGGAAGAACAAAGCACCAACTACTATTCCCAATGTAGAACCTAAGGACTCAAAAACGCCCGGAAGTGTCACGAATATAAGTCCGGGACCCCCTGAAAATCCTTCCATGGTTCCATCGGTCAGGTAGGCAACAAATGGAAACATCATCAATCCTGCCAGAAAAGCTATGCCAACATCTGTTAATGTGATATATGCGGCTGATGATACGATATTATCTCCTCTTGAGATGTAACTGCCATAAGTAATCAACGCTCCCATTCCGAGTGAAAGAGAAAAGAATGCTTGACCGAGTGCATTGTAAATAACTTCCGGTGTAACCTCACTAAATTCAGGGATCAGGTAATATGAAATTCCTTTCATAGCATTCGGTAGCGAAGAAGCATAGAATGTTAGCAATAGAATCATAATTACAAGCGAAGGCATTAAGAACTTGGCTGCTTTTTCAATTCCTCCGGAAATTCCTTTAGAAACGATAAATGCTGTTATGGCCATAAAAACAAGTCCATACAAGCCTACGTTGATTACATCATTGGTGAATTGAGAAAAATTCTGGCCAATGCCAAAATTTCCTTTCACCATTTCAAGAAAGTAACCAAATGCCCAACCGGCCACTACATTGTAAAAGGAAAGGATAAGGACCCCACTTAAAATACCCATTAGACCCAGAAACTTCCAGTTTTTAAAACCCAAAGCAGCGTAAGCACCTACCGGGTTTTTCTGAGTTTTTCTACCAATGGCAATTTCAGTTACCATTACGGGGAAGCATAGGATAAAAGCAAATGCAAGATATATGAGAACGAAGGCGGCACCACCACCATCTGCAACTTCAAAAGGGAATTTCCAAATATTACCAAGACCTACGGCAGATCCGGCAGCTGCCAGAATGAAACCAAGTTTGCTGGAAAAGTTTCCTCGAGAACTCATATATATGATGCTTAAGATTTAGGTTAAAGCGCCAAATATAGCAAAAGGAAGGTACCCACAAAGGGCATTTATATATTCGGCTACATCATATCTTCTTCATCCACTTCTATCTCATAAGGATAGTTGAATAGATGGTTCGCTTTTATTGATTCAGCCACTCTGTTTGGAACATGATCTTCCCAACCATCCTCATCATTTTGAATCATTTCTAACACCTGATCAGAGATGATATGAAGATTGTCAGTTTTAGCATCAGGAATGCTGAGGATTTTTTGATTTTCTATGAAATAGTAGAATAAGCTCTGTAGGTGTCTTTCAGGCTCAAAATCATTTCCTGTCCTTATTTCACCAGACTTGGAGTCGATGATAGGGTAGACGAATAACTTAACGTTGCTACCAAATAAGCGGGCAAAGGATTCAAGAATACCACCATCCAGACTCTTATAATATTTCTCGTCAAATATCTGACTAAGGTTATTTAATCCGATGATGATACCTAAGGTCTTATCCTTTATAAACTGTGATAAGTATCCTGCCAGCTTGTAGTGCTCTTGATAGTTTGATATCATCACATTCTGTCCAAGGGAGCAGAGAAGATCTACTCGATCCAGATAGTCTTGTTCATCAAGTTCTCCTGCAAGGGTGAGGTCTTTAAGCGTGATTTCTACTACCGACACAATGTCCTTGGCATGTCCCAATTCTTTTTTGAAAGCTCTCATTCCGGTAATCATCATGTCTACGTTAACGTGAGTAACGGGTCTGAACCTTCCCCTTAGGACAATTGCGTTTTTCCTGTAAATAATATCCGAAGGAAGAATGACATTCTTATCCGGACCAAACATTGCCACCTTGGTCAATCCATTTTTGACAAGCTTGAGAGTCATCAATCGGTTATCAACATGGTGAAAGTCAGGGCCTGAGATACTAAACATGTCGATCTCTAATCTGTCTTTTCTGACATTGTCAACTAGAGAGTCAATGATTTCTTCTGGTGTATTGAATGTATAACACGAATGAATAAGATTGACACCTACGATTCCTAAAACCTGCTGCTGCCATTCTGCATCACGATCCTTTAACGTAACATGAATGATACACTCATTGGGTTTGGTCATTGCATGCTTTTGAAACCTGATGCCTAGCCACCCATGTCCAACATTGCTTCGATTGTAGTTAATTGTCTCTACAGTATTGGCAAATGCGAAGAAGTTACTCTTCTTAGCTCGCTGTGTCAACCGCTGATCGAGCAAAGAGTACTCACGATCGAGCATACGCAGGAGTTTTTCCTGGGAGACGTACCTGTCACATTTTCCATAAATGGCATCACTAAATGTCATGTCATAAGCAGACATGGTTTTAGCAATGGTGCCGGATGCAGCTCCGGCTTTAAAGAAGTATGCGGCTACTTCCTGTCCTCCACCAATCTCAGCAACTGTGCCGTAAATTCGGGTATCAAGATTCAGCTGTAAAGCTTTCTCTTTCGTGGTTAACTTCTTGTCGAATTCTTCCATGTGTTGGATGCTCTTGCGTCCATTACAAAGCTATTTTGAATTGTGTCTAAAACAAACTTGTAAACAAAAAAACCGACCAAAGGCCGGTTTTGTTAGTTACGTAGAATGAGTTTGCTTAGTTGTATAATGAATATGGAAACCTATTTTCCTTAATCATTACATCAGCAACAGCTTGTCTTAATTCCTTGGTGTTGATTGGATCCAATTTTGTAAATCGTTTCATTCCCATCAACATGACGCGGAGTTCGTCACCTTCTGCAAAGCATGCAACCGCCTCATCTCCTGCGTTTTTGATTTTAATCACTGCTTCATTCAGATAAAGTTTAGCCATGTTTTGGTATAGTGAGCTTCCCTCATCACCATATTTTTCCATTAGCTTCTCTGTTCTCAATAGGGTAGACTCTGCTACGTAAACTTCAATCAACATGTCAGCAAGACTCATTAATACTTCTTGCTCCTGATCTAGCTTCGGCCCAAATTTCTCTGCAGCTTTACCGGCTGCCATCAATACTGCTTTCTTAAGGTTTTTAATTACTTCTTTTTCTTTTGCCAAAGGAACTGATAGGTCAGGCGTTTCAAATGAAGGAACTCCGGTCAACTCTTTTCCTACTTCCGTAGCAGGTCCAAGTAAATCAATTTCACCTTTCATGGCTTTCTTGAACATCATGCCAACAATGAGCATTCGGTTAATCTCGTTGGTCCCCTCATAAATTCGCGTGATTCTTGCATCTCTGTATGCTCTGGCCATAGGCGCTTCTTCTGAGAATCCCATACCACCATACACTTGCACACCTTCATCTACACAGAAATCAAGTATTTCTGACCCGTGAATCTTAATCATTGCACACTCAATGGCATATTGCTCTACACCTTTAAGCTTGGCCTTGATTGGATCAAGTCCGTCAGATTGTAGCTTTGCGATTAAGTCCTCAATATTCTGACCCGCACGATATGAAGCAGACTCGGTAGCATATGTTTTGGTAGCCATTTTGGCAAGTTTTTGCTTAATGGCACCAAAGCTTGAAATTGGCACACCAAACTGCTTTCTTTCATTCGCATATTGTGTTGATTGTGTAGCAACATCTTTACAGCCATTGATACAACCAGCTCCAAGCTTTATACGGCCAACATTTAGCACATTTACAGCTATTTTGAAACCGTTCTCTCTTTCTGATAATAGATTCTCAACAGGTACTTTGAGATCATTAAAGAATACCTGACGTGTAGAAGATCCTTTGATACCAAGCTTCTTTTCCTCATCATTCATGCTGATACCATCCCAGGTTCTTTCTGCAATAAATGCTGACAGCTTTTTATCATCATCGATTTTTGCAAATACGATTAGTAAGTCAGCAAAACCGGCATTGGAAATCCACATCTTCTGTCCATTGATCACATAATGCTTACCATCATCAGATAGCACTGCTTTGGTTTTTCCTGAGTTTGCATCAGACCCTGCATCCGGCTCGGTAAGACAGTAGCACGCTTTCCACTCACCTGATGCTAATTTTGGAAGATATTTTTTCTTTTGTTCTTCTGTTCCATAATAGAGGATAGGTAAGGTGCCAATTCCTGTGTGCGCACCGTATGCGGTTGAGAATGAACCCGCTGAAGCCATCATGTCGGCAATCAACATACCTGTATTAAAACTCATCCCTAATCCACCATACTCTTCCGGGATAGTGACACCTAAAAGGCCAAGTTCACCAGCTTTGTCCATAAGAGAAGGCATCAGGCCTTCTTCCATACTTTCAATCCTCTCGGTATTAGGATTTATTTCTTTATCAATAAAGTCTAATGTGGCGGCTGCCATCATTTTTTGCTCTTCTGAGAATTCTTCAGGAATGAATACATCCTGAGCGTGAGTTTCTTTGATCAAAAATTCACCGCCTTTTAATGCGGTTTTTTCTGCTACTGCTTCCATTTGTTGATATCTATTTTCTTTGTTTTAATTAAAAATACTCTGCATGCATAACAAATATACCAAAAAATACTCTGCATGCATAACATTTTAAAAAATATTTAAAGGATGGTATTTACTATTATTGCTCTCTCAAATAGTATTGACAATTCAGCCTATAAAATTGACAGTTGAGTAACACTAAGTTGATGTTGAGCAGTGCAGGGTTCAGCTTTGAAAGAAAAACTAAAAATGAAAAAACTACTCTTTTTATCTGTAGCATGTTTTGTTGCTATATCAGCCTACTCACAAGATCAATGTGAACTGGTAGTCAAGATTGAAAACATCAAAAAAGTAAAAGGATCTTTGAAGGTTGCCCTTTATAATCATGAGGATCATTTCCTTTCGAAGGAGGTAATGAGTGATGGAAAACTTATTGATTCCAGTACCATGGAATTCTCTTTTAAAGGGTTAGGGCAAGGAACCTATGCTGTTTCCATTTATCAGGATGAAAATGATAACGGTAAGCTGGATGCCAATTTCATGGGTATTCCTTCCGAACCATATGCTTTCTCCAATAATGCAAAGGGGATGTTTGGTCCACCAAGTTTTCAGGATTGCCAGTTTGAAATAAAAGAAGGAGCTAAGCAAATAATTATATCACTGTGAGTACTTACTGGAAAAAACACTGGAAGTATCATTTAATCAGTAGTCTGCTGATAGTACCACTGGGAGGCACTATCAACATGGTATTTTTATGTAATAATTGTCTTGATGAGCCTTTTTTATTCTCTGACAATTTCTGGTTGAGTTTTACCTATAGTGGGGTAGCCTGGGTTTCTTTTTGGAAAGGAAGCGAGCTGATGGTTGATTTTTGGGATAGTAAAATCCCATGGATTAAAGCACCTATTAAGCGCTTTATTCTCAGCTTATTTTCAATAGTAGTTTTTGTTTATCTGGTAGTATGGGGTCTAGACCTGTTTTTCGATTTAATCGTACTTGAAAAATCCTGGGAAGACACGATTAAAGATACTGGAGCGCCTTTTTGGTCTACGTTATGGATCACTTTGGGTATCAACGTGTTTATGCATGGCAGAGCTTTTTTGCTATCATGGCGTCAATCAGCAATCGATAATGAGCGTCTTAAAACAGAGCAGGTTGCCTCTCAGTATAACAGCCTTAAAAATCAGGTGAATCCTCACTTTTTATTTAATTCCCTTAATGTACTTAGTACGCTAGTGTATGACAATCAGGATAAAGCAGTTGAGTTTATTAGAAAGTTGTCACAAGTTTATCGCTACGTACTGGAGAGCAAGGATGAGGAGGTAGTTCCTATACAGAAGGAAATGGATTTCGTACAGAATTTTGCCTTTCTACAAAAGATTCGATTTGGTGATAATTTGAATTTTAAAATTGGAGAAATCCAGAGCAACAAGTTCGTACCTCCATTAGCTATTCAAATCTTAGCTGAAAATGCCATTAAACACAATGTGGTTAGTGAGAAAGATCCTCTTACTGTAAAAATTGATTTCGACATGGATAGCTGTACAATTTGGAATAACCTCAAAGAAAAAAAGGTGAAGGATTCCACAGGGATCGGATTAAATAATCTGGTGGAGCGTTATAAGTATTTGACAGATACACCAGTCGAAGTTGAAAAAGGTGATGATTTTTTTAAAGTGAAATTACCGCTACTAACAATTGAGTAAATGAGATATATAATAATTGAAGATGAACAGCTGGCAGCTAAAAGGCTGAGAACCTTAATAGAAGATATCCGATCTGACTATGAGTTTGTTGCCAAATTTGATTCAGTTGAGTCTGCATCTATTTCCTTGCCTGCATTAAACTATGATCTGTTGTTTATGGATATTCAACTGGCAGACGGATTGTCTTTCGACATTTTCGACCAGATTGATATTCAAAAGCCAATTATTTTCACTACTGCTTATGATGAATTTGCATTAAAGGCTTTTAAAACGAATAGTGTTGATTATTTACTCAAACCAATTGCAGAGGAGGAATTAGCCAGCGCAGTAAAAAAGTTTGAATCAAATTTCCAAAAACCAAAAACTACTTCAGCACCAATATCAAATGATTTAGATAAACTAATGAAGGCGCTGCAGCCTAGCGGTAAGGAACGATTTGTTGTCAAAGTAGGTGAGCATCTTAAGACGGTTGAAACTCCGGATATTCAGCTTATATACAGTCAGGATAAAGGGACTTATTTATTTACAAAAACTGGTAAGCGATTTTTGGTGGATTATACCTTAGATAAGGTAGAAGAACTAATGAACCCTCAGCAGTTTTTCAGAATATCGAGAAAGTTTATTGTGAGCATACATTACATAAAAGACATTATTGCCTTTACAAACTCTCGTCTTGAGATAGTTATAGACCATTTCGATGATGATCAAATCATTGTTGCTCGTGAAAGAGTAGGAGACTTTAAATCCTGGCTCGACCGATAATTACTGCCATTGGTCAAATTATTTCCGTTTTTCCAGCGTTTCTTATTTATCTTTGAGATAATCAATTATAGATAATAATAAATGTCAGTAGTTACAATGAGCCAGAAAGTAGTGAGGTTCAAAAATAATTTACACGAAGAGTTTAACAAGACGTTAAACCGTAGGGTAAATCAGTATTTCAAAAATTCTAAATATGGCAGGTATGCCAACATGGAAATGGTCACTAAGACCATCTTCATGTTTTTACTTTATTTCGTACCGTACTTCCTGTTTTTATTTGGTATCGTTCAAAGTGTCTGGGTGTATTACCTGATGATGTTTTTAATGGGTCTAGGAAAGGCAGGAATTGGATTATCTGTGATGCATGACGCTAATCACGGAGCATATTCACGAAAGAAATGGGTGAATAACCTTGTTGGATATTCATTAAATATTGTAGGTGGAAATGCGACGAATTGGAAAATTCAGCATAATGTGAAGCATCATACATACACCAATGTGACAGGAATGGACGAAGATATTGCTCCAAAAGGAGGTATCCTTCGATTTGATCCCAATACACCGATTAAGAAGCATCATAAGTGGCAACATATTTATGCGTGGTTCCTATACGGTCTAATGACAATGAGCTGGATCATTGTTAAAGATATTATTCAACTTTCTCAGTACACAAAAGATGGAATGTTGAAAAAGCAAACTAAGAGTATTTCACGAGCATGGGTTTGGTTGATTCTTACCAAGGTATTTTACTATACGTATATCCTTGCTTTACCAATATTATTAACTTCAATTGCTTGGTATCACATTGTTTTAGGGTTCTTCCTAATGCACTATGTTGCCGGGTTTACTTTAGCAATTATTTTCCAGCCTGCTCATGTAATGGAGGATCATACATTCGAAAATGTAGAAAATACAGATGTAGTAGAGGAGAACTGGGCAGTGCATCAGCTAAAAACCACATGCAACTTTGCTCAAAGAAATAAAGCACTCTCATGGTTTGTTGGAGGATTAAATTATCAAATTGAACATCATCTTTTCCCGAATATTTGCCATGTGCACTATAGGAAAATATCAAAGATTGTCAGAAAGACAGCAGAGGAATACAATGTTCCATATCGATCTTACCCAACCTTTATGTCAGCGTTGGTCTCTCATGGAAGAATGCTGTACTCGCTAGGAAGATAAGGATGAAAAAACTTTTAGAAGAAATAAGGAGCTGCACAGTGTGTAGCTCCTTTTTTGTTCATAATCCTCGCCCGATAGTTCAAGCATCACCATCCTCACGATTAGTTATAATAGGTCAAGCTCCCGGTAGAAAGGTGCATGATTCCGGTATTCCATGGGATGATGCAAGCGGTAATAATTTGAGATCCTGGTTGGGCCTCTCTAAAGAGGAGTTTTACGATTCAAACAAGGTAGCCTTGATCCCTATGGGTTTTTGTTATCCGGGTTCAGGAAAATCAGGAGATTTACCACCCAGGCCTGAATGTGCTCCACTCTGGCATGATAGAATACTTGAAGAATGTTCATCAGTATCACTTACGCTGTTAGTAGGTCAGTATGCCCAGAAGTATTATCTAGGTAAAGCAATGAAGGAAAACCTCACCAAAACAGTAACAGCATTTGATGAATACCTGCCTAGATACTTACCATTGCCTCATCCTTCACCTAGAAACCGACTGTGGATCAAGAAAAATCCTTGGTTTGAGCGAGATTTACTCCCAAGTTTAAAAGGACGCATCGAAAATTTAAAACTCAATATATCAAGTTGATTATCTTGGCGGTTTATTATTTATTATGAGAAAAACATTAATCCTTACTGGCCTTGCTGTAATCGTGGGCCTTACTATTAACAAGTATTCTTCTACCCAAGAATCATTTTCTGATTTCCTTAAAAACCATCCATATAATTCACCAATGCAAATGGATGAATGGGAGGGAATAGCTAAAAAAGATCGTCCTGATCTAGCCATGCAACAAAACTTCTTAATGACAGTGGATCCAAAAACAAGAACCGTCCCTGTTCAGAAGCTAGTTAATGCATTTAATAAAATGAAACTCCAGAAGGCAGATAGAGGGAGAGGAGCTATACCAGGAGTCAATTGGACAGAAAGAGGTCCTAATAATGTCGGAGGTAGAACCAGGGCATTGATGTGGGATCCAAATGATTCAGAAAACAAAAAACTTTGGGCAGCAGGTGTTGCTGGCGGTATTTGGTTTAATGAAGATGTGATCGACGAAAATTCATCCTGGCAAAATGTAGATGACTTCATGGCCAATTTGGCTGTGACTACTCTAGCATATGATCCCACAAATACAGAGACTTTTTATGCGGGAACCGGAGAGGGGTATTTTAATGGTGACGCGGTAAGAGGTGCAGGTATTTTTAAATCCACTGATGGTGGAGACACCTGGACCCAATTAGAAGCAACCAGCAATTCCGTATTCAATTATGTCCAACGAATAGTAGTGACTGCTGATGGGACGATACTGGCTTCAACTAGAGATGGCGGAGTGCAAAGATCAATTGATGGTGGTTCTTCATGGTCAGAAGTTTTAAGCTCATCTACCAGCAATGGGTCGAGTTCGAGGGCCAATGATCTTGATATCGCTTCGAATGGAGATATTTATGCAACACTTGGTCTGTTTTCTTCCGGAGGAATCTACAGATCAATTGATGATGGAAATACCTGGACTGATATTTCACCAACAGGGGAGAGTCAAGAGCGAGTGGAGGTTGCTGTTGCAGCTTCTGCTAGTAGCGAAACATCTTCTACGGTTTTATATGCCGTGGCAACCAATGGTAGCAATATTTCCTGGTTTAAGAAATCTGAAGATGGTGGAAGCAATTGGACTGATTTAACAGTCCCACAATATAGAGGTCAGGATTGCTCTGAAAGTGGCAATGATTTCACTAGAGGTCAGGCATGGTACGATTTAGCCTTAGCAGTGAGTCCAACTAATCCTGATGTAGTGGCAGCAGGAGGTATTAATGTGTTGCGAACTGGAGACGGAGGAGAAAATATGTCTGAAGTCTCGTATTGGACTGGTCCGGGTAACTCATGTGGTCCTTATGTTCATGCAGATATCCATAATATCGTATTCAGACCTGGAAATCCTAATCAGGCAGTAATTGGTAGTGATGGAGGAGTAAGTTATACAGCGGATTTAGGAATCTCCACAAATCCTTCCTTTGAAGATCGGAACAAAGATTACAATGTCACACAGTTTTACGCGGTGGCAGCAAAAAATGAAGCTGATGAGAACTATTATTTGGCAGGAGCTCAAGATAATGGTACGCAAAGATTCAGCAATTCAGGTGGGCTTTCCACTGTAGAGGTTACCGGTGGTGATGGGGCTTTCTGCTTTATAGATCAAGATGATCCAAACTTTCAGATTTCCTCATATATCAGAAATAATTATTACTTACTTAATGGATCTGGGGGACAAATAGGAACCTTGGCTAGTAGTAGTTCAGGAAGGTTTATTAACCCTGCCGACTATGATAATACAGCTGATATTCTCTATTCAGCCGGAGACGAGGATGAATTAAAAAGAGTACTTAATGTAACCGGAACACCTGAAGCTCAAGAGACTGTTTCTTTAAGTCTAAATGCTGAAATTATATCTGCAATAAGAGCGGATGCAATAGAGGAAAATAGAATATTCATTGGAACCGGAAATGGCGGAGTTTATAGAGTGGATGAAGCACATGATATGGCATCAGTAACACTTATTTCTTCAGGGATATCAACTGCAGGCTATGTGTCAAGCATAGATATTGGATCTACAGATGATGAATTGATTGTTACTTTCTCAAATTATGGTGTTTCGTCCGTTTGGTATACGACTGATGGTGGTGAAACATGGCAAGATAAGGATGCAGACGGTAGTCTGCCTGATATGCCAGTAAGATGGGCGTTGTTTAATCCTGAGAATACTGAAGAAGTTCTGCTAGCTACTGAATTAGGTGTTTGGTCTACAAGTAGCATTTCCGCCGATGAGCCGGGTTGGGAACAATCTTCAGATAACCTGGCCAATGTACGTTGCGATATGCTCCAATATAGATCAAGCGATAAGCTTGTTGTGGTTGCGACACATGGTCGAGGAGTTTACACTTCTAATGTATTCGATGGGCTGGCCACTCCTTCAGGTTTAATTGCTGAACAAGAAGGAGAGGTGATCAACCTTACTTGGACTGATAACAGCGTAGCAGAGGAAAATTACATTGTAGAACGATCGGTTGGTGATAATTCTTCTTTTTCTGTGATCGCTACACTTGAAGCTGACGCAACATCATTTGTTGATGCTAATCCAGCTACAAATGCCAGGATATTTTATAGAGTCTATGCTACTTCCCTTATCAAAGGAGATTCTCGAGTAGTTGAATATGACTTACTGAGTTTACCCGGTATACCTACCTTAGAAGATCCTACAGACGTATCATCTAGTCAGTTTACCATAAACTGGTCCGTGGATGATGAGGTAGAGCAGTTTGTGTTAGATATTTCTGAAGACAGTGACTTTACCTCTTTTGTACCCGGATATCAAACTCGAATCGTATCTGATTTAAGTATTACAGTTATTAACAGACTAAGCGGTACTTATTATTATCGTGTTGCTGCTAGAAACAGTGCCGGCCTTTCGGACTATTCAGATGCAGGGACGGTTACATTGGATCCGTTGGCTATAGATAGCCCTGAAATAAGGCTTTATCCAAATCCTGTAACAAACCAATTTACACTGGAAGGAATTGATTCTCATTCAACTATTGAGATTGTGAATGTATCAGGGCAGAGAATTGATTTAGAGCCGGAGCTTACTTCTGGAAAAGTGAAGTTTGACATCTCCACACTACCAACCGGTGTTTACATGGTTAGCATGAACGTTCAGGGCCAGCAAATAACTAAGACAATAATTAAGAAATGAGATACTTGCTAATATCTATAGCTCTTTTATTTGGGTGCAAAGCCACTACATCAGCGGTGAATGCACCTGAAGAAATAAGCAAGCAAAATTTGCTAGTTGAGGCAGAGCGGAATATTTCTGACGAGGAAGTATTAATCAAATTTAAGAATGTAAGTGATGGAGAAATTGTTCTGTTGAAGCCACTTGAGCCGGTTATTGAGAAGTGGACTGGAGAAAACTGGGAAAAGCTAGAGTTACTTTATTGTGATTGTGGTGCTCCTTGTCCAGCGCCTCCAACTGAGAGGTCAATTGAAAAAAATGGTTCTTTTATTTTTTCATGGGATAGAATGCTAGAAAAATGCGTGTCTTCTGATAATGGAATGATCACTCAAAGGAATGAGGCTTCATCAGGTCTATTTCGGGTGCTTTATGTAGTGAAGGGAGATGAGTCTTCAGCGACTAAGCTGGAAGCACGATTTTCAATTGAAGAATAGAATTAGGGTACTTAAAATACCAAAAAACTGGTATTGATATTCACTTTCAAAGCAGTGAGATTAGCAATTAATAATCGATTTGCTATGAACCTATCTATTCTACCATCTTACAGAACCGACAAGTCTCAAACCTTTAACAAGAGCAAAATTTCAAGAGTACTTCTTGAATTAGCTGAGATTCATTTGAATTCACCTGAATCCAGTGACTTAATTTCTAGAAAGGGAATTGAAAAATTAAGAAATAAGGTTAATAAGCTATAGGCTCAGATTTCATAACTGAGCCTATTTTTAAGTGATTTACCCCGGAAAGCCCTCACTTTCAATTATCTCTTTTATTTGTCCTGCATGTCTTTGAGTATGTCCGGACATAAACAGAACTCCCTGATATGAATCAATTATGCCGAAAGGGAATTGCATATAATAATTTCTGAGGCTTTTATCCGTTGATTTTACGAACTTTATATTCGCTTTCCTCCGGTCTTTAAACGTTTTCAGTGTTTCATTAAAGCCTCCAAAACTATCGGTAGGCTCAAACTCCTCGCGTGTCTTAACCTTTTGATCTCTGCTTGTAATCAATGCTAAAAGCTGTTCGTCGCTCATTGCTACATCGTCTTGCTTTCTTGGGTCTGGATTTTCTTTAAGACTCATTTGTACCATACCCATAAGGTTCTTTTCGGAGATAGCTATATGCTCTAAACACTCATAGATAGTCCATTCACCGTTACCTGGTCGGTAGTTGATTTGTTCTTCGCTCAACCCATCAAGTAGGTTAAGTAACTCATTTTGTGAAGTTTTAAGGTGATTAATTGCTGATTTACGTTCCTCAGAACTGATGGGATTTTGTCCTAAACAGCTAATGCTCCAAATCAAGCATAGTAATGGGATTGTGATTTTCTTCATAATTACATTCGTTTTTAGCAAGACGAATGAAAAAGAAAAATTGGACGGGAATAGAAAGTTATTTTTTTAAACTTACCAGGTAGCCAATTGAGAAATTAGATTCACTATCAAATATGTAAGAATAGGTAGGTTCTAAATACAGCGCACTGTAAATCACATTTCCTGCTTTCAGTTTCTCGTTGTTGGTTGGATAATCGCCTGGAGATTCAAGTACATAATAGCGACGGTCCTCATTGTCGATTTTTTCTTTTGCGAACTCATAAATGATACCACCCAGAATAAAACAGAGGTTCCTATTCTCTTTGGGCACTTCAAGTAGTGCGTCTCTTACTTCCCGAAATACGGTAGTATCCCGAACGTCTCCTAGAAAATATTTGGATCCATGTATTTCAATTGTTGAGGTGTCTGCACTATTAACCCATGCAAGTTTTGTGTTTCCAGAGCCTACATCTACCATAAATGACTCTTCCATAAACTCCCTTGGTATTGTTGAGATCATCGCATATTTAGCTTCGTTCTCTGGTGTCATCGTAACAGTTGTAATATCCAAATTAGAAATTCTGGAGGTCAGGTCATTGATATTTTCTTTAATAACACTTGAACTTACTACACAATAAATGTTCTTAGGACTAACACCAAAGGCTGTAATATCCTGCTTGTATTTTTTAATGTTTGATTCAATTTCTGTGGTGGAATTTGCTCCATAAATGATGTTACTTCTTCCGAATTCTTGCTTTTTTAAGACCCAGCGTGCTTCATCATCAATTTCAATAATGAAATAGTTAAGCCCTAAAGAGCCTACCTCAATAACGGCATTTAATTCACCATTTTGAGGTTTCTCGGGTTGATAATCGAAGACTCGGATACTGTTTGTAATAGAACTCTCTGCTGCAGGCCTCTGGGTTTGGTTATTCGCTTTTTGTGTTTCACAGGAGGCGACAACCAGTACAATGAGAATAATGACAGCTTTTGAGAAGATTTTCATATCTCTATATTCCTATTTTAAGCAAGCTCACGCAAATCTACTGGAACCACCTTAGAAACTCCTTGTTCCTGCATTGTTACACCATATATTACATCAGTACTAGCCATTGTTCTCTTATTATGTGTAACAATGATGAATTGTGACTCCTCTGAAAATTTACGAATTATTTCATTGAATTTATCAATGTTTGCATCATCTAGTGGAGCATCTACCTCATCAAATATACAGAATGGAGCAGGTTTCAATAGATAGATAGAGAAAAGGAGGGAGGTGGCAGTAAGTGTTTTTTCTCCTCCTGACAACTGATTAATGGTTAGTGGTCTTTTACCTTTTGGTTTAGCAATGATATCGATTGAGCTTTCAAGCGGCTGATCCGGATTGGTAAGGATCAAATCACAGTCATCTTCCTCGGTAAATAGTGTGCGGAAAACTTTTATGAAATTATCCTTAATCTCATGGAAGGCATTCATAAAGGTTTCTTTTGCAACCTCATCTATTTCGCCTATTGTGGTAAGCAATGATTCTTTTGCATTTAAAAGATCTTCTTTTTGCTCGGTAATAAAGGTGTGTCTTTCTTGTATTTCTTCGAACGCTTCCATTGCCATAGGGTTTATCGGCCCCATGTTATCGAGCCTGTTTCGAAGTTTATCAACCTTGTTTCTTAGCTCATCTTCAGTGAATTTTTTGTAGTCTTCAACATCCTCATCCTTGATGTTTTCGAGGTTTATGTTGAACTCTACAGACAAGCGATCTTTTACTGAATTGAGCCCCATTTTAGCATCGTTGAGTTTGTTTTGCCACTCCATTAATGCATGATCAATCCCTTCTCGTTTGCGTTGTGTTTCTCTTAAATTCTTTTCTTCCTCATCAATAATACCTCTAGCCTCATAGTATTCTTTCTCGGCTTCATTTACCCCTGATTCAAGCGTTTCCTTTTCCTCATACATTGAAACTAGCTCGTCATCACTTGCAGTGCTCTTTTTTACCAGTTCGTTGAGGTTGGCAGTGGCATTTTCCAGCTCTTCACGATTTTTCTCAATTCTCTCTAATGAGGCTTCATATGATTCTTCTTTGAAAGAAATCTCTTGCAGTATACTATTGAGTTTATTTTGCTTTTGATGAAAGACTACATTCTCTTCATTGTATGCTGCCGATTTTAGGTCTAAAGCCTCCTGTAGCTCAAGCGTTTCTTCCTTTTTAGCTTCTACGCTGTTTTCAAGTTCCGATAGCTCATTTTGCTCTTTTTCTGCCTGAGGTCTGAGTGATTGGAGGGACTCTTCCAGTTCTTTGATCTGAAGCTGTATGTCTTCTCTTCTGTTTTTGTTTGAAGTGAGAAGCTCAATGAACTGTTCCTGCTTCGTCAGTACAGAAACCTCCATTTCTTTGATCTTCGCGAGCTCCTCTTTCACTTCTTCAAGTTGTGGTGTTTTAGAAGACTGCTTTAACTCCTCCAGCTTGCTTTGATGAGTTCCGATTTTCTTCTCAAACTCTGCCTGTTTCTTTTTAAGCTCCTTTATTTCTTTTTCAAGCTTTTCAAGGTTTTTTGCACGTCCAATTCGCTTGCCTTCAAAAAGACCGATAGAACCACCGGATATGCTATATTTTCTGAAAGTGACTTTACCTTCTTTATCAAGAAGCACTACATTTTCATTGCCTTCATAGCTAGGGTTTGGTGTTATGAAAACATTCCAAAGCAGATGTTTAATCAGGTTTTCATACCTGGAATCATAATCAATCAGTTCCAGTGCATGCTTTGTGCCTGCAGGTGCTGCTACACTTTCCGAAGAAACGCTCTTCAGTTGATCCAGGATAAAGAAATTAGCCTTTCCGCGAGTAGATTCACTTAATAGATTGACTGCCTTGAGTGCATCTTCTTTATTATCTACAATGTAGTAGTTCATAAAGGGCTCAAGGAAATTTTCGATAGCTACCCGATATTCTTCCGGACAGCTCAATACATCAGAAAGGAGTGGGGCGTCTTTCCACTGTGGATTCTTTTTCAGAAACTTAATAGCCTCAGGAAAACCCTCTAAATTATCAACCAGTGATTTTGTGAGGCTAAATTCATTTTGCCGAGCGTCCAGCGTTCGGTTCACGTTCGTAAGCTCTTCTCGGGTTTTTGAAAGCTGTTCTTCTGCCTCAGCAATTTGATCCTTTAATGCTTCTTCACTTTCTTTTAGCCGATCATATTGAACTTGCTTTTCATTCTTTTCTTTTGCTATCTCCTCAAGTCGTTGCTTGAACTCCTCCAGGTTGGCACTTTTCTCACTGGTATCTTCACTGGTTTTGCTCAGCTCATGCATCATTGATTTGAGCTGAATGTCTTTGATTTCAATCTCTTTACTTAATTGAAATCTTTTTTCCTTCTTTTCTGAGAGATACGCGTTTAGTGAGTTAAGTTTTTCCTGAGCCTCAGTGGTAAGCCCTTTCTGGGATTCATAGTCAGTTTTTAATGACTCAACTTTAGAGAGGAGTGTGGTTACTTCTTTTTCTGCCTCCCTGGCTTCATTTCTCAAGCCTTCCAATGATACTGCGGCTCGCTCACTGCTTTGTTTATCCTGGCTGATTTGCTCCTTGAGAGAGTCAATTTTATCATGAAGAAATTTCTGACGCTCGTTTTTAATCTTCTTGTCGCTTTCGTACTGTCTGATTTTACTTACGTGCTCATTAAGTGTCTTTTGTCTGGAGGATAACAGTTTTTCTTTAGTAATTAGATCAGCTTTTGCTTTTTCAATCGCCGCTTCCTTTTCACTTACTAAAGAATTAAGAGCTAGTCTCTTGTCATTTTCTTCTTTTATCTGCGTCTGGATGGTATCAAAGTGTTTTTGCTGATTGTCCATCGCTTTTTTAGCAAGGGCAATGCTAGAGTTTTTATAATCATCCTTAAGCTCATAATATTTCTTAGCCTGAGTAGCTTGCCTTTCGAGAGATTTTAGGTTCTTCTCTATTTCAAAAAGCAGATCTTCCACACGCTCTAAATCCGCATCTGTATCACTTAGTTTTTTGAGCGTTTCTTTCTTACGAATCTTAAATTTGGATATACCCGCGGCTTCTTCGAACAATGCCCTCCTCGAGTTGTCTTTATCGTTTAGAATATCATCGACCATCTTTAGCTCAATGATGGCATAACTATTTGAGGCAATTCCGGTATCTAAAAACAGGTTGGTTATATCTTTCAACCGACAGGTTACACCATTTAGCAGGTACTCGCTTTCACCGGAACGATAGTATCTCCTGGTAATGGTAACTTGAGAATATTCGGTTGGAATGAGGTTCTTTGTGTTGTCAAACGTTAGAGAGACTTCAGCAAGCTGAGTGGGCTTTCTTGCTTTAGTACCATTGAAAATTACGTTCTCCATTTTATCGGAGCGTAATACTCGTGACTTTTGCTCACCCAGCACCCATCTAATAGAGTCCACCACGTTGGATTTCCCACATCCATTGGGACCTACAATACCCGTAATGCCATCATTAAAATTGATGACAACCCGGTCGGCGAAACTTTTAAAGCCCTTTATCTCTAACTTGGTTAATTGCATGAATAAATCTATCGATTCATTAAGGTGGAAGCCGACAAAAATATAAGATTAAGTGGCAACTGCTAGTTCTAAAAAGCAATTTGTTTGAATGATTTATCCACCTTTTATCCCCAGATTCGTATTAAATATGCAAAGTTTGATTTTTCATGTAATTATTTAGAAGATTAATCGAATGAATTAAGGGAATTTCAATTCTTAGTTGCATTATTGTAACATCCCAAAAGCAAATGGGAGTGAAGCTTAACTTTTTGATAAAAGTCCTGTATTTTTAATATACCAGATAGCAAGTAAAACAATATGGAGAAACCCACCATTCTTTACGTAGATGATGACCAATTCAATATCACATTGTTTGAATTCAACTTTAAGAATGAGTTTGAAATCCTAAACGCTACTTCTGGTTCAGAGGCGCTGGAGTTAATTCAGAATCACGAAGAAATCAAAGCAATTGTTAGTGATGTGCGAATGCCGGAAATGGATGGCATTGAATTCATTACCAAGGTAAAGGAAACCAAAGAGGATTTGCCATGCTTCCTGCTAACCGGATACGGTGGAGCACAGGAAGTAGTGGATGCTATCGATCAAAACCTCATTGTGGGCTACTTCAGTAAGCCTTTTGATAAAGAGAACATCATTACTACGTTGAAATCCACTATCAACGAATAAACCTTACAAAACCTGCCGGTCTTATAATTGCTATGCTATAAATTAGCCTCATGGACGATTTTAGTTTTTGGTGGTATATCATAGCAGCAGTAATCTATTTTCTTACAAGAGGTAAGAAAAAGAAGGAACAACCATCTCGTCCGGGATCAGAGAATAATCCTCCAAAACCAAGTCAGCCAAAATCTTTTGAAGATTTACTCAGGGAAATTACCGAAGGAAGGACTGAGGAAGAGCAACCTCCTGTGAAGCAGGAACCGATGGTTGTGAAAAAGGATATAGAAGAAGAAAACATTCGACTAGAGGGCGAAAGAAGATCATTTGCGGATGAGGAAAGCAAGAAGATTTACGAGGAGTCAATAAAAATGGCTGAAGGTGCTGATTTAGAATTTAAGCCGGATGAGAATTTCCATAGTCCAAGCCTTTTTAAAGGATCCAAACATGAGGAAGAGGACGAGGAATGGACGATTGCAGATGAAATCAGGGATGGTCTTAATTCTACTGAAGCAAAGAAGGCTGTTATTTATAGTGAAATACTCAATAGGAAGTATTAATCCCTTTTTAATTTAAAAGCATAAGGCAAGAGGTCATTCAATTTGTGTTTATTGGATTGATCTTCTTCGCAATAACTCATTACCTCAGGATCACCAAACTCATGTATAACCTGCCTACAGGCACCACATGGTGGAGTAGGTTCAGATGTAGGAGTATAAACAACAATTTTAGCTATTTCAATAGCTCCCTCTGCATTAATAGCATTGGCAATTGCATTTCTTTCGGCGCAAACCGTAAGTCCGTACGATGCGTTTTCAACATTGCATCCGGTATAAACATTGCCTGATTTAGTGAGCAATGCACACCCTACCTTAAAGTTGCTATAAGGGGCATAGGCTCTTGAGGCAGCTTCCCTGGCTTTTTCCTTCAGTATATTTTCTGACATACTCAATGTTAATGAAATCCTAAATAATTTGATCCCTCTTCTGCTGAAGCTATTTTTATTAGCTTACGTAAAAATCAAAATTCAAATAGTTAATATGAAGTACTTTTCTATTGTTTGCCTGGTGCTCCTAATGGTACAGTGCACCACTCCATCTACCAACCCGGTAGTAATCACAGATCAGGATGAAGAGACATTGCGTGAATTTAAAACAGTGCTGTGGCCAAAAGCCTATAATGAGCAGGATACTGCTTTATTGAATCAATTGCTGCATGCAAAGTTTGAAATGATGGACGATAATGGGGACAGCTTTACAAAAGCTGATGAATTAGACTATATCAGCAATTATGCGCCTAGTCATGATGAATTTAACTATGAGATCACCAGGTTAGATTTATTTGACAATGGCACTGCCGTGATTTCAGGAACAGGTACTATGAAAGGAGTTGAGGGTGGTGAAGCATATATCACCACGTATAAATCGAGTAATGTATTGGTAAAAGAAAATGGGCAATGGAAGGCAATTAGCAGCCATGTTAGTGGTGTGAAAGAAGAAACATTTCCTATGGCTCCCGAACAGTAATTGATTAGAAAGCTTAGGACATAAAAAAACCTGACTTGTGATCAAGTCAGGGTTTTTTGATATTTTGACTGCTATTATCTATCAGACACTTCTACGTAATCTCTTTCGTTTTCTCCGGTATAAACCTGTCTTGGTCGTCCAATTGGCTCACCCATCTCTCTCATTTCTTTCCACTGAGCAATCCATCCAGGCAGTCTACCTAGAGCGAACATTACCGTGAACATGTCGGTAGGAATTCCAAGTGCTCTGTAGATAATACCTGAGTAGAAGTCTACGTTTGGATAAAGCTTACGATCTACGAAATACTGATCTTTTAATGCTTCTTCTTCAAGACCTTTTGCGATATCAAGTACCGGATCGTGTACTCCAAGCTTCTCGAGTACATCGTCAGCAGCTTTTTTAATGATCTTAGCTCTAGGATCAAAGTTTTTATAAACCCGGTGACCAAAGCCCATCAATCTAAATGGATCGTCTTTGTCTTTCGCTTTCGCCATCCACTTCTTCGTGTCTCCACCATCAGCCTTGATATTCTCGAGCATCTCAATTACTGCCTGGTTTGCACCGCCGTGTAGCGGACCCCAAAGCGCATTGATACCGGCAGAGATAGAAGCCCAAAGACTCGCTTGTGAAGAACCTACAATACGTACAGTAGAAGCAGAACAGTTTTGCTCATGGTCAGCGTGTAGAATTAATAGTTTATCCAGTGCTTTTGCAACAACCGGATCTACTTCGTATTCTTCAGCAGGAAGGGCAAACATCATATTCAGGAAGTTGCCACAGTAATCCATTTTGTTGTTTGGATAGATTACCGGATGACCTACTTTTTTCTTATAAGCCCATGCAGCGAATGTTGGCATTTTCGCTAATAGGCGAATGATGCTTAGTTCCGTTTCTTCTTTTGATCTGTTTGGATCAAGACTGCTTGGGTAAAAGGCTGTTTGAGCTGTGATCAAAGAAGAAAGCACTCCCATAGGGTGGGCTACAGATGGAAATCCATCCAATATTTTCTTGATATCCTCATTGACTAATGTGTGGTGAGTGATATCTCCGGCAAATTTCTCAAACGTTTGCTTGTTAGGCAGTTCACCGTGAATCAACAAATAGGCTACTTCTAAAAACGTCGATTTATCCGCCAGTTGTTCGATCGGATATCCACGATATCTTAAGATTCCCTTTTCACCGTCCAGGAAAGTGATTGCACTTTCACAAGAGCCGGTATTTTTGAATCCTCTGTCTAGCGTGATAACTCCGGATTGACCTCTGAATGAACTGATATCAATGGCTTTCTCTTGCTCACTACCTTCTGTAACCGGCAGCTCATATGTTTGTCCATCAATGGTTATTTGGGCGGTTTTTGACATGTTTATAATATTCTTCTTTGCTGATTTAAAATTTCCTCGAAATTAATGATTATAATTCAGATTTTGAAGGGTTAGTTCCCATTCAGAATAAGAGGCAATCCATCATCTCCACCTCCAATTACAATCACTTTCGAGTTAGGTGAATTGGCAATTTCCATTGTCGCTTCAATTCCTCTCATTCTTAATAACTCAGGAGTCAAACTACTGTTTATAATTTTATTTGCCTGAGCTTCTCCTTCAGCTGCGATTCTTTTTCGCTCAGCTTCACTTTTCTCTCTATCCAGCCTAAACTCATACGCAAGCGCCTCTTGTTCTTGCTTCAGTTTGTTTTCAATTGCTTGTTTGATTTGATCTGGTAGCTTAATGGATCGAATAAGTAAGCTTTTCATTTCTACTTCATTGCCAGGAGCTCCAAGTACCTCTCGGGTTTCTTCCTTGATAGAAGCCTCAACTTCAGGTCGTTTTGTAGAGAAAATCTCTTCTGCAGTGTATCGACCCATCACTTGTCTTACAATAGATCTTGCTTCCGGAATCACTAATCGTTGAATATAGTCTCCTCGAAAGTTTTCCTGGATAGTACCGATGGCATCATATTTTGGATGAAAACGAACGGTTACGTCTACGCTAATATTCAACCCATTCTTATCAAGTACATCCATTGTTTCCTCGATTTTGTTTTCAGAAACTTCATAGATGTAGACTTCATTCCATGGGGCTTTTACATTCCACCCAGGTCCAATGATATTATCCTTTTCAAGAGTTCCGCTCAGCGTTTTGAAAAGTACTGCTCGCTCTGAGGCCTCAATCCTAAAGAAGATTCTGTTGGCTGCCGAGAAGAGAATGATGATGGCAATGATACCCGTAATTAAAAACGGTAAGTATTTTCTGTTGTCCATATGTATTGATTAAGGTTTACTTTCAGATGTGACACAAAGGTAACATGCTAATTCTGCCCTCGGTTCAATTAGCTGGTGTCAAAACGATTTTATTTTCTGACCGCTTTATTTCGTCGTGATCCATCATCATTTTCCGGAATTCTCCGTTAGCAAACATTTCTGCCTGATCATCATAATATGGACTGAAATAGTTTCCGGATTGTCCGGTAGGGAGGATGCTCCAACTATTATTCCGAATGTCTGAAAAGTCTACAATCCTCCGAGTAGATGGCCCAAAACGGATCGTTTGCTTTTTGTCCTCTTCGTATGTGTAGCCCATGTTATTGAGTACTTCATTTCCACCGGAAACCGGAAAATCACCCACATTTAAGAAACTAATGACTTCACCCATGGCATGGTTATGGCGTAAGGAATGAGCAGCGCCCCAATTCCATAGTGTATAATCATTACCCCATTGATTTGTCAAATCTTCCATAGTCTTTTCAAATGCCATTCGAATGATATCACCTCGGGATTCAATTACCGACGTAGAATCAATGTCCCACCACTTGGAGTTTTTATTTTTAATTAAATGCTCAGCAGCTACCTTGTAAGTATGCGTTCGTTTGTACATGGGCCATAAATCTGTACCGATTTCATCTAGCTGTGCTGCTTTTAACGTTTCATTCACCCATTTTTGAAAAATGAGTGGCCTAAAGTCATCTCTGTCGAAATTACCTTCCCACTTAAGTAAATCCCTCAAAACCTCTCCTTGTTCTGTGTCTTTGATGGCGTGAAGCATGATGCCTTTTACTTCAGTCATCATCACGGATTGATCATCCATTAGCATGGATTTGACATCATTGACAGAGACGGAGTTATTGTCATCAAGCAGCTGTGTGATTCGTTCACCTCGATCATCCGGGAGGTAATAGCCTGAATATAGCACACCATCTACGGTATCCGGTTGATTATTAGCGCTGTGCACATAGCCCCAGGGCGGGTTAATGGCATGAGGATTTTTTTCAAATGCATAAACACTATCAGGATCATAGTGTCCGGATGAGCCATCATAGAATGTTTTGCTTGTACGCTCATCTTTTCTTTTAAGAAGTTTACCTACAGCCCACCAGGCAATATTGCCAGATGAGTCTCCATACATGATATTTAATCCTGGTCCGTGAATCTGAGATGCAGCCATTTCAATCTCCTCCGGGTTTGCTCCATAGGTCAGTCCATATACGGCTTCCATCATGTAGTTTGGGAAGTTAGTGGTGACCCAATACATGCTGACGATATCATCCAGTGGTTCATCTTTTAGAATGTCAGACACTATGGGACCGTGTGTAGTGTACCTGATGTTAAATGTGACTGGTTCTTCTCCTTTTACATGAATTAATTCCTCATTTAGTCCAATTTGCTTCCATTCTCCTTTATGCATGTATTTCATTGAATCTTCCGGATGGATTTCTTCCACGTAGAAGTCCATGTCATCATTTTCAAACATTGTCAGCCCGGTTGCATGATCTGTTGCATGCATGAGTAAGGGGAATGGAGCTCCGGGAATATGGTACCCATAATATTCCTTGCTTGGAGCAATTATGTGAGACTCATACCACACAGATGGTTGTGAAAAAGCAATGTGTGGGTCGTTTGATAGTAAGACCTTACTCGACGCTGATTTAGTTGGAGATAGGACCCAGCTATTACTACCAATAAATTCAGGAACACCAATCGATTGAAGGACGGATACCGTTTTTTCAGATTGAATGCTGTATCGCTCATCAAAGGAAGGGAGCGTTGATTCTCCGCTATAGTGGTAGATATTTAAATCGTTTAAGTAGGTAGAGTCAAGCTTTTGATTAAGCTCTGTCAATACAGGATCGGTAATGTGCGCATTAGAAAAACTGAACGACATATAGGTCAGAATCTCAAAGATATTCTGAATCTCAAAAGGCTTGATTTCCAAACCAAGTATGGTATGTTCAAGGGGCTTGGGATTATTCGCTATATAGTCGTTGATGCCTTCCAGATAGGCTTTTACGAGTGGAAGACTCTCATGATTCCTTTGGGTATATTCAGATGCAGACTCCCTAGCATACTTGCTTAATCCCATCGTTCTCAGGAATTTGTCGTTTTCAATCATGTCAGACCCAAACAGCTCGGATAGTGTGCCACTTCCAACATGTCTTAGCAGGTCCATCTGCCACAATCGTTCCTTGGCATGAATGTAACCCAATGCCCGGTATGCATCTCCATCTGATTCGGCATAAACATGTGGGATTCCATGTGCTGTGAAGTAAACTTCCGCTTCGCCTGTTAATCCTGACAGAACTTCGTTTCCTGAATAGGAGGGTGTAAGCGTGGATTTTAGATAGAAATAATATCCTGCAATCGCGAGAATGAGCACAAGTAGGATACCACCTATTATTTTAATGAGTTTCATGTATCAACGAATTTTGGGCAAAATAAAAAAGCCGCCCCAATTTAGGACGGCTTTAAGATTACTCTTCTTCTTTTATTTCTTCATAGTCTTTAAAAGGAGAGGTGTCTAAGCTTTCTACAGCCTCTCTAAACTCCGGCCATTTCTCATTGTAATAGCCATTTACCATATCCATAGCTTCAGACAGATCTTTTTCAAATTTGTCAATCAGCTTTTGCTCAGTCTCTCCCGGTGCATGCAGTGCATTGGAAGTGTACCTTCTGGCAGAGAAGTATGAATTGTTAACACTGTTAGGAGTACCTCGGGTAATTCCTTGACGATCATCCTCTTCTCCGAGGAATACATCCAACATACTATTTAAAGTATCGATCGTTGTTTTGCATAATTCGATCTGCTCCTTGTATCCTTCTTTGTCTTTCTCCTTCAGGTCACTCTGGATACTTTTAGCAATGTCTATGCTCTCTTTCAATCGATCCACTGCCTGAATACCCAAATCATACTTACTTTCCATGTCTTTCAGCGCATTATACTGAGCACGGATGGCTGCATCGGACATTTCTATGCGTGGGTCGTATCTAACCTCAATGTTTGTGGAATCTTTTTGATCACCAAAAGTGAATCTGACTTTGTATGATCCCGGGAGTACTGTGGAGCCACCCGGCTCTCGATTTCCTCTTCGATCTCTTCTGCTCATAAAGCCAACACCTTTTTCATCCATATACCAGAATGTACGGTGAATGCCATTCTCTTTTGGAGCTTTGGATTTAAGGGTACGAATAACTTCATCTCCATTGATTATTTCAATGGTAAGTGAGTCATAGGACACCTTCTCCTCATCTTTCTTTTCAGTCTCATCCGGCTCCTGATTTTTCTTGCCTTTCTTCCCTTTTTTATCATCTTCTGCTTCTTCTTTTTTCTCTTCCGGGCGATTGATAGAGTAGGTCAGCATTGCTCCATACGGTCTGTTTTCGCCGTTATAAAGTGCATCTCCTCCAAATCGAGACCCTTTAGGCTGCTGGTTGGAAGCAACATAAGCAACAGGAGGGTCATACACATTGAGTGTCTTATCCAAGGTAGACCTCCCATTTTTAGCAATCTCTCTGAGCGGACGGATATCATCCATCACCCAAATAGCTCGACCAAATGTTCCAATTACCAAATCATGCTCTTCAGGATGAATCACTAAGTCATAAGCGTTTGTGGTAGGGAAACCTTCAGCGTCCCATTTGGTCCAATTGGCGCCTGCGTCAATAGAAACGTAAAGTCCATCATCTGTTCCAAGAAATAATAGTCTTGACTCTTCCGGATCTTCTACGATGGATAGCGTGTAGCTAACCACATCGTTGCTATCTACAATTCGTTCCCAGGTCTGTCCATATTCTCTCGTACGGTAAGCGTAAGGGGTATAATTGAACCTTCGGTAATCATTGGCTACAAGCAATGCTTCTCCTTCATTTTTGTTTGAAGCTTTGATCTGCGTAACCCATGTGCCTTTCGGTAAACCCGGCAATCTATTGCCAACATTGGTCCAGGTGTCTCCACCATTTCGGGTGATTTGTACATTTCCATCGTCTGTACCTACCCAAAGCAATTCAGAATTTAGTGGAGAAGGCTCGATGACAATTACGGTACAGTAGTTTTCAGCACCTGTCGCATCCATAGTTAAACCACCACTTTCTCCTTGTTTTTGTTTTTCAGGATCGTCGGTCGTTAGGTCAGGGGAGATGATTTCCCAGTTTTGGCCTCCGTCTGTGCTTTTGTGAACAAACTGACTGCCGAAGTAGATGGTTGAAGGGTTTTGAGGATCCCTGGCCATCCCAACATTCCAGTTAAAACGAAGCTCTACATCACCATCCGGATACGTTGGTCTTACCGTCTCATTATAACCGGTTTTACGATCGTAGATGGAAGCGTAACCTTGCTGAGCGGTAGAGATTCCATACCTGCTATTTCGTGGGTCAGGCAACACGTCGAAACCATCACCGAAAGAAACTTCCTGCCAATAGTGATTTCTTATTCCCTGAGCTTTCCATACATACGCAGGACCCGCCCAAGAGCCATTGTCCTGCATGCCACCGTACACATTGTAAGGTGTCTCATTGTCAACGGCAATGTGGTAGAATTGGCCTACCGGCAAATTCTCAACAAATCTCCACGTTTCGCCCCTGTCTCTGGTGATATTGAGACCGCCATCATTTCCATCCATCATGAAGTTCGGATCTTTCGGGTGGATATACCATGCGTGGTGATCCGGGTGAACACCATTGTCCACTCCATATGCGCCCATTAATTGGTTGAATGACTTACCTCCATCGACCGATACGTTTACATATGTGAAGATGCTGTAAACGCGATTTTCATTGATTGGGTCAACATAAATTTCATGATAGTAGAATGGGCGATTTCCAATATCGCTATTATCATTGATCTTTTTCCAGTTAAATCCACCATCGTCTGATCGGTAAAGTGCATTCTTTTTTGATTCGATTAATGCATAAATAACGTTCGGTCGGGAAGGGGCAATGGCTAATCCAATTCTGCCTAGCTCTCCTTTCGGTAATCCGTCTTCATCCGTTCGCTGTTCCCAGGTTTCGCCTCCATCAAAAGTGACATAAAGACCGGATCCCGGACCTCCTGATTTGAAAAACCAAGGATCTCTCTTATGTTCCCACATAGCAGCAATCAACTTGTTTGGGTTTGTTGGATCCATTACAAGCTCTGCCGCACCAGATCGAATATTTGTGAATAGTATTCTATCCCAGGTTTTACCACCATCCGTGGTTTTGTATATACCACGTTCTTCATGCTCACCCCATGGGGAACCGATTGCTCCTACATAAATGGTATTCGGATCATCCGGGTGGATGATGATTCGGTGGATGTGACGGGTCTTTTCAAGTCCCATCTTTTTCCAGGTCTTACCACCGTCCAGCGTCCTGTAAATACCATCGCCACCGTTCAGCGAGTTTCTTGGGTTTCCTTCTCCCGTTCCTACCCATACGACTGATGGGTTTGATTGCTGAATGGCGACTGCTCCAATGGATGCAGTCGTTTGATCATTGAAGATTGGTTTCCAGTCGATTCCGCCACTGGTTGATTTCCATACACCACCGGAGGCAGTTCCAACATACATAACATCCGGTTCGTCAGTTACAACATCGATGGCTGTAACCCTTCCGGACATTCCTGCAGGGCCAATATTTCGTGGGGCCATGTTTTCAAATGCTTCCATGTCCAGCTTTTGCGCCATTGCGACGCTACTGAATGCGAGAAGCATAGTGAGTAATTTGTACTTCATATCGTTTAGGTTTGAATTTTTAGCTAGCCAGTAATTTAAAAAGTATCCAGCAGATGGCAGGGATTGAAATTGATGAGTGGCAGAAAGACGATATAAGATTGCGAAACAAGGTGCCGTAAAGCTCGTTTATTTCTTATCGTGCGATTTATCTATGTCATTTGTTTAGTAGCGCTGGTCTCTCATTCACATGCTCAGGATCAACCGGAAGCGTATATTCTGAAGAGTATATACTTTGGTGGGGGTAGTTATTACGTGGATGAATATCAGTTTGAGGAGTTAAAACTGCTGGTCGATTCGGTGGAAGATATTCGGGATTATACCATCACCATTCATAGTCATACCGATAATATCGGTGGTGCAGCCTACAATGAATGGCTGTCGGAGATGCGTGGAGATGCGGTCATTCGTAAACTCCTCTTTCTGAATTTTAAATCCAACCAAATAGAGAAGCGTGATTTTGGTCAATTTAACCCAGTGTACGACAATGAAACATGGGAGGGCAGACGTAAAAACAGAAGGGTGGATATTATTTTCTGGCCGGTGGTGATGTAGCTGTATGGGGTTTTAAAAGGAATTAGCATCCTTCGAAGGTTTTTTAAAAAAACACCCCTATAATCCCGAATCGTCGGACCGCCCTCAAGGGGATATTTTTTTAAATTTTAAACAGTGTTACTTCTTCGGAGGATTAATCATGATATGCGCGCGGTGTGTTCCCGGATCCATGATCCATGGTGCGCCCGGTGCAGGAGGGCTAAGAGGCATACCTGTACTTTCTTCGGTAGCGTATGGAATATAAATGACGTATCTGGTATATAGATTATCAATCTCTCCTGTTTCTTCATTTGGTTCCCCGGTCGTTACATACAGTGTTGCTTTGTCCGGCATTTCCAGTGAACCAGCTTTTACCTCTTCTTCACGTTTGTCAAATACTTGCTTGAAATCAAGTCCTTGTGCCTTCAATTCTCTGCCTCTTGCCATAAATGGCTCCAGACTTTTGTGGTAGGCTGCCACACTAAAGCCTTCTTTATTCGGGTCGTCAGCTATGCAAATGAAATCATTGGTGCCCTCTTTCAACTTTACCATTTCTCCTTCTTGATTGAAGCCCATTACAGTTGCTTCCGCCCGTTGATGTTCGGGTGCGGCAAGTACCGCAGTTTCCAATTGATAACCTTTGTTAGGAATTTCCTGACCGGTGCAGCTAAGCAAAATGAAAAAAAGTGAGGTAAGTGAAGTGAGGTTTTTCATGGTTCTGTCATTTGTCTCATTAAAGATAAATGTTTCCTGATTGAATTCAATTATTTTGCAGCTATGAGTTCACAAATGGAAATGGAACGCTCGCTGAGGCACATTAAAATCATTCTGATGATTTTTTTAGGAATAGCAACGCTGTACCTAATGCGTGAGTTATCGAATCTTTTGGTGCCGCTATTTTTCGCACTCTTTTTCGCGATTCTTTTTCAACCGCTGGTTCATTTATTTGAGCGGTTTTTACCTATTTCCTTAAGTATAGCACTAACCACGCTATTTACGATGACGATATTCTTCTTCATTGGATACGGTATTTATAATGTGATTCAGGCATTGATACAGAATAGTGAAACAATCCTGGATAGTATTTCCAATGATTTGCGACCTTTTATTAATGATTACACGGTCTATCTTGGGATTACCTTCAAAAAAGGTGAATTACGAGACTTAATTGTGGAAATGATACAGACGGGGCAGTTCTGGTCCGCTTCAGGTTCATTCATCAATACCATTAGTGGAATGGCTGCTGAGCTTCTGATGACAATACTCTATTTCGCCGGATTACTGGGAGCAATCACTCAATATGATCAAACGGTCTCATACATCGTGGGGAATGATAATCGCAACAAAGAAAAGTCGCTGAAGGTATTCAATCGAATAAAGGATTCGGTGGGTTCTTATATCAAGGTAAAAACACTGGTCAGTATCATGACGGGTACGGCCATTGGCTTAATCTGCTGGTTTTTTGGAATCGAATATGCGCTTCTATGGGGATTCCTTGCGTTTGTGTTGAACTATATTCCGTATATCGGATCGCTTATTGCCATTATTCCTCCGTTGGTTTTGGGCATCATAGATTCTAGTTCTGTATCTCAGGTGCTGGTGATTTTTGTTTGTCTGGAGGGCGTGCAGCTGATCATGGGCAATGTGGTGGAACCGAAACTTATGGGTGATAACTTTTCAATGAACACTGTTTCTGTTCTTTTCGGATTTGTATTCTGGGCTTTTCTGTGGGGGACTGCCGGAATGCTCCTTGCTGTACCATTGACTTTCCTATTTAAGGTTATTCTTGAGAACATGTCGGATGCCGGGGTAGTGGTCAGGCTGATGGATAAGAAGCATTTAGTGAAGAGGTAATGTGGAGTGGTATGTGAGGGCTTGTAGATGGCACCACTTGACCTAGCGCGGAAGTTACTTCCGTGCAATTATTCAATAAAATTGATTTTTAATAGTCCTTTGCCTCCAGCATAATCAATTGCACTACTATAAACATAATCTTGAGGGTCTCGAACAATTCCTTCCTCGATTGGATTGCTGTGAATATAATCCAGCCTTTGCTGCATCAAATCATTGCTTGATAACTCAATTGGAGTAACTTCCGCGCCAGCAGGGAGTACTTTTTAAAATCACGAAAGATATCCTCAATTTTATTTTCTGAGTTTCGACCAATAATTAAGTGTATATGATTAGTCATAATACACCAAGCGAAAATATTCAGTCCTTTGTTCTCTTGACAATATTTGAAGCTTTCAACAAGCAGATCTTTATAAACTGGTCGTGTAAAAACATTGAACCATTGAACGACGCAAAACGTGACAAAATATAGCCGTTCCTGATCTCTGATCTTATATTTTTCGCTCATGTATCAAATGTAACGTTTTACATTCATGAATACACGGAAGTAACTTCCGTGCTAGAGAGGGGTAACTTCCGCGCTAGAGAGGAGCAGGAGATGAACTTCCAGAATGGGCGGTGAAGCGGGCGAGTCCCGATACAGTTTCAAATAGCACTAAAACACATGGCGGATGAGCGTCTGTTAGCGAGATGTTTTTCGGATGCGGTTTAGGAGTTTAGATGTTCAGTCCTGCGTACTCAAAGAAATCATTTTCATTAAGTATGAGAACCTTATGTCCTTTGTTTGCTAGATTTTCTGCCTTCCTGAATTTTTCGCTTTTTGTTTCTCCCTCTTTGAATTTCCTGACATCTTGTTTACCATAAACAAGAATCGTTGTTTTTTTTGAAACCGATTTCTTGAAACTGAATCCAAGCGGAATGGCAAGAGCTTCAATTTCGGCCTTTCGCATACTGAAATCACCTGTTAGAACGACTTGCTCTCCGTAGAAATCACCTTCTGGATTTCCTTCATGGGTAACTAGTTCGAGATCGTTACCAACTTTATGAAGATGGTTCAATCTCTTGGATACAATCTCAGTCCACTCGTCCAATGATAATCCATGATCTACTATTGCATGGTGTACAATCATTCCAGCTGCGTATGCATCCTCAACCGCATCATGAGCTTTGTAGATGATTCCAAATTTTGATGCTAGGTCTTTGAGGTTATATCCTGAATACGCACATTCAGTCCAGGATCTTCTAGCAATCTTGGCAGAGTCCAAATATTTGAAATTTGGTTTGCTTAATCCGTATCGTTCCGACATCCAATAGATGTCATGAGGTTCTTTGTTAGTGTGATGAATCAAAAACGTGTCACCTACTTTGTCCTTGATGGTTTGAATTACTTCTGGGAAAATCGGAGCGTCAACAACATCTTCCGGTAATATTCCATGGATTTTGATTGTGTAGTCATGAAACTCGCACTCAGGATTAACGAGAGTTCCGAATCTCGATACTTCCTCACCATCATTAAATTCAACCAATCCTACTTGGCAGATACTTGGTTCATACCAGTTGCAAGTCTCAATGTCAATGGCAAAGTAGTGGCTCATCTGATTTCTGTCTCAATTTTCTTTTGCATTGTACCGTGGAGCATACAAAGGCTACCTAGTTCTGAACTACCACATTCGTTAATGTTTCTTCGTTGAATCAGAAAATCCAAAAAATCTAGAAAGTCTTTGTTCATAGTTACGCTCTGGGTTCCATCTTCAATGATCGGGTTGGAGTTGATAAATCTTAGAGCCTGATCTGGATCAGCAACATGATTTAGAATGCTGTTCACCACTTCTTCCCATCTATCTATCTGTTCCTGAAATCTAATTTCAATGTTAGAATCTGGGTCATATTTTTTGTTCGTTCGTTTCTTGAAGCGAGTTGGAATGTCGCTCTCGTCTGCGTAACCAAGAGCCAGTTGAGTTGCTTTATTTCGTATCTGTATCTCCGTCATGATATTCTCGCTAACGCCACGCTAGCAGGAGTGCGCCCCGAGCTTGGCAGAAAGACACTAAGATAGCGCAGCTGCCCAACACCTACAACGGCTTCTATGAAACACTGCAATTAGAAAGACAAAATCCAGAACCACCACAGATGCTAGGAGAGATGAAACTTGCAGAATGGGTAGCGGAGAGGTAAAGATCAGATGAAACTTGCAGAAAGCATGCTGGCGCATTCGTGCTAGCAACTGTTACATAGCGTACTTTCGAATTCTGATGCTTCTAATTTCATCCTCTCCAACTAGAATGGATATTTGGCCTTTCAAATATTGGTAGGAAACGCCATCCAGTTCGTTCGCATCTTGAAAACTTTCAGGTTCTCCTAGTTTGTCTATCATCTCTTGTTTGTTCGTTCCTAAAGTTAGGCTACAGAAGTTCAGATCTTCTTTGCATGAATACCCAATTAGTTGAAGTGTGAGGATTTCGGTTGATAAGCTAGTTACGATCAGCTTAGGATATTTAAACTTGAAGTTCTTTTTGCCCTTTCTCTTCTCCTTTTTGAGACCAAATACAGTTATCGTTGTGTCACCCTTTGGTGGTTGTTCAAAAACTGCGAGTTCTGGTTTTCCAAAAAGTTCTTTCAATTCAAGTAAGCTACTGTTGAAGTCGACCATATTAAGAGAAAATTGGTCTTTGTTGTTCAGACACTGAGCCCAACTAAGTTGTGCAGAAAAAACTACAGTTGTTATTGTTAGCCAGATTTTAATCATTGCTGAGATGCTATGTAACATCATAATAACAGGAATATTCCTGTTATCTACCTTTCAAATAACGTAAAGTGAACGTTTATATCCAAATAGGAGTGATAATAGGAATCTCCTAATCGCTTTTACGATTTACATTTTTAGAATCGGAATTGAGTGGGTCAGCTGTAAGATTAGGAGGGGAGATGCTTTAGCTTTACACCACCCTGATCAGGTAGTAATTCTTTTTCCCTCGCTGCGCCAGTAGATACTTATCCTGTAAAAGCTCAAAGTCAATCGATTGGTCCGGTGCGGTGATTTTTGTTTTATTGATGCTTACACCACCGCCCTGGATCATTTTACGGGCTTCTCCTTTTGATTTAAAGATGATGTTTTTTGTAGTCTCACTCAGGAACGTAGTTACATCACTACCTTTTAATTCACCTTGATTCACTTCTGTCTGCGGGACTCCTTCAAATACTTGCAACAATGTCTTTTCATCCAGACTGGCAAGATCTTCAGTTGTGGACTTACCAAACAGGATTGAGCTTGCTTTGATGGCGGTATCCAGATCTGCTTTTGAATGTACACGCTCGGTTAATTCCTCCGCAAGCGTCCGCTGAAGTAATCGTTGATGTGGCGCTTCCTGATGCTCAGCAATCAATGCTTCAATTTCTTCACGCCCTTTAAGGCTAAATATCTTGATGTATTTTTCTACATCCTCATCCGAAGAATTGATCCAGTATTGGTAGAATTTATAGGGAGACGTTTTCTCAGCATCCAACCAGATATTGCCGCCTTCAGACTTTCCAAACTTGGATCCGTCTGCTTTTGTTATCAGGGGTGTTGTCATTGCAAATGCTTCACCTTGATCTTTTCGCCTGATCAGCTCAGTACCCGTAACAATGTTCCCCCACTGATCAGAACCGCCCAACTGCAGTTTTGCTCCTTTATGTTTCCATAAGTAATAGAAGTCATACCCCTGAACGAGCTGGTATGAAAATTCGGTGAATGATAAACCGGTTTCTAATCGGGATTTGACAGAGTCTTTAGCCATCATGTAATTGACAGTGATGTGCTTGCCTACATCTCTGATAAAATCCAGGAAGTTGAAATCTTTGAACCAATCGTAGTTATTTACCACTTCTGCAGCATTGTCTCCTTCGAATGAAAGGAAGTTTTCAAGCTGTTTTTTAACGCATGATAGGTTGTGATTAAGCGTGTCTTCATCAAGTAAATTACGCTCCGATGACTTTCCTGAAGGATCGCCTACCATGCCGGTGGCACCACCTACTAACGCGATGGGTTTATGTCCGCATTTTTGAAAATGAACGAGTGTCATGATCTGGACCATGTTTCCAATATGAAGGGAGTCTGCAGTAGGATCAAAACCAATGTAGGCTGCTGTCATGCCTTTGTTCAGTTCGTCCTGCGTTCCCGGCATGATGTCGTGAACCATACCTCTCCATTTTAGCTCTTCTACAAAATCCTTCATTGTGTTCATTTATGTGGCGGCAAAAATAGACGGCTCCTGCATTCTGATCAACCGTAGTGACCGAATATGTTCGTTTTGACTGAGATTAATTTAAAGTAGGCGTCTATTTCTAAGGTATTCACAACTATGACCTCATATATTTGTCCGAGTCAAGTACATAATATTGAATTTATTACACATGCGAATAGCTGTATTATCACGGAATCAGAATCTTTACTCAACCAAAAGGCTTGTGGAGGCAGGCGAGCAGAAAGGGCATGAGATGCTCGTAATAGACCACTCCAGGTGTAATATTGAAATTGAGAAGAAGAAGCCCAAGGTTTACTTTAAGGGAGAGCAAATCAAGGATGTACATGCTATTATTCCTCGTATTGGAGCGTCAGTAACATTTTTTGGTACTGCGGTTGTTCGGCAGTTCGAAATGATGAATGTGTTTTCCACTACTGAATCCGTCGCTCTTGTCAGGTCAAGAGACAAACTGAGAAGTCTGCAAATATTAGCACGAGCGGGTCTGGGTCTACCTAAAACGGTTTTCACTAATTACTCGAAAGATGTGGAAACTCCAATTAATGCTGTAGGTGGTGCTCCATGTGTTATCAAGTTACTCGAAGGCACACAGGGGCTTGGTGTGGTACTGGCAGAAACAAAGAAAGCAGCAGAATCAGTGCTTGAGGCATTCAATGGGTTGAAAGCCCGAGTGATTGTTCAGGAGTTTATCAAAGAGGCAGGCGGTGCTGATATTCGGGTGTTTGTCATCGGTGATCGGGTAGTAGGAGCAATGAAACGTCAGGGTAAAGAAGGCGAATTCCGCTCTAACCTTCACAGAGGTGGATCTGCTGAAATCATTGAGTTATCGGATGCTGAAGAACGTGCAGCCCTGAAAGCGGCAAAGGCAATGGGTCTTGGTGTAGCAGGTGTCGATATGCTTCAGGCTAGTAGGGGGCCATTAATTCTGGAAGTCAATTCATCCCCCGGTTTGGAGGGAATCGAAGCTGCAACAGGGAAAGATATTGCAGGTGAGATCATCAAATACATAGAGCGTAATGCTGATTACGAAGATTGATAACTCTTTGATTAATAGTTGATTATAAGTAATAAGGCAAAAGGTTAGTGAGTAAATAATTAAGTTATAAATAATTGTTTATCAATAACTTATGATGCTTTACTTTGATTAAAAGTTAAAGATTTTTAATTTTCTGCCTAAATCAGTAAATTCATACTTATGCGGGCAATCTGGAAAGGACATATTCGATTTTCAATGGTAACTATCCCCATCAGGATTTACAATGCCATTGATACTGCTCAGAAAGTACAATTCAATCTGCTTTCAAAGGAGACTAACAACCCTGTCAAGTACGAGAAAAGAGATAAGGTTACAGGTGAAGTACTTCGCCAGGAAGATATTGTCAAAGGATATCAGTATGAGCCCGGACAGTTTGTGATCATTGAGCCGGAGGACTTTGAAAAGGTGAAACTCAAAAGCACCAAAGTAATCGAGATTGAAGGATTTGTGGATGCCAGCGAAGTACACGAGATGCTTTATGATTCTCCTTATTTTGCCGGTCCGGATGGAGATGTAGCGAGTAAGACTTATGCATTGTTGAGTCAGGCTCTAAGAGAGTCAGGAAAAGTTGGTGTCGGGAAGGTAGTCTTAAGAGATCGTGAAAGCGCTGTTTTACTTACACCACATGATCGGGGTATTATGATTCATAAACTTCGTTATCCCAATGAAGTAAGAAGCATCAAAGACGTTCCAAACGTTCGAATAGAAGAGGAAGCAGATGAAGAGCAATTGAAACTTGCCAATATGCTCATCAAATCGATGACGAAGAAATTCAAGAAGATTGAGCTGGAGGATAAATACAATGATGCGCTTCGGGATATGATCGATAACAAGATCAAAGGAAATGAGGTTGTTTCTTATGTGGAAGAAGAGCCGGAAGTTGTTGATATTATGACAGCACTTAAGGCCAGTATTGAGCAGGCTAAGGAGACCAAAAAGCCGATGAAGAAAGCCGACAAAAAGGACAAGGAAGAAGAAAAAGAAGTAAAGAGAAAAGCAAGCTAGCAAATGACCAAGGTTGTTCAATTTCCGGTTAATCCCCCTCAAAAACTCGGGCCTAAAAAGGCCAGGAGAAGGAGACGGCCTAATCTGGAGGATTATGGACAGCTCAATATTTTTGATCAATTGCCAGATGCACCAATTGTTTCTCTTCCTAAAGCAGGATCGTTTTTTGAAGAGGCTTTGACACTGGATGAGGAAGGGAAAGATACGGCAGAAAAGTACTACTTACTGGCGATAGAAAATGATCAATCAATAGAGGATTCGTATTGCAATTTAGGAATTCTAAAGTCTGGCCAGGGTGATTTGAGTAAAGCGATTGATTATCTTACTCAATGCCTGAAAAAGAACCCAAGACACTTTGAGGCACATTACAATCTTGGAAACGTATATTCTGATTTAGGAAATCTTGAACTTGCAAAAGTTCATTATGAACTCTCTACCCAGATAGAACCGGAGTATCCTAACAGTTACTACAACCTTGGATTGGTATTGATCTCATTAAAAAAATACAAAGAAGCCATCCAAAGCATCAATAAATTCGTAGAATTATCTCCCAGTTCGGAGCATCAGACAGCTAATGAACTAATTAAAACCTTAAACGCCATAGCCAAATGACCAAAGACAAGCACCCAGTACTCAGCGAGCATTTTGAAAGGTTGAAGGAACTCATGCCTGATGTATATGCCAAGCATTTCAAGGAAGAGCGTGAGACAAAGAATCAAAAACTATTTCGAATGCTGAAGCATTCACTTGGTGTGATTGAGGCTGTTTACCTGCAGAATAGTGATAATTTTTCTTTGTCCAAGGCTGAAGAATACAGCAAAATCATTGAAGAACTTCAAGAGCTTGGATATAGCTATTCCGGTCAGCCGGAGCTATTGAATCTGGCGGCCAAATTCATGATCATGAAAGCGAAAAAGCCCATGGAGAAGGCGAAAGGAAGCTCCAAGAAAGAGGGCCAGGATCGGAAAGCCATGTAATTCTTGATTTCAGAAATACATCTTCCGTCTTTTTTTCGTAACTAGCTGAAAACCCAATGGTGTTTATCAGCATAATCATACCAACCCTTAACGAGGAGCAGTACATCGGTCATTTGCTTCAATTCCTACAAAAACACCCGCAGCAATCACATTTTGAAGTGATAGTGGTCGATGGAGGAAGCATTGACCAAACCAAAGAAATAGTCAAGACATTTAACGTTACCCTGCATGAAGCAGACAAAGCATCGAGGGCACATCAGATGAATGAAGGTGCCAGGTTAGCAAGTGGTGACATACTCTACTTTGTTCATGCAGACACGCAGCTGGTAGACTCGTTTGTAAACGACATTCAAAGTTCCATTGAGCAAGGCATAAAAAGTGGATGCTATCGGTTCAAATTCAAAGATCCTAAAAATCCGTTATTGCACATCAATGGTTTTTTTACTCGCTTTCCTTTTAAATGGTGTAGAGGTGGAGATCAAACATTATTTATTTCCAAAGCAGATTTTGATACAATTGGTGGTTTTAATGAGCGGTATGTGATCATGGAGGATTATGATATGCTCGATCGACTAGAAAAACACAACATACCCTTCAATGTGCTACCTAAAAGCGTCAAGGTGTCTGCCAGAAAATACAACGAGAATTCTTACCTGAAGGTGCAGATAGCCAATCTAAAAGCGATGAAAATGTATAAGCGGGGAGAAGACCCTGAGAAAATCAGAGAATACTACTGTGGCGCACTTGATGGGAAGTATAAGCAGGATCATTTATTTTTAGGTAATTAATTCCCAATGAGCGATATCTCTGAAGATCAAATAGAAAGCTGGCTGAAGAAGCTTGAGCGTGAAAGCTGGCAGCTAGAACTCCTCGTTTCAGCATTCACAATTTTTCTGTTGATCGGAGCAAATTCAGAATATGATGTATTCGTAACTGATTTAATTTATCAGTATAACTTCAATAATTCAGCGCTTTCTGTCGTATACATTTTTTTGGTACTCATTCAGCGATCAATCATGGCATTGACCATCAGTTTGATCATTCACTTGATGCTTCGCGGTTTTTGGATAGGTACCATTGGATTAAGATCTGTGCAATCCAGTATAGATTTTGAAAAACTAAATTACACATCATTTTTCTCTGAAAAATTGAAGAAAAAGGTTGTAAGCCTTGATAAGCTTGTTATCCAACTTGATGAAATATGTAGTGTAATATTCGCCTTTTCGTTCCTGGTGATCTCCATTTTGATCGCCTTCGGAATGTATCTGATCGTTTTAGCTGTGACAGGAGTAGGATTAAGTTCGTTGATTAATTCTTTATCAGGAGGTTTATCAATGGTCGTTTTGATTTTTTCAGTGATTACTTTTTTAACCTTGATAATCACCGGGTTGATATACATGATTGATTATTTCACTTTGGGTTTCTTTAAGAAGATCAAGTGGTTCTCAAAAGTGTATTATCCGTTCTATCGGTTTTACAATGTAATTACCCTCTCAGGATTAAGTAGAAGTATCTACTATTACCTCATAAGTAAGTTCTCGAAGAAGCGAATACGAATCGTTTACTCCATTGTAGGTTCTATGGTATTGGTAACCATCCTTTTTTCATTTGATCAGTATCAATTCTTTCCGGAGGGTGAAGGAAATGAATATTTCGCTCCAACCAATGCCTATGATGATCAGCGCCCCGATGATGAAAACATCAAAACCATAAGCATTCCTTCCAGTTTTGTTGATAAACCACATTTTCAAGTATTTATCAGATACAATCCTGAGGATAATGAGTTGTTAAGAAACAATTGCCCTGATTTTGAGCCAATTAAAGATGATGGATTAAATTGGAAGTTGCGAATCAAAAGTTCCGGATCAAACTTCGTCATTACGGGAATGGATTTTTCTAAGGAAGATTTTCAAAAGCTGCTGGAGTGTCAAAAATCCATGTATCAAATCAGTGTAAATGATTCGGTATATGCATCCCCAAGTTTTCATTTCTACATACACCCTGACAAAAAGCAAAAAGGTATATTGGCTACTATACCTACCGATGGATTTGTGGTAGGAGAAAATAGATTGGATGTAAAAAAAGTTCGCGTCGACTCTTTAGGCGTATCAAAACCTAGCCCATTTGTGAGTATCCCTTTTTGGTATAATCCAAATTAGTCCAGTTTTGATTTAATCCAATCAGCAGATTGAGCAATCAAAAATTCCATCACTTCCTCTTTAGTCTTACCACTTTTCTTAGGAACGTTGAAAGAGTGATCACCGTCCTGAATCACTTCCAGTTTCACATTAGATAACCCCCCGATAACTTCGTTAATCAAGTCTATGTTAGCAAGCTTATCCTTTGATCCTTGCAGGAATAGCTGTGGCACTTTCACCTCTGAAAGATGAGAAGCACGATCAATGGAGTCTCTTCCCGGAGCATGAAGTGGGAATCCATAGTATATGACTCCCTTTACTTTATAGGTAGGATTTTCCGCCATCAGGTGGGAGGCCATACGGCCGCCATATGATTTACCGGAAATAAATATGTCCAGCCCTTCGTAAATAGTAGATATATGCTCGACAACCAATCTCCAGGTTTCAATATTTGCTTTTGGGGAGCCCGGGGACTTCCTCCCTTGCTCCATATACGGAAAATTAAATCGGATGGCATGGATGTCTTTATTGGCTAATCCTTTTGCCAAATTTCCCATAAAGGGATGATGCATGCCGGCTCCTGCACCATGCGCTATGATAAGAACCGCCTGAGGACGAGATGCTTTTTCAACTTCTACATTGATTTTTCCAAGTTTGTCATTTAAGAATAGCTCCATAGGGTAAATTTACAAGGCACATAAAAAAGAATCGAATTTTAATGGAATTGACTGTATTGGGTTGTGGTGATGCCTTTGGAAATGGTGGAAGAAATAATACCTCTTTCCTCGTGACAGATGGAAATGAGCGGATCTTGTTAGACTGTGGTGCTAGTACCTTAATACGTCTAAAGCATGAAAAAATTGATTTGGAATCTATTTCCACAATTATCATTACGCATTTTCATGGAGATCATTTTGGAGGAATTCCGTTTTTCCTCATCAGTAGTATGTTTGAAAACCCAAGAAAAAGCCCGCTAACGATAGTGGGCCCGGAGGGAGTTGCCAAACGAGTGTATGACCTGCAGGAAGCAATGTATGCCGGAAGTGCTGCTAAAACGCTGGACATGGATCTGACATACCTTGAGTACAGGGAAGGAGAACCGCTTGTAATTGGAAATAAAACCATTAAGACCTGGAAAGTAGAACATAGTCCACCATCCATTCCTCATAGCGTTCGGGTAGAGTGGGGAGGAAAAGTAATTGCATTCTCGGGTGATACCTCTTGGACTGACAATCTAATTCCATTGGCAGATGGATCTGATGTTTTCATTTGCGAATGTAACTTTCTGGACAAGGTGAGTTTTGGACACTTGGGCTATACTGAACTTTTAGAGAAAAAAGACCTTTTCAATACAAAACAATTGTGGCTAACACATATGGCAGATGAAGTGATTAACTCAGAAAATTTCTCCTTAAACAGGTTGAGCGACGGTCAAGTGATTACATTTTAATGTTCAATCAAGCTACCATATGGTTTGTGCCACCAATATTAGTGGCGTTGGGGATCTTTTTATTATCTACCTTTTTAGCAATACCCATTCAGGTGGAAGGTGTTGGTCATTTAGATAAAATAGAGCACTGTTTTGCATACTTCGTTCTTACTTTAAGTTTATTGATTGCTTACCATAAATCAGGCAAGCTATCAGTACGTAGATCATATTGGTTGTTATTTCTAACCGCATTATATGGACTATTTCTGGAGCTTATTCAATACAGTGTGTTTCCAAACCGATTTTTTGAATGGTTTGATGCAGGTGCCAATGTATTAGGAACTCTGATTGGTTTTGGTGTATTCAAGTTTTTCAAACGTGGCTAGAAAGAAGCTTTATTTTATTATCCATAAGCCCTACAAAGTACTGAGCCAGTTCTCGAACGAAGGAAATAATATTGGTTTAGGTGAGGTTTATAAAGACCTTCCGAAGGATGTATATCCGGTAGGCAGGCTGGATCTGGATAGTGAGGGGTTGCTGATTTTGACCAATGATAAGTCATTGAATCATAAGTTGTTAAATCCTAAGCATGAACATGTGCGGAACTACTGGGTAGAGGTAGATGGTGTTCCCAATCAAGAGGCATTGGGCAAACTTCAAAAAGGAGTAGATATCAATGTAAGCGGGAAAACGCATCGAACAAAACCCGCGAAAATTGCCATCATAAAACCAGATATTCCGGAAAGAAACCCTCCTGTGAACTATCAAAAGCATCCTAATAGGACATGGCTGGAAATTGAATTGACGGAAGGTAAAAACCGACAGGTGCGTAGAATGACCGCTAAGGTGGGGCATCCAACGCTGCGGCTTATTCGAGTAGCAATTGAAGGTCTGCGGTTGGAGCCATTAAAGTCAGGTGAGATCACTCAGATTAGTGAAAAGGTTCTTTATAAGAAACTAAGGCTTTCTTAGTTTCCAGTCTAGCGAATATTTGCCACTCCCAAGGAGAAAGATCACCAGGAATCCAAAGAAATAAAGTAGTGGGAATTCCTTCTTTCCCCACGGATCATCTGCGTGAACAATCAAGGCTGCAACAAGCATCGTAATAGCAGGTGCTATCGCATTGAATTTTGTTTTAAAGCCGACCATTAGTAGGATAGGGCATACAAACTCTCCGATGACTGCCAAGACCAGACTAGGAGCTTCTCCTATTCCAATAGGATCGGCAAAAGAGAGATTACCGGAGATCAACCGGTTGAACTTTCCCCAACCATGGGTGAGCATCATACCACCAAAACTGACTCTTAGAATTAAAGAAGCTAAGTTGTTGTAAATCATTGGTTATCCGTTCTATTCTTAATTTTAAGTGCCCTTCTGTAGACTTTAGGCGAGCTAATTACAATCATAAATGTATCCCAGAATTTCACCCAATTATTCGGCCTGCTTTCATCTTTCTCGCGTGCTTCGAAAAATTTGATGAGCTTCTTCAATGAGTTATCCAATAATGTCAAGTAGAGCAAAATGGTCATAAACCAAATAAAGGCGATGTTGAAGTAAAAGGTCGGAATTTCCAAACTGCCCAATATTTTAAATGGAGCGTAAAAATGGGCCCTTCCAATATTAGAGTAGGGTCGCAGGTAAATAGGGTCTTTCTTTTGGATCAATTGATCATCACCGACGTAAACTTTATCAAAATGGGTCCTATTCATCAATAAAGCAGCCAAAAATTCATTGTGGTATTTTTCTTCAAGTTCAATGAATCCTTCTTTGCCTAGTTTATCCATTAATTCCTCAATGATTTCATCGCGCCTTTTTTGAGATTCCAGGTAAGCGTCAGCAAAGTGCTGCTTAGCATATCCTAAATAATCATTTAACCTTCTGGCTATTGAAGTAGAGTAAAAGTCAGGAGTAATTTGATCCATGTATGGAAATGCTCTCAAACCGTGAACCTCTGAAAGTTGCTTTATTTCATGTTTTAGAATTCTAAACTCCCTTTCCTTGTCGCTCCAGTCGGCACTATCACGCAGAATTCTCATACTGATGCCTTTCATCTCAGGAACCATATATGATCGATAAGCAGAGTTTTTACTGATCTCCATGTTTACATCAAAGAAATGCTTTTCATAATTATTATATCTGAATTGAGCGACTGCCAGCGCTTCATACGCCCACCTGGAAGCCATCATATCACCCACAATGGGCACATTTTTCTGATTGTTGATCGAGTGGTGAAGTTCATCGAACTTGATCATAGCACCTCCCAATAAAAGCTGTGGTACCAAAATAAATGGTATGAGAATATAGATATTAATTACAGAATTAAGCGCAGATGAAATATTCAATCCAATCAGGTTGGCAAAGCAAGAAACGGTAAATAATACTGCCCAGTAGTACAGCGTCATGCCATGAATTTCCAAAATTGAATTTCCAATTAAAACAAATGTCAAGGTTTGAATGGCGGATAGAAGAAAGAGGTAAACTACTTTAGAATTAATGTAGCTCAACCTGGACAGGTTTAGAAATGATTCCCGCTCCAGGATTTGACGGTCTTTATAGATTTCTTGCGCACTGACAGTTAATCCCATAAAGAGGGACACCACTATGGACATGAACAGGTAAATCGGCAGATTGATATTTTCAGAAAATGCGTATGATTTTTCTGGAGAATACTTTGAAAAATAACCGAGGATAAATGCTAATAGGGGCGCCTCCAGCATATTGATCATCACATATTGACGATTCGATATTTTGGACAATAGATTTCGTCTACTAAATATTTTGAACTGTTTCCATCCATCCGGAATGCGGAAATTAGTAGGAGGCAGCACAGACTCATATTTCAACCGAACCAACTTTGGCAGGATGTTCTCCTTGTATTTGGAATACCAAACAGACGGGTTAACTCGCCGTTTCTTGGTGCTCCTGCCTCGTTCGTCAATCTCCCTTGCTTCAATGATCTGGAGTATTTGTTCAGGGATTACATTGCCACACCTCGGACATTCGCTTTCTGCAGCGTTTACCTGTGTGTTCAATGTCTTGAAGTACACCACTGCATCGATCGGGTTTCCATTGTAAATCGGGTAGCCTCCCTTATCCATAATCCAAAGCCTGTCAAATAACTTAAAGATTTCGGATGAAGGTTGATGAATAATAGCAACTACCAATTTGCCCTTTCGGGTGAGGTTTTTCAGGAGCAACATCATCTTCTCAGAATCCATGGAAGAAAGTCCGGATGTAGGCTCATCTACAAATAGGACCGAAGGCTCCCTCATCAGCTCCAGTGCGATGTTTAGTCTCTTTCGCTGGCCTCCTGAGATTGTTTTGTTTAAAGGATCTCCAACTTTCAGGTCTTTGATATCCTCCAGGTCCAGATCGTCCAGCACTTTATGTACTGTCTTGTCAATTAGGTCTTCTGAGAAGTCACTGAAACAAGTCTTTGCGTTGAAGTACAGGTTTTGATATACGGTAAGTTCTTCAAAAAGGAGGTCGTCTTGTGGCACATAACCAATCACACCTTCTGTTGTCGCTTGCTCCAGAGAAAACCCATTGATATGAAGGCGTCCGCTATCTAATGGAATTTTTCCATTTAGTATGTTCATCAGGGTGGTCTTTCCTGTGCCACTACCACCCATTATCCCGACCAGCCTGCCCGAGTCTTCTGAGAATGAAAAGGGTTTTAGACCATTGCTGCTATTCTTGAATTTAAACTCGATGTTATCTCCTGCAAGAACTACTCTTGTGCTGGTTTCATCCTGAATGAATTTGCGAGTTACCTCGGATTCATAGATCGATGAAATGTTTGGTCCTTTGATGATAGAGCCCGGCTTCAAGATGTATGATTTTGCCGGTATGATCTTTATACCTTCCAAAAACAGGTTGAGAGGGCCATCGTATCGAAATACGAACGTGTCTACACTTTTTAAGTAGAGAACCGTAATTTTTCCGAAGAGATTTTGAACGAAGAGATGTCTTACTTCATTGGTTTTTTTCTTTTTTCGGATAATCCAGGCCATTTCTTCCGGCCATTCCGTCTGTTTATTGTCGATGATCAGGATTTTGTTTTTATTGATTTCCTTATCATCAGGTTTTAGGATGAAGCTCTTTAGATTTAATACATCCTCTTGATCCAGATTGAAATTGAGTGCAACAAGCGCAGCGAACTCTTCTTCTTTAGCAGTTACTTTTTCGTCTGCCCGGATGAGCTCCATCAGCTGCATGAATACAATAAGCCTTTCTGACCTAAGCAGTTCTTTATTTAACTGATTACAAATCTTGGCAATTTGTAGGATGCTCGTACTATCGATGGTTATTCCTTCAGCATCTTTTGCCCCGGGCTGGTCTTTGTAGAAGTTTAAGTAATCATAGAATAATTTGATGTACTCTGCGGTGAGCGTTTCGTTGTTGAGATTTTTTTGAAGGTAGGGGCGAATGACCAATTCACCTGAATCAACTACTCCTGTATCCTCTTTTGCGCTCTCTATGATGGCGAAAAGATGTACTAAAGCATTAATGATGGATTCGGTCATATTGGAGGTTAAAGTATAAAAAAAGCCTCAACTATTGGTCGAGGCTCTAAAAATATAGTTTCGATTTTGATTATCCAACGATGTGGTCTCTCATCTCTTGTACACTGTTAGCAATGTCATTAAACTGGCCTTCAGTCATCTCGGTAGCTTCTCCAAGCTGATCATAAACCAAATTAATATATCTGAGGTTAGGAAGGACTTTGCTTACATTTTCATCATCCTGATGATCTTCCATGAGCTCCACAAGTTTTACAACCTGAGCCTTTTGATTTGCTAGAACGGCCATCAGCTCTCCTTTGTTCTCACTCATTTTTACAAGTTGACATGTGATGTGCAAGCCTTCGATAACACTTCCTGCAATTACCAGGATGGAAGTTTTCTCTTCGCCATTAGCATTGAGGTAGTTGTATGTGTCATAAAACGACTCTGAAACAATAAAAATTAGTGAATCAATATTGTCCATGTTATTCTCAATTCGCTGAGCCATAGACTCATTGAATGCAGAGGTAATGTTCAAGTCATCTATTAACTTTTTCGATACATCAAGGAAGTCAATGGTTGCCTGGGTCTTGTCAAAAGTAGCAGCATAGCTAAGGTCAGCACCGTAAACACCCAGATTGGCAGCTTTTTGCCAGGTTGCAACGTACTCATCAACCTTTGCAGGGTCATTCACAATTTCTGGTGAATATGAAGTGTTTGCATTGCCAAGCATTTGTGATACTTCGAAGGCAGTAGGCAGTGGATATGTAAATTCTTTCTCAACAAAGCTTTTTATTTCTTCCTTTTTTTCTGCGCTAGACTCTTCTGAGGCTTTATTGCCTCCGCCACATGCAGACATTAGAATAGCGACTGAGAAAAGACTTAAGTGTATTAGTTTCTTTTTCATGAGATTGGTTTGTTTATCGTCAATTCAAATTCAAGATTAGTTTAATAATTACATTCATCAAACAGTTATGATGCCAATTTACCTTAACTATCTTATTTAAGCCCAAATTTAGTAGAATGCCAGGCTCTTTCATGTAAATAATAAAAGAGCATTTTCAGAATACTTTCAATGAGAGCTATACTTGTTGCCTTTTCAACTGCCAATGGGTCTTCTTTAAAGATAAGAAAAGCTATAACGAAAGTAGTCAACGAGGCAATTACTCTCCATGTTATGGTTTTAAATAAATGTCTAAGACTGCTTCGTATCTGTAGCTTTGTTTTAAACCAGATGCGCTCATGATAGTAATAAAGAGCCATTTTGAAAATGGTCTCTATCAGCGCTACCCAAGAGGCTTTAGCTGTTGCGTTTGGATCTTCACGAAAGAAGAAAATAGTCAACAGAAAGGTTGTTCCGGTGGCTATTATTCTCCAGGTAATGGTCTTGGCGATATGTCTTTTTCTGCTATCCATAAGCTGATCACAAAAATATGTTTGCAATGTTAACTTTTGCTACAATCGTGTATTATTAATGGGGTTTTGAATAGGATTATTTGAACATGGTTTAACTACTAGGTATGCAATGGTCATTTTACTGATATAGATTTAGGTAAAAGTCATTTGAATTTTGTTTCTTAGAACACTCATTTTTACACCACTAACCATGGCATTAGGGACAAATCTTTCAAAATCCGCAACCACCGAGCATCCACCGAAAGAATTAGGTGAGAAAAACCCTAATGAAAAATCGGATAAGGAAGTAAAAAAACCCTCCACCCAGGAGGCTGTAATTGAAGGCGAAGAAGAAAAATCAAATGTCACATATGACCAATACTGTGTATTCAGTGCAGGAAATGAGGAATATGCAATTTCTATAAACCTGGTTAGAGAGGTTGTGCCATATCCTCCTCTGGCGTTTATTCCTCAGATGCCCGGATATATTCAAGGCATGACTAACGTAAGAGGAAATATCTACGGAGTGTTAGATCTTAATAGCTTCTTTAAGAAAAAAGTAGCTCAAGATGTCGATCATAAATATTTGTTGGTGATAGACCATGATTTGTACCAAATGGCAATAGCCATACCCGAAGTGCCGAATACCTTGATGGTATCGGAGGATATGATTGAAAAACTATCCTCCTCACGCCTTAAATCAGCTATTGGACAGAAATACTTAAAAGGAATTATTAAAAAAGATGGTCGTATGATCATCCTATTAGATATATTAGGAATGATTTCTAGCGATAAATTCACCGTCGTTACCTAAATGCTTAGATTTCAGAATAGTTAACCATTACTTAAGATGTTCAAGAACTTTACCATACGAAGAAAAATGATGCTGTTTATCCTTGGGGTCACAGTCATTATTTATGTAGTCACACTGGCATATATTAGCTACAACCTCCGGAATAATGCAATATCAGAAGCTGAAAAACTCGCAGATTCTTACGCCAAACTGAAAGCAAATGAAGTAAAAGTGATCATTGATGAAGACATGGCTGTTTCCAGAATAATGGCTGCAGCTGTGGAAGAGTATACTTTACTTCCTGATAACCAGAGAAATGAACTAAGAAAGACCTTTCTGGACAAGGTATTACTACTTTATCCTAAATATGATGCCACATGGATGAGTTGGCAGCTTGAGTTTATTGATCCTAACTGGAATGAAAGCTATGGCCGTGAAAGATTCAATTCCTACATGGATGGTAATGAAGTAAAGTCATCCATGGAATTAGCTGAATTAGATGGAAGTAAGGCCAGTTCAATCTATGAAAGATTCAAAGCCGAGGACGATCTGATTGAATTACTAAGCGAACCCTATTGGTACCTTGATTACGACTATTCATCAAATAAAAGAGATTCATTGCTAGGTATTTCACCAACAGTTAGAATAGAAGTCGATGGCAAATTCGCAGGAGTTGTTGGAACCGATATGTCTGTAGATGATTTTCAGGGAGTTTCAGAGGTGGATTTCTATCAAAATGCATATGCACTACTACTTACGGGTAATGGAACCATAACTGCTCACAAAAATGCCGGGCTATTCAATTCCAAAATGGATACTTTGAGTATTATAAAAGATAGCTCAATAGATTTTAAAGAAAAGATGAGTTCCTCAGAGTCCTTTTCCTATCGGGCTTATGATGAATCTCTAGAGGATGATGTGTACGTATCCTTCGCTAGTATCGAAATTGGGCGTTCAGGAGAGCTATGGTGGACTGTTTTTGTAGTTCCTGTATCAGAAATTACTGCTCCATTTAATGCGACCTTCAGGTACACTTTACTCATAGGATTGATTGGTTTGATATTACTTACATATACCATTTGGAAACTCGCAAACCAAATCACAGACTCGTTAGACCAGTCAAACAGCTTGTTAAAAAATCTTTCCAGGGGGGTTCTGGATAACTCACTTAAAATCACAAACATTACCAAAGATGAGTTGGGAGAAATTGCCCAGTCGGTAAATACATTGTTAGATGAATTGCGCAAAAAGGCAGAATTCTCCAGACAGGTAGGAGAAGGAAATTTGAATGCAGATTTTGAAATCTCAGGAGAAAATGATGTTTTGGGGGCCTCACTTATTATGATGAGAAACAACCTTCGAGCTGTAATTGATGAAACGAATGATGTGGTTAAACATGCTGAAGGGGAAGGAGATTTAGCGTCCCGAATGAATTCAGAAGGTAAGTCAGGTGCATGGAGAGAACTTAGTGAATCGATAAACAACCTTTTGGAATCTGTTTCTAAGCCATTTGTGGTACTAAATGAAATCGCAAATAGAATGGCAGAAGGCGACCTGACTGTTAGATATACAGAAGAAGCTAAAGGAGATATTCTAAACCTTGCTGAGAATCTAAATAAAGCACTTGAAAATTTAGATGAGCTGCTCAATGGAATAGTTAAAAATGCCAATGTCATTGGGGATTCATCGATGGAGATGCTTTCTGCCAGTGAAGAAATGAATACTAACACCGGCGAGATTGCCTCAGCAATAGCAGAAATGAGTAGTGGAGCTCAAACACAGGTAAGTAAAGTGGATGAATCATCTAACCTTGTTGAAAGCATTCAGCGAGCAGCTACCAGTATGAGTGATCAAGCCGAAGGCATCAATGCTGCAGCACATAAGGTTTCTGAAAGTTCTGAAAAAGGACTTACTATGGTCAATAAAGTTGGTTTTAGCATGAAGGACATTAAAGCCTTCGCTAATGACACCAATCAATCGATTCAGGTATTGACTGAAAGATCTAAAGAGATCACGAGAGTACTTGGAATCATCACTGATATTGCCTCACAAACAAACTTGCTTGCATTAAATGCAGCTATTGAGGCAGCACAAGCCGGAGATGCAGGTAGAGGGTTTGCTGTGGTTGCCGAGGAGATCAGAAAGCTCGCAGAAGATTCGAGAAATTCTGCAAGAGAAATCGAAAAGCTCATAACCGATGTTCAGAATGACACAGCTGCTGCTGCTAAAGTGATTGAGGTTATGAACGAAAGTATCCTGGGTGGTGAAAGTGCATCAAATGACGCATCAGAGGCATTCAGAGAAATTGCTTCATCTTCGAATCAAAACCTTGAAATATCAAAGCAGATACTGGAGGCTACCAAAGAACAAATGGATAGCATCAAAAATGTAGTGAGCATAACGGAAGGAATTGTTGTAATAGCGGAAGAAACTGCCGCAGGAACAGAGCAAGTAGCTAGTTCAGCGACAGAGCTTTCTGCAGGAATGGAGAGCTACACTCAGAAATCTGAAGAGGTTACTGAGATTGCAAGAAACCTCAAGGAGAAGGTAGGTATGTTTAAGCTGACGCATAAAAATGATTAATAATGGTGATATATTCCATTATAAATCAAAAAGGAGGGACCGGAAAGACCACCACAGCCATAAATCTGGGTGCGGCATTAAATAGGCGTGCAAAGGATGTTTTATTGATCGATCTTGACGCACAGGGGAATCTCAGTTATTCCCTTGGAGTAAACGATTTTGAGCATTCAATGGCAGATGTGCTACTCGGAGAATCTACGATACGTGATACCATACAATCAAGCGAAGGGCTGGATATTGCACCATCTGACAATGACCTGGCTGATGCTGAGCTTTCACTCGCGATATCAGGTGGACATGAGCACGCGCTTGATTCCATTCTAAAAGAAATCAGCGGATATGATTATGTATTAATCGATTGCCCTCCGTCACTTTCTACCTTGACTGTCAATGCGTTATTGGCCTCTGATAAAGTTATCATACCCATGCAAATGGAGGTTTTGAGCCTTCAGGGGCTTGATCAGATCATGCAGACCATTCAAAAAGTTTCTTCCACCTTTTCCAAGGAGTTGGTAATTGAAGGAGTGCTACCTGTAATGGTTGATAAGCGTAGAAAATTAAGTCAAGAGGTGAAAGATTACATTCTTGAAAACTATGAGCTTAGGATTTTCGAATCGATGATTCGAAGTAATGTAAAAGCTTCGGAAGCTCCCTCATTTGGTAAAAGTGTGGTTAGCTATAAACCAACATCCAACGCAGCAGTAGACTATATGCATTTCGGAGATGAAATCTTAGAGTTAAACACATAGGAAAATGGCACTGGGAAAGAATCTAAAACGAAAGAAGTTGATCTCAGATGAATCTGAGAAGAAGGAGCCTAAAAAGGTGAAAAAGAAGTCATTGATCAAGAAAGAAGATTCTACTAAAAAGCCTACCAAAGCGTCAAAAAAAACATCCAAAACAAAGAGCTCTTCAACCAAAACAAAAAGAAAGACATCTACTCCAAAATCATCAAAGCAAGTTTCAAAAAAGCAAACTGAAAAAAAACAAGAACCTGCTTATCAGTTCGATCCTGTACTTTCAAACTACATAGCTAATGAGCTAAGGGAACGAAAAACAAGACTAAGAAAGCAGTACGCCGATGAAATTGCTGAGATTAAAGGTAAAAGTATTCAACTGGTTAGTTTTATCATTAATGATGAGGTATATGCGGTTGATATACATATTATAAAGGAGATTGTAAAGATTCCAGAGTTATCCAAAACTCCAAATACTCCGAAACATATAAAAGGTCTTGCGAACGTGAGAGGCACATCATATGTAGTCTTTGATTTGGCTGCTCGATTTGCAATAGAAAACATTTCAGATCCACACTATCTGATGATCTTTAATCATCAAGAGATTAAAGCCAGCCTTGTGCTAGAGGCTTTACCTACTACTCTTAAAGTCGAAGGGAAAAGTATCTCCTCTGAAATACAAATGATCGAAGATGCCACGCTTGATTTGTCATACATTAAAGGCATTATTCATTTAGAAGAAAAACTCGTTTACTACCTCGATATTATTGAAATGCTGAAGAACGATAAAGCAGTTGTAATCCCTGATGAATTGAAGAACTAGATGGCTATAAAACTCAAAATATTAGTTGTCGATGATTCTGCATTTATGCGGTTGCTCATTACTGATTTACTTTCAGAAGATCGGGAAATTGAAGTGATTGGCACGGCAACAAATGGCCGTGATGCAATCGAAAAGACCGCAGAATTGAAGCCTGATATCGTGCTGCTGGATTTAAATATGGCGGAGTATGATGGACTATATGCTGTAAAAGGCATTATGAAAAACAACCCGACTCCAATTCTGATTTTGAGTTCAGTTGGTAACACGGACCTTCAACCAGTATTCGAAGCACTCAAAAGTGGAGCGGTTGATTACATCAACAAGCCCGATCGGAATAAATCCAAAATGCGCGAGCTACAAAAGGAGCTGGTTCAAAAGATTAAGAGCACTTCAAGAGCTAAACCAAAGCAAGTATCTGTTAATAAAGCAAGCGTTAAAAAAGTAACACGGAAAAGAAAAAGAAAAACCGATTACGACCTTATTGCCATCGGGGCATCAACCGGGGGTCCCACTGCAATCGAACGAGTGATCTGTTCTCTACCGGAAGACTTTGATATTCCGATATTGATATGTCAGCACATGCCACAGGGATTCATACCTCAATTTGTGCAAAGGCTAGGGGCATTAACAGCTTTGGAAGTAGTATCTGCCACTAAGGGAATGACACCATCGCCGGGAGTGGTTATGTTTTGTCCGGGACATGCCAACCTCATATTGAAAAAAGAGGGTAAAAAGGTAGAGGTTGATTTCACGGATGAAGTTTACCAGGAGTATAATAATCCCAGTATTAATGCGATGATGCTCAGCGTTGCATCTGCTTATGGCAGCAAAGCTGTGGGAGTTATTCTTACCGGAATGGGTAAAGATGGCGTGAAAGGCATGAAGGCAATAAGCGAATCTGGAGGTAAAACAATTGCGCAGAATAGAGAAAGTAGTGTGATTTACGGCATGCCAAAAGCAGCGAATGAAGCCGGGGCAGTTGAAGCTGTATTGGATATCAAGGATATAGGTAATTATTTAGTTAATAATTTATAAGTGGCATCTAAGGAAGAAGAATATCGCCAATTATTTCTGACAGAGGCACTTGAGAACTTTGAAGAGCTCAATAAGCTATTTGTTGATCTTGAAAAAGACCTGTCCAGTAAGAAGGCAATAACCAATATTTTCAGAATCGTGCATACCCTCAAGGGAAATGCGATGGGAATGGGCTATGAAAAGATTGCAGACCTTGCCCATACCATGGAAGATGTTTTTGGAGCTGTCAAAAATGGCGAAATAGCTCTTGATACAGAGCTTGTCGATAGCTTATTCCGTGCAAATGATAAGCTGGGCGGACTTATCAATGCTATTACCTCAGGAGAGAGAGTAAGTTATTTAGGTATAAAAACTAAGCTGTCTGTCTATCTCAAAAACGCAAGAGAAGATAGCGAAAATAATCCTCCACCTGTAAACCAAAAGCAAGAACAAGAAGAACCTGAGCAACAAGAAGAATCATCTGCAGGAAGCACCAACATTCAATTTGCCGATGTAGTGCAAATTCCGGTCAAGAAGATGGACGAGCTTCTGAACATGGTAGGGGAACTTGTGATAGAGAGAGACCGATTGATTGCTCTATTTGCAGATGAAGGAAAAAGCACGCTGGAACTGGAAAGAATAAAGCGAATATCTTCCAACCTTCATTATGGAATCATGAATGTACGCATGGTTCAAATGGGCTTTTTATTCAATAAGTTTCACCGGGTCTTACGTGATGCTGCAGCAACAGAAAAGAAATCTGTGGAGCTTGTATTAAAGGGCACTGAGGTTGAAATCGATCGAAATATCCTAAAGATTATCAGTGACTCCATGGTTCACTTGGTACGAAATGCTGTGGGCCATGGAATTGAGTCAGCTGATGAAAGAAGAGATTCAGGCAAGCCCCCGGTTGCCACGGTTACTTTAGATGCTCGATTAGAGAAAGACAGTGTGGTTATTACAATTTCTGATGATGGAAAGGGTATAAACACAGAAAAGATCAAAGAAAAAATCATTCGTCAGGAAATGGTTTCTCAGGATGTGGCGGATAGATTGACAGATGCGGAAATCATACGCTACATTTTTGAGCCTGGATTCTCCAGTGCGGAGAAGGTAACAGAGATTTCCGGTCGAGGAGTGGGAATGGATGTTGTGAAGAAGGCAGTAGAGTCAATAGGCGGACAGGTGCTGGTTGACACAGAGGTAGGTATGGGCACTTCAATACATTTGGTATTACCATCTTCTCTGGCTCTTAAGGGAGCACTATTGTTCGAAGTAAAAGGACAGGAATTCGCGATACCATTGGCTTACATACATTCTGTTACTTATCTAAGGAAGGACGAGATCCACCAGGTGGGAGATAGCTTAATGGTGGATTATCAGGAGCGTTCTTTGCCGATCGTATTTCTAAAAGGGTTACTTGATGTTCAAAACACCGAGAGTCTCGATCAGGATGAACTTGGTGCCAAACCCTTAGAAAGCATTGGTAAGGATGAACAGTTAAATGTTATCGTAACTACTCATTCAGGCAGGTTGCTTGGGCTTGTGGTAGATAAACTACAAAGACAAAAAGAAATCATAGAAAAGAACCTGCCTAAACCTCTGGACAGCAGTCGAATTTTAAGTGGAACGACTATTCTGGGATCAGGCAATGTATGCCCGGTGTTGGATGTAGCTTCTATTATGGATATATTATTTCAATCAGCAACTAAAACCGTACAATCATAGGCACGATAACAACCGATATGATCAGTGACGAGGAGCTTACAGCTCTAATGCAAGCAATCAACAATCGGTATGGCTTGGATTTCACTAATTACGAGCGTACTTCACTAAAGCGTGGGATTGTCCGGCTAATGCTAAAGCATAACCTCGAATCAATCATTGAACTATGGTCTTTGGTTCTCAAGGACAATGAATTTTTTCAAGGAGCGATAGATGATTTACTCGTGAATCTGACTGAGCTGTTCAGGAATCCTGATGTTTGGATTAAGCTCCGTGAGACCGTAATACCTGAAATTCAAAATAAATCACTCAAAATTTGGCATGCAGGATGTTCCACGGGAGAAGAGGTCTATACAATGAATATTGTGTTGGAAACGCTCAACCTACTTAACAAGTCAAAGCTATTAGCGACGGACTTAAGTAAAACAGCGTTAGGAAAAGCGAAAAAGGGTGATTACTCCCTGGTGACCTTAAAACAATACCTGGTTCCTTTCTTAAAATTCTTTCCTAACCGGGAGATGAGTGACTATTTCGATTTCCACGATAAGCATGCCACCATCAAATCGAAATACACCACCAATGTGAGTTTCAAGAGACACAATTTGGTGATGGAGCCAATCAATGAAAAGTTTGATATCATTTTCTGCAGGAATGTAATGATATACTTTGACGATACGCTAAAGCGAAGAGTGTTGGATTTATTACATAGTTGCTTGAAAGACGATGGATATCTGATTATTGGATATTATGATATTATGCCTGACTATGGTAAAACCAAGTTTAGTATTTATGATGTCAGGACACGGATTTATAAAAAAATTTCTCAACCAAACTAAAAGCCTATGCGAGTTCTAATTGTAGATGACTCTACATACATACGTTCCAGTCTGCGCACACTGATGCAGGAGAATGGATATGAAGTAGTAGGAGAGGCTAAAAACGGTGAAATGGCAATCGATCTGGCACTGGAGTTAAAACCGGATGTGATCACGTTAGATAACATTTTACCGGATATGACAGGTCTGGATGTATTGAAAACCATCAATACGGATGACTTTAATTCATATGTTATTATGATTAGTGCAGTGGGACAGCAGTCAGCGATTGTAGAAGCAAAGGAAAATGGAGCTAAACATTATCTTGTAAAACCGTTTGATGATTCAGAATTAGTCGGTATTTTAAAGGAACTCGATGAAGGATTCTAATTGTTCGCCTAAAAAATTCCAGAGATATAGAATAAAGCCGTATTTTGAGCCTCCAACTTAAGTATAAACTCTAAAAGATGATTGCAGATTTGAATGATTCGGAAATGAAGGTAGCCACCAAATTGATTTTTGATGGACTATCCATGGCAAAATCTTCGATGGAGATGATTTTACAAAGCCCTGTCTCTATTGAAAAAATAGATTATGTAAATGCAGAGCTGGAGACAGACAGATTTGGCGGTGCGGATAAAGATGTTCACTTAATCAAAACAGAATTGATGGGTGAATTAAAAGGAACCAGCCATCTGATATTCTCTGAGAAGGAAGTAGCGAAAATGTATGAAGCATGTCTACCTGAGAAGGTTGTTAAAGACACATCGAATGAAAGCACCATAATGAAACTTGGCTTTCTAACTGAAATTGACAATATGGTTTCAGCTGCTGTGATTACTGAATTTTCAAATTTTTTAGGTGTAGAAATTTATGGCAATGTGCCATCACTAAAGATATTAAAAGCTTCAGAGCTAAATGACTTTATTGTGAAGGATTCTAATGAGTTCGAATCAATCATTCATTTCAAGGCAGTTTTTAAAGGAAAAGAACTAGATATATGCCCTGATTTTATATGGGTATTTCACAATAAGTTTGTAGATAAAATTAAGGACCTGGTATAGTTACTACTCGTTATCACCACAATCGCACCCTAATGCGTTGACATTTAATTAAAGCGATAAACCGTAATAAAAAGAAAAAATGAGTAAAACAGTATTAATAGTAGATGATTCCATTTATATGCGATCATTAATCAAAACTGCGATGGAAGGAGCAGGTTTTGAAGTAGTGGGTGAGGCTCAAAATGGTGAAAGTGCCATTGATCTGGCAGTTCAGCTTCAACCTGATCTGATAACATTAGACAATATTTTGCCTGATATGATGGGCTTTGAAATCCTAAAAGTTTTGAAGGATGAAGAAGTACCATCAAAAGTAATCATGGTAAGTGCCGTAGGACAGCAGACTGTAGTCAATAAAGGGTTGTCACTTGGTGCTTCAGAATATATTGTAAAACCATTCACAGAGGAAGATTTGCTCAAAGTTGTAGAAAAAGTACTTGCTTAAAGTGCCTTTACCTTCATGATTAAAAGATTAACGAATTTACCTATACGCCAAAAATTCGCGGTAATCATTATACCGCTGATAGTAATTATTCTGGCGTTCGATTATTTACAGGTTAGATACCATTATCTGGACTATTCTGATAGTGTACGGCTAAATAAGGCCATCACTGTAGGAATAGAAATCAACCATGTCGTACATGAAATCCAGAAAGAAAGAAGTATTTCCTCAGGTTTCCTGGCCAATGAAGGAGATAATTTCGGAGTTAAGCTGAATAAGCAACGTCAAAAGACTGACAGTACACTCCAGCAATATTATGGCGAATTGTCAAGCGGTGAGCTTGGTGAATTAATGGAGCTTCACCGTACCGATTTAGATCAATTAAATTCTTTCTTTGATAAGCTTACTGCTCTCAGAAAGAATATTGATCAGCATAGAATTAGCTCAGAGGAATCTATAGATCGATTTTCTGAGATAAATAATCAGGCACTCAATACGGTCATTAAACTGATTGATGAGACCAGAGATAAGGAAATTGCACAGCAAATTCATGCAATCATTTATTTCCTAAAGTCAAAAGAGTACGCCAGTATTGAACGGGCGATTGGCACGCAGGCTTTTTCTCACAATCACATAGGTTTTGACCTTTATAATCGATTTACCACTCTTGTTTCAAAGCAGGACTCATATACAGATGCATTTGCAATCATTGCTAATGAAGAATCAATTGCATACTATAATCAAATCGTATCGGGTGATGAAGTACAGGAAGTTGCTCGAATGAGAGAAGTGGTGTTTGCTAATGATACCCTGGCTGAAGATCCGGCCGATTGGTATGAAGCCAGTACTGCCAAAATCAATTTGCTGAAAAAGGTTGAAGACTACATGTCTGACAACATTCAGAAACGAACAGAGGTGATAGCCAGTCAGTCGGTTCGAAACTTCTGGACCTTCCTTATTTTAGATATTACCATTGGCGTAATAGCCTTTTGGTTGATGACGACTATCGTTTCAAACTTGCTACGAAACGTAAGTATCCTGGAAGCTTACACCAGACGAATCTCAGCTGGAGATATGTCTAAAAAAGTGGTGATTCCAACCAAAGATGAATTGGGCCAATATGCCAATACATTTAATAAGATGGTTTATGAGATTAAAAAATCTCATTTTGAACTACGCAAACAACGAGATAAAGCAAAGTTTCTCTACAAGAATATTTATGGTGTTTCACTAGTCGTATTTGAAAACATCGAACAAGGTATCTTCTTGCTTGACAAAGAGTTCAAGATCTCCAAGTTTCACTCCAAGGCAATGAAGGAGATCTTTAATAATGATCGTATTGCAGGCGAGAACTTCACCAATTTCATGAGACCACTTATCCTTCCTCGCGAACTGGAAGCCCTCGAAATGTTCATGAGACATCTTTTCAATGAAGACATGGATGAAGAGGTGGTGAACCAATTAAACCCGATTGATCAGGTTAAAATTCACACCGAGCAAAATGGAATTGTAGCTACTAAATATATTCGAGTAGAGTTTACACGAATTTTCAGAAAGAATAAGATAAACAACATCATGGTTACTGTTTCTGATGAGACAGAATCAGTATTGTTACAACAGCACTTGAGCGAAGCTGAGAAGAAAAAGCAGCAAGAAACAGAAAGAGTGCTTAGTATTCTTAAGATCGATCCTTCGATTTTGAGAGGCTTCCTTCACAACTCGAGGAAAATGCTTAAGAGCATATCTGAACGATACGAGAAGAACGATAATGATGACTATTCTGAGCTGTTGAGCTTCACATTTGATATTATTCACAACCTGAAAGGTAACGCCGTGGTGATCGGAATGGAGCTGATGGCCAATAAATTCCATGAAATTGAGGATGCCATCACAGCCCTACAATCGAAAGATGTAAGGGGCAAGGATTTCTTGGCTATCCTTTATGAAGTAGATGAGGCAGATCGAATGATAGCCGAAATTGCAGAGATGCTTTATAAGATCATCAATATCTATAAAAAATTCCCTGCAGAAGGTGATTCCGTTTCTAATATCATGGTAATTGATTCACTTGAAAGAGGAGCGGAGTTGATTGCAAAAGAGGTTGGTAAGACCGTCAATCTTACGTTTGATAACCTTGAAAATGTGGTGCTACCTGAAACCTATATTAATCCATTTAAGGATATGATGATCCAGTTAATAAGGAATTCAGTGGTTCATGGAGTAGAGGCACCAAGTGTTCGTATGAATGAGGGGAAAAATGTAACAGGAGAATTATTGATAGAGCTATCAAAACAAGATAGTGAAGTATTCATCAGGTATATAGATGATGGCAGAGGTTTAGATCTTGAGCAGATCAAGATCAAGGCAGTAGAGCATGGTGTGGTTACAGAAACTGAATTGAAAAAGATGGAGGATTATGAGATTCAAAATCTAATTTTCCATGAGGGTTTTTCAACAGCTGATAAATCTGACACACATGCAGGTAGAGGACAGGGGATGCACTTGGTGAAATCAATCATTGATGAACATAAAGGTGCATTTGAAATCAACTCTGTTCCAGGAAAGTCATTTGAAATGATCATCAAACTTCCGATTCTTAATAAAGAAAACGATATTGAAGAATGAAGAAGAAGTTACTAATAGTAGATGATTCTTCAGTGATGCGACGGACCATTGAGAAAAATCTAGAGAATTACGATTTGGAAATCATTGGTCAGGCCGCTAATGGAATTGAAGCTGTGCAGATGGTGATGGACAAAAAGCCAGACGTTGTAACATTAGATATAACTATGCCTGAAATGGATGGTATAGCCTGTCTGGAGGAGATCATGAAAATCAATCCGGAGACGAAGGTGATGATCATTACTGCACTGGCAGATAAGCTTACAGGGCTAATTGCTTTGGATAAGGGTGCTCGCGGATTTATGTATAAACCTGTAAATGCTGATGACCTTTCAAAAGCATTTGACAAACTATTGAAGCGGGATGGAGAGTAGAAAAGAAGAATTTGAAGCAACCTGCAACTTGTTCATTAATTCAGTGAGCAACTATTTCAAGCACTTGACTGAGATAGATTCTGATATGAAGGTTCCTTACCTTAAAGAATCAGAAGGTCTTGTACTGAAGGATTTTACCGGAATGATTGGTATCTCTGGTAGCAGACAGGGTTTTGTGTATATCTCTGCTAATAGAGAGATGTTTGCGGACCTTATAAACATGTTTATTGGCATTGAGGATCCAAGTGAAGAAGATATACTGGATATGGCTGGTGAAATCTCCAATGTTGTTGCCGGTAATGTGAGAGCCAACCTAGGTGCCAATTTTATGATATCAGTTCCTACTGTCTTTGAAGGCATGCCCGAGGAACTTCATATTCCTGAAAACGTTTCTATGTATGTTATTCCAATAAAGTGGAACAACCATGAGGCGTTTGTAGTATTAGGATTAGATTAATGATGATGGGCGATACAGGAAATAATGGTAATGAGTCTAACTGGATCATAAATATTGATCGCATTGAGGATAGCACTCGACGCAACTATTTCTCTGTGTTACCTGAAGAGAAGAAGCTTATGGAGCACTTTTCAGGTGCTTTTGTCATTAATAAACCTAAGGGAAGAGTAGGTGGAGATGGATTTTGGCTCCATAGCCACGGAGATGATGTGTATCTGGCTCTATTTACATGCATCGGAGAGGGTCATTTGGCCAGCATGATGACCAGGATATACATGAACGCACTGAAAAAAATGGTTGATGGCTATTCCATTGATTTTACTGGATCTATTCTACAGTTTTTACACAGAGAAGTAAGGGCTCGATTTAAGGATAAGAACAACATCCTTCTCAATACTAATGCAAATGTGGGTATTGTGAAGCTGAATAATAAGACCAAGGAGATGGAATTTGCGGGTGCCAACATGAATCTTCTTCAGGTTTCGCCAAAAGGTGTAAAAATCATTAAAGGGGAGGAAAGTCAGGTTGGAGAAACAGGTGAACACAGAGCCAGTTACACCTCGATTACACTTGAAGACACCAAAGAATCTAAATTCTATCTCTGCAGTTCAGGGGTTTATAACCTTATCGGAGGCCCTGAATTTAAGAAGTTAAGTATGACTCAGCTCGGTGACTACTTACTGGAAAACCGAAAGCACGACATGGCTGGTCAGAAAGCATTGGTGGATCAATACCTTACAGCCTGGACAGGTGTCAATCGGCAAAATGATGACATCATGGTCATAGGATTTAAATCCTAAACCTTCTCAGCTACCATTCTTTTCTTTTCCAAATATTCGTCATAGGTACTTAGGGTATCTAAATATCCGTCAGGCCTTAGTTCTAATATTCTATTAGCAACTGTTTGGGTAAATGTATGGTCATGAGAGGTAAACAATATTGTACCCGGAAACTCCTTCAGGGAGTTATTCAATGCTGTAATTGATTCCAGATCAAGGTGATTGGTTGGCTCATCGAGAATAAGAAGATTTGCTCCTTGTAGCATCATTCTCGAAATCATGCAACGTACTTTTTCACCCCCGGACAGTACCGTGCACTTTTTGAGTGTCTCCTGTCCTGAGAAAAGCATTTTGCCTAGAAACCCTCTAATGTAGACTTCATCCTTTTCTTCTTCCTTAGAATACTGGCGCAACCAATCAATCAGGTTTTCATCTGAATTAAAATACTCTGAATTATCATTTGGCAAATAAGCATGGGTGATGGTTTGACCAAACTTAAATGTTCCGGAAGTTGCTTGTTTTTCACCCATAAGGATTTGAAAAAATGTAGTGACGGCCAAGCTGTCATCAGCCACTACAGCAATTTTATCCCCTTTATTGACAAACAGATCAACGTCTTTAAACAAATTCTCACCGTCAAGTTCTTTAGTAAGTCCCTTGGTTTCAAGTATTTGATCACCAGCCGGACGATTTTGGTTAAAGATGATGGCTGGATATTTTCTATTGGATGGCTGAATATCCTCGACATTGATTTTATCCAGAAGTTTCTTTCGGCTAGTTGCCTGTTTAGATTTAGATGCATTAGCGCTAAATCTCGCAATAAACTCTTGCAATTCTTTCTTTTTCTCTTCTGCCTTCTTGTTGGCGGATGCACGCTGACTCAGCGCTAGCTGGCTCGATTCATACCAAAAGGTATAGTTCCCTGTGTACAACTTTATCTGACCGAAATCAATGTCTGCGATGTGTGTGCACACGGTATCTAAAAAGTGACGATCGTGAGATACCACTATGAGTGTGTTGTTAAACTCAAGTAGATGATCTTCCAGCCATGAGATTGTCTGAATGTCCAGGTCGTTAGTGGGCTCATCCAGAATGAGGATGTCCGGATTTCCAAAAAGTGCCTGCGCCAGCAAGACTCGCACCTTTTCAGATCCATTTAAATCTTTAAGTGGTTTATAGTGGTCAGCTTCTGAAATTCCCAATCCACTTAATAGGGCAGCAGCATCAGATTCTGCGTTCCAGCCATCCATGTCAGCAAATTTGGCCTCTAACTCAGAAGCTCTATTTCCATCTTCTTCGCTGAAATCAGGTTTTGCATAAATCGCATCCTTTTCTTTCATGATATCCCACAATTCCCTATGGCCCATCATGACTGTGTCCAAAGCAGGCACTTCATCATACTCGTTATGATTTTGCTTCAAAACAGCCAAACGTTTTCCCGGCTCAATCTTTACAGATCCCGAATTTGGTGTGATTTCTCCTGAAAGAATCTTTAAGAATGTAGACTTCCCGGCACCATTAGCCCCAATGATACCGTAGCAATTGCCAGGGGTGAAGTTCATATTCACATCATCGAATAGAACTCGTTTTCCGTATTGTAGTGAAATATTCTCAGTTGAAATCATCCGCCTTCTTATTTAAGCCGCGAAGTTAGAAATAATTATTCCCTAACAGAAGTATTCTTATTAATTGATTGAGTGATAATTATTTAATAACTTATAAAACGATTATTCCATTAAGAATATATCTATGTCGTAAGATTGAATTCGTCCATCGAATGAACTGTGAGTGAGGGATTTAGATGGCTTATTTTGCATCCGATTGATCAGCTAAGGAACTAGAATACTCGCTGTGTACTGACCATAGGATGAATAAGAGCACCACAGCTTTCAAAGAGCTCAACTTTAAGAAGTTATTACTTAGAATATGTTTGGCATTTGCCATTGGCGTATTAGCAGTTTTGACTATCATTTACATCTCAAATAAACAAGTTGAGAAGTTTGCTGCATACAACTCTAAATTGGATGTTGTTCTAAATAACTGCTATAAGCAGCGAACATTAAGCCAATTTCTTACTAAGAATGCACTCTTGCTTCAGGATGACATCCAGGATCAAGAGCTGATTATCAAAAAGCTAGATTCGGCTCTACTGTTATTTAATAAGAATCATAATGCGCTGGCTTCATCCAATCGTGATTTAAAACAAAGTGTGGATCTGGATCTGAATACCGTGGATAGCTTATACAATAGGCTAGCTCCAATAATATCTGCTTTAATAAGAAGTAGCTACGGAATTCAGGAAGCTAACAACATTGCAAATTTCAAAGCAAAAATGCTTGAACATGAGCAATCGTTTCTTCCACTAATGACTGCTCTGACAGATGAGTATCATGTATTATTGAATTATGTAGACCATCAACTGGAAAATACGATATCTAAACAATATTGGCTGCTAGGGTTAGTGGTAGTTTGTGCTGCATCTTTAGTATTTCTATTTACATCGCAATTGGTTAGGATAAAAATCAAGCAGAATAGAGCCAGTTTTGAGGACTTGGTCGCCTCAAAGGATCGTTATGAAAGCCTAATCAATGGCACTCAGGAGATTGTTTACGAACTAAATAAAAAGGGTCAGTACACCTACGTAAATCCAGCATTCAGCAAATTAACCGGCTATAGTCTGGAAGAAGCGAATAAACGTACATGGCTTGAGCATATTCCAACCCAACAAAGGGAGGAGATAGTGAGCTATTTCGGTGACCTTATCAAACGAAAAGAATCAGCATGTTATCGGGAATTTCCGGTTATTATTTCTTCAGGAGAGGAGCGTTGGATTGCTCAAAGTTCAGACTTTAGCTATAGCCCTGAAGGTGAGCTAATAAAAATTTACAACATTGCGAGAGACATAACGGATGAACGCAAATCGTCCGTTAAAGAAGAAAAATATAAAGAGGGTTTAAGGTTACTCAATGATCTGAATGCTAAGTCTGAAATGTCCATTCAGGATCGACTGAAAGATGGGTTAAAGCTTTGTCTGGATTTTCTTGGCCTGGAAGTAGGGATTGTAAGTAAGATCTGGATGGATGAATATCAGATAGAGGCATTCTACCCAGAAAGTTCCGGTCTAAGCAAAAATCAAAAATTCAAACTTGGTGACACCTATTGTGATATAACACTTGCCCAAAAAGGAAAAGTACTTAGTATAGACGATATGTCTGTGTCTCAGCACATGGGTCATCCTTGCTTTGAAAATTTTAAACTCCAGTCTTACATTGGTTCTGCTTATCGTGTGGATGGAAAAGTGGCAGGTACGGTCAATTTTACTAGTGTGGAACCAAGGAAAGAACCGTTTACAGCATATGAAATTGACTTTATTTCATTAGTAGGTAAGTGGGTAGGATCATTGATGGAGCTGCAGGATAGTCAGGCTAAACTTATTCAAGAACAAAACCTGCTCAAGACATTTGTAGCAAGTGCACCGGCAGCCATGGCCATGTTTGATAAGCACATGAATTACATATCTGCAAGTGAACGATGGAAGAAGGATCAGAATATCAAAGGAGATATCATAGGTAAGTCTCATTACAGAGTATTTCCTGAGATACCCACCAAATGGAAGAAGCTACACAAGCGTGCATTGAGTGGCGAAGTAATCAAGCCGGGCATTGAAAAGTTTGAGCGAGCGGATGGCAGTATTCAATGGCTAAAGGGAGAAATCCATCCTTGGTATACAAGTAAGGATAAGGTAGGAGGGATCATCATATTTATCAATGACCTGACGGAAATGAAACGGCAGGAACAAGAGTTAAGAAAAGCTAAAGAAGAAGCGGAGGCAGCAGGAAAAATCAAAGAACAGTTCCTGTCAACCATGAGTCATGAGATAAGAACTCCTTTAAATGCCATTATCGGCACTACTCACTTATTAGAGCTGGAGCACCCCGAATTGACCGACAGCAACCGGCTGAAGATGTTGAAGTTTGGTAGTAACAATCTTCTAACACTCATCAATGATATCCTTGATTTTCAGAAAATTGCGGCGGGTCATCTTGAGATAGTGGAGAGTGACGTTAATTTCAAAGAATTATGTGAGAATGTCATCAATACCTGGAAAGCAGTTCCAAATGAAAATGAAGTTGAGTTAAAGCTAAACTTTTCTGATAAACTTAATTTCAATTATCGGTGTGATGAAATTCGACTGACTCAGGTGCTTAATAACCTATTGAGTAATGCATTGAAATTTACCAATGAGGGATCAGTAGAATTAACAGTAAAACCGACCAAGAATAAAGGCATTCTTTTCAGTGTCAAGGATACAGGTATTGGAATTCCTGAAGACAAGCTAGAAACTATTTTTGAGAGCTTTAAGCAAATCAACAGCCAGGAAGCACTAAGAAAAGGAGGAACGGGCTTAGGTCTTTCGATATCCAAAAGACTAGTAGAAATGATGGGGGGTGAGCTTAATGCAAAATCAAAGATAGGAAAGGGAGCCACCTTTTACTTTGAGCTTTCACTAATTAAATCTTCGGCAGCAATCACTGATAAAAATGATGTGATTCCTAAAGATGTATCAATTCCCATCCATGTTTTGTTAGTTGAAGACAATTTAGCCAATCAGGAGATTGCCAAGAGCTTTCTTACAAGGTGGGGTGTACAAGTAGAGCTCGCCAACAATGGACAAGAGGCTGTAGAGAAAATTGAATCAAAGGCCTTTGATCTGATGCTCATTGATGTGCGAATGCCTGTGATGGACGGCTATGAAGCTACCAGGAGAATCCGAAATAAGAGAAACAAATACTTCAAGGATTTACCAATAATAGCACTTACTGCCAGCACGCTTTCTGAGTCTAAAAGCAAAATGAAAGAATGTGGTATGAATGAGATCGTTTCCAAACCGTTTGACCCTGCTGATCTTTATGAAAAAGTAAGCCGACTAAGCAAAAGAAAGATGGATCCAGTGTCCGAAGTACAGCAAGAAGAAAATCCAGATTTTATATTCCTTAATGAGGTACTAGGTGGTGATCAGCAAAAGATCATTGAAATAGCGAATATGACAGTGGAATCCATCGAAAGAGATGTGAAGGGTAGTCAGGAAGCTTTTGAGCTTAAGGATAGAAATAAGGCACATGACCATTTACATAAAATGAAATCTAACCTGGCCCATCTGGATTTAAAAGAAATATCAGATCGCGTGCCCGATCATAAAGCAGAGCACTTTTGGGATGAACTTGATAGTTATCTTGTAGAAGTGAGAGGTAGTATAAGCGAGGTAAAAGAAAACTTGAATCGTTTAGTTGACTAGAGAAACGGACACTTCGTTCAATTGGTCAGCAATTATATCATAAGTTGTAATCTGACTTAAGTCACCCCGTAATGTGTCCGATCCTACAATAAAAATAGGGAAAAGGAAATACTGACCGGCTTTAAGACTTGAGAAAAGTGCTTTACCGAATTGGTTGGTTTGTAGGGAGTCGATAAAACCACCATTTTCCCCGTAATCTTTCATAAATGTGGAGTCATTATATAGCATTACTCCTGCTTCTTTGATCGGCGAACCATCATTGGAAAGGACTGTCACCAGTATCCGTGTTTCATCGCTAATAGTAAGTGTGATAGCTGTATCTATTACATTATTTCCCTGGAAATTGTCAATTACAATTTTAGAAGTATAATTTACTTCACCAACTTTCTCAAATGTTAATTGGTATTTCCCATTGCCTTTCAGGGCTCCAAATTCAAACTTGTTACCAATTTGCTCATTCTGATAATTAATGGGAAGCCACGGTTCTTCCAATGCTTCTAACTTTGTTTTAATGGTTGCATCATCAGAGATTACTTTTTCAGTCAAAATATCTGAGTAAGAAATTTCACCCTTGATCACATGTGTATCCAATACATTGTCTGATTCAATGCACTCTTCACTGCAACTATACGACATGATAATAAGTAAAATTAAAGCAAGTCTTTTCATGGTTACTTAGTTAAATTTTTGAGCACTGTAGGTATAAGGCTTACACCCAGGTTTAGACTGAAATACCCTGAAACTTCAGTTTCTTTCCTTAATGCATCTGCTATATTGAGGGTTATAGGATCTAAGCGATTGATGTCTACCTTTTCAAGCTGACTGATTTTCACACCTCCTGCCAAATGAATTGATCGCTTTGGTTCGAAACCTAATCCAAGATAGACATCATCAAAGACATTCTTTTGAGCATAGTCAAGACCAAAGTCTAAATGAATTGTTTCCATTATTCCCCAAAAACCTTCAGGATCAATAGCAGTATCTTGATTTTTAATTAAATAGGTTGAGAATGTTAAAATGGGCCTGAAAGAAGAATTGGTATTCTTTTCTTCAATCAATCGCAATTGAGAAGAAGATCCAATAGGTTCAGTACGGTAATTGTAGGTTATACGATTAGAATAGACAATGCCGGTATTAAGAGAAAATCGGTATAGCCTGTGAACAGCAGGTAAGACATCTTTAGCCAATGTTTCACTCTGATACTTGATGGTAAAATTTTCTTTTTTTAGATCTCCCTTTTCTACTTTTTGCTCAAAAGAATCTGTGGTATATTGATTTCTTTTTATATCAAGTGTTACTTCCCTAAGTGGCTTGAACGGGGTAGGGTATTTTAGAATATAGTCTATGTAGCGAGGTTCTATTTCAATTGTTTTTATCAATGTATAAAGGTTTTTGATTTTGTCTGAATCAAATCCTACTGGTAGTTCATGCCGTTCACTTAAAAACACAAATCCATCTGAAAAGGGCATTTTACCTAGTACCGATGAGAAATCGAATCCTAGATCGGCTTCTTGTAGTCCTTGAAAGTTAGAAGGTGATTCAATGGTAACCTCTTCAGAAAGTTCAGATGATAGTTCAATCGTAAATGGGTCTGATTTTAATACGTCTGGAGTAAGGTTGAAAATGTGAAGGTATAACTGGGAAGCAGTGTTTAGTTGTGGTAAGTCTGGTGTCCATCTGCCTAATGAAATACGGGTTTTGTTCGAATTATCAATCTTCTTTTCATACGCGTTATATGATATTTCATGTATGTTTTCGTCAAATACAATAAGTGTTCCCTGATGTAGAAAATGGATTGATGGCATTGCGCCGGTTCCAATCGATTCTGCTAGCGCTTTCTTTAAATCAGATTTTGACTTGTTTATTTCCTTCTTCTTATCAATAATTTTCTTGTCGTGATCTTTTTTTGTTTGCAACACATCTTTGTTCTGATCTAAAAGCTGTTCTTCCAGCATCTTTATTTCCTCACTAATTTTTTTTAGTTCTTCAATTGGGCAACATTTTTCCTTTTCTTTAGGCAGGCTAGACCGATGTTCCCTTAGAAGTTCGAGTTGTTTCTTTGTGAATGAGATTTCTGTCAGCAACTCCTGAAAGCTTTCATTGTATTCTTCTTTCATTTTTTGATTATTAAGGGCGGAAAGCTCCGCTTCTTTGGTAGCAATTGAGTTCAGTCGCTCTACGATATCATCATAATCTATAGCGCTAACGCGATTTAGAAACATATCCAGGGAATGTTGTTGGAGTACGAAAGCATTTATAACTGTACCCATTCGAATATTTAACCGTATCCAGTTGGCCAAGCTGTCATTAACCCTGATTAATAGGTAGTCTATCAATTCAGCGTCATCACCTCTGTCGCCAACCTGAATGATAGATTCAGCCATATATCCCTGACGATAAATAAACGATTCAGTATTATGAGGCTCAAAAGTATTGTTGGATTTATATAAGTGATCGTTTCGATTCTGATGTAGGATAAAGTAATTATCAGTTTCATCCTGGGTAACACCTTCAATCATAAATCGAACGGTGTATGCACCATCAGCTTTATTAAACCCATCATTCTTTATAATTCTACCTTCCTTATCGAAGACTACAAGGCGCTCCTGTGCAAATACAGATAAGCAGATCATAATGCTAAGTATGCTTACAGTAAATCGTTTCATATTCAATTAATTATAGATTAGTCGGGAACCCTTGATGTCTTTTTCTGTAAATGCCAGATTTAAATCTCCAAATCCACCACACGGGTAATGCATAACAGACACTTTATCATAGCTTGTCAGTGGATCAAATGTAGTGTCGTCTTCTCTTGGGCAGTCAATAGGAGCTTCCGCTCGAATATGTTCGTGCCTAAATCCAAGGATGTGACCTATTTCATGCCGTAAAACACCAACTTTATCTGCACGAGTTGTATAATAGCTAGGGTCAATTCTTACTTTCCATCTATACTTTGAATAGTGAGGAAAAAATGCTGCAGCGACAAATTTTCCACCAGAGTTATAATGTCTTATCGTAAATGTTACATCAGGATGCTGTTGAGACGGTCTGAGTTGATCATCAAGATAACTTAGATGTTTGAAAGCAACTTTTTCTGGTAAAATATCCGACCAGTTCCTAGTTGCTTCTGCCATGTAACGGACAACACTTTTATATTCATTTTCTGAGGGAAACGAAGATCTAACAACTGCGTAAGTCAACTGATCAGCATTAGGCATTTTGTTAATTTTACCATCAGGCAGTACATCAATGACCAATTTTTCATATTGAGTAGTGTCATTAAAGTAGGTAGAATAATAGTCCACCATTTCATCCATGTCCAGCAACAAATCTCCCTGAACAATAAAGAATATTTCCTGATCAATGATAACCGTGTCATACCTGTTAATGAACCGATCAAACCCGATGCTTTGATCAAAATAGACCTTATTTGAATCATCAAATTCAATTAATGAATCCTGATAAAATTCGTTTTGCTTGTCAAGGTTTGCCGATGAATTTAGATAAACCAGATCAGAGGCCTTATCTTTTTTTTCCTGAGCGCACGCATGGCACAAAATCGCTAGCGTGAATGTTATAAGAAATGTTTTCATAAAAATTGGGCTTAATGATACGGTAATGTAATACCGTTAATTGAATAAATTCAATACCTATGTAGGGGTATATTGCGGAACTACTCCGAAAAAATTCAACTTATCAAAAATTTGATTGTAGGATATGCCCAGTTCTAATCCTAAAAGAATTATTGCTTCACTTGCTTGTAAATTGCCTCAGATGGAAAGAGGTATGGATAATTAACTGAAATTAAGAATAGGATTGCCTGCTTCTATGCACTTTTCTCGTACTGATCTTTCGGATGATACTCAATGAATTTGAATGGTAGATCGAGCAAATCACTGTAGTCTTCACCAGCCTCTAGCATATCCTCATCGTCTTCATCGTAATACCAGCGGACAATTACTTCCTTGCCTTTCATTTCCAATGCCTTTATTTCTTTCATCAAATCATAGATGCACTTTGATGAACTTGTATTGAAGTACTCCATTTTAATTCGGATGTCAACTTTAGGAGTAGCCATTTTATTTGCAAGCGCATTGCGAATAGGCTCATAAAATTGAATGGAGTTTTCAGGACTGGATCTTCCATACATTTTGAAGACCCCTCTGCTTGGGTCTAGTAAAACTGCTGGTGTGTTTCTTGTTGGTTGTAATTTGATTGGCTCCATTTAGTATCTTCTTCCTCTTATAAAAAGAATAAATATTTGAGTTAGTTCCATACGCTTTTAGGTGAGCGGTGGAAATTGCTCGATTAGTTTTTGCTCATAGCAAATTAATCACAATTGATCTTGAAAAAGGTATGTTTTTTAAACACAAAATCAAGACTCAATGATGTTTGTGACATTCTTATAGGTACAAAAAACACGCTTAATGGTACCATCTGAATTTTTAATTGGATGTGCATTTACTTCTAACCAGACTTTGTCGTTGAGAAGCGGTCTTGATACACCCATAATGACGCCCAGTTTTGGTTTGTAGTTGGTGATCACATCTATAATAGGGAAATCATACGTTTCAAATTTAGAACCATCCCTATGTGTGATTTTCCAATATGGATCCATAGCAGAGTTTCCCATAAACTGTTCCTTTGATAGTCCCAATAATTCATAAGCAGACTTATTGCATGCAACAGGAGTTGCATTGGCGTTGTAAACGCCAACCCCCAGATCTAAATCTTTGATTAGTTTATGGAATACCTCTTCATTCTCTGAAAAGGCTTTATTTAACTCATCTATGTCGAGGTGGGCACTCATATTTAAATCTAAGTGATCATATTAAAGATAATTAGATCACTTTACAAATTATACGGTAGCCGATTAAGAATGATATGTTTGAAAAGTGCTAGTCTAGCTTCAGATGGTGAATGTGCTCATCAATCAAATCAATTCGCTCAGTAATGTGACTCACATATTTATCTAATTCCTTTTCCAACTTTTCAATTTCTTTGGCAAACTTTGAACTGCTGCGATCATAGGATTCACCAATTTCAGTGAACTTATCGCATTCTTCTTTTAGAAATGTTTTAAAGTTTGGTGTAGTATACTTTGTTTCTACCGTAAGTATTTCCTTAAGCGTGGCTTCTGCTTCTTTATCGTTTTTGTCTTCGTATTTTTCACTTACGATTCGATATAAGACTGTATCATAGTGATGGATTTTGTCGAGCAACCCTATCGTCTTATCCCTATATACTTCTGAGGTACAATAGTATTTGATGCCTGAATAATTGCTTAAGTCTACTGCTTGCTTGTCCCACTTTTTAGTAAGGTCATCAACAATTTTAACAATATCCTGATCTTGTGCCAGGGACATAAAGCAGATCAAGGTCAACGTAAATGATGTCACAAATTTCATAGGTTAGATTTATTGGTATACTTCTAAGCTATTCGCTCACAGATAAAAAAGCAAGCAGCTCTATTTGATTTCGACGAATCAATTTCAAACCTCATCATATTGTGAAGCTAAACAACAATTATAGTTGGTGATTGATAACTAAATAGTAAGCTTTGTTTTAAATGAAATCTCTTGAAGTCACGATATGCAAAACCATAGATGCGGAATCCATCGAGAAGTCAATGTCCGTCCAATCCTTATGGGGAGGTTATGGTGAAATCAGAAGATATTTCCTTAATGGAGGTAGGGAGTCTAGTGTCATTGTAAAACATATCCAGTTATCCAATAAAGCCAACCATCCAAAAGGGTGGAACACTAGTCGATCTCACAAGCGGAAACTCAAATCTTATGAGGTTGAAAGCAAGTGGTATCAATCGTACACAAATAGAACCAATGAAAATTGTAGAACACCAAGGTGTCATTTTGTCCGGCAAAACGATGATGAATTGTTATTCATTATGGAGGATCTTAATGCATCAGGTTTTCCAGTTCGGTTAACACCAGAAACAGTTACGATCCCGGATATAAAAAACTGCCTTTCATGGTTGGCCCATTTTCATGCTTGCTTCATACATTGTGATGCAAAAGGATTATGGGAAAAAGGAACCTATTGGCATTTGGAAACGCGTCCGGATGAATGGGGACGCATGGAAAATAATGACTTGAAGCAAGCTGCTGCTGCAATTGATACAAGGTTGAATAATGCCAACTTTCAAACACTTGTTCATGGTGACGCCAAGTTGGCTAACTTCTGCTTTGGTGAAAAAGAAAAAGTGGCAGCAGTAGATTTTCAATATGTTGGAAAAGGTGTAGGAATAAAAGATGTAGCATACTTTATCAGTAGCTGCCTGGATGAGCAATTGTGCGAAAAATATGAATCAGAGCTTCTCGAGCACTATTTTAACTCTTTAGAAAAAGCATTGGATCATTCCATCGGTTTCAAAGAACTTAAAAAGGAGTGGGGTGAACTTTATAAGTATGCCTGGGCGGACTTTTATCGCTTCCTGGATGGGTGGAGTCCGGGGCATTGGAAGATGCATGGTTACAGCAAACAGATGGTTCAAAATGTAATCAATGAATTGGTAGTGTAAATGAAGCTTAAATTCAATGAATTATCTCACCTGAGTGAAACTGCAGCTGCAGCTGCCCTTGAGGCCGGACAGTATATTCTATCACGATTCAAAACCCAGTTTGAAAAACGACCAAAAGATGGTGGAGACACACTTGCCTCACAGGTGGTCACTGAAGTAGACATAACGGCTCAAAATATCATTTTAAAGCATTTAAAACCTTCAATAAATAAGTATGATTTGGGTCTGTTAACCGAAGAGCTAGATGATAACGGTTCACGGTTATCCAAAGATTACTTCTGGTGTATCGACCCGATGGATGGGACGCTACCGTTTTCGGAAGGGAAAACGGGTTATGCAGTTTCTATCGCTTTAATTTCTCGTGATGGAAATCCGGTGATAGGTGTTGTCAATATTCCTGATTTACAGGAATGCTACGTTTCTATCAAACATGATGGCGTAAAGCTAAATGGTGAAGTTTTCGCTTCAAGAAATGAAAGTCATGAGGGTCCGATTCATATGTATATGGATCGTAGCTTTAATCAGGAACCTTACTTTAATCAGGTAATGAATAAGATGGAAGGATATGCTTCAGAAATGAATGTTGGTCTGGTCTACACGGATCATTTCGGTGGTGTTCGAAATGCTATATCCGTAATGAATGTATCAAATGGTTGCTATTTCAAGTTTCCCAAACAGAATAAAGGTTGCGGAAGTATCTGGGATTATGCTGCCACCAGATTGTTTTTTGAAGAACTCGATTTGCCGGTATTTAATGCTTTCGGAGAGGTACTTTTCCTTAACGATGCTAAAACAGCATTTATGAATAAACAGGGGATTACTTATTCCACCCGAAAAGAGCTAAGTCAATATATTTTTAAATTGAAAAAAGATTTATTCAACGATAATTTTAACTCGCATACTTGAGTTGGAGTGTTCAAAAACCATGAAGTAAACACCTGGTTTAAGAGCGTTTGGAGACTCGATGTGTTGATTGATTTTTCCACTTTCATCCGAATTAAGACTCAATTTCCATATCCGTCTACCATCTATTCCATTTAAGGAAATAAAAACCGGCTCATTTTGTTCCAAGCCGGAAAGATTAATTTGAAAATTACCCTTGGTTGGGTTAGGATAAACAGCCAGGTCTTGCGACAAACTCCATGAAGCCTGCACAATCTCAGAATACCAGTTAGTTCCGTCAAAATCTGTTTGCTTTAATCGATAGTAAGCACTCCCAAATAAAGGACTGTCATCAATGCTTTCATAATGAATAATCTCACTGCTATTTCCAGCCCCTTGAACCTTAGCTATTGACTCAAAGTTTGAGCCACTTGTGGATCGTTCAATTGTAAAGTAATCGTTATTAATTTCCGTTGTTGTCACCCATTCGAGTATAACATAATCTCCACGATGTGTAGCACTAAAGCTCTTGAGTTCTACGGGAAGTGGGCTAGGAGAGGATCCACCACCTATCGGACTGAACGAAGAAACTCCTGCAACGGATGCAGCGTATGGATCTGATCCTGTGGCACTTATGCCACTACCATAAACTTCCCAATCTGCCCCGTTATAGTGACTAATAAACATATCTGTTCGATCGAAATTGGTCAATTCATGTGATCCATCCCATTCAATAGTTAACGTAACATCTGATCCGCCAACCGTTTCTTCGTCGACAAACCAAGTACGATCGATGGCGTCTGCTGTTTGTTGAGTGCCTGATCCAATTTGGCCTTCAGAATAAACAGTTTCGGCCACTCTTGCACAGAAATCATCCGAGGTTCCTACATTGTTGACACTGATAGGATTATAGCTGGAGGTTGTAGGTCCAATAGGAAACACTCTAGTGCCATCTGCGCTTCCTAAATCATTCTGACAAAGCTCGCCGATCCCATCTGTTACGAGAAATGCAGAGCTGCTACCACCGGAAATGGTTGCTGTATTTTCTATTGTAAGTGTATTATCATTTAAAGAAAGATTTCCAGATGTCAACGTTAGTTGATTGCCAACATTTGCAGCTAGTCTTAACTCTGCTGTCGATGCGGATTTGTTAACAACGATATTATGAAAAGTAGTTGATGTTGACCCTGTGATATCCTGTTCAGCACTTCCTGTAAACTCAATCGTACCACCATTAGTAGTCAGTGTCCCATCATTAATAAAATCTCCTTCTAAGGTCAATGTAAAACCAGCCAAATCCAGGGTTGCGCCGGACTCAATATTGAGAACACCTATTGTCCTGGATTGATCCAACACCGGATAGTCTGTTAATCCGGAAGGGATTACAATGTCATTACTCACACTCGGGACACTGCAGAAACTCCAATTCCCACCTTCATTCCAATTGCTGTTACCATTACCTCCAGTCCATTGGTTTTCAGCTGTTTCTGCCTCTATGCTATAAAAGTTGTCTGGATCACTTTGGTTGTTATACTCGGTTTGAATCCATCCGGAGGACCTGGCAACATCGGAGACCTTCACTTCATCGATTTGCCCATCGAATTCAACTGCATTCCAACGGGCGATCTCCAGGTTGTTTGCGGCGGTAGTAAGTGCTGCTGTGGTATTGTCAAATAATGCGCCATCATAATACAGCTGCACGATGCTCCCATCATACGTTAACGCATAATGATGCCAGTTACTTGCACTACCATTCAATGTAAACTCATCATTATTCCCATTGTATTCAATGTCCCAATTACCGTCTGTTCCATTATCAGTGTGTAATGAAAAGTCATTAGCTATTGTACCTCCCTGAAATACCCCACCATCATCAAAGGCGTCTGCTTGTGCCCACAATTCAATCGTTCTGGTCCCGGCAGCTGTAGTCTGTGGAGCGGTACCCATATTGATGTAATCATCTGCTCCATCAAAATCAAAACCATCACCCACCTGGCCGGTTATGACATCCGCACCATTCATCGTTCCATTGGCTGTACCGTCATTGGTATTGCTGGTGCGGTCATCAACAACTGTAGTAGCTCCTAAATCGTCATTGAAGTGATAAACACCTAGATAATTGGAATTATAAGTTGCTGTTACGGAAGGATCTCCGCCAGCAAAACTGCAGTTGCCATAATACATGAATATTTCTGTGTCTGCATTGACAAAGAGAGTAGGGATGCGAATCCAGGCAATGTATTCTCCGGAGGTTCCATCATATTTTTCAATATCAAAATCTAAGGTAGTGCCATCTGCCAAAGTGAAGAGTATATCGTACCCGTTTGCATCCTGCACTTTACCTGTTGCTTGAGCTAAATCCGTATCTATGGTACTAAATAGTAGTGGAAAGTCTGTGTGATTTGTGCTACCTGAAACTTTGCTATTATCTATGATGATCTTCTTTCTAAATGAATAATCGGTGATGAAGTCAGGGCGTACACTCACTTGGACCGTGTTGGAATAGACGATGCAGGTTCCATTGTCAACTTCAGCCCTGAAGTATGTGGTGGCCGTAAGGTTACCAGTGTTCAAACTATTTGAAGTCTCGCTTACAATATCTGAAAACGAAGAATTATCAGTTGAGCTTTGCCATTGAATCGTTCCGGATTCGCCAGTAAGGGTAATATCCGTGCTGGTATTGTAGTCGATCGTAGTATTATCTGAAGTAGCCGTACCACCATTTCCGTTATAATCCTCTGTACCTAAGGAATAAAAAGAGGAAGGATCGCTTTGATTGTTGTATTCTGTAATGATCCATCCTTCAGCACGAGCATTGTTTGAAATTCTTAATTCGTCCAGTGCGCCTCGATATCTTCTGTTATCTAATCTTCTGCCAATGTAAAGAGGGTTGGTATTATCACTCAAGATGTTTCCATCGGCGTTATTAGATGCGGTCAATACACCATCAACATATAATTTCATTCGTGGGTTAGCAGCTAAATCAGCATCGTAAGTAAGAACAAAATGGTGCCAGTCTGCATCTACTGAGCCATTGTCGTATCGAAAATGTCCAGAACCGGTGGTCACTCGCTGGTTGATGGCAGCAGGATTAGTACCACCGTCCGTTCCAAGCATATATCGCTCCTGATTAACGGCAGGAGCCTTCATAATGAATGGAGCATCCTGAGGAACCGGCAGAAAATATCTGGCCCATGCCTCAAGTGTCACTTGATTGGTGATGTCGGTATCAATACTCGTGCTATTGGTAACACTGATCCAGCTATCTCCATTGTCTACTCCTGTGAATCCTCTTCCGTGAGATATCACCCCGATTTCATCATCTGTACTTCCTGCGGAACCTTCAGTTCCATCATTATTATTGGAAGTGGCGTCCAATAAATCTTCTTCAAAATGCCAAATAGCTTTATAGTTACTATCCCAGGTGGTAGTCACTGATGGATCGGTCACCACTGCAGAATTTCCATAGTGCATGTATAACACCGTATTTTCTGAAGCAGATACAGTAGGTACTCGCACCCATGCTATAAAGTTTCCTGTTCCTGCTGTGTAACTTTCAATTTCATGATCCAACTCAGTACCACTTGCATCGGTGAATTTTATATCATAACCGCTAGCACTGGTTACTTGTCCATTATTGGCTGTTGTTCGCAAATCCGGGTCAGTAGAATTGAATAGCATAGGGAAGTTGCTGAGATCCGAACTTCCATTCACCTGGCTGGCATTAATGGTGACTTTTTTACGATAACAATAACCACTGATATAGTCTGGTTGAACAGTAACGGTAGCCGTAGTAGAAAATGCTTCGCATCCACTATCCGTGACTTCAGCTCTGTAGTAGGTAGTTGCTGTTAGGTTTCCGGTATTTAATGTGGTTGAGGTCCCACCACCCACATCGCTAAATGTGACATTGTCCGTAGAAGACTGCCATTGGATGGTGCCTCCGCTTTCCTGTCCGGAAAGCGTTATAGTAGTGCTGGTATTGTAATCGATTTCAGAAGATGCGGCCGTTGCAGTTCCACCATCATGTGGATATTCTTCTGCACCAAATGTGTAAAAGGTAGATGGACTGCTTTGGTTATTATATTCCGTTGTTACCCAACCTGCGGTATGTGCAGCTTCTGAGATCCTCAGCTCATCCAGAATTCCTTCAAAGAATCGTGTGCCTGTCAGGTCGGCACGCGTTCCTAGTAAAATAGCTTCACCTATACTGTTATCCATATTGGTGGTGAATGCAGAACTGAATTGCTGGACACCATCAACGTATCCGATTACATTGGTTCCATCATAAACAACTACAGTATATGACCAATCAGTCGTTGTTACCTGGCCACCTTGAAAGTTGTTTCCGCTATTGTTAATCCTCCCTCGAAGCTGTTCATTGCTGGCTCCTGCATCATTTGTACCAAGCATATAGCTTTCATCGTTGTTAGCACCTTTAAGAATGAAGCCTTCATCATTGTCAAGGTCTCCTTCTGTATCTACCCATGCACTTAGTGTGATGGTATTGTCGGTTACACGCAAGCTAGCGGCATCTGGTACTGTGATATAATCATCTGTTCCATCCAGATCAATCGCATTTCCAATTTGGCCTGCTACTAAATCAGCAGTTGTCATAGTTCCTTGGGGCTGACCATCATTGTTATTACTAGTGGCATCTAATATCGATCCAGCTACATCTCCATTGGGATCTTCTTCAAGGTGCCAAACTGCCACATAGTCGCTGTTCCATGTCGCTGTTGTCGATGGATCGCCAGATACACCGGAATTGCCATAATACATGAAGATTTCTGTATCAGAATTATATGAGACTGTAGGTACATTCACCCAAGCCTCAAATGCGCCGGTAGTTGCTGTGTAGGCGCTTATTTCATGATTAAGACCTGTAGTGCCATCAGAAGTTGTAAATGTGATGTCGTATCCATTCGTGTTCTCTACATTGCCATTATTAGCTACCGTGCGAAGGTCTGCATCTGTCACGCTTACAAGCACTGGAAAGTTGGTCAAATCAGCGCTTCCGCTAACCTGATCGCTATTGATCGTAACTTTCTTTCGGTAACAATAACCACTAGCAAAAGGAGGAAGGACGGTTACGGTGGCGGTTGTTGACAGTACCTGACAGGAGGCCGATCCAACCTTAACTCGATAATAGGTGGTTGCTGTTAGGACACCCGTGTTGAGTGTCGAGCCTGTTTCACCTCCGATATCTGAGAAGCTTATATTATCTGTGGATGATTGCCACTGTAAAGGGGTTGTATTTTCACCGCTTAAGGTTATTGTTGTCGATTCTCCAGAACGAATAGTATTCTCTGATGCGGTTGCAGTTCCTCCTTCTGGCACTGGGCTTCCACATTGTTCTTCAGTACCTACGGTCGTAACAAATCCAGTAGGATCATCTTCAATATTATATTGAGTCAGAATCCAATTAGCAGAACGTGCGACATCTGATACTTGAGCACTCTGCAGCTGACCGTTGAAATCCCGGCCACCTCCAGGGATGTTTCCAATGGTAGCAAAATCTGTTTCTGACGGTTCTCCAGTTAGTGTAAGATTTGAACCTGTTAGAGCCCCTGTTTCTACTTCGGTACCATTTAAATAGACTCTTACAGTGTTATCAGAAGCATCCCATGTATAGGTAGCTAAATACCAGGTTCCAGTATTGTAAGCAATCGGATTATCATCATCATCTATTTCTGCATCGTTATCTGTTCCACCATTATTTACGTTGGTTCGACTTCCAATAACGCCACCGGATTGTCTCAGCAACCAGGTTTCATCATCTGCTCCAGTACCCCAACATTTCCCAAATACTCGATCATCACCTGCATCATCCGGATTAATCCAAACCTGTACAGTAAATGAAGTCCAGGAATCATCGTTAATTGCCTGAAGTCGAATGCGATCATCAGTACCATCAAAATCTTGAGCAAACCCAAACTTACCAGTGGTTTGAGTAGGAGTAGAGCCACTATTCCCACTGTTTGGCAATCCACCACCTGTTCCATGCACAGCATTTGGAGATGAGTCTACAAACTCGTCAGTGGTTCCATTGCCGGACTCCTGAAGATGAAGCACTGCTTGAAAATCATTACTCCAGGTGCCTGTGGAAGAAGGATCAGTAGAAGCATCACTTTTGCCATAATACATATATATGGTCTTATCCGTGGCATTGGTAAGGTCAGTCTTTACATAGGCTCTACAAGCACCAGTACCACTGGTATAGGAGAGTAGCTCATGGTCTAGCTGAGTAGTTCCATCCTCATCGGTAAAAACAATGTCAAAGCCATCGGAACGGGCATTGGCTGCTAATTGAGCATCTGAGGCAAGCTCATAAAGGAGTGGGAAATCCGTATGTGTACCGCTAATTAGCGTACCATCCAGTGTGATTTCTTTACGATACTCATAGCCAGAAAGCCAGGACTGAGCGTAAATGGGCGCTATAATTAAGGCTAATCCAAAAGTAAAGATAGCCTTAATATATAAGGTAGAGCGTAGCATTGATTGACGGTTATACTACTCAATATATAACTATTTATAGAAAAATCATGCTTTTTTCGATCTTTGATTGGTTTTAAGGGACGGGAATGAGTCATGAAAACGTTTGCGGTCAAAATTGAATTCTAAAGCTTATCCAGAAGTGTTTCTCACTAGCTTTGTTAGATGCGATTTACAATCATAGTTACTCTTCTATTCGGTTTATTAAACGGTTTATATGCTCAAAATGTAGCAATCACATTCAATGTGAATATGTCTTACCAGATAGAGCAAGGTAAGTTCAGTCCTTCAACGGAATTCGTTGATATTGCCGGAACCTTCAATGGCTGGGGTGGAACTTTAAACAAGCTCTCCGATCATGATGGAGATAGTGTTTGGTCAGTAACCTTAAATAACTTTAATCCAGGCCAGACAATAGAGTTCAAATTCCGATATAATGGTGATTGGGACGATCGTGAGGAGTTTCCTGGTGCAGGAAATAATCGAACACACACAGTAGGATCAGATGATGAGTCACTAGGTTTTTGGTACAATGATGAAGAGCCACCATCCGGACCGGCAGTAGCTGGTATCGCATCATCTTCGACCTTCACTTATACCGGAGGCAGCATATTCTTTGAAGAAGCAGGAAGTGGACAAATCGATAACATTGAGTGGACATTTGAAGGGGGATTACCAGCTACTTCTTCTGAAAATTCAATATCAGTAACCTATTCTAATCCAGGTACTTATGATGTTTCAATTAAAGTATCAAATGATTTTTCTGATGATGAATTGATTTTAGAGGATTACATCACAGTAGAAGATCAGTCAATGGAAGATCTGGGGTGGTGGAATGAGGCAGTCTTTTACGAAATCTTTGTTCGTAGTTTTTATGATAGTGACGGAGATGGTATTGGAGACTTTCAGGGAATCATAGAAAAGTTAGATTATTTAAATGATGGTAATCCGGAAACACAATCAGATCTGGGTATTACAGGTATTTGGTTAATGCCGATTCATGACTCACCCAGCTATCATGGATATGACGTTAATGATTATCGCTCTATCAATCCTGATTACGGCTCGATGGATGACTTTAAGGAGTTTCTGGAGGAAGCACATAAACGTGGCATTAAAGTGATTATTGATTTGGTTTTAAATCATTCGTCCTCCCAAATCGATTGGTTTCAAAATGCTCGTTCTTCACCAACTGCAGAAAAACGAAACTGGTATCGATGGTCAGATACTCGTCCTTCATACAGTGGGCCTTGGGGACAACAAGTTTGGCATGAGGACAATACCGGATATTACTATGGTTTATTCTGGGGAGGGATGCCTGATTTGAATTATGAAGCGCCTGAATTAAAAGAAGAGATGTTTGACATCACCAGGTACTGGCTGGAAGATATTGGGATAGATGGTTTTAGGTTAGATGCTGTCAAGTATATCATTGAAGAAGAGAGCTCTCTGGAAGATCTTCCGGCTACCCATGCATTTTGGCGTGAATGGGTTGCCGTTACCAAATCCTCCAATCCTGAAGCTTTGTCTGTTGGAGAAGCATGGACTTCTACAGAAAAGATTGTGCCTTATGTAGTCAATGACGGAATGGACTTTTGCTTTGATTTTGACCTGGCCAATAGTATCATAAACGCAGTTAAATCAGGTGATGGAAATTCATTAACCTCTCAGGTGAATAAGGTCATAAACAGCTATCCTTATTATCAGTTCGGGACATTTACCACAAATCATGACATGAATCGGCTGATGAACGAGCTATCCTCTAACGAGGATTTGGTGAAGATGGCAGCCGGTATCTACCTGACCATGCCGGGTATTCCATTTGTTTATTATGGTGAAGAGGTAGGAATGACAGGAATCAAGCCTGATGAAAATATTCGCAGACCAATGTCATGGAGTGCAGAAACAAAGGCAGGGTTTACAGAAGGTAATCCTTGGAATGAACCTGCGTCAAATTATGAAACAAACAATGTGGAAGTTGGAAGAACTGATAATACTTCCGTTTTCAATACATACAGAAAACTAATTCAGTTAAGAAGTGCTAGTAAAGCACTGCAAATAGGTGATTATCATGCTATGAATTTAGGTTCAAGTGAGGTGATCGGGTATAAGAGAGTATTTGAGAAGGAACAAGTAATCACTCTTGCTAATCTTTCAACTGAACCAACCACAGTAAGTGTGGATATTTCTGATATTGATGATTCATTTAGTGATGAACCTGCATTAGTGGATGTATTTAGCAATGATCGAATCGATATTGAAAATAAGGCCAGCATTGAAGTAACTCTCCGGGCAAAGTCTGTTAAGGTGTTGATAGGAGGGGATCTCACTTTGGGAAGTCATGGAGTTAAATCAATAACAGTCTATCCAAATCCTGCCAGTGAGCAGATAGTTATTAAGAATCAGGGAGCTTTTCAATTTCAGCTAGCAGAATTAAAGGGGAAAGTCCTAATCGAAGGAGAGCATACTGGTGATTATATCGTTGATACTTCTTTACTTTCAAAGGGTGTTTATCTACTTCATATAAAATCTGGTGATTACTCATCCACAAGAAAAATTATTATTAAATAGAGATTTGGAAGGATGTGGGTCTCATCTCATGGGAGACATAGTAGGATATTTAAAATAAATTCATTGGATAATAAAAGAAGTAGTACATTTGCACTGCTCTCTAAAGTTATGAGCACTTCAGTAGTACCCCGACTCGATGTGATCCACATGAGTCAGATTTCGTTTCGAATAGTTTCTTTCCAAAGATTTCCTTTTAAAACGTTGACTTAAGCAGACTCAAATTATTTGAGACATGCTTATGAGAATATTGAAGATGTCGTTCGGTTTTCCATAGACTTTATGGATTGTCGACTCAGCGCTTTAAATGGCAAATTTTAATAACAATAACAATTAGTACAATGCAAGAAGGAACTGTAAAGTTTTTTAACAATGAAAAAGGATTTGGATTCATCACTCCTGATAATTCAAACGAAGACATTTTCGTACACACTAGTGGCCTGATCGATGAGATCAGAGAGAATGACAAAGTAGCTTTCGAAACCGAAAGAGGAAGAAAAGGCATGAATGCGGTAAACGTTGAGTTAGTAGACTAATCGTTTATCCTCGGCGCTTTAAGCGCTTAATTAAAAGGTGATTTTGCATTTGCAGAGTCACCTTTTTTATTGCCTATGCTTTTTTCAACTTGGATAATAACTGACCTCTTCTGAAAGACATAGAAAGTGCAGCTGGTATATCAGCTTCAGCTTCAATCACTGCTGCTCTTGCTTTTTGAACTTCTGCCAGCATTTCTTGTTCTAAAGCGACCGCCATTGCCCTGCGTTCTTCCGCTTTCGCATTAGCGATTTCAAGGTCAGCTGCAGCCTGATCTATTTGTAGCTTTGCACCGATATTTTTGCCGATGTTAATATCAGCAATATCGATGGATAAGATCTCGTATGCAGTGCCGGCATCTAAGCCATCTGCCAATACTCGCTTAGAAATATCTTCTGGTTTTTCCAAAACGATTTTGTAGTTGGTAGCCTCACCCATGCTGGAAATAATGCCTTGACCTACACGTGCCTTTATTGTTTCTTCTCCGGCACCTCCAACGAGTTGTTGAATATTGGTACGCACCGTTACCCTTGCCTCTGCGATTAGCTGAATGCCATCTACAGAAACCCCTGTTATGGAAGGAACAATGATCATGTAAGGGGTAACGGAAATTTGTACGGCCTCCAGCACATCCCGACCAGCCAGGTCAATAGCGGTCGCTTGTTTAAATGTCATATTAAGATTGGCTTTGTCAGCTACAATGAGTGCCTTTATCACATTTGTCAAATTGCCTCCGGCTAAATAATGCGTTTCTAATAGCTGTGAGTTGATATTAAGAATGCCCGCTTTGGTAGCAAGAATTAGTGAATTAACAATCAATGGTGGTGGCACTTTTCTAAACCTCATGAATACCAATTCCAGCAGATTTACTTTAACTCCTGAGAAAACTGCTGTTATCCATAAGTTGACAGGGAAAATGTAGAGTAATAGCCATAGTCCGGCCAAGGCTGCTCCCGAAATAATTAGTAATTGTACATCCATAAATTCGGGACAGTTAAAATTGAAGGCGGAAGCTACATCTAATTATCTGCTATAACATCAGATTACGACGGGTAAATTTTAAAACAGCGCTAAAATCTTTTAGATAGTAATCAACTTGGTCATATACTCATGATCGATGCTCTCCAGTTGACCAAAGACATGCTTGTTAATTGTTGCATTACTTGATGAGAAGTAGTCATTGATGGCTTCATACATCTCAGACTTACTTAATCGTCCGTCACGATTGACATCCAACTCCTTGAATGCATAAATGATTGAACCTCTTTTCAGTCCGAGAATACGATACAAGGTTTCAAACTCATCGAAATCAATGAATCCGTCTTTGTTGTGATCACACAAATCAAACAGGAACCTTACGACAGAGGCTGAGAACCATCGTATGAAATATGATTTCTCCTCTGATTCGTTTGAGCGTTTGATGATATTTACCCACTCATGAACGGTGATTTTTCGACCTTTTCCATCAGACTCCATCAATAGCCGGTCAAAATTTTTAATGGTCATGTACTTTAGGTAATTCTTCTCTGCCCTATTAAAGAGTCCCTTTCTAGTTTCATAGAGTCTACCCAGAAGCTCATCAAAATCCCGAGGTTCAAGAACACCGTCTTTATTGGTATCCATGAGGTAAAAAAACAGCATCCACTTGCGTATAGTATTGGTTATTATCACGGTGTTATTAACTCTACGGGTCTAATCTATGAAAGAGTGAGGAGACTTAACACTCTTTTTAGTTTAACCGTGAATAATAAGCTATTATATGGCTATTGTTGTCGTTTTACGTTTGCTCTAATTGCTAATGGGGAGACACTAATGTACAATTCCCAATAATGTCCTAAATTGAATTCGACCAAACCAACCTTAAAAAATCATGAAGACCTTCCTTTACTTACTCATCACATTGACGCTATTTTCTTGCAGCACGCAAGTGGATTATGATGTAGTTATTCGAAACGGAACCATTTACGATGGCTCTGGGGATCCATCTTATGTTGGCGATGTGGCTATTAAAGAGGATCGAATAGTCAAACTTGGAGTTGTAGAAGGGAAGGGTGTAACTGAAATAGATGCTACAGGAATGGCTGTATCACCAGGCTTTATAAATATGCTCAGTTGGGCCAATGTAAGCTTACTTGAGGATGGCAGGTCTCAGAGCGATATCAGGCAAGGAGTCACCCTGGAAGTAATGGGAGAGGGGTCTTCAATGGGACCATTGACTCAGGAGATGAAAGATGAAATGATTGCCGATCAAGTGGATATCAAATATGATATAACATGGACCACTTTAGGTGAATACCTGCAATATCTGGAAGATAAAGGAGTATCGACAAATGTGGCATCATTTGTTGGAAATGGGACATTACGAAAGTATGTCATTGGTTATGAAGGGCGTGATGCTACTCCTGATGAAATGGAAAAAATGAAACAACTGACAAGGCAAGCCATGGAAGAGGGTGCCGTCGGTATTTCATCATCATTGCTCTATACACCTAGTATGCACGCAGATACTGAAGAGTTGATAGCGTTGGCGTCTGTTGTAGCTGAATATGATGGTATGTATGTATCGCACATTCGAAATGAGGGCGATTATTTATTGGAAGCCATTGATGAATTGATAGAAATAGGAGCAAAAGGGGGATTACACGCAGAAGTTTATCATTTGAAAGCTTCTGGTCAGCAAAACTGGGATAAGATGGACATTGCTATTCAGAAGATTGATTCAGCAAGAAATGCCGGACAGCCGGTGACTGCTGATATTTATACTTACAATGCCAGTAGTACAGGCTTGCATGTTCAGCTTCCCAATTGGGTACGTGAAGGAGGTATTGATCAAATGATTGAGCGTCTGAAAGATCCAGAGATCAGAGACAAAGTAATCAGTGAAATTGAATTTAGAAATCCACCCAATACAATACTCCTTGTTGGATTTAAAAACGAGGATTTGAGAGTACATATAGGAAAGTACCTAAATGAGCTGGCTGAGGAACTAGGTAAAACCCCTGCCGAAACAGTAGTCGATATCATCATTGAAGATGATAGTCGTATTCAAGTGGTTTATTTCTCAATGAGCGAAGAAAATATCCTAAAAAAGGCAGCCATTCCATGGGTTAGCTTCTGTTCGGATGCTGGATCATACACCAATGAAGGTGTGTTTATCAAGCAAAGCACACATCCAAGAGCGTATGGATCATTCATACGGGTGATTGGAAAGTTTGTAAGAGAGGATCAAATCCTATCTATGGAGGAAGCAATTAGGAAACTGACTTCACTTCCTGCAATTAATTTGAAAATCAAAGACAGAGGGATGCTTAAGGAAGACTATTTTGCGGATGTTGTGATTTTTGATCCAGTAGAAGTCGATGATAAAGCCACTTTTGAAGACCCACACCAATATGCAGTGGGAGTGAAGCACGTATTTGTTAATGGCGGGCATGTGCTGAAGGATGGTGAGCATACGGGAGCTACTCCGGGTAGGTTTGTAAAAGGTCCGGGATGGAAAGGTGACTAAATGATATAATCCAGAACAATCATTTCAATTTGGATAAAAATACACCTAGCTTTCTATCTTGTTTAAACTTTTGAACGATTAATGTCATGAAAAATCTAACCAAAACCTTAAAGTCCATGATGGCTATGCTCTTAGTTGTCTTATTCACTGCAAGCACTATCGTTTCGTGTGATGTGAAGAAGCAAGCTGAGGGTAATGAAGACGAGACTGAGCAAGCATAGAAGCTGATGAATCATCTGAAGAAGCAACAGAATCAGATGAGCATCCATCTGGAGGCGATGAACACCCTAGCGGCGAGCACCCAAGTGGAGATGAATCCGAAGCGGACAGTACAGCCACTGAGGATAGTGAGTAAAATATTCTTAACTTGATGTATTCGGCTTTCTCTGAAATGAGAAAGTCGTTTTTACATTTACCGGTTGCTCATTTATTTCAAGAATCGGATAGGCCATAAATGGTATGGGACCTGAAACCGGCCCGGGACTAATTTCTAAATTTCTTCCTTTGCTCAACTCTATTCGATTGGCCGGATGGTGACCAAAGTAATATGTGGCCAAAGGGGTATACTTGTTTCCTTCACTTATATCAATTGGCCACCACTTTCCCTCTGCATAAAATTCTGCCCAACAGTGATACCCATTCACGCCACCCTCGTTTCTTTCTGAGGGGATAGATGCTCCGACTGCAAATCTTGCCGGAATTCCTACCGACCTGACCAGGGCAATGAAAAATGAGTGAAACTCTGTACAATTACCAGACTTACTGTCGCATGCATAATTGGCGTCTCCTGTTCCGTAGGTGCCTTGTTTAGCATATCGCATATTGTCTATGATGTAATCATACAAAGCTCTTGCTTCGGTTAAAGGAGTGCTCGCATTGCTTTCAGCCAATACTTCATTAGCAATGGTTGAAAACCGATCGGTCAAAGGAATGAGTGGAGTACCTTTCAGGTATTGATCTAAATCAGCTTCCTCATCCCTATATGCCGTTTTTTCTTCACGGATCACATCGTAAGTGATCGTGATTTTTTCCTCACTATGTTCCGGTGATATTTCCATAAACAGGATTTGATTACCAAAAGTGGCCTCTTTTATTATTGAATAATCGACTGGAGCTTCAATGGTCTGTGAGACTATTTGCTGAAAACGGTCGCTCTGGGCCAGGGGTAACCATAATTCACCTTTAGCTGAAATCTTAGGTAATTGTACTTCATATTTAAACGTGAAACGATCCTGTCCCTCGATAACTCCAAGTAAGTCATTGGAAGCATTCTTGACAGGTACTGTAAACCATGTTTTGTCCTTAGCTTGTTTCCAGGTGTAATAAGGTTTGCCATTAAGCTTGTGTAGATTGGTTCGGGTAACTTTCATGCTGTCTGCCGTACCATCAAGAAAAAAATCAACATCATAGACATCACCTTCGATGGTCGCAAGATCAACGCACGCGAAGAACTTATTGGATCCAAGTACAGACAGGTATTCGGTATGTACACGTACAAGCTTAAGATCCAGCACTGAGGTATCTCCTTCATAGTGAAAGTAGCCATCATTCTCTGCTACTTCTTTTTCAATATGTGTCCGGATACCTTTTTCCACATCTTCGATGGTAGCTCGTTCCACTTTTTGTTTGTCCTGGCTTTGCTCACTGTTGGGCGATTGACAAGCTGGAACCATTAATATCAAAGAGAAAAGGATGATTGCTTCGTTTAAAATTGAGCATTTGTGAAATTGGGCTTGCTTCATCTAGAAAAAGTAATGAATAGAACTATGGATTACTAATATCACTTGAATCGATGGTAGTATAAATTCCAGCATTTTCAATTGCATATGCAATAAGGCTTTATACCAAAACTAATTGGAGTTATTAGTAGCTACGGAATCAGAAACCTTGAAATACCTGGTGAGGTTGATTGCTCTACCTGTGTTAGATATCCCTGAAATTGAAATTTTATAAGTACCTGTAAGCCTGGAAGTAGCAAAGTCAAGAATAACTAATCCACCTGCATGCTTATAGATAGGATTCCACAATAAATCCGACTCATAGTGAGGATGATTTTCATTTAGTAGTATTGTATTGCTATCATCTGAATATGGTTGATAATTAGCTATAGGAAATTTTAGTCCTCTGGTACGTGTTTCCAGGTCTTTTCTTCCAAATGTGTGGACTGAGATCACTCCTTTATATGCGATATCATTGACAAAGTAATACTCTGGCACAATCTCAATTTTCTCTATTTCATTGGGTGACTGGCTTAGAATATCTTGGGAACTGACTTCTAAGCCATCCAAGAGTATCAAAGGAGATTTATTAGCCGAAAGTAATCCATCAGGTGGTGCACACCTTACATTCATCCTATAATTACCTTCAGATTTGGATACTCCGACATATTTAATTAATTCAATGAATGTATCTCTGACAGATGAAAACCGCCTGAAGTCATCTAGGTAGTATACCTCAGCACTTGGCAGTGTATAATTTTTAACATCATTTGATATTGGTTTTTCAACACCTTCATAAGCTCTTTGGACCTGGCTATGTATACTTCGTTCGATGATTTCTTTTGCGATTATTGAATCAATGGCAGTATAAACTGAGTCAAGCGGTGTGTGATTTTCATAATATTCATTTACGAGTATTATTTGACTCACTGAATCATCTTCAACATATACTTGGACTTCAGCAGATCTGGCACAATAATCCGGATTATAGCTCATCCAAAAGCGACCATATTTATCTGTTTTAGTAGTAGCCACTTGCATGGAAGAACCTTTTATGATCATGTTCACCCTAAGCTGGTTCAATTCACCAGAGGGTTTCGATATTTTGCCCTGTACCAGCCCATAGCGGTACTCAGGAAGTTTCTCAAATGATCGCATTTCCACACCCTTATTATTCAGCTCTATTTCATTTGGGTAGTATAGTTTAGTTGCCTTTGTGATAGCAATCGAGAGGGTAGATGGTTCCAGTGAGCCAATATTTAATGAAACATCTTGCGCCGGTTGATAAACAGTCAAACCATCCATAGTGTCTTCGAATCTGATAGGATCTCCTGAAATAGACTCTCCAACTGTAATTCCACTGTATGGATTCAATATCAATACCTTTTGCTCATAAAATGATTCATAGTTCATCATCCATCTAGTGTAGGCTCGAATGCGATAGGTGCCTGACATCCAGTCAGGGTCTATATACATGTTACCAGCCCCTCGACCTTTTCGTAGACCAATTTTGGTTTTTGAAACCGATCTGCCACTTTCATCAACTAGCTCTATGTATAAAATGCTACTTAAGGCGCTAACATTTTTTGTTGCATTGCTGTAAACAAATGCAGAGAATGAGAGGGATTCCCCGACTAATATATTTGTAGTATTCACGGCAAGGTGAACTTCTTCCTGATAATCACTACTTTGTCCATGAAGGTTAAAGAGGATTATTGACAATCCCGTATATAATATTTGTCTTAGTCCCAAAACTCAGGTTTTTCTAAGGTTCCATAATATCTACAATCAATGCACCTTTCAGGAAGAAGCAGCGTTTCCACGTTATAAAATGTTCCAGGTAACAATTCCTCAGTGTCTGCGAATTTGTAAATCAATCTGTTACCGAAATCAAAACTTCCACTGATAATATCTGCAGTTCTAATAGATTCCACCTGGTTATTGCAAAATTCTAGAATTCCCTGAGCATTAAATCCATCTTCTTTCCATGTTCCACCATCAAATATCTGAAATACCTTAGACACACCGGCAACTTCAAAATATCCAAGAACTGGCTCTTTTAAATCTGCTATGTTTTTAATATTTCCATTAAATGATCCCTTTTGTCTATCAAAGAAACTTCCCGCGGATTCGTTGTTTTCTTTCAGATCCTTGTAGAATTGATAAGCTGCTGGAGTGATTCGATAATGTTTTAGCGTAATTGAGTATCTACCGATTAACTCCGGATCATTTTCATCGACAAAAACAATGGGAAACTCACGAAGCTCATTGTCAACTTGTCCATTAGTTGTTGCGATTAGCAAGTCATTTGATTGCTCGTTTATGTAGCAAACTTTAATTGACTGAGCTCTTGGTTCAATTGTGAGTGTATTGGGGTTGAATTCGTAAAGGGATTCATACGGAACTTCTATTGAGTAATTTTCTTCATATTGGAACCTGTAATTGTAGTTATCACTCCCTACTCCCTCAATATCTACAAGAAACTGTATTCCTCTTTCAAACCCATTTCCTGTCTCCGATCGTAGAGATAAATATTTTCCATAAAGATCATTTACTGTTCCCGGCTCTAATAATTCTTCTTGATGGGATTCGTAAATATCTCCATCGGGTGTTTCCACTCGCAACTGATACTTTCTTCCTACTACGCCGGCAAACGAATCATCGGGTTTATAAAGTCCCGGGCTCACCTGGAGAAATTCTTGAGTGTTGCCCAGGTCATCTGTTACAGTGACAACAGCACCAGATACCTGTTCTGGTTCGGAGTTGTCTAATGAATAGGAGTACTCTAGTCGAACTCTATTTTCACCAGATAGATTCGTGACAATGGCATCTATTACCAGAACTTTACGCGTCACTAAAACCTCCAGATTGTACGGTTCAATACATGCTGTGAAAAGGATAAATATGGTAAAATACTTTCTCAAAATTTAAAATTGTAAGTAATTGTAGGGATAGGAGTAGGGAAGATGCTCATTTGGTAGCCGTTTATTTCTTCATCTTCCACTTCAAAGAAGATTGAGTAAATGTTGTCTCTTCCTAGTAAGTTGTAAATCGAAAAAGTCCAGGATGAATGGGTAAACTTCTTCAGCTTATGACTCATGTTGATATTAAATCCAAGATCAACTCTGAAATAGTTTGGAATTCGAAACTCATTCCTATCGGAATAAAGGATATTTTCCGATCCTTTGAAATTCCATTTACCAACCGGGTATGTTACCGGAATACCGCTGGAATAAACCATATTAAGTGTCATGGTTAACCTTCGGGTGAATTTGTAATTGGTGACAGAATTGAAATAGTGAGGTTTGTCATAGCCTGTAGGGAAGAAGACTCCACCGTTTACGATCTCAGAGGGGTTATTCCCATCCAACCGCACAAAAGATCTGGAGTAGGTATAGTTTAACCATCCACTTAGCCAACCTGTAGATTTGGATAGTGACAGCTCTATACCATAGGATTTGCCATCACCCTGTAAGAGATCTGTTTCAATTGTTGGGTTGAATTGAAGCTCAGCACCTGTTTTAAAATCCAAGAGATTATCAATGTCTTTGTAATAAGCTTCTACAGACGCTTCAATGAGATGTTCTCCAAAGAAGTTTTTGAAATATCCGACTGAAACCTGATCTGCAAGTTGTGGATCTATGAATGGGCCAGACAATCTCCATACATCAGTAGGAGCAATGGAAGCCGCATTTAGTAGTAAATGGATGTTTTGTCTGGTTCTGCCATATCCAACTTTGATGGAGCTTCCGGCCCCAACTAAGTACCTTCCTTGAAAACGAAACTCAGGTCCATGATTGCTATGAATAATTTCGCCAGCACGAAAGTTTTTGGTACCGATTACAGTTGATGGTTCTTTAGGAGCACCATTTTGATACGTATTGATTTCAGCCGGCCCGTAAGAATTGAAAACTGAATATCTGATGCCGGCATCTATTGCAAGTTTTTCTGAGGCATGATAGGATGCAGAAATGTAAGGAGCCAGCTCCACGGCACGTTCTTCATCAATGGCTTGGTACTCTATTACTGATTCAGGCCCTTTAGGCGATTTCTTTCCCGGACTGATTGTATAGGCTTTAGTTTCAATTCCAAACTTGAAGTTTAGATCCTGATTGATGAAGTAGTCAAATTTTGCAGCAGCGCGAAACTCATTTACAAACAGGTCTACATTGAATGCCTGAGTTGGAAGCACATCATAACTAGACAGATATGTGAAGTTACTGTTACCAACTTCTAATATCCCGAAAAGGTTATCATTGAAAATATGCTTCCAACTTACACCAACTACTTTATTTTCATACGAAAAGTCACTGAAAGACAGCAACGTATCTGATTTCACTTTAAACGCATCATAACTATAATATGCAGTAACGGCAAACTCATCTGTGTCGCTTAGTTTGGTGTGTGTTTTGAGCGTGAAATCATAAAATGAAACATCATTGTTTCCAATTGAGGAGTCCTTGAATCGATCAAGTAAGTGTTGTGAATAGGTTCCTCTGCCATTTATCAAAAAGCTTGTTTTTACATCTTTCATGGGTCCCTCAATCTGTAGTTGAGAGGTGACAAGTCCAAGCCCACCAGTTATTTCAAGTTTTTCATCACTTGGATCTTTCGTTTTAATGTCAAAAACAGAGGAAAGTCTTCCTCCATATTCTGCAGGAATTCCATTTTTATATAGGGATAACTCACCAATACCTCGTGAATTAAATGCAGAGAAGAACCCAAAAAAGTGGTTGGTGGTGAAAACGGTGTTATTGTCTATCAAAAAGAGGTTTTGATCCGCTTTGCCACCCCTGATATTGATTCCTGCAGATCCTTCACCCACATTTTGAACACCAGCAGTGGAAGTAGCTACACGAATGATATCTTTTTCTCCCAATAATGCCGGCAAAATAGATACTTGCTTTGGGTCTATTGTTGTAAGCCCCATTTGTACGGAATTGATGTTTTTTTCCCTTTGCGTGCTTACAATTACCTCTTCCAATGCTACTACATCTACATCAAGTGCTACCTCCAATTCTCCATCGGAATAGACCTTTAATCTTCGCTTAGTATCAATGGTTGTAACTGACTGAAAATTCAACTCATTGATCCCATTTGGCAAAGTGATGCTAAACTTGCCTTGCTCGTCAGAAATTGTACTAATAAATGGTTCTACATTAAAAACATACACCCCATCGACGGGTCCATTTTCCGAGAATACCTTTCCACGGATGGTGCTATTTCCTCCTTTTTCGTAGTTTTTTATGTTTCCAATTATATGAAGCCTATTTTCAGCGCCACCGTTTGAAGATTCTCTTTGAAAGACTACTTCATTCATAAAGTCTAAAGCAACACTGCTACTTTCAGAGGTACGCTGAGATAACTGAGGCACTACAATGGTCGTATTGAGTAATAAAATAACGTGATTACGGTTCAAATAATAATTCAGAGGCGTGTTCTTTAGCAATAATGGAATCGCTTCCTCAACAGGAAGCTCAGTTTGCAAGTCTTCATTATGGATTTTTAAACCATTTATCCATTCCTTGTGATAAAAGAATGAGAGACTGTCATTCGAAGACTCAAACGCTGAAATAGCATCTGCAAGAGATAAGCTGTCATTGGATGGTTGCATTTCCTGACTATAGGAAACAAAAATGATCACCACTAATAAAATGCTTAGAATTCTCCTCATTTCACTATCGAATCACAATAAGTTAAAGTGGCTTTAAGCAACCTTTCATCACCCTTTTTCCATGAAGAAAAGCTGGTGTTTATGTATTTCCGTATTTGCTTCTTGTATTCAGGAAAAATTCTATACAAGGAAGATTTACGATTGTACTTGAAAGTCCTTTCATTATATCGTAGGTAGTATTGTCGATTTTCTTCAAATTCATAATACATTCCTTCCAGACTTCCTCTCTTTTCTTCCTTGGCATAAAGAGCCAGATTTTCACCTTCTACTATCACACGATAAAAACCGGGTCTACCCACATTCGCATGCTTTTCACTTAAGAATCTATCCTTGTGAATAATGAATGCATCAATCTTTGTTTGATCTATCAGGAGTGATTTGATCCCTTCTAATCTCATATCCCAGCTCCATATTAAAAGAACATCTTCAGAAGTATTGTAAACCATATTCATATTTGAATATGTCCGACCTTCGAACGTTATCGAGCCTAATTGATCCCAGCCTTGCTTGTAAAATGGATTTTGATCCTGGGTGACCATTTGTTCCTGAGTGTAATAGAAATAGGTACCCTTCATGATTGGCGATGATAGATCGTTGACTGAGCTGTACCAATCATTCAGATTGCCATTTAAATCAGGCAGGCTTTCGATACCCTGTGCAATCAGGAGATTGAAAGTGAAGCAAAGAGCCAGAGAAATAATAATCGATTTCAAATAGTATTATTTAGTCTAAAGAGAGCTAAGCTACGCTTGAACTATTATTACTACTTGTAAAAAAGCATATGAATCAAACCCTTAGTTGGGACAGATAATAATCCTTAAAGCAAGTCATGTTTCATCATTTGCTTACCTTTAGTCTAAACATTTATAAAGCCAATGAGCGAATCAAACAGCAGTGGAAGAGTTATAATAGTCATAGCCATCGTAACAGTGATTGTACTAGGAGCTATTGGAGCCTGGTATTTTGGGTTTTACAAACCTGAACAGGAAGCTAAAGAGCAAGCACGTCTGGAGCAGATAGCGCAGGCAGAGGCAGAGAAAAAGAGGCAGGAAGATGCAGCACGAAGAAAAGCCCGGTATGATCAATTAATCACAGATGGAGATTCGGCATTCGATCAGGAAGATTGGGAATCAGCACGATCATTATATTCTGAAGCTTCATCACTATTTCCAAATGAGCCGTATCCGCAGAATCAACTGAATTTGGTAAATGGAAAGCTGGATGAAATCGCTGAAAGGGAAGCAAAACGAGCTGCTGGTGAAATAGAAACCATTACTACTCCAACCGGCCGATATTATGTGATTGTATCTAGTAACATTGATGATGATCTGGCCATGGACTATGCTCAGAAGCTCTCTGAGGAAGGTACCAATGTGAAGCTGGTTCAACACAATTATAATGAGTTGCCCTTCCATGGCGTGTCAGTGGCTGATTATGATACATGGGATCAAGCCAATGCCGCCCTTGCTTCCTTCAGCAACTTTGGAGCAAACGTTTGGGTATTGAAGTATTAGATATCAGCTATATACCCTTTTTATGGCGCTACAGAATGCAGCTACTTCTTCGGTAGTGCCTGTACTTATTCTGGCCCATTGATAGAGTGGGGGGAAAGGTCTTCCTATCAATACCCCTTCTTTTTCCATATCCTTTGCAAGTGCTTCTATGTGGCGACCAGACTTAAAAAACACAAAGTTTGTATGTGATCTGATGTAGTCAAGGTTTAGTTCATCCAGTGTTTTATAGATCGCATTTTTACCTTCCATATTTTTAGAGATACTGAACTTATAGAATTCATCGTCATTTAATGCAGCACTTGCAGCTGCAATGGCAGGGACATTAGTCATTGCCATGATGTTTTTCTTTAATCGTTGTGCTATATCAGGACGCGCAATCAAATAGCCGATACGAATACCCGCCAAGCCGTATACTTTAGAAAACGTCTTACTTACGATTACATTTTTGCCTTCTTTAACCAGCTTAACCATTGAAGGATAATCCGGGTCTGTGATGTAGTCATAGTATGCTTCATCACTAAATATCATTGTCCGCTTTTCGAACGAATTGCAAAAATTCTGCAATTTTATCTTATCTAGCAGGGTTCCGGTGGGGTTGTTAGGATTACAAATAAAAATGAGTCCTGTCTTACTTGTGACTCTGGCAGCCATTGCATCCAGGTCATGTTCCATCTTATCATTGAGTGGCACGCGATGGACATAAGCTCCTACATTTTCAGCATACCTAAGCATGGCCTGAAATGTGGGGTCTGCCGCTACAATCTCTCCACCTTCAAGTCCATACGTCATGCCTGCAGCTTTGAGACCCTCAGTGGAGCCACCGGTTACTACCACATGTTCTTTGGTGACTCCTTCTTTTTCAGCGATAGCATCAACCAGCGGACGTAAATTGATGGAAGGGTACCGGCAGGTGATATCAAAAGCATCAATTATGGCCTTTCTCACGGCCTTTGATGGTCCGTACGGATTTTCGTTGGATGTTAGTCGGACTTTATCGCCCTTTATTCTTCTGGCAGGCGAGTCAATTGAAAAAGACTGGGTTGGAAGGAGTATGGCAGCTGTTCCGGCCAAACTTACCGATTTAAGCCACTGTCGACGGTCAATGTTTTTCATGATGTTAGGTTAGAACCTTTAAGATAATAAATCCTGAGTTAGTCCTTATTATTTAATCTTATCCATCTCAACCTTTGCTTGCTTATAGTATTCCCTGAACTTCTCAAGTTCATGCTGCTCGTTAGTAACAAGTAAGCTTCTAAATGCTTTAAAGTTCTGAAGGGCGTCTTTTTTCTGATTGTTTTTCAATTGAAGCATCGCCATGTGATATCTGGTAAGTGGATATCGAAAATCCTGTCCATTAGAGATGATCAATCCATAATGGTGTGCCGCACTGTCGTATTGATCTGTTAAGCGAAAGCACTGAGCCATTTGAAATTGTGCTTCTACGTATTCCGGATACTCCTTAAAGGCCGCCCGGTAATACCTCATGGCGTATTCATATGCTCCAATAGAGAAATAATCATCTCCAACTCTCGATATGAGTATGGCTTGTCGCTTGTTGGGTTGAGCGTAAGCGCCGATTACAAGAAGACTTCCAAGAAGAAAAAATATTTTCCTTTTACCTATCATTAACTATATCAAACCGCGAAAGCATTTGACTCTTGATAATCCATAGGAGCCTAGCTAATTACTCTTTCAAAATTGTCTCAGTGATTGTTTTGCTATGCTGTAATCTAATCACTAATGTATAAATGCCCACTTCCAGTTCGGAAATTGAGTATGTCTCCAAAGGTTTCCATCTCTTAATTTCTCTTCCATCCAGGCTAAAAAGACTTACGGACTCAATTCCTCCAGTAGGATATTTAATCTTAAAACCACTGGTAATCGGATTCGGGTATACTGTTAATTCTATCCCATTATGAATACCCAATGCTTGCATAATGGTTAATGTGCCATTGATCAGTGTCAAGATATAGTTATTCGCAGTGCCTGATGATAACACAATATCATAAGTTCCGGGCTCACTTGATGATGTAGCTTCAGTTGAAATGGAGGGTTCTTCAATATCCTCTACTCCATCATTAAGAACAAAACCTTCATAAGAAATGGTTAATTCTGGAATTGGGTCACCTTCAATAATGGTTTTATCATCAGCTTTAGCGGTGAGGGGCGCTGAACTAACCGTAAGTTGACCGCTAACAGGAGTAATAGCATAGTTATTGTCGGTTTCCTCAGAAACTTCAATTGTATAGTTTCCAACATTGCTTGATTCCGTAGCAGAAGTCGAGGCAGTTGGTTCAGTGTCTAATTCATCTTCATTATCGTTATTTACAAAACCTTCATAAGAAATAGTGAGTGAAGGATTTTGTTGTCCATATGTCTTTTGTTGGTCATCTGCAATTGCAGAAAGGCTCGCCTTTTCCACATTAACCTCTACATCTTCGGTTTGAGCATTGAAATAATCATTTTGTTCTTGAGAGGCTGTTAAAGTAACCGTGCCTGCTGCAACTATAGAAACCATATTCTCATCAACAATATCAATAACAGCTGGATCGGAGGAAATGAATGAAATGGGTTCATCACTATTTGTGGACGAAGCTGTTAACATGTAGTTTTCATCTCCATATACAAAATCATCAACACTAAAAGTTATCACAGGATCGGCTCTTGTAATTTCAATTATGGTAGGGCTCCCGAAAGGCTGTCGAGCTCCAGTTTCCTCAAGATCTATCAATCTTGACCAATTATTTCCGTCGTTATCCATATGAAACAATGATCCATTTCCTCCACTAGTCAATCCCCAAAATTTACTATCATATTCAACTAAACTACCTTGTGGAGCTCTAGATGAAGAGGTGTTGAAATGATGAGCTATCGTAAAATTTGTGCCATCACCTTCTATATTGAAAACAACTCCAACATTAAATGAGCCTCCTTGAGATGTCATTCCCCATAATTTCCCATTACTATACAGAAGTTTGCCAACTGGATGGTTACCGTCTGAAGAATTGAAGAGATGAATGGTATTAAAATCTGTTCCATCTGAATTTATGGAGAATAAAGTTCCAAATATTCCAGCACCACCGGTAGTTGCTCCATATATTTTTCCATTGCTCGCAGTGACATCACCTTCTGGCTCACTATTTGATTGAAAATTGTGAACTATGGTAAAGTCAGTGCCATCTGCATTGATGGTAAATAACGTTCCGCCATCATTCGATCCTCCAAATCTTGTCATGCCCCAAAGCTGGTCATCAAATAAAGTAAGGTTTCCTCTTGGACTTCTTCCTTCATTGAAATCGTGAAGTTTATTAAATTCTTCATCATCAATATTAAAGCTAAAGATGACTCCTTTTCCTTCAGATCCCCCACTTGATGTCATCCCCCATAGCTCTCCATTATTTTCAACTAGGTTACCGAAAGGGTGACTTCCATTACTACCATCAAAATCATGAACTACCACAAAATCTTTTCCCCCATAATTCATTTTAAATATTGTTCCATATCCATGGACACCACCTTGGCTAGTCATTCCCCAAAGCATACCTTCATGATGCAACAAGCTTCCGTTTGGGAAACTGCCATATACATTGTCTTCTAGATTTTTAACTATCTTAAAAGAAGAGCCGTCATTTTCTATAGTAAAGATTCGGCCACCTAGGGACGTTATTCCCCATAGTTTATCACCAGATAGAGTTAGACTACCATATGGATCTGATCCATCTTCTGAAAAATTGAAATGGTGATGAACCAGAAAATTAGATCCATCGGAATCAATACTGAAAAGAACTCCATCATCATTTTCTCCACCAGCCCGTAAAAGACCCCAAAGCTTTCCATTACTTTCAATAAGATCGCCAAAACCATAAGCTCCATTTGTAAGGTTGAAACTGTGTTCTTTCTTGAAATTGGATCCATTTGGTTCTAAGGAAAAGATGACACCATAACCTGAACCACCTTCTGTTGTCATCCCCCATAATTTACCATTGCTTTCTATTAGTGTGCCGAAAGGATTCGAACCATTTGTTTCATCAAAGTCATGTACTTTGGTGAAATTAGACCCATCTAGATTAAGGGTGAAGATCACCCCTAAATCATTCGATCCTCCCTCGCTTGTCATTCCCCATAATTTCTCATTACTGGATATCAAATTTCCAATTGGTTTTTGCCCATTGGTATTGTCAAAAGTGTGTACGGTAGTTGTTTCTAAGTTTTCTGGATTGATTGTGAAAATTGTTCCGCTACCTGATCCTCCTTTAGTAGTCATACCCCATAAAACCCCATTATTTTCAAATAAACTACCATTTGGAGTAGACCCTTCAATGTCAGAAAAAGATAAGACAACTTGAAAATTGGTTCCATCAGTATCTATTGTGAAAATACTACCAAAATTATATGAATCCATCCCCCATAATTTTCCATTACTTTCAATTAGACTACCCGTTGGCTCACCACCTATTTCTACACCATCCACTTCCACAGTTTCAAAACTGTGGTGTACTCTTAAATCCTCTCCGTTAGAATTAACACTGAAAACTGTTCCTAACCCGTACTTACCTCCCTCTTTAGACATACCCCATAGTCTATTATTACTTTCTATGAGTCGTGTATAAAGGGGAGTTTTTGCAACACTCAAATCAACCCAATTCTCAGGATTGCTACCATCAGGATTAACAGCAAATATTCCACCACCATTTAACTGCCCCATGCCTACAACTTTGACCGTCTGGACGTATGCAGTAAAAAGTATGGGTATAAATAGGAGGGATAGAAAAAACCTTTTATTAATTAATTGCGCATAAATGGTGATGTTACATAAAACACAAAGGAATAGGGTGAGTAGTGATTTCATAATAGTAGTAGTTAAGTGTGTGAGACTAATAGTTCAAAACATACGATCTATTTGATTATCAATAAGTTAATAAAAATTTGATAGATGAAAAAGGATTTATTGCTTATTATCTAGTTTGACATTCGTCGCATACGTAATAAGGTAGATCAATAGAGATATGTCACCGTCATAAGATAACTCTTACAACAAACCTAGTTTTAAGCATATATTGAATGGCTATCTAAAACGGAAGGATGGTGGCAATTGTGATCATCAATTCACCGGAGTTCTGATTCGACCTCTTACGGCAGGCGATTACACCCACTTCGCCTTCAACTCCTTGTACCTTGTTCTGCCAACAGGAATCAATTCTCCATTCTTTAATTCGGCCATGTATTTGCTCCCAGACTTCACAATAATCTCTTTTACCTCAGACATCTTTACCAAGTATGATTTGTGGATACGTTCAAAAGTATTTGATAATAGCTGTTCCAGCTTTTCAAGTGACTTATCATGTAGTTCTTTGCCTCCGTTAGTAAGGAATAGCTCGGTATAGGCACCAGCCCCTTTGATATACAGGACATCCTTAATCGGTATTAGTTGTATTTGGTGTCTTCTTTTCACAGCCAGGTATTTAACTGAATTGGTTTCGATCTTCTCTTTTGCCAAGACTCGATTAAAAGCCTGTTCCAGTCTCTCTTGATTGAAAGGCTTTGGGACAAAATCTAGGACACCATATTCAAAAGCAACAAGTGCCTGATCTTTGTTAGCTGAAATAATAATGGTGTGAAATGATTCAGCTACCGCCGTGCTGAGCAGGTCAAACCCATCATCTCCGTTGAGATTCAGATCGAGCAGAACGAGATCCAGTGAGTTGTTTTCAATGAATGTTAAAGCTTCACTCAGCGTGTTGATATGGGTGAGCGATTGTAGGGAATTGCCTAAAATATCCCGAGTTATTCGCTCTATTCTCTTGGCAATTCTGGTTTCGTCCTCAACGATTAAAATGTTCATTTGCATTGGAGGATTTCGTTCATTAATCTACCTGCAATCCCTAAAGGGGAGCTCAAAAAATCTACTTCAGTGAATTTAGGTACATATTCATCAATCATTTAACAAGTCCCCTTTAGGGGATTTAGGGGTGTATTTAGCAGAGGAATAAACCTTAATAACATTTCTCCAACCATGATCCGCCTGCTCAGAAGTAAGTTCCCATTTATAACCATAGCTTTCTGTCAATCTGGCCTTTATGTACTTCAACCCGGTACCTTCCTTTTTGGTATTCTTTCCTTGCTCAGTACGAGCAGCGAATGTCAGAAAAGTGTAAATCTTGTACTCGCGGCTCGATTCGAAAATCAATTTAAACTTGATGCTGTTGTCTGCTAAGGGCAGACTGTGTGTAATTCCGTTTTCAAGGAGTGTATGAAGAATGGCTGGAGGTATTTTTTGATCTGGGTCGATACCTTCTTCTTCCCATGAATAGTCTATTTCTTTCCGGTATTCCATGATCTCAAGGTGTGTTTGACAAAGCGCTATTTCCTGAGAAATGGGGATCAAGGTTTCATTTTCAATCTTATTAAAAAGGTCGAACTCTTTGGCTAATGCCTCAATGAATTGAACACCTTTCTTTGGTGATTCTTCTACCCAGTCGATCAATGAAGTTAGGGTATTCATCAGGAAATGAGGTTGAATGTTCTTTTTTAACAGTTCCAAACGCAAGCGAGTAGATTGAACCAATGTGTTTTCATATGCCAATCGCTGTTCTTTGATGTTCAATGCGAGTAGATACAGCATACCTAGTAGAATAAGTCCCAACCCAGTGTACATACTAATGACAAATCCGGAGGCAAGAAATACCACAACCGACAAAAGTAAGGTCACAAGAACGAGGCGCGCTCCCCTTGCATTTTTATAAGCTCCGTATGCTACTATGCCAAAGGAGAAAATCCACATACTCACTACCATGCTAACTGTTTTGAAATCAAAAGCATGATTACCCATAAACCAAAAGATAATGAGTAATGCCGCGTATAGAATTAATAACAATCTTCGCCTTGAGTAGGGAAATTGTATGGAGAAGTAGTATGGAATCAAAAAGGAAATGCCCAATAAAAATGAGTTAAGGATTTGTAATCTTATGACGTGCACACTGTAATGTATGGAGATGTAATCTTTACTAAATACAGTTAGCACAAGTGCAAAAATGAGAAAGCAACAAACACTAAAAATGAGTGTTGGATATTCTTTTCTATTGTTGAGGAATAGAAAAAGAAAGTAGATGGATACGATGAGAAAAGCTCCTGCGAAGACGTGCATATATGAAGTTTCAATGAGCATGTTGGCCAGCAAATCCTCATAATCAGCAATCTCGAGTTCATAATGCCCTACATGATCCGGAAAATAGTAATTACTCAATCGCAAGGCCAGCACATGTTCGCCTTCGGTCGCCAGATGCGTAGGGATGCTATACGTAATCCACAATTCTCCTTCAGGAGGATTTTCTGCCTCTTGTCCGGGATTCCCATTTTTTCCAATCAACACTCCATCCCAAAAAATTTCATATTCCCCATAGGCATCTATTTGAAGGCCGTAGGGTCTAAGTTTCTCTGGGGATTTCAAAATATCAATTCGGGTTCTGGACCAGAAAATCTCACCTTCCGGAATGAGATTTATCCTTCTTTCCCAATTGCTATCATTCAAGACCTTCTTCGCCCAGGTTGGGTTATCACCTACTTTAAATACCGTACGCTGTTCCTTGAAAACTTCAGGCGCTTGCACGCAGGAAGTGGCCAGCAACAAAATACCTATTAAAAGTAAGGATGGAAGTGACCTCAAATTCATTTTAACTTGGCTTTAAAATACAGTCATTTGACGGATTTAAGGGCATTTTTGAAAATTTCTAAACACCTCCTACAGTCCTCCTCCAATGCTATTAAGTTAAGGGTTTTCTCTGCTCAAAGTCATTCTGAACTTGTTTCAGAATCTACTTTTAAAAGGGTGAACAATCATACATAGATACTGAAACGAGTTCAGTATGACCTTAACTTAATAGCATTTGAGTCCCCTCAAGGGGACAATCCCTCCTTGGGACGATCCACCACAGCGGGAGGTTTCTTGTAGTATTTCTTATTAATTCTTTTCTCGGATAACTATGTTTTAAACAAGCAAATTAACCTGATATCACGGGCTTTTCCAGTTGGTTTTGAGCAGTTCATTCAGATATAGAGCAGTTCACAAGTTAAACGAAGCAGATCAACAACTCTCATCAATAGATTGAAGTATACATGCAAAACTGAATCAAAACCCATGACCTATTTACTCAAAATATTGAACACCTGGAGAGCCAAAAACCTGTTCATTTTCTCGTTTACGATCATCGCATCCTTAAGCAGCTTACTCGCTCAGGAAAGGGGTAGTGAGGAGCATCAGCAAAGCCCCAATTTTGAATTACCCAACATAAAGGTGATTCCTATTAAGGACACTCAAAATGACAGACAATATGAATTGTACATAAAATTACCTGAAAAGTATTCGGAAAGCGAGCGCAAAAAACATCCGGTTATCTACTATGCGGATGCGGTATGGCATCTAGAAATGCTGTCAGGTTCTGCTGAATACATTTTGGAAGATGCCATTTTAGTTGGCATATCCTGGCAAAAGGATATCGATAAAGACCTGCTGGAAGAAAGAGGGGCCCATGTAAGCAGATTCCGCGATTACACAGTGCGACCACATAGCAATCCGGAAATTCAAGCCAAATACCAATTAGGTCAAGCAGGCAATCATCTGGAATTCATTCGTAAAAATGTCATACCGTATATTGAAGAGAACTACCAAGCCGACCCTCAAAACAGCACCTATTTCGGATACTCAGCGAGTGGTTTATTTGGAGCCTATATTTTATCGTCCAGACCTGAGACCTTTAAGAACTACTTAATCGGAAGTCCATCATTGCGAAGAGATATCTCGCTACTCACAGAGCTAATTGCAGATAAAGACTTAAAGGCGAATGTCTTCATTACCAATGGTTCCAAGGAGCAGGAGTTAAGGGAATATGTGAAAGAATTTGTCGCTATTCTTGAAAACAAGAATGACAAGACTTTTCTGGTCACCCATGAAGAGATGTCAGGCGATCATCAAACTGCATTTCCGAGAATGGCAGTTCGCAGTGTAGGATGGCTTTCAGAATTAGATAAACCCTCTTCGGACTACTTTGGAGAAACGCCACCAGGCTTAATTCCTCAACTTTTTGAACCTGAAATTGTCTCTCCGGAGGGACTTTTTGAAGGAGGCAGCTTTTCCCCAGATGGGAGGGAGTACTACTTCACCAGAAAAAACGGAAAGTATCAGGAACGAACCTCTTTTGTTATTCGATATGAAAATGGTAGATGGCAGAATGAGACTGAAACCGACATAAAATGGCCCAAATTCTCTGCATCAGGAGATACCATATATCGTGGAAATAAATATAGAATTTTGACCGACACTGGTTGGTCGGAATACAAAAGTCTTGGAGCCCCTTTTTCGGATAAGCACATTATGGGGCTATCGTTTTCTGATAATGGAACTGCTTACTTTGATGAAATAGCATTTGATGAAAATGGAAAACCTGATACAGTTGGAGCTATCAGTTATTCCCGACTCATAAACGGCACATATGAACCTCGCCAAAAATTAGATAAGGAGATCAATACTGGGACATGGATTGCCCATCCCTATATTGCTAAAGATGAATCTTATTTGATATGGGATGTCAGAAGGGAAGACGGATATGGTGGATCTGATATCTACATCAGTTTTAGAGACAAAGATGGTTCCTGGCTCCCTGCAATGAATATGGGAGATAAGATCAACTCATCATTAAGTGAGAGTGGTGCACGCGTGTCAGACGATGGAAAATACCTGTTTTTCACGAGGGGACAGTGGGAAATTAAAGAAGATGGAAGTGAAAATTGGGTAGGAAAGCCTTATTGGGTGGACGCACAGGTGATTGAGAACCTCAGACCTCAGGAATAGCCACATACTCATGCTAAAATAATTACATCAGGGTCTGCTCGTTACCGTAACCTCGCACCAGGTCGCGTAGACCAATATGTCCTGTGTTTTGCTAAATTCACTTCGATTTTCTCAACTATTTTCACGTTTATGAAGAAACAGTTCATGTACTTTTTGGTAGCCGTGTTTGCTATTTTTTTAGGTAGCCAGATTACTGAAGCCGTTCTTTTGGTTCCTTACTGGCAATCACTGTCAGCGGCTGACTTTTATAGCTACTATCAAGCGTTCGGGCTCTCAATCGGTCGATTTTACACCATTCTGACCATCATAGCAGCGGTGATTCCTATTGCTTTGTCTGTTTACATGGTTCGTACCAAAGCGCCTGGTTCTCGTCTTGCTCTCATATCTGCAGTATTGGCCATACTATTTGTTGCTTGCTTTTACGTCTACTTCAAGGGAACCAATGAGTTGTTTTACCAATCTGCATTTTCTCCGACTGAATTAAAAAACGAATTGATTACCTGGAGTCAGTGGCACTGGGGCAGGGTAGGCCTGGAATGCTTTTCACTGCTTTTTCTCATTCTAGCACTAGCTAAGAGGAATTGATTAATTAAGTGCTCGTATAAATGGCCGATAAAGCGATGAGGCAAATGATAATCATTCGCTGGTTTATTTATAACTTAATCCTTTGCATTATCAATCCAAATTCTAATTAGCTATTAAAATCCCACATGCATAAGGTTCATGATGTCATTATCATAGGAGCAGGTATTTCCGGTATCGGCACGGCATACTGGCTGAAAAAAAAGTGCCCCTCAAAAACATTTGTTATGCTTGAATCCAGAAGTGCTATCGGTGGTACCTGGTCCTTATTTAAGTATCCGGGCATTAGATCCGATTCCGATATGTTCACCTTCGGCTATCGTTTCAAACCATGGACAGATCCGCAATCCCTGTCCAGTGGAGATAAGATTCTTAATTATCTGGAGGAGACGATAAGCGAAAATGACATTGACGAGCATATTTTATTTAATCATAAAATGATGAGCGCTAACTGGTCCGATGCATCCGGTCATTGGATACTGGAGGTCGAAACTGCCAATGGAAATCAGCAGCTTAATTGTAAGTTTCTCAGTATTTGTACCGGGTATTATGATTACAAAGAGGCCTATCGTCCACGTTTTGAAGGGGAGGAACATTTTAAGGGAAAAGTGATTATTCCACAATTCTGGCCGGAAGACCTGGACTACCGAAATAAAAAAGTCGTGATTGTTGGTAGTGGAGCTACCGCAGTGACGCTTGTACCTGCCCTGGTGGAAGGTGGAGCTAAACATGTGACCATGGTGCAGCGATCACCCACCTATGTGATGAACCTTCCCAATAGGAATCAGGTATTTATCGGTCTGAAGAAGTTTTTGCCCGTACGATGGGCCTACCGGGTCACCCGGGTGACGAATATCCTTTTGCAGATGATTTCCTTTAACCTTTCTAAGCTCTTTCCCAAGTGGATGAAGAAGACATTGATGAAGGAAGCTGCCAAACAGTTACCAAAAGGGTATCCGGTGGAGAAACATTTTAATCCAACATACAATCCATGGGATCAACGCTTATGTGTGGTACCCGATGGTGATCTTTTCAGCGTAATTAAAGACGGGAAGGCAGCTGTTGCCACCGATAAGATCTCGCATTTTACTGAGAAAGGGGTGACATTAAATTCCGGAGAATCCATAGATGCGGATATCATTGTGCTCGCCACAGGGTTAAAGATCCAGCTGCTGGGTGGCGCTTCTGTTAGCATCAATGATCAGCCTGTCAAGGTAAATGAAACCATGATCTATAAGGGCATGATGGTCAGTGACGTACCGAACCTTATCTATTCCTTTGGCTACACGAATGCTTCGTGGACGTTGAAAGTTGATCTGACGGCCAACTACCTATGCAAACTGCTAAACTACATGGATAGCAAAGGGTATGATGTGGTCGTTCCTGAAAAACAGGATATGGAATCTGATGAAAGCGTGCTGAATCTTAATTCCGGTTATATCCAGCGAGCCAAAGATGTTTTACCTAAGCAAGGACGCAAGCGCCCATGGCGTGTCTTTCAGAGCTACCTGGTAGATATGCTGGCGACCAGGTTTGGATCCATAGCTGATAATGTGTTGAAATTCCGTAAACATGAACCGGTAAAGGAGGTGATGGATGAAAAACTTTAACGATAAGATCGTCGTGATTACAGGTGCCGGATCCGGGATAGGAAGGGCATTAGCATTGGGATTTGAGAAACAGGGTGCCAGGCTGGCATTAAATGATTACAATGACGAAGGCCTGGCCGAGACGCTCTCCATGCTTCAAAGGAATGACCAAGACCGGGTATACAGTCAGGTGTTTGATGTCTCCGATGAGCATGCGATGTTTGACTTTGCTGAAACGATCAAAAATCAATGGAGCAATGCACATGTCATTATTAACAATGCCGGAATTTCAGGTTTCACCGAGCCTTTCTATTCAACGCCCACTTCTGCTTATAAAAAGGTAATGGATATTAACTTTTATGGTGTGGTGTATGGAACAAAAGCTTTTCTTCCACAGCTGGTAGCAAACAACGAAGGAGCTGTAGTTAATATTTCCAGTGTCTTCGGTTTGATTGGATATCCCGGAGCTACTGATTACTGTGCCAGTAAGTTTGCCGTGAGAGGACTTACGGAGGCACTTTCAGTCGAATTCCATCAATCACCCATCAGTATTCATGCCGTACACCCTGGTGGTATCAAGACCAACATTACCGACTCAGCACTGAATGATGATCCAGATCGTGATTTTGATGATGCCTTTCTCACTACTCCTCCGGAAAAGCTTGCTAAAAGAATCATCCGTGGCATACAAAGAGGGGAACCCAGAATTATTTATGGAAATCAATCCCTCCAGATCTGGCTGGCAAGCCGATTCTTACCTAAAAGGATTCAGAATCGTGTGTTGTGGAATAAGCTCAAGGGCATATTGAAAATCGATCAATATAAGCAGTTCATTAAGGGGCTGTAATTACATGCAAGGAACTTTCATTACTATTGTTATCGGTCTGCCGTATCGAACCACAGACCAGAAATGTTCTTGGTTATATTAATTAACCACAGCAATTCTTTCAACACATCGGTGACATGAACGGAATCGATACGTCTAAAAAATGTGTAAGCAAAACACACTGGATTTAGGTATATTTCTTAATCACCCTTTTCACCAGCGGACCTATAGTAAGTCCCTGACCTATGATGGAAAATACCACAATTACATAGGTTATGGTGAGAAACAACTCTCGCTGCATGCTTGCTTCTAATGATAAGGCAAGTGCAATAGAAATACCGCCACGAATACCTCCCCAAGTCATCATCAGGCTCGTTTTGGGTATAAAATCTAGTTTATTTCTAAACAAAGCAATCGGTCCCGACAGAGCTACAAATCGAACCACCAATGTTATTGGAATAGCTAGCAAGCCATAAAGAATGTATTGACTATTCATTGTGATAATGAGTAATTCCAATCCGATCAATACAAACAATATAGCATTAAGCAAAACATCAATAAGCTCCCAAAATTTCTCGACATATAGATGGGTATTTTCGGACCAGGCGATGGATGGTCCTTTATACCCCAGAAAAAGTCCTGCAACGACTACAGCTAATGGGGCTGACACATGGAGGTAGAGCGCAATACCTGTAATACCCATGACGAGTGCCAGTGTGATCATGACTTCTGTTTCGTAGTGATTAATCACGCGCATGCTTTGATAGGCTATATATCCCGAAACGATTCCCAAAACAACACCACCTGCTACCTCAGTTATGAAGAGTAAACTGATAGCTCCCACGCCCATGGAGCCTATGCCTGCCTGAGCGATTTTAAAAAGAACGATAAATACAACGACTCCTACACCGTCATTAAACAGTGATTCACCTACAATTTTTGTTTCTAGTTTTTTAGGTGCATTTGCTTCCTTCAGAATCCCTAAAACAGCAATCGGATCAGTAGGAGAGATGAGCGCTCCAAAAAGCAGGCAATAGACATAATTAATTGGATAGCTAAATGCTAAAAACAAGTAATACATTATCGTGCCAATCAAAAAAGTAGAAATGACAATACCGACTGTAGCGAATAAAGCGATTGGACCTCTTTGCCGTTTTAGCGCATCAACTTTAGTATGTAGTGAGCCTGCAAAGAGTAAGAAACTAAGCATCATGTCTAGTAATACCGTCTCGAAATCGATCGATTGGATCAAGGATTTTGCTTCGTCCAGCACATAAGGATTAAAATGCCCGAGAATCGTGATTCCTAAGGTAAAAACCATGGCAATGATCATTAAACCAATGGTGAAAGGAAGCTTTAGGAATCTGGCGTTAATAAAGGCAAATACCGCCGATAATATGATTAAGATCGTGATTATATTGAATATGCTCATAGTAGTAAAGAAAGCAAAGATTTACGGTGCTTTCAAAGTTGAAGTGCAACCTGCGAGGGAATAAGAGGCTGAAAAAAGTATGCGAGCCAGGATTCTACTACAGGATTGAGAAATGACGTTTATTCAAGTGCCTGAATTATAGTCTAAGATCTATTTTGATTATACTACTTCTGGTACTCTATTTTTAGAATTTTCCATACAAAATCACCCAGTTTGGTTTTTACTATCGCTTCATCTCCAACAGTTTTATTAAGCAGCGCTTTAGCCATGGGGGAGTCCATGGAGATATAATTTTTGTTACCGATGAGCTCTTCGAAACCTACAATTCGAAATCGCTTTTGAAGACCTTTCGCTTCGTTTTTAATTTCTACCCATGCACCAAACATCACTTTTCCCTCTTGGTTTGGGTGGTAGTCAACCACTTTTAAGTTGTCAATACATTTACTCAGATAGCGAATGCGACTATCAATTTCCCGAAGACGTTTTTTGTTGTAGTGGTAGTCGGCATTTTCTGAACGATCTCCCAAACTTGCGGCCCATGAGACCTTCGCAGTAATGTCCGGACGTTCAACTCGCCACAAGTGATCATGTTCTTCCCGTAATTTCTCCATGCCTTCGGGAGTAATCAATTGCGAGCGGATGATTTTTGGCAGTGTTGATTCTGGAATTTTTCGCCTCATACATAATCAATGATCTTGTTTTTGAAAACGTTCGCAAGTTAATGAAATGATGGGTCGTTTGTTTGTGTAGAACAATCAATAGATGTTATATAATGTTATTCCGTTCGACATTGCTTGCGTTATGTTAATGTAGCTTAGGGATTGAGGGGAGGGACTAATCATTTTTCTTTTAAGAGGAGGGGGAAAAGAGTTTTTCTTTAGTGTGGGAGAGACGCACTCTTTTGACATCCTGGGTTGTGCATGGGATTTGAGCGGATGACAAATGTGTGTGACTCTTGGATTGGCAATTAATATCTTATCAAGACTTCACATAATTACTAGAGCAATTTTTTGACGCAATTATATTCTAAAAACTAATTATATTAGTTTATAACTAAATATATTAGTATAATTGAAATGTTTGGTTGAGAAACGCCAATGTTATTCATATATCTAAATATTTTTGCTTATATGAGAGTATATTCTCATTTTTGAGAAAATGTTTGTAGCTATGACCGAGGATACATGGAGTAAATATGCTAAACGACTTATTAAGTCAGAAATGCTTAAGAGAGATGTAAAAGCAGAGGATCTTGTAACTCTATTACATAAAATAGGTGTACATGAAACTAAATCTAGTATAAATAGCAAAATAAGTCGAGGCACGTTTTCAGCAGCATTCTTGATTCAAGTGCTGCAGGTAATTGGTTGTAAGAATCTTGAAATAATTTCACCACTAGAATTGAACTTAAAATTTGAAAGTTTTAGCCAATCAACATTATCCATTTTTGAAGAATCTAAACATATGAAAAAGGCATGAGTATACCGATTATTGATTTATTCGCGGGAGCAGGTGGTCTAGGTTTAGGGGCAATAAATGCAGGTGGAGATCTTAGGCTTTCGGTTGAGATAGACAAACTAGCATGTGAAAGCATGGAATCCAATTCTAAATATCATATTGGTAAAGTATTATGTGAAGATGTTGCTACCCTTAATGGGAAGAAACTTAGGGAACAGGCTAATCTCAATAAAAATGAGCCTTTTATTATGGTTGGAGGTCCTCCATGCCAGCCATTTTCAAAAGCCAGCTATTGGACTGACCCAGGCAATGATTCAAAATATAGAAGAGCTAGGTCATTAGGTATTGAAATGGCAAAACCTCAGGCCATCATTGAAGCTAAACCGGATGAAAGAAGGAGTTTAATTCAAGAGTATTTTAGATTAATTGAAGAATCAAATCCTGAAGGGTTCCTATTTGAAAATGTACCAAGTATACTTCATCCGAGAAATAAACAAACATTTTTTGATTTTAAAGATGCTGTAGAAAGTATAGGCTTTAAAACCCGTTTGTGTAAAGTGAATGGATTAGATTTTGGACTTGCTCAGAAACGTCAAAGAATTATACTTTTAGGCCTAAAGGGAGAGGTACCTCCCGAACCACTTAAAACACATTCTGATAGCTTAAGTGATTTGTCAAATGGTCTTAAACCATATCTCAAAGCTGGTGATGTTCTATCACCTTTTCAGACTGATGAATACTTTGAGCCAGAGGAAGTTGTTGAAGGTAAATGGGCTCGCCATCTCAGAGAAATACCTCCTGGCATGAATTATAAAGCACTAACAGAGTGGGCTGGACATCCAAACCCGACTTTTGTAGCAGAAACACGCTTTTGGAATTTTCTATTGAAACTACATCCAGAAGAAGTATCATGGACAATTGCTGCGAATCCAGGTCCTTGGACGGGACCATTTCATTGGGATAGTAGGAGGCTTAGAACTGTTGAACTGGCAGTATTGCAAGGGTTCCCACCTAATTATGTTTTTGCAGGTAAAAGAAGAGATAGAGTTAAGCAAATAGGTAATGCATTACCTTCAAACATCGCAAGTGGATGTTTACAGCCCCTGATAAATAAAATAGAAAGTAAAAATTCAAGTCTTATAGCGATATGAATAAAAGGTCTCTAATTAGTCTTTATTCTGGTGGTGGAGGTTTAGATCTTGGACTTGAAAATGCCGGATTTCGTACGTTGTATGCTAATGATCTTGAAAGTTTATGTCAAAAAACGTATGATTTAAATCTTCCTCATACAAAGTTTTTTTCTGGATCAGTTATTGATTTTCTCGATTATCTAGAAATTGAAAAAACGAAAAACCCTGAGACATTTGAAAATATTGATTTATTAGCAGGAGGCCCTCCATGTCCACCATTTTCAAAGTCTCGATTTTATAGGAAAGAAATGCCTCGTGCTTTGGATGATCCAACCGCTGAAATTACAATATCAAGCTATTTCAAAGCTCTTGAATTATTACAGCCTAAGGCGTTTATTTTTGAGAATGTTGCAGGAATAACCTTTAAGTCTCATAAGGATGCATTTGAATTTATTACCAGTACAGCTGAAAGTCTTGGGTATAAAATTTCCTGGAAAATAATTAACACTGCTGATTATGGAGTTCCACAAATCAGACAAAGATTCATCATGGTGGGTATTAAGGGTAAGAAATTTGTATTTCCTGAGGAGACTCATTCAAAAGAGGGTGGACTTTACAAGAAGAAGTGGCTAGCCTGCGGCAGTGTTCTGAATGATTTGGATACAGAAGAAAATGCTGATGATACAGGACATTTTGCTGGAGGTAAGCATCACAATTTGTTAAAAGAAGTTCCGCCAGGAGATAATTATCTGTATTTCACTGAAAAAAGGGGATACAGCAATCCTGTTTTTAAATGGAGATCTCGATATTGGTCTTTCCTCCTTAAATTAGATCCTAATTTGCCTTCTTGGACTATTCAAGCAAGAAGATCTAATAATATGGGGCCGTTCCATTGGAGAAATAGAATTTTAAGAATAGAAGAAGTTAAACGAATTCAGACATTTCCTGACAGTTGGCAGTTAGCAGGTACAATTGAGCAACAATGGAGACAAGTTGGAAATGCTGTTCCTCCTTTATTTGCAGAGATATTAGGCCATGAATTATCGCGTCAAATGGAGAAATCAACAAATAACGAATGTCTTTTAGAAAGCACAGAAAACAAGATTTATTAAATCTGATTATAAATGCAATTTCGGATGATGGGTGGAATATATTGTATCTCCATGACCCGGCTTTTCATCCATTTATTCTCCGCATTTTTAAAAATGGTGTAAGCCATGATTTAACTATATATATCTGGAATTTAACACATGGAGGTGGCTCAGCAAGAGCGGCTGATGAATATAGAATACAGATAACTGGTGTCGAAAGATTTGAAAATTTAGGAAATGGGAAGGTAATGATTTTAGGGTGGTGGGAAGAAGGAGGTGTTTTTGCTGGATTTGATTTTAATTATCACAATATTCACCTTGGAGCATCTCCATCAATACAAATACGTGAATCAGCATTAAGAAATGGTTATGTGAATGGAATTTCCGCTTGGGAAAAAGGGAATAGTGAAATAGCCTTAGCGATTAGACCTGATTTCTTAACTACTTATATAGATAGTTTAAATGAATTACACAGTTTTGGAACTTCCAATAATGATCTAAAAGTATTAGAAAGTGTGGTTGAGTCAGCTGAGGAAATAAATGAAGAAACCTTAAATAGCGTAACCGAAAACAGACGAGAAATTGTAGTTAGTGTAAAGAAGAAAGTAAGAGACAATAGCTTCAAAAATAGAATTCTAACTGCATATAGCAATCGTTGCGCTTTTTGTGGTATCCAACTTAAACTAATTGATGCTGCGCACATAGTTCCTGTAGAACATAATGGAACTGATGACACTTCGAATGGTATTGCTCTTTGCGCTATTCATCATAGGTCATATGATAGAAGGCTTGTTAAATTCAATGGTGATTATAGCATATCAACTAATACTGCACTTTTAGATGAATTACAGAATATTGGCTTAGACGGAGGCCGTGAAAATTTCATTAACAACTTAAGAGCAGTTATACATCTACCACCAACTATAAATGATCGACCACATAGAGAAAATGTGGAAACTGCAAATACTCTCAGAGGATGGTAAAATAGAGCGTTGGCCTGCCAAAATACCCGGGCGTGGGCTGGACTTTGTGCGGCTGATAGGTGATTATTTTGGCTAGGGTTTTTGAATACTTTTGGGCCAATGCCAAAAGTATTTGCCTGCCCGGCATGAGGGCATCAAGCGAACTCCATACGAAAACAAATCAATCATTTGTGAGCTAATCGATCTACGATCCAGTGGATCGGGAAAACACAAGTGTTCCTGACGTTCTATAACGTCATATTTCAACGTATTCTGCACCAATGGTCCGTGACCAATCATATATTCGATTCTCAGCAATCAGGAAGTCAGGATCTGTTGTGTGTGCGGTGGGAAAAACTCTTTTGCGGGTTAGCCAAAAAGAAAAATTATTAGGCGCTCAGGATCAGGGCACGGCACAGGGCTGGTTGAGGCGCTGGCCTGAGCGGCTACTTAATATAACGTCTAATTATATAACAACCTTGCTAAGAGCACTGCACCAAAAAAATCATCAATCAGAAACGTGCACGTCAAAGTCCAGCTCTGCTGGTTAACATAATATCATTATATAATCTAAGCTGACAGATAATCGCCAAACAGCGCCGCAGTAATAAATAACAGCTTTGTTATATAATTTATATTATGTTAAGTATAAAAATAAGAAAACTGCCCTATGGTGTTGATTTAGGATTAATTACAACCTCTGGATTACTTCCGTTTCTTACGGTTTTGATTCTTGTCACCACGTGTCAATGGCTTCTTGTACTTCTTGGCCAGCTTGCGGCGGTATGATCCTCCCAGGTTTACCTTCTTGTTCTTGTCTTTCTTCTCGTGTGTAGATTCTCCCTTAGCTTCCTTCGGACTGAGCTTGTGTGAAAGCTCCTTCTGTTTATCTTTTGGTCGCTCCTCTGGCAGCAGTTCATTCGATCGTTCTACTTCTTCGGGAAATGGTTCTTCAGCAATCGTCAGCTTCATCAGCTCTTCAATAGCTGTCTTCTGTTCGGTTTCTTTTTCGGTGTACAGTAAAATGGATGAGCCTTCTTTCTCTGCTCTACCTGTTCTACCTATTCGGTGCATGTAGTTTTCCGGATAAATCGGAACATCCATATTGACCACATGGCTCACGTCTGTAAGGTCCAGTCCACGTGCTATGACGTCTGTAGCTATAAGAATACGTTTTTTCCCTTCATTAAATGCTTCCAGCGATCGTTGACGGTAATTCTGACTTTTGTTGCTGTGGATGATGCACAGATCCTTTTCATACAATTCTTCCAATTCCGCATACAATCTATCTGCATTGCGTTTGCTGGAAACGAATACCAATACCTTAGGGAAAGCCTTAGCAGAGACCAACAGATGTTTGAGCAGCTCTGCTTTCGTATAAAAATTGGGAGCTTGATAAGCTACCTGTATGATGTTCTCTAGTGGCGTGCCACTTAGAGCAATGGTAATTTTCTCTGGCTGAATGAAATAGTCGTCGATCAACTCATCAACTTCTTCGGTCATAGTCGCTGAAAACATGATGTGCTGGCGCTTCCTGGGCAGCATGTCAAAGATGTTGGTTAGTTGAAAGCGAAAACCTAGGTCCAGTAGCACATCTACCTCATCAATGACTACTTTTTTTACACTTTTAAGGGACAAAGATTTATGCAAAACCAGATCATAAATACGTCCTGGAGTACCTACCAATACGTCCATTCCGGCCACCACAGCCGGTTTCTGGGTATTGATATTCTTTCCCCCGTGAACACCCAGCACACAGATATTCATGTAGGTAGTTAATGATTCTATCTGCTCTACTACCTGCCCCACCAATTCTCTTGTAGGCACAATGATCAACACCCTTGGAGGTACTTCTTTCGAATATTTTAAGTCTCTGAGCAGCGGCAATAGATATGCAAACGTCTTCCCTGTTCCGGTCTGAGAGATCCCCACCAGGTCCTTCCCTGACCGAATGGCAGCATACGCGCGAACCTGAATTGGTGTTGGCGTATGAAAGCCCAAGTCTTCCAATGCATGTTTGAGTGAATTGGAAAGATCCAGATGTTCAAAGTTGCTCATTGAGTGGCGTTTTGCGCAAAACTACCGAATCCCTGCATCAGCTTATCGAGTTTGTTTCATTTGATCTTTCAAATCGCGGAGGAAACACTTTTGGTTTTGATTAATCTGAAATATGCTTATTGCATTATTTGAGTTTAATACCGTTCAGTTAAAGAAAATTAGCAATTTGATTGAAACCCTTTTAGCTCCTGTGAGGGTAAGAAAGTCTTAACTAAACGGCATTGAGTTTGGGACAATCACATTATTTTAGTAATCGTATAACAACACAACCTACACCATGAAAAAGATTCTGTCAGCTACCGTTCTGCTATGCTTTGTATTAATCACATCTGCCCAATTTGAAAGTAAAGTCACTGGTAATACGTATGATATTCTGATTAAAGATGGTGTCTGTTATTTCAATGGATTGAAGATTGGTGATAAGCTGGAAGATGTTGAAGCCCGGCTTGGCAAGACAGCTTTGATTTCCCAAGTTTCCGAAAAGAATGTTTCATTAACTTCCCTGTTCTATCCGGATTACGGTTTAGAGTTTACTCTTGAAGGTGATTATGTAAGGGTTATTCTATTATATCCTCAAGCCGGCTCTGTAATGGGTGATATTGAGAAGTTTAAAATATTTTCAAGAAATCAGAATAAGTGGCGTTTAACAAAATTACCACTGAACAAGGCGCTTCCTCAGGATATTATGATGGAAATGGGAACCGAATCAATCAATACTAAGCTAGGTAGTGGATTTACCTCTGCTATTAGTAACAATGTGATGGGCTATAAATTGATCAATTCGGGTGGTACTCAGGACATTATCTTTTACTTTGATAGCAATGATTACATCATAGAACACATCGCTAATCGCCTAAGCAAGTAATTTCTTTTATTGGTTAGCAACACCATTAGAGGATGTATAGTTAATGGTTGCCTTGATTTTTGGCACTGATTCTTTCATATTGAGCATGAGGTAATCACCATTGGCGCTGATTTCATAGGTGTATAGACTGGCAATTTTTGTAACGGTATAGATCTTAAACCGATCGTCAATAATGTCTGCACCTATTGGATCAGAGAGTTTGATGGTTTCCCAATCGCTTTCCTCTTCCCTATTTGTAACGCTGTGCTTGGATTTAATCAATTGAGCCAACTCCTCCAAAATCAACTTACTTTTGGGATGCTTGATAGCGATAGTAGCTTCTACGTCTCGTATGTATCCAAGATCAACTGATTTGTAATATGCCCAACGTAGCATTTCATTGTTTTCAAACACCAGACTATCAACAGTTGCATTGGTTTGAACCTTTATCTCAATATTCTTGGTAAGCTCAAATGAAAGCTGTTGCATGCCTTCTTTACAAGCTTCAATATCCTTGTTTTTATAGTGATTATACACCTGATGCAGTTTTAAGGCTATTCTTTGAGCCTCATACACATGCTTATTACCGTTGTTATCTGGGTCCGTTTTACTAAATGCCTGAACAGAAAATGTAATTGCAAATAGGAATGTAAGTAGTGCTTTCATAGATCCTTCGAGTTGTTTCCTCAAAAGTGAATCATAGCATCTTTTAATACGTCAGGGATTTTCTGATTTCAGGTATTACGTAAATCACGTAGTGATGACTAAAGACCTATTGATGATGAGGTCCCTCATCTTTAAAGATGTAGCGCACAAATAGAATGATACCCACCAAAGTGGCCAGTAAGAGGATCGTTAGCAACATGACTGCAAAATTATCAAATCAATGCGGCAATCTATGTTTTATTCTTCCATATACATAGGTTCCTAATGTTGCAGAAGCAATGGCTATGATGAATACACCAACTCCATTTCCAACAAGAATAAACAATGGTCCCGGGCATGCTCCTGTCAATGCCCATCCTATTCCAAAGATGATCCCTCCGTATAAGTATCTCTGAATGCCACGAGCTTTTGGCTCTATCTCTATCAGTCTTCCATCAATGGATTTAATCTGCTTTCGCTTGATTATTTGAATGATTATGATACCCATTACGACGGAAGATCCAATTACACCATACATATGAAAGGATTGGAATCGAAACATCTCATAGATGCGATACCAGGAAATGACTTCTGCCTTTGAAAGCGTGATACCGAAAATGATTCCGAAGAATATAAATTTTAGAAATTTCATTCGTCTTTTTTTAAAGTGCTAACAAATACGGTGTTATCAGATAAGTCACAAGGAGTCCTCCAATGAAGAATCCCACGACCGCAATCAACGAAGGTTTTTGTAAATCGCTTAATCCACTGATAGCGTGTCCTGAAGTACAACCGCCGGCATATCTTGCTCCAAATCCAACTAAAAATCCACCTAAAACAATAGCTATTAACCCTTTAAAAGTCAGCAGATTATCCCAACTAAATAGTTCTTTGGGAATCAAGCTTTCTCCCGGATTCTCAAACCCCATTTTTGTTAATTCTTTGATGGTTGTATTTGAAATGGTCACACTATCAACACCCATATAATTGTTGGCAATTGCACCACCTATGATGAGGCCTACTACAAAGACCAGGTTCCAGCTTTGTGCTCGCCAGTTAAAGTCAAAAAACTCGCAATGCTTGCCAGCACCCATCACCGCACACATACTTCTCAGGTTACTGCTTAGCCCAAATCGTTTACCGCTCAGCAACAGACTTAACATAATAAAGGCAATAAGTGGCCCTGCCACGTACCAGGGCCATGGTTCATTGATAAAATCCATAAAATTCGTTGATTTTTTAGTGTAAAGAGGAGGAAGAATCCTCCCCCTGTCCCCCTCCTAAGGGGGAAATGTACTATTTGTCTACTTCTGTGTAGTTGGACATACGTAATCGGTCGTCGGTATATCCGTGTCTTTAATCGCTTTAAATCCTCCTGCTACATCCACCAGGTTATGAAATCCTCTGGATTTAAGAATAGAAGCTGCGATCACTGAACGATATCCTCCGGCACAGTGAATGTGATATTGTTTGTTCTCATCCACCTTGTCCATATTTTCGCTGATATAATCCAGGGGTAAGCTTTCGGCATCTTCGATGTGCTCTCCTTCAAACTCTCCCGGTTTTCTTACATCCATCACATGCAGATTACCTTCTTTGAACTGTTTTGCAAAAGATTCGGCTGAAATAGACTCCAGTGTAGCCACTTCTTTTTCTTCATTTTTCCATGCGTCAATCCCTCCTTTTAAGTATCCGAGGGTATTGTCATAGCCTACGCGTGACAGTCGAGTGACTACTTCCTCTTCCCTGCCCTCATCTGCTAAAAATACGATTGGTTGTTGTAGATCTGGAATCAAGGCACCTACCCATGGTGCAAAATCTCCGGCTATTCCAATGAACACCGAGTTAGGTACATGTCCTTTTACAAAGTCTTTTTGATGTCGTGTATCTAATACCAAAGCTCCTTCATGATTGGCCATTGCTTCGAAAGTCTCAACATCTAGTGGTACATTTCCCTTTTCTAGCACCTTATCAAGCGCTACAGCTCCTGATTTATTCATAGCCACATTTTGGGCAAAATATTGAGGTGGTGGCAACAATCCATCGGTCACTTCTTTGACAAATTCTTCTTTGGACATGTCTGCCCGTAACGCATAGTTTGTTTTCTTTTGATTACCCAATAGATCAAATGTTTCCTTACTCATGTTTTTACCACAGGCTGATCCTGCGCCATGTGCCGGATATACGATCACCTCATCCGGCAAAGTCATGATTTTGGATCTTAGACTTTCATACAACATCCCGGCTAAATCATCCTGTGTAAGGTCACCTTTTTGTGCAAGATCCGGTCTACCTACGTCTCCAATGAACAGTGTATCTCCGCTGAAAATAGCATGTTCTTTTCCTTCTTCATCTATCAATAAATAAGTAGTACTTTCCAGGGTATGCCCTGGAGTGTGTAGCACTTTTATCTTTATTTTTCCAAGTTGGAACACCTCTCCATCCTGGGCTTCATGAAAATCAAACGTTGCGTTTGCTCCAGGTCCATATACGATTGTTCCTCCCGACTTTTCTGCAAGATCCACATGACCGGATACAAAATCCGCATGGAAGTGCGTTTCGAAAATATACTTGATTTTAGCCCCTTCTTTCTCTGCTTTTTTCAAATAGGGAGCAGACTCTCTCAACGGATCAATGATAGCCGCTTCTCCTTCACTTTCAATAAAATAAGCGCCTTGTGCAAGGCATCCTGTATATATCTGTTCGATGTTCATTTCTCTAATTAATTATGTTACAAAAGTACGAAGCTTTGATCTTCAGGTTTGTAACAATTGTTACGTTTTAATATTCGTTTGTAAGGTCACTTTTTTATAAGGATCTTTAGCGTTGGTCAGCGCATTTTCTAGTGCCTCACTCAGGCTTAGGAACAGATTACGTTTACCGATTACTTTATCCAATCCTGTTTGCTTCATTGCGTCTCTTACCGGTCCTATGATGTCACACATCACCAGCCTCACTCCTTTTTCCTTTAACATGCTGACAATGTCATGTAACCCGTCTGCTGCAGTGGCATCCATGTGACTTATAGGTCCTGCGTCAATTATGATTTCTTTGATACGCTTATCATCTGCAATCAGCTTATTTATATAGTCGCTGATCTCCTGAATATTGATAAAGGTTAGTGGTGCGTCAATTCTTATAATCGCCAACTCTTGCCACGTTTCTAAATCATTGAATCGCGTCACATTTCTAAATTCGTGATGCCCTTTGATGCGTCCTAACCTTGCAATATGTGGATATGCTGCCCGATATAAAAACAACAGTATTGACAATATGATACCCGTAACTATGCCTGTCACCATTCCGATATTGAGGGTTACCAGAAAGGTGAATAGAAGTACTAAAAATTCTTTTCTGTTTTCTTTCCAGAGTTGAATAGCGTAGGAATGGTCAAACAATTTGCTTACTGCAACCATGATAATAGATGCTAAAATGGCATGAGGCAGATAGTAAAACAGCGGCGTTAAAAATAGCAACGTTAGTGCCACTAGTGAAGCACTGATAATTGATGATAAAGGCGTGTTTGCACCTGCCTGCTGATTCACAGCCGTCCGTGAAAATCCACCAGTCACAGGATATGATTGGAATAGTGATCCTATGATATTTGCGGCTCCTAACCCAATCAACTCCTGGTTGGGTATTACTCGGTGATCTCTCTTTTTGGCCTCCATAGCTTTAGCAACAGAAAACGCCTCCATGAATGCAACTACAGAAATTGTAAAAGCTAAAGGAAGAACCTCTCCAAATTGACCTAATGAGAAATTCGGTAGTTGAAACCCGGGGAGTCCTTCAGGGATTGTTTTCACAATGCTTACTCCTGCTGAATTGAGGTTGAAAATGTAGACGATCAACGTTCCGACAATAACAGCAATCAATGCTCCCGGAATGTTATTGTGCAGGCGTTTCAATAGCCGAATGATAATAATGCCTCCAATTCCAATTATGAGCGTATAAAGGTGTGTTTCATCAAGTTTGTTCAATGCATTCAGTATGACTTCATAGAATCTATTACTCTTAGGTATTTCAGTACCGAGTAAGTATTTCAGTTGGTTAAATGCAATAATCAATGCTGCAGCAGACGTAAACCCACTGATCACCGGTTTTGATAGTAAATTGGTGATGAATCCTAATCGAGCAATGCCAAGCAAGAACTGGAAGGCTCCCATAAAAAAGGCAAGTAAAATGGCAAAAGCTACATAGGTATCACTTCCTTCGGTAGCCAAAACAGATACACCGGCTGCCACCAGCAAGGAATCCATGGCCACTGGAGCCACTGAAAGCTGTCTCGATGTTCCTAGTAAGGCATAAATGATTTGTGGTACGATTGACGCATACAATCCATAGACGGGTGGTAATCCTGCAATCAATGCATAGGCCATGCCTTGGGGTATGAGCATAATTCCTACAGTAATACCTGCAAATACATCTCCATTTAGCTGAGATTTCCTATAAGCAGGCAACCAGGAAAGTATTGGAATGAATCGCTGAACTGTTTTATTCACGAGCCAAAAGTAGCTGATGAGAAGTAAGTGAGGTGTAACTTTTGTTACAAGAATTTAGAGTATTTCGATTCTATTCCTCGTTTGCGTGATTTTATCTTCCTGTTCCAGTTTTTTCAGCAGTCTGGAGATAACCACTCTTGATGTACCTAGTTCATTCGCAATTTGCTGATGAGTTTTTGCGATTTCGAAGCTACCAGTCGCTTGTTTGGTATCCAATAGGTATTTATACAGTCGATCCTCCAAATTGAAGAAAACCATGCTATCAATGGTGTACATTAACTCATCAAAGCGAGTCTGATAGGATCGAAAGACAAACCTTCTAAAAGAGGGATACTTAGAGAGCCAAATATCCATTGATGTACTTGGAATAAACCAAATGGTTGAATCTTCTTCAGCTATCACCTTAATGGAAGCTTTCTTTTGTTCTACACAGCAAGTAATAGACATGGCGCATGTTTCACCTTTCTCCAGGTAGTAAAGCAATACTTCTCTGTCGTCAGACTCTTTTCTATAAACCTTTAAAAGTCCCTTTATTACCAATGGTACATACCCATTAATGTTGGATGAGTCTATGACAACCTCACCTTTCTTATACGATTTTGAATAGCCGGAATCGCTTATTTCCTGAATCAACTTTTCCTCAAACGCATAATTGGCAAGTATTTCTTGAAGCATATCTGTGGATTTGTGTATAAACAAAAAAGCCGATCAATAAGATCGGCTTGAATCTGAAATATTACTTTCAATTAATTTTTGACAGCATCTAATTCATCCTGAATCTTCTCTGCCTTATCATTCATTTTAAGGCTTGTGTAGATATAAGCTAGTGTCTCTAGCACCGTTTCATCCTCAGAATTAAGTTCATACAACTTTTCCCAAGATGGAAGTGCATTTTTTAGCTTCACTTCAATTTTTTGAGATAGTGCTTTAATTTTCTTTTCTTCCTTGTAGCTTAGAGCGTTTCGTTCCTTAATCAATTCATTAGCTTCATTAAAGATGAATACACCTTTGTTGAAGTTTGAGTTATAGTGATTAGGATCAATTTCTATAGCTCGATCATAACTTGCCATAGCTCCTTCTTTATCACCAAGCTCATCTTTCAATACTCCAAGGCTGAAATGTAGATCAGGATTTTTAGGATCTGCCTCAATGGCTTTCTCAAGTTCGGCCATTGCTTCTTCAGTCTGATCAAGTTCAATTAAGAGACTGATTTCATATTTAGCAAACTCTACCTCATTAGGAAGTGCATCCTTTGCATTACGGATGACAACCAGCGCTTCTTCTAATCGGTCATCTTTAACCGCATAGTTATACAACTGTAGAAACAAATTCTTATCTCGAATTCCTGCATCATAAGACTTCTTAAAATTTTCTTCTGCTTTGTCATCCATTCCGGCTGCAACTGCAGCATATGCCGCGTTTAGAATAGCGTTAGTGTCCGACGGATTGATGTAGAAGGCCGTTTCAAAATTTTCTGTAGCTGCTTCGTATGATTCAGCGTTGTATGCTTGAACAGCTTGATCATAGTAGTAAGCATAATATCCTTGTCTTTTACTATCTACATTCTCTATGCCTGTTCCTGTGAAGGATGAAGTACTCTTTTGCTCAGGGTCTAGTTCAAGAGCCTTATCAAAAGATCTCAAAGATTCGTCTAATGCACCAGGCTCATTATTCGCTGTGTCTAATGCTGCATAAATCTGTCCTCTGTAATACCATGTTTTGGCATCATCTTTTGTCTTTTCATGCTCAATAGCAGCATCAATAATCATTTTTGCTTCTGCAAGTTCGCCATCTTCCATTGCAGAAAGTGCCTTATTGATTTTAGGCTTTTTCTGCGAGTATCCTACCACGCAAATAGCCGCTAAAAGAATGGTTAAAAATGTTCTCATTATTTTTTTTGTTTATTCGTTATCCTTTTGGTTTTCATTTTCATTGGAGGCTTCTGACTCACCCTCCTCATCTTCATTGTTGCCAATGTTAGATATTTTTTCTACTGCTGATATCTCATCTTCATCATTCAGTTTAATGAGTCGAACACCTTGGGTGGCTCTTCCCATTACTCTCAGATTATCGACAGACATCCGTATAGCGATTCCAGACTTATTGATAATCATCAATTCATCTCCATCTATTACATCTTTGATTGCTACAAGTGCTCCTGTTTTATCGGTCACATTCAGCGTTTTCACACCTTTACCACCACGTTTGGTGATTCTGTAATCTTCCAGGTCAGATCGTTTACCGTATCCTTTTTCAGATACTACTAATAGGTTCGGTGGGTTCTTGTAGTCTACACAAACCATACCAACTATAAATTCCTTGTCGGTAATGTTCATTCCCTTCACTCCTGCAGCCATTCTTCCCATTGACCGAACATCGCCCTCATGGAAGTTGATGGCCTTACCTGAATTGCTGGCAATGACAATGTGATTATCACCATCAGTTAGGCGTACGTTCAATAATTTATCATTTTCCCTGATGGTAATTGCATTGATGCCATTTCTTCTTGGTCGGCTATACGCTTCCAGAGAAGTCTTCTTGATGACTCCTCGCTTCGTACACATTATGAGGAAGTTGTTATTGATATAATCCGGATCCTCTAATGTTTTCACATTGATTACAGATCGTACCCTATCATCCGATTCAATATTGATCAGATTCTGAATTGGTCTTCCTTTGGATGCCTTGCTTCCTTCCGGTAGCTCCCAAACCTTCTTCCAGAAGACTTTACCAAATTCGGTAAAGATCAATAGGTAATTGTGAGCTGAAGCAATGAACAGGTGTTCTGTGAAGTCATCATCCTTAGATGTGGCTGCCCTGCTTCCTACTCCACCTCTACCCTGGGTTCGGTATTCAATCAACGGTGTACGCTTGATATATCCTTGATGAGAAATAGTGATTACCATATCCTCATCCGGGATCATATCCTCTGCGGTAAACTCATCTGCACTATGCTCGATATCGGATCTTCTTTCGTCACCATAGCGCTCTTTCATTTCAAGAAGCTCATCTTTGATGATTTGCATTCGCTTGCCTTCATCTCCTAAGATTTCTTTTAGGTCCTTGATGAGTGCCTGAATTTCTTCATATTCCTTTTGGATTTTATCTCTTTCAAGGCCGGTTAGTCTCTGGAGTCTCATATCCAGAATGGCCTTTGCCTGAATTTCAGATAAGTCAAACTTATCTATCAAACCGATTCGTGCCTCGTCCGGATCCTTTGATTTTCTAATCAGGTTAATAACCTCATCGAGATTATCAAGTGCAATTAGATAACCTTCAAGTATATGCGCTCTTCGCTCAGCCTCATCCAGTTCATATTCCGTTCTTCTAACTACGACTTCATGACGATGATCGACAAAATGAACGATTAAGTCTTTAAGGTTTAGTGTTTTAGGGCGTCCTTTTACAAGGGCTACATTATTAACACTAAACGATGATTGAAGGGCTGTTTGTTTGTATAGGTTATTAAGAACAATATTAGGAATTGCATCTTTTTTCAGGTCATATACGATGCGCATACCCTGTTTATCTGATTCATCCCTGATATCAGAAATACCTTCGATTTTCTTATCATTAATTAGAGCAGCAGTCTTTTCGATCATGCTTGCTTTATTCACCTGATATGGGATTTCAGTAATGATAATTTGCTCCCTGCCTGTACTTGTGGTGTCAAATTCTGCTTTTGCACGAAGCATTACACGACCTCTGCCCGTTTCAAAAGCTGCTCTTACTCCCTGGTATCCATAAATGGTAGCACCGGTTGGGAAGTCAGGTGCTGTAATATGCTCCATCAACCCTTCGATGGTAATATCTCTATCGTCGATATAGGCAATGGTTCCATCAACTACCTCTGATAGGTTGTGTGGTGCCATATTGGTTGCCATACCTACAGCAATACCACTGGCTCCATTTACCAGTAGGTTTGGAATTTTAGAAGGTAATACGCTTGGCTCCTCCGTACTGTCATCGTAGTTAGGAACGTAGGATACGGTATTCTTTCGAATGTCAGACAGAAGCTCTTCAGAAATCCGTCTAAGCCGTGCCTCTGTGTAACGCATAGCTGCCGGTGAATCCCCATCTACTGAACCAAAGTTTCCTTGCCCGTCTACAAGCGGATATCTCATGGACCAATCCTGCGCCATACGTACCATGGTGTCGTATACAGCAGTATCTCCGTGCGGGTGGTACTTACCGAGTACGTCCCCGACAATTCTTGCACACTTCTTATATGATTTATTGTAGTTAACACCTAGTTCATCCATCCCATAAAGGATCCTTCTGTGAACTGGTTTTAATCCATCCCTAACGTCGGGAAGAGCCCTTGAAATGATAACGCTCATCGAGTAATCGATGTATGCGCCGCGCATTTCTTCTTCAATATTTATTGGGATAATATTCTCTTCGGATGAGGATAGGTTATCGATATCTCCGTCTGCCATTTATGCTTATTTGGGTTAGCCAAAAATCAACCCGCAATTTAGCAAAAATCCTAGTCAAATCATTGCTTTAATGAAGATAGAATTTAGCGTTTACCGACTAGTTAAGTATTAATTTTTTGTCGGGTTAAGTTTCCTCCGATTCTTGCGCTTATATCGCCATAACGTGCGATGATTCTCTCCGACTTTAGGGTTCTGTCTTTTATAGATTGGCTGTCCTCTAACCTCCATTCGGCGACCGGTCACTGGATCGGTATAAACGTGCTTTAGCTGCACATGATCACTCTTCATTGGTGATCGAGGGATGTCCGGAATATTGATGCTAATCCCAGCCTGAATTGCAAATGTTGGATACTTATGTGAAACAGAAGAACCATCCGGAATTGATGTTGTGTAAGATTTAAACTCTACACTAGGTCTGATAATTACTCTGAAATATTCTGACCAATTGTTTTCAATGCTAACTCCAAAGTTGGTGTAAAGCCCTCTGTTAATAGCACCTCTGTTAAACTGTTGGCCTGCTCTTATCCTACCCACTTGTAATTCAGCCACAAAGTCATAGCTCCAAAACTGATAAAATTTATAGCCTACCAGACCATAAAGTCTGGAGTACCTGGTTCGCCTGGCATTTGGCTGATATGCTCTCACATGATCACCAAAAGCTGTAGGTTCCAGAGGTCTCAGATAATGTATTTCATACGAATATCCGGCACCTACTCTAAATTCTTTGTACTCATAGTGGACGGAAAGATTTATTGGAACACCCCTGGAAGCCCCCATAAATCCAAAGTCTGTTGTATCAGTATCAATTAAGAACGTTTGATCACCTAATAATGGATTATTTACCGGATTTTCCAGATAACCAAAAGGTACATCAAAAGGATTTTCAAGTGTGGTATTAAATCCTACCTGAGGGTCGTTGAGCCAATCCGTATATCCGATAAATGAACTACCCAGATTTTCAACCTCGTTTGAAAAGATAAATTGACTCTGTGCGTCCTGGTAAAAATATACTCCTTGCAGTTGATGAGAATAGTTTGTTACAGCCATTCCAGTGGTAGCTGTAATGCTGAACTTATTTAAAAAAACCTTTACCGGATCCCGATAAATATTGTATTTCTCGTAGATATCCTGGGTGTTGGCCTGTAGGCAACTAAATACCAGGATCAGGTATATTCCATATCGTTTGACGCCAGCGAGCAAATCATTCCAAAATTAATGGATTAATCGGTACGGTCTACCTCAAATAGCAATGTGCTATATGGAGGAATGGTGGATACATAGTCCGGGATAATGTCATCTTCAATAAGATCACCTGTAATGAATGCAGGAATTATCAAAGCACTTTCTCTATATCCCTCTGACGATGGAATCATAATAAGTGCACGCTCATTTGTTTGCATGAGGGATACTCCAAACTCAAAACCACTTAAAAGTTCTCTTGGCTCATCTGAACCGAATACCCACTCAAACGTCCCATCACTCGCAAAACCGGTATCATCAAGAAATCTGCCGGTATAGTCTACTACAACAGTATCACCATTCGATGGAATGTTTCCTGTACCCCTGCTTCTTCTTTTATAAACGATTCCTGTAGAATACTTAACAATCGAGTCGGTTGGATTTAAGGAAAGGTTGTTAAGGTTATTATCGTCAATGTACTGTCTAATATCAACCGTATCCTGCGCAAATATGTCCGCTTCGTTGTGAACAGCTACTAACTGAATTTTAAGATGAGCAATTAGGTTGGAGTTGATAGCTCCTGATGTAAGGTTTAAATATGCTTGTGACGGTGGCAAAATAAAATTATAAACTTCTCCTACACGCATCAGGCTTACTCCAAAGTCTACACCAATCGGATATACGGCTGAAACCCCAACCTTAAACAATAGTGAGTCTCCATCTGAAGGCTGATGAGAAGCGATGGTGTTACCATCTAAATCTGTTAAGGTGTAGTAAATAGCTGCAACTCTTCCATTGCTAACCTGGGAGCCTCCCGGGTTTAATGAATCCGGATAGTAATAAATCCCTGTATTTTCATCGAATGATGCAGAGATTCCGGATGAGTCTAACCACAGCTGTACTTCCTGATCTATGGTAGTTGTTGGTGTATCGTCATCGCCACATGCAGTCAAGATCACCCCCACTATAAATATGAATATAAACGGGTATTTATTCATTAATACCAACAACGATTTATCTGTCGATAGATTATTGGAAAGTCTTACAAAACATTTGGAAGACGGGAATTTTATCTAACTCCAACTTCTCAGCAATCAAATTCATACGCTGAAATTCTTCCTTACTCACTTTATGATTTTGATTAATGATGTCTTCATCATTTTCCAAAAAGAAACTTGCAATGAACCGGATCAATAAATAAGGAGCATGGAGTACAGCTTCACGATATTCTTGATAATCAACCTCTGCATTTTTATCTACCGGCTTTAAATTCATATCATCCAGCGGACAGGTTATTTTAATCGTTTGCTTTAATACATCCAGAAATTTATCCGACCAATTGTAATAGTTCTTAATAAGAAACTTCATTGCGTAGACTACCGGATCTTTCTTCATGAAGTACCCTCCTTTTGAAAGTTTTCTTGCCTTCTTATTGAGCGCCATTTCCTCAAATAAACTGATTTTACTATCAGCCATGGCAATTCCAATGGTTGGTGTCATGATGATAAGAGAAAAGAAATCATCATCACTTATTTCCAAATATGGGGCTTCAGTTTTCAGGAATTCCTTTTTTAAAGCCTTAGTAGCTTCAGCAACCTCAGGGTATGCTATCATAGACTCAATTTCGTACTCGGTGAACATGCTAATGGTTAGTTATAATATGATGCCTCAAAATAAAGCCTTTTCACTAAATAGGGAAAAGTGTGCCGCTAATTATTCAAAGAATTATTTTCGCTTAAAACCTATAATCCATGACAGATAAAGATATTCAATTAGCTATTCAAGTGGTTCCTCTGGATCGAGACGAAGATGTATATTCTAAGATTGATTTAGCGATCGATGTGATTCAGTGCTCAGGAGTGACTTATATGATCACTCCTATGGAAACTGTGATGCAAGGTCCATACGACAAACTACAGCAAGTCGCCCGTGATGCTCAGCAAGCATTGATTGATGGTGGTTGCAGAGAGTTTCTGGTCAACATCAAAATGCATGTTCGTACAGATCAAGATGTGACAATGGAAGAAAAACGATTGGATCGTTAGAATGCGATATTGCTTTCCAACGATTGGTACGTTTGGAATTGGGTCTTTCCAGGTTCACCGATAAATGTAAACGTTTGTTGATTTTCTCCTCTCGAACCCTCTGTGTGTAAAGTGATTGTGTTTTCACCTTCGCTCAATGGCACACGAGTGTAGTGAATACTATGTGGGAGAGTTTGCCAGTTTCTTGTATCCGCCTGTTCTGAGGCGAAGTTTACAATACCGACCAGAAAGCCCAACGTCTCATCTTCTTTTCTGACTTGCTTTTCGATAGATTTCTTAAGAGCTACCCGTAACAACCCCTTTCCCAGCTCTTCTATCATTCGCTCATTTAACGTTTTTTGAGCGATGGCATTAACATCTTCTGCTTTTTCTAACGGGTAGTAGTAATTGTTTATTTCAAGGCTGGCTTGCTGAAAGAATGGCTCACGTTCTACATATTTTGGAAATGCAACACGTGTACCTGTCAGGTCTGTAATGGATGCATTCCCGTCAGATCCGGCATCATAAAAGAACGGAAAACTTAACCCCATTTCTTCATTCACAAATAATACCTGGCCTCCATCTCCTTTAACAGCAACAAAGTTTATTGACCATTCATCTTTTACAGGAGCTAAACCATTATGCCAGAAAAACACCAATTCACCACCAGGAGATGGTGGTAACTTTTTATACTCCATGTTTAAACTATCACTAAACATGTCCAGTTCTTCGGGAAACCCTGCAAGTGAAGCAGTTCGAAGCAAATCCTTTTTCAGCTGGTCTGGTACTCGCAAATTGAACATTTCTGAATAAGATCCCCGGTATATCTTATAAGCATTACGATACGCAATGAATGCATTGTTGTAATCACCAGATGCATCATAGATAATACCCATCAGGTTATGAATGAATGCATCTTCTTTATACCTGTTTTCAGAAACATACTTATCTCCTAATTCATACAGTCGCTGATTTAACCTTCTGCATTCTACCAAGGCAGATTCAAATTGTCCCAATTTCAGATAATTCAGGGCTTTGTAATACAAAAGCATGAGGTGTTCGTGATCCTCACCCGGGTATACGATTAAATTAGGATTAAGAAAATAAGATGTGGCGAAATTGACGTAGTTTTTTTGGTAATCTTCTCCAAAGAGGTAAGCCTTTTCAAGCCAATTATTACTTTCTTCATAGTTTCCAAGCAAGTGATCTACTACTCCCTGATTGGCATAATACAAAAACCTTGTCTTACTACGAGCAGCTTTTTTGTTTTGATCTAATACACTGGCAGCTTCTTCTATATTCCCTTCTTCAAAATTCTTATTGAATTCATAATTAAGTTGGTAAAAAGAAGCACATCCTGATAGAACAATCAGAATAATAATTGAATACTTGGCTTTGTTGGAAACCATTGGAGTCGAGTGTGGTGATAAGGAAATAAAATGGGCTGCACCAATTAGTGCAGCCATTTAAAATCTAGTTCTTAATGTATTTCTTGATTTCTTTATCTCCAATCCAAACTTTTTCATTTGTTTCTATATCCACCAATTCAAGATTGACTTTATAGCTTACTACTTTCTCTTTCTTATAACTATCTGTAATTGCTGTAATAACGCCAAACATCATAAAGTCAGCGCCTAGTTCTTTACCCCACTTTGCTTGTGTTTCAGGCGAAGCAAACTCACCCTGCTCAGCTCTTTCCTCACGAAGTTTTTCCCTAAAATCTGCATTAGATACTACTCGAACAAAACCTGAATTAATGAATTCTCTTTCGATATCCTTAATGAAGGTTTCCGATTCAATGTGCTCAGTGCTTTTGTTTTTTACATAGCCTACGATTACAACAGGCTTACGATTGTTTTCTATTCTAAAATCATTGTGCCACGGCCTTCCGGTAACGTCCTGGATCATCTCCTCTGCTACGAGCTTAGAGTCAGTATCATTCCAGCGCCCGCTGAGGTCTACTTGCTGATCAGGGTTAATTCTGGTTACCTGTCTGTTGCAAGAAGTGATCGCAACGACAACTATGAGCATTATGGATAATTGAGTGAGTCTTTTCATTTTATTTACGTTATGGTGAAACAAAGATAGGCGAAACCTTCACCTAAAAGTCTGCTGCAATTTTGAAATTCAAAAACCTTGCCGATAATGAATTGGGTATGGCTAGCTGAGCGCCTGTTACATCCTGAATCCATGAGTATGACAAGGTGTTATCTGCACCCAGAACATTCAGCACTTCCGCTCTTAACCACAAGGTTTTCAGATACTTATGATTAAGTAGTTCAAATGACTTAGAAGCTCCGATATCTACTCGATAGTATTCATCGCCGGAAAAAATATTTCTTGCATTTATTTCATTTGGTGGTCCCAATGGATAGCCGGAACCAAATACTGAATTGACATAGACACGCATGGTAGGGTCATTCGGTAAATGATCTTCAAAGTAAAACGCCAGGTTTATCCGCTGATCAGTTGGTCTCCTGATGAAGCCTTTGTCATCTTCAGCAATATCTTCTTTTGTATTTAGAATACCCAAACTAAACCAGGATTGTGTTCCCGGAATAAACTCTCCATTGATTCTGAAATCAAAACCATAGGCATAAGCATCTGCATTGTTATTGGCGAAATATCTCAAGCGCACATTGTCAATGTCGTACGGTATTACATTGGATAGTGATTTATAATACACTTCCGTTGTAAAAAGAAATGGTCTTTGCCACCAATTAAATATACGCTCCATGGCTCCAATAACGTGTATCGAGCGCTGTGCCTCTACTCCTTCCTGAATGTCTCCCTCTAAATTTCTCAGCTCTCGATAGAAAGGAGGCTGACTGTACTTACCAACTGAAAGCCGAAAAGAGGTTTCATTTTCCCATCGTGGCTTTAGGCGATAGATAAACCTGGGGCTAAACAGTGTTTCGTTGTTGTAGTCCATGTGATTGACCCTTATGCCAAAATTGAACGCATGAAGTGAGTCTCTGGTAAACACTGTCGACTGTGCATAGGCGGTAATTATACCGGTACTTAAATTAAGTTCATTGAAAGTGCTTTCATTAAGGTTTACGAATCCTGCAGAGTCCAGAAACGCGTATTCATTCAGCTCATCATCAATGATGTTTTTGTTGTAGCCAAATCCAGCTTCCAGGATGGACCAGTCGGAAATGAGGTATTCATTGCGCCATTCTGCATTATAGATTTTAGCTTCTAACCTATTTCTTCCATATTCAAAATTTCTACCTACCCCCCTAATGACTACACAATCGTTAAAGCTGTTTGATCCGGGATTATTATCTACATCGCAAATTCGATAGGCTCCTTCTACGTTATAATTTTCTCGTTCGGAAGTATACACTCCTGAAACTATCCACCTGCTCAAAAATCGATCAGACCACCTGTGAGATAGGTTTATTCCACTTTGATAGGTGTCATAATCAAGCTGCTCTCTTCCTTCAAAAGCGGTTTGAATTCGAAGGTTTTGCGACACAGACCCAAATTCAGTCGTTTGTGAGATAGGCAAGGTCAGGTACCGATTCCTCCCATATGCAAGCAGCCAGTTTAACTTCGTTCTACTGTACTGTTTGCTATTTTTTCCTGTCAGATCGAATGTAAAAAATGCTTGTGCATCCGTGTAGGAAGGAAGATATTGACCATCTGTCTCGAGTGTATTCAATAAATACCTGGAGTCTCTGTGTCTGGCTCCAAAGAGGTATTGAACATCTTCGCTGATTCGATCTCCGATGTATGCAGATCCACCCAGTAGGCCAAAGTTTAACTGTCCTTCCAATGATTCCGGTTCTTTATAATCGATATTCAACGAAGAGGATAACTTGTCACCATATTTCGACTCCCATCCTCCGGCATAGAAGTTAATGTCGCCAACCATATCCGGATTAATAAAGCTCAGCCCTTCTTGCCTTCCGGCATTGGCAAGGAAAGGCCTGTAAACCGGGATATCATTGACATATACCAGGTTTTCATCAAAGTTTCCGCCTCTCACATTGTATGCTGACGATAGTTCATTGTTAGCAGCAACCCCCGGTAAGGTCAGTAACACTTTACTAAAGTCTCCGAATGCGGATGGTAAGTTTCTAGCAGATTTAGCATCTATTTTCATAGCAGGGTCTATCGCGTCTCGCTCTCGCTGACCTTCTACCTTAACGTCTTCTAACTGTGTGGCATTAGGACTGAGAGTAACAATGAAGTCAGAAACTCCGGTCGGAATGTCCGTGAGCTCGTACGTTCCGTATTGTACATGAGAGAAAATCAAATCATAGGTGCCTGTAGCTATTTCCAGGCTGAAATAACCATCAATGTTTGAGATGGTTCCCTTAGATCGATCTGATTTGATGATTACATTGACTGCAGGAATCGGTTCACCATTCTCATCCACAATTCGTCCCTGAATAATATCCTGCTGTGCAGCTACCAGAAATGAAGTGAAAAAAGAGAGCAATAAAACCAGTGTTCTCACTGGATCAGGCTTTTTTAAGTTTAGCGATTGTATGAGCCGGGTCATCTGATTTAAAAACGAAGCTACCTGCTACTAACATATCTGCACCTGCATTAAAAAGTTCACCGGCGTTTTGATCATTTACACCTCCATCTATTTCAATAATGATTTCAGGATTAACCTCATCTACCATTTTTTTAAGCTTTCGGGTCTTTTCAAAAGTAGTCTCGATGAACTTCTGTCCACCAAAGCCGGGGTTTACTGACATCAGTAAAACCAAATCTACGTAAGGCAGAATCTCTTCCAGGCAACTAACCGGTCTATGAGGATTAATAACTACTCCAGCTTTGGCACCCAGTCTTCTAATCTCTGATACCGTTCGGTGTAGGTGCCTACAAGCCTCTTCATGCACTGTAATAATCTCTGCGCCTGCTTTCATGCAATCCTCCAAATATGGATCAGCGTGCTCAATCATGAGGTGGAAGTCCATCGGCTTTTTTGCATGTTTGTGAATGGCCTGGCACACCGGAAAACCAAAAGAAATGTTTGGGACGAAAACACCATCCATGATGTCGATGTGGATGTAGTCCGCTTCTGAGTTATTGAGCATTTCCACCTCCTGCTGCACATTAGCAAAGTCAGCAGCAAGAAAAGAAGGGGCGATTAGTTTTTTGGACATTAGAAATTGATGAGTTTGACAATCTTCTGACTATTTCCTGTTTGCAAGAATAAGAAATAAACTCCTTGTTGACTACTGTCGATCTTCAATTCCATGTTTTCCTTAATTTCTTTTTTCTTGAATTCCTGATTAAAAATCAGGCTTCCTTTTGGGTCAAGGATTTTTATTGTCATTCCGGTATTGAACTTTCCATCCGTTAAGAGATAGAGTGTATCACCAATAAATGGATTGGGGTAAATCGTCACTTTATCCTCCAGGATATCGGTAATGTTTAGTGCTTTTACATCTTTAGCATACATGTAGTTAGGTACTCCCCACCCCAACAAATTATCAGGATTACTGTCCAGATGTCCGGAATTTTTGATTGCGGCAATCACTTCATTGGCTGTCCTTTCTGGATTCATTTGCCAGATGCATGCTGCAAACCCTGCAATCAGCGGTGAGGCAAAACTGGTTCCACCGCCTCTTTCAATTGAACCATTTCCACTCATTACTGCAGTTCCATCCCCAAAAGCAGCTATATCAGGTTTTATACGACCATCCGCAGTGGGGCCTACTGAACTAAACGCAGACCGTTCGAAGTTTGGATCTACACTACCCACGGCCAGAATTCTATCAGCATCTGCCGGATGGTTGATCAGGTTACCAGGTGGGTTTCGTCTACCACTATTGCCGGCACTTGTAACTACAACCATTCCCTTTTTTGCTGCTGTTTCTGCTGCAATAGATACGATGGCTGTTTTTCCATCCAGATCTTCTTTGGAATAATCATGTTCGGTGATATCGAATGTATTATATCCTAATGATGCATTAATCACATCGGCTCCCAGGCTATCAGCAAATTCAGCTCCCAGTAACCAATTGTATTCTTCCACCCGATCTTCACTTCCACCTTCTTCAGTAACACAAAGGATGTATTCTGCTTCAGGGGCAATGCCAATAAGGTCTCCGTCAGTTGATGTGTAGTTGGCTGCTATTATTGAAAAAACGGAAGTACCATGATCACCAAACTGGAAAACATCACCTGAATTTTCAACAAAATCCTTAGTGGCGATGATTCGATTATTTTCCCATACATGATGAAATGGCGTAAACCGATTTACTCCTGTAAAACCATTATCCAATACAGCAATAAGCATCCCTTGTCCTTTGATATCATCCTCATGCATTGTATCTGCCCCAAGCATAATCAATTGAATGTCTGAGTCTCCACTTTGACTAGTTGGTGGATCAAATGAATCAGGATAGTCCGGGATGCTCTTTTCAGCACTCAATCGAGTGGTATCCGCAATCCAAGCAATGCTATCGACAAAAGACAACTGAGAAACGTCATCAAGCAATGAAGTATCTGCATTGACTAAAGCTCCATTCATCCATCTAGAGGTAAAATAGACATCAATTCCTGCGTCTCTTAGACCTTGTACATATTCCGGAGAAACCGGAAGGTCATCTTCTTTAATACTTATTTCCTGCTTTTCACGTCTTTCTATGGCGCGCTGCGTTAGAAATTCTTCCGGATTTGAAATGGAATAAGGATAATTTTCACCTGCTTTATCTGTGAAATAAATAAAATACCGGTTGATCTGGCTCTGTGCAACTCCTAAATGAGCTATAGTGATGAAGGCTATCAGCCATATTAATTTATTCTTCATTTCCTATTTCAATTAAGGTCTGTTTCAGTGAACGGCCAGCAATAACCTCACCTAAGTCCGTACCGCAATCGCTGAATGTACATTTCTTCTGAGTTAAATAGTCTTTTTCTACGAGCCCTACTCCCCTTGCATAAATCTCACTTTTCAAGTTTATCCCGGTCACGTTCTCCTCAATATCTTCAATAACAACCCTAATTTGATCTTGAGCAGCCAAGGAATCAATGGCCGAAAATTCCAATGACTGGTAGTAATAAGTTGTTGCTGACCTACTATTTAAACTATTTCCATCCCATTTCCTCCCTGCATTTACAGGAAAGGTTAATTTGATAAAAGGAATGTTGTTTTCAGTGATTGCCAGGTAGTTATTCGTACGTGCAACTGTCCAGACAGAGTCGCTCTCCCAGGGTTGAGTTTCATTCGTGCGGATATCTCGTCTCAATAAATAGGTGATTTGATCTGTAGACTGTATCGAATCAAAAATGGTTTCTTTTAGCTGAAATGCTGTGGTATCAAAACCACTAATCAAGTACTTTATCTCCTCAACATTATATACCCGATACTGGCCTATTTCTATCGGGTAGTAATCGTAACCAAGTGCAGATGGACCTATTTCTTTGGTTTCGTTGCAGGAGGACAGAAGCAATACAAAAGGAAGTAAAAAAACGCCCCCCTTCATCCCCCTAAAGGGGGGAATTAATCTTAAAAGTAACCTTGAATTTTTCAATTTTCTCTATTCTGATGAAAGCTTGAAGTAATCCAACCGCCACCAATCACATCATCATCTTCATAGAAAACGGCAGCCTGACCAGGTGCAATTGCACTTACTCCATTGCCAAAATACACTTTCATTGTATCTCCGACCTGCTCAATAACGGCCGGATTACCTTTATCATTGTATCGTACTTTGGTGACAGTATCTTTTCGCTCGCCTTCAATGCTCGCATATTTCTGCATGTTGAGCTGCTTCACGTACATGCCATCACGACTTAACTCGTCGAAAGTACCGAGCACAACTCGATTTGTATCTTTCTGTATTTCAGTGACATAAACCGGATAGCCTAAAGCAATACCTAAACCTTTTCTTTGACCCACAGTGTAAAACGGATACCCTTCATGTTTACCCACAACTTCCCCTGATTCCAGTACGAATTCACCACCTGCAACTTCTTTTTCCAGCTCCGGTACTCTTCGTTTCAAGAATCCCCTGTAATCATTATCTGGTACAAAACAGATCTCATATGATTCTGACTTAGATACCAACTCATAAAACTCCCTTTCACGAGCCATATCATATATCTCAGATTTCTTAAGGTGTCCAAGCGGATACTTGGTTCTACTTAAGCTTTCCTGGGAAATACCCCACAAGGCATATGATTGATCCTTATACCCATCTACTCCCCGGGATACGACAAAGCGATTGTTTTCCTCTCGTATGTTGGCGTAATGTCCGGTTGCGATGTACTCACAATCCAGCTTATCTGCTCTTCTGAGCAGCGCATCCCATTTTATGTGCGTATTGCACATTACACAAGGGTTTGGCGTCCTTCCTGCCACATATTCATCCGTGAAGTAATCGATGACAGCATCACCAAATTCTTCTCTGATGTCAACAATAAAGTGAGGAAAACCTAAGCTTACAGCGATATTTCGCGCATCATTGATGGAGTCTAAGCTACAGCAACCTGTTTCTTTGTTGCTCCCTCCTGAAGATTGATAGTCCCATGTTTTCATGGTCATCCCTATCACTTCATAGCCTTCTTCGTGTAGCATCACTGCCGCCAGTGAGCTATCAATGCCGCCGCTCATGGCGACTAAAATTCGTCCTTTTTTACTCATTATTTCGTACTTCTGCCGGGTTCACAGCCACGGTTTATACATATGCTGCAAAGGTAGAATTAAAACTTTACAAAACCTTTCTTAAAATACAGTTAGATGTATCGAGATATATTGCTCTCAATCGCTATACGTGTTTTTGGTATTAGTCTAATCAAAATACGTATTTAAGCAAAATGAGTGATTACCTCTGGATGGATACTTGTAACCCAAATAAGTTTGATTCATAATTTTTAAAACACACGCAATTATGAAACCATCAATTAACAACAGTCAAAGGGAATCAAAAGCAATACTTTTTGCGATGAACAACAAACGAATCTTATCTTCAAAAAAAGATCCCAATGTGTGGGATGCATATGCTGCTTTCCAGCAGGAAGTTGAGGATGAAATAGACTTTGAATTGTTCGATGACAATTTCTATGATATTTAAGCTAAATGAATAATAATGCAATAAAAAAAGGCCAGCTCGTTAGAGCTGGCCTTCCTTAATATGTTGGCATATGGTTATTTACCCGCTACATTCAACGTCAATTCAATGTCATCAGAAAGCACATAATCTTCTACATAATGCTCCCACTTAACATCGTAATTCTGTCGATCAAAAATCAACTTTCCTTCAGCTTTCAGGCCATTATCTGTTGCCTCAAAGGAAGTTAATTCTACTATTTCTTCATTCGTATTACCTCTTATTGTAAGGTCTCCTACCAAAGAATTGCCTTCATGTCTTTTAATCACAAAGCTTGCTGTCGGATATTCCTCTACTAAAAAGAAATCACCAGTGCTCAAATGATCTACTAAGTCTTGAGGTGTTTTTCCGCTTGCTTCATAAGATGCTGTGTCTAGTGGTTGTATAGTTGTCATATCGATAACTACTTCTCCTCCGGTAACTTTTCCGTCTGTCACAGTCACAGTACCTGATTGCATGTCGATGACGCCATTGTGTCCGTAAACGCCGGCTACCTCCCCTTTCCAGGCAATAGTAGACTCGTCATTGCTAAGCTGATATGTCCCTGATACCTTAGTTGAAGTGGTTTCAGAAGCTTCTTCTGTTGCCGTCGAAGAATCGCTGTTGCTTCCCCCTCCACAAGCTGTGAAAATCACTGCTAACACAGTCAGGATGCTTAATAATTTTACTTGTTTCATTTTCATAATATACTTTCTGGTTTAAGTTAAATTGTATGTATATACATTAAATAACCAGAAGCAATTAGAAATTGTTCAGCAACATCCACCTCCATCATAAAAAAAGGTGCTATTGCTCACATAAATATCTTTATTCTCAAGAGAAGCCAGGTTGCCAGCAGTCTTATCACAAACGGATAATGGCTGATTGTACATTAAAACATGACCCGCATGGTCATCAAAATATTCCTTATCTCCAGTGTAAATAGCTGTTTTACCAGTAAAAACGCAAGGTCCGTCCGCAGGCATAGGATCTTTAATTGCACATACTTCCACACTTTCAATGTGAATAGGTTTTGCTGTGTCGTAATGCTTAGTATCAAGAATTCTATAGGGCCTCTTAGCTCTTATTTCGACTGTGCCAAATCCGATCTCTGTAATCATGTCGATGTACCTTTGCAAAGGAAGTGCACCACTCAGGCATAGCCCACGAAGCTCCGGGTCATTCTTGAGATTCTCAGGCATCTCATCCTCACTGATTGGATCGGAAAGTACTAATCTGCCATGAGTTTTTAACACCCTATACATTTCATGAAGTGCTTTTTTTAGATCTTCTTCATGAAAAATATTGAATAAACAGTTTTGAGCCGCCACATCGATAGATGCGTCTTCTACTGGTAAGTTTAATGCGTCACCTTTTCTGAGACTTACAAAATCTGATTGAAACCAGTCATTGCTTTGCTCCGCTTCTTTGAAGTTACGCTCGCATGCCTCCAGCATTTCATCCACCACATCCACTCCTACTACACCTTCTTTCTGTCTGCTGAAATAGGAAAATTGCAGTAATTCCATACCGCCACCAACTCCAACATAAAGGATCTTTGGATTATTGATCAAATCACGGGGATGAACGGTACTACCGCATCCATAATTCATTTGTTGCATGATCTTGGGGATATCCAGTCCCGGAAATGCCCAAATTGGAGTAGTGGTACAGCATAGCCCCACATCCGGAGTTTCAGCTGCACGCTTGTAAATATCTTTCGTAGTATCTAAGTATGCTTCCATATTTGTTTTGGTCAAGTGAATTTAACGTGCATTACATACGAAGCACACTGGATATCGGACTTATTAATACAAATGTCGTAGATGAACCAATTCTATGAAATAGAATTTCTAACACGGCCAGTATATTCTCGAAGTGCCGTTTTAAAGTCTACGTTATTATCATTCATAGACTCAATGATTTGAATAGCTGCATATGCGTGCGTAAGCTGCTCTCCTTCATCTTCCCCGGGTATTTCAATGTCATGGTTGTACTTCTTCAGCAATAGCAGCCTCAGCCTTCTCTAATTCATCTTTTGAATACTTTTCAATCAATTGCTTGATGACAGGGATTTTCATAATTATAATTCATTTATCAATTCTATCACGGCTTCTTCTTTACTAGTCGCTTGCCCGGATAAAAATTCTCCATTTTTGAAAGTGGCAAAGAAAGGTAAATTAGTTACTCCTGCAAGCTTTCTAGCGTCAGGACTTTTTTCGGCATTCACATCCAAAAAGGTGATATTTTCAAATCGATCGTCCTCAGAAAGTCTTCGAAATTTTGGTGCAAACAATCGACAACTACCGCACCAGTCAGCAAAGTATTTAACTACTACTTTATCATTGTTGGAAATTGCTTCTTTGAAGTCTTCGTCTGTCTTTAATTCTACTGCCATTTTGAATGTTTTTTGTGCAAAACAGCAAATTAATTCAAAATGTTTCGATCTGTTACGTTTATTTGCGAACGAAATTTCAAAGATTCATGGCACTTAAAACTTTTGTAAAAATCAGTAATATTAGCAACCTTTCAGACGCACGTTATTGTGCCGGAATGATGGTTGATGTTTTAGGATTTAATATTGATCCAAGTTCAGATTCACAGGTTAGCGATTCAGATTTTGCTGAGATCACCGAATGGGTAGCAGGCGTAAAATTTGCGGGTGAATTTTATGGTGCCGGGCTTGATCAGATCAAAGAGAGTGTCAAAAACTATCCGGTTGATTACATTGAAATTGGCGATTTAGATTTAGTTGAAAAAGTTGGATTATTAGGAAAGCCTTTAATCTTCAGATTAGAAATCAACAATTCCTCACAGTTAGCGCAATTTAAATCGGACCTCTCCTACCTGGATGAGCTTGTAAAAATGGTAATTGTCATTTCAAATAATGAAAAGCTCTTCGATGAAATTGATAGTCAGATTGGCTATTACAATGGAAACTTAAAGTTGCTCAAGGGCTATGGGATATCTGAAGATAAAAAGCTGGGTAATTTCCCTGGATTGGCACTAGAAGCAAGCGAAGAAGAGCGTCCAGGATTCAAAGACTATGGACAAATTATGGATGTCCTGGAATTAATCGAGGAAGATTAGATTCCTTTCTTAAGGTAAACATGGAAAGATGTTCCCTTTCCCAATTCTGTTTCATAACTAACCTGACCTCCCATTAATTCTGTAAAAAGCTTGACAATTGATAGGCCTAACCCGATGGACATTTCGCCCTTTGTAGGCCTGGCACTCAGCTGCTGATACTTTTTGAATAACTTTTTCTCATCTTCTTTAGTGAGACCCGGTCCTTCATCTTTTACACTAATTCGAACCATTTCACCTACTGGCTGGCATGTGATCTCAACTTTAGCATTCTCACCACTATATTTAATCGCATTTGAAACCAGATTATCAATTACTTGAGCGGTGTAGATTTTATCTGCCTCTACTATTAAATCTTTCTGAAGGTTAGCTATTATTTGAATGGACTTTTTGTTGGCTTTAGTCTCGTTTTCTTTAATAATCTGTTGGAGCGTTTCATGAATATCAATATGCTCTATTTTAAGATTATGCCGACCTGTTTCAATTGCATCAACATCCAATATTTTATCAATCATTGAGCTCATCTTTTGAGAGGAATCCATTATAAAACCCAAAAGCTTTTGACCTTGCTCACTTAATTTTTCATTTGACTCAACTATTTGAGAACCATTCAAAATATTGGAGAGTGGGGAGCGTAAATCATGAGCCAGCACTTTAATCAGGTTATTCTTTTCTTCATTTAGAGACCTTAGCTGCTCATTGGCCTCTTCCACTAATCGCTGCTGTTCCAGCAAACGATCGTTATTTTGAGACTTAATGCGATATAGTGCATACAATAGCACTAATACCACCAATACTACTATCAAAATGGAAATAAGAATGATTGTCAATCTTACCGAATCCTGGTCTTTTTTAGCAGCCTCTAATAATCGTTCATATTGCGCCTCCTTTTCTCTGTTGGAAATAACTATTTCTTCAAGAGGTCCCATTTCGGCCGATTTGGATATACGATCAATGATTTCTGTCGCATTAGCACCCAGATATTTCTGTATTATCCTCTTTCTATCTTCCTCAAATTGCTGACTCTCAAAATAATCTTTTACAGGTTTATTCCAATCACTGCCTTTTGGGTAAATAATCGAGAGACCTTCCAGTTTTATTGGTAAAAAAAACTGCCGCTTTATATTGGTGTTTTTATCTACTGCAACTAAAAAATTCGCAATGTCAACGTATCCAAAGCTATTTTCAAGCTCGCTGACGCGCTTGATAATATCCCCACTATTCTTGACATACTTTATGGAAAAGTTAACCCCCAGATTAGCCTTAAGCTTAATTAAAGATTCAACCAATGTCGTATTCGTAATGGAGACCGCTGTGTTTCCATCTAAGACCTCTTTTAATTCATCAAGGCTTAGCGCTACATTTAAATTTGAATTTGAAATTAAAACCGCTACATCTGCCATGTAAGGAGCGGTGAAGTTTAGGTACTCACTTCTTTGTTCGGTGATAGAAATGGATGAAGCACCAAAAGTTCCGCCTTTTCCGTTTTTGACTTTATCTATTACTTCTTCGAAACTATCAGTTTCAATCCAGCGGAGCTCTATTGAAACATTGTGACTAGCCTCTAAAAAACGTATAAATGAAATAGCAAGATCATGCTCAATACCATCGATAATATCTCTCGAATTTTCAATGATGACATTGTTAGGGTACCAATAAAATTCGACTATCCCCTGCTTATCAGAAAGAATATTTTTCCATGTATCACCATTTGCCAACACTTCAGACGTGCTGGTTAGCACCAACAGAAAAGCCAATTGTAGATATCTAAACATCAAAAAGTGTTTGATATACGATCAAAAATAGGCCTGTGGATTAAAAGCAATCATAAAAAATGAAGTGATTTTTAAAATAAACTACGAACCAATTGATTAGTTAGATAAATAATCTTCGTTTGTAGATTTTAAATATCACGTTTATTGAAATCGTCCATTCGAGACTAGTGATCCTGGATACGTGTAGCATGGAACGTTACGTTACGGTGTAAGCAAAAGATATATTCTATCTAACATATACATCCGAATGTTCCATCTCTTCGCCTATAGTAACCAGATCACCTTTAATTAGTGCCCATGTATTGCGGTGATCAATTTCAGCTTCCATATTGTATCTGGCGTTTCTGAGAGAAGACAATACACTTATATCGAAATTTGAAGTTAGAGATTCATTGGTCTGATTTTCTATTTCATATGCAGCCTGACCAATTTCCTGTAATTGTGCGTAAACCGTTTCTTTAGCAGGTTCATTTTGTTCGAAATCCTGATAAGACATTTGTTCGGTTAGCTTTCTTACGGCAGTAATATTGTCCAAAATCCGGTTTAATTGTATCTGTATGTTGTCTTTTTCCATTCTATATCAATTTTATATCTACAAAATCAACAGAATAGGCTTCCAATGGTTTGAATAAATCCCAATCTCTTAATTTCATCAATTAATTTAGTTTGCTAATGGCACTTGAATCTTTCTCTGCTTTGGACTTTGAAACAGCGACCTGGAATCCGGCAAGTGTATGCCAGGTCGGGATCGTGCGAATGGAGAACGGGGAGATTGTAGAGAAGATAAATCGACTGATTCAACCTCCAAAAAATGAATACTTCTATAAAAACATAGAGGTTCATGGTATAAAGCCGGAGGACACTGCAGACGCACCACTGTTTGAAGAAGTGTGGTTTGACTTTAAGCATTTAATTGAAGATCAAGTGGTCGTGGCTCATAATGCCAATTTTGACATCAACTGCCTAAGAAACAGCCTTGCGTATTATGATATCGTTCAGCCGGACTTTGAGGTGCGATGTACGCGAGTCATATACAGGCGAGGACTTGCCTATCTGAGTAAAAAGTACAAGATCCAACTCAATCATCATGATGCTTACAGCGATGCTCATGCATGCGCTCAGCTTTATTTGATGCATTTGAGGCGTCAGGCCTTACCAAAGACGGGCTCTTTGTTTTAATCACCAATCCACAGTGATCCCTGGATCTACCACCTCTCTCCCACTTCTATCTTTCATTCGAGCTGGTATGCTTTCTTTGATCGTGTTTATTAAAGCATCGAAAAGATGTTCTTTTCCACTAAGTTTTCTACTGACAAATCCAATTTCCCTGATTTTATCGTCTAAGACAGCCAGGTGCTTTTCCTGGTCGGATTCCAGGCTGAGAGTTGTCAATTCCGGAAGAATGGTAGCTCCTCCGTAATGATCCACCATGCGAATCAATGAGTCAATGCTGCTGCACAGATACTTCAGCCTGGTTGTAGATTTAATGTTTTTGTATGAACAAATGTCATTTACCTGATCTCTAAAGCAGTTACCTTCCTCCAGCAACCACAAGTTTTCTATTTCAATATTGGAAATGCTGAAGCTTTCTGATGACTCAAATAATTCATCATTCTTATACAGAAAGAATGACTCATAAAATAGCAGATTCACAGCAATTCCTTGTCGTTCTATGGGTGTGGAAATGATTCCGCCATCAAGTTCACCTAGTCTGATTTGTTGGAGGATTTGCTCCGTCAGCTGCTCATGCACCTCAATGGTTATTGCCGGGTATTTATTGGTGAAGTCATCGATAAATAATGGAATGAGGAATGGAGATAGCGTTGGAATCACACCTAATTTGAGCACTCCTTCAAATTCATTCCCAAGGCTGATGGCGTAGGCCTTCAACTGCTTGCTGGCTGAAACGATCTCACCGGCACGCAAAAGAAATTTAAGTCCTTGTTCAGTAGGCTCTATTTTCGATTTAGAACGATCAAAAAGGGATATCCCGATTTCGTTTTCCAGGTTTTTAATTTGAAGACTAAGCGCCGGCTGGGTCATTCCCAGTGATTTGGCAGCATGAGTGAAAGACCCCAGTCGCTCCAATGTAAGCGCGTATTCAAGTTGCTGTAGATTCATAAGTAAATTTAATGACCTTATTTAAGTCATAAATATATCATATCACAACTTCGCGTCAAATTCAAATAAACGATAACGAAATGATAGATTTAACAGAAGATAACTTAGCAAATGTTATCGAAGAAAACGATCAGGTGATTGTGCAATACGGAGCGGCCTGGTGCGGAAATTGCCGATTGGTAAAACCTAAATTCAGAAGATTGGCAGGTGAAAATGAAGAAGTGAAATTCATCTATGTAGATGCTGAAAAACTACCAAACTCCCGTGCATTGGCAGAAGTAAAAAACCTTCCAACTTTTGCCGGATTTAAAGGTGGACAGCTGGTTGCAAGCAATGCCGGAAATAAAGAGGACAACATAAAAGAAATACTACATGCGATTACCAATAATTAAACACACCCTGGATTTCATAGAGCAGAATGATGAGGATTATGTGGTAGAGGCTGTTGAACTGCTGGAACACATGGCTGAAGCCAAGGGTATTAAAGATGAGGAGCTGGACGTCATTGGTGAGTTGCTTTCTAACTTCTATGGCTCTCTTGAAGTGGCAAAAGCCATCAAGGATGGTAAACCTAAGAAAGAAGCCATGAATGAATTTATGGAGCGTGTAATGGGATCGATCAACTGATTGATCCCTTTTTTTGTGCTTCCCTCCCGTAATCTTCTCAATAAGATTAATGCAATAATTTATGTGGAGAAGACCCTGAAACAAGTTCAGGGTGACGATTCATTGAATATGTGGTCATGCTGAATTTATTTCAGCATCTACAAGATTTTTTTGAGAAAAAGGAATTTCATGTCAGTCATCAACAGAAAGCTGTCAGTCGTCAACAAAATTTCGTCACCTATTTAGATAATCTCACTTTCGGTTCCATAAAACTCAAACATTATGGAACGACGACACGACATTGACTGGCTCAGGGTAATCGCAATTATCCTGGTACTCTACTTTCATACGGCCATGATCTTCACTGCTGAGTGGGACTGGCACATCAAAAACGATGAACTCAGCTATCTCTGGCTGGAGTTCAACTTCTGGCTGAGTAGATTCCGAATGCCCCTCCTGTTCTTCATTTCCGGATACGGCACCTATTTAGCTCTAAGGAAACGATCGCCCTGGCGGTATTTGAAAGAGAGAAGCAACAGACTCATGGTGCCTTTGATCTTTGCGATGATCGTAATTGTGCCACCTCAGGTATACTTTGAACGGTTATTCAATGGAGCAGAGATAAGCTTCGCTGCTTTTTGGCCCACCATATTTGAAATGATACCCTATCCTGAAGGTAATCTATCCTGGCACCACATGTGGTTTGTATTGTATTTGTTCATTTACTCAGCCATTTTGCTGCCTTTATTTCTATGGTTAAGAAAAGACAAGGTTAAAAACTACTTCAATCAACTTATTGAGAAGCATTCATGGCTTTCATACGTGCTGCTTATTGTACCAACGGTGCTTATTTATGTGACCTTCACTGTCTATACCAACCGCACCAATGCATTGATTGGAGACTGGGGCTGGATGACGTATTGGGGTAGTTTTTTTCTGGCCGGATATTTTGCCGGCATCATTCCTGCCATGTGGAAGCGCATTGAATCAGACACTCGGAACCTGGTGGGATTGGCTCTTCTTAGTACGATCATTCTGAATTACTTTCGATGGAATAGAATTGAGTTGGAAGGTATTAGTGAAACACTTTACCTGATACTATTAGCTTTTTCCGGCTGGCTGTGGTTATTGTCGATGCTTTCACTTGGTAAAAAGTATTTGAATAAGCCTCACCCGATTTTGGCATATGCAAACCGTGCGATATATCCATTTTATATTCTGCACCAGACCATCATTATCATCATTGGATACTACATCGTAACGTTAGTAGATGAAGGAATTTTGGCAAAGTATCTATTCGTAAGCACAGCTAGTTTCATTCTATCCGTTGCAGGATATGAATATTTCGTTCGCCCTTTCCGAGTTATGCGTTTCCTTTTTGGAGTGAAAGAGCTTCCGAAAAAGGAGAAACAAAAAGACTTTACTAAATTGGAAGAGCGAGCAGAATTTAAAGCTGCCTGATTATGACCTAAAAAGAACAAAAACCTGTCATATTGAATGCAATGAAATATCTATGTTCAATGTAAGACGGTCTACTAACCAAAGGATTTGTTATCTGATTATAAAGATTCCTCCTAGCGTCGAAAAGACAGGTTTTAGTTTATTTAATTCAAGAAATCAATTTCATTATATCATAAATGAAAAAAGTGTGGCCTAAGATATTTCCTGCCCTTTACGGATTCATTATTTATGGCACCTTGCGCGTGGTGAATGATACCATGGGCAAGGGCTTTAAGTTCTGGGAACGACCACTTTATATCAACGTAATCGAATTTATCACGGTAGTCATCGTTGGCTACATCTTCACCTATATCATCAGGGTACAGGAGCGAAAGTACTTTAACGATGATGCCAGTGAGTTGACTTTAAAAAGAGCTGGTAAAGAATTATTGAGTGTTGTTTGCATTGCTCTGCTTGTGGTTTATTGTACAATTATTCCAATGGCTGCAGTAACTGATGATGGATTATCACTTAGTGATTTAGTTCAAATCACCATCATTCCTACGCTCTACATCGTGCTGTATTTCGCGATCCGAAGGGGTAATTTTTACATCCAGGCTTTTGTTCAAAGTAAACTCAAGCTTCAGCAAATTGAGAATGATCGACTAAATTCAGAATTAAACTTCCTTAAAGAACAATTCAGTCCGCACTTTCTTTTTAATGGCTTGAATAACATCTACTTCCAGATGGATCAAAGTGTACCTGAGGCTAAAAAAAGTGTAGAGAAACTCTCGGAATTACTTCGTTACAGCTTGTATCAGGATCAACAGAAACTGGTGGACATTTCAAAAGAAATCGAGTTTATCCAGCTCTATGCTGAAGTACACAAAGTCCGCAAAGATGATAATTTGGAGTTGAGAGTAGATTTGAAAGATATACCAGGTAAAATCTATCCCCACCTATTGATTCCGTTAGTAGAAAACGCCTTTAAATATGTAGAAGGGAAAAAACCGTTCATTGAAATGAAACTAAGAGAAGAAAGTGGGTATGCTGTATTTACTGTTTTTAATTCAAAAAGAGCAATGAAAACGGATGATCTCACTCGATCAGGAATTGGGTTGAATAATCTTCGAAGAAGACTTGACTTGCTCTATCAACAAAATTATGACTTAGAGATTCTCGATGGAGATCATACTTTTGAAGTGGTTCTTAAACTACCTGTCCAATGACCATTAAATGCTGCATCGTAGATGATGAGCCGCTCGCCCGAGCCGGAATCGAAGGGTACGTGGAGCAGATACCCTATCTCACTCATCTGGGTTCTTTTAGCTCTGCATTGGACCTACTTAATGAATTGGAAGAGCTAAAACCCGATCTATTATTTCTGGATATTCAAATGCCACATCTGACGGGTCTAGATTTTGTAAAGAGTCTCAACAATCCACCTAAAGTAATTTTTACCACTGCCTATGATCAGTATGCGTTGGAAGGCTTTGAATTGGATGTGGTGGATTACCTCATGAAACCTATCTCCTTTGATCGCTTTTTAAAAGCAGCAGAAAAAACAAAAACACTTTTTCAGGGCAGTCAGGATTCCTTTTTTGTAAAGACAGACAAGCGCATGGAAAAAGTCCGCTATCAGGACATTTTATTCCTGGAATCCATGCAGAATTATGTGATCCTGCAACTCAAAGAAACCAGACTAATTACTCACACTACACTTAAATCCGTCGTGGACAGCCTGCCATCGTCATTTGTACAGATTCATAAACAGTATGTGATCAATAAGAATCATGTGAGTGCGTTAGAAGGCAATCAGGTAATTATTAGTGACAATAAACTTCCTGTAAGTAGAACTTACCGCGATCAGGCACTTAACGCTATTTTGAATAGTCGGTAAGTTTTAGACTTACGCCCACCTTATCTCCTTTTTGATAGGTGCCTGGAGCAGACCGTGCCTGGATGGTTTCATGCGCTGTTTTCACTTCAATTAACTCATGGTTTCCGTGAAAATAAACTGCCTTCACCTCTCCTGTCTTGCCGTGATTATTGAGTGTGAGTTGCTCTGGTCTTACGATCAAATCCTGCTTTAATGATGACCATTTACTTCCATCCAGCTTTTGATAGTCACCAAAAAGGCCTGCTGTATATTCATTGACCGGCTGATAGTACACTTCCTTAGGTGTGCCGATTTGCACGATCTCTCCATCTTTAAGGATGAGTATTTCATCTGCCCAGGGTAAAAGATCTGAAGGGTCATGCGAAACCATAAGGATGGTTACATCAGTTTCCTTACTGATGTCCCTAATCACCTCCTTGATGATTCGCTTGTGATGAGGGTCCAGGTTGGAATACGGCTCATCCAATAAGAGTACAACGGGTTCTTTTAGGATCACTTTAGCCAATGCTACTCTTTGTCGCTCCCCTCCTGATAAAGCACGTGTGTCCTTATCCAGAAGTTGTTTTACTCGACAAAGACTGGCGATCTGATCGAACCTTTCTTCCTCGATCGCATTGGACTGTAGGAACTCGATGACCTTAATGAATTTGGGTAATTCGAATGATTGAGACAAATAGGCCATCTCAGGGTGTCCGGGGATTAATCGGTCAAGTTTCGGATACACAGAGGTACCATCCATATGTACCTTACCCTTATCGGGTTTTTCCAGCCCTCCAATTATACGCAATAAAGTAGACTTGCCCGATCCGGTTTCACCAGCTATCCCAATTTTTGTGCCTTTGGCTAATTCTAATGACGAGCAGCTGAACGCTGGTCTATCCGCAGCATAGCTCTTCTCTATATTTTGTAATTTTAGAAAGGACATGATCTCATTATAACATTCGGTCGACGGATCTGTTCTGTTTATGAAATGCAAAGATCGTTTTAAATAAATCATTCCTATGAGTAAACCTGATTTCTCTTCCCTTTCCGCTCTTTACATCAACTGTACGCTTAAGAAATCTCCCAGAGAGAGTCACACGCAAGGTTTGATGCAACTATCCATGGATATCATGGAGAAGGAAAATGTAAAAGTGGAATACATGCGGTTCGTGGATCATGATGTGCCTTATGGTGTGTATCCGGACATGACTGAACATGGATATGACTCGGATGAATTTCCAGGAATTTTTGATAAGGTGATGAAAGCTGACATTTTGGTGATTGGTACACCTATTTGGTTGGGAGAAAAGTCCTCTGTAGCTACAAAGCTGATCGAGCGACTTTATGGAATGAGCGGCAAGCAAAACGATAAAGGCCAATACATCTATTATGGCAAAGTGGGCGGGTGTGTGATTACCGGAAATGAAGATGGGATTAAACACTGTGCAATGAGCATTTTATATGCGTTACAGCACTTAGGCTATTCCATACCACCGCAAGCTGATTGCGGATGGATCGGTGAAGCTGGTCCGGGTCCAAGTTACATGGACAAAGAAGCCAAAGCATATGAAAATGCCTTTACGAATCGGAATACCACCTTCATGACTTATAACCTGCTTCATCTGGCTAAGATGCTTAAGGAGAGTGATGGGTACCCTGTCTATGGCAATTCTCGAAAAGACTGGGATGATGGCACGCGATGGAATTTTGAGAATCCGGAGTATAGATAAGATTAATGATAGATTGAGCTGGCTATCTTAAATAGTTTATCGTATTCATTGATTCGTATGATCTTGTTATCAACCTCAATCAAATTTTCTTCTTTAAATTCTTTAAGTAGTCTTCCCAGGCTTTCTCTTGCAGTTCCAATAATGTTTGCTAAATCCTCGCGCGGAAGCATTATATCCCCATCTTGCTCAACATATTTTTCACTCAAAATCAGTAGGTAAAGTGCTAATCGTTCCCTCAATGGTTTTTGCGCAAGTATGGTGATTGTATTGACTAATACTCCAAATTCATGACTCATATTTTGAATGAGCAGCTGGTTCAAGTGAGATATTTTCTTAGTGATACTTTTAAAGTTTGATGTACTGATGAAAAGGATTTTGCAATCCTCCAGGGCTTCACAAGAATCTTCATAATGTTCATTGCAAAGGAGTGCATGATAACCTAACAGATCGCCCGACTTATAGACATAGAAAATCTGGTCTTTTCCATCTACGCCTGTTTTATAAATTTTAGCCCTACCACTTTCAATTAAAAAAACCCCGGTTGGAATACCTCCTTCGTAAAATATCAACTTACCTTTTTTAAACATCAAAGTATCGCCATGAGCAATGAAAAGCTCCTGCTCTCTCTTTGATAGTGATGAGAGGATTCTATCACTCTCAAAATCAAACTTCTTGATATCTACTTTCATTCAGTTGGTGATATGCGTAGTGTAAAGTGTAACATTTATCACATTTTGACAATTCTAATGTCCTATTTTTAAAATCAAAAAAATTCTTCTTTTGCTTCGTGATTCGTAACAAATCAATAATGCTCTTTACTTCATTGCTTCTACTAGGAGCTATGACGCTTATTGATACAAGACATTTTTGTTTTGAAAAAGAAGAGGTCATTGAAAGTCGTGAAGTAGAACGAGAAGAACTCAAAGAGGGAGTTGAAAAAAGCGATTGGTTTCAATTTTCACCAAGTAACAATTACTTCATCTCAAATGAGGTTTCTTACCAGTTACGACATTTTACAAGCTTTGAATATCAAGGGATTACCGGACATTATTCTCTAATTAGAAGAAGTGATGTTGCATTATTCCTAAAGCATTGTTGTCTCAAAATTCATCTAGGATAATCTTATTCTTTTTTCTGAGTCTAACCGGACTCACTTAGCCTGTTTACGCAGGCAAATTCCCAATTTATTAATTCAGGTTGAGCAGTGCATATGACTCAACTCAAACAAGAATAAGATGATAAAGCAACGTCTAAACGAATCTATAAAATATATAAAAAGAGATGCGCTTGCAGGAACTGTAGCAGGTGTTATGGCTGTCCCACTGACCGTCGGTATTTGTTTAATGTCAGAATACCCGATCATGACAGGTCTTTATACAGTCATTTTAGCGGGTGTAATTAGTTTCATAACGTATTTGTTTAAGCCGGGCAATTACACAGGAATGCCTGGCGTAGCTGCCGGATTAGCGCCTGCCCTGGCTTTAGGAGTTCACACTTTTGGAATGGAAAACATGCCATTTGTAATCCTACTCACTGCTTTGTTTCAGGCAGTGGTATGGAAATATCGACTGGAACGATACATTTTAAGAATAGTGCCCCACTACCTGGTTGAGGGCTTGTTAGCTGGGGTTGGTTTGAAGATCGCACTTAAGTTTGTACCGTTTCTCTATGACATTGAGCACGAGTCTGAGACATGGCTCAATTTTGAAAGAGAAGTGATTATCCTGCTTAGTTTGGTGTCTTTTGTGTCTTTCGTACTTCTATATAAGTACTATAAAAAAAAGATGCCTGCTTTGCCCTACATTGTTATCATGGCTACAAGCTTTGTTTTAAGCTTTTTCATGCCATTACCTATGATCTCCATTGACTCTGTCCCTTTTAAGCTTGCTTTACCATTGCCGCATTTTACAGGTTTGAATGAGCAAGAAACATTTTTCCTCATCTTAAAAATGATTGGGTATGCGATGATGCTTGGAACGATCGATGTGATTGAACAGGTCATGAGTAACGTGGCAATTGAGAAAATGGATCCATTAAATAGAAAAGCAGATTCCAATAATAGTTTGCTTGCAATCTGGATTGCCAATATGGGTGCTACATTTTTTGGAGGAATGACCAACCTGGACGGTTTGGCAAAGAGTACCACTAATACCGTAGCGGGTGCGGTAACCAAACTATCCAATGTATTTACATCCCTGGTTATTCTTATGGTTGTGTTGTTTCCTATCATTCTTGAACACACCCCGGAATATTCATTAGGAATCATTATGGTTTATTCCGGCTGGAAAATGATAGCCAACATCGCTCATGTACGATCAGAAGGCAGATATGCATTGATCATGGCAGGTATTTGTGGCTTTCTGGTTTTTGAATTGGGAATCTTCGAGGGACTACTGCTGCTACTACTTGCCCATGCCCTTATCCAATATATTTTCATGAGAAGAATAGGGAAATCCACAAAAGAAGTCATAGATCTTTTCAAAGACACCTTCAAGCCTGACTCTGATAAAACCAAAGTTGAAAGAGAAGATATGATTGCTGAACCTAGTGTACCCACGCTAGATAGATGGGTGAAAGCCATTAATAGCCATGATTTAAATGCATTAATGCAGGTTTACCGCGATGATGCTATTATGATACCGGCGTTTTCTACGAGAATAAGAAGGAGCAAAGATCAAATAAGAGACCTATATCGAGACCTCTTTGAAAAACATGAATTAATGGTAGCTCCTTACCAGGTAATATCACAAAAAGTTGATGGATTTAAGGTAGATAGTGGGCAATATAAGATCAAATGGAAATCCGCAGGGTTTGAAGAAACCAATGACCTCAGGTTTTCATTCGTAATCAAAGACGGTCAGATTGTTAGTCATCATTCAAGCATTGAACCTGGTGAGGATATTTCTATCTCACATCCGGAAGCATACGATGAATCCTATATTGAATAACCTAGAGCATCTAATAAACAAATACTCAATCGAATTTAGAACTTTAGAATCAACAAAATGAAAGCAATGCTCGCTTTAAAAAAGAAAAGGTGTATGGTTATTTAGACCATAACACCCTTCCAATTACCAATTTAATAATTGGTAAAACGCCAAACCTTCATTTTCTTTTTTGATTTCAATGCTTTGCTAAAAAAGGAAACAAACAACAATACGATAACCATAATAAATCCAATTTCGATATATACATTTATTGTTAGTATGCCGGCGAATCTGATTCACTCATATTTTGAGCTAATAGTGACGGACATATTGATATAGCTAGAAAAAGAACCATTGGTAAACGATTACAATTCTTCATTCACTTAATTTTTTATCTAATAATTCTCAACATTTTAGCATTCTCTTAAATACTGAACATTTCCTTATATCTTTACGTTTTAGTAATTGCTAAAACAATAAAAGATGAGCAAGACATGTATAAGAATATTGGCGGATCCCGTCCAAATTAAGGAATGCAAGGAATCCCTGAACCAGCTTGATGAACAGTTGGAGCTAGCAACACAGATATTCAACCTTTCCGGGAATGCTGCAAGACTGAAAATTCTTTTTCTACTGCACAACGAAGGCAAAATGTGTCCTTGTGACCTAAGTGATATCCTGGATATATCCGTAGGGGGTGTTTCTCAGCATTTAAGAAAACTGAAGGATGGAGGGCTTGTCAAAGACAAGAAAGTAGGACAAACCGTCTTCTACTCTCTGGTAGAAACCAATATCCAGATTATCAAACCAGTGTTGGATGGCTTGCTACAGCAAAATCAAAAAGAAATAACCTCATGAGTACGACAAATCTTTCTTCAAAAAGTGCCAGTGCCGGGCTATTTGCAGCAATTGTAGCATCACTATGCTGCATCACACCTGTGTTTTCTTTGTTGGCTGGTATTGGTGGTATAGCTACAACTTTCTCGTGGATGGAACCATTCAGGCCATATCTAATAGTATTGACTATTGGTATTTTAAGCTTTGCTTGGTATCAGAAACTTAGACCCAAAACCGCAGAGGAAATAGCTTGCGAATGTGATGACGATGTAAAACCCTCTTTCTGGCATTCAAAAAGATTCTTAGGAATCATTACCGTCTTTGCAGGATTGATGCTTGCATTCCCTAGCTACGCTCATATTTTCTATTCCAATGGAGGTGGCCAGACACCTGCTACTTTTATTGTACAAGACACAACTAAAACAAATAGGATGGTTCTGGATGTAAAGGGAATGACCTGTGCAGGTTGCGAAGCTTCAATCGAACATGAGGTTGGAATGCTTCAGGGTGTGAAGTCTGTGGATGCCATCTATGCGGAAGGTTCAGCCATCATAGAGTATTTACCATCAAAGCTCGAAGAAAAAACAATCATAGAAGTGATCAATAAAACGGGATATACAGTAATTGAGAAGCCAAAAGATGAATAAGATGGAGAAAGAAGCAGTTTTACAATCCACCATCACCTGTCCAAATTGTGGACATCAGAAGGAAGAAACCATGCCTACAGATGCATGCCAGTACTTCTATGAATGTGAAAATTGCCACCAGATGTTGAAGCCCAAATCTGGTGATTGCTGTGTGTATTGTAGTTATGGGACTAAGAAGTGTCCACCGATACAAAATGGAACCTGTAATTGCTGATTATGGATGAAGGTCAAAAACCGGTTTACAAGGCGCGCATGATAGGACGAGTTTTTAGATTCAGCCTTGGGATATTCTTTTCGCTTCCACGATGACGCACCGATCTATTTACAAGTTTCAAATGGTAATATGATACTACACTTGACAGAGCATCATGGCGATTGTTCTCCAGGAGCGAAGGTCTTCATAAATTGCAGTGGCTTAAAGGAATTCCATAAAGGCATAAAAAAGAAGAACTACAAATACAACAATCCTGGCATCAGCAAAGCACCATGGAAAGATCTCTGCATGGAGGTTACTGACCCCTTTCATAATAAATTGGTGTTTAACGAAAAAAGATTATAAGAAGGGTTCAATCAACTAAAAACCGAAACTTCATGTACTTGATCTTCTCTCCTTTTTCCGTCCAGATGCGCTCGTATTTGGTTTTGATACCATGATGCTCATCCATCATAGGTGAGTTGTACAGATCGAAAGTGAATTCATGGTCTCTTATCTTAAAGTCTGTCAACACCTGAAGGGTGTATTCAAATAACTCGGTATTGTCCGTTTTGAATTTAAACCAGCCATCCGGTTTTAGAATTGCCCGATACTTTTCCAAAAATGCTTTATTGGAAAGACGATGCTTTTCATCCCGATCCTTTGGTCTGGGGTCAGGAAAGGTGAGCCAGATTTCATCCACTTCTGCTTCGTCAAATAGCGACAAGATTTCTATGATATGCGTACGTAGAAAAGCCACATTATCCAACCCATTTTTTTGAGCATATTGGCTTCCCTTCCAAATTCGATCGCCTTTAATATCTATTCCGATGAAATTTTTTTCAGGGTATTTTTCTGCCAATGAAATGGTGTATTCACCCCAACCGCAGGCTAATTCGATGACAATATCATTCTCATTCTGAAAAAACGCATTCCAATTACCTTTAATCTCACTGTATAGTTCTTTTCCAGGCTCAATGACATTTCTGCTTGCTTTATTTTGTGCAAACTTTTCTAACTTATTTATCTTACCCAAGGTATTATCTTTTCAATTAAAATATCCGATCATGAAAACCAGTATTCTCCTATCCATTGCTATGCTTTTTGCCCTTAATGCCTACTGTCAGGTAAATGAAGCCGAAGTAGTAAAAGCAGTAGATGATTTAACCATCAGTTGGGACAATGAAGCTAAGAAGCTGCAAACTTATGAAGGGTTAGGCAGTTTTTGTGGTGAATCTGCTTACCGAAAGAAAATTATCGGGATGCTTGATGAAATCCATCATTACGACACGCTGCTCTACGGAATAGTGACTCGCAAATTCGAGGCAAATCAAGACCCTGAAGCAAAAGCGACACTTGATGATATAGAAACACTGGAAAGTGAATATACCACTAAGTCGTTTAGACGATTTATTCATCAGGAATGTAATACCTACAATGACATTGAAAAGAATCTGGGTCGAGCGAAAGGCCCTGAGTACAAGAAAGAAGTAAAAGTATTGGAAGATGAGCTCAAGAAGTATGTGGTTGAAATAACCAAACAGATAGACCTAATCGACGAGCATGTGCATCACCTGCATTTAGGAGAAGATTAGAGATTATCCACCTCGGCTACAACAAAGGTGCTTCCTGTTACAAGAATTAAATCTTGGGGTTGCGCCTTTTCTTTTGCACTTTGTATTGCCTCATTTACGTCTTTAAAGCATTCTCCTTCGACCTGATGTATGATTCCTTGAATAGCTAGTTCTTCAACTTCCAGTGCTCGTGGCACATGTGATTGCGTCCAATAGACTACAGCATCTTTAGGAAAAGCTGAGAAGATTGAGCTAAGCTCTTTCTCTTTTACTGTACCAAACACCAAATGCAATCTGCCTTGACAGATACTCTCGACCTGTGAAAATAGAAGCTTTAGCCCATCCACGTTGTGACTAACATCAGCTATTAAGAGTGGCTCCTCATCTAACACTTGCAGCCTGCCTTTAAGTCCGGTCAATTCATTACTATTTTCTACGCCTTGTATGATATGCTCAGGCTTTATCTTCCACCCTTGACGGATAAGTTCTTGTATGACAGATTCGATACCTCCCATGTTTTTAAGGAAATAACTGGGTACCAGGTTCTTCGGTTTCCAGTTAGAAATGCCTGCTTTAATTAAAATTGATTCGTTGTTTTCAGCTATTTGCTCAAATATGGGTGCGGTTTCAGGAAGGGTCTCACCTATTACCACAGGTACATGTCGTTTAATGATGCCTGCTTTTTCAGCAGCGATTTTTTCAAGGGTATCTCCCAGCAGATCCATATGGTCATATCCGATATTGGTGATCAGACAAACCTCAGGAGTGATCACATTGGTGCTATCCAATCTGCCTCCCAGACCTGTTTCGATTACCGCAATATCAACATTCTGCTGAACGAAATAATCAAAAGCCATTGCAACGGTAATTTCGAAAAAAGAAGGCTCTATGTTCTCTATAGCCGGTTTTATCCTATTGACAAAATCAACTATAAATGCTTCTGAAACTTCATTACCATTGATTTTAATTCGCTCAGTGAAGTTCTTTAAATGTGGCGATGTGTATAATCCCACTTTATATCCTGCCGTTTGTAATACAGCAGCAATTCCGTGTGCGCTTGTACCCTTACCATTGGTTCCGGCAATATGAACACTCTTGAATTTATCCTGGGGGTTGTCCAGGTACTCCATCAGTTTGATCGTATTGACAAGATCTGCTTTATATGCCTTCTTCCCTACCCGCTGATACATGGGCAATCGAGTAAATAAGTACTCGAGAGTCTGATCGTATGTCATCTGGATCTAATAATAAATGTAATGGTACCAGTGGAAAGTGCAGGAACTTTGCTTCCTGGTGTTTGACTAAAAGTCAGTTTTTCAATAGCTCGTCTATATTTAAGTTGAACAGCTGGAGAAACAGTAGATTTTATTGGTTTTATCCCACGAATTTCACCCCTTTCATCGACAATAATTTCAAAAACGATTGTGCCTGACTCATCGGAAGTGTCATCAGGTTTTGGTTCTGAATCCCATTTCCAACCTGCTAGGGAAAGTTGCGCTCCTTCTGAATCGCCTGTGTTTGGCCCCTGACTTCCATAAATAGCTCTTTGATCCACTTCTCTCTCTTCTTCTTTTCCTTCGGAAGGGTTGTCACTTTTTTCCTCTGATTTGGTCTCTGACGGATTCATTACTGCACGCGTATCCACTTCTTCTTTTGTCTCTTCTACGACTTCCTGTTGCTCCACGTTTGATTCCTCAACTTTCACAGGAGATTCCGACTCGGATACTACTTCCGGCTGCTGATCTGTGGCTTCTGTTGTTGTTGGTTGCTCTTGAACTACCTCCTCTGTCTCAGTTGATTCCTCTACATCATTTGTTTCCTCTTCTTCCGGAGCTTCTACTGAAGGAGATGAAGTGCTGGGTGCACCTGCTGAAGTTGTAAACCCAAGCTCAATTCCATATTCAGGGATAGGCGGAAATGGTTCTTTCCATGCCACAATAAAATAGAACAGAATCAGCAGTACCAATTGAACCCCTATGGTTGTCAACCAACCAATGCGTTTGTTCTTTTCTTCTTGTTTCTCTCTTTCGTCCATCACTCTGGTTTCGTAGCTATCGAAACTTTAGCTTTCAATGAAGTTGCAATTCCTGCAACTTCCACTAATCGTTCTACCGGAACAGCGGAATCACAATGCAATACCACTATGCCTTCTTTACCGCTCAGGTTTGATCTTAAGACAGACTCTAACCCGGATCGACTCACCCGTTTATTGTTAACGAAGTAACTAAGGTCTTTGGTTATTGTAACACTCACCTTCTGCATCACGATTTCGGATGACTTAGAGGAAGGTAGATTGACAGGAAGCCCAGAAGGCGTAATAAAAGAGGCCGTAAGCATGAAGAAGATCAACAACAGAAATATGATGTCTGTCATTGATGACATGCTAAAACTAGCATTCACCTTATGTTTTGATTTCAGATCCATGAGCGCCTACTTTTTAGGTTCTTGCAAAAGGTCAATAAAGTCTATAACGTTAGACTCCATTGTGTGGATCACTTTCCCAACTTTCGACACAAGATAATTGTACCCTAAGTATGCTAAAATACCAACAAACAGACCAGCTGCAGTGGTAATCATTGCCTCATAAATTCCCGACGAAAGGAGCTTAGGGCTTACAGCCCCTTCTTCCTGCGCGATGGCAATGAATGCCTGGATCATCCCTGTCACAGTGCCAAGGAAACCAATCATAGGTGCAGCTCCTGAAATAGTAGCCAGCAAATTCAGGTTCTTTTCTAATCGATAAATCTCAAGCTTACCTACATTTTCGATACTAACCTCGATGTTCTTTAATGGATTCCCGATTCGGGTGATCCCTTTTTCAATCATTCGGGCAACAGGTGTGTCTGTTTTACCGCAAAGCATCAGTGCCCCATTGATATCGCCTGCAATAACCAGTGATCTAATTTGGTCTTTAAAAGATTCAGGAGTCTTTGCAGCTGCACTCAAAGTGCGGGTACGTTCCACGAAAATGTAGATGGCAACCATCCATAATAAAAGGATGGGTATCATCATATACCCACCATTTGTAAGAAGCTCTAATAAAGAGATTGATTCTTCTGATTCCAGACCCTCTACAAGAGGATCCTGCATAACACTAATAAGCATATTGTTCTTTTATCTTGAGTTTAAATGAATGGAAATTCCACTCAATCAGATTGAACGTAAAACTTAGTACACTAGTATCTCAGAATCCAAATATCCTGTCCATACTGGTCTTTAAACCCATTAACAGCATTCTGAGCGCCTGCTAGCGAGCCATAGCTGGAAATTGCCACTCGATGAGTAATTGCATTACCGAATGGAGGAATAATAGATGGACTTTTTCCTTCGCTTGAGAGCTTATTAGCATAATCCATCGCCATGTCACCATCCAAGAAACTACCAATCACAATATGGTAATTTCCCGTTCTGTCAGTCAATGAATTAACTGTTCCAGCCGTCTGCTGAACCTGTTGAGGCTCTTGTTTGGCAGGTTGCTTCCGTGCAGGCTGTTGTGTTCTTGCAGGCGTGGCATTATTCTCTGCCTGATTATTGGAAGGCTGGCTTTCCTCTTCTTTAGCCGCGCCACTATTTTCTTCTTCCGCAGGTTTAGCTTGCTCTTCGACTGGTTTCTCCTCCGGTTTTTTAGCGGCAGGTCTTTCCGCTCGCTCAGCCACAGGTTGAGCTTCGCTCTCTCCCTCGCCACTTAATGGTGCCATGAAATAAAAGATTGCTCCTAATGCAGCAAAAATGAGCACACCAAAGATCACCACCTTGGCAAACTTGGATTTGTTTTCTGACGGCACATTATCTGCCTGGAATGTAGGAATGTCTTCAGTAGTTTTCGCCTCTGTGTCCATCAATTCCTGCTCAAATTGAGCAAACTCATCTTCATCTAACACATCACTATCAAAAACGGAATCAGGCACTTCTTCACCATCGCCTTCCATATCAGATTCAAAATCATCAAAAGACTCTTCTTCATAAAAATCCTCCATCTCTTCTTCTGAAGGATCGTCTGAGGAATCGTCAGAAGCTAAATCTTCATCTGAGACATCCGGCATATCATCATCTCCTAAATCATCTAAAGATGCTTCAAGTTCTTCATCAGATATTTGGTCAGGGATATCTTCATCATCCATATCCATGTCCATGTCGTCCATATCCATTGACTCATTATCAAAGACAGAATCATCAGAAGCTTCGTCTTCTGTCTCTTCAGGGGTCTCCTCTGGAGCGCTAGCGGTAGGCTCCTCAACCTCTTCAGTTACTTCTTCTTCAGTTTTTTCATCACTATCATCATCATCTTCCAATGCTTCATAGTCTAACTCCGGAAGACCGAAATCCTCATCATCACCGAAGAAATCGTCATCATCTCTGTCTTTGTTCTTATCGTCTGTAGCCATAGGTTTATTTTATTGACCGAACCAAGATAAAATAAAATTCATTATTAGGAAATATTAGTGTCAGAAACGGTACTGACCACCAATTTTGAAAGCGAGTCCTCGGATCGGGTACCCCAAATATCGTTCGTATTCATTATTAAGCAAATTATTTACGTCAATGAATACTGATGAACGTGGAGATAGTAGATATTTAGCACTGATCCCAACATCCGTAAAGGCAGGAAGCTTCACGTATCCGAAAGGAACGTCTGCTGGTCCACGGATTCCTCCCATACTGGTGAAAAAGGCGGATACAATCAATTTTTCGCTGATATTGTGACTTGTAAAAGCCTTCAAAATATACGCTGGTTTATGCCATGGCCTATCAAGTGAACTTAAATTGTAGCTATTCAATTCAAGACTCATTCCATAATTACTTGTAGCATTTGGCATGTAAGAAATGCTGGATTTAAACTGTAATAAATTGATGGTCTCTGTATCGTAAGCCAACACATATTTAGATGAATCACCGGATGAAGGCACAAAAAATGGAAGACCATTTAAAGAAAAGTGTGTCAGGGAAGTTCTCAAAAGCATGTTTTTCACAGGATTTCCTTCCAATCCGCCTCCAATACTAAAGGTATTTTCTGTGTTGATTATCGCAAGAGAGTCATCCAAAAAGCTATTCTGAGTAAAGAGGTTAGTCAAACTATTCCATTGAACACCACCTTCAATGGTACCAAATACGGTCCAGTTCTCCGATATCGAATAATCCGCTTTGATTTTTGGATAGATCTTTGTTTCTGATACTTCATTCACCATGTTTGATGACAAAATGAAGCCTGCCCTAAGAGATAATTTATCTTTTTCGTGCGAAACCCAAGGGTTAATATTCAATAATGACCTATTATATGTAAGTCCACCTTTATAGTTAGCAACATATCCATTGATTGATAGACCTGCATTAAACACCTCATCAATTTCATACTTTAGGAAAGCATCTGTTCCAAAGAGGTTTTCACTATTTCCTTCATTTGAAGGGCTGATTGATTGCTTGGTACTAGAAAAGTGAGGTCTTATCGTGATCTCTATATCCCTTTTCTCCCAGCCAAGATTTAAATCCGTCATGAAATCAGTGATAGTCCCTCTTTCAGGGTCTGTTGAATCAAATCCAGCGTTCACCCGATTTGTATTCCCATAATATTTATAGCGATTTTGATTAAAGGAAAGTGAGGGCGTTATCGTAAAACTCTTTTGAAGGTATGTGCTAGATAATGCTACTCCTCCCTCAGCGTTTCCACTGTTATCAGCATTAACTGGCCCTGTTTTAAAGCTCTCATAATACAACTTCGCTTGACTATCCCATTTTCCTATTGAATGAAACAGCCCTGCTTCCAATAATGGAGAATTATAATTACCATACCCGAGCTTAACGTAGTTTTGAAAGGCAGCCTCCGGATATGTTTCTTCTGTAGTTTGAAATGGAACATCAGATTTGTAGTCCGGCCACTCAAAATTGGGCTCTCTTATGTCAAAGGATACATTAAGCGGCTTATTATTATAATCCTTCAATGAGCTTCGTAAGAAAATCTTATCTGCCTGTGGTAATACGATTCGCTTATCTTTCTCAATAACTACCTCACCGGTAAGTATTTCCCCTTTTTCCGTACGGGTAGAGTCGTTCTGTGCCAATAATGACCCACCATATACCAAGCAAAAAATTGTAATTATCAACCGCATGCTATTCTTCATTTTTAGTGATGGTATCAGAATCAATGGTGTCTTGTTCAATTTGATTTAATAATGTGTCAGCTTCCGATTTGACTTCTTCATTTTTGGCGTGCTGAATAATGGATCTCAAAGTAGCTTTTGCCTGAAATAGTTCTTCCATTGTGATGTAATTTCTGGCAATCAAGAGATATGATCGATCGATCCAGTCCTGGTAACTTCCATAGGCTGCATTCAGGTCAAATAAGGTGTTGAGAGATTCCTCATGCTTTCCTTCGTTATACTGGATTAATCCAATATTGTAACCTGCCTCAACTGCAAATACGTCCTTTCCCTCAGCCAGCATTTGAAACTGTTCTAAAGCCGAATCAACATTACCTAGTTTCATCAAACTGTTTGCCTTGACCAGCCTGGCCTCTTGCTCAGCATTCAACGGTTTCCATGTGGATTGGATGATTTCATCAGACTGGTTAATCGCATCTTGATAGCGATCGTTTTCATAATAAAGAGACATTAAACCACGCCTTGCGTTGTAAGTGTCCTTAGGGTTTAGGTCTAAGTCAAGTAATAATTTAAACGCTTCTTCAGATTCACTTACATCCGACAATTGGCGATTGATATCTCCTAATCGATTTAGAATGCGACCGGTGAACGCATTTCTGACATATTTCAATTCATTGAATACTCGCTCCGATTCCTGATATTTTTCCAATCGATAATAGGCATCAGCTAAATAGTATTTGGCTTCTAAATTGTTAGAACTGGATGGGTAGTTTTTCAAAAACTTTTCAAATGATTTTACAGCCTGATCATAGGCAAAGTCAAAGTATTGTCGTTTAGACGCTTCAAACTCTATTACCTCCAAACTTCCACTGTTAGGATTGGCTTTTTTGTAGGTGTCAATGAATGATTCCAGATTGCCAACCTCAATTCCTGCTTGTTGCAATTCCTGTAAACCTAAAATTGCGTTTAAAGCAATTTCTTCCGTCGGATATTTGTTGAGAATACTTAAATATTCATTTTTAGCTTCTCCCAGCTCACCCAGGTTTTTATAGGAAATTCCCCTATTGAGTATAGATTCCAAAACTGAAGGTGAGTCAGGGAATCTATTAATTACCTGACTGAAGTTTTCAATTGCCTCACTGAACTTTGCAGCCTCGAAGAAGACCATGCCTGACTCAAAACGTGCTAGTGCTCCATATCTGGTTGATGAAAAGATTGTTCTAAATGCACGAATGGCCTGATCATCATTCCCCAGATTCCTGTACGTCTTCCCTAGCTGAAAAGTAACGTACGGTGAGTTGAGTTGATTTTGTAAGTTTTGATAAATGGATGCTGCTTGGTCATAAGACTTGGTCGCAAACAGACAATCAGCCAGGCGCACCGCAGCATCTTGTTGAATCTCTTTTTCAGTGGCATTCCTCGCATTTCTGAAATGACTAATGGCTGCTTCATATTGTTGCTGATTATAATATGCATAACCGATTCCATAATGTGAGAGTGGATCAATCAGTGTTTGTTTCTGATAGTGGTTAAGTGCTTGTTTATATGCTCCTACTCTCAAAGAAATCTCTCCTAAATGGTAATAACTCCGGTTTGTGAGCATGATATCCTCCGGGTGCTTCAAACTTTCCAGAAACCATTTTTTCGATAAATCAAATGCTGCATCATTAAACAGCAACAATGCCTTTTGAAAAGTGACTACCTGATAGACTTCTTTTTGTGTCGAAGTATTAATTCCTGATGATTGCAGATGCTCAATGGCAAGGTCGTAATTGGATGTACGTAAATAAGACTGAGCAATCAAATTCTGCATTTCTACTTTCCACTGACCAGAATTGAATTGATCCAGGTAATCGGAAGCATACTGAATAGCTTCAGAGTAGTTTTCCAGTTTGGTATGTATTTGAGCAGACTGATAGTAAGCTTCCTCTTTGATAACATCATTATCAGCTGCGGATGCTTCTATATATGCAAATAAGGCATCTTCCAGGGCTCCTTTCTTCAAGTAAAGCCTTCCTAATTGAAAGGCACTTAGCTGAGCATACTCTCCGCCCTGAAGACCGGCTTTAGTCAGGTATGATATGGCTTTATCTTCATTCCCGATCTTAAACTTGGAAACCCCTGCCTGATAATAGAGAGCAGAAGTAGGCCGACCAGGATGTAATTGAATTGCTCGTTCAAAATAGGCATCTGCTTTTTGAGTATTGTTCTTAAGAGCATAAGCCTCACCAATGATTTGATAAAAACCGGAATTGGTAATGGAAGCCTCTTCAGATAGCTCCCCCTGAGCAAGCTCAATTACCTGATCCAATTGTCCATTCTCAAGTTGTATTTTAGCTATAAAAAATTTAGATGAAGTACCATACTCATTAGTACTTGATGATTTTTCGAACCCTTCTAGAGCACGTTCCCAGTCATCTAAATGATAACTAGCATAGGCTTCATAATAGTCCAAAGCTGCCGTATTTGAAAATCCATTCTTACGAGCAAATTGAAAAAGGCCTTTTGCATTTTTATAGTTACCACCAGCTAACTGATGCAAACCGTAGATATAGCCATATGAAGCTTTATCTTGGGTGGAGAGCTCAGAAGCTGTAATTGATGACAGGTATTCTTTACTCTTCAGTGAATCTTTTTGATAGAAGTAGAACTCTCCCAGGTGATAAGCAACGAATGGCTTGATGGGGTGATTTTCATTTTGATGATACCATGCTTCTATTTTGGAAGCATCTCTTTTTCCCGTTTTTAACTCACTGAGCAACAACAGTATTTCTTCACCATTGCTCCGCTGTGGTTGGCTTTTGAGACCTCCAATAACAGACTGATATTTTCTGGCTTGAAACTCCTCGAATGCTTCTAAGCCGGCAAAGTCATTACTGGAAAATGAATTCTGGGCGGATAATGAATAGGTGATTAAACCTAGTATCAGGAATAATATCTTTTTCAATACATTACTGTTTTTGACCATCAAATGGAACGTAATTTTTTTGGCAAATTGTATCAATTCATCAATTTGTATACCAACTCTGTTAAAACCGGACCCTCTTTTTTTGTTGCATAGCCGATCCCCTTTGACTGCAAATCGGCTTCATGCAGATATTTAATGTTTTGAACCACCTTTCCGACCGGATAATTTCTTGCCGCCTGTAAATACTCTTTAACAAAGAATGGATTCACTCCTATGGTAGAGGCAATAGCTCTTTCATTTTTATCCGCTGAATTATGAATCAATAACAACTTGCTGAAATATGAAAAAAGACTGTAGATGGTTAAGACGAGAGGATTATTGCTTGGATTGGCAGCAAAATAGTCGGCAATTTTGTGTGCCTTTTGTTTGTTCAAAGCACTAAGCGCTTTTTGCAGCTCAAAGATGTTGTAGTCCTTGCTTATTCCTACGTATCTCTGAACCATGGCCGAAGTAATCATTTCTCCATCTTTTACATTCAGTAATAGCTTTTCTACTTCATTGGCGAGTCGCTGAAGATTATTGCCAATGTTTTCAGATAGCATCATAACTGCACTATCATCGATCTTTACTCCCTGACTAACACAATAGTTTTTTATCCAATCCGGAACCTGATTGTCGTAGAGCTTCTTAGCGTGGAGAAAAACAGTGTTCTTTTCAACCACCTTTCCAAATTTGGTTCGTTTGTCAACCGTTTTATACTTGTACCCAAACACTAGAATGGTACTGGCCAGCGGATTTTCCAGGTAGTTAATGACCAGATTTTGTTTATCTTCATTTTTCCAGTCACGCATTTCCTGAGCTTCCTTCACAATCACTACCTGACGCTCCCCCATCATTGGGTATCTTCTTGCGGCACCAATAACATCAGTAAGTGTAGTATCTTTACCGTATAATATCACTTGGTTGAAGCTGCGTTGGCTTTCTTCCAAAGCGTTATTTTCTATATTTTCAATTATATTGTCAATAAAGAACGTTTCCTCACCTTGGAGGAAATAGACAGGCGCGAAGGATCCGCCATTGATGTCTTTCAAAATTTGCGAATAGTCTGATGCCATAATCCAAAGGTAAGGGCTACCTTAGATATTGGAATGAGGAAATATTTTTTTCTGTTTGTAATTGTTACGTGTATCAGCCCGTGTTTCGGACAAAGTGACCAGCTGGACAGCCTCATATCCTCTTTGAGTGAAATTGAAAATCATGATTCTACCTATGTAAATGCATTAAATGAGATTGCTTTCAGGTTCAGTATGACTGATCAGCAACAGTCTATCTATTATATCAACCAAGCGATTTCCATAGCAAAGGATATTGGTTACGAGCAAGGATTAATCCGTGCTACCACGATCAAAGGTAGTAGTTTCCTGGTGGTGGGACTTCCTGATCAGGCACTCGCCTTTTACCTGGAAGCCTTATCCTATAATGTATCAAAATATCCACTTGATCATGTCAGGTTGAATAATAACATCGGTGAAGTTTATCGACGAAAGGGAGTATTTGATTCCAGTTTAACCTATTTCAATCGGGCCTTGACCCTTGCAATTGAAAAATTACCTGAATATCAGCCTGTTATCATTTACAATAACCTAGGTGAGGTTAGTCTGATGAAAGGAGAAATTGACATGGCTGAAAGGTATTTCACACTTTGTCTGGACAATGCGCTAAGCACCAATCATTTTCGAGGAATTGGTTACGGCTACTTTGGACTGGCAGAATGTGCCTACCTGAAAGGAGCGAAGAAAAGAGCGATTGATTTGATGAGAAAGTCAATTGAAAACAGAATAATCGCTGATCATAAGCGTGGGTTGATTCAATCATATTTACAAATTGGAGACTATTACTTAAGTGGAATTAGTACCGATAGTGCACAATACTATTGGAGGAAAGGAGAAGCGCTTGCTAAATCCTTTGAAGCAAATGATCTGCTAAATCAAGCATACAACAAACTCTACACTTTTCATCTCAGACGAAATGAAATACAAGATGCAGCATTCTATCTTGAGAAGCACAAGAACTTAGGAGATAGCATCAGAAACGCTGAATTTATCTCCAATGTAGAAAAAATGAAATCAGCGCTGCAATCTGAGTTGGTTCTAGCTGAAAACAAGTTATTGAGACAAGAGCAACAGCAGCTGAAGGCTGAGGAAGAAGCAAGACTGATTGTTTTTGTGTTAGCCATTTTTATAGTTGGTGGATTGGGCTTTTCAAGTTATCAATACCGAAAGCGCCAAAAAAAGATTAAAGAAGCTAGCAGGGAAGCAAAGTTCACCAATACCCTTTTGTCATTATCAAAAGAGCTTAACAGCGATACGCTTAATCTCGATTCATTTATCCAGGGTTTACTGGAACAATCTAGAAAAGCAATAAAGTGTGATCGTGTGACATACTGGCTTTATCAAAAAGACAGAAATGTCGTCATCTTAAATGCGATCAACTCAAAACAAGAAGCTTCCACCATCCCAAGCAAAGAAATAAGTCTGAATGATTTTCCTGATTTTTTCAAGGATTTCGTAAATAATAGAACACTAGCCGTAAATCAAATTAGTAAAGATGACCGATTAAGAGATATCTATTATCAGTATTTTAAATCGGCAGGAATAGAGTCGATCTTAAATGCCCCGGTATTTATAGATGGTGAATTTGCAGGGTTCATCTCGTATTCTATGTTGAAAAATAAATACCGTGATTGGACAGTAAATGAAGAGCGATATGTTGGTTCGCTGGTGGACCTGATCATCACAGCAATCGCAAAATACAGAAGCAATATTCTGGAAATAGAAAAAGAAGAGCTCATTCAAAAACTGAAAAGTAGAAATAAAAGTCTTCTTGAATTCAATAGTGTAATCAGCCATAATTTAAGAGAACCACTTACTCAAATCATTGGATTTTCTGACTTGCTAAAAGACGAAAATGAAGTCTCGCTCTCAAAAGATATCATTGACAAAATTGGTCACGCTTCGAATCGTATAGATAAGGTAATCAAGGAATTGAGCACGGTACTTAATGTACAAGACCCAACTCCTTCAGACTATCGAGAGCTTTCTATTGAGCGTGTGATAAAAGAAGTTCTTGACCTTCTTAAACCGGAGTTGACAAATCAAAATATCACAATTGATCAAAACCTGGAGGTAAAGAAAATAAAATCTTTCAGGCCATTCTTAGTAGACGCTTTCTATCACATTCTTAGCAATTGTATAAAGTTTTCGGATCCATCAAAAAGGCTTCACATTCAGATCAAGAGCTATGAAGATGATTTACATAAATACCTTGTCATCTCAGACAATGGCAGAGGGATGAATTTCAACAAAGTTGGAGATAAACTTTTCAAAATGTATCAACGATTCCATCTGGATGTTGAAGGTCGAGGAATGGGACTTTTTATTGTGAAGTCCAGAATAAATGCGCTAAATGGCTGGGTAAGAATTGAAAGTGAAGAGGGAGTAGGAACGGCCGTTAACATCGAGTTTCCTCAGGAAACGACCTCAGTTGAGATGGTTTGACACCAATTCATTTATCATTTCAATGGACAGTGGCTTGGCCTTATAATCAATGATTCCTTTCTTTTCCTCTGCAAGCTGTTTATCAGCCGGATTGATTGAAGAGGTTAGAATGACAATTTTATTCGAATTGTTTTTATCCAAGGTATGATAATGATCTAAAAACTGCCAGCCGTTCATTATTGGCATATTCACATCCAATAGTACGAGTGACTCATCTTCCTCAGAATGATTATTCGAGAAAAAATTAAGCGCATCTTGTGCTGAGTCGAATGAAACCACCTCATCGACTAATTTAGACCGCTCGATGATTAATTTATTTAGATAATTCGTCGTTTCATCATCATCAATCAAAACGATTCTTTTCATCCGTTCTTCCATTTGCTGGCGATAAATAATGTCAATATAATATTATTTAATTTTAAAGTCATCCAAATATAATTAACGGTACGTTAGAAAAAATGTGAGGAATCCAGTAAAAACACATTAGTTAATATACCTATCAATGCCTTAATTAATCTGTGCCAGACTTACAATCTATTTAGCCCAAGTATTTATAATTTAATAATAACGTACCTCTACTGTTAAACTCATTTTATGTAGTTGTCATACTTGTGTCAAGTTTGCTTTCATTCCTTTACTTTTTCTTTCGTTTTTAGCTTGTTTGTGGATCAACACAACTAGCCATGAGAAACCTATTAATTATTATCTTGATACTGATTTCAGGACTTCTTGATGCCCAGGCCAATGATCCCGAAGAGGGTTATGTTATTATCCGATCAGACACCATTTATGGAATGGTCAAAATTAATTTTGAGTCTGGTACTATTTTGATTCAGCAAGACTCAATCAATAGGATGTTTCTAAGTGATATTGAGAAAGTCACCTTGTTGAACGAGCATCGTGATACCTATATCCCGATTTACAAGGAAGGTAATACTACCTTTTACAAGGTTCTCATCTCAGGTGATCATCCGTTGTTAGAGGCAGGTGAATTGTTTTTTACAATGATTAAGGGCGATTTTATACGTGTGAGTGAGGAAAAAGACTTATATGATATTTTCGGGAAGAGGGATGTAAAAGACTACATCTTTTTAAGAAACATCCAGTTATCACAATCAGGTGGTATGATTGATGTTTTTCGATATTTCAACAAGCACGAATCGTTCTAGGTCAACTCAGCAAGCTTCTTAAAAACCGGATCTCTGAATGTGCCATTATCAGTGATCATGGAGTATTCTACTTCGCATACTAGCTCCGGCTTCAACCAAACGGTCTTTTTCTCTTCATGCACTTCTCCTTCTACAGGCTTTTCAGCAGAGACTAACTCAACAAATTGCTTTGTCAACGACTTTAGCAATGCATCATCAAATCCTGTACCAACCCTACCTCTGTAAATCAGATCATCACCATCCTTCTCAGCAAGTTGCAAAGATCCAAATGATCGTTCACGCTCCCCTTCACCTTGTGTAAAACCAATGATGTAGCAGTCTTTCGTTTCCTTTACTTTCACTTTAATCCATGCATCACTTCGCTTGCCGGGAGTATATCTCGCATCAATTCTTTTGGCGACAATGCCTTCTATACCATGGGCTTTTGCAGCTGCAAACAAGGCCTTACCATCTTCTTCAGATTGACTGATCCGGTAGTTGGTCTCTCCCACTCTAGTAGAATCGATCATCCACCACCTTCTGCGGTCTTGCGGGTCGTTCATTAAAGAGCGACCATCTAGATACAGGCAATCGAACAAGTAGCAATAGGCTGGCGATCGCTTAGATTCATAGTCAAAATTTTTCTTGCTCATCAATCGCTTGATCACCTTCTTGAAATTGGCTTTTCCCTCTTGATCGAGGCACACAATCTCACCATCAAAAATGGCGTTGTTGATACGGAAAGCCTGCTCAGGAATGTTCAGTTCCGGAAACTGCTCGGTGATGTCATTGCCATTTCGGCTATAGATCTTCAATTGACCTTCATTCAGGTGAATTAATGCTCGAATTCCATCCCACTTCAGTTCATAATAGAAGTCACCCAGCGGCACACGTTTTGATGCATCGGCCAGCATAGGTTTCATTACCTGGTCCAATAGATTTTGCTGTGGGGTATCTACACGCTCCAATAACCACTCCTTGTCTTTCATCAGATGCATACGGTACTCCGCACTGAGTTGCTTACCTGAAAGCCTGAAGTAAAAGCCATTCTTTTTCTCTTTAGTGATTTCATACCGTCCTGTAGCGTAAACCCACATCATACCACCCCCATACTCTCCTTTGGGTATTTCACCTTCAAATGTCAGGTATTTTAAGGGGTGATCTTCTGTTTGTACTGCTAAGCGTTTAACCCCAGGAACCGGAGGCATGCCGCGTGGTATCGCCCATGATTTTAGTATTCCATCTTGTTCTAGCCTCAAGTCATAGTGCAAGTGAGAGGCATGATGTCGCTGAATACAAAACCGACTACCTGGTGCATCATTTTCAGACAATAGCGGCTCAGGAGTCTTATTAAAATCACGTTTCTTTTCGTAATCGGATAATTGCTCCGGTGTTTTGTGTCGTTTATTTGGCGGTAATTCTTTCGCGACAACCGCACGCTTATCTGTATGCAATGGAGTTGCCCAGCCACGGATCTGTTCCCAGGCATCTCCTTTTTCCATCACTCTAGCCAATGTGGTTTTAATATTCCACTGATTTAAATCTTTAAGTTGATCTAGCTCATCCCATTCAATGGGTGTTGAAGCAGTTGCTCCCAATTTTCCTCTTAAGCTGTAGGGACATACAATGGTCTGTGAGGGACGATTACGATAGATATCTACCAGTACCCGTCCCTTTCGTGCTTCCTTTTTAATATGTAGGGTGGTTTGATTATGCTTTTGGATAAAATCTGAAGCGATCTTCTTGGCTGCCTGAAAACATTCCTCAAAAGTATATTTCGCCTCTACAGGTGTTACTAAATGCAATCCTTTCCCTCCGGTGGTCTTTACAAATACATGATAATTATAACGCTCCAGGTGTTCTTTTAAAGCAAAGGCTATCTGCTTCAAATCTTTTAAAGGAAACGAACCATCCTCCGGAGGATCCAGGTCATACACAATGTAATCCGGCTTATCGCTGTGTTCTGAAAAGCTGTGTATCTGGTGAATCTCCAAACAAGCCAGATTTGCTAGCCAAACCAATGTAGCATCTTCTTTAGCTACCACATACTCTTTCTTTCGCTCCTGCCCAAGTCTCTTATAATCGATCCAGTCGGGTGTCCAGTCAGGGCGATGCTTTTGAAAGAACTGCTCGCCATAGATGCCATCCGGATAGCGAACCAAAGAGAGTGCTCGTCCTCTGATATGATTGAGGATAGTTGGGGCCAGTTTTAGGTAGTATTCAATGATTTCGGCCTTAACGATCTCATCCTCGGGATAAAGGACTTTATCCAGGTTGGAAAGTTCTATAACGCGTTTCCCTACCTCCGCATGGATCTTTTGCTTGGCCATGAAGTAATATTAGCATTTTCTTTGATTTCACCCCTTATGGTAATAAATAGACCCTAAAATAAATTCAGGGTGACTAGCAGATGATGAAACTACTCATGGATATATGAGTCATTCTGAACTTGTTTCAGAATCTAAAGCCCTAAATAATGTAGAAAAGGTAATTGCAACTATCTTCGTCCTCATGAACCACTTCAGTGATGCTGCAGAGCTGGCAGCTAACTACGTTAACACAACCAATCGACATATCTTCCTGACTGGAAAAGCTGGGACAGGCAAGACCACCTTTCTCAGAAATATCATCCGAAATACTTACAAAAATGCGGCAGTGGCGGCTCCAACCGGCATTGCAGCCATCAATGCAGAGGGTGTTACGCTTCACTCATTGCTCCAGCTACCCTTTGGTGCCTATATCCCGGAAGATATCCCTTTCGCTGAGCGAAACATTCAGGTCAACACCCCCTCATCGCTTTTCAGAGAAGCCAAATTTGGAGCTCAAAAAAGGAAGCTGATCAATGAATTAGAGCTACTTATTATTGATGAGGTGAGTATGCTGCGTGCAGACCTGCTGGACTGTATTGATGCCACCTTGAGGAAACTGAGAAAACGCCGATTTGATCCGTTTGGTGGCTTACAAATACTCTTCATCGGTGACCTGATGCAACTACCCCCGGTAGTCAAACAAGAAGAAGCTGCTCTCCTACGTCAGTATTATGCTTCTCCTTATTTTTTTGAAGCACGCGCACTGAAAGAAAACCCGCCCATCCGGGTCGAATTAGATAAGGTTTACAGACAAAGTGATCAGTATTTCATCGACTTACTCAACCGTCTAAGGCACAATGAGTTGGAGTATGATGATGTAGCCATGCTGAATGAGAAGTTTCAGGAAGATGTCTCTGAAATGGAGGGATATATTCACCTAACCACTCATAATCGAAAGGCTGATAAGATCAATTCGACGAGACTGGAGGACCTCAATTACCCAACAGTGAATTTTGACGCGGATCTATCCGGAGACTTCCCTGAAAATGCGTATCCATGCGAACCAATTCTTCAATTGAAAGAAGAGGCTCAGGTCATGTTCATCAAAAATGATCCTACGGGAAAAGGACAATTTTTCAATGGAAAGATTGGTAAAGTATCAAGTCTGGAGGATGGAATCAAAGTGACCTTTGAAGATGGAACCGAAGTACCAGTTGAGCAATATGAATGGGAAAACGTTCGATATGTATTGGACAAAACCACCAATGAAGTAGACAAGAAAGTACTTGGTACGTTTAAGCAATACCCGCTCAAACTTGCGTGGGCAGTCACCATTCATAAATCCCAGGGACTGACGTTCGAAAAAGCCATTCTGGATTTAGAAGGGACCTTTGCTGCCGGTCAGCTTTACGTTGCTTTATCACGCCTTACCTCTTTGGATGGACTGGTGCTTAGCAGTCCTTTGCCTAAACGATCACCATCGATTGATGAACAATTGAACCACTACATCTCCAGCTTTGAAGGAAAGGACAAGCTGGCTGAGAACTTCGAACGGGATCGGATGCGTTTCATTTCGGAATTCACGGAACGTGCGTTTCTTTTTGATCCGATGCTTAGAGAGTTGGTGGCTCATAAAAAGACTTTCAATAAAGATGAAAATCGGTCATTGAAACAAAAGCAACTTCCCTGGACCGATGAGCTGATCAATGCTGCTTTTCCATTGAAAAATGTAGGGGAAGGCTTCATTAGACAAGTAAATGGAATTTTAGCACAGAAGGATCTCCACCAACTTGCAGAGCGGATGAGCAAGGCATCTGCCTATTTTGAAGAGAAGCTGACAGAACTGATCGAACGAATCACACAGCAGCATCGCATGCTGAAAACACAAACGCAGGCTAAGACTTACCGAGCAGAGCTGGTAGATATTAAAGATTTACTCGCCTCACACCTTAGACAGATTGTTAAACTGAATTTATTAGTACAACATATCAATGAAGGTGTGCCCCTGACGAAGGAAAAGCTTAAATCCAACAAACAGCTTAACTCGGTTCAAAAAGCAAGCGCGAAGGATAAGACCCCCACTGCGGAGATCAGTTATGAGATGTATAAAGAAGGGAAGTCCATCAAGGTAATTGCCGAAGAACGAGGATTGGCAGAAGGAACCATTGAAAGCCATCTGGCTAAGTATGTAGAGCTAGGTGAACTGGACGTTACTGATTTTGTTAAGCCTAGCCGATTGAAAAATATCCTCAAATGCTACGACGAAGGGCTAACCAAATCCGGGGAGATCAAAGGGGCACTTCCGGATAGCTATAGTTGGGGTGAGATTAAGATGGGGTTGGCGCATGCAGTGTCAAAAACTGATTAATAAAAGATAATGAGATCGCTTCGGTGCACTCGCGATGACGTTCTCAATTTATAACCGTCATTGCGATGAGGAACGAAGAAGCAATCTCATCAATTTAGATTCGATTCTAATAATATGGTCCAAGCAGACACTTGGACTAGTGAGGGGAAAAATGATGGGGTTGGCACAAGGAGTAAAGGAGTCCTGACAGGTTTCAAAAACCTGTCAGGATTTGTTCAGTTTAAATCATTGAAAAATGTTTGATGAAGAAGATGACATACCGGATAGCAGAAACCTTCCCATTTTCAAAAAGGGAATGGAAATCGCTGAGCTTGTTCGTGCATTAGTGGATTTGATCCCTGAGGATAATGAAATATTAAGGGAAGTTGGTGTTTGGATGATGAATGACGCCCACAATCTTGCGGTGAAAGTCTCTGGAGCTGAAGCTGGTGATTTATATGATATAAAAATGGAATGCGCTGCGATCATCAGAAAATCTGCCAGAGAACTTATCGTTCAAACCCATAGTCTCGAAATGCATGGTTTTGAAGAAACACAGTATTTCCAACTCTTACGAGATGCAGTGGAAGAGTATCGACTGTTATTTATTGATTGGGTTGAAAGTTTTGATGCTTGGAATTACATCATAGACCGATGGGGACTATTTAACCCTCCGGGAGTAGGCCCTCATGACGAAGACCCTGATGAACTTTATTAGAAAGGGCAATAGTAATACTATCCAACCAAATGTTCGATCTGATTAAAGTCCTTTAGATAAAAGGTATCTCGCCGATATCCCAGCACATAATACGAGCAGTTATCATGCGGGAAGCCATCCATGTAATTCAACGGATAATTAAGGGTCCAGCATAGTAGCACACGCATCGCTCTTCCGTGCATGCAGATCAAAACATTTTCACCATCTGCTTCTAATACTTGCTCCATCGCTGCTTTTTGTCGCTCCATGACCTGAATAGGATTTTCCCCACCACCCACATTTAGGTGAAGCTCTCCCCTTCGCCAGCCATTAACTGTATCAGCATAAAGGTTCTTGGCATCATAAGATGCTTCTTTTCCTTCCTGATTGCCCCAACTGATCTCGTCAAAACCGTCTAAGGCTGTAACGGGTGTCCCATTACTCATAAACTGCCCCACGGTCTCATGTGTGCGCACCAAAGCAGAAGTAAACACACGATCGAAATGAACATTCTCAAATGCAGCTGCTGCTTTTTGCGCTTGTGCTTTACCGGTTTCATTGAGTGAGGCATTAACTCCCCGGCCCTGAACCATGCCTTTTTTGTTAAAATCTGTTTCTCCGTGTCGAAGTATGTAAATCGTCTTGTTTTTCAAACTGTGTTTATCTTGGTTTGCTGAACAAATGGCAAAAGAAAGAATTTTTCCAGACTACCTGGAACTAGATGCATTAAACAACATGTCGGAAGGCTGTATGGTTGAGCATTTGGGCATAAAATTTACCGAAATAGGGTCCGATTATTTAAAGGCTACCATGCCCGTAGATCACCGAACAAAGCAACCCATGGGGTTGTTACACGGAGGAGCTTCTGTTGCTCTTGCAGAAACCATGGGTAGTGTTGGAGCGACAATAACGGTGGATTTAGATAAGCAGTATGCGGTGGGTTTAGAAATCAACACCAATCACATCAAATCTGCACGCAGTGGATTGGTTACCGGTACAGCTAAACCCATCCATCTAGGACGAGGGACACAGGTGTGGGGTATCGAAATACATAATGAAGATGGTCAATTAGTTGCCATCAGTCGAATAACAATGGCTATTTTAGACCGCAAAGTATAAGTGACAAAGTTAGCGACCATATTACAACTTGAAAAGCCGGATATTCTTATTCGTCAGCTAGAACAGGCCGATTATTCGTTCGCAGTTTGGAAAAAACCCGGAGATGAAGCCATTCACACGTTCATTTCCTTAAAGGAGGTCAAGCAGTTGGAGAATTTTCAATTAGATGAATTGGAAGCTGGCTTTCTAATTAACTCATACGACGATAACCATCCCATTAAGCCATTCCACATTGCTGCTGATGTGATCATTAAAGCAAATGAAATATCAGTTGCTCCACATGTAAGCGATTCGCAGATTGATGCGTTTAAAAAGCGAATAAGGGAAACTAAAGCTTCAGATACAAAAGCCAGCTATCCAAAAAATGAAGATTCGTTCAATCCGTTTGAACAATCTGTAAGCAAAGCGATTGCAGAAATCAAGGAGGGTTCCTTCGAGAAAGTAGTTTTATCACGCTACCGCGATGAGGCATTGCCTGAAGACTTTTCAGCATGGTTTTTCTTTCAAACCATTTGCGAGAAATATGCCAATGCTTTTTGCAGCATATCGCATATTCCAGGAAAAGGTTTATGGATTGGTGCCACGCCTGAATTATTGATTTCAAATAATTCAGAACGATTCAAGACGGTTTCTTTAGCTGGTACCAAGCCTTTACATGATGATCAACAATTGAATGAAATCGCCTGGACGCAAAAAGAAATTGAAGAGCAAGCTCTTGTGAGCAGATATGTCATCAACTGTTTTAAAAAGATCCGATTAAGAGAGTTTCATGAGCACGGACCTAAGACTGTCAAAGCTGGCAGTTTGGCTCATTTGAAGACTGAGTTCATCGTGAAATATGAAGAAGTCCCGTTTGAAGAACTGGCCGATCAAATGCTAGAACTCCTCCATCCTACCTCTGCCGTTTGCGGAATGCCTATTGATCAAACCAAGCCATGGATTCAAAAGGAAGAAGCATATGATCGGGAATTCTATTCAGGATTTTTAGGCCCGGTGAATTTTGAGAACGCTTCAGATTTGTATGTAAATCTGCGGTGTATGAAACTAATGAATGGCATTGTAAGGTTTTTCGCTGGAGCTGGAATAACAGAAGATTCTAACCCTCACAAAGAATACGAGGAAACAGAAATGAAGATGAACATTCTTAAATCTAACTTACACTAATTATGGAATTATTTGAATTTAGTAATAAAACCATGATGATCCTCGGTGGTTTTTTTTGGCTGGCTGTCGTCCTTTGGATTTGGGCGTTGATTGATATTTTTCGCCTAAGCAAAAGTAGCTATGAAAGCCCTGCACCCTGGTTATTGTTGATCATTATATTTCCCATACTGGGTTCCATCTTGTTCTTTCAGATTGGCCAAAAAAGAATGAAAGAAAGTAAGCGTAGGTTCGATCCAAAGTTTAATCAACATTAGTGCTTCACCCCACCGTCTTCAATACTGCGCAGGTCTGCTTTCAATTGGGAGTAAAGTATGCGGTCATGTCTCCCGGATCGAGAAATGCACCACTAACCATTTCATTTGCTCGTCATGATGGCATAAAAAAGTGGATCATCCCGGATGAAAGGGCTGCCGGATTTGTTGCGCTTGGCATAGCTCAGGAAACTAAAACGCCGGTTGTCTTATGCTGTACTAGCGGCTCTGCGTTACTTAATTATGCACCAGCCATCGCAGAGACTTATTATCGTGAAATACCACTCATTGTATTATCCGCAGATCGACCACCAGACCTGATAGATCAACGTGATGGCCAGACCATTCGTCAGTTCGAAGCACTAAAGAATCATGTCAAGACTTCTCTCAAACTTCCAATCGTTTCTTCACTCACAACATCAAAGGAGTATGAGACACAGCTAATCAGTGGTGTTCAAGAATCCATGCTATTGCCAAAGGGACCTGTTCATATCAATATTCCATTCAAAGAGCCTTTCTATCCTGCTGAAAATCAACCATTAGCGTATACCCAGGTAAACATTAACCAACTAAATACTTCTAAAAAAGATTCTTCAGTTGAAATCGACCTTTTAGCATACAAAAGAGTACTAATCCTTTTAGGACAACATGATCCTCATCGAGAACTAGATAAAGTCATTCAGAAAATCGCTGATAAAATTCCTGTAATAAAGTCACCTCTGAATAACCTCAGTTTTGGAATTGAGCATGTAGATGGTTTTGTCAGTGATCAGGAAGAGCTAAAACCCGATCTGCTAATAACCAGTGGATTGTCCGTGCTCTCGAAGAAACTCAAGAACTACTTACGTAAGCACAAACCTGACAAACATTTTCATTTTGATCCGGCCGGGATTGAGGTGGATACTTTTCAAACGAGACCTGAGTTAGTAAGACAGCCGCTCCATAGTTTCTTAAAATCAATCAATCTTAACCATGTCGATGAGAGCTACCTCAGAGAATGGCAAGGATATGAGTCAGCAACTAAGCACGGGATTGAGGTATATACGAAAAAATCACTTTTCTCCGAAACAGCCGCGGCGAAGAACGTGTTAGCTTCGTTACCAGCTAATATTTACCTGCACTTAAGTAATTCTATGCCAGTTCGTTTTGCGGATTTATTTGGAGTGAAAAACGAAATTACCTGCTTTAGCAATAGAGGAACGAGCGGAATTGATGGATGTACCTCAACGATGGTAGGAACCAGTCTTGTTTCAGACCGAATAAATGTGCTGATCACAGGAGATTTAGCGTTTCAGTACGATCGCAATGCATTCTTTCACAACTATGACTTACCTAACCTGAGAGTCATTGTTTTGAACAATCAAGGAGGTGGTATTTTTCGCTTGATTGACGGTCCGTCCAGGCTTCCAGAGCTTGAAGATTACTTTGAAACGAGACATAATCGAACAGCAGAATATATTTGTGCTGAAAATGGATTTGAATACCTCAAAGTGACTGATGAGCTGTCATTAGAGAAGCATTTAAAAACATTCTATGATCCTTCTCAGTCAGCAAAGATTTTAGAAATTTTCACGAATCCTGAGGTAAACCAAAAAGTTTATAAAGAATTAAAAAACCATATAAATGAGCGAATCAACAATTGATTGGAAAGTAGCAACAAACTTTGAGGATATCACTTATAAAAAGTGTGGCAAAGTAGCCCGAATTGCTTTCAACAGGCCTGAAGTTCGGAATGCATTCCGACCAAAAACAGTGGCTGAGCTATACAAAGCCTTTCTTGATGCTAGAGAAGATGTAAACATTGGTGTGGTGCTTCTAAGTGGTGAAGGGCCTTCTCCAAAAGACGGAGGGTGGGCGTTTTGCAGTGGTGGCGATCAGAATGCCAGAGGACATCAGGGATATGTGGATGAAGATGGTATGCCGCGCCTTAATATTCTGGAAGTACAACGTTTGATTCGCTTTATGCCCAAGGTGGTTATTGCGGTTGTACCGGGCTGGGCAGTTGGCGGTGGACATAGTTTGCATACGGTATGCGACCTAACACTTGCCAGTAAAGAACATGCCATTTTCAAGCAAACAGATGCAGATGTAACCAGTTTTGATGGAGGATATGGATCAGCATATCTGGCAAAAATGGTTGGTCAAAAACGTGCACGAGAGATTTTCTTCTTAGGTAGAAATTATTCCGCTCAGGAAGCATTTGAGATGGGGATGGTTAATGCGGTTATTCCTCATAATAAACTGGAAGATGAAGCTTATCAATGGGCACAAGAAATATTAGCCAAGTCCCCTACTTCAATTAAGATGCTGAAGTTCGCTTTCAATCTAACGGATGATGGAATGGTTGGTCAACAAGTATTTGCCGGGGAGGCAACTCGTCTTGCGTACATGACAGATGAGGCGAAGGAAGGACGAAATGCTTTCCTGGAAAAAAGGAAGCCTAATTTCAATGACATCAAGTGGATACCTTGATATAAAAAAGCGTCCTACCATATTAAATGATAGGCCGCTTATTCCTGGTTGTATGCATTAACAACCTAGTCCTTTGAGAACAGCTTTGCCATCAGAATATTCATATTCGATTTTAAAGGTTCTCGAAATTATTTCAAGTGCTTCTTTTACTTTTTTCTTGTTGAATTTGGCAGTCAATTTACAGTTCTTAAAAGCAGGATTTTCAAACTGAACATCAATACCATAAACGTCCTCCAATATTTTCTCTACCTGTGACATTGGTGTGCTTTCAAACGTCATCACCTTCGTTTTCCAGGCCAGGTAATTGAGGTCACTATTGTTACGCTTTACAATGCCTACATTATTGTTAGTGATCAGTCCCATTTCACCTTTGGCTAATTTAACCGACACTCCATTTGAGCCATTAACGTCTTTTGTAAACTCAACCAGACCGGACTCTACACATACCTCTGTGGATGATTCCGAACTCTTAACTAAAAAAGAGGTTCCAAGCACTTTAATTAAAGCGTTATCAGTATGTATGATAAAAGGTCGTGATTCATCTCGCTCGATATTGAAATAGGCCTTACCAGAAACACTTACTTCTCTTACACTCTCATTCATCTTCAGAATTTCCATGGTAGATGATCCATGCAGTGCAATCTCACTCCCATCACTTAGCTCTTGATTCGTATATGTTGAATCGGTTTGATTTTGATTCAATACAAACAGCAATGAAATAGCGAGAACTAGTACAGCTGCACTCGCATACTTAACCCAATTTTTTAAAATAAATGGGACTTGCTTTGCCTGAGGCTCTCTTAAAATTTCGTTTAAAATATGCTTTGGAGCTGCAGTTTCCTGCTGGGCATCTACCCATACATTTTTAGCTTCAAAAAATGCATTTGCATTCGTTTTTGATTCCGATCTCCAGCTTTCAACCAATGTAATTTCGTCTTTGGTTGCTTCCCCAGAAAAATATTTTGCTAGTACTTCTTCCATTTTCTTCTTATCGTCTGGTTATTAACAACTTACAGCACTATACCCCCTAAATTTATTTTATAAATTATCATATTTTGGATCATAATTTATTGGAACTAAATCTGCCGTTCGCTCCCACGACCAATACCCAAAAGTACTAAGACCAAAACGATCCATTACTTCACCCGACAAATCTAATCGAACGGACCCTCGCAACAGTCGAATAATCGAGATTTGGTTACCTGGATCTTTGACTAAAACACCTTCCTTGGTGATATAATCTTCATATAATAGATCAGCAAATCCACTGTTAGCTAAGAACCTTAGGCTCTCATTTTCTTTACGATACTCCACGATTAGGTATCTATTAAAATCCAATTCGTAATGAGTGCCTTTGAATACCAAAATGTCAGATTCCTCAAGTTGGTTATCCTTATTAATTTCAAATTGCTCGATATTTTTTAAACTGTAAATCCTAAACCCCTCCTTCTTTAGGTTACCTTCTAATAGAGATTTTTTAAAGTGATTCAATGATCCATAATAGCTTTCCTTCCTGTTCCTCTTCCATTCTCTTCGTTCATTGCCATTCATAGGTTCAAGATTTCTGAATCTCATCTTACCCCTGAACCTGAGGTCGTCATTTTCTTTCTTAAAAGACTCTAAAAAATAGGTTACCCGATATCCCAGCGCATCATTTCGAATTTGAATGGGTTCCTTAGCATAAGCACGGAGTATATTCGAACTCCTGTCGTAGCTGAAATTAATTACCTCAGGGTTTTCAATCACACATTGTTGTGCTTTATCTGTAAGTCCGATCATTTCCCGTTTGAAAACCATGTAATGAGAAAGCCAGCTGTCCTGAGTTCTTTCGATTCTATTGGAAACTACCTCTACCTCTTCCAGCTGCCCCAGGTCTACTTCCATTTGGTGATTTTGAATCCTAGCGCCTCCATTAGATTCAGAAACCTGATACACTCCATTTTGATAGCCTACATGAGAAAATACGATGTTGTAATACCCAGGGGGAATGGACTCAAGCTTGTAATTACCATCAATATCACTTGAAATACCGATTGTGGTTCCATCTAGAAAGACATTAACCCCATTTAGGGGTTGGCCATCTTCATCATAAACAGTACCCGATAGTGTGAAAAAATTCTTCCTCTTAACAATTTGCTGCGGTGGTTCGTAATTCAAAATAATTTGATCCTTATAGAATCCGTATTTCAGTCCAGTACCGATAAATAGTCTGGAAAGCACCTGATCGATGGGTTCGTTATCAGCACTTATGGTGTATAAACTTCCTTTCGGTAGTAAATCCGAATTGTAGCTAAAAAAATAGTTGGTTTGAGCGCTGAGGCTGTCAAATATTACCTCAAGAGAGGTGTTATCAAATGAAATAGAAACGCGATCATTTTTTTTAAACTGACCATTTGATATTAAGTAAAAGATGCAAAAAATGAGTGTAAGACTAGCTCGCATCTCGAAGGTTTTTCAAATCCTGAAGACTTTCTCGTAATACTCTTAATGCCTTCCCCATTTGAACTTCCACCGTTTTTACAGATATATCCAGGTGATCTGCAATTTCCTGATATTTCAATCCCTCAAATCGACTCAACTTGAATATCTCTGAGCATCTAGGAGGAAGCTTGTCAATTTCTTTATGGATGCGTTTTCTTAAGACTTCCGGATCGTCTCCTTCAATCTCAGTCTGATAGGATGACTCCATGACATTGATGACATATTGCCGATAACCATCCTTTACCTTATCATGCTTTATGGCATTGAGACATGAATTATGAACCGATCGATACAAATAGCTTTTGATGGACGAATCCTCTGAAAGGGAATCACACTTTTCCCAAAACTTTACGAATACGTCTTGCGCAATTTCTTCTGCCTCTTCCCTGGTATCCATGAACCTGGAAGCATAAAGAACCATTACATTGAAGTACTGGTTGAATACGAGTTCGAAAGCCCGTTTATCTTTGTTTATTAATCGATTGACTATTACCTCTTCGTTTTCCAAGCGCAGTGATTATAAAATCCAAAAATTTCGTTTTAAAGTTAGAAGAAATTCTAAAAGATAAACTTCCAACGGAAAGATATAACGAGCATGAAATTAATGTGTTGAGATTAATAAAGTACTGGTTTTCCGGTCAATCTCACTTTATCCATCAAACTTCCGGCTCAACAGGTACACCCAAGAAAATTCAAATTAGTAGGGATAAGATAGAATATAGCGCCCATGCCACTTTGAACTACCTGGGACTCAACACGAAACATGCACATTCATTGCTATGTCTTAACAGCACATTCATTGGTGGCGCTATGGTTGTTTATCGTGCACTTATATTCAAGCATAACCTCACGATTGTCTCACCATCGACTAATATTCTAACTGAATTGGATCAAAATGAGACATTTGATTTGACATCAATGGCTCCCCTCCAGTTTGAAAACCTTGACGAAGTAGTCATACCAAAATTTGGAACAATTCTAATCGGAGGTGCTCCAATGCCTATCATTCAGAAAGCGTTTGATTCAGACATCTACTCTACTTTTGGAATGACAGAAACTGTTTCTCATATCGCACTGAGAAAGATAAACAACACCCATTTCAAAACGACAGGAGATACGATTGTAGGTTTGAATACAGATGATACCCTGAAAATAAAGGGGACTATCACTGATCATAAATGGCTCAATACCAATGATCTTGCCGAGATTATTGACAGTAAAACATTCAAATGGATTGGAAGAAAGGATTTTGTAATCAATTCTGGTGGTATTAAGGTAAATCCTGAAACAGTGGAGGAATTGATTAGTAATCAGTTTGCAAAAGATTTCATGATAGGATCACTACCGGATGAGCGACTTGGACAAAGAGTTATTTTGCTTTGTGAAGAGGACAAAAAAGACATTGATTTCTCGACGTTACCAAAGTACTCAGTCCCAAAAGAGGTTTACTTCAATCGGCAAATCATCAAAACCCCATCAAATAAAATTGATCGTATCAATACCCTAAAGAATTTTGAATCGAAGTTATGAATATTAAAATTTCATACCAGCCTGTATACTTGGCGCCACCTTTTGCATATGCATCAGTGCTGGATATTGAACTTCAAGGCACGAATGTGAAGGCGTCACTTGAAATTGAATATACAGGGAGAGATGAGCTTTCAGAAAAAGAGCTTAAGGAACATGGTTTTACCTCCAATGATGATTATTCATGGCAAGGAATATTGCACACCAATTGGGAGCCGGATGTAGCTGCTTTTGAAAGCTTTAGTTTTAGAAATACCCCGGATGAAGATATATACCTGCATGTTGCTATCGATGGCGTGGATCTGGGCTTTCCAAAAGATATACAACATGCCAATATGCTTTTTCAGGAGTTGGTTCAGGCAATACTTGAAAGTGATCAATTAGAGTCCCCTCTTTCGATGCAGCTTAAACTGAAATCAATGGATGTTGAGTTGAAATGGAATTTCGCGGAAAGGGAATTTTATATTGATAATGAGATGCGTAAAAACTGGAATACAGGTAGAGAGGTATTGAATAAAGTATATTCAATTGATTTTGAAAGAGTTAACGCTCTTAAAAAACCAAAAGCACCCTGCTTCGGAACATCTACCGGTGAGTGGTTTCCAATTGAGAATAATACACACAATCAACTTCTTAAAATTTTGACCTAATCACTTGGTACATCCAATTCCAACCTTGGTATTGACTGTTTAAAAAGTTAACTTGTAAAGGATTAAACCATTTTTCAACCTTTAACTCAACCAAATGAAAAGCTTAGGATTTATTGGAAAACTCATGTATGCCGGACCAATGGCTATGTTTGGGATTTTTCACTTAATGGGTGCTGACGATATGAAAGGAATGGTGCCTGAATTTTTACCTGCACCTGTATTTTTTGTATACCTCACAGGTATTGCTCTTATATTGGCTGCAATAGCTATTATAATTGGCAAAAAAGCTAAATTAGCTACCCAATTATTAGGGTTAATGCTGGCATCATTTGCCGTATTAATACACCTATCAGGATTTATGAGCCAAGATCCGGTAAGCTCTTCCATGTTTTTGAAAGATATTGCACTGGCAGGATCGGCTTGGTTTATGAGTGCTCATTTAAGCGATTAAAAAGAAAACCTTATTCTAGACATCTAGATAAGTATGAAGAGTGAGTCCCTGTCGCTAAGTCAGGGATTTTTTTTAGAATAAACTGTAAGCCCCTCCCTTTCTAAAATGTGATGTTTCCAATGATGGGAGTTCCCTTTCTTTGAAATACTTTCTCTTACTGACTTCAAACAGTTTCCGAATAATCTCTGAGATTTTTCCATCCCCTTTTATTCGTCTGCCGAATTCAGTATCATTAACATTTCCGCCATGTAAATCCTGAATATGATTCCATACTTTATCTACACGGTTTGGAAAATTCTTTGCGAGCCAATCTTTAAAGATCTTACCCACCTGACCATTTAATCGCACTACCGTATAGCTAGCAAAAGAAGCACCGGCAGCAGCAGATGATTTTAGAATTTCTGGAATCTCGTGGTGATTTAGACCCGGGATAATCGGAGCATTCATCACTCCTGTTGGGATTCCCGCTTTTGTTAGCATTTCAATAGCTTTTAGTTTTTTAATAGCACTAGCTGTTCGTGGCTCTAGTTTCTGTCTTAGTCCCTCGTCTAATGAAGTAATAGAGAATATCACATGAACCAGGTTGTTCGAAGCTAATTCTTTGAGAATATCAATATCTCTGGTCACTAGTGCATTTTTGGTGATGATACCGACCGGGTGTTGATATTTGTTAAATACTTTAAGCAGGTTACGCGTAAGCTCATATTTTCTCTCAATCGGCTGATAACAATCTGTGTTTCCACTCAGCATTATCGTTTTAGGTTTATAGGACGACTTAAGGAACTCATTTTCTAACAGCTGGGGTGCCTGCGGCTTGACTATCAGCTTCGTTTCAAAATCTAGCCCTGCGCCAAAGCCCCAATATTCATGTGAATTGCGAGCATAACAATAAACACATCCATGCTCACATCCTTGATATGGGTTAATTGACGCTGAAAGTCCAATATCCGGACTTTTATTTGTTGAGATGATCTTTATTGGTGTTTCATTAAATATCTGTGTCTTTGGTTTTTCTTGCAACAATTCCTCATCAAGACCATCGTGATCATCTGTGTTCAACTTCAGCTCTGAAAACTTGTTAGGAACATTGATTTGTGCTCCTTTCCCCTTCATATAATCCATAATTAAAATTACTAATATTTTTAGTATTTTAATCAGATGGAGAAAGATTACTTTTAAAGTTTAATAATGAGATTCAATCACATGAGGACACGTCTACTTTATGTTTGGGAGATTATTCGAACCAGCTTTTGGTTTTTTCCGCTACTGCTTGTCATAGGTGCTATTGGGTTAGCCATAGGTTTTGTGTATATGGATAGTGTGTTTGTTTATAAACCTGATAATGCGCTCAAATACTTTTTTACTGGTGGTGTAGATTCAGCTAGGAACATTCTTTCAACCATAGCAGGCGCGATGCTTGGAGTGGCAAGTACTGTATTTTCGATCACCCTGGTAGCGCTTACATTAGCTTCCTCCCAGTTTGGCTCACGGTTGTTACGAAACTTCATGCATGACAGACTAAATCAGTTCGTGCTTGGAACATACATAGCTACTTTCATTTACTGCCTGTTGGTACTAAGAACGGTAAAGTCAACAGCGGAAGTAGAGTTTATTCCAAATATCTCCGTGCTATTTGCGATACTGCTTGCGCTGGGTAATATTTTCCTTCTAATCATTTTCATTCATCACATTTCCATGAGCATTCAAGCAGATAATGTGGTGTCTGAAATAAGTGCCAAGCTTCACAAGAACATCGACACACTCTTTCCTGAAGAGCTAGGCAAGGAAAAAGATGAAGACAAGGAAGAGTTGTTAAAGGAAGTCAAAGAGGAGCTTTCAGTAGAATCATCAGTCACTTGTCGTACTACAGGATATTTGCAAGCCATCGATGAAAATGCATTGATGAAAATAGCAAGGAATAGAAATTTACTGGTACTATTAGATCACAACCCAGGTGATTTTGTCATTGAGAAACAGATTTTATTGAAGGTTCATTCAAAAGAAGAATGTGGTTACGAATTGACAGAAAAACTTCAGGGAGTTTTTCTATTTGGCGAAAAAAGAACACCTATTCAGGACACAGAATTTGCCATTCATCAACTGGTGGAAATTGCTTCGAGAGCTCTTTCTCCCGGCATCAATGACCCTTACACGGCCATCACATGTGTGGATAAACTAACGGGTATTATGTGTAAACTGGCTGGTGTTGATTTTCCATCTGCATATCGATTTGACAAAGATGGTAAACTCCGAGTAGTTGCTAAGCCGGCTACCTTTTCGGGAGTGATGGATGCAGCTTATAATCAAATCAGACAATTTGGGGCAACAGTACCATCCGTTATTATTCGCCTCATGGAGTCATTTTCATACATACATTCATTTGTACAAAACGATATGCAAAAAGAAGCTTTGCTGAAGCATGTAAAGATGGTATTAGAAACGGCAGAATCATCAAACATGAATGCAAGTGATTTGGATGATCTTCGAAGAAGATATAAGGAAATAGAGAGCTAGTCCCCTACGGATTCAAGCTGGATTTAGAAAATGTAAAAGCACTTACCAAGCCAACTACAGCTCCCATCAGGTGGGATTCCCAGGATATGCGATCATCAAGATTGAAAAGACCATAAGCCATCCCTCCGTACAGGAATATCACGATACCGCTGATAATCACCGATTTAAAGTTGCGTTTAAACAATCCATAAAAAACAAGGAATGATGCCAGCGCATAAATCAGTCCGCTAGCTCCAATGTGATAAAATGGTCGTCCAAACACCCAAACCAGGATATTGGTAAAGAAATAAGCATGAAGGAATACCCTGGAAGCGATTGATGGAAAAAAGAAGAAAAGACTGCCTCCCAAAACCAATAAGGGAACAGTGTTTGACGCTAAATGATTGAAATTACCATGCAGCAGTGGTGCAAACACAATTCCTACAAGCCCACTGATCTCACGAGGGTAAATACCAAATACACCAAAATCAGCCTGCATATAGTGTTCGACCGTAAACACAAGCCACATAAAAAAGCATAATCTAAGCGGGGGTACTATTCCTGACCTGTGCATGAGGTAAAATAAATAAAAAACCCTGATTCGAATTATTCGAATCAGGGCTTGTAAAAGCCATCGAAAATATTATTCTATGTCTTTGATCATTTTTAATTCCATCAATCTAGCCTCTTCATAGCTAACAGATAAGTATCCAAGAACTCCACCTGATGCTTCCGCTATCTTTTTTGCTAAATCCTTTAAGCTGGCAATAAGCTTTACTGCAAAATTCTTGTCAACTTTTTGTAAAATGAAATTCAACTTTCTCAATTCAGTAGTAATAGCTGAAATTCTAGCATCTGTACCAGAAGGCAGGCTATCAACCAATTCATTAAAGTTTTCTTCAAATTTTTCACCAACAAGTTTATAGTATGCCGCAAGTTGCTCTCTTGACCGGCTCTGTTTAGTACGTGCAACATCAATCGCCTCTCTCCTTTCAGATTTGTCGATTTTACCGTCAGCACCTGCAATTAATATTGCAACATATACAGGAGATTTCAACAATACCTGTATTTCATCTTCTCGTAGTGGTTCAAATTCTGGGATCATTCCTTTGTTTATTCAAAATTTGGCTCGAAAATACTAAATTATTTTCTCCCCTGATGCTGACAACTACCCTAAATTTTGGTTATGATTTTTACCTAGTTAAAAGGATAAGATGTTAGATTTATACCAAGGATTAAGCAAGTTATGGAAAAGATCGATTTTACCTATTTAGAAGTACTTAGCGAAGACGATGAAGACTTCAAGGATGAATTTATAGAAACGTTCGAAGGAACATATATTTCTTTGATAAGAAAAATGAGGGATGAACTAAAAGATGGTAATATGGATCAGCTCTCAAAATCAGCACATCAGCTTAAGCCTTCCGCCAAAATGATCTCCTTGCCTTGTGCCGAAACACTGGAAGATATTCAATACCATCCCGAAAAAGCTTCAGAAGCCATTCTTAATGAGATTAATAAGCAGTGCGAGGATGCTTTGACTCAGCTTAAAGAGTGGGCCGGTTAATAATTACGATTGAATAGGGAGTTCGATTCGCTCACCTAAATATTTTGGTTCTCGCTGAAGTACGTATAGATCCAACACGGCAACTGTTCGTGCTAATATCTCACGCAATGCGAGCATATTTCCTATTGGGCCGCCATCATCAGCAGAAACCGCAACTGCATCCATTTCAAAATACCGAGCAATAAAAAGCGATCTGTAGCAGTGGAACTCTTGAGTTACAATCGTGATTTTATTCTGACCAAAAACTTCTTTACAGCGCACAACCGAATCTAAGGTTCTCAATCCTGCAAAATCAAGAGAGATGTCCTCTTCCGGAATATTGAGATCTCCCAATGCCTGTAGCATATCCCTCGGCTCATTGTAATAGCGCGTGCGATTATCACCGCTTACAAGAATGTGTCTTATTCGCTGAACCCTGTGAAGGGAAGCAGCAGCCTGCATTCTTTCCACAAAAAAACGATTCGGTTTTCCTTCAATGGTGCGTTTGCTGGTTCCCAGTACAAGTGCTACATCATTGTACGGAAGCTTGTCAGCTTTATAGATATGCTCTTTGGTTGACTGAACGACCCAAATATTGGTGCCAATGATAAAAAGTATTAAAGAGATAGTCGTCCAAATTCCCAGGCGAAGAAGTTTGTGCGGTGTTATACTCATATTTCCACTCCTTTCGTTTTCAGTATCAGATCAGCCTCACGTACTATTTTTCTGTACCACTCAGAACGTAAAACCAGCTTTTCATGCTCATCCAGTGGTGGCCATTCTTTCAACTTAGCTTTTAAAACAGTTAGACAGATGGCTGCACTAACGGAAAGATTAAAACTTTCGGTAAATCCTTGCATTGGTATATGAACAAATCCATCCGCCTTCTCCCCTGCTTCTTCACTAATTCCGTCAGCCTCTGTACCAAAAACAATGGCTGTCTTCTTAGAAGGATCTATATCTTCAATCGACCGTGATGTCTCGTGAAGAGAGGTGGCATAAATTTGATAACCTGACGACCTCAAATGATCGTAGCAAGCATCTACGTTATTGGTTGCTTTTGTGTGGTGATGCAAGGTCACCCACTTTGTTGCTCCCTGAGTAATTCCGGGGTTTACCGAATAGCTGTTTTTGTTTTTAATGAAATGTAAATCTTGTATGCCCATGCATTCAGCAGTTCGTAGTACCGCACTCACATTGTGTGGCTTATCGATATCCTCAAAGACCAACCTGATATGCCTGGTTCGTTTTTCTAACACACGTTCAACATGTGTTTGCTTATTTTCAGAAACAAACTCCTCCAGAATATCGATGGCCTGCTGATGGTCCATTACTCCTTCTTTTCGCCAAATAAGCCAAGCTGATTCTCCTCTTCTTCTACCTCACTTTTTATGGTGTTCTTAATCTCATCAAGGTCAATTGTATTTTCCTTTGGTTTTTCCTCTTTAATCAAACTCACAGAGATCACGTTCTGAACAGGTAGCTTATTGCCAATTGCTCTCCACCCTTTAATGTCTATCAAATTCATAAGGTCAAGCTTCTTTTTCTCATGCTTGCGACCATCCTTATAAGTAACCTCTACGTCAGTATCAATACCCTTGGAAATGAATACAAGTTTTGAGCTTCTCGCTTCGGTTACAAACGAGAATTTCTTGTTAGGCGTATTCGTTTCGATAATGAACCGCTTCACAAAGTAAGTTTTGGATTCTCCATCGTAATGAATGGCGTTGAATGAGGTATCTTCTTCCAGCTTATAAATACCCATCAAACTGTTAAAGTCGTAATGGTTGGTCAATTCAAAAGAGGTGGTTTCATAGCTGCCATCCTTGTAAAAGGCCACCACCTGATCATCAGACATAAAATTGCCTAGCAGCTCACCACGTTCCTCCCTGTTCAATCGTCCAACCGTAGGATCGTACCAGATATCCACTCCGCCTAATGTCGATCTTCCTTCTTCTTTCAACACGACCTTTCTTACCGGGTACTTCGTGAGGATATTTCCTCCCGCACCTCTTCCTTTGATTTCAAGTTCAGCAAAATCAAAGTCAAAGACTTTTTTCCGAGCCTTACTTGCCTGAGTCAAAGAAACTGTCACAATCTCCGCCTCACCATTAGGGTTGGCCGTGAAGTAATGCACTTTGGAGCCTTTATTCTTCTTGGTGAGATCATATTCCCGATCCCTCGTTACAGATAGCACCTGAAATCGCTTCACATAGGTATTCCCTGACTTGCTGTCTACATAGGCCATGTTGTAGACCATGCGCTCGTCATTCTTCTTAAAAACGCCTGTATACAGTATGTCTTTACCCACAAAGACCTTATCCTGGATTTTGGTCACCACACACTTGCCATCCTTGGTGAAGGAAATGATATCATCGATATCTGAACAGTCACAGACAAACTCATCCTTCTTCAAACCATAACCTATAAAGCCATCTTTACGGTTTACATAAAGTTTGGCGTTGTTAGCAGCTACCACTGTTACATTAATAGTATCGAAGTTGGTGATCTCCGTTTTACGCTCACGTCCCTTGCCATATGTATCCAGCAAGTTCTGATAATAATCAATAGCAAATTCCGTAAGGTTGTCCAGGTTATAATCCACCTTTTCAATCTTTTCCTGCAGCTCCCTGATCTGAGCCTCTACCTTACTTGTATCAAATCGTGTAATGCTACTCAGCGGCTTATCTATGAGCTTCTTGTAGTCCTCATTGGTAATCTCACGATAGAACTGATCAAAGAAAGGCGTAAACAAGGTATTAAGTACCTCATAGCACTTCTGCAAATCACCGGAGTTCTCATACTCCGGATTTTTGTACATCCCCTCGTTGATGAAAATTTTCAAGAGATCACTGAAGAATATCTTTTCTTTCAGTTCAGCCTTTTCAATCTCCAATTCCTGCCGCAACAAGTCGACTGTCTGGTCTACCGATTGCTTCAGAATTTCACTGATACCAATGAAATGAGGCTTATCGTTGATAATCACACAGGCATTGGGTGAAATAGAAACCTCACAGTCTGTAAATGCATAGAGTGCATCCATGGTGATATCAGGCGAAGTGCCCGGAGCAAGATTCACCAGGATCTCAATATCCTTTGCCGTGTTGTCAATTACCTGCTTGACTTTGATCTTGCCCTTATCATTGGCCTTAACGATCGATTCAATTAGTGATGTAGTGGTAGTCCCATAAGGGATGTCTTTGATGACGAGCGTTTTGCTATCTCTTTCCTCGATGGTGGCTCTAACTCGTACCTTGCCCCCACGCTTTCCGTCATTGTAATCGGTGACGTCAATCTTTCCTCCTGTAAGAAAATCAGGAAGTAGTTTTACTTTCTTGCCTTTAAGCGTTGCGATGCAGCCCTCCAGGATCTCACAGAAGTTGTGTGGCAGCATTTTCGTGGAAAGCCCAACGGCAATTCCTTCCACGCCTTGCGCAAGTAGCAATGGAAACTTTACAGGAAAAGTGACCGGCTCTTTCTTACGCCCATCGTAGGATAGCTGCCATTCGGTCGTTTGTGGATTGAAGAGTACCTCCAACGCAAACTTTGAAAGACGTGCCTCGATGTATCGAGGTGCAGCAGCAGAATCACCTGTTCGTACGTCTCCCCAGTTTCCCTGCGTATCAATGAGGAGGTCTTTCTGCCCCAGGTTCACAATGGCGTCTCCAATGGATGCATCTCCATGTGGGTGATACTGCATAGCACTACCGATGATGTTCGCGACCTTATTGTATCGTCCATCATCCATCTCCTTCATGGCGTGCAGAATCCGGCGCTGTACCGGTTTCAAACCATCATTGATGGCAGGCACGGCTCGTTCCAGAATTACGTATGAAGCATAATCCAGAAACCAGTTTTCATACATTCCTGATATTGGAATTACATCCTGAATCTCTTCCTCTTTTTCGTGTTCTTCTCCCATTTAGAAACAATATTGACTTGTTAGGTAATAACCAATTACTATTAAAACTGAAACTAAATTCCCCGTTAGAAAATAGTCGTTTGATATCTTATCATCGTCCTTCAGACGAGTGGCGATTTTTAAGGCTCCAAAGAAAGCCAATCCTTGAGGTAAATCCACCAGCAAAATGATGAATATAAATGCCCGTTCCAGTGCACCTCGCAACACACTACTCAACGTCAGATTTCGCTTAAACATCTTCGTAATCAAAAAGAAGATCAGAAGCGCTCCCAGCTCCCCAACCACATAAATGGCGATATGGATCATCTGCTTATCCATTGATCAAATGATGTAGTAAATCTTTACACAATAAGTATTCGTCAATGGCTAAACTTCGCCTTCTTCTCCATAAGGTTGATTCATCTTTCTGATGGATCTTCGCCAAAGCTTTATAATCATGTCCCTGCAAGAAACCGGATACAGTACTTCGGTCTTTGGGGTGCCAGCTATCAATGAAATGCTGGGTAACCTTCATCATCTTATTGATTGATGTAGATGATTTGGTAGAAACGTAAAAGCGAGAAGTGTCCTTCTTCATTTCATTAAGCCTTTTTCTAGCGTTGGTCAATCCTGATCCCAGCATCTCATACGCTTTGTCCGGATTGACTGGTGTTTCTACTACACCTTCATAAAGCACATACCTCAGTTTGAAGTCAAATTCTTCCTCCAAAATGTACTCCTCCATCGCTAAGATGATATCTACTCCAATGGACGCAGAAGCCACAATGCCCTGAAACTCATCACCAAGTGTTATTGTTAGCGGTGATTCTATTGACTCACTGTATATCTTATTGGTGTAGCTCACGAGCATCTGAAAGTCCGCCATGAGTGACTTCCCGTCTTTGTCATGGCTATCCACTACATCGGCCATCAATATGAATCTCTTTTTTGCTTCCATAACGCAAGATCTAATTTATTGTATTTTTATTACAAAAATTGATTTTTTGCATATTTTATACAATTAATTACTTGGTAATGAACGATCTGAGCCAATTTGTTCTTTGTATTCTCGATGTGCTTTTCGAACGTATGCCCGTATTTGATTTAACTCAGCATCTATGCGCTTAAAGTTTAGAGGATACCATAGAGAGGGTTTACAAATGACCTCATCTCCAAACTGGTCATGTTGATAGAGTTTAAACTTATAAAGACCATCCAGACTCACTATTTCCACATCCTTCACGAGATGATAAGGTATTTGTATTTCGTATTCACCCTCCTTTACATAGAGGTTTTCTTTGTCATATAAAATCTCTTTGATTTGCCGTATAAACTTTAATAAAGATGGATACCAATAAAATATCATAAATCCGAAATAGATCAGTGCAAACAAAATACCGAGATACCCCCTTCTCATTGCATTAATAGCCACATAAGACAATATCAATATTGATATAAAACCAATTAGTACAGCCTTATAAATCTTAACAGACTTTATAGATAGGGATTTTGACCGTTCCATCAGGCAGCTTCCACTTCTTTTTCCACCTCCTTCACTAAATCTTTCTCCACTCGTAGCTTATCAATGATGAATTGCTGACGATCCGGAGTATTCTTGCCCATGTAGAAGGTCAATAAGTCCTGAATACTGGTGTCTTTTTGTAAAATCACCGGATCCAGGCGTATGTCATCACCAATGAACGCAGCAAACTCACCCGGGCTGATCTCTCCTAGTCCCTTAAATCTCGTGATCTCCGGCTTGCCTCCTAGTTTGGCTATTGCATTCCTTCGCTCCTCTTCCGAGTAACAATAGATCGTTTCTTTCTTATTCCTCACTCGGAATAAGGGTGTATCCAGGATGAAGATGTGGTTGTTTCTCACCAGCTCAGGGAAGAACTGCAGGAAATAAGTCAACAACAGCAACCGGATGTGCATGCCATCCACATCCGCATCTGTAGCAATCACAATCTTACGATAACGCAATCCTTCCAGGCCATCCTCAATATTCAGCGCATGCTGCAGCAGGTTAAACTCCTCGTTTTCATATACGACTTTCTTGGTGTGACCGAAGCAGTTAAACGGCTTACCGCGAAGTGAAAACACTGCCTGAGTTTGCACATTACGAGATTTAGTGATTGATCCACTGGCTGAATCACCCTCCGTAATGAAGATCATGGTTTCATCCTTGATGGTATCATCGCCTTTCTTGTCATTGAAATGGATTCTGCAATCCCGAAGCTTCTTATTGTGCAGATTTGCCTTCTTGGCACGCTCATTTGCCAGTTTTTTAATTCCTGCAATCTCCTTACGCTCCCGCTCTGATTGCTGGATACGTTTCAATAGCGCATCAGCAGTTTCTGAATTGCGATGCAGGAAGTTGTCTAATTCTGTTTTAATGAAATCATTGACAAATGTCCGCATGGTAGGTCCATCCGGCCCAACACTTTGTGAACCAAGCTTCGTCTTTGTCTGGCTTTCAAAGACCGGCTCTTGTACTCTTACGGCAATCGCACCAATGATGGCAGACCGAACATCCGCAGCGTCAAATGTCTTTCCGTAAAACTCTCTGACGGTTTTAACAATGGCCTCTCTGAAAGCTGCTAAATGAGTACCCCCTTGCGTGGTATATTGACCGTTGACGAACGAGTAATATTCTTCTCCATATTGATTGGCGTGCGTAAGCGCCACCTCAATGTCTTCACCTTTCAAATGTATGATCGGGTAACGAATGTTTTCTACATCAGCCTTTCTGGTAAGCAAGTCTTTCAATCCATTTTCTGAGTGATATTTTTTACCGTTCAAAACAATGGTCAGACCTGAGTTCAGGTAGGCATAATTCCACATCAGGTTATCCAGATACTCCGGAATGAAGTGGTAATTTTTGAAAACCGTATCATCCGGTTCGAAAATGATTTGTGTTCCGTTGCGACCTTCTGCTTTTTGAATCTTAGCATCATTGGTGATCTCCCCTCTTTCAAACTCCGCAACTTTGGTCTCACCATCCCGATAGCTTTGGACTTTAAAGTAATTGGAGAGTGCATTCACTGCTTTCGTTCCGACTCCATTTAATCCCACAGATTTTTGAAATGCTCCGGAATCGTACTTACCACCAGTGTTGATCTTACTCACACAATCAACCACTTTACCAAGAGGAATGCCACGCCCATAGTCACGCACGGTCACCCGGTGGTCAGTCACCTTCACCTCAATGGTTCGCCCATGTCCCATCATGTGCTCGTCAATACTATTGTCGATGACCTCCTTCACCAATACATAGATCCCATCATCTGGTGAACTACCGTCACCTAGCTTACCTATATACATCCCTGGTCTTAGTCGGATGTGCTCTTTCCAATCAAGAGATTTGATGCTATCCTCGGTATAAATCGCTTCAGCCATTTACTTAGTGCTTATTAATCATTTTCATGCTGAAATTATTTCAGCATCTATTAAAATCCGTTGTTTACAAAAACCCTAAAACAAGTTTAGAGTGACTAAAAATATTAGTATAATTAAAAATCGAAAGTAATGATAAAATCCAATACTTACACGTAACAACCTAACATTATTAGGTAGTCTTACTTGAAATAAGCCAATTTAAAAAGCTGATATTGAGCGCTTTGCTACTTATTTTTTATAAATAAAAAAATCAAACCAACTATCCAGATTCCTATCAATGTAGGACCTAGATAAGATAGATATGCATAGCTCTCCGGATTGATATGATTGGTGTTATTTAGCACGCCAATGAATCCAACCATTGTTGTCAGGTAGAAATTAACTATGAACACAATCGATCTGATCCAGGCGGAAAGTTCTTCGGACAGATTGCTAGTCCCAAACTTCGTAGCTACTCTAAGCAAAATGTTAATGACCATAAAGCCTCCGAAAAAATAGTAGAAGAAATTTTGTTTGTGCAGCTGCTTGACTTCATCAATGCCGATATCTACTGAGATTGGTAAATAGGCATAGACCAATAAGAAAATAGCAGAGAATAAAAGAACGGAAAATCTATTGAGAACTTTGATCGCTTTATTCATGATGCAAATCTAACCAGCTCATAAAAGAATTTGTTAGACCCAATCATTAATTTTGAATATGGATTTCAACCCAGTTATACTTTCCATCCCCCTTTACTTTACCCTCATTGGATTTGAGCTGATCTATCAATCGGTGAAAAAGGTAAAAGTGTATCGTACCAATGATGCGATTTCTAATATTAGTTGTGGTATTTCGTCTCAGGTCACCAACGCGCTTTGGGGTGTGCTTTCCATTGCTATGTATCAATATGTTTTTGAATATTGGTCGATTGCTACCATTCCAAACGTGTGGTGGAGTTATGTACTTTTATTCCTACTTGTGGATTTGATGTACTATTGGTTTCACCGAGCCAGTCACGAGATCAATTTCCTATGGAACACTGCACACGTAGTACATCATCAGAGTGAAGACTACAACTTATCAGTTGCATTGAGACAAGCCTCATTCGGAGGAGCTTTTGCGATGGTGTTTTACCTTCCGCTTGCACTGATTGGATTCAATACGTACGCTTTTCTGACAGTAAAGGGATTAAATCTTATTTATCAATTCTGGATTCATACAGAGGCTATTGATAAAATGCCTAAATGGTTTGAGTATGTGTTTAATACCCCATCACACCACCGGGTTCATCACGGCAGAAACCCCAAATACATTGACAAGAATCACGCTGGCACACTAATGATATGGGATCGTATGTTTGGCACTTTCCAGAAGGAGGAAGAAAAGCCCACCTACGGGGTGACCAAACCCACCAATACCTGGAATCCGGTCTGGGCCAATGTCCTTCCTATCGTAGATATGACTAATCAGGTGAAAGCCACTCCAGGCTTCTGGAACAAGCTTAAAGTGCTTTTCTATAAACCGGGTTGGCAGCCGGTTGAATTAGGTGGTTATCAAATGGCACCAGAGGTTGATAAGAAAACCTATCAGAAGTTTGATGTACATCCCCACATGCCCATGATCCGATATGTATTAGTGCAGTTTGTTTTGGTTCTCTCTTTCACAGCCTATTTTCTATTTACATCAGGTAATTATGTGCTTTATACCAAGCTCGTAATGGCAGGCTTCATTATCTGGTCCATCGCTCAGCTGGGTATTCTCATGGAGAACAGACGAAGCTGGATTCCGGTGGAGTTCATAAGGCTTGTTGCAACTACTGCTTTGATCGTATTCCTTCTTAAAACAACAATGGCTACCGCTATCGCTGGTGGATTTTTGTTATTATTTGGAATCTGGTTTTATTCTGCTTCGAGGAAGACTCGATAAAGAATTTTCGCATTCAGGAATAGGATCGCATCGCTATACTCGCGATGACGGTAATACTATTGTTTTCGTCATTGCGAGGAGGAACGACGAAGCAATCTCATTCCTTTCCTATCACAAGCAAAAAGTACTGTCACGAGGGGTAATAGATCCTAATTCCCTTGCGAACGAGGTACGAGTGAGACTTGGGAATCTCGTAGCATTAACATTAAAGTCACCCCCTAACCGAAACGTCGGACCGCCCGAATCGTCGGACCGCCCTCAAGGGGGAAAGTTCTGAAATGCTCACTACCCAATCGCCCGAACGAAGAAACGAGTGGCCTTTAAATCATGAGCGTTAAGAAAAATGAATGAGGGATGAATAGCTTGCAAAACCACTGCTTGAAGCCGACGAAGGAGGCGAGGTTTGGTTTTACTCGTACCCAAGCCCTTGCTGCACTACCTCTCGTGAATCTATGATTTGCTTACGCAAGCAATTCATTTTTTTAGCGAAGGATTTACAGTCCCGGCGGGGAACCGCTTGATCTTTTGGCGGAACGCCGCTCCGATTCGTTTTACATTAAGGCAAAATGAAGGGCCTACCTGGCCTGAAGGGTAAAGTATATATAGTTTATCACCCCCTAGCCCCCCTCAAGGGGGAACTGGATGCTCCCTAAAAGCAGATCTCCCCTCAACCCAGATCCTTCCTGCCTTTGCCGGCAGGCAGGCGATAGACTCAGGATGACACCCACATAAGCAGGACGAATTATTGAAGGTCAATCCACCACCCCCTCATACTCCTCTTCCAACCTCATATGCACGCCCCAGAATCCTTTCGGGTCTTTTTCATTCATCCGATCTACTAAAATATCCAGGTGTGTGTGCCAGCCAGCAAGCGTACCTACTAGTGCATCCTTCGATTGATTCAGATTCTCATGCGTCAGGGTCAACTTCACCTGATCCCCTTGTTCTGCTAGTTTGAACGTGACCAATCCCTCCCACTCCAGGACCAACAAATGAGGTGGTTCGCTTACCTGCACAATTGCTGTTGATTCAAACCCGTCACCAAATTCTTTGTACTTCTCTGGAGTAGGCTCGGACGGTGTGCCAAGCCGGGAATTATGAAACACCAATTTCATTTCGCCTCCTGGCTGTAAATTGGTATCTCCTCCGGCAAACCAAAGGCCTCTCTTCTTTTCATCTGTCAGGTATTCCCACACTCGTTCGATTGGACCGGGTAAAAGCCGTTCAAAATACAAGGTGTGATCATTGATGAGTTTTCCGTATTTATCCATTATCGTGTTATTTAGTTTTGCCTTCTTTTAGTAGTAGTTCCTCCAGTTTATCCAGACTATCGTTCCAGAAACGACGATACTGATGCACCCAGAGTGCGATCTCCCCAAGCTTGTCAAGGTTCGCATGGCAGTAACGCTCTCTTCCCTGCTTCACGGTAGATACCAGCCCACATTCCTTGAGGATTTTCACATGCTTTGATACAGCGGGTCTGCTCATCTTAAAGTTGTCCGCCAGTTCATTCACGTTTCGTGGTTGTTCGGAAAGGATATCTAATATCCCCCTCCGGGTTGGGTCTGCTACCGCCTGAAATACATCTCGTCGCATAATTAGTAACCTTTTGGTTACAAGTATACTAAAAAGAAACCAATTGGTTACGTTTAACTCAAATAAATCTTAAAGTGTAAATCAAAAGAGATTAAAGGTACTGTCAGGCAATCACTCCTGTCTTAAACTTTCAACCGGATTCATAAGTGATGCTCTGATGGTTTGAAAACTGATTGCTAATCCTCCAATTATCAAAACAACACCAGTCGCAAGAATGAAGATCCATGCATCAACTGAAGTCCGTTCAGCGAAATTCTGAAGCCAATAATCCGTTGCAAAATACGCAACGGGCCATGAGACTAATGTTCCAATAAGCGTGGTACGTACCATACTGTTAGACAATAGCCAAACGAGTGTGGCAGTGCTTGCTCCCAGCACTTTACGAATACCTACTTCCTGCCTACGCGTTGATATATTGAATGATATAAGACCAACCAATCCTAAACAAGCGATTAAAATGGATAATGAGGCTAAAACAAGAAATATCTTTGCAGTGGCTGCTTCATTTTGGTAAAGCTTTTCGTATTCCTCATCCACGAAGAAATACTGAAACGGGTGATCATTTGTATAGTCCGCCCATAATCCATCGATACGCTCAATGGTCTTTCTAACGTCCAGATCACTCGTCAGCCGAATGCTGATATACTGTGGAGATTCATCCATAAGCAGCTCCATTGATACCGGCAATACAGGCTGATGAAGTGATTCGACATGATAATCCTTTACCACGCCGATGATCGTCACCAATTCATCCATGTGCCAGGGTGAGGTCAACTTTTGACCAACAGGGTTGTCATATCCCAAAGCTTGAGCAGCAGTTTCATTGATTACCACCGAATGAATATCTGTTTGCTTATGTTCATCTGTGAAAAAACGACCAGCAACCAACTCAATGTTCATCACCTTTAGATAGTCCTGATCGACCAGATTATTCGGGAACAAATATGTTTCTCCTTTATCCTTGGGACGATATGATCGAATATCATACCCCTTTCCAGGCAAGGTTTTGGTGTGTGACACCTGCTGGACATTACTCATTGCATTTAATTCGTTTTCGAATGTCTCCAAGTGATTCTGAAGTGCATCTGGACGCCTAATCACCATCACCTGATCCTTATCAAAGCCCAGATTCTTGGTTAGCATATAGTCGATCTGATTGTACACGGCTAAGGTTACGATGATGATTACTATGGAAGCCGCGAACTGGATAACAACTAGTCCATTTCTGAGCCAACCTGAGGTACCTACTGGTGACAAGGTATTTTTCATAGCCCAAATCGGACTAAATCTGGAGAGTACGAACGCCGGATATGTGCCAGACAGAATACCGACTATGATCGCAAAGATGATAAGCGCTACTGGGCCCCAAATATTGGAGAGGATACCGAACGCCAGTTCTTTTTGTAAAATCAACTCAAATGATGGCTGTAGCGTGTAGGAAAGAAAAGCTGCTAAAATCCCTGCGAAAAGTGCCAATAGAACCGATTCAAATATGAACTGCTTTACCAGCAACGACCAGCTGGAGCCCATCACCTTGCGGATACCCACTTCTCTGGCTCGAGTGGCTGACTGAGCAGTAGCCATATTCACATAATTGAAGATGGCAATAAATAGAATGATGAAGCCAATAACGGCATAAATGTATATGTAGGACAGATTACCAACAGGTGTTAGTTCCTTTGTAAAATCTGATTTAAGATGAATGTCTTTCATTGACATGAGCTCATACCCCACCCAGTTGCCGGATGCCTCCCATTCATTAATGGATTGGCCGGTGTAATATTCGATTTGAGGAGCCATGTGATCGTAAAAGATGTCACGCATGCTTTCTTCTAAATCGTTAACATCAGCGCCCTCATTTAGCAATAAGTACGTATGGACACCATTACCAATCCAGTTATTGCCCTTGTCTACATCCGGAAGTGAACTAAGGGAAGCCAGCATATCAAACTGAATGTGGGAATTGGCTGGGGGATCAGCGACTATTCCGGTAATTATGTAGAATGACGAATCCGTATCGACCTGAATTTGCTTACCTATGGCTCGCTCATCACCAAAGAATTTCTCAGCATACGATGCAGTAAGCACAAGAGATCGGGGGTGCTTGAAGACTTCCTTCGACTTTCCATCAATTAAGTGGAAATCGAAAACCTGAAAAAAGGAAGGATCTACATAAAAAAGGCCATCTTCTATGAATTTACGATCGCTCTCTTCGAGCAAGATTGGATCGCTTTGAACAATTCTCACGGCATTTTTAACGGATGCATAATCGTTAAGCACCACTGCTGCCAATGGCGCACTTGATGGTGCTTCTCTGTTTTGCTTGCCATTGATCACAGCCACATTACTGACACGGTAGATCTGTTCATATTTTGAATGAAACCGATCGTAGCTGAGCTCATTTATAATAAACAAAGCGATAAGCACAAAACTGGTCAGTCCAATGGTTAGTCCTGTGAGGTTGGTCAGAAAGTAGCGCTTATTCCTTGCGAAGTTCCTGACTGAGGTAAAGTAGAAGTTTTTAAACATAGCAATATTTGAGTTTGACCTTGATTGTTTGAATGCGAAGGGACGTATTGCACTGAATACATCCAGGAAATAATGAAGGGCTGCTTTGATTCTTCCGTGCCGCTCCAATCGGTGGTGATACAATTCCTCCAGATCGCCCTGCAGAAATTCCAATACCTTTTCCGAGCAAAACCACTGAAGGATTTTTCGTGCCAGTTTAGGTGGATTGGGTTGGGTGTTCATGAGCTCGTATTCAGATTTAGTCCCGGCACCTCTTTCGAGAAAGCCATCCGTAGCTCATTCGCTTCTTCCAACACTTTGATTCCATGAGAAGTCAGGCGGTAGTATTTCTTCCGTCTTCCCCCTCGCTCACTGGTAGCTCCACCTTCAGAAGCTTCTAGGTAGCCTTTTTCTTCCAGGCGATACAATGCAGAATGAAGTGCTCCAATACTTGGATTCTTCTTGGTCTTATCCTTTAGTATTTCCTTGATGGTGACACCATAGGCCTCTTCACCAAGCACCCCTACTGCCAATAATACCAATTCTTCAAAAGCTCCAAGTTTCATTTTAGCTCTATTTATTTCCTATTTACAAAACAAATATAAACTTATTTATTTCCTATTTGCAAATCAAATTAAAAATTAAATGAAGAACACGGTAAGGAATTCATTTTAGTCATTGTTAAGAAAATCTGTAAGGGATTGGAGAGAAATTCGCACAAAACATCCCACTCCCTACCCATAACCCAACACACCCCTCTTCAAAGAGGGAGTATTTCCCACTTTGCAAGATTTATTATACATGGCCCTTAATGCTTTTCGGCATTGGAAATACATCTCTCCATTTCGACGAAACGGCGATACCAGGCAAAATCACGGGGTAAGCTTGTGTGAGGGCCGGGATCTGATTTTACTCATACCCACATGCCCTCGTATCCCTTGTGAATCTTTGATTTGTCGTGATCTTTTGGCGGAATGCCGCTCCGATTCGTTTTTGGATTTAGGAAAAAATGAAGAGTATCCTGTATTGCGAACTCACCCCCAGCCCCTCTCTAGCTTAGAGAGGGGAGCGTTGACGTTAACTATGGAATACACACCCCCATCGCCGGTACGCCGAACGAATGGTCTTAAATCATGAGCGTTATAAAAAATTGTATTTTGAATAATCTTATTGCGAAACCACTGCTTGAAGGAGGCGAGGTTTGGTTTTACTCGTACCCAAACCCTTGCCGCACTACCTCTCGTGAAACTATGATTTGCTTACGCAACCAATTCATTTTTTAGCGAAGGATTTACAGTCCCGGCGGGGAACCGCTTGATCTTTTGGTTCTTTTGTATCAAGACAAAAGAACATGAGAATTAAGAAAAGAAGATTGTATCACCCCCTAGCCCCCTTAAGGGGGAATGGAACATGCACTGTAGAAAATGTTACTTCATCCCTTTCTCCTATACTTTTGCACCCATGTCTCACATCAATGACACCATCACAGCACTGGCCACTCCTCCCGGGCAGGGAGCCATCGGAATTATCCGTGTTTCCGGTTCGGAAACCATCCCTATTGTAAACGGGCTATTCCGTGGAAAAGACCTGACCAAGGTGGACTCCCACACCATTCACCTGGGAACCATTCGTGACGATGCAGACACCATCATTGATGAGGTGCTGGTGTCTATTTTCAAAGGCCCTCACTCCTACACCAAAGAGGATGTGATTGAAATATCTAGTCACGGCTCACAGTACATCCTGCAAAAGATCCTAAACCTGCTGGTGAGCAAAGGTGCTCGGCTGGCTAAGCCCGGAGAGTTTACCCAAAAAGCTTTTCTAAACGGACGCTTTGACCTGGCTCAGGCTGAGGCGGTGGCCGACCTGATTGCCTCAGAAAACGCCAGTATGCAGCAAACGGCCATGAAGCAAATGCGTGGTGGCTTCAGCGATGAAATCAAAAACCTGAGGGAACAGCTGGTACACTTTGCCTCCATGATCGAGCTGGAGCTGGACTTTGCAGAGGAAGATGTGGAGTTTGCCGACCGACAGGGATTGATTGACCTGATCAACAAAATTCAAACACTGATCCAGTCACTGATTGCCAGTTTTGAATATGGTAACGCCATTAAAAACGGCATCCCTACGGTGATCGCGGGTAAGCCCAACGCCGGGAAGTCTACCCTGCTCAATGCCTTGCTCAATGAAGAGAAAGCAATTGTCTCTGATGTGGCAGGTACGACCAGAGACTTCATTGAGGATCAGATTTACATTGATGGGATTGCGTTTCGATTCATAGATACTGCGGGTATCCGCGAGACGGAAGATCAGGTGGAAAGTATTGGGGTGAAGCGTACACTGGAAAAGATGAAGCAGGCTAGCATGGTGATCTACATGATCGACTTGGCGAATGACACTGTCCATGATATACAGGAGCAGATCAAGGGGCTGAAGCAATCTGACGTGCCGTACCTGGTGGTGGGCAACAAAGAGGATGAAGCAAAAGCAGAACTGAAAGCGGCTATTGCCGATGAATCTCCGGTGCTGATCTCTGCGAAAAGCAAAACCCACCTGGATGAATTGAAAGACCGACTGAAGTTATTCGTTGAGGAGACCAAAAGCTCCAGCGATGTGGTAGTGACCAACGCCCGCCACCTACAAAGCCTGCAGCAAACCGACGAGGCACTAAACCGCGTGATTGAAGGGATAAACATGGAGATGAGCAACGACCTGGTGGCCCAAGACATCCGCTCTGCGCTGTTTAATTTAGGAGAGATTACAGGTGAAGTGACGACCGACGATCTGCTGGAGAATATCTTTTCGAAGTTTTGTATCGGAAAGTAACTTCCCAAACCACCACAAACTACCAACAAAGAAACCTTAAATACTAGCTATAACGCTATTTATTGATGTTTTTAGGTTCTTTTTAATTCGCATTTTCTAGTGATTTTTTGACCTCTTTTGTACCTTATTTGTACCTAATTGTTTATCTTTATATAAGGTACAAAAATGGAGAGATCATGTTACATATTGATACATTAAGTTACATATAGATACTCTCCCATCTTTCAGTATAAAGAGAGACAACTGTGAGTTCAAATATCAGAATACAGCGAATTTGCCAGCACTGCGGTACAGAGTTTACCGCTAAAACCACCGTAACAAAGTACTGTGGCGACAATTGTGCTAAGCGTGCTTATAAAAAGCGCAAGAAGGAAGAAAAGATTGGCCAATCCAATCAGGAGACACTTGCGGTCAAAGCAGCACCTATAAAGGCGATTCAGGAGCAAGACTTCCTAAATATCCAGGAAACCTGTGAGCTCATTGGCATTAGCCGAATGACTTTATACAGAATGATTAAGGATGGTCGTATCAAAGCAACCAAGATTGGAAGACGTACCATCATCGCCAGGAAAAACATTGATCACCTATTCAGCATAGAATCATGAAAGTAACTCTACGTCAAAAGAAAATCTCAAAAGGAAGACTCAGTCTATACCTCGACTTCTACCCTCCTCTTGTAGATCCGGAAACAAAGAAATCCACGCGCAGGGAGTTTCTCAAGCTCTACCTTTATGAGAAGCCGAAAGGAGTTTTTGAGAAGCAGCACAACAAGGAAACCAAACTCCAGGCACAAAGCATTTGCTCTGCCAGACAGCTGGACATTCAGGCCAGCCGCTTTGATTTCATTTTCAAGAAATCCAAGCAGATTGATTTTCTCCACTTTTTCAAGAAGCTTGCTAACTCCAAATGGGACAGTGACGGAAATCATGGTAACTGGATGAGTGCTTATAAGTACCTGGTAAAGTTCACCCATGGTCAATGTAGCACGGAAGATATAAATAAAGACTTCTGTGAAGATTTTAAGGAGTTCCTTAAAACAACTCATTCACTGAAAAGTAAGACCAGAAAACTCTCTCAAAACAGCCAGTCCTCCTATTTCAGCAAGTTTTCGGTGGCCATCGAGGAGGCATTTAAGAAAGAATACCTGGAAGAAAATTATATGCTCAAAATTGATCGAATCAAGCAGAAGGAAACTGTTAGAGAGTTCCTTACGCTGGAAGAGCTCAAAGCCCTCTTCAATACAGAGTGCGAATCACCAGAGCTAAAGAAAGCTGCTATTTTCTCAGCCCTCACTGGTTTACGCTGGAGTGATCTAATCAACCTTACCTGGAAAGAGATCCAATACTCAGAAATCAATGGTTACTTCATACGTTTCATTCACGAAAAGACTGACCGGCCCCAAACTCATAATATTCCGGAGCAAGCAGTTACAATACTTGGCTATCCCAAAGCTCCAGATCAAAAGATATTTGAAGGCTTAAAGTATTCTGCTTGGACCAATCTTAAATTATCCGAGTGGGTAATGCGAGCAGGCATCACCAAGAAAATAACCTTCCATTGTTTTCGTCATACATACGCTACCTTACAGCTCTCTCTAGGAACTGACATATATACTGTATCAAAGTTACTTAACCATAAAACAGTAAAGACTACACAGATTTACGCCAAGGTGATTGATCAAAGAAGAAAAGAAGCTGCCGAGAGAATTCCTGATTTAGGTCTTAAGCCTGAAGGGATGAAGATAGCTTAGTGTAATTCAAAAGCCTCGTATATACAATAAAGACCCCTAAACTATAGGCAGAATATTTAACACATGGCACATTAGCATTATAAGTAGAGGACATGCACTTAATGAACCCCAAGTGCACCTTCTGCAATGAATATCATCCTTTGATCAGGTATTGAGTATCTATCTGCTAAAAAAGCACATGAGATCACTATTATCATTCGTCCTTATTGGGCTCACATCACTTCTTTCATTCTCACAGGAAAAAGAATCTGCGATAAACGATTTTGACTTCTATATTGGAAAATGGAAGGTTCAAAATGAAAGAGAAATGGACGATGGAACCTGGAAGAAATTTACGGCAACTGTAGAAGTAAGGAAAACTTTGAATGGTTATGGTAATGTTGACTTTTTTGAATCTGTAATTGATGGCAAATCTTTCAAAGGAATGACGGTTCGCCAATTTGATGAAGAAAAAAATGAGTGGCAAATAAGGTGGTATGACTCGGACGATCCAACCGCGCAACCCGATCCATCTATAGGAAAGTTTGAAAATGGTGCTGGAACATTTTTGAAAAAGTTTAAAACCCAAAGTGGGCATGAAGTAACCGTTCGATTCTATTGGTACGATATCACAGAGGATTCATTTAAATGGGAGTCCGGATGGTCAGTTGATGGAATCAACTGGACTCCAACATGGAAAATGAAATTTGAACGAATTAATTAACAAATTAAGATTATTATGAAGTACTTAAGATTAAAACTTAAAAAATCTGGATATGGAATTATAATTCCAATTTTAGCATGTTTTCTTCTTGCATTTAATACAGTTGAAGAAAGTGTAAAAACTGTTTCAGGGAAGGTAACAGGAGTTGAAGGTAAAAGTCTTCCGGGAATTGCTATTTCAGGTAATGAAGGTGAAACAGTTTATACTGATTTACAAGGTAACTACTCAATTGTAGTAAGTAATGATACTAAGTCATTATCTTTTTCCTTCCCAGGATATAGAACCGCTATCGCTACAATCCCAATTGACGGAAGTCTGAGTTTGATCCTAAAAAAGGATAAACGATTTGATGGTAAATCCCCAGATGAATCGACAGATATTGATCGCAAAACAGGCTTTTTCCCTTCCCAAAAAATAGTGGAAGAAAATGGGAGGTTTTATCTTGAAGGCTTTGTGCTTAACAAAGAAAATGAGCCTTATACTGGAGTAGGCGTTTATATCCTTAATGCTCTTAATGAAAAAATAAAAACAAAAACTGATGAAAAGGGTGAGTTCCGTATAGAGGTCAAATCAAGTACTGGTTATGTTGTTTATTCAATCCCGGATGAAAATGGCATTTTAAGAAATGTTAATGGGAAGGTCTTCTGATAGAAACAGTTTGATAAAAACTTTTAAGGTTTACTGCGCTTCATTGATTCTAGTAACTACATGTACTAGTCAATCTTTAATTAATCAAGGAAGTGTAGATACTAGAGGATTATCAAAGACCACAATACCAGTGGAAATCATCAATGATAAAATTGTTCTCAATGTTCAAATTGATGGAATTGAATCAAGGTTCATATTAGATACTGGAGCTCCACTTCTAATAAGCAAGTCCCTTTACGACCAACTTTCAATTGAAACGCTAGCAATACTCCCCAATAGCGATGCTAATGCTAATGTTGATACCTCTCGGATAGTGAAAACCAATGAGATTAAGCTAGGAGGTTTCACATTCAATGACATTCCAGCAGTGGTACTCGATCTCGAAAAGACGCCACTCAGATGTGATGGAATAGATGGATTTATTGGGAGTAACTTACTTAGACTACTTGCAATTGAATTCAAGATTGATAAGAAACTTGTAATTCTCTCAACATCACCCGAGAAGGGAATGTATTCAGATAGCATAACTCTATTCATGGACGCTCAAAATACTCCTCTGTTTAAGGTGAAGATCGGGAGCACCATAGATACTGTTATGTTCGACACTGGTGACAATTCCTTTTACACATCCAAATTGGAGTTCGTTGACAAAAACCTGGCTGATTTTAACATCCTACTGAGTGGGAATGGATCTGAAGGACAAAGTGTTTTTGGAAAGGGTATCGAAAGTCCATCTTATCTTTTAAAAGAAAATCTTCAGATAGGAACTACTCTGTTTGAAGAAACCAGGTTCTCCACAACTCCTGCTAACATCTCCAGAGTCGGCTTCAAGTTTTTGGAAAAAGCTCATGTCCTATTGGATTACCCTTCTGAGAAACTGTTCTTTTCGCAACAAAATCATAAGGTAAGCACCTATAAAACCCATGGATTCTCCATTTACGAAGCAAATGGAGATGTTTTTATTGGTAATGTTTGGAATTCAACACCCGCCTATAAGGCTGGATTACAGCCAGGTGATCAAATAATGAAAATAGATGATCTATTACTAAAAGGAGATTTTTGTGATGTACAAGACAAGTTAGGGCAGCTTCTGGAAAAGCCATCTATTGAGCTCAACATCAAATCTAGGGGAAGTTCTGACATAAAGACCTTCACGCTCGATCAGGTTTCATTATGAGTAAGAAGAGGATTATTTGGCTTAGTACTCACTATTGTTAATAGTTTGGATTTTCCGTCTGCGTATTGGGGAATACAACTTTTCGTAAGTGGGATTATGCGAATTTGGTTGTCTTTAATCATCATCTTTTTCAATAACTAGATAATCATACTCAAGGGTCAGTTTACATGTTTTCATGCACTTGCTTTAGTCTTAATGCACTTGCTGTTAAAATAACAGCAATTCATTACCTGATTGAGTAAAATTGAAATAAAAAAATTATGGCACGAGTAATACACTTTGAAATACCAGCAGAGGACACTGAAAAGAGCAAATCCTTTTATTCATCTGTATTTGGATGGCAGTTTAACCAAATGGGGAATGAAGAATATTGGTTGGCGAAAACAGGTCAAAATGGAGAGCACGGAATAGATGGTGCAATTATGAAAAGAAAGGATCCAAATCAACCAGTAACAAACAATATACAAGTGGATGATTTAGATTCCACGATCAAGCAAATTCAGGAAAATGGTGGACAGATTGTAGTAGAGAAAATGCACATTCCACAAACAGGAGATCTGGCCTTCTTCAGAGATCCAGATGGAAACATATTTGGGATCATGCAACCATGGACAAAATAATACACCAATCAGTAATCCTTAATTGTAGCAATGATTTGGCTTTCCAGTTATTTACAAAAAATGAATACCTGGAAAAATGGCTGACTGTAAAAGCAGACATTGAACCAAGATTAGGCGGAAAATATGAATTGTACTGGGTTCCGGACGATATAGAAAATGATAACACAAGAGGATGTAAAATACTTGCTTTGGAGTCTCCCCATTACATCTCTTTTGAATGGAAAGGCCCAAAACAATACAAGAAGTTTATGAACAATGCTAAACCCAAAACCCATGTCATTGCTATTTTTTCTAACATAAACTCTGGAACTAAGGTCGGAATAATCCATACAGGATGGCGTGAATCCCAGGAATGGGATGAAGCAAGAGACTTCTTTATTAATGCATGGAATGATGTATTGTCCCAACTGGTAACAGTTTCAAAATCAATAATCAAAAATTAGCACTATGCGACATACCAAAATTTTAACTCTAATACTATTAGCTTTTGCATGTGGTACAGGCCCGGGAAAAGAATCCAATGGAGAAATTTCAAAGACGCCTGATAATTCAACGAGTGAACTGGTACCAAAAATGGAAATCAAAGTTCTACCAGCTACGCAAATTATTTATATGACCAACAAAGGATCTTTTAATCAACATCCTGAGGTGATATTTACATTTTCAGGATATATAGAAAGTTTAGATTGGGATGTTAAAAACTACATAGGTATTTATCCTGAAGACCCTGATGCTGTGTCAAATGAGGAGCTTGATTGGGAATTAGGTTTTGAAGTACCGGACGATGTAAATGTTGATGAATTAGAAAGGTTCAAAGTAAAAACTTTGGAAGGAACTACTGCGCTAGTCGTAAATAGCTCTGTGAAAAACTCTCCGATACACGGCCTATACTGTAAGGTCTGGTTATTGGAACACGGTTATGTGCAAACGCAACCAACCAGGATGATATATCATATGGATAATGAACAGCCTGAGTTACAAAGTACGACTATCATTTTTCCAGTCGTTAAAAGAACACGCGACATACAAGTAATCACCACAAGCACACTCAACCATCAATTAAAATAGAGTTGGTAATAAATGAAGAGGAAGATCAGTGGTTCCATTAATTCTTTGGAGCCACTTTTCTTTTATTATCCCATAAATTTCGTTGACTCATCTACGAAGCAAATAGGTGTGTCGAAAGGATCTTTAGCGTAAAACAGCCTTTCTCCCCATGGCATTGTTTCAATATCACCAGTAATGAGTTTTTCATCGAAACCTTTGATTCTAGAATGGATCTCTTCAAGATCATTAACCGCTATATAGATATATTGGTTTTCGTGAAAAACCCATTTATTATTGACATTGTCTCCATCAGCTTTCGGATCATAACACGCAAGGATTGTACCACCTAAATTGAAGTAGTGTCTACCTGGTGAGACACGGGTGCCATCCTGAATAAGGATTTGCGAATAAAATTGGTGAGCCACATCTATATCAATTACTGGCAAGATTACTCTGAAGAGACTTTGATGAGATTCCTTATTGGATGAAGATGTCATATTCGTAAGACAACAATGCCACTTTATCGTTTCCTTGCTTTCAGAGGTATTGCTTAAGCACTATTGTATTGCCATCAGGATCAACTACTGATCCGAAAACCTCTTGTTCATGTTGCTTAGGTTCTTCTAGCAAACTCCCTCCATTGGCCGTTACTACTTTTATCGTTTCATTGAGATCAGTGACAACTAAGTCAAATTGAATCCTATTTTTTTCAGCATTGACATTTGCAATTTTATTTGGGCATAATAGGATATTGAAAGAGCTGACTGACCCATGATAAAGGGTTGATCCAAAAGCGTCTTCTTGTTTAAATTCTATATTAAATACATTTTGATAGAATTTCACCATTTCATCTTCATTGGTGATTGCTATAGTAATTCCTTCAACTCGAATATTTGAAGAGTTCATTGTACAACTAATTAAAATAGTTGAAAAAATGGCAAATAGGCTTTTTAAAATCATTCATAAATGAAATAGAAAATTATTCTCAAACCAAACCTTTAATGCATCCCCTATGCATCTCATGAAATAGATCACTGAAGCCATTTTTCTTTTATCGTCTTGTATCTAGCGCGACCTAATGGAATAATTTCACCATTCTTTAATTCTATTTGGTACTTCCCTCCTTCATAAACCAGGATATCCTTTATCTCACTCATCTTTACAATAAAGGATTTATGAACACGCTCATAGTCTTCACTAAGAAGAGGTAATAATTGAACAAGCGACTTATCATGCAGTTCTTCACCGCCCTTTTTTAAGTGAATTTTTGAATAATGCCCGAATGCCTGAAAATATGCTACCTCTTCATCCTTCACGAGATGAAGCCTTCCCCTTCTCCGTGTGGCATAGTACTTTGTTGGATGTTCAGGTTTTTTTTCGACATCATCTATCCTTGAAAAGGCTTTCCTAAGCCTTTCAACCGAAAAAGGTTTAGGAACAAAATCAAGAACTCCATACTCGAATGCTTCAATGGCCCTATCCTTGTAAGCTGAAACAATTATAGTGTGGTATGCTCCCGCTGACAAAAATTTCAATAGCTCAAACCCATCCTTTCCACCTAAGTTGAGATCTAACATGAGCACATCGATTTTATTCTTTTCCAAATACGTGATAGCGTCATCATACAATGGAATTCGAGTGATCTCAGGGCTGTGCTTAAGCAGAACCTCAGCAACCTGCTTCTCTAGTAGTTTTGAAATATGTATTTCGTCTTCAACGATTAGTATTTTCATGTAGCATTTTTATTTCCGTTTTCCATCCAAACTCAGCTTTTTCATTTTTCAACTCCCACTTTCCGGGAAAGCTTTCCTCCAATCGAGTTTTAATGTACTTAAAACCTGTTCCGTCCTTAATCATATTCTCCTCGTCTTTGGGCTGGCCGTATGTCTCAAGACTAATTCGACATGACTTACCATTGCTATGCACGTCAAGCCTGAACAAAACTTTTCCATCAATTGGGGAATTATGTGTTATTCCATTTTCAAAAAGGGTATGTAGTACTGCCGGGGGGATTTTAACAGTTCCATTTGAGTTGGTCTTGAGCTCATAGTAAATATCATTTCGTATACTCATAATCTCTAGGTGAGAACGGCATAATTCAACCTCCTTTTCAATGGGGATTAGTTGCTTATCAGCAATTTCTATCAATGTGTAAAACTCATTGCTCAGGGCTTCAATCAGCCTTACACTCATTTTGGGATCAGATTCGATTAGAGATATAATGTTGGTCAATGTGTTCATCAGAAAATGTGGCTGGATATTCTTTTTCAGTAATTGAGATTCAAGGCGACTTGATCGAAGTAATGATTGTTCATGGGCTTTTCGCTCTAACCCAAGGTTGATTGAAAGTGATAAGAGCGTGATGATAACCAATATGCCAAACCCGACATAAACACTGATATTGAAATACATAAAACTTGAGAGGAACACTAAAAGCCCTATCATCGCTTCAGTTGAACCTCTTCTATTCTTAATCAATGCCCATATAACAAAGCCCAAAGGAAGCAGAATGGCCAGGACAGTAAAAAGAGTTCCTAATGGCCATGAGACAATAGCACTTATGAGAAACACCCCCGGAATAGCAACGTTGAAAAAATTCCTACGGGGAAGGTCAAAATAATAAAGGTAAAAAAATGGCAAAAGCAGGCTTATCAATGAAGAGAATGTCCAAATAACCACCTGGCGAGTAGCATATTGAGTGTAAATGTATGGATAGTAATTTCTAGAATATGCATATACAATGAGTACTAAAGACGCTCCACAAAGTAACGCGAACAGGAAATAAGAAGCTTTTCTGAAAGTATAGAAATACAAGAATAGATAGTAGACCGTTACAATGAGAAAAATACCGGCAAGCGCATAGATTAACATGGCCTGGATGATAGTTCGCTTATAAAACTCATTGTAAGTAGCGATACTAATTTCAGTAATGTTTGCACGATCATGGTTGAAATGATCTGAGTATTTCAAAATCAATTCATTTTCACCTGGTTGGATTAAGGTATCCGGTACTATGAACTTTTGGTCAAGCTGCCCTGGAATCTCATCAGCTTGAGCGTCTGCTGCTTTTCCATTAATCCCAATCAACTTACCTTCCCAAAAAACTTCATAAGATCCAAGAAAAGCTATTATCAACTCCTTTTGACCATTACTTTTCAGATCAGGGTCTATTTCAAAAGTTGCTTTTAATTGCCCTTGCCCGGCACCTCTAGGCAATGAAGTATTCCAATCCCCTGTACTAGATAAATAAGTAATAGTCTTCGGAGTTATTGAATCTGTGTCTGCAAGGGTTTGGTTGGCAAAATGCATGATCACAACAAGACCTGCAGATGTAAGTAATATTTTGACTAATCTTTTCAATTTAGAATCCGCTATTAATACAAATGAAAATACCAGAACCAACCCATTCTTCATAGTATTTTAACGAAAAGAACCGGTAATTCAAATGCCAATAGTGTGGTAGATATGCATTTGGTGAGAATCATCCTAATGATAAAATGACTACCGTGTTGTTAATGAAAATATATTGATCCTAATGATAAAATGGTAACGCCTTCTTATGTGAATACAGAATTTTGACTTTTGATAAACTTTAGATCTATCAAAAAGCAAGAAGTAGATATAAACCTAAACATCAATGTAGATGTAACTGGCTCAGGAAGACAAGGAGTGAGCGCATCTGTCAATGAGCATATTGGCAAAGTAGAAACAGATATGTCTGTAGCACAGCTCGCCTACTTCTGCAGAATTATGTATGATCTACAGTATTTTCAGAACAAGAATCAAACAGAAATGCTCAAAGTAGCGGCAAATAATTTCACAACAGCAAATGCTCAGGATATATCGCTAAAAAGCCTGAAAGCCAAGTACTATAGCACAGATAACAGCACTAAAGCATCCATTAAGAAAAGACTACTCGAAATGTTGAATTATGTCAACAGGAAGGAGAAATAAGGGGTTACATAACGGTTACTAAACAGATTCGAAATCATACTTTAGATTCACTAAAGTTATTTTTTATTTCAGTGTTACCAGTTTGCTACTATTCTGTGCTAAACCCAATCTCCATTACATATCAATCATTTGAAGTAAGGAAAGACTAATCAGTTAAACAGAACGATTCCAATATTTTTTTTCACAAATATCATTCTTTTAATCGCTTCATTTTCAATCGGTTGCTTCAAGGTTATATAACCCCTGTATCTGCCCAAAAATTGATGAAAAAGCCATATTTGGCATTCATTAAGAATCACACGCTAGCGTTTATTGGATATCCTGTATGCAGGTAGAACTTATTACCAGGGAAGACTTGGAAAAATTTAAGGAAGAGGTATTTGAAAGATTAAACAGTCTCTTGGCCAATGGCCACTACAGCAATAGATGGCTAAAATCTGAAGACGTTCAGGACATGCTCGGCATCTCCCCTTCCACCCTCCAGAACCTCCGCCAATCCCGTAAGATTCCCTTCACCCGGTTAGGTGGTGTATACTATTACCCGGAACAGGGAATCATTGATGAGTTGGAGAAGAACCTTAAAAAAGCAATTAACTAGCTATTGATTAAAGTACCCTATTGATGGATTATCAAGGGTTCCAATTAACATTGCTCTATCAAGTAACATGTTTGATTCCTCGCAACTTGTTTCGGGTAGTAGTGCACAATTATGGCATGCCGCTAAATTGCACGAATTAGGACCTTGGCCGTTTGTATCAATACATATTGGATCACTAGAACACCAGCGAGCATTTTCTATTGCTTTATATACAATTTCTTCAAGATTTCCTGGATTACCTTGTCTTACCAAACCACCTAATGAACCTTCAGAATCACCTGAGGCTGTATAAATTAAAACTCCGTTCATTGGATCACTAGGAAATTCCAAATTACAATAAATTCTTTCTCTGAGAGATGAACTCCCATAGCCACATTCAAAACTGAATTGATTAATAATTAAATGAGCGAAAGTATGTATTAAAATAAATTCCGGTTTTAACTCTCTTCTTTCTATTCCTTTTTGCTCTCGGGGTAAGTTATAATTCCTTGAAAGTATATCAGTTCTCTCGGATATCTGCTTTGAGGATGACCATTCTTTCAATTTATCATGATCAAACTCGAAAAAAACACCTTCTCCCTTAACTGCAATAGCTGGCAACCAGCTAATAGCTTTGTTCAATTTGATGAAGTTTCTCTTGTCTTCAAGTGAAATACCGTCCTCCGGTAATAGTCTTGAAAAGCCAACAAATGCCCTGGTTTCTCTCAATTTCCTTACCAAACCAATATTAGAGAAGAAAGTACTAAATGAGATTTGAGAATCATCATAATTGCTGCTGACAATCTTAGAAACGTAAAAGTCTTGATTTTCTCCTCCTGCCTCTGAAAGTATTGCATCATATTCCATTTTACGATACCTCTCTTCTGAATCATCATCTAAATTATCATCACGATTCAATTTTCGCGAAGCAGCATCAAGAAGCTTTTCCAGGTAGTACTCATTTTTATCAGGGTTGAACTTTTGTTCTGCAACTAACTCAAACCTTAATCGATCAAAGTTTCCATTAACAGCCCCAGATGTCAGAAATTTCCAATTCTTTTCAAGAACCTCTACAATAGTCCTATCCACTGAAGACTCCCACTGAGGTAAATAAATAGAGCTTCTTACTTGAGAAAAATAAACATTTGATGCCCCTTTTTGTACCACTGTCAGATGTTGACCACAATGTTCAGTATTTCCACGTTCTGCTTCAATACCCAGCCAAGGTTTATCTCCACTACAGGTTACAGAAATTCTGGTCAATGACTGCTCATTAAAGGCACCTACCATTGTTTTTCTAATTCCACAACTACAAGTGAGTTCAATACCTGACAAAGCACCTGAACTTCTTCCAGCTCTTAACCTCAGTTGATGACCAGTTTCATTAACCGGATTTTGATGAACCCATTCTATGAAGGGAAAATCTTGAATATGACCATGTGGGCAAACAGCAATAAACCTGACTGGAATTAACCTTTGTCTTCGCTTTACAGGGATATCAGAACAAGACCGACCAGAACCAAAGTCAAAGCCTCCACAAGTTGGCTTTTGAGAATGGAAAATTGGAACCTTTTCCATATACCCGCATCTTGTACAATAATGCCACCTTGGAAATCTTATAAACGGTATTTTTAATGATGGATTACTAACTCCAGGCTCTGGATCTCTGAAATCAGGAGGCAGCCTAAAGTCTTTTACACCCAATCTTCTGGCAAGTCTTTCTTCAGTTATTGTAAATTCGTTATGAGGAGTTACCCTCTGATAAATCTCTTCCCATAAGTCTAAGCCCGCGACCATTAACGATTCATCATTAGGAAAATTAATCATGTGACCCACACCCCATGGTGATATTAACTGAGATCTTCGTACCGGTTTTATAGCGGACATTATATGACTTGTTTATTTGGATAATCGGTAACTACAATAGCATCACATGTAGCATCAACATTTCTCATGGATGTCGGTGTAGCCCAAGCGCGCAGCTTAATGTCCTCAGCTGGATTGGATCCTGAAGGATACATTAAGGGAATATTGTCAGGCTGTCCAAACGAACCGTATATCACAGGTTGTTCATTTTTCCAATAATCTAATTTTTCTTCTATGAGATCAATAGTTTTCGATTGTTCAGAAGGATCGATCAGGTTGACTCGCTTATAAATCAAATTTGTCACTCTATCAAGAATACTATTATCGGGAAAAGGTCTCGGTGATTCCCTATTGACAGCCGAATAATATCTTATAAGTCCAACGAGTATTGCATGGAGAGCTCTTTCTCTGGCTGGTGCGGAAAACGGAGTTACACTTGTCGGTTCAACCTTACTGTAAATTTTAGAATGATATTCCTGAAAGTGTTCATAATGAGACCTATCTCTTGGTTTCGAACAATTATAAACAGTAAATACTAAACCAGGTCCTTTCTTTGATCGCCCCACTCTACTTGTTGCCTGAATATATTCTGAAGTCGTCTTTGGCTGGCCTACTACACTCATGAGACCTAATCTTGAAATATCCACACCAACTGAAATCATATTGGTAGCTAAACAAACATCGACAGGGTATATGGATTTCTCCCCTGTCCATGATTTGGATAATTGTTCCAGATATTCTGGAATATCATTACTTCCAATTCTACTTGTAAGTTCTATATCACGATTTATAAACCTTCGTTCATCACCAGTAATACGCTTCCTGATCCAGATAGAATTCATATACTCTCTTATATCTGCTCTAATCAGAGTTGCAGCATGTCCAAGTTCTCTTATACTGTTGAAGTATGTAAGAACTGTCCAATATGGATCTCTTTCTCGTTCCTCAGAAACTGATATTGATTTTGTTGCTTGCAACAGACTTGAGAATACTCTTACCTGGGCAGATGCATGTGATGGTAGACCAGACGCATAAACTCCCACATACTTTCTTCCGGGACTCTCTTTGTCCTCAAATGCAAAAAATGAATCCCCTGCATTTATACACTGAGGAGGGAAAATTGTAACATTGTCTTCCCCTCTTCCATATATCGAATTTATTTGTTCTTTAGCTCTACTTATAGTGGCTGAAGATGCAATAATCTTTGGAATCTGCCCATCCTTTGTACATAGTTCCTCAATCATCGTTTCATAAAGTCCAACCATTGAACCTAGCGGACCTGAAATCAAATGGAGTTCATCCTGAATGATCAATTCAGGTGGGGTAACACGAGCAGAACCATCCCTGAAACCAAATAATGACCTTGCCGAAGGTTTCCATGTCAACATTGCAAACTTATCTACCGTCCCAATAAGCAGAGTTGGTGGATAGTCATAAATATCTTCATCAATCACAATACATGGAATGGGATACGAATCGTTGTGAAAATCACATTCGGGATTATCACATTTGTAGACAATTGTTTGAGGATTCCCTCTCCTTCTATAGCCTTTTATTATTTTGTTCCGTCCCGCATCAATTACTCCCATTTGAGCTCCGCACCACGGACATTTCAATAAGATAAAAGGGTTATTTCGTTCCTGATTATTTTCCAGTTTTTGAAGCTGGGTACGAGCTTTTTGTCTTGTCAATGGAGTCAAGCTTTCACCAACCCATAATCCAATCGTAATACGGTCAGATCCAAGCTCCTCTTCGAATTCTTTCCGAATGAGGTCACATGCACAAATTAGAGAGGAGGCCCTCTGAAACTGTTGTGCTGTAAGAAGTCTTAGAGTATACCGCATTAAGACTGTGGTTCCCGAATCAGTTGGATCCCTTAGCCTCTTCAAGAATATCGAAAATGCACTTAAACCTAGATATGCTTCTGTTTTTCCACCACCAGTTGGAAACCAAATTAGATCGACCATTCTTCTGTCTCGGCTTTTAGGATCAAGCATCGAGTTAAGATTCATTAGCACAAATGCGATTTGGAATGGCCTCCACGAGCCTAAACCAGACTTCCATGTTTCTTTATCATGGATGTTTGGAATTTGAGCACTTTTTAAGTTTTCAGCTTTGTTATCTTCAACAATCCATTCTCTGGTTTCTATGCTATAATGCAACTGTTGAAGTAACATAGCCCGATTCATTAACTGAAAGGATTTTTTTACCAGTAAATCTTTAGCTATCAAGTCTACACCTTCTCTCATTCTTTCCAGGCATCTGTAGCAACTTGCTATATGTCTGGTGGCTGTTAATCTATGTTCATCTGATAGCTCATTTTTAGAAATTTCTTCTTGATCCTTGATCCATAATTCGTAATGATCACATAAACTTCGAAGATTAGCTAAAAAGTCTTTTTGAGAAAAATCGCTAAAGTCGTACATCTTTAATTCAACCTGCGGAAGCGAGTTAGGCACTATTGGCTTTACTTCATAACTGGGTATAACTTTGGCTGAAATACTACTTATTACGCTATCATCTTCATTTGCCCAAACTGGCGAGCATCCATGTCCCACTGCAAACGTCCTCTTATTCCTGTAAAGAAGCTGATTCGACTTTTCATCCTCCTTATCAGTTTTTAGCGAAACTGGCTTATATGGATGAAAACAGTTTTCAGAAGCTTGAATTTTGAATGAAACCTGGAAAAAGCAATCTTCATTCTTTACACTATCACTACTTCCTTGGTTTGTGTTTATCAACGTAAAAGTCAGTAAACTGAAATTATCAGATGCACTTGTAGAGTTAGTGCTCCTGTTTCTAATATGAAGTTTTAAATTGACATCATTGCCATCTTTATCCTGCAAACTGAAAACTTCATAGCTATTCGGTTTGACAGGAATTTTATCTCTTGCAATTGAAAGACTTTGGTCAATGGGGATTCTTAGATAAGCCTGTTTCGTGATTGTTCTACCATCAGCTAAATCCTCCTGGATTTTGTCCTTTTCATAAATTGCTGCACTTATAAGAACTTTGAAACCATCATCAGGGATAACACATAAACAACTGAGCCCCATTGCAGCAGGCATGAAATTGTTGGCCAATCCAATCTCTTCTTCAAAATCTTCTGCCACGTCAGATTGTGAATTTGTATCTTCCGCTTTGACAGGGTCCTCATCAATCTCAGAAACTTCATTCTTTATGGTTTCCTCTTCATCTTCGGAATTCGAATCACTATTTGAATACGTGATTGTTTGAGGAAATAGAATTCCAGCTGAATACCTCAATCTTGGTGGCTCATTTATCAGAATCTCCTCACCATTAGCCTGTATATATGGTTCTACCGGATCAGGGCCTATTAATTCTTTTTTTAAATAATCGAGAATGGAATCTCTCATAGCTTATTCATCTTAAGTTCAAGCAACTTCTTATATTCATCTTGCATACTTTCCGAAATAAAGAGAATCAAGCCATACTTTGCTCTTGACATCCCAACATACAAGAGTGATCGGGTCTGAGCCTTCGTTAAATCTTCAATATCTGTAATTACTACATAATGACTTTCAAGTCCCTTAAATGCATGCACGGTCGAGAATCCATAATACCCATACTTCTCTGCCTCATTGAAGCTATTAATTTCCTTTGCCTTAATATTGGTGAGGGTGCTTACAACAGAGCTTTTGTATTTTCTTGGAGACAAAAATTTCAAATCAATATCTGGAAGATTGTCCTTCCGTAGCTTAATAAAACAATCTTCAATTAGTTTCTTTTGATGCTCATTATCACGATAGAAGAAATATTGAACGGGAATCCCTTCCAGATACTCTAATAAAAAAGGTGGTTGATCAAAGCCTGATATTAATGCTGTTTCTTCTCCAATCTGTCTAGTGTTACGACAATTTATTTTTAAAAGGAATTTGGTCGGTGATGAATAACCATCAATGATTCCCAACATCTCTGATTTTGTTAGTTGAGAGTAAATCGCTTGTCGTTCAAAATCACAATAGACTTCCCAACTTCCATTCTTTAGCCCTCCTATTAACATTGAATTGAACAGCTCGAGATACGAGTTTCTAATTAAATCTTGACCCTCATCAATAATAATCTTATCATATTTCTTAAATATTCCTTTTTCAAACATTTTAGAAATTAATATAGGAAGATATTCGGAGTAGAAATCATTATTACCCTCTTTAGATTCATCATAGTCAAACCCCTCAGATATTTCAAACAAATAGTTATGGAGGTTAGTAACGGTTATCTTATCACTCCATTCAGCCACTTGCTTTTTCATCCATTCACCCACTAACTTATTAAAACAGGTCAAAAAGACTTTATTTCCGTCAGCAGCAGATCTTATAGCTGACTCAATCGCAATCATCGTCTTTCCTGTACCAGCACTTCCCTGTATGAGGCAATTAGAATTCATAAGAATCGAATCTAGTATTCTAAATTGCTCGCCAGTGTAAGTGATTACCCTGTCCTGAAAATCTTTGAGTCTATCCCTAATGGATCGAATTCTCTCAAAATCGCCTCTTAGAAATTCACATATTTCCTGAATGTCTTCTTTATCCGGAATTGAATCCTGCTCTGAAAACCATTTCTGACCTCTAAACTTTTCTATGGATTCTTTTGTGAATTTCTTAAAAAAACCCTCAGGATCATTTTCAATGACAGCTCTATCTAAAACTTGCCAGTGTTCATATTCTATACTTGATTTTTTGAAATGAATATCAGGAAATGCACATAAAAATCCTGTTGCCAGACGACTAAATGGATGATTCCTTCCATAATTTTTTGTAACTGCCTTTTTTAGAGAGAACATCGCATCCCTTGCCTGGTTAAATGGTCCGATAGAACTCTTAAATTCCTTTCCAAATCGATTTATATAGTACCAAGTACCATCTTTACATTGGACATCACCACCTTTAACTTCTAAAACAAAAATTCCAGCATCAGGAATCAGCAGAAGAAAATCTATTTCACCATATAACCTTTTTACATGCTGAGACAGATTAAGGGAATGAAGTATGATCCAATCTTTTGTAAATGAGCTATTCTTAAATATTTTGAAAAGCTTTTCTTCTGCTTGGCTTTTACAGTAATTGTCAATATATGGTGGTAACATTCGGGCCATTACTTGTAAAAAAGTTTATTTACATACCGAATATCAATATCTTCCCAATGATTACTTATTGCCCTAACTTTCAAAACAGTGATATCTCCTAGCCCTTCAATCCTGCGGTTCTGGTTTAAATCTTCCTGACTCACAAGTACATACAGTTCAGATTTGATCTTGTTCAAAATGATATCTGAAGCCTGCATTCTCCATGTCTTCATTTGTGAAATAGCCGATCTGACTAATTTTATGTTATTCAGAAGCTCATCGCTCTGCCCCAATTTTCCAATTGCCACCAAATCAATATTGTCACTAGGACCTATTCGACTTTCATCAAATAGCCAATTACGAATTGTTACTTGATGTTTCACACATCCATTTTCCTTTAATCTTCTACTAAGAATAGAAATATCCTGATCATAGGATTGGTATAATGAACAAAGTATATTCTTCCATAGCGCAATCCATTTCTTCACCATGCCAAGATCTTTTGGCTGTACTATCCTTTCAACCGTTTCAACCAATATATCTCTATTTGTTGACAAAAAGACAATAATATCCCCATTCTTCACTGCTTCAACCTTTTTCAGACGAATACTATCACTTAGTTTATCTAACAAATCGTTGATTACAAGCAATCGATGGGACTCAGAAGAAAACATGAAGTAATCTTTTTGAAAGTCAATTCTTTTTGCACTTAAAGCTGATTGACTATCAGAACTTGCTTTATACTGTGAATATCTTGCCTGCTCTATTTTCAATTCATAATCCTCAACATCAATAGATTTATCATTGTCAGACAGTTCGGTATCACCAAATAATTGCCTTAAAGAATCACTTGTTTTTTCCCTTACTTCACCTGATAAATCTGTAGTATTTAATAGTCTTACTGAGTTACTATGATTTCTCTGAAATGAATTAAAATACTCATCTTCAAATAAATAGAAAAGAAAAGTGATCTTGTCAAAATATAGATTATCAAGTAGTCTCTTTAGGGTTGTTGATTTGAGCCAACCTACAATGAGCACACTTTTGGGATATTCATAAAGCAGTTGATCATCCAATTCCAACGTACACATGCACTTAACATGTTTGGATTCAGGTTTAATATGTGGTGACTGCTTTATGAATTTCAAAATTTCAGCTGCCTCATTTTCAGTAGCGGTTAATATATGTGTAAACCTTTCCCTATTTATGACCTCAAGAAATTGTGAAGATTTTGTAATAATTTTATTCCCAGAATTTTTTATTGAAAGCATACCACAGATTGCTTTTTCAAGAGGTTCCTTGGTTTCACCTAACCATAATTTATTGTCATCATACTTTGTCTTTAATTCATCTATCTTACTTCCGATCAACAACAAATCACTGTCATTGATTGACTTTATTAACCTGCTTATTAGGTTAAATGTCTGAATACTGGAAAAAATCAAAGAATTGATTTCGGGACTATCATTAGGATTAATCTTTATTGATTGCAGTAACTTAGCTATTGATTGAATTTCATCACTATTGACCACAAATTTTGCAATTCTTATTTTAGAAAAATTCCTATTTCTCATTTCAAATCCTTGAAAAGGACTGACTTTAGAATCCTGTACATCAGCCCTAGGATCGGGTTCAATCAGGAAAGGTGTAAACCCCAGATCAACAATGTTTTGCAAAAGATGAATCTCCGATAAATCTGTCACTATCAAAATCGGGTGACTATTATCATCTATATCTCTAAAATCTGTTAAACGCTCAGTGACAAAGGAAATACTATCAATAACCAGAAAGTCTAATTCATTTCCCGCTCCTTTATACAATTGAATACCTCCAAGAGAATTGGCTATAACAATAGGAGTATATTTAGTCTCTATGTTTCCATCTTCATCAATGAAACCAGGTTTGATATAATTACTAACTTTCGAGTTGTTTAAAAAGACGGTATCAGTAAATTCTTTATGATTTTTTAGTTTTGAAACCAATCCAACTGATTTCTTGATAAATACATGATTCCCCTGTGAATTAATTCCAAGGAGTTTGTCCAACTCAAAATCTTGATTGCTTCTAAAAGCCTTTCGGACTCTTTTATATGCCGACAGTGCATGCCTATTTTTAGGAGCAGGTTTCAATTTAATTATATGATTGAATTTAACTTTACAGATAGCTCCTGATGCATTTCTTTCCCTTTTTGTTTTAAAACTAATTCCAGTTTCATCAGAACCAACCCATTCAACAATTGCATCATCATTTAATATTAATCTGTCACCAGGTTTGTATATTTCATGAGCTCTATATATCTCGCTAGCATGCTTAAGGAAATCATCTTTAATCGAATAAAAAGTAAGTGCTGTTGCTAAATAATGTGAGATATCCTCTTTGGAGGGGAAAGTCAAACATATTTTCTGGCTTGAAGAATTTTCTAAATAATCCTTAAGAAAGTCAATTGACCTTAGGATCATTTTAGGCAGACCAGCACCTTTGGTATTCTCCTTCAGAGAGAATGAAGTCTTGTCTAATTGAATATTTGGCCATTCAAATGTCAAGTAAATGAGAAATTAGTGAACGAATGAATTCAATCCTCTCACAAGAGCTTCCATCACCGGAGGGCATACTCCATTGCCCATAAGTTTAATTTTTTCCCTTCTTGTGACGCGAATATCTAGATCATAATCCGGGCCAAACCCCATTGCTAACTTCAACTCTTCAGGTTGTAACATTCTCATTACATGCCCATATTTTTTATCAGGTTTTACAAGCGCGAATCGATCCAATGTTGTTATAGTTCTTAATGGTTTTTCCAATGACATCCATCCATCACCTGTCCCATAGTAAACGATAAGGAAAGGAACATTAGAACCAACTGAATTGATAGCATTGTCTGCTCTTTCAAGAGTCTTAGTTGCTCTATTTTTCTTTCGCAATGGAGTAAACCTATATTTATCTGACCAATCAATAATGTTCTTCACAGGAACTTTGTTAATCCCAGAAGGCACTGGAATACTTACTTCAGTAGCTTTAGAACAAATAAGAAAAAGGCGTTTTCTTGCTTGAGGAACTCCGAATTCAGAGGAATCTAATCGCATCTCCTTAACAAAATAGCCTAATCCCCATAGCTCTTCCAATAGGTTTGATTGTTCGCTCCATGATGCCATTTCAACTACATTCTCAAGAATTATCCATTTTGGATCAATCTCTTTAGCATATCTCGTAACCTCGAAAGCAGTACGCTTACTAACCTCACATCTTTCTTTTGATCCCTTTGCGACTGAGTGATTGGTACATTCCGGAGATGCAAGAATTAAATCAATAGGACCTGTTTCTTCTAATATTTCGCCAGGATCATAAAGTCTTAGGTCTCCTGCAAATGTCTTTGCATTTGGGAAATTTTTTGAGAATGCTTTTATAGCAGGATCCCACATATCAAATCCGGCAACAATTTCAGCTCCCGCATTTCGAGCGCCATAGCTACTGCCCCCGGCACCACAGAATAGGTCTATAGTTTTTAGAGTCATTTTATTCTTTGAGCGGTTTTTATTCGATTTTTACTCACCGGTATATACCAAGCGTTCATCCTTTTATCCCAAGCCCTAACCTTCAAGAAATCTTTCCAAGAAAAACGGAAAAGCTGATCTAACTCATATTGATCATCCAGAACAGCCAAAAGGATAAATTCAAATAGTTGTTTATCATTTTCTTCACTATCTGGATAAATCGTACCAGTCTTCTTGCCTCGCTGCACAGTCTTTATTGAATATCGATCGCCATCTCTGCTTAATGCATCTACATTTTTTGCTCCTGTTGGAGCCTTAAGAAGATTGGGCAATCCTGGTGTTGAATTAAAATGTTCGATGGCATAATTTTCACCTAGTTCACCTACAGAGAATTTTAAACCTCTTCTATGAAGTTCTTGCCCCACTAGAATACGAAGCTTTAGCAGGTCTTTATCAGATAATCTGTCAATATTTGATGGAATTTTCCCCAATTCCTAATTTTATTTTTCCTTCATTTTGTGCCTGCTTTAGAACTGAAAAATCACGTTCCCATGATCATGTCAAAACACCTATGAATATGCAATAAAGGATTTACTCACAGATTATCTTAAAAATTACATGCAATGTGGCGTAATACTCATATTGTCAAAACCTAAATATAGTTTTTAAGAGAATATTTTCCGATTATATCAATTTCTTTTTCAGTTAGATATAAGTAAGATTATTCATTGTCAAATTATTATCTATCCTTAACCCCTCCCTCCAGCCTGTTCACTCCGTTCGTACCTCACTGCACTCACAAGCTTCCGGTACCCGCACAAGCGTACTCCTTCACTCGTTTCGCTATGTTACACTCCTTCAGTCCTACCCTTGTCTTTCCTGCCCTAACCCAACGCGCAGGTAAAGCGGTGCATCTGCGGTACTCGTCCGGTTCTGCGTTCCGTAAAACTGCAAATCTTCACACCGTAAATCGTTCCACAAGTAAAATGATAAAGTGATAGTTGGTTGTAAGTAGTTGCACTCTTAAAAAAGAGAGCAAAAGAGGTATCACACTATCATTTTACTTGCTCCACTATTTAACCATCCCGCTGGCCTATTTGCATTTTACTACACTTGCCCGGCCTGTGCTCCTCGCTGCGGCTGTTCCCATTTTTGTTTTAGTCAATAGAGCCTCCGGCAGGTAGGCCAAAACAAAAATCCACAGCCCGTGTTTGTGCTCGCCTGCGGGCTCAGTCAGTTTCAGTCACCACGGCCTGTCCAGCCCACAACCCAACGCCACAGGCCTGTTCCCACTCCCAGTCGTCCTCGTACCTCGGCCTTCTTCTGGATAGGCTTCCTTCGCACTCGCGGACGGCTCGCTGCGCAGTGGCTCGTTCGTTCTCTATTTGACAGGGATAACCATGATTTTCATTCGGTAACAGAAAGGATGTTTCTGCTCATGATACCGCCACTTTCCCAACGCTAGCTCAAGGCTGTTTTACCTTTTTCCCAACCCTGAATTGGATCAGTAATAGGATTTAGATAACTTAAAAGAAAGATGTTGCTATGAACGTAGAGAATATTCTTTCACACATCAGCAGAGGTCGTACAGATTACATATTCCATTTGATGAAAAATGATAACTGGAAAGCCTTGTTAAATCAAGGAAGGATCAAACCACTTCAATGGTTAGTCTATTACAATGACACCACAGGCCTAAGGGCAGTATTAGAATCGGGAGGTACACTTGAAAGTATAAACCTCAACGATGAACTTGGTAATGCAGCATTCTTTGGCCATTGGAAGGTATGTGATTTCCTTATCAACCAGGGCGCTGACCCAAACTGCAAAGTGGATGCAACAGATGAAACTCCGCTTCATAATGCATTAGTCAAAGCAGGTAGACCCTACTATTTCTACACAGTAAAACTATTTGTTGAAAAAGGTGCAGATGTCAACGCACGAACCAAACCTGGAATTGAGACAGGTGGATTTATGCGGGATGTCAAAACACGAGGTGAAACTCCTCTCCATCGGGCAGCTGCTTTCGCTGATGAAAGAACAATTCAGTTCCTAGTTGAAAATGGAGCGAATAAAGAAGCTAAAGACGCCAATGGTGACACCCCACTTTCCTGGGCAAGCTTACACCTCAGACCCGGTACAATTTTATACCTACTCCAATATGGTGAGCATAAGGTAAGCGAGAAGCACAAAGAAGTAAACATCAGCGACCATGGCCAGGGTTGGGGAAATGGTATGGATTGGAATCTAATGGGTGATTATTTGCCTGAATAGATTATCATGAGTCCAAACTACTTTAAGGATTTCAAAAGAGAACGATTCCATGACGATTGTCTAATTGCCCTTATGTATCAATTGAGTGATCAGAATCTGACAAATATTTTCAGTAAGCACATCTTGAGAACTTCAGAGAATTTAGGGCAGCTTCGCAGTGCTCATAGGAAAAGAGCTTTTGATGTATTGCTTGAATTTGACAATCATGCTATTGTCATCGAAACAAAGGTGGACTCTCAAGAAAGTGGTGGATTTGATACTGAGTGGCAAACCACTAGAATTTACAATACATATCACGACTACTGGCCGTCCAAAAAGGTTCACTTCCTATTCATCACTTATGGCCTATCTGAATTCTATATAAAGCAAACTGATGATGGTAATTTCAACAATGGGCCAGGCTCCACCAGTTTTAAACATATCACAGCTGAGGTGATGCTTAATTTTACTAGCAGTTCTCTTCAACAGCTTGAATCAAATCATATTTCAGAGGAACTATTGGTATGGAAAAGATGGCTTGCTTTTGAAATTGAGAAGAGAAAAAAACTGGATTTCTATTTAGAAAACATTAACAATCTTCTAACAGAGTATAAGTCATTTCTTGGACTTACAGATTTTCCCGTCAACCGAATGACTTTACATACCCCTGAATTCACTGTACCCCATTACTATAATATCGCTACTGAATGGAATCATAAATATGCCGGACAACACGGCCATTTATCATTGTACCGGGTTAACAGAATGTACACTGTATTAGGTGATGTCATATTGAATTTCACAGAACTTTGGAATAATGAAAGTTTTACATTCAATGGCCTCCTCGACCCAAATAATGGTTTCATATACTTTGAAATCAATGAAGATTTCAATCTACACTTAAAGGCCATGGCAGAAACTCGGAATATTGAGATAATATTCGAATTCATTAAGAAGAATCACCCAAAACTTTCAATAAAAGGAATAAACAGTGCTGTTGAAGATTACAAGCAAGGAGCTTATGTGTTATACGAGTGGGATTTAGGTTTGCTTAGCAACAATATTCCTGAGATCACAAAAAATATTGATCTCATCTTAAGCACAGCAAAGCCAGTTATTAGGTGAAATAGTAAAAAATCCACCAAAAGTAAGTGGCTCCCCACCACCTTCCGCACCAATTAAAATGGCAATGCCGGCACAACCCAGCGCTTGACCAAAGCCTTGCATTTTACCCCCGCCACTTTTGAATGAAGCTTTCTTTTTTTCTCTTTTTTCTTTTGGAAAGCTACTCATGTTTTTTTCTCACATTTAAACCGAGTAGTAAATGGAAGCATTTTTTAATCACCTAAATCCGGCAATTATCAGAAGAGTCATGCGTAAAATGAACCAGAAGGAATTCGAAGATTGCATGAAGTTCATAGTTGATCAGGCATTGAAATTGGAACCGGGGACCAAACGGGATATGTATGTAAGCATGTTTGGCTGGTGCCAGGAATATCACAGGAAAGCCTTTGCAAAAAAAGAGCCCTCACTTTTTTGAGGGCTCATAAATTAGGTTTGCCATCGTAAATCTCACCTCTTCTTAACAACCTGGTTAAGATTCAGTTCCTTCTCATCTACAGTAACCTGGCTAACCGCAGACAACACACCGCCAGCCACTGTGAGATAGCCGGCCACTTTCACCACAACTGCAGGAATGGCAATGGGTGAGGCCAGGAGTGTTCCCCCAGCTGCCACCAGGATCAAACCCACATTCCGGGCTATCCGGAAAAACTTCGGAGTAGGTGCTTTCGCACGCTCCATGATATTAAGATTGTTTCTTCTCATAAAATTTAAAGGTTTCATGTTCTAATCGATCGACTCTTCTATCCAGAAAGTCAATCCGCTGATGCACGAGATCATTCATGCCTTTAAATTCAGTCTTGATGATCTCGGTTGTATTCCTCACCTCGGTAACATCCTCTTTCACTTTCTTAAAATCAGTGATCAATTGCTTAAGGAAATAAGCAACGATACCAACTAAGATGGAGAGTACGCCACTGGCGATTAATTCAAACTTTATGGTTTGCATGCTCGATACTTTTAATGGTTAAATAGACCTCCTCTTCTTTCTCCATCGCTGTGCGTAGCACAAACTTGAAATTTTCGTTTGCCCTTCTTGACTCCAGCCCTTTGCCAGGACCTGTCAAGCGGCTCACAGGAGCTATACACCCCTTCAGTTCTTTCAAAGCATTGTTCGCAGGATGAAATAAGATGAAGTATCTATTCGGTACTTGGGCTAGCATGTAGTGCAAGCCTCTTTCTTCTGTATGTCTGGTTTGGATAAGGTATCTTCCTTCAGGAACACATGAGACATTCCGCTCATTATCTTTCCATGGTAACTCAATGGTATGACACACCAGGTGATCACCATTCCACAAATTCCCGTTGGTCCCATCAGGAAAATACCTTCTTACTAATGATAGCTCCATCCCCTACGCTCGGTCAGAAACTATTAGGGCCAATGGGTTGTATGAACCATTTTTCAATGGATACATTTCACCATTCACCTCCTGAACAAACTCCAAACCCAGCACCAGGAACAAATCTTGATCAGTAGCAGCCGTTACCGCATTCACTAGATCGATCTGTGGCTGAAGCTCGTTATCCAATGGAATATCATTGGTCTTGGTCGCATTGATGTTGAATGTCTCAGAATCAAAATCAATCTCAGCTCCTGCAGAAACGATCTTGAAGTGAGTTGCTCCCTGTGGTCCAACAATACTGTTGGCAGGAATAAACTCTGGAATAGAAACACTCAACTCACCAGCAGCACGATCAACACTAGCTTGATACTGCGCAAACAGCGTAGCACTCAACTTGCCATCTTTGTTGAAGTCAAATCCCTCCAGTAACCCAATGTTGCCTTCGCTCACTCTTCTTTGTCCTCGATCATTCGTAGGATCTGACTGCACCACCTTCAGCATCTGTGAAGTCAACCTGCTGGTCACCTTCTTATCAGCCGCATTTTGGAGCAACAGCCTAAAGGCTGTTCTCAGCACTCTACCGGCTCTGCCGGCAGCACCAAATTCACTCCCGTTCTCACGGGTTCTCTGAAACGCAGGATCATTCTTGATCCGCTCCTTGTCGATACCTCCTTTCTCCCTTGCCAGGAAGCCATCAGAGGTTTTGTAGAAGGAAACATCCCCGATAGTCCCTTCCAGTTTTACAATTCCCTTTTGTCTTGCCATATTTCAAATAGTTTTGTTTCATACCAATATGAAATGATGGCCTGACCAACCTTCCCACTATGAATAGGTCAGGGAACACTAAGGCGCAATAAGTATCAATAAAGGTGAGTAAGCCTAAAGAGTCCAGGAATACTTGCCAGCCGAAGCATAGCATAGGCTGGGATAAAGCATACATAAAGTATTATCGAAGTATTCTCTGCAACTACCAACTACACCGAATACAACAACTACAACCTGACTACACAAGAAATTGAACTATCCCTTTGATATTCAATCTCTTATTTTATTGTAGTCATGTAGTTACTTAAAAATGAAAATAAAGGAAGTAATTAGACCTTACTCATAACTCACTGGATAGCAACAAAATAGAAATACCCCACCAAAATGATGAGGTATTCAATACTTGTAAAATGTAGTTGCTACAACCAAATACAGGCCGCTAGAATGGAGGTTTCTCCAGTGAGTCGCGTATCTCATTCTGCAGCTTCTGTTCATCCATATCTGATCGCCTGATTACCGGGTACACATTCCTGGGCTGTCCATTGATTCGCTTTGAAATCTTCTTACCAAATCCCATACGCTCCATGGCCATAGCCAGCTTCTTAATAGAAAGCTTCATCCCGGAGAAGGCATTCAATTGTGTAAGGATCTCTGAAGGCATCATATAATTAGCCCGTTGATCTGTTGGCTCACAAGGCTCAAACAATCGCACCAGCCACTCCTCCTCAGGAGTCGTTTGTCTGTACAAATTGTTCACTTTATTGAGTACATCCATTTCTTCTCGGTTAAACCAATACGGATACTTCCGATTGAGAAGGTGTAATGCTTGGCTCCATACCTTATTTACATCCACTTTAGCATCCAACACAATATCCTTCACCTGGAACACCAGGTAACGCCTGTTCTCTGTATCCGTCAGGAATTGAGTGTTGTTTACACTACCCATAAAGCTGCATACTCTGGGGCGTTTTCTCGAGAACCTGTGCCAGGTCTTACGATTAGTGACATTTCCGGCAGTAATAATTGCCTTCATAGCATTGAAGTCCTTACCAAAAATGGTCTCCAGCTGGTCATCAATATTCACAAACCACTTCTCCGCTAAATAATTGGCAGTGGTTGTATCGGTCAGCGCTGGATTGATGTGAGAACAAACAAGAAACTCTTCCATACCTTTCGGACAGAGTTTATTAAGCCAGGTAGTCTTACCTATCCCCTGGCCACCGGCCAGAATCAAACAAAGGTGATTAGTTCCTCTGTTGATCGCAGTGGCCACACTCCCAACCAACCACTTTTCTAAATAAGGTTTCCAAAGGTCGCTGACTTTGATGTCCTCCACTCCTTCATCACTGATGATCACAGAATCAGCCAGCTCTTGAATATGATCCTTGCCATCATGAGGAGGCAAGTACTTAAAGTATGCCTGAAGTGGATGATGAGATCCAACCAACTTCGAGTTGAGTATCTTGATGAGCATAGAATCAGAAACCTTGAACCCATCTATCTGCAGATCTATCCAGAGCGAATTAATCATCGCCTCATCCAGCACTTTGAATTGATCCCCATCCAATGCCCGATACTCGAGCTCCATGGTCAGTACATTCCTCCGGAACTCGTATTGAAGATCGAGGTAATCCTTAACCTCCAAGATGTTGTGCTTCTTTGAAGGCTTGTCGTTCTTTTGAATCTCCTCATGCTCCAGCATACACAGGATTTGATTTTATCATTTGATAATGTTCCATTTCATTGTCATTTGGTTCATACTTTCTAAAAATCCCCCACAAAGCAGATCTGTCATGTTCGGACATTCTCCAGATCATTTTAATAAGCTTGGAAGGAAGTTGCACTTGATTCTGTCTGTAGTGCGTCACCGCTTCAGTAACGAGATACCCCTTGCCTCTCACCATCCAGCTCCTAAAATCCATTATACCGTGAATGATACAGAGCGCCTCAAATGCTTCTTTTATATCCAACAACTCACAGTACTCTTGTGAGCCCTTCAAGGAAGCCTCCACATTCAGCCATTCCAACCGGCTGATGGTTTCATTCACTTCATGTTGGTAGTCAATAAGCGCTTTGATAATTTGATTCTGAGTAGATAGAAAACGATCACTCACTTTGTCGTTATCAGCAAGGTATTGAAGATTGGATTGCAACTTCTTTACTGCCCTTTCAAACCGCTCGTTTGCTTTATCAAGCCTATCCATCTTAATCCATGTTTGGAGGTGGTCCTAAGACCTCAAAAATGGTTTCCACTTGTTTCGGTGTGTAGAGCCTACCGATTCGCTCCCCTACCTGGTCTTCAAAAGGCTTGATCCAGTTACTCATCACCTTCTTACTTACATTGTAGGAGCTGGCCAACTGGTGTAAGGTCATTGGCCATATCTTTTGATTGTGTTCGTTCATTTGGTTTAGCTATTCTTTTGGTTTCGAATTGTGATCTTAAAGAGAAAAAAGAGGCTTTTCAACACGCTCAAGGCAGGTAATCACCGAACTCAACTAAAGTCAATTGATCGCTATTGAATTAAGGTGAATGGTAACATTACCTTAACATTGAACCGTCAAATGATATCAATAGAATTGATGTCTACAGATTCATTATTAAAAGCAATCAAATTTTACCTGACCCAGAGATTGAAAAGAGGTAAATAGCATCAGAATTTACATGGCACTCTCCTGGATCTCATCAATGGTTTTGTTCCTGCCTTTCTCCACCCAGGCTAGGAGCTCTGGCTTTTTGAAGTACAGTTTCTTCCCTCGTTTGTAAAAAGGAATTTGGTTCCGGCACGTTCGGCCATAGAGTGTGGCCACCGATTCACCCAGGAAGCTAGCCGCTTCCTTTACATTCATAAGCTTCTCCTCCTCATTGTCAAGAGGCTCAACTTTCATTTGGTGATGATCTGTTAGAAGATTCTCAATTCTTTCTAATCGTTCGCTAATCTCATTAAAAGGGTTTTCCATGTGCTAACTCATTTTGATTTCGTTAGCAATATTCGATTTCTGGAATATCCATATTCGCATAACGAACTGAACGGTCGCACTACGTTTTAATAATGCATTATAAGTATCAGTTTGATACTATTATAACTTTAAAGCCACTCCTATCTTCGCATTCTTAATATTTAGGAATTAATAGGCAAAGTTTACTTTTTTAGTAAACTTATTTAGCTAAATTAGCGTTGTTCATGAAAGTAGCTTTTAAGACAAGGGAACTTGAGCGGTTATACAGCACTCCATTAAACGAAATAAGGGGTAAGCAAAAGTTCTCAAAGCAAGTAATTAAACAGTATCAGGCGAAGGTTAGAATTCTCACAATAATTGATAATCTGAAGGATCTCTATCCAATCAGGTCATTGAATTTCGAGGCTTTGTCTGGTGACAGGAAAGGTCAATACTCTATAAGACTGAATAAACAATTCAGGTTGATCCTTATAGAAGTTGAAGACGAATTGATAGAAATTGAAATTGTTGAAATATCGAAGCATTATGAGTAACAAAAGAAAATTAGCAAATGATCTGGTTCCCGGATCAGCCATGCATCCAGGAGAACTTTTGAAAGACGAGTTGGCTGCTAGAGACATGAAACAAATTGATTTGGCCAATGAGTTAGGCATTGCTAAGAATGTAATGTCTGAGATCATCAATGGTAAGCGTAACCTTACTCCTGAGTTGGCAGTCAGACTAGAAGATGCACTTGGTATCAAAGCAGAATTTTGGATGAAATACCAAGTCAGCTATGAGATTGACCGGATAAGAATCAAGAACAAAAAGGCCATCGAAAAAGCTAAGATTTCTGATAAATCGAAGCGCAAATTGGCTTCAGTTTGAGGTTAAAATTGAGCCTCAAAAATTACTTATTGTCCAACTTTACTTATTGTTCCAATTTTGGCCTGAAATCAGCCTAAAACAAGCAAAAACAAAGAAAAATAGTTAAAAACAAGACCAAACTTGTACCCCATTTGTACGCCTTTACAGCTAACTTATTGATTAGAAATAAATTGCCATTGCTGTATCGGGAAGTGAACATGGTTCTGAAGGCACTCGTTACAAATGCGCGCTAGCCTGTGTTGCTATTAATTCCTACCACCCCCAGGTACCGGGCGCACCCTTAAATGGCCCTACGATATCCTTTGTAATCCAGCCACCATAAAAATCACTTGCCTGTGCAAGCACGACCTCATCATTGACCAGGCAAGTATCCATTTTATGGGCATAGACCGACACGGTACCTTTCAACGCCTGAAAAGCCGTTGATGGCTCCTCATAGCCCCACGCAGCACGAGCAGCCGCCGAAGAGCCTACCTGTATATCGTAGTAGTGTGCCATCCCTTTAAACTCACAAAACGAGCTACCACAGGCCGGCACTAAAACACCGGGTTTAAAATCTTCTATGGACAGGTAGTACGTAGGTGGGTGACTTGTTTCCAGCACCCGATACGCTCTGTTCGTATCTGCGATCACTACATCATTAAAGATGATTCGTAGGTGCTTGGATGTCTGCTCCAGTCTGGGTGGCCTGGGATAGTCCCACACCGACTCCTGTCCGGGTCCGGGCTTTATGGGTTTTTTATGCATGAAAGAGGAACTAGTGTGGAAGGTGATTGTTGCGGATAGGGTGGAAAAGTAGTAACCAAGAGTCAAAAAAGTATGCACAAACGAGACGCTTGCGCTGGTAGGGGGAATATCTTTTCGAAGTTTTGTATCGGAACGTGAGTATTAAAAGACAATTAATTAATACCACTACACACCCCTCCAACTTCTCTTCAAATGCCGTAACTTTCGTCTCAATAAACCCAAGACCCATGAAACCATCTCACCTATTCATTCTCTTCATTGCGCTGCTGTCTACTTCCTGTGGGAAAGAATATGAAACGGTTCAGGCCAACATCGTGGACATACAGATAGAGAAAGGCGAAGATGACAAATACTTTGTAGCGGCTTTTGAATACAACGTGGAAGACCAAATTTATCAGGACACGTTCAAGCTAGGGATCATGGCCACCATTCAGGATACGCTACTCACGCCCATGCAAGGCGTAAAATTTGACATTCAATACAATGTGGATGATCCTGCTGACATTGTGGTGGATTACCGCGTCAAGCAGTAGGTTTTATAGGCGGACAGCATCAAAAAAAATACAAACGAGCACGAGGCAGATCCTTGCACTTGTGACGCTGGCATTCAGTATGAACGCACAAACGGACCAGGTCGCGTAGACGCTTGTACTAAGTTGGGGGGAACACCATAGCCTATGATTGATTGCATAACCACCTCATTTTATGTAACTTAGATAAGCAAGACCAACCACACACACGCATGAAACGCTACGCCCTATCCTTATTCATGCTGCTTGCAGGCATTGCAGCCTGTGCACAATTTAAAATCAACTTTCATAACAGTTGGGGCTACAACCTGGTCAATATTGAAGAAGCCACCGGTTCGCCCAAATTTGATGACAGCCTACCGTCCGGCTCTCGACAACTGACAGACTGGAACCAGTTTTACTACAACGGAGAAGTACAGTTCCTCAAAACGACGAGCAACGACCTGGATATTGGTGTTGCACTTGGATATAACCGCCTGTACTTCTATGAGGAACGCTATCGCAACTTTGGCAACAGCGACTTTTACTTCGATTACGGTACCATCTGGACGTTTGAAGTATCCTGCATGCTTAATAAATACTGGGATGAGTGGTTTGGCACCCTCTCTGCCGGGCTACACAGCTTCCAGGATGGCAGTGGATCTACTGCCGGGCTGGCCTTTGGTGCAGGGCGCTCTGTAGTGCTGAGTAGCTCATTTTCACTTCCTGTAGTGTTTAAGATGGATATGGTCTTTGGTGATGGCACCACCATTGCACCGAATCTGGGCATAGGCCTTCAGTGGGCATTGGAATAGTTCGGGATTTCAACATTGAAGCATAAAATTTGACATTAAAAACAAACCGGCTATCCTGCTATCTCAGAGTCCTCTGGGAGTGACTCTGAGTGTGAATAAAACCTTGGGGTTAGCTTGAGTGGATTATGCAAGTCCAACTAAGAACTGTCATCCTGAGCCTGCTTGCGGTAGTCAAGCGTAGCGAAGGATCTACTTAAAACTCTAGGGGTGCTAAATAGCAAGATAAGTCACCCCCTAACCCCTAATGGTGGAACTAATTACTGTAATACAATCATGTCTCATACTTCGCAAATAGAATTCAGCCTTTTGCTATGAATTCACACTTCCTAATCGCCGGTACGGCGAAAGCTAGCAAAATCACGTGTTGTGATTGCGGGTTAGCTGGATTGATTTTACTCATACACACACCATGCCCTCGTGAATCTTCGATTTGCCATGATTTTTGATTCCTTTGAATGACCCGACGTTTCGGTCAATGGAAAAGAAATGGCCTCCCGGCAAACGAGGTTTACACTACGACTTTGCCATTTCCTGCTCCACCTCGATGACGATAAATTCAGCGGGACGTGTCACTGCCACTTTCACAGAAATTCGCATTGTACCATCTAAAATGTCTTTTGAGGTCATGGTTTCACCCAAGCCTATTGCTACATCAAAAGCATCCGCATGCGTGGCGCCCGCAAGGCCTCCCTGGTTCCAGAGGTTAGTCAGAAAATTCCCGATCATGCTTTTCACAGATTGCCAGGTGTTGGCATCATTTGGTTCAAACATATAGGCCTTCGCTGCAAGTTTCACAGATTGCTCAATCATCGTCACGGTTCTTCTGACATTGATATATTGCCAATCCAGACTATTTCCATCAAGCGTTCTGGCTCCCCAAACAAGAACACCCTGCCCGGTGAAAAGGCGTATACAGTTAATGGATTTACCACTTACGGCATCTACATTCAGTCCTTCCTGCATGGAGGCATCAATATTCAACGTGAGCCCGGAAACAGCTGCAAGTGATACATTGGCCGGAGCGTTCCAAACTCCTTTCGTATTGTCTACCAGCGTGTAAACCCCTGCCATTGCTCCACTTGGAGGAAGCATGTTAACGTGCTGCAAAACAATATCCATGATCTCCTTATAGGCCGGACTGGCAAGCACCAAAGCCTGATGCAATTGACCTGGAGTCATGCCTGCAGGTGGACTTTTGATATCCTTAAGGATCTGCTCAGCTGCCGGATTGGGTTCAGCCGATGGATTTATCAGATTAGCCAAACCACTCAGATCGCCTCCATTGATGTTGGCGTAGCTGAGCTCACCCGGTCCGGTAATGGTGGTTTTCAGAAAGGGATAATATGCCGCTCCAAATTTCAATGCGTTGGTTCCGGTGTTATTCCTGAAGTTTTGAATGTCTTGTGTGTAAAGGATTGGATCAGGTTCATGGCCTCCTTTGATGTCAAAAATGCACATATTGGTCTCAAGCTCTCCACTTTGCAAAAGCATTGCTTCCATGAGGGTACCGTTTTCATCTGTGGAGAGTAAGGTCGCTTCAGGGACGATGTATAGGGTGACTTCTTCCTCCCGCTTTAGGATCTCCAGGCCACCCAACAGGTCCCTGAGGGTTACATTTGGATTGATGAGGTCATCCCCGGCGTGGATTGGAGACCCGGTGGGGTCACCATACGTTCCAACGGATACAATGTATGCCACGCCTCCCCCATTTTGATAAAAAAGACGAACACTGTTAACCAAATAATAGATGGTCCCCGGATCAGGCGATATGGTGTAGATATCCCCATTGATCACATACGAGCGTCCCTTTTCAGGCTTTTCCTTTTGCTGTTTCAAGTAATACTCCGGGAGGTATTGAGCCTGAGCAGGCGGATCCTCATAGCCAAAAAATGCTTTGAAATCCTGAAAGGAAGTGATCCTGACTGCTTTGTTCAGATAGGACTTACCTTCATACGATGCTTGAGGGGTGTATCCAATAAATGCCGGGATAGCAGTAGCCACCTCGATGACAGAATTAGGGAACGCGTCTTTTTCAACAATGTAGACACCAGGCGTTTTAAAAGGCTTCATGGATACAAGTTAAAACGATTCGAACGAAGGCTGGACGATTAATTGGGCTATCCTATTATCTCAGAGTCCCTCTGAGTGTGACTCTGAGTGTGGGTAGTAGTCTGGATCCTTTAACTGGCGCAAGCGTCCGCTTGTGCCTTATTGCAGAACGACCCGGCTCTTTGTGCCTACTCAATAATAATTACATCCAATAATCCTTTGCTACCGGAATAATCTATAGCGCTGCTCCAATTCCAGTGTTCTGGTTCTGATACAAAACCTGAAACTACCGGGTTCATATGAAGGTAATCCAACTTTTGATCCAGCATGGCATTATCGCTAAGTTCTATCGGTTGGTTGTGTTGCTGCCACAATTGCCATCCTTTATTATTTCCATTTCTTTTTCCTGCTCGTTCCATCATCCAGATAATCCATTCCCTCCTACTCTCAGTCGGGTTTGTCTGAATTGCTTCTCTCAACTGACCGGAAGTATAGCTTTTCAGATCTCTTAATATGTCCTGCATTGGTTTGTCTGTGGTGCCGATGATTAAATGAACATGACTAGGCAGTATACACCATGCATAGACCTCCAATCCTTTCTCTTTTTGACAGTACCGAATGCTATCCAATAAAATTTCTGTGTATTCGGGTCTTACAAATAAATCGATCCAGTGAACCGTTGCAAAACTTATAAAGTAAAGCCTGGACTGATCATGGAATTTATACTTTCTGCTCACGCAATGAAAATACATGTTCCTTGCTTAAAGTACAAGCCGTTAAGTTTTAATACACGGCTACACAACTGAAAAGCACAAGCGGACGCTTGCGCTAGTGGGGGAGACTTTCTAATGCGCATAAAGACCAACTCCAGTATGCTTAGCTGAACACCGGCAAATAATGCTGTTAGCCAAAGGTTGATTGGAACAAAGTAGAGGAACAGTACTAGTACACCAGCTCCGAGTAGTAGAAAAATGAGTAGTTCTGCGGGCATATTGAATAGATTATATTAAAACCGCTGGAAAAGTACTAAACACGGGTTTAATAGGCTAGCCCCCTATTTAAATTGTTTTGAAAGCATTCGTTGCAAATGAGCACTGAGCTAGCGAAGCGTTTTACAGCATTGAGACAAGATTATTCAAAAAACGGCTTAACATCATGCTCTTTAAGATAATCCTCAATTCTACCAATCTCATTAGTTGGCGCTACTTCTACTATTTTTTCAGAGATCAGCGGAGAGTCCATCAAATGGCGCCAAATCAGGTGTTGCTTAATCTCTTTCTTAGAGGGTTCATCTGCAACAATAAAAAATTTTCCCGGCTTTTTTTCTCGAAGCTCTAAAGGTTTAACGATGCTTAGATAATCTGTAAGTTGCTTTTGAATAGTTCTGTTAGATGTCTCAAAATCAATAAATTGATTCAACACAGGCATATCATTCCTACCCATCATATCAATCCTCATATTGAACATTACAAAATCAAAAGTATCTGCATCTAAATCAACATTAACATTCACCCTTTCTTTTACTCTTGGCAAAACCTCTAATTTGAGTGAATCAATTCTTGACTTAAGAGGCGTAAGTTTCTCCACTTCTACTCTTTTGAATATGTATTTTGAAAAAAGATGATTGAAGTTAGAGTCTGAAAGATCAATGTCAATATCAACAGGTTTGGAAAATGAGAGCAGATTGTTTGAGTAATTTGACAAATAGTCTAAGTACCCTGTATTGAACTTGGAACGAGAATCAATTAATTCATCCTTTTTGGAGAGCTTTGTTTCAATTGCATTCAAATATGAAACCAACAATTTATACCCATCATCATCAAAGAGTTTTTTTGATGCTTTTAGTTTTTCTTTCGCAAAGTCGAATTGAATATTACCATAATCATCAATCATGATCATTCCTAAATTCAATCGTTCTTGACCAATTGTCTTTATTGGAGTATATAATATGGAATATGTGGTTTTCATGAGTTCTTTAACATTAACGAAGCATGTTCTTTAAAAGTGTCAGTCACTTTTTTGAGCCACACTTCACTGAAAATATTTTGGTGGAGTCTACTTCTCAGTTTTTCAGTATCGACATTCCATTCAGCAGGAATAAGACCCAATATTTCATCTATTTGCTCATTGCAAACCCTTGTATTTTCATACAAAGATGCATTAATCTGCTCAATTAGCTCCACATTTGATTTCGAGTTCTTGAAAATCTTGTGATAGACTCCTGAGTATAAAAGGGAATCTTCATAGGATAATTCAAATATATCTCGGCTTAAATCTCCTTGATTAAAGATTGCTTCGTGATCTATAGCTATCAGTGATCTTTCAGACTGAACTTCCTTTATAAGGAGGTTATTATTATTATGATTTCGGTCATCATTACTCAACCAAATATCAAATAAAGCAATCTTGAGTAGTTCTTCCTTCTTGAACTTCCTTAGTTCAGAAGAGCTCATTTCATCAATCAACCCATCGGCCATATCAAGAGCATCATCAATCACTTTTGATCCCAAAATTGATTTTTCTAAAGAAACATAACTTAACCCTCCACCTAACATTTCATCTGGTATGTGCTCATTTTGCACATCAATGAAAGCCATATCAGGCACCTTAATGCCCCAGTTTTTTGCAAACTGATTCCCTAATAATTCATTAATCAGTTTAAAATCAGTAGGATTCCGTGGATACTTACATATATACACTTCAAGATCACTAGCAAGAATTCTAAATGGTTGACTACCCGAAGTGGTGAACTTTTTATCAGCCTGACTTATACTTTGAAGTCTCTTCATCACGCCCCTTCATTATACAAATACTCCTGAAAACCGATGAAGGTCTTACGTATCGTTGGGATGTCCCCTAGCTTCTCTTGTGCATCTGAAAGCGCATTGTACTTCAAAGTCAAAAGCGGCCCGAGTTTATCTTCTGCAAGCTCCTCTACTCCTTCCTTTACATATTGATCCAGCACGAAATTCAAGAACTCTTGCTGGGCAGGATTGTAGCTATCAAACTGAATACGGGTTTTCTCAGCTCGATCCAATCTAGGAACTAAGTTCTTACTGTAAGCGATGTAGCTTAAAACATCAAAGAGGTCAGAATCTTCTCCGTGAACAATCTTGCTCAACTCTTCTAATTGTGCGAGTGTGTATCCTTTCTCGCTTAGCTCATCCAGGAGTTTCTTCCTGGTGTCTGGTAAGCTCCATATCTTTCGCAGCTCCTCTTCATTTTTGAAGAAGCCAGGAATGTCACCGAATAAGTTTTTGATAAACTGAATATGAGAAATAGGCTTACCATCCGGACTCCAAAAAGTGGTCTTTACCATGCTATCGATCTCCCGAACTTTACCGGCTCCTAGTTTCACCACGGTCTTCTCTCTTGGAGGATTCTCACAAACACACGGATCATACCCACATACCAAACATGCGGGTCCCGGTTCACGCATGCAAATGCACGGATCGTTTCCGCAAACCTCACAAGGCTTAGGTGGCTTTTCACCTCCGCCTGTTACAACTTCCGGATCGAGGGGTTCGCCATCCCATTCCGGATCGTTGAAGTGTTCATGGGCTTTTACAAAATCATAGATCGTGAAGTAGTCTTTGCCATCAAACAAACGGGTGCCTCTACCCACTATCTGCTTGAACTCCACCATGCTTTTGACCGGGCGTAGCAAAACGATATTCCGAACTTCGGGCGCATCCACTCCGGTGCTGAGCTTTTGTGAGGTGGTGAGAATGGTTGGGATGTTCCGCTCATTGTCCTGAAAGTATTTCAGGTACTCTTCCCCTTTTGCCCCATCATTGGCGGTCACACGAACACAATACAAGGCGTTCTTGCTGGTGGCATATTGATTAATGAGATTTCGGATAAACGCTGCATGCTCCTGTGTGGCACAGAAAACCAGTGTCTTCTGATTTTGATTGATCCGATCCATGAAGACTTTTACCCGATACGCTTCACGTTCCTGAATTTCAATGGAGCGATTAAACTCATGTTCCTGATACACCTTGCCTTCTTCAATCTCACCGGATACTACCTCGTCATCATCAGTGTATTGGTACTCATCTATGGTGGTTGCAACTTCTACCATCTTGAATGGCGTGAGGAATCCATCATTGATACCATCTTTCAGTGAGTAGGTATAGACTGGCTTACCAAAGTATTTGTAGGTGTCTTTGTTTACATCTCTTTTTGGAGTAGCTGTAAGTCCTAGCTGCACGGCCGGACTGAAGTACTCCATGATCGATCGCCAGCTGCTTTCATCATTGGCTCCACCGCGGTGACACTCATCGATGATGATGAAGTCAAAGAAGTCTCGTGAATACTCACCGAAGTAGGGCGAATCATCCGGACCAGACATGAACGTCTGGAAGATGGTGAAGAAAACACTACCGTTTTTCGGGACACGCCCTTTTTTCTTGATGTCTTTTGGACTGATGCGTACCAATGCATCTTCATCAAAGGCATTAAAGGCATTGAAAGCCTGATTCGCTAAAATATTCCGGTCTGCAAGGAATAAAATTCTTGGTCTACGCTTGGCATCTCGCTGCAAGTTCCACTTGGCATGGAAGAGTTTCCAGCAGATATGAAAAGCAGTAGCTGTCTTTCCTGTTCCGGTGGCCATGGTCAGCAACAAACGCTCTGTTTTGTTGGCCACCTTATCCAACACACGCATGATGGCATTCCGCTGGAAGTACCGAGGCTCGTATTTGCCCTGAAACAACGCAAACGGTACCTCATCAAACCTATCTTTCCAGCTTCGCTCGTCTTTGGCTTCCTCGGTGACTGGTGAAGGATAAGTCATTTCCCAGAGTTCATCCGGCGTTGGATACCGTTCTATATCTCCTTCTTTTCCTTCCTCCATATCCACCTGATAGATTTTCAATCCATTGGTGGCGTACGTGTAGCGGATGTCCAACCGCTCTGCATAGTCCTTGGCTTGTGCCAATCCTTCCGTATAGTGGAGGTCTCGCTTTTTGGCTTCTATCACCGCCAACCTTCGATTTCGATAGACGAGGATGTAATCTGCTTTGAGTGGCTTCTCTCGCTTGCCATGACCAATGAGGCGACCCTGGTTGATGTTGTACTCTACCATGATCCGACTCCCTTCCACAGACCCCCATCCTGCTGCCTGGATAGCAGGAGTAATGAGTTCGAGCTGTGTTTGGGATTCGTTCATTTTTTTGGAAGTAGCAGATTTACAATCACTTTGATCATCATATCCTTATCCTCCGGATGACTCTCTGCAATCATCAATGTCAGTGCGACAAGCGCATCATTGCTCAGGGCTCTTCTTCCTTCACTTGCATACAAAATACCGTTTTTGTCTAAGAACCAGACAAAGAGAAATGCCGCAATTCGCTTATTGCCATCTGTAAACGAATGGTTCTTTACTACAAAATACAAAAGATGAGCAGCCTTTTCCTGAATAGTCGGATACAATTCATCTCCGTCGAAGGTTTGATAAATCGTTTTCAGTGAACTTTTAAATGATTGGTCTTTCTCAATTCCAAACAGCCCCTTGAAATTGGTTTCTTCACCCAGTTTTTGGATGGCACGCTTGGCCTCCTGATAACTGATCATCACCACCTCACCAGGTACGCTTTTTGGAATTTGCAATCGCTGGTGATCGTAATCATCCAGTAAATCCAGTGCTCGCGTATAGCTGGTGATCACCTTTACCAGACCCTCTGCTTCCGTACTTTCCAGCTGATACTGATCCAAGACCTTACCTTGCAATTGTACGATTTTTTTTAGCTCATCCAGTTGCTCTTGTTTTTCGCTGAGCCGTTTTTCATTCAGGGCATAGCCTTTGACGAGGTAGTCTTTGAGTTTTTGAGATGCCCATATCCTAAATAATGTTCCTTTCTTGGTATTTATTCGATAGCCGACCGATAAAATGGCATCTAGGTTATAGACAAGTTGCTCCCTTCTTACATTTCTGTTGCCTTCCTTCCGAACTTGTAAGGATTTCTTACAAGTTGCTTTTTCTTCGATCTCTCCTAGATCGTAAGCATTCTTCAAGTGCTGAGTAATGTTCTGAGGGGTCGTATCAAAAAGTTGACTGATCTCCCGCTGAGTAGCCCAAACTGTTTCATCTTCTAGAATCACCCGGACTTCTATCCCCTGTTCAGTCTCAAATATTTGAACGTCCTGATCCCGATTCATGACTCTTTATCTTTATGTCGAGGTAATTCTCCTTCACCCTCCTTTTGAACTGTCGTAAATTTTGCGACAGTTGCATCCTTGATTTTAGGATTATAAATCTTTTTAAACTGCAGGCTTCTGCTACCAAAGTTAATCAACAGACCTACCTGTTTGTTATAAGCCACCACATAATTTTTGGCTTGTGCCAAATGCACATCTTCCAGATTAATGAGTGCCTTGATCTCCACGATGACTGAATCTTCCACCACAAAATCCGCTCGTCTGGTTCCAACTTCAATTCCTTCATAGTAGATCACATGATCCTGCTCCCGCTGGAATCCGAGTCCTGCTCGCTCTAATTCAATGGCTAAACAACGCTGATAAATCACCTCCCGCATCGGCGGACCGTGAAATCCATTCCCCAGCGTATTGTGCACTTTCATTGCGCACCCGTTGATCTTATATGTGATTTCATCAAGTGTCATTCATTTATCTATATACATCCTCCCTGTTGTCTAAAGCATGATTTACCTGATTTCAGGATTATCTTGATTTTGTTTCTCTTCCTGTTCACAATCCTGCATTTCAATTTCTTGTCACACTTTTTTCATTGTAGCTCTCCTTAGGCTCGGCAGCAACACCTAAATCCTGTTCATCCTCCAATCCTGCTAATCCTGATGCCGACAGTTTCGTCAACTCCCCCGAAAACGCCTGCTGCAAAATGGACTTTTTGAGTTCTTCTAGAGAGGAGAGTTTTGACTTATAAGCCTCGATTAATGAAGTTCTCTTCACCGATAAGTTTTCTATTAAGCCTACCACAGATTTTTGAATTTCAATTTCTGGAAAAGGAGCAAGAATGGAATTCAGCTTCTTTTGATTGAGCTTTGGTTGAGCCATACCACTTATATAATCATCCAACTTGATTGAATTTAAGTAGTATTCGATGAATTTCTGAGATTCCAAATGTTCAAATCTTAGTACGTGAGCATGGTTATTTACCCAAGTTTTACCTGATATTGAGAATGCGATTGGATAAGTACGAGCCAAAAGGTTAGCTCCATCCTCTGAAACAAGTAATAAATCCTCTTCAAACAAGTGATCCTTCACATAATCAACAATGCCTGACGCACCATAATACGGAATATCTCCACTCTCTCGCTTGCTCTTGGTAATTGGTACCCTTTTGCTATCTAGGTTTTCGCAAACATCCCCCAACCTCTTCTCCTCCCAACCTTCACCTTGCTGACTAAAAATTTCATTCAGCTTACTCTGAAACAGCTCCTTGGCATTTTCGATGTTGCGTTCCAGATTGACTTTGGCCTGATCGATAGCGGCAAACGCCTGATCCAGAATGAAAACGATCTGTTTTTGTTCTGGGAGTGGGGGAATTGGAATTGTTATTCTTCTCAAGTCATCATTATAAAGTCTTGAAATTGTTGCTCCTTTTGATGGATTCCAGTCACAATATCCATAGAAATGGTACAAAAATTCATTGGATACTTGATTTTCATCATTATCTATCCAAATAATATTGGAATCTTGAAAGTACCCGGGCTCACCATCATAAACTACCCTCCTTCCGATTGTTCCAGATGCAGAGATTAGAATATCTCCGGTTTTAGGAAATGAGTATTTGCTACGGAAATCATCATATAGTTCTTTTGATATGAATGCATTCGCTTCTTTACCAAAAGTTCCAATTTTATAGAAAGGAATATCACCAACCTCGGAAGTTTGATCTTTAAAAATTCTTTTGCACATAGATATTTTACCAATATCTCCCAAAGTCAGGTATTGCCAATCATCCCTCATATCATCTCTTTGATTGATTGCAGAATGGTGTTGGTCTCTTTGTCCAACTGCTCCATCTCGTCAAGGATTTCCTGCGGGCTTCTGAGTGGAGCTTCTTCCGGCGTGTTGGGGTTCTTCACACTCAGGTCCATGGTGTCCGGGTCTACGTCGGATACCCGGAGGGTCCAGCTACGTTCGGTTTCGCCAGATCCTTCAGACTGGCCGTCTGGCCTACGCTCAGCATGACAGAGGGTGATGAATTCCTCTAAGTCTTTGTCATTGAGCGGGTTGGTTTTACCCATGTTTCGCCCCGGATCAAGCTGGTAGTACCAGATCTTTTTAGTCGGTTCGCCTTTCTCAAAAAACAGCACCACCGTCTTCACGCCAGCTCCCTGAAATATGCCGCCCGGCATATCCAGCACGGTGTGCAGGTTGCAAAACTCCAGCAGGTACTTGCGTAAGGCAATGGAGGCATTGTCGGTATTGCTCAGAAAGGTATTCTTGATCACAATGGCCGCTCGTCCACCTGTCTTCAGCGACTTGATGAAATGCTGCATGAAAAGAAAAGCCGTCTCGCTGGTCTTGATGTCAAAGTTTTGCTGCACCTCCGGTCGCTCCTTCCCACCAAAGGGTGGATTCGCCAGGATCACATGGAAGCGGTCCTTTTCCTGTATGTCACTGATGCTTTCAGCCAGCGTATTTGTATGCACAATGTTGGGAGCCTCTATGCCGTGCAGGATCATGTTCATAATCCCGATCACATAGGCGAGGTTCTTTTTCTCCTTCCCATAGAAGGTTTCTTCCTGCAGCGTCTTCAGGTTATCCGTACTCTTCTCCATCCGCTCATAGAGGTACTCATACGCTTCGCAGAGAAAGCCTGCGCTCCCGCATGCCCCATCATAGATTTTCTCCCCCATCTGCGGATCAACCACCTGAATCATCGCACGGATCAAAGGTCGTGGGGTATAGTACTACCCCCCATTCCGGCCGGCATTGCCCATGTTTTTGATCTTGGTCTCGTATAAGTGACTGAGCTCGTGTTTGTCTTTGGAGGATCGGAATGGAAGCTCATTCGCTAGCTCCAGCACTTCCCGCAGGTTGTATCCGGATTGTATCTTATTCTTTAGTTCGGAGAAGATCTCCCCGATCTTATACTCGATAGTCGCCGGACTCTCTGCTGACTCCTTGAACTTAGAGAGGTATGGGAACAGCTTTGTATCTACGAATTCCACCAGATCAGGCCCGGTCAGCGCTTTGTTCCGATCAAACTCACCTTTTCCACCCTTCGGCATGGCCCAGTTAGACCAGCGATAGTCCTCATCCAGAATAAAGTCATACGTTTTCCCTTCAAGAGCCGCATGATCCGCTTTGTCCTTTTCCAGCTCATCCAGATACCGCAGGAACATCACCCAGGAGGTCTGTCCGATATAATCCAGCTCACTATCCGCCCCGGCATCTTTCCAGAGGACATCATCTATGTTTTTAAAGGTTTGTTCGAACATGTTAATTCTATTAAACTTTAAAACTAAACATCAGAAATATCAAACTTCTTCAATTGGACCATAATCCGATCGGCTTGGAAAATCCCCCGAATAAAAAACCATGTTATTAGACCTATGTGTACTAAATACTTTTGAACCGTGTCTTTTTAGACAATTAATTAAAGCTCTTCCTGGGTGCTTTCGATTTCCCACAGCAGAAATATATGCGGTATCAGGACTCATAACATCTATTAACCTCGAAGAAAGGTTTCTTCGAGAGCCATGGTGAGGCACATCCAACCAAAAAATATCCTCTAAAGATTCACGATTTTCGATATCTTCAAAAGCAGAAACTCCCGCATCACCAGTAAATAGGTACTTCTTTCCTCTCGCTTGAATCATTAAAACTACGCTTGAATTATTAGTTGCTGAAGTAGTGTTTTCTTCATCAACAATTGGGCATGGTAAATTGCTTTCGTTATAATCGTCTATTTCTGGGTTATTGAATAAATACTTATAAGCAAAGCGGGCCTCATTTAAAACATAATTTTCAACTCCCTCCATCCCTGGTAATAATGAATCGTAAAATTCTTTGCTTGGTCCAAGTACTTTTATTACCCCATTATGTGCTTCTTGTCCATAAAGTGCATTTTCTCTTTGAATTCCTTTTGAATCGACCAAAAAAATGAATTCTTCAAGATTATTTAATGAATCAAGAATTATCTTGAATTGCTGCCTCTCTGATCTAATTCTGAACGAATTTTTAAGTGATTGATACGAAGCATCACTAATATGATCAGCAGGGTTGTTGACCCATACTTTGGTAATTCCATTTCCAAAATATTCAACTATGGGCACGAGACCTCCAATATGATCCTTATCATGATGTGTGCTTATCAATATGTCTGGAGCTGCGTATCCTACATGAGGCTGGATGTATTTTTCTAAATGATCTATTACCTTCTGACCATCACTTTTATTACCACCATCAATTAATATTACACAATGGTTTTCGTCATCATCCTTCAACCAAACAATGATTGAGTCAGCATTCCCTAAAGAAAGCATATCTATACTAATATCAATCATGACCGAGTAGATTCAGTAGCTAATACATTGGTAACAAACCTTCTGGCATAATTCATTGTCACATAGGAGAGTATTATATATTGTAAAATCATGAACGACAAATAGTAAAACCGATTCAATCCTTCAATCCAAAACAAACCTGATATACCCCCAATTAGTAAAAATAAGAAGGCTATAGAAGTCAACTCACGCCCTAAAAGAAAGTCCTTATGACTCCTTTTCACAAATGGTATTTCGCCATGAGTTTTATAAAGTTTATACCATAGTGCGTTTTCTTCTTCAGGAGTATTGGGTAGTGGATTATATCGGCTTTTGATCACACCTGCATCAATACGTGTATCACTTCCCAAGTGGGTTGAAAATGCTCTGTGTCCTGGAAGAGCATGTCTTCTTCTCCAGAAAACCAGTCCGGCTTTTTGATCACTTGTAAGAAGTCCTGATACTATAAAAAGTATTATTGGTACAATTAACAACCAAATACTTCGTGCAATCAGGAAAGATTTCCAATCAAAATCAGCTTGATTAATGACAGGAATAAAAGATAGTGAATAGAAAAGCAAAGAGTTGAATGCAAAGAATACCCAAACGTACCTAGCATTTTGTTCTTTTAAAGTTCCCATATAATAGTACAATTGGTGACAAAACAGTTTTATAAAACTACAAAACCTCCCCCAAAATCCCACCTACCCCTGGTTTAGTGATTTAGTTGATTGGTGGATTGGGGTTTAGAGGATTGGTGGGTTGGTTAATTGTTGGATTGGTGGATTGGTTAATCCCTTCCAAGAACTCCTTCTTTAACTCCCCAATTCATATCCTCACGAATCAACGATTCAATGGTTTGTGAAGACATAAACCATAGCAAAGAGCACTTGTCCTACTCAGAAAATAGGGAAAAATCGAGTCCTGTAGCACTCCTGACAAGCTTGTCGTGAACTTGTCGTGAAGGTTTCGTAACACCCCGGCATCATCAGAAGGTAGTTTTGCTTCAAAAGAAAATAATCATGAATGCGGAACTATTAACACACAATCAAACCGAATCACTCACCAGACGGGTTTGGCTATTAATTAAAACTCCAATTGTCCTGGGTTTATTAATTACTCCTATACGATTCAGCCTTGAAATGAGCGGCTTACCCGACGGGGCAATCTTTCTCTTTGGAGCACTTTGGCTGACACTAGGTCTTTCCATCTATTGGGGAATCAGACTTTACAGGCGAAATCAAGCACACCTCACTCTCCTGTTGTGTCTGACGATCTTCTCACCTATCTCAAGAATCCCAATAGCACTTCTTTGGTACATCGACAACAAATTAGAAATTGGATCACATTATGGACTTTATTTCCATAATTTTCAATCAGCAATCTTGAACCAAATAGGGTACGGCTCTTTGATACAAATCATTCCCGGATTTATAATTGGTACAATTACTATCGCAATTATGAAACACTGGCATCTTTAAAGGCTTGATTATGAAAAATGACCAAATAGCATCTAAAATTCGAGCATTACGCACAAAAAAAGGATGGTCGCAAGAAGCCTTGGCTGATCAGTCAGGTATCAATCATCGTACTGTTCAGCGAATTGAAAATGGAGAAAGTAAACCTACCGGTGACACCATTAAAAGATTGGCTTCAGCGCTTAATGTTGCCCCCGATGAATTGATTGACTGGCCGCTAGAGGAAAACCATGGATTTTTACTATCACTCAATCTTGCATCATTAACATTTATTCCTTTTCCACCTCTTGGCATTCTTATTCCATCCATCATGTGGATCTCAAGAAAAGACAAAGTACAGCATGCTAATAAACTGGGAATCAAGATTATTAATTTTCAAATCAACTGGTTCTTGTTGTTATTAACCTTTACGGTCTTACTATTTGTGGGTGGAGGAGTTAACATTTTAGAAGGTCCCACCTTTGCCATGTTTTTCAAGCTATACCTTGTCATGTATCTAATAAATGTGTTTCTCATTATCCTTAATACAATTCGAATAAATCTTAAAAAAGAGACATGGTACCCCCTGATGATAAATATACTGAGATGAAGATTCGAAATGTTGAAATGATTCTCAAACGGTGAAAGCTAATCCCTGTTCCTGTTTTAGCTCCTGATAAAAATTCAAAGCGAATAAAATCAATATCAACGCATCACCGAATCTACTGGACCAAAGCTGGATTTCCAGCACCATATTTAGCGTTGCTCCTTCTGCCAAATTGAGACCATAAACGTGCGTGGAAAGAACAATGAATCCAACCACAGCACTCAGAACACCTGTATATTTCAATATCGGCCTTTCAGAGGCTTTGGAGAAAACAAGACTTAATGAGAACGTGATCGCAGCTATCAAATGAATAGTAAAAAACAGGTTTATAAACGCGCCTGATCCTACTCCTTTGAAAAAAGTAAACACCGAGGCATAAACTACCATGAAGGTAATAGCGGAAATCAAACTGGTCACAAATGCAGCTTTATACTTCTTGGATTGGAAATATTTCAGAAAGATTATCTCATAAAAAATCAAAACAATCCATTCAACAACTACCAGATCCGAGTAAGCAGTGAATTCATTGAACTCAACTCCATGAATAAAGTTGTTGAGTATCCAAAAGCAAATGAACACTGCTGATAGTGCAAAGCAAATGATTCCGGTCAGGAGTAAATTCCTGTTCATACGCTAAAGATACGAAATCTGAGCATTGCTACTCAGATGCCACCTCTTCCATCTCCTCTCTCGGAAGCATCTCATCGCGCATCGCTGTGTTGTAAACAAACCCAGCAACGATAGTAGCAATCTGCTGAAGATCGTCAATGACCAAGCGCTCGTAGGTGTCCATGTTGGTGTGGTGTGTCCGTGACCAATACTCCACCGGGTCCTGTATAAACTGGAATCCCGGGATGCCAATCGCATCAAACCCTAAATGGTCCGTTCCTCCGGTATTTCTGACCGTAATGGTGGTATTTTCCATGATGTCATCATAGGAGCCAAACCAATCTTTGAAAATAGGACCTACTTCCTCATTGCCTTGCAAATAGATACCCCGGATTCTCCCCGTACCATTGTCGATGTTATAGTAAGCGGATATTTTGCTGTGCTCTGGTTTTAGCGCCATCGTTTCTGCATCACCAAAGTGATTCTTCACATAGTTACGAGAACCAAAAATGCCTTGCTCCTCTCCTCCCCATAAGGCAATGCGTACCGTGCGTTTTGGCTTTAGACCAGCTTCCTGTAGAATACGAACAGCCTCCATCATTACAATGCAACCGGCTCCATTATCTGTAGCTCCTGTACCACCATGCCAGGAATCTAAATGTCCACCTAGCATCACGATCTCATCCTTTAAATCAGGATCTGAACCGGGTATCTCTGCTACTACATTGTATCCTGTAAGGTCGTCTGTTTTAAACGTGGTTTTTACTTCAGCTTCCACTTCCACTGATACTCCATTCTCAACCAGGCGAGCCATAAGATTTACGTGCTCCGGAGCTGTCTCCAATTCGCAAACACCCGCCGGGGTATCCTTGCTGTAGCTCCTCGGACTACTGGTAAAAAGAGTGCCGTGTTTGCCTCTCACTCCTTTAATAATCAAAGCAACCCCCTCATCTTTAAGAAAAGTATTCAAAGTGGTGCCAAAAGCCCTACGCTTACGAAAGGCAGCTATTTCATCTTCAGTCCATTGTCTTCTTTCAGTACGCGGTTCGGTCATTTCATTCAGATCTTCCTCTGTATATCTAAGTGCATCTGCCTTAAAAGTAGGTGATTGATCCCCTCTTGGCTTAAATGCTACAATCGCACCTTTTAACTTCCCCCTGTACTTCTCAAAATCTTCTTCATTGTTTATCTCTACGAAAACTACTTCTCCAGAAACTTCTCCATCCGTACTTTCAGTCCATGCTTCCGGCACGGCTATGAATGGCATATAGTATGGCTTGGTCATCGCGATATAGCTTTTATTTACTTCCCATCCTCGGCCAAATTCGCCCCAAGCCTCCTTCTGCGCATTTTCCAGTCCCCACTCGGTTAGCTGTTTGATAGCATACGAAGCAGCCCGATCGTATCCGGGAGAATTGGATAATCTGGGGCCGGCTTTATCTATCAGTTCAAAGGCGATCTGCTCTACTTGTGAGTTTTCAAGACCTTCTTTTTTGATTTTTTCTATCGCGTCAGCATCGATTGTTTCTTGACCGATGGATACCAATGCAAGGAGAATTGCAGGGATGATTAGCAATCGTTTCATAGGAAAGGGTTTAAGTTGAATTAGATACTTATCAAAGATACCGAATGCAGGTACCGGAAGTATGAAGTTTTTGATTAGTGGTAATTGAGCAGAAAGTGACCGCACCCAAACGATTATATATTAACCGACACAATAAGTGAAAACTTGCTTGATTCCATAAACTCGGGTAACTTAAGTGCTTCAACACCACATTTACACCTTGCCTATCTCTAATAAATCAGCCAACAACATTCCTAAAGATGTATGGAAAGTCTATCAAGAACTGGTAGGAGTTGCTTTAGAAGGTCACGATCCGGCTAAAGTGAAAAATATCTATACGGAAGATGCACTCATGATTGGCACTGCCGCTCATGAAGTTCATGAAGGATTTAGCGCGCTTAGGACTTTCTTTAAAAATCAGACAAAAGAACTTCAGGAAGTTAAGTTTGACTATAAAAGAAACCCTATTAAGAGTTCATATGCAACTAAGGATACTTATTGCATCGTAGACCATTTCGATATGATATTTAATGGAGAAGTGGCTTTCCAAATGAGGATTTCTGCGCTTTTCTCTCATAAGGACAATGGCTGGCGGTGTTCCCATGTACATGCCTCTGTTCCCGATATAAACATACCAGATGACAAGGCCTTCCCTATTGATGAACTTGAGCGAATCAATCAAGAACTTGAACAAAAAGTAAAAGAACGAACCCGTGAATTGGAAATTGAGGCAGCTGTGGAAAAGGTTCGTGCTCAGGCTATGGGAATGATCAAGTCTAAAGATATTCTGGGTGTCTTAACAACATTTAGATCATGCCTAAATGACCTGCAGATAGAAAGTATCGCCTCGGTTATTCTTATCACGAATGCAGATGGCACTATAGCGCAGTGGGATGTCACTGAAATGGAATCAGGGAAAAAGGAATTGTTCCACATCAAAATGGATCTTGATAAAGCTCCTATGATCCAAAAAATGTACAGGCGGGCAAGCAAGCAGTCATATTCAGAACTACATGTACCAAATAAGGACCTAAAATCTTTTGCAAAGGAGCTCAAAACATTTGATAAGCGAAATGGGGAGGTTTTTAATCAAGCAATTAATGATGGCATCATATCTGAGTTTTATACATCGTTAGCCAAGTTTTCTCATGGTTTCCTTGAAATAGATTTTAACCAGAAGCCATCAGATGAAATCGAATTGATTGGATCAAAGATGGCATCTGCTTTCGAACAGGCTTACACTCGCTTTTTAGATCTCCAAAAGGCGGAAAATCAAGCAAGAGAGGCCCAAATAGAGCTGGCATTGGAACGGATAAGAGCCCAAGCAACTGCCATGAAAGAGTCGAGCGACCTGCAAGACATTGTGGTGACCATGCGAAATGAATTCATCGATCTTGGATTTGAGGCTCATTATTTCTGGCACATGCGCTGGCTACCGGATCGATATGAAAAAGCAATGACAGCAGGTGATGGCGCACGTATCGGCATGGTGATGAAACTACCACGACACATTCATGGCGATATTCCGCTTGTAGCTAATTGGGAAAAGAAGAAAGATCCTACGCTTGTTTTTCCAATGGATGCCGAAACAGCAGTCACCTATGTTGACAAGATGATCTCACTTGGAGATTTCGAACAGCTGGATCCCAATGCGCCTAGTCTGGAAGACGTACGAAATCTAGGCGGACTGACCTTCATCATGGCTAGGACCACCCACGGAGAAATTGGATATAGTTTGCCTGGAAACATTCCTGACCCGCCCAAAGAGGGAATTGAAACACTCAGACGATTTGCCGGAGCATTTGATTTGGCTTATAAGAGATTCGAAGACTTAAAACAAGCGGAGCAACAAGCTCGTGAAGCGCAAGTTGAAGCAGCAGTTGAGCGTGTTCGGTCTGCTGCGATGGCCATGCATCAGCCAGATGATTTGGTCAAAGTGAATGAAACCATGCTGAAGGAGATCGCTGAACTGGGTATCAAAAACCTCACTGGTGCAGCATTCATCTTATTTGACGAGAATGACATTCTCACCATGTGGGATATCTCCGATCCGGGCAACATGGGTAATGTCCGCGATAATAAATCCATCTATGACCCCAGAGACTTTGATGTCTTAGGAGATTTTTGGAGGCGATGGAAAAATGGTGAACAATATTTTGTAATCGAATATGATTTTCAAACGGTCACAACGGCCTTAGAAGAATGGAAAAAGGTAGATTATGAGAACTACGTTAGTCTTAAGCGCGCCATCGATGAAGACAAGTTAAAAACGCAATGGAATCCATTTGCCAGCTTTTCAAGGGGCCTATTGACCCTCGATCTTATGGAGGAGCCGGACGCTGACACGGAGAAGATCATGGTAAAAATGGCGCATACCTTTGATCTTGCGTATCAGCGATTTGATGATCTTCAAAAGGCGGCCGAACAAGCTAAAGAAGCTAGAAAGCAAGCGTCATTGGATCGAATCAGAGCTGAAATTGCTTCGATGCGAAACCAAAGTGACCTGGAGAAACTCACTCCTTTTATTTGGATGGAGCTAAGTACACTCGGCATCTCATTTTTCCGATGTGGGATATTCATTATGGATGAGCGGTCTAAGCAAATGAACATCTACCTCTCCACTCCTATGGGTGAATCCATTGCTGCTATGGTGCTTGATTTTGATAACAGTGAAATCACTAAAACAGCAAGTAAGCATTGGAAAAAACAAGAAATATTCAGCGAGAAGTGGAGCAAAGAAGAATTTGTGAGTTGGTCTGAAGACCTGGCAGATCAAGGACTTGTAGATAGTCCAGGCACCTACCAACATAATGAACTCCCTCCTGAAAAGCTTTGCCTTCAATTTGTGCCATTCAAACAAGGGATGCTCTACATCGGAACTGAGGATTTTTTAAAGGAAAAAGACCTTGAGCTTATCCAGGATGTGGCGGACACCTTTTCTATCGCTTATACCCGATATGAAGATTTTGTACAGCTTGAAAAAGCAAAGCGAACGGCCGAAGATGCACTCGGTGAACTACGCTCTACCCAAAGCCAGCTGATTCATGCAGAGAAAATGGCATCTCTAGGTGAGCTAACCGCAGGGATCGCTCATGAGATTCAAAACCCGTTGAATTTTGTCAATAACTTTTCTGATCTCAACGCTGAATTAATAGATGAGCTAAATGAAGCGCTAAAGTCCGGTGATGATGAAGAGGCTGCTGAAATATTAAAGGATTTAAAAGAAAATGAAGAGAAAATCATCCACCACGGCAAGCGAGCGGAAGGCATTGTCAAAGGGATGCTACAGCACTCCAGAGGTGGTGATGGCAAGAAAGAACTTACGGACATAAATGCATTGGCAGATGAATTTCTTCGCCTCTCCTACCACGGACTAAGGGCTAAGGACAAATCGTTCAATGCAGAGTTTAAATGCACCCTTGATGAGCACTTACCAAAAATTAAAGTGCTTTCTCAGGATATTGGCAGAGTGTTTCTTAACCTGATCAATAATGCCTTTCATGCAACTGCTGAACAAAGTAAAAAAGATGCATCGCATAAGCCGACAGTAGAGGTAGTCACTCAAAAAGACGAAGACTACATCAAAATTCAGGTCAAGGACAATGGTGCCGGCATACCTGACAAAATAAAAGAAAAAATATACCAGCCGTTTTTTACCACCAAGGCTACAGGTACCGGTACAGGGCTTGGCTTGTCACTCAGTCATGATATCATTTCCAAAGGGCACGGTGGCAGTATTGAGCTGGAGAGTGAAGTTGGGAAAGGAACCACGTTTACCATTCGATTGCCAATCCATGCGTCATAAATCCCTTTTCATATTCTTCGTTCTTCTTATTGGCATTAGTCAATCGGCTCTCGGTCAGAACCAAACAATCGTTCTTGACACCTCGATGTTTCACTCCCATCAACGCTTGTTTTTGGCACCTCTGGAAGGTTGGTTATTTAAGCAAGGGCATGATTCAGAATGGGCGCAAAAAGACCTAAATACATCTAGCTGGCAATCATTCAGACCGAATCAGCTTACAGCAGAGATAGAAGATACTTCAGGCAGAGTGGAAGGATGGTTTCGAATTAATATCAAATTAGACGAATCATTTGATGGCATGCCGTTATCGATCAGCAGAGATCTTTGGGCAGCTACCGACATCTACATTGATGGGGAATTGTTTTATTCATTTGGTGATACAGGTAATCCATACCGGCCATATAATCCCGTACTAAAACATCCGAAACCCATTAACCTGGAGACTGGGAAAGCGTATCTGTTAGCCATTCATTTTGTCGATTACGAGAGCACGTTGCTACAACGAGAGCTCAGGCTGAAACCCGATAACCTTAAGAATCTCCTTGCGATTACGGGCCCGGCATATATTGATTATGTAGACCGGCACTCCAAGTCATCCTACATCTTTGGCTCATTGAGTATTGGGTTAAGTGCCCTTTTATTCTTTTTATTTTGGTTTCTCTACTTTCTAAATAAGAATCAAACACTTTTCAAACTCATTGCCTGGTTGATCACATTTGTTTTACTCACCTCCATCGCTATTTTTTACAATTCCTTTTTTGAGATTTCTTATGCCGTAGAGAAGATTAGATTCCTGTTTCTGATCAACCTGCAAGCCATCACTACCATTCTTGGACTGTTCATTTTGGAATGGATGCTCACTCAAAAGAATTCGCTTTGGTCTAAAGTGATATTCTGTGTCTTGTTAATAACAAATACTCCAGCACATCTCTTTTCTATTTCATTGCCTTTTGGAATCGCATTTTCTTTCATGCTGGCATATTATGGCAGTCTGTTATACAAGCATTGGAAATCGATTAAAGGAGCTCAATGGATGGTGGTCATTGGAGTGATTGCTTCAACACTTGCTACCCTACAATACATCAGTATACACAAGTATTTGCTGGATTTTTACAATGAATTTGATAAACCAATTATTTCATTGGCTAACCTAATTACTCCGTTATTCCTACTTGGTTATGTTTCAGCCCGTTTGAATGAAAGCCTGAAGGAAGTTTATGAAGAAAGTCAGAAGGTATTAAAAGTAAACGAGGAAAAGCGTGAGCTACTTGCCAACCAGAACGTGCTTTTGGAGCAACAGGTAAGCGAACGAACTTCGGAACTTAATCAATCCATTGAAGATTTAAAGTCCACTCAAAACCAACTCATTCATTCCGAAAAGATGGCCTCTCTCGGCGAGCTGACGGCAGGTATTGCACATGAGATTCAAAACCCGCTCAACTTTGTCAATAATTTTTCTGAACTCAACAAAGAGTTGATAGATGAACTGAAGGATGCCGTAGCTAAAAATGAGCAGAAAGAAGTCCAGGCCATCCTCAAAGATTTACTCGAGAATGAATCAAAGATTGCCCATCATGGCAAACGAGCAGAGGAGATAGTAAAAAGCATGCTTCAGCATTCCCGGAGTGGCAATGGTGAAAAGGAGCTTACTGATATCAACCAGTTAGCAGATGAATACTTGCGCCTCGCTTACCATGGCTTGCGAGCAAAAGACAAATCCTTCAATGCGGATTTCAAAACTGAGTTAGACCCTTCCCTACCCAAGATCAATGTGATTCCTCAGGATATTGGAAGAGTCTTGTTGAATCTGATTAATAATGCTTTTCAGGCGGTTTCAACGAGGAATCGTGAACTCACCCCCCAACCCACTCAAGGGGGAGTTGAATACCAACCTCAGGTTACCGTGAAGACCATGCGGGCGGACACCCCTTCAGGGGCAGGGGGAAGTGCGTCGGCCATTCAAATCATCGTCTCCGACAATGGCATGGGTATCCCGGAAGAAATCAAAGATAAAATCTTCCAGCCTTTCTTCACGACTAAGGCTACCGGAGAAGGTACCGGATTAGGTCTCAGTATGAGCTACGACATTGTGACCAAGGGTCATGGAGGAACGATTGAGGTGGAAAGTGTGGAGAATAAAGGGTCAACGTTTATAGTAATTCTCCCGATCAAATGAGAACGTTAATTACCACCATATGCTTGTTTTTTCCTTTGATGGCTGTCTATTGCCAGGAAAAAGTTCTTTACCTAACACTTGAGGATTTTAATGAGGAAGGACAACTAGCAATTTCAAATAATGATTATTGGATGTTCTTCTCAGGAAATGACACTACACAGTCTTCATTCGAAATAAATTCCAAAGGTTGGCAACAAGTAAACCCCTCTCAAATAACAAAAAGCTTAGCAAATCAAAATAACCGGATTGAGGGATGGTTCAGAATCAGAGTTAGGTTGGCTGAAGAACTAGCTAAAGCAATTGATTACATCCACTTTTACAACTATGGATGTGCCATTGACATGTATGTAAATGGAGAATTAATTCGATCTTTTGGAAGTAGCACCAACAATTCAGATCCAATCGATTTTGAGTTTGTACCTGATGTGGAATACACACTTGAATTTCATTACATTTTTCAATCCACTAACTACATAGCATATCAACTAATGGGGCCATATGAGTTTGGTTTTGCTGTAAGCCTGACCAATCAGGAGTTCCATGATGCTCAAAACATTTTAAGCAAAAATTCAAGAGTCACTTTCCTTATTACGACGGTAGCAAGTTGTGTGTTGGCATCACTATTCATGCTGCTTTACCTTCAAAATCGTGAATTGAAGAGCCTTAAGCACATCGTAATTACCTCTGTACTTCTATCTTCCATTATGCTAGTGAACTTGTTGAGTAATCCAAATAACATCACCTTTATTGAATTTGGATGGCTGATCATTTTACATCGATTAATGGGCCTTTTGTTTGCGTTAACCTTGTACTCCATTATCCACGTTTTTGCTCATGTTTTCACCAACGCACCTCCTAACCGACACAGGTTAATAATACTGCTGACAGTGGTGGCCATAGTCGCATTAATGATCATTCAGCAAATCCTATTGATCTTGAGTGTTATGTCCATTATTATTGGCATTTGTGTCTCATATATTTATAAGTCATGGCGTAATGCATCCCGTTCGCAATGGGCCATCATCATCGGCTTTTTGTTAACATTTATTTTTATGATGGGCTTCTTTGTAAGCATTGATAAAGGATGGATTAATTACCTCTTTATCATTCTGACGTATCTGTCATTCCCTATCTCCTCACTTTTTTTTATATCCTATCGATTTAATGAAATGATATCCGAGGTAAAAACAAATGCTGATCAAATCATACAACTTACAGAAGAAAAGAGACAACAAACGCTAAATCAACAATCACTCCTGGAGAAAGAAGTTGAAGAGCGAACAAAAGAGTTAAATGCCTCAATTGAAGATCTAAAATCAACCCAAACCCAACTCATTCATTCCGAAAAGATGGCCTCTCTGGGTGAACTAACAGCCGGAATAGCGCATGAGATTCAGAACCCACTCAACTTTGTGAATAACTTTTCTGAACTCAACAAAGAGTTGATAGATGAACTGAAGGATGCCGTAGCTAAAAATGAGCAGGAAGAAGTTCAAGCCATCCTCAAAGACCTACTCGAGAACGAAACGAAGATTGCCCATCATGGCAAACGAGCAGAGGAGATTGTAAAAAGCATGCTTCAGCATTCTCGTACCTCTTCAGGAGAAAAGGAACCAACCGATATCAATGCACTAGCAGATGAGTACCTGCTCCTTGCCTACCATGGGTTACGGGCAAAAGACAAGTCCTTCAATGCGGATTTCAAAACCGAGTTAGACTCTTCCCTACCCAAGATCAATGTGATTCCCCAGGATATTGGTAGAGTCTTGCTGAATTTGATTAATAATGCTTTTCAGGCGGTAAGAGAAACCGAAAAGCCAATTGTAACTGTCTCTACTAAATACCTCCCCCTACCCCCCTCCAAAGGGGGAATTGCGTCGGCCATTCAAATCATCGTCACCGACAATGGCATTGGGATTCCGGATCAAGTCCGGGATAAAATCTTTCAGCCCTTCTTCACCACAAAAGCTGCTGGAGAAGGAACAGGATTAGGTTTGAGTATGAGCTACGACATTGTAACCAAAGGGCATGGTGGAACGATTGAGGTGGAAAGTCAAAAAGATCAAGGAACGACATTCACAATTACACTCCCAATCACATGAAAAGATCACTCCTGATATTGCTAATACTGACGGTCTTTCTTGCTAATAGCGTAGGGCAAAATATCAACACTGACAAAGCCTACCGTGATAGTTTAAAATCTCAGCTATTCGTCGCTGATAATGATAGTACGCTAGTCCAAATTTTAAATTCATTAGCCGAATCCTATTGGATATCAGCCTATGATTCAGGCATCTTCTACGCACGAAACGGACTTCTGATTGCACGAAAAAGCAACTATCAAGCAGGTGAAGTCAATTCCCTTCTTACGCTCTCGCTGGTTAGCTCAGTTATTGGAGATGTTGTGAAAGGTTATGAATATTCATCCATGGCCATCAAGCTATCCAAAGAACTTAAAAATGAACACTTACTCAGCAAGTCATATACTGCATTTGGTCAGGCGCTTTCTTCCTCAGGAAAATACAGGGAGAGTATCCATGCGATCAAGCAGGCCGTAAATCTTACCAGTAAGAATCAGTTTCAGCTAATGACCAATTATGCACAATTGTCAGATTGTTATGCTAAACTCGAAATTCCGGATTCATCCAACTTTTATGCAAAAAAAGTATTGGAGGAAATGAATCAGGATCAGATGACCCCTCCCTATCCGTTACGAATTGTTGCAAACATGTATAGGAGATTGGGAGAAGATCAAAAGGCTATTTCTTTTTATCAGCGATCAGAGCAGTCAGCAATTAATTACGAAGATGACTTGAGCTTAAGTCTTGCTTACCTGGATTTGGCCAGATTCTATTCACAAAACAACCAAGAGGATTCCACCTTTCATTATGCAGACAAGGCATTAAAACGTGCCAAAAAATCGAGAAGTGTGGTATTGATCATCGAAGTGACTGAGTACCTGGTAGATCTCTACGTTCCAATAGATGAGGACATAGCGCTGGAATATGCTCTCGAAAGCAATGCTGCGAGAGATAGCTTAAAGATCATTTTGCAAGAGCAATCAATCAAGAGTTTTAATGATTTCGATCAGAAACTCAGAGAGCTGGAAATACAGCAAACCCGAAATGAATTACGAGCTAAAATCAAACAGAATACCTTTTTAGGTAGCATATTCACTTTGTTAGTCATTGCCTTTGCACTTTGGAGAAACAACCGGATAAAACAACGGGGAAAAAAGCGAGTAGAGAAAGCATACGAAAAACTAAAGACTGCTCAGCAAAAGCTTATCCACGCTGAGAAAATGGCATCCTTAGGAGAAATCACTGCCGGAATTGCCCATGAAATCCAGAACCCCTTAAATTTTGTCAATAATTTCTCCGATTTAAATAGTGAGCTGCTTGATGAACTGGAGGAATTACTTTCGGCCGGAGAGATAGATGAAGTAAAGCAATTGATCGAGGATCTAAAAAGCAACGAAATGAAGATTACTCATCATGGAAAACGTGCTGAAGAAATCGTAAAAAGCATGTTACGTCATTCGAGGACCGGTGAGTCAGAAAAAGAGGAAACCGACATCAATGCCCTTGCGGATGAATGCCTGAGTCTCTCTTATCATGGCATTCGAGCGAAAAACAATCAGTTCAGAGCGCATTTTGTATTGAACTCAGACCCACATTTACCAAAAGTGCATGTGATAAGGCAGGACATTGGTCGTGTGCTTCTAAATCTGATCAATAATGCATTTTACGCTGTAGCAGAAAAATCGCAAGTGGCCGATGGAGAATATAACCCTCAGATTAAAGTGATTACACAAGCAAGCAATAATGAAATAATTATCATGATCAAAGACAATGGAATTGGCATTCCTGATGAGATAAAAGACAAAATATTTCAACCTTTCTTTACCACTAAAGCTGCTGGTGAAGGTACGGGTTTGGGATTATCTATGAGCCATGAGATCATTACTCAAGGTCATGGAGGAACCATTGAGGTAGAAAGTGAGGAAGGGTACGGAACGTTCTTTGAAATTAAACTTCCTGTCAAAGGAAATCCCTAATAATTAAAAAAACTGATAAACCTCTATTATATTTAATATGCTCAACCAACTAACCGCCACACCATGAAGATTTTAGTAGTCGATGATGAATACGATATCCAACCGCTATTTCAGCAGCGATTTCGTAGAGAAATAAAATCCAACGAGTTGGAATTGAAGTTTGTTCACTCTGGTGAAGAAGCAATGGAGTATTTGGAAACCAATGGCTACCGCGATAAGCTGATTTTATCAGACATCAATATGCCGGGAATGAGTGGTTTGGAGTTATTAGATAAAATCCAGAAATCATGCACGCCACCACCTCCGGTTGTCATGATGATATCTGCATATGGCGATGAGGAAAATATAAATACAGCCCAAAAGCTCGGAGCTGATGACTTCCTGACTAAACCCCTGGACTTTAATCTTTTAAAGGAAAAAATTAAATCACTAAATGTATGACCAAGATTCTTGTAGTAGATGACGAGCCGGATTTAGAGGCACTGGTCAGACAAAAATTCAGAAAGAATATCAGAACCGGTGAGTATCAGTTCTTTTTCGCTGAAAATGGTCAAAAGGCATTGGATCTGTTGAGTGAAACAGAGGTGGATTTAGTGCTGACAGATATCAATATGCCTGAGATGGATGGGCTCACGCTCCTTTCCAAGCTCAATGAGACCAACTATTTTTTGAAAACCGTTATTGTTTCGGCTTATGGGGATATGGAAAATATCCGAACTGCGATGAATCTTGGTGCTTTTGATTTTGTCACTAAACCCATCGACTTTAAAGACCTGGAGATTACAATGGTGAAAACCATCAAACACATTCTCCAGCTCAGAAAAAATGCTGAAACCCTACGGGAAAACGATACACTTAAAATTTATCTGCGAGAGATCAAAGCACAGAAACGGCTAAAGGATCGGTTTTTTGCTATTATTTCGCATGACCTTAGAGGTCCTGTGAGCGCGTTTAATGGGATCACTCAGGTGATATCCCTTTATCTAAAGCAGGCTAAGTATGAGGATCTTGAAAAGATGATGGGAGAAGTAGATAAAGCTACTGACCACCTGTCTAAACTGCTGGATAATCTGCTAAATTGGGCTTCTACAGAGTTAAGCCAAATCCCATACAATCCGGAAAAAGTCAATGTTACTTCTATGCTAAATGATGTGATTGAAAGTTTTGAACTTGCTGCGAAAAGTAAAAGCATTTCCATTGAATCTCACATGGATACCTCTGCCGAAGTGTATGTGGATCAAAACAGTGCAGTAACCATTTTTAGAAACCTGATTCACAATGCATTAAAGTTTACACCTGAAGGTGGTAAAATAGCGATCAAATCTTCTAAAAACGGACATTTTGTAGATATTTCCGTCAATGATTCCGGTGTTGGAATGAATGAAGAAAAGATTCAGAGTCTGTTTACACTTTCAGAGAAATCAAGTACTTACGGTACGAAAGGAGAAAAAGGAATAGGTCTGGGATTGCAACTTGTAAATGAGTTCACAAAGCTGAATAAAGGAGAAATAAAAGTGACTAGTACGGAGGGCCAGGGCACAACCTTCAATATAAGTTTACCAACCAAATCAACCTAAAATCGCTCTCAACTTTTCTTCAAAAGAGGCCGGGTCTGTAACCTCTGATTTATTGATAAATCCATCTGAATTAGCAAGCAGTTCTTCAGGTGGTTCTGACACAGAAGAAATCACAATTATCCGAGGTTGTTTCTCCATTGCTTTTAAACGAGGCTTAATCCAATCGACCAGATATTCCCCATCTACGAATGGCATTTCAATATCCAAAAAAACCACGTCCGGGTTTTGATTTACAATGGCGGTAGCACCCTGTATTGGGTTATCAAATGAATCAACAATGGATATCCAGTCAAGACCTTCGGTAAATGCTTCTAACTTACGGGTAAAGAGTGGATTATCATCAATTGAAATACAATTAAGCGGTTTCATGAAATTAAGGTATACATTTTAAATGAATATTAATATAATTAACTCTACCCGTTGATTTATGCAGAATAATAAGATTAAAATTAGCTTTGCAGAGTTGAAGTAACCGACCAATGAGAATAGGACAGCTTGCCCGTAAACACGACATTCCTGTACAGGAGATTATTTCATTTCTTGAAGAAGAAACCGGTGAAAAATTTCATCCGAACGCAAAGCTTTTTGATGCCATTGAAGAAAAGCTTTTTGACCGTTTTGATCTTTCTCCTGATCCGATAGTAGAACCTGCAGACGAAGTAATACCGGAAGCATCGGATGACCCCTCCTCTCCGGAAACTAAACTTGATAGTGAGCCTGAAACACCTGAAGCAGATATCGCTTCTGTAGATGGTGAATTAGAAGTGCCCGACCCAGAATTAACCACAGATCAGTCACTAGGGGAAATAAAAGAGGAACTACCAAAACCTAATGAGGATGAAGTAATTCAAACAGATAAACTATTAGCATTGCTCGAGTCTGAGGACACCCCTGCTGACCTTGATAAGATCAAACTGATTAAAGCCCCGAAAAAGGAACTTTCCGGCCTGAAAGTATTGGGTAAGGTGGATTTACCTGAGCCAAAGAAAAAAGAAGAAAAAGGGGACGGAAAATCTGAACAGACTGATGCCAGAGGGCAAAGAAAAAGACGACCACAACTGTCTGAAGAAGAACGTGAAAAACGCAGGCTGAAAGCAAAGCGGAAGAAAGAAGCTTATGAAGCCAGGCAAGAGAAGCGAAAAAAAGAGCAAGAAGCGCAGCGCCTGAAAGAGCTCAAGGCGAAGCATTATAAAGCTAAAATTCAAAAAACACCTGTCAAGAAGACGAATAAGCCGACTAAACAAGCTCAAACTGAGTCCAAGATCACAACACAAAAGGAATCACGACCGGCACCAAAAACATGGATTGGTAAATGGTGGAGATGGATGAATACTTAAATCGGATTTTTGAAAACCAAAAACGCTTTATTATTCAATATCTCCAATAAATTGGTATTCGGCGAAAACCAATAGATAAAACAACTGTTTAAGTTGGACATTCATTAGGTTTGGTCGTCGGCCCTTTGGGAAAATTATGTTCTAATGCATAATTTGGGTCAGAACAATTGAGAGAACCGGACTAAGCTAGCGGAAAGACCGAGTGTAATTGTTAATGCACAAATGGAAGATTTAAAAAGAGAAATAGCATCCTTACGCACAGAAATACAGCATCAGAAAGAAGAGAAAGAGCGTCTAGATGCGATGAAAAGCCGATTATTCTCTATTGTGTCCCATGACATCAAATCTCCTTTAGGCATTCTGGTCGGTTTTGCGGATGTGCTTATGCGTCACGTCGATGATACGTATGATACTAAGGAAGATGTGCAGCTTGAGCAGATCAAAGGATACCTAAACGACGGTAAAAACAAAATTCTTACGCTTCTTGAAAATCTTGTGAATTGGGTCAAGATAGAAAACGGTTCTGTGCCTTTTAGAGCGGCCGATATTAAAATTTGCGGTTTGATTGAGCAGGTAAAAGCCGAGTTGGAACAGGAATCAAATAAAAAGAAAATCAACATCGAAATAAGCTGTCAAGAGGAGCTCACTTGCTTTGGGGATTCTAATACCCTAAAGGTCATTATTAAAAATTTGCTCGATAATGCAGTCAAGTATACCGGAAATGAGGGCAAAATCATCGTTGAAGCAAAGGAAGCAAATGATATGATAGCTATTGAAATCACTGATTCTGGAACCGGAATTTCTTCTGAGCTAGTAGATCAGATTTTTGAAGCTAACAAGGAAAAAATCAAACCCGGTACCGCCGGTGAGCAGGGAATTGGCCTGGGATTACCAGTAGTTAAGGGTTTTGTGAAATTGAATCAAGGAACCATTGCTATTAAAAGTGAAGAAGGAAACGGTACATCTGTTAATTTAACTTTTCCACGTAAAGCGTCTGAGGGATAGGAAGCCTAGTTACTCAAATTTGATATAGTCAACTTCAAACTTAAATTCACCGGACCGCTTTTCATCTGTGATGAATCCAATTCTAATGATTTCATCTTTATTAGCCGGTTGAAACGACTCTCCGGTAGGATTACCGAGTCGGTATTGCTTAAACGCTGAAAGCCTGAAGGTCTCAGTAACCCAAGTATCACTACCTGGTAAGCTTACTTTAAAATTAGGAATGTAAAACCTTCGATCGGTTTCCATTACAAATGCTTTTCTTATTCCCTCACTACGATAGCGAATGCTTACCTGATCAAACGCTCGTAGATCATATTCTTTCCATGGACTCCTATAGGATGAAAACCCTCCATTATTCTCCAGGGAAACTTCGCCATAAAAAAGTACGCCATCATCTGTATCCAGCGCTTTCCCTTTTGATAGCCCTCCCATTACTCCATCATTTATAATGTACCAGTCTTGGGTCTTGTCGGATGAAAAATCAATCATTAAAATGCTTGTATTAAAGATGATTAAGGATAAAAATTGATAAAGCATGTATGTTAAACAGACACCATGTGAATATGTTCATTTCACATGCTCTCCTATTTGATAGCCCACCCCCCGATTTAAACGAATCCGTGTGAGTTGCTAATTAATGTTTCATTGCAATGATTAAGAACATTGGTATGATGTAGTTGCTTACGATTAATCCTGGATTAACATAATGCCATGCATCACCTTGTTCCAGCTAATATTTTTTATTAATTTATCCTCTTCATCGTCTTTAACTTGCTGAAAATAAGAATATTCATAGCGTCCGTCTTATGTGTTTATGCAACCATCCTAATCGCTCAGGATGAAGTAAAAAAACTCATAGAAATTATTGAAACTTCTACTGATATGATCCGAAAAGTAGAAGCAATGAATGAGTTAAGCTATGCACTTCGAAATAGCAACCCTGACAGCAGCATTTTGCTCTCTAATCAGGCTGAACAGCTCGCCCGCTCGATGAAATACCCTCTTGGTGAAGCTAACGCTATCATGAATAGAGGAATTGGTCACACATCACTTGGTGAATATTACACCGCGTTGCAGGAATTTTTGGTTGCTCTAAATATTTATGAACGACTAAATGAGACAAATAGTCAAGCAAAAATTTATAACAACATTGGTCGCGTGTACAATTTTATTGGGGATACATCCCTTGCTCTGTCTTACTATGAAAAATCAGCACAACTGTATGAAAAACTGAATAACAAGGCACGACAGGGAGTGCTACTAAATAATATTGGATTTGTCTATAAACAAAAACAGGATTACAGTCTTGCATTATCATACTTCAGAAACTCACTCGATCGAGCCAGATCCTTAAATATACAAGACAATGCATTCTATGCCACCTATAACATGGGGAGCACCTACATGCATTTGAATAATCCTGACTCTGCATTTAAGTACCTTAATTATACGGTAGAATTAGCTAAAAAGTATCGCGACCAGTATGTGCTGAGCCTTACTTACATCGATTTAGGTCAGATGTATCGAAAATTGAATAAGCCTTCATTGGCAGAAGAAAACTTCATCAAAGCATATAATATTTCAAGTAGTTCAGGATTACGTGCTCAAATCAGAGACGCAACCAAAAATCTTTCTGAATTATATGAAAATTCAGGTGAGTTCGAAGAAGCTCTTCGTTATTTCAAAACGTATAAAGCGTTGAATGACTCATTGATCAATTTGGATGTGACTCGACGCATAGCATTCAAAGAAGCGGAGAATTCATTTGAAAAGCAGCGCATACAAGAGGAAGTAGAGCGAAAAAAAGTAGAAATGGAAAGAGAAAAGGCATTAGCTGATGCGGTGTGGATGAGGAATACCTCGCTTGCTGGTTTGGCAGGTATGCTTTTGATTTCTTACTTACTTTATAAAAACTTTAGCCGTAAGCGTAAGGCTAATGAGGAATTAAGAAAGCTCAACCGACAAATTGAATCTCAAGCAGAAGCACTCCGCATAGCAAATGAAGAAATCAGTGAAATGAATAGCAACCTTGAGTCGATGGTTCAGCAACGTACACTAGAACTGGAAAGGAAAAACAATCAATTAAAAGAATACCTTTCCTCCAACTCTCACATTGTGCGTGCTCCGCTGGCTCGTATTTTAGGATTGGTAGATTTATACGAACCAAAACAATCTGATAACCTCAATTTTATCAATCAAAGCCTGCATAAATCTGCAGTTGAATTGGATAATGCTCTTCGTGAAATCAATGATATCCTGAGTGAGGATAACCAGTCCTAGCAGCGCATTCAAAGGGATTCGTAAAAGTGAATTAGACAGGAAAATTCCATTTTCAGGAAACGATCTCGTGTTTTTCTAGTTATATATAGTATGAAAACATTAGAAAAACACATCTTACGGTACGGGGTAATGACAACCATAGGCCTCATTGCATTTTTCTTAGTTATGAAATTATTTGGACTAACTCAGATAACGGAGCTTCGAGCGCTCAACGCAATCATCATGTTTTCAGGCGCATACCTGGCTATCAAGAAGTTCAGGGACGAAGAGTTCAACTATTCATTCAACTATTTGATGGGAATAGGAACCGGGTTTGCCGTTGGAATGATTACTTCCATCCTCTTCTCGGTATTCGTAATGTCTTATTTGTTTCTGGATCCTGCATTCACTCAAAGTATTATTGAAAGTCATTCAAACAATGCCTTCTTAAATGAACTCACCTTATCAATGGTTATTTTCATTGAAGCTATGGGTTCAGCATTTATATTTTCACTCATTAGTATGCAGTATCTTAAGCAAGATGTTTCAATCACCAAGTCTAAAGCTTCTGAGGCTTAAAAAATGTTAAGGCTGTGGATTAAGCAAGACATTCAGATGTCTTGCTTTTTTACATCTAATCTCTTATTCCAAAAGGTTTAGGCTGAAAGTCAGCACTCTTTCCATCATCGTCTTCTTTGGAGGGTTGAATAACAGATGGCAGAGTGACATCTCTGTAAAATGGTATATCAGCAAATGAAAAGTTATAGTACTTTGATGGTCCGCTTACCTGTACAGTATGTAATCCCTCTGACAGATTTCCGATATCGATATAGGTAAGATAGCCGCGCTGGTTAGTGTGTGTTTTATAGTGATAAAACCACTTATCTATAGGCACCTGTTTTCCATCAATTTTTATAACGTAAAAGTCATTTACGATCATCAAATCTAGTGCCGAATAAGATGTATCTGGATAAACCTCTTTTAGTGAATCCAATGACATATTTTCAAGCATGTTTTCCTCCGTTGTAATGTTTGCCACTACAAAAAGTCTTAAAACATCTCCATTGATAACATCAGAAGGTATTTGAGCTCTCGTAGAAAAAAGCTCCTGGTTCTGATCATCGTAATAACCGCTGTAGGCAGTATACCCTCTGGAATTGTTCCAAAATTCTAACCTTGAAAATCCGTCTCCCGAGTAGGTCGAATCTGTAATAGATCCAGCTCCAAAGATGCTCACCACGGTAAAGAATAAGAGAAAAACGAAAAACGCCCATTTATTAAAATTTGTTACCACGCCATAGTATATCGGGCGATAAAAGCGCGAGAGTGTGAGCACACTGATAACCTTATGAACCGGCCAGTAAACCTTTGCAAACCATCTGAACCGACGAAAATATCCAAGACTCAGGAAGTCCATTAAGCCTATTAGTGCAATCCCTACGATGATCAACACATAAACCTGGAACATATCAAATTGAGTTCCACTGAACCCTAAATCGAAATACACATACAAAATGGTAAAAGGGAGAACTACCAATGCCAGAAAAAACAGGTAGCCACCTATCACACTCATGAAGAGCATGAAAGAAATGCTAAACAATGAGCTACTTATCTTCTCCAATCTCATGACTATCAATTCATAAGCTGGCGTGCGATTTACTTTGTCCTGAAACTTGCCTTTATAGCTAAGTTTATCTTGACGAATTCCCTTTGGAAATGTATAACTCAGCCCTACCATCCCAATCCAAACACCTCTGCATATTAAATGCAGTATTAGACCTGTAATGAGCCAGTATATACCCATTTTAAACAAAGCAACCAGGTTGTCTACATCTTGTGAGTTGCCGAAAATATTGAGTTTGAAGAATACAAGAAACTCATCAAGTAGGTCAGGTACTTTAAACATTCCATATAAGACAATACCTGATAGTAGTATTTCGGGCTCCCAGCTCCGCTGCTGCAGTTCAGATAGCCACTTAGGTGTGATCGGTTGGTTAGTTTCCTTCATTCAGGATAAAACTAATTAGAAATCTGAAATCAAATAAACCTAAATGATCAAGAAACCTGAACCATTTGAAAAGGTCATGGTTTGTAACTCATGACTTTAAACCTTTTACTCGCATCATTTACATCACTAGCGTTCTTCTATTATGGGCTCACCTGCTTATTCAGTCAAAGGATGGTAGATGAGTTCAAGCGATTTGGCCTGTCTAATCAACAACGAATAATTACAGCGATTTTTCAGCTATTAGGAGCAATAGGAATTTTTGTTGGCTTCAAGTACCCTTTTATAGGCCTGGTTTCAACAGGAGGGTTATCACTACTGATGCTTATGGGCTTTGGCGTCAGAGTGAAAATCAAAGACAAACTAAAGGAATCGTTCCCATCATTTGCCTTTATGGTCATCAATGCATATCTACTTTATGACTTTTATCTAAACCATTATATCAAATAGATAACTACTGAAAGGATTAAAAACAGAGTAGCTGGAAAGGCTTTCTTAATTGGATCTCCAACCTTAATATGCATGGATACTGCTCCAGCCATCAATACTGCAATTCCAAGCGATGTTACCATTTCAACACCGGGATACCAAATAGAGGCAATCAGCCCAATCGATAATAGCACTTTGAGTGTACCTACAGCAACCATAAACCAAGATGGCAATCCATAAACCTCAAATTCTTCTTTAATATTTGAAGCAGACCCACCTCTAAATGGGGTTGAATTCTTAGCTCTTAACAGCCAAACATTTAGGATACTAAGACCAACAATCAGCTTTAAAACGATTTCCAGATAATTCATAACATTTTAATTAGTTGAGGAAGATTAAACACTTTGATAGCCACTATGTTTAAAAATCATACTGTAGGAACAAGTCTTAATCATTTAATGATCGACTGTATTTATCTAAAAAATAAATCAATGAGTCACTTCAAGAAATGGATGTTATTAGGTCCAACGAGCGTAATATTAACAGGAGCAGGTCTCTGTTTCGCGATAGAAGCAGCCTTCATAAAACACAGTGAAAATGGCGGTAATGAATGGATATGGTATGGAACCGGCGCATTGATCGTTTTCAATGCCGGCATTAGTTTATTCGGAGATGCCATGCACGCAAGAATGAAGCACTACCTGGAAAATAGAAAAGAATAAGTCTGATACACTATATTGAACCTTATGGGCGCACTACTCGAATGGCTTCCACAAGTAGATTTCATTTTGCTAATCATTCTCTTTTTCGCAGGAGTGATCGCATTTATTCTTTCCACAGTTTCAGGCGGAGGAGGGGCTCTGGTGCTAGTACCGTTTCTCAATTGGATGATCGGTGTAAGCGATACTGCTCCCGTTTTAAATTTGGGCACTTTTTTAGGCAGGCCTGCACGCCTAATCATTTTCTGGAAACATATCCACTGGCGATTATGCCTCTTCTATGCCCCCTCTGCCATTGCAGGGGCTTGGCTTGGATCATGGCTTTTCAAGCAGGCAGACCTTTCCTTTCTCCAAATCTTTGTTGGCCTCTTTTTGGTCAGTACTGTTTTCCAATTTAGGCTAGGTAAGGTTAAGCACTCTTTCCACTTCAAAGAATGGTATTTCATTCCATTGGGCTTAATTGTTTCAATCCTTGGAACGATGATTGGCGCATTGGGACCTGTCCTCAACCCCTTCTACCTCAATGCCGGACTAGAGAAGGAAGAACTAATCGCTACGAAGACGGCCAATTCCTTTTTCCTGGGCATTGCCCAGATCAGCAGTTACACCTTCTTTGGCTTGCTATCTACTGAAAATTGGATCTATGGAATCACTCTGGGATTAGGAGCTACTTTCGGAACCATTATCGGCAAGGTATATCTAAAGAAAATGAAAAGCGAGCAATTTCGAATGCTCGTAATATTGATGATGGTGATTAGTGGAATAATAATGATCGTGAGGAACCTTTGGTTTTAGCCTCACGATCATTATCCTTTATTCTGCCCTTAATAGCTCCGCCGGATTCACATTGATAGCTCTTTTAATTTGCCCGGCTACTGTAATAATCAATGTCAGTAGAATGATTGCCATTGCCACGATAAATGGCACAGCAGAGACTGCCTTTGGTTCAGGGAAAATATTAACTACCAGATTCATCATGCCAATAGAACCAAGAGGTGCTCCAATTAAAAATGAAATGGCTAACACCCAGATATACTGCTTGCTAATGATCCGTGCAATCACCTTTGGATCAGCTCCAAGGACTTTACGAACGCTAAACTCCTTCAACTTACCTTGCACATTGAATGATATCAATCCGTAAAGCCCCAGACATGCCAAAACAATTGCTATAGCGGTGATAAACAATAGTATGGAAATGTTGCTTTCGTTTTCCTGATAAAATCCATCAAATACGTCTTCCTGAAACACCCGATCAAATGGATCATCAGGAGCAATTGTCAGCCAGGCTTCACGCGTATATTGTTCAAGCTCTGATAATTTAGATGGATCGGTTTGAACCGTGAGGTATCTTACTTTCTCTGATTCAAGCCCCTGAATCATCAACGGATCAATCGCTGAGAAGAAATCATAATAATGGAAATCTTGCACCACTCCTACTACCTTGTGTTGAATACTATCCAGAGTGAAAGTTTGCCCTATACCACTCTCCCAGCCCATAGCTTTTACAAACTTTTCGTTTACTATCACATTTCCCTCCAGGTCTTCTGCCCGATTGGTTAAAGGCCTTCCATCTATCATTCGCAGTTGAAATGTCTCAATGTAATCTTCCGACGCACTGATTTTACGTACCCCAACCTGTTTGTCACCCATTTCCATAGATACCTTAGCGATTCCCCTTCCAATCAGTAAGTTTGAAGATGTGTGACTATTGACTGCCGGGTGATTAATGATTTCATTTTTAAGCAATTCATATTGCTCAGGGCCATTTACATAAACAGACATGGTGCCTTCCGGATCGTAACCCCAGTCTTTTTCTCCGAGGTAGATGCTTTGTTCAGTCATAATAAAGCAGCCAACAATCGTCATCACTGCAAGGAAAAACTGGAACCCAAGCATAATTTTTGAAAACAGATTTTTTGAGCCAAACTTCTCTTTCCCTTTGAATATCGTAATGGTATCAAATCTCGAAATGTAGAATGATGGGTAAGCACCGGATATAATTCCAACGACAAAAAGCAACCCAACCATAAAGTAGACAAGCGTCATTGGATTGATGGTTCTGAACTGGAGCTCTAACTCTGGAATCATGATATCAAACCATGGGATAAGAAGGAAGTAAGAAAGTAAGGTGCCCAAAATCAATGCAAAGAAGCATTTGAGTAGGTTTTCTGTCATGAACTGATAAATAATGTCTTTGCGTACACTACCCATCACTTTTCTCAAGGCAATTTCTTTGAGTCTTTTGGATGCGCTCACTACAGAAATATTCATGAAATTGAAACAGGCCATTCCTAGCAAGAAAGCAGCGATGATTAGTAGTGCCAACCTTCCCGCCGGATGTCCACCTCCTGATACTGATCCCTCAATCATGTATGATTTAGTTGATAAATCAGCCAGCGGCAAAGGTTCGAAAGACTTTATTTTCCATTCAGGATTACTCGCATGCTGAATCTCCTTGTACCTGTCGAATGATTCATAAATTGAACTGATCTGCTCCCCTTCCTTGAGCATCACAAATGTTGCATCAGTCATGAAATCCCAGCTCTGCGTATTCTCCCATCCTAGGTCAAAAAAGCTCTCTATTGGAAGGTAAAAATCATAACCGATGCTGGCATTATTTGGATATTCATCCAGTACAGCTCCCACCAAATATCTTTTTACTTTGCCATTCATGAATTTGAAAGAGAGCTCCTTACCTACCGGCTCTTCATCATTGAAATACTTGATGGCCATTTCCTTGCTAATAACTACCTGGCTTTTATCATAAAGTACCTTACGATTACCGGTAATCATTTCAAAATCAAATATTTCGAAAAACTGAGGATCAGTGAATACAATTAACTCATCAAAGACATCAGATTGGTATTTGACCACCGAGCTTCTGAATTCAAAGCGTGCAAACGATTCTACAGATGGATGATCTTCAGCAATTGCAGGTCCTAAAGTAATGGGTGAATCACTCCATAAGTTTTCATTCCCATCCTGATCCACGTAGTTGGTGATTTGGTAAATACGATCACCGTTTGAATGAAAGGAATCCATATTTAACTGAAAATCAGTGAATATGAATATGGATATAGCGAAGCAAATAGCGATAGCCATCCCGATGATATTAATCATGGATGAAACCATATTTCTGCGAATGTTTCTCATTCCCAGCTTCAGGTAATTCGAAAACAATGTAAAATGATTCATAGTAGTGTATTTTGAGTTTGTCCTTTTAATATTTGACCACCTAAAAAAGCGGAGTACGTCCCACACAAACTTGAACTTTGCCATCCCCGGGCTTTGATGTTCAATTCTTCTATCAAAGAGCTCATAGATGTCCCCTTCTATCTCTTCGATATATTTTGGGTTGCAATACCACCTTAAAAACCGATCGGCCCATTTAGGCGGGTTGTGGTTCATACTGAAAAATTATAATTGATATTCGGTATGCGTTGGTAAAGCGAAGTTCTTAGAGAGATGGTTTGATCCAATACCTCTTTTCCGGCTCTCGTCAGAGAGAATAATCTTTTTCTTCTTCCCCCTCGCTCATTGGTAGATCCTCCCATTTCAGATTTCAACAGTCCTTTTTCTTCCAATCTCCTCAGTACAGCGTGTATGGCACTGATATTCATATCTCTGCCTGCCTGCTCTCTGATTTCATCCATCACTGCTACACCATATGCCTTATCGTAAAGAGACCCTACTGTCAATAAGACCAGTTCTTCCAGTTCACCTAAGTGTGATCCTTTCATAAACGTTTAATTATTTGTTGTACAATACGTGAAAGTAATCAATTAGTTGTATAAAAAGTGAATGAAATAAAAGAATGCAGTTTCAGGAAAGAAGGAATCGCTATTAACACACGTTATTCATTATAATTGTCACTGTAATCATTTAGTGCAGTTTGGTAGATTCACGCAGAGGCATTTTTATTGTTATTTGTTTAATACTGGTTCAATTGAGTTTTGCTCAATCCAGATCAATTACGCTTAAGAGAAATCAAGTAATGGTGATTGCTGACTCACTGGTCATAGCAAAAAATGACACTGTAGTTACCGTTCCGAAGGATGCAGAGTATGACATATACAACAACCAACACATACTCTCGGATGGGTTTTATGATTCCATTTATTCAGCTGCTCAAAAAAGCAGGGTAACTAAGGAGCTGTATAATCTTCTAATTGCCAATCGACCTCCTTCCAACGAGTTAAAAAAAGAACCTGTAAGAAGTGAGGCATTTTTTGAAGCTTACGAAGGAAAAACAATTGCTTCCATCGAATTTGTGTCGGTAGATCTATTTGGAGGTTCGGTTAATGATACCACACTAAAAGCCCGGTCTAGCATTGGTAGATTGAGCAACAACCTGCATAAGAATACTTCAAAATCTGTAGTCTTCAAATTTCTTTTATTTGATGTTGGTGATAAAGTAGATCCTTTTGAATTAGCAGATACCGAGCGTATCATTCGTTCACTTTCATATATTGAGGACGCCAAAATCACATTGAAACTAGATTCCAAGGATTTATCAGCAGTGCATGCCACTGTGATTGTAAAGGATCGTTTCCCCTGGACCATCGATGCTTCATTAGATGATAACAACGCTTTCAGGTTAGGTTTCACCAACCAAAATATTTTAGGAACCGGTAATGAATTTGGAGTGGGCTATTGGAGGAATACAAGTGAAGCTCCAGTCAATGGTTATGATGCTCATTATACCATTAGAAATATTGATGACTCCTTTATTGATGGCACTGTCTTCTTCTCAGATAATTATCTGGGTAAAAGCAAAGGCCTAAAATTCGAACGCCGATTCATTTCCCCGGAAATAAAGTATTATGGTGAAGCGCTTTTCGAGCATGTGGAACCCATTACAGACCTGACGTTTGCCGATAGCGTCTATGAAGAAAATTTTAGAATCGACCGGAAAAGCTATGATCTATGGGGCGCTCGATCTTTTTTGATGGGAGAACGAAGAAACTTTAGTGCTGCACTGCGATTAAGACACGATAATTTCAATGAACGACCGGAAGTAAAACCCGATAGCAATGTCACCTATCATGACCATCATTTTTTGATCGGTGGATTGACATATAGTAAGGTCAATTACTTCAAGACCAAGAATATCTTATCGTTCAACATTACAGAAGATGTGCCAGTTGGGTTTATCTATTCTATTCTGATGGGTAAAGATTGGTCAGAGTTTGGTGAAAGGAATTACAAAGGATTTCAAACCAGCTATTCGCTCTATTCGAAAAAGATCGGATACTTTTTCATCAACCTGGAATCCGGATATTTCAGTTCCGAAAAATCCAGATCCAATCAACTATTGCAGATCGAAAGTCGACATTTCACACCGCTTATCAAGATGGGATCTGCTTTTTCTAGAGTGTTTAATCGATTTCAATACTTCGATGGTGATGATCTAACTGTGCCGCTTTCGAAATCACTGGCCGGAGAAAATAGAATCAGAAACATAGAGGGTAATCAAATACAAGGAAACCGAATCATCACTTTCACTACTGAGTATGTCGTCTTTCAGCCATGGTATTTTTATGGTTTTAGATTCGCTACATACGCACACGGAGGTATTGGATATGTAGAGGAAACCAGGGTTCAGAACCCCTATGAACAGACCTACTATACGATGGGCGGAGGTGTTCGAATAAGAAATGAAAGTTTAGTGTTTGATACATTTGAGTTCAGGGTATCACTTTTTCCTAATGCACCAACAGAAGGTCAACTTTTTTACTTTAAAATATCATTATCCGCACCTCAGTTTTTTAGGAGTCCTAATGTTACCAAGCCGAGAATTGTAGGATTAGATTGATAGTTATTTAACAGGAAAATGAATCTCAGTTATCAATTCTTTTTCCGGTATTTTTTGTGGGTCATTCACATAAACCTCAAATGGATATGTCCCTTTTTTTGGCTTCATTTCTTTATTTCTGTGCATTGAGTACAATGTGCTCCATGCGTTCCCTAAATGCTTAAGAGCACCCACATGCCTTAATTTATACGCCTTGCTGCCCGGGATGACCCCTGAAATAAAATTGTCCGGTAAATTATCAGGAACATTACTTACAGGCATTGCCGCAACATAAGTTGCACGATTCCTAACGATATCCCATTTATGATAAATTGTAAAAAAAGGTCCTGTCGATAATTCCTCATCTGTCTCTGACACTGCGTTAAGCATTGCAAAGTCCGCTTCCATGCTAGTAGAAATAATATCTAAATCGCATGCCGTTTTTATCCCAATCCATTGCTGATCAGGGATTTCAGTTAGCCCCTCAAATTCCAACTTAGAGTGAATTTCTCCTTGCTCGACAAGTGCTTTAAGCATATTCAAACCTCTGTCATAATCAGCTCCCACGTAGGCCTTCATCATCTTTTTCATCCAAAACATAAAGAATGGAAGCGTGGAGTCCATGGTCCATGTTGCTTCAGTTCCTCCATCTACACTTTGCAAATGAAAAGAGGTACTACTGACGGACTTCCAGGGCTTAATGAAATTTAAATCAAATTGGATGAATTCATTTTCGCGTTCATCACGTATTTTCATCTCTCCGGACCCTACTCTTTCCCCATCCCATTCGTATGATTTTCCATCTTCCGCTATGGTCACTTTCGCATCGGGATCCATGATCAACCAAGGCGACCATTCTAACCATTTACTGAAATCATTTAAAGCGGAATAAACTACTTCTGCGGGTGCATTAATTTTGATAGAGCGTTCTACCTGAAGCCTTGGCATAGTTAGGTTTTTGATTAATAAAGATTACAATATACTATGCAAACATTAATGAGCCACTCTTGTTTGAAATGAGATGTTGAAAATAGCATGGTCACCTATATACAATCACCCGTTACCGGAAGGCCACCGATTCCCGATGGAAAAATATGATTTGCTACCTAAACAGCTACTGCATGAAGGTACCATCGAAGAGCAGAGCATATTTTACCCCAGAAAGCTCACAGAGGAAGAAATACTGGCAGTACACACAACCGATTACTGGAAAAAACTACAGGAACTGAACTTTACCAGACAAGAAGAACGAAGGAGTGGCTTCCCCATCACAGAAGGTCTGGTGGAGCGAGAGGTCACGATCAATGCAGGAACCATTCAGTGTGCAGAATATGCACTGGAATATGGCATTTCCATGAACATAGCCGGAGGCACTCATCATGCATTTACGAACAGAGCTGAGGGATTTTGTTTGCTTAATGATATTGCAATAGCTGCTAAATACCTTCTCAATCACCAAAAAGCTCAGCAAATATTGGTAATCGATTTAGATGTTCACCAAGGCAATGGCACAGCAGAGATCTTCCAAAATGAGGACAGGGTATTTACATTTAGTATGCATGGAGAACATAACTATCCACTTCAAAAAGAGCAATCTGATTTGGACATTCCGCTGAAAGACGGCACGGATGATAAAACGTACCTCGCATTGCTTGATGAGCACTTAGAGAAACTCCTTGATCAGGTCAAACCTGACTTTATCTTTTACCAATCCGGTGTGGATGTACTTGCATCAGACAAGTTGGGACGCTTAGGACTCTCTATCGATGGCTGTAAACAAAGAGATAAAAAAGTAATTGAACTGGCTAAGAGAAATGACTTACCGGTCGTAGCATCAATGGGCGGTGGATACTCAGAAGACATCAAACAAATACTTGAGGCTCATGCAAACACCTATCGAATTGCCCAAGCAATCTACTTTTAGTTACCATTGATCGAAAGATGTCACCGATTGTAAGAATACCCAAAACCTTAACCATTCAGCTCAGTTAATATTGTAGTTCCTCTTCATACTTTACTAAGAGGAAAAATTAAGTTACGTAACCGGATGATCCTGGATCATCCGGTTTTTTTATGTCTATTTATTTTTTGGAAATGACCTGATCAGACTATCAGATTTAAGCAAGATTTTTTGATTTTGCTCAAGCATATGTACCAGCTTGTTCGAACCCTTTCTAAATTCGTTGAGTGTCTCCTGCTGCTGTCCGATTCGGTAATTAAGCGCCTCTATATTTTCAGTATTTTCTGATATCCTGCTAGTAATCAACATCAATTCATCATTTTGAGCACGTAGAGAATCAATGATCTGATTTCCAAGAAGTTGATTTGCTAAAATCTCACTATTGTTGTCTACAATTTGCTGATGATCAGATCCGATATTAATACCAAGAATGCGGGCATGATAGGCAATATCCGCTATGATCATAAGTATAACAGCTATTGCTAGTACCTTAAAGATGGTGTAAGGCTGCCTTTGAAAGTTTCTTTTTACCTGTGCTTTTAACGACTTACTGAAACCAATTTTGAAATTGGCGTACTTCAACACATCAGTGGCTACTAATATATCGGGCAAGAGAATCACATTGGAACCTTCCAGGGACTCACCAATTGATTTCATATTGTCCATAGAAGGAATTTGAGACCAAAGGTTTACATATCCTTCTTGTTCCAAAGCCTTCAAGAGATTCAATCGCTCTACAATGTGATTCATTACGACAGGAAGCTGTTCATCTGTCACTTGTATGCTTAGTGTTTGTTGAAATGTGCTGACTTCCAGCTTTCCTCCGGGCCATCCAACCTTAAAGAAATCAACTAAATCAACCAGGCTATCTTTAGAAGAAAGTTTCTTGAGTAACTGTTTTTCCTCTTTGCTTAGCGTTCTCATTTTACGGTGCTTCTTGGTATCGCTGCTGGCAATCTGCTAAGCATCTCATTATTTAGCAGTTGCGTGACTTGTGTAAAGGAACTGATATTTATTGTGTTGTTTTTTTGCCTCCCAACAAGCACAACTTCCTCTCCTACCTCTACTCCTTCGATGTGACTGATATCAACCATGAACAAGTTCATATTTATCAATCCTACAATAGGTGCCTTTTTTCCTTTTATAAGTACATGCCCTCTGTTGGATTGAGCGCGTGGATATCCATTGGAATACCCCAATGGCATCACAGCTACTTTCATATCCTGAGTGGCTTGATAGGCAGTGCCATAACCAATAAACTCTCCTGCTGACACATTTCTAATGTCCATGACATCTGTTTTCCAGGAAAATATCCGTTTCAATAAGCCCGCACCATTCGGTTTCTCAGCATTTTGCATGTGCATGTAGTAAATATCCGGACTTGGCCAAAAGCCATATTGTGCCACCCCTATCCTAACCATATCGTAAACCGTATCCGGATATGCAAGAGCAGCAGCAGAGCACGCTATATGTTTGATTTTAGGCAGAAGTTTACGCTGTTTACAGTGTTTTAAAAACTCCTTATAGCGTTTGTGTTGTCGATCAATTTTAAACTGATTTGAAAAGCTCTCTGCACCTCCAAAATGTGTACATAACCCGGTAAACGCAATGTGCTGTTTATGCTTTTTCAGAAAGCTCAATGAATCCAAAAATTCACGCTCCGGTAGACCAGTACGATTGGCTCCAGTTTCCACCTCTAAATGAACCTTAGCTTGTTTATTTAGGGATTTAGCGTGCTCCAAAATAAGCGGCAACCTTGCATAATTAAATACATAAAATTCAATCTCATTCTCAATCGCCCATGGTATATCCTCATCGTATAATATACCCATGATCATCACATCGCTACTGGCGGACTTTGCTTCCAAAACAGTTTCTGCCTCAAATGCAGAAGCTGTAGCAAAGTGATTTACCCCGGCTTTTTCGGCCATTTTTACAAATTCTTCAATCCCATGACCGTAGGCATTTGCTTTCACGACAGAAGATATGCGTGCCTCCTTCCCTATTTTCTTTCGGATGAAGTTGATATTACTTGTTAAGGACGATTGGCTTAATTCAATTCGCGATGAGTGTCTTACCATAGTTTAGGCTGTTCGTTCCAGTTGTATGATTTGCCCCAGCTTTCCTTTGCTAGTTTTTTTACCTCTTGGATGGGTTCATCTTCCACCAAATGTAAATGCGCAGTTGCTTCCAGTGAATTGTAATGAAAGGCATAAATACGCGCTGCAAATTGATGAAAAGGCAATGATGATTCCCCCGGCTTTTCTCCATACCGATGCACAGAAGGCTTGATGTTTTGACCCCAATCCTGACGTCCCTCGTTGTTGGGGTTTAGAAAATAGGCTCGATATTCACCTTCAGGATCCTTGTCAACCCTGAGTAATGAAATCGCATGAAAGCCCAACATATCTCCATGGTTGCTGGTCACATAAATGCCTATTGGTATCGGATATAGCACCTGATTCTCATCATTATACTTTGGATGAAAAGCCGCATAGAAAATTCGAATAAACCCTTCATAATCACTGATAGCATTTAGGGTGTAATTGTAGCAAGATGCAAACCCAACAGGGATCCAATGCCCGTACATAGCCGGATTCACCCACCTGTGTGGATCATCAGCACGCCCCATCGATCGTTTCATCATTTCATTATAGATTCGATCTAAATGGGGTACCAGAATGGCAGATACAACGTCCAGGTTATAATCTAACTTTTCTACTAAACCCTTTCCTAGTTTTATTGACTCCAAATCCTCATTCTCAAATCTCATGATGAGATTATTCTGAGTTGCTACAGTTATGATTTGATCAATCAATTTGGCCGGCGCATGTTGGCTCCACATGCTTATTCCCCTGGCAGACTGACAGGTTGGATTGTTTCCCTGACCGACACCCAATGGCTGTCCCAAAACTTTTAATGTGCCTCCAATTAAATATTGAAGTGCAGAAACCGAGGTTTGTGGGTTATCAATGGATTTCAAAATCCGTTTTTCAACCTGTGAATTAATTTTTGCTCGGCGAAGATTCTCCAATCCAGCTCTAACAGGCCTCCTTGAAAGTAAATTACGTCCAAGCACTCTACTCAGACCGTAAATACATTGGTAGTTGTCAGGAGATACAATTTCTTGAATCAGTGAAATGATAATTTCCTGGAATTTCTCCCATTCAGCTATGCCTCTGTCATTTAATCCAAGACAATCGGGGACAAGATCCGGCTCTTTTTTTATAAGATGCAAGAGAAGATGAGCATGATACTGACTAACGAGCCCTGTTTTATCCATCGACTCACCCATTTGCTGAGCTTCAACTTCCAACTGATCAGTCGTTAAACCTGATAATTTATCATCGTATGCCTGCGGAGCTAGCCCTTCTTTAAGAATAAACTCAGTAGGCGCCTTTATGGCATTAATAAATGCCCTAACTCGGAGATCATGTTTGGAATCACCGGACGTATCAAACTTTTGATCAATTAGCCGAATAAGTTCTCTCGCCTTTCTGGTTTCAACCGGTCGTTGACAGCAAATTAAATCAATCTCAATGGCCAATTTTCGATAGATTCCTCCCACTGGAATTTCAGACAGAAGAAAACCAAACAGGTTTGTCGCCTTCTTAATCTCTCGTTCGCTCATGGCCATTCGTGTATCTTCGGACAGATCGTTTAGCGCAAACTCCAAATTATGAACAAGAATCTCTTCCAATAGCGACTTTGCTTCATCTTGAGAGATTTTTTCTGAGTGTGCCCCTTTTGCATATGCCAATAACCGGAGGTCTGATAGCATTTCAAAGCTGGACGAAGGATGACCTGCCTGAAGTGTGCCTTTTACCAAAGTTGGAGCCAACTTCATTGGATCGTTCCATGATGTTCCATGGAAAAATCCCATTTCATCCATTTCAGCACTTTTCTTGAACAGGTACTTTAGCCCATCTTCTGTCTGAGCAAGAATATCTATCTGGCTTGCAAGCTTGGAAGCCTTTTCCTGCTTAGTGAGATCAGTCGCCTCTTTAAAAGCACTGTAACTTTCTTCAAATTTTTCAAAGATTTGATTTTCGATTATCTCCATCTATTAGTGACAATAACACTTTTTCATACGTAAAAATCAACTTTTTGATAGTATTTAAGCAACTCGGTCATACGGTCAGGATCTTCTCCTTTGAAGTTTATGGTACCGAAGTGATTTCCAAATCCAGCTCTTTCATCACTTATTTTTTGTGTACTCAAAGGTGGCACAAGTGTATGATCAACAAAGTATGGCTCATTATTTAGTTCCTCCGGGATTTCCAATTTGGAGAACTGCTTCTTATGCGGGTAGATCATTACATTCCCATGATAGTTCTTCGGTTTGTAATCCTTAGGTGGTAAAATTTCAGCTAATTCATCCTCTGTCAAACTAGGATCATGAATCTGAACAAAAGCAGCCAGTGCGTCAAATTCATAGGATTTACCACATAGCTCCAGAATGTGACCACCCGGTATTCTACATGCGGTCTCCCCAAAGTTCAATTCATCGTTTTCTGTCAGGAACCACTCCGGATGCACCATCCCATATTCAATACCAAAAATATCCACAAGCTTTTGAACGTGTTTGTGGATTAATTCTCTTTTGGACTCCAGATAATGTCCTTCCGGGATGAAGTTGGAATATCCAAGCTTTACGTATTCAGTAATATTTAAAAACTTGATTTTACCTCCGTGAACAAATGCCTCACATGAAAATTCTCTTCCAGGCAAATGACTTTCTGCTAAACATGGAAAGTCACCATCTTCACATTCCTCGTCTATTTGATCCATCGACTTTAGTAAGCGATGACCAACCGTTCCTGCAGATGCAAACGGTTTAATATGAACCCAGCTATCTTCCTCACCATCGAGCTGAAGGTTAGCTTCATTCAATCGTTTCATAAAGGCTTTAACACCCTCCTTATTGTGCACCTCTTCAAATAATCCTACACGCAATCCTCCTATAAGTGCTTTTCGCTTCATCATGGCTTTATTCCTAAACAGAAAAGCTCTATTTAACACACGAGGATCGTCCCGATAAATTGAATTTAGAGCTCCTGCCCATTCCACTGTTTCTTCAAAAAGCGGAACAGCGACATCTGCGTTGTAAGCGCTTAGCTTTTCTGCAAGATCCAGTGAGTTGGATGTATCACTCCATTCATCCAGTTGATAAGGAACAAATGGGATATTATTTTCTTTAGCATACGGCTCAAAATCAGGAAATGAAACCACTACAAATGGTTTTCCTGCTTTTTGCATACTTTCAATTACGGGCAAACTCCACCCCATCAATGCGAAACATTTAGCCATGTTTTATTCGTGTTTTAAGATTTAACAAAAAAAGAGAAAGGCGGTCGCCCTTCCAAAGAGGAAAAAAATTGATTGTCAGGTTGTCTTTAGACATTAATACCAATATAAACCTATCAACCACGGAAGGTTCAAACTATTTACGATTCATTTATATAGTTATATATTAACTTCAAATAATTCAAATCAAATAGATTCTTGATGAGCAACCGTAAATTTTAAACAATCAGATTTTTCAAGAGGTTTTACATGCATGAATGAAATAAGAATCCCTGTAACAGTAACGTCGATAGTGCTTTTTATCTATATGATGCTGGCAGTTATTAATGCTCCCTATCCATTGATAATGACATTCTTTCTTACAGTCAATATCCTTCTAGTGTGGATGGTCTATAAAATCCTGACGAAAGGAAAACCTTCTAAGAAAAGATTTAACCCAAATTATGCACTAAGCATAATTTGCCCAAAGGGCAGACGAAAGCTTAGCTTTGTCTGGGTTACCCTGACAAAAATTTCCAAAAAAGGAAATTTTTCGTCATTATTCAATAGAAAATTTCGCAACACTTTGGCAAAAATTCTATTGAATAATTCGGGTTTAACGAATACTTCTACGAGGATTTTCCGGAAAAGAGAAATTAGTCTTTATTTCAATTCGTAACTTTGTTGCCATAACAACTTTTTCAATATGGCACATGCATCAGACGTATTTCATTACGGTGAAGAGCATTTAACAGCAGGTATCGCACTTTCGATAGCCAGAGGTAAGACTAGGGGTATATTGTCACAGTCGGTAAAAGCAGAAATCAACCGAAGTGCAGCGGAGGTGAAGAGCATAGCGGAAGGTGATAAAGCAGTTTATGGGATAAATACTGGATTTGGTCCTCTTTGTACCACTCAAATATCAAAAGCTGAAACCAGCACACTGCAAAAGAACCTACTGATGAGTCATGCGGTAGGTTTAGGAGAGCCTATTTCTGATGAATTGGCTAAACTGATGATGATCCTCAAGGTGCATGCACTTGCGAAAGGATTTTCAGGAGTTCGTGAAGAAACGATCGAACGAATTATTCATCATATTGACAATGACATAATCCCTCTAGTTCCGGAACAGGGCTCTGTAGGTGCGTCCGGGGATCTTGCCCCACTATCCCATTTATTCCTGCCGTTGATTGGCCTGGGTAAAGTGAAAGTAAAAGGCCAATTCATACAAACGCAAGAGTGGTTATCAAGTGAAAATCTTGCGCCGATAGCACTAGGTGCAAAAGAAGGGTTAGGGTTGATAAACGGAACTCAATTTATTGCTGCTCATGCAGTCTTAATTGTTGAGAAACTTCAAAATGTACTCACTCATGCGGATATTGCAGGTGCCATGATGGTGGAAGGCCTGCTTGCATCTGTCAAGCCCTTTTCACCGGAACTTCATGAAGTACGCCCTCATAAAGGGTCACAACATGTCGCAGCTTTTATTCGCCATTTGCTTGATGGCTCAGAAGTTGTGCACTCACATGCCAACTGTGCCAGAGTGCAAGACCCCTACTCACTTCGATGCATGCCACAGGTACATGGAGCATCACGTAATGCCTGGCTTCATGTAAAAGAAATGTTGGAGGTAGAAATCAATTCGGTAACGGACAACCCCATTGTTTTCAGCAAAGATCATACGATAAGCGGTGGTAATTTTCATGGTCAACCAATGGCCTTACCCATCGATTATGCGTGTCTAGCAGCAGCTGAAGTGGGGAATGTTTCTGATCGAAGGATATACCTATCATTGGAAGGTGATACCCCAGGCGTTCCTAAACTCTTATTAAAAGAAACCGGAACCAACTCAGGCTTCATGATTCCGCAATACACTACCGCTGCACTTGCAAGTGAAAACAAAGGATTGTGTTTCCCTGCCAGTGCCGATAGCATTCCTACCTCATTGGGTCAGGAGGATCATGTAAGCATGGGCTCCATTGCCGGTCGTAAAACATTGCGGGTTATTGAAAATGTAGAAAAGATCATTGGTGTTGAAATATTTTGTGCCGCTCAAGCATTGGACTTCCATCGGCCATTAAAGTCTAGTAAAATTATGGCCGCTATCCATGAACATGTGAGAAGAAAAATTGATCATATCACTAAAGATGGTGTGATGAATGAAAAGATGGAGACTGCCATTGAAATGGTAAAGAACAAGGAATTAATTAAAGTAGCTAAAGAAGTTGCTCAGAAGGAAGGCATTTCGCTGAATACTGATTTTAGTGATGAATTTGATAGATACTAAGTTTTTTAATCACAAAGTTCACTGAGAAGACACTAAGGACACTAAGTATGACTGAAAATCAAATTGCAAATAAAGTTATAGGAATTGCGATAGATGTACATAAGGCCTTAGGTCCAGGGCTTTTAGAAAGTGCTTATAAAGAATGCCTGTGCTATAAGCTATTAGAGGAAGGCTTTTTCGTAGAAAAAGAAAAACCAATGCCTCTGGTATATGAAGAAGTAAAGCTCGACTGTGGTTATCGAATAGACTTATTAGTAGAAAGAAAGCTAGTAATTGAACTTAAAAGTGTTGATGCTTTGAATGATGTTCACATGGCACAAACACTAACCTATATGAAGCTAGGTGAATATAAACTTGGCTTACTCATTAATTTTAATGTATCACTTTTAAAGAATGGTCTAAAACGAATTATCAATGGGTCTTTTTGACCTTTGTGAAATTCTTTGCGGCCTTTGTGGTTAGAAAATGACATTTCAAGAACAAATACGACAAGGAATACCTGACAAGCTTCCGGCTAAAAAAGCACTAAAAGAGGGAGTTAACCGTGCGCCCAAACGAAAAGATATTCTCACTCCGGAAGAAAAGAAGTTAGCTATCAGAAATGCCCTGCGCTATTTTCCTAAAGAATGGCATGCTGAGTTGGCGCCTGAATTTGCTGATGAGCTCAATGATTTCGGCAGAATATACATGTTCCGATTCATGCCGGAGTATGACATGTATGCCCGACCAATCGAAGAATATCCGGCAGCATCCAAACAAGCAGCATCCATCATGCTCATGATCCAAAACAACCTGGATCCTGCTGTAGCTCAACACCCCGAAGAACTCATTACTTATGGAGGAAATGGAGCCGTTTTTCAAAACTGGGCCCAGTATCTCCTGACCATGCAGTATTTAGCCACCATGTCAGATGAACAAACACTGCATATGTATTCCGGTCACCCAATGGGGTTATTCCCTTCCCACAAAGAGGCACCTCGCGTCGTAGTGACCAATGGCATGATGATACCTAACTATTCCCAGCCGGATGATTGGGAAAAATTTAACGCACTTGGAGTGACACAGTATGGTCAAATGACAGCCGGTTCTTACATGTACATAGGACCACAGGGGATTGTACATGGCACCACAATTACCGTGATGAACGCATTCCGTAAAAAGCTAGGTGCGGGCGTCTCTTCAGCAGGTAAAATTTTCTTAACTGCCGGACTTGGTGGCATGAGTGGGGCTCAACCAAAGGCAGGAAACATTGCCGGATGTATCACGGTGTGTGCTGAGGTAAACCCAAGCGCTGCACATAAGCGACATGACCAGGGATGGGTAGATGAAATCATTGAGGATATGGATGCCCTGATGCTACGTGTAAAGCAAGCAAAAGAAAATAAGGAAGTTGTTTCCATCGCTTTTGTGGGAAATGTGGTTGACGTCTGGGAGCGTTTTTATGAAGAAGAAATTACCATTGAGCTCGGCTCTGATCAGACATCTTTGCATAATCCTTGGTCTGGAGGATACTATCCCGCCGGACTTAATTTTGAGGAATCAAACGATCTGATCCGTAACAACCCCTCCCTATTCAAGGAAAAAGTACAGGAATCATTAAGAAGACATGCTGCTGCAGTAAATAAGCATGCCGAAAGAGGCACCTACTTCTTTGACTATGGCAATGCTTTCTTGCTAGAAGCTTCACGAGCTGGTGGTGAAGTGATGGCTGAAAACGGAATCGACTTCAGGTATCCCTCTTATGTTCAAGATATCCTAGGACCTATGTGTTTCGATTATGGGTTTGGACCATTCCGATGGGTGTGCACATCCGGAAAAGCGGAAGACCTGAGAAAATCAGATCAAATCGCCTTAGAGGTGATGAGAGAAATCAAGTCTAATTCTCCAGCAGAAATACAGCAGCAAATGCAAGACAACATTCGCTGGATTGAGGAAGCTGAGAATAACAGACTAGTAGTTGGGTCACAAGCCAGAATCTTGTACGCGGATGCTGAAGGCAGATCAAAAATTGCAGAGGCTTTTAATAAAGCCATCCAAGCCGGTGACATCTCAGCTCCTATTGTTTTAGGCAGAGATCATCATGATGTAAGTGGGACAGATTCTCCCTATCGTGAAACAAGCAACATCTATGATGGCAGCAGATACACGGCTGATATGGCCATTCAAAATGTGATTGGTGATAGCTTCCGAGGCGCAACGTGGGTTTCTATCCACAATGGTGGTGGTGTTGGCTGGGGTGAAGTGATCAATGGCGGTTTTGGGATGCTCCTTGATGGTTCAGATGAAGCAGACCGAAGATTAAAATCCATGCTTTTCTATGATGTGAATAATGGTATAGCCAGAAGAAGTTGGGCCCGAAACGATGAAGCACTTTTTGCGATTAAGCGAGAAATGGAACGTACACCGGAATTGAGAGTGACACTTCCAAACCTGGTGGATAATGAGCTATTAGATAAGTTGTAATGGATTATAGTTCCGCATGTGGCTCAGAGTCCCAGTTACCAAAGGTCCAATTGCCTGATAGTGTTGGATCATTTGATGTGAAGAATTCCTCTACTGCATTCATTAAGTCATAACGCGAGAGCCTGGAGCTCTGCGTTTTATCTAAAAGGCTAAATGCTTTATCACAATAGGAACGGTCTATGCCAAAAATGTCATAGAAATCTTCATATTCTTTTTTCGAGATAAACCCATCCCTGTTTTGATCAAAGAAGTCAAACATGAAATTGAAGATCAGTTCTTTATAATCATCAAGGGTATCCTCAGAAACGATAACTGTTTCCATGAAGAAACTGACCCACTCCTCTTCAGTAATTTGATTGAAACTGAAAGGCTTGATATCCTCTACTAGCGAGTTAAATAATTTTACCGCTTTATCTGTGATTCGCTTGTGCTCTTTGCTACCTGGTTCATAATCCAGCGTGATCCTTACTTTTTCTACCATTTCAGTAAAATCATCCATCTGTAAGGACCCATTGCTGTTTAGGTCAAGGATCCTAAAAAAGTAACCAAGCTTTTTCTTTTGAAAATCTGCAGACATGTCGATTAGGTTTGGCCAGCAAAAATATGAACTTAAATCTATACTACTCTCTTCTCGATATAATCTGAATTGAAAAGACTGAGGGCTCCCATATATTTTAGTTTAAAACTTACCAGATCACCCACTTTGTATTTGTCACTGGACTCTCCCAGGTCCACTATGAGCATATCAGAGCTGGCCCCAGTAATCTGGATGGAATCATCCTCTGCTATCAGAAAGTCTTCGGAAACATCTAACAACCCAATATCCAAAATGGCGCGATAAGATGTTTTCCCATAATCCTCTTCTTTGATCTCAAAAGTTTCGCCGGAAGGATTTGCTTCCATGTACCCTATAGGCACTCTTGGTTTTTCTGTAATCTCAATAACCTCTGCATGGAGTTTAAATACATCTCCTTCCATTCCGGGTACAACTTCCTGAGTAAATAGATCTAAGCCAAAAAACAAGGTTTCACCGACTCTAAAGTGATTAATTCCATCTGGTATTTGCTTTCTGAAAATCAATGGAATTACAACAGAGGTGCCGCCAGTCACCCATGGAATTTTGCGATTGAATTTCGCTTCTATAAGTTGCTCATATAGAGACAGTTGCACCAACTTATCTTCGGAAGGCATTACTCCGTAGAGACAGTTAAGATTAGATCCAATCCCTGTCACTTCAATGTTCGGAAGGTTAAAAACAGACTCATAAAAATCCATCAAGTGATCTCCCATCACACCTTCTCTAAGGTCACCCAATTCGATCATTATGATGACCTTGTGTTTCTTATTTTGCTTTACAGCTTCATCAGATATCCATTTAATGGTTTTGTATTCAGTATTGAAGCTGGCATCTGCATACTTCACAAGTCTCTCAATACTTCTCTTTGCAGGCGGTTTTATGTAGACTGTTTGAACACTCGGATCTATCTTTTTAATAGCTTCAAGATTACTAATTCTTGAGTCACATATCTCTTTAGTTCCCAGATCAATTACCTCTTTGAGGTACTTTTCATTTCCGCACAAAAGCTTGGAAACAACTGCCCATGCGATATCATTCTCCTTAAACAGTTTGTCAAGAAACTGATAATTCTTTTTAAGCTTGTCTTTATATAGTTCTATGTATGCCATTAGTCTTTTATTATGCGGGGAATTTTAGTTGGTAAACGTGTCAGCAACTCATAATTAAGCTGATCACTTAGCTCTCCAAATGAAGCCACGCTTATATCAACATCTCCACTTTTACCTATTAAAGTTACTTCATCTGCTTTTCTTATCTCTTCAACCTCAGAAACATCAACCGCCAGGTTGTTCATATTGACCATCCCTACGACAGGAACTCTAAAGCCATTAATCAACACTCTACCGGTGTTACTTAGTGACCTGCTAAAACCATGTGAATAGCCAATAGGAACAATAGCGATTTTCATATCACGTTGTGCCAAATAAGTGGTTCCATAACCTACGAACTCACCCATTTCAATTTGTTTGACACTCATCACAGTGCTTTTCCAGGTTATCAACCTTCGTAAAGGCTCCTCCTTGTTTACCTTTCCTTTCAAATATTCAATAAAAATCTCTCTACTTGGCCAGAATCCGTATTGAAGGATGCCAATCCGAACCATGTCTTCATGCATTTCAGGCAGGCGAATAGAGGCAGCAGAACAGCAGGTATGTCTTGTTTTAGGCTCGATACCATTATCAACTAACAATTGAGCCATTTGATTGAAATTCTTTTTCTGGTCTTCTACTCGGAGATAATTAGCGATGCTTTCAGCTCCCGCATAGTGCGTGCATAGTCCTTCAATGATCAAGTCACTTTGATATTTCTTAATAATTGGAATGAGTCTATTTACTTCTTCCTGATCGAATCCTGTTCGATTCATCCCTGTTTCAAGCTCAATGTGAATCCTCGCCTTTTTGTTTAGCCGCTTAGCTGTTTCAGCCGCTGATTTTACTCGATCAAACTCAAAAACGAAAAATGAGATATCATTGATTATGGCCCATTCAATATCTTCATTGCTAATAAAACCCATGATCATGAGCTCTGTTTCATCCTTTCGAAACGCATCAAATACCTCTTTGGCTTCATCAGCACTGTATACAGAGAAATGATCGACTCCCATTTCTTCTGCCATAGGCACGAAATCATCAATTCCATGACCATAGGCATTACCCTTTACTACGGACGAAATCCTCGTTCCTTCTTTTATGAGTGATCGTAAAAACTGGAGGTTATTTGCGTAGGCCTCCCGACTAAGTTCAATGTAAGATGTGCTATCCATCGATTGCTTTTTCGACAATGGTGGTAAACATATTTACTCCTGTCCCAATGATTTCATCCGGAAAATCGTAATCAGGGTTATGAAGTGCCGGACAATCTTCTCCTGAACCAACCCCAAACATTGCACCGGGAAATTTTTGTGTGAAAAGACCAAAGTCCTCACCCCATTTAAACGGCCATTCCCTTTCGGTGAATTCATATTCATTGGCCTCAATTGCAGTTCTTATCACACGCATTGCATCCGGATGGTTATTGTTTGAATCAAACTCTTCTGTCCAGCTAATATCAGTATTTAAGTGATGACTTTCTGTTATCTCCCTGGTCCGATTTAGTATTCGTTGAGTCAGATCCTTCATCACTCGTCCATTCCAGGTTCTAAGGGTATAATGCACTTCACCATATCCGGCTGAAACACCATAAGAAAACTCTCCCATTTGAATGTAAATGGGGGTGGTTAGTGCAAAGTCATCTCTTTTAAGCTCAGGTTGAGCCTCTTCCTCGAACATCGTTATCAATTCAGAAATCGCTTTTGCTGGATTATTACCCAATTCAGGTTCAGCCGCATGGGAAGTTTTTCCTTTAAGTTTAATGATGATACTTTTTGCTGCAGGGGTGAAATTCTTGTCTTTAATCACCAGTTGATGAAGCGGATAGCCAGGTATATTATGCAAAGCAAATACCAGGTCGGGTTTAAAAGTAAACTGACTATCTGCTAAGATTGCCTTAGCACCCTCCCCATTTTCCTCTGCAGGCTGAAACACAAGTATTAGCTTTCCTTTAGATATTGGATTTTCCTTGAAATACTTCGCTACACCACACAGTATAGCTGTATGTCCGTCATGGCCACATTTGTGCGACACTCCATCGGTCACTGATTTATGATCAAAGTCATTGATCTCCTGAATGGGTAAAGCATCATGGTCTGAACGAAGCATGATGGTCTTTCCTTCTATCCCACTATCAAACAGCACAAGCACACCCGTACCACCAATTTCCTTTCCTTCAACTCCAAGTTTTTTAAGGAAATTAATGATTCGTTTTTGTGTTTCTACTTCTTGTTGTGATACTTCGGGATGTTTGTGTAAATCTTTTCTGAAAGCTATGAGATCATTCATTGAGGTCTCTTCCATCGCATCTCAAGGTATTTATTAGTGAACCCTAATTTTTCATAAAGATGTTTGGCAGGGTTTTCCGGCTCCACATGAAGCGCAATATCACCCTCCGTTTCTTTGAAGGCACGCTCTATAAGTTGGCCTCCTATGCCTTTTCCGCGATATTCTGAATGAGTAGCTATGTAGACTAGTATGTTTTCCGGAATGTAACCTGCCATTCCTGTTTTATTAATAATCGTAGCGCCAACGATTGTTTCACCGTCCCAAGCGGTAAGTATCAATCCTCCCGGATGCTTACCTGCATTTAAAGCATATTCTATGCACTTTCTAATGTCTTCTTTTGGGTCTCCAAATTCATCTAAATAACGGTGAAGGAAGCTAACCACTTCCTCTTTCTCATACAGGCCCACAGTCTGGGCAGGGAAATATTTCTTAAAGGTTATATTCATCTTTTTGTATTGTTTTTTACTAATCCTATACTGATAAACACAATAGCAGCACTAATTATTCCATAAAGGTTCGGATCAAGGCCAAACCATTGAATTTTTAACAACGTAAGTATGGTCGTAATCAGACCGCCGGTAATCATGGCTATAAACGCACCTAGCTTGGATGCTTTTCTCCAGTAAAGTGCGCCAATTATTGGCACAAATAGTCCCGAAACCATAAAAGCATACGAAAATAGCATTGCTTTTAGCACATTTTCTAATGATAAGGCTATCACCAATGCGATCACTCCTAACAATAAGGTCGCTCCCTGGGATGATCTCAACGATTTCTTATCCATCTCCTCTAGTCCTTTATCCTTATATCGCAGAATATCGGTTAAAAAGGAGCCCGAGGATGCCATCAGGCAGCTATCTGCTGTTGACATTACAGCTGAAAAATAAGCAGCAAGAACAAGCCCCATTAGTCCATGTGGCAATACGGTTCGCAATAGCACAGGGAGTCCAAGCTCAGGATCCATATCTGCAGATGCAGCGTATCCCACTACTTCGAAGATTCCTTGCTCGTAAGCTACTCTTCCAAACAGACCCAAAATAACACCAAGAAAGGCCATCAACGGCCACTCAAAGAGGCCTGCTATAAACCATGCTTTCTTAGCCTGCTTTTCACCACGACTTGCAAAGATTCGCTGATAAAGCGTCATTCCTACAAACCATATCGGTATGATTGTGATGGCCCAATTGACTAAGTCTTTCCAGCTGAGATTGGTTAGCGTGAGGTAATCCTTGTTAACAATGGCATTGACCGCCTCCCATCCTCCAATCGCTTCATAGGCGAAAGGAATTCCGGCAAAAAGTAATCCTGCCATAAGGATGATCCATTGCACAGTATCCGTGTAGATAACTGCCTTCAATCCTCCTAAAATGGTGTATCCTACCGCGACCACTCCCATCAACAACACTGCGTGATTAAAGGAAAAACCCTCAAAAGTACCTGTCGCCAATTTTGCTCCGGCTATGATTTGAGAGCTTGTAAAGCCTAAATACCCAACGGTTGTAATGATACCGGCCAAAATAGCCACCTGCTTTCCATAGAAGTGTTCAAAAATTTGAGGAAGAGTTGTTAGCTTCTTAATTCCGGGAAGTTGATAAACCTTAGGAATCAATAGCACAGCAGCCATCCATGCACCAATTAATCCGGTAAAAAGTAACCATGAACCTGAGAGACCCATTGTAAATCCGAGACCTCCAAGACCAATAGAAAACCCACCGCCAACATCGGTAGCAACCACCGAGAGTCCGATATGCCAGCTCGACACGTTTCGCCCGGCGACATAATAATCATCACTGGTTTTATTCTTTCTGTAGAAGTAAAGACCTACCAGGAAAACCAAAACTACGTAGATAGCAAAAATTGCTATATCCAGAATCACAGACCACTCCTTTCTTTTAGGAGACGTGGGTGTTGATAGATTGTGCTTTTTTGGTCGTTAGTTAAGAAGATAACTTCTTGATGCTTTGGTTTAAATTCAAAACAAAGATAAAACAACCAACCCCCTCATAAAAGTTTTATGACCATTATCGGGTTCTTAAGAAGATTATTGTGACATTTAGCAAATGAAGTGGATCTGTTTTTTACTGATTTGTCTGTTGGCTTTTGCCTCCTGTGCTCCTTTAAGCAAGAGTCAGCTGAAGATGTCTCATAATTATTTTGAGACCATCACCAATTATCCACGATACTATCGCGAACTGAACGTGAGAGTAGCTGACTTAAAACTGGAGTCTCGAAATCTTGAAAGTTCACTTCAAGCGTCTGATTCCACTCGAATAGCAACAATCGTTTACTCTATCAATGAATATGAAGCATCCATGACCATTCCGGATAGCGTTGCTGTACATATCAAAACCATAGAAAAGTATATTCAGAACTACTACCTGTTAATACCTAATGGATTCAATATCTATCGAGCATTAAAAGGAACTACAGAAACCATTGGAGGCATTTTCGGATTAGGAGGTGTTGTTAGTGGAATTCTTCCGAGCAATGTGAATGGCTTAAACCCAACTAAAAAGCGTAAAATACAGGCTCATGTACTGAATACCGAGTCAGAGTTGCTTTCGTCACTTAAAAGTTTGAAAGAATATATAAATCAGAACTACCTGCCACGCCTTGAAGAAATAGACAAGAAGTCGATCAACGATTTTGAAATACTACTTGGAAGCATCAATAATAGCACACCTCCATTAGACTACTATATTAAACACAACAGGATGCTCACAGAGTTTTACCAGCGGCTTTATCACACGAAAAATCTGGTGAAACAATTATCAAAAGCAATTGAGACCCTGATTCTGGTTGAAAAAGAGATCACCCGTAGTTTTCAGGAAAAAGAGAAGGTTGATATGGAAAGAACACATATCAATGAGCTAATCAATGATATGCAGAAAGTGAACTTGCTGGTAAAAGATCTCAATGAGAGAAGGGTTCTCACGAAGTAAAAAAGCCTGCAATTCATATTGCAGGCTCTGCTCAAAAAGCATTTTATCTTACAAAAAGTCTACTTTCCCGCTTCCTAAATGATAGAATGCAGATTCAATCTTAAGCTTACCCTCGTCAACTGCATTGCTAATAATAGAAGACCGGTCGTATAAATCCTTAGCTGATAATTCAGCATTCTTTTTCACGACAACATTTACATCTCCACTTCCGGCTTGTGCTTTAGCAGGCTCTATCTGAGCCAATAGGTGATTCAGGTTGTAGCCATTATCCCCTCCGGCAAGCGCAGCACCAACAGCGCCACAGCTCTCATGTCCCATCACCACGATAACTCCTGTACCAAGATGCGCAACCGCATATTCAATACTGGCTATGGTGTCTGTATTGGCTATGTTTCCTGCAACTCTCAATACGAAAAGTTCCCCCAATCCTGTATCAAATGCGAGTTCAGGTACCACACGGCTATCCGCACAGCTAAGAACTATCGCCCATGGAGCTTGTCCTCCGGTTAATTCGGATCGGCGACTTTCATCTTGAAGTTCTCCTTGTAATTTACTTGCAACAAAGCGTTCGTTCCCGTCTTTTAAGCGTTGAATGACTTGATCTTGATTCATATTCATAAATTATTTAACAACCGTTAATGTAAAATATATAACTATTTCAATAAAATTCGTTCTATTTGCACTAGGATTCATCACTAATTATTAATCTTCTCATAATAAAACGTTGGATCCGGACCGCTTCGGCCCAACGGAGCGGTTCTTTTTTTTACCTCATTTTCCGCTCCCATTGAAATCCCTGCCGCTCAGTTCTTATCCTTTTTAAAATCTCCTCATCACTAAACACCTCATGCTCAGCACCTTTTGAGGTAAAATGCCAATACCCACATTCTTGACATTCATATATATTTTTAGGCCCTTCTCCTTTTCTGTAATCATTGCGTATGTGGTTTTGAATTAAGGCTTCTACTCCTAATGATTCTGTTACGAAACACCTCTTTCCCGTTACACAATTCACTACTTTTCGATTTTTAACCCCCTGGAAGACCAATCCTTGAAGCCGCCTGAATAATCATAAATCTTATCAAACCCGGCTTCCTGCAGCATTTTGGCTGCTTTGGCACTACGTCCACCACTCGCACAATGAATAATAACCGGCTCGCCTTTATTAAGCGATTGCATACTATCAAGAAAAACCTTATTTAAAAAATCTATATGAATGACACCCGGAATATGTCCACTCTGATACTCAGCGGGTGTTCTAATGTCGACTATCGTCACTCCCTTTTCGACCAATTGAACAACTTTTTCTGCATCAATCTGTTCTATAGATGATTGGCTTGCGGAGGCACAACTTACAAGAAAAGTGAAAACAAAAAGCATTCGCATCATGATCGTCTAGTGAATTTGGCATTAATTATCACTCAAAAATCAGGTTTTATACGTAGAAAAACCATTGAATTTACCCTTTAACTTAGCAATACTTTAAAAAACGCTTTAAAACACGATTTGGAACGAAATTTGAACAATCCAGTTATACTTAACAAAATGAAGTCATTTTTCAGCATATTCTTAATCTTATTGACTGTCTCACTCGGTCTTGCACAAGAAGAGCGTCTTGATGAAAAAATAGATGCTGTTACTTACGATTGGGATTTAGAGGCAGATAAGCTTGCTACCTACGCCGGATTACAGCAATTATGTACTGATGCAGAATACCGTCAAAGAATTTTGTCTCTACTTGATGATATTCACCATTACGACACAGTGCTTTATGGTGTGCTAGTGAAAATCTCTAAAACCTCAAAGGATCGTGAGGTTAAGAAAACGCTTCATGACATTAAAAAATTTGAAGAAGAATATAATACCCGAAGCTTTATACACTTCATGAATGAAGAATGTAACGCAATGCGTGAAATAGAAAAAGATGCTGAAAAAACAGCCAATGACGTGGGTATAAATTCTTATTCAGGACAAGTTTATCTGTTGGAAACTGAGCTTTATAAATACGTAAAACATGTTACAGCTCGAGTAGACAAAATAAGACTTCACGTACATCACCTGAGCAAGCACTACAACTAGTTTAGCTTCTCTGCGAATATTTTCTTGAATTTTTCAACTTTAGGTGCAACTATAAAAGCACAGTAAGGCTGACTGGCATTTTCATTGTAATAGTTATCATGCTCAATCTCTGCAGGATAAAATTCTTCATAAGGTGAAATTTCCGTAACAATAGGATCAGGCCATATATTGGACGCTTCAAGTTTCTTTTTGTAAGACAATGCAAGTTCCTTCTGGCTCTCAGAGTGATAAAAAATCACCGATCTGTATTGAGTACCCACATCGTTTCCCTGGCGGTTTAATGTGGTGGGATCATGTGTTTTCCAAAAAACCTCCAAAAGCTCATCATAAGTGATGATTTCAGGATCGTACTCAAGCTGAATAACTTCAGCATGACCTGAAGCGCCTGAACATACTTCCTTATAGGTTGGATTTTTTGTATGTCCACCTGAATATCCTGATTTGACATTAGAAACTCCTTTCAGTCGCTGAAACATCGCTTCGGTACACCAAAAACATCCTGATCCAAATGTTGCTTTCTCCATAAATGAAAATAATTCAGGCAAATCTAACTTCTAATTGAATCAATTAGTTCATGTATCTGTACTAGGTTTGAGCTATTAATTTTGACACCTAACCATCAGCAATGGAATACTATATAATCATCGCCGCATCTGTAATCATCGTACTATCTTATCTGTTCAATCATGTATCCACTAAATCAAGTATTCCCTCTGTTTTATTGCTGATAATACTAGGAATAGTTGGTCGGGAAGTTATCGGTGTTTTCGGGGTAGAAAAAGAAAGAATCCTTGAAATATTTGCTAGAATACGGATTCTTGAGGTTCTGGGCACACTTGGTTTAATATTAATTGTATTAGAAGCTGCACTGGAACTTAAAATCGCAAAAGACAAGCTTAAGCTTATTTCAAAATCGTTTTTTATCGCGCTTTCCGGTCTTCTATTATGTATGTTTTCAATCTCGGCTATTCTTATCTACTCATTTGAATCGATGGATTGGCCCACTGCATTGGTTTATGCAACTCCTCTTTCTATCCTCAGCAGTGCGATTGTCATTCCCTCTGTAGCAAACCTTGGTGAAAAAGATGAAGAATTTCATATTTACGAAAGTACCTTCTCAGACATTCTGGGAATCATGATCTTTTACTTTTTAGTAGAATTAGGAAAATCGTCCAGTAGTGTAATGGTGCTGGGTGACTTTACTTTCGGCCTGGTGATCACAATAGTTACTTCCATTATACTCTCCTATGTACTAATCTACGTATTTCAAAACCTTGAGACCAAGGTGAAGTTGTTTCTGATGATTGCCGTCTTATTCCTGCTTTTCAGTGTAGGAAAGCTCATGCACCTCTCCTCACTTTTAATCATTCTTGTATTTGGGCTTATTCTAAATAACTACAAGCTATTCTTTGTAGGGAGGCTTAGAAAATACCTTCGACCAATGGCGATCGAAAACATAAGAGAGACGTTTTTGATGATAACAATTGAATCCGCATTTGTTGTTCGCACGTTTTTCTTTGTGATTTTTGGCTTCTCAATAGCGCTCTCGGCTTTATTTGATATAAAGGTGGCCATCGTTAGTGCAGTGATCCTTGTCATTATCTATTTAACTCGGTTTATTTCATTCATTCCTTATAAGCATGAAAACCTAAAAAGAGCACTAACAATAGCTCCAAGAGGCCTAATCACACTTTTACTTTTCTATTCTATTCCCGAGGAATACCACTCAGAAGAATTCAAATCCGGCATATTATTGTTCATAATTATCGTGACGAGCCTGGTGATGACATCAGGTTTGGTGAAGAAGGAACCAAAAAAAGAGGAAGAAATTTCTGAAGTTGAATAACTTAGCTAGTCACAGCCGACTAACTATCGATGAAGAAACTAAACGAGCTTGCCAAAAAAGGGATGATTAATGAGAATGCGAGCATTCGAGACTCGCATTCAACAATCATTAATGCAAACATTGATAAGGTATGGGACATTCTCACAGATATGGAAGACTGGCCCAACTGGAATCCTGAAATCAAAAAGGTTACCCTGGAAGGCGAAATAGCAGAGGGAACCACATTTAAGTGGGTTCAGGGTCGTACCCATGGTATATCTCAAATACAGGTAGTAAAGAAACCTGCACTATTAGCATGGACCAGCAAAGCAAAATTCGTGAAACGTATCTATGTATGGACGCTTGAATCGGACGAAGGGCAAACCATAGCTACTGTAAGTGCATCATTTCAGGGAGCAATGGTGGTTCTTGCACAGAACCACCAAAAAGTCTATGATGAATTGCTTGGTTGGCTGGAGCTACTCAAAAATAAAGCGGAAGAGTAACTTACTCTCCCTCAGTCTTTGGTTTAGTCATTTCTCTCAATTGCTGCTGCACAATCTGGAATCCCGGTTGCATTTCCAGAACTTCCAAATACTTCTTCTTAGCTCCTTCGATATCTCCTTTATCTTCCAAAATCATTGCTTTCACACGATGAGAGGCAACTTTTAAAGAGACATTCTGTCCAGCACCATCTTGTGTTGGGAACCGAATAGAAAACTCTTCAGCTTGTGGATCTCCAATAATGATATCCAATGAAGTATTTGACTCAGCATACCTATCCAATTCAAACTGAAGGAATGCTACTTTATAAAGCGTATTGATCTGACCGGTAGCTAAATACAGCTTTTCATAAAAATTTAAGGAACGGTCTTTAGCACCAAGTTTGTCCAGACTGGTTGCTGCAATTTCCATTGCAAACTGATCATCCGGATTTATTTGCAATGCCTGTTGTGCAACCAGCGCAGCTGACGCATGTTGATTGTATTGGAAATAAAGTATCGCCAAAGAATCATAGAGCGCTACATTGTTAGGATTTTCTGACAGAAGACTGTAAAGTGCCGTTCTGGCAACAACAGGATCATTGAAGATTTTGGCGGTATTGTAAATGAATGATTGCTTTCTAAGCTCCCATGGAATAGAATCACCTGGTGCTTTTTCAAGACTTTGTGCAGAAATAGCACCTGAAACAACAATCATTAATGCAAATAATATTTTTTTCATATAGTTATCTATTTAGCGAATAGGGCTGCAAACATAGTTAATCGTTTTTAGAGGTCGAAAGGTATTTTTGAGACGGTGTTAATCCGTGCTTTTCTCCCAGTCTCAACATTAGCTGAAATGCCTCCTTTTCATCATTTTTGATCTGACCTTCTAATATTGCTTCTTTAATTTCACTTTTAATATCTCCAACAACTTTGGACGGCTTTATATTAAACACTTCGATGATCTGCTTCCCTGATATAGGCGGGTTAAAATTCATTATCCGATCACGCTCCTCCACCTCTCTGATCTTCTTTTCGACCTTTTTAAAGTTGCCTTGATACTTCTTTACCCGCTCAGGATTTTTGGAAGTAACATCCGCTTTGCACAATGTCATTAAGTCACCCACATCATTACCAGCCTCAAAAACCATTCTGCGGATGGCTGAATCAGTCACTTTATCATTTACCAGTGCGATTGGCCGTAAGTGAAGCCTTACGAGTTTCTGCACGTACTTCATACGATCATCAAGAGGCAGCTTCATCCGTTTAAATATCTTAGGAACCCATTTAGCACCCAAGTCTTCATGGCCATGAAACGTCCATCCTGCTTTTTCATGAAAACGCTGCGTAGCAGGCTTGGCAATATCATGTAAGATTGCGGCCCATCTCAACCATAAATCATCCGTCATTTTACAGATATTATCCAACACCTGGAGTGTATGATAAAAATTATCTTTATGTCCCTTACCATTGATTTTTTCAACACCCTGAAGATCAGCCATTTCAGGAAAAATCAGTTTAAGCAAGCCACTGTGAAAGAGTAGTTGAAAACCATAAGAAGGCTTCTCTGTTAAGATGATCTTATTCAGTTCATCTGTAATTCTTTCCTGTGAAATGATCGATATGCGATCTACATGATCAATAATTCCCTGAAAAGTATCCGGCTCAATATCAAATTGTAGCTGGCTGGCAAAACGAATCGCTCGCATCATTCGAAGTGGATCATCTGAAAATGTAACGCCGGGATCAAGAGGTGTACGCATAAGCATACTTCGCAAATCCTTCATGCCATCAAAAGGATCAACCAGGCTTCCATAGTCTGATTGATTGAGGCTAATGGCCATTGCATTTATCGTAAAATCCCTACGATTTTGGTCATCTTCAAGCGTACCGTCTTCCACTACCGGATTGCGGGAATCTTTTCTGTAAGACTCCTTTCGTGCACCTACAAACTCATATTCAAATCCATCATGATGTATAGCGGCAGTTCCAAAATTCTTAAACGTAGAAAGGTTAACATCATCACCTAGCATTTTGGCTACCTCCTTTGCAAGAGCAATACCACTACCCACACAAACAAAGTCTATGTCTTTGGAAGTTCTTTTTAAAAAGAGGTCACGAACATAGCCACCAACAACGTATGCTTCATATCCTAGTTTTTCAGCTGCTTTTGAGACAGTAGAAAAAATCGGAAGTGATTCCAAATGATCTTTGAAGGTTTGCATGATGCAAAGATAGTTTAGCGGTTATGCATAATGCTCAGAAAGGATCGGATCCTTTGAAAGAGCTGAATCAAATTTTCTTACCCCTTCCTCATTAAGAAAACCTCGAAAAAAATTAATCAATTGAATATTCAAGTGCTCGTTAAATGGTCTCGTAATGGTAGACTCAATCAGCTTCCCGGCAGGCCTACCGAAAATAAATGAACTTAGTGTTTCCCAATAAGTCAGTAGCATGGTATTAATATCTACTTTACTTATAAGCAATTCCTCTTCATGACACTTTTGAATCAAGGCTTTGAATCGCTCAAAAACAGCTCCTTTGAGATACTCCTCAAGTATTTCATTGGTCTGATCTCTGTAACTATATGTGCTTTTCAACCCTTCAATCGTGATGTTTTTTAATTCCAAATGAATGGCTCTGAGTAGTTTTAGCAATTTTTCAATGGCAGAAATATCCATTTTAATGATCCGATTCCCATATCCGGCCATTCGATCCAGCTTCCATTTGAACGACTGAAACAGTAGGTTGTCCTTTGTCTGGAAAAGCAAATAAATGGTTTTTTTACTCATGTGTAGCTCATGAGCAATTTTATCGATGGTGGTTTTACGAATCCCATCGGACATGAACATATTAAATGCCTGAGATAAAATAATATCCTTCTTGTACAAAGCTGTGCGGTTGAAAGCCTACGAAATTAGACGTTGAAGACAGACTTGACAAAATTTCGAAAGAGAAATCCTGTGAATGAAATAGATTTGTTTTCGATGAATCAGGAAGAAGCCAAAAAGCGAATAGAAACACTTACAGAGGAATTAAATCATCATAATTACCTCTACTATCAAAAAAGTCAGCCTGCTATTTCAGACTATGAGTTTGATACTCAGCTAAAAGAGTTAGAGAGATTAGAGCAAGCTTACCCTGAATTAAAGCTCGCTCACTCTCCTACTACCAGAGTTGGTGGAGACATAACCAAAGAGTTTGAAACTGTGCCTCATAAATACCCGATGCTATCATTGGGCAATACCTATTCGAAAGAGGAGCTTACAGACTTTGACGGTCGAGTAAAAAAGGGCTTGGGTACCGATGACTATGAGTACATCTGTGAATTGAAATTCGATGGTGTAGCCATAAGCCTACGATATGAAAATGGTGTTTTGGCTAAAGGAATTACCCGAGGGGATGGAACAAAAGGCGATGACATTACCACCAATGTAAAAACCATTCGATCCATACCTCTAAAACTTCCGGGAAATGATTATCCTGCATCATTTGAGGTCAGAGGTGAAGTATTTATGCCGAAAGAGCAGTTCATCATTCTCAACGATCAGGTGAAGAAGGAGAATGAACAGCGTGTATCAGAAGGAAAATCGCCCCTTACACTTTATGCAAATGCCAGAAATACAACATCCGGCACATTGAAAATGCAGGATTCAAGTATAGTCGCCAATCGAAAACTGGATTGCTACCTGTATTCCTATTTAGACGATTCCAACACTTTTGACACACACGAAGCGTCATTGAAGTTTTTAGAAAAGGTCGGCTTTAATGTTTCGCAGACTTACAGTAAATGCAAGACCATCGAAGAAGTACTGGAATACATTAACCATTGGGACAAGGAGAGGCATAAACTCAGTGTTGAGACAGATGGTATCGTTCTGAAGGTAAACAGCATCGCTCAGCAATCTGAATTAGGCTTTACAGCTAAGAATCCTCGATGGGCTATTTCCTATAAATTCAAAGCTGAATCTGCAGTGACCACTTTGAATGACATTTCCTATCAGGTAGGACGAACTGGCGCAATAACACCAGTTGCTGAGTTGGAACCCGTACTTCTGGCAGGAACCACGGTGAAACGAGCATCTCTTCATAATGCCAATGAAATTGAACGACTTGGGGTACGGATCGGTGATCAGGTAAATGTGGAAAAGGGAGGTGAAATCATTCCTAAAATCACGAGTGTCAACTTGAAAAGCAGACCGGAAGACTCTGAACAAGTACAGTACATTGACAAGTGCCCTGAATGTAACACGGAGCTAATAAGAAAAGAAGGGGAAGCGCAGCATTATTGCCCAAATCAGGAAACCTGTCCTCCGCAGGTTCAAGGGAGAATTGAGCATTTTATCAGCAGAAATGCGATGGACATTGAATCGCTCGGTCCGCGCACCATCGCAGGATTCTTAAGTAAGGGACTCATTAAAAACCTATCAGACTTGTATGCGCTCACTTTTGATGATATCAATAACCTTCAGTTCGAAGAAGTGGATGAGGTCTCCGGTGAGGTAACAAAAAGGTCAATCAAGGAAAAATCAGCCAAGAACATCATCGCCTCAATCGAGAAATCAAAAGAAATACCTTTTGAGCGGGTGCTTTTCGGTTTAGGTATTCGATACGTAGGAAAGACAGTAGCTGAAAAACTTGCTCAACATTTTGTCACAATTGATCGTCTAATGAATGCGTCATTTGATGAAATAGTGGCTGTGCATGAAATAGGCGTTCGTATTGCAGAGAGCGTGGTATCCTACTTCAAAAATGAAGATAACAGAGCCATGATTGAGGCTTTAAAGGAAGCGGGTTTATCATTTGAAATAGTCCGAAAAGAAGGCACTGACGATAAACTGAAAGGCATCACCTTTGTGGTTTCCGGCGTGTTTGAAGAATTTGGGAGGGATGAATTGAAAAACATTATTAAACAACATGGAGGAAAAGTAGCTAGCAGCATTTCTTTCAAAACCAATTATTTAGTGGCTGGCGCAAATATGGGTCCGGCCAAAAAAGAAAAAGCTGATTCGTTAGGAATAACTATTTTGGACGAGTCATCATTTAGAGAACTTTTACAGAATGATTAAAAACCTATTCCTTAAACATAAAGGCAAACCAACCACTGCCGACAAGGAACATTGCACATACACTGAAGCATCCAATATTGGTATACTTTATAATGCCGATGAGTTTAGCTCAGAAACAGTAAACAAACTGGAGGAGTTGCTAAAAACCGACGGTAAAAGCGTGGCAAAGATTGGATACGTTGAAAAGCCTCTGGAAGATCCCTTAATTTTTCATAAAAAAGACGTTTCCAATACCGGCACCATTAAAAAAGACAACCTGGAGTTTTTTATCAAGCAGTCTTTTGATTTTCTTATCTCTCTTGACACCTCATGCAACATCAATTACAAGTATGTATTAGCCATTAGCAAAGCAATATGCAAAATAGGTTTTGAGACTGAGGAGTATTATGACCTCTTGCAGCTTTCATTAAAAATGGAAGAGAGTAAGCCGAAGGCGGTTACGAATATGGTGAGGTATTTGAAAATGATATGAATTAACTCACCCCCAGCCCTCTAAAATTAGAGAGGGGAGTTTATGCTTATCAAAATAATTGACGATTTCGCTAGCATACTGTCTTAATCAGGATGAAAGTAATGAAGTTTGAATGACTCACCCCCGGCCCCTCTCTATAATTAGAGAGGGGCGCATGATCTATCAAAAATTTAAGATTGCAAAAAACAGATTGTGCTGTTACACTAAACTATTTACTTTCATCTCTACCTTTGTAAACAATGAAAGCAGAATTGAAAGGAACAGGTGTGGCTCTGGCAACACCAATGAACGCAGATTACACCATTGACTATCCTTCATTGGGTAAGCTATTGGATCATATTGTTGATGGAAACGCTGATTACATTGTAGTACAGGGAACTACCGGTGAATCCCCGGTTTTCTCATGGAAGGAGAAATTAGAAATATTAGGATTTGTAATCGCACACCTCAAGGGAAGTAAACCCGTTGTTTTTGGTCTTGGGGGTAATAATACCTTTGATCTGATTGAGAAATCGAATGACCTCAAATCATTCGATTTAGCTGCCATACTTTCCGCTAGTCCTTATTATAACAAACCGTCTCAACAGGGTATCGTCAGGCACTACCAGATGCTTGCTGATGCATTCCCCTACCCGATCATTCTCTATAATGTTCCCTCCAGAACTGCCTCGAATATGAAAGCAGCAACTACGCTCGAGCTGGCTAAAAATCCAAACATCATCGCTATGAAGGAAGCTTCCGGTGATCTGGATCAATGCCAACAGATAGCTGACAATCGCCCGGATGGATTTATGCTGCTATCCGGAGATGATGGGCTCGCCCACGATATTATCAAAATGGGTGGTGAAGGTGTGATTTCAGTTATTGGGAATCTAATGCCGAAAGCATACACTGATATGGTAAATGCTACGCTAAGTGGTGATTTTGATCATGCAAATAAGATGAATGATACACTCAGATCTGCCTATGCTATGCTTGCTGAAGAAGGCAATCCCAGCTCACTCAAAGCAGGACTTGAAGCAATCGGCATTTGCAAACGAACAGTGAAACCACCACTATTTGATGCTTCAGATGGATTGGTGGAGAGGTGGAAGGAATTACTTCTAACCCCGTAATTCCATGGAATATTTGAAAGCTTCATTTCAGACGCGTACTCACGAGGGCTGAAGGCTGAAAAATATGGTCCAACAATTTGTCACGAAGTAGCTTCCGCGCCATTTGGGACCATTGCAGACGAGCAGGAGAAAAGAGTGATGTTTTCATCGAGGCACGAGTGTGGATTAAGTGGTATTAGGCTCTTGACTAGTATGAATTACATTGAGAATGTCAATGGTCTTTTCATTTACCTGATACACAATTCTGTAGCTCCATCTAAAATATCTGCGAATATTTCCCGGATTATTCAAATAGTACTCATCAAGTTGATACTTCTCTGGGTTCAGGTTTAGTGATTTGGAAGCCTGAATAATTTCCTTTCTTACTTGCCTAGCAGCAGCAACAGAATCCTGCTTAATGAAATCGTGATGATACTTTAGGGATTCTTTGGCTCTATCAGACCAAATGACTTTTTTCTTCACCAATTTTCAGATTCCTTTTCGAGATCTTCAACATCAGTAGATTTTCCATCTTTAATTTGTTGTCTGGATTCATCTATTGCACTGACATATTCATCCAAACTCATAGGCGAAAATGGACCTGTAGAGCCTTTCAGGATTGTATAAACAGCCGAGAGCTTTTCTTCGTCTTTGATTGTATCAATGACTTGATGAAGTTGTAATTGTAATTCAGCTACACTATTCATTTTGACTGCTTTTCTACAAATTAACGATTTATTGGAGATTATAACATTCAATTTTTTGTAATAATTCTTTTACCGTTCTCTATGCGCAGGTTGTTCCTACAATAAATTATTCTATGTTGAAAAAAAGTGCTGGTACACGTTTACAACGCGTACCTCAATTCAACATTCAATCAATCCTTTGATGTCACACAATTTGTCATGGAAGTAACTTCCACGACATTAGGGCAAAACTGCCAAAACCCCCATACCCCCTAAAGGGGGATAGATATCCATCATAATCGTCATTCCGAAGCTGAGGTAGGTGGTGAAGGAATCTTAAATAGTGAATCACCTGAGCAGACCTGGTGTGAAGATTTCCCTGTCACCCCCTAGCCCCCTGAAGGGGGAAAAGGCATTTCTTTAGAATGTTAAGCTAAGAATCTATCTAATTAAGAAGAAAGATTTCTCTTGAGGCGAAATGATAAAAAAGTAATGAAACTGCCGAAACCCCCATACCCCCTAAAGGGGGATAGATCATCTGCTAAAATCCAATCGTATATCCTATCCTTGGAGTGAAGGGCCGCTGATTGAGGGTGTTGTTTTTGTGATTGAGGTCGTAGACAAGTAGTACACTAAGCGTTACCTTTTTAGATATTCTAAACTTGCGACCTGCGCCAAGTAAAACGGCATACTGCCAAAACGCTGGCTTGACTGCTTCCTGAAAAAGTGACTTATTCCTGACCAGTCGGTATTCTCCATAAAGAAAGAATCCTTTCATGATATCGTAGCTGGTAAAAAAGCTAAACCCATGTGCATCACCAGTTAGGGAGGTAGATTCTCGTCCGTTGACTTGCTCCCTCAATAAGAGGCCTATTCCTGTAGCAAAAGATTTATTCCATTGATAGCCAATCTGGAAGTTATTATCAACGATTATTGGATCGGTTGATTGAATGGTAATGTTGCCATTCAGAAAAAAACGTTTCTTTATAGGTGTTCCCTGCAATGATTTTCGTCTGATCCCTTCTTCCTTCTTTTCCAAACTTGGTAAATCTGAGAATTTCTCCTTAGCCACCTTCATGGAGAGCTGAGATTTGCTAAACTCGTGAGGATCGACATTCTTAAAGAACTTCTTTACTCCGGATCGATCAATCTTCTTAATGTTTCCGTTTTGATCCAATGTGTTGAACATCAGTTGATCTTCAATCTTTTTATCGCTTTGCTGTTTGAGTTCTTTAGGAAGGTAGGGTTCAATTTGCTTCTTAAGCCCAAATCTTTCAACTAGATCCACACTATCCAACAAAATCGAATCCGGATGAAATCGGTCTAAATAAGCAGAATCATATTGTCCATATGATTCGTAGATCTGCTGTATTTGTTCAAAATCCCCCTGCTTGGCCAATGTATGCAAAGCCCAACCCAACGAATCCTCAGGTTCCTGGAAACCGGCTAAATCCAAAACAAGCTTTTGCTTATTTCCCTTCTTCCACTTTCCTAACAGAATCTCCTTTTGGTGTTTCCTCGCTTCCTTCCATTTGCCAACAGACTTTAAACTGTCTTTATTCTCCGACTTATAATCTTTCCAGGCTTTCTTGGCAGCTTTAATGCTGTCCTTTTCATAAAGCTCGTTATAAGCTTTGAGCTTAGATCGGGCATCCTTTGATTGCTCCACTTTCTTTAAGTGCTTTTCCGAAAGCTTTACATCAAACTTGATCTGAGCGGTTGACCAACCCAAACCAATAATAAAACACCCTATGATCGCTACAACCTTCACCTTTACAAGTTAGAAAATCGGGCGGTTAATTTTTCGTATTGTAAGTTACCTCCTTAATGATATTGTCATCATTATCTTTTATACGTAGCAATCTTCCCATGCCATCATATTCATATGATGTTTTAAATTCATTCACATCCTTGACTTCTATTAGCCTTAGTCCTTCGTCATAAATGAAAGATGTTACCTGTTTGTCAGGAAAAGAAGTCCTCAATGAATTCACATAACTGACGAGGGTACTTTCATTGGCTGTACCAATGTTATTCCTAATTGTTTGATCTATTTCAGAAAGTGTAACATCATTTATTTTAACAACAGGAACAGAATGGTTATACCCCCACAAATACACAATATGCATATCTGACCCTGTAGAACCATATTTTGAAACCTCTAATATATTTCCATATTGATCATAGGCATGAATTTCAAGTCTTTTTTCAAGGTCTTCAGCACCAACGGCAGAATGTGTTTCCATCAAACCAACTACATTGTTTGCTAATGAACTATACACATTCATGGATGTGCTTATCGGTAATGCAACTTCATTTGACCCTACTAATTTCTGTTGCTTAGTATAGACGATATCATTCACACGATTTATTGAAGCTAGTGCGTTCAACCCGTTCAAGGCCGTATAATTTGCAGGTACTGACCCCACCGGATAGTAATTTGTAGTTTCATAAAAAACAGAATCACCTCCTTCAGCTAGATGAATTTTGATCGAACGAGGCTGGTGGTTTTCATTATTGTATTGAAATGTCTCCTTACGAATCATGACGTGCTGATTTTCATGTACATCATAGGTGAACTCCTTGCTGATTTTTTTGACTTGCTTCGCCCAACCTATGGTATGTTCCTCACCCGCTACGTAAATTTCATCAACCGTAGGCAATGGCGGTGCATTGAATGGTTGGGGATACAAATCTTCTCCATACGGACCCTTAGGAACATTCCTAGCGGGGAATCCATTTTCGTTGTTTTCATAGCTATCATAAAACTGCTTGTAAGGAGATGTTTTTAAGTCTGCTATCTTATAAGAAATGCCGACCGTATCCAGTTTAAACGAGTAGGCAATTGAATCACTTTTTAATATATGATCATTAGCATCAAAAACTTCTTGCTTAACTAACAAACCTCTTTGAAAATCGATATCAGGTGATGGGGCAGAAATAGGCAACTCAAAAGAAGCCAAAGGAAGTGGGTAATCCTCAGCATTGGTATAATGATATACCGTATAGCCATTGCCAGTCTCCTCCACTTTCACATTCCTGTAGGTAACATACTCTCCTTTTGATATAGCTGCATTTACACCATTCTGAGTAGCAACGGCATATTGTATATCTATAGGTTTGAAAAACTGTGCATAATTAGTTGGATGATTGAAGAGTGACTTTGTAATTGTATGGTTGTACTCTAATCTCAAATTCCCCAGAATTGCGTCTATAGCACCGGAGGATTTTAATGAATTACCTATCTCATTATATGAATAATTGAACTTTCTTAGTAACCCCAATCCTTCTTTAAATTCTATTGATTTTATTCTGACCCCACCGCCAAGTATAAATTGATCCAGGGATGCATTTAGTTCCTTATAGTAAGTTCTGATTGTTCCTTCTATAGTATATGTATCCGCATTTAATGCCTCAAGCCTAATAGTTTTAGTACCTGACGTAAGATCAAGGCTTGTACCTCGTTCGGTATCTATTCCGGCCTGATTTTCCTGGTTACCATCGCTATCTAAGATTACTATTCTCATATTATCAATAAGATCTTGATCTGCCTGCAGCTGTGGGATTTTGATCAGCACACTTTGATTATGTGTCAAATGGATCACTTCAGACGCGATGAACCCGCTCGACGCTGTTAAATCATAGGACCCGGAAAGGTTCATGTTATTGCTCCTGTAAGTGAAGTTTTGAGGACTCTCAATATAGTCCTCGTATTGAATTTCCTTACCTTCAGCATGTGAAAATGAGTGGTGCTCAAACTCATAATGCTGAGAACCTCCTGTAGGATAGGTAATGGAGGAAAGTAAACCTTTTGTGATCAATGTTTCATCAAATGGAACAGGGGTTTCCGGGTCATATTGAGGATTAATTGGAGCATTGTTGTAACCCCAAATATCTCTGAACTGACCATAACTATTTAGATTAGCCCTGTCATTATAGCTTAAATCATACCTTCTTTCCTCATTGGTTTTCAAGTCTGTATCAATAATACCAGTAAGCCATAATCGATCCGCCACTTCATCAGTTTCCAACTCAAATTTTCTGACAGGATTGCCAGCTTCACGTTCTTCTATAGTGTGCAGTATTTTTCCATTTGTTTCTGGGTGGGTGGTTTCAGTATCAATAGATAGTACCCAGCTGACTCCATCTTTGAACTTCACTGAATCTAGTTTGGCAGTGGAAATTTGGACCTGATGAAAAGAAACTTTTTTAAGCGGTTCCAGCAAACCTCTATTGTATAGGTTACCTAGAACATTTTCTCTGGAAGCACCAAATACATTCAAGATTCTACTTTCAGTAAAAGACTTGCTTACCTCATAGGAAACATTATCTGTGACGTATGAAAGATCAACAAGTGTTTGATCATTATAAGTCTGGATTGATGTCAAATGCCATGCACTTGTCGCCGTATATTCATCTTCCGAAAAGTTATAATCAAAACCACCATCATCCATAGAGACACCTTCCCAATTGATCCCTCCTGGTATGTATATTTCTGAATTTTCGATAACTTCACCTTTCTCATTACGATGTATTATGGTTTCACCTCCGCCAAATGAACCGGAAGATCCGGAAAAAACCAGTTTAGGTGTGCCTATTTGGGTCATGGTGGCAGTGAAGAATTTAGAAAATGTGCTTTCTTTTTGAGAAAACTGATATTTTAACCCTTTGGTGTCTATTAGTTCAAATGCATTTATTTTTCTTGTAACCGGATCATAATCAAGGTTGATTTTGATGTTGCTTACGGATGATATCATTTTCGCTTTCAACTCATTACCTTCAAGAATGACCACAAACCTCCCGGACATTCCATTTACGCTGAACTGGTACAGGTCTAACTCAGAGTCGAGTCGGATAGCGCTTGTTCCTAATACGTTCCATCTATATTCATCTTTTTCGTCTTGAGTCAGGTTATCATAATTCCAGAAATTCGGAATATGCAAAACCCCCTTTTTATCACTGAAATTGTAGTGATCCGGTAATCCTCTTATCGTCCTTGATACAACCCCTCCTGCACTTAAGGACCAACCTGTACCTACCCAACCTGAGTGGGCATCTACCTTCACTCCTTGTGTTGAGTATCTTAGTACAGCATTCATGGTCAAATCAGGATGAGCCTGCTTTGACAATAATGGAATCGTAATATTCGGTTGCCCGGTATGGTAATCAATAGGGACTTCTTCAAACGTCATTAAGTTACCTACTGTAGGTGAAGGAGGTAATACCTCAGGTAGTTCCTGTGCAAATGCCTCTAACTTTAAAAAAATAACTACCAGTAATGCGATGTATCTAACTTTCATGGTGTATAGATGTGAGTATGTATTTCTAAATCTTTGTTTCTTTCTTTCTACAACCTGCAGCCCAGATAAACCTGCAAGGTGTTTAGTTTATAAGTAGCGTTTATGATGTCTTTTGCATCATTGATATCCGTTAGTCCTACTAAGTAGCGGAATCCAAAATCCAGATTAGCTTTTGTATTAAATTCAATGCCTACTGCCCAATTAATCATGGATCCTTTGGTAAATTCTTTAACATCCTCTTCCTGGCTCCCACTTTTAGCTTTTGCAGCTACCAGTATACCCAGCTGAGGCCCTGTATTTATATTGAAAGTACTGCTGGTCTGGAATTGTAAAATCACAGGTATGGAAAGGTATGAGAACATGTCTTTTGCCTCTACAAAAGGGACGAAATAATTGGTTTGATAATGATCAAAGATTAACCCGGATTCCAGACCTATAGAGTTTCCCAGTTTAAAATCCCGAAAGATTCCAACTGATGCTCCGTTTCCTGCCGAATACTCCACGTTGTTCGTACCGTCACCTGACGCACTGCCTCTGGTTCGGCTATAGCCAAACTTTATGCCTACACGAGGCTCTGCCTGGCCGAATCCTGTAAGACACAACACGCTTAGAAATAGGGTTATAATTGATTTCTTCATCATAAATTTCATTCTCAGATTCTTCCTTCCCTCAGAGTTACTCGAAGAGTACTCTGAGGTATATAACTTCATGGTTCTAGATCTCAATTTCATTCATGAGTCTTTTATAATGAGATACATATTTATTATCCTTTCCTTTATCATAAAAGGATGCACTTGAATGAACATAGTCGGTATAGTCCTCTGCCAAATTCCATTTTCCGCTTACCGGATTTCTATGGGCATAATCCAACTTGGTTTCTAGCATGGATATGTTATTGCACATTTTGGCGTCAAAGGATAGGCGGAAAACTTGATGCTTTTTGCCTTTCTTTATTTCATTTTCCTGAACTCCATCTGAAAGTTTATCTAGAATTTCTGACTGCTGATTTTTCTTGAGCCGCTTAACGATTCCATAGGCCATGAACCGCTTTCCTTCAGCCACAAGCTTGTTTAATGGTTTTTCTTGATTTGTTGGGAAGAGTATACAATGCAGGTGATTGGGCATGATGACATAGCCTAAGATATGACATCCATCCTTTATCAGATGGTCAAACCAATTATAAACTTCATCATATACTTGAGAAAGCTCAAAAAGTGGAAGCCACATATAACACGTGATTGTGCAAAAATATGGTTCGTTTATTTCGATATGTTGAGTATGTGTGCTCAATGCGTTTTGTTCTTTGTCTTCCTTTCTCCCTCAGAGTTACTCGCAGAGAACTCTGAGGCTTTTGTTGTTATGTTTTCTTATTCTATTCTCTTTTTCTTTTATTCCTCAGAGTCCTTTCCTTTTCTACTTTCCAGCCCCAAGTGACTCTGAGGGGGTGTAATGTTTTCTTATTCTATTCACTTTTGTTCCTCAGAGTCCTTTCCCTTTCTCCCTTCCATCCCCATGTGTCTCTGAGGGGGGGGTAAGAACATTACCTTATAATAAATCCGGCTAATGAGCTAAAAGTATTGCCCTCATTTAAACTCATAGCAATTTCTCTTTCACCTGTTTTCATATTAATAGAAAGGAGTTGTGTGTAGTCATAATTGCTCCGCTTGAGTTTATAAATTTTATCCTTGTAGAAATAAAAAAAGTCGCTCATCTCTCCATCATACTCGTGACTAAAAAGCAACTTTAGTTCATTTCCTTGAGCTGAACAATAGTACCGTTGTTCTTCATTCATTTCATCTATTATGCTATAAATCAATTTATTATCATCAGTCCATTGAAGCAGTATTGGTTGATCCTTACCTCCGAGGTATTCTGAACTAGAAAATTCTGCTAATATCATCTTAGTTCCCCTATTTAAGTCATGAATATATAGTTGCTTAAATGAATCATCATCCTCAGTAACTATAGCTACTTTCGCTTCATCCCAAGACATTTTTAACCCAAGTATTAATTTGTCGTAATTGGCAACTCTTACATTGTTTCCATTCCAATATTGTTTTTCAACAATATTTCCAAACTGTGAATCTACTTCAGTTTTTGAAATGGATATTATGGTATAACTTGATGTTCCATCTGCAGCAGAAATATATCCTTCAATGGATAAAGTGTCAGAACTTTGATCATTCAAGCTAACCTTCATAATTCCAGCTTTAATAACAGAAAAAATCATTCTATCACTTAACCACCATTCATTTCCCAATTCTATCGGCAATGATTCCTTCGATCCATCCGCTAAATTGAATATTGAAAGGTCTGAAACTCGAGAATAACCAGATTTTCTGTATTCATTGATTAGCAATGATTGACCTTTAATTTGAAAAAAAAATAGAAGCAAAATCAAGGGTATTAGAAAACGTTTCATGATTATCTTAAAATTTGAATTGCAAAATTCACTTTACTTTTTTTACCGCCCATTTGATCAACAAACCTGTTCCAATCCTCATTATTACTATTCTCCCTCAGAGTTACTCGCAGAGAACTCTGAGGATTTGTGTTGCTATATTTTTCTTTTTCTATTCTCTTTTCTTTGTTCCTCAGAGTCCTTTCCCTCTCTTCTCCAACCCCAAGTGACTCTGAGGGGGTGTAATGTCTTCAAAACTTCGCCCAAGTCTCTCTCTCACTCATTCCCCTCGCAGGAAGACTTGCGCGATAAGGGAGACTTGCGCGATAAGGTTGTCCATTCATTTTTCTTTCTTCATTCTTAGTTCTGTTTTGCACGAGCTACAAGCTCGCGCTAGCTAGGGGGATACCTGAGCGACTGTTTGATTTGAGTTTAATTAACAAGAACCTACTACTATAATCGAGAAAACATCAGCATCAGCGAAATATTCCTCAATGAGCTTCTCCAAACCATATTCTGCTAAGTAGGTTTCTAATTCTTTTTGGTCACCAAAATCCTTATCTACCGAAAAATAAATTTCCTCATTGACTAACTTGAATGAAATTCCGAATGACATGTCTAGCACGATATTTGGGTAGATCTTAAATAAGTCAGGAATCGAAGAACCAGGACATATACCTGACTCAAGCGAATACTTTGAGGAGTTGGTTTCTATTCTAAATATTCCTGCCTCATTAAAGTCAAAGGCAATCCAAACTTCATCACCCAAACTCACGATTTTTACATCGTATTCATTATCTTCAATTACTTCACCTCTAAACAGCTCCACGTCATCACAAAAAGAGTATTGTCCAACTTTATTATCCGTTATGAGAAAAGGATCTTGTTGCAAAGTCAATAAAGTTGATAATAGTATTTCAATTAGCATAATGATATCAATTTATTCCTATTCCAATTATTATTTCTCTCCATTCATCATAAGTATAGTCAGACTGATTATAAGTCTTGATTAGCCCGTTATTTAATCCTTGCTTCCAATCCCTCAGCTTTCGGTAATCACCTTCAAACCATTCAAAAAATTGCTTATTATTGACTGCACCATACCCCCTTGTTAGTGGGTTTACTAGTTCACCGTCTTTATTGACTGCATCAACATGTAAGTGGGCAGGATAATTAACTTTCTTCCCTCTTTTTTTACTGTAATAAGCTCCACTATTACCGGTAGCCCCAATTACCTGACCTTCATAGACAGTGTCACCTTTGCTTACACCAATTGTATTTAAATGCATAAACCTCACCCTATCACCGTTAGGATACTCTACTACAATGAACTTCCCAGTTGAATTAGAAAAACCAGTAGCAACAACTGTACCATCGTCTAAGGAGTATAAATCACTTCCGAAATTAGCTTTAAAGTCAACTCCAATATGAGGAGACGATCCAACATTCCTGATTCTGAAAAAGTCAGAATTAACAACTGCCAAATCTCCCCTATTGTAAGCATCTAACTGAGTTGAAGATAAGCTATTAGTCGCGCCAATTTGCCGATATGCATAGTTATAAGTTTGTGCTACATGACCTAAACTTTGCATAGCTCGTTTATAGTGTGTGTAACTAACTCTTGTATGATTATGCATTCTATGCAAGTATTTACCACGAACTGGCCATTCAATATTTCCGTCTTCATCTACGAAATTGATTGGGTTACTAAACCCATATCTATAAACTGTCCAACTTGTTTGTTCATCGCTTAATGCATCTGGCACATTCCATCTTCCAATAGAAGCATCATACATTCTAGCTCCAAAATCCAGAACTCTCCATTCTTGTTCTTCTTTCCCTCCAAACTTAAACCTCTGCTCCTTACTCGCTACTCTTTGACTCTTATTAAATCCCATCCCAAAGGGAGTATAATCTATGCGAAAAAATGATGGACTTAGATTTTCTTCTAGTGCTCTCTAAAAAAATGTAAAAGAACTTTTTGGCTCATGCCGGTGCGAAGATAATCCATCATTTCTTTTTCTTAATACGTAACTGGCCCTTTTTAAAGTCAGCATTCAAGTCTAGCTCTCCCTTATGCTTAAGGGCAATAGAGATTGCTGTTAATAGCCCAATCACTATGACTAGTACTATCACTATTATTGTTATGCTCATATATGTTATTATTTCAATCAATATTTTCTGGCTACTCTTTTAAGAATATTATCATCAGATATTTTTTCGATTCAATCATAGCTTTTTCATCCGTTTCACAGTAGGACAACACAATCGAGGTAATGTATTTACACTCATTTTAATCTCACAGGACACACACTTTCAGCAAGCTAATCCAGCGTCTACAGCTGTGTTAGGACGTGAGTTTTAGCCAATAAAAAAGCCCACACAGCACATCATTTCCGATTTACTGTGTGGGCTCTCTTTAATTATTGCTTCCCGCTATTAAAGATACAAAATAAACAAACACGTTTTTTGAGTAGTGAAAAAGTTTTTGAAGAAGTGTGGAAAAGTTTTATCCCAAAGAACCCCTTCCCTTTCACTTTTACATAACATGCTCTTATACAAGCTCCTCGGATTGGTTTGATTTCATTTGCTCCTGCGGGTTGTATAAGCATATTATGTAAAGTACCCTGCGGGATACACGTGTCCAGTTCAGGGCTTCTTTGGTTCACACTATCATTCATTGACATTTTCTGCAACTGACTGGCATTAGTTACAATGGGTTTCAGGCAATGATCATTGATGAACATTCACTGCAATAGGGATTTTATGGTACAATAAAAGTTGCTCTGTTTGATTTAAGTGAACAATCTGACTAAAATTAGACCATTAATAGACCACTTATGGTCTATCCTGTTAATCATAACTAAATGATTAATAGCAAGATGCAATAACACTTCACACTCTGTGTGAATGCATCTTGCTTACCATTGTCCACATCCTCCTTTTTGCTATTTCCAAGCAAAGTTGACATCAGACCGATCAATGAAGCTTTGGTCTATGCGTTGATCTGCGTGGATTCATTGATTGGGTTGATGGGCCAAGCAGCTACTCATTTTCTCTGTGTGGTGATTGATCCGATGCGCGGCATGTGGTGGTGAACTTGTGCGGTAAGACAGGTAAAACAGCCTTGAGCTAGCATTGGGATTTTGTGCGGCGAGCCGTCTGCGAGTGCGAAGGAGGCCTGCCAGATGAAGGGCGATTAGCCCGCCTGGCAATGTGGCTTTAGCCAGTCCGACTGAGCCAGCAGGCTCGCATTAACACGGGCTGTGAGTGGATGTGGCCAGTGCTGGCAGAGGTGGGTTTGTGGGTTGTCAGCTCTGGCATCAGACACAGTAACAGCCGTGAGGAAGAAGGCAGGCTAAGCAGCCTACATGACAGACTCGTAGACCCGAAGGGCTGGAAGGTGCTGTAAGCTCCTGAACAGGTCTGGCGTGAAGGATGCAAGCCAACTGATGACGAACACCGCTTTACCTGTGGGGTGAAGGCCTTAAGCCGAACGAAGCGGGGGCAACTTGTACGCATTTCTTTCTCTATAACACGCGTACAAGTAGTGCCATTTGGCACTTTTTATGTATCGTACGATTTAAAATTTTAGTATCTTTATACTTCAATGGAGCTCATCAGAGACATATTCGTCAACCTCCTTTCAGACATCATTTCTTTTGGTGCAGGGGCTCTATTCACTAAATACTACCTTTTAAAAAAAATCTAATTGGGTATCCTCGAGGATCATCAATGAAGGGTGTTTAACCACCTTTTAACCAGTTCTATTTTTCAACATCTTTCTTTTCGGGGCAAAAAAGTCCAGATCAGATATTCCAGTGTTTAATATCGTTTAATTCTAGCCTTGATATTCTGTATCTTTACAGCCAATGGAGTTCCTAAAAGATATATCTATCAACCTCATATCTGAAGCAATCGCATTCGGTACGGGAGCTCTGTTATCTCGCCTAATCCTTTTAAAAAAAATCCCTTAGAGTTAAAAAAGGTCATATATTATAGATAGCAACTTTCTAACCAAGTGGATGGAACTGCTGGACTTCCTCTTTCAAGCCAATCAAATCATTCTCTAAAAAGCTTTCTGTGCTGCTGATGTATCTGTGTCCTGCCAGATATTGAACCTCTCTCAGATTGTACATTCTTAGCCACTTGGTAATTACACTTGCTCGTAGTTGCTGCGCATTCAAAACACTTGGATTCATCTTTCTCACCTTTACCATCAGCCTGGTCATGTAGTTGCTAAAGTTGCTTGCATTGCCACCATCACCGATAAACAGATTCTCATTTTCCTGCCGTTCCTGATACTTCCGTTTTGGATTGATTTCCTTGATCTCTGCCCGTACTCTCATCACATAATCGTATATCTCCATTACTTGATGAGCTTCCAGTTTCAACTTCCTTCCATTGCTTTTCCTACTTCCTTTCACATCTATTATTCCTTGTCTAAGATCAACATCTTTCACTTCCATTCTCGATAGCTCTGCAGTGGCCACTCCCTGATTCACTAACAGCCCTAACATCACTTTATTCCTGATCTCTTTGGGTGTGTCGATTGGATACTGATTGTAGAGTGATTGAAGCTCATGCGGCTCTAAAATGTGATACAACATCTTTCGCTTCACACCCTTTACTTCTACATCTGAAGCTGGGTTCACGTTGATCTTTCCTTCTCTCAACAGGTGCTCATAAAAGTGTTTGATGATTCCCATATAAGCTTGGATCGTTCGTTGTGTCGCTCCTTTTCTGCTCTTGTATTTCATGTACATCATCAGGTCATTGTAGCTCACTTCTTCTGCTTCCAGGTTCTCTTTTTCCAGCCACTTCCAGAACATGCGCATCACTACCATTCTTCTATCGATACTCTTGCTGGTAAATGCCTTTGATTTCAGGTACTCTCTAAAACTCGTCTTCTGATAGTCTGATACTTTCATACTCCTTGATGTTATTAAATGGCTGTGCTCGCTCAATCGGTATTCCTGCTACATGGGTGTAGATCTGTGTGCTCTCCAAGCTGCTATGGCCTAAAAACCTGCTGATGCTTTCCAGCTTCATTCCTGCCTGTAAAAAGTGTGTAGCTATGGAGTGCCTGAGTGTGTGTAGTCCGATCTCTTTCTCGATTAGGTCCAGATCACCTGTTTGATATTGCAGGTTCTTAAGGCGGACGAACAGGCTTTGTCCCTGCATCCGCTTGGCGGTCGTGTAAGCAACGAACACCGCATCTGTCTTAACTCCTTTGGTCAACTCGCCCCGATGATCGTAGATGTATTCAGTCAGGTATTTCAAGTTGGTTTTGCTGATGGGAACAAAGCGTTCTTTGTAGTTCTTCCCTTTGCGAACATGCAACACGGATCGATCAAAATTGATGTCACAGACATCTAACATTACACCTTCATTTCTTCTCAGCCCACAGCCATAAAACACTGCCAGCATTGCCCGATCTCTTGCCCTGATTGCTTCACTAACTTCTGGTGATACATTGAGTTTCTTTTCCCATTCCTGATAGGTTGCCTTGAATAGCAGACGGATTTCTTCTTCTGTCAGATAGATGATCTTGTTTACTGTTTCTTCATCCTTTAAAGTGATTTCCGGTATCTCCAGTCTTCCCACTTTTCGCAAGTAGCTCGTAAACTTTCTCAGACTCTGGATGTGTTTGTTCAGGTGTGCATTGCTCAGGCCACCGCCCCGCCTTTGGTTTCCTCTTTCCTTTAGTTGATGATAATATCTTTCAATGTGTTTGATGTTCAGTTCCTTGATGTTGTTGATGTCTTTGGATTCGAGGTAGTGCAATAGCTCCCTGATGTGATTGGGTAGATTGTAAACCGTACTTGGCGCATAGCCTTGTATGTCGAGCCATTCCTTAAAACTCTGCTCTAGGTAGCGATAAGAGGCATTTTGAAGGATCAGTTTTTTCATTCGGTTGGTGATTCGGATTCTGAGTGAACTACTTTGATTTTCTGGCTATATGTGCTGTAATTCTTGATATGTGGTTCATTTATGCCTTTGAACTTCTTTTGGGCTTCATGGACTTCTTAATCTCATCCACGATGTTATCGAGCACACTTTCGATCCGTTGATTCCTTTGCTTCTGATCTTCATAGGTGGTCACCTCATAGTTAAAGCCGTTCTTCTTGTCTCCCTTCACTTTCTGAACTAATCCCCATTCCTGCAAAGCGATCATGTAACGCTTTTGATTGCTCGCATTTACTCTCAGTTCCTTTCTGGCTGATGCATTCGTAAAGCTGTTCTTATCCTCTTTCTGTAGCCAGCTCTTCAACTGCTCGAAGTAGTTCCTGGTCGCTCCATTTAGATCATCTGATTTCCTCAATAGTATCTCCTTCATGAGCTTGTTTGCCTCTTGGATATCCTCGATAGTTGTTTCTATAAATTCCTCACCCGTTAGGGTGTCTGCTTGTCTCTCACGCTGATACTGATGATAAAAGGTCACCGCTTCTATGAAGGCCAGATAATGGGCATTTGTCCTTCTGGGTTTGAACACTTCCTTTGGGATGTGTAGATACTCTGCAAAGGGGTTTCGTACGGTGATCGGTTGCAGAACTCTTTGCATGTTTTTAAAAGCATCTATAATGTCCCACTGCTCCGACAGATCAACCTTTCCTGCACTCAGCCTCCTTTGATAGTTCATGATTCGTTCGTCCTGCTCTGCACTTTCATCTACATAGATCAGGAAGCTCCGGTTTGCATTGTCTTCATACATACTCTCTTTTGTCGTACATCCTGAGACACACACTGGCCCTTCTACTTTCAGGGTTACTGTTCGGGTTTCTCCTTTGGTGTTCTTGATTACTACCGTCTTGGTGATCTGCTTCTTACTCTTGATCTCTCTGAGTGGATAGAGTACTTCATCTGCTCCGTCCATATCCTCAATGAGTATGAGCTTGTTTCTCAGTTCCTGTTGCCCGAAGTAGTAAAATGCATTTCCTGATAGCTTGGTGATTTCCAGTTTGTCTTCATCCGGTATGAGTGCACTTACTTTTTCCTGTAGGTGTGTCTTTCCATTTCCTGAGCTTCCCAAGCTGATCACATGCAGAGGGGTTGCCCGCTTTCTACTTGTGAAGATGATGTACATCAAAAGCCTGTTGCTCTCTTCTCCGATCACTCCCGATCTTCCTATGTCTTCCATTGTGCGAGCCATCAGGTTTGGAGCTTTCAAGTAGCTCTGAGCTTCTTTTATCTCATCTGTGCTCAATAACTTCTTTTGATTTTCAGCGGACACAGTGCGCTCGATTTCTTCCAGCCTGTACTTCTCCAGCTCATCTGTCAAGTCTGTCAGTGCTGCTGCCGCTACACTGGTTCCGATCTCCAGCCGCTCTGCGATCTTCCGGATCAGCTTCTCAGTCTGGTTATCATTATACAAATCCAGATTGTGTCTGAGTGATAGATGCTCTACCTGAACCTTTAGGGTTACTCTCATTCTGTCCAAGCCTTCTAATCTGATTCCACCTAGTACTGCTATTTCCATTGGAGTGTGTTTGTAAATGATATGATCGGAGTTGGTAGTGTCGATGCGTAGCTTTCCAGAGGTGTTCATAAAAAAAGTTTTTTGATAAACATGTGATCCAAAAGTACCGCATGTTTTTCTTATCAGCAAGCAACATGTATTTCTTATGTGTCTCTTGTTTACCTAAATTTGATCTATTACTATCAAAAAGAGGTTCTTTAGATAAACATGATTACCATTGGAGAGCGTATAACGCAACTTAGGAAGCAAAAAAGCTGGTCACAAGATGAGCTAGCTAAACAGATTGATTCATCCCGTGTCATGATTGGCAAGTATGAACGTGGCGATAACTTGCCATCTATTGAAGTGATGGTAAAGCTGGCTAAAGCCTTTGAAGTCTCCGTAGATTTTCTGCTAGGTGAAGGGCAAAACGCCACTTATGATAAAGAGATGGTTAATCGACTGGATCAGGTAGAGAGCCTGCCTGCCCAAGAAAAGCAACGCATTTTCGATTATATGGATTTGGTTATCCGAGACTATAAAACAAAAGCTGCATATGGTGGGTAATTCTGAGAGTCAGACACTTCAGGCTGTGAGGAAGCTTAAAGTTGATTGCCTCTATAAAAAAAGCACTCACTTCAACGCAGCAAGAAGGTTAAAAACTGGAAGTGAACGCTTTAGAACTGCCCTAATTGTTGGAACAATAGCCGCTTCTTTTAGTACAATCATGAACGTTGGGATTTGGGATAAAATACCAGGAGAAAATACTTGGGTTCAAGTTATTGTCAATATTCTTGGAGCACTAGGCGGATTTCTCATCCTCTATACAACTACCTTTTCCGATTATAAGAATAAGATTGATATTGCTAATAAGCATGAAAATATCGCTAATGATCTGAACCTAATCTTCAAGCGAATAAGGAATACTGAAGCACGATATTTAGACAGCCTTATTAATGATTCAGGTCTTTCAGATGCATTGAAGCAGCTTACTGAAGATTACACTACTAAATGCTCTAATGCTCCCATTACAGCAGATGAAGATTTTCTCCAAGCAAAAGAGAACTTTGAAAAAGGCTACACAGCCGAATACACCGATAAAGAACTGAACTGCTAATATGTCTGTACTTAACCACTTAAAAACCACCGCCAGTAACCTAGTGCTTTCCGATACTGAAAAGAGTAGTATAAACACTTCTATTTCTACTTTAAGAATAAGATTAAATGATTGGTTTGGAAGCAGCAGCATCACGCAGTTAAAATTCGGATCTTCTACCAGAGGGACGATCCTTCCTAGAAAAGCAGACCAAAAATCTGATATCGATTACATGATCATTTTTAATAATGATGCTGGATATAAGCCCCAAACATTCATTGATCGATTAAGAAAGTTTGCACAAAATAAGTATAACACTTCTCAGATAGCTCAAAGTCATCCAACCGTAGTTCTGAGCCTTAATCATATCAAGTTTGATTTAGTGCCAGCTTATGAAGATTGGTGGTCTAAATACATTCCCGCTCCTAAATCTGATTACACAGACTGGCTATCCACAAGTCCTAATGATTTCAACAAAGAGCTTACAGATAAAAATGACTCTAACTATTCTTTGATTAAACCGATGATCCGGCTGGTCAAGTACTGGAACGCTCAAAATGGGTATGTATATGATTCTTATGAGCTTGAAAAAAGCTTGGTAGCAAATGGATATTGGTCTTGTTTCAACTTAAAAGATTACTTCTTCTCAGCAATTGATGACCTCTCTACATGGAACTTACCTCAATATAAAACGGATAAGGTCGAAAGAGCCAAAAGAATAGTTCAAGACACTAAAACTTACGAACAAGCTGATATGGCCTATCAAGCAGAGAACGAGATCAAAAAGATAATCCCAGTATTGTATTAAAAAACCCTCACATTTCTGCAAGGGTTTTGATTTACATATTCTTCCCATTTTTTTAGACTATTATTATAAAGTCTATCCGCTATTCCTCTTAGTTCGGAGCTTCAATATCCAGCTAAATATAAGATAAAAAATAACTGTCCAGAATAGTACATTCAATGGTAAGTAGACAATAGAATCGGCAATAAGCTCATTCCAAGGAATCGGAAATGTCAAAAAGAACAGAATGATTTTCTTATACAAACTAGTTTCGCCCCATGTCACTAGAAATACGGAACTGACAATAGCAACTAAACCATACAAGAGAAAAAAGATAATCGAATAGTAAATAGCTTTCTTATTTTTCATTCTACTCCTTGTTGTTTTAACCATTCAACCACAACACTTTTAATTCTTTGGTATGTATCATTTTGATCACCTTCACCCGTCCCAGGTCTTGCTAAATCAAAGTGAGGGCCTTCACCCGTGTTATCAGGATCAGCGTTTTGTTGTCCTCCCTGAATAAACTCTAAGATACTAGACGGATCACTTAATTTATCACCTTCAATGTCTATTCTCAGTACTTTACCAATGTTTTTATTTTTCTGAAGCTGTCTATACAATCTAGAATCAGAAGAAATAGGGCTTCCAATCAAAATTAAGTTGTCAATATATTGACCCTCATTAGCAAGTTTAAGAGCAGCATGTGCTTGCAATACACTACCGTAACTATAACCTGCTAGATTAAATTGCTCCCCGTCCTCCAAGGGATTTTCTTTTAAGTCAGCCCTAATTTCTTCGGCTGCCATATCAATCATTGGGTTTTCCCTTAACTTAAGTACTCCTTGCGCTTCATATCCTGCATTGTATCCGTTACTTCTATACATTGCAGTAAAGGCAATGTCATTATAAGTTCCATTTGATGCGTTTATTCGAGTAAATCCTTGGATACCACCTGTATCAAAAGCTCTTTGGAATTTATCAATATAATTCCATCCAATTTGATCATTGCCAGCACCTGCAACAAAGTAAACTCGTTTACCATCAGGGTCGATTGCATTTATTGGTGTGTTTAAGGCATAAACATAAGGTGAGGTTGGATAATATTCTTCGCCAGCAGGATCAATATGATTCCATCTGCCAAGATCAGCCATATACATCCTAGCACCATAGTCATGCCATCCCGTATTCTCGTCTAACTCTTTCCCATTATAAAGGTACTTCTGCTCTACACTAGCTGTTCTTTGGTAGGAGTTAAAAGTTAGACCGAAGGGAGTATAATCTATGCGAAAAAATGATGGACTTAGATTTTCTTCTAGTGCTCTCTAAAAAAATGTAAAAGAACTTTTTGGCTCATGCCGGTGCGAAGATAATCCATCATTTCTTTTTCTTAATACGTAACTGGCCCTTTTTAAAGTCAGCATTCAAGTCTAGCTCTCCCTTATGCTTAAGGGCAATAGAGATTGCTGTTAATAGCCCAATCACTATGACTAGTACTATCACTATTATTGTTATGCTCATATATGTTATTATTTCAATCAATATTTTCTGGCTACTCTTTTAAGAATATTATCATCAGATATTTTTTCGATTCAATCATAGCTTTTTCATCCGTTTCACAGTAGGACAACACAATCGAGGTAATGTATTTACACTCATTTTAATCTCACAGGACACACACTTTCAGCAAGCTAATCCAGCGTCTACAGCTGTGTTAGGACGTGAGTTTTAGCCAATAAAAAAGCCCACACAGCACATCATTTCCGATTTACTGTGTGGGCTCTCTTTAATTATTGCTTCCCGCTATTAAAGATACAAAATAAACAAACACGTTTTTTGAGTAGTGAAAAAGTTTTTGAAGAAGTGTGGAAAAGTTTTATCCCAAAGAACCCCTTCCCTTTCACTTTTACATAACATGCTCTTATACAAGCTCCTCGGATTGGTTTGATTTCATTTGCTCCTGCGGGTTGTATAAGCATATTATGTAAAGTACCCTGCGGGATACACGTGTCCAGTTCAGGGCTTCTTTGGTTCACACTATCATTCATTGACATTTTCTGCAACTGACTGGCATTAGTTACAATGGGTTTCAGGCAATGATCATTGATGAACATTCACTGCAATAGGGATTTTATGGTACAATAAAAGTTGCTCTGTTTGATTTAAGTGAACAATCTGACTAAAATTAGACCATTAATAGACCACTTATGGTCTATCCTGTTAATCATAACTAAATGATTAATAGCAAGATGCAATAACACTTCACACTCTGTGTGAATGCATCTTGCTTACCATTGTCCACATCCTCCTTTTTGCTATTTCCAAGCAAAGTTGACATCAGACCGATCAATGAAGCTTTGGTCTATGCGTTGATCTGCGTGGATTCATTGATTGGGTTGATGGGCCAAGCAGCTACTCATTTTCTCTGTGTGGTGATTGATCCGATGCGCGGCATGTGGTGGTGAACTTGTGCGGTAAGACAGGTAAAACAGCCTTGAGCTAGCATTGGGATTTTGTGCGGCGAGCCGTCTGCGAGTGCGAAGGAGGCCTGCCAGATGAAGGGCGATTAGCCCGCCTGGCAATGTGGCTTTAGCCAGTCCGACTGAGCCAGCAGGCTCGCATTAACACGGGCTGTGAGTGGATGTGGCCAGTGCTGGCAGAGGTGGGTTTGTGGGTTGTCAGCTCTGGCATCAGACACAGTAACAGCCGTGAGGAAGAAGGCAGGCTAAGCAGCCTACATGACAGACTCGTAGACCCGAAGGGCTGGAAGGTGCTGTAAGCTCCTGAACAGGTCTGGCGTGAAGGATGCAAGCCAACTGATGACGAACACCGCTTTACCTGTGGGGTGAAGGCCTTAAGCCGAACGAAGCGGGGGCAACTTGTACGCATTTCTTTCTCTATAACACGCGTACAAGTAGTGCCATTTGGCACTTTTTATGTATCGTACGATTTAAAATTTTAGTATCTTTATACTTCAATGGAGCTCATCAGAGACATATTCGTCAACCTCCTTTCAGACATCATTTCTTTTGGTGCAGGGGCTCTATTCACTAAATACTACCTTTTAAAAAAAATCTAATTGGGTATCCTCGAGGATCATCAATGAAGGGTGTTTAACCACCTTTTAACCAGTTCTATTTTTCAACATCTTTCTTTTCGGGGCAAAAAAGTCCAGATCAGATATTCCAGTGTTTAATATCGTTTAATTCTAGCCTTGATATTCTGTATCTTTACAGCCAATGGAGTTCCTAAAAGATATATCTATCAACCTCATATCTGAAGCAATCGCATTCGGTACGGGAGCTCTGTTATCTCGCCTAATCCTTTTAAAAAAAATCCCTTAGAGTTAAAAAAGGTCATATATTATAGATAGCAACTTTCTAACCAAGTGGATGGAACTGCTGGACTTCCTCTTTCAAGCCAATCAAATCATTCTCTAAAAAGCTTTCTGTGCTGCTGATGTATCTGTGTCCTGCCAGATATTGAACCTCTCTCAGATTGTACATTCTTAGCCACTTGGTAATTACACTTGCTCGTAGTTGCTGCGCATTCAAAACACTTGGATTCATCTTTCTCACCTTTACCATCAGCCTGGTCATGTAGTTGCTAAAGTTGCTTGCATTGCCACCATCACCGATAAACAGATTCTCATTTTCCTGCCGTTCCTGATACTTCCGTTTTGGATTGATTTCCTTGATCTCTGCCCGTACTCTCATCACATAATCGTATATCTCCATTACTTGATGAGCTTCCAGTTTCAACTTCCTTCCATTGCTTTTCCTACTTCCTTTCACATCTATTATTCCTTGTCTAAGATCAACATCTTTCACTTCCATTCTCGATAGCTCTGCAGTGGCCACTCCCTGATTCACTAACAGCCCTAACATCACTTTATTCCTGATCTCTTTGGGTGTGTCGATTGGATACTGATTGTAGAGTGATTGAAGCTCATGCGGCTCTAAAATGTGATACAACATCTTTCGCTTCACACCCTTTACTTCTACATCTGAAGCTGGGTTCACGTTGATCTTTCCTTCTCTCAACAGGTGCTCATAAAAGTGTTTGATGATTCCCATATAAGCTTGGATCGTTCGTTGTGTCGCTCCTTTTCTGCTCTTGTATTTCATGTACATCATCAGGTCATTGTAGCTCACTTCTTCTGCTTCCAGGTTCTCTTTTTCCAGCCACTTCCAGAACATGCGCATCACTACCATTCTTCTATCGATACTCTTGCTGGTAAATGCCTTTGATTTCAGGTACTCTCTAAAACTCGTCTTCTGATAGTCTGATACTTTCATACTCCTTGATGTTATTAAATGGCTGTGCTCGCTCAATCGGTATTCCTGCTACATGGGTGTAGATCTGTGTGCTCTCCAAGCTGCTATGGCCTAAAAACCTGCTGATGCTTTCCAGCTTCATTCCTGCCTGTAAAAAGTGTGTAGCTATGGAGTGCCTGAGTGTGTGTAGTCCGATCTCTTTCTCGATTAGGTCCAGATCACCTGTTTGATATTGCAGGTTCTTAAGGCGGACGAACAGGCTTTGTCCCTGCATCCGCTTGGCGGTCGTGTAAGCAACGAACACCGCATCTGTCTTAACTCCTTTGGTCAACTCGCCCCGATGATCGTAGATGTATTCAGTCAGGTATTTCAAGTTGGTTTTGCTGATGGGAACAAAGCGTTCTTTGTAGTTCTTCCCTTTGCGAACATGCAACACGGATCGATCAAAATTGATGTCACAGACATCTAACATTACACCTTCATTTCTTCTCAGCCCACAGCCATAAAACACTGCCAGCATTGCCCGATCTCTTGCCCTGATTGCTTCACTAACTTCTGGTGATACATTGAGTTTCTTTTCCCATTCCTGATAGGTTGCCTTGAATAGCAGACGGATTTCTTCTTCTGTCAGATAGATGATCTTGTTTACTGTTTCTTCATCCTTTAAAGTGATTTCCGGTATCTCCAGTCTTCCCACTTTTCGCAAGTAGCTCGTAAACTTTCTCAGACTCTGGATGTGTTTGTTCAGGTGTGCATTGCTCAGGCCACCGCCCCGCCTTTGGTTTCCTCTTTCCTTTAGTTGATGATAATATCTTTCAATGTGTTTGATGTTCAGTTCCTTGATGTTGTTGATGTCTTTGGATTCGAGGTAGTGCAATAGCTCCCTGATGTGATTGGGTAGATTGTAAACCGTACTTGGCGCATAGCCTTGTATGTCGAGCCATTCCTTAAAACTCTGCTCTAGGTAGCGATAAGAGGCATTTTGAAGGATCAGTTTTTTCATTCGGTTGGTGATTCGGATTCTGAGTGAACTACTTTGATTTTCTGGCTATATGTGCTGTAATTCTTGATATGTGGTTCATTTATGCCTTTGAACTTCTTTTGGGCTTCATGGACTTCTTAATCTCATCCACGATGTTATCGAGCACACTTTCGATCCGTTGATTCCTTTGCTTCTGATCTTCATAGGTGGTCACCTCATAGTTAAAGCCGTTCTTCTTGTCTCCCTTCACTTTCTGAACTAATCCCCATTCCTGCAAAGCGATCATGTAACGCTTTTGATTGCTCGCATTTACTCTCAGTTCCTTTCTGGCTGATGCATTCGTAAAGCTGTTCTTATCCTCTTTCTGTAGCCAGCTCTTCAACTGCTCGAAGTAGTTCCTGGTCGCTCCATTTAGATCATCTGATTTCCTCAATAGTATCTCCTTCATGAGCTTGTTTGCCTCTTGGATATCCTCGATAGTTGTTTCTATAAATTCCTCACCCGTTAGGGTGTCTGCTTGTCTCTCACGCTGATACTGATGATAAAAGGTCACCGCTTCTATGAAGGCCAGATAATGGGCATTTGTCCTTCTGGGTTTGAACACTTCCTTTGGGATGTGTAGATACTCTGCAAAGGGGTTTCGTACGGTGATCGGTTGCAGAACTCTTTGCATGTTTTTAAAAGCATCTATAATGTCCCACTGCTCCGACAGATCAACCTTTCCTGCACTCAGCCTCCTTTGATAGTTCATGATTCGTTCGTCCTGCTCTGCACTTTCATCTACATAGATCAGGAAGCTCCGGTTTGCATTGTCTTCATACATACTCTCTTTTGTCGTACATCCTGAGACACACACTGGCCCTTCTACTTTCAGGGTTACTGTTCGGGTTTCTCCTTTGGTGTTCTTGATTACTACCGTCTTGGTGATCTGCTTCTTACTCTTGATCTCTCTGAGTGGATAGAGTACTTCATCTGCTCCGTCCATATCCTCAATGAGTATGAGCTTGTTTCTCAGTTCCTGTTGCCCGAAGTAGTAAAATGCATTTCCTGATAGCTTGGTGATTTCCAGTTTGTCTTCATCCGGTATGAGTGCACTTACTTTTTCCTGTAGGTGTGTCTTTCCATTTCCTGAGCTTCCCAAGCTGATCACATGCAGAGGGGTTGCCCGCTTTCTACTTGTGAAGATGATGTACATCAAAAGCCTGTTGCTCTCTTCTCCGATCACTCCCGATCTTCCTATGTCTTCCATTGTGCGAGCCATCAGGTTTGGAGCTTTCAAGTAGCTCTGAGCTTCTTTTATCTCATCTGTGCTCAATAACTTCTTTTGATTTTCAGCGGACACAGTGCGCTCGATTTCTTCCAGCCTGTACTTCTCCAGCTCATCTGTCAAGTCTGTCAGTGCTGCTGCCGCTACACTGGTTCCGATCTCCAGCCGCTCTGCGATCTTCCGGATCAGCTTCTCAGTCTGGTTATCATTATACAAATCCAGATTGTGTCTGAGTGATAGATGCTCTACCTGAACCTTTAGGGTTACTCTCATTCTGTCCAAGCCTTCTAATCTGATTCCACCTAGTACTGCTATTTCCATTGGAGTGTGTTTGTAAATGATATGATCGGAGTTGGTAGTGTCGATGCGTAGCTTTCCAGAGGTGTTCATAAAAAAAGTTTTTTGATAAACATGTGATCCAAAAGTACCGCATGTTTTTCTTATCAGCAAGCAACATGTATTTCTTATGTGTCTCTTGTTTACCTAAATTTGATCTATTACTATCAAAAAGAGGTTCTTTAGATAAACATGATTACCATTGGAGAGCGTATAACGCAACTTAGGAAGCAAAAAAGCTGGTCACAAGATGAGCTAGCTAAACAGATTGATTCATCCCGTGTCATGATTGGCAAGTATGAACGTGGCGATAACTTGCCATCTATTGAAGTGATGGTAAAGCTGGCTAAAGCCTTTGAAGTCTCCGTAGATTTTCTGCTAGGTGAAGGGCAAAACGCCACTTATGATAAAGAGATGGTTAATCGACTGGATCAGGTAGAGAGCCTGCCTGCCCAAGAAAAGCAACGCATTTTCGATTATATGGATTTGGTTATCCGAGACTATAAAACAAAAGCTGCATATGGTGGGTAATTCTGAGAGTCAGACACTTCAGGCTGTGAGGAAGCTTAAAGTTGATTGCCTCTATAAAAAAAGCACTCACTTCAACGCAGCAAGAAGGTTAAAAACTGGAAGTGAACGCTTTAGAACTGCCCTAATTGTTGGAACAATAGCCGCTTCTTTTAGTACAATCATGAACGTTGGGATTTGGGATAAAATACCAGGAGAAAATACTTGGGTTCAAGTTATTGTCAATATTCTTGGAGCACTAGGCGGATTTCTCATCCTCTATACAACTACCTTTTCCGATTATAAGAATAAGATTGATATTGCTAATAAGCATGAAAATATCGCTAATGATCTGAACCTAATCTTCAAGCGAATAAGGAATACTGAAGCACGATATTTAGACAGCCTTATTAATGATTCAGGTCTTTCAGATGCATTGAAGCAGCTTACTGAAGATTACACTACTAAATGCTCTAATGCTCCCATTACAGCAGATGAAGATTTTCTCCAAGCAAAAGAGAACTTTGAAAAAGGCTACACAGCCGAATACACCGATAAAGAACTGAACTGCTAATATGTCTGTACTTAACCACTTAAAAACCACCGCCAGTAACCTAGTGCTTTCCGATACTGAAAAGAGTAGTATAAACACTTCTATTTCTACTTTAAGAATAAGATTAAATGATTGGTTTGGAAGCAGCAGCATCACGCAGTTAAAATTCGGATCTTCTACCAGAGGGACGATCCTTCCTAGAAAAGCAGACCAAAAATCTGATATCGATTACATGATCATTTTTAATAATGATGCTGGATATAAGCCCCAAACATTCATTGATCGATTAAGAAAGTTTGCACAAAATAAGTATAACACTTCTCAGATAGCTCAAAGTCATCCAACCGTAGTTCTGAGCCTTAATCATATCAAGTTTGATTTAGTGCCAGCTTATGAAGATTGGTGGTCTAAATACATTCCCGCTCCTAAATCTGATTACACAGACTGGCTATCCACAAGTCCTAATGATTTCAACAAAGAGCTTACAGATAAAAATGACTCTAACTATTCTTTGATTAAACCGATGATCCGGCTGGTCAAGTACTGGAACGCTCAAAATGGGTATGTATATGATTCTTATGAGCTTGAAAAAAGCTTGGTAGCAAATGGATATTGGTCTTGTTTCAACTTAAAAGATTACTTCTTCTCAGCAATTGATGACCTCTCTACATGGAACTTACCTCAATATAAAACGGATAAGGTCGAAAGAGCCAAAAGAATAGTTCAAGACACTAAAACTTACGAACAAGCTGATATGGCCTATCAAGCAGAGAACGAGATCAAAAAGATAATCCCAGTATTGTATTAAAAAACCCTCACATTTCTGCAAGGGTTTTGATTTACATATTCTTCCCATTTTTTTAGACTATTATTATAAAGTCTATCCGCTATTCCTCTTAGTTCGGAGCTTCAATATCCAGCTAAATATAAGATAAAAAATAACTGTCCAGAATAGTACATTCAATGGTAAGTAGACAATAGAATCGGCAATAAGCTCATTCCAAGGAATCGGAAATGTCAAAAAGAACAGAATGATTTTCTTATACAAACTAGTTTCGCCCCATGTCACTAGAAATACGGAACTGACAATAGCAACTAAACCATACAAGAGAAAAAAGATAATCGAATAGTAAATAGCTTTCTTATTTTTCATTCTACTCCTTGTTGTTTTAACCATTCAACCACAACACTTTTAATTCTTTGGTATGTATCATTTTGATCACCTTCACCCGTCCCAGGTCTTGCTAAATCAAAGTGAGGGCCTTCACCCGTGTTATCAGGATCAGCGTTTTGTTGTCCTCCCTGAATAAACTCTAAGATACTAGACGGATCACTTAATTTATCACCTTCAATGTCTATTCTCAGTACTTTACCAATGTTTTTATTTTTCTGAAGCTGTCTATACAATCTAGAATCAGAAGAAATAGGGCTTCCAATCAAAATTAAGTTGTCAATATATTGACCCTCATTAGCAAGTTTAAGAGCAGCATGTGCTTGCAATACACTACCGTAACTATAACCTGCTAGATTAAATTGCTCCCCGTCCTCCAAGGGATTTTCTTTTAAGTCAGCCCTAATTTCTTCGGCTGCCATATCAATCATTGGGTTTTCCCTTAACTTAAGTACTCCTTGCGCTTCATATCCTGCATTGTATCCGTTACTTCTATACATTGCAGTAAAGGCAATGTCATTATAAGTTCCATTTGATGCGTTTATTCGAGTAAATCCTTGGATACCACCTGTATCAAAAGCTCTTTGGAATTTATCAATATAATTCCATCCAATTTGATCATTGCCAGCACCTGCAACAAAGTAAACTCGTTTACCATCAGGGTCGATTGCATTTATTGGTGTGTTTAAGGCATAAACATAAGGTGAGGTTGGATAATATTCTTCGCCAGCAGGATCAATATGATTCCATCTGCCAAGATCAGCCATATACATCCTAGCACCATAGTCATGCCATCCCGTATTCTCGTCTAACTCTTTCCCATTATAAAGGTACTTCTGCTCTACACTAGCTGTTCTTTGGTAGGAGTTAAAAGTTAGACCGAAAGGATAGTAATCCTGAGAGCTATTCACTACCAAACTAGTTGCTGCGCTCTCCTGTATAATCTTCAGATCGTCGAAGTAGACCTCTGCATCCTGGTTGCTTTCGTTTACAATGTATACAAACAGAAATCCATCCTCCGTAAATCCGTCGACTACTGTTTCCAGTTTCGCAAAAGCACCTTCTGCCTCCGCTCCTACAGCAATGAACCCAGAGTGTGACTGCTGGAAGGCATGTGCCTCATCAAAGAACAGGTATTGCAGGTATGCACGTGGCTCTCCACTGTCTGCATCTGCAAAGAGTCCGTTTGCTACCGGATTGGATAATGCATTATTCAATGAACCGGAAGCACTCTCCCCGCCCGTGCCAGCACTGGCGCCACCAAATGCACCGGAAATCACACTGGCTATATCCGCAACAGAGGTATTGTTCCAGCTACTAAACGTATACTTCGTCCATACTTCCAGCTCGATCTTATCTCCGGCTGTGATATTTAGCACCTTTGCAGGGCCTACTTGTCGGCCTGCTACCACCCCATTCAGCGCTACACTTTCATTACCTAGTGGGGTTCGGTTTTCGGTATTTACACGCGTATTGGTCGGAAACTCAAAGTAGCTTTCTTCGTATCCCGAGCGCTCAGTTTCCATGGTGGCCTTGTACTCCTCCCGCTCAGGAAGGTCGCCAAACGCCACACGCGTATTGCCCAGGTGATCTTTTAGGAAATATTCATATCCATAGCTATTGGCGTATTTAATGGCTCGTCCTTCTGAGGTGAACAAGAAACTCAGCTCCTGATCTTCATATACACCAAGCCCCAGGTAGTCGGTCACTTTTGGGGTGTTTATACCATCGTCTACGGTTTGTCTAAGCTTGATGCCTGCCGCATCGTATTCATAGGTGATCAATTTACCATCCAGAAACTCTACTTCTATCGGCAAGTTGAGGTGATTATACTCAATGCGCACAATCTCTTTATTCACATCAGCTATCATGTTTCCATTTGCATCATAATAGTACAGCTCACCAGGAATCCCTCCTATTTCCTTATATCCCTCAGCATCATCACCAGTATCATCAACACGGTAAAGCCTGTTGCTTTGGTTGCCATCTTCGTATTCATAGGCCAGCAAATCCATATCGATAAGGGTGTCGTTTAGTTTCCCTCTTCTATTCAGTGTTAGGATATTTCCATTCTCATCGTAGGAGGCATTCATGGAGTAAAACGCTTGCCCGGTAAAGTTGGTATCTGTATTAAAAGTACCATAAGTGGCTTTGGTCAGACGGCTCACTTTATCATAATGATAGACGTACGCTTGTTCAGTTGGTGTATCCACCAGGTTGTTGGAGCTCCATTTTACTCCAGCAATATTCCCTCCATACTGTTTTTCTAAAACCTCACCATTTGCTGTATACTGATCCTGATTGTAAAACAGGCGCATGCCAAACAAATCATTGGTATCATCGTTGGTGGTACCCCCGTCGTTTTGCAGTTTGTGGTTGTTGATATCGGTCAGCCACCCTCGGATGTTGTATCGATAGTCTGTGGATTGGAGGAAGGAAACACCCCCCTGTCCCCCCTGAAGGGGGGAATGCAGATTCTTTTCAATAAGCTCTCCAAGCTCATTGTATTGATTTTCGGTAACTAGTACGCGAGCTTCATTATCGATGGTGTTGTACTCCCGAAGCAGTCTGTTTGCATGATCGTATTCAAACTCTTTCAACACTGCAACTGACTCGTATGAAGAGCTGTGATCCTGAAGTGTTTTCACTACATTTCCTATGAAATCATAGGCATTGCTGGATCGATCGATACCACCCAGATGGTTGTTAGAAACAGATTGAATCGGACGGTACTTATCATCATAATAAGAGGTGGTTCTTATCCAATCCTGCCCTATGGCTCGTGTCATTGAACCGGTCACCTGACCTTTGACCTGATCATTAAAAGTCAGATCAAACCCAGATTGAGCCGCAAATACCAGATCAGCCCAGTCAGCATCCATGAAGTCATAATCATCATAGAACGTGACAGTCAATACATCGGTGATTTGCGCGCTGGTTGGATAGGCATTGTTGAGGCTATATCCTACTTCATTTGATGCACTACTTTCATACCTGGTTGGATAAGTATCCAACTCACCCTGAATGGTAGCTCTATCACGATTATCTGTCATGATCCCTGTCATGATCGGACGGTTGAGCTGATCATATTTGGTATAAAGCCATTCTTTAGGCGATTCGTTGCGCTGATTCCCATCTTGCGTCATCACCAAACGATCCCACTGATCATACACCATGTGAACACCTTCCGCTCCAGGTACATATTTCTTAACCATGCGCTTTCTGCCATCGTAGTGGTATTCAAACGCTAGCGCTCGAACCTGAGTCAGGTTAGGAGCATCGGTCAAGGCAGCAAGTTTTGGAGGGATCACGAAGCGAAGGTTCCCAAAATCATCATAGATGTAATAGGTGTCGTACCAAACTACAGGCGTTTCATTGGCTTTCACACGCTTCAAAACAGTTTGCCCAATTCCATTGGTATAGGTTTTCGTCACCTGTCCATCTTCGGCAGTAACTTCCACCACGTTTAGTTGGTTGGCTAAATAGGTAGCCGTAGAAACTGGCAGATCATTTGAAATGGCCCACTTCTTCGCTTCTCCGGCCGTGTTGAAGGTGTAGTTGTTAGTCACCGTCCTATTGTTGTCATACCAGTCCTGTCCCTGAGGAATGGTTGCCAGTACCCTGCTTAATGGACTGGCCTCAAATTCAGTTTCACTGAAAGGACGTGAATCATGAGCAACTTTATCTGCATTGATAAAGAAAGAGATTTGTGCAGTAACAGCATCTGTATGGAATGCACCATTGTTTACATCAGTAAATGGTAAACGTTGTATGGATCGTCTACCAAATTCATCGTATTCCACTACCTGGATCACATCTTTTCCTGAGGGTGAAGCTTTCAGGTTCACGGACTGTTTACTTCTACCCAACCCATCAAAATAGGCATAGGTGGTGGACATTTTAGTTGCGTCCAGAATGGAAAGCTCCTCATCTGTTTGTACAGGTACCATAGGTACTTCAGTTCTTACAAAGTTTTCATTCGGAGATGGAGGCGTATTGCATGAGTAATTGAATGTTACAACATTCGAATAGATTGGTGATCCGGTACACAGCTGGGCTCCTTTCAGTTTGAACTGATCCTGATAATATGTTTCTGCAGTAGCTGTATAGGTCGCTCCTGCATTGGTTAATGCGCCTAAATCTACTTCCTGCCCATCACGCACAACAACCAGTTTGGCCGTATTCATATCCAATCGACTATCACCTTTGGTGAAGGATAGACTTACTGTTTCACCCGGGCAAACATCATTTGTAATCGAAGTGGCTAAGGTTCCCACATCGCTAATCGGAGCAGTTGTCTGAATGGTTAGCTCCGGTGAAGTTTTCCATCCGCTATCACCTGAGCGAACCCTCCTTCGGAATTTAGTTGCAGATGAGATATTGATCGTAGGATCGTAATTATTGGATGTATTGGTAGCCAATGTTTGCCATGAGCCATTGTAATACTGCCACTGATATTCATAAGTACCCGTACCACCTGATGGCGTGGTTCCATTTATCTGCCCAGGTGATGAACCCGGACAAACATCTTCACTATAACTGATGCTACCCGGCAATACCAATGGATGCACAGTGATGGTTGATGAATACGCGGAATTGATACTTGAGCTAGATGTGGCTCTTACTCGATAATAGTAAGTAGTTCCATAGCTGATCCCGGTTACACTTGCAGATGTACCTGAAACCGTTTGGTCATTGAAGATCGAGGAGAAGCTCGATGAAGTTGACACCTGAATTCGATACGTGTTTGCTCCGGAAACAGAACTCCAGTTAGCAGTAAAGGAGGTTTGTGCCTTATTGGATTCTTCTGAAGCGACCGGTGCGCTTAGTGTAGTATTGGACTCTTTAAATCCGGAATAAGCGGTTGTGTAAGCTGAGCTTACAGCTTTTACACGGTAGTAGTATTTCTTACCTGGTGTCAATCCAGTCACGGTATAGTTTGTACCAGAAACAGATTTCCCATTAAATCCGCTTACATGGCTGCTAAATGCGGAGTTTGTAGATACGTATAGTAAGTAACTTGTAGCACCTGAAACACTCGTCCAATTAGCTGTAAATCGATCCGTCTGCTTGCTGGTTGGATTAGATACGGATGGTATACTCAATGTGGTATTCGTCGCTTTAGAACTTGAATAACCTGTGATGTATGGTGTGCTAACAGCCTTCACTCGATAATAGTAATTGGTACCTGGAGCCAAACCTGTGACTGTATGGCTTGATCCAGTCACTGATTTTCCGTTGTATCCACTTACATGACTACTGAAGCTGGAATTGGTAGAAACATAGAGTTTATAGCTTGTAGCGCCTGTTACACCCATCCAATTGGCCGTAAATTGATTTGTTTGAAGGCTCGATGCGTTGGCAATCACAGGTGTTGATAAAGTAGTATTGGCAGTTTTTGAGGATGAATAGCTTGTGGTATATGCCGGACTTGAAGCCTTCACACGATAGTAATAATGCGTTCCCGGGTTAAGTCCAGTAATGGTATAATTCGTTCCATTAATTGTTTTACCAGAATAACCACTTAAATGAGAGCTGAAACTAGAATTCGTAGATACATAAAGTAGATACCGTGTTGCGCCAGTTACACTCCCCCAGTTTGCAGTAAACCGATCCGTTTGCTTGCTTGTAGGATTAGCAACTGTCGGGGTGCTCATAGTCGTATTTGAGGCTTTATAAGACGAGTATCCAGTAGTGTATGGAGAACTTACTGCTTTTACTCGATAGTAGTAATTCGTTCCCGGAGAGAGCCCTGTGATTGTATGGCTAGTTCCTGAGATCGTTTTCCCTGAGTATCCACTTACATGACTACTAAAACTTGAACTTGTGGAAACATACAGCTTATAACTTGTTGCACCAGACACACTACCCCAATTAGCCGTAAACCTGTCGTTTTGTTTGCTTGTCGGATTACCAATTGATGGCGTACTTAAGATGGTATTTGATGATTTAGAGGAAGAATAGCCTGTAGTATACACAGAACTAACTGCCTTTACACGATAATAGTAGTGCGTACCCGGTGATAGGCCAGTGACAGTATGACTTGTCCCTGAAATGGTCTTTCCGGCATATCCACTAACATAATTACTATAGTTGGAAGTGGTTGATACATACAACTTATAGCTGGTTGCACCAGACACATTACCCCAATTGGCTGTGAATCGATCCGTTTGCTTGCTCGTTGGATTTCCAATAGATGGTGTACTTAATGTAGTATTGGATGCTTTAGATCCGGAATAGCCAGTTGTATAAGCAGAACTTACGGCTTTTACTCTGTAATAGTATCGTTTACCGGGTGATAATCCAGTAACTGTATGACTTGTTCCACTAATTGTTTTTCCTGCGTATCCACTAACATAACTACTATAACTAGAACTAGTAGAAACATAAAGCTTATAGCTAGTTGCGCCTGAAACACTGCCCCAATTAGCTGTAAAGCGATCGGTCTTTTTACTCGTAGGATTACCAATGGAAGGGGTACTCATTGTGGTATTAGAGGTCTTGGAGGAGGAATAACCAGTAGTATAAACGGAACTTACTGCCTTCACTCTATAATAGTAATGCTTACCCGGGGATAATCCAGTTATGGTATGACTAGTTCCAGAAATGGTCTTTCCTGCATAGCCACTTACGTAACTGCTATAATTGGAGGTAGTAGATACATAAAGTTTATAGCTAGTTGCTCCTGATACACTTCCCCAGTTTGCAGTAAATCGATCCGTTTGTTTACTTGTTGGATTGCCGATTGAAGGTGTACTTAATATCGTATTAGAAGCTTTAGATGATGAGTAACCTGTGGTATATACAGAACTAACTGCCTTAACGCGATAGTAGTACCTTTTTCCTGGTGAGAGTCCAGTTACTGTATGACTTGTTCCAGTCACTGTTTTTCCTGCGTATCCACTAACATAACTACTATAACTAGAGCTAGTAGAGACATAAAGCTTATAGCTAGTTGCGCCTGAAACACTGCCCCAATTAGCTGTAAAGCGATCGGTCTTTTTACTGGTAGGATTACCAATAGAAGGAGTGCTCAAAGTTGTATTAGAAGCCTTTGACGAAGAGTATCCGGTAGTATAAACTGAACTTACCGCCTTAACACGATAGTAATATCTTTTACCAGGTGAAAGCCCAGTAACCACATGACTGGTTCCACTGTTGGTTTTACCGGCATAGCCACTTACATGACTGCTAAAATTGGAAGTTGTCGATACATAAAGTTTATAACTAGTCGCCCCAGAGACACTTCCCCAATTCGCAGTAAAGCGATCAGTTTGTTTGCTTGTTGGGTTACTAACGGAAGGAGTACTTAAGGTCGTATTTGAGGCTTTGGATGATGAATACCCGGAAGTATAGGCTGGAGCAACTGCCTTTAATCTATAGTAATATCTCTTTCCTGGAGAAAGACCTGTAACCACGTGACTAGCTCCGGATACTGTTTTTCCGCTATAGCCACTTACATGGCTGCTAAAATTAGATGCAGTAGAAACGTACAACTTATAGCTTGTAGCGCCTGATACGCTATTCCATTTTGCAGTAAAACGATCAGTGGATTTATTACTTGGGTTAACAACGGAGGGTGTACTTAAGGTGGTATTCGCAGTAATTGTATTAGAATACCCAGACATACTTCCGTTCGGTTTTTTGGTACGAACACGGTAGTAGTAGTACCTTCCAGGAGTCAATCCAGTTACGCTATAAAAATTTGGAATATATGCGCCCCCTCCTGGTCCTTGTAGTCCTCCATCACCTTCTATTAGTTTTCCATTGTAGCCCGAAACATAACTGGTAAAGCTGCTATTAGTAGCAACATATAAATAATAGCCTGCAGCGCCACTTACTTCATTCCAGTTGGCCTGAAAACTAGTAGTATTTTTCTGAGTTTCTTCCGTAGCTGTTGGAGTATAAGTCACTACAGTTACGTATTTGGTATCTGTATAGATATTACCATTAATGTTAGCAGTGACTTTGACCCACCTTGATGAACCTAAAGAAGTCCACTTAACATTTACAGAACTACTGTTTGATGATATAATTTGCCCCCCACTGACCTGATAAGAAGGACGCATTGGTGTGCCACCTGAAGATGAAACAGTGTAGGTATAGGTTCCATTCAATTCGACAGTTGATGGGCCGGACAATGAAATACTTGTGAATCCACCTCCACCTCCACCGTCCGGTGGACAGATAAGGCATAGTTGTTGAGAAAAAGATAAAAATACTGAAAAGGATAAAACAATAAAGACAACTGCGCGCAAGTACATAAATTTAGTTATTAGACAGTGAGTAAAGAGCGATTCGGTGAAAAAGTGCTTCTGAAGATGGATCATCTATTATCCGAAGCATCAAAAGCTTTTTGGTAGATTTCTCAATAAAATTGGATGTTACTTTACCAGAAGAAAATGACAGAACTAAATTTTTAGCATCAATATCCCATTTCCCTGAGCTGGTTCCCTGTAGCGTCCTTATTGAGAATGTATTATCGGATTGAAATGAATACGTCTGATTTTTAAGTTCATCTGCAACCTGCTCTTTTGTTGCCTTATCAAAAGCATCATATTTGGCACGTTGATCGGCGTTCATTAATTCTATCGATTCTGTAACATCGACCTTCCATGTGCCAATAATTTTTTTGCTGGATTGCGTGTAAGAATAGAATGATCCATGTAGTGAAATCACTACACAAAAGATGGTGAGTATCTTCATGGTGAATAGGTTAGGTTCTTAAACTATTCGCAAGAATAATATTATTTTATCCAGTTTTGCAAATAGCGAGATGAGCCAACATCCACCTTCCTGCTAAATGATATCTTAAAATATTCATGTTAAACATTTAGTTATCAGTGATTTATGAAAGCAGCACACAATCTGGAATTTTTAGTAAAAAAAATTTACTAGAAACCATTGTTAACATTCAGTTAAAACGTTTGCGGAAAAATCTATTTAATGTATTCCTCGAAACCCACTGCATCATAGTGAAACTAAACCAAGGAGTTAATGAAATCTCATGACTTCCGAAATTCCACACTTCAAACTACAATAAACTCAGGGTTCAGTGTGACAAGTTTATTTAAGAAGCGTAGATCCCTTTAGGAAATGAAAGGGTGCGCGGAGTTCCCTTTAGGGAATAAGGGTGTGTGGCGGAAAATCTCAGATTAGAAGACCACAATGGACTTGTTTCAGGGTCTACAATCAAAATTGACGTAATAAATGACCCACCACTGTCGTATCGACGGACCGCCTTATTGTTCAACCCCCGACCCCTAAAGGGGTACCATAATTGTGCTGAGCGTTGGGTCCCTTTAGGGATGTAAGGGTGTGTGAAGGAGGCCAAAATTACCGTCAACACCCTCCACTTAAGAAAGTGAAATCATTATTATTTTTAGACTAATCTAACTTTTTGTTTTGTTTATACGAATATATAGTTTTGCATAATCGTAATGATAGCAAAATGTATGGTTAGAGTTTGTTTGTTGATTTTGGGATTCACTGCTACTGTCGCTTTTGGGCAATCCAACATCAGTGGAGTAGTAATGGTAGATGGTGAAGGGTTTCCCGGGGCTACCGTCAGACTGTTGGATACTGAGTATGGAGGCGTCACCGGAGTTGATGGAAGATTTAATATAATTGCTCCCAGTGGTAATTATATACTGGAGATACGCTCTGTAGGATTTAAAATGGTGAAAAGGGAAATCACCATCCCTTCCAACGATCCAATTTCAATTACTCTCGAACAAAGTACGCTCACTATGGATGAGGTGGTGGTGACCGGAACCATGCAACCTACATTCGTGTCACAGTCGCCTGTTAAAGTCGAAGTAGTCACATCCAAACATTTAAATACCTATATCCCTGCAGCAGCGACCAGTATTGTGGAAGGCATATCCCTTGTAAACGGCGTGCAGGAAGTGGTCGCTTGTGGGGTCTGTTTTACAAACAGCATCTCCATTAATGGTCTGCCTGGCCCATACACTGCGATATTGATGGATGGCTCCCCTATTTATGGGAACCTGGCCTCTGTTTATGGACTGAATGGCATTCCAAGCATGATCATCGATCGATTTGAAGTGATCAAAGGGCCAAGCTCAACGCTTTATGGATCTGAGGCAGTGGCGGGAGTGATAAACATCATTACCAAAGATCCAGCCAGCCAGCCCCTGCTATCAGCGGATGTAATGGGCACCTCGCATTACGAATCATTTGGTAATTTCTCCTTCGCTCCGAAAATTGGAAAGAGCTCAGGGTTTATTGGGTTTAATTATGCATATATAAATGATTTTGATGATCGCAACGGTGATGGATTTGGCGATAACATCAACCTGGATCGTATTTCTCTATTTTCAAAATGGGAAATCAGTCGTCCATCCGGAAAGCGGTTCACCATTTCAGGTAAATATTACTACGAGGATCGAAGAAATGGGGTAAAAGAATTTTTGGAAGATCGGAACTACCGAGAGCTTAGAGGCAGTGAAGAAGTATATGGCGAAAGCATCTACACCAACCGGTTGGAAGTATTTGGTACTTACGAGCTTCCTCTATCAGAAAAAATTCGCATCGATTATTCATTGAGCACGCACGAGCAAGATTCGTATTATGGTGCCGACTATTATCAAGCCTCTCAAGACATTTTATTTACCAATTTAATCTGGGACAAAGAGCTTAACAACCATCAGGTTACCGGTGGGCTGACCTCTCGTTATCAAACATACGATGATAATACCATTGCGACAGAAAGCAATGGTGTCAACCAGCCGGACAATCAATACATTCCCGGAATCTTCATGCAGGATGAGTGGAAAGTATCGGAATCATTTACAGCTCTGACCGGTGCTCGACTGGATCACTATGAAGATCACGGACTCATTGCCGCCCCCAGGTTGAACCTGAAATACAAACCGGGTCAATGGACGACCCTTCGCTCCAATTTCGGAACCGGCTTTCGTATAGTCAATCTTTTCACAGAAGATCATGCATTTGTTACGGGTCAGAGAGAAGTAATCATTGAAGAAGAACTCCAACCAGAAGAATCGTATAACTTCTCATTAAACCTCAACCATATATACTCAATGGGTCAAAGTCAGGGAATGATAGATATAGATGCCTTCTATACCTACTTCACCAATAAGGTTACGCCAGACTATGAAACAGAAGGACAAATCCGGTACGCCAATACAGATGGATATGCTGTAAGCAAGGGAATAGGCATGAACCTACAGCAAGAATTTGCTTTTCCTCTGGCGTTCAATCTTGGGATGAATATTCAGGATGTGACTGAGAAAGAAAACGGAGAAAAAAGAGACATAGAATTTGCCCCAAAGTGGACAGGTATTTTTACTGCTAATTACAACCTTAAAAACTGGAATACCCAGATTGGTTATACCGCACGACTAACAGGTCCGATGGCACTACCCGAAGTGTTTGATTTAGATGAAAATGGCGACCCACGCCCATCACCCAGACCTACCACCTCTACCCCTTTTGCTATCCATAATTTGCAAATAGCTAAAAACTTGAAAAAGGGATGGTCTATTTACGGTGGTGTACAAAACATCTTTGACTATGTCCAACCCTGGTCCCCACTCACAGGAACCAATGACCCTAACGCCAATCTGGGCTTCAGCGACAGTTTTGATACCGCATATGCGTACTCTCCTATCCATGGAAGAGAGGTTTACCTGGGAATCAGTTGGAGTTTAGCAAGATAAAATCTGGATGCTAATCAAGCCCAATTTCTGATTTAAGTGTAAGATTCCTTTGGGGGAAAAGGGTGTGCGCTTGGTCCCTTTAGAGAATTATAGGGTGTGGGATGGATTCCTTTAGGGAAAAAGGGTGCGCTTGGTCCCTTTAGGGAAAAAGGGTGAGCGACGGAAGAACACCCCCAGCCCCTAAAGGGGTGCCATCAAGATTTTAATTTAATCAAATCGTGTGCGAAGGTCCCTTTAGGGAATAAAGGGTGCGCGTCGGAAGGTACACCCCCAGCCCCTAAAGGGGTGCCATCGAGATTTTAATTTAATCAAATCGTGTGCGAAGGTCCCTTCAGGGATTAAAGGGTGCGCGTCGGAAGGTACACCCCCAGCCCCTAAAGGGGTGCCATCGAGATTTTAATTTAATCAAATCGTGTGCGAAGGTCCCTTTAGGGAAAAAGGGTGTGTGTTGGGTCCTTTTTAGAGAATTAAAAGGGTGCGCGACGGATCCCTTTAGGGATTACAGGGTGTGCGTTGGGTCTCTTCAGGGAATCAAAAGGTGCGCGTCGGAAGATTCACCCCCAGCCCCTAAAGGGGTGCCTCAATAGATTGAAAAGAAACGTTTGTATGATTCCTTTAGGGAAAAAGGATGTGCGCTTGGTCCCTTTAGGGATTATAGGGTGCGTGTTAGGTCCCTTTAGGGAATAAAGGGTGCGCGTCGGAAGGTACACCCCCAGCCCCTAAAGGGGTGCCAATTTAAAAATTCCTAAAACCCAATCGCAGCACCAAACCCAATAAAAGAATCCGGTGAAATATCTGACAGACCAATACCTCCTGAAATGTCTACCTGGAAATTGTTTGAGACCAGATAAATCAAACCGGCATTGAAACGATGATCGGAACCACCATCATATAGAAAACCATACGGCTCAGCAAATGCCGTCCATCCTGGTAAAAAGGAATACCCTAAGACCGCACTGTAAATGGTAGTGGTATTGTCTTCAGGAAATGCAACACCCAGGTTGTAGCCAAGTGTTAAAAACTCACTGAGTGAGTTTGAGAAGTTCAATCTTACCTCAGGTATTGGCTCTCCGGGGCGAAATGCTTGTTTGCCGTTATCAAGTGTTACCTGCGCGATAATACTCGTTTGCGGTACGGCCCCCTGCTCACCTACCAGGTGAATTTTTGTTCCAAGCGTAATGGGAGAAAGACCCCTCACTTTTATATCTGTTACATCGTTTCTGATTTGCTGAATATTTTGTGTGATTCGAAACTCAAACCCTTCAAATAATCCAATACGAGCAAGCAAATTAGCCATAGTTGTATTGGTCAAATCACCTGCAGATTCATAAATAAACCCATACTCAATCAGGGCACTCCCTTTTGGCACTACAGTAGATGCAGCGGATTGGGTGGGTCTATCAGTAGCTATGGGATCTGTGTCCTGCCCGTGCGCAGACAGCACTCCCACAAATAAAATGGCGATTAGTAATTTCTTCATAAGGGTAAAGTTAGGCTCTCGAGATTGCTCTCACAATCATTACAATCACAGCAAAGAGAAACATCAAAATCGAAATTTTATTGATCGTATGCATCGCCTTTAAATTGAAGCTTTTAGGCCTGTTGGGATCTTTTTTTCTAAAAAAATAGGTCAGCACTTCCGTGAAATCAAAGTAGTTGACCTTCTCTTCTTTATTCTGTTGTTCTTGATTTTCCATATACTATAGAAACCACAAACTTAAGTAAAGTGTTTCCTAATTATTCATGCAATTTAGTTGCATAAACTATATTTGTAACATGCAGGAAAACCTCAAGCAAATACTCAAAAATCACAGCCTGAGAATAACTGATTGTAGACTGGATGTCATGCAATATTTTCTTGACGAAAAAAATGCGCTTTCACAGGGAGATCTTGAAAACAGGTTTACAGAATATGATCGGGTTACACTCTATCGAACATTAAATAGTTTTCTAGATTCCGGCATCCTCCACAAAATACCAAACGAAACAGGGAGTGCTACCTATGGATTGTGTCATGATACCTGTTCTCCTGATCAGCATGATCACAATCATGTACATTTTAAATGTAATGCGTGTGGTCAAATACAATGTCTGAATGAGAAACAATCCATGCCAAACATATCCCTTCCTAAAGGCTATCAGGCGGAAGGCGTCAATCTGATCATTGATGGTAAATGCGCAAACTGCGCCTGATATGAAATACTTTTTCTTAGCTTTAGTTCTTATAAGCACATTCATTTCCGTTGCACAAAAGCCTTGCAACAGATCCATTTCCGGTCAAATTCTGGATGCAGATACTAAGGAACCACTACCTTATGCTACCATCCAAATAAAAGACACAAATCAGGGTGCAGTGGCTGACGAAAATGGAGCATTCCTGATTGAAAATATTTGTAAAGATGAAGTTCACTTAGAAGTACGATTTATAGGTTATAAATCAGTCGTTCACCATCATGACTTTCATCACGCAAGCCCCACCATATATTTAGCCTCTGACCAGACATTGCTTGAGAGTGTAATTGTAGAAGAAGTTGATCGGGAGGCCATCAAATCACTAACTATTCAAAAGAAAGAATTGGATAAGCTCTCAGTAGTTGGATCTTCTATTGGTTCCATTACAGGAGAGATCAGCGGGGTATCATTACTGCAAACTGGAAGCAACATATCTAAACCCATGATTCATGGGTTACACTCAAACCGTGTTTTGGTTATCAACAATGGAGTCAGGCATGCTTACCAGGTTTGGGGACAAGAACATGCCCCGGAAATAGACCCTTCTCATGTAGATCAGATTGAGATCGTGAAAGGTGCAGGTACAGTCAAATATGGACCGGATGCCCTGGGAGGGGTTATCTTATATAATTCAAAAAAGCCTGCTTTTGATAAAGAATTATATGGGTCTTTTGGAAGCGGCTATCAAACCAATGGAGGCTCCATCACAAGTCAACTAAACATAGGTCAAGGATTGCATCGTTTTGCCTGGAATGTCGGAGCTTTTGGTACCTACCAAGGTGATCTTAAGGCGCCTGATTATACCTTATCTAACACCGGAAAACGGGAATTTGGAGGTAGCTTTAATACCAACCTGCACAAACCTATCTATGATCTTCAAGTATCTGGGAGCTACTTTCAGCAAGAATTAGGAATACTGCGTGGCTCCATTGTAGGCAATCTGGATGACCTTCAGCGGGCGATTGATCGATCAACTCCAAGCCCTACCTTTCCATCTACTTATCAGATTCAAAACCCTCGGCAGGAAACACAGCACGGAGTACTTAAATCCAACCTATCACTTTACCTTGAGGACCATATAGTTAATGTTCAGTATGCTTTTCAACTCAATGCACGAAAAGAATTTGATGTGCGAAGAGGGGAATTAAACAACCGACCGGTCATTGACTTGACCCTCTCCTCTCATACCATAGACACTGAATGGATTCAGCCGGAAAACGGTCGATGGAAAGGGAATTCCGGTATTCAAATTTTCACACAAAGCAGTTCCAATACACCCGGCTCCAATCCTGTCAATTTTGTTCCTGATTACGATGTATTCAACGTTGGCCTATTTAGTGTCCAGTCTTTGAATTTTGATCGTACCATTATGGAGTTAGGTCTACGGTTTGATTATCAAACACTGGACGTCTCTGATATTGTCAGGGATAGTTTTACGTATTCTAATAATGTCACGTATGCGAATGGTACTTTCACGCTTGGACTGAAAAAAGAGTTCAATGAAAATGTGTCAGTCTTTACAAACCTGGGCTCCTCCTGGAGAGCTCCAAATGTTGCAGAACTATACTCATATGGCTATCATAACTCAAGACTCCAGTTCGGTTTATGGAGATATGAGCTGGAACCTGAGGTCTCCACACCATGGAATTCTGTTTTGGACGAGGATGATCGTGCAGTTCCGGCTGAGCAGGGTTTTAAATGGGTATCAGGAATTGAATTAAATAAAGGGAAAACTAAAGCGGAGTTTGTATTCTTCATCAACCAAATCAATAATTACATTTTTCAGAGACCATTTGGAGTAAGTACAGGAATAGCAGGAACTTTTCCATTCTTCTTTTATGATCAAACTGATGCTCTATTTGCAGGTAGTGATTGGGATATTTTACACCAACATAATAATCAGCTGTCCTCTGAAGTGAAAATTTCATTCGTATATGCCACAGCTACTAATGAGCGACAGGCATTGCTTGAGGTTCCCCCATTAAATATCAATTACCTGCTTGATTACAAGCAAGAAAACTGGTCATATGGGCTCAATATTAGCTATACAGCTAAACAATGGAATGAACCCCCTGTAATTGAACCTATCACATTTCAAGAAGGAAACGCGGAAATAGACCGGTCCGAAATCTTCGATTTTATGTCCCCTCCGGACGCTTTCTTTTTAGTGGGTACCCGGGTGAGCTATAAGAAGAACCGATGGAATGCGATATTCAAAATCAATAATGCTTTGAATACATCTTATCGTATGTATACTGATCGATTGCGATATTTTGGGGATGCCCCAGGAAGAAACATCACCATCGCAATTGATTATTCATTTTAAATGCATCAATGTTGCATAATTATATTTTATGCAATAGTATTGCATAAATCAAATAACAATTACGCAACACATGAAGACAAGTAGCAAATTCTTATGGATTCTATTCCTTTCTTTTGGCTTTGTAGTAGGCTGTTCAGACGATGATGATCATGATCATGATCACGATGGTGAGGAAGCTATTAATGAGGTGGTATTGACATTTACTCCTACAGGTAGTGGCAATGAAGTTTCAGCCACTTGGTTTGATCCGGATGCAGATGGCACTGAAAACCCTACGATCGGTACAATTGATTTAGTTGCGGGTGTAACATATACGCTCGATATTGAATTGAGCAACACGTTAGAAGGAGAAGACAAAACAAGTGAGATTGCTGCTGAGGCTGATGAACACATGTTCTTCTTTGCCTTTACAAATGACATTTTTTCAGACCCGACAGGCAATGGAAATATTGATAATCGTAGTGATGCAGTTAATTATGAAGATGAGGACGATAATGGATTACCGCTAGGTTTGGAAACAAGCTGGACAACTGGTTCAAGCACTGCATCCAGTGGTACCTTCCAGATTATTTTAAAACATCAACCAGGCTTAAAAACAGCAGATTCAGGTGTGAGTGTCGGAGGGACTGATTTAGACATTTCGTTTGAAATAAATATTAATGACTAACTCCTCAGATATATTAGGTTAAACATCTTTAGTTAGTCTAGAAATCCACCTTCGGGTGGATTTTTTATGAACCAATTTCAAGGACAACCTAAATGTCAGCTTCGTAAACCACCCGCTCCTCCATATCAAACCATTGAGGATAATACTCCTGGTGTATGGCCTCTACCCTGTTTCTGCGTATTTTCATGGATGGAGTCATCAAGCCATTGTCTACTGTCCAGTCCTCTTTCATCACCACTGCTTTAGCTACTTTTTCATGTGCTTTGAGCGAAGGATTGAGATCGTCAATGGTTTTTAGCAATGACTTGTTTAGCTCTTCCTTACTTTTAGATTTTGCAGCTTCCGTAGGAACAACCAGCGCCATAGGCTGAGCAATGCCCATTCCAACCAGACATATCTGCTCGATATCCGTATTTTTGGATATCTGTAATTCTATTCCTGATGGGTCTACATATTTTCCTTTATCCGTTTTAAACTGGTCTTTAATACGTCCGGTAATGGATAAGTACCCGTCATGATCAAACTCTCCAATGTCCCCCGTTCGCAAATAGCCATCCTCGGTAAACATCTCAGCGGTCTTTTCAGGTTCTTTATAATACCCTACCATCAGACAGTCATTCTTCACTAAGACCTCTCCTTCTTCTGACAGCTTGGATTGAACACCCGGTAATGGCCTTCCTACTTTCCCAAATTTATTGGCATTCGGTAAGCTGAAGTGCGATAGGATACAATCTTCCGTCATGCCGTAGCACTGTTTAATTTCGATTCCAAGTTTGGCATACCACTCCTGTAAACTTATAGCCAAAGGGGCGGCTCCAGAAAAACAGGTAGCATTATTCAATCCAAGCTTTTTACGAATTTTCTTTTTTACAATGTTTCCAATAATTGGGAGCGAAAGAAGCTTATCAAGCTTTTGTTGTGGCATTTTCTCTAAAATCTTTTCCTGGAATTTACCCCAGATACGAGGCACTGCAAGGAATACATCCGGACTGGTGTTAGCCAAATCTTCGGCAAACGTGTCAAGGGTTTCCGGAAAACTGGCGATACCTCCTTTGTAAAAAGTACCCATTTCAATTCCAATCCGTTCGGCTATGTGTGATAATGGTAGATAAGAAAAGAACTTGCTATTTAATGGTATTTCAAGTGCTTCAAGTCCCGTAGATGCGATGATGTTAAAAGACTTTACTTTATGCATCACGCCTTTTGGATTACCAGTTGTACCCGAAGTATACATGATGGTAATGAGGTCCTCCGGGTCTTGCACCGCAGGCGTAAAGCCTGAATGACCCTTGGTGATCATATCCTCCCACGAATGTTGCTCTGATATATCATATAGCTCCACGCCTACCTTAATGATATCCGGTATTCCTGATTGCTGGGAAGTATAATCATCCAGCTTACCAATTATGACCGCTTTTGTCTCACTATGTACCAAAATCTCATTGATACTAGCCGCATCCAGGGTTGGATAAATAGGTACAGAAATGAATCCACCAAGCATAATGGCAAGGTCTGCCATGAACCAATGTGCACAATTTTTTGAGAGGATAGCCACATGATCGCCTTTTTTAAGTCCCATCTCTTGCAAACCGGCTGCAATACTGCGTGCTTGTTTGTATGCCTCTTCTCTGGAATACTCAATGAATTCACGATTGATGGGTTGTCTTAGAAATACAGCTTTAGGATTCTCATCAAGCCAATAATGATAGGCTTCTAATGGGGTGTTGAATGTTTGCATGGGCCAGGCGATATTAGTTTAGTCTAAGATATTGATTAAAAACCATTTCAATAATTCAATTCGCCAGAAAGATGACTTGAGTTAGTAAAAGAGAGTCACATTTCCTCGCTATTTTAGTAGTGGCTGATTTCCTGCCATTAACAACTACAACTCATTAGCATGTACACCAGACGCACCTATAAATTCACTGAACTTGCCATTTGGACACGATTTGATACGCTTCGAATCTTTAGCGTAATCACCCTATGGGTCTTGGCATATTACTTTCTGGATCTTACCTGGCTGAAAATCCCATGGACGCCAGTCGCACTGATAGGTACTGCAGTGGCTTTCATCATCGGTTTTCAAAACAATGTTACCTATGATCGAATATGGGAAGCTCGAAAAATATGGGGAGGCATTGTTAACACTTCCCGGTCATTTGGAATGTTTGTGCAAGACATGGTTACCAATGAGCACGCGAAAACACAACAAAGTGATGAAGCATTAGCGAAAGAGGTCAAAACTTTAACCTATCGGCATATTGCATGGATGACAGCTTTGCGACATGCCATGAGGGTTCAAAAACAATGGGAAACCACAGTCAATCAACGTACAAATCAGGAATGGGGCATCCGGCCACCGGAGAGATTATCTACACTTGAAGATGACCTAAAGCCTTATCTAAGCAAAGAAGATTTTGATGATATAATGACAAAGGATAATAAGCAGACAGCCTTATTGTATCAGCAATCTCATCATTTAAGAAAGCTAAAAGAATCAGGCCTGATCTGGGAATTCTCTTTCCTTGAGCTAGAAGGCGTCTTGAAAGATCTTTTTGATTTGCAAGGCAAAAGTGAGCGCATAAAAAACTTTCCGTACCCGCGTCAGTTTGCCACACTGAACCACTGGTTCATGTGGATTCTATTACTCTTCCTGCCGGTTGCCTTGGTTCCTCAGTTTATGGATATTGGTGAAAGCCTCACTAACACATATCCATTTATTTCTAATTTATTCATTTGGCTTACCATACCGATCTACACGGCTGTTGGGTGGGTATTTCATACCATGGAACGAATTGGTCGAACAGGAGATAATCCTTTTGAAGGTACATCTAATGATGTGCCTATCTCGACCATTGTAAGAGGAATCGAGATTGATTTACGGCAAAACCTGGGAGAAAATAAAGAAGACATTCCAGAGCAGTTTGAAGCAAAATTCAATGTGCAGTTTTGATTCTGAATACAAATCAAAACATCTCCGCTCCCATTTTCACCGTCACATCCGAATCATGACAGATGGTTTTCTGTAGCCCTTTACAACGTGACATTTCATATTTGTAGAAATAGTCCAGCGTATGAAGTTTGCTCTGTTTAAAAGCTTCATCCTGATCCATGGCAGCCAAACCCATTTTTAGCCACTGCCATCCAATCACAACTGTACTAAACAGATCCATGAAGACTGTGGCGTCAGCAAGGTAACGTTCATGATCACCATTCAATGCATATTTCATGAGGTGTGACAAACACTCCTGAATCATGGTCGCACCGCCTGCCAACTGAGAAGCGTATTGTTTCAGTTCTTCAACACCCATTGCCGCTTTAATTGATTCTTCAACCTCTTCAGCTAACAGTTTCATCGCTGCACCTTCCATCATGGTTACCTTTCTCCCCAATAAATCGAGAGATTGGATGCCGGTGGTACCCTCATAAATCGCACAAATACGAATATCTCTTAAATATTGCTGGAGAATAAAATCCATGGTAAATCCATATCCACCAAGAACCTGAAGACCAGTATCTACAGCCTCTCTCCCCTTCTCCGATGGATATGTTTTTGCAATTGGAGTAAGTAGTTCAGCCAACACATGAAAATTTTTTCTTTCATTGCCTGTTGTGGTCATTTGCTTGTCAACGTACCATGCACACTGCAGTACCACACTCAAAGCCCCTTCCATAATTGCCTTTTGGTGTAAAAGCATGCGTTTTACATCCGGATGATTGATAATGAGTGTTTGCTCCTGGTTTGGATCTTTTTTGCCGGTTCCCTGGAGTTTACGACCCTGCGGACGCTCCTTAGCATACTGCAATGAAGCATAGTAGGCAGCTGAAGCGATACCGGTACCCACACGTCCTACCGCGATACGTGCTTCATTCATCATTTGAAACATATAGGACAATCCCTTATTTTCCTGACCTACCAGATACCCTAAACTTTCACCACTATCGCCAAAAGCCAAATGATTGGTACAGTATCCTCTTTGACCCAGCTTCTCATGTTCGCCCACTATATCAACATGGTTACAGTCCCCAATGCTTCCGTCATCACTGACGCGATATTGTGGCACCACAAACAACGAGACTCCCTTGGTACCTGCCGGGGCACCTTCTACCCTAGCCAAAACCAGATGAACGAAATTGTCGGAGAATTGATGGTCACTACCGGAGATAAAAATCTTTTGTCCTTTGATGGAGTAAGTACCATCACCGGTTGGTTTAGCAGATGTGGTGATATCAGAAAGGGAACTTCCTGCCTGAGGTTCTGTAAGACACATAGTCCCTCCCCATTTCATCTCAAGCATCTTGGGAATAAATCTTTTCTTTAGATCGTTTGTGCCAAAATTTATGATCAGGTTAGACGCACCGGCCGTGAGTCCCAGATAACCGGACACATGATTATTGGCGGCTTCTGTTATAAAATAAAGCGCATTGAATACCACAAGAGGTAATTGCATGCCACCATCTTCTTCATTCATAAACGCTCCAACCAGTCCCATCTCTCCTGACTTTTGAAAGATGGACTCAAACTGTTCATGGATCTTAATGCGTCCATCCTTAAAGTAAGCCGGCTTTTCATCCATCTCCTTTACATATGGATATAGCGCGGTATCACTTAAGTCCTTTACAGCGTCCAACAGCAAGTCTATTGACTGCATGTCATATGCAGCATACCGATCAGCCTTTAACAGTTCATCTAATTGGTGAACGTCTTTTAGAATAAAGGAAAGTGTTTGTGGGTCGTAGTATTTCATGATGGTATATCAGATAGCATTCACATACCAAGATAGATGTTTTTACGAAGCTGAAAAATCCCCTACCTATCAAACTACTCAGCTGCTTCTAGCTCGGCTTCCTCCTCTACACTAGGGAGTGGGTCAGAATTAAGTGCTTTCAAAATATCATCCATAATCATATACAGACAAGGAACGATGATTAAGATAATGGCAGTAGCGAAAATGATCCCAAAACCCAAAGAAATAGCCATTGGAATTAGCTGTCGTGCTTGTCTTGAGTTTTCAAGGATAATAGGTGTCAAGCCTCCAAATGTTGTAAGAGTCGTTAAAATGATTGGCCTGAATCTCCTTACGCCTGCTTCCAGCATGGAGTCAAACGCCGGAATATCACCTCGATTTTTATTAGCATAATCAATCATGATCAATGAATCATTCACAACAACACCGGATAGGGCAATGACTCCCATTAAGCTGACAAGTGATAAGTCATACCCTAATAGGATATGACCAATCACAGCACCCACAATTCCAAATGGAATGGCAAACATGACAATGATCGGTTGTGCATAATTATTCAATGCAATGGCAAGAAGCGCATAAATAATAAGCATAGCCATAACAAACCCTCCCCATAAAGCTTCCGTAGATTCTCTCATTTCAGCCTGACTCCCTTCGAAAGACCAGGTAATCCCCGGAAAATCACTTCGCAACTGAGGGAGCACTTCTTCTTTGATAGAGTTTAACACTCTTGTCTGTGCATTATCAGGCTCTACATCCATACCAACATTGATAACACGCTTACCATCTCTCCGATTAATACTCGTAAAAGTCACTCCTTCCTTGATTTTCACCACATCCTTCAAGGGCACTATGGTTCCGTCCGGTGTTTGAATAACAAAGTCTTCAAGATTCGTAAGGTCTTTTCTTTCTGATTCCGGAAGTTTAACCCTAACTTCTGTTTCATTGATTCCACGTAATTGGCGGATGGCAAGTGCTCCAAAAAAACTGTCGCGAATCTGCCTTCCTACATAATTGGGAGTGAGCCCTAAGCTCCTCGCTTCCGGAAGTAATTCAAAACCATACTGTACCTTCCCTTTGTTGTAGTTATCGCTAACATCTTTTGTCTCTACGAAGCGATCTACTCGATCATAAAAAGCCTGACTTGCATTTTCCAAAACATCAATATCAGGATGACTTAAATCAACGCTAATGTCTTGCTGCCAGCCTCCCGGACCTCTTTCCGCTTCGAATGTGATTTGATCAACTCCCTGGATTTCACCAATATTATCCCTCCATAATTGTATGAATTCCCTTGCAGTCATGTCTCGTTTATCCGGTGGTTTCATTACCACCTCCACATCAATGAAGCTTTTACCACGAACATTCGTCTTTACACCCTCAGCTACTTTATAAAGATCATACTCATCAAACATCCTCATCGTGGATTCAGTAATGTCATGAGCAATCTCGGCAGCCTGATCTGTGGTTGTCCCTACCGGAAGCCTCACCCCTGCTTCAATTTCATCTGCCGCATCTTCCGGCATTAAAATCATTCCCATGTGTCCGCTATATCCATAACCACCTACCATTATCAATAGGGCTATAGCTGCAGTCAGTGTGACATATCTATTGGCCAGTGAAACAGTTAATAATGGTCTGTAAATCTTATCAATAAATTGTTGAAATCCTGCAGCTATTTTGGATTGTACCCCTTCCCACTTTCGAACGATATTAAGTGGGTTTTTCTTTGGTTTATGTGCTACATGTGATGGTAGAATGTACAGGGCCTCTACCAGTGACACAGCCAGCACTACAATTACTACAGCTGGTAGCGGCCACCAATATTTCCCGGTGGTTCCGGGCATGAATAGCAAAGGCATAAAAGCAACGATGGTGGTCAGAATACTAAAAATCACCGGTCGGGCAACATCCTTTGTGCCGGCAATGGCAGCATCCATAAAGGAATATCCTTTTTGGCGATATTCATAGATATTTTCACCTACTACAATAGCGTCATCCACCACAATTCCCAAGACCACCAGAAAGCCAAACATGGAAATCATATTCACGCTAATATCCAAGGTTGGAAGAAACAGAATACCTCCAATAAAGGAGACCGACATGCCCATCATTACCCAAAAAGCCAACCTGTACTCAAGGAATAGTGATAGTATGACAAGTACAATGACAATGGCCATTAGTCCATTTTCAGTAAGTAAAGACAGCCGTTCCCGATAATCATCAGCACGGTTGCCGCTAATTCTTACATTAACTCCGGGCGGAAGATTGCTTTCGAAGGTTGCTAAAATTTCTTTTACTGCAGACTCAATCGATAGTGGAGACTGATCACCGATGCGGAAAATCTCTACCTCTACAGAGTTTTGCTTGTTAAACTGACCATGAAAGCCCTCTTCTTCAAAACCATCTGTGATTGTCGCAATATCCCCAAGTTTAACTGTGGCTCCACTGGCTGAAGAAATGACATCAATTTCTTTGAATTGGTCAGCCCATATTTTCCGTTCTTGCATACGTAGCGTAATCTCCCCCGTCCTCGTCTCTACTGATCCTGCAGGTATATCAAGACTTGATTGTCTGATAAGGTCAGCTACTTGCCCAAGTGTAATTTGATATTCAAGTAATTTATGACCAGGGATTTCTACATGTGTTACAAACTCCGGTACATTGCCAATTTCTACCTGAGTGATATTAGGATTACTGAGGAGTATATTTTTAAGTCGTTCAGCAAACAATCTAAGTGTCCAAATATCAACCTCTCCATACAGACCTATTTCCATAACGTCACGCTGAATTGCCTGCAAACGAACCTGCGGACGTTCAATATCATCCGGAAATGTTTGAATTCTGTTTACTGCCTGATCAATGTCCTGAAAAGCTTTCATCCGATTGGTACCAACAACGAGCTCAACAGAAATTTGCCCCGAACCTTCACGTGCCTCAGAAGTGATTTCTTTAATCCCTTGTACTCCTCGTATTGCCTCTTCGACAGGTAGGAGAATACCGTCCTCCACCTCAACAGGTGAGGCACCAGGGTAACTCACGCTCACTTCCACAATATCAAGTTGAAACTGAGGAAGTACCTCCTTCTGGATGGTGTACATGGTCCAGAAACCACCTCCTATCAAAAGAAACATGATTAGATTGGTGATCAATGAATTCTTTGCAAAGAATCCGATTGCTCCTCCTCTTTCCTTTTCGTTCAGCTTCTTTTCCATACTATTTTTCCTCGTTTTGCTCGGTTCTGACAGCTGAGCCTTCCACAACCGTTGAAAGGCTGGTGGTTATGATTTGATCATCCCCTGTAAGTCCCTTGGTGATGTATGCGTACTTTTCATCTAAAAAAGCAACCTCTACCTCCTTTACGCTCAATTCATTTCCGTTCTTCACCCATACGGTTTGATCTTTTCTTAGATAATCGCGATTTAACCTAACCACATCATTCAATTGCTGTGCAGGTATTTCAGCTTCCATAAAAGAACCGATGATTATCCGAGGCTTGCCTTTGGTGGGGTCATCAATTCGAACGATCACCTGTGCAAACCGAGTCTGATCAGTGAGTGTACCAATCATGCGATACAGAGCTCCCATCCGGTATTGTCCTTCAGCCCAAGATGAATTTGTCAGCTTTACATTCGGGTTAGCATCCTCATTTTCAGATGGAATATCCAGCCAATTAATTTTAGCCATCGGGACATTCAAAGTCAACCAATATTCACGAGTGCCTACTAACCGACCTAACATATTTCCAGGAGCCACTTGTGACCCTACATTTGCTGCCCTGCTGACAACTTGAGCATCAAAAGGAGCACGGATGGTACAGCGCTGTAAATCCAGCTTTGCTTGTGCCAATTGTGCTTCTGCGGCTTTTACATTTGCTTTTGCGGTATTGAGCTGTGGCTCTCTCAGCAACAGCCCCTTATTATTTATTGGTATTTCACCCTCAGCCAGGTCATAGTCATTTTTGGCGGCTTCCTGCTGCCCCATCTCCAGTTTAAATTGGGCCTGAGCTGATTCTAAATTACTCTCCATCATCAAAACGGTATTTCTATAATCAGCAGGATCTACCTGTACAAGCACATCTCCCTTCTTAACGAAAGATCCGGGAACAAACTTCTGTGATATTGATATAATCTCTCCGGAAACTCTGGCACTAAGGTTTATATCGCGTGCAGCCTGAACAGTTCCGGTAGCTTTAATAATCGGTCTAAAATCACCTTGTTCTGCTCTGGTGACCTCTACCAGCATAGCAGATTGTTTGGTGGCTCCTTCAGTCTCAGCTTCAGGTTCAGTGGAAAAAATGTAAAAAGTTACTCCACCGGTTAGAATAAGTAAAATAACAATTGACAGAATTGTCTGTGCTCGATTCATTTAACAGGTTTTTTCGTCCTATTAAAGTTAACAGCATTTAATCGAGTCTGTTCAAAGTAATGGAGATTTCTATGCCTCCACGCCTTCCGGCTCTACCCATTTTCCGTGATCTTTGATCAACTCTATAAGCTCATCAAGTGCACGTTCTGATGGAACACCTCGCTTCACCACTTCTTGTCCTTTGTACAGAGTGATCTTCCCTTTACCGGAACCTACGTATCCAAAGTCAGCGTCTGCCATCTCTCCAGGGCCATTCACAATGCATCCCATGATGCCTATTTTCACACCTTTCAAATGATCCGTGCGCTTACGTATCATCGCGGTTGTTTCCTGCAGATCAAAGAGTGTTCTTCCGCACGATGGGCATGAGATGTACTCGGTTTTTGTAATACGTGTACGAGCTGCCTGGAGAATTCCAAAGGCCGAATTGTTGTATAGCTTCAAGGTCTCAACAGACGGAACAAACTTCGGTGACAGCATCAGACCATCACCCATTCCATCGACATACAATGTTCCCGCATCAGTCGAAGCATAAATCATTAATTCATCCTCAGTGAGCTCTGAGTATGACTGCTTAAGCACTACAGGAACTTCGATATTTCGGTTCATTAGCTCTACTACAAACCTTCGGATGCTTGCGGTGGAGTGAGCTTGCTCAGAATGCAGTATAAGCACCGTATTGGTCGTTTTTTCCAGAAAACCAAAGATTGTTTGGTCGTACTGATCCGCATTAACTGATATGAAGTTTAACTTTGTGTGTAGATCTTTAACTTCTTTTAAATCAGAGACTAATGGGAATTTATTTACTTGATCACTGTAGGATTTCCAAACCTCGTAATCCATGACCTCTTTTAGCCCATTTGGTAACATGAATTTGATTGGGTTGGAGCCGGTGTAAATGTAATCTGCCCCCAAATCATTCATCCCCCACTTATCAAGTTCCGGAAGATATGAATGTCCAATGGCCTTCAAATCTTTCACTTCAACTTGCTCAACTTTGGAGAAATCAGCAATTACTCGTGGTACATTTTCATGACCAAAATTCAAGACTTCTTTGGTAGACCTGCGATGATATTCAAATGGATTGACCGGATACTTTTCAATTGGATCAATTGGCTTTTGACTTGTCTTTCCTACCAAACGATCTACCATTATTTGAGCAACGGGAGCTTCTACTTCCGGTTCTTCAGTCAGTGACACACGAACCGTATCCCCCAGCCCGTCTTCCAGTAAGGTACCTATACCCACTGCCGACTTAATTCTTCCATCCTCTGCTTCTCCAGCTTCTGTCACTCCTAGGTGTAAAGGGTAAGGCTCCAATCCTTCTTGATCAAGTTTACTCACCAACAATCGGTAAGCCTGAACCATCACCTGAGGGTTGCTGCTTTTCATAGAAACCACCAGATCTTTGTAATCCATCGCCTCGCAGATTCGAATAAACTCAAGTGCGGACTCCACCATTCCCAAAGGCGTATCACCGTAACGGCTCATGATTCGATCAGAAAGTGAACCGTGGTTTGTGCCAATTCGCATGGCCGTTCCATGCTTTTTACAGATTTCAACAAGAGGAGAAAACTTGTCTTCGATACGCTTTAACTCGTCCGCATACGCCTGATCGGTGTACTCAATCTGTTCGAATTTCTTCTTATCTGCGTAATTGCCAGGATTCACTCTTACCTTCTCAACGATGGTTGCTGCCAGCTCTGCTGCATTGGGAGTAAAGTGGATATCTGCAACCAGTGGGACATTACACCCTCGTTTACGCAGCTCGTTTTTAATTTTCTCAAGGTTTTGGGCCTCTTTGATGCTTGGAGCAGTTATTCGCACATATTCACAACCAGCCTCAACCATTCTTAATGTTTGCTCTACAGATCCCATAGTATCCATGGTATCTACAGTGGTCATGGATTGTACCCTGATTGGATTATTCCCTCCCAATGGGATATCACCAATGTATACTTCTCTTGTTTTTCTGCGAGAATATTGTGTAAGGCTATTGCAATACTTCTGAATCATATATCTCCCAATTGTGGTCTTAGGACTACTTCTTCTATTACACTTCGTTCACTCAACCGATAACTGGTATAGATGGTTTCGGCAATATCTTCAGGTTTCATAAATCGATCTTCAGGAATATCTACACCATCCCAGCTTGGAGTTTTAACAGCTCCTGCTAAAATCGAAGTAACACGGATTCCAAACTCTTTAAGTTCCTCACGCAAGGCCTGAGAAAGCCCGTATAGGGCAAATTTTGAGATTGAATAACTGCCACCATTAGGATAAGCCTTTAAACTTGCCACCGAGCATAAATTGAAGATGTGGCCCCTGGAATCTTGCTTCATCTGAGGGATAAGCGCACGTGATAAATGATAGGCACTATACAAATTCGTATTAATCATTGTTTCCAGGGCTCCATCCGGTTCTTCACAAATAAGTCCCGGGTTGAATACACCGCTATTATTTATCAATATCTCCACAGGCTTGGCAGTCATCCGGATAAACTCTACGAAAGATTTAACTCCCTCTTTATTGGATAGGTCTGCTGAAAAGGTGTGAATCAGCACATTATGCTTTTCGTGTACTTCTTTTCGAAGAGAAGCCAGGTCATTATCGTTTCTGGAACAAGTAGCTATGGGCCACCCTTCTGAAGCAAAACGATGCACCAATGCTTTCCCGATTCCCTTGGTTCCCCCGGTAATCACGACCAATCTCTCTGAATTATTCATATTATTTTTTTCGGTTATTCCTTAAGGTGTTATGTTTGACAAAGCTAACAATCTTAGCTTACGCAACTTCATGAAGAGTTTAGGGAAATTCATCATCTTTATAGGTCAGCTGTTCGTTCGAAGGGAGACTTTTTCTACGTATGTCGTACGAGTAGTTGATGAATGTATTAAAGTTGGATACAACTCAGTATTCATCGTAGTGATTGTATCTGCATTTATGGGGGCAGTTACCACTGTCCAAACAGCGTACAATCTGATATCTCCGCTAATAGCTGATCCAATAATCGCGTTGGTTGTAAGAGATATGACATTACTTGAACTAGCTCCAACGATAACTGCGATTGTTTACGCCGGAAAAGTAGGTTCTAATATCGCCGGTGAGCTTGGAACAATGAAAATCACAGAGCAGGTAGATGCACTGGAGGTTATGGGCATTAATGCGACATCATACCTGGTGCTTCCAAAAATTGTTGCTTCTGTGCTTATGTTTCCTGTGCTGGTTACACTGGCTGCATTTGTGGCTATATATGGTGGTTATTTGACAGCCTTATTCACAGGAGTAATTACCGGAACAGATTATATACTAGGCATTCAAATGACATTTATTCCATTCTCTGTCGCATTTGCCTTGATCAAAGCGGTCGTTTTTGGTTTTCTTGTTGCCGCCATTAGCTCATATAAAGGATATTTCACCAAAGGTGGTGCTCTGGAAGTAGGTCAGTCCAGTACCAATGCTGTGACCAGTAGCTGCATTGCCATACTTGCCGGGGATTATTTACTTGCTTACTTATTAGCTCCACTTCTTACGCCATGATCGAAGTTAAAAACGTATCCAAGTCCTTTAATGATAAGCAGATTCTCTATGACATAACCGTAGAGTTTGAAAGCGGAAAAACAAATATGATTATTGGTGCTAGTGGAACCGGTAAAAGTGTACTGCTCAAATGCATCGTAGGTCTTATTGAACCTGATCAGGGTACTGTTGAATTTAATGGAAGAAGCTTTGCAAAGGCATCTAAGGAATTACAAACAGAGGTTCGAAGGGAAATGGGTATGCTATTTCAAGGCGGTGCATTGTTTGACAGCTTAAATGTGGAGGATAATGTGATGTTTCCACTGAATGTACTTACCAAGCAGTCTCGTGAAGAAAAACTAGAAAGAGTCAATTTCTGCTTGGAGCGGGTAGGATTGGAAAATGTAAATAGTAAAATGCCTTCAGAAATATCAGGAGGTATGAAAAAAAGGGTGGGTATTGCTCGGGCTATTGTGACCAAACCCAATTATCTTTTTTGTGATGAGCCTAATTCAGGACTCGATCCTCAAACATCCATCAAAATAGATAACCTCATAAAGGATATCACCGATGAATATGAGATTACAACAGTAGTGGTTTCTCATGACATGAACTCTGTGCTTGAAATTGGTGATAAAGTTAATTTCATGCATCAGGGCCGTATATTATGGACAGGACCAAGTAGTGAGATCGGTGATTCTGATGTTCAGGAACTCAATGACTTTGTATTTGCCGGCAGATTGATGAAGATGGTGAAAGGCAAATAGGCTAGAAAAAGGCAGTGACCTGAACATTTCCCGTGTGAATAGCAGCCGTATCTTCCGATTTTCTTCCATTATAAATTAATGACAACTGCATTCCCTGTGTGATTTTCTGCTGCCAATTGATTTGCCAGGTTTGATTGGTGCCGGGCTGCAAGGCATCTAACAAAAGATAGCCGAGGTATGAAGATTCGTCTCCCTCAAAATCTATTTGAACTACGGAGAATGTACCGCGAAGTGATCCTTTACCTGCCTGATTCCATGTTATTTCGCCTGTATACACAGAAGAGTTTGCCTGCTCTGAAGATGATTCTACAAATTCATTTCGCTTGGTTTTTCGCTCGAGGCTAGCAATTGCGCGAAATACGTTACTTGGCTGCCATATCAGTTGAGGTCTATAGGAATAACTAACAATTTCAAAATTTCTAGAGTCCAGAAAATCAGAACGGTTTAAGGAATTTCCAAGTGTAGATGTAACCCTGAAGGTATACTCGGAGCTAAGATCCACTTTGGCATTCGTAACCCATTCTGACTTTTCTCGTGTTTCAAAGCCTTGAACTAAAAGCTGTTTGTTGTCAGATGTTTGATAAGTTAAATCACCGGCAAACCCTCTCCCATTTCTATTAAAGAAGAATGTATATCTCTTACCATTTTGAGCTGAAATCAACATTGGATCCTCCAAATCAACACTAAATGGGTTCAATCGATCTGCATAAGATTCGGAGGTTTTCTTATAATTGATATTGAAATTCACATTGGCAGAGAATTTGGAAACGAATTGCTTTACCCCTTCCTGCATTCTCCAATTGGATGGAAACCGGGCATCAATCGTATGTAAATAAAAGGTTTGAAAGGAAGTGATGTAATCATCCGTGGGGGTGAATATCTTCACAAAGTTGCGTTCATCCGGATTAATCGCTTCAAAAAACTCATTTAGATCCTGTATACCATCTCCATTGGTATCCCTCCATGTATGCGTGCCTTCACCAGTAGCCACAGGCAGGTAGACGAACTCTCTTCTCAATTCACGACTATTACCTGTAGCATACGAAAAGTTGGATCGAAAGCTTCTATCCAGTAGTGATTGTATCCAGTTGATCCTTCCATTGATCACTTCATCCTGACCAAGATTTAATTCAAGGTTATCCTCTACTTTACGATAATTAATATCAGTTGTCACAGAGCCGTTTTGACCGGTGAAGTTGTAAGATGCCCTCAGGTTCTTGGAGAACAGGTAATCTACCATTTGTCCGTTTTGCGGAAGCTTATCGTTTCGTATTTGATAGCCAATTCGATAGTTTGATCTCGAAGAATCGGTACTTACCAAGTACAGTTCATGGGCTTTGTAATGCATCAAAGATCCTACCACACTGTCACCACGCTGAATTTCGTTTTCATCCATGTCAAACACATAACCAGGTGCGATTTTCCATTTACGGTAGCTTACATCCGACCTGGATCTCACCCAGTCTGTCTCACGATTCTGCTGATCATTCGAAAGAAGAAAGTGATTGGACACCAAACGAATATGATCTACCTCCTGATTAAAGTCCACTCCATACTGCCATCCGTCAATAAACTCAGCTCGTTTACGTCTGTTGGATGTAGCTATGAAATGATTGTTCTCATCTTTCGCTATTCCAGCTTTCATAAAGAGAATCATATCCTGTGAAGTCTCCGACCGATTTCTTGTATAATTCCAATCTCGGTCAAAAAGAATCGGTCGGTAGCGATCAATAAATGAAAAATCTGCTTCATCGAATTCAACTGAAATTTCTCCTACCCAATGATAGTTTTCAAATATGGCTGGGCGCCCACTAGACTTTAGTGAGGTATAATATCCCCGACTTACATTGTCTTCATCATCGATGGTAGAATATAGATTCTGATCTGTATTGGAAAATGCGACTTCACCTCTAAAAGACTCATATTCATTTAACTTCACCTCACCTCCCACAGTGATCATTTGACGACTATTAGGTAGCGGCACAAATGCTCCGGGCTCATAATTCCCTTGCTTTTGACCTTCTTCCGGTGAAACCCACTCATATATTCTTCCATTGGTCGTTGTTTGACTTAAAATATAATCTCCATTGCCAAAACCAACATCTGAAAAGGTAGGGCTGAAAAGCTCTGAATTAGCGTTTCTGGAAAATTCAAAAATGGTTTGAGTATTACCATCTAAATCAATGGTGTCTTTTCGAACGTACAGAATTCTGCTTTCAGCAAAAGCTACAGAATCAAAGCCCGTAATAAACGCCTGATCAATATTGTCTCCAATGTTTCGTAGTTGGTTCAGGTCATCGGGGTTTAGGGTAAAACCCAGTGTACTATTTGGGTTGTCCCGTTCTCTATAAAAATTGGTAAAAAGTGTGACTTTGTCATTCGAAACAGACTGATAAGCTGATAGGTTAGACCTACTGTAAAATTGCTCTGCATACTCAAAATCTACTCTTAGGATAGAGAATTGGGTTATAATGATGTGGTTATTAAAAGTGATCTCACCAAGATTATAATCAATTACATAGTCCCTGTCAAAACCACGCTCCAGTAGTTTGCCATCCAAAAACACCTTCTCAGAATTAGCCAATATGATAATAAAACGTTCACCGTTTGGCCCTCTAAGTTTATACGGACCATTTAAGCCATCTATAGGATCCAAAATAGCTGAATGAAACTTTCCTTTTGACAATGCTCCTGAAACCCTGGATTCATGTTTCCAATTACCAGACTGTCCCCTATAGCTTGCCTGTAAACCCTGAACATTTTTATAATATCGAAGAAAATAACCGGCATCATCAGGCTGCTGTAATACTACATCACCAGCTGTAACATCAAAATTATCATTATACAGCTTGATGAATACATTATCGAAATCCCTTATCTGTTGGGTATTGCCTTCCGGTTGATAGGGTATGTTTTGATCGGTGATCACCGCGGATAAGAAGAGATTATCATCAAGCTTACCATCCATTTGTAAGTTCAGGCTGGAATTAACAAATAGATTTTGTCGGTTACCGAACGAAACTCCCCTTGAGATAGCACCATATTTTTGAACTTCCCCAAAATCAAACAATTCCTCTTTGCTTACACCGGGGGTCTTAGCTTGGATGATTTCCAATTCTCTGGTATCATCATAATCCTCCAGATTACGAATGCGGTACTTCTGTGTTAATAAAATGGAAAGCACCCTATAGCAAACATCCACTTCTTTTTGATTGGATTGTACAATGATGGTATTTGTAGAATCATTCCATTGGTAGGGATAATCGAGAGAGATCGACCCGGGCTCAATAACCATTGAATCAAGTACGACTTCTGAATTAGAAGGTATGGAACGACACTTCAGATTTTGTCCGCTGGAGACAAAACTCATTAGAAGTGCAATACTAATCAGAAACGATCGGCATAGAAATGAAAAAGGTAGTTCCATCACCCTGCTTAGATTCAAACCAAATGTTGCCTCCCGCATTTTCAATTCCTTTTTTCGCTAGTGCCAGACCTATGCCACTTCCCGTTGATTTTGTACTAAAATAGTTCAGGAATATCTTATCCTTTAACTCATCAGGCACTCCCTTGCCATTGTCACTAACAGAAAGTACGCCTTTACCGGAACGCATTTTAAGTGAAATTTCTATATGGGCTTGAGTATCACTTACCGCCTGGATGGCATTCAACACAATGTTGTTCAATATTCTCCTGAAAATATCCTTGTCTGCTTCAATATGAATGCTTTCATCAATCTCCATACTGAAATGAGCATCTTCTGTACTATATAGTTCCACTACCTCTTTCACAAGGTCACCCCAATCAAATGTCTGATTATCCGGAGCAGGCATCTCCGCAAATGCAGAAAATGATTCAGCAATCTGGCTAAGCGTATCAACTTGTGTTAATAGCGATGTAAGTGTCTCATACTCTTTGGAACCATTCTCATGCTTTCGAAGCATCTGCTGAATTTTCAACTGCATGGGTGTCAGTGGGTTTTTAATCTCATGCGCCACCTGTTTGGCAATCTCTTTCCATGCTGTTTCTTTTTGACTCTTAGCCAGTGCCAGCTTGCTATCTTCAAGCTTTACAAGCATTTGATTATAGTCTTTAACTAGCGATCCTATTTCATCTGAAGATTCATACTCAATGGGCTTATTAACCTCTTGTAAGGTTACTCGCCTGATTTTGGCCGCTACCATTCGAAGTGGGTGTAAGAGGTTATTTAAGACTACATTTCCGAATACGATAGCGATAATAAAAATGAATCCAAAAATGGTAATTAAGTTACCAAACACTTCGATTTGCTGCCTTTGCTGATGATTTTTAGAGTCAAAGAATGGCATAGCAATGAAACCGGCCACTTGATTGTCTATCGTATTGACAACAGCATAGCACACCTTATAATCTAAACTACCAACCGATTCTTCAGCAATCAGGCTTTGATTTTCTTTAACGACAAGCTCTTCAAATACAATTGGATTGATAAGATTGCTCAGTAGGTTTAAATTGAAAATCTCCGGCTGACTGGTAGATACCAGATATCCGGATTCATTGTAAAAGCTCAGGTCAGATTGAATGAAGCTGCTGATTTCAGCTAACCGATAGGCTCCCAATTCATTGTTTACTTCTTCAATTTGGTTTGAGAGAATCTCAGAAATGTATAGGGCTTCCTTGATGTAGCTACGGTTGATCTCCTCTCTGTAGGAAGTATTCAATGTATTAAGCAATGCAAATCCGGTTACTAACAGTGGTAAAACAAAAGCCAACCCTAAATAGAGCTGAATCTTACCTGTGAAGTTTAACTTAAACCCGTGCTCTATGATTGAACTGAATACACTAAACACACCGAATGAAAAGAGTAACAACAAAAAGAAGAAAGAAAAATTGGTTAACCGATCCCTGGATTCATACTTATCTGATATAATGAGAATCGTACGACCATCATTGGTTCTGATTCCATAGTAGTGCCTCCCATTTTTCTCAATTCCATCCTTATAGAGTTGCTCTCGTTCAAAATCCTCTTGCTGTGGCCACTCTCCCTGTCCAAACTTGCTGCGATGAAATAGAATATCATCCCCTGCAAAAACTGCATAATCAAAGTCATTGGTAGCAGAGAAATACTTATTGTCTGTCAATAGTGCCGGGTAAACACTGGTAGGTACGCGCTTCTTTAATTGCAAGATGATTAATCCCACAAGATCTCCTACATTAATCTTACAGACATATTTATAATTGGTTCCTTCATCAATAAAGTAAATATTCTCATAGTCAGACTGATTCTCTGGTGTCAGAAGACTATACTCCCTGGTGAACCTTGTATTAAGCTTTAACTGTTGATAATCCTGAAATACAATTTCCAGATCGTATTTATTGAAATAGGGAGTTAAAAATTCACTTCTGATCTGATCTTCCAGAACTTTCCTGCTTCGCTCACTGGCTATAAGCGCTAAATTTTCATCTGTCGACAGTTTGGTTATGGTTTGATTAAGATAATATTCCCCTAAGACATCCCGCTTTAGCAAAAGGTAATTCGCAAACTTTCTTTTTGCATCAAGAACAGCACCTTCTTCATACTTATAAATACAGAAGGCCAAAACCGAGGCTATTCCAAGGCTTACAATCAGAATAAAAAGCAGGTTAGAATAAGTGAATTCTTTGAATGATTTGCCCCATTCATAACGAATGGAAATGAGCAATACGGAGACATGCACAACGCTAAACGTAATGGAAAGCACATCAAGAAATCCCATTAGAATGGCAGCACACAGTGTCCCTATGATCGCCACCGATACCATCCTACTCTTTCGAATCAATTTAAGCGTGAGGTAAGTGAAGTAAAAATAACCGGTGCTTGCTAAAAGAATCGAGATATAGGCTACTGCTCTCAGCAGGTCAAATCGAATAGATTGGCCTACATCGAGCGAAAGTTGTGAATGACTGATTATTGTCCAGGCCACATGTAAGACAAAACCTGAAAGGAATGTATTCACCATGGTGATGCCGAAAATCCAGTTTCGGGATTTATACAGCTTAGATAGATACCTGGATATACTGAATATGAATATGTTCAACAGAATGCAATTCACCAACAAATCGCCAAGAGTAGGGTTCACCACAGAAGATGTGTATTTGACGGGATCGAAGAGGTCATACCTAAAAACCCATTGAAAGAAATCAAACTCCAAAGTGGCATACCTTGCCACGACCAAAAGTGCGTTGGCTATCCAAAATGATCGTATACTCCTCTGACTGAAATGCCAGTATTCTACAATCAGCAAACAAATAATAATAATCGAAACGATTGTATCTATCAGCCTGCTTGGCATCTCCGACACCTTAAATTGAACCAGACCAGAATCATTATGATTGGTTACCGAAATTCCATTGATTCCCTGGTCAAGGAGTGAACTTAGACTTTGCTCAAGATATTGATTGGTTATTGAGTATTGCTCCAAAAGCTGATGACAAGAGACATACGTGCAATTGTCTTCAGCTATTTGCTGAATTATAAAAACACCAAGCTCATTCTCTATCGCTTGAATTGTATCTGATGAAATATTCGATACAAAAGGACGGTTATCACTCCAGGTAACCAAACGCCCCCTGCATATCGTTCGCTTTCGGAATGCTTCATCTGTTGGTTCGTTGTTTTTCCAGTTGATTAAATCCTCATACTGAAATGCTACTAGATTATTAAAGCTCTCCTGGGCCTTTTCCCTGGTATATGATTTCCAATCAACAAAAAAATGATTGATTAGCAAAGCTGCAAAACAGCCTATAAGTAAGCCTAATGAGATTTTATGCTTCACAGCCCTGAATATACAATAATCAAGCCTTATTCAGTATCTAGCTCTTCCAAATAAGGTACAGAAAAACCACTCGCGAATACCTGAAATTCAAAGGGAAAAGCAGAAGCGCTACGACTAGAATACTAACCAGGTACACATTCAGTGAAGGATCATTAAAAAAGTGATAAAGCACGAAAGCAGTAATCAAGAAAATAGCGGTAGAAAAACCATAGCTTACATACATAGCGCCATAAAAGTTTCCCGGCTCCTTCTCATATCTCAGATTACAATTGGGGCAGTTGGTATGCATAGATGCCATCTTCTTTAGATTCAGGTGAGAATGAGTAAATATTTCACCTTCCCTACATCGGGGACATTTAGCCTTTAAGACGCTCGTTAAGACTGACACGTTTTGTTGTTTTACTGTATCGATACCATAGAAAAATCAAAGCAAAAACTACAATGTATGGAGTAAAGAACAAGTACATAATTCCGTTATTCAGTCCTTCAGCCATTGAAGTCTCTCCGGCACTTACATTGTTTTTAATCTGCGTGCGACACATGGCACACTGAGCCCAATTGAACATTGGAATAAGTAAACCTACAACAAGTGTTAATGCCTTTTTCATTTCTTAAAAATAATATGGCTTAATCATGAAATAAACAATCACTCCTGTAATGGACACATACAACCAGACCGGAAAAGTAAATTTTACCATCTTTTTGTGTCGCTCAATCTGATCAGATAACGCATAGTAAAATGCAAAAAGAACAAATGGAACAACAAGTATTGAAAGTAAAATATGACTTGCCAAAATAACGAGATATACTACCCTACTAGTTCCAACCTCTGCCAACTCACTATCGTCTACCAAACCATCGTGATTCAGGTCGCCGAACTTAACAGATTCTACACTTGAATGATAGAGAACGTAGGAAATGAGAAAGAGCACGCCCAGCATCAAGGAAGCAAACATAAATGAACGGTGAAGTGTGATATTTCCTTGCTTTACCGATACCAAAGCAGCAATTAAGGTAACTACCGTCAGTGAATTAACAATCGCATGAAGTCCCGGTAGCATTTTCACCCAGTCTCCACCAACCGAAAGCTTAGCAGGAAACAGAATTAAAAAAGCAACCACCAAAGGAATAAGAATGGATATGAGGTAAATGATCCTCAAATAGACCTTATTATTATTATCTCCTAGTTCCTTTGCCATAAGACTCCTGAAGCTTTAAAATATCTAATTCTGTTATTAACCGATCCACATCCTCACGGTTGAGGTTGTATCCACCCCAAACACCTTTCCTATTAATAAGAACTAAATCAACACCGGATTGATTGATACAATCAAAATAATTTTCATCAATATAGATTAAGCTCACTTCTCTTTTTTCTGTAGCGTAAACCACACGATTCATGTAATTAGTTTCTACAGTTGATAAGGAATCTGATTTGGATAGTACAGTTATATCATCATATCCCTGGCAATCCTTTGGTATCTCTGCCACCAGGTTCAAATAAAAGCTATTGCTTCCGAACAATTGCAGGAACAGATACCATGCAACAGGTATTAGAAATACTAAGAAAAATACGAGACGAGTTAATCCTTTACTTCGCAAGTTCAATAAAGCGCTTCAAGAATGGCTCCACCCTGATAAATCATGATGAAGATAAAGAATACTACGAAAAGCATTGGAAGCACAATAGACATTTTAAGAGATTTATTCTCATGCCCAAGGTGCATAAATTCTGCCACGATATAATAAGCTTTAAGAATCGTGAGTGCGATAAACACCCAAATTCTTACCCACTTATGCTCGTGAGGTACCGTAAATGCAATACCGAATTCAATCGCTGTAATAGCTGCCAGGTATAACATCACTTTGATGAAATTTTTCACCTTCGCCTTATTTACCGGCTTTACCTCAACTTGTTGCGTTTGCTGCTCCATTTGATATATCTATTATGCGATTAAACTAAGTAAAAGAATGTAAACACGAATACCCATACCAGGTCTACAAAGTGCCAGTAAAGGCCGACTTTTTCTACCATCTCATAATGGCCTCTCTTTTCGAAAACACCCACAGTTGCCTGATAGAAGATGATGAAATTGATGACCACACCACTAAATACGTGGAAACCATGGAACCCAGTAATAAAGAAGAATAATGCTGCAAAGTTTGGTGGACCATACTGGTTTTGAGTAAGTCCTGCTCCTTGAATGAAATTACCAACTGCATTCATTGACATATCAGAACCGTGGATAAAGTGAGCCCACTCCCATGCCTGACACCCTAGGAAAGTTAAACCACCTAAAATGGTCCAAAGCATCCACTTCTCCACTCCTTTTCGATCCATCCGCTCACCGGCTTCAACAGCAAGTACCATCGTCACACTACTTACAATCAAGATAAATGTCATGATACCCACGAAAACCAATGGCGCACTCTCAATACCTAATGCGTGCATTCCAGGGAATGCTTCAAATACTTTCTCCGGTACCGGCCAATATTCTTGTGAAAATTTAAAATCGGCTATCGTACCTTCATAGGCCGGGTGACTGAATCGGATCAGTCCGTATGTGATCAATAAAGCGGAAAATGTAAAGGCATCTGATAAGAGGAAAAACCACATCATCAGTTTGCCATAGCTTGCCTTCATTGGTGATACGCCACCTCTCCAGATATTCTTGCCTTTTTCTTCTACTATTACAGCCGATTCAGCCATTATTCTAGGTTTTAGGTTTAATTATTGAAAATCAAAAATAAGTATAAATACAACCAAAGTCCACCAAGAAAATGCCAGAAAGTAGTACACATTTCAATTCGTACCATACTCTTGGAATGAACTTTATATTTAAATGCTTTTGCTAACACAATCAACAAGAAAATTACAGCACCAACCAGGTGAACAACATGTAATCCTGTAAAGATGTAAATGAAGGATCCTGCCGGATTACCTACAAAGTGGTAACCACCATCAACTAATTGTCCCCACGCTTTTAATTGGCCTATAATAAATGCTACTGCCAGAATACCTGTAACAGCAAGTCCTATTCGTATATTCTTAATGTTATTTCGTTTTGCAGATATATATGCAAAATGCATGGAAACACTACTCAAAACAATAATTACGGTTGTGATCTGAAACAACGAAGGAAAGTCTATATATACCCACTCTCCTACTGATTTTTTAACAATGTAAGCACTCGATAATGAAATAAAAACCATTATCACTGAAACCAAAAACAACCACATGGCGAATTTTTGTGGATGCATCGATCGTACCTTACCAGCCTGTATCTCTCCTGTCATATCTTGTCAATTAAAAAAGTTATTTGCACAATAGGTAAGTAGATGAATGAGCCGAACATTATTCGTCTGGCCTTTTGATTAGATGTGTCTTTCATTAAACTGAATGTTGTAGCTAAAAACAAAACACCACAAATGGTGGCTACAACTCCACTGGTTAGGCCTGTTAATCCAAAAATAGTTGGCAGCAAACCCAGTGGTAATAAAAACAAAGTATACACCATTATGTTAATGGCTGTATTTAAATCTTTTGCCCCACCTCCAGGTAAAAGTTTAAAACCTGCTTTTTTGTAATCTTCGTCTGATACCCAGGCAATAGCCCAGAAATGAGGAAACTGCCAGATAAACTGAATTCCAAATATGATCATTGCCTCATATGACAATATTCCACTTGCAGCAGCCCACCCAATCAATGGTGGCAAAGCACCCGGAATAGCACCTACAAAAACAGCAATAGATCCCACTCTTTTAAGTGGTGTATAAACAAAGGCATAAAGAATCAAAGAAAGCAACGACAGTACTGTAGCAAGCATGTTTGTTGCAAACAGCATCAAGCCCAACCCTGCTATGCCTGTTAAAATACTAAACCAAATAGCCTCTGATTCAGAGATACGATTGGATGGCAATGGGCGATTTTTTGTTCGTTTCATTATCGCATCATACTTCTGCTCTATTACTTGATTAATGGTAACAGAAGAGCCAGAGACTAAAAATCCTGCCAGGAGGAACAATGCAAAATTCATCCAGTTAATCGCTGACTGATTAGCTAATGAATAGCCAAAACCGGAAGAAAAAACCACTAGAAAAGATAAACGTGGTTTGAGAAGCTCATAATAAGCCCGTGCCTTTACGGCAGCATTGATATCGATATGTGAAACAGTCGTATTCATTTCACCAATTTGATGCGCAAAGTTAAGTAAAACAGTAAGCTAAAAATGCCTACAGCAAAAATTAAATGCAGAGGTTGTATCCAGTAAGGAAAATCAAATCGCACCATCGCTATTCCGGCGATCATGGCCAAAAAGACTAAGATTATCAACTGAATAGTCCGACTAATCAGCCATTGCTCTTTGGTTTTTCTTGCATAATAATTCATGCTAACCACTCCTATTAAAATGAGCCAGGAATAAGATCTGTGGATATAAAAATTAGTAGACAGATAATCAGCCCATTCATTTCTTCCGGATGATGAAATCAGTAAATCATCAATTACACCTCTTACTTCAGTTCCTAAAATGATTTGAGGAATAAATAGAAGTGTGGTTAATAACCCAACGATGAATAGTGGACGATGCTTGATTGTACTTAAATCTCTTACCATCACATTCATCCATATTAACAGTGCCACAATCAGCAATGCCAATAACATATGAAACGTAATAAAGCCATGAAGAAGATTGGTAGAAACCACCAGAGATCCAACCCAACCCTGAAAACCTGTCAATATGAATATGGCCACTCCCATAAATGGAATCCAAATAGATTTTTTCCGAAAAGAGAAGGATAAAACCATGTTCAGAAAGACTAACAAACCGATTAAAACACCTACCAATCTATTGATGTATTCAATCCAGGCTTTTGTCGCATTGAATTCATGCTCAACCAGCACGTTGGGATCATTGGTTATTTGCTTACTTAACTCTTCATAGCCGAGTTTACTAAACATGTTTGCCAGCCGTTCATTCTTAGTGAGCCGTTGCTCTTTAAAAATATCCTGGTAGTTTTCTGGCAAACCTTCAGCGCTAGTTGGTGGAATGTATGATCCGAAGCACTTAGGCCAATCGGGACAGCCCATTCCGGCCCCCATGACGCGAACAATGCTTCCCACAAGGATCAGCACGAATACTGATCCTAGTGTAATTGCATTGATTCTTAAAAAATTCTTTTGATTAATTAGCTTTCTCAACTCCTGTCAAATCTTCATCCTTAGTTAGCTCGTTTTCATGCTCAAGGTTAGATTCAGGAGTGTGTGAATAAGGTACAGTCTGCGGAATAAAGTCATCCTTTGCACCCGGCTTACTGTAATCGTATGGCCATCTGTACACTTTAGGTATTGCTCCTACCCAGTTACCATGTCCAGGGAATCGTGGAGTTGTCCATTCAAGTGTATTAGACTTCCATGGGTTAGCTGGTGCCAATCTTCCTCTCCAGATTGAGTAGAAGAAGTTAAATAAGAAGATGAATTGCGCAGCGAAAGTTAAAATAGCTGCAATACTTACAAGCGCATTTAAATCACCATAGATGTTAAATGTCTCGAAAGATGTGAAGGAATAATATCTTCTTGGGAAACCAGCAATACCAATGTAATGAAGCGGGAAGAATACTAAGTAAATACCCACAAATGACAACCAGAAGTGAAGCTTACCTAATCTGTCATCCATCATTCGTCCAAAGAACTTAGGGAACCAGTGGTACACACCCGCCAATAGTCCGAAGAATGATGCACTTCCCATTACCAGGTGGAAGTGAGCCACCACGAAATAGGTATCGTGCAAGTTGATATCCAATACTGAGTTTCCAAGGAAAATACCTGTCAATCCTCCTGAAATAAAGAAGGACACCAACCCAATTGAAAATAGCATGGCTGGCGTGAAAACGATATTTCCTTTCCACAATGTAGTGATATAGTTAAATGCTTTGATCGCTGACGGTACCGCAATTACCAATGTAAGGATCGTAAATACTGACCCTAAGAATGGGTTCATTCCTGTCACAAACATGTGGTGTGCCCATACGATGAATGACAAGAAGCCAATTCCTAACATTGATCCAATCATCGCTTTATATCCAAAGATTGGCTTACGTGCATTTGTTGCGATGATTTCAGAGGTGATACCCAAAGCAGGTAGAATTACAATGTATACCTCTGGGTGTCCAAGGAACCAGAATAAATGCTGATACAAAATAGGGCTACCACCTACATTAGGAAGTGCCTCTCCTGCTATGTAAATCTCTGATAAATAAAAGCTTGTTCCGAATGATCTGTCAAAGATCAGGAGTAAAGCTGCTGATAACAATACCGGGAATGAAAGTAGTCCAAGTATTGCAGTGATAAAGAATGCCCAGATTGTCAACGGTAATCTGGAGAAGGACATGCCTTCCGTTCTAAGGTTGATCACTGTTGTGATGTAGTTAATACCTCCTAAAAGTGACGATGCAATAAATAGTGCCATTGAAACTAACCACAATGTCATTCCTAGTCCTGAGCCCTGGATAGCCTGTGGAAGAGCACTTAATGGTGGATAAACCGTCCATCCACCTCCTGCAGGTCCTGTTTCAATAAATAATGAAATGAACATCACCACACTGGAAGCAAAGAAGAACCAGTAAGAGAGCATGTTCATAAATCCGGAGGCCATATCTCTAGCACCAATCTGAAGTGGAATCAGGAAATTCGAGAATGTCCCACTCAAGCCGGCGGTCAACACAAAAAATACCATGATGGTACCGTGCATGGTGACTAGCGCGAGATAGAACTCCGCATCCAATTTACCAGCCTCAGTAATCCATTGACCCAAAAGTGGTCTCATCCATTCAAGGCTCATTTCCGGGAATCCCAGTTGTAAACGGAATATGATAGAAAGTCCCCCTCCAATCAATGCCCAGAAAATTCCTGTAATCAAGAATTGCTTCGCGATGGTCTTGTGATCAGTCGAGAAAATATACTTGCTTACAAACCCCTGCTCATGGTGATCATCGTGGTGATCGTCATGTGTCAAATCTTCCTGTAGTTGTATATCTGTTACTGACATGTTTTATTATTTTGAACTGCTTGCAGCAGTTGTAACTTTTTGTTCTTTCTGAATGTTTTCGATTCCTGCAGCAATTTTTGCAGCTTCCTTTAGATCTTCAGGTACTTGACTGATGTAACCAGGATTCTGCTTCAAAAACGTGTTCTCCTGACTTTCTTTGTACCATGAATCATATTCATCCTGATCTAAAACAGTGATGATTCCCTTCATACCATAGTGGCTCTTTCCACAAATCTTATTACAAACCAACTCGTAATTGAAATCTGGATTTCCGGTTATCTCTCTCATCTCAGCTGTGCTTACTGTTGGTGTAAACCAAAACTGGGTCGGCATTCCAGGCACAGCGTTCATCTGCAATCTAAAATGAGGGTTGTAAACACTATGGATTACGTCTCTACCTCTGATTTTCAGAAGCACCGGCTTATCTTTTGGAATAACTAATTGAGTTGGCATAAAATCATCATGACCATTCTGATCCGTTAAATCAATTCCCATTGAATTTACAGCATCAATTTTTCTGAAATCATACTTACCCAATTCACCATCCTTTCCAGGATATCTGAATGCCCATGCATACTGATATCCCATCACCTCTACTACTTCAGCTTCTTCTGGAGCCGGACCAGTGATCACCGTCCATTGCTTCAATCCTGAAATAATCAACCAAGCCAAAACAACAGCAGGAACAATCGTCCAGATCATTTCCAACTTGTTATTGTGAGGATAATAATGGGCAACATTGGTTTTCTTGTATCTGTACTTGAAACCAAATCCAAACAAGAAGATTTGTGTGATGATAAATACCGCAACCGTAATCCACATCGTAATCCAGAAAAGATTTTCTGTGATTACTGCATGCTCAGAAGCAATCGGCAGATTATAGTTATCGTATTCTGTGATTGAAAAGTAGAAGAATGCAATAATACCTCCTACCAGGAATAAGAGCATCAATACTCCTTGGAAGCTATTGTTTTTGGAAACATACCCCTCTTCCTTTTTCTTCTTTACAACATCAACTAACGTGGTAACGCGGTATGCTGTAAATATGACAGCAAGAATTAAAACGACCGCTAAAACAATGATTAAATTAAGCATAACCTATCCCTCACTAATTAAATATGATGATGCAAACTTTCTTTCAACATTGGGTGATTCTTTGCAAATAGAGGAGCTTTCGAAAGCGAATTGTAAGTCACATATAAGAAAGCACTCAAATACACTAGAATCAAACCTATTTCAAGGAATCCAAAACCTCCATTGTCTCCAACTGTTCCCGGCGAAACCATCATATAAAAATCTAGCCAATGGCCGAATACAACAGCAGGACAAACAACTTTCAAAATCCTTGTATGTCTCTTCGCATCTCTTGTCATTAAAACTAAGAATGGGAAGAAGAAGTTTAGAATTAAATTAATATAAAACACAGGAGCATAATGATCATCTTTCCATCGCTCCAGGAAATAAACAGTTTCTTCAGGAATGTGTGCGTAATAGATCAATAGGAACTGCGAAAACCATATATAGGTCCAGAAAATACTAAATGCGAATACAAACTTTCCAAGATCATGGATGTGGTTTTCGTTGACTACAGATAAGTAGCCTTTGTCTTTTAACATTACCACGATAAATAAAGTAAGCGCAAGACCTGCTACCCACCAGCTGGCAAATGCATACCACCCAAACATTGTACTGAACCAGTGCACGTCGATTGACATGATCCAATCCCATGCAGCCATTGATGAAGAAACAGCAAAAAACACAAGGAAAATTGCAGATATCTTTCTCATCTTATACCACTGCGTGGTTCCACCTTCAATATCTTCAGAATATGCAAGTGCTCTTAGCTTTCTGAATAATAGATACCAAACAGCAAAAAAGATTACCAATCTTCCAATCCAGAAAATCGGAAATGCACCACCCTCTAATGGCCAAAAGAAGTATGGAGCCTTGCCTTTTACAATTTCATCTCCACCATTCTCTGCGTACAAATCGGCATGTGTCCAGTGGAATAAATCATGGCCTCCGATCATGAATACTACAAGCATTAGCACAAATGCTATCGGTAGCCAATTACCAAATGCCATTGGAATTCGTTTGATTCCTGTTGCCCAACCAGCCTGAGAAGCATATTGTATAGCAAAAAAGAATACACCTATAATTGCCAGTCCAGCAAAAAACACGTTGTTTATCCACAGGTTGGATAATAGTCTCTTCACAGAAGAGCTACTTCCATGATGTTCTTCGTCACCATGTCCTTCCTTTGCAGGAGTGGTTCTATTGCTTGAAGATGCATCTTCCTCAAGGTTAGTACTTGAATCCTCACTTCCGTAAGGCTCTTCCCCATGGCCGTCAGCTACTACTTCTGAGTGATCCTCGCCATGACCTCCGCCATGATCACCTGAACCTAATGTAAAATAGCCCAATACAGAGAGTACTAATCCTACCATCAAGGTGATGATCAGTCGCTTCTTTGCAGTAGCAGTAAATTCAAATCTTTCTTCTGATACCATGAGTAGACTTAATTCTTCTTTTGCAATTCTTTAACATATCGAGCAATTCTCCAACGGTCCTCAGGACTAACCTGCGAACCATGAGCGCCCATCAAACCTTTACCGAAAGTGATTACATGAAAAATATGACCTTCAGTAATTTCCAGGTAAGCAGCACCATTCAAATTGGCCACACCGGCATATGCTTCAGCTACTTTACCATCAGCATTTCCTTTTTCACCATGACAGTGCTTGCAATAGCTATCGTATAATGCTTTGCCTTTTTTTACAACACTTGGATCATCCGTTGCGAACGGACTCTCGAGCGTTTCAGCTGCGACCTCCAGGTCATCTACCGATAACCTAACCGGAAGAGGTTGACCTCTTCTAACCGTATTCGCGACAGGCTCGCGCATATTCATCTTGAACTGGTTATAAGGGTTGGAGTTGTAAAACTCACCATGGCCATCTTCATCATTAGAATCTAACCACGTACCGGCATCTTCATTTGTAATCTGAGTCAATGGCTCATAAGGAGTAGAATGGTACATCTGAGGAGCATATTCCAATCCAGTGTCATCCACACCAGCAGCGCATGAAGCTAAAACAGCTCCAAGCGTGATAATTCCTAAATATCTAAATGTCTTTAGTTTCATTATCAATCAAACGTTTTATTGTTAACCTCTTTAGCACCACTACCCTGCAATACTTTCTTTATATCTGCTTCAGATTTATCATTTCTATCCAGATCAATTGCCATGACATGCTTGTCATCCGTAATTCGGATGTCGTAGATTCTTGGTTTACCCCATGGCTTAAGGTTCGAGATCACAAAGAAAGTACCTACCATACCGAATGAAGCTAACAGTACAGTCATCTCGAAAGTCACCGGAATAAATGAAGGAATTGGAATGTAATCCTTACCACCGATGATCATTGGCCAATCGATACCCATCATTCCAACCATCATGGTTAATGCCAGGCAAGTGCCGGTAATACCGAACAAGAATGCTGCTACTGATAGCCAGCTTCTTTTATATCCTAAGACTTCTTCAATTCCGTGAACGGGGAAAGGCGAGTAAACCTCTTCGATTTTCACACCGGACTCCCGAACGTTTTTGATGGCGTCCATCAAAACATCCTCATCGTCATATACACCCAGTACGTAGTTCGTTCCTTGAGACATATTATTTCTATTTACTCCGACTTAGTCGACTTTTCTCCAGTTGCTTTAATAATACTCTTTACTTCAGCCATGTTGATTACAGGGAAGAACTTCGCAAACAGGAAGAACGCTGTAAAGAACAAGCCAAATGTGAAGACATACACGCCGATATCATACATTGTTGGGTAGAACATCGCCCAACTTGATGGTAAGAAATCTCTGTGTAGTGAAGTCACAATAATTACAAATCGCTCGAACCACATTCCAATGTTTACAATGATTGAAATAATGAATGTAGCAGCAAGGTTTGTTCGAATCTTTTTGAACCAGAATAGTTGAGGTGAAATCACATTACAAGTCATCATTGACCAGTATGCCCACCAATAAGGTCCTGTAGCTCTATTAATGAAAGCATATTGCTCTGCTTCTACTCCCGAATACCAAGCAATAAAGAACTCTGTAATGTATGCAATACCTACGATCGAGCCTGTCACAATAATGATGATGTTCATCAATTCAATGTGCTGAATCGTAATATAATCTTCCAGTTTATAAACTTTTCGCGTTACCAACAACAGTGTCAATACCATCGCAAATCCAGAAAAGATCGCCCCAGCAACAAAGTATGGTGGGAAGATTGTCGTATGCCATCCCGGAATTACTGAAGTAGCAAAGTCAAAGGATACAATAGTGTGTACTGAAAGTACAAGCGGCGTTGCTAAACCGGCAAGCACCAGAGATACCGTCTCATAATGAGACCAAGTCTTTGCACCACCTGTCCAGCCGAAGCTTAATGCACCGTAAATCGCTTTTGAAATTTTGTTTTTAGCTCTATCTCTGATTGTAGCAAAGTCAGGAATCAAACCGATATACCAGAATACAAGAGAAACAGAGAAATACGTTGATATCGCAAATACATCCCACAATAGTGGTGAGTTAAAGTTTACCCAAAGCGATCCGAACGTATTTGGAAGTGGTAATGCCCAGTAGAAACCTAACCATGGGCGACCCATGTGAAGTACCGGGAACATCGCCGCACAAATTACCGCGAAAATCGTCATCGCTTCAGATGCCCTGTTAATGGACATTCTCCATCGCTGACGGAAAAGTAAAAGTACTGCAGAGATCAAGGTACCTGCGTGACCAATACCCACCCACCAAACGAAGTTGGTGATATCCCAGGCCCAGCCTACTGTTTTATTAAGACCCCACATTCCTATTCCATCCCAAAGGGTGATAGCTACTGCATACCCTCCGGCCAGGAGAAGTGCCAAAGAGACTGCCATCGCTAGCATCCATGTGATAGATGGTCGCTCCTCTACTCTTCCAGCAATATCCTCAGAAACATCGTGGACGGTCTTTCCACCTGTTACTAAGGGTATCCGTACTTCTGATTCTGCGTGCATTATGCTTCTATTTTATCGTTGTTGTCTTTGTTTCTTACTTTGGTCAAGTACCATACATTCGGCATCACTCTAAGCTCTTCAAGCACGTGATATGCACGATCTTCCTGAGCTTCCACACTCTTCTCTTTGTACTTCAGTTTCAATGTTTTGGAAATTCTGCTTTCCGGATCTTTCATGTCTCCAAATACCAATGCATCCGTAGGACATGATTTCGCACAAGCGGTTTGAATTTCTCCATCAACAGGTCTTCTGCCCTCTTTCTTGGCGTCCAATTTACCGGACTGGATTCGTTGTACACAGAATGTACATTTTTCCATCACCCCTCTTGCTCTTACTGTCACATCCGGGTTCAATACCATCTTACCAAGATCATTATTCATTGGTGTGTTCTTATCGAACTTGGCATTGTCATGGTATTTAAACCAATTGAATCGACGTACTTTATAAGGACAGTTATTAGCACAATACCTTGTACCAATACATCTGTTATAAGTCATTTGGTTAAGACCTTCACTCGAGTGTGTTGTAGCAGCAACCGGACATACTGTCTCACATGGTGCACTGTTACACTGCTGACACATCATTGGCTGGAAGGTAACCTCAGGGTTTTCAATTGCGGCAAGCTCTTTCTGCTTCACCTCCATCAGGTTCTTATCATCAGCAGTCAGCTCATTCTCAGGACGCTCACTGTAGTATCGATCAATTCTGATCCAATGCATCTCTCTTCGGTTCAGCACTTCTTCCTTACCTACTACCGGGATGTTATTTTCTGTCTGACACGCTACTGTACATGTTCCACAACCTGTACATGAGTTCAGGTCAACAATCATACCCCAGTGGTGATTTGGATATTCGTGTCCTTTCCAAAGGGAAACAGCGTGCGGTCTCACTTTAGAGCCATCCGCCTTGGATATCATTGGGAAGTGTCTTCCAGCCTGTGGATCATTTTGGTATTCGCCAAGTGTCGTTTCCTGAATGACTGTTTCTCGTCCCGCGTATGTCTGACTAGTTTGTGTTTGGGCTACTTTTTTAACCTCACCAGTAAGCTCTAGAGACGCTTTTGCATTATACCTTAAACCATCAGCAGAACTGTTTACTAATTGATATGCATTTACCCCAACTCCATTACCAACTTTGCCGGCTTTGGTTCTACCATATCCAACAGCCAAACCTACCGTTCCGTAAGCCTGGCCCGGCTGAGGAATAACAGGAGCAGTTACAGACTTACCATTTACAGTAAGTGTAGCAACCTTATAATCCATATCTCCACCTTTTACTGCCCAGTCGTTTTCACGGGCAAGCTTTGGTGATACAGTGAAATAGTTATCCCAACACGCTTTTGTGATTGGATCAGGCATCTCTTGTAACCAAGGATTGTTTGCCTGAACTCCATCTCCTACAGAGTAATTGGTGTAAAGTGCAAGCTCAAGTCCGTCAGACTTAGCAGAGTATCCTTTTAAGTTACCCGCTACAACAACAGCATCAACTGATACTGACTTTGCTTCATCAGCTACTTCAGCATTGTAAACACCATCATGTAAGCACTTATCTATGAACTTTGTAACATCACCGTCAGCAAATGGCTTCCAGCCTTCTTTTACAAATTCATAATAAGACGCATCTTTATCGGCCCATCTTAGGAATGACTCCTGAGCCTGGCGTGTATTGAAAATATTTTTTATGGTAGGCTGAGCAAGTGTGTAATGTCCAGTTACCGGTTCAAAGTCATTCCATGACTCTAAATAATGGTGATCTGGCGCAACATACTTCACAGAGCTGGATGTTTCATCCATTCTATCCGAGGTTGAGATAGTAGTCTTAACCTTTCCTAATGAACTAACAAGCTGCGCTCCCATTGGGTGATCGTACGCCGGGTTACAATTATAGAAAATAACAGAACCAACATTTCCGCCTTTCACATCGCTAACAAGCTGAGCAAAAGCACTATCACTTCCTTTTCTGGTATTGACACTCCTCGTTAAGTCTATTGTAGAGCCGTAACTTTGAAGTAGGTCATTAATGGCTATAACAAGCAATTGTACATTCTTATCATTCGACCCACTTACAACGACAGATTTACCTCTTGATCTCCAAAGATCATTGGCTGCCTTTTCAAGCATTACCGAATCTTCTAGTCTTGTAGCTCCTACTGTTGCAGCTCCTGCTTTCTGAGCGATTAGATTATATAGGTTAGCTACGTAGAGGCCTTCCTGAGAAGGTTTAATTGGCTGTCGGTAATCAGCGTTGGACCCTGTTAATGAAAGGTTTGATTCGAATGCATAAAGGCGAGACATCTCCTTTTTGTCCGGACCAAGCTTTCTAGTGGAAGCAAACTGCTTATTATTAAGCGCCTGATTAGGCCAGTTTCCTAAGAAGTCCGCAGTGATTGATACAATGGTGCTTGCTTTAGAAAAATCATGCATCGGCAAGCTTCTTGATCCTGTAGCATCGCTGTAAGCATCAAGCAACCCACTCATTGAAACCGCGTCATATTGAACGTGATCTACCTCACCGTACTTATCTCTTAATGCCTGAATGGCTCTTGAGGTGCTAGGGCTACAATTCGAATAAGAAACGATTGTAAGCTTTCCTGCGTTAGCAGCCAACTCTGTTTTGATTCGATTATCGATGGTTTCCCAATCGGTATCTTCTCCACCAATTTTAGGGTTTTGAAGTCTTTCCTGGTCGTAAAGTGATAGAACTGAAGACTCTACTTGAGTGGTTGTTCCACCTTCACTAATCATTGAAAGATCATTACCTTCAATTTTAATAGGTCGTCCTTCTCGAGTTTTAACGACAACTGACGCTACGTCACTTCCCATTGAATAGGTAGATGCATAGTAGTTCGCAACTCCTGGATCAACATCAACAGGTTTATTTACGTAAGGGATTGCTTTTCTAATTGGTGCTTCACATGCCGCTAATGAAACAGCAGCAACTCCAAAGCCCATCATTTTTAGAAAATCCCGACGAGATGGTTCACCATTCTCACCTTCGTTGATTGGTAAATATTCCGGGAATTCTTTTGAAGCTCTATCTTGGAAATCTGCAGTGTTTTCCAATTGCTCCAACCCTTTCCAGTATTTCTTAGTTTCGTTCATTACTTTTAGATAAGCTGTTTTCGAATATTAATAGTGACACTTAGAGCACTCTAAACCTCCAATATCTTCTACCTTCATTGGCTCCTTGCTTTGCTCAGAATGAAGCTTCACAAGTTTGTCATAATATTCGTTTCCTTTCGTATTTACATCAGTTTCTCTGTGGCAATTGATACACCAACCCATCGTAAGGTTTGAGTATTGATAAACAACTTCCATTTCCTTAATTGGTCCGTGGCAGGTTTCACACTCAAGATCTGCAACATTTACGTGTTGCGAGTGATTGAAATACGCCAAATCAGGAAGGTTGTGAATCCTCACCCACTCGATTGGTTTGGTATCAGTACCGTATGTTTGAGTATCCGGATCATAATCGATTGCCGCATAAATCTTTGCAATTTCTTCTGATACACCATCCTGTCCACCTACATTTTTGATCTGTGAGTGACAGTTCATACAAATGTTCGGAGATGGAATATTTGCAGATTTTGATTTATTCACACCAGTATGACAATATTGACAATCAATTTCATACTGACCTGCATGAAGCTCATGAGAGAAAGCTATAGGTTGTGTTGGTTGATAACCTTGTTGTACTCCTATGGTAAATGCTCCATCAATTAATGTTTTTAGCACGATGATTGTAAAAATAAAAATTACAGTGCCTACAAAGGAGTTACTTTTTAGGAAGGCACCTAAATCAAACTGCTGAGATACAATCTCCTGCTCTGCCTCATCTAAATCTTTAACCTGACTTAAGTGCTTACTCAGTGTTTTTACAGCAATCAGTAAAGCAACAACTGCCAGGGCTAATACAACTACCAAAATAATGATGACAGCAATCAGATATGAAGATGCGACTGAATCTCCTCCTCCTGCTTCTCCTGTGGCTGCTACAGCTACCTCTTCTTGCGGAGGACCTGCATCCGTTTCTGCTTTGATGTAAGCAAGCAGCTCCATTACCTCTTCATCAGAGAATGGATAGGCTGGCATCACTGTCTTGTTGTATTCTTCCCACAAAGCAACAGCCTGCTCATCACCTGAAGCAATCATTGCCTGCGAGTTTTTGATCCATGAGTTTAACCACTCAATGGAGCGACGCTCATAAACATCATTTAGCGCAGGACCGATTCTCTTCTGCCATATCTGGTGGCATTGAGTACAGTTAGCTTTAAAGGTTGATTCACCTGCAGCGATAACGCTTTCGTCGGTGGGAATTTCTTGAGCTTTAAGGCTCAAAATTGAAAATATTCCAAAGGCTAGGCTTAAGAATATTCGGGTCAGATTCGGTGTTGTTTTAAACATGTATTCCGATGGCTTGAGATCAAACGGGTACAAAAGTAACATTGGGTTGTTGTTTTTCAAAGGTAGGCTATTAACCCTCCTTCTACTTCCTGATCATACTTTCACAAGTAGATGAATTTCAGTACGTTAAGAATAAATAAATTACAAAAACGAAGCTTATTTAGAATAATTTTAAATAAGCAAAATTAATTGTTTATTTCACCTTTCCGACAGGGTCGCTTTTTTCAGTGAAATTGGTCTTTAGGTAATCGTAAAACAGTTGATGAATTGTCGGTCTGACATTCAACTGGTAGAGTGAACGATAAGTCCGTGATGGGTACACTCGATTTGACAAGAAAATAAAAATAAGCTCTGATTCCGGATCAGCCCAGGAGAGAGTTCCTGTATATCCGGTATGGCCGTAGCTCTTGTAGCTTGCATCTTTTGCTACACTACTTCGGATTGAATCGTATGCTAGTAATGGTTTATCAAAACCAAGTCCTCTTCGGTTATCATTGTTCGGGTATTGAGTCGTAGTAAATAGTTGTATTGTTTGTGGCTTCAACAACTGCAGTGTATCCATCTTGCCTTCATTGATAAGCATATGAAAAACTCTGGCTAAATCAGATGCATTGCTAAAAAGTCCGGCATTTCCTGAAATACCTTTCATCATAATGGCTCCTTCATCATGCACTTTGCCATGAATTGGCTCCATTCGAAAAAAAGTATCTATTTCAGTTGGAACAATTTGGCTCAATGAGAATTTATCCAACGGGTTAAAAGACAATGTCTCGGCTTCAAGTGGGTCATAGAAGTGAGCATTCAGGTAATCTTGATAGGAAGTATCGGTGAGATTTTCAACAAGTTCAGGGATCAAATAAAAAAACAAGCCTGAATACCGATATTCCTTTTCCTCTGACACCTTGCTCTTTCTTATCATCTTTTTAATCCTTGAGTAAAAGTCGCTGTGTAGATACAGGCTATCTGTCAATGCGAATGAATAGTCTTCATCGACTTCATTTGTTACAGTCTTCTTCCTGAATTTTCCATTTTTCCTTCTTGATTCCTGATGATAGGGTATCCACGGATAAAGACCACCCTGATGTGCTAAAGCTTCTCTAAATGTTACACGTCCTACTTTCCTACCTATTTTGTCAATGTAATCACCAATAGGATCATCTAAATTAAATTTCGATTCCTCATATAGTTTCATCATGGCCAGAGTCCCTCCTACCACCTTAGTAACAGAGGCTAGGTCATAGATATCATTAACTGCTACTCTTCTTAATGAGTCATATGTGTGATACCCATAAGACTTCAGAAAAAACACGCTATCACCTTGACTAGCGTATATAACGCAACCCGGAAATGCCTCGGCTCCTATCGCGTCAAATACAATACTGTCAATGGCATTACTCAATGAATCGAATGACTGTCCATCAGCGAAAACGATTGCAAAAAAGAAAACAGGAAATAACGTGTGCCGAAGTTTATGCATGTTCTATTTTTGGTACTTATCTAATCTTCAAATGAAGCAAACTAAATATTTCATCATCGATTTTGACAGCACATTTACACAGGTGGAAGCATTGGATGTGCTCGCTGAAATCGCACTCAAGAATAACGAAAATCAATCGAACGCTATCCAGGAAATCAAGGATATTACGGATCAGGGAATGGATGGAGGAATGTCTTTTAGGGAGTCACTCCAAAGACGAATCGAAATATTAGAAGCCAATAAGCAACACCTACCTGAATTAGTAGACCGTTTAAGTTCGCTTGTTTCTCCATCATTTAAAAGAAATACGGAGTTCATTGAGAAATACAAAGACCAGATATTTATAGTCTCTAATGGCTTCAAAGACTTCATAGTTCCTATCGTCAAGAAGCATGGCATCAAAGAGGATCATGTTTTTGCAAATGAGTTTGAGTATGATGAGGGTGGGAATATTGTAGGTTTTGATGAAGGAAATATTCTATCCGGAAATAATGGCAAACCAAAACAGATTGAGAACTTAAAGTTAGACGGTGAGGTCTTCGTCTTAGGAGATGGATATACGGATTATGAAATAAAAAAAGCAGGATTGGCACATAAGTTTTATGTCTTTACTGAGAATGTCAGACGTGAGAAAATATTAAATGAAGCCGACCATGAGGCCCCTTCCCTAGACGAGTTTCTTTTTACCCAAAAGCTGGAACGAGCTCACTCTTATCCAAAGAACAGAATCAAAGCGTTACTACTCGAAAACATTCATGAAGGTGCTATCAGCAAACTAAAGCTTGAGGGTTATCAAGTGGAAGTGCATCCGGCCGGCATGACTGAGGTTGAGCTTTCAGAGGCCATAAAGGATGTGAGTCTGCTTGGAATTCGTTCCAAAACTATGGTCACTGAAAAAGTGCTGCAGAATGCTAAAAGATTACTTTCTATAGGTGCTTTCTGTATTGGAACAAACCAGATAGACTTAAATGCTGCCTTAAGGAAAGGTGTCGCTGTTTTCAATGCTCCTTTTTCTAATACACGATCTGTGGTGGAGTTGGCCCTAGCAGAAATAATTATGCTCATGCGTAATCTTCCAGATAAGATGGCGCAAATGCACCTTGGCAAATGGAATAAATCAGCAAGTGGCAGCTTCGAGGTTCGGGGAAAAACATTAGGCATCATTGGCTATGGTAAGATTGGTTCACAGCTTTCTGTTCTTGCAGAATCAATTGGGATGAATGTGCAATACTTTGATCTGGAGGAAAAACTTGCCTTGGGTAATGCTAATCCATGTCCAACACTGGAGCATTTACTTCAAAGTTCAGATGTCATCAGTGTGCATGTGGATGGACGTGAAGATAATAAATGGATGATTGGTTCAAAAGAGTTTGAATTGATGAAAGATGGTGTGGTTTTTATTAATCTTAGTAGAGGGCATATCGTGGATATCGATGCACTCAAAGCTAATATCGAGAGTGGAAAAATTCATGGCACCAGCATTGATGTTTTCCCGGAAGAACCTCTCAGCAATGATCATCCATTCGAGTCACCTTTAATGGGTTTGAAAAACACGATTTTGACTCCTCATGTAGGTGGGAGTACGCTTGAGGCGCAGGAAAACATTGCTGATTTTGTTCCTTCAAAGATTATAGAATATATAAATACAGGTTCAACTACCAACAGTGTCAATTTCCCAAACATTACATTGCCGCTTTTAAGTCAGGCTCATCGTTTTATTCACATACACAAAAACGAACCCGGCATACTTGCGGAAATCAATAACATTCTTGCAAAACACGGCATAAATATTGGAGGGCAATATCTGAAAACCAATGACGTAGTTGGTTATGTTATTACGGATATTGATAAGAATTATCATGAAGATGTAATAAAAGACCTGAAAATGGTCAGAGGTACCATAAGATTCAGAGTTTTATATTAAGTTTAAACCAAATTAATCTATTACCACCCAACCATAAGAGCTTATTTTAACGTTTATAAGCTAAATTGTAGAGAATGAGTTATCCGCTGAACTGGAAATCGCTGAACACAATAGAGGAATTTGATCGCCTGGTAGAAAATTCTCGGGATAAGCCTGCGCTAATTTTTAAGCATCGGCCATCATCCCCTGAAAGTCAGCACGCCTTAGATCAATTAGAAAGAGAATGGTCCATTTCTCCTGAAAATCTTGATATATACATGGTTGATGTGATGAAAGATAAAGATATCGCTGAGATGGTTACAGATAGTGCCGGAGTGATTAATGAATATCCTCAGGTGTTGCTGTTTGCTGATGGCGTAACTATGTATGACGAATCCAGAGAGATGATTAGTGTTAAGAAAATCAAATTAGCACTTAAGATCATTAACCGCACGTTTAAGTGGATGGAAACACGCGTTTAAGGGAACTCAAACCAGATTTTTAAACTTATATTGCTCTTTTTCAAAGAGCTTTTTTTATGTCCAATAAAATCTACTTTACACCCGGTCCAACTCAATTATTCTATACGTTTGAAGAGCATTTTAAGCGAGCGCTTGCTTTAGACATTATTTCAATCTCACATCGCAGTTCCACCTTCATTAAAATAGTAGAAGAAACTACAGAAGCTTTAAAGGAACTGTTGGAACTACCAGCAGGATATGATATTTACTACCTGAATTCAGCCAATGAGGTATGGGATCGAATCATTCAAAACCTGGTGGATGAGAGTTCTCACCATTTCGCAAATGGTGCTTTTAGTAAGAAATTTTATGATTTTGCTTTAGCCCATCATAAGTCGAGTAGCGTAACAGAAGTTGAAGATGGAGCCATATTTTCTGATTGGAATATACCAGAAAAAGCTGAGCTCATTGGTATTACAAAAAATGAAACCAGCATTGGTTTTACTACGACAGAGAAAGAGCTAGCAAACTTTCGAGAGGAAAACCCGGACAAATTAATTGCACTGGATATCGTTAGCGCTGCACCTTCCCTGCCAATCGACTTCTCAAAGATTGATACTGCCTACTTTTCAGTTCAAAAAGCATTTGGATTGCCTCCCGGATTAGGGGTCTGGATTGTTAATGAGAAATGTCATGAAGTTGCACAAAAAAGAGCAACCAAAACTTCATTAGGATCTTACAGGTCCCTACCAAACCTGAAAAAATTTGGTGATAAGCATCAAACACCCGAGACTCCAAACATGCTTGCTATTTATCTTCTAGGTAAAATAGCAAATGACATGATTCAAGTGGGACTTAAGAAATTAAGAAACGATACCATATATAAAGCTACCATCCTAAACCAGGCAATTGAGTCACATGAATCACTCAATCATTTCGTAGCTTCTAAGGAGCATCGTTCTAAAACGACGATTGTTGCTGATGCTAAAGACCCAAGTAAAATCTTATCCTTTTTCGAAAAAAAGGGTATTATACTCGGTTCAGGCTATGGTATACATAAGAAAAATCATATCCGTATTGCCAACTTCCCCACTCATTCGAAGGAATCTGTGGAAATGCTGTGTGACCTACTCAAGGATATAGAATAAAATTCTGTTTCAGTGAAACTTTTTAGCGCTATTCAAGGTATTATTTATCGACATTAATATTTTAAGAAAAAATATTTTGAAAATAAGATAAATCGCATTGAAGGATTGTTATACAATCGTAATTTTGCAGAAAATAAACACCCAAAAAATTGATAGCGCCACTTAAAAAAATAATCGTTTGTCTTGATCACACTTCCATGGATCAAGGTTTGATTGAAAATGCCTGCGCATTAAGTAAAATCGCCGGCACTACTCAAATTACTTTTTTAAACATTATTAAAGACTTTAACCTTCCTGAAGCTGTCTTAAAGGAATTCCCCGATCTTTTAGATAAAGCAATAGAAGAGCGTAAGAATGAAATTGAAACATTATTAGAGAAGCATTTTAAATGTGATGTCTCAACAAAAATTGATGTCAGACAAGGAAATGAAACCAAAGAGATTCTAAAAGCCGCCAATGATATCAAGTCAGATCTGATTATTCTCGGAAGAAAAAAGGTAAGTGATTCAGTACTAAGTACACGTATTGCCAGAAGATCTCCTTGTAACCTATTGGTCATTCCAGAAGGTTCTCAAATCAAATTTGATAAAATATTCATACCAGTAGATTTTTCAGATTACTCTTCACTTTCTTTAAAGCGTACATTGCTGCTAACCAAGGATTTAAAATCAAAAATCTACTTACAAAACGTATATACCGTTCCTTCCAGCTATCGTTATTCAGGAAAGACCTATAGGGAATTTTCAGAAATCATGAAAGGTCATGCAAACAAAGACCTTGAAATACTAATCAAAAAAGCTGAAAATCAATCTCAGGAATTGATCCCTGTAACTACTCTTGACGAGCATGGCAAAGTAATTGACCTAATCATTGAAACTGCTACAAAGAAGAAAGTTGATATGATTGTCATGGGAGCAAAAGGAAGGACCGCCACTTCTGCCCTATTCATCGGAAGCAAAGCAGAACGAATGATTCGTATCAATGACAGCATTCCGCTGATGATAATAAGGAAGAAAGGTGCAGTGGCTGGAATCCTGGAAACGCTTAAAGACTTATAAATCAGCTTCTGATTTTATCCAGAAGTTCATTTAAAGTCGCGGCTTCTTTTTCTGAGAGTTTCCCGTTTTGAGATTCCCACGCATCCATTTTGGTATCCATTTCAGAAAGAAGTGATAGTCCTGCATCGGAAATCAGAACATCTACTGCCCTTCGATCATTGGAGCATTGCTTTCGTATAACTAATCCTTTTTGCTCCAGCTTATCTACAATTCTGGAGGCATTGGAGCTTTTATCAAGCATTCTGTCTATAAGTAAATTGACCGTCGCTGGTTTTGGGTGTTGCCCTCTGAGAATCCTTAAAATGTTAAATTGTGGTGTCGTCAGCCCCTGCTCTTTGAAAAGTTTCAAATGCTGCTGGTGCAGCCATGCATTCGTATAAATAATGTTAACAATGGATTTAGAGAATTCGCTCTTGAACTTCTCTTGTTTTATTTCTTCGGATATTCCCATTCTTCAAATTAAATACAATAACATTAAATGTAACAACACCTGACACCAAAGGTTGTAAAAAATCAATTTTTATAGCTACACATTAAACCATCGGTTAACTTTAGTATCTAAGTGGTGAAACCCACCTGAAACAAATTGGAAGATCAGATAATAGCAAAGATCCGAGATAAAGAAACTCGTAATTACGGGTTTAACTTGATGGTAAGAGAATACCAGGAGCGAATTTATTGGCATGTAAGAAAGATGGTGATCGATCATGATGATGCGGACGATTTGGTTCAGGAGATTTTTGTGAAGGTTTGGAAGAACCTCGATAAGTTTCGGGCGGATGCAAAACTGTACACCTGGATTTATAGAATCGCAACAAATGAGTGTTTAAACTTCCTTAAAAAAAAGAAAAGAAGATTTTTTATGCCCTTTCATGATTTAGAAGGAGAGCTAACAAAGAAGCTCATTAGTAGTGCAGAACCATCGGGGGATGAAGTTCAAATGAAACTTCAAAAGGCCTTATTAAAACTACCGGATAAGCAACGTATGGTATTTAACATGAAATACTTTGATGAAATGAAATTCACAGACATTGCAGAGATAACGGGCACAAGCATTGGAGCCTTAAAAGCCAATTATCATCATGCGGTTAAAAAAATCGAAGAATTTATCAATGGAGATTAAACCTTTTCGGATAAATAACATCTAAGGAATACGCAATGAAATACAAACTGGACGATATAGATAAAAAAGAGGTTTACAAAGTTCCAAATGGCTACTTTGAAGATCTTCCTTTGAAGATCCAAACACGGATAAATAAAGAAAAAAATGCAGCTATCAAAAGGAGCATTCCTTCGTGGAGTCTTGCATTGGCTGCCTCCATTATACTGATAATCACATTCATTTTTATCCTTCCAACAAATAATACATCCAGTGCTGAGGAAATTTTAGCAAGTGTACCTCAGGGTGAATTGCTTGCCTATCTGGATCAGATAGAATTAGATGAATATGAGATTGCTAGCACAATCAATGACGGTGACGAAATTTTTGAATTTGAAGATCCAAACGTTTTAGAGGGAATCGACATCAATGATGAGTCATTGGATGATGTGCTACTAGAATATGATTTACAAGACGAATACTTATAGATATGAAACAAATTATTGGATTTATGGTAATGTTCGCTTCGATTGCCTCCTGGGCTCAAAGTCCGGAGGCCATGAAAAAGATTGAGGCGGCTAAAATTGCTTTGATTACTGAACGATTGGAGCTGAGCCCTGAACAAGCTGAAAAATTCTGGCCCATTTATCGGGAATTTGGAAAGCAGCGGCAGGAAATTAGGCGTGATTTTGATCAGGCCAGAAAAAGCTTTGATCCAAACAAAGCCTCTGAAGAGGAGAACAAGAAGATGCTTGAGATGGCTACCCAGGTTAAAGAGCGGCAGCTTAAACTTGAACGAGAATATTCAGATCGAATATTAAAGGTTATTACCACCAGACAACTCAATAATCTTCGCAAAGCAGAAAACGATTTTAAAGAAATGCTTTTAAGAAGAATCCGTGCAGAACAAATGAAACGTCAAAAGCAACGAAGGAACGATGGAAGACTAAACGACCGACGCAACTAAACCCAACCTACCCTACCTGATGCGTCGAATAGCTACCATAGCGGTGCTGTTTGTCATGGTTTTTCCATCCTATACTCAGGACGAATTGAGCTATGCCGAGCAGCTAAAAATCCTTGAAGAGGAAATGGATTCATTATCCATATTCAATCTCATTGATAGCCTGTTTTTAATGGATGTAAAGCCCGGCAATGAATTGAATATTCGTTTTGGGTTTACAACAAACGTAACAAGTGCCGGAAGGGATTATGAAATCAGCCAATCAGGTCTATCTCCGGGAATATCATACTATCACAAATCAGGTTTTTATGGTGACCTTGCCGGCTATTGGAATAGCGGTGTGGAGCCCAATTATAACCCTACTGTATTATCAGGAGGGTATTTAGGGACCTTCAATAATTCAAAATGGAGTTATTCCATTGATGCAGAAAGATGGTTTTATAACCCACAAGACTCCTCAAATAACCCCCTAACATATTCTCTTGGAGGTTCAATTAGCTATGATTTTAAATGGGGATTTACTTCTGTCGACTATTCATTTCTTTTTGGTGAAGAGACTGCAAATAGAATCATCGCAAATCTTTCGGGAAAAATTGACTTAGGAAACTGGTGGATTTTTAGAAGCATTAAAATGTATCCGTCCATAAACATGATGGTGGGCAATAGCGATATAACGCAGCTTAGAATTACTAATAGACAAATAAGTGATCAAAATGCTGACCGACTGCTTAGAATTACTTCGTTTTCAAACCTAAATGAAGAACAAAAACGATATATCGGCTTGATCATCATACGAGCTTATAGAAATGGTACAATCACAGAAGCAGCAAGGAATCAACTCTTGAATGATTTGAGGAACTCCGCAGATCTTTCAAATCAGGATCGAAATGCTTTAAGACAAATCGCAACGGAAGGGTATGAAGTAACCGAATATGTAGATAGCAATGAATTTGGAGTTCTGAATTATGCCTTAACATTCCCTTTATCATTATCAACAAACAGATTGTATTTTCTGCTAAGCTATACGTATAGCATTCCTGTGCAGCTCCCGGGGGAATTAATTGATGTTGATCCACTTGGATATTTCGGTGCTTCCATTTCTTATCGCATTCCCTTCAAATAATCCATAGTAGAATGGAATAAAAAGCTACCTTTGCATCCCGTAACAAGAAATAGGTAAACGCTCTTCATGTCTAAAACGAAATACATCTTTGTTACGGGCGGTGTAACATCTTCCCTGGGAAAGGGGATCATCGCAGCTTCTCTCGGTAAACTACTACAGGCCAGAGGCTTATCCGTAACCATTCAAAAATTTGACCCCTACATCAACATTGATCCAGGGACTCTCAACCCATACGAACATGGCGAATGCTATGTGACTAATGATGGGGCGGAAACCGACCTTGACCTTGGACATTATGAGCGATTTCTAAGCATTGAAACTTCTCAGGCCAACAATGTTACTACCGGTCGTATTTACTACAACGTCATTCAAAAAGAACGTCAGGGTGAATTTCTAGGTAAAACCGTCCAGGTGATCCCACACATTACAGACGAGATAAAAAATAACATCTACAAACTGGGGGAAACCGGGAAATACGATGTGGTCATCACGGAAATTGGAGGGTGTGTAGGTGATATTGAGTCCCTCCCATTTATTGAAGCCGTTCGACAAGCAAAATTTGAACTTGGCTCAAGCAATAGTATTTCTATTCACCTTACACTTATTCCCTACCTCAAAGCTTCAGGTGAGCTAAAGACCAAACCTACGCAACACTCAGTAAAAGAACTTTTGGAAGCCGGTATTCAACCGGACATCCTGGTATGCAGATCAGAATATCCGATCACTCAGGAAATCAGAAAAAAACTGGCCCTTTTCTGTAACGTTCCAATCAACTCAGTAATTGAGGCATTGGACGCTCCTACTATTTATGACGTGCCGATTTTGATGCGTAAAGAAAAACTTGATGAGCGTGTGCTTACCAAGTTTAAGATGCCATACAAAAAGGAACCAAAGATTGACAAGTGGAAAGAATTCCTAGGCCGCCTCAAGAATCCAACCGATTCTGTAAATATCGGATTGGTAGGAAAATATGTAGAGCTTCAGGATGCCTATAAATCAATAGCCGAAGCATTTATTCATGCCGGTGCGGCCAACGAGTGTAAGGTGAACGTTAATTGGATTCACGCCGAGGAGCTTGATGGTGACAATGTGGAGAAAGCGCTTTCCGGCCTGGACGGAATCCTGGTAGCACCAGGATTTGGTGAGCGAGGCATAGAAGGAAAAATATACGCTGTACAATACGCCCGTGAAAACAAGGTGCCATTCTTCGGTATTTGTCTGGGCATGCAATGTGCTGTTATTGAGTTTGGAAGAAATGTCCTTGGAAAGAAAAAAGCCAATAGCGCAGAGATGGCTAAAACGTCGTATCCTGTCATTGACTTAATGGAAAGTCAGAAAAACATCAAGGATATGGGTGGAACCATGAGACTTGGGGCTTATGTTTGCGAACTCAAAAAAGGTAGCAAGGCCTACGCCGCTTATGGATCCAAAAAGATCATGGAGCGTCACAGGCATAGATACGAATTCAACAATAAATATTTAGAAGATTACGAAAACGCAGGGATGACAGCTACAGGGATCAATCCGGATACTAATCTTGTAGAAATCATGGAGATTAAAGATCATCCATGGTTCGTAGGGACACAGTATCATCCAGAACTCAAATCTACGGTTATGGACCCGCACCCTCTTTTTGTGAAATTTGTCAAAGCATCGCTTGATCTGAAGAAAAGTCAAGAAGCATAATTCAAACTAAATGGATAGAAATCAATTTATAGGACTAATCCTAATGTTCGCCTTGTTGGCGGTGTATTTTACATGGTTCGCTCCGAACCCACCTCCTGCTGAGGAATTGACCACACAGGAAGAACCCATCTCTGAAACAATCGAAGAAGCAGCTCCTGCTGAGGAAAACGCTGAAGCACTGCCTGCTATACCAGACTCCATTCAAGCAACTTTGAAAACCCAGCAATATGGAGCTTTCGCCTTTGCTGCAGAGGGAGAAGAAAATGAGAAAAGCATTGAAAACGAGGAGATTATCGTTACGTTTTCCAGTAAAGGAGGAAGAATAAAAGAAGTTGTTCTTAAAAATCATATGGATTACTTAGGTAACCCGCTGATTTTGGTGGACGGCTCCAAATCCAGATCAGAAATGGTGATTGATCATAATGGAAAAATGATCAATCTCTCTGAGCTTTCATTTGTCCCTACGGTCAAAAACTTTAATGATACGACTCAGATTTCATATGTCCTGACTGATGGTAGCTTTTCGATCGTACAAAAGTATTTACTGCCTCCTTCCGGTTTTCAGGTCGCATACAGTCTTGAAAGTAAGAACCTAAACACAGTGCTAAACGCCACTGATGTTCAATTCAATTGGAATCATGCCATAAACAGAGCTGAGGAAAACCTTGAAGACGGCAGGATAAATAGTAATGTGCGGTATTATCTAGCAGATGGCGATTACGATGAACTTGCAGAGCGATCTACTGAGTTTGAGGATGCAACCTTAGGTAGCCAGGTAAAATGGGTTTCATTTAAGCAAAAATTCTTCACAGCCGGAATTATTGCTAAAGAGGCTTTTCGTTCAGGTTATGTAAGTCAAACAGTTGATTTCGGAGATACAACATCTGTAAAGAACCTTAGTATGCAAATGCTAATTCCTTACGCTGATTTTGCAAATAACTTTAAAGCGCGATACTTCTTCGGTCCCAATAACTACCGTATACTGAAGAATGTAGCTCCTGATTTTGAAGAGAACCTGGATATGGGTTGGGGTCCTCTTCCTCTTGTAAACAAGTATCTGATCATTCCAATTTTCCATTTCTTAGAAAGGTTCTTTTCGAACTATGGGATCATCATATTACTGGTAGTAATAATCATCAGAATAATGCTAGCGCCGCTTACATGGAAGTCACACATGTCCATGGCCAAGATGCGTGCAATGAAACCTGAGCTTGATGAGATCAAAGAGAAGCATGACGGGGACATGCAAAAAGCACAACAGGAGCAAATGAAACTGTATCAGCAGGTTGGAATCAACCCAGTGAGTGGCTGTATCCCTATGTTGTTACAAATGCCGATCTTATTCTCTTTATTCTTCTTCTTTCCGAACGCAGTAGAATTAAGGCAAGAGTCCTTTTTATGGGCCCACGATTTATCGACCTATGATAGCGTGCTGAGATTACCGTTTGAGATACCTTTCTATGGTGATCATGTGAGTTTGTTCACGCTGTTGATGACATTATCAACTATCCTTTATACCTGGAGTAATAGTCAGATCACAACCGTACAAGGGCCAATGAAAACCTTGCAATACATGATGCCAATCATGTTCTTATTTGTACTAAACAGCTACGCTTCAGGTTTGACTTTCTACTACTTTGTTTCAAACATGGTGACCTTTGGTCAAACAGTCTTATTCCGTAAAATCATTGATGAGGACAAAATTCATCAGTTGTTGCAGCAGAACAAGAAAAAGAATGCCAACAAGAAGAAGTCCAAATTTGCTACAAGACTTGAAGAAGCAATGAAAGCAAGCCAGGAAGCACAAAAGAATAAGAAAAAGAAAAAATAGATTATTGATAACCACTCTAAAAACCTTGGTTCTATGTAAATGAATCAAGGTTTTTCTTTTTTTACGTAAACTTATTTTATTTTTGACGTATAAAGATTTTTAGGATGGATGCTAAGGTTACTTTAAGTTTTGATCAAAAAGCAATTGAGTCCGCAAAGAGATTTGCAGCAAAGCATAACATTAGTCTATCCAGACTTACCCAGTTTCTTTATAGCCAGCTTGATTCTGATACCTATAAATCTTTAGAAGAATTGCCAGTTGCAGACTGGGTACACCAAGTGGCAGAAGGTGAGATTGAATACAAGAAATCCACCAAATCAGTAAAAAAGTCCTTTTACGAAAGTCGTAAAAAGTGAAAGTCTTTCTTGATGCAAACATTCTTGTCGCTACGCTGAATAAAGAGTACCCTGTTTTCACATATTCTTCTCGGGTTTTGAGTTTAGCAGAGTCAAGTAAGTTTGACCTTTATACATCTAGCTTGTGCCTTGCAATTGCATTTTACTTTTCTTCAAAAAAACATGGAACAAAAGCTGCAAGGAAAAAAATAGCTCTGCTCAAAGAAATGATCAAGTTGGCTGTGATTACGGAAAGTGCTGTGAGTAAAGCCATTGACAATTCAAAAATCAATGATCTGGAAGACGGATTTCAATACTATGCCGCAATAGAGTCAGGCTGCTCTTGCATTGTGACTGAAGACCTTGATGACTTTTACTTCTCAGAAATGGAAGTGTTGGATTGCAAATCGTTTCTCAGCCAGCATGTGTTTTAGAAAAAAGATTGTTGATAACCACACTAAAAACCTTGGTTCTACGTAATTGAATCAAGGTTTTTCTTTTTTACACAAGTTATTCACAACATGACTATCTTGAGAGTAGGTTAAATATATTTGTGTTCTTTATACTACCTAAAATCACATCTCAAACGAAATATATATGGGTAAGATCATTTCTATAGCAAATCAAAAAGGTGGAGTTGGTAAAACAACATCCGCTATCAATTTAGCCGCAAGCCTTGCTGCGTTGGAGTTTAAAACACTTATCGTGGATGCAGATCCACAGGCAAATGCAACATCAGGTGTGGGCGTTGATCCGAAAAGCGTGGAAGTGAGTATCTATGAGTGCATGGTGGATGGGGCGAGTGCAAAAGAAAGCATCGTTGAGACGCAGATAAAATTCTTAGACCTCCTACCCTCTCATATTGACTTAGTAGGTGCAGAGGTAGAAATGGTGAACATTGAGGAGCGTGAAGAAAAAATGAAGCAAGCACTTGTAGAAGTGCGCGACGATTATGACTTCATCATCATCGACTGCTCACCTTCACTTGGCTTAATCACCATCAATGCACTGACTGCTTCTGATTCTGTGATTGTACCTGTACAGTGTGAGTACTTTGCCCTTGAAGGTTTAGGAAAGTTGCTAAACACCATTAAGATTATACAAACCAGGTTAAACCCTGAATTGGAAATTGAAGGCATTCTTCTTACTATGTATGATGTGAGACTTAATCTGGCAAACCAGGTAGTGGAAGAAGTTAAAATGCATTTTGAATCGTTGGTTTTCGATACCATGATTCCAAGAAATATCAAATTGAGCGAATCTCCCGGATTCGGCATGCCGGCCATTACCCATGATGCAGATAGCAAAGGGTCAATCAGTTACCTCAACCTGGCCAAAGAAATATTAGTAAGAAACGAAGTAAAAGCAGCCTGAAGAGAACATGGCAGAGAGTAAATTCAAGAAGAAAACCGGTTTAGGAAGAGGTCTGGGTGCCCTATTGGAAGATTCCGGAGAGAAGGGGAAAATCAGCGGATCAGGAGCTACTCCTAAAGGGGCTATCAATGAGATTGAAATCTCAAAAATTGAAACCAACCCATGGCAGCCACGCTCAGATTTTGATGAAGATGCATTAAATGATCTTGCTGAATCAATCAAAGTACAAGGCATTATTCAGCCCATCACGGTACGTGCTCTCAGCGAAAATGAATTTCAATTAATCTCCGGAGAGCGAAGACTTCAGGCAAGCAAAAAAGCCGGACTCAAAGCCATTCCTGCATATATCCGTCTGGCAGACGACCAGCAAATGCTGGAGATGGCTCTGATCGAAAACATTCAGCGTGAAAACTTAAATGCAATTGAAATCGCATTAAGTTATCAGCGACTCTTGGCAGAGTGTGATTTAAAACAAGAAGAGCTTGGTGATCGTGTAGGTAAAAACAGAAGCACGGTTACCAATTATCTTCGACTTTTAAAACTACCTCCCGATATACAGATATCTCTTAGAGATGGGAAACTAAGCATGGGGCATGCCCGAGCGCTCATTTCGATAGACGATGTGTCTTTACAGCTTGATATTTTCAATCAGATCATCAAAAACGACCTTTCTGTAAGAAAAGTTGAAGAGTTGGTAAGAGCTAAAGGAAGCAAACCTGAAAAAGCTACTAAGGAAACCGCACAGGCTGATCCGGAGATTAAAAAGCTTCAAGGTAAATTATCTACGCATTTCGGATCTAAAATTGCAATTAAACAAAGCGGCAAAGAAAAGGGAGAGATTAAGATACCTTATAACTCCACCGAAGATTTGAACCGAATACTGGATATTCTGGATATTTAAAATCAATATCTTCTTAATTATTCGGCTTTAGGCGCGAACTTTGCAAAGCAATTTCCGATAATGAAAAAGCTATTATTTCTTTTTGGATGCATTTGCCTTGCAGGAAGCATATCCGCTCAAGACAGACCCGTGCTTCTTGAAGATTCCACCTTCCTTGAAGCGAGTGAAGATGCTGAATTATTTGAGGAAGTCTCAGAACTTGATCCACAGCGTGCAGCCTTATTATCGGCGATACTCCCCGGAATGGGCCAGGTTTATAATAAGCAATACTGGAAAGTACCTCTTGTTATTTCCGGCGTGGTTACTTTCGCCCATTTTATTAATTACAATAATAAAGTTTATCACGGCCTTAGGAATGCTGCCTTATTATCATCCAAAGGTCAGCCTAACCCTTATCAATCCATTATAAGTACTGAAAATGCGTTGGTTCGTAATCGTGATGTGTTTCGAAGGAACCGCGACATGCTCATAATTGCAGGATCTGTTTTTTATATTTTGCAGATTGTAGATGCTCACGTCTCTGCTCATTTAGATGAGTTTAAGGTAAATGACAGACTTGCTTTAGGAATAGAGCCTTCAATTCAACGAACTCCATTATTTTCGCAGGCTGTTGGAGTTTCATTTGTTTTGAAATTTTAGTTCATGAAAATCGCACTGATCGGCTTTGGAAAAATGGGTAAAGCCATTGAGCAAATTGCAAAGGACGCTGGTCATACCATTGTGGCTATTGTACGTTCCAGCAAGGAGCTATCTGGCTTGAATGAATCATCTGCTGACATAGCGATAGAATTTTCACAACCTGAATCGGCGTATGACAATCTATCCCACTGCCTCAAGCACGGCATACCTGTTATTTCTGGTACCACCGGTTGGACTGATAGATTGGCAGAAATAGAAAAGATTTGCAGAGAAAATAACGGCACCTTCCTGTATGCTTCCAACTTTAGTATTGGAGTAAACTTATTTTTTGAGATGAATAAATGGTTGGCTGAAAAAATGTCGCAGCTCAGCTTTAAACCCTCCATGAAAGAAATTCACCATACCGAAAAAAAAGATAGCCCTAGCGGTACGGCAATAACACTGGCGGAAGGAATCATAGGCTCCCATCCTCTTTTAGAAGGTTGGATAAATGAAGAATCAGCCGATCATAAAAAATTAGGAATAGTTTCAGAACGAATCCCCAACGTACCGGGTACACATACCGTAAGCTATTCGTCTCCTTTGGAATCCATCGATATCACCCATACTGCTCATGACCGAAGTGTTTTTGCAGAAGGTGTAATAAAAGTAGCCGAATGGATACATACGAAGCAGGGAGTTTTTACAATGTCAGACTTTATAAACGATAACTAGTTATATGTACTTTCACGATTTTAATCCGGTTTTTGTAATCACGTTCATCGTACTCTGGTACGTTTTACAAGGAACTGCCTATTACAAGTTTTTCGAAAAAGCCGGAAAAGAAGGCTGGAAAGGGTTTGTTCCAATATGGAATTATTACATCCATTTAGAACTGGTAGGAAGACCGAAATGGTGGGTATTACTACTTTTTGTGCCCGTAATTAATTTCTTCGTTGGGCTGACCATGCACCTTGACCTCATGAAATCATACGGAAAGTACACGTATCTAGATCAGGTCCTTGGAGTTGTTTTCGCACCTATTTACATGAATTACATTGCTTGGACAGATACCAAGTACTTAGGCAAGGCAACCGAAATGCCTAAACCAAAAAAATCTTTCGGTAAGGAGTGGTTTGAGGCCATTGTTTTCGCGGTTTTCTGTGCAACTTTCGTGCGTTGGATCTTCATGGAAGCATATGTCATACCAACGGGCTCAATGGAGCGTTCCTTATTGGTTGGTGATTTCCTATTCGTAAGTAAAGCTGAGTATGGGCCTAGAACACCACAAACACCTTTACAGGTGCCTTTGACACACCAAACCATTTGGGGAACTGAGATCCCTTCTTACATCCCAGGAGTTTCATTACCTAGCTTAAGATTGCCTTCTTTTGGCAAAGTGGAAAGAAATGATGTGGTGGTTTTCAATTACCCTGTAGATGATCACTATAATCAACGCAAAGACGGTGAATACCATCCGATGGATTTAAAGACCCACTACATTAAGCGTTGTGTTGCGATCGCAGGTGAAACGATAGAAATCAAAGCAACTCAGGTATTTATCAACGGGGAAGAGCAGGAAAATCCACCATTGATGCAACATGAATACTTTGTGCGGACGAATGAATCTATTCGTGAGCGAATATTCCAAAACCTTAACATTAACCCATATAATAGCGTAACCAGATATCCAGAAGGGTATTCAGTTTTGATGCCTTCCTCGGTTGCTAAGGAATTTGAAAAATTACCATTTGTAGAAAGTGTAACACTTCAATTGATCCCGGAAGATCGTTCAGAACAAAACATCTTCCCTGATGCGAGATACTTTCCGTGGAACAGGGACTTCTTTGGGCCTTTAACAGTTCCTGCAAGAGGAATGACCATTGAGGTAAATGAAGAAAATCTGGCGATGTATGGATCCACAATCACCAATTATGAAGGTCATGAAACTGTAGAAATTGATATTGACCAGCTGAAAATAAATGGTGAGGAAGTTTCTGAATACACTTTCATAAAGGATTACTATTTCATGATGGGCGACAATCGTCATGCCTCAGACGATTCCAGATACTGGGGATTTGTACCAGAAGACAATATTGTGGGAGAAGCGTCATTCATTTGGATGTCATTTGACACAAATGGAAGTTTCCTCAATAAAATCAGATGGAACAGACTATTTGATGGGATTGAGTGATCTAAGAAAGCCAACGAACCAGATATATTAGACCGAAAAAGAATCCGGTTCCCAAGGCAAGGAAGAAAAACAAAGCAAGGCATCCTGGAATGAATGCCTTTTTTTCATCATCTGTTTTGTAAAAATGCTCTAAATGGTGGCTCATTTAATAAACGATGGATTTCGTGGTGATACAGTAGGTATCAGCTCACGATCAATTAAAATAGTATTCACTACCTCTTTCAAAGGTTCATCATGATCGAACGTTCTTAAACCATTATCATCAGCTCTCTCCACTCTGGCTACACTTGAAATAATAGCCAGGGCCTCAGCCAATAGTGGCTCGGATGGGTCTCCTAATGGTTGAAAATTTCCCAGATAATCTTTTTCGTCCACTTCAACATTTGGTTCCAGTCCATCAATATAATCGGTAAAACCCTGAGAATTGGCCAGCTGGCTAATGATTGGCTGAATGGCATACTTGTGATTTGGATTCAAGTCAGAACCTTTATCCAAATAGCCTTCATCAGGAGAATCATATAGAGTAATTGAACCAACGTTTTTACCAACGGTGGTTGTACCTATAAGCGTAACATCCATATACGGAAGCAATCCGGCTATTACAAACTCAGATGCAGAAGCGCTGCTTCCAGTCGTTAAAATAAATATCCGACTAATATTCAATCTATTCATCGGATAAGAAGAGGTTTGATTTCCGTCGTTATCAAACACAGGAACTTCATTAAAAAATTTCAAGTCTGTATTCAATCCAGCGTCCGCAAGGTTTTGATTATATAGAATACTACCTAAAATATCATTGCTTGATCCAGCTCCATAAATCATAGATGCTAAAATTCTGGAAGTTCTTAAAGCACCTCCCCCATTATATCTCAGATCCAACACAAGATCTGTCACACCAGCAGATTTAAATTCACCAAAAACACTATTAAGTTCTTCATGGTACGCATTATTATCGATGAACTGATTGTACATCAGGTACGCAATTTTTTGACCTTCAATATCAAGTACATCTGACTTCAATATTGGATTTTCTGTTAGCTGAACAGCTGTCATAGAAACCTGATTATCCGTTTGTGTGATCGTATTGTCCTGAATCTCAGCAAGGGTAATTGTATAACTATCCGTACCAAACAGGATGGAAGTATAATTATTCACATTTAGTTTTGTTTCATTCACGGTTGTGAAAACATCCCCTCTTTTTAATCCGGCGTTTTCTGCAGGTCCATTAGGTATTACATACTTGACATATCCAAGTAAATCATCACTTCCACTACTAACTCTTAGCAGGCCCAATTCATATCCAAATGACTTAGATATTCCTTGAAATTGATTTTCTAAAGCTTCATAATCGTCCACAATCCATGAAAACCGATCCTGGTCTACCAAAAGATCGTCAAAAAGTGCTTTTGGATCATCATATCCGTTAAGAAAGGTATTCAGCTCATTGCGGGTTGGATATTTATCAATGGACAAGTCTTCAACTTCACCTTGCCAATAATAGAATGTATTCATCCCAAACCAGATAAACTCATTTACCTCATTTTCCAGCATTACACTGATGCCATCATCCTTCTTACAACCAATAAAGACACTTGCCACAATGGCAAGCCATATTATTCTGTTTTTTATCAACATCATTTTCAAACCTTACACAGTCTCATTTATAGAGATATCAATATTAATGACTTAAAATTACCAATTTATAGGTCTAAGACCCTTAGATGTTAGATATTGGTTGGTTTTAGAAAAGTGTTTACATCCAAAAAAACCTGAATGCGCTGAAAATGGTGATGGGTGTGGAGCTTTTAGGATTAGATGTTTGGAAGAATCAAGAAACGCTCCCTTCTTTTGTGCATAAGCACCCCAAAGAAGAAACACAATGTTCTCTTTCTCACTGGAGATAATTTCTAAGACAGCATCAGTAAATGTCTCCCAGCCTTTGTTTTGATGAGACCCTGCTTTTCTTGCTTCTACAGTTAATGTAGCATTCAGCAATAATACTCCTTGATCAGCCAATCGCTCCAAATTACCAGACTCAGGAACGGGTTGCCCCAGATCATTTTGAATTTCCTTAAAAATATTTTGAAGCGAGGGTGGGTGCTTGATTCCATCCGCCACAGAAAAACACAAACCGTTTGCCTGCCCTGGACCATGATATGGATCTTGGCCAACGATGACTACTTTCACATCATCAAAAGAACAGTGATCAAAGGCACTAAATATCAAAGAGCCCGGCGGAAAAACCTGGTTTGACTGATACGCTGATTTCACAAAGGAAACAAGCTGTCGAAAATATTCTTTCTCAAATTCGGGTTGCAAATGCTTTTGCCAACTCTCACCAATTTTTACATTCATGCCAATTACTTAATGCTGATTTGTAAAATAAATTGAATTTCTATTAAATTGTCCGCCAGGAATATGATTACTGGAGTTACCAAAGGCATTAAAGTTTCAGTGGAAACAAACTACCAACCGGAGCATTCGCAACCGGCAAATGATCATTTTGTATTTACATATCGCATCACTATTGAGAACAACTCTAATAATACTGTTCAATTGAAGGCACGTCATTGGGACATTATTGACGCTGCACACCCAAAGCATGAGGTTGATGGTGAGGGAGTAGTAGGTAAACAGCCTGTATTGGAACCGGGTGAAATACATCAATACGTTTCAGGATGTAACTTAAGATCTGGTATTGGGAAAATGAAGGGTCATTACATTATGGAACAAATCGTAGATGGGCGTCTCTTTAATGTTGAAATCCCGGAGTTTCTGATGGTTGTTCCTTTCAAACTCAACTAAAGCATTGCGCACTTTTTGGTTTAGGCTTCAAAAGTATTTGGCCTACAAAATAAAAGCTGTAGGACCCCACTCCTTACACTCCCCTTTTCTTTTCGAGCTATTTAATAAGGTAATAAAGCCGTCAAAGAAGTTTCGCCTTTCGAAAGTCGAAGAATTGCGATCACAGTTGAAAAGGAATAACGAGATCATCGACTTGTTTGATTTAAAGCACCAAACAAACTATAGAAAAACGATTGCATCCATTGCAAAAACCTCATTGAGCACTCCTAAATTCTCAGCGTTTCTAAATCGATTAATTGATCACCTGGAAATAGAGCGTGCATTAGAAACAGGAACATCTCTTGGCATCAATGCTTTGTACATGGCAGGCACTGACAACATTAAGACACTTAGAACAATAGAAGCCTCTCCTATTCTAGCCTCACTCGCCAAAAAACAATTTTCTGAACTGCTACAACATAAGATTAAAATAAAGGAAGGCACCATTCAAGACTGCTTTGAAAGCGAGGTGACAGTTCTGCAACCCGAATTATGTTTTATTGATGCAGATCATCGGTCTAACGCCGTTCAATTCTGCGTAGATACGCTTATGAACAAATCTGAATCAATAAAATGCATTGTCATACATGATATTTATTGGTCTGAAGACATGGCTGATGTATGGGAAAAAATGATCGTTGATCCACGATTTACATTGACTATTGACATTTTTCAGGCTGGCCTGATCTTTCCAAAAATGCAAATGCCTAAACAGCATTTCGTTCTGCGTTTTTAAAAATGCCTTGTTTACCTACTTTTGCGCCATAATTCAACAAACAGAATGGAAGAGAAAAACTCAGAAGAACAGCCGGATTACTTGAAGCCAAAGAAAAACAGAACGCCAATATTCATTGTAGTCACTTTTCTTCTTCTTGCGGCAGTGGTATTCTTTTATTACCAAAACCAACAACTAGAGGAAGAAAGAGCCAGGCAGCAACAAGAAATCTCAGAAACCTATCTCAAACTAGACTCAGTTGCCAATGAATTGGATTTACGCATTCAAGCCATTAAAGAACTGGGTGGTGAAATTGACACACTTGAGACGTTGAAAGCCCAATTGGAAGCAGACAAAAAACAATTGCTGGTTGACGCAGAATATCAAAGAGGTAGAATAACCCGACTGAACAATCGTGTGGATGGATACAAGGAATTACTTCTCATAAAAGACGAAGAAATCAAACAACTGAAAGTACTTAACGAACAATTAGCTGAGGAGAATACCACACTGAAAGTGGAGAAAAATGAATTGAACCAAACAGTTCAGGAGTTGGAGAAAAACAAAGAAGAGCTGGCAAGCAAGGTGGCTTATGCCTCTCGACTTCAAATTGAAGGAATGCAGGTGATTGCAATCAATGATCGTGGTAAAGAACGAACCGATGGAGAATACAGGAACCGGCACATCGAACAGTTAAAAATACAATTCACTGTTGTTGAAAATGAAATTGCCCCTATAGAAGGAAAGGAACTTTTACTTCGAGTGATTGCTCCAGATGGTAATGTTTTATTTGACGTTACCAGAGGCTCTGGATCATTCACATTCGAAAATCGAGAGATGTTCTATACCGCTAAGCAGGAAATCTTGTATGACAGAAATAGCCAGCTAGTAACTTTCCTTTACAACAAGGGGTCAGAATATGCAATTGGCCAACATAAGGTTGAAGTATATACAGATGACTACCTAATGGGCAAGGGTAGTTTTATGGTGAAGTAAATTCTTTAGTCAACAGTTTTTTCCGTCGACGGTCGACTGTTGACTAAAACATTTATTTCAATAGTTGCTTTTTGTTAGCTATTACCTACTTTTGCACCTCATTTTTAAATATAAGTTCTTAATTTATTTACAACATGATGAAGAATTACGAGACGGTATTCATTTTGACTCCCGTTTTGTCTGAAGCTCAGATGAAGGATACTGTCGGAAAATTCAAGCAAGTTCTCGTTGATGGTGGCGCAGAAATGGTCAACGAAGAGAACTGGGGATTGCGCAAGCTTGCCTACCCTATCCAGCATAAAACCACCGGGTTTTATCAGCTGTTTGAATTCCGAGCAGAGCCTACACTTATTTCTAAGCTAGAGACAGAATACAGGAGAGACGAAGCAGTGATGAGATTTCTCACCACGACACTTGACAAGCACGCAGTTATTTATAACGAGCGTAGAAAGAAAGGCGAATTCAACAAGAAAGAAGATAAGAAGGAGGTAGCCAAATGACATTACAAAACGAACCAATAAACAGAGAGCAGAAGAAAGAGAAGTACTGCCGATTCAAAAAGAATGGTATTAAGTACATCGACTATAAAGATCCTGACTTCTTGCTAAAGTTTGTAAACGAGCAAGGTAAGATCCTTCCTCGAAGAATTACAGGTACTAGCTTAAAGTACCAAAGAAAGGTATCGCAAGCGATCAAAAGATCCAGACACCTTGCGTTGATGCCATATGTTGGAGATTCCCTTAAATAAGTACTGACATGGAAGTAATACTAAGAGAAGACATACAAGGACTTGGCTACAAAAACGATACTGTTGATGTAAAGCCGGGTTATGGCAGAAATTACCTTATCCCTAGAGGAATGGCAATCATTGCGAGCACTTCTAATAAGAAGATGATCGAAGAGAACATTCGTCAGGCTGCTCACAAAGCGGAAAAAGCTAAAAAAGACGCTGAAGAAATAGCGAATAAAATTGGTGAATTGACGCTGGAGATTAAAACTAAGGCTGGAGAAAGCGGAAAGATTTTTGGAGCTATCACTCCTATCCAAGTCGCTGAAGCTTTGGTAGCTAAAGGGCATGAGGTAGATAGAAAACGAATTTCATTTGAGCAAAAGATCAAGGAGTTGGGTGACTACACCGCCATTCTTGATCTGCACAAAGAAGTACATCACCCTATCACAATAAAAGTGGTAGCTGATTAAGAATAAATAGTTATTAGATTCAAACCCTGATCCCGTGTTTCGAGATCAGGGTTTTTTATTGAAATTTGTCTTATGAGATTATTCGCACTTTTAGTTTCCTTCTTTCTAATATTCGCATCATGTGACAGTGAACCGGAGACTCCTTTCACACCGGAAGAAAAAGAAGATACGGAACCAATCACATATGCCATAACCTGTTCAGATGACTCTTTTTCATCCGAACCGGTTCAGTGTTCGCCTACTCTTTCCGAATCAGAGCTGGACGTGGTGACCTGGAACATTGAAAACTTCCCTATGCAATCTAATTCTGTAGAGGTTGTTACTGATATCATAAGAGAGCTGGATGCAGACATCTATGCCATTCAGGAAATTGATGAAATTGATGCTTTCAATGCAGTCATTGAGTCTTTAGATGGATATGAGGGTGTTGCTTATGATGTGCGTGGCGGCATTGAGCTTGGTTTCATTTATAAAAGTGCTGAAATCGTTAATTTCGGAACTCCTATTGAGCTTTTTGATGGTGAAACAAGCCCTTTCCCGCGAGAGCCTGTCGAAGTGGATATCACCCATTCGAACGGTCTTTCGGTTAAATTGATAAACATTCACCTTAAATGCTGTGATGGTTCTGAGGACAGAAGAACAGCAGCCAGCTTTAAATTAAAATCTTACATAGATGATAATTTTCCTGAAGACGAGGTGATCATTTTAGGTGACTGGAATGAAACATTTGATGCCGGATCATCCTTTACTAATTTCTTAGAAGATTCTATTAATTACATTTTCGCAGATATGCCCATATCGATGGGTTCTGGAGATGACTACAGCTATCCATGTACAGGAGCATCTTACTGCCCCAGTCATATTGATCATATCCTGATCACCAATGAACTGTGTGAAAACCTGACAGCTACAAGTACCATCAGACTGGATGATTGCATTTCAAATTACCTAACTCAAGTTTCAGATCACAGACCAATTATGATTAGCCTTAAAGCTGATGATTAACACTTAAATTTGATTGAAACTCAACCCAAAGTGTTCAAGTTTTCATTTGATATACCAGGCTCTAAAGAAAAAATAAATCTCAAAGATCCGATCCTCCTGATCGGATCCTGTTTTTCAAACGAAGTTGGAGAAAAGCTTTCTCAGGCTAAGTTTAAAACGATTAGCAATCCTTTCGGAACCATTTATAATCCCCACTCCATTTTCAAGCTTTTGGAAAATGACTCAGATAAGCTTAATGTTATTGAAAGTCAGGGAGTGTACTATCACTGGGATGCGCATGGAGCCATATCAGGACTAACCGAAGAGGAAACCTCAAAGAGGTTCGAAAATCAAGTCAACCAAACCCAAAACTTTCTAAAACAAGCGAGATGGCTGATCATTACCCTGGGGACAGCTATCATCTACGAAATCGACGACAAGAAGATCGTTGCTAATTGTCACAAGGTTCCCGCTAAGTATTTTAAAAAGCGATTTCTGACTCAAAAAGAGATCATCAGTAAGTTTGAGTCACTACATGCTTACCTGAAAGACATCAACCCGAAGCTGCAAATCATTTTCACGGTAAGCCCGGTCAGGCACATTAAAGATGGTTTAGTAGATAACAATCGAAGTAAGGCAATTCTCATAGATTCAATCCATCAAATTGTTGATCAGCATGACAGTATAAGCTATTTCCCTTCCTATGAAATACTTATAGATGAACTGAGAGATTATCGGTTTTATACCGAGGATATGATTCATCCTTCGACTCAAGCCATTGAATATGTCTGGAATCGATTTGTTGATACCTACTGCGACGAAGTGACAGTCAAGTTCTTGGAAGAATGGAAGCAAATCCAGTCCGCAATCAACCATCGACCTTTTCAACCACACTCAATTTCTCATCAATCATTTTTGAAGACCACATTGAAGAAGCTGGAAAAACTGAATGAAAAAGTAGATGTCAGTGTTGAAATCAAACAAGTAAAGAGCCAAATCATATGAAGCAATTTGCAATCATCTTCATTTTCATTCTTGGCTGTCAATCCACAAAAAATCAAGACATGCACGAATACACGAATGATCTCATAAACTCCACAAGTCCCTATTTGCTTCAACACGCTCACAATCCGGTGAACTGGCAGGAATGGAGTACAGAGGCACTGGAACAAGCTAAAATGGAAGACAAACCTATATTGGTTAGTATCGGCTATTCCAGTTGCCATTGGTGCCATGTCATGGAAAAAGAATCGTTCGAGGATACTGCAGTTGCACGTATAATGAATGAGCACTTCATCAACATAAAAGTAGACCGTGAAGAACGACCTGATGTTGACCAGGTTTATATGGATGCCGTTCATGCCATGGGACTCCAGGGAGGCTGGCCCCTGAATGTATTTCTTACCCCTGATCAAAAACCCTTTTATGGTGGCACTTACTTTCCAAAGCAAGGGTGGATCAATCTTTTAACCAGCATCAATGAAGCCTTTGAGAAAAACAGGGAGAAGATAAACGAATCTGCTGAAGCTTTTACTCAAAACCTTCAAGCAAAGGAGTCAGAAAAATACAAGCTGGAAGGTGATGATCACACACTTTCGGCTGAAGAAATCAGCAGTGCTTTCAGCACCTTAGAAAAGAAATTTGACAGAGTAGATGGTGGCATTAAAAAGTCACCAAAATTCCCAATGCCTTCGGTGTGGCAGTTTCTGGCCACTTACTATGATCAAACCAAAAATGAAGATGCTTTAAACCACCTTGAGTTTACACTTGAGAAAATCGCCAATGGAGGCATCTATGATCACGTTGGCGGTGGATTTGCCCGCTACAGTACAGATGAAGAATGGCACGTTCCACACTTCGAAAAAATGCTCTACGACAATGGTCAGCTTTTGAGTCTCTATGCCAATGGTTATAAACTGACAAAAAATCCAAAGTTTAAACTGACTATTGTAGAGACTGTTGAATGGCTAAAACGTGAAATGCTGAATGATTCCGGAGGCTTCTACTCTGCATTGGACGCAGACAGTGAAGGCGAGGAAGGCAAATTCTATGTATGGAGTTATGATGAGGTAACGAAGCTTGCTGGCGCTGATTCCACATTGATTACTACCTATTACGATGTTCAAGAAAAAGGCAACTGGGAGGGCAAGAATGCCTTACGAGTAGTAAAGGATGAAAAAGAGCTAATGAATGAATTAGATCTCACAGAAGATCAATTCAACCAAAAGATATCAGCCTTCAAAGAAGCCGCACTTGCTAAGCGTGAAGAACGCATAAGACCGGGGTTGGACTACAAAATCATCGCTGGCTGGAATGGTCTTGCGCTTTCGGGATTTAGCGATGCATATCAGGCTTTGCAAGATTCAAGCATCCTCGAATTGGCTCAAAAAAATGCAGCTTTTATCAAAACACAACTAATCAAAGACGGCAAGCTCAACCGTTTCCCAGACAAAAAAATGGAAGGATTTATGGAGGACTATGCAGCAGTCATCCAATCGTTTATCAAGTTCTATGAAACCACGCTTGACAGGGAATATCTCGAATTAGCCAAAAACCTCACTCAGCGAGTAGAGGATGCGTTTTACGACGAAAGCGAAAACCTCTACTATTTTACAAGTGATGAAAATTCAGAGTTAATTGCGAGAAAGAAAGAATTATTTGACAATGTAATTCCATCCTCCAACTCCATCATGGCTTGGAACCTGGTTCATCTTGGAACACACTTTTATAATGATGAGATGATCAAAAAGGGGAAATCCATTCTTGCTCAGGTGAAAGACCTGATCGTTACCGAACCGGAATATTTGAGTAATTGGGGTATGCTCGGATTGGAGGTTTCAGACAAGTTCCCAGAGGTGATCATTGTTGGCCCGAAAGCACAAGAATATGTGAATGAAATCAACAAGCAGTTTATCCCAGCAAAGATTATTTCAGGAACCGTTCAGGAATCTGATCAGCCTCCATTCCAGCATAAATCAGCCGTGAATGGAGAAACTACTATCTATGTCTGCTACGATAAATCATGCAAAAGACCCGTAACAAGTGTGGCTGAAGCTTTGGAACAAATGGAGTAAATTGGTACTATGGATAAGAGTAATTCAAAGTTTCAAAGAATTAAAGCTGAGGCATACAGTGACTATCTTAAATTCAAACAAGGGAAAACCAGACTTTTAAGTATATCAGAATTTAAAAAGGCTTTAGAAAATTATGATATTTAGAACCTCCACCCAACCAGCTCCCAATGCTATTAAGTTAAGCGATTTTTCATCTCTCCTCTCCCTGCACCCTCTCAATGAGAGGAACAATCGGATGCTTAACTTAATAGCATTGAACCCGCTCCAAAGGGGGAGACAATCCCATTTTAACAAATAATTTTGACCTACGCAGAAGTCATCCTCCCCCTACCTCTACACGGAACATTCACCTACCTTATTGCTCCCGAGGATAGGGATAAGGTTCAACCAGGTTTTCGGGTGGTTGTATCTTTTGGGAAAAAGAAAATCTACACAGGAATCGTGCTCGGGACGCACAGCAAAACCCCTGAAGAGTATCGGCCCAAGGAGCTGTTAGACGTATTGGATGATCAGCCAATTGTAAACCCGATACAACTTAAGTTTTTTCAATGGATGAGCCGCTACTATATGTGCTCATTGGGCGAAGTAATCAATGCAGCTTTACCTGCCGCACTTAAACTCTCCAGCGAGTCATTTGTAGGAATTAACCCTGAAATCGATCCACATTCAGAAGATCTTGACGGTCGGGAATGGGAATTGCTTAAAGTCTTAAAAACCAATGATCTGGCTATGAAAGATGTCAGTCAGGTATTGGGGTTGAAGCAACCGCAACGCGTCCTGAAAAAGCTTTCAGAAAGAGGACTTATCGATCTTTTTGAAAAAGTAAAAGACAAATATCAACCTAAGAAAGTAAAGCGCATACGGATAACAGATGCTTTCATGGAAGAAGGTATGCTGGAAGACATCATCAATGAACTGGAAAGCAAGCCCAAGCAACAGGACGTCCTCCTCGCCTACTTGCGGGATATACCCGTCTTAGACAATCCATCGTCTAATGAGCAAGGGGTTCTGAAATCTCAACTTCTGGCGGAAGACATCAGTCCGTCTTCTTTAAAAACATTGATTAAAAATGATGTGCTGACAGAATGGGAAGAGACGGTATCAAGGGTCCCCTCCGATCATGCAAAAATTCCCGGTAGTCTCAAACTTAGTCAGCAGCAAGAATCGACCCGACGAGCCATCATTGAATCGTTCAAAACTCATAATACTACCTTACTCCATGGAGTAACAGGAAGTGGCAAAACCGAGATATTCATTGAGCTGATAAAAGAGCAAATTGATCAAAGTAAACAGGTACTCTACTTGCTACCTGAGATTGCTCTGACGACTCAAATCATCGCTCGATTACACAAAATATTCGGTGACTCCTTTGGGGTCTATCATTCAAGGTATTCCGACAATGAGCGCGTGGAGGTTTGGCAAAAAGTACTGAATAAAGAGTATCAATTTGTAGTAGGAGTACGAAGTGCGGTCTTCCTCCCCTTTTCAGATCTGGGATTGATCATTGTAGACGAGGAACATGAACCTTCCTATAAACAGTTTGAGCCAGCTCCAAGATACCATGCCAGGGATGCAGCCATCTATCTCTCTACACTCCACCAGGCTCACACCCTGTTAGGAACCGCAACCCCAGCATTGGAGACCTACCAAAACGCACTGGATGGAAAATTTGGGATCGTAGAACTTGATTCACGATACGGTGAGGCCTACAATCCAACAATGGAGTTTGCTAATGTGAGTAGAGAAAGAAAACAACGAAAACTAAAAGGAAACTTTACCTCTGTTCTTGTGGAAGCCATTCAGGAATCGTTAGATAGAAAAGAACAGGTCATTCTATTCCAGAACCGAAGGGGATATGCCTCTCACATCACTTGTGATAACTGCGGAACAGTGCCAAAGTGCCCCAACTGTGCAGTAAGTCTCACCTACCATCAGTACAACAATAAGCTGGTGTGCCACTACTGCGGATACAACCAAAGTATGTATAGCGATTGCCTGAGTTGTGGCAGCAAGGAACTTCGAAATGTGGGATTTGGTACAGAAGAGCTGGAAGAGGAAATCAAGTTGCTTTTTCCTGCAGCTATCGTGCAGCGGATGGACCTGGACACCACCCGAAGCAAATACGGTTATCAACGCATCATCGAAGAATTTGAAGAGGGTAACATTGATATTTTGGTGGGTACCCAGATGGTCAGCAAAGGATTGGATTTTGACCGTGTGAACCTGGTTGGAATCTTCGATACAGACCGGATGATCCACTTTCCTGACTTTCGTTCACATGAGCGAGCCTATCACCTCATTACACAGGTGAGTGGACGAGCGGGCAGGAAATCAAAAAACGGAAAGGTAATTGTACAAACAAATGATCCTGATCAGGAGCTCTTGCAACGCGCTCGAAACGATAACTATAAAGCATTTTTTCAATGGGAGATTCTGGAACGCGAACGATTTTACTATCCTCCTTTTACCCGAATCATCAATATCACATTCAAACACAGAGAAAAACACGTCTCTTTTCAAGCTGCCACTTATTTCGCTAAAGAAGTAAGAAATAAATTAGGTAATCAGCGTATGATTGGTCCGGTGGAGCCGCTCATTGGTAAAATCCGAAACATGTACTTGCATGAAATCACATTGAAAATTGAGAAACAAGGCATTAACTTGCCGGCTGTAAAGGAATACCTTCGATCTGTGGATCTTATGATGAAGCAGTTGCCCGCTTTCAAGAGCGTTGGCGTGGTATTTGACGTAGACCCGATATAGTGGCGAACCAAGTGAAACAATTACTTAGCATTTTCATTCTATTCCTAATCATTACCTCATGTGATCCATGCGACGATTGCACATCGGTGACGTATGAACCAACTGTTCAATTAAAGTTCATCAATCAGGATAGTATTAGTAAGTTGGATGCGCTCATCAGCATCAACAGTATTGAAGATGATAAAATAGACTCCCTTTTACAAGTAATTGATGACAGTGAAACCAATAAGATCGATAGCCTTAATAATGAAAAGTCTGCAATTGACAGTGTGAATGCAGCCTATAATGTAATTAAATCAACCATTAATTCCGGGCTAATTCTGGTGCAGCGTATAAGTATAGTTGGATCTTCTTACGACTCTATTTATACCGATAGTGCCTCATCTTTTTCTATTCCATTGTCATATGACAAATCATTCAATCAATATGAGATCGTTATTAATGATTTCAGTGAAATCATTGAGTTTGACTATAATAATGTCCAGGAGCTAGATGAGTCTCGTAATGTTTTAATTCGCGCTACGAATATTCGTGTCGTTGAGAGTAATTATGTCAAAATTGATTCAGTACAATCAAACTGTGAAGAAACCTGCATAGATGGTGAAGCGATATTTACTTTTTATTTCTAGTCTGATTTTGATTTCAGGTTTCTGTTTTGCTCAACCAGAAGAAGCAGATTCTTTGAGTAGCAAACGCCTGCTCACTCCATCACTATATCTGGATTATGGTAAACTACTAACGATTCCTGTTGATTTCGAAACAAAATATGAAGGAGGAATAGAGCTCCTTTTTTTAGAAAAGTTTCCACTCATTGTTGAGATTGGGCAGGCTACATTAAATCCGGAAGGAGCATACTCCAATGGAACCTATGAAAGTGAAGGAACTTACTACAGAATTGGCACAGGATACATCAGCCAGTTCAAGCCTAAAAATAAGATCGGGATTTCCTTTAGGTATGCCTCTTCTACCTTCAATGAATCCGGAAGAATTTTCATTGAAAGTACCACAGGAGCGCAAGACAATTTTATACAGAATATAAAAAGAAGCGACCTGAATGCTACATGGTACGAATTAGTAGTATACTCAGACCGACGACTATCAGACTTATTCAGCATTGGCCTGAATCTTCGTCTCAGAGTTCTTATGGATTACGATGAGCAAGAAGACATAGATGTATATTCAATCCCGGGTTATGGCCGAACCATAGATGACACAATCCCGGCTGCCAATTTATTTTTGAAGGTGACTTTTTAAACCTCAAACGCATAAGAATTACCAATAGGTAAAAGCTTTTCCTTTTCAATTTCTACTAAGGTTTTATCATAAGAGATCACAGCTTGAGCATTTACAACGTAAGATTTATGAATCCTGCTAAAATATTCCGGCAATTCGTCATGAGCCTTTTTAAGACTGGTATAACCAATGATTTTGCGTCCGTCATTTAGATGGTATGTCACATAATTTCCTAATCCCTCCAGATATAATATGTCACGAGGGAGCAGTCGATAAAATCGTTTGTCTGCCTTCACCTCTATCATCGAATCATGTACAGGCTGATTAATAGCCCGCTCAGCGAAATAAAGTTTAAGGATCTTTAATGCAAGCAGGAATAAAGCTGTAGAGTTTATCAATATAACGGCTCGAAGTACTTCACTCCCACTTAAAATCTGAGTCAGATCAAATGTGGTATGCTGCTCATAAAAGAAATAAATAAAGAAACGCTGCAAAATAGCTCCAATCAATAGCAGCATCAGAAACATCGCAATGAACTTCACAAATTGCTTTTTCAACAATACTTGTGGGAGCAACCAATACATTGCCGCATAGGAAACACCGATCCGTATTGGCAAAAGCACAAACTCCAAAAAATAGGATGAGCCATATCCATCACCTTTCTCCCAGATGAATCCAAAGAACAAAAAGTATCCAATCCAGAAAAGGATATGAGTAAGTATTCGTGATCCAAAGAGGTAGTTCATAAAATGGATGTCATGAAACAACTGCAGTTTACATAAAAAACCGGAGCGATGGTATAATGACCGAATCTAAAAGCATGAATCAGAGTAGCATTGATCAGAAATTAATAACAAAACTTATGCGAATTAAATACCTTTTCATTGCTACTTTACTAAGTACCCATCTAACCTATGGTCAGGAATTAGCTCGGCGTGCTTCCTGGCAGGCACAAATTAACTCGCCGGACAATGAAACACCTGGAGCCGTAATAGCATCCGTAGATAGCGGATCACCTTTTGACATAGCCGGTTTAACGTCCGGCGATCGAATCATTCAGGTAAATGACAAGAAGATTTTAAGATCTGAGGACTGGAGTCATGCCACCTATTCCATTCGAGCAGATGAAGTCACCACTGTTCACATAAAACGTGAATCGGAATGGTTCAAAAGAGAAATCAAACTGAACCCATTGGAAAAAGAAACTCATGAAGGACTAACTACTTATTACGAAAGTGTCGTGAGTGATTATGGTATTCGTCAGCGAACAATCATCACCACTCCAAACCTAAAAGCAAAGCTTCCAGCCATTTTTCTGATTCAGGGGCTAAGTTGCTCCACCATTGAAAAGTATAGCGGGAGATCTAATAACTGGGTGAAGATGATTGAAACCCTTGTGGAGCAATCCGGCATGGTGGTCATGCGAGTAGACAAGCCCGGAGTTGGAGACAGTGAAGGAGACTGTGGGTGCACCGACTTTATCACTGAACTAAATGGTTATGAGACTGCACTTAAAGACTTGAAAACCAAGGATTATGTAGACACGACAAAGATTGTTGTTTATGGTGCCAGCATGGGCAGTACATTAGCCCCATGGGTCGCAAACAGACACAACCTGGCTGGTGTCATCTCCGATGGTACATTTTTCAAAACATGGTTTGAACACATGCTGGAGATAGAGCGAAGAATCCGTCAAATGAGTGGTGACGATGAGGCCACCATCGCTAGAAAACTAAACCAGGCATATATCCCTCTTTACTATGGCATGATGATTCAAAAGAAGAGCTATGAAGAAGTGATTGAAGCCTATCCTGCCATCAAAGATTACAACTATCATGGCCCAAAACATATGTATGGACGACCCGTGGAATACTATCAACAACTACAAGAGTTTGACCTGGCTTCTGCCTGGGAGAAAGTGAAGGTTCCCGTTCGTATACTCTATGGAGAAAATGATTGGATTATGTCAGAGTTTGACAATCATATGATCATGAAAGTACTTGATCGGGTAGGTCATGAAGATCATGAGCTATACATTTATCCAGGCTTAGATCACTGGAACACCATTCATGAAACGCCTGATGATTCATTTCATGGAAGACCGGGAAAGTGGGATCCTGAGTTGCCTCAGTTAGTAATTGGCTGGGCAAAAGATATGGTGGATTAAAAATATTCCCGGTTCATTCCGGGGATTTTAATATTAATATTTGGGCTTGCCGTCAATCTTTAGACATCCCCGTTTTCCTGAATTTTCTCATCTTCATATGGCGCTAAAATCCTACGCTCGATCTCGGTAGCACATTGGTTTAGCTCGCCGATGAAGTTTTTATAATTATTGTACGAGGGACTAACATGCCGTTTGCAAAAAGCATATAACAAATAGTTTAGATCTCCATTTGCCATAATATTTGCTTCATGCATCTGCTCCACAATGGCATCCAACTTAGCTCTCTTTTCCTTTTTGATATATGGCATGACATTTTTACGTTTTGACTAAAATAAAAAAGAGCATGGTCACCCATGCTCTTTTTAAATATCCAATTTTATTTCTTACGCAATACTTGCCCCGTTCTCAGCATCCTCACCCGGGCTCACGGCTACCAGTTTTCCATCCGGATTTTCAGCAAACAACAGCATACCCTGAGATTCTACACCCATGATCTTACGAGGTGCCAGATTGGCCATCACGGTCACTTTCTTACCTATCATCTCTTCAGGTGTGAAATGTTTGGATACTCCACTTAGAATCGTTCGGGTCTCCAATCCCATATCCACCGTGAACTTCAACAGTTTATTGGATTTCTCGACCTTCTCTGCTGTCTTGATCTCTCCTACTCGAAGATCCATTTTCATGAAATCATCAAACACAATCTCATCTTTCAAAGCAGGCAGATCTGGTGTTGTATTTTCTTCTTCGTTCATTTTCTTCGTTTCTAATAATTTGTTCACTTGCGCTTCCACAGCTTTGTCTTCAATCTTTTCAAATAGCAATGTGGCTTCATTCAGCTGATGTCCATCTGATAAGAAGTCTACGCCTCCGGCCTCAGCCCAACCTCTTTTCTTTGTTTTCAGAATCCCAGTCAGTTTCTGAGCCGTAAACGGTAGGAACGGCTCACATACGATCGCCAGGTTTGCACTGATTTGAAGAGCAATATTGAGGATGGTTTCTACCCTACTCTTATCTTCTTTGATCAGCTTCCAAGGCTCAGTATCTGCCAGGTATTTATTACCAATTCTCGCCAGCTCCATCATTTGACTAAGCGCCTCTCTAAACTTGAACTGGTCAAGGGCTGACTGAATCTTAGCTGGTGCTCCGCTAACTGCCTTGATCACATCTTCGTCAATTGGCATCAGCTCGCCTCTTGCCGGCACTTTTCCATCAAAATACTTGTGTGTGAGTACCACTGCCCGATTTACGAAATTGCCAAAAATAGCTACCAGCTCACTATTGTTTCTCGCCTGAAAGTCTTTCCAGGTGAAATCGTTATCCTTAGTTTCCGGGGCATTGGCCGTCAGGGTGTAGCGTAATACATCCTGCTTCTCAGGAAATTCATCCAGATACTCATGAAGCCAAACTGCCCAGTTTCTGGAAGTGGAGATCTTGTTGCTCTCTAGATTTAGAAACTCATTTGCAGGTACATTGTCAGGCAATACAAAACTGCCTTCTGCTTTCAAAAGTGTAGGGAAAATGATGCAGTGAAAAACGATATTGTCTTTGCCTATGAAATGTAGTAGTCGCGTGTCTTCAGACTTCCAGTAATCTTCCCAGTTTTTGTTGTTGTCTTTCGCCCACTGCTTAGTAGCTGAGATGTAGCCAATCGGCGCATCAAACCATACATAAAGTACTTTCCCTTCACCTCCATCAACCGGCACAGGAATTCCCCACTTCAGGTCTCTGGTCATTGGTCTTGGACGCAACCCATTATCGATCCAGCTTTTGCATTGACCATAAACGTTCGACTTCCACTCCTTATGTCCTTCGAGCAACCATTCTTTTAGCCAAGGCTCGTACTGGTCTAGCGGCAAGTACCAATGTTTCGTTTCTTTCATCACTGGAACCTCTCCACTCAGCATGGATTTAGGATTCTTTAGCTCTGTCGGACTTAGCGTAGAACCACATTTCTCGCATTGATCGCCATAAGCCTCTTCATACCCACAGTTAGGACAGGTTCCTTTGATATACCTGTCTGCTAGAAACTGCTGCTCTTTCTCATCAAAAAACTGCTTAGAAGTCTCCATGGTGAACTTACCTTCTGCTTCCATCTTCTTGAAAAATTCAGAGGCTGTTTCATGATGTAGTTCCGACGATGTTCTATGATAGATATCAAAGCTGATTCCAAACTTTTCGAACGAGTCCTTGATTTGGTTGTGATAGAAGTCTACAACTTCCTGCGGCGATTTTCCTTCCTTCCGTGCTCGCAATTCAATTGCCACGCCGTGCTCATCCGAGCCACATACAAAAGCTACATCTTCGCCTTTGCTACGCAGATATCTAACACAAATATCAGCTGGAACATAAACGCCCGCTAAATGTCCGATGTGTACAGGTCCATTAGCGTATGGTAGCGCCGCTGTGATGGTGTGTCGTTTGTATTCTTTACTCATAATTCGATAAGAGACCGCAAATATAAGTTTTGTGATCAGGTCTGATAGTGCAATCCCCAATCATTCTGTCTAATTTTGCGGTCGAATTCAAATTAGAATGCAAGAAATTAGAAACATTGCCATCATCGCACACGTTGATCATGGCAAAACCACACTCGTTGACAAAATCATTTACGCCACACAAGAGTTCAGAGAGAACCAAGAAAAAGGCGAACTTATCCTTGATAACAACGACTTAGAGAGAGAGAGGGGTATTACTATCCTTTCCAAAAACGTATCAGCCGAATACAAAGGAGTAAAGATTAACATCATTGACACACCCGGTCACGCAGACTTTGGAGGTGAGGTAGAAAGAGTGCTTAAAATGGCCGATGGAGTCATCCTTCTTTGTGATGCTTTTGAAGGTCCTATGCCACAGACACGATTCGTGCTTGGAAAAGCATTGGGGCTTGGGCTTACTCCTATCGTAGTAGTTAATAAGGTTGACAAAGAAAACTGTCGTCCCGATGAAGTACATGAGCAAGTATTTGACTTGATGTTCTCATTAGACGCAACCGAAGAACAGCTAAACTTCCACACCCTTTACGGATCTAGCAAGCAAGGATGGATGAGTGAAGATTGGAAGAAGCCAACAGACAGCATCCTTCCTCTTTTGGATAAAATCGTTGAGGTGATACCACCGGCTCCTTATCAAGAAGGTGTTCCGGCAATGCAGATCACCTCTCTGGATTTCTCTTCGTTTACCGGACGTATTGCCATTGGCAGAATCGTGCAGGGAGACATTAAAGAAGGTGCTAACCTTGGCATAAGCAAAAGAGATGGATCCATGAAGAAGGTGAAAGTGAAAGAAGTTCACGTCTTTGAAGGGTTGGGAAAACGCAAAGTGGAATCTGCACGTGCAGGTGATATTTGCGCCATCACCGGAATAGAGGATTTTGAAATTGGAGATACAATCACAGATTTTGAAAATCCAAAGGTCCTTCCTCGAATAGCGATCGACGAGCCTACCATGAGTATGCTCTTCACTATTAATGATTCTCCTTTCTTTGGTAAAGAAGGAAAATTTGTGACTTCTCGTCACCTGAGGGATCGGTTGATGAAGGAACTGGAGAAAAACCTTGCCTTAAGAGTTCAGGAAACCGACAAAGAGGATAAATTTCTTGTATATGGACGAGGTGTGCTTCACTTGTCTGTATTGATAGAGACCATGAGACGTGAAGGGTACGAATTGCAAGTAGGTCAGCCACAAGTACTATTCAAAGAAGGAGAAAACGGTGAGAAGATGGAGCCGATCGAACACATGGTCATTGATGTTCCTGAAGAATATTCAGGTAAGGCCATTGAGTTGGTAACTCAACGAAAAGGTGAGTTGAAAGTAATGGAGCCGAAAGGTAACATTCAGCATCTTGAATTCGAAATCCCTTCAAGAGGATTGATTGGCTTAAGAAATAACATGCTGACAGCCACTGCCGGTGAGGCTGTTATGACACACAGACTGAAGGAATATCAACCATTCAAAGGTGATATCCCAGGAAGAATTAATGGTTCATTGATCTCTATTGAGAATGGTCCTGGGACTGCCTATTCAATAGATAAGCTTCAAGACAGAGGAACTTTCTTTGTAGATCCGGGTGTAGAATTATATGTTGGTCAGGTAATTGGGGAGCACTCCAGAGGCAATGATTTGACAGTCAACATCCAAAAAGGAAAGAAGCTGACGAACATGCGTAGCTCGGGAACTGACAACAATGCCAAAATCATTCCTGCGAAAAAGTTCAGCTTAGAAGAAGCTTTAGAATACATACAAAAAGACGAGTACGTGGAGGTGACACCAAAGTCAATCCGTATGCGTAAGATTTATCTGGATGAGAATCAGCGTAAACGAATGGCCAACACAGAATCCGCTATGGCATAATAGCATCTTAATTCATACAAAAAAAAGCCTACTACCTGTAGGCTTTTTTTTTGAGCAATTACCAATCAATCAAAAACCACAAAACACACAACCATTACCACTCATATAAATTAACAGCATTAAAGAAACAAAAGCTGTTATAAATAGTAGAATTGCACGGAATTTGAGCAACACCCAAATCATGAAAAAAACGTTAACACTCTCCCTTATACTAATAAGTCTTTTCTCCTTTTCACAAGGTGAATACAAAGTAAAAATTGACTTAACTCAGGCAAAGAATGATCAGGTTCCAGTAGAAATACTCGTTCCAAATATCGAAGGTGAATCCATCGAATATCACATGCCAAAAATTGTTCCCGGAACATATAGTATTTCGGATTTCGGACGATTCATTAGCGAATTCAAAGCGATTGATGCGGATGGAAACTTTTTGGAGGTTGATAACATCTCAACTAATAAATGGGTAATAAAAGACGCATCTAAATTGGATAAAATTACTTATTGGGTGGATGATTCCTTTGACGACTTCAAAGGTTACGGAAGCAACAGGCTTTTTGAGCCGGGAGGCATGAGTATCGAAGCTGATAACAATGTTTTTGTAATAAACACCTTCGGGTTTGTTGGGTACATAGACGGATATAAATTCAACCCGTATGAACTAACTGTGGTGCACAATGAGGAAATCAAAGGAGCCACATCATTAAAGAAAGAAGTAGAAACAGATACCTCTGACACTTATACAGCAGCCAATTACAACTTCCTGGCAGATGCTCCAATCATGTACAGCAAGCCGGATATTGTAACCAAAGAAATTGCCGGTGCAGAAATTTTAGTTTCAGTTTACTCGCCAAACAAAGTGCTATCTGCAGCAGATGTAATGGACAACATCGATGAGCTAATGGAAGCCCAGGCTAAATATCTGGGAGGTAAACTGCCGGTTGATCGATACGCATACCTCATTTATCTTTTTGACAGCCCAACCATTTCTGGATCATACGGAGCGTTAGAGCATTCGTACTCATCGCTTTACACACTTCCGGAAATGGATCCACAACGAATCAGTCAAACAGTAAAGGATGTCGCGGCACATGAGTTTTTTCACATTGTTACGCCCTTGAATATCCATTCAGAAGAAATTCATGACTTCAATTACATCGAACCTGAAATGAGCCAGCATCTTTGGCTTTATGAAGGAGTAACTGAATATTCTTCTCAGCACGTTCAGGTAAAGTATGATCTCTATGACCTTGAGGATTTCCTAGCTGAAATGCACAATAAGATAAATCAGCAGGAACAATACAATGTAGATATACCATATACTGAATTCAGTGAAAACATCCTTGAACCTAAGAATGAAAGACGATATGGAGATGTATATGCAGGAGGTGCGTTAATCGCCTGGTGTCTGGATCTGACAATCATTAAGTCAACCAACGGTCAAATGGATCTTCAATCGGTTTTGCGTGAGCTTTCTAAAAATTACGGTCCAATGAAAGCATTTAAGGATGAGGAATTATTTGGAGAAATTGAAAAAATAACCACCCCTGAAGTAGGCGAGTTCTTACGAACGTATGTAGGACATGCTAATAAACTGCCTTATTCTGAAATTTTGGGATGGTCCGGAATCCGATATGCTGAGGATAATGATGAGATGGTAATAACAGCAGGTAAATTCACACCTGCTCTAAATGAAAACCAGGAGATTTATGTGGCAGGAACTGACGAAATGAATGATTTTGGTAAGGATTTGGGGCTAAAAGAAGGAGATGTTCTTTTAGAGTGGGCAGGACAGGAAATAAACATTCAGTCATTTCAAGATGTCATCCAATCGTTCTATAACGACACAAAAGCTGGTGATAAAATTACTGTAATGGTAAGAAGGGAAGTAAAGGGTAAAACCAAAGAGGTTAAACTCAAAGCAAAGGCTAAAAAAGTAAAATCATCTCAGAAGCATTTACTGGAGGAAATAGAAAATCCTTCTCCTGAGCAGCAGAAAATAAAGGCATTTTGGTTAGGTGAAGCGTAACGTTTAATATCTCAATCGGTATTAGAATCGTAGAAGTATAATAGTATGAAGAGAAATAATAAAATATTCATTTTTGGAGGAGCCATTTTGGCTGTCATTTTGGTATTTGCATTCAGCGGAGGTTCTACGGATTCTGCCCCTGAAATAATCGTTGAAGTAGATCAGGGAGAGTTTGTGGTCGATATTACTACTTCAGGCTCTCTGGATGCCAAGAACTCTGTTCCAATCAAAGGACCTACCGGCCTTAGAAATTATCGTATTTGGAATGTCACAATTCAACACATAATTGATGAGGGGACTGAGGTGAAAAAAGGACAATATGTAGCCAGGTTGGACCCTTCCGAGCTAACAGGAAAAATAAAAGATGCACAACTTGAAGTAGACGAGACGCAATCTCAATTCACTCAAACACGTTTGGATACTGCACTAACCATGCGCCAGGCACGTGACGAACTTATTAACCTTGAGTACACTGTACGTGAAAAACAACTGACATTGGATCAATCACAATTTGAACCGCCTGCTACCATACAAAAGGCAGAGATTGAATTGGAGAAAGCGAAAAGAGGTCTACAACAAGCCAAAGAAAACTACGAAATCAAGCGTCAGCAAAATGTAGCAAAAATGCAAGAGGCATCCGCTGAGCTAAGAGGAGACAAAAACGAGCTTGAGGGTCTCATGGCATTATCCAAAGATTTTACGATCATGGCACCTCAGGATGGTATGTTGATCTATGAGCGAAGCTGGGATGGAAAACCGGTTAAAGCAGGGTCACAAGTCAGTGCCTGGGATCCTGTAGTAGCTACCCTACCCGATCTGAGTAAAATGATCTCTAAAACGTATGTAAATGAGGTGGACATTCGGAAGGTAAAGCCCGGTCAGAGTGCTGAAATAGGCTTTGATGCATTTCCTGACAAAAAGCTAAAAGGGAGAGTCACTAAGGTGGCAAATGTTGGTGAGCAAAGACCCAATTCTGATGCAAAGGTCTTTGAAGTGGAGATCGAAGTATTTGGAACCGACCCCCTATTGAAACCGGGAATGACTACCAGTAACAAAATCATTACTAAAACAGTGGAGGATGCACTCTATATCCCTTTAGAATGCTTGCATTCACAGTACGATTCTATCACGTATGTATTTAAGAAATCCGGAACTTCGACCGTGAAACAAGAGGTGATGATTGGTGATGCCAATGCAGAAAGCGTGCATATTAAAGCTGGCCTGGAGCCAGGTGAGCGGGTCCACCTTTCATCCGTTCAGGGTATGGAAAGCGAGGAGATCAGTCTAATTCCCGAAATGGACGGAAAACGGAACAACAAAGAGGAAGAGGTTGTAGAAGAGCCTTCTCAAAACAGACCTCAGCAAGGAAGACGAAGAAGAAGTAACTAAGATGAACAAAGAGCGAATCTTAGCCAATCTGGGAATTGCGATCGAAGCAGTTTTTGCTAACCGTATGCGATCCGTGCTTACTGCGCTGGGTATCATCTTTGGAGTTGCTGCTGTCATTGCTATGCTAGCCATTGGAAATGGTGCCCAGCAAGAGATTTTAGAACAAATCAAACTGGTTGGGGTAAATAACATCATCATCGAGCCAATCGTAGAGCAAACAGAAGAAAACCTGGCGGAGGAAGAAAATGGTGCAAAAGAGAAGAAGAAATTCTCACCGGGACTTACGCTTGGGGATAAAGAATCTATCCTGGAATCCATTCCAGGCGTAGAAACAATTAGTCCGGAAATATTGCTGGAAACCTACATCATTAAAAATGGTATCCGCAGATCAGCCAAGCTGGTAGGTGTAGAACCCTCCTACTTCGATATTTTCAACTTCACATTAGCTGAAGGAAAAATGTTTAACGAAAGCCAGCTGGATAAAGGGGAAGCGGTTTGTATCATCGGTAAATCTATCAAAGCCAAATTTTTCCCGTCTGAAAATCCCGTTGGAAAAATGTTGAAATGCGGCCCCAATTGGCTTAAAGTAATTGGTGTTTTAGATGAGCGATACATCAGTGAAAGTAGTATCAGCAAACTGGGCATTCGTGATTATAACATGGATGTTTATACTCCATTACAGACAGTCCTGGTACGGTATAAAAACAGAGCAATGCTGACTCAGGAAATGATTCAGGGAGCCAACAGAGGTTCGTCCGGAATGGTCTTCTTTGGTGGCGGTGGATCAAGCAGTAGCAACGATGATCAACAATCAACTAAAAACTACCACCAACTGGATCGTTTGGTTGTGCAAGTTGCTGAAACAGAAAAGCTAAATCCCACTGCCGATGTAATTGTTCGAATGCTTGAAAGAAAGCACAATCAGGTCGTGGATTATGAAATAGAAATACCTGAGCTCTTACTAAAGCAACAACAGCGTACCAATGATATCTTCAGCTATGTACTTGGAGCCATTGCCGGCATCTCACTGATAGTTGGTGGTATTGGCATTATGAATATTATGTTAGCATCGGTACTAGAGCGGATCAAAGAAATTGGCCTTCGTCTTTCAATCGGCGCGAAGAAAACTGATATCATCAACCAGTTCATGTTTGAATCCATGATGATCAGCATCAGTGGTGGTTTTATTGGCATTTTGCTAGGTGTGATTATGGCATCAGCAGTTAGTCGATTTGCCGAAATTCCTACTGTTATTTCATTTGGTTCAATCCTAATCTCTTTTGGTGTTGCCACTGCCATCGGGCTTATTTTCGGAATAGCCCCGGCAAGAAAAGCAGCCATGCAAGACCCTATTACTTCACTTAGATATGAATAAAATACTCATTACACTTTGCCTTATTGGATTTTCCCTGACAGCAAGTTCACAGATTGTTTATTCACTCGATAACATCATCGATTTGGCGAAAGGACAGTCTCCTCTGGCCAAACAAGCAGAAACCAGAAAAGAGAATCGATTCTGGCAGTATCGTTTTTTTAAATCTAATTACAACCCACAACTTGCATTAAGTGGTAACCTTCCTGCTTACAGTAATCAATTCATACCAGTAATTCAAGAAGATGGATCAACTCAGTTTCGCCCGGTAGAGCAAACCAATTCATCGTTGGCACTTGGGTTATTTCAACCAATTGCTCCTACGGGAGGAAGTATCTCAGTAAACACAAGAGCGAGTCAATTTCAGGACCTGGTAATTGATGATACCCGATGGAGAAGTACCATTGTAGACCTTACAATTAACCAACCAATTTTTGCTTTCAATGAGCTGAAGTGGGACAAAAAAACCGAACCAATCCGCTACGAGGAATCAAAAAGAAGTTATGTGGAAGAAATGGAGTTTGTATCCAGATCAGCCGTGCAGCGGTTCTTTGACTACCTTGATGCCCAGGTGAATTATCAGATTGCAGAGTTCAACCTATCAAATAACGATACCATCTATAATATTGAAAAAGGCAGGTATAACATCGGAACAACCTCTGAAGATAAGCTACTACAAGTGGAGCTACAGCTCCTAAGATCAAAGCAAGACCTTGCAAATGCTGAGCTAGATCTACAAACCTCACGATTGGCGCTTCGTACGTTCATAGGGCTTAACGAAGGTGAGAATTTTAACCTTGCACTTCCTGAAGACATTCCAATTTTTCCGGTAGATGAAGAGTTGGCACTTCAATATGCTAAGGACAACCGTTCAGATTTCATTGCATTTGAACGTAGAAGAATCGAAGCGGATGCACAGGTGGCTCAAGCTAAAGGTCAGCGATTTCAAATGAATCTGAACGCATCTTTCGGATTGAATAGCGCAGGTACGAGTTTTGATCAATCCTATCAAGATGCCCAAAATCAACAGTTTGCAAACCTTACGCTTAACATCCCAATTGTAAACTGGGGAAGAAATGAGGCTCGAATGAAGACTGCTTTGGCTAACAAGCAGCTGACTGATTATGTGATCGCACAGGAAGAGCAAAATTTTGAACAGGAAATAATCACACAAGTACGACAGCTGGATGTGCTTCAGCAACAGATTGAAATATCCAGGAAATCAGATGAAGTGGCTCAAAAGCGTTACGAGGTAGCACAAAATCGATATCTGATTGGTAAAATCGACATTACGAACCTCAACATCGCATTAACCGAAAAAGATAATGCTCGAAGAAGTTATATCAATGCACTTCGTGCTTACTGGATCGCCTATTACGATCTAAGAAGATTGACACTGTATGATTTTGCTAATAATGAGTTACTCTATACGGTGAATGATTGATTGGGTCGTCCCATCACTCTGAGTCTTGGGATGACTTCTAGATCTAACCATACTCAGAGTCACTCGCAGAGGACTCTGAGATCACATCGATCCCACACTTGCCACAAAATATAATGCCTTTATAGATACCTCTCCTGTTTATTAATTTCAAGATACTTGATAGATAATAATTCAATTAGTCCTCAGAGTCCTTTCCTTCTCTCAATACCAACCCTAAGTGACTCTGAGGGGGGAAGAATTTGATCTGAGTCATCCTACCACTCTAAAGGTTACAACGATTTACTAAATCTTCAATTTTCTCATTCCTTTGAAGTACAGCCACATCATTTTAAGCTTAGATCCTCCCTTCTTACGCCCCATCTCCATAGCGTCCCAAAGCTCCTCTGGAATAGCATCCAGCATATTAAACTCTCCTGCTCCTTTCAGCCATTCAGCACCGTCTATAGTAATAACTTCACCATTGATATAAGCTGAATAATCTGAAACAAGGTATGCAGCCAGATTGGCTAACTCCTGATGGTTCCCTACTCTGCCCACTGGTACTTTTTTAGCAGGATCGTATTTTTTCTTTAGGTCACCGGGTAGCAATCGATCCCATGCTCCTTCCGTGGGAAATGGTCCCGGAGCAATAGCATTACTTCGAATGCCATACTTGGCCCACTCCACTGCCAATGATCGAGTCATGGCCAGGACACCACTTTTAGCACAAGCTGAAGGTACCACATACCCGGATCCGGTCCAGGCATAAGTAGTCACAATACTGAGAATATTGCCTCCTTGCTTATTCTCAATCCAGTCTTTACCCATCGCTAGCGTGAAGTTGTAGCTTCCTTTCAGTACAATATCGACTACTGTATCAAACGCTCGGTGAGATAGTCTTTCTGTCGGGCTAATGAAATTACCTGCTGCATTGTTAAGTAGCACATCGACCTTGCCAAACTTCTCTTTAGCTTCTTTAATAACCCGCTCCACTTGCTCATACTCACGAACATCACAAGCCACACAATGAACAGGATACCCAGTTTTATCGGTTATCTCTTTTCCAGTCTCTTCCAAAACCTCAATCTTTCTACTAGTAATCACCAAATTGGCACCCAACTCTGAAAAATACGCTCCCATGGACTTACCAAGTCCTGTTCCTCCACCTGTAACTATGATTGTTTTCCCCTTCAAAGAATCAGGGCTTAGCATGCCTTGTGTGTGCGTCATAAGTCTGTTTGTTTGAATAGCAATATAGCCAAAGGAGCATAAAAAAAGAGGCCCTTGGAAAGGCCTCTACATTTAGGCAGTGAATAGAGCGGTGTACTCAGGTGTAAAGTACTGTACTTATCAAATGATAATCAATACCCAGTTTGGGGTATTTTTGAATTTTAACATTCGCTTAACCTTCCCACCATTTAATGATCAGATATACGGAGATAACGAAAAGAATCATTAGCCCAATTCCCATTACAATGTTTCCATAAATAAAACTTCCAATTGAGAATAATGCAGCGTATACACCGATTGTACCTACAAAAACAGAAAGAATGCTGTAACCAAAATTAGATGTTCCTTCTCTTGGGAATTTGCTCCACCCAATACCGGGTTTAACAATTGCTACAAAGGAGGCAAGTTTGGAATTGTCTTCAGGTTTTGTAAGAAGAGTAGTAAGTATCCATACTACTGTTGTAATTCCTGTGGCAATTAACAATCGCATGGTAAAAGGATCTAGCAATGAATGCTGCAACATTTCATCGGAAATAAAAAGGACCAGTACAAATGCATTAATGGTAGCTATCACCATTCCTACAATCTCAGTTATTGCATTGATTCTCCACCAAAACCACCTCAATAAAAAGATAGCTCCTGTTCCAGCTCCGGATAGTAGTAAAATATTGAACGCCTGAGTAGCATTTTCTAAAATGGTCAATGCAAGAACTCCGGCAAATACCATGAGCACAACTGTTGAGATTCTTCCAACAGCAACCAACTCTCTCTCTGATGCTTCAGGTTTTATAAATCGTTGATAGAAATCATTCACTACATAAGAAGAACCCCAGTTTAGATGTGTACTGATGGTAGACATATAAGCAGCAATCAAAGAAGCGACTACCAGTCCAAGCCAACCTGGAGAAAGTAGTGTAAGCATTACCGGATACGCAATATCATCCCCAAGATATTGCTCATTGATATTCGGAAAAGCTCTTTGTATGGAATCTAAATCCGGAAACAAAATAATGGACGCCAATGCTACTAGTATCCACGGCCATGGCCTCAGGGCATAATGTGCAAAATTGAAAAAAAGCGTCGCTCCTACGGCATGCTTTTCATTTTTTGCGGCCAGCATTCGCTGAGCGATATATCCTCCTCCTCCTGGCTCAGCTCCCGGATACCAAACCGACCACCACTGTACAGCTAAAGGGATGATGAACATTGAAACAACCAGTGATGTGTTGTTAAAATCCGGTACGATATCAAGTTTGCCTTCCAATGACTCATGGGTCAATAACCCTGAAAGCCCTCCTACTTGAGGTTGTGTTACTACCACATAAGCTGCATACACAGCACCAACCAATGCGATACCGAATTGAAAAAAATCAGTCCAGATTACACCTTTAATTCCACCTAAAGCTGAATAAGCTGCAACGACAACCGAAGCAACTAGCACAGTATAAATCGGCTCTAAACCGAACAAAATAGATGATATTTTGATGGCAGCCAATGTCACTGACCCCATGATCAGGCAGTTGAAGAACACACCGAGATATAGCGCTCTGAATCCACGAAGGAAAGAAGCAGCCTTTCCCCCATACCTCAATTCATAAAACTCCAGATCTGTAAGAATCCCTGATCGTCTCCATAACCTTGCGTAAATAAATACGGTCACCATACCTGTAACAAGAAATGACCACCAGGCCCAGTTTTTTGCTACACCTCCCTCTCGCACAAACCCGGTAACCAAATTAGGTGTGTCTGCTGAGAAGGTGGTTGCCACCATGGAAACACCTAGCAGCCACCAGGGCATAGACTTGCCCGCCAGGAAATATTCAAGAGAGCTTTTTCCAGCTGATTTACTTGCTAAAAGGCCTATGATTAAGACAATCAGGAAAAACGTTCCAATAACAATCCAATCAAAAAGGGATAATGCCATGATGGGTTAAGTTGGTTTTGGTGAAAATAATATGAAGCATGTAACCAATAGCTCTAACTCAAGTATTTCTTTTAATCATGCAACCTTTTATTAGTAATACCATCCTTAAATAACACTTTTAGCCACAACGCACATGCTGAAAAACTTCTTTCTTATCTCTATTCGAAACCTGAAGAAGAATGGTCTGTACTCCATTATTAATATCTCAGGTTTATCTATTGGTATCGTATGTAGTGTACTCATCCTCTTATGGGTCGCCGATGAAGTTTCATACGATAAGTTTTTGCCAAAATACGATCGATTATATCAAGTCTGGATCAGCTCAGATTTTGATGATAAAGTAAATAACTGGCGATCAGTTCCACTCCCAACCTATGAGGAGATGAAAGTGATTGACAGTAACATAAAAAACTCTGTAGTCACCGGATGGGGCGGTAGTCGTTTGCTTACTGCAGGTGACACCAGAATCACAAAGCGTGGGTACTATGTCAGTGAAGAGTTTCTGGAAATGTTTGAATTTCCCTTGGTTTCAGGTACCCACGAAGAAGCATTAAAAGATCCTATGTCAATTGTGCTATCCGAGTCACTCGCTAAAATTCTTTTCGGAGAGGAAGACCCAATCGGCAAACAAGTGAAGCTTGAAAATGAAGGCACGCTTCAAGTCAGCGCGATCGTGAAAGACGTACCTGAAAATTCCAGCTTTCAGTTTGATTACCTGGCAACATGGAAATACCGTGAGTCTGTCAATGAGTGGGTTAGAGATAACAAAGACAATTGGGGCAATTACTCCTTTCAGGTATTTGTAGAACTCAATGATCCTATTAGAGAAGTAGATGTAGAGCAAAGTATTTATGACCTAGCCATGGAAAAAGATGGGGAACATGGCATGGAGAAACACTTTTTCCTCCATCCTATGTCGCAGTGGCGATTATACTCTAACTGGGACGATGAGGGAAACCAGGCTGGAGGACGTAGCGACTATGTTCAGTTGTTCACCGCTATTGCCATCGTCATTCTGATCATCGCCTGTATCAATTTCATGAATCTTGCAACAGCTCGTTCAGAAAAACGAGCGAAGGAGGTTGGGATACGTAAAAGCCTGGGTACCAGTCGTACCCGCCTGATCTACCAGTTTATTAGTGAATCGATCTTCATCACATTCATTGCGTTTATCATCTCAGTGTTATTAACTGAATTGGCTCTGCCAGCTTATAACAGTCTGGTAGATAAAGAGCTTTACATCAATTATGCTTCTCCTGTTTTTTGGTTAGCGTCAGTAGGAATCATTTTTGTCCTCGGAATTATCGCCGGTAGCTACCCTGCCTTCTACTTGTCTTCATTTAGGCCAGTGGAAACCTTAAAAGGAACAGTAAAAGCAGGAAAGGGAGCGACAACACCTCGTAAAGTTCTGGTCATTATGCAATTCGCTTTTTCTATCGTTTTGATGATCAGTACGGTCGTGATTTTCCAACAGATCAATCTGGTAAAAAACAGAGACCTGGGATATGATCAGGAAAGACTGATTGCTATTGAGCTAACCGATGATTTGAGAGAAAATTATGCGGTCGTGAAACAAGCGCTTGAGTCATCCGGATTAGCAGAGTCAGTCACAAGGTCTAATTCACAAATCACTCAGATCAACTCAAACAATTTCCTGGGGTGGCCGGGCAAACCTGAAGATCGGAGGGTGATTTTTACTACCATTACCACAACTTATGACTATGCCAAAACGATGGGCATAGAAGTATTGATGGGACGTGATTTCTCTAAAGAATATGGCAGTGATTCCAGCTCGATAGTGATTAATAAAGCGGCACTAGATATCATGGGACTGGAGGATCCCATCGGAACGAACCTCGATCTTTGGGGAAGCAAGCGAAAGCTTATTGGAGTAGTGGATAATGTCTTGATGGGTTCACCTTATGATCCTGTAAAGCCTATGTTCATGATTTTGGATGATTGGGGCGGTTACATTTCCATTAGACTGAAAAAGACAAACGATCTTCAGCAGACTCTCGCCGGGGTAGAAGAAATCTTTACGAAACACAACCCCGCCTATCCATTTGAATACAATTTTGCAGATGTGGAATTTGAACGAAAATTCACAACCATTAACCTCACCAGAAAGCTGGCTAGTTTGTTTGCAACCCTAGCCATGATCATCACAGGCCTTGGTTTATTTGGACTTGCTTCATACACCGCTGAGCAGCGTATTAAAGAAATCGGCATTAGAAAGGTTCTTGGTGCTTCCATTACTAGCTTAATGGGATTGATGTCTAAGGATTTTGCTAAGCTGGTCGTTTTATCATTCCTTTTGGCTGCTCCATTTGCCTGGTATTTGTTGGATCAATATCTGGACAGGTATACCATACGTGTCACTATTGCCTGGTGGATCTTTCCAACTACAGGAATTATCGTACTCCTCTTTGCTATTATAATTGTCTCCGATCAGGCCAGGCGTGCTGCAAAAGCCAATCCCGTTCAATCTTTAAGGAATGAGTAACAAGTTACATTGGGAAATGACTATCCCCTTGAGGGGATTATAGGGGTGTTTTTTGAGTTATCAGCATAATATCTCCCGTTCCCCTTCAAAGGAAGAATACATCTTAATACAGATTATTTAACATAAACCGTCTTCACATTCACAAATTCTTTGATTCCATGGTGGGATAATTCCCTTCCAAAACCACTTTCGTTGATGCCTCCAAACGGCAAACGAGGATCTGAAGAAACCATTTCATTTACAAAGCAAGAGCCAGCCTCCAGTTTATTGGCAGCTAAGTACTCTGCCCGTTTTACATCTCTGGAAAAAATGGCTCCCCCAAGTCCATAAGAAGTATCGTTAGCAACCTTAATAGCCTCCTCCTCATCTTTTACAGAAATGACAGTAGCCACCGGACCAAACAACTCCTCCTCGTAAGCAGGCATACCTTTTTTCACATCGGTGAGAATCGTTGGTGGGTAGTAATACCCCTTCATATTCGGCACTTCGCCTCCTATAATGCATTTAGCTCCGGCTTCAATTGTCCGCTTGACCTGATCATGAAGCTGATCACGATACTTCTCTCCAACCAATGGACCAAGATCTGTTTCATCATTCGTTGGATCTCCATAGGTATATGATTTCATTTCCTTAACCAACCGTTTTTCTACCTCCTCTTTAATCGATTCGGGAACAATGAATCGCTTGGCACTAATACAACTTTGCCCATTGTTTTTCAACCGACTAGCTACAGTAGTCTCAATGGCTAAATCCAGATCGGCATCTTCCAGAATGATGTATGGATCACTACCACCTAGCTCTAAGACGCATTTTTTTAGCACCGCACCTGCCTGCTTTGCTACTTCCTTACCTGCCCGTGTACTTCCGGTCAGTGTTACAGCCTTAACATCCCTGTGTTCAATCACATCAGAAGCCTGTTCATTAGAAATGAAAAGCTTGCTAAATACGCCTTTTGGAAATCCGGCTTTTTCAAATACAGAGGCAATTGCTTCAGCACATCCCGGCACATTGGGTGCATGTTTGAGGATTGCAACGTTTCCGGCCATTAAGCTTGGTGCAGCAAAACGAAAGACTTGCCAAAACGGATAATTCCATGGCATTATCGCAAATACAATTCCCAATGGCTGATGGCTTACATAGCTCTTTGAGGCATCCGATTCAATTATTTCATCCTTAAGAAATTCCTCCGCATGCTCTGCATAAAACTCACATACCCAGGCACATTTCTCTACTTCGGCCTCACTTTCCTTTAAGGTCTTTCCCATCTCATCTGTCATGATGCGTGCAAAAGCTGATTTTTCAGACATTAGTACATCAGCAGCCTTTTTCATCAATTCTGCTTTATAAGCTACCGGAGTTTCTTTCCAATCTTTAAAGGCTTTGTTTGCTTTCTCTATGGTCGCGATTACTTGTTCATCCGTATGATTCTGGTATTCTTTGAGCGGCTGCTCGGTGGCTGGATTTATTGCTTGCATGGTAATTTTCAATTCTGTTTAAGTAATTTGAATGCCTTTTGTGAGTACCTTTTTACTTCTATAATTAAAGTCAATAACTACGATTTTGTTGTCATGACACCTTCACAACAACAGGAAAGCCGAAGAAATTTCATGAAAAAGCTGGGAGCGGCAGGAATCATGATGTCTGTAGGACTTCCCTCATTCGCATACGATCCTGTATTGGATACCCATTCACTACCCACTGGATTAAATCCTGTTAAAGTCTCAGCCAATCGGTTGATTCGGAAAGTAGTGGGCTTACGACCTTATCGTCCTTCCGGTTTTAACCTGGATGTTCAAAAGCTCGATGAAAAAACCATCATTCATAACTATGGACATGGCGGTGGTGGCATTTCGCTTTCATGGGGAACTGCAAGTCTGGCAATCGATAAGATTGAATTATCTAGTAAAGATCCTGTCGCGGTACTTGGAGCAGGAGTAATCGGACTTTCAACTGCCATCCTGCTGCTTAAACAAGGAAGGCCTGTGACGATATATACAAATAAGCTACCACCAAGCACGACCTCCAATGTAGCTGCAGCCTTTTGGGCTCCAGTATCTGTCTACGAGGCTGATAAAGTCGATACCGGCTTCATGAATGACTTTAATCAGGCATCTAAAATTTCTCAGCGTATGTTTCAAGATCTTGTAGGCAGCAGGTACGGTGTGTGGTGGATTAAAACGTACTTCTTAGGTGGTAATTTTGATTTTCCGGGTGGCAAATCACTTTATCCAGACTACAAACACTACAATGAAGAATCCTCTCCATTTAGCGGATATATGGAAACCGAAGAGGTGCATTCACTAATGATTGAACCTCCCATTTATCTAAAAGCCCTTTTGGATGATTTCTATCAGCTAGGTGGAAAGTTGATCATACGAAGGTTCAATCGTAAAAGTGAGCTCACCCAACTCAAGGAATCTGTGATCATGAACTGCACAGGACTAGGAGCAAATGAACTATTTGAGGATAAAACACTTATTCCGGTAAAAGGACAACTTGCAGTGCTTCTCCCCCAGGAAGAAATCCAGTATGGATATGTCTATCCTTCGTACAATGACCTTCTTTACATGTTTCCACGAAAAGATGGAATCATTTTAGGTGGTACTTCGGAAAAAAACATCTGGACATCCAATACCGATGAAACCGAAATCAATCGGATACTTAAAGGTCATCAGCGAATAGCTGCTGGACTTAAACCATAACCTGACTGAAACGTAAGATTTTAGGCAGACTAAACAGAATTTCATTAATTTTGTTGTTGAAGCAACTAATAAATCAATAGGATCATGGAAAGGACAGCTTTAGCACCCGACGCACAGGAAAAAGACTTCATGCCAATTAATGGCACTGACTACCTCGAGCTCTACGTAAGCAACGCCAAACAGGCAGCTCACTTTTATAAGTCAGCATTTGGTTTTCAGTCATTGGCTTATGCAGGTCTGGAGACCGGAATCAGAGACAGAGAATCTTATGTGGTGGTTCAGGACAAAATTCGATTGGTGCTAACCTCTCCTCTACGTAGTGGCACAGTCATCGGTGAGCATATTGATAAGCATGGTGATGGAGTAAAGGTTACTGCCTTATGGGTTGATGACGCAACAGTGGCTTACAATGAAGCCATGAAACGTGGTGCTAAATCATTCATGGAGCCAAACACCATTGAAGATAAGCATGGAAAAGTGGTGCAGTCAGGAATTCATACCTACGGTGAGGTGGTTCACATTTTCATTGAACGTAAAGATTATAACGGCATCTTCCTTCCCGGTTACCGTGAATGGAAAACTGAATACAATCCAGGGCCGGTTGGCTTGAAATACGTGGACCACATGGTAGGCAATGTGGAAATGGGCGATATGAACAAATGGGTCAAGTTCTATGAGGAAGTGATGGGCTTTAAGCAAATCATGTCATTTGACGACAAAGACATCTCCACAGAGTACACAGCGCTCATGAGTAAAGTAATGAGCAATGGAAATGGTCGCATCAAATTTCCTATCAACGAGCCGGCAGCAGGTCTTAAAAAATCGCAGGTAGATGAGTACCTTGAGTTTTATGAAGGAGCTGGTGTTCAGCATATTGCTGTTGCTACTGATAATATCATCCAGACAGTTACCGATCTGAAAAATAGAGGTATTGAATTCCTTAAAGTTCCTGATACCTATTATGATATGCTTACCGATCGTGTTGGGGAAATCGATGAAGACATTGAGTCATTACGCCCACTAGGGATTCTTGTAGACCGTGATGATGAAGGATACCTCCTTCAAATCTTCACTAAAACAGTTCAGGCACGTCCTACGATGTTCTTTGAGATCATCCAACGTAAAGGAGCTACTTCTTTTGGAAAAGGAAACTTCAAAGCTTTGTTTGAAGCATTAGAGCGTGAACAAGAGCTGAGAGGGACATTATAAACAAACCATTCACTACTAATCACACTAAAGAGGAGCTCAAATGGGCTCCTTTTTTTGTTAGAAGCAAAACAGATATAATTAAGAGCAATCAACACCCACTATGACAGTAACATATGACAAATACTATCAAACAGCAGATTTATTTGGTGAACCCTACCCTGAACTGATCAATTTCTTTTCGGAGCATCCTACAAGAGGTAAGCTATTGGACTTAGGCTGTGGACAGGGACGAGATGCTATACCATTGGCAAAGCTTGGATTCAATGTAAGCGGGGTTGATTCCTTTTCAGTGGGTATCGGGCAAATGAGACAAGCTGCTGAATCTGGAAAACTTGATATTGTTGGAATAGCGGATGATATCTATCATTTTCAGGACTATGCTGAATATGAATTCATTCTTTTAGACAGTATGTTTCATTTTCGTAAATCAGAATTAGCTCAAGAATCAAAACTGATAAAACAAATAATTCAAGCATCGAAAAAAGGAACCCTCATTGTATTCTGCATTCAGAATACGAGACAAAAAATTTACATTTTTGACCAAATATTGAATAATACAACATTTGACAAACGAATCGTTACTAAAGATTTCAAACACGCATTTAATGATGCATCAAATAATCATTCATCTGAAACGAATTATCAAATGATCGTCATAGCTCCTAATTAATTTAACCCTGCCCAGAACTCTGCTTCTTGATTCCATGATTTTTCATATCTTCATCATTCTAACCTATACCTATGATGAAGACTAACCTATCCATTTCGCTCATACTGTTAATTCTTGTAACCGCATGCAACCCTTCACAGGAAGCAGAGGAAAGAAATAGTATTGTTGAAACCACAAAATCAGACGCTTCTACTGGTGGAATGGTGGCGGCCGCCCAGCCGTTGGCAACACAAGCCGGTGTTCAAATATTGGAGGCAGGTGGCAATGCTGCTGATGCTGCAGTAGCCGCAGCTTTTGTTATTGCGGTTGTAGAACCCACGATGAATGGTATTGGTGGCCGCAATCAAATATTCATCAGACAATCAGACGGTAGCTTCATGGGTTACAATGGCATGACAGAGGTTCCCGCCAGTTTTATTCCTGATGAAGACCCTCCCAATTCGGGCCATCGTGTCGTGGCAATTCCCGGTGTAGTTGCTGCACTAATGAGACTACACAAAGAGCATGGATCTATGCCTCTCGAAGTACTAATGAAACCGGCTATTAAACATGCAGCGGAAGGCTTTGAACTGTTAGATGGAGAGGCTAAAAGACACAGCCTTGGACTTGATGCAATCAAAAATGATCCAGGGTTTAGAAAGCAAATGCTGAAAAACGATACATCTACCTATCAGGCTGGTGAAATACTCAAGCAACCTGATCTGGCTAAAACGCTTCAACGAATAGCTGAGACCAATGGGGAAGATTTTTATAAAGGTGAAACAGCCCGAATAATCGCTGAAGATATGGCTGCCAATGATGGTTTTATTACAACAGAGGATCTTGCCAATTATCAGGCATTGGATGCCAGATATGTCTCTATCCCCTATCGCGATTATGAAATTCATTCCATTCCTGCTCCGGCCGGAGGCGGCCTGGTAGTGAAAGCGCTTAATATCATGGAGAACTTTGATTTGTCAAGCATGTCTGATGCTCAATGGGCTGCAGTGGTGAATCAAGCATTGGCCTTCTCCATGGAAAGCATGGAATATGACTATGCAGAAGAAGACCTAGATCAGGTTCAAAGCAAAGACTGGGCAAAGGAAAAGGCAGCACAAATAATCATACCTGAAGCTAATGATAATAAGGAAGCGGCAGAGCTGACTAGAGATCAGCAATTGTTAGCTACCAACACGGACTGGAGCGGGAATACCTGGGGAGAGCAGAGTCACCATACTACCCATTTTGTAACGGCTGATTGCTCAGGCATGGTTGTGTCCATTACTCAAACCATTGGTCCATTATTTGGATCTAAGGTTATCACACCGGGGTTAGGATTTGTGTATGCTTCTACCATGGGGGCCTATCTGTCAGGGTCTGATCAGGCACCTGGGTCAAGACCCAGAACAACGATTGCTCCTACTATCGTAACCAAAGATGGAGAAACGGTGATGGTGTTAGGAGCAGCCGGAGGCTTACGAATTCTTTCAGGTATTGTACAGACCATTTCACGATATGTTGATCAGGGAATGACTCTGGAAGAAGCTGTGAGTGCTCCACGAATACACCCGGAAACGGATTATAACGACGGTAACCGAGTAGTATTCCCAACTAAGTTTAGTGCCGAATTCACCCCAACCAATGGATGGTCTGCTGAGGATTCCATTTATTGGCAAAACCAAGGCTTTGAAATTGGAGCGATTACACGATATGGTGCATTCTCGAGGGTGCATGCGATTGCACGTGATCCGGAAACAAATATGTGGACAGGAATGGCTGATCTGGATTGGGAAGGAACGGCTAGTGGAGCTGAAGAAAATGCGTGTGTAGAGTAATAAACAGCTATTTATGCTTTTCAAATATCAATCAATTGAAAATTCATTGAAATGAAATCCGATCTCAAAAAGTATTGGTCTCGCAATCTCAAATACTTACTAATTCTATTATCCATATGGTTTCTTGTCTCATATGGTGCGGGAATTCTATTTGCTGAACAATTAAACACTGTACGAATTGGTGGTTTTAAGCTCGGTTTCTGGTTTGCTCAGCAAGGCTCCATCTATGTCTTTGTGATACTGATTTTGGTATATGTCCGCTTGATGAACAAGCTGGACAAAGAATTTGATGTAGACGAAAAATAAAGCAGCAATGGAAGTACAAACCTGGACTTTTACATTGGTAGGAATCACATTCGCTATGTATATCATCATTGCGATTTGGTCACGAGCTTCATCCACTAACGATTTTTACGTAGCTGGTGGTGGTGTTTCACCACTTGCTAACGGAATGGCTACTGCCGCCGACTGGATGTCTGCTGCTTCCTTTATTTCCATGGCCGGACTCATCAGCTTCATGGGGTATGATGGAGCCGTTTATCTAATGGGCTGGACCGGTGGATATGTACTATTAGCCCTTCTCCTTGCTCCTTATTTGCGGAAGTTCGGAAAATACACCGTCCCTGACTTTATTGGAGATCGCTACTACTCCAATATAGCAAGAACCGTTGCGGTCGCTTGTGCAATTATTGTATCTTTTACTTATGTGGCAGGGCAAATGAGAGGGGTTGGTGTGGTATTCGCGCGGTTTTTAGAAGTGCCTGTAAATACCGGAGTGTTTATCGGAATGATCATTGTGCTGTTTTATGCCACACTAGGAGGAATGAAAGGGATTACCTACACACAAGTGGCTCAATACTGCATCCTGATATTCGCCTTTATGGTTCCTGCCTTTTTTATCTCATTTCAACTTACGGATAACATCATCCCCCAATTGGGTTTTGGAGGCACACTATCTGACGGTACTTATTTATTAGATAAGCTGGATGGCTTACACAAGGAATTAGGATTTGCAGAGTATACCAGTGGTTCGAAATCAGTTATTGATGTATTCGCCATCACCTTTGCTCTGATGGTGGGTACAGCAGGACTTCCCCATGTAATCGTTCGATTTTTTACTGTCAAGAAGGTACGAGATGCACGCATGTCCGCTGGTTGGGCATTGATCTTTATTGCCATCTTATACACAACAGCTCCAGCTATTGCTGCCTTTGCTCGTACTAATCTGATCGAAACAGTTTCAGGTAAAGCATACAGCAATATGCCGGAATGGTTTTCAAATTGGGAAACCACCGGCTTAATCACCTTTGAAGACAAAAACAATGATGGGTTAATACAGTACGTTGCTGATGAAAATCAAAATGAATTGACCATCGATCGGGATATCATGGTTTTGGCAAATCCTGAGATTGCAAAACTCCCCAACTGGGTGGTGGGCTTAGTAGCTGCAGGAGGGTTGGCAGCAGCATTATCAACGGCAGCCGGTTTGCTTCTGGTCATCTCAGCCAGCATTTCTCACGACCTGATCAAAAAACAAATAAAACCAGACATCTCTGAGAAAGGTGAGCTTGTTTGGGCACGAATAGGATCAGTAATCGCTGTTTGTATTGCCGGATATTTCGGGATCAATCCACCGGGTTTTGTAGCTGCTGTAGTGGCACTGGCATTTGGATTAGCAGCCGCCTCATTCTTTCCTGCTATCATCTTAGGAATATTTGACAAACGAATGAATAAAGAAGGTGCCGTCGCTGGAATGGTTGTAGGGATACTATTGATGTTGTTTTACATGATGAAATACAAGCTCGGACTCTTTGGTGGAGGTGGCAAAGATGATTGGTGGTTTGGGATTTCTCCGGAAGGGTTCGGAACAGTCGCAATGCTGATCAATTTTATTATTTCGTTTAGCATTTCCAGGTTCTTCCCTGCCCCTCCTAATGATGTGCAAGAAATGGTGGAAAGCATACGGTATCCACGGGGAGCTGGTGGAGCAACGCATGGATAATATGCTAGTATGTTTAATGTAAATTTCCTAACAAAAGCATATGTATAAATACATTGCAAAGTGAGATATTAGCAGCTTTAATATTTACAATTCATAATGAAAACAATCTTTGGACTTATTTGCTGCGTTGTAATATCAAATGTAAGCGCTCAGTTTTTCGTGCAGAAGCTCGATCAGACTCAAATTCTGAATCCTGAGCAATTTTATATTATAAATAATGAAGGCGACACAATCCGGGGTAAGCTTGGAGGAGTCACTTTTACTGATAGTTTAATTACTTCAGTAGTTGTGAAAAACGGTGATTCCAAAACTAAGTATCGAATTAGTGACATAGAAAAGCTTGCTGTTATTCCAGGTGATCAGGCTGACTATGACGAAATGGCTCTCAATAAGATTATTAAGAATTTAGATAACGATGAATTCATAAAGGTTTTGCCCGAAGGAGGCTGGGTTTTTTATGAACGCATACGCCTTCCCGGGAAACGCGAAAGATACGAACTTGCACAATTACTTAATCCTGGATTTGATTCTGAAATCAAAGTTTATGCTCATCCGGATGCCACTGACTCAGGTAGTACTAGTATCAATGGTTTGACGGTAGGAGGTCTAAATGATAATCAACATTATGTCACCTTGAGAGAAGGGCAGGCATTTGTAATGAATAACTTCAATTACAGAAAAAAAGCAAACGAAAGATTATATAACAATTGTGAGGCTTTAAGTTCTCAAAAACTTAAGTGGAAAGATTTTGCAACACACGTATTCACGTATGATCAGGATTGCAATTAGACGAGTTCAGTGACGCTTCAAGATAAACTTTTCGCCAACATTTGATGAAACTGGTGCACACCCGTTTCTCTTGTAGGTGAGAATCTTCCGGAGGAGTAATAACGTGATTTCAATCCTTTGTGAACGCCCTCCACGACAAACTCATCTTCACGTTCCACTTTATCCAGTAGCGCTCCTGCTCCTTTATGAAGCTTCGACTCATCGTATATGTAGGAGAGAAACGAAACCTTCGTTTGATTGAGCGATATTGGACGAACAATATTTACTGAAAGTCCCCATGGATAAAAATTGAACATCATATTGGGGAAAACCCAGAAATAGTAGGCCGCCACACGTTTACCCTGATGCACGTGACCCTTAGGTAAATCAAAGATATCCTCAGAGCCTTCTGAATAGCCAACCTGCACGTTAAAATGCTCGTGAAGCACTGTCTCGTAGCTTCCATAATCCAACGTTTCGTTGAGGTCACTATGAACAAATGGAATGTGAAACCCTTCCAGATAATTATCACAGTATAGAGCCCAATGTGCATTAACCAGGTAATCCTTGGACTGCACTTCGCTATACACAAACTCTTCAAGTGGCAAAAAACCTACATAGTTATTCATATCATCAATCACCTGATTGAAATCAACCTTGCTACCAAGATTCGCAAAAAGCATTGGCCCCCACTGGGCAACATCAAAGCGATGGAGATCTTCACAATCTCGTGGAAAATTTTGTGCTTCCTTAAACTCGGGCATGGACTCAAACGAACCATCCAAACCAAACTTTCTACCGTGATACATACACATGAGTTTACGCTGACTTCCTGGATTCTGCGCAACAAGGTTTCCTCTGTGCGTACACACATTACTCAAACAATGAATAGACCCACTTTCATCTTTCGTTAAAACAAGTGGTTCAGTGAGGAAGCCATCAAATAAGACAAATGGATGTGTTTGTTTAGGAAGTTTCACAAGATGCTCATCCCCCACCCATTGCCATGATTGATAAAAAACCTGTTCTCTTATTAAATCAAACGTGCCTTGATCCTGATAGAAGGATCCGGGTAATGTTTCAGCCGCTGTGATATTGGGATTAATGGTGTACTTAGGAGCGCTCATAAAAATGGGGTATCTTTCAAAAATACAGTTTTTACATCGCATTCGCATGAGCAGAAAAAAGCTTGGTTTTTGGACCAGCTCATCCTTAGTGATTGGTAATATGATTGGTTCAGGCATATTTCTTTTGCCTGCCTCACTTGCCTCATATGGTAGCATTAGTATTTTCGGTTGGATTATCTCGGCTTGTGGAGCAGCAGCCTTGGCTTTTGTATTTATCGAGTTTAGCAAAATGCTCCCGGGCGCATCAGGAGGACCATATGTATATTCCAGAAATGGCATGGGCGACTTTGCCGGATTTTTGGTCGCCTGGGGCTACTGGATCTCAGTCTGGTGCGCAAATGCGGCCATTGTGATTGCTTTAGTAAGCTACCTGGGAGTATTCTTCCCAATCCTACAAAATAGTAATGTCACTGCTGTTATTACAGGCTTAGCCATTGTGTGGGGAGTGGTGTGGATCAATACCAAAGGGATTAGAGAAGCGGCCATTTTCTCTTTGATCACGAGCATTCTAAAAATCACACCCCTCCTGGCGATCGCCATATTCGGACTGTTTTATATCAACCCTGATAATTTCAATTCATTTAATATTAGTGAACTCTCAAACTGGAAAGCATTAACCGCCTCAGCAACACTTACCTTTTTTGCTTACATGGGCATTGAATGTGCCACCATTCCATCCGGGGATATTGAAAATCCAAAACGAACCATCCCACGATCCACTTACTTCGGGCTGGGCATAGTTGCTCTTGTTTACATATTTGGGACATCTGCATTGATGGGAATCATCCCCGCAGAAGAGCTTCAATATTCTAAAGCACCCTTTTCGGATGCGGCATCCATTATTTGGGGACCATGGGCAAAAAATTTGGTGGCTATTGGTGCGATCATATCTACATTGGGAGCCTTAAATGGCTGGATATTGGTGCAAGGGCAAATCCCGGCTGCAATCTCACGAGATAAACTCTTCCCTTCCATTTTTGCTAAAGAAAATAAGAATGGAGTACCAGCACTCAGTATTATCATTTCAAGTGTATTGATCTCAGTGCTAATGATCATGAATTACTCCAAAGGATTAGTGAAAGCGTTTCAGTTTGTACTTTTGCTATCCAGCATGACCTCCTTACTTGCTTACTTGTTTACCTCGGTGAGTTATGCGATTGTAACAGCCAGAGATGAAGGAATAGGTAAAGGATTTTTACTGAAAGGTGTGATTGCAACCACGGCCTTTCTATTTGCCATCTGGGCAATCGCTGGTTCAGGCATTGAAATTGTTTACTGGGGATTCCTGTTGTTGATGGCTGGACTGCCACTATTTGCATGGATGCAGATTAAAAAATAGCCTATTCTTTCTCGCTGTAGTTAGTAAATACTTTATCCAGCAAGGATATCAGTGTTTCATATTCCTTATCAGAAAGGTTCGTCCACCCCAACTTCCTGGAAGCTTCTACAGAAGGAGTCGCTTTTCGTATGAGATTATTACCTTTTGGGGTAATGCGTACATGAAATTTTCGACCATCAGTCTTGTCGCGTATCCGCTCAACAAGTTTTTTATCAACCAATAAATCAACAATCCTCGAAACCGTTGGTTTGTCTCGAAAGCTCATGCTCGCCAGATCTGTCTGGTACATATCCTTCTCACCTATTTTGGATAAGATCACCCATTGTTCGGGCGTGATGTTGACCTTCGCTTGTTTGAACCTGTTGATCAGGTCTTGCCGAACAACTTTATACGTACGATCTATAAAAGAACCTATTTCTTTATATTCAGACATATCAGGCTAATATATTGCATTTCAAATTGTGCTTAAAATATCCGCTCATTGAAAAATTTTGACACAAAGGTTGTTGATCGTACTAAATGCTCAACATCTAAGTTATTTTTGAGTAAATCAACTGCGGAGCTTGAAAAAAGTTTTAATCATCATATCCATTTTACTGCTGGCTGGAGCGGGATACTTCACCTATGAGAAATGGGTCAAGCACGCTAACCTAACAACCTGGAGCTTTATACCTGCAGATGCGGCAATGGTTTTAGACTTTGAGATTGTCGAAGATTTGAATACAATCAAAGGCTATCCGATTTGGTCCATTGCCGACCAGTCATCAGGATTTAATAACTTAAGGCAAGGACTTTCTTTTCTGGATTCAATCAACGGTGAATGCGGATTTAGTGCAATCTTTGAAAAAGCACCATTAGTTACCTCGGTTCATAAAGTTTCTAACAACAGTCTGGATTTACTTTTTGTCGTAGAACTACAAAATATTTCTCAAAACACCTTTGCAAATGCCACCATTGGCAGACTTCAAAATGCAGGTTATCGATTTAAAACAAGAAATTATAATGATTTCAAAATCAGCGAGTTAAGTAAGAGAGGCAAAACATTAACTTTCATATTTTATAAAAATTTCTTTCTAGCCAGTTTCACTCCTTACCTGGTAGAGGATGCCATTCGTGTCATTAGTGACTCGCAGTTAAAATCATTCAAAGAAAACTTCGAACAAATTGGACAAACCGGCACTCAAGGACTAGGCTCAGTATACATTAATTATGAAAAAGCCGGTGAATTGCTAGGTGCCTTTTTACCGGAAGACAAAAACTTTCCGATGATTGCCGGGAATTATGAGTTTACATTAGATTCTTCTTATCTCCAATTTTCAGGCTTCTCATATGCCTCTAATAAAGGGTGGCTTTCGACACATACTGATCAGCCGGCGACCTTCGATATGGCAGAAGTAATACCTGAAAACACTGCTCACCTCATTCATATTACTTCTTCCAATATGTCAAACTGGAAGGAGCAGCAAATTCAGTACGTGAGAAATCAGAATAATGACATCAGTGACCTTCAGGATTCCCTGAAAAAGCAATATGATTTCAATGTAGATCAGGTGTTTGATTTAATTGACAATGAAATAGGTATCGCAACATTGGAGTCACCAAGAGCCAGAGACCTACAAAAGATGTTGATTTTGGAAGTCAACGACATTCAGGAGTCTTTGACATTTTTCAGTCAACTCACTCAGCGAATAGCACTGGCCAGAGGCGATACCGTATACACTGAAACATACAGCGACAATGAGATTCGGTTTTTACCGATAAGTAAATTTCCTTCGACCATATTAGGAGAAATCGGCGAAGGATTTGATCAATGTTTTTATATCAGTCACAGAAATTATCTGATCTTCTCGAATGAATTATTGGAATTAAAAAACCTGATAGCATCAGTCGAAAATGAAGACACATGGGGCAAATCCATTCAAATGAATAATTTCTTGGCCAGAGCTAATAATGCTGCCAATGTCAGTCTTTTTGTAAACATCCCTCGTGCCTGGAGCAACATTCTTTCAACGTTAAAACCCGAATGGGAAGAGCACTTCAAGGATAACACAAACACCTATCGCTCCATCGATTTAGCTGCCTTTCAGTATAGCTATCTGGATGGTAAGTATTTTACCAATTACACCCTCTCCCAGCCTCAGAGACGAAGAAGTAGCATACCAAAGACCAACGCTGACGATGGCGTGCGGTTTGTCAGTAGATTAAGCTCTAAACCATTTTTGGTGCGCTCCCATGCACACAAAGATTTTGACATTGTAGTCCAAGACAGCACGAACACCCTATACTATCTGGATAAAGATCAAAACGCCCTTTGGTCAGAGGAGCTGGATGGCAAACTGGTCAGTGATATCTTCCCAATCGACTATTACAAGAATGGCAAAATCCAGTACCTGTTTGCCACAAGCTCAAATGTTTACATGATTGATCGCACCGGATCATCCATTCCGGGCTATCCGAAAAACTTGTCGAAAGGCCCCTCTATCGAACATCTTAACCTAATCGATTACGATCGAAGCAGAAATTATAGGTTGGCAATTACAGATACGGATGGCAATATTTACCTGACAGATAAAGATCTTAACGTTTTAGATGGTTGGGACCCTCGAACATTGGATCGAGCAGCACTACAGCCCCTGGATCATGCTCGATTAGGAAGCAGAGATGTAATGATCTCTATTCAGGAAGGTGGCGTAATCAACCTCATGAACAGAAGAGGTGATTATCTGGGTGGGTTCCCTTTTAATACCAAACAATCAATCAGTGATGAATACTTCCTACGCCAGTCCAACGCCCTGAGTAACTCATCTTTGACAGTCATTTCCAGGGGTGGTGAGTTGGTTGAAATTACCTTGGAGGGTGGAGTAATCAAAAGAGATCAACTCATAAAGACCAGTGCCAATACACAGTTCAAGCTGATTCCGGATACCGGAAATGATTCCTTTATCATCATTCGAAATGAAGGCAATTCATACGAGGTACTCGACGATACCGGTAATTTATTATTTCAAAAAGACTACCTCTCAGAAGGACCTATCCTCATTCAATACTATCAGTTTGGCGCTGGAAAAGACCTGGTGATTTTTACTGACAAGCAGAACAAGGCACTTTATATCTACGATAAATCAGGAAATCTCATCACTGGCAATCCACTCAACTCTGAGTACGAAGTAAGTTTGATCTATTCTAGTGCAAAGAAAGAATTCCAGGTTTTCACCTCTTGGGGCTCCAACCTGGAACTCTACAAGTTCAATTATTAATCAACTCACTGGTGATCAGCTGAAAACCACCGCTAAATTATTTGGAGTTCACAACATTCATGTTGGTTGGTCCCGTGTAATTACCGAAGAGCCTAACACCTTCACCCAAAATGATTGGATTAACCTTTAGTTTGAGTACATCAATTAATGAATGCTCCAACAACCATCCAGCAAACAAACCTCCCCCACACAGGTAGATATCACTTCCAATTTCACTCTTAAGCTCACGTACTCTTTCGAGTTCCCTGGGTACAACATTCACCTTTTCATTACTATTCACAAGCTCAAGGCTATTTGAAAAAATGAAATGATCCATATGAGCATAGGCAGGATCTCCAGGATTCAACCCAAACTGATAACCAAATTCGTATGTATTTCTGCCCATGATGACCGTATCAAAAGCCTCCAAATCATAGGCGTATTGATCAACCATGTCTCCATCCATTGGAAACTTGCTAATGTCACCGTCTTTCCCACAGATAAAGCCGTCTAACGATGATGCCACGTAATAAACAATTCTTCTCATGACATCATACTTTAACAGTCTTCCATTTCCCTCTTTTGAAGATTGCAATGGCAATCACTGCATATAAGCTGTGACAAAATGCAATACAAAAGAATACCCCATCAGGCCCCCAGTCATAGACGATGGAGAGCAAATAAGCCATAGGTATCTGAATGGCCCAAAAAACGATCAAGCTAATCACCAAGGGTGTATACGTATCACCTGAGCCATTAAATGCCTGACCTATCACCATTCCATATGCAAAAAAGATGTAACCAAAACATATAATTCTTAATGCTTGCTTACCTATTTCACGCACATTGTCTGTAGCTCCGAATATTGCCAAAATCTGGTTGGCGAAAATGAAAAATACAACAGCTACTATCACTAGAAAGATCGTATTCCAAAGTGCCGTACGCCATGCAGATATTTCTGCCCTATCAGGTTGTCCTGCACCAAGATTCTGACCCACCAAGGTTGCAGCAGCATTAGCCATACCCCAGGAAGGAAGAAGCGTAAATACGATCACGCGAAAAGCTATGGTGTATCCGGCCAGCGCTTCCGCACCGAAATTAGCAATCACCCGAACGAGGAAAATCCAGCTGGCAGACTCCACCAAAAACTGAAAAACTCCTCCGGTAGAAACCACGATCATTTCTTTGATCGTTTTCCATTTAACTACCAGGTTTTCCACTCCGATTTTGACGATGGCATTGCCTTTTAACAAATGAAATAACTGGTAGACAACCCCAATCGACCTACCGGTTGTGGTAGCTATTGCTGCTCCCTCCACTCCAAATGCTGGTATTGGACCAAATCCAAAAATGAATAATGGGTCGAGAATGATATTTAAGCCATTGGCAATCCACAATGAACGCATAGCAATGGATGCATTTCCGGCACCTCTGAAAATGGCATTGATCAGGAATATGAGAATGATACTCAAATTTCCGGCATACATGATTTTCGTGTACCCAACACCCTCAGCAATTAAAGAAGAGTCGCCACCCATCAACCTCAGAATGTCTTCAGCAAAAATGAATCCCGGTACACCAAGTAATACCCCTACCACTATAGAAAGGAGAATAGCTTGAAAAGCTGCATTATTTGCTCTGTCAAAGTTCTTCTCACCGACTCTTCTGGCAATTATTGCAGTAACAGCCATACTTAACCCTACTGCTATGGAGTAAATGATCATTAACACTGATTCAGTTAAACCAACCGTAGCTACAGCGTTTACACTGATCTTCGATACAAAAAACACGTCCACTACTGCGAATAGTGATTCCATTACCATCTCAGCAATCATTGGGATTGACAATAAGATGATCGCCCGGTTAATGCTACCGGTTGTAAATTCAGTTTCTTTGCCTTGTAGCGCAGAAACAAAGAGTTTAAATACTCTGGAGATAGAGAATGATTCTTTCGCCATTTCTAAAATGTATTAAAGATTTGAGCTACACAATTGATATGGCAGCATTGGAAATTTTAAGAAAATGAAATGTATAAGTTGAGATACCCAGCCTTGGGGTTACCCTCTGATGCGAGAGGGCGTGGTATTTACAATCTCTGCGAAAGACTTCATAAGACTACAATAGTAGCTTATTTTTTTAATTTACTCGCTTAAAAACATTCTCTTTTTTTGATTAATTGCAAAAATTCTTTGTTTCCTTCAAAATTGTCTAAGTGCATATACATTTGACAATTATTGGATTATAACCAGTATCTTTCATTAAAAAATCACCTTTCAGTACCTTTTATTAGTTCATAACCTTGGTGATATTTTGATCCTCACAAAACTGAACCCGAACGATAATCTTCTAAAAATACAATTCATATCTTTATAATTGATTATTTTGGCACTCCATGGAACACGACTACAGCCTGTTTGTAGAAAACCTGAAAGGAAGAAGATACGATGAAGCACTTCGCGAGCAAGTGCTTTCGGACGCTTTTCATCAGAGCGGCTACACTGATTGTCTAAGATACGCCCTAGAATCCATGGTGGAAATCGATCCCTCATATGCCTACAAAGTGTATGCAAACTCGAGAAAGATTCATGAATTGATGAGTAAATCCCTGAAAAAAAGGGGATATGATATGGATTACCGGTATCAGGGAGCTCTCAAGACATATTCAAATATTCTGCTTTACGGAGATGTAGAAATCATAGCTATTAAAAAGAATGTGACCGAAAAGCCTCATGCTGACATGCAGTCGCTTGCGATGGAATTGCTAGACGTCCTGTCAAAAGATCCATCATTTAAAACAGTAGACTATAGTGATAAAACACGCATCAGGATAACTGCACAAAAACCTACCTGTGAAATTGATGTGTTACCGTCGATCTGGATAGATAGTGCAGAATACCTGAAGACACGGAATGAAATCTATCGTGGAATTGCAGAATTTGATTTTGCAAACAGAAAAGTAAAGAAGTATCTACCTTTTCTAAACATTGCTCGAATCAATGCAAGAGATCAGCATACGAATGGTAATTTCAAGGCTATTTCCAGATTATTGATGTCATTAAGGGCAGATTCGGATGAACGAATCAACCTTCGAGATTCAGAAATCAATGCTATCCTTTACAACATTCCTGAAGGAGACCTAACAGTACCACCAAATATGATTCTTTCGCTTCTACCGATTGTATCTGACCTTTTGGAAAAATTAGCAAACGATGCTCAGCAATTTGCATTGCTTCTCTCTCCTTCCGATAAGGATCGGGTATTTGGTGGACGACCGGAAAAACAGAAAGAAGTAAAAAAACTACATATGGTACTCAATCGGCTAATGTCAGATTTAAAAGCTGAATTAGAACCATTAAATAAGTCGCTAAGTTCTGAGGTAGAGTACCTCTAGTCACTTAAACCCGCTCGCTTTAAAAGTGCATCAGGAGTCGGCTCTTGTCCTCTGAACTTTTTATATAGTTCCATTGGGTGTTCGGTACCTCCTTTACTAAGGACATGTTCCTTGAATGCGCTCGCAGTAGCTTTATCAAAGACTCCATTTTGTTTAAATAGGGAGAATGCATCGGCATCCAACACCTCTGCCCATTTGTAGCTGTAATATCCTGCGGCATAGCCACCTGCAAATATGTGCCCGAATTGGACACTCATGTTTGTTCCTTCCACTTTAGGGAATAGTTCTGTGCTAGCAAACGCCTTTTCTTCGAATGCTGTCACACTATCTACAGCATTAGCTTCATCTACAGACAAACTATGCCATGCCATATCCAGTAATCCAAAAGTCAATTGGCGTACAGTTGCGTATGCCTCATGATAAGTTGAGGATTCTTTGATGCGTTCCACTAATTCGGAAGGAATCAACTCTCCAGTCTCATAATGTTTGGCAAAAAGATCCAGGCATTCTTTTTCATAACACCAGTTTTCCATAATCTGGGAAGGTAGTTCCACGAAATCCCAATACACACTGGTTCCTGATAGGCTTTGATACTTTGTATCGGCCAGCATTCCATGAAGTGCATGTCCAAATTCATGAAAAAGTGTTTTCACCTCATTAAACTTCAACAGTGAAGGATGATTCGCGGATGAAGGAGTGAAATTACAGACAATGCTTACTTGAGGAATCACTCGCTCTCCTTGCTTAATGGCTTGATCTCGAAAGGAGGTCATCCATGCACCTTCTCGTTTTCCCGCTCTTGGGAAAAAATCAGCTAGAAAGACTGCTATTGTCTTCTCTGACTCATCAATAACTTCATATGGCATCACATCTTTATGATACACTTCCAAATCCTTATTGAGCTTAAACCTGATACCGAATAGTTTTTCAGCAGTGGTGAAGACTCCCTCAATGGCATTCTCTAATTTGAAGTACGGTTTTACCAACTCATCATCGAGTTCATATTTTTCTTTCCTCAGCTTTTCAGAGTAATAGGCCCAGTCCCATCGCTGCAACTCAACCTCATCACCTTGCTTTTTAATAAACGCTTTGATTTCCTCCACTTCTTCTTTGGCTTTCGGGAGACTCCTTTCCAGCAAATCATTTAGAAAGTCAATCACTTTATCAGGAGATTCAGCCATTCGTTGCTCCAAAACATAGTGTGCAAAAGTTGGGTAACCCAAGAGAGATGCAAGCTCTGCCTTTAATCGTATGGTCTTAAGTATGATTTCCTGATTATCCTTTTCATCGCCCTTTAGACACTTGCTCATAAAGGCTCTATACATTTTTTCACGAAGAGAGCGATTATCGGCGTACTCCATGAATGGAATATAGCTAGGGGCCTGAAGGGTGAAAACCCATTTACCTTCCTTCCCTTTTCTAGAGGCAAGTTCTTTTGCCCTACTTTTTACATCATCAGGTAAACCAGCTAAATCTTCTTCATTTTCAATGATCAACTCAAACTCATTGGTTTCAGCCAGCAGGTTTTCCGAATACGTCAAAGAAAGTTTAGAGAGCTCAATGCTTATTTCTTTAAAGCGATCCTTTTTATCCCCTTCTAGCTCAACACCTCGTCGCACAAAATCGAAATAGGTTTCATGCAATAGCTTCTTTTGCTCACCAGATAAGCCTAAATTATCCTTTCTTTCATAGATGGCTTTTACACGGCCAAACAGTTGCTCATTCTGCTTGATCTCACTATTAAATTCAGAAAGTCTTGGTGATATATCCTGGGTAAGTTTTTGTATTTCTTCAGATGTCTCAGCCGAATTCAAATTAAATAATATGGAAGCATTACGCTGAAGCTTTTCTCCGCTGCTTTCAAGTGCTTCTATCGTATTTTCAAAAGTCGGTGCGTCCGTATTGTTGATAATTGCATCAACTTCCATTTTAGCATCCTCCAACGCTGCATCTATTCCTTCCTTAAAGTGATTGATTTCAATCTTTGAGAAAGGGGGCATTTCAAATTTGGTGTCGAAAGATGATAATAAAGGATTAGCCATAATTATTATTTATTCAAATGGTCGGCAAAGGTAATCGCCTTGTAGTTTTACTTTTGCAACAAACAAACTGATGTATGAGAATTGTTCTGACGATCGCGATCTTTTTTACATTTTTTTCAGCTTTTACTCAGGAGCCTTATGTCAACCTGAATACACCTCAAGGTTCAGTAAAAACATTTCTTGAAAATTTGCAACCTGAGCAGCGAAATGATTCGCTGGCTGCACTTCCGTTTAAAACAAGTGATCGCACATTTAATGAGGCAAAAAATGCAGCGGTCAAATTCAAACGGGTGCTTGACGGTCGGGGAATATTTATTTATTTGGATGAGGTGCCAAAAGCGAAAGCATACTTGGATTCAGCCAGTAACAAAAACAAGTACGTACTACTGGATAACTACCCCAAAATATTCTTATTAAAATCAGAAAGTGGGAATTGGAAATTTTCAGACTCAAGCATCGATCAAATTAATGAACTCTACAAGGAGACCTTCAGGTTTGGGACAGGTGAATTATTGAATCTGCTTCCTAAACTAGGAACAAAGAAGACTTTTGGTCTTTACACCTATCAATACATTACCATATTCATCCTTGCTCTAATAAGCGCACTCGTCTATAAAATTTTCGCCTTTTTCACAGAACGAATATTCAGTCGGATTGTAAAACGATCCGGGCTTGCCGGGGAAACATCTGAAAAGTATCTGTGGCAAATCGCCCGACCTACCAGTGTATTTATTATAGTTCTATTGCTGCTTTTAGTCACTCCTGCACTTCAGCTTCCGGTTACCTATTCGAAGTATGTGAATATAATCCTTCGGGTGATGGTTCCACTTTTTGGTACTGTCATCATGTATCGAATGGTATCTATTGCAAGTGTTTTTCTAGCCAGAGCTGCATCACGTACTGAAAGCACACTAGATGATCAGTTAGTGCCATTGCTTAGGAAGACACTCAAAACCTTCGTAATCATCATAGGAACATTGTTAATCCTCGACAACCTTGATGTTCCTATCCTTCCACTCCTAACAGGTCTATCAATTGGAGGTCTGGCTTTTGCTTTGGCTGCCCAAGACACCATTAAGAACTTCTTTGGTTCTGTAATGATCTTTGTAGACAAGCCATTCCAGGTTGGGGATTGGATCACCTCCAATGATGTGGACGGGACGGTTGAGGAAGTAGGCTTCAGGTCATCCAGAATCAGGACATTTAGAAACTCGGTGATATACGTGCCTAATAGCAAGCTGGCAGATAACACAATTGATAACCATGGTCTTAGAAAGTACCGAAGGTTCTATACGCAAATTTCCATCACCTATGATACTCCTCCGGAAATGATTGATGTATTCGTCAAAGGATTAAGACGGATTGTAGAAGACCATCCAAAAACCTGGAAGGATAACTATCATGTATATTTCAATGAGATGGCGTCCAGTTCATTGAATATCATGTTTTATATATTCTTCAATGTGCCAACATGGGGCGAAGAACTTAAATGCAGGCATGAAATACTAATGAGTATTGTGAAGCTAGGTCAAGAAATTGGAGTCAACTTTGCTTTTCCTACACAAACGCTTCATATCGAAAACCTACCGGGACAGCCTTCACTTTCTCCTTCGTATTTAAGCGGACAGGAAGCTGAAACGAAGCTGCAATCATTCTTTAAGAAGCAGTGAAACATTCATGATTTAGGGAAACCAACAGCCATGAAAAAAACCTGAAAGGGTTTAGAATCCTGTCAGGTTTGTTGAGATTTGAAAAAGATCGTCCTGCAATCGGATGAGACTTTCAGAAATCATGCTTTAATGCATAATTTGGAATCAATGCAGTTTAGTTAAGACTTCCTTACCCTCAGTCCCTAAAGGGGTCAGGGGGGTTAATCAAATTGCTGAAAAATTTTCTTAACTAAACGGCATTGAATTTGGGGTTACTAGAATCTTTTACTATTCCTTAACCCATCGTTGGGAAATGACCTCATCATCAGCTACTAGCTCAATAACATAGATGCCACTTTCCGCACGAGTCATATCAACATCATAAGTAAATGATTCTGACACTTTTTGCTCCGATAAGTTGTAAACCTCTTTACCAGCTAGATCAATCACTCTAATTTGGACATTACCACGGTAATTGTTTTCTAGGTTGATTGTGAACTTCTCACCTCCCGGATTCGGATAAACTCCCAGGGTATTAACCACTTCATCGGCTAAACCAAGCACCTCATTCACAATTAAAGTGAATGACTGTGTATACGACTCTTCCCCATCATTCGCTTCTATATTAATACTAATTGATTGAAGGTTATCAAATTCAACCTCCTCAATTAGAATCAGCTTGTTTCCTGAAATCACAAACAGATCGTTGTGCTGATCGTTGGTGCCATCCCCTTCAACAAGACTAAATGTATGTGTGTCTCCAGCATTTGGATCAGTGGTCGATATAGTTGCTGCTGTGCTTCCGGGAGATACGCTTTCGTCAAGAGATGTAATTGACAATGAAATAGAGTTAGGCGCTTGATTGACATCCACCACGTCGATTACAAAGGCTTGCGCAATGCTGCCTTCAGAATCCGATGCAGATAAGTATATGCTATAGCTAGCCTGAGTTTCAAATCGAGAGTCTTGCTTTATTATCAACTGATCCCCCTCAACCAAGAATTTGCCATTGTCGGCATCATTTGTACCATCACCTGAAATCAGCTCAAACTCGTGCTGATCCGATTCATTTGCATCAGTAGCATCAATGGTTGCAACTGCAGATCCTGCAGGTGTTGTTTCTTCCATTGAGGTTGAAGATAAGGTGATAGCTGTTGGTACTTCATTTACGTTATTAACGGTAAGCTCGAAAGCCTGCATCACACTTCCCTCAGAATCCGCAGCTGAAACATAGATATTGTAGCTTGCTTGCGTTTCAAAATTGGGGGAAGATTTGATCACTAACTGATCTCCATCAATAACAAACTGGTTGTTATCCGCATCGTTCGTACCATCTCCAGTTGCCAACGTGAAGGTATGCGTATCGCCAGCATCTGCATCGTCAGCCGTCAGTGTTGCAACTGAGCTGCCTCCTGCAATCCCTTCATCAAAGGAAGTACTCGAAAGCTGAATACCGGTTGGCGCAGAATTTAGGTTGTTGACTGTTAAATTAAATGCCTGTTCGAAACTGTCTTCACCATCGGATGTTGACAGGTAAATATTATAACTAGATTGAACTTCAAAACTTGGAGAACTTTTAATAACGAGTTGGTCCCCATCAATTAAGAATTTGCTATTGTCTATGTCATTCGATCCATCACCTGTTGCAAAGCTGAAAGTATGAGTATCACCTGCATCCAAATCCTCCGCAGCTAATGAAGCAACAGCAGATCCTCCATCTATTCCTTCATCAAAAGATGTACTTGATAGTAAAATTCCTGTTGGTGCATTATTACTGGAAACAAATTCGTTTACCGTAAGTGTGAAGGCTTGCTCGAAACTTCCTTCAGAATCTGAGGCAGATAAATATATGTTGTAAGTAGACTGCACATCAAAATCAGGAGATGACTTGATAACCAGTTGATCTCCATCAATGATGAACTTGCTGTTATCGGCATCATTTGTTCCATCCCCTACTACCAAGGCAAATTCATGTTCATCTCCAGTATTAGCATCCGTTGCATCTATGGTTGCGATTGCTGAGCCACCCGTGACCTCTTCGTCAATAGTGGTAGCAGATAATGTAATTCCTGTTGGGAGTTCATTGGTGTTATTCACGGTTATCGTGAATGCTTGCTCAATATTCCCTTCACTATCTGAGGCGGAAAGATGAATATTATAGCTCGATTGTGTTTCGAAGCTTACATTTTGCTTAATAATCAATTGGTCGCCTTCAATTACAAACTTATCATTATCGACATCATTTGATCCATCGCCAGACACCAAAGAAAATTCATGTGTATCCCCAGCATTAGGATCGTCCGCATCAATTGTTGCAATAGCAGACCCTGCAGTTACCGTTTCCTCAATGTTGGTAGTAGAAAGTGTAATGCCCGTTGGAGCCTGATTTAAATCATTTACGTTGATGGTGAATGCCTGCTCCACGTTTCCATCAATATCAGAAGCACTTAAATAAATATTGTAGGTTGATTTTGTCTCGAAGCTTGATTCCTCAGTGATGATTAATTGATCTCCATCAATAAGGAATGAACCATTATCAGCATCATTCGTACCATCTCCTGTAGCTAGCGCAAACGTCACTGTTTCGACACCATCATCAGTAGCTGAAAGAGTTCCAATAGAAGTGCCCGGTTCCGTTCCTTCATCAAAGTTATCAGGAGCTGTAATTGCAGTTGGGGCCAAATTGACCTGATTGACTGTCAAAGTCAGTGCCTGTTTATAAATATTTTCGCCATCATTGGCTGCCAATAAAATATTAAGTGTTGGGTAGTTTTCTGCGCTGACATCTCGAGTAATAACCAAACTATTCCCATCTACTGCAAAGAAGTTATTATGCGCATCATTAGTGCCATCACCTTCAACCAATGTGAATTCATGCATATCGGTAGTGTTAGCATCAGTCACCGATATGGTTGCAACTTCTGTATCATTTGCCAAATGTTCATCAAATGATGTTGATGAAAGCGAGATATCGGTTGGTGGTAAGTTGTCATTAAAATGAACATTCAAGAAGCCATAATCTCCATAATAGCTCTCCCTAACAATAACATCAAGGTCATCGTCCCCATCAATGTCCATTAATTCAAATTCATAGCCACTTATATCTGATATAGTTTGCAAATCACTAAAATTTCCTTCTCCGTCATTATTCCAAATCTTTAAACTATAGTCCTGATTGCTGTCGGTGGCTGAAGCTACAATATCGAGCACTCCATCACCATCCATATCTCCAAGTTTCATGTCGAAATCAGCTGTACTTGCCTGACCTCCTACATCCAGTGTCTGATCAGATGTGAATCCCCCACTTCCATCATTCAGCATGACATCAATAACTACTGAAAAACCATTAGATCGCATAAATGCAATGTCAGGATCACCATCTCCATTCAAATCACCTACCTCTACCTTATTAAGCCCATTATCCGCGTCGGTTGTCAACGAACTCATGTTGCTGGTATCAAATCCACTGCTCTCCGTTCCTGGAAATATCGCGTCTGTACCCGGATCAGGACCATCTTGTTGAGTAATCACAAGCAAATCGTCATATCCATCACCATCAAAATCAGCTATAGCGATATCAGTAAATCGCCCGTAACCATCCATATATCCTCCACCTCCAGAGGCCTTCAGGCTAATATCCTGATCCAGCTGTAAACCACTAGTTCGACCATCATCAAAAACTTCTATTGTCTGAAAACTATAGCTGCCGCTAGAGTAATCAATCAGTGCAACTTCTTTCTGACCATCATTATCAAAGTCTCCTGCAATTAAACTGAAGCTACCAGCTCCCACAAAGTAATTATCGAATGTTCTCCATCCGTTATAGCTCTGGGACTCATCTACGTTCTCCAATAAATAGATTGCATAATTATCTTTTCCGAAAACATCAAGATCACCGTCCTGATCTATATCTATGAAAGCAACTTCAGAAGCTCCACTTGAAAAGCCAGATACTCTTTCTTCTTTAAATCCAAATTCATTATTAACGAGTAGATACTCTTCACCAAAGAAAAGATCCTGATCGCCATCTACATCGTAATCTACAGGAGTGAAATTCTCTAGATATTCATTGTACTTTATATCTAATTGCGCATGATTTTCTCTTATCAACCCATGTCCTTTTTCAGCTAAGTTTTTTAGTCTAATTCCAAGGTTTTCAGTGCGGGTCTTTATGCCATCACTCAAAATCAACTTTAGATCAAACTCACTTCCTTTGGCTTCCCAATCCCATACCTCATTTGAGGTTAGGGTGTTTGTGGCAGGATCCCAGGTGAAAGAGTCAGCATCATCCCCTGATAAGACTGAACTGGTTACGGCATCATCGTGAAAATCATCGAATACAAAAACACCTACCTCTCCAGCCGGACTGTTTTCATCGATGATGTTATCTCCAATAAAACCGGAGACGAACGGAGCAGATCGATCGAAATAAATATAAGGATCGTTCGTGCTACTCTCTCCTCCTACAATATCATTTAAACCATCGCCATCCAAATCTCCGATAGCCACAGTGGTCCATGCCCGAGTAGCATCACCTATATCCCCATTTAAATTTCTATCTGTAGCAGATAGTACCCCATCTTCAAAAATTGCCACATGAGGATCGTCGGTCAACCCACCAAATGCCAGTAAAAGATCGTCAGTACCATCACCATCTAAGTCAGCAATAGCAACATCAACAACGCTTCCACTGAAAGAAAGACCCTCTATAGTAGGTTCATTGAATAAGAAGTTGGTACCCTCATAAGACTGATTAAGGTAAAGGTTTTCATTATAGCTTTGGTTTGTGAAAATATCCAGATCACCATCTCCATCTATATCTACTGTCGTAATCTTTAAATTTGACGATGTACTATTCGACAGTTCAACGTATGAACCTGAAAATACGGGATCACCATCAACAGCTGTGTTCTCAACTACATGAAATTGATCATAATCTCCCCCTGAAGTATTGAATACCAGATCCAAATCCTCATCATCATCAAAATTACCAAACTCGAATTCTACGATTCCATAGTTTGCTCCTGTAGCCAAATAAGAAGCTGAATCGAAATTCCCATTACCGTCATTTTTGAAAACCTTTAAACTGGTATTACTATCTGCTATTACCAGATCCAGGTCACCATCACTATCAAAATCAACGAGATCAACATCTTCAGGGCTATACTCCCTTCCTATCACCCCGGGAACCGAAGAATCTGAATAATAATATACCTGTTCGGTTAGCTCAAAATCACCTTCACCATCATTAATAGCTAAAAAGAAATTGTTCCCATTTCTAAAAACAATATCGTCATCCAAGTCACCATCTACATCACCTACATAAAACTCATCTCGCATATATTCGAGAGCTGATGGTTGCTCACGTTCGAAGTAGCGTCCGTCTGATTTTAATACAAACCCGCGACTGGTTGTGGACAGCAATACATCCATATCACCATCCGAATCAATATCAACTACTTCAACCTGTCGATTTGTGCCAAATTGATTAAGATCAAAATCACTTTTCTCAAAGCGAAGCTTAGGGTCGGGAGGAGGAAGTGCAATAACTTGTGACAGTGCTATAGTTGGCAGGAAAGCGGCCGAGCCTGCAGCTACCATTCCTTTTTTAATCAGAGAAGCATTTTCCAGTCTTGATCTTAACTTATCCACTCTGGAAATAAGGGTATTCTTCTTTCTTCGAGGGAGCTTATCAAATGCTCCTGAGGAGATGCTTCTTTCTAATCTATTCTTAAATTTTAGGTATTTTTCTTTGGTGGCTCTAAGTGTGAGGTGATAAATATTCATAGTAACTCAATATTTTTGGCGATATGTAAAATTCACAACAAAGAATTTAAACTTAAGGCCGAACCGACATTTAAATCTTTTGATGGTAGTGTTTTTTTAAATCTAATAAATGCTTTTTGATAGGCTTTTTCCAGGTACTTTACCTGCATTTCCGTATCAAAAATAAGCTTATCTGATCCAGGTTGCAGACTTCCCCTCAGGGACTCCATTTCTTCCGTATTGGTGGCAAGCTGAATTGACCTCTCAATATAATCATTTTTAGTCAAGAAAGTGCAATTTGAAAGTCCGGAATAATATATCAGGCTAGAACCGATTCGGCTATTGTGATTACCTCCTCTTAAAGTAATCATTGGGACACCCATCCGAAGGGCCTCTATACCGGTCACATGTGCATTGTAGTTAAAACTATCTAAAAAAAGATCCACATGCCTGAAACGTTCCCAGTGCTTTGTTAACTCCATGTGCGAAGCAAAGATGATTCGATGCTCATTGATACCTTCTGATGAGGCACGGTTAAACATGACATCCCGAACATATTCACTACCACCATCATAAAGCCATAGCACTGAATCCGGAGCACCTTTTAGAATCTTCATCCATGTGTCTACGGTTTCCGGATCCAATTTTCTAGGGTGATTAAAGCTTGCAAATACAAATGCTTCATTAGGTAAACCATGATCCTTTCTTGTTGTAATTATATCGTTATCTACTGGTAACTCACTGTTAATCAGCAAAGAACAAGGCAGAGTGATGATTTTTTCGCTAAAGTTTTTCCGAATATCTGAATCGATCATCGATTCATCAGAAAACACGTAATCGATAAAAGATGCCCCAGTAGTTTCATGTGATCCGACTAAAACCATTTGTATAGGGGCTGGTCTTAAGGCAAGTACCTCTACATTCATGGAAGTATTGTAAAAAGCCAAACTAACCAGAATATCAATGCCTGTTCGATTGATAAAATTGGCAATTTCTAATGTATCAAGCTTCGAAACATCATGAAAATAATCGACCGAATCTTTTATTTCATTACTTACAAAATCATCAGCTTGAACCAGTGAAAATGCGTGAATTTCAAACTTACTTGAATCGTGACAATCAAATAATTTTCGAACCAGAAGACCTCCCGGATGCGAACGCATGTTCGGTGAATAATAACCTACTTTGATCTTACCTGTGCTTATGGTGTGATCATATTTAACTGTAGGAAACCTTTGGCTCACTCTTTTCTCAATGGTCTTCGCATATTTTTCTGCTACTTTTCGATACAGCTGATTATCAATTTCTAAGTGAGATAGATTATAAGGGACTATTTCGAATGGAAGTTTGTGATCTTCGGATAGGTATTCCTTAATTATCTGATTCAAATCAGCTACATCCTGCTCATACTCAGACCAATCAGCCATATGCTTTCGATATAAGATCTGATAGAACCGTAAGCCCTTTTTAAAGTGCTCATCTCCTATTTTCAACCCCTTATCAATCAAAGTTAAAACGCCTCGAAAATCTCTTAGATACCCACCAAGCAATTGGGCCAGGTTAAAGTAACTGATGGACAATGAAGGGTCTAACTGAAGCGATTTTTCATAACACGTTTTCGCTCGCCCTATTTCATTGCTTTTCTCATACAAGCTGCCCAGGTTACAATATGCGATTGCCTCATTCGGATTAACCTCGATGAGCCTTTTGAGGTATTTTTTAGCTTCAGATGAGTTGCCTGTTTTTTGCAACAAGTTGGCCATATTGTTTAATGCCTGCGGATGATCTGGTTTTACTTCTAAACATTTCCTGTAATGATACATTGCTTCATTTAGCTGTCCATCAGCTACAAGTGACTTAGCATAATACAAGTGTATAAGGTCATCCTTGGTGTCTTTGAAATTAACCTTTGTAAATGATTTTAAGGCATGATCATGGTGATTCATTTTTGATTGAACAATACCAAGATTTGCATGAAATATTGATTCTCCAGTGGTCTTAAGGCCTGTTTTAAGGACATTCTCTGCCTTCTTTAATTCTCCACTTTTGGAATGAATCTGAGCAAGTAACAAGTAGGCTCCCTTACGTTCAGGCATTTCCTTCATCAAACGCACACATGTTTCTTTAGCCTCTTCCAACTGTCCTTTATTCAGAAGAGTAATGGCCTTATTAACCGATGCGATATACTCAGAAGCTTCCATCACTCAGCACTTTAAAATCTGATCGAGTTTCACCTCTTTCATGTTTTTCCCACATTTTTATATAAGCTGCTTCTATGTTTCTGGTAAGGTGGCGTGGGTCAAAAAACTTACTGTTTCTACGAGCCTCAGAAAACCTTTTTTTAATTGCAACAAACATTTCCTCGTCTTGGGCCAGTGTTATTGCTTTTTGAATGTATGCATCGCTGGTTTCGCATACCATTTCCTTAATATCAATTGCCTCTATAAATGAACTGCATAACCTCGAGCTTATTGAAAATCCTTTTAACGTCAACACAGGGACACTCATCCATAAGGCCTCTAGACACGTGGTATGACCATTATATATGGATGTATCCAGAAATAGATCGATCAATTCCATCCTTCGAATATGATCACCAGGTTTCTCCCGTCCACAAAATCGAATTCTAGCAGACTCAATTCCCTCATTCAAGAATGCTTCCAAAATATTCGTTTTAAATAAGTCTATCCCTGCATCATACAGCCAAAGAATTGAATCTGGAACTTGCTTTAAAATTTCAGACCAGGCTCTCACTGCTTGAGGGTTTAGTTTGCGTGGGTGATTGAGGCAACCAAAAACGAAAGCATTCTCAGGCAAATCATAGTCTGCCCTGGTTACTTCCTTAGCTGAAGGAACCATTTCAGTAGTAAAAAAGTGACTCGGTGGAAGAAAAGCGAGTGATTCACTAAAATGAGGTCGATTTGATTCTGTAACAACCACCTCATCTTTAAACATGTAGTCATAATAATCTGTCTGCATGGTTTCATGACAATCCATACAAACCACCTGGATAGGTGCTGGTCGCAGGGCTGGTATTTCTGAATTCATACCATAGTTATATCCTGCCAAACTCACCAGAATTTGAATTCCATCATTATTTATTATCTCGGCAGCTTCCTTTGATTTCAGGTTACCAATTTCTCTATAATGATCTAATAACGGCCTTACTTCACTATTTACCTGATCATTTCTACAATTGATGGCATATCCGAATACTTCAAACTGATTTCGATTATGATGCTTTAATACCCCTTGAATAAGTTTGCCAGCAGGATGATTCTTAAAGTATGGAGATATATAACCGACCCTTATTCGATCTTTTTTGGACTGATACTTAAAATTTAATCGATTACGTAATGGCTTGATTGAATTGATGAGGCCTTGAGAAAATTTTCTGGTTACATCTGCAGCCAACTTTAGGTCATATGGGTAATATATTAGATTGTATACCGGGATCTCATTATCCTGCCTATCACTTTGAATAAACTGATGCAGAAGGCTATTTACACGCTCCATCATCTCATCATACTTATCCATCCGACCCATTTTGGAATAGAGTAACTGTAGCACCATGTTTGCGCGTAAGCTGTATTCAGGGTGCTTCTCTACCTGAGTCAGATATTTTTCAGCCGTCAGAAGATCATTTTTTAAATCGTATACAATTCCTAATAAACAAACTCCTTCATGGCAATACCGATTCCTTTGAACATAAGGCTCCAGCAATTTCAGTACTTGGTCTAATTTATGATCAGCCAGATAAATTTTAGAAAGTTTAAGGTAAGGTTCTTCATTATCTGTCCCACTTTTTATCAGCTTTTGCAATAGTTGAACTGCCTTTTGCTTCTGTCCCAGGTTATTGAGCGTACTGGCGTAGGTGCTCAAATATTTATGATTATTTGGGGCCAAACTCAATGACTTTTCAATCCACTGAAGCGCTTTTTCGTGATCAAATCTTCGATTATGTATAACTCCAATGTTATAAAAGGCCAGTGAGTTGTTATTATCAAGTTCCAAAGACCTTTGATATAATTGCTCAGCTTCATCCAGCCTGCCCATTTTCTGAAGTAAACCGGCTTTGTTGCTAAATGCCATTGAGAAATACGGATCAATCGCAAGTAGCTGATCATAGTACTTCATGGACTCATCAAACGCGTACATTTGCTGATACAGGTTCGCGAGATTATTCAAGGCTTGCTTATGTCCGGGTTCTAACTGTATTACACGTTGGTATAGTTTCAAGGCAGACTGAAATTGCCCCATCTCTTTCAGGTTTCTGGCAGCATGAAAAAGTACATGCGAATTGGATTGATTGGTCTTGGTTAATTCTTCAAAAAGAACTTTTGCATCATTATGCTTTCGAAGTTTTATAAGCACTCTGCCCTTTTGAATCAAAAATTCAGTATTGGAAGATTGATAGTCGAGTCCTCGATCAAAGTAAGCTAGCGCCTTATCAAAATTTTGTTCTTGGTACCAAGTTTGTCCAACCATTAATAGGCTATCTAAATGGTTAGGCATTAGCTTCAGAATTTCCAAGTATATTTTACGAGCCTCTTTGAGCTTTCCTGATTTATGGAGATCCAAAGCAGTTTTATAGTAGGTATTTATACTTACTTTGGCCATTAACTTATTCCTGCTTTCTCTCCTGTGTGCTTTCCTTTTGCTTTTTATCCTTATCCTTATCAGGATCTTGCCAAAAAATCCTTTTTGGGGTTATGATCGCATTTGTGTGAAGATCACTCAGGTTATTGAGGATATTAGGTCTTATAACACCAGGTAATACATGAACATCATAAAGCTCTTTGACAGCATTCTTATATTCTAATAAAGCTTCGACGCTTTTTGATCTCAAATTCACAATTGCTACCCCTGCGATCGGATTTTTGGAAGCAATTGGCATTTTGCCAAAGTCTTTGCTATCCTCTCTAATTCTTGACAATCCGATAAACAGAAAATTTTGATAAAAAGACATACCTCGAGCAAATCCAGGAACTTCACAAATTTTTTCATTTGATCCGGAAGGAACATGATACTTCCATAGTTCACCCACTGCAGACTGTAAATAGAATATATCTTCACCAACCAACCGTGGACTGTGTGGCATGGCCAAACCATCCAACAAGATTTCATTGGTGTCCACATCCATGAGAATACCGCCATTTAATTTATTATCTCTCCAACCTCCAGGTTGATCGGACTTACCTAGTGCTGTTACGTATTTAGGAACTCCATTCTTCATGGTCATTCCATTCAAATGACATCTATCCCCCGGAGCTACTTCTGAAATAAAATGGGGCTTCCATTTAGGTAAGAAACTAAAACGAGGATCCAACTGAGCGATACAGGAAAACTGAGTAATTACTGCCCATAACCCTCCTTTCCCATAACTAATATCGTGCGTATCTACTGATCCTGTATAATGCGTGGATCTTGGAAGGTATATGGCATCATAAATATCAGGTTTCTTCGGATAAGCTTTGGCAGCATTTTTAGACCTGTGGGTTAGTACCACTTCATTTAAACACGCAATTGCCAGATGCTTATCATAAGAAGCAACACCCATTGGTTTTCGAAAGGATCTTGGTAATTGGATCATTTGCTCTTCAGACTTGGAACTAAACATCACTACTTTTCCGGTCTGATAAGTACTTAGCACTAAGCTACTTTTTAGCGCATAAAGAATCTGAGCGAATGATTTGGTATGCTGATATAAAAAAGGGTTTTCTTCCGATAGCTCACGGGTGTGATTGGCAGAGTTGTCCATTCAGATTTCTTTTAGACGTTAAATTAAAGCTTTTCATTAGAATGAACTCTGATCGTTTAAAAAGGACGTAATCGTATTAGCAAGCCATTAAAGTTAATTGGTAAATTCGCCTTTTACGTAAAGATTTAAAGAATAACTCCTATGAAATTCGGAACTAAAGCACTGCATGCAGGTATATTTCCTGACCCTTCAACAGGTGCAGTCATGACTCCTATTTTTCAAACGTCAACGTACGCACAGGATGAACCCGGAGTTCATAAAGGGTATGCTTATGCCCGAACAAGGAATCCAACGCGTGACGCTCTCGAAAACAATCTCGCCGCTTTAGAAAATGCAAAATTTGGAAGATGCTTTGCTTCCGGGATGAGTGCAACCGAAACAGTTATCAAAATGCTAAATCCGGGTGATGAGGTGGTTTGCTCATCCGATTTGTATGGTGGATCATATCGCTTATTCACCAAAGTCTTTTCAAAGTATGGCATCAAGTTCACCTTTATAAACATGAAGGATACTTCAACCATTGAAGAGGCGATTACTGAGAGGACCAAACTGATTTGGGTGGAGACACCTACAAACCCAATGATGAACATTATCGATATCTCTGCAATTACATCTATAGGTAGGCGTAAAAACATCCTTACTGCGGTAGACAACACATTTGCATCACCGTACCTTCAAAACCCACTGGATCTGGGAGCCGATATCGTGATGCACTCAGTCACAAAATATTTGGCAGGACACTCAGATGTAATCATGGGTTTCCTCTGTACAAACGATCCGGTCCTTGATGAACAATTCGGTTTCTTTCAAAACTCGAGTGGTGCTGTTCCTGGTCCTCAGGATTGTTTTTTGGCATTGAGAGGTATCAAAACACTCCATTTAAGAATGCAAAGGCATTGTGAAAATGGACGGAAAGTAGCCAATTGGCTCAGGAGCCACTCAAACATTGAGAAAGTCTACTGGCCAGGATTCGAAGATCACCCCAATCACGACATAGCCAAGCAGCAAATGAGTGATTTTGGAGGTATGCTATCGTTCGTTCAAAAAAAAGACACCCTTGAACAAGCCAATAAGACACTCAGCAGTTTTAAGATATTTAGTCTGGCTGAATCGCTCGGAGGTGTGGAATCCCTAGTGGGTCATCCGGCCACTATGACTCACGCAAGCATACCACGAGAGCAGCGATTAAAAATAGGTTTAACTGACTCGCTAATTAGATTGAGTATAGGCATTGAAGACGTGGATGATTTGATCGATGACCTGGAACAAGCACTGGGATAAAAAAATAATCCCGACGGAATCGCCGGGATTTTTTATGCTATGTCGAAAAGACCTTGAATCGGAATTAGTAGTGAATAATTGTTTGAATATACTTACTATATTCGGTCAGGGTTGTCGGCTTTCGATAGCTTATCCTATAGGTCGTTTCGGCGGCCGTTTTTATTCGATTAATAAACTATGAGTAATATCAAGCAAAGGCTTCAAAATATCCTTCATTCGCTAATGGTGCAATTGACCTTTCACCATTTCAAAAAGAATTTAGCATTACTCACTGTATGGATTGTTATCGTTTCTGCATTCACAGGAGGGTTGGGAAAAGTGTATGGTATCCACTACCTGTTTCTTGATCCTGAGTATCTTGGCAAAGTAAGTTTTTGGAGCTTCTTCATAGTAGGTGTTTCGTTTGGTAACCTAATAATGGCATGGCACATCACTACTTACATTCTTGATGGTCATAGATTTAGGTTTATTGGTGTTTTACAGCGTCCGTTTACTAAATTCTCCATCAACAACAGTCTGATCCCTTTGCTCATTCTGGGACTCTATATCTTCTTTCTGGTCCGTTTTCAAATAGATAATGGGTTAGCTTCCTCATCACAAATCGTATTGTTCGTAGGCGGCTTAATTCTAGGGATCATCGCCATGCATCTGCTGATGATTCTGTATTTCAGGTTTACCAATAAGGACATCTTTATTTTTCTGGCAGGAACACTTGATAGAAAACTACGCAAAAATGTACTAAGCAGGGATCGTGTAATGAATCGAGTCCGAGAAAACAGAGCTGACCGGTATAACGTCACTAACTATCTTGACTTAAAACTTAAGGTTCGATCTACAGAACATATTGTCGACTTCAGAAATAAGGAAGCCATCGTTCGGGTATTCGATCAAAACCACTTCAATTCGGTTGTGGTGGAACTCTGCATCATTGGAGTCATTCTACTGTTAGGATTTTTTATGAATGTTGAGTTTCTCCAAATTCCTGCTGCAGCGAGCTCACTTTTGATTTTTGCAATAGCTGTAATGCTTGTTGGTGCCATTAGTTATTGGTTTAAAGGATGGGGACTTGCGTTTGCTCTTGGAGTCTTTGTTCTGGTGAATTTTGCTGCAAAAGCGGGGCTAGGAAAAGGCTTTAATCAAGCCACAGGCTTGAATTATGACACGGTGTACACTAACTATTCCATTGAAAATTTAGAAACTGTTCATTCAAAAGAGCAATATGTGCATGACAAACTACACATGCTGGAAACGCTGGAAAACTGGAAAGCGAAGTGGTCAGATTCGAAAAAGCAAAAAATGGTCTTTCTATGTGTTAGTGGAGGAGGACAAAGAGCCGCTCTTTGGACCGTTAATTCACTTTTGAAAGCAGATAGTACGCTTAATGGCAATTTAATGGACCAAACCTTTTTAATAACCGGAGCTTCGGGAGGGGTGATAGGTGCTGCTTTCTATCGTGAAATGTTTCTCAGGCATAAGAACCTGCTGACCAGGGAAAAATCAGATATGCTACTTAACATGGGCAAGGACAATCTAAACCCGGTTATTTTCGGCTTGCTTGTAAATGATCTATTTTTCAAAATAAGAACACATGAATATGCAGACAGAACCTATAGCGTAGATAGAGGATACGTTTTTGAACAGAATCTTAACAAGAACCTTGGGGGAGTTTTGAATAAACAAATCAAAGATTATAAAAAGGTTGAAGAAGAAGCCATTATACCAACTCTGGTTATGTCTCCAACAATTGCCAACGATGGTCGAAAACTTTACATCTCGTCTCAGCCCATGTCTTACCTAGGAACCTCATCTGATGTACTCAATGGTGAAGAACCTTCGGTACGTGGGGTTGATTTTCAGACATTTTTCCGGACAAATGATCCATCCAACTTAAGTTTTCTTACTGCATTGCGCATGTCAGCTTCCTTTCCTTATATCACGCCAAATATTAGCTTACCGGCTGAGCCACGTGTTGAAATTATGGATGCCGGAATATCTGATAATTTTGGCATTTCAGATGCTATACGCTTTATAACTGTTTTTGAAGAATGGATTACAGAAAACACTGACGGTGTTGTTCTTCTTGTAATTCGAGATACCAAATCAGACGCCCCTATTGAGCCTCGGCCGGATCCATCCGTAATAGACCGACTCACCTACCCCATCGCAAGCGTCTACAACAACCTTACTAACATGCAGGATATTAACAATGACATTCGAGTTGAACAAATGAAGTCATGGCTTGAATGCGATGTTGATGTGGTTGAAATCGCTTATGATTCCTATCAAAACAACGGCAATAGTTCAGAAGTAGAAAGAGCATCGTTGAGCTGGCACCTGACTACTAAAGAAAAACAGCACGTGATTGAGAACATTAACATTGAAAGTAACCAGAAGGCAATTAGTCGATTGCATGAGTTGCTTAAAAACTCATCAAATCCTTAAACCTTGAAGTTTGTCTTCTGCTTACCTCCACCTCAGTGCCATCTTTTAAATAAAGTCTGATAGTGCCACTGAACCATGGTTCAATTTTGTCAATCCATTTCATGTTGATGATCTGTTGCCTGTTTGCTCGAAAAAACACTTTAGGATCTAGTCTACTCTCCATGTACTGCAAGGTTTTTGGTATCATCGGCTTATGTTCTTCAAAATAAATTCGTGTGTAATTGTCCCATATTTCAAAAAGGCGAACATCTCTAAGGGTTACAAACCAACATTTCTCACCATCTTTTACAAACACCTGGCTATTCTCGCTGAGTATATCCTTCGGTTCTTCAGTCTTCTCTAAGTTTTCCTGCACTCGCTGAAGGGCCATGCCTAGTCGATCATCGGTTATTGGCTTCTTCAGATAATCAAGCGCGTTGTAATCAAATGCCTTAATAGCATATTCGCTATATGCGGTGGTAAATATGACTTGCGGTACTTCATCCAACATTTCCAACAGCTCAAAACCATCCTTGTCCGGCATTTGAATATCTAAAAACACCAAATCGGGCCTTAGTCTTTCAATCATTTCTTTGGCCTCATCAGCATTTTCTGCCTCTCCTATTACCTGCACATCTTTATGGTTTTTCAACAAAAACTGAAGCTCTTGCCGAGCTAAGCGAGTGTCATCTACTATTATAGCTTTCATATATTTCTTTTTTATGGAGACGGATTAGGACATCATCGTACGATTGGTAATTTGAGTCTTGATCGAACCATATTTCCTTCTTGTTTTAATTCTAAATCCGGCTCAGTTTCAAAAAGTATTCGAATACGTTCTGTAGCGTTCCTCAGGCCTATTCCATTCCCTAGATTTTTTTTTAATTTCCCGGTGTTGGACACTTCAAGTACCAAATCCTTACCGTCCTTTTCTACGGAAATTAAAATGTCGCCACCATTTTTCACCTGGGATATTCCATGCTTCACAGCATTTTCAGCCATCAGTTGAATGAGCATCGGCGGTATCTTACATCTGTTCAGCTCCTCTTTAGTAAGGATTTCGTAATGCAATCGATTCTCATAATGAATACTCTCAAGCTCCAAATACTTATTAACAATTTTGAGCTCCTCCTCAACAGTAACCTTCTCATTATCATTAAACTGAATAGAGTATCTCAATAATTCGGAAAGGTGTGAAACCATGTCTCTTGCCTTCATGTGATCCTCTAAAATGAGCGCTCTGATATTGTTTAAGGCATTAAAAAGAAAATGCGGATTGATCTGTGCCTTAAGAGCAATTAGCTCTGCATCTTTTACTGCGGTTTTCAACTGCCATTTCTCTACTTCTTCTTTCTTATAATTTCTGAAAAAGAAAATGATGAGATAAACTGCTGTCCAAAGTAAGAAATAAACAAACGTTTGAAATGTAAACAGCAAAAATACAGAGATACTGAATCGCTCTACATCAATGAGATCAGTTGTAAGAATAGTATATCCAACAACAATACCATTTGCAGAAAGAGATAGTATTATCAGCGTTGGTAAAAGACGAAGAATTAGTTTCTGTAATTTAAGCTTGAGCCACCCATCAAGCTTCATCTTATAGCGAAGTAAATGAGTAGACAGAAACATCACAATAGCACTGAAAAATTGCGCTAGAATAACCCAGACATCCACATGCTCATAAAAAATCAGAGCAATAGCTACACCTATTAATGCATAGACGAACCATCCGATTGATTGAAGTAGCCAGTAAGAGTTATTTCTTGTCATCATTTAGATTCACTAACACAAATAAATACTTGCTATTGTTCCTACACATAAGCTTTAAAGCGAATGGTCATAACCATAAGATGAGTGGAAATAAAAAGCCCATCCACCGTGAGGCGAATGGGCTTGAGGTTAATTCTTGTATTAATTAGAGGAATTTTTCCACTTCTGTGTACGGCATGTCAAATGCTTCTGCAACTCCTTTATAAACAACCTCTCCATTGATTACATTTAGTCCCAATCGAAGCTCTTTGCTATCGCTACACGCTTTTTTCCAGCCTTTATTAGCCAGCTGAATAGCATAAGGCAATGTAGCATTGGTCAACGCAAGCGTAGAAGTGTAAGGAACCGCTCCCGGCATATTGGCCACACAATAGTGTACAACATCATCAATAATATAGGTAGGGTCTTGGTGTGTGGTTGGCTTACAGGTTTCAATACATCCGCCCTGATCTACTGCAACATCAACTAAAACAGTTCCCGGTTGCATTTCTTTGAGCATATCTTTAGTTACCAGGTGAGGAGCTTTTGCTCCCGGGATCAATACCGCTCCGATGATTAAGTCGTGCGTGCTAATAAGTTCACGGATATTGTACTCACTACTCATAAACGTATTTACGTTCGCAGGCATTACGTCATCCAGATATCTCAAACGCTGTAGATTTAAATCAAGGATTGTTACATCTGCACCCATTCCGGCTGCCATTTTTGCTGCGTTTGTTCCTACAACACCACCTCCTAAGATCATCACTTTCGCTGGTCTTACACCCGGAACGCCACCCAAAAGTATTCCTCTACCCATCATTGGTTTTTCGAGGTATTTTGCACCTTCCTGCACAGACATTCTTCCGGCAACCTCAGACATTGGAATCAAAAGAGGCAATGATCTATCTGCTTTTTCAACCGTTTCATAAGCCAGACATACTGCACCACTCTCTATCATTGCTTTCGTTAGCGGCTCATATGAAGCAAAATGAAAATACGTGAAAATCAGCTGATCTTTCTTGCACAATTTGTACTCAGGTTCAATCGGCTCTTTCACCTTGATGATCATTTCTGCAATGCCATACACATCCTCAATAGTCGGAAGGATTTTGGCACCTGCCTCTTCGTACTGATCATTGGTAAACCCACTTCCATCACCAGCCGTTGACTGAATGTATACCTCATGACCTCTTTTGGTGAATTCAACAACTCCTGACGGAGTTACTGCCACCCTGTTTTCGTTATTTTTAATCTCTTTTGGGACGCCTATTATCATGGTTAATATTGTTAAGGAGGGCAAATATAGGAACTGCTTTTCAGAGAAATCCTAAGAATCGAAAATACAAAACACTCACAGTTGAATTTGACTAATATTTAAAATTTTATTCTGCTTAATTAATCTAAGCAATATTTAATATCTTATATAAGAATTAAGAAAACCAAAACAATAGTTTTCTATGGATGTTTTACTTTCAAAAGTGTGGGATTTTTTGTACTTTTGAACATGCCTGTCGTCTGGGCAAACACTAAACGATCGAATCATGAGCGAGACAAAAGCTAAATCCAAATTGCCGGTTTCAAAACAAGAAATACTCAATGACTATCAATTAGCAGTTGAAAGCAGAGAGGCAAGCGTAATCGGAAGAAAGGAAGTCTTCATGGGGAAGGCCAAATTCGGAATTTTTGGTGACGGAAAGGAAATTCCCCAGATAGCTATGGCCAAGTATTTTCAAAATGGAGATTGGAGATCTGGATATTACAGAGATCAGACATTCATGATGGCGATCGGTCAGTTAAATACGAAACAGTTTTTCGCTCAATTATATGCACATACTGATGTAGAAGCAGATCCTGCATCTGCAGGCCGAATGATGAACGGCCACTTTGCAACCAGATACCTTAATGAGAAGGGTGAATGGATGACCCAGACAGATAAAAAGAATAGTAGTGCGGACATCTCTCCTACTGCAGGACAAATGCCTCGCCTATTGGGATTAGCATACGCATCCAAATTATACAGAGAAAACAAAGATCTCAGCGAATTTGAAGATTTTTCAATCAAGGGCAATGAGGTAGCATTCGGAACAATCGGTAATGCCTCTACTTCTGAAGGACACTTCTGGGAAACCATGAATGCAGCTGGTGTACTTCAGGTGCCAATGGTTATGTCTGTATGGGATGATGGGTATGGTATTTCCGTTCCTCAGAAATACCACACTACCAAGGAGAGTATTTCAGAAGCACTGAGCGGTTTTCAACGCACAAAAGACAAGGACGGATTTGAAATCCTAACAGTAAAAGCGTGGGACTATCCTGCCCTTTTAGATACCTACAAAAAAGCAGTTGAGATATCCCGCAAAAAGCATATCCCATGCTTAATCCATGTCATTGAGGTCACTCAGCCTCAAGGTCATTCCACATCCGGCTCTCATGAGCGATACAAATCCAAAGATCGACTAAGCTGGGAAAAAGAATACGACTGCATTCTTCAAATGCGACAGTGGATTGAAAAGGAAAAGATTGCTTCATCTGAGGAGTTGGATGCCATGGAAAAAGAAGCAAAACAAGCAGCAAAACAAGCAAAAGATGCTGCATGGAAGGCATACACACAAGACATTAAAAAAGATGTTGACGAAGTAATCAGCTTAATCGAGAAAGCAGCCATTTCATCTTCTTCAAAAGCAGAAATTTCCGCGATAGCAGATGGTTTAAGAAAGGAACTAAATCCTGAAAAGTCACATATCGTTAAAGCTGCAAAAAAGACACTTCGCATTCTTAAAAATCAAGCTTTAGTAGAAAAGGAAAATCTGTCTAATTGGTTAAAAGAAAAATCAAGCCAGTACGAAAAGCAATTCAACTCTAAACTTTACAGCGAGTCTCAGGAATCAGCACTTAACATAGAAACGGTACCGGCAGAATACTCGGAAGAAAGTGAGCTCGTAGACGGACGTGAGGTTTTGAATGCTTGCTTTGATCATCTATTGAAAACAGATCCAAGAGTATTCGCTTTTGGAGAAGATGTAGGTAAGATTGGTGATGTAAACCAGGGCTTTGCAGGTCTGCAGGAAAAGTATGGCGAGTTAAAAGTTACCGATACAGGAATCCGAGAAACCACCATTGTTGGTCAGGGTATCGGAGCTGCGATAAGAGGATTGAGACCAATCGCGGAAATACAGTATTTAGATTATTTGCTATATGCAATCCAAACACTTTCTGATGACCTTGCAACACTACAATACAGAACTTATGGTGGGCAAAAAGCACCACTAATCATCCGAACAAGAGGACACAGACTGGAAGGTGTTTGGCACTCAGGCTCACCTATGGGCATGATCCTTAATTCATTAAGAGGCATGTTTGTACTCACTCCTCGCAACATGACGCAAGCAGCCGGGTTCTACAATACACTCATGCAGTCTGATGATCCTGCGTTGGTCATTGAATCATTGAATGGCTACAGACTAAAGGAAAGAGTACCTTCAAACCTTTCTGAATTCAAGCTTGCTTTGGGTGAACCGGAAGTATTGAGAGAGGGCACGGATGCAACAATCGTTACATATGGCTCTACTTGTCGAGTAGTGATGGAAGCAGCCAATCAACTTTCTGAAGAGGGGATTGAAGTAGAAGTAATAGATGCACAAACACTCATTCCATTTGACAGACCACAAATAATTGTGAAGTCACTAGAGAAGACCAATCGACTCGTCATCGTGGACGAAGATGTCGAGGGAGGTGCATCGGCCTTTATCCTTCAACAGATCTTGGAAAGAGATGGCGGATACTTCCATTTGGATTCCAAGCCCCTTACTATTTCGGGTAAAAATCACAGACCTGCATACGGTAGCGATGGAGATTACTTCTCTAAGCCAAATGTGGAAGATGTATTTGATAAGGTGTACGCACTATTATCAGAGGCTAACCCTAATAAGTACACTTCTATCTACTAACGGTTATATCGGAGAGAAAAAAGTCTGAAGAAACTACCTCATTGCTTTTATTCAAGGCTCGATCGTAAATGTAAAATTTGACACGTATAACGTCATCTACAAATGCCAATTTGAAGGCTTGTGAAAGCATGGAATAAGTGAACGTTCCGCTTTTTCCATCAGAATCAAAAAAGGGTATTCTTCCGTTGAAGTTGCCTAGAGAACAGTCGTTATTATTGAATATCCCCCTAAAATCAATGGGTTCGTAAATATCCTCTCCTACCTTTCTTTCAAACTCGACATGGAAATTATAATAGTATTCATTGCGAGTAACATAAAGGGTATCGGAATCAATTACCTCATAAGACTCACAACTATAAGCCGGACGATTATCCGTATCAGAAAACAACACTTTCTGATCAGGAAAAAAGAAGTAAATCAATTCTCCATCCTGCTGATCAATGACAACCGGAACTTCATAAACCGGGAATGCTATTGATGAAGGATCCTGATTGATAAAAACCACACTATCCTCACTATCCATCACAAAATTGTAAACGTGGTATGGAAAAAGTAGGTCTTGTCCACTCTCAAGCCCGATATCTCCATTGCCGTCCTCAAAGCTAAAGGTCACCTGTAATGAATCTGTAGATTGAGTATCAATGAACTTTATATCCTCAAAAGCTATATTCGGAGTATCAGGAAAAATATCTTTGTCGAAGCAACTGGTAAGAGATGCTGCAGCAAGACAAAAGATCAGTAGATTTCTATTCATATTATGATAACAAAATTAACCTTCTTAGCCCCTAATGAAACTAATAAATGAGTTTCGCTGAGGAATTTAAACATACGATTTTCGATATCAACGAAAAAACTTTCGTTGATAGTTCGCTCAAAGTATTTGAGTACCAATACCGTCATTGCAATATTTATCAGGAATACTGTAAGTACCTCAATAAAAATCCAAAAAACGTCAAAAAACTTACGGATATTCCATTTATACCAATAGAGTTCTTCAAAAATCATGCGATAAAAAGCGGAGACTGGTCAGCGTCAAAAATATTTAAAAGTAGTGGCACCACAGAAACCGGAAGAAGCAAGCATTATGTAAGAGATGAATCCTTTTATCACTCCATCACAACTCATACTTTCGAGCATTCTGTAAATGCATTAGAAGATCTTCAAATCATTGCATTGTTACCATCGTATCAAGAGCAAGGTCAATCTTCACTAATTAATATGGTGGATCATTTCATTCATCAAAGTGATCCTTCTTCAGGCTATTATCTCGATTCCGACATTGAACAAATGTTACATAAGCCAGGCAAAAAACTGATAATAGGAGTTTCATATGCGCTATTGGATTTGGTGGAAAGTAAGAATATAGCATCAGGAGACTCCATTATTATGGAAACCGGTGGCATGAAAGGCAGAAGAAAAGAAATCACCCGTGAAGACCTGCATAATCGACTGAAAACTGGTTTTAATACAGATGCCATCTGGTCTGAATATGGAATGACAGAACTTTTTAGTCAGGCATACGGGGAGAATGGAAAATTCAAATTTCCGTCCTGGGCCAAGTGTTTGATTCGAGATATCAATGATCCCTTTTCATACCTCGAAAATCAATCCACCGGAGGCATCAATATCATTGACCTGGGCAATATAGATACTTGTTCATTCATCGAGACTAAAGACCTTGGAAGGGTTGATGGGAATCATTTTGAAGTCCTCGGTCGTTTTGATAATAGTGACATTCGTGGATGTAACTTACTTGTTTAGCGAAAAACAAGTAATATTTTAGACCATTCGCTGTTGTATAGTAGATTATTTAATCTATTTTTGAATGGTTGTCAAACTATGAGCATGCTCATCGAATTTAACCGCTTATGAAATTGAAACTTACAATACTGGCTGTCATTATCCTTGCAATGAGTGCATGTACGCAAAGAACATGTCCTACTTATGCACAGGAAGATACAAAAGAAGTAAAGACAGAGCAGCAGTCTAACGCATAGTTACACTACGCTTCTACGTACTTCCTTACATCCTCTTTAGTGATCTTCTCTTGAGACATGATCACTAGTCTTTCGATTACATTTCTAAGTTCTCGAATATTACCTGTCCAGTTATATTTTTCTAACTGGGATACAGCTTCATCGTCAATAAGCTTTTTTGCTGTTCCATACTCTGAAGCTACCTGATCAAGAAAGTGGTCTGCCAATAATTTAATATCTTCTTTTCGTTCACGCAGCGGAGGTACTGTAATTACCATCACACTCAGTCTGTGATATAAATCCTCTCTGAAGTTTCCCTCTTCTATCTCTTTCTTAAGATTTTTGTTTGTTGCAGCCAGCACTCGTACATCCACACTAATGGATTTATCACCACCCACACGAGTAATCTTTTTATCCTGAAGGGCTCTTAATACTTTAGCTTGAGCGGATAAACTCATATCTCCTATCTCGTCCAGAAACAATGTTCCTCCATTGGCCTGCTCAAACTTTCCTATCCGCTGTTTATGTGCCGAGGTAAATGACCCTTTTTCGTGACCAAATAATTCACTCTCAATTAATTCGGAAGGTATGGCAGCACAGTTAACCTCAACCAGTGGAGATTTGGATCGCGAGCTTTTTTCATGCAACCACCTGGCTACTAATTCCTTACCGGTACCATTTTCACCATTTATTAGCACCCTTGCCTCTGTAGGTGCCACCTTTTCTATAGTTGCTTTAACTTCTTCAATCCCTTCTGATTCACCAACAATTTCATAGCCCTTGCTTACTTTCTTTCTTAAAACCTTGGTTTCTGTTGAGAGCTGAGAGGTTTCAAGTGCATTTCTGACGGTTAGTAGTATCCTATTAAGATCAGGTGGTTTTTGAATAAAATCATAGGCTCCTTTCTTAGTAGCTTCCACTGCAGTATCAATGGTGCCATGCGCAGAGATCATTACAAATGGGACATCCAATCCTTCTTCGGAAACTTTATTCAAAAGCTCCATTCCATCCATTTTAGGCATTTTGATATCACAAAGAACCAAATCCACCTTTTGATCTTCCAGTTTTGCCCATCCGTCCTCTCCATCCTCTGCCGTGATTACATCATATTTTTCTTCTGAGAGAATATCACTTAAAGCATCTCTAATACTCTTCTCATCATCTACTACTAATATTTTGGCCATATTATTAATTATTCTTTGAGGCAATTACCATAACAAAAAGCAAGCCAGTAAGCCGGGTTCTGTTCTATCCTATCATTTATCTAGCCTTATCGTCACCGATAAAGTCTAACGACCTACCCAATTCTGTTCGAGCGAGCAACTCTCAAACACAGAACCTATTTGGTCTTTCAGCGCGTAAGGTTTACCGTGCGGTCAATGTCACCATTCACCCGGTGAGCTTTTACCTCACCTTTTCACCTTTTCCTTTCCCGAAAAATCGAGAATGGTAGTCTGTTTTCTGTGGCACTTTCTCTATGCTGACGTGTAACAGTCAGTACGCTTCCGGTTAAGAAGTACGCTGCTCTATGCTGCCCGGACTTTCCTTACAGGCTGTAACGCCTGTACGATAGGTCGGCTTGCAATGCAAAAGTATTAATGAATATCCTTTCCTGTGATCTTTAATTCCCAATCATCGGCATGTTGTGCGATTTCCAGGATCATTTCTTTGACCATGTGGTCTTTTAGGTTTACCAGAAAGTTTATCGCTTCTACCTTTAAAAATCCGTCCTCTACTATGAATTTAGTATATGGATACTCTCTGGAAGCTTCCAGACAGTCTAAAAATGGAATGTCATAGGTAAGCTTACACACCTTTGACTTCAAGTGAACTACTTCTCTATTGTAGCCAGGGTGTTCTACGATATGACCGGTAACAGTTTGGAACCTGCCGCTTTTAAGGGGAACGATGATGACTGATTGATTTTCATCATACTCTCTAAACTCTCCTCCTATTTCATCGGCAAACTTCTGACTAAACTTTCTGTAATTCATGGTGATCTGTGTTTAATGAATCATAAGTTAATGATTCCTGATTAATTCCCATGAATATTAATTTCAATTATCTGGTAGAATCAGGTGCTTTATTATCTTCTGCTTTTTCATTCTCCTCTTCTTCTCTCCTCAGCAATGCTTCTTCTCGTTTAAGACTCAAGAGTTCTGTTATATCATTAAATGAATGCACAAACCTCAGACTTATTCCGGTCTCTTGATTTTGTTGTTCAGTAGCAATGATCCTTTGATCTGTATTGCTAAATACTTTGGCTCTAAGCTTACCATCCTTAGTAAGACTATACTCTACAGACCAGTCACCTACAATATCGTTCAAGACATTATCATCTGTTTGATTTTGTCCTTGACTGCCAAAATCACCACCCCTGGTTACCTTTAACCTACCATTTAAGAAAGTATAAGCAAACCGTAGTTGAAAGGTGTTGAAGGCATCTCGATTTAAATCGGCTAAATCAACTTCGACTTCTAAATTTTCATCAATCTGGCTTACCAAATAACTAACTTGGGAAGACAGAAACTCGCTAACACTGTTTCCTACGCTACCGCCCCCAAGTTGAAAACTTTGTCTTGGAGAGAAGCGTTTGAGGAATAACAAGCTAATAACCTGTCTTTTAAGCTCCTGTTCATCTGATGTTATCTGTGCCAGATCCGCTGTTGATCTAGGTGTAGCGTCTGATTGATTCTCAAGACGTAAATCAAATCCAATATCCGGAGAAAGCATACTTCCATCCAACTCAAGAACTACCAGAACCGGAACCTTTATTGCCAATTCCTCCGCATTTCTTTCTTCTGGATTATCTAATTCTTCAAACGAGGCTCGCTGAAGGTAGGTGGCTTCCAGGTCTAAAATTGCATCGTATGGTTCTCCGTACCATGTAATTCTACTGCCCGGCACTACATCAAATTCTTTATTTATAAAGTTGGGGACAGTGAAATTATATGCTCCTTCAGTTATTTCAAGAGGTCCGAACATGTTGAATTCACCATCTGTATCCAATCTAAGTTTCAAGTTACCCCTTCCCCTTCCTCTAATTATATCACCTGTTTTTATATCAAAAATTAGTTCACAGTAAGCATCCGGGGTTACATCAATATCAAATTCTAGTGTCAGGCCAGATAAACTAAATTCTTCTTCTTTATTTTCCACCTCCGTGGTATCAGAAAAATCAACAAAGGATATATAATCTTGCTGACTAGTAGAAGTAGCGTCGGCTATTGGTATAAAAAAGCGTGTATTGGGCTCTGTACGAATACTTGCATTTATAAGTAAATCATTGAGAGGTCCGGTTACGTTTATTGTGCCTGATCCATATGCCGATCCATAATACAATTCATTATCCAGGGATGTAGTATTTAAAAACTCAAAATTATTAGCCCGCATGGTTATTTCGGTTCTTAAATTCTTAAAACTGCTATGATAAATAGTACCTGACATGGTTGCATTGGATCCTTTCCTGTCAGTCAGATTAAAATCCATCAGCTTAATCTGATCGGAATTAAAATCCACCTTACCATCAATAGCATAAGAAGTATTTAGATAGTTGACCGTTAGTCCTCCATTTTCAATTTGGCACTCTCCGACGACTTTCGGCATGTTAGTTGTCCCGGTTACCTGTAACGAACCATTCGCCTTTCCGGAAATATTGGATAAATTTTCCTCCAAAAATGGTTGCCCCAGATTTAAGTCCGCCTCATTAAATGTTATGTTAAAATCAAGTTGATCATTTTCTCTAAGAGGATAGTAGTTTCCCTCTACAATTACTTCGTTGAAATTTTCATGCTTAACCTCAACTTTTGAATATATGCTTTGCTCATTGGGGTTCCAGTTCGACGTACCACTTACATCACCAATATCCATATTGTCATACTGAAGATCTCTTAAAAGGAACCCTCCGTCAAATTTGAAAGGTTCCTTGCTGGTAGACCTGAACATGCGAAATTCTCCGTTTAGAAAGCCAGCAATAGTTGCCTTTGAAAACAACCCAAGCTTATCCATTTTTAAGTCTTCTGTTGATACAGTGATGGAAGTAGGAATAGAATCTGCATAAACTCCCTCAATAGTCAAAGATTCGAGTGAATCATAAATCTCGAAGTTTTCTATTTCAATTTTATTATTTGAAATGACAACCTTATTTGATGGATTAATCCTCCAGTGATCATCAAGAAGTTTGATATCTGAAGGTTGCATTCTGAAGATCAATGAATCTTTAAATAAAGAAACCGTACTCTCAAGCCTGATGTCACTCTCAGTCTCAGGTTGGCTTACCTCGGATGTCAAATCAATGGTATTTTTATACCATACACCCTCCAGCAGTAAATCTTTTGTATCAGGAACGCCGGCAACCACTTGATCAGAGGATTGGAAAATCAGGTTAGTTAAAATAGATCCATCTTCCAGATCGCGTGAGCCATTCAGTTCCAGACGAGGTTGTAGGAAAATATTGTTTTTTATTTCAAGCGTATCTGAACGAACATAGAAAAAGAGGTTTGAATTTTTGCTTTGCCTAAAAGTACCATCAATCGTTGTTTTCCCCGAAAGGGAGACAGGAAGCTTCAAAGAATCCAGGTATGGAGAAATGTCCTTAATTTTTGCATATAGATCGACCTTATAGTTACTTCCACTTTCTACTCTACTTAAAGTATCATCAGAAAGCATCAACTTAGAAGTATAGGCACTGGCCATCGCGGGTACATCCTTGATTAACTCGGACACCTTAAAGTCGCCTTTAATTTGTGACTCAAATCCAGGAAATGCTAATTCAATTCGACGTATACTATCTATTAAAGTAGCATTTAATCGAATAGAATCTAAAATGATATGCTTGTCGCCAAGTCGCACAAAACCGGAATCAATCTTGAGATTACCATTGAAGTTATCAAGACTCAAATCATTTACCTCGGTTGTTATATGACCTGCAGCCGACAAGCTTCTTTTAGTAAGATTCAATTTATCTGCATTAAACGTGTCAATTTTAATATTAACATTAACTATCTCCTTGTCATTTCTAAGGTCTAGCTGTGCTTCACCTCGCATATCACAGTTAGGATCTTTTATGGCAAAATTTCCATCAAAGAAATTTCTAGCGAACGTTCCATCAGCTTCAACACTATCATATACATAACCATAGAGTCCACTATTGTATACCAGTGCCTTCATATCAAATTCGGCATTCTCAGGCTTAAGGCCTTTTCCATTTACAGCAGCTTTCAGATTAATGACCTGAACAATTTCATTTTTAAAAAATGAACCAATATTTAATTCCTTAAACTCAAGGTTTCCAACATATGACATGTTGGTGATATCAGCTGGAATTTTTATGTTGATATCAGAATGTATTGATCCCTGATCCGTCACAAAATCACCCCTGGCTACAAAATCTTTTAGAAATCCGGCAAAGCTTCCCGTGAAGTCAATCTTGCCCATTCGCTGAAGATTATCGGTATAACTCCCAAGGTAGGGTCTCAGATCATTTGGTATTAGATGTGAATCAGTGAAATCGGCGAGAATAAACGTCTTAGATAAGTTGGGCAGACCGAAACAACTAACCCCGCCAACGAAATATGAGTTTCCATAGCCAAAGCGAGTTTGCTCTATATTGAAATCTCCTACTGTTCCCCATATGATCCCGTCGATTGAAATGTCATTATTGAGTTTTTTAATCCCTGTGACAATGCGTATATCCTCATTAGAGATGACTGTATTGTCAAAATGAAGGATAAAAGAAACACTATCCTGAAAGTAGCCAAGATCATCCAGACCGTTATAGAAAAATTCAAGGCTATCCGAAACATGACTTGTCGGGGTTCTGAAATTGAGATCGTCTACGCTTAATGATTGGTTACTAACTCTAAAAACAGTATTAAAATCAGTAATCATAAAGTTTGAATGTGTTTCCACTCCTCTCATTTGCAGTATCTCTCCCGAGATTGTATCAGATCTGAGAGAAAACCTGGTGACATTAAAATCAGGAATTCTGAAATTCAGATTTGCAAAATCAAGCTTATTAGGCTGTAGTTCCTTTGTCTTGTCTCTTAAGCTAAGATTCAAATCGGAAAGGGTTATTCCACCAACATAGATTGGTTTGGACTCTTTCTTTACAGTGTCAGTTTTTAAAGCATTTAAAAACTGTGTGAGGTTAAGCTTCGATCCTTCCTCATGCTTTGCTAATTTGAGTCTAAGACCATTGGAAACTACCTCTTCAATATTCAGGAAATCCTGTTTTATGAGGTTGAGAATTTCATAATTGACCTCCAGGTTATGAGAATACACCATTGTATCACCACTAAGATCTTTTATCATGATTTCTTCTAAGCTGGCTTGGTCCAACCATGAGATTTTAACTTTGCTGATTGATATCTCATAATTTGTCTTGTCAGAAACAGCCTGAAGTACCTGCCGCGCCAAATATGTTTGCACCGGTCTTAGCTGTAGAAGAAGCATCACCAAGAGCAATAGCATTAATGTATAGAAAAATGTACCTGAAAAAATCTTCCAGATTACTCTGCGAACTTGCGATATCGTTATCTTGGCCTTCAAAAAAAAGCGGTGGCGGTTATCCTAGGTATAGAATCATCTTGTGACGAAACTTCAGCATCTCTGTGCATAAACGGCAAAGTAATCAATAATGAAATTGCCAGCCAAGCTATTCATGAGCAGTACGGAGGTGTAGTGCCCGAGCTCGCTTCACGAGAACATCAAAGAAATATCGTGCCAGTAGTTGATCATGTACTCACTCACGCCAATATTAACGTAAAAGATTTAGATGGGATTGCATATACACGAGGACCGGGGTTATTAGGTGCACTATTAATTGGATCAAGTTTCGCTAAATCAATGGCAGCCTCACTAAATATTCCATTGATTCCTATCCATCATATGAAGGCGCATGTACTGGCCCATTTTATTGATGATCCTAAGCCCTCCTATCCGTTTATCTGCTTAACTGTGAGTGGTGGGCATACACAAATACTTCGTGTCAATAGTGCAAATGAAATGATCATTCTGGGACAAACACAAGATGATGCCGTTGGGGAGGCTTTTGATAAAGCTGCTAAACTGCTTGGCCTTCCATATCCCGGGGGACCTTTGATTGACAAATTGGCTAAAGAAGGTAATCCTGACAGGTTTCAATTTACTGAATCAGAAATGCCCGCTCTTGACTATTCATTCAGTGGGATTAAGACTTCAATACTTTATTTTTTAAGAAAAGAAGTAAGAAGTAATGAGCGGTTCATTGAAGAGAATATCAATGATCTGGCTGCCAGCATTCAGCACACCTTGATAGCTATGCTTATGCAAAAACTTGAAAAAGCGGCAGATCAGGAAGGAATCAATCAAATTGCAATAGCAGGTGGCGTATCAGCAAACAGTGGTTTGAGAAATCGGTTAAAGGAAGTAGCAGAAGAAAGAAAATGGAGAGTCTATATTCCTGACTTTCAATACTGCACGGATAATGCAGGCATGATTGCTATTAGTGGTCATTTACTGTATGAGAAGGAAGCGTTTGGGGCATTAAATGATAGTCCACTCCCTAGAATGCCATTTTGATGCGGTCTATATATATATTTATACAATGAGTAAGGATAAGAACAGGTTTTCAAATAACATTCAAATCAAAAATCGTAAAGCAAGTTATGAGTTTGAATTTGTTGAAACAGTGGAGGCGGGCATCATGCTTAAAGGTTCTGAGATTAAATCCTTAAGAGAAGGAAAAGCAAGTATCCAGGAGGCATACTGTTACTTTAAAAAGGATGAACTCTTCATCAAGGGTATGAATATCTCTCCCTACTCACAGGCAAGTTTTGAAAGTCATGAAATGACAAGAGACCGAAAGTTGCTTTTAAAAAAGCGTGAACTTGATAAATTCAAATCTAAGACTGAGGAAAAAGGATTAACTATAATTCCGGTTAAAATATACATTAATAGCAGGGGCCTGGCGAAGTTACAAATAGCACTCGCTAAGGGTAAAAAGATCTATGATAAACGAGAAAGCATTAAGAAGAAGGACCAAAAAAGAGATTTGGAACGATTAAGAATTTAATTTATGAATAACACTGTACTGGTATTAAATCAAGATTACACACCGCTCACGGTGTGCACAGTACAGCGTGCATTTATGCTCATGTTTCTCAAAAAAGCAGATCTAATCACTGACATTAAAGAAAAGAAACTTCGATCAATCACCTCCTCTTATCCATTTCCTTCTGTAATAAAAGTGAAATATTACATTTCAATTCCTTATAAAGGTGTGGTCATGAGTAGGCATAATCTCTTCAAAAGAGACGGGGGAAAATGTCAGTATTGCGGTACTTCTAAAGATTTGACAATTGACCATGTAGTGCCAAGATCAAAAGGCGGAAAGTCCACCTGGACAAACCTTGTTACCGCGTGCAAGAAATGTAATTCTCGGAAGAGTGACTATTCGTTAGAAAAAGTAGGAATGAAGCTTTTGAAAGCTCCGGTAAAGCCTTCATACGTTACTTTTCTGAAGATGAATACCGGATTATATAGAGATGATTGGGCGCCATACCTCAATCCAAAAAAATTCAGTGCTTAATTATTAAATCAGTTATACCATGAAATATCTAATGTATGCGCTTTTGGGCACAATACTTATTGGCTGTTCAGCCAAAGAAAACGAAAAGGAGTCGAAGCGTGAGGAAGCTCTTGAAAAATTTGAAGAGCGTAAGAAAGAGCTAGAGAAAGAAATCGATGATCTAAAGAAGGATTCTAAAGAGGCTGCAGAAGATGCAAAGCGTGATATAGAAACTACACTCAAGCGGCTGCAAAAGCAACGTGAGAAAGTCATTGACGAGGCAGATAAGTTAAGAAAAGCAACGCAGCAAGAGTTAGAAGATGCACTGGATGAAGCCAAGAAAGAATATGATCAATGGCTTAAGGAAAAGAAGAAACAGCTAGAAAAATAAGCTTTCGATCAAAAGAGGTCAATCAAGCCGACATTCTTAAAACCAAAAAAACCCAGACGATACCGCCTGGGTTTATATATTTCTGAAAAAGTTATTTTAATCCTTTAGCCCTTTAAGAGACTTATAAAGAATCTTACGAGCATTTGACTTCCTAAGCGTTTGCTCAACGTCTGAAACAATTCCCATCTTAACTTCAGAGTCAATATTCAGGGCCATTGTGATTCGATCTCTTTCTGCCTCGGAAAGTTTATCTTTTTCCTGGTTTACAAAAAGGGTCAATTCATCGGGCTCCATGAATACATCATTGGTTTGAATTCTTGGTTCATCTCCGTAAGTGCCAATGTTCTTTGGCTCTCCGATGTAGATGTGACTCACCAATGACTTCTTCTGAATTTTAGAAAGCTGTTCCGCCTTAGGAAGTACCTGTTTTACTAAAATCTCCTGCTCTCTCATCACAGTTGTCACCATGAAGAAGAATAGAAGCATGAAGATAATATCCGGCAATGCTGCCGTAGGTATATCTTGTGATGCGCTTGATTTTTTCTTAAACTTCGACATAGTATGACTTATTTATCAGGTTCTGCAATTGAGATCGCCTTAGGTATTCCTGCACGAGCCTGCTGATACATTCTTTTCTCAACATCCTTGCTTTGATCTAGTTGCAAGAACTCCTGTGCTGTAATACCCACACGCTCAGCATAGATTTCATTGTAAGCAGCCTGAACTGCATCCAATACATCTATGTAAAGCTCATAACTGGTACCTCTGTTTGCTTTAAATGATACTACCGCCTTTCCCGGATGATCAGAAGATTCAGTTCTTTGTTTTGCCTGGGTTTTCAGACTGGAAGGCAGACTATTATAAATCTGTAGCCCTTCTTCATCCGGATTACCAAAGTTCAAAACAAATGCCTTTACTTCTTCTTTCAACTCAGACATAGGCTTGTTATACGGCTCATTCTCTACCAAAAGCTGATCGTTTGAGTTAGCCAATATCTTAAAGATATTTCGCTCCTGAAATTCAATCTCAGGCTGATCTGGTTCTGGTGGAGGAGGCAGCTGCATCAAAATTCCTTTGTCATTTGCAATCGTGGTAGTTACCAGGAAGAAAATGAGCAAAAGGAAGGCAATGTCTGCCATAGAGCCTGAACTCACCTCTGGAGTGCCTCTATCTTTATTCCTCGCCATTATTCAGCTGCTTTTTTAATTTCTGTATAAACGATTCCGCCAATAGCTGCAATCGCAAGAATGTAAAAGGTTGTCAATCCTGCTCCTACGAGCTTTGCTGTTGTTTCAGTTGCATCACCAGAGTTGTCTCCACTCGCTGTAAAAAACGCGATCAAGAAAACTACTACAAGTGCGCCTACACCGACCCCCATCTTTTTCAAAGAATCCGGATCGCCAAATGCCTTCACTAGTGGCATTCCTACTGCTGCAAGAATGCAAACACCAATGAGTATATATGATATAAATAATCCTACATCAACCATAGTCTAATCTATTTTTAGATTACTTAGAAAGATTGTGCTTAACAAGAAGGTCCACCAAAGAGATAGATGCATCTTCCATGCTATTTACGATTGAATCCACTTTAGAAACAAGGTAGTTGTAGAAAAGCTGAAGAATTACAGCCACAATCAAACCACCAACTGTTGTCAAAAGTGCTACTTTAATACCACTAGCCACAAGTGCAGGAGATACGTCACCAGCTTCTGCAATCGCATCGAAAGCCTCGATCATACCAATTACTGTACCCATGAAACCTAGCATCGGCGCTAGTGAAATGAAAAGAGAGATCCAAATCATTCCTCTTTCTAATTTACCCATCTCCACTGATCCGTATGCAATGATTGACTTCTCAACCATCTCAACTCCTTCAGACATTCTCATTAGTCCCTGAGTAAAGATTGACGCAACAGGTCCTCTTGTATTTCTACATACTTCTTTAGCAGCATCAGCACCACCTGCATTCAATGCATCTTCAACATCAGCAAGAAGCTTCTTAGTGTTTGTAGATGCCATGTTTAGGTGAATGATTCTTTCGATAGCTATCGCTAAACCTAGAATCAAACATGCAAGAACGATACCCATGAAAGTTGGTCCACCATCAATGAATTGTTCTTTTACTACTTGGTGAAATCCTTTGGATGGAGCTGCTTCTTCAGGAGCTACAATCTCAGCGATTTCTTCTACAGGCTCTTCGTATACTTCTTCCGCCTGTGCTGTGTCAACAGCTGCGGAATCTACCTCAGTTGAATCTGAGTCAGAAAAACCTTGTGCTGTAGCACTAAAGGTGAATACACCTGCCAACATTAAGAGAGTCAATAACTTTTTCATAATTCAGTCTTGTAAGTTAAGTCTTCGGTTTAGTTAAATATTTAAGTTTTAGTAAAATCCAAATTTGCATTTTCATTCCCACAAAATTCGCACCACTCATCAAAAATTGTCGAATTCTGCAGGAGTGACACTGCGAAATCGCAGAGAGGAAGGGATTCGAACCCTCGATACCCTTTTGGGGTATACACACTTTCCAGGCGTGCGCCTTCGACCACTCGGCCACCTCTCTGTAGACCGCCACTTTTTGACGGGCTACAAATAAATCATTAAAAATACCTTTATGCAAGTTTATTTCTAACATCAAGGCTATTTCAGCAGCATTATTCCCACACTTGGTCCATCTCCCCTGCTATTGAGTGCGTAAGCCGGTGTTTTAGCCGATCCCCTTTCTCTCCAGATCCCAGCAAAAACATCATTTTTGTCACTGCTGCCTCTGTAGTAATGTCTCCACCACTTAAAACCCCTATTTTATTTAGCTCTTTACTTGTTTCATATTTTCCTTGCTCTACCTCTCCTCCTATACATTGACTTACGTTCAAAATAATCTTACCCTCTTTAATGGCTTCTTTTAAGCAATTTAGAAACCAATCAAATTTCATGGTATTTCCGGAACCAAACGACTCTAAAACAACACCCTTTATTTTTTTATCTGAAAGTATCGCTTTGACTGCATGCTCAGTTATACCCGGAAAAATCTTTAGAATAGTAACATTCGGATCGAGATGATTTTTGACTGTCAGCTTTGAATCCCCAACAAATGGTTTCAATGCCGAGTAATTGAACTCTATCTCTATCCCGGCTTCAGCCAGTACCGGATAGTTTTCAGATTCAAACGCTGCAAACGTACTGCTTCTCAGTTTTTGTGAACGTGATCCTCTTAATAACATGTAATTGAAATACACACACACTTCGCTGATGATTGGGTTGCCTTCATTGTGAGCAGAGGCTATTTCTAATGCAGCAATTAAGTTTTCCCTGGCATCTGACCGAATGGAGCCTATGGGCATTTGAGCTCCCGTGAATATCACCGGTTTATTTAGTCCGTCAAGCATATAGCTCAGCATTGAGGCTGAGTATGCCATGGTATCAGTACCATGAAGGATCACAAATGCATCATACTGCTCATAGTTTTCTTCAATAATGTATGCCATATCCTTCCAATCCTGAATCAGGATGTTGGAAGAATCGAGTGGTTTCGGAAAAGAAATGACCGTCAGACGAATATCCAGCTGCCTTAACTCAGGTACTCTATCTACAACTTTACCAAAATTGAATGGCATAAGGGCTCCACTGGCATCTTGAATCATCCCGAAGGTACCTCCGGTGTAAATGATCAAAACAGACCGCTCGCCTGTCTTATTAATATTTACAATTTTGTATTTCAATGTCAATTCTTTTCAGATGGGAAAAATAGCGCATTTGCATTTGCTGTGGTCAATTCATCAAGCTCTGATTTAGAAATACCCAAGTATTCGGAGACCTTTGCTGCCACCAAATCAACATAGGCAGGTTCGTTTCTTTTTCCACGGTTAGGTGTAGGTGTCAGATAAGGACTGTCAGTTTCTAAAATGATTTTTGAACGATCCAGGTGAGGAATCACCTGATCCATTCCTCCATTTTTGAAGGTAGATACCCCCCCTAAGCCCAAATAAAAATCCAAATCAGTGATTTGCTTTGCTTGCTCAACGCTTCCAGTAAAACAATGAAATACTCCTTGCAATCCCTTCCCTTGATATTGTGCTACCAGCTCAATTGTTTCATCAATGGTCTCTCGACAATGAACAACAATGGGTAGATCATATTTGAGTGCTAAATCGCATTGAAAATGAAATGCCTCTTTTTGTTGCTCCCAGAACGTTTTATCCCAGTACAAATCAGTTCCCATCTCTCCTACTGCCAGGAATGATCGCTTACTGAACCAGTCTTCCACCAGCTTTAATTCATTATCAAAATCCTCCTTCACCGAGCATGGGTGTAGCCCCATCATCGGATAGCAGATGTCCGGATACTTCTCTTCTAGTTTCAGCATTGAGTCGATCGAAGTGCTATCGATATTTGGAAGAAGGATCTTCTTTACGCCTACGGCCTGCGCCCGTTCGATGACCTGGTCTATGTCTTCTTCAAAATGCTCTAAATAAATGTGTGCGTGTGTATCTATCATATGATCGGAAGCCTACCTACCTTTTAGAATTGATTATTTTGACTAATAATCAAAGTAATGCCTCGAATTTGAAGCCTTTTGCTTGAAAATGCGAAAGAATCTCAGGAAGAATTACCTGAAGGTTGTTAAAGGCTTTCTGGCTATCATGAAAAACGAGTACGCTACCCGGTTTTGCCTTCTTTAATTGGCTAATGGATTTATTGATGCTCAACTTATCATCAAAATCCCATGACAAATGGCTCCACATGATGATTCGTTTGTCCCGGAGTTTTTTGATTTGGCTCTTCTTGATTCTACCGTAGGGTGGTCTAAAAAGATCTGATTTGAGGTTGTGCTCCATCATCACTTCGTCACACAATGATACGTCCTCACAATAGGATGAATCTTTGCTCCTCCATCCTTTCATGTGACTGTACGTATGATTTCCGATTTGATGCCCTTGTGCTACAATCTGTTGCATCAATTGAGGATGCTGATCAATGTTTCTTCCCAAACAAAAGAATGTAGCTTTCGCGCTCACACTGTTTAATTGATCTAAAACCCACGGTGTTACCTCCGGATCAGGTCCATCATCAAACGTAAGAAAGATGGAATCAGAAGATTGAATTGTCCAGGTAAGCGATGAATACAAATACCTGGTTAAACGCGGTGTTCTATAAAACCGAATCATTTATTTTGAATGCGGCATGAAAGCATGGTAATATCGTCGTGAAAAGGCTTGTTACCCTTAAACTGATTCAATGCCTCTAGAATTTGATTATGGAATTCAGACAGGTCTTGAGGGCAATCGTCTTTCAGGATTTTCAATAGGCGCTCAAACTCAAAAGCTTCATCCTCTTCATTGAAGGTTTCAGTAAGTCCATCTGTGTAGGTGAATAGAAAAAACTCATCCAGATTTTTGATGCGCTTGGTTTCAATAAATGGAAGCGGATCAAACATGCCCAACACTGTGGTTCCATCATTCAACAATTCGATTCCGTCACTTTTTTTCAAAATGATCTCGTTATGACCACAATTGATATACTCAAGTTCTTTGGTTTTAAAATCGTAAATACCCGCAAAGAAGGTGATGAAATTCTCAGCATTACCACTTACATAGGTCGTGAGATTCAATTCCTCAATGATGTCCTTCAAGTCTTTGGTTTGACGAACTAAGGCTCTTAATGACGCCTGGAAGTTTGACATCAACAGAGCAGCAGGTACTCCCTTTCCGGACACATCGGCGATACATGCCAAAAACTTATTTTCGTCAATCTGAATGTAATCGTAGTAATCACCTCCTACATCATGGTGCGGCAGGTAAAAAGCCTCTATCTGAAGTCGCTCTATTTTAGGTAGTTCTTTTGGGAACAAGAAGTTTTGCACCTTTTTGGCAATTTCCAGTTCTCTCCGGTATGCTTCCTGTTCCATCTGCTGACGTGCCAGACGTTTATTTTCAATGGCTACCAGAATGATGTTTGTCAATGCATTTAAGAATCGATCTTGCACACCGAGCTTCGAATCTGTTTCAATGAAAACAACTGATAGGAGCTTGTTTTTATGATAAACCGGAAAAACGGAATCAAACTCATCGAAAGTGGCATCCACTAAACCAATTTGATTTTTTAGTTCCTTGTACTTTTCTGGTAGTTCACTGCCTAATAAGTCATTTTTTGTGCCAAAATTCACCCTACACACCCACTCCCCACTACGCTCGGTAAATAGGGCCAGCTTATTAATTTTTAAATCGGCCAGTAATGTGAACTTGTAGATCTTGAGTAGATCGTCTTCAGGCAGGTTATTATTAACAGCCTGAGTAACCTCCAGTAGTGCGTTGAGTTGTAAGTCCTTTATGTCCAGTGAAGTTCCCTTCATTGAGTATTGTGTTCAAATAGTCCCTTTTTTGAAGCAAGATAGAAGAAAGATTGGTAATCATTTTCAAAATCCAAACGCTCTAATTCTGATTCCTCATCTACGTTTTTATATACTCGCACCCATCCCTTTTGTGCCATTTGGATCAGATGAGTTCGTAATTGCTCGTCAGAAAATTCAGTTGCTTCCTTTAAATCAGTGTATGACGTAACAAAGTATAGCTCATCTATAATATCAAACTCCTCGTCAGTCATTTATATTTTCTTCCTTTCCATGTGTATGAACCAAAGATAGAATTCATACCCATGAATAAAACATGAAGCGGGTAAATAATCTGGAATATCAGCAAAGGAAAAAAACTACCTTTTCCGCGAAGAAATCGATTAATTGGAGCTACGAACACCCACATAGCAATGAATCGAACAAGTGCAATGCAGCCAACTAAAAATGGGTTGAAAAATCCCATTATTGCACCGATGATTCCAACTAAAAAGAACAGATAGTCAAAAAAGAAAAGAATAGCGCTCGCTCTCACCTTTCGATTCTTATTGTATTTCCATTTGCTGGTCCAGCGTACACGTTGATTAATAAAGGAAGACAGTTTTAAGTGCGCCGGTGTATTCACAATTCCTCCCTCTGATTTCAGAAATCGGGTGGAATGGGGGAACCTGTGCATGATGTTGTAAAGCAAAAATTCATCGTCACCAGATGGTGTAAAAAGATTGTTGGTATAGCCACCCACTTCTTCAAAAGCACGCTTTCTAAAACCCAGGTTAGCACCGCTGCACATACTTGGATTTTCTTTTGCAATGGTTACAGCCCCGAAACCCATAAGACCGGCAAACTCAACCTGTTGTAGGCGTGCAAATAAGCCTTTTCCCTGAATAGCAACAGGGCCAGCTACCATATTGGTTGTTTCATCAAACGCATCATTGAATGACCTGATCCAGTGATCACCAAACAAACAATCTGCATCGGTTGTCAAAATCGTTTCATGTTCTGCAGCATTTACTCCTGCTGTCAAAGCATGCTTTTTTCCTTGCTTGTTTTCGTCTTCCAGCTGAATCAAATGGATAGTAATCGATAGTGCATCCTTCGATTGGATTACTTGGTCTACAGTTGTGTCATCAGAAAAATCATCTACGACGATCACTTCAAATAACTCCTTCGGGTAATCCTGTTTTTCCAAGTGCCTAAGGATTTGGTAAATCGTATTTTCTTCATTGCGAACCGGTATGATGACAGAAAAAGGGATCAGGCTTTCATTTTTATAGACCTTAGGCATTCTTCTCCACCCAAAAGCCAGTCCCAGGTAGAAAAAAACGTGTAAAACAGTGAATGATACAATCAGAAAGATCATCGCGCAATGTTAGCTTTAAATCGCCAGATAAAAATCAAACCAACCAGTGAAGGGATTATTGTATTGATAACCCAAATCAAAAAGATCGGAACTATCACCATTTGAAGGTTTGACACGTGTGGCTCGAAGAATAGTATGCCGGAAGCTTCACGAACACCAATCCCTCCAAAAACCAATGGTAGCACTGAGCGGATAAGAAAAATCCATCCAATTCCTGCAACTAATAATTCGGTAGATAATTCAGGTAGAAAAACATTTAGGAGGAGGTAAAATTGAAATACAAAAACCAAATATCGAACAAGTGAAATCGAAATAATACAAATCAAAGTGGACCTTTTTAGGGTTTTAAAGTACAGGAAAAACCGGTTGAGTTGTTTTTTAAAAATCCATTTTATTATTGGAACAAAAATGAATATCAGAATACCAATCTCACTAAAAACATCATACTGAACCGCTAGTTTGCTTGTACCATAAGACCCTATAAGGAATGTCAAAAACAACATGATTCCTCTATTTAAAAAAGCTGCAGAGGTAGTTTGATACTTATCATTTTGCTGTGAAATTCGCGCAAGTAGGTCACCAGAAGTGAATGGTAACACCCAATTGAGTGCTAAACCTCCCAGAATCACTTGCCAGGCTTTTTTTATAGAGATGGCTTCAAAGAACTGTAAAGAAACTTTCCATCGAAGAGCCTCCAGGTACCAGTTGAGGATCATAAGAATACTGACGAAACCAACGATCATTCCAATCGAGTTTGGCCATTGGATTTCATTCAGACTTATTGATTGATCCCGGAATTTGGTGATGATGAAATAGAGACATGTAACTAATAAAGCAACCTTCAAGAATGCCATTAGCCAGGGTTTACTTAAATGAGATCGTCGGTACTTTCCGATTTGCTAGTTTGATTTTTGTGACAAGAAACTTCAAGTTTACTTTCACTTTTTTCCTTGATGAAAAAATTGACAAAAAAATCAAGAAAATTTTAAAGCCTTTGCCCACATCCCCATCACCACCGCGCCAAATTTTCTTACCCACCCTCCTTTTCGCAACGTTTCCTAAGTTCATTCAAAGACACTAATTTGCATCTGTGGCGATTAAAGAGCGAATCATTTTAGGAATAGACCCGGGCACGAATGTAATGGGATACGGTTTGATCCATTGCAAAGGTGAGAAAATGAGTGTCATCCAGTTTGGGGTTATTCATCTCAGCAAGTATAAAAACCACGAGATAAAACTCAAGAAGATTTTTGAACGAGTTACGGAGTTGTTGAAGGAATACCTACCTGATGAAGTGGCGCTAGAAGCTCCATTCTTTGGGAAAAACGTGCAATCCATGTTGAAGCTGGGACGTGCACAGGGTGTTGCCATGGCTGCTGCCCTTAACCGAGACATGCCCATTCATGAGTATGCGCCAAAAAAGGTGAAACAATCAGTAACCGGAAATGGAAATGCCAGTAAGGAGCAGGTTGCTCATATGATCCAGATGCTGTTGAAATTTGAAGATGCTCCGAAGCTGATGGATGCTACTGATGCATTGGCTGTCGCCATTTGTCATCACTACTCCTCTAAGTCAGGGATTCCTGGTGGCGGTAAGAAAAGCTGGAAGTCATTTATTGCGGATAATCCGAGGAGGGTGAAGTAATCTGGTGATTAGTGAATTGGTAGTTGGTAATTAGTAGTTAGGCTTTTTTCAGGTTTGAAATTTGAAAATCATGGTATCCCTATTACCCTCGCCATTCCCTTGCGAGTGAGGTACGAACGAGACTTGGGAATCTGTCCTATTTTAGAGCAATTAGTTTACAAGATTAGATTCCCATGACTCGGGCACCTTCGGTAGCCCTCCCAAGGGAATAACGGGAGCATGATTAACGTGAGTCTACTCATCTCCTACGGCTTTTTCAGATTTGAAATCTGAAAAACCATGGTTTCGGGATGGTTCAGCCGCCGCGAGTATAATTTCATTTATCCCCGTAATGCGAGTAGGCACTTAATACCTATACAGTAACTACTTTTTCTTTGATGGAATAAACCAACCGATGTTTTCTGTTAATCCTCCTGGAGTATAAACCAGCCAATTCGTGTTTTAACATTTCAGGCTGCCCTGTTCCTGTTTTTGGATGTTCCATTAGCTCGTTAAGCAATCGTTGTATTTTCTTTAAAATTGATTGATCTCCAGCCTTTTTGTGTTTTTCTATGTCTTCTAATGCCTGATCTGAGAATTCTAACGTGTAGCTCATAGACCAAGTAACTCATTGATCTCTTGAGAAGAAGAAATCTTCTTAGTCTTACCTGCTTCAACCTGTTTCAGGCTTTCCTTTATCCGTTCTACCATTTTAGCATTGAAGTAAAGATCGTCCTCACCTACAGGAGTTAGGGCATATGCTTTGTCTTTTCCCCGTTGAACAATAATCTGCTCCCCCTTATCCGCTTTTTCAAAATACATCTTTTGATTTTGTCTAAACTCTCTGCTGCTTATTACTAACATGATTTTAATTGGTGTACCACAATGGTACAAATATACGAGGTATAAAGTGATATGTTCCAAATTTGTAACAGATTCATGCTAGCTCGCAAATCATATGCCGTTTAGTTAAGACTTTCTTACCCTCAGTCCCTAAAGAGATGACTTACAGGTTTAAATCATTCCCTTTAGGGGTCAGGAATCTTAATCAAATTGCTGAAATTTTTTCTTAATTCAACGGCATTGAGTTATAACAAATAGCATAAGTCGTCCTACGACTTGGAGTCGTGGGACGACTTTTGGAAAAAATACCCTAAAACGGGTATTGCATTTATTTGACAAAAAACGCAATTTAGTGGTCACCTAATTAGTTAATCACATGGCTGAAAATGCCAAAGCCCTGCTTAATGTTTCCTATCGATCTTTACGAAGATGGATAGGAATCTTAGGGGTTCTACTCCCCTGGCTTCTAATGCTCCGCACATGGCAAATAGAACCTTCAATCAGTCATTACTATTACACAGCAGCATCTCCAATTTTCACCGGAATTCTAATTGCATTTGGATTACTTCTACTCACCTATCAGGGGTATGAGAAAACAGAAAAGGAAAAAGTCAGTGATAATACAATTACAAATTTGGCTGGTTTTTTTGCGCTGATAACTGCAATTCTACCAACATCATGTTACGATGGACAGTTGCATACATTTTGTCATTTTGATTCAACACTTAATACCATCCACTTACTCTCAGCCGGTGCTTTTTTGATATTGGTTGGTGCCATGTCTTACTTCAAGTTTCCTCTTGGTGGCACTAAAAAGGCCTTTTATAAAACAATGGGTATCATCGTTTGGGCATCCATTGCATTCATGCTCATCTACTTTGCATTGGAAGAAAAGATTGGTGACAATTTTCCGCAAGGCGTATTAGTAGGTGAGATCATTGGTGTTTCTGCTTTCGGCATTTCCTGGTTAGTCAAAGGCAAGCCGGGTGAGATGAAGCTATTCGGAGGGAGCAAGACATAGCTGTTATTCAAATGATTTTATTTGAGAAAGCTCCAAGTATGTTATTATTAAAGGTTTTTCAGCATAGGTTAAATCACCTATTCTTTCTTCATCCCTTTCACACGCCCCTTTGCAATTTAAATAGTCATCTGATCAATGACTGCTCGGAGGGTCTCTTCGCAAGGGTCAGCTTCATATTTAGCAACTACTTTATCAAATTCTTCCGGATCAGTTAGAAGTGAACGAACCTCATCTATTTTCTTGATCATTCCTACATCCATGATGGTAAATTAATGTGGTGTAATTAAAAACAATAAACCCACCTTTCGGTGGGCTCAATATCTAATTTCTAAATCCGTGACCAGAAGTCTATTTCTTCTCGTAAGCTTCTTTGATCTTTTTAGCTGTGGCTTCCATCTCTTCTTTACTTGGAGATAGCTTCATGTTGCTAAAGTTCATATCATCCATGGTTTGCATAGGAATCAAATGAACGTGTGCGTGAGGTACTTCCAGTCCCATTACGGTCAATCCGATTCGTTCACATGGAATTACAGACTCTATGGCTTTGGCTACTCCTTTTGAAAATGAGAATAGACCTGCCAATGTTTGATGATCCAGGTCAAATACATAATCCACCTCTTTCTTTGGGATTACCAATGTATGACCCTCAACCAATGGGTTGATATCAAGAAAAGCCAGGTAATTTTCGTCCTCAGCAACGATGTGTGCCGGAATTTCTCGCTCTACTATTTTGGTGAAAATGCTAGCCATCAGACGGTAATATCTAATATTTCAAATTCCATATCACCAGCTGGCACCTTAATCAGCGCTTTCTCGCCCTTTTTCTTTCCTAACAGACCTTTTCCGATTGGAGACTGTACGGAGATTTTTCCGGTTTTCAAATCCGCTTCCTCTTCAGCAACCAATTGGTAGGTCACTTCCATTTTATTTTTATTATTTCTGATTTTCACAGTAGAGAGGATGGATACTTTGGAGGTATCAATGGTAGATTCATCAATTACTCGCGCATCACCGATTACTTTCTCCAGCTTTGAAATTTTTAACTCAAGCAACCCTTGAGCTTCTTTTGCTGCATCGTACTCGGCATTTTCACTTAGATCTCCCTTATCCCTGGCTTCCGCGATCTGCTTAGCCATATCGGCTCTTCCCTTTGTCTTAAGCTCATTTAATTCTGCTTTGAGCTTATCAAGTCCGTCTTTCGTATAGTAATTAACTGCCATAATTGTTCTTACCCCTTTAAACAAAAAATAACGGCCTCACAATGAAGCCGTTTTCCCGTGTTTTCTTATTTTGATGATGCAAATATACATTAAGGATTAACTGAAATCAAAAATCTAGTGTATTTCTGAATCCTTAAAAGTCACGTTCTACGACTGGCCATCTGCACCAAATAGTTCCGCAATCTTACCCGCAATTACTTCACTTATTCGCTGATAGGATTCATACGTCCATCCGCCTACATGAGGAGTAATCAGCACATTGGGTTGTGCATTTAGTTTTTCAAGTAATTCCTTTTCTGATGCCGAGTACTCGTTCAGTTTTTCATTCTCAAGCACATCCAATCCTGCACCATATAATGTTCCTTCCTCAAGTAATTGAATCAGTGCTTGTGTATCTAAAATTTCACCCCTGGCAGTATTAATAAGTACCTTAAGCTTTTTGAAGCTTCTTAAATATGCTTCATCAAACAAGTGCCTGGTCTCTACATTTAAAGGTATATGAATGCTCAATACCTCCGTACGCTCCATCAACTCATCCAACTCCACGTTCTTGATAAATCCACCTTCAAAAGTTCCCTTGAACTTGTCAAACCCAATAACCTCGCAATCAAAACCTCTCAGTTTTCTTGCAAATGACATCCCCATATTTCCCACACCATAGATTCCTACGACTTTGCCTTTAAGCTCAATGCCTCGATTTCCTTCCCGATCCCATACCCCACTTTTAATTTGATTATGTGCAGTTGAAATTTTGTGCAGAAGACCGAGTAACAAACCCATGGCATGTTCACCTAATGCATCTCTATTACCCTCTGGTGCGTTTATAGCTGTAATTCCCTTTCCATTGAGGTAGTCTTCATCCACCTTATCCATACCAGCTCCGGCTCGCGCAATGAATTTCAAATTTGGACCAGCATCAACTAATTCCTTATTCACTGCTGTTTTGCTTCGAATAATTAATCCTTCAAACTCACGTATGATCTTTAATATCCCCTTCCTATCAATCACTGGTAGATAAACAGGATCGAACCCTTTTTCCTTCAAAAGGGCAAGGATAACTTCATGCATATCATCAGCGATGAGAATTCGCTTTACTTCACTCATAAATTATATAATAGGTGTGCTATCGAGAAATAGACAGCCAAACCCAATAAATCGTTCGTAGTGGTTATAAAAGGACCAGACGCTAGGGCGGGATTTACTCCGAAACGATTAAGGACTAAAGGAGTAATAGTCCCCATAAATGAAGCTAATAAAACAACTGAAAAAAGGGCTATCGCTACTGTCGCTGCTAATGGTTGCTCCCTCATAAATAATATTACTGCACCAAAAACCATCAATGAAAGAATGGCTCCATTGACAATTGCTACCATGAAAACTTTCAACAACCGTTTCCACATACTATCTGCAAATACGTTTGGGTTAGCCAGACTTTGTACAACAATCGAAGAAGATTGGATACCAACATTACCTCCGGATGCCGTAATCAATGGAATAAAAAATGCCAATGCAGGAACGATGATTATTTCTTCCTTAAAAAGCCCAAGAAACTGCGCACCCACCAAGCCACCAGCCATGCCAATGATTAACCACGGTAGTCTTGCACGAGAAATCTTCCAGACTGTATCATCTTCCTCTACATCGGAGCTAACCCCAGTCATTAACTGACGCTCCTCATCTGCCATTTCGCGGATCACATCAATCACATCATCAATGGTAATCCTTCCCACAAGTCTCCCCCTGGCATTTACTACGGGTACTGCTTCCAGATCATATTTCTGCATGATACTGGCAACTTCTTCCTCAGTAGTAGAGGTTTCAACAGAGATAATCTGATCATCATAGATATCTGCAACTTTCGCCCCTCCTTTACCCAAAATAAGGTTTTTAATCCCTACTTTGCCCAGTAGGTTTTCTTTATTATCCACTACATAAACTGAATAAATCTTCTGTACATTCTCTGCTTGCATTCGGATTTCATCAATACATTGCGAAATACTCCAGTTCAGATTGGCTTTGATTAATTCTTTAGCCATCAGACCACCGGCCACATCCTCATCGTATTCAAGGAGTTCCATCAGGTTGGAGGCTTTCTCTTCATCCTGAATCTGACGGATCACCTCATTCCTATCAGCAACTCCCATCTCATAGAGAATATCCGTTCCATCATCCGAATCCATCAGCTCCACGAAAGAAGCAAGATCAGTAGCTGAGAACTCTTTAATGAACTCTTCTCGTACATCCTCCTCAAGATCCTCAAGAATCCTGGCACCAATCTCAGGAGATAATAAGTCAAATACATATTTGCATTCGACAGAATCAAACTCATCTAAAAGAGCAGAAATATCAGCAGGATTTACACCATCAAGAGTGGATTTGATGAAAGCAGTATCCTGCTCATCAAGGGCTTGCTGAAACCGGTCTTTAAATTCAACCGAAAGCTCAAACGTCATCACTGCTTCCATTTTTAGGCGATTTTTTCAGTAAGCGAGATAAATTCCTGGACAGACAACTGTTCCGCCCTTTTATCCATCTCAGGGAGAGCAGCTACAGAGTCAGACAAATTTAGGTCTTTTAAAGCGTTGCGCAAGGTCTTCCTTCGTTTGCCGAAACCAGCCTTCACAACCCTTTTAAAAAACTTCTCATCACAGGGTAATTGTTTGATATTATTTCTCTTTAATCGTATGACCGCCGATTGAACTTTAGGGGGTGGGTTGAATACTCCGGGGGGTACCTTGAACAGATAGTTAATTTCAAAAAAGGCTTGCAGAAGCACACTCAATATCCCATAAGTTTTATTGCCATGACTCGCACAGATTCGATCTGCCACCTCTTTTTGAATCATGCAAACCACTTCGTCCACCTTTTCCCGATCCTCCCATATTTTAAAAAATAGCTGCGAAGAGATGTTGTATGGGAAGTTACCAATTACATTAAAACGATCGAATGGAACATCGTATTTCAGATAATCCTTAAAAAGGAACTGCTCTTGATTATCAGAGTATGTTTCCTTCAAATAAGCAATGGATTCTGTGTCAATGTCCAAGGCATAGAACTGAGTGTCCTCCTGCTTAATTAAATATTTGGTAAGCACTCCCGTTCCCGGACCAATTTCCAGCACCGGAAGATTATCTTCATTTTTCAAAGCATCAACAATCTTCAAGGCGATGTTTTCGTCTTTTAGAAAGTGCTGACCTAAATGTTTTTTTGGTTTTACGCTTGCCAACTTATTCTAAGTTTATAATGTTGCATTTTTAGAATCTGATTCGGTTGAGAGTTGATAGTTACGAGGGAATAATCAGTTCTCAATTAACAACTCCCGATTTTTTCGGGTTAAATTCCAATTTGATAAATGTACACTGCAAATGGCTGAATCATCTCACAAAAAAAATAAACCTCTTATTGGAATAACTATTGGAGATGTGAATGGTATTGGTCCTGAAGTGATTATCAAATCTCTGGAGGACAACCGCATACTCAGACAGTTCACACCAGTCATCTACGGATCCGGAAAAGTCATCTCCTATTACCGAAAAGGACTGGACAAAGAAAACTTCAATTATCAGCAGATTACCGGAATTGAAAAAGTGGTTCACAAAAAAGTGAATGTTCTGAATGTTTGGAACGAAACCATTGAAATCAATCCGGGACAAGCAAATGAGACCGGAGGTAAGTATGCAGTTCTCTCATTACAAAAAGCTGTTGCTGACCTTAAAGACAATAAAATTGATGCAATCGTAACAGCGCCATTAGCCAAAGACCTGGTCCAATCCGATGATTTCAAATTTCCAGGTCATACCGAATATCTAACTCAGGAGGCTGGTGAATCAGAGAGCCTGATGTTTCTGGTTCACGACTCCTTACGAGTGGGAGTTGTTACGGGACACATTTCCTTGAATCAAGTGAGTCAAAAGATTACAAAAGAGAAGGTTGTTACCAAGCTTCAGAAAATGATCAAGTCTCTTCAAAAAGATTTTGGCATCAAGAAACCAAAGGTTGCTGTTATGGGAGTAAATCCACACGCAGGGGAAAATGGATTACTTGGTAATGAAGAAGATGAGGTTATTATTCCGGCAATAGAAGAAGTAAAAAAAGGTCACAATATTGTGGCGGGTCCTTTTCCTGCTGACGGCTTTTTCGGGATGCGATCATACAAGCAATACGATGGTGTACTTGCCATGTATCATGATCAAGGGCTCATTCCTTTCAAAACCCTTGCCTTTGAAGAAGGAGTAAATTATACTGCCGGATTGCCCTTCGTTCGAACATCACCAGATCATGGAACCGCCTTTGCGATAGCAGGAAAAAATGAAGCGGATGAAACCTCTTTTCGCAATGCGCTATACCTAGCTAATGACATTATTCGTCAAAGAAATGAGAATCAGTTCGAAAATGCTGATGAAAAGTAATTACTAAAGCTTTTGTAGTACTTGGATTCTATCTAAATTTGCGGGTCTTTACCGGGAAGTGGACGGACATGAAGGAATTGAAGGAGTATAAAATTGAAATTTTTGGACTGAGTAATAGCACTCATGACTTTAATTTCACCTTTTCTGACGAATTCTTCACGCATTTTGAAAACAGCCTGGTAAGCAAGGGCAAAGGCACTTGTGATGTGATTTTGACAAAAACAGACGCGATGATCACACTCAATATGACCATAAATGGTACGATTGAGCTAGAATGTGATCGCAGTTTAGAATTATTTGATTTCCCAATAGAAGTAAAAAAGGAAATTATTTACAAATACGGTGACGAAGAAAAGGAGTTAAGTGAAGATGTATTTGTAATTCCACATGGAGCACAGGAAATCAATATTTCTACGTTTTTATATGAGTCCATCAGCCTGGAAGTTCCGATGAAAAAGCTGCATCCAAAATTTGAAGATGATAGCGAAGATGATGAGATGATTTACATTTCAGACGCATCGGAGACCAAAGCGGAAGAAAGTACCGATCCCAGATGGGAAGCCTTAAAAAAATTGAAATAAGATAAATTTAGATAGAGAAAGAAGATGGCGCATCCAAAACGAAAGATTTCGAAAACCAGGAGAGACAAAAGAAGAACACATTACAAAGCAACTCCAAAAAGCTATGTAATCTGTCCTACTACAGGTGAAGCTCACCTTCCACACAGAGCTTTCTGGCATGAAGGCAAACTTTACTATAAAGGTAAAGTGGTGATGGAAAAAGAAGTTTTAGCCTAAGCTAATATCAGATGCCTAAAATTCAAGCAGCCATAACAGGCGTTCATGGTTACGTTCCTGAGGACGTACTCACAAACAAGGACCTTGAAAAGATTGTGGATACGAACGATGAGTGGATCACCTCAAGAACAGGCATCAAACGAAGACATATATTAAAAGGTGAAAATCAGGGCACCTCTGTAATGGCTGTAAAGGCTGTAGAGGGGCTTTTGAAAAAAACCAATACCAAAGCAGAAGAGATTGATCTGGTTATTTGTGCTACCACAACACCGGATATGGTATTTCCTGCGACGGCTAATATCATCTCCAATCAGATTGGGGCTGTGAACGCTTTTGGGTACGACATTCAGGCTGCATGCTCAGGATTCCTTTATGCGTTGGCTACCGGCTCTCAATTCATTGAGACTGGTAAATACAAGAAAGTGATAGTAATTGGTGGAGATAAGATGTCATCCATCGTAGACTACACGGACAGAGCTACATGCATCATTTTTGGCGATGGTGCAGGAGCTGTAATGCTTGAGCCAACCGAGGAGGATTTTGGGATTAAAGATTCCATCTTAAAGTCTGACGGATCGGGCGAACCATTTTTACACATGAAGGCTGGAGGCAGCAGACGTCCTGCTACCGAAGAAACAGTGAAGAACCGGGAGCATTTTGCTTATCAGGAAGGTTCTACAGTGTTCAAGTTTGCCGTGAAAAACATGGCTGACGTGGCGGCTCAGGTGATGGAGCGAAACAACCTCACTGCTGAAGATGTATCCTACCTTGTACCACATCAGGCAAATAAACGAATCATAGATGCGACCGCTAATCGCATGGGTGTAAGTGACGAAAAAGTCATGCTAAACATCCATGAATACGGTAACACAACTAGCGGCACGATCCCTCTTTGCTTGTTTGATTATGAAAACAAATTAAAAAAGGGAGATAATCTTATACTGGCTGCATTCGGCGGTGGATTTACATGGGGGGCAATCTGGGTAAAATGGGCTTACGATCCTAAATAACTAACCTAAAAAACTAACATTTTAATGGCAACTACAGCAGACATCAAAAACGGACTGGTGATAGAATTTAATCACGATCTGTTTAGTGTAGTAGAATTTCAACACGTTAAGCCGGGTAAAGGTCCTGCTTTTGTGCGGACCAAATTGAAAAGTATCACGACTGGCAAAGTGATAGACAATACTTTTTCTGCCGGTCATAAAATCACCACAGCACGTGTAGAGCGCAGACCATATCAATATTTATATATGGATGATATGGGGTATCATTTCATGGATACAAATACGTATGAGCAAGTGGCAATCGAAGAGGGTTTGATTAACGCACCGAAATTCTTAAAAGACGGTCAGGAAGTAGAAATCCTTTTTCACGCAGAAGAAGAAAAAATTCTGGGTTGTGAGCTTCCTCAGCATGTAATTCTGACTGTCACTCAGGCTGACCCGGGTGTTAAGGGCAATACCGCAACGAATGCGACTAAAAATGCAGTAGTAGAAACAGGTGCTACTATTCAGGTTCCTATGTTCATCGATCAGGACGAAGTGATCAAAATCAACACTGTTGATGGATCATATGTGGAGCGAGTGAAATAGAGATAGAAATTATTTCTGTCACGCGAGAGAAATTTTATTACCTTAGTTCATAAGATTTTTTAATCAATAATTAACCTATGAAGGCGAAAGAAATTCAAGAATTGATCAATTTTCTGTCCGAGTCAGGATTGGAAGAAGTAAATATCGAAACAGACGATTTTAAGGTAAGCATTAAACGAAGTGCAGAACAGCATGTAATAGCTTCAGCACCTCAGGCGGCTCCAGCTCCTGCTCCGGCAGCTGCTCCGGCTCCACAGGCAGCTCCAGCTCCTGCCCCATCATCAGATGGAGGTGATGATGCATCTGCATCGAACAGCAACCTCGTAGAAATAAAATCTCCTATGATCGGTACATTCTACCGATCGCCAAACCCTGAGTCTCCTTCATTTGTAGAAGTCGGAAGCTCAGTAAAAGCCGGTGATCCTGTATGTATCATCGAAGCAATGAAACTTTTCAATGAGATTGAATCAGAAGTGTCTGGTAAAATCGTGAAAGTATTGGTTGACAATTCTCAGCCGGTAGAATACGATCAGCCACTTTTCCTTGTTGAACCATCTTAAACATCCCTGATATGTTTAATAAGATTCTGATTGCCAATAGAGGTGAAATCGCACTACGAATCATTCGTACGTGTAAGGAAATGGGCATCAAAACAGTGGCGGTATACTCAAAAGCAGATGCTGAGAGCTTACACGTTCGTTTTGCTGATGAAGCTGTATGTATTGGTCCGGCAGCAGGTAAGGATTCTTATCTAAAGATTCCTAATATCATCGCTGCTGCTGAGGTTACCAATGCTGATGCCATCCATCCAGGTTATGGGTTCCTTTCTGAGAATGCTGAATTCTCGAGAGTATGTGCTGAAAACAATATCAAGTTCATCGGTGCTAGTGAAGAAATGATCAGCAAGATGGGAGATAAAGCTACAGCGAAGGCAACAATGATTGCCGCAGGTGTTCCTGTTGTTCCAGGCTCTGAGGGTCTACTCGAGTCAGCAGATCATGGAATGAAGCTTGCCAAGGAAATAGGCTACCCTGTCATGATCAAAGCAACCGCCGGAGGTGGTGGTAAAGGTATGCGACTGATCAAGGAAGAAGGTGAATTCAAAAAAGCATGGGACAGTGCACGTCAGGAAGCAGCTGCTTCATTTGGAAATGACGGGATGTACATGGAAAAATTCGTGGAAGAGCCCCGTCACATCGAGATCCAGATTGTAGGTGATAGCAACGGTAAAGCGTGTCACCTATCAGAGCGAGACTGCTCGATCCAGCGGAGACACCAGAAGCTAATTGAAGAGACACCCTCTCCTATCGTATCACAAGAGTTGAGAGAGAAGATGGGAGCTGCTGCAATCAAAGGTGCAGAGGCCATCAAATACGAAGGTGCCGGAACGGTTGAGTTCTTGGTGGACAAGCACGGAGAGTTCTACTTTATGGAGATGAACACCCGTATCCAGGTAGAGCATCCGATCACGGAAGAAGTGACAGATTATGACCTTATCAAAGAGCAGATCAAGGTAGCGGCCGGTGAGCCGATCTCCGGACGCAATTATTATCCACAGCGGCATTCTATTGAGGTTCGTATCAATGCAGAAGATCCGGCAAACGGTTTCCGACCAAGTCCGGGTAAGATTACAAACCTTCACTTCCCTGGTGGACATGGAGTACGAATAGATAGTCATGTATATGCAGGCTACACGATCCCTCCTTTCTATGATTCAATGATCGGGAAGTTGATAGTAAGTGCACAAACCAGAGAAGAAGCGATCATTAAAATGAAACGTGCTTTGGAAGAGACGGTGATCGAGGGTATTAAAACCACGATCCCATTCCACCTTGCCATGATGGATGACGAAGCATTTAAGTCCGGAAACTTCACTACGAAGTATTTGGATAACTGGGATTTTAGTGTGTTGAAATAGCCTAGAAAACTTTATAGATATTTGAAACCCCTTACCAGAAATGGTGAGGGGTTTTTGATTTATGAAAAGGTCAATTGAAAATTGAATTATGTACAACACAATAAAAAGCCTATGTATTGCTACTTTTAAAATGTGTGTTTGTTTAGGTCAGCGAAAAGCTACTTAGCTTTGAAAGGGTCATTTTGGAGTTAAGAATTTCTAAAGAGAAGATTCGATTTTGAATGGAATCTTGAAGAGCAAATAAAACGAACAGCAGAATTTGAAAGGAATATAAATAAAGAAAAATAGCACAATGCAAACAATGAAAACTACTACCATTATGGATTCTGCTATGCCTGATTCGGCTTGAAATTATTTAAGTCTGTTCTATATTGAAAATAAACCTTGACGCCCACACTAAAAAAACAAACTACCCTACCCCACAATCACCCGCTTCAGCGCCCTGTCCATTAGATAAAAGAGAAAGAAAGCTATTCCTACAAACCCGATTACCTTCAAAGCCAAAAAGACATTTGGATGGATGGTGTTGAGACTAAAATATCTGACCATTAGGAAAAGGAATACCAGGAAGACCACAACAAATCCAATGGTGCATAACCTTGGAATCCAATTCATCCAAGGGGTTAGTACAGATTCCTTTTCTAACTCTTGAACGGCTTTCATCGTCACCCTGGAGGCGAACCCGGAAGACGGCCCTTGTACATCCAACGCCTTTAAATCCTTTTCTATGTCTTGCTTTTCCATGTTCATTAAACGGTTAGTAGAGTTCGTAAACTTCCTCTTTGAATTTTCTATTAAGATTCTCCTTCAACAACTTTCTTGTACGAAGGAGCTTCACTTTCACATTGCTCACTGATATTTTCATTACTTCGGCCACCTCCTTCACCTGCAATTCATTGAGGTAATATAAGGTGATCAGCGCAGCATCTTCTGACGGTATCTCTTGCATCATTTGCTCGATAGCTTTCTTCCGATCAATGTGTTCAAGCGAAACACCCGCAACCTGACCAATATCAGATTGATTGACATGATCTATATCTGCAAAGTGTCGCTTCTTTCTTCTCGTTACATCAATCGACAAATGATATGCAATCCGGCTAAGCCAGATTTCATACTTGACATAGTCTTCAAGCTTCCTAAGCTCACGAAAACTTTTAAGAAATGCATCCTGAGCAACCTCCTCTGCCACCTCCCGATTCCTGATGATTCGAAAACACAGGTTGAAAATTTTCTTCTCGTATTTCTGCACCAATGTGGAAATGGCAGCCTCAGCATCTCCGTTTAAAATCTCTTCTATGTAGTGGCTGTCATTGTGCATTCCTCTATTAATTGACGGGTGCTGAGAATTTTCGGTTACAACCAGTGATTTGTAACCAGTCCGTCCCGATACCCCGTCATTAAATGTGAACCAAATAAAAAGATAAAATGGCAATGATAGGAATCGCCTTGATTGTGTTCTCTAGTGTATTACTAATTGTTTCGATCTATTACATCCGAACGAACACACGACACAAGGAGCATATGGCCATGATCGAAAAGGGAATGAAACCGGAAACTTCCGGTCCTCAATTTTTTCTAGAGACCCTCAAACTCGCATTCGGATTTGTAGGCGCAGGAATTGGCTTTCTCCTGGGAGTAACACTGGAGAGTAGTGGCTTTTTTGATTCGTCGATTGAGCTGCCACTCTACTTCGCTCCCATTCTTACTGTTACGGGGTTGAGTCTGGCGCTCTTCTACTCCATTTATAAAAATCACTTAAAAAAATAAAACTCAAAATAATGAACAGGACTAAACATATTTGGGCACTATTAATAGTTGTCTTTCTTGGCTTTACCTCATTCGCACAAAAGAAGAATGAGTGGCAAATCTATAAACGTGTCGAAGATGCAGGATTTTCAAAAGCCGGTCTCGATAGCTTAACAAGTGCTTTCGAGCAAATGCAAAGTGAATCACTTATGGTCGTTCATAAGGGAAACGTTTTGCTTTCGTTAGGCGATCCATCTCGTCGATTCATGTGCCATTCAATACGCAAGAGCTTCATGAGTGCGATGTACGGTATCTATTTAGAAAAAGGAGATTTAGATCTGAGTAAGACACTGAGGGAGCTGAACATCCAGGATAAAGACGGTCTGACAGATATAGAGTTGAATGCTACTGTTGAGCACCTCATTTCAGCCCGGTCAGGTATTTATCATCCGGCGGCTTATGAACCGCGAAGCATGAAAGCCAACCGACCTGAACGGGGAAGCGCAAAGCCTGGTGAGGCATTCTTTTATAATAACTGGGACTTCAACACGCTGGTGAGCATTTTTAATCAGGAAACCAACCAGGACTTCTTTGAGGCTTTCATGCGGGATATTGCCAATCCTATTGGAATGCAGGATTTGCGCATGGAAGATATGACCTATCGAAATGAGCCTAATAAGTCCATTCACCCAGCCTACCTCTTCAAAATGTCCAGTCGTGATTTGGCACGATTTGGTCAGCTCTATTTGAATAAAGGAATGTGGGAAGGAAATACAATCTTACCGGAAGGCTGGGTAGAAAAAAGCACCAGTCTTCGTTCTACAACCGAAAGTTTTGAAGGACGAGATGGGTATGGCTATCTGTGGTGGATAGATGATCAATCGTTTGGTGAACCTGCATTCTATGCCAGTGGTCTAGGAGGTCATCGCATGTATGTTTTCCCAGAATCAGATCTGATAATTGTTCATCGTGTGAATACGTACTTGATGCTTGGCGAACGGAATGAAAACATTGTCAGTCTCATTAATCAAGTTTTAGAAGCCAAGACAGGTGTGCCGGCAAAGAAGCCAAAACTCATACCCTTTGTTGTAAAGGATAGATCAAACCAAGTAGTGGAAGTTTCTGAATCCGATCTTAGTGAATATGTGGGTACATATTCGCACCCATTTTTTAAGGAAATGGAAGTGTATCTTGAAGATGGACAGCTTAAGATGAGAGGAGAAATATTAGGAAACTTCAGGCTTATTCCACGATCAGATACTCAATTTAAAGTAGAGGATATTCCTGAATTACCGCTTGAAATGGTTAGAACAGATGACGAAAACTTGAAAGGAACCTCTATTACAGAAGTAAATGAACGAAGAATTCCAGTTAAGATTATCATTTATTTTTGATCATAAAAACATAAGAGCCTGTTCATTTAAATGTGGGCAGGCTACTAATAATCCATCCACTGTCGATTCTGCTATATTTGAAATATAGGTTTCATGCAAGGAAATGAATCAATTACTCACTTTCATCAATCAACATTCCACTTTAACTGATACGTTAACCACTGAATTGAATGAAATAATGGATGAAGTAAGTGTGTCTGCCGGAACAGAGATATCAAGTCAAAACACCTATTGCAGGCAGTTATACTTTATAAAAAAAGGGGTTGTGAAATTCTGTTTCAACTCTGAGGGAAAGGAGTTTATCATGCGATTCTTTGAAGAGGGTGTTCTCTTCACGGATTTGCTAAGTTGGAATAAAAAGGAATGTTCCGAATATAGGATTGTAGCACTTGAGAATACTGAGTTCTTTTCGCTTCCATTTTTACAGTTCGAAGAGCTATGTAATCGACACCACGCTTTAGAAACGTTTTACCGAAAGTTCATTACTCAGGCGAGTCTTAACATGATGGAGCGCATTAAAGAAATCCTGGAGGAAGATGCTCAAAAACGTTACTCAAATTTTGTAGAAAAACATCCTGGTTTATTACAACGCGTCAGTCTCGGAGATATATCTAAATACCTTGGAATCACACAAGTGACTCTAAGTAGGATTCGAGCCAATAAATAATTTCCCTTTTTTATCATTTGTAAAAGGAACGTACCGAAAAGTCAGACAATTTTGATGTAAACAAGTTAGCTATGAGCAACGATATCACTATTGTCAATCAACACTTGAAATTCTCCAAAGTAACGCTCAAAGAACCTTTGACGAGTGGTTTCATTCTTATTTCAGCAGAAGTAGATAAGCGAACCTCTTTTTGGGGTGAGAGCTCCACTAAACAACAGTTGTTACGAGAAATCAAGTCGTTAACGCATGAGCTGAAGAAAGAACCCGATGTTTTAGAGGTCACTTTGTTCAAAGCTTCCCTATTCCCTCCAGGCAGAGATGGCGGTTATTTACAAAAACTAAATAAAAAATTGCACAATCGATTTGATGTTATTCTTCTCATCGAACTAAGCTCATTTTCTGCAATTGAAAAGTTAAAAGACAATACCGTTTACCACTCCATACAGGAAACATTTGATGATTTGTCTTCCTTCCATTTTATCTATCATGCTGAGAACATCAGGCGAATTGATACTGTAAACCATCAAAAGAAAGGCGTTTTCTTATTCAATTACTTTGTTGCTGAAGATACAAATCAAAACCTTGATATATGGGAGTATACTGCCGGTTGGTTTCAGGATCAAACAGGGTTAGATAACTCGACCCTGTTCAGTTCGGTTGACGATAAGCCACAGGAATTCAGCGTCATAAATCATTGTCGGTGGGACAGTTTTATGAACATTATCCCCTCTTTGATTTTAAAAAAAACCTTCAAGACTTATGTTCTGGACAATTTTGAAGCAAATAACGTAGCTGCTAATCCAGTTTTATACAAACTTGCTTAATATTTGGGTATCTCAATAATTAATTCCGTGTCATGTCAAATTACTTCTTGATTTACCAGATATTAATTCCGAAATAACCTTTGTTCGTTCAGATTGATCAAAGAGGATTTTAAGAAATACGGTAATTGGGATAGACATGATCAAGCCCGGGATTCCCCAAACATATCCCCAAAGCATCAGCATTATCAATATCGTGATCACATTGATTGAAAATGATTTTCCCATAAAAATGGGCTCTAAAACACCTCCAAATAAAGTTTGAATTGCTGTGGTAGTAAGAACGAATAAAAAAAGCACAGATGCCGCCTCTATTTCCACAAAAGCAAAAATAGCCAGGAGAACTACGGTGATTACCGAACCAATCATTTGAAGGAAATTGATCATAAACGCAAACAACCCCCAAAAGATGGGAAAGCTTACACCAAAACCCCAACAGGCAATTCCTATGCCTATACCGGTGAATAAGCTTAGAAAGAATTTTACCTTAATAAAGGTAATCAACTCCTTCTCTATCTTCATGAAGGTTTTAACTGACGAAAAATGTTGCTTCAGAATAGTGCTGTTCAATACTTTTTGCATATCAATAGAACCTGCAAGAAAGAGGACAACAAAGAATATCGTGACAAGTGTCATTGATACGGTATCAGTTATAAAGCCCACTGTAGGAGCAAAGTTTTTGATAACAGTATCCTTTTCAATCAGTGAACCTAAGGTATCCTCTCCCTGCAAAAAATCAATGCCGAAGAATACTTCAAGTGAGTTTAACAGTGTCGTGAGTTTTAGCTTCGCTTTTTCAAAAAAGACATTGTCAGTCGCTAAGATTTCCCGGCTGGAAAGTTGAATCAATTCACCACTTAGCTTAAAGAAAGTTGCAATGATTAGAATTACGATCGTGATGCTCAAAATCTTAGGCACACGTTTTTTCTTAAACCACCTCATCAGTGGTAAAAAAAGCAATGCGATGAACATCGAGGAAACCAGTGGAATGAAAATAAATGAAAGCGTTTTAAGTAAATAAAACACCATCGGCACGACGAGAATTAAAAGTAAGATGTTGGTGGTTTTTCTATCGTTCATGCTCATGGAATTGACTACTAGGAAAAGTAATGCCAATCGGTATGGATTAGTTCAACCTTACTTCTTTAGCAAGCATCCGCTCACAACAATGAGAGTTTCTTTTACATTTAATTATTAGACAATTAAATTAGAAGTATTTTCTAGAGTTTTCAATGTGTCATTACAAGCAAGTAATACTTAGAGTATCGAGAGGAGTTCTTTTTTTAGCAATACTTGTCCTTTTTAGTACATGTATTGATAAAGATGAGAACATTGAGCCGTACACAGGAACTAAGGTGCTTAGAGATGTTTTATCAACGATGCAAAATCACTCTTTGCATAAGCATAAAATAAACTGGGACGAATTTAGAGAGCAAGTCTATGCTGAAATTGATGGAACCCGTACCTTAAATGATATCTATCCAGGTATAAAGAAAGCCCTTACCTTATTAGATGACAATCATAGTTTTTTCACTAGGCATGATTTACAAGCAATTAGAGGTGAGAGCGAGATTTTCTGTGAGATTCCAGAACTTTCAAGACCTCTCCTCCCTGAGAAAATAGGATATGTTGAGACTGTTGGAGCTACATTCACGCAAGATCCACAAAGAGGTAAAACCTATGCTGAGGAAATAAGAAAGCAAATTACAAATCAGGATGACGAAGATTTAATTGGATGGATAGTCGATTTGCGGAGCAACTGGGGAGGTAGTGTCATGTATCCAGCCATTGCAGGACTTGGACCAATACTTGGTGAAGGAATAGCAGGATACTTTATAGATGCTGATAGTGTTGTAACATCTTGGAGCTATAGAGACAATTCGGCCGTGTATGATGAAAATAGAAGGCTTGCATCATTAGAAGATAATTATGAGTTAAAGAAGAAAAACCCGAAAGTTGCTGTATTAATAGGTAATGGTGTTGCCAGCGGAGGGGAAGCAGTCGCTATCAGTTTTATTGGAAGAGAAAACACCAAAACCTTTGGAAAACCTACTTGTGGTTTAACCACAGGAAATGCATTGTTTACTTTTGATTACAATACTTCATTGTCTCTCACAGGTGTTTATATGGCTGATAGAAATGGTAAAAATTATAATGGAAACCCAATTATCCCTGATGTCATAGTAAATGACTCTCTGATTATACAGGAGGCAATAAAATGGCTTGAAAGCGACTAAAGCATAAAAAGGACACTTAGATTACTTCTTTTCTACCTTCTCCACTAACTCCGCATACCAACTCTCTCCATACTTCCGGATCAGAGCGTCTTTAAGGAACTTATAGACAGGTACTTTCAACTCTTTCCCAAGATCACAAGCAGGTGAACATATCTGCCATCGATCGTAATTAAGCGCTTCAAAATCAGGGAGTTTTGCTACACGTATTGGATACAGGTGACAGGAGATGGGTTTCTTCCAATCTGTTTTACCATCCTTATGTGCCTGTTCAATGCTGCATTTCAATATCCGGTTGTCATCATAAAAAGCAAAGGCACATTCTTTCCCATTGATGGTGGTGGTAGAATAATCTCCATCCTCATCCAGGAGGTAGCCTCCCTCCTTTTCCAATACCTCAATGGCTTCTTTTGTCAGGTAGGGCTTCACTAGCTCTATCACTTTTTCAATCTCTGGTAATTCCTCCTTTAGCAGAGGTGCCCCAAGATCTCCTTCCACACAGCAGGCTCCTTTACATTTTGTCAAATCACAAACAAACGCCTCATCAATCACATCATCAGAAACCAGCGTCTTCCCTACCTCAATCATATATTCAAATTTTCTTCAAAATTATGGAACATTTTTGAACTTATATCGTTTCGTGCTTGTACATTATATGTAGTTACATTTATTTTGAAGAGAAATTAAACACACAAAACCATGATTAAAGCATTTATCATTTTCGCAGCATTACTTAGCAGTGACGCTAAGGAAATGAAAGTAAATACAGCAGAGAGCGTAATTACCTGGACCGGTAAAAAAGTAGTGGGCAAAAGCCACAATGGAACATTGAAACTCAAAGAAGGAGCACTTCAAATGGATGGCAATAAGCTTACCGGTGGTTCTTTTGTAATTGATATGAATTCGTTGAACAACGAAGATCTGTCTGGGGAATGGAAAGCTAAATTAGAAGGGCATTTAAAATCTGATGACTTCTTTAGTGTTGAAACTTACCCAACAGCCGAATTTGTAATCACAGAAGCAAAAAGCACAGGTAAAAACAGTTATGACATCACAGGTGATGTTACTATTAAAGGAAAGACAGAAACGATTTCTTTTCCAGCTACCATCAAAGAAAATGGAGGAAATTATGAAGCAACTGCTGATTTAAGCTTCGACAGATCAAAATTCGACGTGAAATATGGATCTGATTCATTCTTCGATGATCTGGGCGACAAAGTAATTGAGGATAATATTGACCTTTCGGTCAAACTTATTGTAGGTAAGTAAGTTATTAAGATTAAGTAGTAGTAGTGATTAGGTGATTGGGCCGCACGGAGTTCTTCCGGCGGCCCTTTTTTATGATCATTGATTAGTCGTCCCACCACTCAAAGTGGTTGGACGACTTTTTATTAAAAGTATACCTCCATGAAAGAAGGTCAAGTGTTATTATTTAATTACAGCTAGCCACACCCCTATAATCCCCTCAAGGGGATATTTGGCAACTAACAAATATCAAAAATGCTTCCAACCCTGTGCCTGTAACTCCACCACATTCTGACTCCTGGTCACGAACGTTTTCCCTTTTGATTTCGCCTGCATATATCCAATCGTATGGATATCCGCATGATTCTTAATCTTCTCAAAGTCATCCTGACCTATTGTAAATAACAACTCGTAATCTTCTCCCCCATTCATTGCACAAGAGTTCGGATCAATGCTAAACTCAGCAGCAGTTTCGAAGGCCTGCTTTTCAATTGGAAGTTTATCTTCATAAATAGCCACGCCAAGACCTGACTGCTTACATAAATGAAATGCTTCTGAAGCTAACCCGTCAGACACATCAATCATTGAAGTAGGCTGTATGCCCAAATCTTTGAATTCATGAATGATATCCATTCGAGCTTTCGGTTTCAATTGCCTTCCTACCACATAATCATACTTATCAAGCTTTGGCTGCATGTCCGGGTTAGCCAGATACTCTTGCTTCTCTCGCTCTAAGATTTGCAATCCAACGAATGCACCACCAAGATCTCCTGTCACACAAAGGATGTCATTTTCCATCGCACCATTTCGATAGACAATACGATCCCGGTCTACTTCTCCCAGAGCGGTCACTGAAATCACAAGTCCGGAAGCAGAAGAGGTTGTATCTCCCCCTACCAGATCTACGTTGTATTCTTCACATGCGGCTTTTATGCCCTCGTAGAGCGCCTCTACAGCCTCCACTGAGAAGCGGTTACTTAGACCAAGATTAACCGTAATCTGAGTTGGAGTACCGTTCATAGCGGCAATATCGGAGATGTTAACGGCTACAGCTTTGTAACCCAGATGAGGTAAAGGCATATAAGAAAGATCAAAGTGCACGCCTTCCAATAGCATATCCGTAGTAGTGAGAAGGTATTTATCACCTAAATCAAAAACTGCAGTATCATCGCCGATTCCTTTGATTGTCCTTTCATTTTTAGGCTCAAACTTTTCAGCGATTCGGTCTATCAATCCAAACTCACCAAGCTCTCCTATTTCTGTTCTTTTTTCTTTGCTCATTAATCTCGCATTAATGTCATTCTGAGCGCAGCGAAGAATCTCATCATATTGTGAGATGCTTCCTTCGTCAGCATGACAGTTCTAAATTTTTATCTTATTTCCTGACATAGCTCTACCAATACACCATTTGCTGATTTGGGGTGGACAAAACATACCAATTTATTATCTGCTCCTTTTGAAACCTCTGGCCTGGTAAATTGAAATCCCTCCTTTTGCAATCTTTCTAGCTCATAGTGTATATCCTCAACCTCAAATGCGATATGATGAATACCTTCACCCCTCTTTTCTATGAATTTAGCAATTGCACTATTCTCATCGGTCGCGCTTAAAAATTCGATTTTGGTTTGACCAACTTTAAAAAAAGAGGTGTCTACTTGTTCTGTTTCCACAGACTCTAACTTATATGGAGGCTCGCCAAAAAGCTTTGTATAAATTTCATTGACACCCTCTAGATCCTTGACTGCAATTCCAATATGCTCTACATTTTTCCACATCTTGATTATTTCTTTTAAAGTTAAAAACCAGCCCAATTGGCAGATTTTCAACTATGTCTGTACAATTTGTCGTAATAATTGGGTTGAGCATCGTGCTCAATTAGTAAGTTTGCAAAAATGCAGGAACTTTCAGTCGATCTGAAAAGTTTACCGATTAATTAAAGGAAATGGAGCTACGATCTGACATACACGTAGAGTCTGCAAAGATTCAAAATGAAATCAAGAACTTCCTGGGACTAAGAAGTGATGAGGTGATCTTTGAATTTGCAAATGTAGATGGGAAGGTCAAACTGGATTTGATTACAATCAACCCTCGGCATAATCAATCTTTTTTGTTTAAATCCATCACAGGATTTGATAAGACAGATGTCTTACACAAGATGCTCGACTATGTTCGTACCCACAAGGACAAAGAGAGTTCCTTTACGATCCAGTGGATGACGAAAGGTATGAATGAATTGCAAACCTCCTACTTCCGTGCTAAAAACATGTATGATGCTATGGATAAGCTTTACTATGGCAGAGACATGAATAATATTACAGTTTTCAGTATAGTATTAAACCCGGTGGCCTAATGATAAATGTGACTGACAAAGCGAGAGAAGAGATTGTGACCCTACTAGGAAATGAGGGCAAATCATTGGATCATAACATTCGTGTATCTGTGAAAGGCGGAGGCTGCTCAGGTCTTATGTATGACCTCTCCTTCGACCCTGAAATACAAGACTCAGATGAGGTTTTTGAAGATAAGGGGGTGAAAATACTGGTAGATAAAAAAAGCCTATTGTACTTGCTAGGAACTACCCTTGATTTCTCCGATGGATTAAATGGTAAAGGATTCCAGTTTGTAAATCCTAATGCATCCAGAACCTGTGGGTGTGGGGAGAGCTTTTCGGTTTAGTATATTATTAGATGTAGCTATTTTAGCTGCATGAAAAAATGGTCTTCAGATCGTTGGATTAGCGTAGTGGCTATAATAGCTTCATTAGGTACGCTTTTTACCATCATCTATCAAACAAAAATTTTTCGAACGCAACAATACGCTTCCGTCCTGCCATACTTAGAATTATGGAATTCAAATAGCGACGATTCGTATCGATTGATACTATTCAATAATGGAATAGGCCCTGCATTTATAGAGGAAGTGAAAATTCTCTATGATGATAGCATCTATTATATGGATCCTGCCGTTTTTACTTCAGAAGTTATCGACCCAATTGACTCCATTAAAGGAATGGGTCATTCTAACATTAAAGTAGGTCGACTGGTACCTGCAGGTGAGCACATAAACCTGGTACAGGTAATTGATGACAGCTTAAACGCACAAAAGCTGCGATCATGGTTTTCCGGAGGAGATACCACCAAGGTCAATATTCCTGAAATAGAAATCACTTACAGTTCGGTTTATGGAGAAAAATGGATGATCCAAAAATATGGTACAGACAGACCTGTAAAGCTGGAATGATTATCCTTCCTCTCGTTGCTTCATCGTTCTGGACGTCTGAACATCTGAAGTGCTATTGACACCATCCTCTTTGATCAATTCATATTGGGAATCTACAAATTTTGCACGATCGCTATAAACAGCTATCGGCGTTTTTAGCATCTCTAGATTAGAGGCGAGATAGTCAAGAAAATCATGACCATCCAAATTCATCACCTCACTAAAGTGAGACTCCTTGTCAGTTCTCATCAATTCTTTATCAGACACAGCAAGACGAGTTGCCAAATTGCTCAATTGAAGTTGAGTCATTTCATCCTTGGTCACATCCAGTTCCTTAACTTCGTAATGCTTGAGAGATTTGATGTATGCAAGTCCCTCTCTTTGCTGCATATCTGACGAGTCGTATATAAATAGTATTTCGTTTTTGCTAACCTTCATACCCTATTAAGTGATTTGAAGGTCAAATTGTTTCCAAAATACATTTTCAGTTCATATTTCTAAAATAAGTTAGGTGGATAGCAACTACATCAAATATTTATCGTAAAGTTGTATATACAACTTATTATGAATTATCCTCTATTAGACTCTACTGACCCAACTACCTGCCTATCAGGGAAGATATCTCGAATAAGCAGAATAACTGCAAACATCTTTAGGAAGCACATCAAGACCTATGGGCTTTCCAATAGTCAAATGAGCTTACTATTCGTCCTTTCTAAGCGGAGAGATTTAACTCAAAAAGAATTGTGTGATATACTCTTCATGGAAAAATCTACGCTCAACAGAAACTTGAAACGGCTGGTTGATCACGGATATGTCACGAAGAAAGATTTTCCTGCCTTTAACATCACTGAAGTAGGAAAAGCACATCTTGAACAAGCCATACCAGCCTGGAGACATGCGATGAAAGAAATACGCTCACTTCTGCTTGAAGATGGTGAAGAGGCTGTAGATACCATTTTAACTAAACTAAAACAATCACAACTATGATGCTCAAACTAGGTTACATAGGACTTACAATCGCTGTATGCGTATTACTCATTCAGTTTGGGTTTACTGCTATCGATAAAGGATTTGATACCTCTAAAAGGAAGAGAAAAAAAACTCAACTTGTTGTTGGAATTATTCTTTGGCAAATCTATTTGATCCTCGTTGGTTCTTCAGATTTCATTCAATCCTATTCATTCCCACCTCGATTTGCCTTAACAATGATTATTCCTGCGTTCATTTTTACAGGAGTATTTGTTTATCATAACAGAAATGAAAAATGGTTGCTTCACCTTCCAACAAGATCTATCTTCTACTTCCAATCTTTCAGAATTTTGGTTGAAAGCTTATTCGTTGCTTCTGTGTCAGCTGGCATTCTACACAAAGAAGCAAGCATAGAAGGTTATAATTATGATATGGTTTATGCGATTACAGTGCCTATTGTTGGCTTGATCGCTTTTAGTGGAAAGTCTACAAACCTGAAGCTTGTAAAGCTATGGAACTATCTGGGTCTATTGGTTTTAGCCACCGTCATTTTTGTATTTATGACTAGTGTGTACAAGCCTGACCTTTATGGAGCAAATGAGCCTTTACTGCCCTTAGTAGCTATGACTTACCCTTACATGTTGGTTGCAGGAAGCCTTATGCCGGTTGCTGTATTCATGCATGTACTTTCAATTGCTCAGCTAAATAAATTGACTAGAAAGTAAAGACACACATAAAGGTGGTGAGTAAGGCGTTCTAATAAGCTCTGACTTCTATCCCTTTCATAAAGTTGATGAATGCTTTATTTACCACCTTATTTCCTCCGGGTGTTGGGTAATCACCAGTAAAGTACCAGTCTCCCAGATGGTTAGGACATGCTTTATGCAGGTTTTCAACCGTTTGGTAAACGACCTCCACCTCAGCCTTCATGCCTATAGGTTTAACAATTTCCGTGATTTTTTGGGAAATTTCTTCATCTGTGAACTGTTCGTACAATTCGTTCACATGGTTAGCAGGATATGCTTCTGACTGACTTGCTAAACATTTGTCAAACACGACATCCAGCAATTCTTCTTTGTTGTGATCCTTTAACAGTCCCAGCACAGCTCTGAAGGCAAGAAACTCTTTCATCTTACTCATATCAATGCCGTAGCAGTCAGGGAACCTGATCTGAGGAGCAGATGAGACTATAACAATCTTTTTTGGCTCCAGTCTATCCAAAAGTGTAAGTATGCTTTTCTCCAGTGTGGTCCCTCTAACAATACTATCGTCAATCACAACCAATGTATCAGTGCGCTTATTGATGACTTCATAGGTGGTATCATATACATGAGAAACCAATTCATCTCTCCCCTTATCATCCGTGATGAATGTTCTTAGCTTAGCGTCTTTTAGTACAAGCTTTTCAACCCTGGGCTGAAAATTGAGCATATCTTCAATGGAATCAGGAGATGGTTTTCCTTCTAGAATTACCTCCATGCGCTTGGCCACCAGGTATTTGTCAACGCCTCTCATTAACCCCAGGAAAGAGGTCTCTGCAGTATTTGGAATGTATGAAAAGACGGTATTTCTAAGATCGAAGTTGATGGACTTTAAAACCTGGGGCACCAATAGCTCTCCAAGTTTCTTTCTTTCCTGATAGATATCCGGATCTGTTCCTCTGGAGAAATAAATACGCTCAAAAGAGCACGATTTTCTTTCGATAGGCTCGATAAACTGCTTTTGCTCATATCCGCCATCTTTAGATATAATCAGTGCGTGCCCCGGCTTGATCTCCTGAATATCAGTATACTCACAACCAAAAGCAGTTTTAATGGCTTGTTTTTCTGATGTAACGACCACTACTTCATCGTCTGCATAATAATAAGCAGGCCGTATTCCTGCCGGATCCCTTGCGACGAATGAAGCTCCATAGCCAATGATTCCGGCCATGGCATAGCCACCGTCAAAATCACGGCATGAACGATGGAGTACACGCTGAAGGTCTATTTCTTCTTCAATTTTATAGGTGATCTCTTCGTTGCTGAGGTCATCCTTATACTTATCAAAAATTCGCTGATTTTCCTCGTCCAAAAAGTGACCTATTTTCTCCATCACGGTGACAGTATCCACTTTATCTTTTGGAAACTGTCCCAATCCTACCAGGATATTAAATAGCTCTTCCACGTTAGTCATGTTGAAATTACCTGCCATGACCAGGTTTCTACTTCGCCAGTTGTTTTGTCTTAAAAATGGATGGCAATTTTCAATGCTGTTTTTACCATGCGTACCATACCTTAAATGACCAAGCCATACTTCACCGGTGAAAGCATAGTTTTCTTTCAACCAACTAGCATCTGTTTCATCTCCGCTCGGATCCTTTTTAGCCTTGTAGTACTTCTTGCTAATCTTACCGAAAATCTCTTCGATCGGGTTGGAATTGATCGTTCGGTATCTGGAAATGTATCTCAGTCCAGGTGGGAGATCAATTTTTATACTGGCCACCCCTACTCCGTCCTGCCCTCGATTACTCTGCTTTTTCATAAGCAGATACATCTTCTTGGCTGCATAAGCAGGCGTGCCGTATTTGTCAATATAATATTGGAGGGGTTTCCTAAGGCGGAGGTGGGCTATACCACATTCGTGTTTTATCGGGTCACTCATGGACGTTGTTAACCAATTGTTGCGCTTCCATTACCAACTGAGGTACAAAGAACAACAATAACAGGACAATACAGAAAAGAGTTGCTAAAATTTTCGTTGAGTTTTTGAAATTGAAAGACTTAAGGTCTTCCGGTTGACTCAAAAAAATCTGTTTTGGTATTTGAAGGTAAAAGAATAGTGACCCAACAGTGGCTAGCACAGCTACAATTAAATACCATAGATAAATGGAATTTTCAGCTAGTTGATAATTTTCCCATAAGTTGGTAAACAAGAAAAACTTAGCTGTAAATCCTGCTACTGGAGGTATTCCAATAAGCGAAATCAAAATGAGCGTGAATGAGGCCCCCAACCAAACAGACTTATTGGTATTTGCATAATCACTCACTGTATTGACTTCTTGTCTTTCATAAATATCCAGCAGGTAAAATGCGGCCAAATTCATAATTGCATAAACAACTGCATAATACCAGAAAGCTTCTTGGGTAAAGTCATTTCCCATCAGGGCAAACGGTAAAAGAAACCCTGAATGTGCAATTGCGCCAAAACTTATCATCCTTCGAGCATTTTGCTGGAGAAGGGCTCCAAGTGTCCCAATAATTAGTGTGATCATCCCCAAAACCATTACAAGCTGAATGACCCAATGATTTTCCGAGAACGAGTTGGTGTCGAAGATTCGCATCAAAAGAACCAGTCCCGCAAGTTTTGGCACAATGGACATGAAAGCAGTAGCATCTGGTGGGGCAGCCTGATAAGTGGCAGGCACCCAAATGTGCGATGGAGCCAATGATATTTTGAAGAAAATGCCAAACAACAGAAAAATAAAACCTACCTGAGACAACAGACTATCAAATGTTTGCGTACCCCACTCCGATATAAAAAATGTGCCTGTTGTACCATATATCAATCCCAGCCCAAAGAGCATGACAGCCGAGCTGATTGCTCCAAAAAGCAAATACTTAATTCCAGCTTCGAATCCACGCTTTTTAAAAGTGAAATTCGTAAGGACATATGAAGCTAGTGAGGCAAGCTCTATCGAAAGGTAAATGATCAATAGACTGTTGGCTTTCATCATGAAAGTACTTCCAACCAACATTGCCAATATGAAAAAATAGAATTCGCTCAAGTGCCTCGACGACCGATTGAATATTAAAAGAAGAAATGCCACCAAAATAAAAATAGCCGTGAATGATCGTGACAATCGGGTTAATTGAAGGCTTTCTTCCAGTATAAAGCCATCCAGGTTACTTGAAAGATTTAGATAAAATGCTAATAAAATGACAACTAAGAAGCACCCCTTTAAAACCCAATTATTCTCCTTAATAAGTCCAAGAATTAAAATCAAGATTGCACCAAGAATCAAGGTACTTTCTACCCATACTCCCTGAAGGTCATTAAGAATGCCGGTTAGTTGATCATTCAAGTTCATTGAGTGAATTGGCTAATCTGCTTCATGAAAAATTCAATGGTTTCATTGGAGTAGTCCAACAACAGACGTGGGTAAATACCTAAGGCGATTACCAAAATGACCAATGGGATGAGCATCAGCTTTTCCCTTGCCGTAAGGTCAAACATTCGCGACTCCCATTCCGATTCCCTAACAAAGTATTTACCGTAAAACATTCGTTGAATGGTCCATAGGAAATACGCGGCAGAGATGGCAATCCCCAATATAGCCAGCATGCCGATCCAAAGCGATAATTCATTGCTTCCAAAAGCCCCCATCAAAACCATCAATTCTCCCACGAAACCTGAAAGTCCGGGAAGTCCTAATCCCGCAAAAAAGAAGATTGCCATAAAGAAGGTGTATATCGGCATTCTACTTGCAAGTCCACTAAAATTCTCCATTTGTCGGTTTCCGGTTCGGTCGTAAATGACTCCTGCAATTAAGAATAAGGCAGGAGAAATGAGGCCGTGAGAAACCATATGAAACAAGGAGCCTGAAAATCCAACGGCCGTTAAAGAAGCGAGCCCTACCAGGACAAATCCCATGTGAGATACCGATGAATAGGCTACCATACGTTTCAGATCACGCTGTGCCAATGCATTCATTCCACCATATAAAATGGAAATAACGCCCAAAACAGCAACAAATCCCGCATATTCAATGGCGATATCCGGGAAGATACCGTAGGCTATTCTCAGTAAGCCATAGGCTCCTACCTTTAGTAGAAGTCCTGCTAAAACCACTGAAATTGGGGTTGGTGCCTCCACGTGTGCATCCGGAAGCCAGGTATGAACAGGTACTGCCGGGAGTTTAATTCCAAATCCGATAATTAAGAATATAAATGCGAGTACTCTGGCTGAATATCCAAAGATCAACTGGGGTGAAGATGGATCCAATACAGATCCGGAATCATAAACCCCATCCATCATCTTAACCAAACTAAATGTGTTTGTATCTCCATCTACAACGCTTAGGTACAGTCCGATCATCACAACCAGAATGAATAGCGAGCCTAATAAGGTATAGAGAAAGAACTTGATGGAGGCGTACGACCTCCTTTTACCTCCCCATATTCCTATAAGAAAGAACATAGGAAGTAGCATGAATTCAAAGCATAGATAAAAAAGGAAAAAATCCAACGAAATAAAGCACCCGATAATACTTGAACTCAGCACCAGGTAAAGGATATGATAGCCTTTTGCCTTTTCTTGAATATTCCACGAGGAAATAACCCCGATCAGTAAAACAAAGCACGATAGTACCACGAGTGGCATACTGATCCCATCAACTCCCAGAAAATACTGAATCTTGATGGAGCCAATAGACCCTAGTGACATATTGATCCAGTCTGTCTGCTCAATAAATTGGAACATGCCCTCCCAACTTTCAGCGTTCAGGCTTTTATCAAAGTTTATGGCCAATATTACCGATAGAATCACTTGGATCGCAACTGCAGCAAAAGAGAGTCTTCTAAAGATTTTCCATCGCTCTGCAGGGATAAAAAGCATCACAAAGGCAACCAGCAACGGAAAGAGAAAAATGTAGGTCAGGGTGTTTTGCATTGGTGATTAATCATCGTGATTCGGTCGATAGTTTTGCCAATATTCAGTAGGACTCAAAATTATCGTTTCTTCAATTCTATCAAATGTAAAATCCGATGAATTACCTGTAATCAGATATTGGGCCCTGGATTCAATAGCAAGCTCCAATAATCGATTATCATTGTCATCATGAATAATTTTTAAATTCTTTTTAGGAGTTATTTTATTAGACAACTCATAAATCCTAAATAGCACAATTTCAGCATTAACCACAAACTCCGGATATTTTGAGAATTTAGGCCTTGAGAGAACTTCCATGTATTCTTTAAAGAGTTCATCAGAAAGCTGCACTTCCACGACATTTTTTAAGATCAAGTCGTTAATAATCTTAAAAGGATAGCCTTTAGAAATCAAAGAAGAAACGATAACGTTGGTGTCAACGATTATTTTTTGCATCTCTTATAGCCTTGACTTCATCATTGATTTCTTTCATAGTCATTCCTGATAAATCCGATGTTGAGGCTATTTTTTGACACTTTTGCATCGCTTCCCTTGCAAGAGTATTTCTAACCTTTTCAACAAAATTTTTGAAAGAAATATTATCAGAATCAAATTGATACTTTTCAAAATCCTTGTCTGATAAATCCAGGGTTATTGTTTTCATAGTCCTATTTAAATCATTTTATAAGTTACTATAATTTGGGTTTATAAGTTCAAATGAGAAGTATCCAGCTTAAAATTAATAGAAGCCCAATCAGCAACCATGCTAATTGAGTTTGAGTATCTCGTGAGCTAAGTCCCGCCATCCTTTTTCCCATGAAACCGGAAAAATATGCAATGCCATTGACAGGCCCATCTACCAAAAAGCGATCCATTAACGCAATCGTTTTGGAAAACACGACTGTTCCAACACCCAGAAAATGGATGAATCCATCAATAAGCTTGCGATCCAATTGATTCAAAACGTTTGCTGCACTGCTTAAAAGAATGCCCATTTGTTCATAGCCTCGCGAAAGGTAAAATCCATTTAATGCGACAGGAAATTTATTTCCTTGATTGGAATAATTGGTAGTATAAGGTGAATTTGGTTTGAATAAACCATACGATAGAAACAAGCCCAAACTCACCAGTAGTACAGATAGAAATGTAACAATCAGGCTGTTAGAGTCATTGATTTCATCGCTATTAAAAAGGGTATTTAGCCAGCTTTTATGAGCCAGCGGATTCCAATTGTAGCATATCCATAGCGAACCAATGGCCAGAACAGTCAACGGCATTATAACCACCATTTTCTCCCCTGAATGAACGCTTAACTTCAACCTGTTTTCCCCTAAGAATACCAGAAGTACCATCCTGCCAACATAAAGTGCCGTAAGAAAAGCAGTAATTAACGCAATATCAGGAATGATATATGCCCATGTTCCCAACTGATCCGCCCAGCTCCAGGCGGATAAAACGATGGCTTCTTTTGACATAAACCCACTGAAAAATGGCAGTCCTGCAAGAGCCAAGGCACAAACAATGAATGACAAAAATGTCCATGGCAACTCCTTCCTCAACCCACCCATATTGCGCATGTCTTGCCCATTTTTTTCCGTTGCTGTATGCATGAAATGAATGATGGAACCAGCCCCAAGGAATAAGCCCGCCTTAAAAAAGGCATGCGTGAATAAATGAAAGATTGAAGCACTTGCTCCTCCTACTCCTATTCCCAATACCATGTATCCAAGCTGAGAGATGGTAGAATAGGCAAGTACCTTTTTAATATCATGTTGAAATAAAGCAGATACTCCTCCATAAAGAGCTGTAATCGCTCCAATAAATGCGATTAATACTAAAACGTCCGGATGCAGAAACGGAGCAACCCTGTATAGTAAGTACACTCCGGCAGCCACCATGGTTGCAGCGTGGATTAAAGCTGATACAGGTGTCGGGCCAACCATTGCTTTGGTTAACCATCCCGAAAAAGGAAGTTGAGCTGACTTACCAAATGCACCTACTGCGATCAGTATTGAAGGTAGAAATGCTAATGAAGCACTCATTTGTGAGATATCAATTACACCATTTGCATTGACAATAAGTATTCCTGCTAACAATGCGACATCCGCTATTCTATTAACCATAAAAGCTAACCGAGCAGATGCCGGGATACCTTTTTTGTGATACCAAAAACCGATTAACAGATAGGATGCCAATCCAACCAATTCCCAAAAAACGAATAATAGAATTAAATGATCTGCTATGAGTAACCCAACCATTGAAAAGGTGAAAAAACCAAGTTTGGCAAAGTACCTATGCTTTCCGGCATCACCTTCCATGTATGCGATTGAAAATACATGCACCAGAAGGGAAATAAAAAGAACAAGGCTGATCAAAATAGATGAAATCCTATCAATTAGTATAGAGACAGAATATCCCGGAAGCCACTCAAAAGTCCAGGTAATTTCATCAAGCCCGACGATTAGGTATAAGGAAGCAAGGAATGAGATTCCAATACCTGCTATTGAATAAGTCTTGTTACTCGATGCATATGCCAATACACCTCCAATTAAAGGAAGGGTTAAGGTCAATATGGTAACTACGCCACCGTTCACGTGTTGCCTAGTTTAGTAAGCTCATCCAAATTGGAAGCTTTCGATTTTCTGTAAATATTCAAGAGAATGGCGAGTGCAATAGATACTTCACATACGGTCAATACCACCGCAAATACTGCTACCACCTGACCTCTTAGATCAGGATCAAATTGGGAAAATGAAGCAAGGACGAGATTTGCAGCATTCAGCATAAGCTCCACTCCTATTAACACAAAAATGGCACTGCGTTTAGTGAGCACCACATAAATTCCCGCAGAAAACAGAAAAGCAGACAAGTAGAGGTAATATGTTAAGACCTGCTCACTCATTTGCTGCGTTTTTTGCAAGGTAGGTCGCTCCCACCAGGGCAACTAATAAAATAAATGCGATTAGCTCAAAAGCGACTATGTGATCCGTCAGAAATGAAACACCGATGGTCTTAATCTGATTGCTACTTTCTGTATCGTTAAGCTTGAATGATGCGTCATTTATTAAAAATGACAACCCGATAAATACGCCTAATGAAATAATGCTTCCGATCAATTGATTCTTAGATCCGGATAATACTTTTTCACCCCTTAACCGATTGGTCATCATTACACCGAATGCCAGCAAAATGACAACACCACCAGCATATAACATGATTTGGACTACCGCTAACAATTCAGACATCAACACGACATAGATGCCTGCGATACCGATTAAAGCCAAACAAAGGGCATAAGCTGCATGTACTATGTTTTTGGAGAGAAGGATGATTGCAACACCTCCTAGCACCAAAATTCCTAGAAAAATCTGAATTGCAGCAATCATTATTTCTTTTTGGGGATACGTGGTTTAAAAACAGGCTTGGCAGTAGGCTTTTTCATCACATCCACTTCCTTATTCTGAGTAGGTAATTCTGGTTTGGCTTTTGTTTTCTGCGCCTGATAATCTTCAAATTCCTTCTTCTTTTCCTCGATCTCTTTATCTGTCATTTTGCTGAAAGAAAAATTATGATCCAGTATGTCTGTGGTACTAAAGTCGAATTCCTTAGTCATAGTGAGGCATTCTGTAGGACAAACCACCGTACATAAACCGCAGAAACAGCACTTGGCCATATCAATGTCAAACTTAGCAGCATGTATCCGCAGAGGGGTACCGTCAGATGTCTTACCGAATACCTCGGGTGAACGAACGGGCTCAATATCTATGCAATCTACCGGACAGATTTTAGCGCACTTATCACACACGATGCAGTCATCTATTTCATTATGTAGCTGATACCTGCCATTATCTGGTACCGGAATTTCTTCATGAGGGTATTGCACAGTGAATGTGCCATTAGCCTTTTCAAAGTAGTTTTCTTCTCCTACCCACTCCTTTTTTCTCTTGAATCGGGCCTGAAAGAAATAACGAATGGAAAGCAACATACCTTTCCATGTAGTCTTCACTCCTGTCGCTATATTTCCAAAGTAACTCACTATCAGCTAATTATCCATAATTTCCACAATGCACAAACAAATAACATCAGAATAGCTATTGGGGTTAGGTATTTCCATGAAAGGCTCATCAACTGATCTACTCTTAGTCGGGGAAATGTCCACCGAACCCAAATCTGAACAAAGATCAATAGCAATGATTTTAACATCAACCAAAACGTACCCCAAATAGGTCCGTCTAACATGCCCGGAAGTGGAGAGTTCCAGCCACCAAAGAATAAGACAACCCCCAAAATAGCCAGCAATAGCATCATACCATACTCTGAGAGCATAAACATCCCCCACCGGAAGCCTGAATACTCTGTATGATATCCACCTATTAGCTCTGACTCTGACTCAGGTAAATCAAAAGGTGTTCGGTTGGATTCTGCAAGTCCTGAAATAAAAAAGATGATAAAAGGGATGATCAAAATCGGATAATAAATGATGTTCCAACTCAAGATTCCATTACCGAATTGCAGCCTACTGATTATTTGAAGATCCAATGTCCCTGTAAGAATAATCACACATAATACGCTTAACCCAAGTGGCACTTCGTAAGAAACAATCTGAGCCACAGATCGCATGGCTCCATAAAGGCTATACTTATTATTAGAAGCCCATCCTGCCATTAGAATTCCAAGGACGTCCAAAGAAACGATTGCTAACAAAAAGAATACACCACTGGTAATGGTAGAACCTGCAAGTTGAGCATTTAATGGTAATACCGCATATCCTGTAAATACAGCTGCAAAGACAATAAATGGAGCTATAAGAAAAGGAATGACATCAATTGCACTGGCTCGTATGTCTTCTTTTTGTAGCATCTTCAGTAAATCAGCAATGGTTTGAAGAATACCCTTTGGACCTACCTCCATAGGTCCCAGTCGGTTTTGAATAAATGCAGCAGTTTTTCGCTCGGCATACACCGCGAATACTACAAAAATCAAAAGGAAGCCGAGATAGAATGCGAATGAAATCACACTCGAATTTACCTGCTCTTTATTGTTTCACGAAACGCTTAACAACGTTTTGCTCAGAAGATTTAAGATGCAAAAGATAAATACCTGATTTTAAATCGCTTACATCCAAGTTGTCGGAGTATTCTTTCTCAATTATAACCCTTCCGGCCAAATCAGTGACTACAATTTGTTGCGGAGAAATGGCGGATTGACTGCTTTTGAATGAGATCGAAAGCTCAGACGCTACAGGATTCGGAAACACAGAAACATTGTTTTCATATCTATCGAGACCAAGAACAATGTAGGGTTCTGACAATGTAGCGCATGAGCCGTTGGATACCTCAACCGTGTAAGCACCATTATCAAGGTTGTCAATACTGGATGATGTTTCATCCGGTATCATTGTGCCATCCAGGTACCATTGTGCAGATTGACCTTCAATCAATGTAATACTTAAGACACCCCCACTTTCAGTAATTACAGGTAATTCAGGATATTCATTTTCAGAAAGCACTTGCACTGCCTGAGTGATGGGGTCATTCATGAAATTCTTTAAACTAACCATGTATGTTCCAGGTAAAAGATCCGGGTATTCACTTTGGTCACTATACTCTGAGTCATTGAAACTGTATTCATAAGGTGCTGTTCCTGAAGCTACAATAGAAACCGCTCCATCAGCCACATCCGGACATGAAGTATTGATCACATTTACACTTTGAATGGAAACCTCCTGCACTTCAAAAGTATCTGACATGGTACCGCAATCGCCATTTGAAACTTCCGCTGCATATGTTCCAGTTTCAGGATTTGAATAAATGGCAGATGTGGTACTCTCATCTATTTCTCCATTGACATACCATGTTACCGTTTGGTCGCCTTCTATCTGAACGATCAATTCGTCATTTCCGGTTTCAATTACCGGTTTTTCCGGATAATCATTCTCAAATGAAACGTCAACCGTTCTGGTTATCTCAGTTTGATTGATATCTCTGATTCCTATTTCGTATTGACCCACTTCAAGGTTTTCAAACTCATTGATCTCAGAGTATGCATTTCCATCCATGCTGTATTCAAATGGACCATTACCTGAGGCTGTTATCACAATTGAACCATCACTTGCATCAGGACATGATGTATTTTGTACTTCAAGACTTGACACTGAAATCGCTGAGGCTGCAGTTACTGAATAATTATCTACATAAAGTGCATTTCCCCATCCATTTACACCTTTAAAAGCTACCTCTACAACGTCAAATCCTTCAGGAATATCAAATGAAACTATTTCTTGTTTCCAATCTGACGCTTCTGGAACGAACTGACTTGTAGTAAAATCAGGTGTCGTTTGAAGATCAGTACCCTCTTTGTAATACACTGAATTCCAGGTGCTTTCACACGATCCCTTATAAACAATGGCTAATCCATCATAATAAGTATTACTATAGGGAGAGTATGCATAATCAAACATAAGCTCAAAGGACTTTTCGCTTGAAGTATTCAGGGTTGCGAAAACCAGGTAATCTTCTTGTGATTGATCCTGATAATTGAAAAAGTCGATGAACATTGACTTGCTACCCTCACTACTTACATTCGTGCTTTGCTGCCATGTTATACCATTATCGGCATTAACAATTTTTTCCTGTATTTCGCTTTCTTCAAAAGAACCTGTTGCTTCAGTAACTGTTGAGCTTAACTCTTCATCCACCTGAATAGCGTTAGATATTGACTTGGTTTCAGTTTCACCTCCGGAAGTAATTGTTAATTCCACACTAAATGTTCCACTGGAGTTATATACAACAACAGGGTTTTCTTCTGTAGAAGTAGCCGGATCTCCTCCTTCAAAAACCCAAGCATAAGCGTCAGCATTAATTGATTTATTAGTAAAACTTACTTCATCACCACTGCATACAGCACTTAAATCGTAATTAAAGTCCGCGACATAATTAGACTGACGCAGGTAATTTCTATTGTTTGTATACGCTTCATTCATCCGACTGTACTGCCCATCAGTAAATACGTCCCGACATTGCTTAAGAGAATAAGACATGATATTTGCAGGGTCTGGAGTAAACGCATCCCCATTAGCATCTGTCTCGGTACCGGTGTATTGACAAGAAGAGTTGACATTGCCCGTGAGCTTTGGGTCAGCAGCTGTATCGCATAATTGATCTCCTGCTGTATCACAGTTTGCCCCGGTTCCTCTGGTAACTAATTCATCGGTTAATGTGGAGTTAGAAGTACCATGCGTATGGTATAAAGCAAAGAAATGCCCCACTTCATGCGGAAGTGTTGAACCATTTACTGAACATCCATTATCCATTAAAATCACATCCGGACCACCCGGGAAATAGGCATACCCACAGAAATAAGCTCCATCTCCATCACTTACGCTATTGGCAAAATAGATATTAATGGTGTTTTCAAAGTTGTTCGCAGCTGTCATTTCGCCCTGATCAGCCTGCACAAAATCAAAGTATTTAGTATTGTCAATGTAGTTGATGGTGAGAATGAAAAACGACAACCCGGCATTACTGTAAAAAGTGTTTAGATTATCGATTGCATCATTCAGCTCAGTTTCTGTTAGCCCGCCGGTACCGTCATCTTTTCGAATGACATGCGCTGCTATTGCAAGTGAGGTGGTCGATGAAATTCTTCCTGCATCAAAAGAGAACTGTCCATTTTTGCCCAGGTCCTTAAATCGTTCCAATTGTTCAGCAGTAGGCTCTGGTGTACCACAACTCAATTGCTGTGCTTTAATAGTAAAGCACACTGCTAATGAAAGGACTAAAAATGTTATTATCCTGGTAACCATCCTACGTTTGTTTTTTCAATTCTTAAATAATCAATTGTCATCTCGGTGAATTGGACATCTTTGAGAATAATTGTGACGCTGTATGGTTGCCCGTTTTTCGCTTTTTCAATGTCTTCCTGACTCAGCAATATTTCTACTAGTCCGGAAGTAGCTACTTCATCTGATACTTTATCAGGCATTTCAGCTGGCATCACATCATTGCAAAGCGTACTGCTTATAGGGCCATTATATTTTTTCCTTCTTACTTCCAGCACTTTAGCTTTCCCTATTCCAAACACCTGACTTTCAGTGAAATCTACCTCTGAGGCACTAAAAGAAACAGAAACGTATTCATCGTTATCATCCGTCAACTTGTATGCAATAAAATTTCCACAACTCACTTGATTACCATTAAATGGGTGGAAAGTATTGGTGGATTTATTAACAGCACATGAAGCTAAGAAAATAAGAATGCTAGTTGCCCAAAGTGTCCTCATAATCGTAATTTAATTTAATTCATCCCAAATTGATAGGAGTTCCAAGTCTACTTCCTTGTTGAAGAAGATTTTGGTGGTTTTTTCGAAGGATTCAGTAAAATCCGAGACTAAGAATCGCTCTATCGGGCTCTTTTCTTTATTGATTAACTGATTGTACTCCAGAAATGATTTTAGCGTAAGCGCCACTGTTTCAGCCGAATCAATTATTTCGACTTCTTTGTTCAGGCTTGCATAGTGAGTTCGAATTTGTTCTTTAATGATTGGATAATGGGTGCACCCAAGAATCAGGGACTTAATGCTTTCCAGCGTAGGATCGTTAAGGTATTTACCAATGATATTTCTGCTAATATCATCATCATAGATTCCCTCCTCGATCATCGGCACGAGTAAGGGAGTGGCTAGTGATTTGAACTGAATATTTTGCTTTAGCTCTGCGATTTTCCGGGCGTACACTCCTGCAGAAACGGTTTGCTTAGTCCCTATCAACCCGACATTTTCATCCTGATAGTGTTCCCGAATGAAATCTACAGTAGGATTGATCACATCAAATACCTTCGCTTTTTTACCGACATATTCTGTAACCAAATCATAAGCTGCAGAAGAAGCTGAATTACAAGCAATCAGAATCACCTTACATTTTTGCTTTAAGAGCAATTCTGCAATTCTAACAGAGTATGCCTGAATGGCAGCTGTAGATTTATCTCCATAAGGAAGGTGCGCTGTATCCCCAAAATAGATGATGGATTCATTGGGCAACACATCCTTCACGGCTTTTGCCACAGTCAGCCCCCCTATTCCACTATCAAAGATTCCGATTGGTTGGTTTGATTTCATACGTTGTTAACCTCCAAGTTTCAAATAATAAACCACAAACAAATTCCAATAATCAATATGCAAAGAACCAAACCTTAACTTGATTTACTAATTATGGCAGATAATATCTTTTTCAACTCAGTTGCTTCAACAAAGTGTGTTTTAATCTCATTAGAAAACTCCTGGTCATTTGTCTCAAGAATCAATCGTAACCAGTACGCACTTTCCTTTGCTTCTTTACGAGCAATTTTTACTCTAAAAAGAAAGTCCTTCTTACTTAAGGCCTCATTCGCCTCAATATAGTTGGATCCAATTGAGCCCGATGATCGAATTATCTGCTTAACATCTTCAATATTCGCTGTGGTTTTTGGTAATTTCTTCGCTAATAACCGAATTGACTTAGCAAATTGAAATGTTCGCTCTTCTAAATCGTAAACCTTATCAGACATTGAAATTTGGAATTTATTTGAAATTTGACTCTTTGACTTTTGGGATTTGCAGTCAAAAAAACCCCTCAGTAAATCAAACCAAGGGGTTGCAAGTAAAGAGTTAACATTTAAATTGTGCTAGACAAATTTAATCAATTCGTCATGGCTACCAAAAGATCACTTTGAGTGATGATGTGAACCTTATTGGACTCGTCTCTGATCATCAAAGCCTTCTTTTCTTTGCTCAGCATGGAAGACATCACATCAATTGGCTCGAGTGATGAAATGAACTGGAATGGCGCTTCCATTATTTCAGAGACAGGCTTGTCTTTCAGATCCGGATTTTCCACCAGACTTCTCAACAACAAGCTGTCTGATACGCTACCTACAAAGTCATTGCCTTTAACCACAGGTGCCTGATCGATTCCCTTTTGATTCATCAACTTGATCGCCTCTCCTACTTTCGTGGAGTGATCAATTGTTACCAAATCTGAAGACCCATTCTTGTTCATGATGATATCTTTTGCAGTAGCAAACTTCCGATCCTCAAGGAACCCATGGTCTTTCATCCAGTCGTCATTATAGACCTTGCCCAGGTATCTGGTCCCATGATCGGGAAGAATGATCACCATCACATCATCCTCTTTAAGATTTTCTTTGGCGTACTCCAACGCACCGTGAACAGCAGACCCACATGACCACCCAACGAAAAGTCCCTCCTCTCTTGCCAGCCTTCTGGTCATGATGGCTGCATCCTTATCCGTTACTTTCACGATGTGATCAACCATGTCAAAATCCACATTTTTAGGGAGGATGTCTTCACCTATTCCCTCTGTTAAGTATGGGTAAATCTCTTTCTCATCGAACTCACCTGTTTCCTTGTATTTCTTGAATACAGAACCGTAAGAATCAAGACCGACTGTAACTACATTTGGGTTTTGCTCTTTCAGGTATTTTGATGTACCACTGATCGTTCCTCCTGTACCCATACCAGCAGCATAGTGCGTGATTTTACCGTCGGTATCTTTCCATATTTCCGGACCGGTAGTTTCATAATGCGAAAGCGCGTTTGCCGGGTGATCGTATTGATTAGGGTAAAAAGAATTTGGAATATCTTTTTCCAGTTGCTTAGCAACCGAATAATACGATTTCGGATCATCCGGTGAAACATTGGTTGGGCAAACGACTACTTCAGCACCCATTGCACGTAGAACGTCCATTTTTTCTTTACTCTGCTTATCGGCAAGGGTAAAAATGCACTTATAACCTTTTGAGATTGCGACCAATGCCAATCCCATTCCGGTATTCCCTGAAGTACCTTCGATAATAGTTCCTCCGGGTTTTAGAATTCCTTTTTCTTCTGCGTCCTCAATCATCTTAAGCGCAATGCGATCTTTAATTGAGTTTCCGGGATTGAAATATTCGACCTTAACTAAAATCGTGCCTTTGATGCCTTTGTTGACACTATTTAGTTTTAGAAGTGGGGTATTTCCTATTCCTTCCGTTAAGTTATTTAAGTACTTCATTATTGGGTTTTTGAAACGAGCGGCAAAGGTAGATAAAAAAGCAGTTTCATCGGACTAAATCAGCATTGCATCGATAAACTGTATTTGGCTGTCAATTAAAAATCCATTAGCATATTCAGGCACGTATGTTGTGTTGTAATCAAGCGTGTAAAAGCTAAATTCGCCGAATTTTAAAAGATGAGAATGCAAATAAAGAGCAGAATTAAATATTTGTTAGTTGCTAAATTTTTAATCATAGCATCAGTTTCCCTGGCACAAGAAACTTCATTGAATAATTACACAGGTGCTTGGGGAAATAATAGCTCATGGTCCGGTGGTTGGACAGATGGGTCTCCTGCTTTTTTAAACCTGCCTGAGACCAATGCGGACATCACCATTTTTGGGAATATTAGCGTGGGTTCCACTTCAACACCCCAGAACCTTACTTTCTCAGCCAATAAAGAAGCATACGACTTTACCGTCAACGACACACTCATTGTCCATGGTGATGTCACTTTCGCCAATAAGGCTATGAATCTCAATATGGGTAATGGAGCCGTATTTATAATTCTGGGTAATCTCGAGATGAGCAATAAAATCAATATCGCTAGTGGCGGAACATTAGTGGTCAGTGGTAACTTCAATAAAAACGGATCACAAGGCACTTACACCGGTGATGGAAATGTTTATGCCGGTTCCTACAGTGGCAATGCACAATCCACCATTGATGATGGTACTGGAGAAGACAGCTCTTTTACCATTGACAACCTATCTGATGATGGCTTTGAAGACATTGAAGAATTTGTCAGTGATGACGGAGCAACACCTTTACCGGTTCAACTTCTATACTTTAATGCCAGTGCTGAAAACCACGTAGATCTAAACTGGGCTACTGCAACAGAAACCAACAACGACTATTTCTCTATTGAGCGATCTGAGGATGGTATCAACTTCAATGAAATTGGGAGAGTGCCCGGAATGGAGAATTCTAACAAAAAGGTGATATATAATTTCAAGGATAAATCTCCTTCTGCATCAGTTTTATATTATCGACTCAAGCAAGTGGACTTTGATGGGCAATATGAGTATTTTAACATACTCAGAGTATCAGGTGTAGTAGAACCATTACATATTCAATTAACTGCATTTCCTACCGTGGTTAACAAAGGCAGGCTAACATTAAAAACCAATAAACCAGTTGTCATTAAAGACCTCCAGTTGATTAGCATTTCAGGAAGCAAGAAGTATAAGCCTTCACTTGAAAATTCTGAGGCAATATCCACACAAATTGAATTGGATGTTTCAGCATATGCAAAAGGATATTATTTACTTAAAGTAATTACCGCTGAAGGGATAGAGTTCTCATCCCGAATAATAATAGATTAAATCTGAAAATTGAATCATTATCTTTAGTGCTTAAAGACTAAAGTATGAGGAAGATTTTCATTCTATTATTATTAATTACCACTACCCTTTCTGCACAAAATCCTTACTTTCCAAAAGTACTCTCCATGCGCGAGCGTGCAGAGGTCATTGATCAATGGTTGGAAGAACGGGTTCAGACCGTGCTTCCGGATGTGATGAGACGATCCGGAATAGATATGTGGATCATCATTGCAAGAGAATATAACGAAGACCCGGTCATCAAAACGATGTTGCCAGCTACCTGGCAGTCAGCCAGAAGAACCACCATGCTGATCGCATATGATCCAGGTGAGGGCAAAGCACTAGAAACATTCGGTATGTCCAGGTACAACACTGGAGACCTTTTCAAAACAGTATGGAACAAGGAAGAACAGCCCGATCAGTGGAAGGCATTGGCCGATATGATCATCGAAAAAGACCCGAAGAAGATTGGCATCAACAAGTCGGAGACATTTGCACTTGCAGATGGTATCTCCTCTACGCATTATGATATGCTGATGAATGTGCTTCCTAAGAAGTATCAGGATCGAGTGGTTGGAGCCGAAAATGTAGCCATTGGATGGCTGGAAACACGAACTGCCAGCGAAATGATGGTGTATCAGAATATCGTGCGAATGGCGCATCAGATCATTGCCGCAGGATTTTCAGAAAAAGTGATCCAACCAGGGGTAACCACTACCGATGATGTGGTGTGGTGGTATCGGGATCGCATCCGTGAACTTGGGTTCACTGCATGGTTTCATCCGTCGGTATCTATTCAGCGAGCTGACCCTGAATCGTTTGATCACCTGAGATCATTCTCCGAGCGACCTGAACAGCAGGTCATATACCCGGGCGATCTGCTTCATGTAGATTTCGGAATCACCTACCTCAGACTCAATACCGATACGCAACAACACGCCTATGTACTGAAACCCGATGAAAAAGAAGCACCGGAGTATCTTAAAGAAGCCTTCAAAAAGGGCAACCGGGTTCAAGATATCCTGACTTCTAACTTCAAAACAGGCAGAAGCGGGAACGAGATTTTGAAAGCCACATTGGATCAATGCAAAGCTGAGGGATTGAAAGGTGTGATTTATACTCACCCAATTGGATTCCACGGACATGCAGCCGGGCCAACCATTGGGCTTTGGGATCAGCAAGGGGGTGTTCCCGGCAAAGGAGATTACCCATTATATCCAAACACTGCACATTCCATTGAATTAAATGCAGGTGTCTATCTGGAAGAGTGGGGTAAAGAAATCCGGATCATGCTGGAAGAAGATGCCTTTTTTGACGGTGAAAATGTGAGATATATAGATGGAAGGGCAACTGAGATTATGACTATCCCGAGAATTTTAGAGCCTAACTCTAGATATTAAGAGTCGGGCTTTGAGGGGATTATAGGGGTGACCCCATCGCCACCCTTTTATTCCCTAAAGGAATCCAACAACACCACTAGAAGCACATGAGACTATCTGATTCTATTCCCCCTTTAGGGGGTTAAGGGGTGACCCCATCGCCACCCTTTTATTCCCTAAAGGGATCCAATAACACCACTAGAAGCACATGAGACTATCTGATTCTATTCCCCCCTTTAGGAGGTTAAGGGGTGACCACATCGCCACCCTTTTATTCCCTAAAGGGATCCAACAACACCATTAGAAGCACATGAGACTATCTAATTCTATTTCCCCTTTAGGGGGTTAGGGAGTGACCCCATCGCCACCCTTTTATTCCCTAAAGGGATCCAACAACACCACTAGAAGCACATGAGACTATATAATTCTATTCCCCCTTTAGGGGGTTAGGAGGTGACCCCTCGCCACCCTTTTATTCCCTAAAGGGATCCAATAACACCACTAGAAGCACATGAGACTATATAATTCTATTCCCCCTTTAGGGGGTTAGGAGGTGACCCCATCGCCACCCTTTTATTCCCTAAAGGGATCCAGTGCTCTCTGCCATTTATTGCAAATATGCAAAATCACATAACCGTCAAGATCACTCCCATAAGTATGAGCAACACAACGAAGTAAAAGCTATTAATGAACCACAACTTGAGTGATGTACGTGAGAACAGTGCATTGACACCCATAGATAAAGCAATAAAGAAGAAGCCAATATGGAAACCATAGGCCGCCCCCTGCCCTACAGATGGATCGGTATCGCCATGTCCTAAAAAGAGTGCTAGCTGCAGTGCAATGATGAACTCGAGCACGAAGGCAGTTCCATAAATTTTCGCCATGTTCGCTTCCTTTAGTTCTTCTTCGGTAAATCCCATTTCAGCCATCCAGGCCTTCCCGAAAAGAGGTCCGTACCAGATACCACCTACCACAAATGCAGAGACCGTAGCTACCAGCACGGCCAACCAATTAATTGATGAAAAATCCATAATAGTGTGTAGTTAAGTTAGTTTGTTGAAAAACAAGATAGGAAGAAACTACCATTATAGAGATGATTTCTTTGTGAAGAAATTGATGGCCTATTAGGAAAAACTTAATCTGAAGTTTGATCAAAAAGGCCTCACTAATTAACCTTGCAATAACATTTATTTAATGTTGATTAATTTTATCCATTGCAAAAGTTAAAACACCACACGTCCCTCACAGAAGTGAAAAAGCCATTCTTTCGAGCCAACAATCTCATCCTCATTTTGGAGGTGGTCCTTTTTCTTGCTTTTCTAGGCTTTATCGTCCTTAACAGCTTTTTCCACTTTGTTGGTTGAAGGGTTGCATTTCAGGTAGAGAAAAACAATCACCGGCAACCCTAGCCATTGTAGTATGAACAGCGCCAGAGACACCATTCCTTCTAAAGGCTCTCCCCCCACTCCTATCAGTAATTGATCTCCGGTGTTTCCTTGAGAGAATACAATCATGCTTATTGCATTCCACCCCAGATGAAGAGCAATAGGTGATAATATCGACCCGGTTTTGGCAAAAGCATAAGCAAACATCAGGCCCCATGTACCAGTGAGAAGGAATACAAAAATCATTTGTTGTGGATTGCCAATGATCCCATAAGAAAACCAATGATACATGCCGAATACAACCGCAGATATCCAGCATGATTTGTTCATTCCAATTCTTGAAATCAAAAGGTAGAGCACCGCTCCACGAAAGATGAATTCCTCAAAAAGCACAGATTTTAAAGCATACCACAAACTATTGATGAAAGTTGAGAAACCGTAATGCTCATTCATTTCCCAGTGAGCTCCAGATATAAGTGCCACTGAATGATAGTAAAGCGCACACATAATAGCTGATGCAGCCAATCCTAAAACGAATAGTCTAAGTTGATTTTTTGTAGGGACTAACCCTAAAACCTTTAAATCCTGCTTTGCTAAATACCGGAGGATTACCCACGAAAGGGCCAACTCCACAACAATTCCGATCATAGCTGTGCAAGATGTTAAAAATCCACTCCATGTTCATTCCCATTTCAAAAAAAATCTACCCTAAATGAAATAGATTTGCCGCATGGCAGAAGCGAAGGCAGATTACCTGGAACAACTCAATCCCCCCCAACGAGAAGGCGTAGTAAATGTAGAAGGTCCATGCATGATCATTGCAGGTGCTGGTTCCGGAAAAACACGTGTTCTCACGTATAGAATTGCGCACCTGATAAAGGCGCACAATGTGGATTCGTTCAATATCATGGCGCTTACTTTTACCAACAAAGCAGCCCGTGAAATGCAAAAACGGATTGAGGAAATGGTGGGTGCTGAAGCCAAAAACCTGTGGATGGGTACGTTTCACTCAGTTTTTGCTAGAATCCTCAGAGCTGAAGCCGGCAAAATCGGCTACCCCAGCAACTTCACCATCTATGATACGGATGATTCTAAATCACTCATCAAACTGATTGTCAAAGAGTTTAACCTGGATGACAAAGTTTACAAACCGAACATTGTATATAGCCGGATATCCGGAGCTAAAAACCGACTGGTTTCGTGGAGAGAGTACCTCAACAATCCGATCTACCTGGAAGATGATACCCAGAACATGCGGCCGGAAATGGGACGTATTTATAAGACCTACTGTGAGCGTTGCTTTGCTGCCGATGCGATGGACTTTGATGACCTACTCTTCAACACGAACATCCTGTTTCAGGAGCATCCGGATGTGCTGAATAAATACCAACAGCGCTTTCATTATGTGATGATCGATGAGTTTCAGGATACGAACATCTCCCAGTACCTGATTGCGAAGCGATTAGCTGCGGTGCGGCAAAATATTTGTGTGGTAGGTGACGATGCACAAAGTATCTACGCGTTCCGAGGTGCCGACATCCAGAACATCCTGAATTTCGAGCGGGATTATCCGGATTTGAAAATGATCCGACTGGAACAGAACTACCGCTCCACCAAAACGATCGTCAATGCAGCCAACTCCGTCATTGGAAAAAACACCGCCCAGCTAAAAAAGAACGTCTGGACAGACAACCAGGAAGGGGATCTGATCGAGCTGATCAAAGCGACTTCCGATAACGAAGAAGGCAAACTGGTGGCCTCCGCTATTTTCGAAACGAAGATGCAAAACCACTGCTCCGAAAAGGAGTTTGCTGTCTTATATCGTACAAACAGTCAATCACGGGCGATTGAGGAAGCGCTGCGTAGAAATAACATCAAGTACCGCATTGTGGGTGGGCTGTCGTTCTACCAACGAAAAGAAATCAAAGACCTCCTCGCCTATTTTAGGTACACCGTCAATCCGAATGACGAAACAGCCATGCGTCGGATCATCAACCTTCCGAAAAGAGGCATTGGGCCGGGTACCATTGACAAAATGGTGGTAGCTGCCAATGAGGAAGGCAAAGAGCTGTGGGAAATCATGGAAAAAGCCACCTCCTACGTTGGAAACCGCGGCGGAACGCAGGTAGAGAACTTCGTGGCATTGATCAAGTCTTTCCGCCTGACCAATGAAAAGAAGGATGCCTATGATACGGCTTCTCAGATAGCTAAAACCTCCGGCTTGCTGAAAGAGCTCTATGAGGACAAGACCATCGAGGGGATGAACCGCTATGAAAACACGCAGGAGCTCCTCAATGCAATCAAAGAATTTACCGACGACCCAGACAGGGAAGACAAAAGCCTGGGTGCTTTTCTTCAGGATGTAGCTCTTCTGACTGATGAGGATAGAAACAAGAAGAACGATGAAGCGGTGACACTGATGACCATTCACATGGCCAAAGGATTGGAGTTTCCTTATGTGTTTATTGTAGGTCTGGAAGAGGAATTGTTCCCCTCTCAAATGATGCTAAGTAGCCGTGCGGACTTAGAGGAAGAACGCAGACTCTTTTATGTGGCCATCACCCGGGCAGAGAAGAAGCTCTACCTGACCTATGCGCTGAACAGGTATCGATATGGTCGACTTAAAAACTGTGAGCCGAGTCGCTTTTTAGAGGAAGTAGATCCGGAATTCATTAAAGTAAACCGGAAGTTCTCGTCCAAAGATCCTGTGTCGCCGGGCATCAATTACGTAACCAAGAACTTTGTTTCCAACATTAAAAAAGAGAACACCACAAAGAGATTTGCAGCGAAAGTGAATCACAAACCTAGTGCAGACTTTGAGCCGAGCGATACATCCAATCTGGCGGAGGGTAATAAAGTGGAGCATCCAAAGTTTGGGTTTGGTGTGGTCACCAATATTGACGAGCAAGGCGCCAACAAAAAAGCTAAGGTAGATTTTGAAAAAGCCGGTGAAAAAACCCTCCTGCTTAGCTTTGCGAAACTCCGCATCCTGGATTAAAGTTTAGAACAATCATTCGATCTAAAAACAACATTTATGAAAGAAAATAACGTGCTACCGTTTATTGAGAAAGTAGTAAAAAACACTCCGTCAGACTGGTTAAACCTAACCACCCACCGTCTGGATATTTACAATGAATCGCTGGCGAAAACAGAATTCATAGAGCAATTTGAAGACTTGTACAAAACAGGTAATGCTGAACAAACCCAGCTTAATGAATTGCCAACGGCCTATGATTACATTCGTCTAGGTCATCCGCTATCCTCTGTCCTGGAATGGACGATTGCTAAAATCAATGGTCTGAATCCTGATCACGTCATTAGCTTTTCATCTTACACCATTCCCATTTTAGCCGTTCTGAGAAAGAACTTATTTTACAAGAAAAACACCCGAGTGCTTTACACCGGAGAGTTACCGGATTCTTTTGATGCAGAAACGATCAGACGCGTGTATAGCTATCATTTTGAAGTGGAGCGAGTAGATAGCATCGATGCGGTTTCAGCATTTGACGGCAGTACCGTGTTTGTTTCGGATATAGACGAAATAGGGCAGATTGATCTGCATGATGCCATCGATTTCCACATTGGCATATATGCGGATATGGGAAGTATTTTGACGATTAATGGAGAGCAAAATGCTTCGTACACTTCAGCCATTCAGCATGTAAGAAGACGAGAAACCATCGCCATGACCCCTGTCAATTGCTATGCTGCATTGAAACAACTCATTGGTGAAACTTCTGCTTCAAGCCATGCACTCAACCTCGAAGCAGATAAAGCGAGGGTGCAGGAAACCATCAAAGAAATCACGACAACCAAAACCACGCCCCTACTCGGTTCAAGTGGCCTTTCCGTGCAGTACGCCATCATGATGGGGTTGATCGATGATGCACGTGAAAAGTATCCTGAGAAAAACATCAAGTTCATCGTCCCTCCCAACTGCTACGGTGGCACCAACGATCAGGCGCGACGGGTAGCGGCATGCCTGGATCATGTAGAGATACTGGACCTTCCGGTAGATCGGGAAAACAACATGGTGGACAGTACCGAAAGGGTGCTAGAGCAGGTGGCCAAAGCTGATGCCATCCCATTCATCATTGTGGAGATACCCACCAACCCACGAGTGGAGGTGCCGGATCTGGAGAAGCTTCGCGATGCTTTAAACAAAAAACGAAAGACCGCTTCCGGTAATGATGCAATTGATCCGGTATTCATCATTGATCAGACCTTCTGTCCCAATGTACAATTCCTGAGCGAAGATTGGATCTTTTCGTCCATCCGCACCATCTCTTATGTCAGCGGGTCCAAATTTCCAAGCGGAGGCAAATGCACGGCAGGTTATTGTGTGGCTAATAATCAGGCTGCAGATCTGATGGATAGAATCGAAAAGCACTTGGTTCTGTGTGACAATGAAGCGACCGACCTTCAGGTGTCCATCCTTGCGGAGCAAATGCCTTCGATGAATCAGCGCATTCAGGATGCGTATATCAATACCCGTGAGTTTGTGAATTTCATTCAAGAAATACTGCCTGCTGCCAAAATCAATTTCGTTTCAGAGGAGCTGGCTTCACAAGGCTTTACCCCATCCGTGTTCTCGTTGGATCTTCCAACGAAAGGAGATACCGAAGAAGAACGGGAAACGTATAAGCGCGCATTGAATGACAAGCTGATCCATATGATGATCACGGAGATTCCCAATGACAGCAAGTATTGCGTGAGCTACGGACAGCTAAAAGGGTGCTACTGGACCATCCCTGCCACCTCAACCCAGGGCACCACCAAAGAATCCGACAAAGATTACATAGCGAGGGTGTCTGTCTCACCGGATTTAGATCTGGAAAAGCACAAAGAAGTGTTTAAGGCGTTTGTGGAGGAAATGTGAGGACGCCCCTCCACACAGGCCTTGGGCCCAGACCGGCACTAGCGGGTCGGGCCCTTTTTGTTAGTCCATCAATAATCTGTACTTTGCTACGCTCCTAGAGTTTTGTCACAATGAGTAAATCGAAGTGTCAACAAAACGGTATTAATGCCATCATTTGAGCCGAACTGGCGTCCAAACTGTTCCCATTTACGTTCTAAAAGTTCACGAGCACTTGTGTGTTCAATGCAATCCTCAAGTTTGGCTGAACTAGATTCATGTATGAGTTCTAGAATTGTATCAGGAATCTCAAAGTCCGGTTTGTTCTTAAGATTCTCAATGCGATTAAGAACGTCTTCACTTTGGATTGAGGTTATCCAAGTAATTATAACTCAAGTTTACGTTGTTTAATCGTCATACTGAAAGATACGAAATTTACTACATGCTGTCAATGGATGTGAACGCCCAGATATGGCGCTGTGGCCTCCGAGCTTAATTAATTGCGATAAAAACTGCTTATCTGTCCGGGCCCGCCAAGGCAGGGTTACAGATAAGCGGGATGTTTAGCAGACACTTAGCAGATGGCTAATTAAGGCCATGCGCTATATCGCTGTAGGGCTTTCGTGTTATATTTCTACATTTAGTTTCAAATGACCTCCAAGTCCTTCTCTGATAATTCTCATCAGAGTTGACAGTCTGATATCACTTGCATTATTCTCAATTCGTGAAATGTAGGTTTTAGTTGTTCCACACTTCTTTGCCAGTTGTTCCTGGGTCATTCCTTGGTTCTTGCGCATTTCTTGAAGCATCACTCCCAACCTGAAAGCTTCAAATCCTTCTTCAAAGGCTTCTCTGGATTCGGTTCCCCGTTCCCCGTACTCTGCGTTCAGGTGATCGTCAAAGTCTATAATTTTAGTCTTGCTCATCATAATATTGTTTTTGCAGCTTTTCAGCCAGTTTTATTTCGTTCTTGGGGGTCTTCTGAGTTTTCTTTTGAAACCCGTTCAACACTACAACTAATTTACCCTTGTCAAAAAAGCAGAATATTCGATAGATGTTAGTTCCCGAGATCATCCGCATCTCATACAAGTTAGTCCCTGTGATGTTTTTGAGATATTTCGTTGGTACTCGTTCAACCGTCTTAATCAATTTGATTGTCCAGTTTATTCGCTCTTTTATCTTAGGAGTTTGCTTGTTGTAAAACTCCCAAAAATGTTCGCCAAAGAATATAACTTTTCTCACATCACCACTTTTGTTCATGCGAACAAAGTTAGCTAATTAGGTAACTTATTCCAAGTTAGAAAAGTTCAGAAGAGGGGAACTCTGCCTTCACGGGCATGAAGCCCAACTACATAATTAAGAGCATCCGCACACCTAAGAATATACTGTATAGTGTTTCGTACTATTGGATTAGCTACAATAATTGTCTACCCTTCGATACGCTCCCTTCAGTCGCACTCAGGATGAAAATTAATGATTAACTCTATATACCACCTGCATTCTATTTTATTAGGATTGAATAAGGTGCTCCCAGGGATCAAATGACTTCATGTAGTCTTGTTGTTGTACAATCAGGACCTTGTGAATCATGGTGCCGTGTTCCTGAGATCGTTCCACGATGGGCTTAAATGCATAATCGTAACATAAGAAATACAGGTCTGATGATTTACCATATGCACTTGTAAAATGTCTGAATGAAAATCCCAACTCAGACAGTACCTCTCTCCTTACGGTAGCCTTACCGGTCGGACACAATGTTTTTAAGATGGTGCGATTCTTTCGAAGCTGAGAATTAAGCTTCTTTATCGCCTCTTCATGGGGCTTTTTGTTGCTGTTGTTGAAGGTAGCTCTGCACTGATCGCTGCAGAATTTTTTATCTGCTCTTCCCTGAATCGGTTCTTTGCAACTCAAACATGTGTGCGCTTGAAACATAGTCGTATTATTATCCGGATATATCCGTTTATAATCGGATATATCCGGATATAAATATATTTAATTCACTCGAATCCACAAGCTTTATCCATCATATGGAACTCTCTATTGATAAAACTGCTGATGCTTACAAAGCGGCTCTTGGAATGTTGGAGACCAAGATGAAAATGATGCGATACAGCGACTCTACCTATCGTACCTATCGGTATATGTTCCGAGAGTTTTTGAAATATACATATCCCAAAAAGCTCCATCAGATCACGGAAACAGACATTTTACTATTTCAGCGAAAGCTGGTAGTAGAGAAGAAATGTTCGCGTTCGTATCAAAATCAATCCATCAACGCCATTAAGTTTTACCTGGAGCAGGTATTGGGTTGGGACCGACAAGTGTATGCACTACAACGGCCAAAGGCAAAGCAAACCCTCCCATTGGTACTCTCTGTAAAGGAAGTGCAGCGATTATTTGCTTGTACACCTAACCTTAAACATAAAACGATTCTAATGACCATTTATAGTGCCGGATTGCGTGTGTCTGAAGCGCTGAATCTACGTGTAGAGGATATCGACTCAGACAGGATGCAAATTCGTGTATCTGGTGGGAAAGGAGATAAAGATCGGAATACCATCTTATCGAGGAGGCTGTTAGTGGTGTTGCGACAGTATTATCTGGAATATGCTCCAAAGTACTACTTGTTTGAGAGTTATGATGGTTCACGATATTCTTCGAGCAGCATCAGGAAGTTTTTAAAAAGATCGGTAAAACGTGCAGGAATTGACAAACCGGTGAAAGTGCATACGCTACGTCACAGTTTTGCCACGCATTTATTGGAAAACGGCACCAATCTTCGATACATACAGGATTTGCTTGGTCACACCAGCGCAAAGACCACAGAGATCTACACACACGTGAATAGCAAAAATCTGAGTGATGTAGTTAGTCCATTGGATACAATGGGCGTATATTTGAAAGGTTAATAACAGGAATACTCCTGTTATTAAGTTGTTATGCGGCAGCTTAAAAGACGACACCAAACCAGAAAAATCATCTTGACAACCACCCGACTTTGAACTACGAAGGATGAAATTTTTCAGGGACAACTTCCAGCATTTCCAAAAAACAGTTTACCCATTGACTTGGAGACAAACAAACAATTTGAGCATTAAGGTTTAAACCGAATTTTTCCGAAATTGACCTGACCTGATTTTTCCTGAAAATCGACTTTAAAGCTGTTTTTACAGATAAATCAGGTTTCTGTAACAGACAGGAAATAAATGCTAAGTATTTGTCTTTAAACTTAAAATCAAAAAATAACTGTTTTCTTTTAATGTTTAACAGGGCTGACTTGACAGTTGGCGGTGGCAAGAAACTTTCAGGACCTACCTCATAGACAAGTTTCAAATCAAAAAAAGTATGATAGAAAACGGTATATGGATTGTAAAGCTTCCTCGAAAATAACTTTTGTGTAGGTTCTAACTGAAGGACAATGGAACCTCCCAGAAAATTTTCAAGACTCTCAAACATCAGGATTTTGAAAATATCGGAAGTAATGCCATAAGGAATATTTGACACCACTTTGAAAGGAAATTTCGGAACTGCAAAATTCCTAAAATCACAACCGACAACTTGAACATTTCGGGCATCAGAAAATAATTTTCGTAAATGTTCAACCAAAGCTGTGTCGTTTTCAATAGCTACGACATTGTTCGCGATTTTTAATAAATGAACAGTAAGAACCCCTTTGCCTGCTCCAATATCTAAAACTGTATCTTGACTGCTTATATTTGCTTGTTTTATTGCATTTTGTATTAGCACTTTATCAATAGTAAAGTGCTGACCCGTAAAACGAACGGGCAATTTCTTTTTTGTCATTAGTAACTTCTTACAGGTGAATACTTGAATTCAAATCGTGGAGAAGTGAATAGACAGTATTACCCGACAGAGCAACTATGACAACGTAACGCCTTTACAAAAAAGTCGGCACACGAAACCCATAGACTGATTGTCTTGACCTAAAAGAGATTGGAATTTTCAGGACTGCCTATCACTTAGATAGAAGTCCAAGGTCTGCTGAAATACATAATTCAAAAATTGAAATTGCTTGACTGCAAATTTAGTAACTTTGCTTGACAAATTAACGAGAAAGAAGAGAAAATGAAAGCCGACCGCATAATCGAGTAGACGGCCCCACCAGAAGTAACTGATGGGGTGCGCCTCTCACACCACCGTACGTACGGGTCTCGTATACGGCGGTTCACTGAATTTCAGGAATCGTTTGACGGTAATAGGAAAGCATCGATTCGTATCCTCTTCGTCTTAGTCTGGATAGTGTGATGGTAGTCCTCAATATAGGGCTTTGGGCTACAGCCCATCCTCCCATTCTTGTCCTACTGTAGGCATAAGCCCTATCAAAATCCATCCCTAGTCTGATGAGGTTCTTGCGCTTGCGTTCAGGCTTCTTCCAGTCGTGCCAGATACAGTATCTCAGGCGGTTCCTGAGCCATTCGTCTAGTGTCTTGAGTTTGGCATGAATATTCGCTAAGCGAAAATTGTTCACCCAACCCTTCCACACTTCTGATAGCTTTTGGAGTCGTTCATCGAAACTCATAGGTCTGGTCTTCCTGGAGATATCCTTAAGCCTGCGTTTTAGGTTCTTCCACCCTTTCTTCGATACTACCAACTGATATTGTCCTTTCACCCCCTTCTTGTATACTGAAGCAAATCCGTGCCCCAGCAATTCGAAGTTTACAGGTCTACGAATGCCCGATTTCGCCCTATTGATAGGTAACCTTAATTTGTCCCAAAGGAACTTGTAAACAGCATTACCCACCTTTCGTGCTTCCGCCTTTGATTTAGTATAAATACTAAAATCATCCGCGTAGCGAACGTAGCGCAAACCTTTCCTTGCCAGCTCCTTGTCCAACTCATCCAGCAGGATATTGGACAGCAGAGGACTCAGTGGTGATCCTTGCGGCATCCCCTTGCGGCGTTTGTGCAACCTTCCCTTTATCTGGATAGGTGCTCTTAGCCATTTGCGGATCAATCGCAAGGTGGTTGGGCATTTTACCTTGTTATAGATCAGTTGTAACAGCTTTACATGGTCGACTTCATCGAAGAAACCTTTCAGATCAATATCCACAATATCCTGAAATCCATCGTTGATGTATGCCAGGGCTTGCGTTACTGCCTGTTGAGTATTCTTCTCTGACCGAAAACCAAAACTAAATGGCTCAAAGTTTAACTCGAACTTTGTCATTAGCACCTGGCTCACTGCCTGTTGTAACCATCTGTCTGTTACTGTTGGAATCCCCAGTAATCGGGTTTTCCCCTTTCCCTTGGGTATCTCTACTCCAAGGATAGCTTCAGGTACGTAAGTGTGGTTCAGCACTTCCGTGATGATCCTGTCACGGTTAGCTTCCAAATGGTTCGCCAACTCGTAAACGGTCATCCCGTCAACTCCTGCCGACCCCTTGTTCTGCAACACCTGACGGTGTGCTTTGTAAAGGTTCTTACGTCTTAGTACTTCTGCTATCATAAAACTTACTTCCTGTCCTTCTAAGGGTAAGCTATCCAGACGCTACGGTCTGGATTCCTATCCGAATCCGGACACAATTCAATGTTCGGCCCTTCCCTGACTTGTGAGTCCTCCCTTTCTTTCAAAGGCTCGTGACTGTCAGGTACTATGACCTCTGCTGACTTCCTGACAAGTTCTACTTCGTCAGGACCTCCCCGGGTAAGGCACTTATCCTTCCAATGACGCCTGCTGCATCTACCCTTCGAAGATCGTTGACCTTGTGCTTCGCAGTGATGTGCCTACTTACACGCTTCGATTGGCCTCTGTATACAGTTCCTGTTCGTCAGTGCCATTGTTTGCAGTCTCGCTTCCTTCAGTGTACACCTCACGGTGAGCCACCTTGCGACTTGCTAACGACTTCTGTCAACTTCGCCGTGCAGATCTTCCATCTGCTGGATAATATGATTACCTTAAGGTAATCGTGCCATGCCGGGCACACACAAGCGCTAGCAGTTATGCGCCAAAGTGCTGTACTGCCAAGGTCTGTAGGACTTGATCGCTCACTACCCATTCTGCCATTTCATCATTTTTTGTTACTTCTTCAGTTCTGGCTTTTTATCTGTGGAACGCAGTGCTTCGTAGATAATGTTGTGGTAATTGGGCAGATTCGCTAGATTAGTGCTAGTCACAACTGGTGGGCGCACAACCTGCTAGCTGTGCGTTATCTTCAATTCACTCCATGATCAAGTATTTTCTGCTACTTCTATCTTTCTTCGCATTTTCTTGTGAACAGCGGTCTAACACTGAAATAGTGCGAACGTACATGATGGAGAGCTCAACTTCTGAACTGTCCAACATGCTAACTGAAGATGCTGTTGCTGTGTTTTCAGACAGTCCTGACGCATTAACTAAGGAAGATATTTTGTTGAATCACGAGTTTAACCAGGCTTACCAACCGTGGAAGGAAATCCAGTATATCAAAGAACTGAATGACTCAACTGTTGAACTTCAAGCTTTAGAAACCAACAAGCTGCTATCAATTTTTAAAATTGACACAATTGGGTATCAGTACCGTTTTACTCTAATTAACTCGGCAATTACCAAAATTGAGATGGACACAATTGCTAACTCAGAATTCAACTACAGAGCAGTCGATAGTCTCTACAACTTGCGACTCACAGAACTTTTCGACTGGATCTCCTTGGTTTACCCAGACAAGTACGAACACATAGGCGAACTAAGCTCAGAATCTTCGAGACTCATTTTAGAACTAGCTGAAGAAAAAGAAGATAACAGGCACTAGCGCGAATATGCCTGTGTGCGTTCTGCTAGTTTCAGTGCAACTAGACCGCTTCACCGCCCATTCTGCTACTTTCATTTCCCCTCCCTTCTTTTCGTCTTTCTGGACTGAGACTTGCGGAACGCAGCTCTTCGTAGATACCGTTGCAGGGGTTGGGCAGTTTTGCTAGCTTAGTGCTGTTTACAACTAGTGGGCATACTCTCGCTAGTTGGACGTTAGGCTCAATCAGGGCATCTGCATATTGAATCATCATGGGCTTTTGGATTGCAATTATCTTGATTTACATACTTTTTATCATCGGACTAACTTTCTTAGCCTTCTGGCTACCGAAACGTAAAGGAAGAAGGAAACTAGGAATCTTCTTAGGTATCCTAACTTTCCTAATAACAACATTCCCAGTAACTTCTTTTCTGATCGAAGATTATTGGTTTTTCAAATCAGACGTAACCCAAACTCTGGCAAAACACGATTTTCATCTTGAAGATGATTTCGAAATTCTAGAACATGAAATAATTGGCCTTCGAGATTATTACGAACAATTTACAATTGAAATCAGTGAAAAGGACAAGCAGCAACTGATTAGAAAGATTGTCAACGCAGAGAACTTTGAAGACAAAACAATTGACCAACCACTAGACGACATATACGAACTTCCAAGATACTCGAATGATGAAACGGAGGAGTACACCTGGAACTCTCGAACTACAACAGAATATAGGTTCCACTATTACAAGCCGAGACCTCAAGGACTAACACCAGTGGACGAATACATAAGAATCCCAATTGACGGACTAACTCTGAAATACGAATTGATATACGACTGAAAAGAAAGAGCCTAACAAACGATGATGGCGCATGGCCTTACTTAGACATCTACCAAGAGTCTGCAAAACATCCCGCTTATCTGCCGCCCTGTCTATGCGACAGGCAGGCAAGAAACTGAAGTGCTTTCTTCTTTATATACTCTGTTCCCTCGCTTCGCCGAAGTTTCGCAAAGGCAAGGTGGGAATCTACATGACTCAGCACCACTCTGCCATTATTGTTCCTCTCCTTCCTGGCTAGAGACTTTTTAGCTACCCCCCAGCCAAATCCAGTAATTTCTGATACTCTGCAAGCCGATCCACATCGCCCAAACGCTCGGCTAGAGTGATTAAGGTTTTAATTATGTCCTTTGAGAAAGGATCATCATAGCGGGCTATCTCCAGGTATTTAATGGCTTCTTCATAATAGGCTTTGGCACGTTGCATCTCCGTTACTGAGGTAGCCCTCTCAAAAATGATATCTCCCGCCTGTTTATTCGTTTCTCCAAGATACAAGTCCACCAAAGACGACACCTCTAGCTTTTTGGCCAGCACTAAATATTCAATTCTTCGATCAAGAATTGATAGTTTTTGATCTACTTCGTCTGCTTTTTTTTCCTGCTTAAGTAAGTCCTCCGCCTCTTCAAGCAATAAGGCATTCAATTGCTTATACGCATTGCTTACCTCTAACTCCATATTTTTGTCTTTCGACAGTACTTGCTGCAGATCAGCATAGGCCAACATTAAAAAATCTTGCTCTGCACTACTCTTCGCTTTTTCTGCCTGCTTTAGTCTCACCAAACCCCTGTAATAAAATATCTTTGCTTTTGCAGCCTCAGTCAACATATCCTGTATTTCTGCCGCATTTTCAAAATCTATCAATGCCTCCTCATACTCTCCAACATTGAAGTGTCTTATACCGGAATCAACGTAACTTTGTGAAAACACCAGTGATGCCGTTATAAGATAAAATGCAAATAAATATGGCTTCATGATGAATATTGACGGTATGTACTATGTATAATACTATTTAAACGAACACGGTAACCAATAAAGAAGTTCTATTCGATAAATGTCTAAAAATGATCCTATCATACTACCTCAAAAGTACTATTTAGATTACTTCAATTACTTACTTGAGTTTGTAGAAAGGCAGTACGATCACATTTTGGATCAGCCTGAACACCTCTTCTATCAATCGTTCAGAGAATTAAGCGAACCCGCACAATGTCTTTATTTGAGATTCTCAAATCGAAGAGGCCATTACTTTAGAATCAATAAAATTTCCTATGATGAAATTCCTAACGTTCATGAAGCAAAAGAAGAATTGATGCATCAGGGGTTTATACAAATCAATGAAAGCGATGATCCCACTCAGTTCCGTTTGTTCACCAAGCAGGAGCTTGTCAACTTGTATGATTTTTTACATCCAGGTCAGCGAAAAGCAGAAATTTTAATGGAACTTTCAGAGGTTGACCTTCAAGTTATTCATGAAAAGGAGGAAGTAGCCGAGGTTCTTAAAAATGAGGAAGTTGACTTCATAAAACTGCTGTTTTTTGGTCGAAGAGGTGGACAAATGACTGATTTTGTAATTCGGGATGTGGGTAATGTAAAAATCGAAAAGCTGGATGAATCTAAATTTAAGCCTTGGTTTGAATCAAGAGAAGAGGCACTCTCCGTCATGCATCTCTCACAGCTCAAAAAGATGATTACAGAGATCCAGGAGGCCGGACTCCCACTGGAGGACTATCTGGAAGAAATGCCCTGGGAGGCATGGCTATCCTATCCCCGATCATCCGAAATTGCTGAAAAATTACTTTTGGATGTTGGTTATCACTTCGAAAGGATGCTGCGTTCGGATCTGGCATTGTATTATTATTCCCATACCGATAAATCACCTGCAAGAGAGCGGAAAGTCAGAATACTAGATAAAATGGATCAAAAGGATGATGCCATTGCAATCGCCAATCAAATGATGGAGAACCCAGCCAATGCATCTGAGCTAACCTTTGCCACCGACTTTTTAAATCGCAAAGGCATTCGTATTGATCGCAGCATGACCCGGCGATTAAAAAAAGCACCATCCATAGAAATTCCACCTCCTGACTCAACAGTGGAAAGAGCAGTGCTTTCGTACTTTTATGAAGAAGGCTGGGACGGCTTGCACGCAGAAAACTATCTCTGGAGAGGTCTGTTTGGCTTGGCTTTCTGGAACATCATCTTCGATGCAGATCATGGGTCGTTTCATCACCCACTGCAAAGGCAACCATCGGATTTAAATGACTCCATCTTTTTTGAATCCAGGGAGACATTACTCAGAGAACAATTAGCCAAATTCAGGACTCGTAAACAACTTATTAATCACATAACCAGATTCCACAATGAAAAGATTGGTATTGCCAATCGGTTTGTGACATGGCATGAGTCCTTGCTCCATTCACTGGAAATCATGATTGAAAGACTCCCTTTAGCAGGGCTAAAAAAGGTGCTTTTGGAAATGTCTAAAAATATGAAAGAGAACAGCGCAGGGTTTCCTGACCTCTTCCTCTGGAAAGAAGAAGATTATCAATTTTATGAAGTGAAATCACCCAATGATCACCTATCTGCTCAACAATTATTCTGGCTGGATTTCTTAGCTTCAGCTAAAATAAAAGTGGATGTGTTGAGAGTGAATTTCAAGACTCATCAATAAAGGCCAGCAGTTTATCTCTGTCGTTTGAGAAACGAAATAACTCAGCAAATTGATAGTATTTATCTTTCTCCGTGCAATTTTCATAGAGCTGTTCCAATATCCAAAATCTATCATTGGAAAATCTAAATTGAGTAGCTATCCTTCTGATTTGATAGATAGTTAAGGCCTCATCTTTGAAAAAGTACATGACCCGTTCTTTTTTGTCACTTGAAAAATTTTCTGCTTTTACGTATCGGAACTTATCCTCAAACTCTTCCATGCTCATTGCATTTAAATCAGATTCATGCAACGAAACATCCACCGTTTTCTTCTTCAGAATATAAGGTCTTAATTCTTCATAAGTAGTAAGTGTAATCGCCATGTCATCGAATGCCTCAAATACCTCAAATATATGTTCCGGATCAGCGATCGCATGGAAATGTCTTTTTACAAACTTTCGTTTATAATCATCGGCAGAGAATAAGGTGGTAAGCACTCCTATCTGATAAGAAGTGAAGCAATTGCTTAAAATCAAATTATCTGCAACCATCAACTTCTCTTCATCTGAAGAAGCTTTCTTCAATTTTTTGTAAATACGTTTGGTGGTGGCGTTTGAAACCGGATAGCATTCTTGCGCTAGCGTGCTATGAGCTATACTTGCAAGTAGCAAAAGAATTAGTAATTTCTTCATGGTGATTTGAATATTTCTTTGGCCTAAAAATAGCAAAAAATATATATTCATGGATAATGGTTACACCTTCAGTCTTTGGGAAAAACAATCCTTTCTAGAAACCGATGTTATCGTAATAGGTGCCGGCATTACAGGCCTTTCTACAGCGGCTACTCTAAAGGAACAATCGCCTGACTTGCGAGTGACTGTGCTGGAGCGAGGCATACTGCCTACTGGTGCCAGTACAAAAAATGCAGGGTTTGCTTGTTTTGGCAGTGTGTCTGAACTTCTGAATGATATAGAAGCATTGGGTGCGGATGGGATGGTGAGTCTTGTAGAGAAACGTTGGGATGGGCTTCAAAAAACATGTCAGCGGCTGGGCAGAAGTATGATTGATATACAGGTTAAAAGTGGCTATGAGCTGATATTCGATAAACAATCTGAGGTAGTTAATAAAATTGGTGCCATCAATGATTTGCTGGAAGACTTTTTCCAGGAAGAGGTATTCAAACTTTCTGATGATAAGATTACGTCGTTTGGTTTCGGTCAAACCCATCACCTCATTGAAAATCACCTGGAGGGACAGCTAGATACCGGTAAGTTGATTTCCTCCTTGTGGAAATATTGTGCAGAGATAGGAATTCAAATACATACAGGTTGTGAAGTTTTGGAAATCAAGGAAGAGGCATCTGGCGTTAAGGTCGACTGCAGAGATGCGTATTTCTCAGCGAAAAAGGTGGCCGTCTGCACCAATGCGTTTACGAATAAACTTTTAAATAAAAAACTGGATGTAACTCCCGGCAGGGGGATTGTCATGAGTGTTATTCCGGAAAATCCTCTAAAGTTTGAAGGGACTTTTCACTACAAAGAAGGATATTATTATTTCAGGGACTATTACGGTAAACTCCTTTACGGTGGCGGAAGGAATTTGGCGTTGGAAGAAGAAGAGACTACCACATTTTGTATAAATGAGAAGATCAAAACTCAGTTGATATCAGACCTTGAATCCATCATTCTCCCCAACCAGATGTACCAGGTTGAAATGGAATGGACTGGAATAATGGCTTTTGGTGAAACCAAAGCTCCTATTGTTACAAAAGTGTCAGAAAGGATTGCAATGGGCGTCCGTCTGGGTGGTATGGGCGTAGCTATAGGCAGTTTGGTAGGCGAGGAAGTAGCAGAAATCCTGATGGAGGTACATGATTAGTATGTTTAATTCAAAGAATAAACAGAAAAAAGCCCTCGATGATGCATATGGTCAAATCAAAGAGGATATCTTCAATTTTGACTCAATTTCTGAATATTATAAGGGTACTACTCCGCAGAAAGACACTCAGACAATTTCAGATAGAACTTACAATGATTTGGATTTTGATAAATTCTTCATGTTTATTGATAGAACCACCTCCAAAGTGGGACAACAGTTTCTTTACAAAAAAATTAGAACACTTCGTCTAAAGCCATCTTTCGCTTCTCAAGAAGAATTAATTGAATTCTATCAAGAAAATCAGAAAGAAAGACTTTCTGCACAATACACTTTACTGAAACTTTCAAGATCTGGAGCGCTTTATCTGACCTCTCTATTCCAGAAGCCTCACTTAAAACCACCTTCATGGTTAAAGTTCGTGAGACCACTTTCAATTGTGAGTGTTCTACTAACGCTATTAGTTCCATTTTATCATTTAGCAATCTTGATTTTGCTTGGGGTTATTCTAATAAACTCTATCATTCATTTTATCAATAAGCGAAATGTAATTGTTTATCTCAAGTCACTGCCTGAATTAATGAATCTGGTGGATGCGGCTGAAAAGTTAGGTGAGCGAAAGGAATGCGAGGAATTTTATGAAAATGCTAAAAGCGACATCCAGGCAATAAAAAAACTAAAATTTAAGTTATCATTTTTTCATTCGACCGATGGTGGTTCAGCTGATTTGGCAGCACTTGCAACTATGGTGTTTGAATTAATAAAAATGATTTATTTACTTGAACCTCTTTATCTTTTTTCAGTACTAAAGGAGTTAGATAATAGACGTTCAGAGTTAGCATCTGCTTTCGAGTTTGTGGGAGAGATCGATTGCTGTATTTCACTAGCGAGTTTACGTAAATCCTTGGATGATAACTGGTGTCATCCTACAATTAGTGCAACAAAGAAAAAAATAACAGCTCAAGACATATATCATCCTCTTATCCCTTTCCCTGTGAAAAACGAGTTTATAGCTGAATCGAAATCGGTTATACTCACAGGATCCAATATGTCCGGAAAGACAACTTTTATCAGAACGATTGGGATAAACTTTATAGCGGCTTTAACGATCAACACCTGCTTTTCAAAGGCATTTGAATTGAAGCCTTCTAAAATTTTCACTGCTATCAGAATCAATGATGACTTGATGAATGATAAAAGCTATTATTTAGAAGAGGTATTGACCATAAAACGAATGATAGAAGAATCACAAAATGGGCAAAACCTGTTTCTGCTCGATGAACTTTTTAAAGGTACAAATACGATCGAAAGAATATCAGCGGGAAAAGCGGTGTTATCCAAGCTAAATTCAAATGACAACCTGGTTTTTGTATCAACACATGACATAGAGCTAACTGAACTTTTAAATAATGAATTTGACTCCTATCATTTTTGTGAACAAATAGATAATCAGAATATTGAATTTGATTACCTGCTTAAACAAGGACGTCTTGAAGAGAAAAATGCAATAAAAATTCTAGAAGCGAATGGGTATCCTGCCCAAGTAATATCAGAGGCCAAAGACATTTCAAATAAACTAGCTTAGATTATGCTTCCAGCTTTACAAAAAATGTTGCACCCTTCCCCAGGTCGGATTCAACCCAAACTTTGCCTCGTAGGTCAGTCACATACTTTTTAACAATAGATAGTCCAAGACCAGTTGATTTTTCACCTCCTGTAGGACGAGCACTCAGTTTCTGAAAGCGATTAAAGAGTTTCTTCTTATCTGCTTCCGAAAAGCCTGGTCCTTCATCAGATACCTTGAATAGTACACTATCATACGTGCACTCAGCTTTAAGCGATACAGTAGAACCTGAATCAGAAAACTTCACAGCATTGGAAATAAGATTTTCGAGGACCAGCAGTAGGAGTAAATGATCTGTCCGAATGATGTTGTGTTCCACACAGAACTCAACAGTCAGGTCTATTCCTTTTTGAGCTGCAATCGGTTGGTATCGGTGAGCAATATCTTTCATAATCAAACTGATATCCACACGCTCCTGCAGTACATTCATCCGGTGTTCCTCTAGTCCTTCTACGTCCAGAATCTTCGTCACCATTTTATTGATTCGTTCAGCACTTACAGATACCTGGCTCAGCATTTTTTGTTCTGTTTCAGTGAGATCTCTTTGTATATTTTGATTGACAATGTCTGTGATCATGATGATCTGACTAAGGGGTGACCGTATATCATGAGCAAGAATTTTGACAAGGTTGTTTTTCTCCTCATTCAGCGCAACCAATTGCGCATTTCTGTTCATTAGCTGCTCATTCTTTTGCTGAATATCAGACTGCTGCTCTTCTATCTGTTCTGTCTGACCAATCAGTAGTTGCGTTGACTTTTTATTCTTATAAAAGAGATAGCCGATTGCAAATAAAAACAATGCCAATACAGAGGTACTTACAATTAAAATTCTTCTAACAGACTGTTCTTCTTCCAGTTTCAAGTTCGCATTGCGGATCAATGCAAGCTGCATTTCTTTTTCTTTGGTAAGAATAGAGGTTCCTAATTCCTGGCCACCATATAGGTTGTCAATAAATTCAAATACATCTTGACCGAGATATTTAGCGATAATCGATGCGATTGCTTCTTTTGATTCCGGATCAGTAAGAAACGCATCCAAATGAGTTTTCCAAATGCTATTATCAGGCAGAATGAAAGCATAGCCTTCCCCTTTAGTGGTGAAGAAATTCTGGCGTGTCACCTCTCCCCCACTTTGGATTCTCAGCAAGTAAATAGGTAAATCAATAAACCCAAACCGATCATCCGAAGCTAAAATTCCTTCCAGGATATTCTGGTCACTGCTTAAGTAAATGATGTTAAAATTAACGCCTGTTTCATCACGGAGATTATTCAATAGCGATTCGTACTTGGTTCCTTTAATAGTTACAGCATCCAGGTTGCGAATCATTTCAACCTTTTCTTCAGTAATATTGACAATGGGTGTGCCGGCACTCGAAACTAATACAGTAACGTCTGGAAGGTAAGATTCAGTAAACTGAGCATACTCTTCACGTTTCTCAGTTATCGACAATGCGGAAGCTCCAACTATATACTCATCCTTATTGGACCTTGCACTCTTCAGAATATCTGCAAAGTTTTTTGCTTTGGTAAAAACCAAGTCAACCGGACGACCTTTCTTTTTCATGTACTCCTGAAACAGGGAAAACATTTCAGGCTCAACTCCGGTCACTACACCATTTTCATCTTCATACACAAATGGAAAGGAAGTGTACCAGGTCACTTCCAGCCTTTCACCATCTTGATGAGAACCATCACGAGAAAAAACTTCACCAGATGTAAGTGAAAAAACAACGAAAGCAGCAATAAGGCGGAGCATACTTTAAAGTCAAAAATTAGGTTGGATCCGAATATTTACAATTAACGAGTTTATAAAGGGCGAGTATTTAAAAATAAAAAGATAGCAAATCAAAACCATAAGGTGGCAATGGATGTTTAGTAATAAGAGATAAATCTTCAAACATGGCAAAAAAATCAGTTTCTAAATCTACGATTCAAAAAGGCTACATGGATTTCCTCCTCGAGGAAGGTAAAAAGCCGGAAACCGTTCGAATTTTCACCAAACATTTAAAGATTTCCGATGATGATTTCTTCAAACATTTTGGCTCTCTGAAGAACATTGAGAAGTCAATATGGGAGGAGTATTACACACAAACCATGAAAGTGGTAATGAATGATCCGGAATTCGAAGAAATGGACGGAAGAGAGAAGCATCTCTCATTTTTATATACGTTCCTTGAGGTTGTAAAATCAGATCGGTCATATATCCTTTATAAGCTGGAAGGCAAAAAGCCGCATGAGCTGCCTGAAGAACTCAAGAAAACACAAAAAATCATTACTCAGTCAGATATAGATTGGGCTAAAACCTTTGAGTTTTTGCCTGACAAAGCTCAAGATGCCACTCAGTCTGCTTACAAAAAAGTACTATGGTCACACACCATTGCTACGCTCTTCTTTTGGGTAAAAGATGACTCAGCCAATGGAGCAGATACCGATGTTTTTATTGAGAAATCAACCAGGACAGCATTTGATATCGGAGAGCTGCCTGCTCTTGACTCCATCATTGACTTAAGTAAATTTTTTCTACAAAAAATGGGCTTTTCTAAAGCTACCGTATAATGGCAAAAGAACTTGATCGAATTCCAATAGGTAAGGTAAAACGAGCTAGTAAGTTCGTAAGCACAGGCGCGAAAGTTGGTGCCAACTATGTGAAAGCTTACAGTAAAGCAGCTATCAAAGGCAAACTCAATAAAGAAGAGCTGGACAATGATAATGCGCGAGATATTTATGATTCGCTTAGTGAGCTTAAAGGTAGTGCTTTGAAAATGGCACAATTGCTAAGTATGGATCAAAATGTACTTCCCAAAGCATACTCTGACAAATTTGCCATGGCACAGTATAGTGCGCCACCACTCTCCTACCCGCTCGTGAAAAAGACATTCATTGATAATCTGGGAAAGGAGCCAAATGAAATTTTCGATGTATTTGGAAAAAATGCCAGCAACGCTGCATCAATGGGACAGGTTCACAAGGCAGAGCTAAATGGAGAGAAACTAGCTGTAAAAGTTCAGTATCCGGGAGTGGCAGATAGCATCAAAAGCGACCTCAAACTTGCCAAGCCTTTTGCACTAAAACTGATGAATGTAAAGGGCAAAGATGTTGACCCATACATGAAGGAAGTGGAAGGTAAGCTATTGGAAGAGGCTGATTATCAGCTCGAGTTAAGACAGTCGATGGACTTTGCAGAGAAATGTGAAAAAATTGATGGCGTCTTCTTCCCTACCTACTATCCAAAACTATCCTCTCCTCAGATACTAACAATGAGCTGGCTGGAAGGTGAGCCTATAGGAGCATGGATGAAACGTGAGCAAAAGCAAGCAGATAGAGATCGGCTAGGACAGATTCTCTGGAATTTTTACATGTACCAGATGCACGAACTTCGGATGATGCATGCCGATCCGCACCCTGGTAATTTCATCATTGATGAAAAAAATGATCTTGGGGTCATCGATTTCGGATGTATCAAGCATATTCCTAAAGACTTTTATGAAGCATACTTCGAATTAGCCAGTCATAATGTATTGAATGATCCGAATCGAGTAGATGAGCTTTTCCGTGAACTTGAGATTATCAGACCAAGTGATCCGGAAAAGGATGTGAAAATCGTGACAGCCATGTTTACTGATCTGATCAAGTTGCTCTCTCGTCCATTCAATGAAGGAGTATTTGATTTTAGCAACGATGCATACTTCACTGAGATTTACATGAAGGGAGAAGCTATTGCGAAAGATCCGGAAATGAACAGGTTGCAAGCAAGGGGATCACGTCACTTCATTTATTTCAACCGAACATTTTTTGGACTATATAATATACTGCATGCCCTTAAGGCAAAGGTAGACTGTTCTACCATCGATTTTTTGAAGAAGGCTTCATGAATCGTTGGATAATTATAATTTTTGCTTGGATAGCTATTTCTTGTGGATCATCTAAAGAGACTTCAAATGAAGTTGACACTAAGCAAGAAATATTGCTTTACCTCTCAGTGAGGAATAAAAATTACGACATTTATAAAAATGACTTAAAGGGCTCAGAAACCATGCTTACCACAAATCCAGGTTTCGATTACGCGCCCAATTGGAATCAACAGCTCAATAAGGTTATTTATTATTCATACGTCAATGACTCCTTTCTGATCGATGCGAAAAACTTGGATGGAGAGGATGTGCCATTAGATACTTACAATCAGACCGAGTTTAACCTATCCCCGAACGGAGAATTATTAATTCATCAGGTTCAAAATGGGGATTTTTCAACCCTTATATTAAGTGACCTGGAAGGGTTATCTATGGATACAATCACCAATGAAGGCTCATATAATGGAAGAGCCAAATGGTCTTATGAGTCCAATAAAATTGCGTACATCTCTGATCGAGATGGAAATAATGAAGTATATGTTTATGACTTAAACGACAGTACAACACAACGGATAACCATAAATGAATCTTTTGAAAAATATATAACCTGGGAACCAGGCGGTAAAAGACTGGCATACACTACCCAGTTTTATGAAGAGGGGTCACCTGATCGCAATGATGTGTTTATATACGATTTCGATAGAAGAGTTAAAAAGCAGATTACCTTCAATGATTTCAATGATACAGAACTGGCATGGTCGCCAATAAAGTAATAGAATCGCTTTCCACTCTTTAAGAGATAGTGTTGACCACATCTATATCATGGATTCCAACGGAGAAAATGTGCAACAAATAACTACTGAGAATGCCTACCATGGAGAGCCAAATTGGGCAGTAATCTCAAATAACTAAGGTATTCCAATTGCATATTAGTTAAATATCCTATTTTCGAGGGTTCGAGATAGAATTCACAAATGACTACAAAACGAGAACCCACTTTATTCGAATCTTTAATCCCTATCATTTTCCTAATACTACTGCTGATAGTAAATGTTGGAATTTTCGGTAGCGAAGCGCTTGGTGGATCCAATCAAATCGTGCTTATTCTTTCCGCAGGAGTAGCAGCTATTGTAGCCATCAGAATTGGCTACAAGTGGGAAGAAATTCAAGATGGCATAGTTAAGAGTATTAGCTCAGCCATGGCTTCTATCTTGATCCTCCTACTTATCGGGTCACTTGCAGGTACGTGGATGCTCAGTGGAGTGGTTCCTGCGATGATATATTACGGACTTCAAATTCTCAATCCAACTATTTTCCTGGTTGCAGCATGCATCGTTTGCTCCATTGTTTCCATTGCTACCGGTAGCTCATGGACCACTGCCGCTACAGTAGGTATTGCGTTAATAGGCATTGGACAAGCACTAGGCATTTCGGAGGGATTGGTTGCGGGAGCTATTTTATCCGGTGCATATTTTGGTGATAAAATGTCACCCCTTTCCGACACCACCAACCTTGCTCCTGCTATGGCAGGCACAGACTTATTCACACACATCCGGTACATGACTATTACAACTGTACCTTCTATTATTCTCGCATTAATTATATTCCTGATCATAGGCCTTACAAACTCAACTGATGGAGTCATAGAGGGAAAAGCATCGATACTTGCCGCGATTGATGGTACGTTTCATATCAGTGGATGGCTATTTATTGTACCCGTGGTGGTGGTTGTACTAATCGTGAAGAAAATGCCAGCACTACCGGCACTATTGATTGGCACGTTGCTTGGAGCACTATTTGCTTTGATTTTTCAGCCAGACCTTGTGGCTGAAGTAGCAGCAACAGCAAGCTTTGATGGTAAATTTTATGATGCCATTTACAGTTCTTCACCGGCCTTTACAAATGGTTTTATTGGAACGATGCAGGCGTTATTCGGGGATATTTCATTCACCACCGGAAATGCCGTATTAGATGACCAGGGACTATTGAGTGCATCAGGTATGGCCGGAATGCTTGGCACCATCTGGTTGATCATATCAGCAATGATCTTTGGTGGAGTAATGGAAGGGGCAGGAATGCTCAGAAGGATTGCTTCCGCAATTATCTCCAAGGTAAACTCAACCGGCTCGTTGGTAGCTTCTACTGTAGGCACCTGTATCTTCTTTAATGGCACGGCTTCAGATCAATATTTAGCATTGGTGGTCCCCGGCAGAATGTATGCAGACACCTATCGGAAAAAAGGACTCGCTCCCGAAAACCTTAGTAGGACTCTGGAGGACTCTGGTACAGTAACATCCGTATTGATCCCATGGAATACATGTGGCGCATACCACGCCAGCGTATTGGGTGTTTCAACAGGCACTTATTTCATGTACTGCTTCTTTAATATCATTAGCCCCTTCATGACGATATTGGTAGCCTACACTGGTTATAAAATCAAAAAGCTGAGCGGGAAAAGTGAATAGTCGCTTTGCTGAACATATCACTAAAGAAGACATACGTGCACTTCCTCTTTTAGCATTTGAAGGAGAAATACATACGCTCGACTCTGAGGAAGAATGCAATAGAGCCATTCAGCAGCTTCGTAAGTTTGATGTTGTTGGTTTTGATACAGAAAAGAAGCCCACCTTCAACAAGGGAGAGTATAACCACACAGCTATGGTACAGCTTTCAACCATGGAAAACGCCTATTTATTTCGGCTGAACAATATGGGGTATCCCACCTCATTATTCAATTACATGGCTGATGAATCTATACTAAAGCTAGGAATCAGCATAGACGATGACTTGAAAGATCTTAACCGTGCACGAAAATTTAAACCAAAGAATTTCACGGATTTAAATGATGTTGTCAAAGAGCTAGGGGTCAAGCATATGGGAGTTAAGAAACTGGCAGCAATCTTTCTTGATTCCAGGATTTCAAAGAATCAACAAGTCTCAAACTGGGAAGCTGAAAAACTGACTCCATCTCAGGAAAAGTATGCAGCAACGGATGCATGGATCTGTCTGGCTATTTATAAAAAGCTGCTAAGGCAAGGCTATATCTAAAACCCAAATTTTTTAGTCTTTCCCTCCACTCATCAAAAAATCAGCTTTCAAAATCTTTAAGCAAAATAAATTTGCCGTGCATGAAGAGGATTTACTGGCTACTACTACTACTGCCTGCATGGTTGCATGCCCAGGAAGATGCATATCATATTGCTTCCACAAACCAACCAATCAAAATTGATGGCATCATAGATGAAAGTGCCTGGGAAAATGTACAGGTAATCAAAAACTTTAGTCAATACTTTCCCAGTGATTCAATTCCTGCTGAGTCATCGGTTGAAATACGAATGACATACGATGAAACCTACCTCTACGTAAGCGCTAAAATGCATAACCTAACGGAAGACCGTGAATATGCAGTCCCTTCCCTCCGACGCGATTACCGAGGCAACTTCGACGGAATTACAATTGAAATAGATCCGTTTCAGGACAATACCAATGCATTCCAATTCGGCATCAACCCTTTCGGTGTACAACGTGAAGGTTTAATTAGCAATGGAGGCACAAGAGGCGGTGACCTGGCACTATCCTGGGATAATAAATGGCTGGCAGATGCAAAGCAATTTCCCGGATACTGGACGGCAGAAGCAGCCATTCCATTCAAGACCTTAAGGTTCAAACCCGGAAGCGATAAATGGAATATTAACTTCTACCGCATCGATACTGAAAACGGTGAACGATCAACCTGGACACGTATCCCTCGAAACTTCCTGATACTTTCACTAGCATTTATGAAAGAACTGGTTTGGGACAAGCCACTCGAAAAATCAGGACCAAATGTTTCATTGATTCCATACGTCTCTGCTAGCACACAACAGGATAATGAAGCAGCCAATACAGATCGAATGAATGATTTTTCGTATGGTGGTGATGCTAAAATAGCGGTAGGACCTGCATTGAATTTGGATCTTACCTTCAATCCTGATTTCTCTCAAGTTGAACTTGACCAGCAGGTAACAGACCTTAATCGCTTTGAACTGTTTTTCCCGGAGCGAAGACAATTTTTCCTGGAAAATGCAGACCTTTTTGAAAGTTTTGGTCATCCTTTCTATTCACGGCCATTCTTTTCCCGTCGAATTGGTATTGCTCGGGACGAGTCAACCGGACAAAACATTCAAAATCAAATCTACGCAGGTGCACGTTTAAGCGGAAAGCTTGATAACAATTGGCGAATAGGTGTACTTAACATGCAGGCCGCAGAAGATGAAGCCATCGACCTACCCAGCATCAATTATACAGTAGGTGCTATCCAGCGTAAGATATTTGGACGATCAAATATTGGAGCCATTTTCGTAAACAAGCAGACCTTTGAAAACTATGCTGAAAATGACACCACACCATATAGTGGATGGAATCGTCTGGCCGGAATAGACTACAACATTGCTTCAAGTAATGGTAAATGGAATGGAAAAGTGCTTTATCACCATTCCTTTGATGAAAGTGGCAGTAAACCTCAGCAAGGATCACACACGGGTTGGATAGGGTACTCATCCAAAACCTGGACATGGAGCTGGGCGCATGTGTATGTAGGAAAAAATCATAACGCAGAAGTAGGATTTGTTCCACGACCTGGGATCTTTCGCATAAATCCTGATTTCGGTAGAAACTTTTTCCTTTCCAAAGGCTTGTTCAACTCAATCGAATTGAAAGGAGAAACGGAATACATCTGGACCGTTGATGGTCAATTGACGGATCGTAAGTTTGCTATCAACTTTAACTCGGGTCTATCTAACACAGGGAGATTAAGTGCTTCGATTGAACAAAATCACACCTTTTTGCTAGATCCATTTGATCCTACGCAAACAGATGGACGAGAGTTGGATGCCTTGACCGGATATACCTATCACAGTTTCAATTTCTCTTTTACTTCAGATCAAAGAAAAGTGTTTAACTATCAGATCAATGGATATCTGGGTGAATACTTCAATGGAGAAAGACAAAGTCTTGGTGCTCTTTTAGGTTACAGATTCCAGCCTATACTTGATGTGAAAGTAAACATGGTTTACAACCGGATCAGACTCCCGGAAAATTTCAATGATGCCGATCTGTGGTTGATTGGACCGAGATTGGACTTGACGCTAACTAAGTCCATCTTCTTTACCAACTTCATTCAATACAACAGCCAGATTGATAATATCAATATCAACTCACGCTTTCAGTGGCGCTTCGCTCCTGTCTCAGACCTCTTTATTGTCTACACTGACAACTACGGTACAGAACAGTTTTCCGATATAGGTCTCAGAAGAAAAAACCATGCACTCATACTTAAAATGACGTATTGGATTAACTTGTAGGTGGAACCAACACTTACAAGTCATGGCCAAAAGTGAAGCTTCTGAAGAAACCCTTCAACTATATACTGATTTGCTTTCATCAGTAGGTCTAGAGCAAAAGGGCAAGAACATGCCCTACACATCCATGAATGGAAACATGTATTCCTTTGTCGCCAAGGAGGGCTATGTCGCTATACGACTATCCGAAGAAGACAAGCAAGAATTTATAGATAAGTACGATGCAGGCCCGGCGATATCATATGGTGCGACCATGAGGGGATACGTGCATGTACCGGATGATTTGTTAAAGAGAACGCAAGAGTTGTCAGAATACATGAAAAAGAGCCATGAGTTTGCAAAAACATTAAAGCCAAAACCATCAAAAAAGAAATGAGATATTTATTACTGCTAATTAGCACGATTTTTCTGTTCTGTTGCTCCGAAAAAGTTGAATTTTCTGATAGAGATAGAGCTGCGGTTGAACAGATTCGAAAGGATTATGTCTCCGGGTGGTTACAAAACGATCAGAAAAAAATCCTAACGCTATTTAATGAGAATGCAACCATTGTACCTAGCGGACTTTTTCCTATGAAAGGAATAGAACAAATAACAAAGTATTGGTTCCCGGATAATGGATCAACAACAACAATTCATTCTTATGCAGTAGAACTGATCAATTTGAAAGGAACAGACTCAATGGCATATTCACTAGAAAAAGGAACGTTGAACTTCACGTATACCTTTAACGATTTTACAATGACCAAAGAATCAACCTCTCATGCGACCACTATTTATCAAAAAAATAAAGATGGCAAATGGGAAATCACCTCAAGAATGTGGACAAGCTTAGATGAATAAAAATGCCATTTAAAGATTTAAATAACATCGACTCCAAAGAAATCCTACCGGGATACACTGTCCGCTTTGTACACTCAGAACGGATGACGTTTGCTTATTGGGATGTGAAGGCAGGAAGTCCCCTGCCCGAGCATTCGCATGAACATGAGCAGGTGGCAAATGTGCTAGAAGGAGAATATGAACTCACGGTTAATGGTGAAACAAAAAGGCTTAAACCAGGAGATGTTGCTGTCATACCTTCAAATGTGGTTCACTCAGGTCTGGCAATAACCGATTGTAAACTACTGGATGTATTCGCTCCTGTAAGAGAAGATTATCTAGGCACCAATGAATGAGCAAGAAATAAAAGCAAAGATTGAAGAGGAAATTGGAAAGACAGAACAGTTGATCGCTGATTACAAAGAGCAATCAAAGCCTGTCACCCTAGACAACTCCATCGGACGCATCTCCCGAATGGATGCTATTAATAATAAGAGCATTACTGAATCTGCTTTGCGTCAGGCCGAAGGCAAACTATCCAAGCTTAATCAAGCATTAGACAATATCGGGAAACCTGATTTTGGGAAATGTATCAAATGCAAGCAACCCATTCCGATTGGTCGAATTCTCTTGATGCCGGAGAGTAATAAATGTGTAAACTGTGCGCGGTAAGAAGAAAGTAGTATTTCATTGGAGCTCAGGAAAAGACTCTGCTTTGGCTCTTCATCATTTATTAAATAGCCCCGATGTTCAGGTAAGCCATTTGGTGACAACCATTAATAAGTCGCTCCAGCGAGTGACTATGCATGGAACACCCATTGGTTTAGTGAAAGCACAGCTTGAATCAATAGGAGTACCTCATTCATTCATTGAGTTGCCGGAATCACCCTCTATGGAGGTGTATGAAAAATGCATGGAGTATAAGCTCTCTGAGCTGAAAGATCACGGAATAACTCATGCAGCATTCGGTGACATCTTTCTAGAGGATCTGAAGAAGTATCGAGAGAAGGAAATGGGAAAGATTGGGTTTGACTGTCTATTCCCTATTTGGGAAAAGAACACCACTCAGCTTATCCATGAATTCATTAACACAGGGTTCAAAGCAGTAACTATTTGTGTAAATGATCAGCTAGGTGAAGACTTTCTAGGTCGTGAAATCGATGACGAATTTCTTAAAGACCTCCCATCATCCATTGACCCATGTGGTGAAAATGGCGAGTTTCATACCTTCTGTTATGAAGGTCCTATTTTCAAACAGCCAGTCAATTACAAGTTAGGAGAAAAAGTGAAGCGTTCCTATCCCAATCCTTCAGTTAAAGGTGAGGTTGACTTCTGGTTTCAGGATTTAATTTAATGGAACTGCATAATAAAGAAACAATGCAGTAAAATTAACTGAAGCATGTGCCAACATGCTCCAAATCAAACCATACCTTACTCTGGCATAAGTCAAAAATAATCCGGCTATAAATTGAGGAGAAATAGCTATTGGAATGAGCCACAAGCTCATTTGTTCTTCAAAATTCCAAACATGCATGTAGCCAAATATTAATACAGAAAAAAGAGCAAGAAACGGGAAAAAACTGTCCCAGAGTCTTCTTGTAACAAGCAGTACTTTAAACTGATTTTTACCCACAGCCCCAGCCAATGCAATTATGAATAACAATGGATAAAAGCGTTGAAAAGTAATGAATCCTCTAAATAGTGTTTCTTCTACAATTGGAGCTAGAATTACAGCAGCAAAGAATACCAAATGAATTGACCTCTTATCTATCATATCTGCAAGCTTATGATCCGGTAACTCTAATAATTCAGTGTACTCCAATACACCAATGACAATTGCTAATGGAATCATAATGAGCAATTGCAGAATGACTATAATTAGAATGTCTTTAAATCTTTCGGCATCAGATATGGTGTATAGTTTATGATCATCAGGGGATTTTAGAAAAGCGATGAACCCTGACTTCACCTTCTTAAATCGAGTTAGAAAATTCACAGAGAATTATTTTAGTGGGATTAGGGTTAGTAATAAATCTTCTAATATACCTACCAATTTTATTAAATGAGCAAAAACAAAAACGTCACCTTCGCCTGGGCATTTAAAAACATCATCTGGCCAAGACGCAAAACTTTATTGATTGGATTAATCTTAATCATTTTTAGCCGGCTGGCAAGTCTTGTCCTACCTGGAGCCAGTAAATACCTGATAGATGACGTCATCAATAATTCAGATTTGGAAATGCTAAAGACCCTCTTGATTGTTGTCGTTATTGCTATCACCGTTCAAGCCATTACCTCCTTCCTACTTACCCGGATATTGAGCGTGGAAGCACAGCACCTGATTTCACAACTTCGAACCAAGGTTCAAAAGAAAGTACTCTCCCTCCCGATCAGCTACTTTGATAATACCAAGTCAGGTGAATTGGTATCCAGGATCATGTCAGATGTAGAAGGGGTCAGAAACCTGGTAGGCACAGGATTGGTGCAGCTCGTTGGAGGTACCATCACTGCGGTCATCTCACTTGTGCTACTCATCAATATCAGTGCATCCATGACATTGTTCGTCTTGGTGCCTGTTTCCATTTTCGCATTCGTTGCGATGAAGGCTTTTGGTAAGATTCGACCGATTTTCAGAACAAGAGGTAAAATCAATGCGGAAGTAACCGGTCGCTTGACTGAAACATTGAATGGTGTTCGAGTGATCAAGGGATTCAATGCGGAAGAGCAGGAAAACACCATTTTTGAAATGGGAGTTCTAAAGCTCTACAACAATATAAAGTCAAGCTTAACTGCCACTGCATTTGTAACAAGCTCTGCTACCTTTCTCTTAGGTCTCGCTTCTGTTGGGATTATGGGAATTGGCGGATACTATATCATCAATGGCGAACTTACCATTGGAGATTTTCTAGCATTCACACTCTACCTTGGCTTTATGATTGCACCCATAGTGCAAATGAGTAATATCGGCAGTCAGCTTACAGAGGCCTTTGCTGGTTTGGATAGAACAGAGGAAATCATGAAAATGGACCCGGAAAACTTGCCGGATGAGCGACCGGTTATTCTTGAATCTCTGCATGGAGATATTGCGTTTAAAGATGTTTCGTTCGCATACGAAGAAGGGAAGGATGTCCTTCATGACATCAATTTCAAAGCGCCACAAGGTTCGGTTACTGCACTTGTAGGCAGCTCCGGTTCTGGTAAATCAACTACCGCTAGCCTGGCTGCTTCATTCCTAACACCTCAAAAAGGACTGATCACCATCGACGGACATGATCTTAGTAAAGTGAATCTGGAAAGCTACAGAAAGCACCTGGGCGTTGTGTTACAAGACGATTTTCTTTTCGAAGGAACCATCAGAGAAAACATCATTTTTCCAAAACCTGATGCGACGGAAGATGAAATCCAGGCTGCTGTACAGGGAGCATATGTAAATGAATTTACGGATCGATTTGAGAATGGGTTGGAAACCATGATCGGAGAGCGAGGGGTAAAACTCTCCGGTGGTCAACAGCAACGTATTTCTATTGCAAGAGCATTACTCGCTAATCCTAAAGTGATCATTTTGGATGAAGCCACTTCCAACCTGGACACAGAAAGTGAGATGTACATTCAAAAGAGTTTGAATATGCTCATTAAGGATCGTACCACATTCGTGATCGCCCACAGGCTCAGCACAATCCGACAGGCGGATCAAATCTTGGTGATCGAAGATGGGGAAATTGTAGAGCGCGGAACACACGATGAGCTGATTGCTAAAGAAGGACGGTACTTTGATCTGTATACCTACCAGAGTAGGATATAGATCATCCTCTATTATCTTAGAAAGATGGATGAAATACGTAAATCCCTATCCTTTTTAAATTCTGATCTAATTAAGAAAATAGAGGAATCCTCTACCATTCAGGAAATTCCTAAGAACACGCAAATACTACGAGAAGGTCAGTATGTAAAAGTGATTCCAATTGTTCTGAGTGGATTGATCAGGGTGTTTTCCAGATTTAGTGACAAAGAACTTCTGCTATATTATATCAAGCCAAGCGAAAGCTGCATCATGTCATTTGCGGCAAGCTTAAAGAATGATCCAAGCCGAGTTTATGCCTCCACGGAAGAAGATTCCAAAGTGTTGTTGCTTCCTGTAGAAGATGTCTCCTCATGGATACATCAATTTCCAAGTATAAATACCCTTTTCTATCAACAATACAATTTGCGGTATAGCGAGTTATTAGATACCATCAGCCATGTCATCTTCGATAAGATGGATAAACGCCTTTATAATTATCTGATTGAGAAGTCAAGATTGACGAATCAAAATCCGCTGAAAGTCTCACATCGAGAGATTGCCAGTGGACTTGGTACAGCGAGAGAGGTTATTTCCCGTGTCATGAAAAAATTGGAACAAGAAGGAAAAGTTATCCAACATCAAAATTCTGTTGAAATCAAAGCTCGGTGACAAAAGTCACTGCAAAAAACCAAGTGCCATTCTACATTTGATCTCATGAACAGGGAAAAACTAGCAAAACTGGTTGGAGTATGTATTATATGCATTTGTATTGTCTATGGCATTGTCCTGATCATAGAATTTATGTCTAACTAAACTTTTATTAAGATGAAAAAGAACATGGGATCAGCAGATAGAGTTATCAGAGTGATACTTGCTGCGATAATTGCTTACTTATACTTTGCTAATGTAATCACAGGAACACTAGGCTTGGTGTTGATTATACTGGCAGGTGTTTTTGTATTGACCAGCTTTATCAGTTTTTGCCCGTTATATGCACCATTCGGTTTAAGTACGTGCAAAAAGTAACAGGTTCAATTAAAACCTCGCCAATACTTCCTTCCGATAAGACACCCCAATAGGAATAATCTTATCTCCGATCGCCAGTTGGTGAGGTTCTACTTTGTTTACCTTGGAAGTGGATACAGCAAAAGACCGATGCGTCTGAATGAAATGGTGGCTTACTTTAGTAAGAGCTTCCTTCATGGTACAAAGGACCATAATTGATTCTTTATCAGTTACGAACTTGGTGTAGTTGCCGTCCGCTTCCAGATATAGAATATCATCCAAATGAATCCGATGAATGGTAGTGCCACTTTTGACAGAGATCAGTTTTGCCTGGTTTGTTGTTTGAGCAGCAGGTGCTGATTCCACACGCTTGCCAATAGTGTCAGCTTTATTCACAGCCTTCAGAAATCGACTAAAAGATATCGGCTTCATCAGGTAATCTAATGCATCTACCGAGTAGCTTTTAACAGCATATTCACTGTAGGCTGTCGTAAAAATGACCTGAGGTTTGCGTGTGAGTGATTCCAACAGTTCAAAACCGTTCAGGCTCTGCATATTGATATCAAGAAAGATCAGATCTACCCGATGTTTTTCCAGGAAGTCAGCTGCCTGTACCGGATCGGTAAATGTGGCTACCATTTCCAGTTTTTCTACCTTCTCGGCATGCAACTCAATGACCTTGAGTGCATGTACTTCATCATCTATGGCGACACACCTCATAATGAATTCAAAATAATCAATCTAATCTTAAACGTATCATCACTCTCGCTCACACTCAATGAGTGTTTATCATTGTAAACCAGGTTCAACCGCTTCTTCACATTGCTCAATCCCACTCCACTGGACGGGATCGTTTCTGTTCGCTCTGCCTTTTGATTCTTAACTTCAAACACAAAGTGACCTTCCTCAAATGCGATTCGAATCTCAATCGTGGTTTTGGCATGATTGGAAACACCGTATTTAAAGGCATTCTCTACAAACGGAATCAGCAGCATCGGTGCAATGTAAAAACTAGAAATAGACTCAGGATGATCGAATTGAACCTTAACCTGCTTATTGAAGCGAAGCTGTTGCAGATAAATATAATCGCTGATGTATTGAACCTCTTCCTGTAGCGCGACCTTATCCTCCCCTGTTTTATCAAAGACGTAGCGCATCATTTCAGACAATACACTGATCCCTTCTGCGGTTTTTTCATCTCCCGATTGCAGCGACATGGAATAGAGGTTGTTCAGTGCATTGAATAAAAAATGCGGATTGATCTGGCTTTTCAACACATCCAATTCAGAACGTAGCTGATGCTCATTGATCTTACTTTTGGTACGTTCATTAGCAAACCAGTCTTTCGAAAACCGATAGGCAAAAGCCATAATTGTAACCAGCGTATGAGTGAAAACCACCATTAAAACCAGTTCTGACCAAATGTCACTATTTATCACGCTTCCATCAGATCGATAAAAAGCAGAATCAATCAACACCTCCACCGAAGAAACAAATGCGTATAGAACGATCAGTCGGATGATAAATATCCCAGTGCCTCTTTTCAATGTGATCGGGATCAGGTAGAACGCAATGCCATAGAATAGAATCAGATTAAACGCCGAACCCAAAACGGATGGCCACAGCAATGAGCCATCCCCGGAGTTAAAGACACCAAACGTCAGGTCAAATGCAGGATAATTGAGGAGCAATAGCCCCAGTACAATCACCAACGCATGGATCAGCCACTCAAACGGTTTGATTTCTTTCATTTCCAGCCAAAAATAAGCGGTATCTACTTCTGAACAGTCTTTGGTTGATCAGCACTTACTCACTCTTGACGAACACCCTTAAAAACTACACGAACGCTTCTATCAATACCTTTTCATCGCTCATCAAGAAAATATGCAGGCTGGTGTATCTCATTTTATAGGGTCAATAATTCAACCGAGTCTTGGAGTAAACTCATAAAAACGATGACAAAATCAATCCTATTCTTAGTACTCATTGCATCTCAGGTGATGCTAAAAGCACAGTCTGATTTGGAAGCCATTCGCTCAGAATTTAAGGAGCGTATTACCAAAACCATGAAAAAAAGTAAAGTGGTTGGTGCCTCGGTTGCTGTAGTCTCCTCAGAAGGAATTCTTTGGATCGACAACTTCGGATTTGAAGATGTCGAAAATGAAAAACCAGTCACCGATGAAACGATCTTTGGAATTGGCTCAGTAACCAAGGTGTTGACTTCTGCTGCCGTCATGCAACTGGCAGAACGAGATAAGCTTGATATTGACAACCCATTGAGTAAATACTTACCTTCTTTCCAGATGCAGGATAACAGCGATGGAGTCACACCTAGAAATGTAATGACCCATCACTCCGGCCTACCATCTGACATCTTCAAGGGTATGTTCAGTGAGCAGCCCGAGGATTATAAATGCCTGGTCAATTACGTCAATGAGGAATACATGGCCGGAACCCCCAATCAGATTCGCGCCTATTCAAATCCCGGCTATACCCTGCTTGGTCATATGATAGCTGAGGTTAGTGGTATGGAATACCCGGAATATGTTGATGCAAACATCCTTGAGCCGCTAGGCATGGTCAACACTGAATTCAACGCCCTGGAAAAAGCCAGCAAGACTTACGATGGAAAAGGAAAAAGCCAAACGGATGTGATCCTAAGGGACACACCTGCTGGTGGATTGTTTACCTCAACGGAAGACCTTTCTAAATTCCTGCAGGCATTCCTGAGTCAATCTCCTGACTTATTGCAACCTAAAACGTATCAGCAGATTTTGGAGCAGCAACACAAAAACACCCCCTTGGATTTTGCAGATCGATATGCGCTCGGATGGAGTATGACCAGCCGTCCACAATCGGGAGATATTTATTACCACACAGGAACAACACTTTACTTCAATGCTGCGATGGCTTTTTCCCCTAAAGCGGATGTGGGTGTCATCATTTTGACCAATTCAGCCAGAGGTAGAAGTGTATATCGTGAAGTCCATAGCATCATTGAGAAGGTGGCTGAGAGCAAAGGATTACCAAAAATTGAGAGCGAACCGGAAGAAGCCATGGGATCGAAAGACCGAATCAAAGTAGCTCCTGAATCATTGGATCAATACACAGGCATCTATGCTGCACCAGGGGCATACATTGATGTGTATCGCAAAAACAAAAAATTGTTTATGAAGCTACAGGGTTTGCGATTGGAGCTGATTCCTGTAGAGAACAACCAATTCATTCCGAAGGTAATTCTCTTGCATCTCATCCCGATTCGTTTGGGCGATCAGCGAGTAATGTTTGAGGAAGTGGATGGTTACCCACTCATGACCAGCCTGGAAGAAGGAAGTCCAAAAGAGCTGATTGCCGCTCGATTTGAAACGCAAGAAATACCGGAAGCATGGAAATCAAGAACCGGAGACTATGAGATCATCAACTCGCTTACGGGAGAGATTCCATTCTTCAATGACTTCAGCATTACTGAAAAAGATGATTTGATGGTCTTCTCCTTCAAAACAACAGACGGCCAGAACATTGAAATGGTGATGGACCTCATCAATGATGGCCGAGCGAAAGTAGCCGGACTCGGAAGATACGGTGGGCAGTCCATCACCTATAAAGATGGAATCATCAAAGCATTTGGAAACGAACTAAAAAAGAGCAATGATTAAGTTAAAACAACTCAGCAAAAAAGGATGGCAGTTTGTGGGACTCACTATCATCCTGTCCGCTATCCCTTATTATTTCATTATCAGTGAAGGTGATACCGGTACCAGTTGGACGCTGCTCCTGATGTGGATGCCCGGGCTAGCAGCCATTATCCTACGATTGATGCATAAGGAAGGCCTGTTTAGTAATTTGGTTTGGAATCCACTCAAAGGGTGGAAATGGATATTACTGGCTGCATTCATTCCATTTACGATCGAGATTCTGACAATCATTCTCAGTGTACTTACAGGAGCTGCTGAGCTAAAGGAAGGATTCATCACAGTTGAAAATGGACAGGTAGCTTTGAAAGGCATGGCGATGTTATTGGGGGCCTCCGCACAGCCATGGTACGTATTCATTCCCAATTTCATCCTCTCCTATTTTGTAGGCATGCTATTGTATAGCCTGTTTATTGCCTTTGGTGAAGAATTGGGTTGGAGAGGATATCTGCAAAAAGAATGGGCATACACCAACTCATTAGTTGGATTCCTGGTGATCGGCGTAATCTGGGGATGGTGGCATCTTCCCGGTATCCTGCTGGGACATAATTACCCAGATTATCCGGTAATTGGTGGAATTGTATTGATGCCGATGGTAACCATCTTATTCTCCATTGCATTCGGTGTGGCTTTCAATAAGCAACGTGTGATCTGGGTACCGGTAATCTTCCATGGAGCGGTTAACATCAGCGCAGAAATTTCCAATGTAGGATTAGTAGAGGAAACCATGAACCGGCCATTGAACGATGTGATATGGACCGGACTTTGGGTAGTCGCGGCGCTTGTCGTTTGGGTTAAAAGGAGGTGACGGAGGTCACCTCTTTTGATACTCACTTTTATATAACCTCCCCCAACCCCCTCCAGAGGGGGACAGAATGGTTTTATTCATTCCTTATGCCCCTTCAGGCATGGCTCGTGTCCTCACGAAACAGATCATGTGCACTGAAGACAAACAACACCAATGATTTAGTATCGATTCTTCACTTCGCTACGCTCTGTTCAGAATGACAGTGTATAAAAATAGATGTACATAACCAATGTCTTGTCCTGAAATAGGTTTACACAATTTAAGTGTAAAATGAGAATAAAAACAGGAAGCCGTATTTATCGGAGTGATTCAGAGAAACTACGAATAATACAAGAAGTACTATCAGGTAAACTAAGTAAGGAAGCAGCTCAGCGCAAGTATGGAATTAGAGGTCATAGCGCCATCACCAACTGGATGCGTAGTTTTGGGATGAAGGAGCCATTAAAAGCCCGTGTCTATATGTCCAAACCAAATAAGAAACAGGAGCATCCTGAAGATTTATCTGCAAGAATTAAGGAACTAGAAGAAGCGCTGAAGTTAGCTGAGCTAAAGTCAGAAGCTTATTCAAAGATGATTGACATAGCCGAGGAGAAGTTTTCATTGAAGATCAGAAAAAAGTTGTCCACCAAACAGTCAAAATCATGAAACAAGTCTATCCATCAGTGGGGCTGGATTGTATTTGTGGACTGTTTGGTATGAGTAGGCAATCCTACTATCAATACCAGGCAAGAAGCAGATCATTGGAATCCACTCACCAGCAGATACTTCAGTTAGTTTTAGAGCAACGGGCATTACACCCACATTTGGGAGGTAGGAAGCTCTTTCATATGCTCCAGTCGGATTTTGATCGATTAGGTATCCGCATAGGCAGAGATGCTTTTTTTGATCTACTTTCCAGCCATCACTTGCTGATTAAGCGAAAAAAACGTCGAGTATCGACGACCAACTCCAGGCACTGGTTTAGGAAGTATCCTAACTTGATTAAAGGACTGGATATTCAAAGCGTTAATCAGGTATGGGTCAGTGATATTACCTATTGGAAGTGGAGAGATCGCTTCCATTACATCTGCCTCATCACCGATGCTTACAGTCGAAAAATAGTAGGTTATGAGTTATCTGATAATCTGGAAGCCATCAATAACCAGCGAGCATTACACATGGCAATCGAAAGCCAACCTGAACCTTTAAGAGGCTTAATCCACCATTCAGATCGAGGAATCCAGTACTGCAGTCAAGAATATGTGGACATGTTATCCGCTAGAGGTATACTTATCAGCATGACTGAAAATGGAGATCCATTAGAAAATGCCATTGCTGAACGAATCAATGGAATACTCAAAGAAGAATATCTTAACCATTATGAAGTGGAAAACATGGCTCAAGCCAGAGAACTTTTAAGCTGTGTAGTGAACCGCTACAATCAAGGAAGACCTCATCTAAGCTGTGGTATGAAGACTCCAGATCAGGTTCACTCTACAAATAGTAAGCCCAAACCTCTCTGGAAGAATTATTGGAAAAATACAACTGTCAACATAAAACAGGACTACAATCAAACTGTCAACATATGTCAGGATTAACTATGTTTAACTGTAAACTTATTTTAGGACGATACACAATATCCCCTTGAGGGGATTATAGGGGTGTTCATTGAGAGATCTATTATAACTGTAAATATTAATTTAAGTAATTGCCTTAAGCCATGGTTCGTGTCCTCACGAACCATATTATCCATATTATCTATACATCGAAGACTAACAACCTCATGATTGTGAAGATTCTTCACTCCGCTATGCTCCATTCAGAATGACATCACTCTAAAAATATGACGTGGCTATATACCAAATTCCCCCTTAATAAAGGGGGTTAGGGTGTTGTTTACTCATTCCTTATACTCTCAGTAGGATCCGAAATAGCCGCTTTGTAGGTTTTAATGGAGACCGTAATCAGGGCAATAATAACTGTAACGATTCCTCCCGCTACAAACACATACCAATGACCCCACAGGTCAATTTGATAGGCATAGTCCTTCAGCCAGTTGCTGATGAAATACCAGGCCGCTGGAATGGCCAGTACAGTTGCCACCATTACTAACAGTACAAACTCTTTGGAAATCAAACCGATGATCTGTTGTACCGTAGCACCTAGTACTTTCCTGATACCAAGTTCTTTCTGTCTTTGTTGAGCGGAGTAAGCTGCCAAACCAAAAATACCCAGGCAAGCCAGAAATATCGATATTCCTGAAAAGGCACTGAACAAACGCGCTTGCTTCTGCTCTTCTTCATACAATCGCTCCAGACTATCATCCAGAAAATCATATTGAAGTGGAAATCCTGGTGACAATTCCCTGTAGGTCTCATCAATAGCGATCATAGCTTCTTTCAAATTGCTATTGTTTACTTTGATCACCACTCGCCCGCCAAAATTTTCCGAAGCAATGATCCCAACCGGCTCCACCTCATCTTTTAAAGAAGTAAAATGGTAATCGGGCACTACCCCGATGATCGTTCGATGCATATCATTCCAACTCGGTAGGTTCACCTTTTTACCAATAATTTCCTCCGCTGAAAGCCCGGTTTCAGCTAATGCTTTTTCATTGATTAGCATCGCATCCGAGGCATCAGTTGACAGGTCTGAAGAAAACGACCTTCCTGACAGTACGTCAATACCTAAAACACTCAGGTACGCCGTATCAGTAAATACCGTTCTAAATCGAAGGTCTTCATTAACCCCTGCCACTTTAAAAACGGTCACATCGTGGAAGCCCCCGGGTTCACCGGACATATTAGAAACAGCCTTTACAGATGGCAGCTCTCGAAGGTTTTTCATGAATGTCTCCTTATTTTTTCGAATCTCCTGATTATAGAGCCGCACCACAATCACCGCCTCTTTATCAAAGCCCAGGTCCTTGTTGTTCATATAGGTATTTTGCCTTGAAATAAGGACGGTAGCTACTATGAGAAAAATAGAGATGGCAAACTGCATCACCACCAGTCCTTTTCTCAGACCTACATTTTTACCTAAGCCTAGATTGCCTCTCATAATCACGGTTGGCTTGAAAGAAGAAAGCAAGAGTGCAGGGTAAAGTCCCGAGGTAATCAAAACAAGACCAGAAAGTGATACAAAGAAAATGAGGACATTAAGATCCGTCCAGTTGAGTTCCAACTCAATTCCAAAAGCTTGGTTGAATAGCGGATTAAGGAACTGGCATAGGGTAATAGCCAGGAAGACCGAAAAGAATAATGTCATCAGCGATTCGCCCAAAAACTGAAGGACTAATCGCTTTTTGTGCACTCCAAGCACTTTTCTTACCCCTACCTCTTTCGCTCTCATATAAGACTGAGCAATGGAAAGATTTACATAATTGAAGCAGGCGATAAACAGAATAGCAATACATACAGCACCCAAAATGTAAATCGATTGAATGTTTCCATGCAGGGCGGAATCATACCTCGTTTGATTATTGAAATATATTTCTTCTAAAGATTCAAGCGTCAAATCGATACGACGGCCAAATTTCTGAAAGTCTTCACCAAAGTATTTATCCATGAATCCCGGAAGCTGTGCCTTCACATTTTCAGCTACTTGAGGAGAGGAAACTTTCACGTATGTCATGCATGAATTAGACCACCAGTTTTTAAACCAGTCGAATTGATTGTATAGCTCAATAGAAGCTACAAAATCAAATGGAATGTGCGTTTTTGCGGGTGGCTCATCCATGACACCAGTCACAATGAATGCAAACATATTGTCAGCCTTGATCTCCTTCCCAATCGGATTTTCATCTCCAAAGTACTTTTTGGCCATCTTGCTCGATAGCACGACTGAATTGGGATTATCCAGAACGGTATTCGGATCACCCACCGCTAGAGGGTAAGAGAAAAAGTCAAAGAAATTCGCATCCGCCATCAGAATTCGATCTTCGTAGAATTTGCGGTCACCGGCTGAAACCAGTCCCGACTCGGTTAGCACCCGAGTTACGTCTGATATACTCTCAGGAAAATCGTTGGCAAGAGCTCCAGCAAAGGGTCCTGAAGTGACACCAATATTATAGGGTGTTCCGTTCACCTCAGATTGCCTAATGGCACGATAGATCTTATCTCCATCCTTGTGAAATGAATCAATAGTTAGCTCTCCATGAATATAGAAATACAGGAAAATGGTAGCTACCAGTCCAAACGTGAAGCCAAAAATATTGATCAGAGTGGTAGATCTGTGACGATTAAGATTCCTCAATGTGAGGATAGGATTGAATACAAACATAGGTCCTGATTTTTGAGTTTTGACAGATTTTAGTGTGGAGGGACGCAAGTATTTAACCACTTGAATCCAATATTTTAGTCCTTTTAATTTGCCGCCACATTCGGCATAGTATTGATAAAGATCACCCTGCAGCTCCTCGATTAGCTCTTCCTTGCAAAACCAATCAATGAGTTTAAGTGAAAACTTCGGTGGCTGCTGGGCTTTAGCCATGAGAAAACGTTAGTTCAAAAGAAGGCACCTGACTCCAAAGGCTTGCACGCATTTGCTTCACCTCATTGAGTGCAGCTTTCCCTTCTGCTGTGAGTTCGTAAATGCGTTTGCGTCTCCCTCCTCTTTCCTTGGTTGCTCCACCAAGTTCAGACTTTAAAAAGTCCTTTTGTTCCAGCCTGCTCAAAGTAGTATGCAAAGCACCCATTGAGATGGAGCGGTTCACCTGAGTTTTGATTTCATCTTTGATTCGAAGCATGTACGCCTCTTCCTGTAAGATTAAAACCACTAGTAATAGCAGTTCTTCAAATTCACCTAGATTGGTTCCCTTCATTAGTTTCTATTTTGCAGACTAATATACGGAAGGAATAATTTATTTGTTTCGACAAAGTGGAAAGAAATAAAATTTAGGCCTCAAATAATCTTAGGATTGTATATTATTATGTGATATGAGTCGTATAACAGTTAGTCAAATACGTAAAGAAGTAGAAATCTCGACTGCCCGAAGTGGTGGTCCCGGTGGTCAAAACGTAAATAAGGTAGAGACTAAAGTGATCCTTCGCTGGAATGTGGGTAAATCTGAAGTGCTGTCAGATCTGGAAAAACAAATGGTTCGTACTGCTCATTCCAATAAACTTACCAAAGAAGATGAGTTAATGGTGACAGCAGACAGCAAACGGTCACAACTCAAAAACAAAGAGATTGCTTTCAAAAAGCTGGATCGTATACTGGCCAAAGCTTTCACCAAAAAGAAGAAACGAAAGCCTACACAACCCACAAAAGCCGCTAAAAGAAAGCGTCTAGAGTCCAAGAAAAAGCACAGCGAAAAGAAAAAATGGCGCCAAAAGCCTATTTAAATGGTGTGAATAAGCATTATACCTAATAAACTTTAGGATTTTACCACAGCACAACAATCGTCGTACCTCTCGTAATATTGTATTGTATAACGATTAGTTATAGCGACATTAATTTCTCATAAGAATTAGACGATCACGCTTTTCAGCAACAAAACCGTGATTGATTCGCAAAAACAACGATTAGGGTGATTATTTGTAGAAATTGTTTTCCGACCGGTAGTGGTCGGAAACTTTTCTGCAATATTTTTGAACTCTAATGAGAATCTTCCTCACATCCATCCTTTTCTTTTTCTGTATTTCATTGCAGGCACAAAATTTCCTTTCCTGGCAATTCAATGATAGATACTTTTCATTGTCAGCAGGTACAGGATCAGCAACGTATTTTGGGGAGCTGAACAGTAAGAATAGCATCAGTTCTAACATTTCTATGCTTAGTGTTGGAGTAGAAGCCAGACTACTTAATAGAATTGGAGCCCGACTTGAATTTGCGACTTTCACTTTAGCTGGTGACGACAGCAATGCTTCTGATAGTACTTTCCAAAGACAAAGAAATCTCTCCTTTTCATCTCGAAACTTGCACGGGCAATTTCATTTGACTTACTATCTACGTCCCTATCAAGGAGACTATTACAAACGGTGGAGTTTTGACCCGTACTTATTTTCCGGGGTTGGCTACATGAAATTTGAACCCACTGCTGAACTTGGCGGGGAGCGATACAACCTTCGCGAAGCACTAACAGAAGGTACCGAGTATAAAAAATGGGTAACTACCATACCACTGGGGATCGGTGCTAAGTTTAAGGTCAATGAATTTCTTAATGTGAATTTTGAAGCATCTTATCATTTCGCCTTTACAGACTATCTCGACGATGTATCAACAACCTATGCGACAGAATACGCGAATGTGACTGCAAGATTACTAGCTGATCGAAAAGATGAAGTAGGTGTGGTGAACCCTGAGTTTTACGATCAAATCCAGCCGGGAGCCCAACGAGGAAATCCAAATAACAAGGATAGTTTTCTTCTAATTGGCATTAAAGCAGAAATCTTCTTGCCCCCTAACCTATTCAAAGGAAAAAACAACGCAATCATTAAAAAGCCTTCGGCTTACTGATCAAGCCAGTCTTTTACTTTTTCAATCACATAAAGTTGCTCTTGCTCAGTCATGCCCGTCCCCGAGGGGAGGCATATCCCCGACTCATATAGTCTTTCACATACTCCCTTACCAACAAATTCAGCCGAAGCATATGCGTCATGCATATGCAATGGTTTCCAAAATCTCCTCGCTTCTATGTTGTTCTCATCCAGGCATGAACACAGACTTTGCATGTCTTTGGATGAATCCAGTGTCAAAGCGGTAGATAACCATCTATTGGACTGGTGATTCATCGGTTCATTTGGAAAATGAAAATGATTGTTCAATTCAGCTTTATATCGTTTATAAATTATGCGTTTAACCGCAATGTACGATTCAAGCTTTTTTAATTGTGAAACCCCAATAGCTGCTAGAACATTACTCATGCGATAATTATAGCCGGCCTCTTTGTGATCGTATCCAAATTGATCTGAATTAGCCTGAGTGGCTAGATGCATTCCTCGGACTTTATCCTCCTTCGAACAAATAAGTGCCCCACCTGCACTGGTAGTTATTATTTTATTTCCATTAAATGAAAGCACCCCAAAATCACCAAATGTGCCTACTTGACGTCTATTTACTGTAGCTCCAAGACTCTCTGCAGCATCTTCAATTACTTTAACATCATAGTCTTTGGCTATCTCACAGATTTTTTCAATCTGAGCCGGCATACCATAAATATGCGTTACAATTAGAGCTTTTGGTTTTTCATCGGTGTTTTCCAGATAGGCTTCCAGAGTTGCTGGATCCAGATTCCACGTTTCTCTTTCACTATCCAAAAAGACCGGAACGGCACGCTCATACAATACAACATTGGCACAGGCTGCAAACGTGTGACTACCGATGAGCACACGATCACGATCTCTAACCCCGGACAATATTAAAGCCAGGTGAAGAGCAGAAGTTCCTGAGTTAAGGGCCAGTGCTTCTCGGCCAAGCATGCTCGATAGATTACTTTCAAACTGATCGATCAAAGGCCCTGCCGGAGCAACCCATCCACTTTCCAATGCAGCAGTTATGTGATCCAATTCCTCCTGATCTACATTAGGAGGAGATAAGTATATGCGTTTATTATTCACCTCTCAGCAGCGTAATCACTAAATTTTATTGTCTTATCGTCTTTATAAACTGTCCTGTCTCGCTTAAATACCTCTACGATTGATTTCATCAAAATTCTGCAATCAAGTAAAAATGATGCATGATTTACATAGTAGACATCTAATTTCATTCGTTCCCCCCAATCTATGCTATTCCGACCATTCACCTGCGCCCAACCTGTTATACCGGGTTTTAACCAATGTCTTTTTCGCTCTTCCTCATTGTAATGAGGCAAGTACTCGACCAGAAGTGGTCTGGGGCCAATCAGTGACATATTACCTATAAGTACATTCAGTAGTTGTGGTAATTCGTCTATTGAGTATGATCTGATTAGTTTACTCAGCCCCGTTGTTGACTCCTCTTGGTCTCTTACTCTCATGGTTTTAAACTTAATAAGCTTAAAAACGCTTTCATTTCTACCTACACGTTCCTGTATAAAGAGTGGCGATGATCGATAATGTAACAGTAAAATAATAGTGATGATCGTGATAAAAGGCAGCAATATTAAGAGTAGAATCAAAGAAAGACACCAATCGCCTACCGGCTTCACATATCTTAAATAAAAATTCCTTCTCGCCATCACTTAAAAATAGGCATTACCCTATTTATTTGATATTTTTCACTTCCAAAGTATCTCATTAAATCAATCAGCAGCTGAAATGCCAAATATGGCCCCAATCATTGTATGAAAACCTTTCGATTTGTTCTTTCCCTCAGTATAACATTAGCCATTGGAGTTGCCTTAAATTCAAAAATAGGTGTTGTTCCTCCATTGGGTAAGTTTCTTAGTCCTTTTCATGGATTTTGGCAAAATGCAGAAAATGAAATCATTGATATTGAGTCAGCATCTTTGGATGAACAATTAAATGACAGTGTGAATGTATTCTTTGATGAGCTGCTTATTCCGCATGTGTTCGCTCAAAATGAAAAAGACCTCTTCTTTACTCAGGGATATATTACAGCCTACCACCGCCTTTGGCAAATGGAGTTTCAGCTCTACTCTGCTGCCGGGCGTCTTGCTGAAATACTGGGACCAAAAATCGGGAACACAAGTTTGATTGAGGTTGATAAGCAAATGCGTCGCATTGGTCTGATGTATGGTGCAAAAAAATCGGAAGAGCTTTTTAAAAAAGAGGAGCCGGAGGTTTATGCATTGATTGAGGCTTACACTGCAGGTGTGAATGCGTACATTGAATCAATTAGTTACAGCGACTTACCAATTGAATATAAACTACTCGATTATGAACCCGAGCAGTGGACTCCCTTAAAATGCTTTTTGCTTATCGCAAATATGAATAATATGCTCTCCAGAGGCGAACGAGATCTGGAACATACGAATGCATTAAAAAAATGGGGAAGGGAAGTTTTCAATACCTTATATCCGGAAAGGCCTGATACAGTTGATACGGTGATCCCTAAAGGAACATTGTATGATTTCGATCCAATTAAAATTGAAAAACCAGATGTGACATTTCCGCTGGAATTTGTAAATCCTACGATCGATCAACCAAACCCTGATAATGGAAGCAACAGCTTCGTAGTAAATGGTGAAAAAACAGCCAATGGCAGAGTCATACTCACCAACGAGCCAGATTTAAGTTTAAATGCACCAAGTATCTGGTATGTCATGCACCTTAATGCTCCCACCATCAATGTTATGGGAGCAACACTACCCGGAGGTCCAGGTGTGACCATAGGTTTCAACGACTCCATTGCCTGGGGAAATACCAATGCTAAAAGAGATTTGGTTGATTGGTACTACATCCAGTTTAAAGATGATAAACGTGAAGAATATTTGTACAATGGCAATTGGGTACCGACCAAGAAGGTCATTGAAGAAATAGAAGTGAAAGGTTCGTTCAGCTATTACGATACAATTATATATACCCATCATGGGCCTGTTGTTTACGATCGCAACCTTAAAAGCGAGGATAGTGAGCTCATTAACCTGGCAATGAAGTGGATTGCCCATGATGCAAGTAAAGAAATAAAAGCGCTTTACATGGGAAATAAAGCCAATAACTACGAAGATTTCGTAGAGGCATTTAGCTACTTCAGCGGTCCGCCTCAGAATTATTCCTTTGCATCAGTCAATGGTGATATTGCCTTATGGATAAATGGGAAGTTTCCTGTTAAATGGGAAGAACAGGGCAAATTCCTTTTAGATGGAAGTAACATCGATCATGAGTGGAAAACCTACATGCCACAATCACATAATCTTCATGTAAAGAATCCACCACAGGATTTTGTCAGTTCTGCAAACCAGCATGCAGCTGACACTTTATATCCTTATTATCAGTATGACTACAATTATGAATACTACCGAGGAAGAAGGATAAATGATCGTTTGCGCGTAATGGACAACATCACAGTAAAGGATATGATGGAACTTCAACATGATAATTTCAACTACAATGCTTCAGAAGCACTGCCAATGATGCTTGACAGCCTAGATTCTGCATCCTTTACTGATCTGGAATGGGAGTATTACAATAAGCTTAATAACTGGGACTTCTTCAACGAACCGGATCGTCAGGCTCCAACCATCTATGAGGTCTGGTGGAATAAACTGAATACGAAATTATGGGACGAAATAGATAGTGCTGATGTATCAGTATATCGTCCAAACTGGTTTACAACCATAGAAATTCTTAAGAAGAACACCGATTTCTTCATGATTGATAATCAGTATACAGATATAGAAGAAACCGCTGGGGACTTATATAGAAAAACATTCAAAGAAACCATTGACTATTTAGAAGAGTATTTGGACAAAGAAGGCAATTCATTGCTATGGTATACATTCAAAAACACAACGGTGAGACACCTACTTCGAATCACACCATTCAGCAAATCAGGCATCAAGATCGGAGGAAACCGTTCGATTGTAAATGCAGCATCACGTACACATGGCCCTTCATGGCGAATGGTGGTAGAGCTTGGTGATGGAGAAGTCAATGCGTGGGGCGTTTACCCAGGTAGTCAAACAGGGAATCCGGGGAATCCACTTTATGGTCATATGATCGATGAGTGGGCTGGTGGTGATTATTACAAGTTACTATTCGAAACAACAATCTCCCCATCAAATGAGAACATCGTGCACAACATTACATTAAGACCTTAATATGAAACTTATCATTCGACTTATAATTATTGGAGCTCTCACCTATTTTATTTCCCCACTTTCAGTGTGGTGGTCTGCGATGGTTATTGCATTTGTAGTTTGCTATATCTCACCTTCTTCCGGCTTAAACGCTTTTGTAGCCGGATTTCTTGGAGTAGGCCTGGTCTGGATGGGACATGCATGGAATTTGGACGTACTTAACAAATCAGCCTTTAGTTCTCAAATTGCCGAGATATTGCAGGTGAACGAACCAATTCTATTGGTTTTTGCTACAGGGTTAATTGGTGGTCTGGCAGGTGGCTTTGCCTCATTGTCAGGAACCAGTTTCCGACAACTATTTATTAAACCAAAGAAACGAAGCTTATATAGCTGATTTATCCTCTTTAATTAAAACGCCGTTTGCAACGAAGGTAATGGACTTCTGCATAGACGGGTCATAATCTTTGCCACTATCCTCTGCATAATGCCGGGCCACATCTTCATCTATGATTTCCCTGGAGGCAACACCTTCCACGATTACCTCCTGCCCATTGATATCTTTTGGAACAAAGAACCCATAGTCTTTAAACGTAATTCGGATATTAGCTCCCTCATCATTTTTCAGCATCATCCAGCAACCTTTCTTCTGACAGACTTCTTCTACCACCCCTCTTACTTTAAATGATTGCTCTTCATCACTGACCTTTTTAATAAAGTCTGACGTGGCAATCGCGCTTTCAGAGGTAATAACCTCCCCGTGACTGGAAAACTTTTCCTGGGGTCCTGAGCATGCTACTATCAATAATAAAAGGAAGGGTAAATGTTTCATAAGTCATTCTTTGAAACGAAGATAATATCAGTTTATAAATCAACAATAAAAAAAGATTGAATAAAATTTATTTCTCCTATAACGTTATGATTATCAAAACATTACAAACAATAAAAATAATTAAAAAAAAATCTTTTAGTTATGTGTAAAATTAATTTTTTACCATATATTTGTTTCATCATTTAAACCTTATAGAGTTATGAAAAGAAAATTATTTACAGCAGCACTATTAATTGTAGGAGCACTATCGTTTACAGCTTGTTCAGAAGATCCAGCTATGGAAGAATTAGTAGAAGATATTGAAATCAATGCAGAAATGACTGATGGAAGCGACGGGGATAATGATGATGATGGACCCGGTTCTTGATTAAACTTCAACCAGTTAATTTCATGTATCAACATTGAATCAAAACGATTCATCTAAAAACACCACGATTCGTGGTGTTTTTTTTTATATTGCACTCTAAGAAACAGTTATTCTGGAATGAGGATTTTATTTCTCGTATTAGCTTTCTTTTGTCAAGTCGTTTTAGCCAACGAAGTTGGGATTAAAGAAAAAGTCAAACAGATAGTCAAGGTCAGTAAATCAGACTTTGATTCATCTATTGTTATGGCTAATGACTTACTTGACGAATCCAAAGAGCAGGATTTCGATGAGGGGATCGTTCAAAGCTATTTTACCTTAGCATACCTATATAAGAATAATGGAGATTATGCTAAGTCAATTATATTCTATTTAGAGGCCATTAGGTACGCCGAAGATTCCGATTATGAAGGTGTTCAAGCTACATTATCGTCATTGTATAAAAATAGTGGCAATATTTTCAGAGAGTTCAATTCACATTCTTTAGCTAGAGAATACTTTGAAAAGTCAATTCGGATAGCTGAAAAATTAAATGACATACATCAGGTTATTAGCAATAAATACAATTTATCAGGTGTGTTTCTTGATGAAGAAGACTACAGTGGGGCTGCATTTCTACTTGAGTCACTTCTTCAAATGGAAGAAGCCAGTGAGAGCAAGCTTTACTATGATATTCTAAACAGACTAGCATATGCTCATTTAAAAAACAATGATTTTGAATCAGCAGCTACTTATGCAAAAGTTATCGTAGATAGCACCTCGGTTGCCAAACCGAAGCTTGTAGCTTTTGCTTACCACAATCTTGGTGCTGTCGCTTCTAAAAAAGAGGAATTTCAACTTTCCAACCAATATTTCAATAGTGGCTTGGAATATATTATTAAAGAAGAAAATTTAGTTGATAAGACGGCAGAATTTGAATTGCTTCACAATCAAGGTAGAAATCTAGTATTGTGGGATAAAAGCGAAGAGGCTTTAAAAGTTTATCACACTGCTGAATCCATGATTCCAACATTAACTCAACAACCTAAATATTTTGAGTTATATCAGGATATTGCAACTGTATATTTCGATATGAAAGACTATGATCTATCGAAAAAATACACAGACCTATATTCTGAGAGCATGAATAAATACCTTGAATTAAAAGAGGAGATCCAACAAACAGATAAAAGCTACAACATGGATCTTATCACTAAAAGATATTTTGATGAGGTGGCTAAGCAAGAACGAATTGCCTCTATCCTATTCTACTCAAAACTGATATCAGGAACCTTACTTGCACTACTGCTAATGACCATTGGATATAACTGGTATCAAAAAGTGAAATTGAGAAAGAGTATTGTTCAGGAGTTAATGGACCTGAAAGTCATTAATTAAACCTTCAATTTTAGCTTCTGCTTAAGTACATTAAGCATTCCCTCCTGTCTTTCATGAAGCAGTATAAGTTTGTTCTTCTGCTCAGAGGATTCTTCCATCATGTAATCCACTAATTCTTCAAGCTCTAATACCTCATGAGACTCTGGTGTGTGTAACCTAAGTTTAACAAAAAGCTCTTTGATGCGAGCCTGGAGGTTTACATGTGTCGGGGCAATTTCATTTGAAGTAACGATATCATCATTCCACATTGAACCTTCTCCTTTAATGAGCCACTCAGCGTTTAGCTTATCATAGGTCTTAAGAATATTGAGAATGAGATCGAAGCTAGGCTTGCTTCTTCGTCCTTTAATGATATTAAAAATAACCGTTACACTCACATTCAAACTTTCTGAAAAAGAGGTAGGGTTCATATCAAGCACCCTTATTAGTTTGTGTATACGATCATTTATCATGAGATAAAATTAATAAATACTTTTTAAGTCAAAAAAAGAAGGGTCGCTTGTGGGCAACCCTTCATCATTAAGAACCAGCTATGGAAAATAGATACTCACTATCTATGTTTCGAATTTATACCCTTTTCAGAATCTAACAAAGGATTTTTATATTTTTTTTATCAAATGATAATACCAAAGAGTTATTTTAGATAAAACGAAAAAAAATTAAGACTAATTAACTTTTATTACGAGCTTACCTACACTGTCTCGAGATTCCATAAATTTATGGGCTTCAGGTAGCTCATCAAACTGGAAAACTTTACCAACAACAGGTTTTAGATTATGCTTATTTGTGAACTCAAGTAACTCATCCCAGATATCCACTGTAAGCGCTTCGTTCTCGGTTAAATAGCCGATATGAGATGCATAAATTCCTTTGCTCTCAGTAGCCATTTTCATCATGTTCACCTTTGGAGCATCCAAATAGGTTTTAACCCAGGATATTGGATTCCACCACTTTATATTCATACTTGCGAACCCTATGACCACAAGTCTACCAAACGGATTTAGAAGTTTCATGCTTTTTTTGAAAACATCTCCTCCTACTGTTTCAAGAACGCAATCAACCCCTCCTCCATCATTCATTATCTCTTGATAAAAGTCTGTCTTGCGATAGTTGATGGGTTTCCCACCGAGTTTCTTCACCAGGTCAAGCTTCACATCCTGACTGGCTGTTCCGTACGTCACACATCCTAAAGCATTACCGATCTGAACTGCTGCCGTGCCGACACCTCCTGCAGCTGCCTGAATCAGCAGTCGCTCACCGGAAGATACCCTGCACAGCTTTTTAAGCCCTACCCATGCCGTCATGAAATTTACAAGATATGCTGCATTCTCCTCCGGAGTGAAATTTTCAAAAGCTGGAAAACACAAATGCTCCGGTGCACAGGTATACTCAGCATACGAACCATACTGTTGTCCTATAATTACTTTATCCCCAACTTTGTGTTTTGTAACTCCTTGGCCCAATTCCACAACTTCTCCATAGCCCTCCATCCCCATTACATAAGGCTTTTTGGGAGCCCAGCTGTATTGACCTTTTCGAGAAAGAATTTCGGCATAATTGATTCCGATTGTCTCAATTTTGACTTTCACTTCACCAGCACCAGGGACAGGAGCTGGAATTTCTTCCAGTTTTAAAATCCGTGGCTTACCTGTCTTACGTAATTGATATGCCTTCATTAGTAATTTGTATGACGTTTCGCTTGATTATATAATGGAGAGGCAATTTAATACTTTAAATTCACGAGAATAACTCCAGAAAAATGAAAGAGACCTATTACAATAAAGAAGATTTAAACAAATTCGGAGAAATCACCGAGTGGCAAAAGGAACTAGGTGATAAATTCTTTGATTACTACAATGATGTATTTAAAGAAGGAGCACTAACAGCTCGTGAGAAATCACTCATTGCCTTAGCGGTTTCTCATGCCGTTCAGTGTCCTTACTGCATAGATGCATACACATCAGATTTATTAAAAAAAGGTGTAGATGAGGAGCAGATGATGGAAGCTGTCCATGTAACGGCAGCAATTAAAGGTGGAGCAGCACTTGTGCATGGCGTACAAATGATGAACCACGTGAATGACAAACTGATGTAAGAATGCTAAAATCTCTAAAAAGGCTCAATCACAAATTATCTTCTCCTGAAGGTCAAATCGAGGTGTTGGATGATGCTGAGTCTATCAATATCCCTTCTTTTCAAGACAAAGTATCTGATATTGGGCTCTCACCACTAAAGCCAACAGGCATAGAAATATTTCAGGTGAATGTTGGGAAAATGTGCAATCAGGTATGTGCGCACTGTCATGTGGATGCGGGTCCGGATCGAAAAGAGATAATGACTCGCGAGACCATGCAGCAATGTATTGACGCGATCAAGGGTACGGATATTAAGACTGTAGATCTTACCGGAGGAGCACCCGAGATGAATCCCCATTTTCGATGGTTTGTGGAAGAGCTTACAGCAATAGGTAAACAGGTGATCGTTCGATGCAACCTAACGATCATACTAGCCAACCCCAAGTACAATGACTTACCTGCATTTTTCAAGAAACATAAAATAAACGTAGTATCGAGTCTCCCATACTTCACAGCAAAACGAACAGATGCTCAGCGAGGTGACGGTGTGTTTGACAAATCCATTAAAGCCTTACAAATGTTAAACGCTGTGGGATATGGCAAAGAAGGATCGGATTTAAAACTGGACTTAGTCTATAATCCCGCAGGTGCATTTTTACCTGGCGATCAGGAAACGCTGACATCACAGTTCAAGCGTAAACTCCTCGAATACGGCATCACTTTTAATGACCTTTTTGCAATTACAAATCTTCCGGTAAGCAGATTTCTAGAGTATTTAGTCAAAACAGAAAAGTATGAGGATTATATGCATGAGCTAGTCAATGCATTCAATCCGGCTGCTGCTGAAGGCGTGATGTGTAGAAATACATTAAGTGTAAGCTGGGATGGTTATTTATATGATTGTGATTTTAATCAAATGCTTGAGCTTAAGGTGAATGCGCCAAGTCACATTAGTGAATTTGATTTAGCTTCGCTGACTGACCGTGAAATCATTCTCAACCAACACTGCTATGGGTGCACAGCTGGTGCCGGATCAAGCTGTGGCGGTGCAACTACATAATCGTATTTTCCTTGATGAAAAAAATTAGAATTGGAGGAGTTCCTGAGCACTTTAATCTTCCAATACATCTGGCTATTGAAAACAAATACTTCCAAGAGGCTGGTATAGAAGTAGAATGGATAGACTTTCCCGGAGGGTCCGGCTACATGAAAGAAGCACTAAGGGCCGGAGATCTTGAACTTTGCATTCTACTTACAGAGGGAATAGTCACAGATATATTGAAAGGGAATCCTTCCAAAATAGTAAGCGGACATGTAAACACTTCGCTTACGTGGGGCATCCACACAAGCATTTCAAATGAAGATTCATCCATTTTTAATAAAAAAATTGCCATAAGTCGGTTGGGATCCGGCTCACATCTGATGCCCATTGTTCATGCGATGATGGAGGATGAGCAAATATCTTCGGATCAATTTAAGGAGGTAAGGGATATCAATGGAGGAATAGCCTCATTGAATGATGGTAGTTCGGAAATATTTTATTGGGAAAAATACACGACCAAACCTTACCTTGAAAAACATGCCATCAAGAGAATTGGCGAATTCATTTCGCCATGGCCCTGCTTCATGATTGCTGCAACTAATCAGGTGATACAATCAGATCCTGATCTGGTAAGCACAGCTCTAAAGATCATTCATCGGTCAAATCAAGCATTCATGAAGTTGGACAATGCAGCCAAACTCGTATCAGATAGGTATCAACAAAACCAGAAAGATGCGGAAAGATGGTTTCATTCCACGGAATGGGCAGTCAATGGGTGGGTTAGCGATAAAATGCTTGAAGGGGTACTCTACTCTCTCAAAGAGGCCGAAATAATCTCAAAGGAAACCACTACAAAAAACCTAATTTGGGATCGAAATAAAATGAATTAAGAAAGCCTCATCTAACAGTAGACGAGGCTTATCTTGTTGAGTCACGAGTTGGTATTCGTGTATATATGAAGAGAATTAATTGTCTGAATCAAGCATATATTTTGTGAAGCTCTGGCCATTGATTTTAGTATACTTGGCATCTATATCATCATTTACCTTGAGGTTGGAAATATCAAAATCACCCCTGGCTTTCAGGTACTTGATATTCCAGGATTCCTCAAAAATGGCAGCATTAAAGCTCGCTCCCTCATCAAATTGAGCATATTTAAAGGTAGCATCATCATCAAAGTACGTATTTGAAAAGTCTGCCATCTCATCAAACTCTGCGTACTTGAAAGTAGTCTCTCGCTGAAATTTTGATCCTGAAAAGTCGGCTCTTCCATCAAAATCAGAGTATTTAAACATCGCTTTCCTTTGAAACTCACAATTAGAGAATGTCACCTCTCTATCAAAATCAGCAACAAAAGTGTAGCCTGATTGGTCTTCATGGATATATGCCAGCACATCATCTTCAAACACACAGTTGACAAAAGAAATGCTCACATCAATGGACTCTTCTACTGTATTACCATCGCCATTCCACCATTTCGATTTTCTTGGTAATTCGGGAAGCTTTTCGGCCATATATGTAAAATCAAGTTCTCCTATGATGGTGGCATTTGAATAAGAAATGCTTTTCCCTTCTCGTATATCTTCCATGATCTGAGATGCTTGTACCTGCTTTTGAGCAAATGCTCTTAACAAGAACATACTAAACAATACGAGCATTGCTATTCTAATTTTAGTCGATTGAGAGGCTGATATTTCCATGAGTAATTATTAAGGTGTTTGTATCTAAGATGCAGCTACTTTAAAAAAGTTGCATCGGTTATTAGATATACCTCAAAGAAACGGGATAGTTACAACCAAAAAGAGATCGGTAAAAAAGCAATGGTGAATGGTTGCCTTAAAAATCCAAAAGGCGAGGGACACTCGCCTTTGGGTTGGTGTGGCCTATACGATCCGAAATCATAAGGTCCAATCTAACCACCTAATGGACTTAGTATTGAAAACTAAACCCATAATTAATTTAGAAAATAAAAAAACCACTTCAAAGAAATATTGATGAAATAAAACAAGACTATTGGTTACAGACTTTTTCATCTGCGATTCGTCCTATTTACTCAAGATCATCTTGATACTTTATAAAATAAAAAAGCCTTTATCGTTAAATAATAAAGGCTAGATACAAACAAAATATGTAAGTATGAAGAGGATCTTTAATTGCTCATAAACATAGAGCTATTATGACTGGAAGATGATTTCTGCAAGTGCTCGAAGTGTGAACATTGCAATCAAAATCACAATTCCAATTCGTGTAATTATTGATGATGTCTTAGACATTTCCATGGCGGTGGCGCGTTAATTATGTGATGCAAAGAGAACCTTAAGAAGGATGATTTGCAAGGGTTTAAAAACTATTAATATTTTATTAATGCTATATTTCTACGAACTTAATATTTGAATAGACCAGATACCCTTATTTAAACGATATTTTATTCTGACTAAACGCCTTTCAGAAGAATTGGTTTTAAAGATTCAAACTTATTATTCATGATATATTTCAAACATATCCGCTAGCTACCGATTTAATAAGTATGGACATACAAGTAACACCAGTAAATTTTAATGCAAGTCAGGATCTAATTAATCACATGGCTGAAGTTTTTAAACCATTAGAAAAATTTCATGATGGGATTATTTCAGTAGATGTATACCTTGAATCTATAAATGATGAAAAGTCAGATAAGCTTGTGAAAATAAAAATATTGATCCCAGGGCATGAGATCTTCATGCAACACAATGAGGGTGATTTTGTCAGTGCATCACAAGTAGTTTATGATAAAGTAAAAAGACAGCTGAAGGATCGTAAAGAGCAGGACAAAGACAACCATCAAACACGTCCGGATAAAGTGTATTAACCCGAATTATGCTTATTACATAATTTGGGATCAATGCCGCTTAGTTAAGAAAATTTTTCAGCAATTTGATTAAAATCCCTGACCCCTAAAGGGGAAATGACTTAAACAAGTAAGTCATCCCTTTAGGTACTGAGGGTAAGGAAGTCTTAACTAAACGGCATTGAATTTGGGATAAAAACAAGAACCCCTGTCACTCTTGACAGGGGCTCACTCAAACTACTACTCTACTACGACTAGAATCTTTTAGAATATTGAAGTTCCCTCAAATTGAGAGATATTATTAAGTGCGACCAAATCTCCCTGGAATGTGGCTCGCAAACCAAAACTTCCATTTATAGAAGCAGTGGCATTACCAGAAGCATTGACAGATAAGTTGATGTTAAGATTTCCCAATGCAAATGATGAAACGATCATTGTAACGTTTATCCCACGTTTTGAACTGGATATATCATAAGTCATCAGCCTACCATTCACCGTAACACCACCCATTCCATTCATGCCTACCCTGGAAGCATTAGCCGTTTGAATTACTACCTCATCTCCTTCTACCTTTATAAAATTGTTTTGCTGCATCACATTGAAAGCGGCCGTTCTACTTCTCAACATGTTTGCTTCTAGTGCAAAGGCTTGATCTTCAATCATAGTCTTGATTGAATCAAGTTGCTCTTTGGCCTTCTGCTGGCGCTCCAGCTTTCTTAATTCTTTGGGTGAAAGTGATTCACTATCCACACTCTGCGCCATCACACCCAGTGAAAAAAACATTGATAAAATTATTCCTAACTTCTTCATTTTCAGTCTCCTTTCTTATTCATACAACAAGAATGAGACAATAAAAATGCCAGTAAATCTAAAAAAATGTTAAATTTTAATTATAACGCTTTTAAGGCCGATTATCTGCCACAGATTCCTTTGAAGTCACAAAAAACGCACTTCTTTTCATCGGCTGTTTGATCGAATGCCACCGTTCTGCTGAAAATCTCTTCAAGTAGGTCTTTCATGTGTTCCTCAAAAGAATCCAGATAGGGTGAAGCATCTGTAATTGGTTTGCCATTCGTTTTTAATCTATAATCAAAGTCAGGTTGAAAAAATTGCTTGATGTTAATCAGCCCTGGCACAATTGCTTGCTCTTTGCCATATTTAGAAGCATATAGCCATGCATAGAAAAAGGTTTGATAGCCTGCTTTTCGACCATCTTTATATCTTCCATTTACTTCCGGATTAAAGATATTTTCGAAAGCTCCTATTTCTGTGTTGTCACGTCCGGTTTTGTAATCCAATACTCTTACCACATCATTTTTTCGATCCACCCGATCTATATCAGCTCCGAGCTTCACGTTCCATGCCTTATCTCCATTCGGATTTATCGTGAGTTTACGCTCATATTTATCTTCAGCTTCCAGGCTTATTATTTCAAAAGGAACATACGCTCTATCTTGATCGAGCACTTGCTTTACAAACTTGCGAATGATGTCAGCCATGACCACATTCCGGTCTTTGAATTCAAACCTTTTGCGGTCTTTCATTCCAAACTCTTCTCTAAATGCTTTTTCCATAGCCCCGTCGATAGAGCCTTCAAGTCTTAGGAAATCATTCGCATCTATTACCCGTGCGCCTTTTTCCTTAATCGTATCGCGATATAAATACTCTAATGTCCGGTGTAATGCATTTCCAAAGTGTCGCGCATCAAGATCATCACTCATCTCATCACCTGAAAAGAGCCTGAGCACATACCTGAAATAGAACTTGAGCTTGCAGTCCAGGTAGATATTTAACGCTGAAGCTGACAACCGTTTCTGCTCTCTGTCAGCGACAGCATCCGTATAAATCGACAACCGCTCCAATACGTCATCCGAAGTATCAATACTAATTGGATTGATCTCTCTTACTTCGATTGAATTGCTGAGTTTTCTTCTCTTTACTTCAATGTCGCTTTCCAGCTCAATCTGACGAATAAATCGACTAACCTCCCCACTCATACCAAAATCAGCATACATATTGTAATAGAATGAGAGCTGACCGGCAAATTGAAACAAGCGATAGAATAGATATGCAAAAATGGAGTCCTGCGTTTCAAATGTTGGCAGATCAAATGCTTTGCGGATACGATACGGTATAAATGAACCGGAACGTTGAGAGGAAGGAAATATATCTTCATTCATATTGAGCATAAAAACATACTCAAAGTCCAGATTTCTCGTTTCAAGCACCCCCATGATCTGCAATCCCTCCACCGGTTCTCCACTAAAAGGAATTTTTACTGATCGGGTAGCTTTTCTAAATAGGCTCTTGAACGTTTTGGTATCTATGACTGCATCCTGCTTATCCAGTATTTCTCTCAGCCTTGCCAAAAGTTGTTGAAAGTGATAAAGGTATTCTCGCTCTAAACCGAAGCGTTCCACAACCAAATCTCCAAGCACAGCTATGATTTCCTGAAGGTAACCCGTCAGGCTCTCCCTCTCTCCTACTTGCCTGAATATGGTATTAAGAATAGTAGAATTGAGCTTTTGAATTTCTTGCTGAAATACCCTTATCTGGTTTTTCTTTTTTATCTCAGCTATTAGCCTGTCTAATGGGTTTTTTTCCTCTTTGTATAGGTATGGATGGCTTAGAATATCAACGGTTGGCTTATGATAAAAAGAAAGCCCATTCTCAGGAGAAAGGCTGCAATGTTCCTGCAGTTCTATTGCGGCTTCTAACAATCCAAACAATGGTGTATCCTTCAATGGATAGCCCATGGTGACATTCAGTTTGTCCACTTGATCAGGAAGTGCATTTAAAATAGGAAACAGCATGTAATCCTGAGGCAGAACAACCACAATTTTCTCTTTTTTTACACCCCTTTGCAAGAGTCGTTCAATCTCTTCACCTATAAGTTTGGCTTGTCCAACCTCCAGAGAAACACCTGTTACTGAAACATTCTTTTGCTGATTGACGGTCTGCGGAATCTTCTCCGGAAAACTGGATCCCAGCACACTATCTTTGGCATACTTCCTCAGAAAATCTCCCGCCTCCTGCTTTGTGTCACTTACGTAGTAGTCATCGATATCCCAAATAATCTGAGCATTATACTGAGAAACGAAATGCTTAATAAGTACTTCTTCCGCATACGTCAAGGCGTTAAAACCAGCGAAAACCAAAGGCTTTCCTGAGTCATAGTTGATTAATGAGTTATCTTCTGCCAGCTCACGGTAAACATGCGATGTATACCCTATACCTTGTTCCCTAATTCGTTCTTTAAATGAAGCATATACTGGAAGTAGGATTTTCCATGTTTCTACAAATTGTTCCTGAGTTTTAGTGGAGGTTGGTAAAAACTCCTGCCAAAACTTTTTAATGATCTTCTCCTGCTCTTCATCGAGAAAATAGAAGTCTTCAGCAAGCTGCCGATCATCTTTGACATATTTAAACAACTGCTCAGGGTTGACCAAATAATGATCCACTTCTTCGAAATCCCTTAAGAGCATTTCACCCCAGAAGTAGAAAGACTCGAATCCTTCATTCTTCCCCTGATGCTTTTTGAATGATTCGTATAATTCAAAAATCAGTGTAAGCGGATCTGCTTTTTTAGTTTCAGAAAAACCAAACAGAAAATCCTCCAAACTCAATGTAGATGGAGACCATACCGGAGATTCAATTTTTTGTGACAGGTGTTTTTTGAGGAACAGTCCGGCCCGTCTATTAGGAAACACCACAGTGACATCACCCAGATTTTCTTTGTGATTGGTAATTAGGTAATTGGCTACTGTCTCAAGAAATTTCGAATGCTGCTGCAAGAGGTTATAGCTATTTGATTCTTGATGTAATATTCTGAATTCTCTACGATAATCACATCAACAAGGAAGGTAAGTTATCCACATAAATCAGATATTGTTGTCAAGGGGTCTAGACCAAATATTGCAGAAAACATTATTTTTGAAAAAAATCAATAAAATGAAACAAAATCACCTAATCGTACTAATCTTCTTAATTTTAATGGGATGTCAGGATAGCTCAGAACCTGTAATCGAAGATACTCCTGATGGCGAAAAAGTCTCCTACACCTTCAATGTCAAAGACCTAATTGAATTCGATAATCAACCCATCGGAGGAAGGACATCATCTAATGAACTGACCTATTATCTATTAGAGATTCAGGATGTAACTAATACTACTGTTGAATATGCATCTGGTGTTTTCGACCACCTACCCACAAATATCAGCGTAGATTTATATGTAGGCAGAGACTATAGAGTATATATTAAAGCGCTTCGAAAAGGTGATACATATGGTATTGTTGTAATTCAAGATAGTGTACTAAGAGCCTCATCAACTGGTGAGACCATCACCAACCGCATTACTTATGGAAGTGGACTTAATGCTTCATTTGGGACAAACAATGATACCTATTACTATAGTACTTCGGACAGTTCAACAATAACAGAAACTTTATCGAGTCAAAGTGGCTTTGGAGGTGGTGGTCCCAAACCAACACTGCTGGATACTTATCTTGCCAGGGCTGATATCAACCAGGTCTTACCAATTGATTCAAACATTTATTTTTATATGGCAAGAAATGTTTTTGCGTTTGAAGCAACGGTTAACAATCTTAACAGTGGTGCACTTTCTGTAAGTATCAGTGGTGTATCAAAAACGTTTGATGCGACTTCCAACATGACCTGGGGCCATACGCTTTCATATGGTTTCCTATCTTCAGACTCATCCTTGTATGAAAGTAATATGAGAGTAACTGTTATAAAGTACGATACGGTGGCTACAGTTGTAGAATCGGAAACATTGTATGATCAAAATGTTCCGTTCAAACGTCTTCATCGAAAATTCATCGATATCACATTGCCTCAAGATACTACAGCAGCAGATACAACAGGATCAACAACCTTCCATATAACAGTTGACGATCAACCGATCGTTGATGGGGATACCTTGAATATTCAATAATATTTGTGAATGATAAAATCAAAACCTGCTCTTTGAGCAGGTTTTTTCATTTTATGAAGTCTTAATCACTTCCCCACTTTTTAGATAAAGCAGGTAGCCTTCTACATTATATCCCATCTCTGAAAGTAGCGCAGTGTATTCTTTTAACTGACGATTGTCTTCACTTTTAGATAAACCGCTTTTAAAATCAACCACAATGGCACTATTGCCATTAATGATTACACGGTCCATTCGCTTAACTTCTCCATCTTTCGGAAGCACAACAACCTCAGTCTTTACCTCGCCTTTACCATCAAACCATCCTTTTACCATTTCATTTTGCCATAGATTATTGATCAACCGCTCGTAAATATCTCTATCTTCTTTCGTTATCTGCATGCCACGCTCGTATCGGTCCAGCACATCAGCAGTATCCTCGTAATGAATGATTTCAGATAATATTTGATGGAGCAGAATTCCCTCATTTCTACTTTTTTCTACCTCATCATCATAATATGCCTTCCCTGTTTTTCGAACTTGTAACTTATTACTCCATTTATTCGAGCTATAATTAGCCAAAGCAATCATTTCATCTTTTGACTTTCGATGTTTTATAGGAATGGTACCAATCCGAAAAGTTTTAGAAGCATCATTCCATCCTTCAATGGTATTGTCTTCAAAGTAGCTCCAAAGTAGCTTACTAGCTGTGCTATACATTTTTTCTTTTCGGCTTGGTGGCGGATCTGCAAACACGATAAGTGCATTTTCAGCACGTGTAAATGCTACATATAGCACATTCAGACTCTCCAAATGCCACTTAGCAATGTCCTTTTGGTAGTTTTCTACAAAGCGCGTTTTTTCCAATTCTGATTTATAGTCTACCGGTAAATTTTCTCCCTCCTGATATGGAGACTCATACCACACCGGCCGTGACTTGCTGTTCATATCGAAGTTGCAGAAGGGCACGAATACAATAGGATACTGTAAGCCCTTAGACTTATGTGATGTGATAACCTCAACTGCATCCAATGCTCCGGTCAGTTGAACCGAACGCTTTTTCCCATTGTCTTCCCACCACTCCATAAATAGACGAAGATCTGACCGATTATTTTTACTAAACTCCAATACTGCATCCTGAAAAGCCTGGAGATACACATATTCGGATTTCAAGGAGTTCAGTTCAAACGTTCGAACCAACACCTCAATCAGCTCAAGAATAGGAAGGTGCAACAGGTGTTGCTTGTACTTAGTAAAGGATGCAGGAAGCCCGGATTGCCCCAGCTTGCTAAAGTCATCATGGGAGGTAAATGATTGCTGCTTAATAAGCTTACGGTACCTGTATGTCAGATCGGTCTGAATACTGATATCTTCCGGATGGATCAAATGATTGAATGCAGATAGCAGAAGCTGTACCACTTCGGAATTGGATAGCAGCATTCCTTCAGCTGATATCACTTCGATTTGAGTTTCGTGTGTTCTGCGATAATCCAGCACATGACTCACGATCTCAGAGGCCTCTTTGTTAGACCGCACCAAAATTGCCATATCATTCAAGTGATGACCTTCAGTGAGCAATTGTTCCATATGAAAAATCGTTTGTTCAATGGCGTTGCTTTTCCACTCCTTACGATCCTCGACCTCCAAAAACTCAAGATGCACAAGTCCATCTATCTCCTTATTGTTAGGAGCTACTTCCTGCTCCACACCCTCATAGGTTTTAAGAATCATGGCTCGCTCTTTCTCAGATATTATCCCTCCCATCTCATCGACCATCACCTTCGGTAATGCCGAGAACAATTGATTATTAAATCCAACGATATTTTTCGCACTCCTCCAGTTGGTGGTTTTGGAAGGGTCAATATGCGTTTGTGAGATGTCCTCCTGGACTTTTTCCAACAGTAATGTGGGGTCACCTCCCCTCCACCCATAGATGGATTGCTTTGCATCACCCACGATGATGTTTTCATTTCCGTTGGCCAGGCTTTCTTCAAGAAGCGGCCTGAAGTTATTCCACTGAAACTGTGAGGTATCCTGAAATTCGTCAATGAGAAAATGAGAATACCAGGTCCCGACCTTTTCATAAATGAATGGTGAACCACTATCATCAATGATTTGAGAAAGGAAGTCAGGAAGGTCAGAAATCATAATCACTTCCTCCTCTCGCTTATAATCTTGCAATCGCTGCGCCAGGTCTGTCATTAAACCCAATGTGTACAGATGCTTTAATACTGCATTAGCAGTATAATATGCCTGTTCGTTTTTATCAATGAATTCCAACACTTCATTCATCAAAGGGATGAACGAGGTTTCTGCCGACTGAATGATATGATCTTTATTACTGGCTGATTTAGATGTCCATGCAGAAGGGTCCTCTCGTGCTTTTTCTACTCTTTTGGTAAGCAATGAATCATATTCCTTTTTTCTAAGCTTAGGAAAAAAGCCTCCGGGACCGGCATATTTATATGTCAAATCATCGATAGATAATCCGGCATTTTCAAGTGCTGAATCAAATCTATCAGCAATACCTATTAACGTCTGCTCAAAAGCAGCTTTTTGCCTGGATAGGTTAGTCTTCAGCTCCTTGACTTTATTTTTTATCTGGTCATCTGTAAACTGACCTTGAGGCAACTTCTTAAACTCTTCCTGAAAAAGTTGTTTTGCCAGCCTGCTTACCTGATTTTTAGTTTCATAACCTTCACCTTCGCCTAGCCCCTCCATGGAAAACTCCACCAACCAATTTCGCAGTTGTTCATTGTGCTCAACACCTTCATAGACATTAGATGTAATAAATTCAGCAACTTTATCCGTATCCAGTTCTATTCCGAAACTGCCTTGAAGTCCGATTTCTCGTGAGAATGAACGTATCACCCGATGAAAAAACGTATCAATGGTGGTGATATTGAAGTAACCATAATGATGAAGTAAATGTGATAGCGCGCGCTGTGCCGCCTGGATGATCTGTTCGTTGGATTTATCCAGCTCCTTTTGAAATACCGGTATTAGTTCATGTTTGCCTTTTGCAATATCAATGAGAAATTCCAGTACCCGCTCTTTCATCTCCTCTGCAGCACGATTCGTGAAGGTAACGGCTAGAATTTTCTGATAATAGTCTTTTGATCTTAAGGCAAGCTTTAAATACTCCTTAGCTAGTGTATATGTTTTTCCCGAGCCTGCGGATGATCGATAAATGGTAAGCGACATGCTACGAAAATAGCCCCGGAGGGTGTTTTCTATTGTTAATTGTCTAATTAGTTATCCACAAAACATCTTTTAAACCCATTAAAAGGCTTATTCATCGACAAATACTCTCAATGTTACCTTAATGTTAACAAAAGATTACCGTAATTTTGATTTTACGTAAACTTTAGATAACATTACATCGTTATTAATTTAACATTTAGGAAATATTTAAACAGAGGGAGATTATGAAAAAGCAATTATTAATTCTAGCAATGGTATTTTGTGTAATAGCAACGCAAGCCAATAATGGCGATGGAAAAGCCGTGAGTCCAAAGCCTATGAATTATAAAGAAGTGGTCTCCAATATCGAATATCCGCTCGTTTGCAAAGAAAAAGGCATTGAGGGACAAGTTTTGGTAACACTTAAAATCAATAAAGAAGGTAAAGTTATCAATCATCGATTTGAAAAATATCCGTGTACTGATTTGAGAGACGCGGTTAAAGATATATTACCAAAGCTTAACTTTGAACCTGCAAAAAATGCTAATGGAGAAGCAGTTGTTGGAAAAATTGCAGTTCCTGTTAACTTTAAGCTAACAATCTAATTTAAGTAATTAAGTTAGATCAATTTGTAGACCGCCCTGATTCGTTGGGGCGGTTTTTTTATGCCCCATCAGGTCTTCCAATCATTAATCGTCCCATCACTCCAAGTGATGGGACGACTCATTTCAACCTTTTTATATTATTTACGTTTAGAAATTTTATCATTTAATTTACATTTAGAAATTTAATATTAACTAAGTGAAAGAGTATCAACTAGGTGAATTTGAGGAAATCGTTTTACTAACAGTAGCCATCCTACATGAAGATGCATATGGTGTATCTATTAAAGAGGAAATTGAAAATAGACTAAATCGTAAGGTAAGTGTAAGTGCGCTTCAATCCGCTCTTAGAAGAATGGAAAAGAAAGGGTATCTAAAATCCAGCTTCGGGGAAGCCACTGCTATACGCGGAGGTAAAAGAAAGCGATACTTCAAAGTAACTAAAACAGGTAAGGCTGCATTGGACTATTCTAAAGAAACACGCATGAATCTTTGGAAGGCCATTCCTGATGTAACATTCGAATACTCAAAAGCATGGATAAGCAGCGGAATTCTCCCCCTTCCTGGTCTACAAAATTTCTAGCATGGTTTCTCAAAGAAGACTACTACGAGGATGTACAAGGAGATCTGGAAGAGGAGTATCAATTATTAATTAAAAGCAAAGGACTAAATCGTGCCAGAAGATGGTACAACTGGCAAATCATTCGGCTTTTTAAGCCTGAAATGGCCAAAAGAATAGAAGCTCAAAACTCAATAGAAAAGGAAACGACTATGTTTAAAAACTACTTTAAAATTGGACTAAGAAACCTATGGAAATATAAATCCAGTACGGTAATCAATGTAGTTGGCTTATCAACAGGCTTAGCTGCATTCGTATTAATTGCACTCTTTGTGAAGGATGAACTTAGCTACGATACGCATCATGAACATGCTGAGAATATCTACAGAGTCACCATAAAAAACTACACCATGGAAGGTGACCTTAGCAGGCATTGGGCATTTGCCTCTGCCGGTCACGCCAGCAGACTCAAGGAAGATTATAGTGAGATCACACATGCCACCCGATTCTATCCATGGGCGTTTCCTGACCTCAAATACGGAGATCAGGAATTTTTGGGGGAGCCTGTCATCTTTTGCGATGATGATGCTTTTGATATTTTCAGCTTCAAATTCATCGCCGGTAGTGCCGAAACAGCATTTCCGGATGTGTATTCTTTGGTACTAACCAGATCAAGCGCGGTAAAAATATTCGGATCAGATTGGGAAGAGCAAAATATTCTGGGCGAAACAGTAACCCTTGAAAGAGATGGACAAGGTGCGCCTTTTAAGGTAACAGCAGTAATGGAAGATATGCCTGACCAACAGCATTTCCATTTCGATTACTTAGCTCCTATACGATTCGTGGAAATGATCATGGGTGAAGATGCAGCTAATAATGTAAGCGGTAACTATAATTGGATGACCTACATACGCACATCACCTGGAGCTAATATTCCCAATCTGACCCTAGGTGCCAATGAAGAATTTTGGGACAAATACATCGGTGAGTTCCAATCCGGAGTTTATGCAAGAGATTTTTACGACTTTGTTTTTCAGCCGATGCTGGATATACACCTCACTTCCAACCTGGAGGGTGAATATGAAACCAATGGATCAATCGATCAGGTTTATATTTTTAGCATTGTTGGGATTCTACTACTACTTGTAGCATGCGTCAATTACATGAACATTGCCACCTCTCACTACTCACGTAGAATGAAGGAAGTGGGTGTAAGAAAGGTAATCGGAGCTTTCAAATCTTCATTAGTCAAACAATTCCTATCCGAGTCATTATTGGTTGTGCTTGTGTCATTGCCACTGGCAGTTCTTCTTATTTTCTGGGCACTCCCCTACCTCAACGAGTTTATGGATAAATCACTTGCTTTTAATCCGATCGCTCAACCGGATATTTTTATAGGACTCATTCTATTAATGATTCTGGTTGGTGGTTTAGCGGGGATCTATCCCGCCATCTTCCTTTCAAAGATAAACCTGGTACAAGCACTAAAGGGTGAGCAAGCAATGAATGCGAGCAAATGGAACTTTCGTTCTTTTTTAGTCACATTTCAGTACGTTGTAACCATTGGACTCCTCTTCGCAATTGGTGTGATTGAAAGCCAGATGGGATTTATCAGAAACTCTGATCCGGGCTTTGAAAGAGAACAGATGCTGAGCATGTTTCTTCCGAGAGGAAACTACAATTCTGAGACATTTAGAAATGAATTATTGAAAAACCCGAAAATTGAAAAGGCTGCATACTCTTCACGGATACCTACCGGACGACTTGCGGATAGTTGGGGATCCCGATTTTTTAAAGGTGACTCTGCCATTTCTACTAACTTCAGATTGCCGGTGGTGACCATTGATAAACATTTTCTGGACACTTATGGGATCGAAATGCTTGCCGGTGAAAATTTCCGTGAAGGAACAGAGACTGTACTGCAGCAAGACACAACATCGATTGGGTATTATGTTATAAACCAGGCCGCAGCTGAAGCATTGGGCTTTAATGATCCAAATGAAATCGTGGGTAGAAAACTAGGTTATGGTCCATCTGAAGGAAGAATACTTGGTGTAATGGAAAATTTTCATTTTGAATCTTTACACAGTCCAATTGTGCCAATGGTCTTTATCAATATGGACAGATACCGACGAATAAGTCTCAAGCTTTCGGGGGAAAACATGCGTGAAACACTGGACTATATCGAAGGTGTTTATGCACAATTTGATCCCGAAACAGAAGCGAACTATCGGTTTGTAGATGATCTATTTGATGAACAATATCAGAATGAAGAACGACTTGGTACTATGATCAAGGTATTTGCGGTGATTGCGGTACTTATAGGATGTCTTGGATTGATCGGAATGGTTGGCTTCATCATTGAAACAAAGATCAAAGAAATAGGTGTCAGGAAAGTATTAGGTGCATCTACCACCAGCATTTGGATGATCATCAGCAATCGATTCATGATCCTGATTGGAATTGCATTTCTTATCGGTCTACCGATTGCCTATTGGTTTATGAATGACTGGCTGGAAACATTCGTCTATCGAACTTCCATTTCGATATTCCTGATTCTAATGCCAGTTATTGCCGCAGCTTTACTGACTATCCTGGCAATTTCCTATCAAACCATCAAAGCCACTCGGGTAAACCCTGTGGAGTGCTTGAAGGATGAGTAAGGAATTTAAATATCTAGTATAAGCTGTCTTAAAAAGGTCTTTGATCATAAAAGTCATTCTGACGAAGGAAGAATCTCTTTAAGAGTTTAATCTCATTAAATTGTCAAAAGAGACCCTTCATTAATTCAGGATGACAGACCTTTTGGAGACAGCTTCTTTTTTAATTTGCACATTCGCAATAACTTCAAACCATGATTGATAAAGTAGTAGCTAATGCGGAAGAAGCTATCCGCGGAATTGAAGATAACATGACCCTGATGCTTGGAGGGTTCGGACTATGTGGCATTCCTGAAAACTCCATTGCTGCACTAGTCAAAGCAAACATTAAAGGCCTGACCTGTATTTCCAACAATGCTGGTGTTGATGATTTTGGTCTCGGGCTGTTATTGCAGAAAAAGCAGATTAAAAAAATGATCTCATCTTATGTGGGTGAGAATGCGGAGTTTGAAAGACAAATGCTAAGCGGTGAATTGGAAGTAGATTTAATACCACAAGGATCACTCGCAGAAAGATGTAGAGCCGGAGGTGCCGGAATTCCTGCATTCTTCACACCTGCAGGATTTGGAACGGAAGTAGCCGAAGGGAAAGAAGTGCGGGAGTTTAACGGAAAACCTCATATTCTGGAATCAGCCCTAACTGCGGATTTCGCCATAGTAAAGGCGTGGAAGGGTGACCGGGCGGGAAACCTGATTTTTAAGGGCACAGCACGAAATTTCAATCCGCCAATGGCGATGGCCGGTAAAATAACTATTGCGGAAGTGGAAGAGCTGGTGGAGCCGGGTGAACTAGACCCTAACTTCATCCACACTCCGGGAATTTTCGTACAGCGAATCTTCCAGGGTGAGAAATACGAAAAACGAATTGAACAACGAACAATTAGGACTTAGTTGATTGGTGAATTGGTTGATTAGTCCTGCTAATTTTAAAACCAATCGCAAGTCCAATTAACTAATTACTAATTGACGAATTAACGAAATTATGCTTGATAAAGACGGAATTGCAAAGAGAATCGCACAGGAACTGGAAGACGGCTGGTATGTAAACCTGGGAATAGGTATTCCTACATTGGTGGCCAATTACATTCCCGAGGGAATTAGTGTGGAATTTCAATCAGAAAATGGATTACTTGGCATGGGCGGCTTCCCTACTGAAGAGCAGGTAGATGCCGACTTAATCAACGCAGGAAAACAAACGGTAACTACACTACCAGGAGCTTCCATTTTTGACTCCTCCACCTCTTTCGCAATGATTAGAGGCCAGCATGTGCAGCTAACGGTGCTCGGTGCAATGGAAGTGACTGATCAAGGGGATATTGCCAATTGGAAGATCCCAGGAAAGATGGTAAAAGGTATGGGTGGCGCAATGGACCTTGTCGCGTCTGCCAAAAACATCATCGTAGCGATGATGCACACCAACCGAGCGGGCGAATCAAAGCTTTTATCGGAATGCACACTTCCTTTGACAGGCGTGAAATGTGTAAACAAGATCGTAACAAACTTGGCAGTGCTTGATATTACCCCTGAAGGTTTCAAATTAAGAGAACGAGCCCCTGGTGTTTCAGTGGAAGAAATAAAAAACGCGACGGCCGGAAGGTTGGTGGTTGAAGGTGATATACCAGAGATGAAAATCTAATCCTAAAGAAGTCACATGACCTATCTTTGTGCCAATGAATATTGGCCAATATCATAACCTTAAAGTAGATCGGATTACCAACCCCGGGGCGTTTCTTACTGATGGAGAGCAAGATGTGCTCCTTCCGACAAAATATATTCCAAATGGAACCCAAGAAGGCGACAATCTTGATGTGTTTGTTTATCGCGACTCTGAAGACCGGATCATTTGTACCACGCAAAAACCCTATGCAACAGTCAATCAGTTTGCATACCTCAAAGTAAAAGATGCCAGTAATGTTGGAGCTTTTTTGGACTGGGGGATTGATAAGGATTTGCTCGTTCCATTTCGTGAACAAAAAAATAAGCTACAACGAGGACAGTGGTCTTTGGTGTATCTGTTTCTGGATGAGAAAACAGATCGGATCGCAGCAACTGCTAAGGTTGCTAAATACTTTGATGACGAAATCTATTTAGAAGAAGGCGAAGAGGTTGATCTATTAATTGCCAACGCTACTGACCTTGGAGTAAATGTCGTGGTTAATAATCGCCACAAAGGTTTGATTTTTGAGAATGACCTTTTTCATGATGTGCTTGAAGGTGATCGGGTCAAAGGGTATGTAAAGACTGTAAGACCAGATGGTAAAATTGATATTAGTTTAAGGAAAATTGGTCTTGAGAATCTCGAGATTGGAGCTCAGCAGATATTGGATGAGCTAAAGAAAAGCAATGGCTACCTCCCACTCCACGACAAGAGTGACCCGGATGAAATACAATCGCTGCTTCAAATGAGCAAAAAGAACTTCAAACGATCAGTAGGGATTCTGTATAAGAAAAAGCTTGTAACAATTGATACTGAAGGTATCTCCCTTAATAGCAAATAAAAAAGCCTCGCCATTTTGAATGGAGAGGCTTTCATTACTTTATGTTTTAACAAAGCTTATTCTTCGCTTTCGTCATCTTCCTTAGGGGCAGAGGCTTCCATTAATCCATCATAAATAACCTGATATTGTGCCTTTACTTCAGCATCAGATTTAAGCGCTTTTTTGAGGTTATTATACAACCCAGCGCCAATATCCTCTTTGATTTTTCCGATGTATACCTCTTTAAAAGAAGCGGTCATAGAATCATAGTTTACTTGAATTTGCTCAAATGCCATCAACTCATCAGAAGTCACTTCAATTTCCTGAAGCTTAACTGAATCTCCTTTCGCTGATTTGATCTCTACAAACCTGGCTGCTGCCAACGTTTCGTCGTTATTGATCCATCCATTATAAACTTCAGTCATACGTTCTTTCTCATTTTCAGCCCACACCATGACTGTCGCATATTGAGTTAACTCCTCGTCGCTAAATGACACTTCATCTTGTGCTTTAGCCAAGCCCATTCCGGCTACTAAACACATCAACAGTAGTATTTTCTTCATTTTTATTTTAGGGTTATTTAATTAAGAATTCGCAAGTATATAGAAAGGAATATTATGTTTTAAAGGCTTCAAAAGATCATTTCAGACAAAACAAAAAAGCCGACATTTTGTGTCGGCTTCTTTCAATTTAAAAATTATTATTTCTTGAACTTATCGAAGAGATAGGAAAATCCGTCACGAATCCCCGTATAAGCAGTCTCAGTTTCTTCTTTGATGTCATCTACTTTTTTAGATACATCTCCTTTTACTTCATTCCACTTATCCTCCCCTGTTTCCTTTATTCGATGATATTCACTTTTTGAATGCTTCTTTTTTCTCCTTTAAAAGTTCAATACGATTATCATAGGACTCTTTTGCTGAACTTTCTACTTCAGACGCTTTTCCTTTCAGAAATTCGATTTTTTCTTCAAGCTTATCAGCAAAAGCCTTAATGCTTTCCTCATATTTATTCTTATGATCAATTTCAGCTTCGTTTAATATTTTCATTTCTTCCATATTCTTCTGTTTTAGGGTTCTACATTTCTAACACATACTTCTCCTACTGAGTTTGCTTTACACCTCCATTTTTTGAATTTATATGCATTTTCATATCAGAAAGCGTTTCACCACCTTTAATTCCAAAATCAAGGGTACGAATAGGAAACGGTATGGTAATATCATTTTCATCAAAAGCTTTTTTTACAGCCATTATGGCCATACTGCGCGATTCCAAAAAACTCGGTTCTGGATATCTCACCCATAAATGCAAAACGAAATTGATTGAACTATCGCCAAATCCGGTATAGAACAAATTTACCTCCCTATCATTGATCAGGAAAGGCAATTCATTTACCGCCTCAAGGGCTACTTTCTTTGCTTTCTCAAGGTCATCACCATAAGACACACCTACTTCCAAATCGATTCTTCGTTCGTCGGTCTTTGTATAATTTATCAATGGACTTTGGAAGACTTCTTTATTAGGGATGATCACATGTAATCCTTGAAATGTTTTTACCACTGTCACCCTAAGGTTAATCTCTTCCACTTCTCCCATATAGTCGTGCACCTCAATAATATCTCCGACTTGAATCGGCTTTCGAATGGCAATCATAATACCGGATATGAAGTTTGCTGTGATATCCTGAAAGGCGAAACCTAGTGCCAACCCAATAATACCAGCACCGGCTAAGAGGGAAGTTACGGTTTGCTTTAAGTGAAGTATGTTTAAAGAGATGATTAAACCAATCAGTAATACCGAAATATAAACAATGGTACTGAAGAGGTTTTGAACAGCAGATTTGTCATAAAACTTTTCAAAAAGCTTATTAAAAACGGCCTTTGCCATTTTAGCTAAGAAAAAGAATATCAACAGAATGATTACTGCCACCACAAAGTTTGGAAGCATCGCTGTAAGGGACTCTAACCATCCCTGAAGTTTGTTTGTTAAAATATCTATCGCCTTAGTAATTCCAAAATCCATATAATAATAAGTCAGTTAGTCCTTCAATTGTTATGAAGGAATCATTCCAACATCATCATCCTATTATTTAATCAACTGATAAACAATTACTTATCCTTAAGTTAAAATGATGATTTTAAGACGATGATTATTAACCCTGACAAACCCCTTGGGTTTCGTCAGCTGATGACGCTTGCGGTCACAGACAGACAAGTTTACTTCGTCCATCCCGTAGGGCAAATTGCCCTATTGCGCAATTTGGGTTAAATAGAGAGAATTACTCCCGTAACAAGAAAAAACCCCGATGAACTACACCGGGGTGGCCCTAGCTTACCACTATGGTAAGCATCCTTAGTAATCTTTAAGAACCTAGACCGATTACTACGAAGAGGATTAATTGCTTTATAAAGTTCTGAATAGATATTAACTGAGGCAATACCCACTATAGGGTATATTAAGCAACTTGAACAAGTACTCTAGCCCAATCCGCTTGATTCTTAATCTGAAGCTTTACTCGTATATTTTTCCGGTAGCCATCATAGGTATGAATGCTCATTGCCATCTTATCGGCAATCTCACTCCGGGTATAGCCCTGGCTTAACCAGCGGATGAGTTGAATTTCACGATTAGTAAGTTCGTCTTCAAGTTTTCTTTTGGTTATTTTCATTTCGAGGATAGTTGATTGATACCCCTAATTAAGTACCCCTATATCGGTTGTAGCAACTTTTTGTCGTGAGTGACACATAGCCTGTCGTGAAATGCAGCATTATTTGGCCAGCCTATCCTCCAATCGAGATTTATACGTGCGGGAAAGTTTAAGTTCTTCACCATCTTTCAGCAATAAATAGTTACCATATATGGTTTTGACATACTCTAAATTGACAATGGTAGATCTATGTATCTGAACAAACTGTGGAGGAAGAACTTCCAGAATCGCGCTGAGTTTATTGCGATCCACTTCAGGCCTGGCTTTGTCATCCAAGTGAAACTCCAGGTAATGATCGTCAGATTGTATGTATCGTATCCTCTGTGGATCTACAACTGCTTTGCTTTTTAGAATTACATAAGATGGCTCTTCTTGTTTGTATTGCTTCTCCAGGCTTTCAAGCATTTGCTTAAGCCTGAGGTTAGATGCCACCAACCCTTCTTTATCGTTTATGACTTTTACCAGCAGTATGATCATGGCATAGGAAAGCACAGCTACCTCAAAAAAGAATCCGGCGAATAAAGGATCGCCCGGAACCAGGGAACTATTGATTACCCCGTATTCTATAAGGATTTGACTTAAAACCCCGAGAAAAAAAAGCGAATAACCGACTAAGAAAATTTGTGCTTTAAACGCATCTATCTTTAGATAATTAATCCCACTTGAGTAAGCAAAAATGATAATACTTACCACAACAGCATACCGTATCGAGATAAGAATAGGGCCAGTAGAAACAATAAAAGAAGGAGCCAATGCCCATATTAATGTGCTAATGACAAATAGTACCAGCCATCCATTCATTATTTTATTAAAGCGAGGCATGGTTTCCTTCGTATCAAAATAATTTTGAACATATAGAATCAAAAAGAACATCGCGAATTGAGTGGTAAGCGGGAAGAAGTGGGTATTGAGATTCGGGTAATCCGATGTAATGAATTGATAGCCATACCCAAGCTTGGCAAAGCATCGCAAACCGAAGGTTAAAACATATAGCGAATACCAGATAAAGATTGACCTTTTGAGACGAATTCCAACAATCAATGAGATCAGTATGACCAATGCTAAGAAGCCAAAGCAAAACCCATAAAAGATAGTCTCACTATTATACATACCCCAGAATGATGAATTAGCATATAGATTCAATGGAAATCGAGCCGCTGAAAGCCGTTTATCAATATTCAGCAGGTATTGACTGGTAGAATCCTGAGATAATTGAAGAGGAAAAGCAAAGTTTCTATATTGAACAGGTCTTTTATCGAAAGTGTATCGATCACCTGTCTCGAATAATAACTTAGCGGAATCATTATTGACTTGATAAAGCTGTAGATAGTCAAGCTGTGCATAGTCCACTTCCAGATACAACAGCTCTTCTTCACTAAGATTCTTTATTTGGAAGTGAATCCAAAATGCTGATGTGGTAATCCCCGGGTTTATTTTTTCTTGTAATTTTCCAAGAAGGTCAGACTGAATTCTATTCCATGCCTCTTGCCCGTTGATCGTATCTTGAGATAGGTAAACTTGCGCATGGTGGTTTATCCGATTTTCTGTACCTCCCTGGAACAAAATGGTCTGCTGAGCTGAAAGACCAAAAAGAAAAACTAATAAAAATACTGGTTGAAATACTAAGCGCTTAATCACTCTCTTAACTCACAAAACCATTCATCAGACAATATAGCAAGCAATCGCTTAAGCAACTGGATGAAGATGAAATGTTAATATACGATTACAGATAATGTACCTGTAAAGATTACTTCAAGAGAAAGTTTTACTTATTCTCTAAAATTATAAGAACAAAATCTACTTAAGCCTTTTATTAAAGTAGAATCCCATGTTGATCAGGAATTCAGCACGGACATTCGATGCGTTTCCTCCTTTATTAAATATTAGCAGATCTCTATCAGCCCAGGTCCATCGGGTTTCCGCTCTAAGGTAGGATTGTTTAGTAGGTGCGTATTCAAACCCCATTGTAAAGGCAGTTGCTTTAAGCCCTTGCTGATTCCCATTTTGATTTACCAGAACACCCGAAATAAATCCATCTCTATCATTGAATAACTCTAACCTACTCGTAGCACTATATCGTTTAGTAAATTGATACCTGGCAATGGCTACTGCATTGTACATTAAAGCCGTCTCAGTAGGATTTTCTAATTCAGAATTCGACTGGGTACTCATATCTCCTCCCACTATTGCAGATATCTTATCCGTGGGATCCCAGGTTAAGTAAATATTATTGTAAAAGCGATATTGGCTGGGGGAACCTTCCGGCGATTCCCTTCCAAAAAGATTGGTATATGATAAAGATATTGCATCGTTAACCTTATAGCTGAAAAGCATCCCAATTGATTTCGCATCGTTATTATCAAGGAAAAGATTGTAACCACTGACAAGGTGCAGTTGCGCTTCAAATTTTTCAGACTTCTCATAAGAAAGACGTGCACCACTTTGGTAAAATGGTTCATTGAAAGTTCCTATGTCGGTAGAACTTAGCCAGTTGTTTTTGGGTAAAAAACTTTCCGCTCCAATATGGGTGGTAAAAAAACCACCGTCGAGCCAGAGCCCCTCGGTCACTTCTATACCAACCCAGGCTTCTTGTATGGTTTTAAACCTATCTGACCAGGTAGCTTCTGCTATGTCACCATATTGAATAACGAAAGTACCACGCACTTCGCCAGTATTATAAGTAGCTCCTATTTCGGCTATGTTTAACCCGAATTGATTGTCCCTAGGAGCTACAGTAATATAAGGTTGTAGTTCATCAGCAGATAGTTTATTGCTATATGAAGCATAATAGGTATCTATATAACCGGTCAGTTCTATTTTAGTAGAATCACTCTGAGCGTGTGTTTGCAGTGCAACTAACAAACATATAGCCACAGGAATATTGGCGAATATTTTCATTTACATGTAGGCTGTAATTATTGCAAATCCAGCCATTTGCAATAATTGTTGGTGACTAAATACAACAGAAAAATAATAAGAATATAGGTAATAGGTCTACTAGTAGATAACTCCCAATAGAATAATTCACATATTTATAAATCGCTCTCTTTCCTATCTATTGATTCCCGTCATCATTACCACTTGCCTCTTTGAGATCATCATTTGAGACTTTTCTTACTTTCTTAGAAGCTCGTTGTGTGAGTTTACCTATACGGTAGCTAAAATTGACTCTAAAATTCAGGAGTTGAAGCTCCCTGGTACTTCTCTGAGTAAGGAATGGAGTAGTGACTTCCGAATCCAGAAAACTTCTGGGTGTTGCAAAATTATTTGCACCTATACCTATGCTTCCCTTATCGTTTTTAAAATTACGATTTATGCTCAGGCTATAGATATAAAAAGGATTGGTGAATCCTTGTAGCTGAACCCTTGAACTTCTATAGAATCCAAACATCTGTAAAACCCAGCGATCGGTCAATTTATAACTTCCAAACAACCTCGTATTAAATACAAAACCCTCATTTTGAGCATTGAATAGTGGATCATCGATGTTGTTAGTCAATACAGAATAAAAGGCATCTATTCCTCCATTCAGTGTTAGTTTACCTTTTCTTATACTTCCAAAAGCATTGATTCCATAGGCATCCTCCTCTCCTATGTTTTGATAAGTTGTATATACGGTATCCTGACCGATGGTTTCTCTTACAGCCTGAATACTCCCGTTTGTAGATCTTACAAATGCTGAGATATTCAATGAAGTAGTTCGTTTGAATCTGCTAAAAGAAAGCTCAAACTGATCCGTGAATTCAGGAAGCAAATCCGGATTACCTTGTGATATATCCAAAGGGTTAGCTGCATCTATATTGGGATTTAAAAACTGTAAACTTGGGCGGGCTATTCTTCTGGAATAACCAAATTTTAGCGTGAGGTTGTTTTTAAGTTTTCTAGACATGTTGATGCTTGGAACAAATGTTCCATAATCTGCAATGTCAAGATTTACCCCATCAGAAAAATTTGCTGTGATCGTAGTATACTCATATCGCCCTCCCGCCTGAATGGTAAAATCTGATGGTAGCTCCATCAGCCCTGAAACAAATCCGGCAGTAACATTCTGATTATAACTGAAGAAATTGCTAAAGCTAGCGCCCTGGATTTCTGTGTAAGGTTCATCATTCTGACGCTGGAAAAGCTGAAAATCACTCGTTACCGTTCTTGAAATATTTTTTGCCCCTGTCTCAAACCTCGCTTTATCGCCTATCGGTTCTACATAATCCAGTTGAAGGGTGAACTCTTTATTAAAGCTAATATTTTCATTTTTTGTATCAGATGGATTACCTCCGGACAAATTTTCAATGGTAAAATCATTATTTCGTCTATCCTCACTGTAAAGTGAGATCAGGCTTATCTCTTTGCCTTTTTTCTCAAACGACCTGATATAATTGAAGTTGATATCAACACTGTTAGAATTTGTTAGCGTGAATACATCCTGTACTAAAGATCTCGTTCCATTAGAATCGGTTGTTTCAGTCAACCTATCATCCTGGTCAGTTCTTGCATCAAAAATCCTGTAGTTTATCCCTCCCCCAATGAAATGGTATTTATTGAATGTATAGTCCCAACCAAAATTGTAGCGACCAGATATCCTGGAGCTAACCGTCTCTGCAAACTGGTTCGTTCGAGACAATTCATTGCCAAATTCATCCGTTACTATCTGTTCATTATCTATTGATCCAATGATATTGTATCCAGCAAATCCATTTCCACCCAAAGAAAGACCCAGCTTTCCGGTTCTATAACCTGCATTAAGCCCAAGATTTGAACCTCGGTATCCTACTCCGGAATTAATTGAGAGTGTACCACCCTGAAGATTATTCTTCTTGGTAATGATATTGATAATACCTCCTGTGCCCTCCGCATCATACCTTGCGGAAGGCGAAGTGATGACTTCCACTGATTCAATTTCATCTGCCGGAATTTGCTTAAGCGCATCAGCAAGATTACCAGCAGTGATGGTTGATGGTTTCCCGTCTATTAATACTGTAATGTTACTGCTACCACGTAACGAAACATTGCCTTCCAAATCCACAGATAATAGAGGAACTCTTCTTAAAACGTCTGAAGCATCGCCACCAGCTGTGGTGTTATCCTGACTGGCATTATACACAACCCTGTCTACCCGATCTTCAATCAATTCCCTTTGCCCTTCTACCACAACCTGATCCAATTCTGTTGTAGAGGAAGTAAGCACAATCTGCCCTAAATCGTATGACTCTCCTTTTCCTGTCACTTCAAAAGGACCTTTAGTGATCGTTTCATAGCCCATGAATGAAATGACGATATTAAATTCTCCTTCGATTACATTTTTAATCACCCACTTTCCATCTTCTTCCGCTATTGTACCGTCCACGAGTTTCTCATCTGCCACATTGAGCATACGTACGGTGGCGTATGGGACAGGCTCATTACTTTCATCTACTACAGTTCCTCCTAATTTCCCGTACCCAACTTTTGAGGCTGAGCCACCACCATAAGATGATGGTGGGCCGGTAGGTCGTTGGGCTTGGACTGCTGTTTGCGCACTTCCGATGATTAGTATAAGAAGTGCGAGGTTATGAAGTTGTTTCAAGGTTGCTGAATTTAAGTCTATTAAAAGACTACAGAACGTCTAATATTGTTCATTCTCCAATGCGTATTTGTGATAAACGGTTCTAAAAACACTATTTAAGGCGAATAGATTTTAAAGTGGGTTGAATGAAAACAAAAAAGGCTCTCACACCATAAAGTGCTCGAGCCTTTTTGCAGTCCGTAGGAGGACCGAGCGTTAAGAAATGACCCGGTGGGTCATTTTAGTGAGGAGCCAGGTCGCGCGCAAGTCCCCTACGGACAAAATGAAAAAAGCCACTCAAATGAGTGGCTTTTAAAATGCAGTCCGTAGGGGAATACATCAATTACTCCTTAGTTCTTATAAATACTCCTTAGTTATACTAGAACGGATATTTTCGTAAATTTTGAGCCTTAATTAATTGTAATTTATCTTAATTAGCGACAGTAATGACGACAGTATATGGCAACAATTAACTTTTTCATAGAAAAAAATAGAGTAACAAATAAAGACCAACCTTGCCTGATCTACTTAAGATACGATCACAACAGGAAGAAGACTTTAATCTCAACAAATATCCGGGCGTCTGTTAATCAGCTCAACTGGATTAAAGACCGAGGACATGATAAAATAAAAATCAATCAACCATTAAAGAAGACTTTCCATGGCTACCTTAAAGCAAATGCTGAGCTAAAAAGACTTTATGAAAATCTATTTGCGGCACTTTGTGATGCTAAAGAGTTGGGAGACCAAACTTGCTCTAAAGTCAAGGAAATATATAATGGTCAGTCAAATAAGCTTGGAGATGTGAAAACCATATTAGAAGGGATTGATAAATATGTTTCACTTTATGAAACAGAACATCGACCTAGGTCCATCACTAACTATGACAAGAACTTAAGACTACATATCACAAACTTCAACAAGTTTAAAAATAGAGATCATACATTGATTGATTTGAACCATGAGTTTGAACTGTCATTCAAATCCTTTTTGAGAAGTAATGAATCTCTATCCGAATCCTCAGTTGATAATAACATCAAGTACCTAAAAAGCCTATGCAACAAATTATCAAAACTTGGAATTAAGGTCAATCCTACCATCAAGTCATTTAAAAGAGCTAGTAAATCAGTCATTGATAGTGACATCATTGCTCTCAATGATAAAGAGATGAAACTTCTTAGTCAGCCAAAGGACTTAGAAAATGAACATTTAAATCAAATTAAAGAATTATTTACATTCCATTGCTTTACTGGTTTAAGAGTTGGAGACCTCATGCGATTTCATAAAAACATGATTACCAACAAGAATCGAATCAGAACTAGATCAGAGAAAACGAATTCATTGATCGAGGTGCCAATCCTACCTGAAGCCATGAAAGTTTTAAAGAAATATGATTATGAGCTCCCGAAAATATCAGAGCAGAATTACAATAAAGGAATTAAAAAGGTTCTAGAAAAGTTAAAAGTAAACCGAAAGCTTGAGCAACATGACTACCAACCTATCCATCAGATTGCTTCAAGTCACTTAGCTAAAAAATCATTTATTAGCTATTGCCTAAACTCCAAAAATTTAAGTCCAATCCAAGTTTCTAAAATCACAGGCACTAATGTTGAGACAATTCTAAGATACTATGCCACTGCTGATATGGATGAAATCGAGATGAAACTGCTGAACACTAAACAAAAGTAGAAATCTTTGAAAGTATTTCATTTATAATTCAGAATTTTTATAATTGCATCCAGAAAGCTGATCTCAAGGCTTTCTAAACCGAAACACTTTTCAATAAAAGTGTGGTGAAAACGAGTAGGTTACTAAATAGTGACCGAATTCACTGCCCAGTGAACACCACACAAAAAATACCATAAGGGTATTTTTAATAGGTCTAATACACCTATTGGCATTTGCTTATATGGCACTTGCTTGAAAAGTGTTTTGGGTACTTATCCAAAACCATTTTCGATTTAATATCAACACCAGAGAATCTGGTGAGTAATTTATTATTGACTAAATAATTCAGTTATGAATAATCAAAATTTACTCTGCACAACTGCGGAGGCTTTAGAATTAACCATTATGACAACCATTAAGCAAATGAAAGATATCTGCAATAGCGATCAGGATGATGTTTGGATTTCAAAGGATGAAGCAAATCAATTGCTGAGGCGCACTAGTGATAGTCTTATAAACAAGCTCAGGAAAGAGAAGCAAATTCTAACATATCAAGAGGATGGTGGACGATTCATATTGATATCAAAACCAAGTCTCCTTGACTATATAAAGAGAACAGCAAAATAAAGATAGCATGGAAAATAAATTGTCTTTAGAGGGAATTAATGATGGATACGTTCTAGCAAAGAGCGGAAAACGACCCGACTTGGTGAACTTAATAATAGAAGCAGGTGAAAGTGGCAAGCTTACTCCCTACCTCCAATCTTTAGTAGTAGGTATTGATGTCAAGCTTAAAGAAGATCAAGCTTTACAAAAAGGTCTAGAACTTCATCGAGAAGCAAACCAGGAAATTAAAAAGACCAGTCTTGATAGTATGAAAGAAAAACTTGAAGAAGCACGAAGAAATGACTCATCCGAAAATTATAATAATGAGTCATCTCGAGATATCGATACTGAAAATGATAAAACAAAAAATAAAGGACTTGGGCTATGAGAGATAAAAAAATTTCAGTGATGGCATCAGCCTCACAGAAAGATTTAATTAAAAAATACGCAAGCAATGCGTCACTCTCGGTAAGCACCTATTTGCTTAAGGCTGGCTTAAAACATCATATTAAACCAGCTCTTACTGGTGTGATGGTACTACTGTATAGACATTTAGTCAATGCCAATGAGGCTTGTGACAATAGAGATTATAACCAGGTTAAAAAAGAATTAGAATCTGCAATAAAACTCTTTATCAATCGTGCGAATAAAAGTTGAATATGGTGGATCCAATATACCGAAATCCTTAGATTATGCCGGTAATAAAGAAAACAACCAATCTAGATTAGTTTGGAAGCAACATCTTTTTCATTCGGATCCAGAAGGTATAGCACAAGAGATGCAAATGATTCAAAAATCCAAACCGAATGTTAGCAAACCTCTCATTTTTATCAAAATCTCTCCTTCGCCATTAGATGAGATCGATGATCAATTGGTTAAGAAAATTTGTAAGGAGGTTTGTCATGAAATGGGCTATAGAGATTCGCAGGCAGCTGTATGGGAACATAATGATAGTTTAGTTAAGCATTATCATATGATATGTATGACGGCTGGGCTAACAAAAAAAAGAGAAGTAATTAATGAGCAATACTCAGGGATCCATGCAAATAAACTATCTGATTCACTGGAGCAGAGATATTCTTTGGTACCAGCAAAGGATCAAGAAAACCAGTACGTGAAAATTATCTCTGATGTGCTTTTAGAAAATGATAATGCTACAGATATAAGAAATCAATTATTACGGTTCGGCATTGAAATGAAATTTGATAAAAAGAAAAAGCGATTCAAATATTTCAGAAACAAATCCAATGGAGCCTCTTTCGGAACAGGAAGTTTTAAACAAATCGATACCAATACATTAAAAAGAAAACTAAGTTATGAACAACACCATCAACTTGACCAAAGCTCAAACAAAGGAGATACTCGATTATCAATCAGCAGAGATAGCGAAGTTGACCAAAATAATACTAAGTCACGAACAAGCAATATTGACAAATCAGAAGGGAGTTCAATCGAATTCTGAATATAAAGATCATGTTAGTATGCGATTTAGCATGCACAATCGAGCACTTCCTGGCATGGTTGAAGAAATCCTGAGGGGCTTCAACTTCACTGAATTAATTTCCAATAAAATTGATGTCGAAGAGAATGTCTCTAACAACAACGACACATCATATGAACAAATTAATAAAGTAGAGAACAGAACTATTGAAGTAGCTGGTCAACACAAAGTCAAACGGATAAAAACTTTCCTTATCAATCTATTTGAAGCTAAGGATTTCAATGAATTAAAAAACGATTTAGAAGCCTACATTAAACGGACAATCAAGTTTGGCATATATGCAGCTTTAATAGGAGCTTGCATTTTTTTTCTTTATGCTCTGATCTATGATAATTTCCTAGTTAACAAAAAGAAACTAGACCAATATGAAATTCATTTAAAGGTCATTGAAGATTTGTATCCTGAGGTGTACGCAAATTCCGTTGAAATACTGAACAACGAAAAAGAATTGGAAGAAATTATCGAAAAAATAAACTGGAAAAAGCGTGACAAAGAATTGAACGAACAAATCAAAGAACTAGAGGATAGTATGCCGGAGGGTATTGAATAATTAATCTCATTAAACGTCAAGCCAAACAGACAGTAATTCTGTGTGGATACGACATTCGTCTTGCCGTGGCATATAATGAAAGTCGTCGAAATGAACATTCATCGTCTCTTGATTTTCGTTACTCAGGTTTGCATATATCCTTAATTGCCCCCTGAAAATTACCCAAAAGTGGGTATTGATTTTAGTAGATATGTGAGTCAATTTTATAGTAGTTAAACTCAATACTTAATAAAACTTATTATTATGGGAATCAAGCCAGGTCCAAAAAGAACTGCTAAAACAACTGGAAAACCAGATAGAAGACAAAGAGATAATAAAAATACTCCGGGTAATACTCCATCACTAAAGCCTCATAAGCATAAGAAAGGAGATTAACTCTTATATCATTAAACTATCCTGCAACACTTTTTAAATAAATAGAATGAAAAATGCCTATACCCTAAAAAAGCACAAAGACACAGGTGAGTTTCACTTATTTCAAGGAGTCTTTAAACCTGAAGGAGGTTGTAATTCTAACACAAAGTCAGTCTGTAAAAACATGGATAAATCAGATAGTGATGGCAATATCTTTGCATGTAAAGATGAAAACACAGCAAGATTACATTGTGCTAAACATGGAAGAAAAGTATGTGGAGTTTGTGTTAGTCATTTATATCTGACTAAGTAGTTCGAGTTGATATCGCCCCCTAAAATACACCAAACCCATACACAAAGGATGGGTTTGATTCTTTAATTTCATTAGCTGCAACTAGCGCTAGAGAGTTCGAAAATGACTTCTATAATATTCCCCCTGAATTCCATTTTAGAATAATCAATAGGAGACCTTAATATATCACCTCACCCTTCAATAACCATTTCCCTTCCTACCTGACGCTTTTACACGAAAAGAACCCAATAGCATTGCTTCATTCTGGCAGAATGAAGCAAGAGATTTGACTAGTTGAACTCGATATATTTTCGCTCTCTCCTATGAGCGAATTAGCTGAGCGGAAGCAAGCGAACCCAGAGCGAAATGAACAGCCAAATCAGCCAGAAGTTTACCGGAATTAGAATGATCTTTTGAACTAAATTCCGTACTTTAGAAATAATGTGGGAGAGTATAACATATGGTTTAATTGCCTTTGTCTGTGGTTTGTTTACAATCGGCATATTCTTTTTGATTAGGCCAAGAACTAAGTCGTCTCAAACAAAAAGATCTCTTCAGGAAATTGAATATGAACTTATACTTTCAATGTCAACCAACCCTGACTTCTCCGAAAATCAAATCATCGACAAGGCAAAAAGCCTAAGCAAGAAAATATATGATAACCAAAATTCTAAAACTCCACCTGTATTGGATATTGAGGGTTTGAAGAAAGGGCTAACCAGAGCCGAAAGTAATTAAGAACTTTCCGCTTATGAATTCATCTATTTAATTCTGGTATAAGTGACATCCGATTTTATCGAAGTATCTTCAATAACTAACATATCGTTTAGAAATGTTTTAATTGGACTTATTTGATTGCCTGCCTCTCCGAAGAAAATAAAGTTGGAACCACTAATCTTATACGTTCCTTTAACCTCCTTATCTCCATTCAATACGAACAATGCATTATTGGCACTATCCAAATGCATTTCAATTGCAACTCCTTTTATCGTTGCTCCCCAAGCTCCAATAATTACGCCTTCGTATTCTTCTAAAGAAACTTTTTCTAGGTTTAAGTCGCTGGAAGGTTTAACCTTCAGTTCATAGAAACTATCCAGATCAATGCAATTGAAGGCATCATGCAAATATTCAACTACTCGAAGATCCCTTTTTCGTGAAGTATCAAATTCCTTTGAGGTGCTTTTATCTCCGAATTGATAGACTAATTTCTTGATCTTATGCTGTTGGAAAATCGACACTTCCTTCTTAGTCACTGGATGCATAAAGAAAATATTATAACGTGTATACTTAGCATCCCCAAAAGTCGCCGATTCTGGGGTTTCCCTTAAACTACATTCTGAGGGGATTTCGAAAGATAGGATTTCCCCATTTTCAAACTCAACCGCTACATAGCTCTTTTTAAGTTTATCAGAAGTGAAATTGCCTTTTATATTCTCTTCATAAAACGTTGGTTCGTGCCTATCAGAATAGTTCAAAATCAAAAATGTTCCTCCTGAACCCTGATTTACTTGTGAGATATTTATGGAGAATCTAATGGAATTAAGAGCTCCTGTAAGAGCAGAACCATAAGATTCTATTAGATCACCAACATCACTTTTTGAAGTTGTTCTATACTCTTCACAATTCTGCGCCAAAATGATTTGGCTATAACTAAATAGGATTGAATAAAATAAATTTCGCAAATACATAAGAATAAGGTTTTACGCAAACCTAGTGCTATCATATATGATAGCACATAAATTATCTTGAATTTTTTTCTTGCGCTTTAATGAAGGTCAATTCTGAGGAGCGTGAGTTTTTAATTCAACTGGGTAAACGTATAGCTTCACTCAGGGAACAAGCAGGGCTTTCAAGTGCTGAAACCGCCAGGCGCTTATTTATGGAACGAAGTAACTACTCCAGAATTGAAACAGGAAATACCAATCCAACATCATTAACTCTCTGGAACTTATCCAAGATAATTGGATGCTCGGTTGGCGAATTTTTCAAATGAATTACTTTCTTTTCTGCTCTTTGAAAAGTCCATCAATATCTAGTGCTGGATACTTTTCTTGTTTTTGCTCCAATAAGTTGGCTATTTCTTTTGCTCTACAAAAAATTTGAAGAGGTGATAATTTTTCATTAGACATTTCCAGGATCAAATTATATTCGATTTCATCTTGTGTTTTTCTAAGCATTGGAAAAAGTTTGAGTCGTTTAAATCCAAATCTATTAAAGGAAAAAGGAATTGTCGTTGTAAACAACTAACTAGCTATTTCATATTGAATACCCATACTTATCAGCGCTACGATAATCTGAGGAACTGATTCTTAATGATAAAAGACTTTCTGAAATTGACAGCTTTTTTTGCTCTGTCTCGACCCTAAATAGAGACACGTTGTACTTTTCTTTTGCGCTGCTGTGCGCGATGGCCATTGAGTAGAATGAAATTTTAAGCAGTCTCCAACTTCTTCTGAGTATTCATCATTGATGCATTGCGCATCTTTGGAGTGGTGGGGATCTTCAATTTGTAGGGACGATTAAACACTTCCTGGCTCAGCTTAAAATGATCTGCTAGCTTTCGGATAACCTCCTTGGAAAGTCCTTTCTTGTAATTCAGAATGTCTGAAACTAAACCTTTAGAAACTCCTAACATATCCACCAAATCCTTTGATTTTAACTTATGATCCTTCATTAAGGATTTCAATAATTGGATAGGTTCAACTTCTGAAAAAGAGCTGTTTTCATTATCGTATTTCTCAATCAATAAAGTCAATAATTCAATCTCATCTTCTGATTCATCACTCCTATTCTCATCAAAAACCAAGTCATGAAGGATATCACAATACTCATTGTATTGCTTCTTGGTTTTAATCACTTTGTATTTTAGTGCTTCCATCTCAATAGACATTTACTGAATACTGCTCATTCTTTTTGCACAGCTTATCATATTCTGCATGTGTACCAATCCAACAGACGAACAGATGAGCGACTTTATTTCCGAAAACATACTTAGCAATCATTCTTTAATTATTTCCTCCAATATCAAACACAACCCGGTTACTTCCTCCTCCTAATAAATCAGCTTTAGCGAATGTTTTCTTAATATCACCTGGCTCATTCCAATCTGCATGCCTCAACACCTCTAGCCAAATCTTAAAAGAAACTTAACTTCTGGCTTGAGAGAGGACATATTGTTCTATTGTCTGTCTTTTGATTAAATGAACTTTCATGTAAATGTACGAAGAGTCTTGATAATAGTTCACGAAATGTGAACTTTAATTGTTTTCGGGTAACGTTTTCTCAATAAAAGAAATAAATTTAGTCTCATTAAAATAATCGTATGGGAAAATTTCAACTTCCGAAAAGTAGAAACATGGGTGGGCCATGGTTATTGAGTGGTAATGACCTTGAATCTTTAGATTCTGTAATTAACTCAATCGATTCACTATTGTACAAATCGTGGGAACAGCAGGTTAGGGAGAATTTGTCCGAAGAATCAGGTGATGTAGAGGAAGAGTATTCAAATAAACAAGTAGCTGAAAAATTTGATGCTCTTCAAAAGAAAGGGTATAAGGCTTGTACATTCATAAATAAGGATGATTCGAGGCTTACTGATGAAAGCATTCAAGGCTTATTAAAAGATCCAGCAAGTATCAATCTGAAAGTTGAAGAAATAAGGATTCAAATTGTCTATGAGAAATATAGGGAGAATCGGTTCATCTTTAAATTAGATGGCATTAACGATGAGATGAGTTATGAACTAGAGTGTTCAGATGTAAGTGTGCGAGAGGAAATTCAATATGAGATTGAAAAATGGATTGCTGTAAAAAGGCCAAATAAATTTTTAAGATTTTGGTCCAATTCTGCGGCGGTAATGATACTATTAGCAGTTCTATCAATGCTAATTTTCGGATCTTCTGCTTATGAAAGTGAAGAGGTTCCCTACTCATCTGAGTTAAAAAGGGAAGCTTTTGAGTTGCTTGATAATGGAATAGATTCAACTAACTCTGATAGGGTTTTAGAACTCCTACTTCAATATGAGAGTGGATATGTTCCAAGTGATTATGTGGGAGCAAGATCAGAAAGTAATCCTTCAACAAAGAAGTTTTTTTACTTATCCATTTTTGTATTCATTATTGGAGTCGTAAAGCCCAAATCAACTATTTGACTAGGAAAGCATCAAGCTCGATACCGATTTCTCGTTGCATGGGTAAGACTAATCACTTACACCCTCCCTGCTGCTTTGATTATTACTCCATTTTGGCAGAGACTTACAGAATGGATATATAAGATTTAATTCCCTAGCAATTGCAGTTTCGATTTAACCTCACTAATGCTATAATTCTGGGCTTTGTTATAATAGAACTGAGATTCAAAACGTTCAACTGACAGTCGTAGGAATCTAATGTTTTCATTAAGTGCCTGGTTTTTCTCAATGAACTCATAAATTGATTTCTTCACAATCCTAAGGTTCGATTCAGAAACCACTGCCATTTGACCAAATACATCTATAATGTAATTTGATAGAGGTTGAAAGGTATGAATGCGTATATTCCTTTCATAGCTAAGTTTTAATAAATCAATTAGCAATGGAACCGCTTTGATATTTGTCAACTTCTCTAATCCAATCGCTCGATACTCTTCAATAGTATTGTTAGAGCACTCTTTTATCCAAGAAATATAGATTTCGAGCCCTTCAATATTTTGTAAACCAACAAGCCTATTTGATGCATCTTTTTTATCGCAAATATCTATATCGGATCTAATCTCGATAAGTAATTCCTTCTCTACGTATTCATCCTGATTCGCATCAATTAAATGATCTATAAGCTCAAATCTAATCTCACTGTCCGATACATCGAGAAGTTCTTTTAAACCATCAATGTCTCTTGTGAGCTCATAATATGTTCGTAAAATTTCTCGCCTATCGTAATCCTTTCTTTTCGAATTCAGAATTTCTTTTTTAACATAATCATAAGCCTCTACAACCTTATGCTGACAAATGAGGTAGAGATGGTTTTTAAGAACTGCTGTATCAGCTATCCCCTTTTGAATATTACTAATTATCCTTCCTTTAACTTGAGTGAAATCTAATCTATTAACAATATGTTCAATTCCAATCCAATCATGTCCAGCAACACCATCAAATGAGAGCATGTTGAGCAATATGTCATTAGAAAAATTTAAGGTAAGTCTATAGTTAAAGTACCAAATATATAGTGCCAAAGTACTATAAGTGACACTATCTCCATCAACAGTTATGGCGGAAGTGAAATCAATTTTATGTAAATTCCTATCACACCAATTCTGAATCCAATTCTTCTGTTCGGAGCTTAAAACTATCTCGTTATTATGACTTAGCTGTTCATAAATCAGAGAAGCACTGTACCATTCTACATTATCTGTTCTGGTAAACCAGGATTGAATATCTTTTTTATTTACTTCACCTTCTTCAGCAAATTCTCTTAACAATCTAAGAGCTGAGTTAGAATAGTAATCATCAAACCATTGGTTCCTTTTTCCCCTTCTTACTTCATACAGATCTTCGATGGAAAACGATTCCTTTTTTTCCTCAGAAAAAACTCTTAGTACTTCAAGTTCGAATTGTCTTTTGTTGAACAAAAGCTTAAGATCATTATCTCTCTTCTCTTCTCTTTTAGATTCCCAGTCTATTGGTTCAGGTTTTTGATAGGTAAAGTTTGCCTGACTATTAGCCTCTTTGACAAGCTTTTTAGCTAAATCTTCCTTATTAAAGAACAGCTGATTGATGATTGATTTTAATTCCTCAGGATTAATTATTTCCTGTTTGTATTGATCAACAACGAATTGAATATTGTCTTTCTGAAAAAGATCAACTAGTGATGTTATCTTACCGTATTCGAATCCTTCCTCACTTGACCAAATAGAAAGAAATGCTTTCTCCATCGTTCCGGTCTCCTCAAAAAATCTTATTACGTTCTTTAACTTATTAGGCTGCCAACGATGTTTCCCCTTTACATACCACTCGTAAAATACATCAAATATTTCTCCATGGTAACTGTAGGTGTTAATGGCATTAGAGACAATTTCGTCAAAGAGTTTTTCACTTTCATAAAGTCTATCAAACTGATGATTTTTAAGAGAAAACCGTGAAAGTTCTACAATTCCAGGATAAGAATTTACTTTTTTTATGCACTCTCTAAGTTTGAACCCTTCATCAAACAATGTTACATCTGATCGATCTCCAGTTTTCGAATTCTTTACCTCAACTCCATGAAATAAATACTCCAAATACTGATCAAGAAATTCAGCATTAACTAAAATCGAATAAATTCCAGACCTGATATACTGGTTGTCTCTATTTCCAACGATAGATAAAATATCATCAAAAACATCTTTTCCGATCGTAGGACTAAATTTACTTAAAGCAATAAGGCATGAATGTATGTAGCTTGGATCCGATTCATTTTTAATGATTTGATTATTGAGAAATATGTTCACTAAAGCATCTTGCTGTTTTGCATTGAGCTCTAAGTAAGTAATCAAGTTGATTGCGTTTAGAAGCGTATGCCTTCCATTGGACTTGTCTGAAATTTCTTCCAAAAGAAAGTCGGCATTGGCATTAGAATTGCCGAACTGAGCTAACTCTCTATAATTAAATTTATTGGAGTTAATCCAAATTCTGTGTTGCTTGTAGTAGTTGAATACACTCTGAAATATTTGAATTCTAATAGGAAGTGGTATCTTCTCTTTTTCAAATTTGACTATTGTTTCCTTTTCATTTTCAACAAACCATTTAAGTAAACTTTGATACAATTCGCTTTCATCATCAAGCAGTGAAAAAAGAAAGGCTAAAGTATTTGACCATGTTGGAATTAACTTATTATATGAAGTTGGAAAAGCTATAATTCTTAAGATTTTATCCAATTCTAAATTCATCAGAGCCTTGGCTGCCAGATATTCTTGAATATTGTTGTGTTCAAACTCCCATACTTCATCATCGAATTCCTTTTTATTGAAAGCAGTGCAGTATTTAAGGTCAACAAACTCACTTGAGTTTACAATATTCAAAAGTTCACTTTCAGAAATGTGGTTCCTTGCCATGATTTCCATTGAAAGCGCAACCCTCTGAAGAATTTCTGTTATCTCTCTTTTCCTACTTCTTATTTCAATTGTGGTTTTGTAGTGGTTCTGGTCGTATTCAATACGAGAATTAAAGAACTCTTCAAAAATTTCCGCGCGATTAAGTTTTTGATTTTTAACTTTTTCATGAATAGAAGAAAGTAACATTAAGAAGTAAGGCCTCTTTATCAAATCAACGAGATTCCCTTCCAAAATGGATTTTATGAATTCTTCTGACTTATATTCAGTTTTTGACTCAAAGTAATACTTTGCATCTGCCATGTTAATGTCCTCTAAGTAAAATTCTTCGAAAGTGCTAAGTGTTCCGCCAAATGATGAATTTGGTATTTCATAAAAATTCGTTCGACATGTTACGATGAGACTAACATCAGAATATTTTATAATAAATGAATTTAGCTGACGAATCACTGTATTAAATTCACTTGGCTGAATCTCGTCCAACCCATCCAGAATAATGAGGAGATTTTTTTGCGGAACTATCTTCCAATCATCAGGTAAAAACTTTTCTATTTCTTGATTGGCTGAGTAAGTATTCAACTTTCTAAGAATTGGAATGAAAGGCGAAGTTTCTCCGCTGGCTTCTTGATATAACTTTTGCAATTCCGTTGACTTTCCAGATCCAGCTCCACCTAGTAGAACTACTTTCTTGTGTTTCAACATGCATTGGTAAAGTGATGAATATTTTTTCAACTCTCCTGAGTCACTATAAACCTGACTTATCGTTCTTTCAATCTTAACTTCAGGCAATGAGAGTTTATAGTCTACGAATTCAATTTGGGGGATAACCTTTTCTTTACTTTCTACTCTTAATTCTTTGCATATTTCAAAGGCTTTTTGATTTAAAATACTACTAGCTCTTAGTGTGAAATCAGTAGAGTCTTTGAAAATTTCACAAAACCCCTTAGGCAATTGATCTTCTTTAAACTCTAGGACCTTTAGAAGTTGATGAGCTTTGCTTGAGTCTACACGTCCATCAAAATTTTCAAAATCCTTGAAAAACAATCGCATCTCTGGAACCTTATACTTGCTATTATGAAGTTCAGCTTCACAGAATTCTTGAAAAGTTCCTGAACCATATTCTTCCCCCGTTGAAGGGTTAATTGACCCTGTCTTTGTACCAAATCTCCTCCACCATATACCTAAATAAATATCATAGTCTCCAATCAAGTCTTGAATTTGAAGTTGTGCATTCCCATCAAATTTAGGATGGATCTGAGACCAATCTTTCACTTTGAATAGCAGCCTACAATCCTCAGAACTATATCTGTTATTGATATCTTCACAGATTTTCTTAACTATTTCCTTCTCTGGATCGACATCAGAAGGGTTAGAAACAAAGATCTTTATTTCTTTAATTTCATCCATAAGCTTAAAAATAGTTAAGTGTCACCTCTTATCTTCTGAACCGCTATTAAATGAAATAAGATTGAACATACTTCTGAGTCTGCTCCTAACTCTATTTCCATATAACTCTTCAAATTCTGTGCTATTTAGGTTGGTGGCGATATGAGTGAGCATGTTGTGCGAGATGAAATAGTCGTAACGAGAGAGGAGGATCTCCGTCATCACGTTGCAATCGTTTACATAGTATTTGAGGCTGTTCTCAACTCCCAGATCGTCAAAGCAGTAAATCTTTGGTTCTTTATCTGATCTTCTAAATCTGAAGGATTCACTACTGTATTTCTGAATTACGGAGTAACCTTCCTGGATGAATTGGGATATGTCTCTACATGATACCTTGATGTGATGTGTGAAGGGTGTTGAGATGTATCTTATCAATTTTTTTAGGTGATGTGACAAACGAACATAAATCTAGTAAACCATTGATAGGACGAAACTGATTATACTTAAATCACTAGAAATTTTGTATATCCATTGAATCGATTAAAAATAAGCTTAAAACTTCTCATTTAACAAAAACTGTTTAATATAGCAGCTACCTAATTTAATTCAACATATTAACAAAAGTTTAAAATCCAAGTGGAGGAAAGTAAATGGGATATCACGTAATACTAAAACATGATAGCAATGGCCTTGAAAGTAGGTATGCGGAAAATTTAGAAGAACTATCAGAGCTACCTATTGAGAAGAATACAATCATCTATCAAGGTGAGAAGCACTGGACTCCTATTCTCGCCAAGAATGATGAAAAATATTGTTTCTGGACAGACATAAGATTCAGATTATCAAAAAAAGCAGAATTTATTTTTCGTGATCAAGCATCCAAAGAAAAATATATGATTGAGACAATTAATCAGGATCAGGAAAGTTTCAGTTTTTATACTGGTGTTTCTGAAAAATATATCGATGTTAAACGTGGTGATTTTCTTATTAGAAATGTTGGGAATTTAGAGGTAGAAGTAAAGTGTAAAACCTTTTATAATAATAACGGAGAACGGCATTTCTATTTTGAAAAAGAAGCATTGAAGAAACATGAAAACATGCAAAAATTTACAGGTACTCATGTAGTCATCGCGGTATACCAAAGAAAAGAGGAAAAGGTAAAAGAAGATTCACTATATATGATTTCAGTAAACCATATGAGGTATGTTATAGACCAATTGGCTATTAAGCCCTTAAAACGAGTATGGGGATGGGGATTCCCAATTCCTATAAAACATTGTGCACCAAAATTTGGGTTGATTGAAACCTATAAAAGAGAAATAAATGAAAGGTTAGGCCAGAATTAAAACCTACTTTTATATTTAATAATGGCCCCAAACACTGTACTTCTAATGGCTTAATATCCTCTACTTCAGTGGAATGTATCATCTGCTATAATTGGCCTTCGTTTTAAGGCTTCACTAAGTCCTTTTTCCAAACTTTTTCTCTTTTGATATAGTACCCAGGCCTGCTCCTCAATTGAGAACGGATGCTCATTTCTCACCGCCTCAATAAACATCTTTTGCTTTTCCGTGATCGGTTCTAGTATCCCCTCCACAAGAGCTTCAAACCAATGACCATACTTCTCTAAAATCTCTATCATTTCATCGGAAAACGCTGGAAGGTTTTTGATTTTATTCTCTATCCTGAATTGGCCTTTCTCTTGTAAGTATTGAAGGTGATCTTTTTTGGTACTCCTCACCTTATAAAGTTAACAAAACCATTAAATAGAATTGAACCCAATCAATAAATAAGTAAAGGTTGTGCAATGAATAATCAAAGGATCAAAATACTATTTAAAAAATATAAACATGCACAACTCCACACTACTTGCTGTTTGAAATAAAGAGGGAGTTTCCACTCCCCCTTTATTTCTACGCTCTAAGCTGCATCAAATCAACCTGATGCCGTTCTTCATCTTCTAGAAACTCGATGAAATTTGACCAGCTTCTATTCGTTTTTCCCGCTCTGACTTTCCCTCTCCATTTGCGTATATACGCTCGATCCCTCTTCGTACACAGATTGGGAATTACATCCCATTCATAGCATTCTGAGCTACCATTAAATTTCACTTTCGGTTTAACATATGGCTTCATATTAAGCAGGTACTGCTCTATATCATAAATTGTTCCTGCATCTCCAATATAGGTTCGAAATACAACCACCTCAATAAAGTCTTCCTTCTTAAAATCGCTCATGCGTTCTAATCCCATTTTACTTGTTATCCCCTGCTTGATATATTCAAACCCTAATGGATGTCGCAGGTAGCAGAAGTAAAGCAATCCCTTGCCTTCATTTCGTTTGCACCTCTTTATAAAATCTTCACGTTTCCCTGTCGTACCCCCTAGCCCACAGCAGAATGTGCGTGTTGTTTTCTTAGACCTTGAAAACCTTTTGAAATATTCCTCACCACAGTTTGTACATCTCACGAAAGGGAAAATCATGCTCTGACAGTACGGTTTCTTCCCTCCTTTTTTTAAGAGTCTCTGTGGACGAGCAACAAATTTTACTTTAAGCGATTGCCAAAGAGATTCCACAGAAGAGGAGACTTCCTTATCATGAATTCTCTTAAAGGTCATAGGTAGAGTTCCCTTGCTAAAGATGTTGTTCACATTTACATCTCGGTGCGTACACCTCCACTTCTTATCATAGATATGTGCATGAAAAGGTTTCTTGGTGTACTTGGCTTCATCTGAAGTTGTTTGCTTTCTAAATACCATTTTTACGACATAATCGTCTCCGAGTACTTTCTGGAGCTTCTTTAAGATCTTCTTCTCTGTATGCTTTCGCTTACAGATGCACCCAGCTTTATCTGGACGATTTCGAATATGGGCTAGCTTCCTTTCCTTCACCATATCACATAACAAACATTTAAGTTTTACTATCGTACCCTTCTTTGGAACCATGTCGATAGCCAGAACTTTGTACTCAACATTCAGCTTTCCTTTAGAATATAGATCGTCGAGTTCTGCCTGAATCTTCCTGAGCTTCTCAGAATTAGATTCTTTATTATTAGAATAGTTCATTGACAGAACTATGCCAATGATTGCACCGAAATGGCTTACCAAACCTGACCTACTGAGGCATCACATTTCACCAAAATCTGATGAGCGGAATTAAGCAAACTGATAGCGAAAACAAGAGCGGCCGAGCAGCGAATTTTCGGTAGCGAAAGAGAAGCAAAATTCGCTAGCAAAATGAACGAAAAAAAAGAAAGCAGATCTTGAGCGAAACGAGCAAATAATTTCAGTTTGATCTTGCATATCGTTACTGTAAAAAATAAAAAAGTAGTACTTTATTCACTACTTGATCCTGACGTTTTTACACGAAAAGAACCAAATAAGATTTGTTCATTCTGGCTAGCATACATACAATAGATTTGGCTGGGTGAAGTCGCTATCTTTTCGCTCTCTCCTAAGAGCGAATTGGCTGAGCAGATAAGTGAAATTTCGCTAAGCAAATTCGGTGGTGAATTGGGTGAGCAAAAGAGAGCGCGAAATGAGCAGCGGAATTGAGTGGGACATCCAGCCGATTCTGCAGTGGAGTTTAAGTGAATATTCCGTGACGAATTTGAACAAGAATATCCGTAATGTATCGAAGAACTCAATCAATTGGCAACCTTCACCTTTAAGGAAGCAAGATGCGAAAAGGTTAGAGATGTCTTTGTATTAAACTGTTACACAGGCCTGAGCTATTCTGACTTGCAAAGGCTAAAAAAATCACATTCATGATGGTTCTATTGAAATGAGAGCCTATGAGAATAAGAAAGATCTATTTGTGCCGCTAACTCAAAGACAAATACAGATTCTTGATAAATACAACCATGAACTTCCCACTCTATCAGATCAAAAATTTAACGCCTACATAAAAGAAGCCTGTAAAAAAGCTGGCATCAACAAGCAAGTGGAATTGATCAAATCAGTATCAGGAAATAAATCTTATGAGTACGTTCCCAAATGGGGAATAATCACTTCTCATATAGCTATCAAAACCATTATATCCCTTTGTTGTAAGAAAAGAATCTCTCCAAAGTCCGCTTTAGAAATCAGCGGAAAGAGTGTAGAGATCATCATAAAGCACTACTATGGAATAGATAAAGAAACAATTAAAGATCAATGAGAAGGACATTTTGAATTACACGTTCCTTTGTCAAACCACACACCTCCGCACATAACTATAGGGCTTGAATACCAGCTATGTCTCCCTGAAACAAATAAAAAAATCTAAACTATAATTCTTTGATATATACCTCAGATGACCCAAAGATTCGCCAACCATGGTACCCCGTTATTTTCATGGTGTCTTTTTTATTCATTTCAATAAAGCAATCCACTTCATGTGACATACCAGGTAGCTGGATTTTTCCATCATTCCATTCCCTGGATTCAAGATCATAAACAAGATTCCAAAGGATCAGTTTCCCCGTCTCTTCTGGATTATTGGACTTAATAATATCAGCCTTGTACTTATCTTTTTCTTTGTATACGCGCACAGTCCTGACACCATCGGACGAAACCCAATTCCCAACAATGCTATCTGGGCCTTTTTGAGCTATTACATTAATAGTTAGACCTATTTGAAAAAAAAGCAATATAGAATTCAGTTTGATCCTCATTTCTTAAAGGGATAAATCATTTGAGTTATGTAGGATTTAGGATAATCCGGCTCTTCCTTAATACCAATTTCACCAATACCCTTTGAGTCATAAATCTTTGGATCATCATAATTGGTTTTAAAGAGGTAATCCCAAAGCGTGAGCCAGGCACCATAGTTTACCTGTGCATCCTTATAATCTGCACGATGGTGCCAACGGTGCAACTCTGCTACGCAGAAAAATTTCTTTAATATCCCTGCCTTGTAATCAAGATTGGTATGCTGCATCATCATGTTGATAGCTAGAAGTGCCAATGCCGCTACTACAACGGGCTGAGGAACACCAATTAATAGACATACAATGATTCCGGGTCCACCCTCTAAAATCTGATGGATGGCGTGGCGTTTTTCTCCATTCAAAAAGTATAAACGTTCTGAACTATGGTGGATAGAATGCAGTTTCCAGAGCCATTGGTACTTGTGACTCTGCCAATGAACGAAGAACAAGAAAAAATCTATGATCGTTAGGGCTAAAAGCACCTGCGCCCAAAAGGGTAAATCAGTGGGGAACCAATCAAAAAAAACAACATACGTTGATAGCCAAATAAAGCTAAACTGAGCAGACACTTTGATTAAATAATTAATGATGTAGTAGGTGAAATCAAGGTTCCAATCTGTTCCATTTACCCATTCTTTTTCAAAGGGCATGAATCTCTCCAGAAGCAGAGCAATTACACCGAAGAGTGCAATGATAGGGATTGTAGCCAAGTATTGATTTATACCTGTTTGCATAGCCCATAGGATCAGGCCCCATGCAGAGATCATAAAAACCGGATAGATGCTGAATTGAAAGAATTTTTTCATATCTGCGTACCTTTAGTAGTCTGCAAAAATGAAAAGTTCGAATATTGATAGCTTGTATAAACCTGCTAAGCTTTCAACACACTGGAGGGTGAAACCCCAAACATGTCCACAAAGGTCTTTGAAAAGTGAGGTAGATCAGCAAAACCACCCACATAGCACGCAGACGTAAAAGATTTCCCATTCATGATAGCTTCAACAGTTGCTTGCAGCCTTGTCCATAACACAAATCTTCGAAATGGGATTCCAACCTGTTCTTTAAACAGATGAGCATACCTGCTTTCTGAGAGATGAACTTTTTCAGCAATATCAGCCAGGCTAATTCCATCATGTAGTGCATTCCTGATGTGTTCCGTGCTTTCTACAATCCTATTATCTATGGTGATGGTATGGGAAGCATACCCTGCTAAATCATGGATAAGTTGTGTGATTAGGACAATAATATCTACGTCACTCCCGAGAGCCCAGGAACGAATGTCGTTCATGGTTGATGACCGATGCAAATTGTCAACCCCTACAATTACCTTATTTAACGAATAGCTCCTCTCAAGCTGCCGTGACAAATAATGAAACGGATCCAAATAAATGAAAATTGGGGTGATGTTTGATGTATTAATGAATCGATGTTTGATATCGTGAGGTATCAGCGACAGTCTGTATTCATTTTCATTATTTTGAGCATCAGCCACCTTGAAACTTCCCTCCAAGCCATAAATGATCTCGGTGGCATGGTGGCTGTGTGGTTTTGTTTCTACCACCTTACCGGTATAGACCCCAATCCCATTTTGGAAATAAATTTTGAATGGATTCATTTATTTGTTTCTTCCACAACAGTTTCCACCATCCTGAATGGGCGGGCAAAGGTTTGTTCCAAAGCTGCAATACACACAACAGTCACCCTCTTTTGGTTTCAAAACTTCATGACAGCATTCGTAGAAATACTGGCATGCATCGGTTGGTATGGTTTCTCCCTTCTGATGCCCACGGTTGGTGCAAGTGATGGTCGATTCGAGTGTAATTTCTTTTTCCATTTCAGTATTAAATAGGATCTATCGGTAATTTCCTAAAACTGCAAAAGGTGAAATTCTGAATGGTATCAAAGGGTGTTTTATGATCAACCGTTATACATTTTATTTTCTCAAAAAATTTCCGGAGGCGGGCGGTCATAGTTGATTCTGAATATTGTTTGATTTCTATCCCACTGCATTTCTGTGGGCCTTGCTCTGAAAAAGTGCCTAGCACAAGCCTTCCGTCTGGCTTTATACTTCTTTGTGCATTTTCCAAGTAGCTCGCAATATCTTGTTCTTCCGTCAGAAAGTGGAAGGCTGCACGGTCGTGCCAGAAGTCGTATTGTCCGGCTGCTACAAAAGTCGCAGCATCTGCCACTATCCATTTCACTTTATCGGCAAGAGTACCAAGCCTCTTCCTTGCCCTTGTAAGGGCTGATTCAGAAATGTCCAGCACCGTAATGTCCTGATACCCCATGCCAAGCAAATGATCAACCAGGAAACTATCTCCACCACCAATATCAATAATTTTAGCACTCTTGGGTACGTTGAGTTGTTTTATGAAATCCAAAGATATTTTCGGGGTTGGCTGAAACCAGCTTACCTCATTCAACTGCTTTGACTGATAGATATCTTCCCAATGTTTTTTTCTGTCAAAATTTTCCATTTCCTTGGCTTTATTAAGATTTTAATACTTCAATAATTCTGATTTCCCATATACCAGTTATCTCACCATCCTCCTCATCTTTTACAAACCCTTTGATCCAAATCTTACCAGGTTTGAGCTTTGTTAGTACGTCACCTGAAGTATCAGCACTCACTATAAATATTTCTCCATTAACCTTAACTTTCCATACATTTCGCTCTTTCTGTAATTCTCCTTTTAACGTAACTTCAGCATTTCTGGCTGAAAATCCATTATTCTTCACTTCTTCCTGGATTTTTTGCAAGGTCAGTTCATTGGTGGCAGCAAGCGTGAGATAAGCCTTGCCGTCATTGAGGCTTACTTTCACACTTTCCAGGCCATCCATTTTTTTAAGTCCGCGCTCCAGACCATAGGCACACGGTGCACAATCCATTCCAAATACTTTCTGATCTACTTTGATCATCTGAGCCATTGCTCCGCTCAAACTAAAAATTGTTAACAATGTTATTATTCCTAATCTTTTCATTTTTTCTGTTTTTTAAAGTTTATAACCAATAACTAATGTTCATTGAAAGCCTGTATTCCTCTGTTGGGCCTTGTGTTACATCCTGATAGACCGGAAATAATGCTCCAAAGGATATACCCCAAGCTCCATAAAGTCCCAGGAATGAAGGGCCGAGCATAACTTTTTTCCCTCTTTGATCAACGGGGGTAAGCTGACCTTCACTGGTACTTGCTCCGGGAAACTCCGCGAGCGATTCCACAAATACCCTCCAGTCCGGCTTTGGATAGTCTCCCATAAATATATTCGGCCGATAACCGACTACCAGACTTGCGTAAGGGAGGTCGCCTAATTGATCATTGGATTTCTCAAAATAATATTGATAACCACCACCTACCCAGGCATACCAGGTACGTGAAGCATAGCCGGTAGAGATCGCTCCGTGTATGGAATTGCTTACATTGATACCACTCCTGGTTTCTTCAGTAGGTGCCGAAACACTTAAAATAGCCGTGGATTCAAAGCGTTTGCCAACCCCAAATGCATTGGAGAAGAAACGGTACCATACAGATGCTTCTATGTCGCCATTTGCCGGCATGTTGTTGTTACTTCGTGTTCTGGGTGCTTCAGAGAGTCTGTTGATCATGGTGGGTGTCGTAATATTAATTTGCAAATCTTCTGTCACCCCATACGACCAGATGTACCTAAGCATAAAGGATTGATCATCTTCGGTAGCCAGGCTCATAGCTGCTGCATTAAAGTCAAATCCTCCTTTTGCCAAGGTGGGGGTTTGTAAACCATAAAGGGGCCCGTGTCCCTGAGCCCTGACCTTAGAAATGGCTGTAACAGTTAGTAATATTAAAAAGGCTGTTCTTTTCATCGTATTATTTTAAAGTCCTAAAAATTGTTGAATTGGTAGTAGCAGGTAAGCTGAGAATAGTCCGAGAAGGTATAAACCAAAGGATATCCATAGGATAATTTTACTCCACCGGGCGGCTGTATCACATGGTGTCTCATTGCCATATTCGTCTATTTCACAGACCTGGTCTCTTTTGCGGCCATAAAACAGCCAAAAGTTGAACCCGATCAAAATACCTGCCGTCAGAAAAGTCCATTCCTTGTATTTACTCAACCAGATCAATGCCGGAAAGTCCGAAACCATTCCGGCCACTACCGCTCCCATACCCACCGCCACGAGTAATGACGGAAGGGCGCAGCACAGTAAGGTGGATACTGATGTAAACAAGGATGCGATGCTGACGAAATCCTGCTTTAGTGATTTTAAGACTCCCATTATTTTAATTGTCACTACATTGATGAATTCCCTTACCAGCACAGAATCAAGGGAAAATAAATAAGGTAAGCCGTGCCTTACTTGTTTTTACCCTTGTCCTATACCCGCTTTAATCAGCTCTTCTTTAGAAATCCCCTGATTTTCACAGCACGATAAAAGTTTGCCATTCACAGCAATAGCAGGTACTTTTTTGATCCCATATTCTTCCAGTTTGCTCAGACAGGTCTTGTCTTCACACTGCTTCACCAAATCATAAATGGTGATCTCACAATCATTACATGCCAGTTCCCTGACCATAGATACCACGGGATCACATACCAGGCAATTGGCAGTAAATACTTCTACATTTCGTTTCATTATTATTCTTTTTTGGGTTTAAATAAAAGCTGAAACAAACGTACGAGGTGCTATGGGGTGGTCTCCAAGAAAAAGTTTAGAAATTATTTTTTATCCACCTCATTGAATCGATCCAGGTGCTTTTTTAGTCGCGAAATTTCTTTCATTTTTTCGGTGAGGTCGTCCACTTCAATGGCAGGAAATTGTTGTCGCAGCATCTCTATTTGTTCTTCATTACCACAATTTCCAGGACAGGCACTTGAAGTTTCTGATATCTTAATGGCCAGAGATTTTCTAAATGTTTCATCCAATAAAAGGTAGTGCGCTTTATCTAAGCCACTCTTTGCAGCTTTGAACTGTATGAGGATTCTTTCCGGATCTTTCCCTTCATCCAGCATTTTTATCAAACCATCCATTTGGCCTTTTATGCTTTGCAATCGTGTTTTTATATCCTTTGTTAGGTCTTTGGGTATCATAATACTTCGTGTTTTACTAAAGGTACGTTTCCTTCCGGGGTGGTAAACAACAAATTGCTTGGTTTTTCTAATTTCAGTTACACCATCGACCCAATATCAGATCCCATCGATGGATATGCATAAACCATGTTCCGTATGTCAGAAACCGTAAGCTTTCCACGAATAGCCATTGCAAAAAGGTTAATCATTTCTTCCGCATGAGGACCAATAATGTGTGCTCCTAAAATGTACCCCTCATTGTCTGAAAGGACTTTATACGCATAAGTTGATTCATTGATCCGTTTGGCATTGTACCAGTTTGATGCTGACCCATCTTTTACCCGATATTCTAAACCTGATTCTTTTGCCTGCTTTTCCGTCATCCCTACAGATGCCAAAGTTGGTAAGGTGAATACCGCACTCGGCATTTCGGTGTAGTCGGGTGTTTTGGAATTACCACGAATAATATTGGCTGCTACGGCATGCCCTTCCATAACAGCAACAGGTGTGAGGTTTAGTCCATTACTTTCAGCAGCATCTCCTGCTGCGTAGACTAATGGATTGGTTTTGCTTTGAAGGAATTCGTTTACCTGTATTCCTTTTTTGCTGTAAGAAATATTAGCCTTTTCAAGGTTCATGCCATCCAATTCAGGCACTCTGCCGGCAGCATTAACAACTAAGTCCGTTTGAATAGTTTTTTCACCATTTTTTGATGCTGCCTTTACGGTAAACCCGTTATCCGTTTTTTCTACTGCAACAACATCCGACTCAAGGTGAAACTCAATTCCCAATTCTTCAGTGGCATTTACCAAATGCTTCACGATATCAGCTTCAAAGTTTTCCAAGGGCGTTTTGCCTCTGTGAATTATGGTTACTTTACTTCCTGCTCTGGCAGCCAGATGAGCAAACTCCATCGCTATATATCCACCTCCTATAAAAGTAATTTCCTTAGGAAGCTCTTCCAGGTTTAGAAAATCTGTGCTGTCTATGGGTAAGCCACCTCCAGGTATATTCAGGATTACAGGTCGTGCACCTGTAGCAATTACAATTTTATCTGCTTCCAATAGGTTGTCTCCAATGCGGACAGTGTCTTCCGATTCAAAGCTGGCTGCTCCGTGATACATGTCTACACCCGCTTTTTCATAACCTTTCTCTACACCTTTCGGCATTTTGGCAACAAAGTCGTTTTTGTAAGCCATCAAGTCTTGCCAGTTAATAGAGCTATCTCCTTGAATACCGATCCCCTTCATTTTATTGGCCCTGTCAATGATTTCTGCAGCTCCAACCAATATTTTCTTGGGATCACAACCTCGTAATGCGCATGTACCACCGTAAGGTCTGGAGTCTGTAACAGCAGTCTTCAATCCTTTCTTAGCACATTTATTGGCAATGGTCATTCCGGCCATGCCTGACCCGATTACTACTACATCGTATTTCATGAACAACAGCTACTTTTTCCACCTTCCTGAATAGGAGGACATACCACAGTTCCATACGAGCAATACACACAGCAATCCCCGTCTTTTGGCTTTAAGACTTGCTTGCAGCTTTCACACTCATAGAAGTACTGGCATGCATCTGTAGGCATGGTTTCTTCTTTTTGATGTCCACAATTGGGACAGGTAATAGTGGATTGTAAAACGATTTCTTTTTCCATTATTTGTCGTTGTTAGGTTTTAGTACTACAGCTTTATAGCTGGTTTTTTCTTCAATGGCTGCAATAAGCTGCTCAGGCTGGGTCTTTTTAGGATCATAGTCAATCACTGCAATATCACCGGGATATTCCACCGAATTGTCGACAACCCCTTTTGTTTCTTTCAAGACTTTATACAGATGACTTGCACAGCCCGCACAAGTGAGACCGGTGACTTTCAGCTTAACAGTCTCACTTTTTTGAGTAGTCTCTGCTGTTTTTTGAGATTCGGCAGTTTGCGCCATTCCATTTCCTGCAAGCAAGAAGACAAATGTTAGACTTAGAATGATGGTTTTCATGTTCTTATTTATTTGAATCAATGATTTTTTTATCTGTCACTTTATAGCCCGTTGCTTTCTCAACTTTAGATGCTAGTTGATCAACGGATACTTTTGATTGGTCAAATTTGACTGTAGCTATGCCACTTTCGTAGGATGAAGAAGCTTCGAGAACACCTTCACTGTTATTAAGCGCTGCATTCACACTATGCTCGCATCCTGTGCAGGTCATGCCTTTGATACTTAGCTCTGCATTTAGAATGTCACTTTCTTTCACCACGATAACTTTATCCCCTTTGCTGTTGTCCGGAAAAAAAATGCCGGAATAGGATGGGAAAGCAAGCATCAATACCGCAAAGACGGTAACAATTCCCAGAAACTTCTTAGACTGCCAAAAAGAGGGACGCTCATCCTCATCACATGCACAGTCGATTTCCTCCTGTGTTCTGGGTCTTAATTTTTGATACCAGGCAAACCCTAATACCAAAACGGTAAGGCCTATTAAATAGGGTCTGAAAGGATCCATCCATGAAAAGGACGAAGCAATGCCTCCAATCCCTGCCAGCGTGGCAAAAACGGGGGTAATACAACAAAGCGAAGCAGTAAAGGCTACCAACAAACCGGCTCCAACACTTTTGGAGGATGTATTTGTTTGATTTGAATTGCTCATGATACTGGTTCTTTTTTACTATCATTAAATAAACTTTCTAATACAGGTCTGATCACCTGTATATTATCTTCTACCAGTGAGTAGAAAACCGTTTGGCCTACTTTCTTGTCTTTGACAAGCTTCCCGTCCTTTAGCTTACGTAAATGCTGTGAAACACCCCCTACAGATATATCCAGGATATCACTTAGATCACAGGGACACATTTCTCCTTCCTTGTGCAATAGAAAGAGAATTTTCAATCTCATAGGGTTTCCTGAAAGATTGAATATCCGGGTAGCTTGGTCTAGTTGATCATCAATTTGATTCAGGGATTCCTTGCATTCCTTAATTTGGACGGGATCCGCCAATACTCTTATACAGGTCTTGCTCATCTTTTAATGTTTTAGCAATTACTAAAACGCAAAGATACCGAGAAAGGTTCAGTATTTAAGAGAATGCTAAAATATTGGTATTAGCAATCCTCCAACTCACAATTCTCATCCTGACCTTCAAACTCTATCGTGATATGGTTATTGGATTCATCTTTGAGTTGTGATCTCACGTTCTCTTTTAGTTTGGCCTGCTCAGAAAGTTTGTAGTCTTTGTCCAATTGAAGGTGTATTGTGAGGATATTGTATTCTCCATCCATTGACCAAACGTGATTGTCATGCACATCAGTGATTTCCGAAATGTCTTTCAGTTTCTCTTTGATATCCTCCAGAGAAACATCCTCGGGTATACCCTGTAGGATTACCAACATGCTTTTGCGAAGATTCTTATAGACATTGTACAGCACAAAAAGGGAAATTAGAACGGAGAGTAGCGGATCTATAAATGGGGCATCTGTGTACATCATGATAATACTACCGATAAGCACGGCCACCCAGCCTAAAACGTCCTCCAATAGATGTAATGAAACAACCTTTTCATTCAGAGATTCACCTTTTCGGAGTTTCAAAACAGCAGCTCCATTGACCACTATTCCCAAAATAGCGAGATAGAGCATTCCTTGAACGTTGGTTTCTCCTGGATTGAAAAGTTCAGGAATTGCTTTCGTGAGTATGAATATGGATCCGGCAACTAAAACGATGGAATTGATGATAGCACCTAATAGAGAAAATCGCTTATATCCATAAGAAAACTTCTTTGTTCTTCCTTTCTTGGAGAGCTTTTGAAAGTACCACGAGAGTCCCAAACTGAGGCTATCTCCCAGATCATGCAATGCGTCTGAAAGGATAGCTAAACTATTGGTATAGAGGCCACCAATGACTTCAATAATGGTGAAGCTCAGGTTTAGAAAGAAGGCAACTTTAACATTGCCTTCTTTCTTATTATGTGAATGATCGTGATTATGTCCCATAATTATTTAGCCAGTTTTAGTATTTTGATTGCGCCTCTCATCACGAAGGCAAATACAATTCCCCCGATGGCCAGATCCGGCCATTTACTATCGAGAAAATAAACCAACACTCCTGCCAAAATCACCCCACCATTTACGATAATGTCATTAGACGTGAATATGGCGCTGGCCTGCATGTGGGCTTCTTCGCTTTTGGCTTTATTGATCAGCCAGAGCGAAACCAGGTTGCCTATGAGGGCCAGTATTGCTATGACGATCATCCACTGAAAGAGAGGTGTTTCGCTTTCGCTGAAAAACCTGCGTAATACTTCTGAAAAGCCTAAGAGTGCCAGTCCCATTTGAAAATAGCCACTGATTTTGGCTACTTTCTTTTTACGAGTCATGGCTGCACCGACAGCAAATAAGCTCAATCCATACACGATGGAATCCGCCAGCATATCCAACGAATCAGCTATCAAACCCATAGAGCGAGAAATCCAGCCGGTGGTCATTTCTACTACAAAGAACCCGAAATTGATACCCAGCACCCACCAAAGTATTTTTCGCTGTTTAGATTCGTCAGCAGCCAATGGCAGCTCAGCTTCATCTTCCGTATTTTCCAATCGATCATTGAGTTTGAGTTCACTGAGGGCTTGATGGATTTTTTCAACTTCTCCCGTGTGATATACCTCCAGTTTACGATTGGGGATATCAAAAGAAAGCTGCTTTACCTCTTTATAAGGCTCCAGCTTCATACGGATCATTTGCTCTTCAGAGGGGCAGTCCATTTTGCTGATATGGAATGTGGTTTTATTCATTTAGTTGGTTTTCATTACACTTTTCACAGATACCTTGCAGAACCAGGTTAACCTTCATAACACGATGGTTATCACCAATTGTAAGTATCCTTTCTGGTATCGGGTCAGGCAAACAGAACGCTTTATTGCATTTTTCACAATGAAAGTGAAGATGCCATTTACCATCCGGTAAGTCGTGACTCGATATGGCATATTTCGCTGTTCCTGTTCCATCATCAATCCGATGTACGATTCCTTTCTTTTCAAGAAGATCTATTGTCCGATAGAAGGTTGTTTTGTTTACCGGCTTTTCTTGTAAGGTTGTTGTTGCCAAAGCTTGTTGAGTTCTTTCAAACTACAGGCAGTTGGTTTATTAATAAGATATTCAATCACCTTGAAACGGGTGTGAGTTGGAATAATTGAATGATCCTGAAATATTTCTTCTGCTATACTCATATTTAAATTAACGATTAGAATATATTCTTACCGGCTTTTTTTATAAGCCAACAATCGCAGCGCATTAAACACCACCACTAACGTGGATCCTTCATGGATCAGTACCGCAATACCGATATTGGCAAAGCCGAAAACCGTGGCGGGTATCAACAAGGCTACTATTCCCAAACTAACCCAGAGGTTTTGCTTGATAATGCCTTTGGCCTTTCTACTTAAACCAATGGCAAAAGGCAAGGTTTCCAGTTTGTCGGCCATCAGGGCAATGTCGGCTGTTTCCAAGGCTACATCGCTACCCGCTGCTCCCATGGCAATTCCCACCGTACTGTTGGCCATGGCCGGGGCATCATTTACGCCATCGCCCACCATCGCTACTTTGGATTCTTTTTCCCTGAGTTCTTTAATGGCTTCTACTTTTTCTTCCGGCAATAAACTGCCCCAGGCATCTGTGAGTCCAATCTCTTTGGCTACTGCATCGGCTACTTTCTGATTATCACCCGTAAGCATAATCATACGCTTGATACCGATTTCTTTCAATCGTTCCAATGTGTTTTTAGCTTCTTTTCTGGGTGTGTCCATCAGGGCAATGATGCCAATGTATTTGTCATTTTGACGGATCAGCATGGTAGTATTGCCATCTGATTCCAGTGACTTTACTTTTTCTTCTGTTTCCTGCCCTGGCTTATTATCATCCAGGGATTCAAACAGATCCAGATTGCCGATGTATACTTTGTCATCACCCAAGGTGGCTTTGATCCCTTTCCCAAGCACAGCTTCCAGATCTTTCGCCTCAGGTATGTCAACACCATCCAATCGCTCTTTCCCATCCCGAACCACGGCTTTTGCCAGTGGATGGTCGCTTAAGGCTTCTACAGCTACTGCTATTTTCAACAGTTCTTCCTCGTTTACATCACCCAAAGCAATTACTTCGGTGAGCTTGGGCTTGCCTTCGGTAAGTGTTCCGGTTTTGTCAAAAGCCAGGGCGGTGAGTACACCCAGATCTTCCAGCGGACGACCACCTTTGATAAGCACTCCACTTTTGGCGGCCCTTGCCACTCCGCTTAACACTGCACTCGGAGTGGCTATGGCCAAAGCGCAAGGGCTGGCTGCCACCAATACGGCCATTGCACGGTAGAAGCTTTCACTAAAGCTTTCATCAATGACCAGAAAAGCGAAATTGAGCAGCACGACCAGTACCAATACTGAAGGCACAAAATACTTCTCAAATTTGTCGGTGAGCCGCTGCGTAGGTGATTTTTGGGTCTGGGCTTCATTCACAAGTTTCACCAGGCGGGAGAGTGTAGAGTCCTTCGCTACTTTAATCACTTTGATTTCCAGTGTATTATTGCCATTGATGGTACCCGAAAAAGCACGGTTCTCATCTTTGATGTCTTTTTCTTCCGACCAGTCTTTATCGGGATTATCCACCGGTTCTTTATCTACCGGTACGCTTTCTCCGGTTATTGGGGCTTGGTTCACGCTACTTGTACCGCTGACGACTACCCCATCGGCTGAAATTTTGCTATTGGGCTTCACTACGATGATGTCACCGATGCTCAATTCCTCAATACCGACTTCCTCTGTCTTACCATTTCTCTTAAGCAGTGCTGTTTTAGGAGCGAGTTCCGCTAAAGCAGCAATGGATTTACGGGCTTTGTTCATGGCGTAGTGTTCCAGTGCATGCCCCATGCTGAACAGGAATAATAACAAGGCACCTTCTGCCCATTCGCCCAGAATAGCCGCTCCAATGGCTGCCACGAGCATAAGGAAGTCAATTTCAAAACCTCCTTTGGCCACTGTTTGAATGGCTTCTTTAGCTGTAAAATAGCCGCCAAAGAAATACGCTGCAATGTAAAGGGAAAGGCTTACCCAGGAGGGAACAGCTTCTATGTAAGAAAGTCCAAAACCAATACCTAACAGCGCCCCGCAAATGATGGAAAAAATCAGCTCCGTATTTTTACCGAAAATGCCGCCATGCGAATGTTCATGATCGTCACCTTCCTCATGGTCATGTTCCTTTTTACTTTCTTTTTGATCTTCGCCTTTTTCAGTTTCTTTTACTTTCTCAAGAAATCGTTCGGTACTTACCCGAGTATCTGGTATATCAAGCCCCTCTTTTCTCAGCACTTTCAGGATTTCAGCTTCAACCACTTGGGCTGTATCATACTCTACCCGCACCATACCGGATGCCGATACGGAGGCTTCCATAATGCCGGCTATATCCCGAAGGTCACGCTCTATATGACGGGCATGGCGGGTATGGCGAACGCCTTCTACTTCTATAAGTTTGTGTCCAAATTTTTGCGTGATTTCCGCTCCGGTCTGCTCCGCTAACGACTGGATACGGTCTATGGAGATTAACTCCGGGTCGTAGTGAAAGCATAGCTGAGGTACGCCATTGTCCGTCTCATCTGCTACATGCACTTTTTCAAGACCTTCCTGGTCTTGAAGCTGCTTAATGAGTTTTTCCACACATTGATCCTTCTCATCCGGTACTTCGGGCAGGAGAAGCGGTATTTTTATTTGTAGTTTTTTCATTTTCTGATATTTTTCTTTTTTAAAAAAGGGAAATGATGTGAAATCAATAATAGAATAAGCAAGGCGGATGTGACACTTGCGATAAGGTACATGCCATATCCAATAGCAATTCCTACAGCAGCAGTGGCCCAAATAGTAGCTGCGGTTGTCAAACCTGAAATAAAATTTTTGGATCCATCTCTGAAAATAATACCCGCCCCCAAGAAGCCAATGCCTGAAACAATATTGGCAACAATTCGGGTCTGATCTGCAACTTCAATGTGGGAGTTGATAATTGTGACTAAAGCCGCACCCAGGCAAACGGCAGCATACGTTCTGATTCCTGCGGCATGCCCGTCAATTTCCCTGTCGAGTCCTATCAAAACACCGAGTACAAGGGCGACAAGTAACCTTGGTATGAGCGTTATTTCAGTTTGAAAATCCATTGTTAATATTTTGTGTTATAAAACATAATAGTCTGTCGGTTTTTTCTTTTCAGGAACATCCGTTTCTCCAATCATTTGCCTGATGTTTATTTCTATCGTTTCCGCCAGGTCTGTCATGGGCGTGTCCAAAGGCTGGTTCTCAAAAGGATCCTGCATGAGAATGGAGGTTTTTTCGATGGCAATAAAAATGATCGGTATACCAATAGTCAGGCCTATTTCTACAATTAGGTATTCATCAGTTAAACCGAATGGCAGCATGGTAGCAAAGACATAAATAATGGTATGGATCAACAGGCTGTGTGCTTTGGGGAAAACCGTGTTTTTTATGCGTTCGCACTTGCCCATAGAATCACATAATCTGGCGATGGTGCTATCGATTTGCACCTGCTGAAAATCATTCACCATACCTTTTTCTTTTGCCTTTAGCAAAGTTTCAGAATGTTCTGACAATAAAGCATTTGGAATATTAAATGCTTCGGTCTTATTGGATTCTTTATATTTAATGACCCTGTGGGAAAAAGGTAGTTTTCTTAGTGATTCTCCGAGCGCATAGCACCAAATGATCTGACGATTGGCCATTTCATTGACCAAGGTATCGTACTGCCCGTTGCTCCTTTTGAAAAATGAAACACATTGTCTAACCAGTGTTCGGGAATCGTTAACAATAGCACCCCAAATAATACGGGCTTCCCACCACCGTTCATAGGCTTGATTGGTTCGAAAACCCAACAGCAAGGCTACCGCAGTACCAAAAACAGCAGTAACACTAATAGGAACCGAAATTTTGTCAAGAAATCCGTATTGATCGAAAATGCCTACCACAACCGCATACGAGGAGATAAGTACTATATCAACCTTAATGGTTTTGATAAAGTCAAGTATGGATATTCTTTTATTTAAGAGCATTTTAATTCAGTTTGTTGATCTGATTTTGGTTTTATAGTTACTCCAATAATAGAGCTGTGATAAATTCCTTGTCACAATGAGCGACCATTTAAGTTTTCTTCGATATAATTTAACGCTTCGGGTATGTCAAGCTCACGCGTACCATTTCCTGTACGGATATAAAAGTGTGAACGGTCGTCCTGATGCAGATAGACCGGAGAGTGCGCATGTTTAATCTCAAGATGACAGACATCAAGCCCTTCTATTTGGAAAAAAGAAACATCTATCAGAGCGCAATAATTTGTCCCTAATTTGGTGGAGATCAGTTGCATTATATACTGCTCAAAACCATCTCGTCCCGGTTTTTTCAGGCTTGCATAATCTTCATGTAAACCTTGTGCCTGTCCATCATCGTCAATACCAATAAATAGGTGCCCTCCCCGGGTATTCATAAATCCGGCAATTGTTTTGGCTACTACGTCTTCCAGAGCCTTATTCGGCTTAAACTGTCTCAAATCCCACCTTAAGGTAGATTTGAACTCAACTTGCTGGTTTTCTCCTGCCGCAATCAACTCCCTGATCTCCTCCAACCTATCCCTTCTTATGGTAAGCTGAAATATTTTTTGCCTGACCATAAACATAAGCGACAAGGCAATGCCCAGCAACCCGAATAGCAATTTGATGACGGCCTGATCTAAATCCCATGAACCAGCAACCTGCTGATATGCGGGAGGAAGATATTCCCACCAACTGCCGTTATCTCCCTGCATGTCATACATGTGAAGTGAAATAGCCAGGGGCTGTATCACAAATAGTCCAAAGGTTAATCCAATAAGTATATAAGCAAGAAATCTCTGGTTTTTCATTTTACAATATCCTTTTATAAACCACAGGTGTCACCTCGCTTGGGATACACCTGTGGCTGTGTAACTACTTCTTCTTATCCTGAAGGACTTTCTTCTTTTGTTCAAATTCCTCATCGGATATCTCGCCCCGGGCATATCGCTCTCTCAGGGCTTCCATGGCCTTATCCTTCCGTCTGTTTTGTCCGGGCGTAGGGTAAGGGATTAAGAATATCCAGCATAGGAGGATAAGCCACAAGATCCACCAGATCCAATGCATTCCTCCGAAATACCAATCGTGCATCATAGCTGTAGATTTTAAGGTTAAACATATATTTAATTGTCGTTTACAATTACCGGTGATTTACCATCGGTTACAATTACTTTAGTGTTCTTAGAGCCGACCAGCTCCCTGGTGATTTCCAGGCTCTTGTATTTGATGAGCCGGTCATTCAGGGTGGCGTTGATGATGGCCTGCTGCTTTTTGATAGCCTCTGCCTCAATCAATAGCCTTTCTGCTTCTTTCTTCTGCTTCTCAATGTTGAAATCGATTTGCATACGCTCGGTAATGATGGCCATCTCCTTTTCTTTCTTTTGTTTCTCCAGCTCAAAATCCAACTGGTTCCTTTTTATCTCATTCTCGATTTTTGTCTTCTTGGCTATCTCGTCTGCGTTGAGCTGAGCCTCGATGGTTTCCACCACTGCCTGTGGCAAATCGACTTCTTTAAGCATTACAAGATCCATTGCAAAACCATAATCACGGATTACCGCATTCATTTTTTCTTTAATGGTATTTTCAATCGTATTTCGTTCGGTAATCAGCTGAGTGGCTTTATACTCAAGTCCCGTTTGCCGAAGGATTGTGATCAGGTTATCCTCAATGACCGTTTCCTGATAACCGCCACCAAAATCCTGATAAATGCGAATGATCGAATCAGGAACAATATGGTATAATATGGTTATTTCAGAGCTTACCTCAATCCCTTCTTTTGTATGGAAATTGAGTTCCCGGGAGTAATTGACAATCCGCGTGTCAAAACGTTCTATTTTCCTCCCAATAAACCCCATAAAATGATGAGGGCCCGGCTTCATTACCGCTGGTTTCACCTTTCCAAAATGCACATCTACACCCACCTCTCCGGGCCTTACAATGGCACATCCCTGCAACAGCATAAATGCCGTAATCATGGGAATTAAAACTTTTATAGCTTTCATAATAATATCAATTTTAATTTTTCAAATTATCCCTACATTTCCTGCACCAACTCCCCTGAATCACACTATCAGCGGTAGCCCGGAAACGATGACCGTTTTTACATTGCCACCTCAAGGGTATTTTGGAGTTTATGTATTCGTTAGAAAGACACTTACCTTCCTTTGCATGAGCCAGGAATTGCATCTTCTCTATTCCATGCGGAACGTTGTTAGCACATTCAGGGCACCAGCTTTTCCGTATCTTCACACTAAAAGGGGTGGCCTGCCACCGGTGGCCTTTTGCACATTGCCACCACAATTTGGACTTGCTGTTGATATATAAGTCTGATAAACAAAGCCCACCCCTTGTCCTGGCTAATTGCCTCATTTTTTCAATTGGAAACTCCATGACATTTTTCACTTCATATCAAATCTTTTGATAGACTTTCCGGTCTTTATTCTGTAGGCATCATCTATTTCAGAAACGTAAATGATTCCATCGCCCGGATCAGGCGTTTGAGCCTTTCCGCATATCAATTGCACTGCTTTATCCATTTCTTCATTTTGGCAAACAAGCTCCAGTTTTACTATCGGGCTATCGGTAAAATGAAAATTCAGGGAAGGAGATGCATCAGGATCCTTATAAGCTCCCGTACCTTCTCCTTTGGATAGTGTTACACTTTCAAACCCTGCATCCCGCAGAGACTTTACCACTACCTGTACTCTTTTTGGCTTTATAAATGCTTTTATTTCTTTCATCTTTTTAGTCGTTATAATTTTTAATCAATTAATAAAGTTGGCAAGGGGCAAAAAGGCAGTTGGTAATTGTGTTGCAAGCTCACTTTCAGTGTTTGCCTACTTGCCAACTGCCCTTTGCCAACCTTTAATCACCAACTATTCCTCACCCACTTGGCACTTAATGGCCGTGCTCTGTATCACCTTTTTTCATCTCTCCTATAAGATAATAGGCGTTGTTCCAGGCTACTTTAGTACCCTCGGGTAACGCCTCCAGCAGCTTGATCTCTACCCATCCTTCATCGATAATGCCTGTTCGAATTTCCACTGGTTTAAATGCCCATTCGGTTTCTCCGTCTTCCTGATGAGATTCCGCAATAAAAATATAAGGCTTGCCTTCTTCTTCTATGATGGCATCTTCCGGTAAGGCCATAACTTCCCGGCTGTTGGTATGGATTCTTCCATTGATGTACATCCCGGGAATCAGAAAATCTTCTTTTTGATCAATTTCAGCGTGTACATGCACTGCTTTCGGGTTTTGCTCGAATTGTTTGCCAACAGAATAAATATCGGCCGTCAAAGTAGCTCCGGGAACCGACTCCACGGTGAAGGTTATTTTTTGTCCTTTCTTTACTTTATAAACATCCTTTTCAAACACCATCAGGTCGGCATGGATGTGGTCGGTATTAACAACCCTGAACATTACGGTCTGAGGATCTACGAACTGCCCTAACTGAACTTCTACTTTTTCTATGTAGCCACTTATAGGGCTAACCACAGGCACTTGCTCATATATTTCTCCCTGCCGTATCTTCTCTACATTCAAACTGAGTTGTTTGAGCTGGGCTTCATAGCCTTTTGCTTCACCTTTTGTGGTTTGATAGTCAGCTAAGGTTTGCTGATAGGTCTTTCCCGAGCCCACATTTTCTTCATAGAGCTTTTTTTGACGTGCGTGTTCTTTCTCCAGGTATTGCAACTGGCTATATGCCCTTACATAGTTGGATTGAATACTGCTCAGATTGGGGTGAGCCAGGTAAGCCAATATCTGACCTTTTCTTACCTTGTCTCCCTCTATCACTTTGATGGAAGTCACATTGGCCCCCAGAATAGCGGTAACGGTAGCCTCATGCTGTGGAGGTACTTCTAGCTGACCGTTGGCCTCTACTACGTCCGATAGTGCGCGAGTGGGTAGCGCATCAATCTTTATCCCCAGACTTTTAAATTTGAGGTCCGAAAGGTGAAGCTCGGCCATTCCTTCTTCTTCGTGTCCTTCGTCCTCATGTCCTTCTTCACCTTCTTTATGTTCATGAGAAGCTTCTTCCGTGTTATCAGCAGACTTGCTTCCGCAACCGGTAAATACCGATACCATCAGTACCAATGCCAGTATATATATGATTTGCTTTTTCATTATTTAATATTTTATGTTCTTTAAATTTTATTGACCGATCAGGAACTCCAGGTTGATGACCGCCTGGTTGTATCCATTAAGCGTATTGAGGTAATTGAATTTGAGGTTCAGGGCCTGGTTGAGATTTTGAAAGTATTCTACATAATCAATGTTCCCGCTCTCAAAGCTCTTCTGGGCATTATCTAAGATTAGATTGGCCTGGGGAATCGCTTTTTCATTGTAGTATTCCAGACTATTGCGGAACTTATTTACTTCTTCTACCTGCTGACTAAATTGTCCCTGGACGGTGGTTCGGAAGTATTCCAGATTGGTTTTAGCCATTTGTTCACGCAGGCTGGCGGCCTTAATGTCTGCCTTATAGGAGCCAAAAAACAATGGAATGGCTATGCCTGCCTGTATGCCTCCAAACCGGTCAGAAGATGTTGCAACACCACCATCTGCTGTTTCACCACCAATCAGTGACTGGTTGAAATACCCCACAAAAAACTCAGGCATTAATTTGGAAGAAACAACGGATTTCTGCGCATCCGCAATCTCCACCTGCTGCTGTGTAAACTGCAGAAATGGATTGTTTGCAATCAGTGCACGATCCTGGAGTGCCAAAACCTGTCGTTCCTCCAGACCGGAGGGCGCAAAAGCCAAATCCGTGGTGTCATTAAGCAGGATCTGAAGCTGTTTTTCCTGGATGATCATATCGGCTTCCAATAGCTTCAACTGATTCTGGACTTCCATCACCTGCGTTTCTGCGGCCGCTTTTTCCAAATAACTGGTAGCTTCCGTCTCAAACCGGATAGTTGCGGCATTGAGGAACCTTCCATAGATGGAGTCCTGGTAAAGCAACAGGTTTCTGGTCTCGTGCAAATAGGCCAGCTCGTACCAGGCTTGTCGGATACTCGCTTTGAGTTCGTTCTCTGTAACAGCTAGCTGTTTTTGACTCCCCTCAACCCGTTCATTTGCCAGATTGCGCTGTTTGCCGTAAACCGTAGGAAATTCAAAGGACTGGCCAACATTAAAAGAAAAATCATTTTCAAAGCTGTTGTATTGTCCGTATTGCATGCCAATACCTGTCTTGCCCGGGTTGAATGCGGCCTTCTTTCCTTGCCGTTGAACGTCTATATTGGTTTTGGCCACTTTAACATTCCCATTATTGGCCAATCCTATTTCAATGGCTTCTTCCAGCGTATTCACAGACTTGGTTTCCTGCGCATTTCCCACAGCTGGTAATCCAAACAATCCACCACAAACGATCAGGGCAATAATCACATTGGCATTCGGTGCTTTCAGGCTTTTTCTTTTGTCACTTCTGCCTTCTACAAACGTGTAGAGCACCGGAAGAACCACTAGAGTAAGTAGGGTGGCAGTGAGCATACCACCAATCACTACGGTAGCCAATGGTCGTTGTACTTCCGCTCCTGCAGAGGCTGAAAATGCCATGGGTAAAAATCCGAAAATGTCTGTAGTTGCTGTCAACATAATAGGTCTGATTCGTTCTTTTGTTCCTGTTAAAATTCTCTCTCTAATACTCGTCACCCCTTCTTCCTTCAATGAATTGAAGCGGTTGATCAATACAAGACCATTGAGGACCGCCACGCCAAACAGCACAATGAACCCGACACCAGCAGAAATACTAAATGGCATATCCCTCAACCACATAGCAAATACGCCCCCAATAGCCGCCAGGGGAATAGCCATATAGATCATAATGGATTGAGAAAATGACTCTAAGGCAAAGTAGAGCAAAACAAAAATCAGAAAGAGGGCTATTGGCACTACGATCATTAATCTGCTTTTCGCTCTTTGCAGGTTTTCAAACTCTCCACCGTAGGTGATGTAGTACCCGGCCGGCAGATCCAACTGCGCATCCAATTTGGCCTGTATGTCATTCACCACCGACTCCACATCGCGTCCTCTCACATTCACTCCAACATACGTTCTACGGTAGGTGTTGTCCCTGGAGATCTGCATCGGTCCCGGCACATAGCTTATGTCAGCTACCTCTTTTATGGGAACTTGAGTCCCATCCGGTAGATCGATATAGAGTGTCCGTAAGTCATCTATGCTTCTGCGATGTGCATCATCAAAGCGTATGACCAGATCGAATCGCTTCTCGCCTTCAAAAACCACTCCGGCCACCCCACCTGCAAAAGCTGAGCTGACATACTCATTGAGTTTTTGAATATCTAACCCGTATTGAGCTATCTTATTACGATTGTAATTCACTGTCATTTGGGGAAGTCCTGAGGTCCGCTCAGCATTGACATCTCCGGCACCCGGTACTGTGGAAATGATCTCCGCCATCTCCTGAACCTTGGTGGCTAAAACCTCTAAATCTTCACCGTATAGCTTGACCGCAATATCTTCCCGTACTCCTTCAAGCAATTCGTTGAACCGTAATTCCACAGGCTGGGTAAAGACGAGGTTAACCCCAACGAGCTGTTCATCGAGTTTGTCTTTGATTTGATCAATTAGCTCGTCTTTGGTTGCTGCGGAAACCCACTTGTCTTTGTCCTTTTCCAGAATGATGTACATATCCGCTATGTCCATGGGCATTGGGTCTGTGGGTATATCTGCAACACCAATGCGTGAGGTGACCGTTTTGATCTCAGGAAAGTTTTCAAGCAAGAGCTTTTCAATTTTCATGGAGACTTCATTAGACTCTGTGAGCGAACTTCCCGGTCGTATCAATGCCTGCATGGCCAGGTCTCCTTCATCCAGCTGAGGGACAAATTCCCCACCCATACGCGAAAATGTAAATCCGGCAACTCCCAGCAGCACAATAGCCACAATGATTACGATAGCCTTAAAACGGAGGGCACTTTTTAGCAATGGCAGGTATGCCTTATGAATACCGCCGATTATTTTGTCACTCACCTTTTCCAACCAGCGTTCAAACTTCCCAAACCAGTTCTTTTTGTTTTGGATGGGCTTCATAAATAAGGCTGACATCATTGGCACGTACGTCAGACAAAGGAAAATGGCACCAATCATGGCAAAACCAAAGGTGTAGGCCATCGGCTGGAACATCTTACCCTCAACACCTGTCAGAAACAGGATCGGAGCGAACACAATGAGAATGATAATCTGACCGAAAAAGGCAGAACCCATCATGGTGCTTCCGGACTCAAAAGCTACCTCGTCCATGACACCTTGGTTGAACTTAATTTTACCAGAGCGTATGCGTTTCTGGATTTCATAGACCGTTCCTTCTATGATGATCACCGCACCATCTATAATAATTCCAAAGTCAATGGCACCCAAGCTCATCAGGTTGGCCCAGACATTGAATTGCTTCATCAGTATGAATGCAAAAAGCAGTGAAAGTGGAATAGTAGTGGCCGTGATGATACCACCACGCAAACTTCCCAATAGAATGACGAGCGCAAATATGACGATGAGTGCTCCTTCGATCAGATTGGTTTGCACTGTACTGGTCGTTCTGGAAATAAGATCACTTCTGTCAATGATGGTATTGATTTCCAATCCTTCAGGAAGCGATTTCTCGACCTCTTCCATTCGCTCTTTCACATTTTGTATGACCGCATTGGGGTTAGAGCCTTTTAGCATCATGATGATGCCGCCCACCGATTCACGGCCATCCTGTGTGAATGCACCATAGCGTACCTGGTGTCCAAAATGGACTTTAGAAGCAACATCACCAATCGTGACAGGAATGCCATTTTCGGTTTTGATAACAATTTTTCGAATGTCGTCTAATGAGCGAATCAATCCTTCTCCTCTTATGAAGTTGGACATTCGATTCTTCTCAATATAAGCCCCTCCGGTATTGACATTGTTTCTCGCTAGTGCTTCATATACCTGCGATATGCTAACTTTTTGTGCGTTGAGTTTTTCAGGATTGATGGCTACCTCGTATTGCTTGATGTAACCCCCAAATGAGTTGACTTCAACTACTCCATCCAGTAGCGTGAGTTGTCGTTTTACAATCCAGTCTTGGATAGTGCGCAGGTCTGTTGGCGAGTATTTTGTTTCAAAACCCTCCTGAGGTTGGATGGTGTATTCGTAAATCTGCCCCAAACCTGTGGAAATTGGTCCCATAGTGGGACTTCCGAATTTTTGGGGAATGGTCTCCTGGAGTTCGTTCAGTTTTTCCTGCACCAGTTGGCGTGGCAAATAGGTGCCCATGTCATCTTCAAAGACGATGGTCACCACCGACAGGCCAAATCTTGAAACAGAGCGAATCTCATCTACTCCCGGAAGGTTACCCATGGCCAACTCGACCGGATAGGTGACGAACTGCTCGATATCTTCAGTAGCCAGATTGGGTGAAACCGTCATCACCTGCACCTGGTTATTGGTGATATCCGGGACGGAACCCAGATTGACCGTTGACATGGAATAGATCCCCACACCTATGAGTGCAAGTGTGAGTAAGCCCACAATGAATTTGTTCTTTATCGAGAACGATATGATTTTATTGATCATGTATGAAATGATTTAGTATCAGTTAAAATGATTCTGTTTCGATCCTTTAGAGTAGGATCGAGTTGGACGGAGTTGTCCTTATGAAACTGATATTAAACCTGAGGTGGCTGTAGCAGTGAGCCGACAAATCCTGATGTTATTGGATCTGTATAGGTGCTTCCCTGGAGAGGAAATGTAAGGATACCTAATTCACTTATAAAAGTTTGCTGAACGACAAGATGTGAATGGCAGCAATGACAAACACATAAAGGAGAACATAAATCTTCGGATTCATTGTGGTCCTGATCCGAACCAGGTTGTTCGTATGAAACCTCGATGCTATCTGCTGTGGTTTCATCCGCACACGGTGCTACCGATAGCCCTAACAGAAACAGCGATAATATGAATGCGGAAAATTTCACTATGCAAGTATAACGAAAAAGGAGTGCAACTTGTTTGCAAAGTTTAGGAGCAGTTCGCGCATGTGCCTTTGTACACCATGCTGGCACTGGCTGCCTTGAATCCGGACGGAATGTTTGTTTGAGGGATTTTAGACTGAGTTAGGCAATACGTTTCGCCACATCCCACACAATGAAAGTGGATGTGTTGATCCTGGGGTTCGCATTCACAGCCTTCTTCGCAGAGGGCATATTTCACCGCACCGGTTCCATCATCAATACTGTGAATGAGCTTCTTGTCTTCAAATGTTTTGAGGGTTCTGTAGAGCGTAGCTTTATCTGCCCGTTCAAATTTTGTTTCCAGGTCACTGAGACTTATGGCAGCCCCTGATTCTACGAGCTTTCTGAGCACCAACAGCCGCATGGCTGTTGGCTTTATGTCTCTATCTTCAAGTTTTTGTTCGAGCATTGACTAAAAATACGAAGAAACGCCAAACTGGATACCTGAGATCTTAGCAGGTGGATTGCCCAGAATATCGGTTTGTTCCATGATTCGATAGTTTAATCGAATCACTGTCTGGGCGGTGGGGCGAAAACTTATCGCCGGAACTACTGCCCTAATTTCATCTCCGATATTTCCTCCTGTTTCACGGAATGTCCCGTCATTCCAATCAACATATTCCAAACGCATAGCAACATTGAAAGAAGCGTTATTGAAGCCAAACAAATCCCCGGTAAGAATCGGCTGAACAAAGTCTACAAAACCTCCTTTTTGTTGATCTCCAAATTGCTGAGAAAAAGTACCAGGTACATCGATGTTTATCCACGCCCACTCACCGACAATAAAGGTCTTGGTTACAGGAATGGTCGTATTAAAATCAATCGCGTACACGTTCAGCCTCCTTTTATCATCCAATATCAAACCGTCTTCTTCATAGGTGTTGTAAATTCCTCCCATATATGAAAGGCCAATTTCACCAACCTTGTTATGTCTTACAGCTATTTTTCCTGTCAGCAATGGCTCTCCGTTAGATGATTCTTCAAACCGCTCCTTGTTTTCTTTAGATGCGGGTAAAAACGTGCGATTCTCTCCGTTATTGATAATGGCATCATTGAATCCATTGGTCAGGTAGGCTTCATATCCAAATGCCCATTCTTTCATGTAATATTTACCATAAAGTCCAAAGCCAACATTACTCCAGGTTGCTGGCAGCATATCCGTTGCAGCTATTGGGCGATCCACAAACTCCCATTTAGGTCCGTCATGATTTTGATTGAATGCTCCGATAGGATTCATCACTATTCCACCACGTAGATTCAAAAGAGGATGCATACTGATGTCAAGTGCCGCAAACTCTATGGCTACCTCTTCTCCGCCTTCCTCAAATTCTATCTCAGAAAGAAACTTGATTTTTCTATGTATTGAGGAAGCAACAAAAAGCGTCATTCGCGGGACTCGGAAGCTATGTCCATCTGTCACACCATCTTCACCAATGTATCCATAATCTGCCTCAATATATCCACCTACTGATACCGGTAACTTACCAACCTGTAGAAAAGGTCTGTTGTAAACAGCATCCATATTAAGCTGGTTTTTTGCCGTATCAACTGGTGTACGCTTGAGTAAAGTACTGTCGATTTGAGCCTTTGCATCTATCGAAAGCAGAGATGTTATTGTTATAAGTATCCAACCAAACTTCCTCATGATAAATCGATTTTAAGGGTTTTACTTTCTTTTATAATTGGGAAACTTCTAAGCGATGTATCAGCCGGGCCATTTTGAACACTCCCGTCTTGCGTAAACTCACTTCCATGGGCAGGACACTGTAGCCGATCTCCAAATACCTGAAGTTCCGTGCCTTGGTGTGTGCATTTCATGAGCAATGCTTTGTAGTCATTGGAATTGAAGCGGAAAACAGCTACCGGGTATTGTAATGACTCATTCTGCACCACTACATACTTTAAATAGTTGTTTTCCTCTTTCAAAAATGCTGCTTCAGGCAGACTCAGATAGGAGCCTTCTATATTCCCAGAAATGTATCGGGTTCCAGCACATCCTTCAAGGAGTAAACCTGTTGCCACTATACCGAGGCAGCCCATTCCGCATTTTCTGACAAATTCTCTTCTTTCCATATCTAAAGAGATTTGAGAAACTTAATGAGTGCCTCTTTATCATCTTCAGAAAGAGAGACAAATTGATTTTTACTGTTGTCAGCTTCTCCACCATGAAGCAGGATAGCTTCTTCAATACTTGCGGCTCGTCCATCATGCATTAAGAAGAATGATCCGCCTTGCGAATTGGGCGAAAGTCCCAAGCCCCATAATGGTGGAGTCCGCCATTCGTATGTTTCAGCAGATCCTTCGGTGGCACCATCATCCAGCCCTAGTCCCATATCATGTAGCAACAAATCCGTGTATGGGTAGAATGTCCTATTCGATAATGCTTCGATATCAGACTCTGGGGTTGTCCATTCAGGGATATGACATGAGGCGCACTGTATTTCTGTAAATATTGACTTCCCTTGTAATACCACCGTGTTTTCCTCTGATCTAGGAATAGGAGCTTTTAATGTTCTCAGATAAAAGACCACATCACGAATCGTTTGATCAGAAACTTCAGGATCGGTAGAAAGCTGGCTGTAAGGATCAATGGGCTCAAAAGTTGAAGTAATTCCCATATCCTGATTGTAGGCACCTACGGTCTGTTGAAGCAGATCAATCGCCGCAGCTTTCTTCCCAAAACGCCCTATAATTTTACCATTGACAGGCTGATGAATCGATTTCTGTTCAAAGTAGTCTGGTGGTGTTATGTAATTTGGTTTCCCGGAAATACCATCACCATCATCATCAAGAGAATCGACATTCTGCAGAATCTGTTGATCTGACAGTGCTGCCAGAAATCCCAACCCAGTAACAGCCGGTGGAGTAAACTTCATGAATGGAACACCATCTGGCAGCTTTTCAGGTTCAAACCCTGGTATTGCTCTATTTTGAAGTTGAGGACCTCCAATAGATAGATCCGGCAATGTGTTTGGCAGTGATTGACCAAATCTAGTGAGCGTGGTAAAAGGATGACCTTTGCCATCTCCTGCATGACAGCTTCCACAGGACGTGGCAACAAAGCCTGGTCCAAGTCCATTTTCCACTGAAAACACCTCGTCATTAAAAGCAATATCTCCATCCAAAAATTGTCTTTGCTCAGCATGGGATAAGCCTTCCGTAGGGCCATCCAGCAGCTCATTTTCAGCAGGAGCAGCTGGTATTATTTCCTCACATGAAATAGCCAACACAAAAGGGACAATGCTCAGATATATTATTATTTTATTCATCTCAAAATAATTTTATACAAATCTATTAATTAAAGTTAGACATATCAAACTTTTAAATAAGACATGCGATACTTACTTTTGAAACATGATCACTATCACGGAGGAGAATTATCTGAAAGCCATCTACAGCCTAAACCTGAATCGAAACGGGAAGGAGCTTGGTACCAATGAACTTGCGAGTCATCTTGGAATATCTCCTGCTACGGTGAGTAGTATGCTAAAGAAGCTGAAAGAAAAGGGATTCATTGATTATAAAAAATACGGTGCAATATCACTGCTGAAAGAGGGTGAAACAATTGCTTTCTCTGTCATAAGGAAGCACCGATTGTGGGAAACATTTTTAGTTGAGAAAATGGAATTTACCTGGGATGAAATCCATGAGGTAGCCGAGCAACTGGAACACATTAAGTCCAAAAAACTAGTAGATCAACTGGATAAGCTTTTGGGTTTCCCTGAATATGATCCACATGGTGACCCTATCCCGGATGCCACTGGCAAGATTAGGGGAATGCACAAAACTACCTTAGAAAATGAATCAGTTGGCAAGCAACTAAAAGTTGTTGGAGTAAAGAACGATTCTCCTGCATTCCTTCAACACATTACACAATTGGGACTTGTCATCAATAGTAAAATCCTTATCAAATCACATCACGAGTTTGATGGATCTTTGGATGTTGAAATCGAAGGAGAAACTCGAATGGTTTCTCAAAAGGTTGCGGAGAATGTGTATGTTTCGGAAAGTCTATAAAGATATAATTTGAATCTAATGCATATTTGAAATAGTCAGGCCGATTTGGCCTGACTATCATTTACCTGGTTAATTCTTCCTTGAGTTAACCAACTCATACACACATGGGATAACAATGAGATTGAGCAAAGTAGCAGACAGCAACCCGCCCAAAATCACTACTGCCATTGGGCTTTGAATTTCATTACCCGGTTCGCCCCCTTTCAGTGCAAGCGGTATTAAGGCAAGCCCAGTAGTGAAGGCCGTCATTAGTATTGGATTCAGTCTGTCCAAAGCTCCGGTTTTGAGCAACTCAAACCCTTGCAAACCTTCCTTCCTCAAATCCTCATACCTCGATACCAATAGGATTCCGTTCCTAGTAGCGATACCAAACAAGCTAATAAAGCCAATGGTAGCAGCAATGCTGATAATGCCGGAAGTGAAGTACACAATCAAAATCCCACCAATCAGAGCCAGAGGCAGATTGATCAAGACAATGAATGAAAGTTTCACATCCTGAAACTCATAATAGAGCAATAGAAAGATGATCAAAATGGCAACAACAGCCGTGATTAGTAATAATTGAGAAGCCTTTGCTTCACTCTCAAACTGACCGCCATACTCTACCCGATAACCTTCAGGTAAGTCAATATTCGCATCTACGATCTGCTGAATCTCATTTACCACCCCACGCAAATCACGTCCCTGCACATTGGCAGCTACTACAATCTTACGCTTTACATTCTCTCTGGAAATGGTATTCGGAGAACTTACAGATTTCACATCTGCAAGCTGATCCAATGTGATTTGCCCTCCGTTTGGTAAGGTGACCAAAGCAGCTTGTATGGATTCCATACTGCTCCTTGACTCCTTTTTAAAACGAACGATAAGGTCAAAATACTTCTGCCCTTCATAGATTTCACCTGCCTTTTCTCCGGCAAAGGCCACATCTACTTGCTCCATCAAATCACCAACCGTCATACCATAAGCAGACAGCATTTGTCGCTTGGGTGTAATGCGAATTTGTGGCACTTCGATCTGCTGATCTACTGCAACATCGGCAATTCCATCAATGGAATTGATATTGGTTTCTACACTTTTACCCAACTCAAACAAACGCTGCAAATCATCACCAAAAATCTTGATGGCAATGTTTGCTCGAGTACCAGAAAGCATGTGATCAATTCGGTGAGCGATAGGTTGTCCCAAGGTGATATTTATTCCCGGAACCACACTTAGCTTCGTTCGTACTTCCTCAAAGAATTGCTCCTTTGATTTTCCATCCAGCGTAAAAGGCACATCAATCTCCGCAGCATTTACGCCCTGAGCATGTTCGTCCAGCTCAGCTCGTCCGGTTCTACGGGTTACCACCTCCACTTCAGGCATTTCCAACAGTAATTGTTCAATCAGCTTTCCGTTCTTGTTGCTTTCTTCCAGCGACATACCTGGTACTCCAACTGCACTTATCACTAAGGAACCTTCATTGAACTCGGGCAGGAAGCTACGTCCCAATTGCGTCAGCAATATCAAACTGACAATGAATGCTCCTACTGTCAAGCCAATTACTGTTTTTGGAAACTTCAGTGTCCGTTCTAATACACCCACATAACGAGCGCGAAGGAAGCGTTCCACTTTTGTTCCCTCAGCTTGCCTGGTAAGTACCTTCTCACTTTTCAATAGGTACGAACACAACACCGGAGTAACCGTAACTGCCACAATCAGGGAAGTCAATACCGAAGTAATGAATGCTATGCCAAGTGGCTGCAACAATCGTCCTTCCATCCCACTCAGGAAGAATAGCGGCACAAACGATACGATGATGATGAGCGTAGCAATAATGATGGAGCTACGAATCTCCACCGAGGCGTCTTTCACCACCGTAAGCACAGGCTGTTGCTCTGCTTTTGGTTTTCGAATATTCTCACGCAATCGCTTGAAAACATTTTCCACATCAATGATCGCATCATCTACCAACGCACCAATGGCTATAGCCATACCTCCCAAACTCATCGTATTGATGGTATATCCCAGCATTTTAAGAACAATGATGGATACCAACAACGAGATTGGAATGGCGAGCAAAGAAATAACCGTAGTTCTCCAATTCATCAAAAAGATGAATAGCACGATCATCACGAAAAAAGCTCCTTCCAGTAACGTCTGATTCAGATTGTTAATGGATGCCTCAATGAAATTTGACTGGCGAAAAATGTGGCTTTTGATTTCCACGCTTTCCGGTAATGTGTTGTTCAAATCAGCGATCGCTTCATCGAGCCTTTCGGTCAATTCCAATGTGTTGACATCCGGCTGTTTAGAAATGGTCAAAATCACAGCGGGATCCGCATTCAGCGAACCGTCACCGATCTTGTCCGCTGCACCAATTTGTACGGTTGCAACATCCTTAATCTTGATGGATTGTCCATTGACATTCTTAAGAACCGCTTCTTCGAGGTGCTCTACTGAATATGCTCGTCCACTTCCTTTAATGATATACTGATTGCCGTATTCATTCAAAAAGCCTCCGGGAGCATTCACATTGCTTTCCTGTACTTTCTCCAGTAGTTCACCAAGGCTCACATCATAGTATTTGAGCTTCTCCGGATTGGCCAATACCTGATATTGCTTGTAGTCCCCTCCAATCACAATTACATTAGCAATTCCGCCAATGGATTTGATTCTTGGACGAATGGTCCAGTCAGCCAGCGTACGCAGTTCCATCGCAGACAAACTATCTGAACGAACACCTAAAAGCATCACCTCACCCATGATGGATGAAATGGGAGCCATAGTAGGTGTACCAACACCAGAAGGCAAATTCTCCCGAACCATCGGGATGCGTTCACTCACAATTTGTCTTGCCCGGTAAATGTCCGTACCCCATTCAAATTCTATCCAAACAATGGAGATTCCTGCTGCAGATGAAGAGCGGATTCTACGCACATTGGGCGAGCCATTCATGGCCGTTTCCAATTGGTAGGTCACCAGCTTTTCTACTTCCTCAGATTCCATTCCATGAGCTTCCGTCAAAATGGTCACTGTCGGAGCTGTCAGATCTGGGAATACATCCACGTTCATATTACGGGCTATGTACAATCCCGCCACACTGAGCACCACAGCGCCCAAAAGCACCATTAATCGGTTTTGCAGTGAAATCGATAATATTTTATTCAACATATCATCAACCGTTTAATGGGCGTGACCATGAGCGGGCGCTTGTCCTGACATGGAAGCCATTTTCACCGCATAGGCACCTTTGGTGACAACCACCTCTCCCGACGATAGTCCCTTAATGACCTCCACCTCACTACCATTGCGTTTACCAAGCGTCACATTCCTGCGTTCAAAACTTTCTCCGGATAGCTGTACGATCACCGAGTAGTTGCCATAATCTTCCAATAAGCAGGAAGCGGGAACAGTCAAACTTTCAACAGCAGAACCAACGGCAAGCTGAGCTTCCGTGTAGCTGCCTTCCGGCATTTCCACGCCTTCATTCACCTCAGCAAAAACAGAAATCAATGGTTGATCAGACGCTACCACTTTACCAACAGACAAGATTTTGCCACCTCTGTCCTTTAGACTTGACCAAGCTCCGGGTTTGGGCTGGTACCATAGGTTTTGAATGTTCTGCAGCTCGGCACTGTACTTCGGGCTAACCCGTACTTCTAGCAAACTACTCTTATGGCTTGTCACAGTCACCAACGCATCGCCCTGGTTTGCAAATCCACCGTTTACTGCCTGAATAGATTTGATGTATCCATTCATTGGAGTAGTGACTTGTTTGCCTCCCGCACTATACCCACTGCTCAACGTCTCATAGTTGGTTTTTGCCACCTGGTATTTCTGCTCTACTTGCTCAAACTCAGCTTTAGCAACGATTTTGGAATTGTACAATTCCTTTTTCCGTTCGTATTCCGACCTGGCTTGCTCGAATTCAGCTTTTGCCTTTTGGATCTCCGCACTCAGATTATTGGATGTCAGTCCTGCACTGCTAATAGTCATCAAAACCTGACCTTTTTTTACAGCGCTTCCTTCCGTCAATATTCCAGAACTAAAGCTCACTCGTCCATTGGCTGGAGCCACAAGCGTCTGATAATTCGAAGGTGCTACTTTCCAAACACCTGAAGTGGGGATGGTTTGAAAGACTTGCTTCTTTAAAACTGGAGCTGTTTGAAACTCCATTTTCCAGGCTTGTTCTTTCAAAAAAGTAATGGCATTACCCTCTTCTTCACCACCCATTTGGGCAATGGCTTCTTCCTCTGAAGCATACACAGGAATATTATCCATTACTATCTTATCCGAAAACGCAGGCGTCTTGATTTCAAAAATCAATTGATAGGTTCCCGGTTCTTTCGGTTGCAGTGAGGGTGTGAATATCCCAGGTGAAGAAGGTGCATCAACCTTGTGTCGGATGCCCTTTCCACCTTTTATCAAACTCACCGTTACACTGCCTTCCAAAACAGGCTGATACTTTTTCAACACCGTAAAGTGTGCTGCAAAACGGCTGTTATTTCCAATAATCAATGCCGGGTATTCAACAAACAACTCCGTTTTATCTGTCCAGATAGTTGCGACCACCGAAGGCACTTCATCACTCTCAGTAATGTGGCTACCATCCGGGGCATGTGCATGTCCTTCTTCCTCTACAGGTTGGCAGGAAAACACCACCAACGAAAACAATACTATTATATATCGCATATCAACTTTTGTTTTTAATGATTAATGATCATGATGAGAACTACCGTCCTTATGGGAATGCGTGTCTTTTTCTACTACTTCGGTGGAGTCGCCTTCAACAGTAAACTCTTCTTGCTCCTGATGGTCGTGATCACCCTCATCATGGCTGTGCCCGTGATCTTCACTCGATTCAGCGTGTGGATGCGCTTCTGATTCTGTTTCATGTGAATGTCCATGACCTGATTCAGATTTTTTACCCGAACAGGCAATGGCGAAAACAAAAGTAAATGCGATAAGGATATTTGAAATTTTCATAATTCGATGTTTTACGATTTTATAATTGATGTTTTAAAAGTTGTGTTTGCGATACATAGAGTTGGTATTGCATGTCCAGCATAGTATCATATGCCTGGCGATAAAACTTTAGCTCCATGTAGTATTCCAGGAAGGATAATTCACCTAGTTGATAGGCCTGAAGCAATAAGTCATCGCTGTTTAAGCCAGATAAGGTTGCTTCATACTCCTGAAACTTGGAAAGCATAGTCTCATAGTCATTGTATTGCTTTTCGAATGCCGAGTAGGCTTGCAATGACAATGAGGTATTGATGGACTGTTGAAAGTCAACTTGAGATTGAGCAGCCTTCACCTTGTTTCGGTTACTCCATAATGGAATACTAATGCCAGCATACACACCGGAAAACCGCTCACCTGCAAAACCCTGACTGTTGAAGCCAGCTGTCAAATTTGGGAGCGTCCTGTTTTTAGCCAACCTTAATGACTGCTGAGCAATCGCCTCCTGTTGCTTGAGTTTTACCAGCTCAGGATCTTGCACTTGCTTTTCCTGCCAAACACTTTCCTTGTCAATCAAATCCAGGGATAAAGCATATTCATCAGATGAAAAACGTATCTCCGCTCCTCCATTAAGATTCTTAAGGAGTAGCATCGTGTTTCTCTGATAGCTTTCAATCTGCTGGATTTTGAACTGCTCCTGCATCCAGGCCACCTTCGCTTTATTCAATTCCAGGATACCTACCTGTTCTTTTTCATAAAGCTCCTGCACCTGCTCAAACACCTCTTTTGCCTGCTCCACTCTAAGTGTTTCAGTTGTTAGGCGTTTGTTCAGGTAGATCAGATTAAGGCAGTATTCTTTGGCTTGCGCTAATATCTCCTGTCTCCTGGCCTGATAGTCAAGTTGCAACTGATCCGTTTGTTTGTCAATGAGATTCCTTCGGGTGCTATAGACCGTTGGGAACTCAAAAGACTGACTCACCTGGTACTCGGTATAATCTCCCGCACTATGCTCACCAAAAGGTAGATAGTATGCTCCCAGTTGAGGGTCTGGTAGATTATTTCCGGATTTCAGTTCAAGAGCTCTACTCTCAGCATATTGGCTGAGGGCTTTCAGCTCCTGGTTGTTTTGTTCTACTTCTCTGAGAATGCTTTCTATTGAAGACGATTGGGCAATCAAGCCAAAGGACAAGAAGCATCCGCAAAGAGCGAACACGATTTTTTTATACATGAAAATTGATTTTAGAATTAATCAAATAGTGTAGAGCATAACCTAATATGCTCAGTAAGCGGGATTCTTCCTGCTTGAAATGATTATCCTAAAGATGGGGGGCCTCTTAACGAAACCGAAGTTAGATGGGGGGATTTTGTAGGGTCCGGAGGATGTTGCCAGAGTATTTGTTCTTCCGGCTCTCTTTCCGATATCTTAATCTCATAAGCAACATCTGCTACTACAACCTTTACTGATACCTGCTGCTTGGAGATACTTTTGGCAACAAGGATATTATCAACCTGGATGGTATGAGCATGTGTCCCAAAAAGAAATCCTAGGAGATCAAAACCTTCACTGGAGTCATCATCATGATGGTGGTGATGATCGTGATCATGAGCATGCTCAGCCTTAGTCTCAGTAATGCTTATGTGCTCTGCACCGTGCTCATGATGTACATGCGGCAATACCTGATGTAGCAGATACATACTGAATATGCTCAGAAACGATACGGCCGCTATTTTTCTAAACTGCTGCATTAAAGAACAAACTTAAACAGAAACTTTCCAATGCTTTTAATGGGGTTCACTGAATTTAATGTTTGACATATACCGAGTTCTATTGCCTGATCGTTCGCATCTCTTGACATATAGCTAAGCAAGGTCATGCCCTTTATCGTGAATGCTGTGCTTCGTAATTTCCTATGATCTGCTTCTATTTGAGGGAATTTTGTACTTCTTTGTTCTCCTCAGATTGAGTCCAAGTCCATGCATACCAGACGATGAATAAAGTAGTTCCTATTTCTATAGTTGCAAAAAACATATAATGATAACTAGGTGTCCCCATGAATAGTGTTCCAATCATTATTAGTGTTTTGATAATACCAGCAATTATGTTGGATATGCGATTGGCATTGTATTTTAAAACTCTTGATAGCAAAGCCATTGCAATCGAGATTTCCATAATGATACCCGATATCAGCAAAGTGGTTTCATTCATTTTAAGTCCAGCGACTTCACCCGTAAGCAATGCGTTTAACAATTCTGCTGACATCAATGACAAAACATCGCAATACAAATAATTTAATGTAACAAATATCCATAGGGTGGATAAAATCACTCTTCTATTTTGAATCATATCTACTGAGCTAATTTTATTTCTTTCCTAGTGGACGATTCAAGTTCGAATAAGTTACAATTGATGCAGTCTGGCAGCAATGAAGCACAGTAAATAAAATACCCCAATACAATCAGCATTGGGACTTTTTCCATGATTAGAACCTAAAATTGCACTATACCTTCTCTATTTCAAATCCTGCTTCTGTTACCGCTTTGACCACTTCATTCTGATCTCCTTCGAGCCTTACCTCCAGAATTTTATCCGGGTTTTCGATATCAACTTTCCAGGACTCAATACTATCCAGTTCATTGAGGTGTGGGGTAACTGATTTCAAGCATCCCCCGCAGTTGATATTGGTTTTAAATTTTATCGTTTCCATTCTTATCAAATTTTAGTTAACAATTCACTTTATTATTTTTCAGCCGAAGCTTGACCTTCTTAATCTCAGACTGTTGGTGACTACAGAAACTGAACTCATGGCCATGGCCGCCCCTGCTATCATGGGATTTAATAGAAATCCAAATAATGGGAATAGTGCACCGGCAGCTACCGGAATGGCTATCACATTGTAAATAAATGCCCAAAATAAATTCTGCCTAATAGTGCGTATGGTGGCCTTGGAAAGAGTAATGGCCCGGGTGATTTGCTCTAAGTCTGAGTGCATCAATGTAATACCGGCACTTTCCATAGCTATGTCTGTACCACTGCCCATCGCTATGCCAATATCAGCTTGCGCCAACGCATGAGAGTCATTAATACCATCGCCAGCCATTGCCACCACCTTACCTTTGTTTTGTAAAGCAGTGATGAATTCTCCTTTCTCCACAGGTTTAACCTGAGCTTTGTAATGATCAATTCCGACCTGTTCAGCAATCGCTTTGGCTGTTTGTTCATTGTCACCCGTTAGCATATGAATTTCTAATCCAATCCTTTTCAAGGAGGTAATGGCTTGCTTTGAGGAATCTTTGATTTTATCTGCTATGGCAATAACACCTAGCACTTCCTTATGATCCGCAAAGAGCACGACTGTTTTTGCCTCCTGTTTCAGAATGTCTGACTGACTTCTCAATTTGGAATTGAACTCAATTTCATTGTCTCTCACGAGTTCCTCATTTCCTATAAAAAACCATTCCCCTTCGTATTTGGCTTTAGCGCCCTGCCCGGTAATGCTTTCAAAATTTGAGATTTCAACAGGTTTGCTCTTAGCCTCTTTCAGGTATTGAACAATAGCATGCGCCAATGGATGTTCCGAATTGGATTCTACAGATAGCAGTATATCTTGAAACAGCTTTTTTGATGTATCGCTTTTCCAATAGGTATCTGTCACCTCTGGTTTTCCTTCTGTTATCGTACCTGTTTTATCCAGTACCAGTGCATTTGTTTTGTAGGCAACTTCCAGTGCCTGGGCATCCTTGATCAATATCCCCTGCTCGGCCCCTTTACCAATACCTACCATTAAGGCTGTAGGGGTAGCTAAGCCCAATGCACATGGACAGGCGATGATGAGTACGGTAATGAGTGTAAGGAATGCATACGTGATGGAGGGATCCGGACCAAGAAAAAACCACAGTAAAAAAGTGAGAAGTGCCAGACCTACGACTACAGGTACAAATACTCCCGCTACTTTATCTACCAATTTCTGGATGGGGGGCTTACTTGCCTGGGCAGACTTGACGAGTTGAATGATCTGGGCCAACAGAGTTTCACCGCCAACTTTGCTGGCCAGTATCTTTAAACTTCCCTTTTGATTTACTGTACCGGCAAATACTTCTTCCCCTTTTACCTTATTTACGGGGATAGGTTCTCCGGTGATCATACTTTCGTCAATATAAGATTCACCGCTTTTTACCTTCCCATCTACAGGCACTTTGTCCCCTGGGCGAAGCAAGATTAAATCACCTTTGAGAACATCACTTAAAGGAACTGAAATTTCTTCTCCATTTCTGAATACAACTACCTCTTTCGGTTGCAAGCCCATTAGCTTTTTGATCGCAGATGAAGTCTTGCCCTTAGCACGTTCTTCCAGGTATCTGCCTAAAAGGATAAGCGTTACAATGATCACGGCTGATTCATAGTAAACATGCGGAGTAATGTCATGATTAAGGAAAAACTGAGGGTATATGGTGTTGAACAAGCTGAACACAAAAGCCACTCCGGTACTAAGTGCGACAAGTGTGTCCATATTTGAGGAGAAATGCTGCAGCTTCTTCCAGGCGTTCACAAAGAATTCAGAACCGCTCCAAAATAGAACAGGAGCCGAGAACACCATCATGATCCAGTTTTCGTAAGGGATTTGTCCCATAAAAAACATGGCCATGATAAAAACAGGTGTTGAAAGAACTGCTGCTATTATGAGCTTTGACCTGAGCTTTTTAAGCCTATTATCTTCAGCTTGCTCTATAGCTTCTTGCTGCTCATCTTTATCCCCAGCCAAGATCTCATAGCCTATTTCCTGAGTCTTATTTTTTATGTGATCGAGAGTAATAGTATCCTGATTGTATACAATTGCTACCGATTTATTTGGGTAGTTGACAGATACTTCCTGAATGCCTTCATTTTGTTTCAGGTAAGACTCCAGGCTCGCAGCACAAGAGGCACAAGTCATTCCCAAAACTCCGTAGGACTCCCTTATTATTGTTTTATCTGCATCTTTCACATTAGCATCCATATTCCTTCAAATTTTATAAATCAAAGGTATGAAGGAACCGAGGTGCAGGTGTTATGCAATTTTTGTTAAGGTTTATGAGATTATTGGGTAGTTACTCCATCAAGTGGTAGCCTTTCTTTGGTAGTGAGCTTTTTGAATTCTGAAGGGGACATACCAGTAACTTTCCTAAACTGACCGGAGAGGTATTGGACACTGCTGTAATTCAATTTGTACGATATTTCACTGAGTGTCATTTCATCATAAACCAGCAACTCTTTTACTTTTTCCACTTTTTGCAAAATGAGGTATCGCTCAATAGTGATGTTTTCTACAGATGAAAACAAATTACTTAAATAGCTGTAGTCCTTTCCGATCTTCTTCTCCAAATAGTGAGAGACGTTTTGATTGCTTACTACTTCAGGATTATGAATAAGATCGATGATGGAGGTTTTTATCTGTTCTATGATTTTGCTATTACTATCCTCCAATAATTCAAACCCTCGATCCATAATCACCTCGCGGATTTGATCTAGCTGTAGTAAGTTAACCTTCTGTGAAAGCTTCACCTCTCCAAGTTGGATGTCGACTACTTCTATTCCTAACCGATTAAGCTCCTCTCGAACCACCTGGATGCAGCGATTGCAAACCATATTCTTTATATACAATGTTTCTGGGGTCATTGTCGAAGTTTAATGCATACAATGTACGAAAATCTAGATTTGTAGGATTTACAAAATTTTGGAAATGAGTTATGAAATTTTGGAATAAATCGGTGGTTGCAAATTCGCCAGATTGCTACATTTATGAAGTCGTCTTTTTTATTTAATATATTTTGGTGCCAGATAGTGAAATAAATCAAGGTATTTTAAGACGAGCGTCAGCTTTATCTACATCAATCCTTTCCACTTTTGTCCGGCATTCAAACAGATGGTTACATGAATAGTTTAAGGCAAAATTTAGCAATCACTTTGATTTTTTTGATAACAATGACATCTTGTATGTCGTTGAAGCACACCGGTCACTCAACACACGATAAAAACGTTGATCCTGTCTGTGGTCAGGTAGTTGAAGCAGACAGTACAATCACAACCAAGTTTAGACAAACTACCTATAATTTCGATTCTGAAGAATGCCGGTCCGTTTTTCTGAAAGACCCGGAACGTTTTACCTCTCAAAAAAAAATATCTCAGAATCATATGACTCACTGGGGAATTCTTGGAGGGGCAGTTATGGCAGCATCAATGATTGCTATGATGATTATACTTTAGATTACCTAATTATAGCTACCTAGATAGACCGCAAAAAAAGACTTAATTAAATACATTTTCTTTTCATAAGTTGATAATGTATTATAAAAGAGATATTCACAATTCCTTAAAACCTTTCCAAAACTTCGTAAGACCATCCCGAATTATTATCGTTTCTTTATAAATAATAATACCTCCGGGAGTACTTCCGGCTTACCTGTTTGGCAGAGCTGAAGGCAGGCCGGATTCCCCGGAGACCAACAAAAGACGCATGATAAAATTCATTCATTCAAATTCACTCATAGTAGCTCTTACAATTCTGGCATCTTGTAACATTTATCAGGATGTGCAGGTAACTAAAGATAAGAGTGTGGATTTCTCTCAATATGAAACCTACGCCTGGCTACCTGAAAAAGAGCATAATACTGATACTGAGTATGACAATGATTTTATCCGGCAAAAGACCAGAAACTATTTTGGGCATTGTATGGCTGAGCGACAGCTAAAACCAGATACTGCCAATCCGGATCTATTGCTACAGGTAGAGTGGCTGAGCCATGCAAGAAAAGTTGAAGTACCCCGGGCAAATGACTATCCTGATTATAATTCAATAGATAACTACAATGCGCCTACAGTTTATCTCTACAATGGCAAACTTAGCGGTAACCCAGGCTGGAAAGAGGAATATTCTAAACCGGAGATTGTAAAATATGCTCATGGTGGTGCCAAATTGACTGCTATCGACCCTAAAACGAATCAGATCGTTTGGGAAGGCCTGGCTCAGGGCGATCTTTATGACCCCACTATCATGTATGATGATCTCCACCCATCTATCCACAAGATGATGAAAAAGTTTCCTATCAAGATTCCGAAAGAGTAGAAACATAAGATGCTATCAGCTCATAACTTATAATTTCATAAATCTTAACCAATATTTCATAAAAACAAGTTCTTATTGACCTTGTTGACTCTGTACTAATTCATAATTGAACGAGTTGCGGATAGGGTTTTCCTTATTGGAATCAGACTACTTTAAGCCATGTGTTAATTACTCAGTGTGGGTTAATCACTTGATTATTTAGCGTGAAAATCCTTTTTTCGTTTTTGTGCCTTTCAATTCTTTTTCTATATGAAAAATGTAATCGAAGAATAAATAGAATATAAACTTTATGATTAGAAATACACTTATTACCACTTTCATACTTTTAGTTGGAAACCTTTCAGTTTTAGCTCAGATGGACACCATTGTTCATAACCTTGTCCTTCGACAGGAAACTGTAAATAAAGCAGGAAAGGAAGTAATTGGTATGACGGTAAACGGCGGAATTCCAGGTCCTACTTTACGCTTTGAAGAGGGCTCCTACGCAGTTATATATGTAAAAAACGAAATGGACGTGGAAACCTCGATACACTGGCATGGGTTACTATTACCCAATTTTTATGACGGTGTACCCTACCTCACCACTCCGCCAATTGAGCCTGGCCATACCCAAAAATATGAGTTTCCTTTAAAGCAGGCCGGAACCTACTGGTACCATTCCCATACCATGCTGCAAGAGCAAAGTGGTGTTTATGGTTCGTTTGTAATCGAGCCAAAGGAGGAAACCCTGGATTATGACAAAGAGTTGGTGATGGTCCTCTCAGATTGGACTAATGAAAAACCAATGAGCGTTCTCCGTTTTCTAAAAAGAGGAACGGAATGGTATAATTGGCGAAAAGGAACAGCCACACCACTGAATCAGGTAATCGCTCGTGGAGCGCTGGGAGCACAGCTTAATTTTTGGAGGCAGAGAATGGAAAGTGCCGACATAGCAGATATTTATTACCCGGCATTTTTGGTGAATGGCGAGCAAAAGCAAGAATACCCTGATTTCAAACCAGGAGAAAAAGTAAGGTTGAGGATTATCAACGGAGCAGCTTCTACACAGTTTTGGATGACTTTTGGTGGAGGGGAGCCTACCATTGTTTCTGCCGATGGCCTGAATGTAGAACCAGTTGCCCACAACAAAACCTTCATCGCAATAGCCGAAACGTATGATTTTATTGTGACCATGCCAGATGAAGGAAAAATAGAGTTTAAAATCACTGCTCAGGATGGATCCGGTACCGCATCTGCGTTTCTCGGACAAGGTGAAGTGCTACCAGCACCCTCAGTACCCCGACCTGACAAGATTGGCATGATGATGAAAATGTCCAAGATGGATATGCGGATGGGTGCCCCTGCCCTGAAGTATCGCCCCAAGAAAGACAAACCAAAAGAGTTGATGAGTAAATGGGGGATGCAAATGAAGGATGAAATGAGCGGAATGGAGATGGGCCACACCAAAAACGACATGAAAATGCATGAAGGGATGGATATGGAAAATGACAACTCTGAAAAACCTCAAATGAGTGGAATGGGTGACAGTGCAATGAATATGTTTTCTGAGTATAACTATGATTACCTCAAGTCCACAGAAAGTACAACCTACTCGAAGGATTTACCTGCTAAAGAAATACTCTTAAACCTGACGGGTAACATGAGCCGCTATATCTGGAGTATGAATGGCATACCCCTTGCTGAAACAGACAAGATTAAAATCAATGAAGGAGAGGTAACGAGGATCACTTTCAACAACCTCACCATGATGCACCACCCAATGCACTTGCACGGACATTTTTTCAGGGTAATTAATGAGAATGGCGAGTATTCGCCCCTAAAGCATACTGTGAATGTGCCACCGATGCAAAAGGTAACGATTGAGTTTTATGGAAATGAATATGGCGACTGGTTTTTTCACTGTCATATCCTGTATCACATGATGGGTGGTATGGCGCGTGTAATAAGTTATGATACACCCCGAGATCCACGAATGGAGCCGTATCCTGTGTCTAAACTTGTGCATGAAACCAATCAGTTTTATACCTGGGGAATGGCTGATGTTGCCTCTCATACAAGTGCACTAAATGTGGTTTCATCCAACATCCGCAACCAGTTCAATTATACATTAGAATATGGTTGGAATGAAAATATTGAAACTGAGTTTTCTTATGAATATTACCTCTACGATTATGTCCGTGTCTTTGGTGGCGTAAATGTTGAGAATACTACACAAAATAGTCTGGATGATATAAAAACCACGGCAGTGGCTGGTATCCGATGGTTCACACCATACATGTTTAATGTGGACTTGCGGATTGATAACGAACTGAGACCAAGGGTAGGCATAGGCCGATCTGTGATGCTTTTCCCAAAGTTTGTTGTTTTTGGGTATTATGAATATCAGCTGGATGCTGGATGGATAAACACGCTTGAAAATAATGCTTCTTATGAAGAGGAAATCGTGTGGAATGCAGGTGCGGAGTTTCTCTTATCCAAAAACTTTTCGTTGATGGGGAGCTATGACAACCGCTTTGGTGGCGGGGGTGGCTTGTCCATCCGTTTTTAATAATGGGTTTAGGTATAGGAGTTACGTAACAATTGTTACAAACTTCTACTTAAATATTTACTAATATGGAAAGAACTAAATAGTTAAAACATGAAATGAGCATAAAAACAGAATCCTAATTATACTAACCAAAGGATGAATGTTTTTGATGTGAATTCCATGCCTGCGTGCCGAAATGTAATATGGCATGCAGGCAAGTGACCTTTTAAAATCAAATTATATAGACATGAAATATTATCACGAAAAAACATTGAAAGACGCAAGCTTCGAAGAAGCTATACAAAAAATAACGGACGCCCTGAAAGAAGAAGGGTTCGGTATTCTTACAGAGATCGATGTAAAAGAAACCCTGAAGAAAAAGCTGGATGAAAACTTTCGGCCTTATAGAATTCTGGGAGCCTGCAATCCGCCTTTCGCTCATAAAGCATTATTAACTGAAGATAAAATTGGCGCGATGCTACCCTGCAATGTGATCGTACAGCAAGTTGATGAAGGGGTTGAGGTCGCAGCAGTAGATCCGGTGGCCTCTATGCAGGCGGTAGCAAACGAAGGTTTGGAAAAAATAGCTCTCGAAATCAGGGATAAACTGAGGTCAGCTATTGACAGCCTCTAGTTTTTTTCACTTAATTTTTTTTAATAAAAAACTGACTGTAAGCTGAAAATCATGATGTAAGGTTGTTACTAAGCAAAGTATCAGCTCTTGTGTCATTCACCTATTAAATTAAGATATGTCTGAATACAACAAAAACAGCCTTAGCCTCACCGGAGCAGTGGCACTAGGTACGGGCGTCATGATTGGTGCGGGAATTTTTGCCCTGCTAGGCCAAGTAGCAGAGTTATCAGGAGCACTTTTCCCGGTCGCTTTTCTGATAGGTGCAATTATATCCGGATTTAGTGCCTACTCATATATCAAAGTTTCCAATGAATATCCCTCTGCGGGTGGTATAGCTATGATCCTTAAGAAGGCTTACGGTAGAGGTACCATGACAGCTGCTGCCTCCCTGCTCATGGCTTTTTCCATGATCATCAATGAGAGTTTAGTGGCCAGGACTTTCGGCACCTACACCCTACAGCTTTTTGATGTTGGGGATAATACCTTTCTGGTACCTATTCTCGGAGTTGTACTTTTAGTGATTGCCTTTTTAGTCAACATCTCAGGAAATAACATCATTGGTAAATCGTCACTTGTTATGGCGATTGTAAAAATTGGGGGAATTGCCATTTTTGCTATTGGTGGTCTATGGGCGGCCGGGTTTTCCTTAGAGCAAGCTTTGCCACAGCCTCAGGCACAAGAAGAATATTCGGTTGCCAGCTATTTAGGAGCGTTGGCCTTATCCATATTAGCTTATAAAGGGTTTACCACTATTACGAATAGTGGTGGAGAAGTTAAAAATCCTCATAAAAACGTTGGTAGAGCTATTATCATCTCACTACTCATCTGTTTAGTGATCTATTTGCTCGTTTCGTTAGCGGTCTCTGTTAATTTGTCTATTCCTAAGATCATTGAAGCTAAGGATTATGCTTTAGCCGAGGCTTCTCGCCCGGCCTTTGGTAAGTATGGTTTATGGTTTACTGTAGGTATTGCTATTGTAGCCACTGTTTCAGGAATTATTGCCAGCATTTTCGCTGTGTCTCGAATGACTGCCATGCTTACCGATATGGAGCTAATTCCACATAGCCATTTAGGAATGCCAGGAAGAATTCAAAAGCACATGCTGGTTTACGTTGTAGTAATAGCCATCATTCTTACCGTATTTTTTGATCTCAGCAGGATTGCCTCTTTAGGTGCTATCTTTTATCTTATTATGGACATTGCCATACACTGGGGAGTGCTCAGACATCTCCGTAAAGAAGTAAAAGCTAAAGCCGCCATAGTCATTACAGCAATTATTCTGGACACGGTGGTTCTTGGAGCTTTTTTATGGGTGAAGGGTACCAGTGATATCCTGGTCGTTATTGTTGCGGCTGTCTCCATGGTATTGATTTTTGCCGGTGAAAAGTGGTTTTTAAGGGTAAAGGAAAATGCTGAATCTGACATGGAATAGTGATTCATATATTATTTGCGATCATTTCCGATTATATAAATATCTTTTTTCAATTTTTATTCTTAGTGCTCCCGTTCATCATTACCCTCCATATAATTACCCTGTGGTCCTACGCCCTCTATGTGCACCAACTGGGCGCCATATTGCCCCGTAATGCTTACTGAAACCCCAGCTAATAGAGCCACAGCGAAAACAACCACTTTCATCCATCTCATTTCCATAGGAAGTGAGCCGGTAACTGCATAAGTAAAGCGGCCCCTGACAGGTAGATGGTGCGGTATGCCAGATATCGTGCTCCTCTAATACTAAGCTGGGCATTATCCTTCAGGCCGTGCGTATGAGGATGTAATAAAGTACTCGAAAGATAGACACCTATGAAGCCGAATAATAAAAGTAGGCTCACTACCCAATCCAGGGCAGCTTTTTGAAAAATCACATTAATTAGTTGCATTTGCTATTGGATCAATATTCTTTTCACCGCTGAAGCACGTCCACCATCAAGAGTGCTACTGACTTCCAATCTGTAGAAGTAAACACCTTTTCCAATAGGCTGGCCTGAGTAGTTGGTTGCATCCCATTTCAGATATTCTATTCTTCGTGGGCTATCATCGAAGGTGTTAGTCCAACTGCTTACTTTGCGACCATGGGTATCATATATCTCAAGCGAAACAACCAGCTCTTCACCAATTCTGTCATGCTCAAAACTGAACGTAGTGCTGCTACCGGCAGATATAGGGTTGGGATAATTTATTACATCGTATAAATTCAAAATGGGCTTATCAGATACCCTGAACTCAATAGGCCAACTGGAGGAGTTATTGTACGTATCCCAAACGGTTAACTCCGCTATGTAATAGCCGGGTTCCAGATTTTGGATGGGATAAACAATGGTTCCCTTGGTGTAATCATCCAGCTCTGCGGTATAAAAATCATTGAGTATGATGGGTTCTTTATCATTAAGTACCAATTTTAGACTTTGACTAAACCCATTGGTGCTTATACTGATCCCACTTTCATCGGATAGTTTAGCAATAAAGAGGCTGTTCGATCCTACTAGGTCACCGTTTTTAAAAGTAGGTTCGTTTAGGTAGAGTTGTGCAGAGGGTGATTTGGTATCCTGTACCGCATCACGGTCAGTACCACCCAATACAAAACTTCTCGAAGCGCCAGATGCATCGATGTTGTCTTGTTCGCTGAAAGCGTAAGCCGTAATTGTTCCGTTTTGATATCTGTATGAGGAGTTTTTAGGCATAATAAAGGTTGTCTCAAAAGCACCGTTCGTCACCGAGACTGCTCCTCGAAACAGAGCGTTTTCTTGTTCTTGGTATTCGAAGGGGCTGTTGTCTAACCCCAAAGTATAGCGCTCTCGCGGAATATCCAATACGGTTACAATGGCGGATCCATTAAAATAGGTTGCCTCTGTCGAATTGTCAAACACCTTACCCGAGATCGTCACCTTCTCTAATGCACTTAGGGTATCCGTTTCACTTTCCAGCTCGTCAAATACTATTTCATACCCGGGATAATTTAGCATCAGCATGGGATCACCCATTAAGGCAAAATTACGATTGATAGGACCTGCCAGACTATTATTCTTCGTTTGCCTGATCACGTCTCCAAGCCGAGGATAGCGCCCATTTTGCTTAGATAGCACTGCCTCCTGAAATGCTTCGTTTAACGGTAGATTAGTGGAAGAGAAAACGGCACGTGTAGTTGTGAGCAAGGCAATAGCACCACCATTCGGGTTAAGCATCATGTTTTCCCCACCAGATACAAAGATGGGATTGTCATACTGACCAAAGTTGCAAGTGGCGGTCATAAACAAAGGTAGTCTATGTCTGTTTTTTAGTTCTTCCAATAGTGGTATGGTAATGACTGTTTTTAACCTATTCTCTTCATTACGCTGCATAAGTGCAGAAGGGCTACCATGTCCTAGAAAGTCCAGAATCAGTGCGCCCTCAGTCATTTTATCCAAGAAAGCATCCTGCATGGATTCCACAGTTTTGAAATTGTCAAGATAGAGTCGATCCACATTTACCTCGGCATATCCCTCTCTCACAATTTTGTTGACTGTCTCTGACTGTCTCATGTGTACCGCACCATCGCCATCATCAGCCATATACACCGCCTCAGACCTCCACTTGCCCAGCGCATTTACACTGGTGGCATACCTGATGATTTTATTTACTACATCGTCTGCTTCTTCCAGGTTTTTTACAGGCAGTCTGCCAATACCCACATCAAGGGTGTGATCGGTATAACCTATCGGGAAACGAGTGCCGTTGTAAAGCTCCAGCACGCCTTCGTCCCAATAGCCTTCTTCATCCTCCAAAAACCCAAAATAATCGTCAGAGGAATGGCTGTAAAGTCGGTGGAATGATTGCCTGGACTCGTATACTGGCACAAAATTGGTATTGTTGTTCAACCTGTTTTTATAATCATACGAGGCATCACCCATCAAAAGCACGTACTTCAGTCGACCACCGTTCTGCCAAACATATCTGATGAAATTTCGAATGGCCGAAATATCTTGTCTGCCGCTTGAAAATTCATTGTAAACCTGATTGGTAGTAACTACTGCCACAGACAATCCATCATTACTTTGATGGAAATCGGCCAGTCGTTCAGCAGCATTGAGAAAGACAGGTGCGGAAATGATCAAACCATCTATACTGGTTTGTCCTTTAATATTCTGATTGGTCACTTCGCCAAAAAAAGATGGATTGGGGAAATCACTTCCCTGGAATATGATGTACTCATTCAGCAGAGTGTCTTGTGCAGACCCGAAGCGGATGCCGTTACCAGCTTTTACAAACTGCTGTATTTTTGGGGATACCGGATCAGTGATATCCCATAGGTTTATATCATCAGGATCGGCATTCTGGATCTGATAACTAATGGCATTACCTACAGACAGGGTGCTTCTAAATTGTGTTTGGTTACCATAGAGCTGCAAGTTCCTTTTGAAACCTAATATGAAGTAGTCAATATAAGCTCTGCCAGAAGAGCTGGCTCCTGCATCAAATCTGAAGGTAAGTCTCAAGTCATTGGAAGAAAAATTGTTTCTTGAAAACACACCATAGCTTTCCGTACCGCGAAAAGTATACCTCACCCTGGAAAAATCGCTGTAGCTGGTAACCGATGGAATGGAATCAATCGCTACAGTTCCAAGTGTATTTTGATTAAGTAGCAATTCGAAAGAACCAGGAGATTCTGACTGACCAATCAGGCGGGTAAAAACTCCTACCGAATCCAAAATACCCGGGATCTCATAGTTGAAATCCTGTCTGGAAACTCCACTGGATCCTCCGAAGCGCTCACCAAACCACTCCCTTCCCGAGCCCAGGATATTGGTTTCATCTTTTTCGTAAGTGAGGTAGTCATCAAAAGTATTAATAGTAAGAATGCCTTCACCTTGTGATGCCAAATCTTCCAGTTGCAATCCGGCATCCCCACCGAATGTTAGAAAATAATAGGAAGTATCTGAATAGAGGTTTTTCTCATAGCTAAGCGACCCGTCCGTTTTTATCTTTGTCTTATCAGGGCCTTGAGCAAAAAACAAAAGGTAATCTTCGTTATCGAGTCTACCATCTTGCGTACCCTTCCTCAATAGCGGTATTTCCGGGGGATCCCTGTACCAGGCAGCACTGTTTTCCTGCGGGAGCATGCCACCGTTAAACCCGTACACTTTAATGGTGTTAGCATCCAGGCTAGAGACATTAATACCTAATACATTGGTAATAAGGTCACGATCTAACTTATAAATACCACCCTGCGTAACGCCCAGCTTATACCACGAACCCTCAGAAAACACACTCTGCCCACGTACCACCAAAGTGAACGATACCAGAATGAGCAGATATGTGATTCTCAGATTCATTTTTGGTCATTTATTCGTTGACTTTAAAGTCAAAGCTAATCCGTACCTTTTCCCATTCCAGCGAGATCTGTCCTCCATCATCATCTTTTGCTACGGTGTAAGTCAGCTCTTCTTTTACTTCGGACAGCTCTTCTGGCGTCACAGAAAATCTCATTACATCCTCATCAGCTGAGTACTCGTCAGCACCATGCTGATCCCAGTTTTTGTTGAGTATGACCGTCCATTCTTCTTTTCCAGGAATGGTGAAAAAGCCATATTTGCCTTTTGGGAGTACCTGTCTATTAATGAGCAGTTCTTTGTTGGTGTCCAGCCAGGTAGCTCTATGTGCCCCTGAAACCCACACTTCATCGTAGGCTACCAGTCCACCAAAAATAACCCGGCCTCTAACACGTGGAGAGGAGTAATCGATATGCACGTGAGCGTCATTTATCATGGCCATGGCACTGGTATGAGGGCTTTTAGGCTTCCCTTCACTTTCACTTGCTCCTTCTTTAGCCATATCATGCCCCTCATGTTCATCAGAAGCTTCTGAGGCTGGGTGTTCATGGGCATCATCATGGCCCTCTTCTTGGGTATCAGAAGTTTGACTTGTGCATCCGGAAAAAGTGAACGCAGCTATTGTAAGAGTGTAGATTAGTTTTTTCATAGGTTTTAATTGTTATTTAGTTTAACGTTTACATTTTTTAAATCAATATCTGAGAGCTTCTCCAGCTTACCTTGCTGATAGTACCTATCTATTTCTGAAAGCTTGAATTCAACACCTGGTTTGGGTTTGTAATTGATGTAATCCTGGATTTGGATACTATTGATATTCCTGGGATTGGTTGCTTCCCGGAATCGAATACCACCACCATTGGTTTGGTATTCATAAGCAAAATAGTCCATACTGTAGTCCTCACTATCGAACCAATAGATAAATACATCCTCGAAATCTTCTCCGCCCCCCTCTTGTCTAAATGTCACTTGAATCTTATGATATTCTTTGTCAAGAACCTTGACTTTGTCGAGATAATTCTTAATTACCGAAGCGTCATTTAGTCTGTAGGGTAAAAATGCGAAGTAAATGACGGAGTTTACCGAATTAGCGTAGGCGTTTTGCCTTTCTGCCACGAGTTCCTGCACTTCACCGTTGATGTAGCGTGTAAAGCCACTATTGGTAAGCACATCATAGGTTTCCGTTCCAGTACTGTCTATGTAGAGACGCGTATATTCAAACTGATTTTCTTTCATTTTATAACTATATGATCTGTCCCTAAAATCAAAGGATGCTTCCGTATTAGCTAATAAATGAAGATTGCTTCTGGCTATGGCAGAGTCTACTACTGCCTGTGCCTTAGGGTCAGTTGTTGTGCTAGCTGATGGATTACACCCGACAAAGAGCAAACCCAGTAGAATACCTAAATAGATGTCACCCTTTATTTGCATCCTCTTGAAAATTGCAGGTGAATGACTTTCCACATGTCTTGCTCTACGCGCATGGATAGGGTAATTAATCCAGAAGAATTGATTTCCCGGCCATGCATTTTTCCCCTGATAAAATACTTGCCTCTCACCAGTGCCATCTGTTTAGTAGTGAGGCTCTCATCCACTTCGATCAGGAACGACATGTCTTCCATTTCTTCTATTTCTTTTCCTAAGTGCCCATCCCGGTAGTGTTCCCAGGAATCATCAATAGATCCTTGCTCGTAGACCTTAGTCTTATCAGAAAAGCAATTATTAAGGGAGTGTAGATCTTTTGCATTGATGGCATCCTGTATCCGCTGAATGAGTTCATCTATCCCTTCTTTTGGAGTAGCAATATCTTCCCTGGAAAGGGCTAGATATCGGTTAACTTTATACGTGTCATGAAAGTCATCGTAAGCTGTAATTGAGCCTGAGCTGAAATTAGTGTCTATCAGGTCATGAAATTTATGATTGTTGGGATAGGCATTTTTGAGGTTTTCAACGCTTAATGGAATAATATCTGAACTCAGAAGCTTACCGAAATAATATGCCTTTTTTTGACGCATGTTTCCATTTTCATCCAATCCGTCATCTACGTAGTTTGAATATAAAATCAAATGACCTATAAAGATTATCTCATAGCTTACATTGTTTTCAAACCTGAAATCCCTCCCTTTGCAATCTCTATAACCATAAACCTCTTCTTTGTTTAAGTCTATCTTTTGTTTATTGTGAACAACTCGAAATGACCCTCTTTTTTTATGTGTATTAGGTTTGATCTTATGTTTTTCGGAGCTACAGTCGATCTCGTATGTTAACTGATCATTTTCATATGCTTGAACATTTAAATAAATACCACTTCTGATCTCTTCATTTGATTGACCAAACGCCACAGCATTGAGAAAGTAGGGCAGTAAAAGGAAAATATAGTATTTCATAGGTATAAAGTTTTTTGTTTATTCATTTGTTTTGATCATGCAATGGTAAATTCTTCATCGAGGTAACCTGCTGAATTTAGATTTAACAATTCAATGCCTTTCTTTCTAAGATAAAGCCCATTCCTGTAAGGCTTAAGCCAATATCACACAATCTTGATAGTGAATTAAGTACCTGCGTATTTCTGTTTGTATTCAGAAAAACCTGATTCAGATAATCCGGAGCAGGAATAGTAAGTCGTGCCTTGTCAATGGCTTTGCATTGATGCGTCAGTAGATATTCTGCCTGATCTCCCAAATAATCATTTAATTTTCTCATGCTCTTTTTATTTTATAATTAAGTTTCGGCACCACCATTACAGCTACCAGCAGGAGTACTACGCCAATAAAAGGAAACGGCCAGGTTTTATCCATGGTGTACAACCACATGCCCAAAACAGGGCCTGCCACCTGACCAATGCTATTCATAGAAGTTTGAAGTGATAGATTCGTTCCCGTATGATCCTGATCAATAAATGAGACCATGGCAATAAGGTTGGGGGTAACCATGGCGCCACCAATTGCAAAAGCTACGATAGTGCTATAAACATACATGTCGGAATTCCACAATGAGAATACAAACATGGAAATGGAGGCTATGCCAAAACCGAAAAGAAGCTGTGCCTTGATAGAGACCTTCTTTTCATCCAAACTGGCGAAAACAGGTTGTAAAACCGCCATGATCAAGCCACAAAGCATAAAGCCCAAGCCTATTTGTGACGTGCCAAAAGTCAGAATGTCTTTAGCATATACAGAGAAAACTGTTTCAAATAAGGTAACTGCTAGTTGTAGCACTAATGAAAGAGATAAAAGCAGCATAAACCCATGGCCAACTTTCAGTTTTGATTTTTGTGCTTGCAGTAGTGTTCCTGACTTATTATTCTCCGGATTTTTAAGCCAAGCCAAGGTCACCAGTAGAATCAAAATACCTAATAGTGCAATTACAAGAAAGGGGACACTAAATTTGTCCAGCAAGAAATGTCCGAAAGTCGTACTAAAATGTAAATTGGTCTGTGCCAAAAATCCACCAATCATAGGTCCTGCAATGACTCCTGCGCTTACTGCCACTCCGGACCAAGCCAACACCTTCCTTCGGTGGGTCCTATCAGTGAGGTCGCTGAGGAAAGCATTGCCAACGGGGATAACCGAAGATGAGAAGATCCCTCCAAGGATACGGGCTACATACAGCATGGTTAAGGAAGTAGCAAGCCCTGTTAAAAATTGCATAATAACAAAACCAAGCATCCCCATCACAATTAGTATTTTGCGGCCAAAACGGTCAGATAACTTACCCCAAACTACCGCAAATAATAGTTGAAAAAACGGGTATATACTGGTGAGGATGCCAATATGATAGTTAATATCTTCATCTGCCACTACACCGGACTTTAATGCCAGCCGCTCGGTATAGTACGGCAATACAGGGAGTAGTACTCCATAACCACTCATCACCACGAAGATGCAGAACAATATAATTGCTATGTTCCTATTATTTAAATTCATACGTTGGTGGTTTCGTCAACTAGCTACCGGTAATCTATTGTCTAAATAAAAATCTATACCCTCCAGATCATCTACATAATCACCCAAATCAAATAACTCTTCGCTATGAAACACACCACTCTTTATTTCATTATCCAAGAGTAAACAAGCAGTTTTCACAGTTGCCATAGCAGTTCCATTAGCTTCTCTATGCCCAATGAGGGAAGCCTCCATCTGCACCATGGTGTCATACTCATAGCCATACGCTTTTACCTTGACAGCATAGACATCTGATCCGTATTTGAATGCGTTAAGCAAATGCTTATAAATACTTCTAACTGGCTTATATTTCAATAACTTGAAAAAACCTATTCTGGCAAGCAAAGCAAACAGGGCAGTAATTCTTCTATTTTCAAAACAAATCCTTGTTCTAACACTACTTGCCCCAAGCGTTTCTGGCAGCACGTGTTGATCAGAAAAATTGAATGAATAGGTGGTATGTTTTCCAAGACCACCCGGAAACTGTGTTTGTTTTCCATCTCTAAAACTATTCACCTTAGTCAAACGTCCATTTAGTAAAATGGCATAGTCCCTTTGAATTGTATCTAAAATCCAGTTAATGGACGCCTCACCATGGTTGTCTCCCAAACCCAACAGCAAATGAATATCAATGTGGTCAACTTTTTCCATATATGATACACAGTGCTTGGCGAGTAGATTAGATAGCCCCGGATCCAACCCCACACTCACAATTCCGGTTGCCCCATGCCTAATGGCCATTTCATTAAGGTCCTTAATTTGCTCTATTAGCTTATAGGTAGCCGTTATATCAATATAATGGACACATTGTTCGAAGCACTGACGCACGAATTTGGCGTCTGGCATATCAACCACCATGATCACCAAAAGAATATCCTGTAGTTCCTCATTTGGAACCACTCCGGCAATATCAATTTGTCGGGCCAGCACTTTTCCTCCAGTGCTGGCCGCAAATTGACGGGCTTTTTCTAGGCTTCTACCTGCCGCAATCACCTGATCAGGATAATGTTCAGATAACCCCAGGCATATTCTGCCGCCTACATCCCCATAGCCACCTACAACCAATATCTTGTCTTTCTTCATTAGCACTACTTACCTATTTTCTTTTTGAGCAGCTGTGCATTGATAGCTACGATGATGGTACTCAAACTCATAAATACCGCACCTACAGCAGGCCCTAATACAAAGCCGGATGTGTAAAGCACCCCTGCCGCAAGAGGAATGGCAACAGCATTGTAGCCGGTAGCCCATATCAGGTTTTGGATCATCTTGCTATAAGTAGCCTTACCAAAAAGAATCAGATTGGCAATGTCTTGCGGGTTGCTATTGACCAAAATAATGTCGGCTGTTTCGGCCGCTACATCGGTGCCTGAGCCCACGGCAATACCTACGTTGGCCTGCGCCAGCGCAGGCGCATCATTCACCCCATCACCGGTCATGGCAACAAATTCATCTTTGGCCTGCAGGTCTTTCACAATTTCTACCTTCTGGTGTGGCAATACCTCTGAGTAGTATCCGTCCAGACCTAGTTCTTCACTTACTGCTTTGGCGACTATTTCATTATCACCGGTGGCCATCATCACTTTGATGTTGTTGTTTTTAAATATTTTGATCGCTTCGGCACTTTCCGGTCTGATCTCATCAGCCAGGGCGATGTACCCGGCCAGTTTATTATCCACCAGCACAAATACAACTGTCTCCGCAGCACTGCTGTAGGCACCATCTGGTATGGAAATGTTCTCATCTTTCAGATAACCCGGGCTCACTACTTTCACATCTTTCCCTTCCACTTTTGCTTCTACCCCTTTACCGGTAATGGCATTGAAGTTTTCCGGTTTGGGTACAGCTATGTCTTTCTCTTTTACTTTTTTGATAATACCAACGGCAATAGGATGTTCCGAACTTTGCTCCAAAGCACTGGAAAGCCTCAATAGTTCGTCTGCCTCAAATTGCTGATCTACCGTCTCTACACGGGTAACGCCAAAATCGCCTTTGGTCAGTGTTCCGGTTTTATCAAAAACGAGGGCCGAGATCTTTCTTGATTCCTCAAAAGCAGTCCTGTTTCTAATCAGCAGACCATTCTGTGCCGAAACCGCAGTGGATATGGCAACCACTAATGGTATGGCTAAGCCCAGCGCATGTGGACAAGCAATGACCATGACAGTAACCATTCTTTCCAGGGCATATACGAAAGGAAAGCCTAAAAACAACCAGGCAGCCAGCGTACCAAAACCAATGGCCAATGCAATATAGGTAAGCCACTTAGCGGCACGGTCTGACAAATTCTGCATTTTTGACTTAGACTTTTGCGCCTCTTGTACTAGCGTAATTACCTTATTGAGGTAGCTGTCTTTACCTGTATGCTCTACTTTTACTTTTAGTGAGCCATTGCCATTGAGTGACCCTCCGATTACTTTATTCTCCAGGCCTTTTTTTACCGGTTTGGATTCCCCGGTCAGCATGGATTCATTCAGGTAGCTTTCCCCCTCTACGATAATGCCATCAGCCGGAACTTTTTCACCTGGTTTAATCAAAATAATATCATCTTTTTGCAGGTCTTCCAGCTTCACATCTTCTACCGTGTCACCTTTGACCCGATGCGCTTCTGAGGGCATCATGCTTACCAGTAACTGCAGAGCTTTTGAAGCTCCCAGTACGGATTTCATTTCCAGCCAGTGGCCTAGTAACATGATATCAATCAGGGTGGCCAGTTCCCAGAAGAAATCCTCCCCTTCAAGGCCGAACACTGTCGCGGAACTATAAAAATAAGCAACACTAATGGCCATGGATATTAAAGTCATCATGCCCGGGGCACCTTCCTTCAGCTCATCCTTCAATCCTTTCAGAAAAGGCCAGCCTCCGTAAAAATAAACTATGGTAGAAAGCCCAAACAGAATGTAAGCATTGCCCGGCAGCAGCCACTCATAACCGAAAAATCCCTGGATCATTGGCGAAAAAACAAGTATAGGTACGGTGAGTACCAGCGATATCCAGAACCGCTTTTTGAAGTCCTCAATCATCATTTTATGATGATCATGTCCCATTTCACCATGCCCGGGGTTGTGACCCGAATGACTACCATGGCCGTGACCTTCATGTCCGGAATGATCTTCATGCTTTTTACTTTCTTCGTGCTTATGGTGTGTGTGATTATGCTCTTTATGATTTTCCATAATGACTATTTTTTATTTGTTTGGGTATTTCAGATTTAGTTTTTCAAGCTGTTCGGCTAAAATTTTAGCTGCTGTATAATTACGAAACCATCGCTTATCTGCAGGAATAATGTGCCAGGGCAAGTGATCACAGGCATTCAATATGGTATGATACGTTTTCCTGTAGTCATCCCATTTTTTTGGGATAAGTTCATCTTCTTTGGCATATTTCCATCGTTTGTGCGGTTTTGTTTTACGCTCCTCAATACGCTTTTCCTGCTCATTAGCCGATAGGTGCAGATAAAACTTTAAAATCAACGTATCATTGGCCAACAGATGATGTTCCAGTTCATTGATGAGGTTGATGCGGTGCTGCAAGACATCTTCTGAAAGGCTCCTGTTTGTAGCCGGAACCAGAATGTCTTCATAGTATGACCTGTTAAATACCCTGATCATACCTTTCTGGGGAAAATGTGGATAAACGCGCCATAAAAAGTCATGTTTGAGCTCATCAATTGTGGGTTTCTTAAACGATGTTACCTGCACGCCCTGCGGGTTCATGCCGCTAAAAGCGTGACGGATCGTACCGTCTTTACCGGAAGTATCAAGCCCCTGCAAGACAATGAGCATGCTGTATCTTCCATCGGCATAGAACTTATTCTGCAACAGAAAAAGCTCCTTTCGGAGTTTTTTCAAGGCTTTCTTTGTTTCCGCCTTATCGGCATCTTCCGGTGGCAGTGTTGATATGTGTTCTAACTCAACCATCTGATTTTATTCAATTTCTTTTGCGTTCTGTTCATATTTCATAGTAAACCAGGCCCCATCATCCTCTGTAAACTGCTGACGTTGCAATACGAAATCGTTAGTCAGGTATTCTTCCACGACATAGTTTATCGTTTTAATACGGATTCCCATCATGTATGCTTCAATAACAGCCTCACTACTTATTTTTACTGATTGGTTCACTACCTCCTTTTTCCTGTTTTTTATGGTGACCAGGCTTTTGGATCCGAAAAAACTTAACACCCCAGATTCAACACTCATCTTCAAATGAATATCTTTTAATTCTTCTCCCTTACCCAGTTCATACAGTTGCTGAAAGTCTTCTGAAGTGACATCCACTTTTATCTTCTCGTCATACGGATCAGTAAAAGGAAATACATTCAACAGCACATCAAACTCATTGGGATTGCACTGATATGTGGTCGTGTACTTTTCCGTAAGCCGGCCGCTTTCGTCATAAAGCTCGGTTATTACCTTTATCCGATAAGTTTTACCCTGCTGCTCTAACTCACCCGTTAAAAAAATCTGCTTGCCCTGCAGGTCTCCATTTTGATCATAGTTTTCACGTACTATTCTTTTTTGCGCTATTTGCTCAATGAACATTTCTTTCTCCTGACCATACAAAATTGCAGGGACCAGTTGCAGACATGCTATGATGGTGAGCAGCGCTCTAGGCATGATGCTTCATTAGTTGGTTAATCTCTTTTGCCAGAATATCCGAAAGATCAATCTGATTACTTTCATGGGGGATGGTGTTGCACGTTACGACTTGTAGTACCCCTGCATTTTTTAGATCCGCATAGGCTGAGCCTGCAAATACGGCATGTACGCCAATACAAACCGGTAGATGCATTCCGGCTTTTTTTAAATGGCCAACTGTTTCTATCATCGTTCTGGCTGTGGAAATGATATCATCCACCAATACCGGGGTGTGATCTTTGTATTTTGCTACATCGGGGACGGACACTTCCACATCCCGGTCACCATGCCTTACTTTCTCTAACACGGTAAAAGGTGCCCCGGCTTCTTCTGCTACCTGGGAAACCCATTGCTCACTTTCACTATCCGGGCCGATGAATACCGGCTTTTCAATATTATCGCTCACCCATTTTGAAATGTGTGATGCCGCATGGATGAGTTTATTAGGTACGGTGTAAATCTCACTTAACGAACTTCTACGGTGAAGGTGTGGGTCAACGGTGGTCAACGTTTCTGCAAAGCCTGATATCAATTCAGCAAAATACGTAGACGTGATACCCTCTCCCGGATTAAACTGCTTATCCTGACGCATATAGGCCAGATAAGGCGCTACCAGGCACGTACAGGCAGCACCAAGTTCTTTGGCGGTCTTACTTAAAAAGTACAGGGGCAGCAATTTGGCATCCGGCTCGTGTAACGTGCATACCATAACCACACATTTGCCTTTTACTTCAGAGTGAATCTGCACATAACTTTCTCCATCGGGAAACTGCCGTATGGTTGCCTCTCCCTTTTCAGCCTTGAGGTGTCCGGCTATTTTATCGGTAAGTTCTTCATTGCCCGGTAAGGCAAAAATTATCATTTCCATATTTATGACTCGTTGATTTTAATAATTTCTTTTTGTGTTTTCAGGTAAGAAAGGGCATATTCAAGCTCTCCCTGTGACTCAGCATGGATTTCAAACAGGGTATCGTTCTCTTCCACTTGAGTACCTAATGGCGTAAGCAGCAAAATGCCTGCTGTCATAACACTAGGAGCACCGGCCATCTTAGCAACTTTCGCCAGTCTGCGATTATCAATCTCTGAAACTATTCCTCTTACTGCTGATCTAATCTTATGCTTACGGGGCGCAACCTCAGGTTCTCTAAAAAACCCTTGTGCCTCGCAGATAGAGATGAATTTTTTGTAACCATCTCCGCTTTCTAATATTTTCATCGCCAATTGGCTGCCCTTACCTTCAAGTGCTTTTCCTCCCATTTCAAGTAATCTGCCTGCAAGTATTACCGCTCTTTCACGTAGGTCATTCGGAGCATTTTCTTCGTTTCTCAAGACAGACAAAACATCTTGTGCTTCTAAGGCAGGTCCAATGCCCCGCCCCACAGGCTGTGCGCCATTGGTCAATATTATTTCAATATTCAGTCCGATGGCCTTTCCTACGGCAACCATTTTTTCGGAAAGTTGCTCTGCAGTCTCTTTTGAACGCACTTTGGCAGTAGGGCCAACAGGTATATCTATGACTACATCAGTAGAGCCTGCTGCCGCCTTTTTAGAAAGCACAGAAGCGATCATCTGCCCTTCACTATCAATATCCAAAGCTTTTTCTACCCTGATGAGTATATCATCAGCCGGACTTAGCTGTACTGATCCGCCCCAAGCAAGGCACCCGCCTTCCTGTTCCACCACATTTTTCATTTGCCCGGTGGTGAGATTTACATTGGTGACCACCTCCATGGTGTCAGCAGTACCGGCTGGAGAAGTAATGGCACGGGAAGAAGTTTTAGGGATGGTCAACCCTGCTGCGGCAACAATAGATACTACTAATGGCGTAGTTCTGTTACCCGGCAAGCCACCTATGCAGTGTTTATCGTAAACCTTGCCCGAACCCCAGTCCAGTTTGAAACCCACATTGATCATAGACTTGGTAAGCGAAATAACTTCTTCCTGGTTGAGTGAATCTCCCGTACTGGAAGCCAGAAAAGCAGATAGTTGGATATTGGATAAATTCCGATTAACGATATCACCAATAATCCTGTCAAACTCAGTCTGGTTGAGCCTATGCCCGTATATCTTTTTTCGAACATCGCTCATTGAATCCAAGGCATCTAGATGGCTCAGACTAAGCAAGTCACCTTCTTTTGTTTCCAGGGCTTCAATGGCTGCATCAGAAAGCCCCAATTGATCATGGTTTAAATGCGCTTTATTATCCCAAACGATGAGTGATGCCACGATGGTTTTATTTCCGTTTGAAACTTTTATACGATTTAACGCCTCAAACCCTTCGGACACACACACCGGACAGTCCTTGCGCATGAATACCATGTATTCGTTTCGGGCATCTATGCCTAATCTTACTAGTTTTAATACGTTATGCCGGGTATCCTTTGCTTCCATCACAATTCTACCTTTTGATTTATTTTGGGAATCTCACTGTCCCATTGGTATACTTCTTTGATGCGCTGCTGAAGGGCACAGGCTTGCTCTGTTTCTCCATGGATAATGAATAGCTTTTCGGGCTGTTTTTTGATTTCCGAAAGCCAGTCGATCAGATCTTTTTGATCTCCGTGAGCGCTCAGCCCTTCTATTTGTTCTATGTGCATGCTGAACGGTAGCCATTTGCCGTAGACTTTGATTTTTTTGTCTCCTTCAAGCAGCTTTCTTCCCCGTGTTCCTTCTGCCTGGTAGCCCACAAAAAGTAAGGCATCCTTGCTATTACCGGATCGTGCTTCCATGTAATTGAGTATTCGTCCACCGGTCATCATACCACTTCCGGCAATAACGATTTTAGGTTTTTCATCTTTGCGCAGTGCCAGTGTTTCCCGAAAATTGCTCACAACACGAAAATGGGAACACATATCGTCACATTCTTCCGGGTCCAGCTTGTGCCAGTCTCGGGAGTAGTGAAAGAGATGAAGCACATTGGCTCCCATGGGACTATCCATGATCATCGGAATCTTAGGTATCCTTTTTTCTTTCAAAAGCCTCCAGATCATCAACATCATTAATTGTGTCCGCTCTACGGCAAAGCTGGGGATGAACACACTACCACCACGCTCCACTGACTCATTTATGATACGCTCCAGCTCGGGAATGATGTTTTCTTCGTCTACATGAATCCTGCCGCCATACGTGGATTCAATCAATAGTACATCGGCTTTCTCCGGTTTTTTTGGAGGAAAAAGTAGCAGGTCTTTTTTTCTGCCTATGTCTCCGGAAAACACCACATATTTATGATGAAATTCTACCTCAACGGAAGTGGAACCAATGATATGGCCGTTGTAAGGCCATCTAACTCTGAAATCATCTTCAATTACATGCCATTTACCCTCAGCTACAGGGTTGAAAAGAGGTACCGTCTTTTCTACATCTTCCAGATCATAAAATGCTACTGCCGGGTGATGTTTGCTATACCCATCCTTATTCGCTCGCGCAGCTTCTTCCTCTTGTATTTTTGCACTGTCCTTTAAAATGATCTCTGCAATCTTAAGTGTGGGGCCAGTGCCGTATATTTTGCCCCTGAAGCCTAGCTTGACCAATCTGGCCAGATATCCGGTATGATCAAGGTGTCCATGGGTCAATAAAACGGCATCTATAGTTTGTGGATCAAACTCTGGTTGTGCCCAATTAAGCAACCGCAATTCTTTCAAACCCTGGAATACCCCACAATCCACCATAAGCTTTTTTTTGCTCGTTTCAAGCAAATATTTAGAGCCAGTCACTGTTCCTGCTGCTCCCAGAAATTTTATGGTCATTTTATCCAACATCTTTTAAACAATTAGTTATTACGTGCTTCTGTACTCAAACATATTTGTGTCCCTTCTTCTATGATCTTCGAAATCCGGCTTGGTGCTATCCCCATTTCCTCCAGTATTTCAGGTCGCTCACAGAGTTCTTTACACAGCACAATCATTTTATCAATGAGCTTTTGTTTTTCTGCCTTAGATAGGGTAGTCAGGCAGGTAACAGGGTGAAGACCAGAGAGGTTAATTCGGTCGCGGATACTTCCTTGCTTTGGATAATCCCAACCAATAAGCACCAGGCCACTGCACTTACCATATCGAATGGCATCCTCCGTAAACCGGGTGTTAGTCACTACCCAACCCTCATGAAATTTGGTGGCATGTCCTTTACGTTTTTCCCATTGCTTTTTCACATCTTCAAACCGGGACCTGATATAGAGTGGAATTTTTACGTCACATTTATACCCTTGCCGATTGTGGAATTTGCACTCCACCATGAAGTGTTTGTTGTCTTTTTCAGCCTCTACATCTATTTCATGCGATACACAATGACCCTGAACTATCACACCTACTTTGGTACGATAACCCTGATGCTTCAAAATTTCACCCACAAACTTCTCAAAGGGATATCCTGAAGGGCCTAGCTCCAAAATGGCCTGCTTGATCTTATACCTGCCTGCAACGGGTTTTGAGTGCTTTCGGAGCATAGAGAACGCCTGGCTGTAGATTTTCTTCGTAGACATTCCATCGACTAACTGCTTTTCTATTTCGTCAATGATAAGGTCTACAATAGCCAAACCGGCTCCAGCTCTTTCAAGAGATTGTCTGAGCTTCGTTGGAGAGAAGGGTGCCTTTTCTCCGGAAACCTTGGTAATAAAAACATTCTTTTCAGGCATCTACATCTACTCTTAACATCTACTGTTAAAGATATAAGAGCAGCATTCCAACCCTTTACGAAATTATATATTCGATGTATGAAATTTTGTTATTGCTTACTAGTAAGATAGATCGATATCAGCATCTATTAACGTTGGGCATTATTCACTAACGTTGGCTGTTTTAGTCTACTGGAAATTAAAACTGATATGACTGGTGTAAGGGTTATTTGCAACCATGGAGATACCCCTACACCTAGAAGAGATAGTACCGGCATTTGTTCGTTGTATTGCCACCAATTCAGTAACAATGCGGTTTTTTCGGCTATCAAGGCTACAATCGTACCAATCAAAAGCATCCATAAGAGATGATTTGCAGAAGGTTTTTGCCCCCATTTTATATCATTCGCAATTTGAGCGACTACAACATATATGATAACAACTAAGACCGCATCCCCAAGGCTACACAGAAAGTAGCCCATGTTTTTCATCCAGGGAATAACGTTGGTATATAGGCCATCATGCAAATTCTCCCACATGATATTAAGTAGGAAGGCAGTTACAACTAATTTGATGAAATACTGCTTCATTTGACCTCAACATTTACTTTCAATTCGGAATCTTTATTCTGCCATTTATCAAATAGAATACAAGCCGTCAAATCTCCTGTAACATTGACCGCTGTTCGAAACATTCCAAGTAACCTCTCTACACCGATAATGATGATAATTCCTTCAGCTGGAATCCCTGCGCTACCTAGTACGGAAGCCAGTATCACTACACCGCCACCCGGAATGGCCGGGGTGCCTATAGACGCTGCAACAATGGTTACTATTACCACAATGATGTTCAACAAACTCATCTCCAGCCCATACGCCTGGGCGATAAATAAAGTGGTAATGGTTTGATAGAGTGCTGTACCATCCATGTTGACAGTAGCTCCTATGGGGATAATAAAGTTGCTGACTGCCGGATCAACTTTTAGCTTCTCTTCTGCTGTTTGCAATGAGAGTGGCATAACGGCTGCTGAGCTAGTGGTGGAAAATGCCAAGAGTTGTGCATCTTTTATCTTTCCTAAAAATTTTAACGGATTTCTCCTGCCCAGTAAACTTACCATCAGTAAATAAACACCTACAAGAATCAGTAATCCAAGTAGAACAACGACTACATAGTAGCCTAGCCCCGCCAAAGAGCTTAAGCCTACACTAGAGGTAAGCTGAGCCATTAGTCCAAAAACAGCCACCGGTACCAAAATCATTGCCCATCTTACTACAGTCATACAAATCTCCTGAATGGCACTTAGCAGCAACTTTACCGGACGCAATAGGTCTGAAGGCAATGAAAGAACAGCCACTCCAATGATAATGGTGAAAATGACAATACTCAACATTTCTCCACTGACCATTGAAGCCAGAGGGTTTTCCGGTAGTAAATCCGTAATGATACGTGGCATATCATTGATACCAAAAGACAATTCCGCACTGTTGGCTTCTTTTGCCAAAGCCTCTTCATGTTCGGCTGCTGCCTGCTCGTGCAAGTAGCGGCCTGGTTTAAATAGCATGGCCAACACACTACCTATGCTCACAGAAATGATGGTTGTGGTAATAAAATACAGGAGGACCCCCCCGCCAAGTTTTTTCAGGTTGTCTTTGTCATTGCTGGCAATGCCCGTAATGATAGATGCCACAATCAATGGGATCATGATCATCTGCACCAGCTTAAGAAATAACATGCCGGGCAGGGCCAGCCAGTTGCCTAAAACATCGGCAGTGGCTTTACTTACCCATTCATTTTGTGGACTTAATAAAAGGCCGAATCCCACTCCCAGGAAAAGCGCAATGATCACCTTAAGCCATAGCTTTCCTTCTACCAGCTTTTGAAGGTAAGTATTGAGTGATTTGAGTGTCTTTATTTCCGTATCAAACATTAGATTACTTCTTTTTCACAATCCATCGGAAATCGCATTTTTTGGCTCCTGCTGCTATGCTTCCAGTTCTCTTTAATTCAGCATCCCACATATTAGCCAATGGATAATCAAGGTCACACCATGTTTTAGCACAAAAATCAGATAAGCCTCTTACCTTGAAGTACTCAGCTACCGGACATTTTAAACAATCGAAACCTACCACATTATCATTGGCAGGCACATCACTCCATAGATATGAAGGGCTATTAAAAGGGAATGTCCTAAATAGCTTTGTCGCATTTAAAAGTTTGCTGTGACTGTTTAGACTACTCCATCCTGCCAGCCGCCAGCAGAGTCTGCCCATTTTTTTGTAGATTTTCCAGGCAATATCATAAAAGAGTTGGGTAGTTACTTCTTTACTTTTACCTCTTGAAATTAGTTCCTCATAAAACGCCGTGGACATGGCGGACAGGTGGATCATTATAGTGCCTCCCATTGTGGGCATTTGGGATATCTCCAGCTTTAGAACCTGGTATCTTTGCCAATAGTTTCGAAGGATATCACGTATTTCACTTCTTTCAAAATATGGTGAAAGAACATGCATTGCTGCTTTAGCAGCTTGCCTTCTGAACCAGAACAGAATCAACGTTCTCATGGTCTATTTTGATAAACTTTCATTGGTCTTTCTAATTGATTTTTCCGCTCTATTAAAAGAGTGGCTAGTGGTTCTGTGCTTTTCACCTTCTTGCAGGATAAATTTCATTTTCCGCTCCTTGTATGTTCTACATTTTGTGCAGCTATATTCTTTGGGGTACAATCTACAGCCAGATCCGCCACATCCAACAAGACTGTAATGGTATCGGTTATCGAAACATCGGCCTGTTGCATCTTTGCTTTGGTATCTTTCGGTTGCTGCATAAACGGGAAACCCTTTTTTTATCGCAGTTTGAATACGCCAGTCACTGATCACATCACATACTCCGATAACCTCAACGTCATCTTGCCTTGCGATAAAAACTGCTACTTTTTTGCCGATTTCGTCATATCCAATAAGTGCTATTTTCCTTTGCATGGTATTATTGATTTTTGATTGTAGTATGAATGTTATTTATGTTGGACAGTCCGAATACGATCAGCACAAAGCTTTGACCAATCTCCATCATAACTAAAATTTTTGCAGGGGTAGTAACAGGCACAATATCTCCATAACCAATGGCCGCAAACGTGACTACACTGAAATAGAAGGTTTCAAATAAGAAATCAAAATAGCTAAGGTTATTGGTTGCATTTAAGCCATTGATCTGAAAGGAAGATCTATCCGAAGCTATCAGGCAGGTAAAGTCTGCGGCATATGAAAAGACAATTAGGATAACTAATAACCCAAATATCCATAGCAACTGCCCAAAGGAGTGGCATGTTTTGATGGACTTATTTACCTGCTTGAAGGTGAAAAATGTAAAATATGAGGTTTTGATCAGGGCTAAAAAAATAACGAGGTAGGGCACCCAGCTAAGCCCATGATCTACGAATTGCATGAGGTAGACATATACAATTGCTACTATCACCACCAATATAATGGCGGGACGTAAACGCTTTAGAAGCAAGTTTAGGAATTTACCAGAGTTCATTTGACTATATTTTGCTGGTTATAACAAAAAAGAAAGATCATCCCTCCTCGAAAGCAGGAATGATCTAGTAATAACCAACGAAGGCTATCCTTAACATACAACCACCTTGGTAATCATCGATATTTTTTATTGAACGAGATGTTGTAAACGGTTGCTACCAACGCACCGAATAACCAACTCAGTACAAACATTTCTACCAAACCAATCAGAGCCTCAGTCCAAGGGACATCCATCCGTATAATCGCACTGGTATCCAGACCATGCAGCAGGCTGTTGAAAAAAAGGATGGTACCATCCCGGCCTACTGTTGCCATTAAAATGATACAACCCAGGTAGAATAATGCTCCTACTACCCCCCAGGCTAGTGCAAATTTCTTAATGTCGATGTGTTGCATGATCGTCTTCGTTTTTAGATTGTTGTTCTTTATGGCCTACATGCCCTGCATGGTTTCTGTGTCCTCTGAGCATAAATAGGTGGGCCACAAAAAAGACAATGAGGAAAATAAATAGTGAATTGGTGCCATTGAAACCAAGAACCGGTAATAGGAATAGTAAAAGGAATATTCCAAAACAGCCGATTAGCATCCAAATCATATGGTTTTTCATAATAATAAATTTAAGAGCTCAAGTTTATGCTTAACACAGGGATTTCCGTGTGATTTACCAGGCTCTCGGTAATACTTTTGCTTATAAGTCGAAGAAATCCTGACCTGCCATGTGTTGTAATTGCAATCAGGCCTGCACCTATGGAATCTACAAATTGCATAATCCCACGTTCCTCATTTAATGAATTATAGATGTTAAGAGTACATGATCCTCCTCGCGGACATGTCCTGTGAAAGTCATGCATCTTAGCCATACTTTGCTCTGTTTCTTCAAATGAAAAAGGAGTGTTCACATAGAGAAGGTGGATTTTTGAATCATTGAGATCAGCAAATTCTACCACAGTTTGAAATGGCTGCTTAACATCAGACTCAAAACTTGAAGGAAATACAATATTTTCAACTGGCCAAACGGATCCCTCTTTTACCACCAATACCGGAATGGTAGCATCCCGAAGTATCTTTTGAGCGTTTGAACCTATGAGCAGCTCCTTTGCTCCAGTTGCACCGCTTGAACCCATTACAACGAAATCATGATGGTGAAAAGGAATATGTTTCAAGATCTCCTCCCTTCCTTCATCAAACACTAAGAATTGCTCAGCTTTTAATCCCTTATCCTCTGCCTTCTTCACAAGTCTGGAAAGCTCCCCTTTAGCATAACCAATTTCTTTGAGTGTTTCAGGATAACGTTCCTCCCTTTCTTTGTTTAGAGTTATCCAAGGTACCGGAGTGTATTGGATATGTAGAAAATGAATTTCCGAATTAGTTTGTTCGGCAATCGCAATGGCAATCTCTGAAGCTCGATTAGCAGCTTTTGAAAAATCCGTAGGGACCAAAATGTTTTTCATCTGATAAATTCCTTTGTCGTCAGTTTTGCAGGTCTTTCCTCATATCCTCAAACTGTTGCCGATCTATTTCTCCACTGGCATATCTCTTTTTCAAAATGTCTAAAGGGGTTTCCTTTTTGGTGCGCTGACCAGGAATGTCCCATGGGGTTACAAAAATCCAAATGATGAAGATCACCCATACGACCCACCAGAAAATGTGCATGCCCCAATAATGTCCTTCGAATAAATGCATAACTCACTGGTTTAATATTATTAAAAACAGGATTTTCCTATGATTCAATGTAGTCGATTGATACTAAAATTAGTTTAGATATTTTGTGATTAATGTATGATATTTTGTTTTTTTAATCGACAGTAATTGAAGTAAAAAGAAAGGACTTATCTCCCGATAAGTCCTTTAACAACCTACATCACTACTAACTACTAATTTCTTAAAAACCGATTGTCGCCTCGATCACAATTCCGTCGAACTTAGCTCCCTGAAACCTAGTTCCATTCCAACCGTCACCTTCATACTTATGAGTGACATATTCCAATTTAGTTGCAATGTTTTGTGTCATAAACCATCCAAAACCAAGATTTAACCTGTTTACATCACTTGCTGGCAGTCCATCTGCAAACTCACCTGTCACAGAGTTATATCTACCTCCAACGTAAAGTTGTTCTGTAGTTCCAAATCTGTAGAGTAGCTCTGCGCCTAATTGTGTGAAGCTTCCACCCGTTGCGTCATCACCATTAGATGTTTTTTCAAACACACCAAAGAATTCAAGACCACTATATTTAACAAATGGGTTGATTTGGAATGCCGTGTGGTAAGCAAAACCAGGATTCAACCTTGGTAAGAAGGCACTACCACCATCATTGATTCCTTCTAATACATTATAGTATCTAGCACCTGCCCTATCACCATTGTAGAGATAATCTCTCGTACCTTTATCACTACTGCTGTATAAAGACCCTGTCAGTCTGAACCTTAGATCATCATTCATTTGCTTATCATAGCCCAGTTTGGCATAAAACACACGACCATCATCTCCTGCAGTCGGCTTTTGATTTAAGCGTCCATTTGACATCCCCACGAGACCAATAATTCCATTGTTTTGAATAGTAACTTCCAAGAATGGCTCAGTTGTAAAAGAATCCATGATGTAGTTTCCTGCAAATGGATTATAAATTGCCCTAGCATTATCAGAGCGTCTAAAGTGAGTATCACCGTAGTTGATTTCATCCATACCCACTTTAATGGTGGCCATTTTCATAAATCCGCCAAGGAATCCAGGGCTTATGAAATCCAGTTTATCCATTTGGAGATACCCCCCTTTTACATAGGCTTCTGTATGGTTTCTGGAAGATAAATAAGTTCTCAAGTGCATACGAACACCGTCAGCTAGCTGAACGTCAAAGTTCAGGTTTGCTGTTGGTAAAGAAAAATTATTTGAAAGCTCTACCAATGTGTCTCCTACCAAGTCATTCTCTTGAGAAATTCCCTGGAACATGAAAGAAAAGTCACCACCAACACGGAGTTTTAATCCGTCGTATTTTACTGTGTCTTCTTTACTTGTTTCGAAGACATTGACGCCTCTCTTATCGTTGTACCTGTAGTACTGGATTGAGGGAAACTGGGCGTAGACTGCTACCGTTCCAAACAGCATCAGGGTCGCTACTATGTGTTTAAAAAATGAAGTTTTCATAGTCATTTATTATTTAAAGATTTATTTCAACTGTTATTTTGTATGTTATCGTAATTTCATCTCCGGATTTGATGGTACCGAGCATGGCTGTTGGCGGCTCAACATTAAAGTCCGTCATATTGAAAGAAACCGAGCCTTGAAATGTCATAATTTGATTATTATTCTTCTTGTGATACACTGCGGTCACCGGTACTTTTCGTTCTTCTCCCGCTACTTTGAGCTTTCCATCTGAGGCAATGATTTCTCCGTTGTTATAATCGAAAACCTCCACCTCGTATTTTATGGCTGGAAAATCATCGGATTTAAGCGCAGAATAGGTTTTGTTGTCCATAATGCTTTTTCCGCTTTTGATGGACTTAACCGGAATATCAAGCCTTAAGTGGCCAAGTAGGAGAGGATCTGTCTCTTCCACATGAAGCTCAACTTTCATTTGATCCATCAATACTGTTGATTCCCAATCGTGCAGCGAAGATGTACCGGCCAATGTCATCATACTTTTATCAGGATGAAAACGTACCTGTGAAAAGGCAGTATTGGTAAATAATAGCAGGAAGATTATTCTTAGAAATGTTTTCATATCAACACTTTAATAGCCCATCAGATCACTTGATTCTGATATTTATAAGGTGAAGATACGAGGGTTATAAGGTGGATATTTATCAAATTTTGAGTGATTTTTATGAAATGCTGAAACAATGATTTAAGTCATTGGAGTGCCTGTAATTCATCAATATTATGGGCTGTATTCACTCATGTTAAAAGAGATGAGCAAAACATTTCCTAGTCTGAGTTGATTAGAAGTTGCGTACTTTTAGCGGATTCTTTCGGTAGTTATTGGCAAAACAGATTGAATGATTAGTCCTGCATTACCACTCTGCAAGGAGTATAGTAGTACAAGCTTCTCATCAGAATACTTCTTTCCCCTGAATGTTTTGCCATCATGATTCTGGTGGTTCAGCTAAAAATCATTTATCCCGGCATCATCAAGGATGACATGATTAAGTACTGCCTGGAACAGGTGCAACTCTTGTACTTTCCCGAAGGGGTTCATTATCAACTCTACCCCATCAATGGGTTGTAACTTCAGCATCAAGTAACAGGCTAATGTTTCACTCCCGTCATGATGGCGCAACTCACCATTACCCGACATATAGTATACTTTTTCATCATAGTATAATTCGCCTTTTGTAGAAAAGTTCCAGTCCGGGTGGGGTTGTGTTTCGATCTTGGGTATGGAGAGCCGGGTGGTAATTTTTGCATCATGATCTGAAAAGAAACGGTTGGTTGGGACAATATCTTCCAGGCTATCGTCCAGTTTAAAACTCAAATCCACAGTCGCTTTTTCATAATCCAGTAATACAATGATATTATTGAATCGGTAATTTTTTAACGAATCTCCTTCATAGGTTTTAATTACCATAAAACCTTGCCTGGTCATGTAGGTTTTTTGTGCTGCAGCCGACCCGCTGCTAACTAGTAGCCCAACTAACAACCAAAGCTTCACTTTTATTTTTAAATATTGTATCATGTTATGATCTAGTGGCCCACCAAATACCGATTCCCATGACAGTCAGTGCTCCAAAGGCAACCAAAATGCCAGTCATCATTGCTTTTCGGGTAGCCGCTCTCTGTTCTGCAGGTAGCCCTCCTTTAGCTTGCTTTGCAACACTAGGTCGGGCAGCAACCCTTTTTTCAGTCACAAGCGGTTCTGGTTCTGGTTTACCCTTACTCACTTTGGTAATATGATCAAGTAAAGCATCAATTTGCTCATCACTTAGTGGCACTGGAGGCATGGGTATCATATTGTATGCATTGAAAACAGCCACTGCCTTTTCATCACCTTCCTCAATCATAGCCTGAGACTCACGAATAAACCTTGTAATCCATTTCTTAGCATATTTTTCGGTCACCCCCTCTAGATCAGGCCCTACCAACTGGCCCTGACCGATCGTATGACAGGCGGCACAGTTGGTAGCAAATATGGCCGACCCATCTACCTCCTGAGGATAGCTTACATAGCCTAATATCAATAATCCAAAAATCAAGAAATATTTTATTTTACTTTTATTCATTGATCAATTGGCCGATTGAATAAACTCTAAAATCTTTTCCGCTTCCACTCGTGTAAGTTGTGCACGAATCTCCATGTGCTTAACAGCCACATCCCATTCTACATCACTAAAGGTGGCAGGGGAAGCAGTATTGTGGCATCTGATACACGACTCTGCCCAAAGCTGAGCGCCACTTTTCTTCAAAACATACTCAGGAGTTCCCTTGGAAGTATTGTCAGTACTGCTCGTTGCGCTTTGCTGCGAGGCACACTGTGTGAAAACCAAGGACAAAAAGGTAACAACAGTTATTAGTAGGAGTATTTTATTGAAATTCTTCATTTTCGTTAAATTTTAAAAGCCCAGGGTCCATTGAATATAAAAGGTACTGACATCCAGTTCTTCAGGTTCCTCGCCTCCTTCTCCATGCCCTCCGGAAACGTTATCCATCTGATAGGCAAATTTGATGGCTGTTCTCCAATCGATCCAGTAGTTCAGCCCAATGGCCAACTGGGTGCTTTCTGACTCCCATGGTGCTTCTTCCGGGGTGTTGAGTGTGGAATACCGCCCTACTAGTTCCAGGTTTTTAACAAACTCGTTGGAGCCAAATGTTGGGCGATAGCCGAGCTGAAAGAAACTGGAGTTGGATTTGTTGTCAAACGTGTATGACTCCATCACACTGTCCTCTTCAACTGTGTATGTCTGGTCATCAATATTGATGAAGTTTACCTGGCCTTTCAGATCAATCACACCTCCCAGGAAGGATACCTTCCTTACGTAGGTCCAGTCAAACGCATACATAAAAGCGCCAACATCTTCTAATTCAGAGTCACGGTTGCCCAGCTTGGCTGATTGAGCAGAAAAACCGACTTCCAGCGACTGATTCCGAAGAGGGAACACCCCCAGACGACCACCAATAGCCTTATTGTTATTGTTGTCCTCATCACCCTCATGCACAATCATACCTACTTCTTCTGCTTCTTCCTCACCGTCCTCGATGCGTGGACCGTTCATTACATAAATTGAGTAATTAAACTTCATTCCTCCGAGGTAAGAGGCACCTCTTAGCTCTGCTCCCAAGTCTGAGGTGGGGAGAATTCCATCGTGTCCATACCCAAGTGGAACAGTAGGTAACCTATTGATCCATGAAGGATGCAGTCTTTCGAAAAAGATCCCAAAAGGGATAAGAATTTTACCAGCTCTAAGGTTTAGGTTGGGCGCAAGGCTATAATTGAAATTGGCATATTCTAGAGCTACTTCTATCTCACCATCCTCTACGGCAAATTCCAATTCACCTTCGAAGAACAGTTTGTCTGATTGCTTGTAAAGAAATAAGGGTACAAATCGTGCATTTCCGAAGGTAGTTTCCTCATCATTTGACATGAATGTCGCATCCGAGTAGCCACGCAGCAAAAACCTACTGTTGCCAGGTTGGGGGCTAAGGCCACCTTGGTTCTGTGCATTGATATCAACCAAAGCACCTATGACCAAGGTTAGACTAATTAGGTATTTGTATTTCATAAGCCAGTAGTTTTATTGTTTCAGTGTTCTTAAGTAGCTGACCAATTGCCATCTTTTCTCTTCAGAAAGAGTAGCTTTATAGGATGCCATGGGAGCCCTACCCTCTGTGATTTTCCAGAAAATAGCTCCATCACTTTGAGCATGAAAGGTCGCTGTAATCAAATTAGTGGGTTTTGGGTTGAGAGCAGCTCCAGCTACTCCATCGCCTTTGCCCTTTTCTCCGTGACAAATGGCACACATGGTGGCAAAGATTTTTTTACCCCCTTTAATAGCTTCTTGCTGTCCAGCTACTGGGTTTTTGAGCTTATCTGCTTCAGGAGGAGCTTTCCACTTATCCTGAGATATTCCACCTATAAAAATTAAGAATGCAATTACAAAAGCGCTTTTCATTTCAATATCTATAATGTCCTAAAAAATGGGAGACACTTTCATGCCTCCCCATGTTAAATCACTACCCTCTCTACTAATTAAGGAGAAGACTAAAAATTGAGTGACTACTAATTCACCTAAGTAAACTTAGGAGCAAATCCTTCTCACTATTTACCTTATTGTGGTTATGATTTAAGGAATTATGAAAGGATGAATGGATACCTTTTGTTGCAGAGACCAGACCCCAAAAAGCTAATCATTGGAAGTTTTTTCTCGCTTAATAATAGGGTTGAGCAGAGTAGTAATGATATGAATGTTCACTATAGGATACCCTACCATTTCGTCAAACGGTTCGCCAAACCATTTGGATTCTATACCTGTGGATAAGGTAACTTCATATCCTTTAGCTTCATTTGCAGGCGAAAAATCAAAGCGACCTGCTGCTCTGACAGGTCCTCCCACATTGTTATTAAATATTCGGCCAATAAAAGCAAACTGGAGGAAGTCAGCACCAGCATTTTGAATGTTTTTCTTGGATACATTTCCTCTTATTACAAACTCTGCTTTGTTTTTCTTAAAGAGTTTTTTTGTTAGCTTTTTATCTTCTGCTACAAATGACCGGACCGGGAAAGTGATCCAAATGGTTTCTTTCTTTTTATTGTATATAATCTCCACTTTATCAGTTGAGGCTGATGCTATTTCACCTGAAACAGCAAAATAGATATTTGCCCTTCCAGTGGAACTGGTATAGTACTCTTGCCCTTTTACAGGGTGATAGGCAACTAAAATGAAAACCACACTCGCCAGGCAAGCCAGAAAATATTTTTGGGAGGATATAAATAACACCGGTTGAAAGTTGTGTATCGGAAATAAGATTTTATGCAATCTTAGGTTTTGTTGCCCACCCCTGTTTATCAAATTCTGGGTATGATTTAAGAGATTCTACATACTCAGTTAAATTTAACTCGCTACTCACAGTACCAGAGTAGCTTGTTAAAATAGAAATAATCCAGGCTATTTATTCTATTCTCTTCCTTAAAAAGATCTATTTTACCCTTGAGGGTTTCATAGGAAAAATTATTTTCCCTTTTTTGCCACCCGGAAATAAGCGCTTTTCTTTCATCCCATATGGGGAAATGATCCGGGGCATGTGCACATAGAAAGGTAGAGGTAATGAATTTGGCACGATCCAGGTAAGAAAGGTCATGAACGAGTATTTTAAAAATATTGAGATCTCCGTCCCTGACCGCATTTTTCACATCACTGTCAGCCATACTATTTAAGAAATAGTTGTATTGATAATCCGGGACTAATCGCCTTAATCCTAACACACCTATCTTACCATTCAGGGTGTCCATGTCCCATGCTCCAACGTTTTGCTTGATATATGCTAAAGCCTTTTTATCAGACAAAAAATATCCTTTTAAAGAATTGAATTTCTCTAAACCCGACTGTATATTTTTCATCTCAACTATCTAGACACGTGGATGCTATACTTACTGGAATTAGCCACTGAAATTAGTAAGGAAGTCATCGATAAATCCTTTTTGCTATTTCCTGAGGATGATCTACTAGATGTTTTTCTTATGCTAGAAGAACCATTTTTTCTACCACAATTGCAATCTTCACAACCACAGTCGCAATTTTTCTTCTCTGGTTTTTTTACAAAAGGCTCCTTCCCATTGCCGGAATTTGTCAAAGATGCTTCCCATTCCCTTTTGTATTGGGACAAGGATATGCCGGTATACTTTTTAAACTGGCCGGAAAGATAGTGAATGCTACTATAGCCCACATTCACAGCTATCTGGCTAAGATTTAGTTTGCCTTGCTTAATTAGTTCTTTTACTTTATTTGTTCGTAATGCAATAAAGCATTGTTCTATGGTTTCACCTTTGAATTGACTATAAATCTTGCTCAACTGATGGTAATTACGACCAAGCTCCAGGGCTATGTATTCGGATAACTTGCGCTTTTGACTCAAAAGACTAATATTTTCCAAATAATCATGAATGGCCATATCTATTTCTGTGACCAAAACTTCATTTTGATCTCTGACGAGTCCCAGATCCAGTGTTTCCAATTTTTGATTTACAGTATCCAGGTCTAAAGGCTGGTCAGCCGCTATGACCGCATAACCTAATTCGACTTCTAAGTATTTGATTTCAAGCTCTGCTAAAATCTGTTTTACTACATGGATGCATCGTGGGCATACCATGTTTTTTATTTGTATGGTGAAAGTTTTCATTACAATATTGATTTTCGTTAAAGGAAAAATTCGAGGCAGGCACAAATGAGGATTTGCCCACAGAAATCAATATTGTCGGTCTAACAGAGGAATGATTGGAAAAGAATACGCGCGTACAGTCCTGCTACCGGTGGTGAAAGTACGTTATTAAGTGTATGAGGGTTTATTTCTTTATATGTATAGGGTATATTGTAGGTTTGGCTCCAAGGAAGTTCAAGCGTTACCACAATCTTATCTAAGTCAAATATGGGTAACTCGTGTTTTACCAGACTTGCGTAAAATTGGCTGGTCTCTTCTTCGCAGCAGTCTTCATCGGAAGACTTATTGTGATCATGGGATTTATCTACAGGTGGTATATCTTCATGATCGTGAACATGGTGGTTATGAGGTTCTTCAATTGCTACCCCATGATCATGGTGTCCATTGTCTTGGTGTGTGTGAGCGTTATTAATGACACCAAAGTCGCATAAAAAATCACATATAAAGACAACAGAAAAAACAGCTAGCACGCATGTTGCTAGTTTCTGTCGGTTGCCATGTAATATTTTCATAAACATAATAGTGTCACTCTGCTACATAAGATGCTACAAATGACCTACATCAAGATAATTATAACAATGATTTTTATCAACCATTTGCATGATATTTAAACAATGGGCATGTACTATCCCAAGGAAATATCTTGGGTTTAAGAATAAATTGAAGCAAAACATAGAACTGAATGTCTGTTCTACAAAAAATCCGGAGCTAAAGTTCTAATCTCCATTAGGATCGAGTCTGCTTTTTCTACATCTTCATTTTGTAGCAGTAAATAATTGAAATACAAATGACCAACCTCAATGTATGAAAGTTCTTGCGCAGGCATGTTTACGAGATATGGATCTTTATTTGGGAGTACCTTCCTAAGGTTATGATAAAGTTGCGCTTGCATTGGCCCAGTCAGAAAGGTTGCCTTTCCAGCGTTCGCTTGCTGGGTGGCAATTGGTGCCATGAATTCGATTGTTCGTTTATCGTCTGTATTTATCGGTGCATTTTCTATGGTGGAACGAATGGCTTCAATATTGCCCAGATAAAAAAGTCCTGCCATATGAAGTGATGTATTTTTTTCATCACTCAATACATTTTCTATATTTTTTAAAAGCACCTCATTTCTAAGCCTGGTATTTGTCCTTTGACCTATCAGGGCAATGCTTGGTTTTTCACTTGAAAAGTCTGCACGCCAAAACGTGGTGGTTGGGAAAACCTTGCTGAAGGTTGCCACTATTGATTCAAAACTTTCCTGAGTGAGCTGATATAAGGGAAGCCATTGTGCAAACAGACCACCTGAATCCAGCTTACTCCTGACCATCTGAAAGTGCTCCAGGGTGTACAGACTTCCCGTTCCACTATGCCAGGGAGAGAACAAATCACCAATGATCACATCATATTTCTCCTTTGTTCCCAATAGGTGATTGCGCGCGTCATCATGTATGATTTTCACCCGATGATCGGTATACAGGTCATTGGTCCAGGCTGAAAAAAAGTTCTTTGATGCAGGAATCACATCTGCCACAATTTCAGCTACATCTACGTGTTTAACGTCATGGTTCAATGCAGCTCCGGCGGTAATCCCCGTACCCATCCCGAGGAAAAGTACCTGTTCGGGTTCTGGATGAATGAGCAACGGTACGTTGGCTTGCATCTGCTCCACCAGTGTTGACTGAGCATCGCCGAGGATGTACGTATTGTTCAATCTCATGTCTATATTGTTGTCAGATTTTACCACAGAAACTATACCATCGACAGACTGCCAGACTCCCAACAACTGCTCTGAGTCCGATAACCGAACTACCTGTGGAGAGCTGAAAAACAAGACCGCAACGGTGGCAAAAGCTGACACGGTGATCTTTCTTGAAGAGTAGCCAATCCCGGAAGACTTAAGAAAGTAGAAAAGCAGAACACCATATCCTATGGCAATTACTTTAATGGAGATCCATACGCCAACCACTTCTATAAGCACAAACCCTAACAATATGGGGCCAACTGCACTCCCGAGTGAATTGAGAAAAACCATTCTGCCAATGAATGTTCCCGGTACCAGATTAAATATGGAGTTTGATTTGATGAGGTATGGAAATAAGGTGCCGAGTATAATGGCTGGAATGCCTATCACCCCCAGACTAAGAAAAAATATTGAAATCAGATAATCTGTCCATGCAGCAGTCATCCCAACATAAGAGAGACCATTGGTCATAAAGTCAAAAACCCAGGGCGTACTACCAACTAAAAGTGTTGAAAATAGCAGTAGAAAGAATATGATGTTTTGAATTTTAAAGGATCGTTTCACCAGGTAATGAGCAAAGGCCCCACCTATTGCCAGGGACAAAAGGAATACTACTAAAACAATCGAAAATGAATATACTGAGTTTTGCAAAACCTGTGTAAACATCTTGATCCATGCCGTTTCGGCGGCCAGAGCAAGCATTCCTGAGCCAAACGCTATTATATGAAACTGTGTAATGCTCAAGACTGAAGTTGTCTTTGGGTTAGCTTGTGATGGTTGCTTAGTGGATGGCGGAGCTACCGTATATAAGTCGAGAGAAATAGCCATGATGCCTATGATACCGGCCAGGCAAATAGATACGATGTAGGTGTTTTGAACCCCCAATTGGATGAACAAAAAAAAGCCGGCCAAAAAAGTACCCACCGCTGCGCCGAGGGTATTTAGTGTGTAGAGTAAAGTGCCTTTCGAAGCTAAATGCGTTCTGCCAATAAACTGTGATAAAACCGGAAAAGTACCCCCCATTAGTACCGTAGGTACGAATAGAACAAGCAAGGAAAAGAAGAATTTGATGAGGGTAAGCAAAGATCTGCTGTCCCCTGCCAGCAATACCACATCTGAATAGATGTCTTCATAAAATTTCAGTCCTGGTATCAACAAAAGGGCCGATAATGCTATACCCAACTCTAGCAATCCATAAAGCCTGAGAGGACGTATCACCTTTGAGGATCTGCTACCCCAATATTTTCCACCTAAGGCCAGCCCGAGAAAAAAAGAAGCTAGGGTAGCTGCAGCGGCATAGGAAGCATTACCAAAAACAAGCCCAAGTTTGTACATCCACACTACCTGCATTACCAAACCTGCCATTCCCGAGAAAAAAAACAGGAGTCCAATGGGTCTGTGTGAAAGGGAGTTGAGGATTACTTTTTTTTCCATTCTTAAGTAAAAATTAAAACAAAAGGGGTCATTAAGACCCCTTAAGCTTCATTTAAAATGTTAAACCTACTATAAATGAAAAACTATGGGTTAGTATCAAGGCAACCAACATAGTTTGGATTATTTGCCTCAGACTGAGGAACCGGGAAAACTACATTGGAATCATACGATCCACCTTTAAAGTAGTCACCCGTTGGAAAAACATCTGAGACAGACCTGCCATAGACCCTAACCAACCGACGTAAATCACCCTGTCTATGAGCCGTACTGTACAACCAAAAAGCTCGTTCTGCAAAATGATAGTTTAGTAATTGATTCTGGGTCATGCCAGACAGGTCTTCTGGCGGCAATCCGATCGTCGCTCTCAGTGCAGTATGAATGCTCTCAACCGTCGCGTTTTGAGTTGCCTGTGCGGCAGCTTCCGCTTCGATCAGTCTTGCTTCGATACCAGAGGTAAAAACAATAGGATCACTTGCATCATCATATTTAAGTTGATTGTAATATGGCGTAATGTCATCCTGTCCAAACGCTCCATTGTCTTCCCATGGAGTCCGTGGATCATTGCTACTTCTATACATTAACCCATTTCCTCCTTTTCCATCTGCAATGGAAAATTGCCTCCTTACCGTACTCATGATATACACCCCATTTTGCTGCCTTAGACTATTTTCAGAGTGTTCTACATTGTACACAAAATCATCAGGCACTGATGAAACTTCGTCGGCTGCATCAGAGATTTGACCCAAGCCTAATAAAGCCCTGGCTTTGCCCACTCTCGCGAGATACTCAAGGTCAGAACCAGGTGTGGCATCAGCAATGGCATCATCAAACCAATTAATGGCAGCCTGAAACATTTGATCTGTTGTTTGGGGCTCCCCCAATATCAGATCACCACCATCTGCAGGTGCTTTGCTAAATGAGATCCCTGAACAATAGGTTTCAGCAAAAAGGATATAAACATACCCTACTACACTTTCCATCTCACTTTTGGTGTTATCAAATCCACCAAAAGTATTAATAAGGTCAACTGTAGCTTCAGCTGATGCCCTGGCGCGATGAAGGTTTCCATATATCCTGTCAATATCAAAATTAACATTTTGAACAATTCTGGTATCTGCCTCTCTTCTGGTTGGAAATGTCCCGCTATAGTCATATTCATCTGCCATAAGACCACTCATGATAATAAGTCCTGTAGTCGCTCCGTGTCCAGCCGCCGAACCACTAATGGCGACTGCAAGATCTCCTAAAGAGCCTGCCCTTAACGTTGCAATCCCGGCCTCACTATTCAAATTGTCCGGTGTAACAATATCAGGATCTGTTACCTCCAGCATGGAATCGCATGACGATATACCAAAAATCAGCATAGTCAGTAGCCCAATTAACCCAAGGCTATTTCTAATCGCTCGTTTCATTTTGTTGCTTTTATAATTAGTCATAATAGTATCATTTAGATTAATTAAAATGTCAGATTGAGGCGAGCCTTCCACATCCTTACGGGAGGCTGGCTTAGGAATTCTTCCGTCGTGAAGTTGGCTTGTCCAACGGAGCTTATTTCAGGATCTAATCCCGAATAGTCTGTCCATACTCCAAGGTTTTGACCAGATAGCGTAAGACTCGCCCGACTTAACCCTGCATTGCTAATAAGGGTCTTCGGTAGACTATAGGTAAGTGAAATTTCTCTTAGTCTCCAAAAAGACGCATCCTCAATATATCCGGCATTTGTACCTAAAAATTTAGAAGCAACTGCCCTGGCCTGACTTGCCAATGAGGCATTTGGATCATTTAATTCATCGGTATTGTTGTTTCCGTTTCGCCAGGATCCTGTGTTGTTATAAAGTTTCTGTCCTCCACGGAAATTGAGTAAGCCCCTCAACTCCAATTGTCCATCCAAAAATTTAAGTGAAGGCATAAATGAGACGTCTGTAGTAGCGAACGGGGAACCCAAATAAACAGCTTCTGCCCCTGCTTGAACTTCACTTTGGGCTATAAACCCATCTCCATTGGCATCATTGAATGTGTAAGGCTCATCCCAATAACCTCCCAGCGGATAACCCTCAACATGACGTTGCTGTCCAAAGATTACTGGTTCAATTCCCTCTCCAAGCTCCTTCAATTCATTGTCCAAAAATGCGCCTACAAAATTTAAGTCGAAAGCTGTTTTCCCTACTTCAAATATTCTGGCATTCAGTGACACTTCTAACCCCTTATTCTGAACGGATCCAAGGTTTTCAAATCGGCCTGTTCCAACTCCTAATGATTGTGGAAGTTGTCTAAAAATAAGTGCATCAGATGTTTGCTTATTAAAATAAGTTACTTCAAGGTCCACTCGATTAGAAATAAGCCCGGCATCAAATCCAAACTCAATCTCCCTAGATCTTTCGGGCCTTAAGTCTTCATTACCCACGCTTCCAAACGTAACACCTGTCACATCACTTCCTCCATCTACAGTGGCAGCTATAGGATTGAAAAATCTTAGTGCATCGTTTGTACCTGGTTGTACACCCGAGGCTCCCCAAGCCCCTCTCAGCCTAAGTGAACTCACTATATTGTTACTGACATTGAAGAAAGACTCATCAGAAAGAACCCACGAAACACTTACCTTCGGGTAAACAACCGCATCCAGTGCTGAGCCAAACGAACTACCTCTGTCTGAACGAATAGCACCTGTAACAAACAGTCGCTCATTAAAACTTACCTGCTCTTCGATAAAAACACCGGCAGTTCTTTGTTCAATAGTTTCCTCGGTACTAAAAGTCGTGGCTGCACCGGCAATGGAGCTACTACCCGCAACCAATTGAAGTCCGGTACTTAATGTCCCTTGGGATAGATTTCCAAGGTATTGAAATCCAACAGAGGATCTTAAGCCGACACTAGATGACAGCTTATTCGTATAGGTGGCCACCGCATCAAGGGTGTACACAAACTCATTAAACCTGTTTGAAAATCGAGCTCCTTCATCATAGTTAAGAAAATCCGGAGCTTTACCGGTCGGAAAAAACTGGGTATCCCATCGATTAGTGTAGTCAATACCCCCTGCAAGTCTTACTCTTAAGTTTTCAACTTTTGTCCACTCTAAGTTAAGGCCTGTAGTGTATCGATTAATCCTTTGTCTGGTATCTATGGTAAATAATTCTGCCGGCGTAAATTCACCCCATCCATCATTGACTTCCGGATCAGCTGTACCATTGAGACCTTGTGCCATAAGGGCCAATGAAAAGTTATCATTTAGTGGAAGTTCCAGGTCGCTATTGGTGTATCCGCTAGTGAAATTTGCCTGCAAGCTTTCGGTAATTTTGGCACCAAAGTTTGCACGAAAATTCATCCTTTTGATATTATTTACCGGAAGTACCCCCTCATTGTCACTTACGTTACCTGAAAGGTAATAGGTCAGGGCATCACTACCCCCTGAGACACTGGCACCAAATCCAAACAACTGTCCTTTTCTGAACGGAGATGTTTCTGAATCATTTAATGGCTGGTAAGATTCTACTCTTGTAGGAACAAAACTACCTTCCGCTGCTTCAAAATTAAACCCCGGATTGCCGCTTGCATCATAAGCCTGATAGTTGGCAGGGTAGTTCCCTACATCCTCTACAAAACCTCTTTCCGTGTAGGCTGTCCATCGCGGTTTGCCTTTTTTTCCTTTCTTGGTTGTGATCCTTATCACCCCATTGGCAGCTATTGATCCGTATAGTGTAGCGGCAGATGGGCCTTTTATTACCTCAATAGACTCAATATCCTCCGGATTGATATCATTCAATCTGGAAGGCGACTGACCTCCGGTTTCAAAAGATATGGAGTTGGGCTGGTTGTTAATTAACACTCCATCAATGTAAATAACTGGTTCATTGGACAATGAGGCACTATTTGATCCCCTAACCCTTATTCTTGAACCCATTCCCACTGATCCGCCACTTCCGAAGATTTGAACACCGGATGCTTGTCCTTGTAACAAGTCAGACACGTTGCTTATTGGTCTTACTTTGACATCCTCATCCACATCAAGTCGCGCAATGCTATTTCCAATTTCGACCTTTCTTCGTACCCCTGTAGCTGTCACTACCACCTCTTGAAGGTTACTCACATCTTCGTTTAAAACGATGTTGTAATTTTGCTGATTACCAACTGCAACTTCTACTGTTTCAAAACCCAGATAGCTGATTACCAATGTCTCCCCCTCTTCGGCCTCAAGACTAAAGTTTCCATCTATATCCGTTGTTGTACCATTGGTTGTACCTTTTATAACAACTGTTGCGCCGGGAAGGCCATTGCCCTCACTGTCAGTGACTCTTCCACTAACCGGAATCAACTCTATCACAAAAACTCCAACTTCAGACTTTTTCTTTGCTCGCTGTACGTGGATGTTATTATCTATTCGTTTGAAATTCAATGCCTTTTGCTGTGAAAGCAACGTTAAAGCATCCAACAATGACCCATTTTCAATATGGACGCTGACTTTTGATTTTAAGTCAACCTTGCTGTCATTGTAAGAAAAAGAAAATCCTGTTTTCTCATTTAGAAAATTGAACACTTCCTTCAATTCAACGTTATCACTTGAAATTGAAAGCGGAATCTCTTTTAAACTAACCTGGCCATTAGCTTTTTCTGCATAGACTGTCATGCTAAGAAGACAGTTTACGAGTAAAGCATAAAACATGGTCTTTGACATTTCTATCGTTTGTTTTAGTATATACTTGTTCATACTTTTAATTATTGGTAAAACATAGTTTTTATCAATGCTCAGGGTTTTTGAGGTAGACTATCTTTTGTTTGCAGACGGAGATGTATGCCTCAATCCCATTTTTGGTTCGTCATCCTTATTGGATGACGAACTCCTTTTTAACTTGTATCATATGCATCCATCACGTTAGGGTTTTAAGGTTAATATTATGATATTGTCTTTATTCTTTTTATAAGAAAATTCGGAGGTATAGCTCCAACCATCCAATACTTTTGTTAGCGATTTATTGTCATAGCTGGCAGAATACAGCCCTGCTGCTTCGTGACCAAAATCTGCCTGAATAGTTACGTCATACCACCTTTCTATTTTCTCTTTCACCTGATCAAAGGTGTCATTTTCAAAAGTGAGTATTCCGTCCTTCCAACCAACATGACTGGTTAGGTTATTGATTTTGTCCGCTTTAAACCGGTTATTCTTTTTTTCATACCTGAGAAGGTCATAGGGTCTAAGCTGGTAAGAATCACCCATGGAATGTGATACCTTTACATTACCGCTAACAACCACTATACTTGCTTCCCCTTCATCTTCAAAGGATCTAATATTGAAAGAGGTACCTAAAACAGTAGTCTTTAATTCCTTTGTCCAAATAACGAATGGTTTTGACTGATTCTCGGCTACATCAAAATAAGCTTCGCCGGTCAAATAAACTTTTCTTTCACTATGCCCAAAAAGTGAATCAATGATTAATTCACTTTCCGCATTCAGATGAATTTTAGTGCCGTCTGGCAGAATGGATATGGATTTTTGCCCGCGTGGGTTTTCTTTGGTTACTATTACCCTTTTTTCCTTGGCAGGAGATGGTTCTACAGCATTAAATGGACGTAATATCAAGGTGAATGCAACAATCAATGCTACTGTGGCAGCTACAGGAAGCATAATCTTCTTCCACCTAAAACCAGATCGAGGTGTCCCTTTAATTATATTTTCTAAGGTCTCTAAATATTCGTCTGAGGTTAGAGGTTCTGATTTCGCATACGAAATAGATAAAACAAGCGATCTGGCATCTGAAATAACCTGACGTTGGCCAGGGTTTGAGATAATGTATTCATTCCAAAATAGAGAAGATTCTTCATTTGGGTGCTTCACCCAAGCAACAAAAAAATCATCTGTAACAAAATCAACTACGCTGTAGTCACGGTATTTCATTGGTTTTCATGCGTTTCTACCTATCTAGTAGAATAAACCAAATGAAAGTGTCCATTTTTTGAAGAAAAAAAATTCTTACTTCAACTATTTAATGAAAAAAAGAACATTATTCCGAATTATTTACAAACACTAAATGAATATATGGCGCATAGAATGCAGTGCTCTCCCAACTAACTTTCTGGCAGAGCTTTTGTCACTCACATTCATAATGTCTTTGATCTCTTCAAACGTGAACCCTTCATAGTAGTAAAGAATGATAGCTTGTCTTTGCTTTTCAGATAGCTGATTAAGAGCCTTGGTTAATCTTCCACGTTGGATCTTGGTATTTTCTTCATCAATAAGCCTAACATCACTGGTCAGGCTTATAGCCCAGTTGGCAGGAGGGTCATTCGACGGTTCAAACGATTTTAGTTGCGTTTCTTTTTTGAGAATGGACATAAGCGTCCGATGCAAGGCCTTGTACAGGTATGGCTTAATCTTTTCCACACGTTGTTCTTTACCTTGCCTTTGCTTCAGGTACAAGAAAAGGTCCTGAATTGCATCCAGAACGATGGCCCTGGATGCAAACTGGACACCAAATGTAAATAACCGGTGGACATATTCGTTATAGATATACACGAATGCTTCATCATCTCCGGCACAATAGGCTTGCCAAATTTCTTCATCTTTTCTATCAGAAAATCTCTGCTTGCTCTTTTTCAAAGATGGAGCTTTGTGTACATCTAAAGGATATATTTTTTTCTCGCCCATTTGATCGGTTATTTATGCAAATGATTCATCAATGTGAACTACTCATCCCCCGGGAAGAAGAGTGTGTCTTCATGATTTTCCATTGGTCGTTTTCAAACTTCAAAACCGATGTAGCTACTCCTTTACGCTCAATTACCTGGCCCTCAGGTTCATCCGATTTCACCACGATTTTAAAGGTATAAGTCTCCGTAGTAAAGGCATACGGCATATCAATTTTCACTTTGATTTTATGATCATTGAAGTCAAATGACTCAAAAGCTTCTAACTCTGGTGCCAGATGATGATCTAAATAGTGCGAAAATGAACCTTCCGAACCACCCGATTCAAATACTTCAGAGTCTTTCAGGAAGAGTTCATTTAAACCTTCCACGCTTAGTGCTTCTATACCATTCTTGTATGTAGTTATTACTTCTTTCACCTTCGTTTCTTCTTCCGACAAGTTCACATTTCCGTACTGGTCAGTGGAAGTATTGCAAGCGCTAAGAATGAATGTAATAAGCACTGCAGGTAGTATTATTTTTTTTTGAAATTTCATGTTTGTTTTTGGTTGATATGATTGGGCAAACTGCATTTCTATAGCTTCCCAAAATCATAGGTTAATTCATAATTGATTTAAAACTCATTCGTCTTCAAGGGGTACAGTTTCTATTGATTTGATCAGGATTTCACCTGTTCCGTCTAGCATGATACCTACGTATCCATTTTTCATCTTGTCCCCATGACCATGAGTTACTGTCTTATTTCCGATGTATCCTTTATAGTGGGTTCCGGCAGCTGACACACGAAGGTTGATCCAATCCTCATCCGATTCGAATTCTGACTCGTCAAAAACCATTTCATCTCCCTGCACGATCCTTCCCAGCTTCATATTGTTTCCATTTACCGCCACAAATTCATGATTGTGGGCATTACTGGCATGGTGTATCAGTTTATAGGTTCCCTGAAAGGAGCTGGCATTTAAACTGACAGCCATTCCGATATTTCCATACGACTGATGAAATACAAACGCCACTGGTTGACCGTTTGCAGTTAATTTCAAGACATTGTCGCTTGCAACCTCTGTTACTTCAGGGGCTATATTTTCCATCGCCCCGGCTATGAAGTGAAAGTCAGATCGGATGAGCTCCTCGCCGTTACCGGATGGTGTCCATGTTTTTCCTTCACCTTCATCCATAGATGCCTCACCATGACTACCATGATCATGACCCCCTGATGCTTCACCATGGTCATGACCATCCTCACTTTCGGTCATTTCAGAATGATCGTGTCCGGATTCTTCCTCTTCAGATTTTTTCCCACCTGAGCAGGCCGCAACACCCAACATTAGCATGAAGAGGATAGCGGAATAAATTGTTGATTTCAGTTCTTTCATTTTTTATATTATTTGAATTGTTCAATAATTATTTTTTTGTTCCCACGCCGTATTTGTAAACCAGCTTTCCCCCAAGGTCCGCTGTTTTAGCCACCATGCCCATTCCGACCAGTCCCAATATCAGCAGGCCAATCGCCATCAATTTTTTGGTATCCAGGCTTTTCCAATAGAGGAATCCTCGCAAAACAGCATATCCTGCAAAAAAGTAAAGCGTGTAATGCCCCCAATCTGAGTGCTGGCTGGCTGTGACTTCTCCCTGAAATGGGACGGAAACCATATCGATGGCCTGGTCCCCAGAGAGATACGCAGCAAAAGCACTGACAGCAGCCAAAGCATACAAACTCATCGCTCCATTTCGTGTCCAGGTGCTCTTTTTGATGACAAAAACCACATCAAACAGCAAAGCAACTGCCCATAGAGCAATAGGAAAGTGAATAATCAATGGATGGATATTTGGCATCCATTCCGGTAAAAGCGCTTCCATTTTATTCAATGGTTTCTTTTACACTTCCACACGACGGCATTTTATCACCAAAATATGGATTTGCAATTTTAGCATCATTTGATAGCCATGAAGCACCCGCATTGTCATTGGCCATGGGGCAATAATCCACGTAAATAGCTCCCATGGTTAATTTGGAGTTTTTTACCAACTCGATCATTTCAGCACTCAACATGGCAAACATCTTTCGCTTATCTTCAATGCTTTTGGCTTCTGAAACCATTTTTGCGCCAGTGAATGCTTTGTTGCCATTTTTCACCTCTTGGAGGGCAAGGACGAGCTGTGCTGCCGCATCATTTGATTTCAAAACGTCTGACGCAAAAAGGGCGTCTTTCAATGCTGTATACTTCAGGTATGCTTCACCCATCTCCTGGCTCTTAAACATTGGGCCCATTTGATCTGTATTTTTTTTAGTTTCATTGCCATGGCTTCCATGGCTATGCTGTGCGAAAGTCCCCCAACTGCTTACAGTCAGAAAGACCAATAGAATTGATTTTTTCATTGGAATATTATTTTACGGTTGAAAAGATTAAAGGGAAAATATGAAAAGGCTTACCTTTTGTCCCAACGTTTTAAAAAAGGTATGATACACAACGTTCTTATAGTTGTGGATTACTAAAGCCTTGCACGTAAAAGTGACCTTATATAAAGGTATTATATCCGGAAGACCTGGAATAAAATAAGGATAGAAGCCTGCCGGGGAGGCGGCCTATCTATTTCGTATAATAGAGTGGTTAATTCTTTATAGCTATTGGTAAATTGAGCAATAAAATGCTCAACCTGATTGAGTTGAAAATTGGAAAACGAAACTTGTAATTCTTTAACAAGAATTTTGGCATCATATACGACTTGGGCGGTAAAATCATCACAGCATTCCTCTCCTTCTGATGCTGAATGGTCATGACTATGGGCATCATGACCATGGTCATGTGAATGGTGGCCTTCTGAATGGCTCTTTTCTTCATGAGTGTAATTGTGGTCAAACCCTGCGACATCACCCAGATTACAGACAAAATAAACCAGAAAGGCACCCAAATAGGTACTAAGCAGGGAAAAGGAGAAAATACGATTTTTTAAAGTTCCCACTTTGGATTCAATTCTACTTATTAAAGGTAAGTAGGATCACTCAATATTCAAAACCCTTCTTGTTTTGAAAAAACAACGGATTCTTTACAGCATACTGAGAACACTGGTGAAAAAAATAAAACCTAATAAACTGAAAGAGGTTTCCCATAAAGATCGGGAAACCTCACTCAACCTAATGACTAAAAGTCTGCCCTCACACCAAAATTGATCATTCTTGGAGCTCCGGGCCTAAGGCCGGCAGGACGGGCAGCCACTGCATATTTATTATCAAAAACATTGCTTACCGAAATATTGGCTGAAAGAAATTTATTGATAATAACATTGGCTGAAAGATCAAAAACCATGAACCCGTCTATGCGCTCACCGGGAACTGTGTCCTCAGCACCCGGAACAGTACCAATATCACCCTGATATTTGGTATTAAAAAATAAGGATGCTCGTTTATGCTGGATGCCCACGTTGACATATACCTGATGATTAGCAATATAGGGCAGCTGATCTCCTTTATTAACCATTCCCCAGGGTTCAAGTTCAGATTCAAAACTCTTACTAAAATAAGCATCCGTATACGTATATGCAGCTACCACCGGCAATGAAATAGTGCTACTTGTATTTACCGCATCAAACCCAACTTGAAACTCCAAACCCCTAGTTATGGCCGTTCCTGCATTAAACGCATCTCCTGAACCTATGCCACCTGCGGCAGCAATATCCCTGCCAAGTAAGCTTTGGTAATCTGTATAAAACAACACTGCTGATCCTTCCACTTTACTATTGGTTTTCCTGATCCCCAGTTCATAGTTCGTACTCAACTCCGGGTCAGTATCATCTGAGCTGCCAGCCGGAGCAAACCCTCTGTGCACACCGCTGAACAAATTGAGTTGGTCGGATAACTGATAATTTACACCTACACCGGGCAACCAAACACTGAAGCTATTTGATCTTGTCAGTAGATCACTACCAGTTCTCTCCACATCATTTTTCCCATAGTCTTTCCTGCTCACAGTTATATTCTCATAACGGATACCCGGAGTAAAACTCCATCGGTTAACATCTAGTTGATAGAGTATATAGCTAGCAAAAGCTTTTGCAAATTCTACTCTATTTGCTTGTGTACCGTGTGTTCCAGGCTGTATTAGCTTCATCGTGCCATCGTTTATGGCATAAAGGTCTTCCCATTGATAGCGGTCCTCTTCGTCCTCATGCCATCTACCACTTACATGAATATCATGCGAAACGTTCCCCGTTTCAAATTCATAATCCACTACTGTCTGAACCCCTTGAGCATAATATTCACGATTGTTAGCCCTTAGATTTAAGCTAGCCGTATCAGCGGTACTTTGGCCCCTTAGCAGTTGGTATGCGGCTGGGAAGGTTTCCGGATTATCAAGTACAGAGGAGAGGGACGGGCCATCAACGATACCCTGCAATTTGTACCAGTTTCTTGCAAAATCATTTCGATAGGCAGTAGTTACAATATTGACACCACCGGGCATTTCTATGTAATGCTGAAGTGAAAACCTGGACTGCTCAGCATCCATATTGTCCAACTGTGAGGCCGCATATCGCTGATACGGATTGTCATCAAAGTCTGATGCAGTTAACCCCAGGTAGGTTTCGTTGGCGTCTTCAAATGTTTGGCCCACGGTCACATTCAAAGACTGATACACCTTAGCATCCGTTTTGGTATTAACCCCTACCTTTATTTGATAGTCTTTCTTATCGAACCCGGTATCATCTCCATTTTCAAGTTCTTTAAACCCATCTGCACCGTATTGAAAAGTCTCGACAAGAAAGTCCACCTGCTCTGATTTGGTGCCTACGTAAGCGTGTAAGTTTTTGTATCCATAGCTCCCGCTTGTCAATTGAAATTTGCTTGCAAACCGATTTGGAATCGGGGTGGACATTAAGTTGATGGCCCCACCTGTTGTAAACGGACCAAACCGGATCTGGCTGGCACCTTTGAGCACTTCCACACTATTCATACGGCCCATAGTGGGGAAATAATAAGCAGAGGGTGATGAGTAAGGTGCCGGTGCAGCCAATATCCCGTCTTCCATAATGGTAATGCGAGCGCTTCTTTCCAGGCTGGAGCCCCTAAGACCTATGTTAGGTCTTAGGCCAAAACCATCTTCTTCCTGGACGTTTACACCGGGCACCATTTTCATGATGTCATTCACGTTGGTGTAGTTATAGTTTTTCAGCTCTACAGCAGAAATGTATTGTACTGATCCAGGGATTTCCTTTAACCCAACTCTCCCGAGCGTGAGGCTTTGGCTTTCTATGACTAATTGAGGCAAGACGAGTATGTTTTCCTCTAGTTCTATGTTATCACCTGTACCAACTTTATCAATAGCTATCGTCAGCGAATTAAAGCCTATGCAGGAAATAGTAATTTCCTCAGAAGTGGCCGGAGCATATTCGATTTTGAAATACCCCTGTCCATCAGTCCTGGTACCTATTTGGGTATTTTCAACACTTACATTTGCATGAGGAATGCCTTTGCTTGTTCCCTTTTCAGTAACTCTACCTTCGATTGTTTTGGTTTGAGCAAAAGAGTAGACTGATATTATCATTAATAAGAATGTATATATGCCTCGCATTGACTTGAATTGTTATTTATAATTATTCTTAATAGTACAAAGTACAGACTTTAGTTATTATCCTACAATAGCCATTGCTAGTGAATTTTGAATGCTCCGATTCATTATTACTAGTGAGAGAAATGGGCATTAAGCCCCTGTTAACTCCCTGGATGATCTGCTCAAATGGTTGATAACGTTTTCCAGCTATTTCTAATCTCCAGTGCTATCATTCCAAGGTTTTCATTTTCCACAGCTTCCATAGACAAAAGCGGACATAGGCTACATCAATATGATTTAGCTTCCTGTTTTACGATCACGTTGCAAAGGAGCATTAACCAGATAAAGTCTTCAGCCCTGAGAGCCTGTGTGCATACGATGGATTCCAGGATGTGGCAGAGGTTGAAATCCACATCTAGTTCTCTTTAGAGTAGCTCTTACACCATTTCAGTGAGAATGCCAAAACCTTCATCTATAAGGACATCAATTTCTATTACCGATGGAATCTTTGATTAAAAATTCATCCAAGGTTGGTGTAAGATCAGGCTGAATTTTTACTGTCGCTTTCATGATTTTCTGACCTTAAAAAATTTGAATTCTCTTTTGTTATATGAAACTCCAAAAAGAAGAAATCCGGATAGTACAGTGATCAGCCCGAGGATTGAAAACGCCTTGAGTAACCCATTACCAAAATCATCCCTGGTTTCATAATCCATGGTGTGCATCATCCAGAGCCAATCAAATGCTCTCCAGGTGTTGTGTCTGATGCGCTCAAACTGTCCAGTGACAGCATCCACATACACAACCGGGTCTCCCTCATAATCAAATGCAATGGCCCATACCGGAAGGTGGCGTTCCCTATATTCATGATGATCATCTACTTCTGCCAATAATTGAGCTTCTTTTATTTCCGCTTTGAATGTGATATAGGACTTGGCAATTTCTTTCGCCTCGTCTTCAGTGAATTGCGGTTTTACTTGCCCCGTTTTTGCGGAGAATAACCTGTATTCCCCTGTCATCAATTGGAGCTGATAATAGGGTTCACCAAGTGCCTCCACTAGTTCGATTTTGGCTATTGACTTCAAGGGTTGCGTACTATTTATCTTAATGAGTATGCTATCCGGAGCGATTAGACCAGATGTGGGAGAGAAGCCTTTTTTTCCATCACCAAGTGCTCTCCATGTATCTTATCAATATCATTCCAACTAAAGTAGAGCCCGCCAAGTGTCCAAAATAAAAATTGAATGCCTAGAAATAAACCTAAATACCGATGTGCTTTTCTGATGTAGTAGTTGGTGTTGCGCTTCATTATTTTTTCTTTGTTCCCACGTAATAACTGAACGACCCGATACGTGTATTGATAAAACCAGTCTCCTTTACATCGGTAAAGCCAGCCTTCCGTATATATTCAGGCAGTAATCCTTTTACATTGGGAGTAGTCGTTTTGAAACCGTCCAGTAACTGTACAATATAAAAGGAAATGCGCATCCATCGGTTCTTTGCCTTGCCCCAATCCCCAACGATGAGCCTGCCGTCTGGCTTCAAAACACGGTGTATCTCTTTTAAGCTTTCCAGTTTGGCTTGCTCATTCAACTGATGATAGACCAGGCAACTGTAGACTTTGTCGAAAGTATGGTCTTCATAAGGAAAGGCCGATCCTCCATATAGTTGAAGATCCATTTGAATGTCTTTTCCCTTCAATTTTGAGTTAGCGATCTCTTTTACTTTGGGGTCAATATCTAATCCATGGAAATGTGACTGAGGTGACTTTTGAGTTGCTAGTACTAGGTTAGTCCCTGTTCCATAGCCAAATTCAAGAATTTTTTCATTAGGCTGAGGATCAATCCTTTCGATAAGCAGATTCCTAAATTTCTTCTCCGGCATGGTGAGTTTGATAGTGTAATCATAAAGCCCAGTAAGGAAATTAAAACCTAATGCCGGAATAAATTCCTTTTCTTTTTTATACTTTTTCTTCATGTTCGAAATTTTGATTTTGGTATGTGCCGCTCTATCGACCATGGTTAAGATCCTGCACCTTTTTCTTGTTTGTATTTGGTGTAGGTTTCCTCTGACTCGAAGTAAAAAACCTCGCCTGTGGCTTTTGATTTTAATACAATGAATGCATCTGCTTTGTCCACCGGCTGTCCGGTATATGGGTCAGTCCCATACCTCACAGACTCCAAGTTATTTAACTTGTCTACACACATCTCACAGCATCCGTAATATATCTTTCCCTCCACAGGTACCTCTATCTGATTTACTCCCATGTAGGCGTCATTTACCATGCACACTTTGTTGTTTGGTAATTGTTCATCTATGGATACCCATGTAGTTGGGGAAGTATTGTTCCATATGTTATAGGCAATTATACTTAGGACTACCATACCAAAGAAGGCTAGCACTATGATTGACTGTTTGTCCAATTTAACCTCTTTCTCTTTTTGTTTTAAACGTTTTGCTCGCTTCATAACAGGTGTCTTTTGTCCTGTCTAAGGGGGTGCTTGTAAACCATATTCTTTCTGGTCTATTTGAAGCATCCCCTAATCAGGATTTTAAATATTCTAGTGAGAGATGGATTCATGGTCGCCCATCAAGCCATCCATTAACTCGTGATCTTCGGCATGATGACCGTCCTGATCATCGTGTCCGTTCATCCCATTTGAACCCATATGCATACCATCAGTATCGTGATGATGGTCATCATGTCCATTTTCGTGCGAATAGTTTTCATGATGTTCTTCATAAAGGTTTTGAAAATGGTGAAACAGTGAGTCATGCAAATGAATGCCATCCAAATCGTCATCCTGAACAGATATTTTGAAGGCTTCATTCTCATTGACTGCATTTGTGTAGGCCTCCCTCAAGCCGTTCAGTGATTCCAAATCTGCTTGAGAAAGTCCGTTGTGCATATCGTCATCATTGCAGGAATAGAGGCCAATGGCCAAGCCCAACAATACTGTCGCTATAATTTTTGTGGCTTTCATGGTTATAGGTATTTAGTTGATAATTTCTTTAGTGCTGCCACAAGAGAGCATATTGCCACTGAAATAAGGATTTCGTATTTCTTTTGTATCGCTTAGCCAATAAGCTCCCTGATTGTTAAGTGCCATAGGGCAGTACTGGTAATACACTGAAGCCCCTATTATGCCAAAGGTTTTGATGCTTTTAAATAATGCCTGGTTAAAAGAATCGTAAGCAGCTTTTTGATCTTTGGTATCTTTAGATTCTGTCATTTTATCCAAAGCTGTATTCATCACCTTCAGATTCATCATCCATTCCATGTGCGCTTCGGAGCTCTTGAGTAAGCCCATGTCTATCTTTCCTAATGTCGCCTTTACCTGTAAGCCGCTATTGGAAATGCCTTCCACTTCACCGGTTAAAAAACTGTCTGCCAACTCAAACGAGGTATTGTAAACCTCTGTAAGCTGTTTCTTAAAATCATTGCTTACATCATAGGACATTGTCTTCCCTTCTTCCATTTTCATTCCTGAATGCATGGAATGATCCATTTTAGAGCCTTCTTTTTTGTCATTTGATCCATGATTATGCTGCGCATTGGCAGCCCCCAATGCTACAAAGAGGGCTACTATCATTATTAATTGCTTTTTCATATTATCTTGTATTTTTCTATATTATTGATTTTAGTTTCCATCTCCTCCCGTATCCACTATCACTGGTAGGCCATCTTTGCCCATAGGGATGAAGAAAAATTTGGTATTAGGGCTGTTCGTTAGCTTATCCTGTACCTCCAATGCCTTATACTGAAGGTATTTTTGGGTGAGCCCTGCATCTATGATCTGCTGGGCATCTCGCTGGCCTTTTGCTAAAATGCGTTGAATCTCTGCCTGCTTCTCCGCAATTTTTATTTCATAGTCTTTTTGCTGGATGTCCTGCTCAACTGCCAGTTTTCTATCTACAGCTGAAGTAACAACCTGTGGATATTTAATATGGTCGATGGTTACATTATCGATCTCAAGGTGTTTGCCCTCTATTTTAGTGACCAACTGTCTGAAAATTTCCTTTTCAATATCCGGGCTCTTTGGCGAGACTACTTTGTAATCGTAACTCGCGAAAATATTTCTAGTAAGGCTCACAAATTCAGGTCTTACTACGTTCTTATAATAGTTCTGACCAACCTCTAATTCTAATTGAGCCAGCTCAGCCTCAATCGGTCTTAAAGTAACTGAGACAGTGATTGGGATATGGAGTTCATCCTTGGTGAGAACAGCCACATTCTCTGTGTAAGTTTGCCACTGCACACTATAACGCACGACCCCATTCCAGGGCATATGCCACACAATACCATCTTTATATACTTGCTCCGTTTTCAATCCATTTCCATACGGACTCCATTTCATAGCGTGTGTACCAGGTTTTACCACTGAGCAGCCAATTGCGAAAAGAGCAATCACTGCTATACTTAAAATGCTGAATTTACTTTTCATTGTTTTGATGTTTAATTATTCCTTGATAAATCAAAACGTGAATGGAATCATGTGTATTTAAGTTATTTGGGTTATAATTTAAGAAATCAGGGTTCCCATTATTTGCCCATTACATCGGCTATTGCAAGGCTTATTACCACAAGCAGAAGAAGCAACCAAAACCCACGTGCCATCCAATTCTTTATATTCGAAGGCTTGGAGGTATCATCCACTTTGCAACATTCTTTCATAGCATTATTCTTTTATCAAATAGCATAATTGAGATCCCCGGTATGAACATCCAGTGACCGGGGACTCACCACCACTCACTTAATCACCGCTTTGTTTTCTCCACAGGTGAGCATGGCATCACCGAAGTAAGGATTTTTAATTTCCTCTACTGCGCTCAACCAGTAGGCCCCTTTGTTATCCCTGGCCATTGGGCAATACTGGTAATAAATCGTTTCACCAGTTGTACCAAACATCTTGATAGCACTGTAAAGCGCATCGCTAAAATCCGCAAAGGCAAGGCGCTGCTTTTCTATGGCACTGCCTGACTCGATGTTACCCAGTGTTGTTTTCAGCGTTTTTAGACTGTTCATCCACTGGTTGTGCATTTCTCCTTTAACCAGGCTCATATCCACTTTGTCCAAAGCCGATTTAACACTACCAGCCTGTTTCTTGGCTGCCGTAGCATCTGTTGCTAAAAATGCTTTCTGCAAATCAAGATGTACTTGGTACACATTGGTTAGTTGCTGCTTAAAGTTTTCATCGACTGACATGTCCATTTTCTTGGTGTTTTCTGAAGAGCTCTCATCATGGCCCTCATGTTCACTCCCGGATGCAGGCTTCTTTTCTTCGCTCGAACCTCCATGATTATGACCCATAGATACTTTGCCTCCTTCCGGATTCATCATGCTTTTTTCTCCTCTAAGCTGTGCGGCCGCATCAATTTTGAACACTCCGTTTGTAGCTACCATTTCCCCCTCACTTAGTCCGGATTCTACCACGTAGTAGTCACCTGCATCAGCTCCCAGGTCAATTTCCCTAAACTGAAACATATTATTGTGATCATCGGTCATCACGTATACCACTGCCTTTTTACCTGTCCATAGAATGGCTGATTTTGGTATCACTAATTGATCCCCTGATCCCGGAAGCATTGTTTTTAGTATTCCATCTGCAAGCATTTCTGGTTTGAGGAGATCTTTAGGATTATCCAGTTCTGCCCTTACTTTGGCAACTCTTGACATAGGATTGAGTACCGGATCGATAAATGTTACGGTTGCATTAAACTCACGTCCCGGAATGGACTTGATTGAGAATTTGATCTTATCACGCATTTTTATCCATGGAATATCTGACTCATACGCATCAAACATGACCCAAACATGACTGAGGTCTACTACTTCAAATAGTGCCGTACCTTCTTTTACATAGTCGCCCAATGTCACATGACGCATGGTGACTGTACCTGTAATGGGTGACAGCACATCAAAATAGAAATCTACATCTCCGGATTGCTCTATTTGGTCAATCTGTGCTTCCGTAAGGTCCCATAGTTTTAGTTTATTTCTTGTCGCCCGATAATAGCTTGGGTTCGTTTCTTTAAACTTCATCGCTTCAAATAACTCACGCTGAGCAGTTACTAGCTCCGGAGAGTAGATTTTGGCCAGCACCTGCCCCTTGCGCACTTTCTGCCCCGTAAAGTTTACCATGAGTTTCTCAATCCTACCCGGATAGCGGGCAGTTAGTTCGGCAATATTGCGCTCATCCGCCATTACCTTCCCAGGTAAGTACACTTCCTTATAAGGGGCTTTTCGCTCAATAGTGCTCATCTCTACTTCGGCAATTTTCATGGCTGCATTGGAAAGTTTGACTGAATATTGACCAGCTTCTCCATCGTCCTCATCTTGTTTCATTGGGATAAGTTCCATGCCACATATTGGACAATTTCCCGGCTCCTCCCTTTGTATCTGTGGGTGCATGGAGCACGTCCATGTAGTCCCATCTGCATGGTCCATGGCCGAATGATCAGTAGGGAGTTCTTCCAGACTTTCACTACCGCTTCCCCCAATGAGCAACCAGCCAATCAGAATGCCAACAATCAGTACCCCCAGGTATGAAATTGTTTTTTTACTATTTATTATTTCTAGAATCTTCATTTTTAAAGCTGTTTTCCAGTGATATAATTGATGTATGCTACAAAAGTGTTTTGATCGGCACGTGCCTTCTCCAATTCGAGTTCGTACCTAAGCAGCTGTCGTTCCATTCTCAGCACTTCTTCAAAATCTGCACCCGCAGTGGTGTATTGCGCAACGAGTATGTCCAGCGACTGGGTTGCATAGGCAATGAGTCTGTTATAAAGAGCCACTCTTCGTTGAGCATCTGCGTAATCACGCCAGGTTCGCTCTAATACAGTTTCTAACTCATTTTCTTTGTCCTCCTTGCGATAATTCACAGAAGTCTTAAGCAACTCTTTCTCCTTGATCATCGAGCGATATTTGTTCCTGTTTAGGGGTATACGGACCCCAACTTGAGGGAAAATCAATGCATCTTTTCCGTTATCAGGAACATCCATATCCGTTCTTGGAGAGATACTGGTGTACGAAAGTCCAAGATTAAAAGAAGGTAGGCCCATTTTTTGTGCTACATCAATCTCTGCATCCAAAGCTGACATTTCAAATTCAAAACCTCTTAATGTTGGATTATGTGTGATGATTGAATCCAGCAAAACGTTTCTCCCTTCGTCAATCAAAATTGTTTCCAGTGTATCCGGCACCTCTATGCGTATTGGTGTTTCTTCGTTGAGCAGTTCATTGAACTTGGCTTGGATCGGTATTCGCGAATCTTCCAGGTAAAGTAACTGGTTATTCAGTTCGTCTAAATCCATTTCAACTCTAAGCAAGTCAACCGCACTTCCTGTATTAGACTCTAATCTGACATTAGCCAGTTCCCTAAATGATTCGAGTAACCTTACATTTTCCTCTGTAATGGCTATCGCTGCTTCAAGTACATATAAATCATAATAGGTTGAGCGTACGTCAAAGAAAATGCTGTTCTTAGCATCTTCAAATGCTTCAAAACGAGCCTTTGCCAGCATGGCTACTGCTTGTTCCTGAGACTTCAATTGCCCAAACCATGGGAAAGCCTGACTTAGTGATATGCCTGCATTCTGTGCTCCAACCCGTGTTTCTACCGGACTGGTGAAGATGTTGAACATTACAGTTGGATCCGGTAAAGCCCTGGCTTGTGGCATACGTTCGAGAGTAGCCAGATAGCTATTAAATATCGACTTAAGCTCAGGATTGTTCTCGGCTGCAATTTTGAGATAACCTTGTAAAGGTTCCTCTAATTGCTGGGTCTGAGCCATTGTGTTGCCAATCGGGATCAGCAGCCACAAAAGCATGATTATATTGATTTTTATCTTCGTTTTCATGTTATACTGATTTTGATTGTTTTTTGAATGACCTTTCCTGCCACATACAATACAATACGGGTACGACAAATACGGTAATGGCTTGGACTAACATTCCTCCGAAAGTGGGAATGGCCATAGGAACCATTATATCAGAACCTTTACCAGTCGAAGTAAAGATGGGAAGCAGAGCAATGAGTGTAGTGGCGGTTGTCATGATGGCCGGCCTGATTCTCAGCTTACCAGCGTGAAGCACTGCCTCTTTTACCTCGGCCACATCACTCGGTTTCCTTTCTTTGAAAATCTGCTTCAGATAGGTTGCCATTATGACGCCATTGTCGGAGGCTACACCGAATAGGGCAATAAAACCTACCCACACAGCCACACTTAAGTTTACTGTGCCTATCTGAAAGAGATCTCTCAGGTTTATGTCAGCAAGGGAGAAGTTTAGAAACCAACCTTGTCCGAACAGCCATATCAAAAGGAATCCCCCTGAAAATGCCACAAACACTCCAGAGAAAACCATCATGGTGGTAGAGACATCTCCAAACTGGAAATAAAGAATAAGAAAAATGGCAAGCAGACATATCGGGACAACCAGAGCAAGTCTTTTAGTCGCCCTGATCTGATTTTCATAGTTACCGGTAAATTTATAAGACACACCAGCAGGAAGCATAAACTCACCGGCATCCATTTTTGCCTGAATAAAGCGTTGGGCTTCTTCAACCACATCCACCTCTGCTTCACCTGCCTTTTTATCAAAAATGACATAACCGTTCAAGAAGGTGTCTTCACTCTTGATTACCTGTGGGCCTCTTCGATAAGTGATGTCCGCCAACTCTATCAATGGAACTTGAGCTCCTGAAGGGGTAGGGATCAATACTTTTTTTACATCCTCCGGATTGTCTCGATACTCACGTGCATATCTTACCCTAACCGGAAAACGTTCTCTGCCTTCTACAGTAGTGGTCAGCTTTATTCCCCCTATGGCTACTTCCACATAGTTCTGGAAGTCTTTCATTGTCAGCCCATAACGCGCTATGGCCTTACGATCTACATCAAATTCCATATAGGGCTTGCCCACAATTCTGTCTGCAAAGACTGAAGAAGCTTCAATACTCGGTACCTGCTGTAGTATTTTTTCCAGCTGAAGCCCTACACGCTCGATAGTCTCCAGATCAGGACCAAACACCTTAATACCAATGGGTGCCCGCATTCCTGTGGACAACATTACTAATCGGGTCTGGATAGGCTGGAGCTTTGGTGCAGAGGTCATACCAGGTATATTGGTAGCCTTCACAATCTCAGCCCATATATCATCAGGAGAGCGGATATGATCACGCCATTGCCTAAAATATTCTCCCTTTTTGTTGTCAATTACCAGTTCGTCTTTCTCGATTTTTCTAAAACCGTCTCGCTCCGGGTGATAGGTACTTCCATCTTTTAACAAGTAGTTCCCTTCTTTATCGGTTTTAAATTGCATCCTATGCCCATTTTCGTCCACCATGTACTCGGGTTTATAATTAATGGTATTCTCGAACATGGAAATGGGTGCCGGATCAAGAGCTGAGTTCACCCGTCCCCACTTACCTACAACCGATTGGACTTCAGGGATCTGGGCCACATATCCGTCTACCTTTTGAATCACGTCAATATTTTCTTCAATACCGGAATGGGACATGGTAGTGGGCATCAAGAGGTATGAGCCTTCGTCCAAAGCAGGCATAAACTCTTTTCCAATTCCAGGAAGGGTTTTATTAAGTGACTGCCAAAACCTAGTTTGTCGAATCTCCCAGCCTGTTTTTTCAATGGAATTACCTATTGCACCAAAAGCACCCTCAAAACCAATCCAGGTAAGTATTCCGAATAAAAAGACGAAGATTGGGAGTATGAAAAATTTCCACTTATTGTCAAGGCACCACCTAAGAATAGGGGTATAGTATTTTACCAGCAATAGTAATGAACCAAGTACGAGCAATATTGCTCCTCCAACAAACAGAAAATTTGTAAATAGACTATTTTGTGCGCCAAGCGGCAGCCATTCACGAGTTAGAAAAGCTGCAACCGTCAGCATGATAATGGCAATATTGAGATATTCAGTAAGCCAAGTCCATTTTTCAGGTATAAACTTCTCTACAATATTGTTGATACCAAGAGCCATAAGGACAATTCCGAGCCAATTTCCTGCTGAGATTAGAATGAGTAACCCTAGTGCGATAAGGGCTGAATTCCATATCCTTTTTGTCCTTTCCTTTCCGACCTTTATGGAAAACAACCAGTGCGCCACAGCGGGTATCACAACGAGTCCTACAAACAGGGCAGCCAGCATTGCGAATGTCTTGGTGAAAGCCAGAGGCTTGAAAAGTTTACCTTCTGCTGCTTGCATGGCAAAAACAGGAAGAAAACTCACCACAGTGGTGGTAAGGGCAGTAATAACCGCCGATGCTACTTCTGCAGTGGCCGTATAGATAACCTCTAGTTTTTGCTTGCTCGAAATACCTTTGTTTTCTGGCAAATCCAGATGTCGGAGGATATTTTCAGTAAATACAACTCCAACATCCACCATTACCCCAATGGCAATTGCGATCCCTGAAAGAGCAACAATGTTAGCATCTACTCCAGCATATCTCATCACTATAAATGTCATTAAGACTCCAATAGGGAGTAAACTGGAGATGAGAATAGAGGCTCTCAGGTTCATAACAACAATGATTACCACAATGATGCTTATGAGTATTTCCAGGGTTAGTGCCTCTTCCAGTGTACCTAAGGTTTCCTTAATCAACCCGGTACGGTCATAGAATGGAACTACAGTCACTTTTGAAACAGTACCGTCAGGAAGGACTTTTGAAGGTAGCCCCGGGGATATCTCTTTGATCTTTTCTTTTACATTTTCTATTACCTCAAGTGGATTGGCACCATACCGTGAAACGACAACAGCTCCAGTAGCTTCTGCTCCTCCTTTATCAAGACCACCTCTTCGTGTAGAAGGACCAAAATTGACAACAGCTACATCCTTGATTCGAATGGGTGTATTGTTATGCTGCGTGATTACTGCTTCTTCAAGGTCTTCCAGGGTTCTGATATACCCCAAACCTCTGACTAAGTACTCAGCTTTGTTGTATTCAATAGTGCGGGCTCCCACATCCAGATTACTTTCCTTTACAGCACGCATGATTTGAGCCACGTTTACATTGTACTCCTTCATAGCCACTGGATCAATATCCACCTGGTATTCTTTTACAAATCCTCCGATGGCTGCTACTTCTGATACTCCTGAAGCCGAGGTGAGTGCATATCCCACATAAAAATCTTGTATGGTTCGCAGTTCTTGAGGATCCCAACCTCCTGTCGGCTCACCAGTTTCAGGGTTACGTCCTTCCAGTGTGTACCAGTAGATTTGTCCCAATGCCGTAGCATCCGGACCTAAAGCAGGTTGAACTTCAGGAGGTAATGTCCCTGCAGGAAGTGAATTCAATTTCTCCAATATTCGGGTACGACTCCAGTAAAATTCTACATCATCTTCAAAAATGATATAAATTGTAGAGAGTCCGAAGATTGAATTACTCCTTATAGTTTTTACTCCGGGCACACCTAGAAGTGCAGTGGTCAACGGATAAGAAATCTGGTCTTCTATATCTTGCGGAGACCTTCCCATCCATGTAGTAAAAACAATTTGCTGATTCTCCCCAATGTCAGGGATGGCATCAACAGGTACCGGGTCGCGAGGAAAATTCTCCATCTTCCAGTTAAATGGTGCAGTTGCCACCCCCCATCCTACAAAGATTAGCACAATTAGTGCTGTAACCAGCTTGTTCTCTAAAAAGAACCTGATCAGTTTATTAAGCATAATGAAATATGTTTTAACAGTTAGAAGAACTAGACAAAATAGTGCAATCTAAAGCCTCTTTAAGTGGAGAACAGTGATGCATCTTAATTGTGTGTAACTATTAAAGAAGAAAAGACTGATGCCTGGCGAGTCTGTCAGGAACAGTCAGCGGGTGAATAAGATAGGAGTGGTCTACAAAATTGTCTTGAATGAATACCTGAACGAGTGTAGGAATTTCAATTGTTTGAAGTAATACCTGTTCAGGAGGGTCTATCGATTGAAAAGATATTTGGGTGTTTTCATCGTGCTGCAGTATCTCTTGTTCCAAGTCACAGCAACCTGATGGCTTTTCCGTCTCTCCACCACAACAGGAATGAAGTTCTTTGAAAAGCCCAGCTTCTATCAGTTCTCCACCGCAAAAATGCTTGGCGAGTACCAACCCCCCTGATGAAGAGAGGATAAGGAAACTGAAGAATATTACTAAAAACCTTTTCACGTAGTATTTTCTATTTCTAGCTACACCAACGTAAAATTAGTTATATGTATTCATGAAAAAGTTACGAAATTTTTATTAAAGTTTATGGTTTGATGATTATTTGAATGAACAGATTGCAGTATTAAGCATCTTTAGAGGTAGAATTAGTGATCGGAAATGACCATACTGTTGATTGGGGATTTCGAATGACTTGCCTATAATGGGCAGACTTTTGGCTCTTCCTAGCTATGAGTTCGCTTTCAAGCTGCCTACAGAGAAGCAAAACTTTACTCAGCGCTTGCTTATCCATCCATGAAGGATACAAACAGGTGATTGTAGTCTAAAACCCCTATTTATTTCTTATATTTAATGCTAGGAATACCCTCTGAAAATGCGATTATTCAAACTCTTTCAAAGCGAGTTCGAGAGTTAATGGATAGAGATAATACACTCGCATTGAAAACAGTAAGACAAGCCCAACCAATCTTACGCTTTATTAGTATCTCAAATACTTAATTTTGAGGTTGAGGATTTTTTGTCGACTAGTCAAGAGCCTTTAGTCGTATTCGAACCAATGACCTACTGATTACAAACCACCACCATCCTTATTTAAAGGTAGATTAATTAAGAAAAACTAATGCGACAGTTATAGCGACAGTATCAAAACGAAAAAGCCTGTAAGTCAGATACTTACAGGCTTATAATGCAGTCCGTAGGGGAATCGAACCCCTGTTACCAGGATGAAAACCTGGCGTCCTAACCCCTAGACGAACGGACCGTGTTTCAATAAATATCTTTTTCGTCAAGAACATTGCTTCAAGTAAAGCCAGGTTTTACAAACCTGTCGCCCTGACCGGGCCGTGCCTAACCCCTAGACGAACGGACCGTGTTTCAATAAAAATCCCAAATCAACAGGTGGTCTTTACCACCGTGCTTGTTTTGGGAGTGCAAATATAGAATGTCGGTTCAGTTTTGCAAAGAACAAATTTGAAAAAATGATAATTTTTATTTTACGACTTAATCAAAAGCCTCTTCATAGATCGAAACACCCAGCAGGTATGTATTTACGATCAAGTTTTTGTTCTTCTTGACAGATTCTTTCAACGAATTAATGGAGCTGTCCTTAGATATAGCTAACTCATCGTAAGGAAGCGTTTGGCCTATAATCAGACCGCTTACGGCAAGGCCACAGACTAAAGCAAGTGCTTTTAATGATCCATTAGATTTTGCGTTCTTGGTCTTCATGATTAGCGTTGTTTAATTCATTAGTATCCAATACTTCAGAATTATTACAAACTAAAACGAAAAAAAATTAAAAAGGCTACAAAAATTTATTCCCATTGAGCATTTATCCTGAAAAAGAAGTGGGATTTGTTCATAAAAAAGGGAAGCATTTGCTTTCCTATCTTGTCGGGGTGGCAGGATTACTCATACCCTCAGGCATGCCGTACATCCCCTCGTGAATCTCGCTACGCTCGATTTCAAACTGCTTCGCAGGTTCTCATCTGCATTTTGCTCATAAAAAAAGGGAAGCAAATGCTTCCCTATCTTGTCGGGGTGGCAGGATTCGAACCTGCGACCCCCTGGTCCCAAACCAGGTACACTAACCGGACTGTGCTACACCCCGTTCCCGACATTCTTCGGTCCCGTTTTCCAAAACGGAACGCAAATGTAGAAATTCAATTTTTAATTTGCAGCATGCTTGGATATTTTTTCCGAGAAAAAATAAATTAATTGCTTACTGAATAAAAAGTTCTTGATCGTCACTTGAGTGATAATATTTTTATCTCTCTCAGATATTAGACTATTTTAGTTTTAATATTTGAGCATTAGCTCAATTGCCGCCTCTTTTTGGCAATCTTTAGGGAAGTTAGCTCAGTTGGTTTAGAGCACCGCCTTGACAGGGCGGGGGTCGCTGGTTCGAATCCAGTACTTCCCACTTCTTAAACAGATCCTGTTTTTTGAACTTATTAGGCGGGGGTCGCTGGCCGGTACGCCGGTCCGATCAAATCCAGTACTTCCCACTTCTTAAACAGATCCTGTTTTTTGAACTTATCAGGGTCGGTACGCCGGTCCGATCGAAATGCGAAGCATTAACAAGGGGGTGTACGGCTTGCCAAGGCGTTTGAGTAAGTTAAACCTATGTCGATTTTCCCTTTAGAGAACGGATGAGAATCAGTTGGACGGTTCGCCCGCGGCTATCGAAAGCGAAGCTTTACGAAGGGTGTCATGTATTAGTGATGACTAACCAATACTTTCCTCCCTCACCCTAAAAAAATAAAGAGCAACCATACACCACCTAAAAAGTGCCAAAACATGAACACATTATAAGCGAATTGTCGCGATTTGGAATGAACTCGATATTCCCTGATCTTCCGAAAGACTGAGATCAGCAAGATCAGGCCAACTGAGACATGGATAAAATGAATTAATGAAAATGGGAATAAGATATTTCTGAATGATAAATTGGCATTTAGTAATTCCTGCCATCCGATAACCTGCAGCACCGCGAAAAGCAAACCGAAAAGAAGTCCTAATCCGGTAAAACGAAAAGCCTTTTCTATTTCGTCCTCCTTAATTTTTAACTGGCCTATTACTATTAGCGCACTGCTGACTAGAATAAACCATGTGCCAACTTCATAAACAGTCGGGATTATTAGTTCGGGAAGCTTTTGAAGAAACCAGACAAGAAGAAGTGTGATGAATATTAAAGAGCTGGTAAGAATGAATAATTTAGTCATTTGCCTCCCGGCGTTAATCATCCGCTGCTTCTCTTGCAGTCGCTCTTGAATTATTTCTCTTTCACTCATAGCTGTATCGATAATAACTGGCTTTGGTAAATCAATGTTTCAGTGTCCGCATCATATTCCTGTCTTTTCTTTTTTCCTTAGCAATCAACTAATTTGGAGGTATGAGAAAAAAGCTGAAGAAGATCAAACCAATCGACCTGGTAAGACCTGACAAGTTACTTTTAACAGGATTGAAGACACTTACAGAGTTGACGCTTACGCCTGTAAATATGTATGCTGATCTTAAGGCTAAATCAAAAGGAAAAGCTGAGATCACCTTCATTGGTGAAAAGAAACTCGAAGAAGCTAAGGTTCAGCTTTTTACTTTCAACGAACAAGAAATAAGCGAATCAAACGAAAAGGACTTTTCATCAATGAGTTCTATGGTAGATCCTAACATCTACTGGTTGAATATTCATGGTCTGCATGAAGTAGAGCTTATTCAAAAGCTGGCAGGCATAATGAATATGGATCGCCTCTCTGTTCGACATATTCTTGATACTACTCAGCGACCAAAGGTGGAAGAGTTTGATGACTACCTTTTCTTCAACGTCCGTTCCATTTTACTTGATGAAGAAGATCAATTGGATGTGGAACAGTTGTCTTTTGTGCTTGGTAAAAATTATGTGATTTCATTCCAGGAAAAGGAGAGTGACCACTTTGATGACATTAGATATAAGATACGTGAAGGTGTTGGTTTTGTAAGGAAAAGAACTTCCGATTATTTATTAATTCAATTACTGGATGCTATCCTGGATAATTTTTTCGAGACAATTGAAGATATCAATGAGGACATAGCTCAACTAGAACAGGAGGTTTATAAGGATCCAAAACAGGAAACACTCTTTGCTTTGGAAAAAAGTAAAAAAAGAGCAGACATCATTAAGAAGTCACTCACCCCTCTTTTCGAATCGATCAATTACATTTTAAATAACCGAACCTCCTTATTTCAAAAACCAAATATTAAATACATCAATGACCTTCGGATGAGCTGTGCCAATGCATTAGAAGAAGCAGACTCAACAGCGAGATCCCTCGAAAGCCTTACAAACATCTACTATGCTTCCCTTAGTCAGAAGATGAATGAGACGATGAAAGTACTGACGACCGTTGCTACCATCTTTATTCCGTTAACATTTATAGCAGGTATCTATGGAATGAATTTCGAGTATATGCCGGAGTTAGGATACCGAAATGGCTACTTTATAGTCTGGGGTGTCATGATATTCATCTTTGTGGCAATGATTATTTACTTCAAACGCAAGAAGTGGCTTTAGCCTCAGATAGCTCAAAATCAATCACTTACGCATCACATCTCTTATTTTTGAATCCGCCTTTGCAGAAATTATAACATTTATTGATTTACCTAATCTTTAAAAATTGGGCGATTATCTACACTCTACCTCACTTCAACGAACAAAATTGCAAGTGGAAATTATAATGTCTTACTTCAAACTCATAACCAAAAAATTTCCACCATGGCTGTTTTCACTTTAACCAAAAAACAAAAAGGCTTAATCAATAAAAGCTTTGTGATATGCTCAATGGGATTAGTCCTTTCTCTACTAGTAGTTAATATCCTCTTAGGCTAATCTCCTGTAAAAGTTTACACTGTCAAACAATAAATTTCTGCTTTCAAAAAAGGTCACTCATTTTGAGTGGCCTTTTTTTATTCGAATTTGTGGATAAACAGGAAGTCCCGATACTAACTTTACTCCATGGATCAAATCACCAAACTCATTGAACAACTAGAAGCAAATTACTTCGTCCAGGTTGCCATCACATTCACCATAATTATTCTATTCCTGGCATCCAGATGGGTAATCAAAAAAAGTATTAAAAGACTAGCAAACAAATTTTCCTATGATCCAAATAGAGCAGCAGCCACCAAGCGCCTTATAATAGGTGCGCTGTACACGTTTGTAATTTTGCTTCTCATTATCATTTGGGGTGGTGATCTGAATAATCTTTGGATCTCTATCGGGAGCATTCTGGGTGTGATCGCCATAGGATTCTTTGCCATCTGGAGCATCCTTAGTAACATCGTTGCTGGAATCATCATCTATACCATCAATCCATTTAAAATCACGGATACACTAGTATTGGTAGAAAAGGAAGTAACCGGCAAAGTGATTGACATTGGCTTGATCTATACCAAACTTCAGGATAAAGACGGAATTTTCACCGTGCCTAACAATGTATTTTTTCAGCAGATAGTGAAGGTGAAAAAACCAAAGTAGTGGTTAACTACCTCCCTCTTGTTTGATAAAAAAACACAACAATGAAGGGCAAAATCAAATCGCTTGCTTCTGACAAATACTTACTTCCAATCAGGGAGCAATTGCTCCAAATGCTGAAGCCAGAGGATCGTATTATTGATCTGGGTTGTGGCTCAGGAGACTTCCTAATCAAAGCACATTCGAAAATTGAGTTTGGCCTGGGGGTAGATGGGTCACGCCAGCTCATCAAATATGCTCAAAAACAAACGAAGGATTTGAATATCCACAACCTCACATTCGAGCACCGAATGATCGATCTGCATTTCAAACCGAATGAGCACTTCACACTTGCCACAGCATGTCTCTTCTTCCATGTTCTTCCACAAGAGCTTGCCATTCAAATATTAAAGTCGTCAACAAATTATTCCGAAAGACTAATTATCTGCGCCTTTGCTCCTTCGGAGAATAAGAAACAGCGATTGTTGATGTGGCTGGATCAGCGATTTACCTCCCATTACAATCACTATCGGGAGTATTGCCAAAATGGATACATGGAGGGTTTAATTGAAAAGTGTCAGCTATCCATTGATGAGATAACCGACACTTTCGATCCAACATTAAAAATTTACTCGCTGAGTCATTGAATTACTCTGTTCGCAAGGACTCAACAGGATTTACCCTGGAGGCTCTTGCTGTCTGATAAACGATTACTATTCCGGCTATTAAAATGGAAGCAATAGCACTGACGATAAAGAGTCCCACACCAATATCTGTACGATAAGCAAAGTTGTCCAGCCATTTATTCATCAGAAGCACAGTAATCGGGACGGATAACACAATCGCAATACCTATCTGAATCGAAAATCCTTTAGCTAATAACCGGAAGATAGAGACAGGGGATGCTCCCATTACTTTTCTGATTCCTATTTCCTTCACCTTACTATTTACCACTAATAGAGATAAGCCCAGAAGTCCGAGTGAAGCAATTACTATGGACAAGATCGTGGCAACTGTAATCAGTTTGTTCATACGTGCTTCGCTTTCATACTGAGATTTGATTTTCTCATCCACAAACTCATAATTCCAACGCTCATTAGGAAAGGTTGCTTCCCATTCTTGTTGTAAAATGTCAGTGGCGTCCAGCAGGTTGCTTCCCTTGTACCTAAATACCAGCTTTGGTATAAAGGAATCATTGATATCTAAATCTGAGATGCCCATCAAAATTGGCATTGGATTTTGAACAATTACTAAAGGTTCTATTGAGCTGTGCAAGGATGAAAAATGAAATGCCTCTGTCACTCCCAAAATCTGATGATCACCAAAATCATCATTGGGCAATTGAGCTCCTACCGGATTCTCAAGTTCTAAAAGCTCAACGGCTGCCGGATTTAGTAAAACTCCCTGATGTTCATCCAAGGTGTTGCCCGGCTCAAACAGCCTTCCCTCCTTCACTTGAATGTTAAACAATGAAAGGTATTCCGGATCGGCAACCAATAGTCTGAAACGTTTGAAATTACCCTCTCGATCATTGAATCCGTAATGCGCCCAACCATTGCTGCCAAAGACGTGACTTCCCATTCCTATTTGGGTAATCTCCGGGTATTTCTCAAGTCTTGCCTTTAACAGCTCACCATTCTGCATGGCTGTGCTTGTAAGCTCCGGGATGCGTTGTGCTTCCGGACTTGGGTTTAAATTGGCAGAAACCACCGCATCATACTTGATACCGATATCTTTGTTTTGAAGATAGCTTACCTGCTTTCGAATGAGCAGCGAGGTACTGATCAGGAATACAGTGATAATGAATTGAAAAACGATCATTCCTTTTCGCGCTTTCACCTTTTCAGCAGACTGCCCTCCACCATGAAGCACAGATACCGCTTTAAACCTCGAATGAATCATGGCCGGATATATGCTGGAAGCAAAGCCAATCAGTACAGCAAGACCCAGGTACATAAACACATGCCACCATTCAAACTCAAGCACCAAATCCGTTCCGGTAAGCAGGTTGAAGGTTGGAACCATCAGGTATGCAATCAGAACACCGATGATCATAGCAATCAAAGTAAGAAGAATACCTTCGATTAGATATTGTGTGGTTAGTGCACTTCCAAAAGCGCCCAACACTTTCCTCACTCCCACTTCCTTCGCTCGTTTCAGCGATTGACCAATGGAAAGGGTTGCATAATTGATACACGCAATGATGATTACCAAAAGTCCAATAGCTCCCAAAATCCCAACGTACTGAGGATTCCCTACCGGGGCATAACCCAGTGGTACATCGGGGTTAAGATGAATATCAGTTAAAGGTTGAAACTCGATGTTGTACTGACCTCTTTGGATCGGCTCTCCTCCCATATCCATGTCAGCCATAAAACTCATAATAAGGTCCTGAGTTTTATCATCAAGACTAGCAGGATCCACACCCTCATCCAGTAAAATATATGTTTCAGGGACGATATTAAACCAGGCTGTGAATGCCCGCTCACTGTATAAATCCGTCTGCATTTCACTGGAGAGTGCAATATCAAACTGAATACTGGACTCTTTAGGAGTATCATCAAATACCCCATCCACAACAAAGTCCCTTATTTCTTCATTGATTTGAATGGGCAAGGCCTTACCTATCGGGTCTATTTCACCAAAATACTTCTGTGCATACTCCCGTGAAAGTAGCACTCCGCTCTTGGACGAAAATGGCTGATCTTCGCTACCAAACAGCAGGTTAAAATCAAACATTTTGAAGAAGTCCGGGCTGATCACAGCGACTGGCTCATTGATTCGCTTCTCTCCTCTTCCTATCAAGTGTGTCCTCCTGATATATTGTACCCCTCTTTCTATTTCCGGGAAGTTCTCCTCCAGCATGCTTTCAAACCGAAGAGGAGTGGTGGCGTTGTAAAACGTGCGCCCATCTCCATAATCTTCATTGAGCAATAGCCGATAAATCCGGTCCTTTTTAGCGTGGAACTGATCATAGCTAAACTCCTGCTTTACATATAAGCCAAGCAGCAAAAAACACGTAATACCAATAGTAAGTCCGAGTAAGTTGATAGAAGTATTGAACTTATCTCTTAATAATACCCGCCATGCGATTTTGAAGTTGTTTTTCGTAATCATAAGTCCTGATTTTTTGAGTTTGTGATTTCTTCTTAATGCAGATGGTCTGAATGAGCGAATAACCATCCACCAATAAAGCATATCTGCTTTGAGCTTCCCCGTGGAAGTTTTTTGAATATAGATTTCATATAAGTCGCCCTGCAAATCCTCTAATAGGTAAGGGTCACAAAACCACTCGAGAAATCGATCGGCATACTTTGGTGGTTGCTGATTCATGACAAACCTGCAAAAGTCATTTTTGGAAGTTTTTGATAAAGCGAGTAGCGCAAGTCCATGGTCTCATCCAATACCTTCCTTCCCACTTTAGTCAATGTGAACATGCGCTTTCTCCGCCCTCCTCTTTCTTTGGATGCCCCTCCCATCTCGGAGCTGACATATCCTTTTTTCTCTAGTCTTCGCAAAACAGAATGAATGGCTGTGACATCCATATTCCGATTGGTATTCGTCTTAATCTCCTCCAGGATAGCTACTGCGTATGCATGATCCGTGAGTGACCCAACGGTCAAAAGCACTAGTTCTTCCAGTTCGCCTAAATGTTCTCCTCTCATAAGTTTATTCGTTTGATTTTGGGTAGATAGGTTGGAGTGTTTCATAGGATGCTGGTGTCGAATCAATGGTAAATCCGGCAATCCGATACGGACTCTCACCTTCGAAATAAAACCCCATTTCCATCCACTCATTTGATTTTGTTCCCTTAACAATAAGCTTGTATTCCGTCATCTCTTTCCGGTTGGCCAGATACATGATTAATGTACCATCATTCATTTTGATATCTTCAAAAGCAGACATAAGCTTATCGGCTCCCAGTTTCTCTATGAGTTTGGGAGCAAAATATTTTTCAATCGATTCATCCGTGAGATTCCCGGATTTCACAGCGTCTAAAAACCAAATGATCTTAGATCCTGCCGGACTTTCTTTCAGCTGTTCGAATGACTGTTTCCCGGTTTGCTGGGCAGCAACTGAAATAGTTGTTACAAGAAATAGTGAATAGAAAAGTGCCTTCATTTTAAGTTGATTTGTTGTACAAACGTACAAGATAAAAATTAAGTTGTGTATTTGTACAACAAATATGTTAATGTGTGTTAACGAACGATCGTTATGTAATTTTTGTAATTTGAATCCATGGATGCTGTAATTCACATTAAGAATATGGTTTGTCCACGATGCATCGAAGCAGTGAAAGAAGCGCTAAATGATGCTAATGTGGGGTTTGAGCGTGTTTCACTTGGTGAGGCAATCATTAAAAGGCCATTGGATAAAACACAAAAATCAAACCTTGAACCACTATTAAAAGAAAAAGGATTTGAATTGTTAGAAGATAAAACCTCTGCCATCATTAGCAATATCAAAGGGTTAATTATCGAACAAATTCACTATTCCAATGAGCCACTGAAAGTCAACTTTTCTACTTTCTTGTCAGATAAATTAGGAAAAGACTATTCAACGTTGAGTAAGCTTTTTTCTTCAGTAGAAAGCATCACAATCGAAAAGTTCATCACCAAACAAAAGATCGAGCGAGTAAAAGAATTGATCATCTATGATCAGCTGACACTCTCTCAGATCGCCTATCAGATGAACTACAGTTCGGTCGCACATCTCTCCGCACAATTCAAGAAAGAAACCGGCCTAACCCCTACCCAATTCAAGAAACAAAAAGCTCCACAAAGAAGGTCAATCGATAATATTTAGCACTTTTTTGATAAAAACTGCAATTACGAATAATATTTTGTAACTATTTTTACTGCAATTACGAATAATATCAAACATGCTGCTTGATCTATTTATTGAGAGAGATTGGTTTAATACCGTTTAGTTAAGGAAGTTTTTAGCAATTTGATTGAAACCCCTGACCCCTAAAGGGTAAATGACTGAAACTAGTAAGTCATCCCTTTAGGGACTGAGGGTAAGAAAGTCTTAGCTAAACGGCATTGACTGGTTACTTTAGAAATCAAGCAGCTGAATAATGTAGAAAGAATAGACCAATGAAAAAGACAAAACTGGGCGAGTTTGAGGAGATGGTGCTGCTAGCAGTGATTCTGCTAAAGGAAGAAGCATACGGTGTAGAAATAAAGAAGGAACTAGAGGATAGATTAGGTGAGCGTTTGAGTGTAGGCTCTATTCAGTCAGCGCTTAAACGGATGGAGGAAAAAGGGTTTCTGAATTCCGAATTTGGTGAAGCAACGAATAAACGAGGAGGCAAACGAAAGCGGATTTATAGTGCCACCCCCCACGCCTTTAAAGTGCTGAACGAAATCAAGGAAATCAGGGCCGGATTCTGGGAAAATATTGCCTTGGAGGGTAATTATAAAACCATCTGACTATGTCAAATGTGACACCTCCAAAATGGCCCGGAAAATTCCTGAGGCTTTTCATCAACAAGGACTACCTCGAAGAAATCGAAGGTGATCTGGAAGAGGTTTTTTATGATGATGCTGAGTACCTCTCACTCAAAGAAGCAAGGCTTAACTATACACTTGGCGTCTTTAAGCTTTTCAGACTAAGCCTGATCAAAAATTTAAAATGGATTTATAAAATAGGACTAATCGCTACAACTATGAGAACAATCAGACTTGCTTTTCGCAACTTATTGAAATTCAAAACGCATTCTGCCATCAACCTCATCGGTCTTTCATTAGGTCTTTCCATTGGTGGATTGATTTTGCTTTATGTAATGGATGAGCTCTCCTTTGATAATTTTCACACAAAAGGAGATCGGATTTATAAAGTGGTAACTGCCTCTCCTGAGGGAGGTATGGAGACCAATGCGCACCCTATTGGGTATAAGCTGAGAACTGAATATCCTGAAGTTGAATCGGTGTTATATACTCGTTGGACTTCTTCGGACTTTAAGGTCAACCATGAAGGTAAACGATATGACCATAAGGTATTTTTTGCAAGCGAGGAATTCTTTCATATGTTCTCGTTTCCGCTTGCATCAGGGGACGCCAAAACCGCACTTGAAGATCCATATACAATAGTGATTACTGAATCCCTTGAAGATGTGTATTTCGAAGGATCTGCACTGGGTCAAACGATTACTATGATGGATTCCATTGATTTTATGATAACAGGAGTAGTCAAAGATTTACCCAGAAACTCTCACATTCAATTTGACATACTGATATCCTTTTCAACTTTCCCGGATTTCAGGTATTTCAGCTACAATGAAGGTTGGGGAAATTTTGACGTCCGAAACTACCTTCTCTTAAAAGAAGGAATAGATTCAAAAGTATTTCAATCCAAAGTGAACAGCCTTTACGATGAAAACATTGGTGACTGGTTAGATGAAATGGGTGTAGAATTTACCACGAAGCTGATTCCTCTAAAAGACATTTATTTAAATGAAGATTATTACAATGGATTTGGGCCTAATGGGTCAATCAAGAGGGTGAAAACAGTAACCATAATTGCGCTATTTCTCATTCTTCTTGCTTCAATCAACTACATAAACCTCAGCACAGCCAGGTCTTCGTATCGGTCAAAGGAAGTGGCTGTCAAAAAAATAGTAGGATCTTCAAGAAGAGGTATTTTAAGTCAGTTTATGCTTGAATCATTTCTTTTGACTTTAATTGCTTTCGGAGTAGCCTTAATGGTTATCGCTCTTGTTCTTCCTTTTTTCAATGAGCTGATGCTTAAAGACTATACACTTCAGTCTTTTGCCAGCACACAATTCATCATTGGCATTGCGGCACTCATTCTGATTGTAACATTTCTTTCCGGCTACTATCCTGCATTAGTGATCTCAGGTCTAAAGCCATTAAATGCATTAAATGGAAAATTGGAAAAAGCTTACTCAGGAATTAGCATTCGAAAGCTTTTAATCACCTTTCAGTTTTTCATTTCATCAGCATTGGTGTTAGCTACCATTTTAGTAATAGACCAAATATCCTTTATGCGAAATCAGGAACTTGGGTTTGACAAAGAACAATTGCTGATTATTGATGCGACAGATGCGCCGACCAACAGCTCCAGGGTTGTTCTTAAAAATCAATTGAAGGCTCTTCCTGGAGTTCAATTTGTTACCCACACAAATGCTCTGCCAGGACGACCGGGTTGGCAAGGTCAATGGGCCTATCCTGGTAAGATGGAAGGTGAACAAGTGGATACCGAATATATGGCGATAGATGAAAATTATGTTCAAGCCCTGGGTTTAAATCTGATTGCAGGAGAAAATTTTGACCCAAGAAAAACATCTGAATTAGATGAAGGCTTAATTATCAATGAAACATGTGTCAGAGAAATGGGCTGGAATAGCCCGGAAGATGCAATCGGAAAGAAAATCGTATCACCTTCAGGTACGCCTGAGGGAACGGTGATCGGCGTGGTGAAAGACTACCACGGATTGGGTCTTCAGGAAAATATTTGGCCAAAAGCAATGGACTATGCCGGAGACAAATGGGGCAGATATTATGCCATCCGATATAGTGCGGATCAAACATATGATCTGATCAAAAGTGTTGAGAAAACATGGAATAAAACATATGCCAGTTATCCATTAGAATATTTTTTTCTTGATCAGGACTTTGATCGTCAATACCGTGAAGAAAGTCAACTAGCCCAGGTGCTTTCTATCTTCACAGTTGTTGTCATCATTGTTTCTGCAATAGGACTTTTAGGCCTCATTTCATTTGTTGCATTAAGCAGAACCAAAGAAGTTGGGATTAGAAAAACGATGGGAGCCAGTATTGGTCAAATCATTTATATCTTATCAAAAGAATTCATTTATCTGGTAATACTAGGAAACCTTCTTGCCATTCCTTTGATCTGGTACTATGGAAACTTGTGGCTAAATGATTTCGCATATCACACTTCTATAAACCCTTTGAATTTTGTGATCGCGATTATCATCACAGCTATAATCGCATTTTTAACAGTAAGTATCCAGACCTACAAAACAGCTAAGATGAATCCGGTCAATGCGTTGAGGTATGAGTAAATTCAAATAAGCCCAAATTACGCGATAGGCGTAATTTGCCCGAAGGGACGGACGAAGTAAACTTGTCTGTCTGTGACCGCAAGCGTCATCAGCAAACGAAAGTTCTGCTTTGTCTGGGTTATCCTGACAAAAATTTCCGTAAATTGGAAATTTTTCGTCAATAAGCAATAGAATATTTCGTTTTGTAGATGAAAAAATTCTATTGCTTATTCCGGGATAAGTAGTTGTCTCAAAGAAATGAAATATCGTCATCGCGAGGAAACGAAGCGATCTCAATACTATTCAAGATTTTTTAGTGAGATTGCTTCACTTCGTTCGCAATGACGGAATTCCTTTGAGACACATTCATTTCCCAACTTGTTTCAAACCAAACAATGGCCGTAAGAACCTCACTCGTCGGATCAGAAACTCATAGCAAAGAAAGCATCCTACGAATGTGAATAATGTCAAAAACGTAAGTGTCCATACTCCTGAAATATTGAGGCTAAAAAGCAATAACGAGCCCAGGTAAATAAATAGCATATGAATAATATAGATCGGATATGCAGATTCGCTCAGGTATACCAATGACTTACTTGGTTTATTCAAATACCTGTTCCCAAATCCAAATACTGTAAATATCCAAAAGCTAGATTCAATTGCCATAGCATAATCAGGTGTTTTCAATTCAAACACCATCCATCTAACCAGATAGAATGTGATAGCTACTCCTAACCAAAGCCACATCCACCTAGCAATCATTGGCCAAAACGTTTGCGACATCATGCAAATAAATCCAAGAAAGAAGGCACACAATCCTAGCCAGAAGCCATGCGCAGAAAAAGCGTACATTTCAAAGTTTTCAGGTTTTACAATCATAGCTTCTGAAACAAATGGAATAATCAGAATGACCACCCCTACTGGAGTTTTAAATGTTTTGTCCAGTACCCTACTTACTGAGTCGTTTTCAACCTTTCTGAGCAGAAGAAATATGGGTAAGAATACCAGCACGTAAATAAAAATATTTCCCAAAAACCATAAATGTCCGGGACTAAACTCGTAGCTCAGTGGCTGATGGTAATAATCCTGCCACATTAGAATATGCACGGGTACAATTACCGCCATGCCAAAAAGAAATGGAAGCAAAATACGTTTCGAGCGCTCCAGGATTAGTTCTTTCCAATTTCTGCGCTTCATGGCGAAATAAACGCCCATCCCTGATACATAAAACAGCAGCGGAATCCTCCATACATTAAGCATGGACATGGGGGTCCAGATGGATTCCACAGTATCATTATTCTGTATAAACCCAATGAATACCCCCCATGGCTGAAAGGCAATTGCGACATGATAGACTAACAGTAGCCCAATCGCAATTACCCTTAACCAATCAATATCATATCTTCTTTCCGTCATGACTATGAATTGTCAGCATCACTGATAAGCTGCGCAATCTCAGGGCGGGCTTTCTTCAATTGATCATAATCCAGTTTTAAGCCCATCGGACCCAGATCTCTACTCATTTGATCATAAAATCCTTTTACATCTTCAAAATCGGTAGAAACTGATTCAAGAGCTGTATTTCCGTAGTTATTTTTTATTGATGAATCCGCCCCCTTTTCCAAAAGCATTTTTACGATTTCGGTTCTGCCAAAAAATGCCGCAGTGTGCAATGGCGTACTCCCATCCGCACTTCGGACGTTTAGATCTGCTCCCCCATTAATAAGCAACTTTGCCACATCAGGCTTTCCGAATAGAGCTGCGATGGATAAAGGACTGGAACCATAGGCATCTTTCACATTGAGATCAGACTTATGAGCTATATGAGCTTTTATGGCGTTTACATTTCCAAAAAAGGCAGCTTCATGAATGGATACTTTTGGTGCCTCCACGGCATCTTCATTGCTCTGCCCCTTAGATTCACAGGAAATAGTAATCAAGGAGAATAACATTAGAATGACCAATGATGATTGACTTGAGATAAACTTTAATTTTTTCATTTTTCGTAAAATTTAATTGTTGCAATAATTTGATGTTACAAAGCTCATTAGAGATTGTAAGGCACATTTAGCAACCATGCTCACAGTATTATTAACTATGATTTATCTCTAACAACTATGAGTAATCGATATAAACTATGATGCAAAAGCCTTTCATGTGACCAAAAAATGTCGATTATTGCATCATCAATAATCCAACCTGATGTCAGACTTTCTCCAACCAAAAGACCCCTTTCTCCTTAAAGCAATTGGTGTTGTTGAAGAACACCTCTCGGAGGAAGAGTTTGGCGTCACAGAGCTGGCTAATCACTTGAGCATGAGTCGCTCCAATCTATTGAGAAAGATCAAAAACCAGACTGACCTATCTGCAAGTGTATTTATAAGAAAAGTACGCCTTCATCATGCCAGACAACTGCTGCAGTCCAATGAGTTAACTTCTTCAGAGGTTTCTTACAAGGTTGGATTTGGCAGCACCTCCTATTTTACCAAATGCTACCGTGAAGAGTTTGGAAATACACCCGGCAAACAACAAGCCGAGGCGGATCCCGTCAATAATCAACCTGGTATAGTAGCAAAGAAAAGAAAATGGTTAGTGGCTATACCAAGCCTTATCATTTTAGGCTTGCTGATCTGGGTCGTTCTTCCAACTGAAGGGTCGAAAAAAGACATTAAATCAATCGCTGTGCTACCATTCAAGAATGACAGCAATGACACAACCAATGTCTATATCATCAACGGGGTGATGGATGCTATACTGGGTAATCTTCAAAAGATTGAAGAACTGAAAGTAACCAGCAGAACAACAGCCGAGAAATACCGAGGTTTGAACAAGTCTATTCCTGAAATATCCAAAGAGCTCGGTGTAGCATATTTTGTGGAAGGCAGTGGTCAAAAAATAGGTGATCAGATCGTTTTATCTGTTCAGCTGATTGATGCGGAACGAGATCAGCAAATCTGGTCCAACCGATTCGAACGAAAGATTGAAGACATCTTTCAACTCCAGACTGAAATTTCAAAAAGCATCGCAAACGAAATTCAGGTCATTGTTACCCCGAAGGCTAAACGCCTGATAGAGAAAGTACCAACCGAGAATCTGGAGGCATATGACCTGTTCTTAAAAGGACTGGATATCACAACCACAGCAAATAGTGGTGCAGAGCTTGAAAGGGCCATCGACTATTTCGAACAGGCTATTGAGGAAGATCCCTATTTTGCTAATCCTCATGCTTACATCGCTATCTGCTACTATTATATCGACATCTATCAAATAGATCAGAAATATGCTGACACAATTAATAGCTATGCTGATAAGGCGATTTTGCTTGATCCTGAATTGGGAGAAAGCCTGATTGCAAAAGCACTCTACCACACACAAAAAGGTCAATATGACCTGGCAATAGAATTTCTGGACAAGGTGCTCAACCTAAATCCGAACTCCGGTTGGGTTCATAATTTTCTCTCAGAGATTTACAGGAGTAATATCCCCAATACAAAGAAATACCTAAAACATGCGATAAATGGAATTCAAAATGCAGTCTCCGATCAGGATTCCATTGAAGCTAGCTTTATCTACCTCAATTTGGCGAATGCTTTGGCTCAGACAGGATTCATTGACGAGTCAGTAAAATATGTGAAACAAGCACTGGCTTACAACCCGGATAATTATTTCGCAGAGTATTTGCACACCTATATTAAAATGGCACAGGATTTTGACCTTGAGCGCACCAAATCTGAACTGATTGCAATCCTAAGTAAAGACTCCTCTCGCCTGGATGTCATGCAGGAAATAGCTAAGGTCTGCTACACCATGGAAGATTACGAAGAGGCCTGGAAGTATTATGAGGCATTTGTTTCGATTAAGAAGGCCCTACAATTAGATATCTATCCCGGCGAGGATATTAAGATCGCTTACGTACTAAGGAAATTGGGCAAACCGAATGAGGCAGAAAGCTATTTGAAAAGTTATAAAGCATACATCGAAGTGGACAAGTCCATCTACAAGGATCTGATTACCAGTGCATATCATGCTTATAGAGGAGACTTAGATGAAGGGATTAAATATTTCAAAGCGTTCACCAAACAGGAAGATTTCTTCTATTGGTTGATTCTCTTTCTCGAAAAGGATCCGATCTTATTAGAACTGTCTGGACACAAAGAATTTCAGCCTACCGTTCAAAAGATAAAAGACAATTTTTGGAGGCAACACCATGAGATTCGTAAGATGCTGGAAGAAGAGGGTATGATATGACAGCAAAAATGATGTAAATGATTGCCTGAATTCTGTAACACAACCCCGTAGTATAGGTTGCACCTTTGTATTCATACATTTGAAGGCTATGAAGAAAACCTATTCGATTTCGGGGATGTCATGTGAAGGATGCAAAAATCATGTGGCTACTGCTTTACTCGCTCATAACAAGGTAAATGCAGCAGAAGTAGACCTGGCTGCAGGCAAAGTTTCACTTACCCTAAAGGAGGACATATCCATCGATGAATTAAAAGAGTCGCTCAAATCACATGGCGATCGATATGATATTCATCAGGAAGATCATCATCATGAGCATCACACTCACTCAAAGCCTAAGAAACAGCATGATACTGAAGGGAAATACTACTGCCCAATGCTATGTGAGGGAGACAAGAAATATGATAAACCCGGCGATTGCCCGAAGTGCGGAATGGATTTGGAGCAAGAACAATCAACGAGTGCCTCAAAAAAGACCCTCTACACCTGCCCGATGCATCCGGAGATAGAGCAAGATGAGCCGGGCAGCTGCCCTAAATGCGGAATGGATCTGGAACCCAAGTCTGTATCTAACGAGCAGGGCTCCAGCGAAAAAGAGGCTTACCTGAACATGCGCAAGAAGTTCATCTGGTCAGTGGTGTTTACCCTGCCGGTGTTCTTTATAGCTATGAGTGATATGGTCGGCATATCATTAAACAACATCCTCAGTGAAAGAGTATGGGCCTGGATTCAATTCCTTCTTTCCACTCCGGTCATCTTCTACACATCGTGGGACTTCTTCGTGCGGGGTTACAAATCCATTATCAATAAGTCTCCAAACATGTGGACCTTGATTTCCTTGGGTGCCGGAGCAGCGTATTTGTTTAGCATCATTGGACTTCTACTCCCCGATATGTTTCCTGAGCAGTTCAAGACCGATAGCGGAAACGTTCATCTCTACTTTGAATCAGCCGCTGTGATTCTCACACTTATTTTATTGGGTCAGGTACTGGAACTGAAAGCCAGAAGTCAAACCAACTCCGCAGTACGAGAGCTTTTAAACCTTGTACCTCAAGAAGTCATCGTCATACGCAATGGCAATGAAAAAAAGATCTCTCTGGAAGAAGTAGAAATCGATGACATCATAAAGATCAAACCAGGGGAAAAAATACCTGTTGACGGAGAAATCACGGAGGGAAAAAGTTCCATTGATGAATCCATGATTACCGGAGAACCAAATCCAGTGGAGAAGAATACAGGTGATGAAGTAATCGGTGGCACCATCAATGGCACCAACAGCTTTCTGATGAAAGCAACCAAAGTAGGTAGTGATACACTTCTCTCTCAGATCATTGAAATGGTGAACAAAGCCAGTCGAACCAAGGCTCCTATTCAAAATCTTGCAGATAAGATTTCGAGCTACTTCGTTCCAACTGTTGTTTCTATCTCCATTATTTCGTTTGTGGTGTGGGCTATTTGGGGGCCGGACCCTGCTATGGTTTATGCTTTTACCAGTGCGGTCACCGTGCTTATTATTGCTTGTCCATGCGCACTTGGATTGGCAACTCCCATGTCCATCATGGTAGGAACTGGAAAGGGCGCTAAGCAAGGGGTACTGATCAAAGATGCGCAAGCACTGGAAGAGATGCATAAGGTCACCACATTGGTAGTGGATAAGACAGGTACCATCACTGAGGGCAAACCTTCATTGCAACACGTCGAGTCTTTCAGCTCAAGCAAAAAAGATGAAATCCTGCAATGGGCAGCATCTCTGGAAAACAGCAGTGAACATCCTTTAGCTCAATCCATTGTGCAGGCCGCCCAGCAAAAAGATTTGAAACTGATGGAGGCTAAAAATTTTGACTCCATCACAGGCAAGGGAGTCAAAGGTAAGATTGAAGAAAGTGAAATAGCGATCGGAAATGAAAAGCTCTTAGAGGCATTTAACCTTCAACTTAATCCTGATCAAAAAGAAGCCGTGGAGAAAAGGCAAAGTCAAGGGGAAACGGTCATGATACTGATCAAAGATGAAAAGATTGAGGGTTTTATAAGTGTAGCAGATGCAATTAAAAAAGCATCAGCCAGTGCAATCAAGTCCTTACAGGAGCTGGGGGTTGAGGTGATCATGCTCACCGGAGATAACAGCAAAACAGCACAAGGTGTTGCGGAGAAGCTGTCGCTCGATGGATTTGAAGCAGAGCTATTGCCGGAAGACAAACATGCCTATGTCGAAAAACTGCAGCAGGAAGGAAAAGTGGTAGCCATGGCCGGTGACGGCATCAACGATGCGCCTGCTTTGGCCCAGGCTAATGTTGGTATTGCCATGGGAACCGGAACAGATGTTGCCATTGAAAGTGCGGGAATCACCCTGGTAAAAGGTGAACTGGATGGCATTGTGAGAGCCAGAAAACTCAGTAAGGATGTAATGAAAAACATTAAGCAGAATCTATTCTTCGCGTTTGGTTATAATATGCTCGGCGTGCCGATAGCAGCAGGAATTCTATTTCCATTATTTGGGATACTACTCAGTCCAATGCTTGCAGCACTGGCCATGAGTTTAAGCTCTGTTTCGGTGATAGGGAATAGTTTGAGATTGAGGTAAGATCAATTCCTCCAAGGTTTTAAAAGCTTGAAGGTATATTTGACACATGGCTCAACCAGTAATTCCTCTTGAACCAGAGCGTATTTATCATATTTGGACGCACGGCAATGGATCAGAGAACTTATTTCGAACCGATGATAACTATCGTTATTTCCTCGAAAAATATGCTCAACATATTTATCCAATAGCCAAGACTTATGCTTATTGTTTGATGCCTAATCATTTGCATTTGATGGTGAAGATCCGAGAAGAGAAGGTTTTATTAAACCTCCAGGGTTTTGGAAACCCTGGAGGTTTAAAAGGAAAAATCAGCCAACAATTCGGCAACCTCTTCAACGCTTACACAAAAGCCTACAACAAAATGTACAATAGAAAAGGGTCTCTATTTATTCCAAAATTCAGGAGAAAGCTAATTGATAACGATTCCTATTTCACCAGACTTATCGCATATATTCACAATAACCCAATACACCATCAATTTGTAAGAGTCCTAAATGACTGGCCTCACAGCAGTTATCATTCGTATCTTTTAGATAAGCCCACCAAGATTGAGAGAGAATCCGGAATTGCATGGTTTGGAGGAAAGAATGAGTTCCTTAAAGTACACCAAGAGCTCCAGGCAAAAGATATTATGCTAGAATTTGAAAAATAGAAACCTTGGAGTTTTTGAAAACCTCCAAGGTTTAATTACGTATCTTTGCAACAGTGCAAATAGCCAAAAACATATTAAACAGCTTGCTAGCAATCATATTGCTGATTGCGACTACTGGAGTGACCCTCAATAAGCATTATTGCATGGGCCAACTTAAGTCTGTGGCTGTTAATGTGCATGCTGAGCACTGCTTTGAAGGGGAAGAAGAACAGATGCCTTGTTGCAAGGATACCATTCAGGAGTTGAAAGTTGAAGAAATCACAACCGTGACGTTTGACTTTGACGCAAGCCCTAATCTGCTCGAGTTAGCAATCATCAATCACATCCTTCTTAAGGATATATCCTTTATCCTTGAGCAGGAAAAGCCAGAACTTCTATTCTATGATCCTCCACTCCCCGATCGAGACATCCCAGTTTTGATCCAGTCATTCCTGATATAGAGTACGTCATGCTGAACTTGTTTCAGCATCTATTTTAATCAATAGACCCTGAAATAAATTCAGGGTGACTTCACAAATTTAAATACTCTATAAATGAAACCTATATACATATTCATATTTACAATTTTATTGGCCTTTTCAATCGAGGCTCAAACAGCTAGAGGAATGGTCGGCAATGGTGCCGAACATGAACCACTTATTGGGGCAACCGTTCAGGAATTAGACACTCAAAATGGCGTCATCACCGATGTGAATGGCCAGTTTACTTTAAAACTAAAAAGCAGAGACTCAAAGCTGGTAGTATCCTATTCAGGATTCATTGCCGACACGGTTAATGCCGATCTGTCCGGAATGATGCACATCATGCTGCATGAAAACGCTTCAGAATTGGAAGAAGTAGTCGTTCAGGCAAGCAGCACTTTCTTAGATGACCGGGAATCAAAACATACCGAAGTAATCACAGAAGCGGAATTGACTAAAGCTGCATGCTGTAATCTGTCTGAAAGCTTTGAAACGAATGCATCTGTGGATGTCTCTTTTACTGATGCCGTGAGCGGAGCAAAAACCATTCGAATGCTAGGTCTGGACGGACGTTATGTTCAGATCAATCGTGAAAACATTCCTAATGTGAGAGGCTTAGCTGGTAGATACGGGCTTAACTACACACCAGGCACCTGGATTCAATCCATTGATGTTGGTAAAGGCGCGGGTACGATCGTAAATGGCTATGAGTCGATGACTGGCCAAATCAACGTAGAATTAAAAAAGCCTGAAAATAGCGAGAAGCTTTACTTGAATGGTTATGCGAACTCATTCGGACGGTTTGAATTAAATGCCAATCATGCCAGAGACATCAATGATCAGTGGAGCACGGCACTACTATTACATACCAATTACTTCAATAATGAAGTAGATCAGAATGATGATGGATTCATGGACATCCCTAAGGGGCGTCAGATCAATGTAATGAACCGGTACAAGTACCAGGGAGAAAAGATGGTTTCCCAGGTCGGGCTGACTGTTATGAGAGATGAGAAAGCCGGAGGTCAGCTGGGATATGGTTTTGGAGATGACTTCAAAACAACATCGCAATATGGATTTCAAAATAATACTACCCGTGCAGAAGTGTTTGGTAAAACCGGGCTAATGTTTCCTCATAAACCTAACAAAGGGTGGGGCTTTATTTATTCAGCTTCTTACCTTGACATTGATGGTGGTTTCGGTAGAGATAATTACCTTGGTACAGAAAAAACACTTTATGGTAATGTCATCTTCCAAAACATTATTGGAAATTCATTCCATCAGTATAAAACTGGTGTAAGCATGCTTTATAATGAATTTGACGAGATATATGCAGATTCTGCATTTAGCAGAAAAGAAGTTGTACCTGGATTATACTATGAATACACCTATACTCCAGGTGATAAATTCACACTGCTTTTAGGAGCACGAACAGACTTCCATAACTTATACGGAACCTACTTTACCCCGAGGTTACATTCCCGATTTCAGTTTTCAGAAAACACTACCTTAAGAGCTGCGATTGGCAGAGGATATCGAACCCCAAACACCATAGTTGAAAACAGTAATATTTTGGTTTCATCCAGGCAATTAATCATCGAAGAAAATCCAGAACCGGAAGTTTCATGGAACATAGGTGGAAGTTTGGTTACTGCTGTCAGTATTGGAAATAAAAAACTGAATCTCATAGCCGATTACTTCTATACAAACTTCGAAAATCAACTTATATATGACATGGATGCAAATTCCAGCCAACTAAGGGTGTATAATTTACGAGGTAAATCGTATGCTCACAGTTTTCAGTTAGAAGGTAACTATCAGTTCTCCGATCGATTGAGTGCCAAAGCTGCATACAAATTTTATGATGTAAGAGCCACTATCAATGATGAACTAAGGGAAGTGCCGTTCAATGCACGAAATCGTTTCTTCCTTAATACCTCCTATGCGACACGATTTGATAAATGGGAAGCTGATGCAACCCTCCAGTGGTTTGGTTCAAAAAGGCTTCCAAATACTTCGGATAAACCTGCAGAATTTCAGCGTCCATCATCATCACCAGACTTCTTCTTGTTGAATGCACAAGTAAGCCGTGGCTTCCGATGGGGTAATATTTACATTGGCTCTGAAAACCTACTTGGGTTTACTCAGGATGATCCGATCATTGATGCAGAGAATCCATTCAGTGATAATTTTGATGCTTCACTGGTTTGGGCACCAATCGTTGGTAGAATGGTATATGTAGGATTTAGATATAAGATTAAGAGATAATTAGTTAGAATTTAGACATTTGATAATAGATATGAAACACGTATTAACATTATTCGGATTTTTATTTATGATTTCTGCAACTGCACAAAAAGAGCCGATAGAAGTCGACAATGGATTTAAAGTTGAAATCAAAACTTCAGGTATTTGCGAAATGTGCCAATATACGCTAGAAAAGGATCTTGCTTTTGAAAAGGGAGTAAAAGAAGCATCATTCAATCTGGATGATAAGGTAATGTCGGTTGTTTACAATCCAAAGAAGACAGATGCTCATACCATAAGAAAGCGAATCACATTGGTAGGGTATCATGCAGATACACTGGCACGAGATTCAATCGCATACGATAATCTTCCAATGTGCTGTAAGGATGGCGCACATGGCACACCTGTTCCACAGGTCCCTTTGAAAGGGAAAGACAACTAGAGAGTTTAGTGTTAATTATTAGTTAACTTTATCAAAGCTTGAAAAAGGTTATATCCATATCGCTTGCACTCCTGATGCTTACAAGTCATCTGGGTTTTGCATTAGGAACTCACTTCTGTGGGGGACTTGCTGTAGAAGCCAAATTGATGATTGGACATGAGCACTTGGATTGTGGGATGGCGGACATGGATAAAAAATGTGAAGGCAAGTCCGATGGAAAAACCTATCTGGATAAAATGCCTTGTTGCGAGAATGAATACCTCAGCATAGAAGTTGAGGATGAGTTTAAACCAACTGTAGAGCAAAGTACTCTTAATTTCGAGTTTGTTGCGGCATTTGTTGTCTCATACCTTGATGTCTTTTCAGTAGATGAGTTAAATCCACAATACACGTATTACGACCCACCTCTGGTCATGGAGGACATATCGATCCTTCACCAGGTCTTCATCATATAATACGCATAGTATGTTCCTGACAAGTTTGTCAGGTTGGGCATATCAATGCCCATTTTGGACTGATGTTTCAGTTTCAACTCAAAACATATTATGCTCAATCGAATCATAAAATACTTTTTAGAAAACAGGCTTGTAACTGTTCTAATTCTCATTGGCTTCATTGCCTGGGGAATTGTAACAGCTCCATTTGGTCGGCAGGCGTCCCTGTGGCAGGTTGGCTCATTACCTTCTGACCCTGTGCCTGTGGATGCCATTCCCGATATCGGGGAGAACCAACAGATTGTATTCACTCAATGGCAAGGGCGTTCACCTCAGGATATTGAAGATCAAATCTCCTATCCAATGACGACCTATCTCCTAGGTATCCCGGGTGTAAAATCCATCCGAAGCTCATCCATCTTCGGCTTTTCCAGTATCTACATCATTTTCAATGAAGACATTGAGTTTTACTGGAGTCGCTCACGAATTCTGGAAAAACTGAATTCTATTCCATCAGGATTACTGCCGGATGAAGTTCAACCTACCTTAGGCCCAGACGCGACAGCACTTGGACAGGTGTATTGGTACACCATAGAAGGAAGAGATAAGAGTGGAAATCCTACAGGAGGATGGGATCTGCATGAAATCCGAACTGTTCAGGACTTTTATGTGAAGTACGGATTGAACGCTACTGAAGGAGTGTCTGAAGTGGCGTCCATAGGCGGATTTGTTCAAGAATACCAAATCGACGTAAATCCGGATGCGCTTTTAGCATATAACATACCACTACACCGTGTCATGACGGCTGTAAAGCAATCGAATAAAGATGTTGGGGCAAAAACCATTGAAATCAACCAGGCTGAATACCTTGTCAGAGGGTTAGGGTACATCAAGTCAGTTGAGGATTTGGAGAAAGCAGTTGTTTCTGTTCAAGACAATGTGCCTGTCAGGGTGAAGGACATTGGACGTGTGTCACTTGGCCCTGCTACACGAAGAGGATTACTAGATAAAGACGGGGCTGAAGTAGTAGGTGGAGTTGTGGTCGCCAGGTATGGAGCCAATCCACTGGAGGTCATCAACAACGTCAAGGACAAGATTAAGGAGATCGCTCCTGGTCTTCCGAAGAAAACTCTTGCCGATGGGACGGAGAGCCAGCTGACCATCGTGCCTTTCTATGATCGATCCCAATTGATTTATGAAACACTGGGCACACTTGAAGAGGCACTTTCATTGGAAATCCTGATTTCCATTTTGGTGGTAATCGTCATGGTGTACAATCTCAGAGCCTCATTTCTGATTTCAAGTATTTTACCAATCTCGGTGCTCATGGTGTTCATTGCCATGCGCTATTTTGGTGTGGATGCCAACATTGTGGCACTTTCCGGAATCGCCATTGCCATTGGAACGATGGTCGATCTGGGGATTATACTTTCAGAAAACATCATTAAGCATCTGGATGAAGCTCCAGCGGATCAAAAGTTAATCACGACGATTTACAATGGTTCAGCCGAGGTAGCGACTGCTATACTTGCGGCGGTTTCTACCACCATTGTCAGCTTCATTCCTGTGTTCACTATGCAGGCTGCTGAAGGCAAGCTATTCGGCCCATTAGCCTTCACCAAAACTTTTGCATTGGTTGCCGCACTCATCGTGTCACTATTGATTTTACCCACATTGGCTTACTGGTTCTTTGGAGCCAGAATTAAAAATGAGAAGGTGCAACAAGTCGTAAACCTTGGCTTGATCCTCATTGGGATTGTAGGATTAGCGTTCGGCCAGATTTGGGGTGGGATCATGCTGCTGCTTTTCGGATCACTGGTTTTCTTCAAAGCTTGGTATAAAAGAAATGAACGACCTCAAAAATGGTATACTGGAGTCATTGATAAGGCTGAATTGATCCTGGCTGTTGTCGGTGTAGTTTGGTTGCTGGGTAAATATTGGCTTCCACTTGGAGCCAGCAAAAGTGTATTTACGAACGTGCTTTTTGTTGCGCTTCTGATTGGTGTTATTCTGGGAGCATTCACGTTGCTTCAATATTACTACAAGTCGATACTAAAATGGTGCCTGGCCAATAAGGTCAAATTCATGCTCATTCCAACTTTTCTAATCCTCTTAGCAGTCAATATCTGGCTAGGATTCAGCTCGGTATTTGGCTTTGTATCCAAAGGTTTTGAGGCGATGGGTGTTGAGGTTCAGTCCTCCAAAGTCTGGTCGACATTCGCTCATGCTTTTCCTGGTGTTGGCGAAGAGTTTATGCCATCACTGGACGAGGGAAGTTTCTTGCTTATGCCTACTTCCATGCCACATTCAGGTATTGCGTACAATCGAAAAGTGGTTGGCCAGCTGGATATGTTGCTAACCAATATTCCCGAGGTGGATCTGACGGTCGGTAAACTAGGTAGAGTGGAGTCAGCATTGGATCCGGCACCTATTTCCATGTACGAGAATGTGATCAATTATAAGTCGGAGTATAAGGTGGATGATAGAGGGAGGAGGTTGAGGTTTGAAGTGGATAAGAATGGTCATTATGTTTTAGAGGGGGGAGAAGTTAGAAGTCAGAAGAAAGAAGTTAGGAGGAAGAAATTAGATAGAGAAAAACAGTGGTATTTTGACGGAGAAGACACCATCAGTCTAGTTTCCAACTTCCAACTTCTAACATCTCTCGAAAAGCAGCTCATGGAAGACAACAATGGAAAGTACTTCCGTAACTGGCGACCGGAAATTCAGTCTCCGGATGATATCTGGAATGAGATAATTAAGGTGACCAAAATCCCTGGCGTGACTTCAGCTCCAAAGTTGCAGCCGATCGAAACTCGGTTGGTTATGCTTCAAACAGGCATGCGAGCTCCAATGGGAATCAAAGTATATGGGCCTGATTTGCAGACGATACAAGATTTCGGTTTGCAACTGGAGGAGATCCTTAAACAAGTTCCATCCGTCAAAACAGAAGCTGTCTTTGCTGACAGAATAGTTGGAAAACCTTACATGCATCTCAACATTAACAGAGAGCAGATCGCTCGATATGGACTCAATATTGAAGATGTTCAACAAACCATTGAAACTGCCATTGGTGGCATGAAGGTCACCACTACAGTTGAGGGGCGAGAACGATTTCCTGTACGCGTAAGGTATCCTAGAGAGCTCCGAGACAATCCCGAATCTCTAGCCAAGGTATTGATTCCAACTCCGACAGGAGCACAAATTCCACTTGGGCAGTTGGTGGACATTGAATATGTGAGAGGGCCACAAGCCATCAAAAGTGAAGAGACTTTTCTGGTTGGGTATGTCCTCTTTGATAAACGAGATGGCTATGCAGAAGTGGATGTAGTGAATGATGCCCAGCGTACTATCCAGGAGCGAATTGATAGCGGGGAGTTGGATGTTCCATCTGGAATCAGTTACAAGTTCTCAGGTAGCTATGAAAACCAGGTGAGGGCTGAAAAGCGATTGGCCATCATTGTTCCAGTGGTGTTGGGGATCGTATTTCTGATCCTTTATTTCCAATTTAAATCCACGACTACTTCACTGATGGTTTTCACAGGAATCGCCATGGCATTTAGTGGTGGATTTATCATGATCTGGCTATACGGACAAGATTGGTTTTTCAACTTCTCATTGCTAGGAGTTGACTTTAGAGATCTCTTTCAGATTAAAACCATCAACCTCAGTGTGGCGGTTTGGGTAGGCTTCATTGCCTTATTCGGAATAGCAACGGACGATGGGGTTTTGATGGGAACTTATCTGGATCAAAGTTTTGATCGGAACAGGACCAAAACGATCCCCGAAATACGTGATGCAGTAGTAGAAGCAGGGTTACGAAGAATCCGGCCTGCTGTGATGACTTCTGCCACGACCATCATTGCCTTGCTTCCAATTCTTACATCTACTGGAAGAGGATCTGATATCATGATCCCTATGGCAATCCCAGCCTTTGGAGGAATGGCTGTGGCGGCAATCACATACTTCGTGGTGCCGGTACTGTATTGTATGCGTGAAGAACGAAAGGTTAGAAACTAGATAAATAGAGGATAGAATATAGAAAGAAATAGAATCATGATTAAATCTTATAAAGACTTAGAAGTATATAACCGATCATTTAAGATGGCGATGGACATTTTTTGGATGACAAGAAATTTTCCTAAAGAAGAGGTTTATTCTCTCACCTCACAAATCGTAAGATCCTCAAGATCTGTTAGTTCTAATATCACGGAGGGTTGGGCTAAAAGAAATTATGAAGCAATTTTTAAACAACATCTGATCACATCCCTCGGATCCAATTCAGAGACTGAAAACTGGTTAAAGTTTGCGTTGGAATGCAAGTATATCACTCAAGAAGACTTTAATGCTATGTCAAAGGAGCTTGATGAGATTGGTAAAATGTTGACTTCACTTCACAAAAACTGGAAAAGTCATGGAAAGTAGTTTAGTGATTAGAGGTTGGAAATTAGAAGTTAGAGAAATAGAAACTAGAGGTTGGAAGGTAGAGGTTAGATTGCTAGATGACAGAGGCTGGAAACTGGTTCTAACCTCTATCTTCTATCTTCTTGTCTCTTTTGCAAAGGCACAAACGCTAGAAGACTACCAATCTCAGGCTGCAGAGCAGAATCCCGGCCTTCAAGCCAAGTACAAAGCTTTCGAAGCAGCATTGGAAAGAATTCCTCAGGCTAACAGCCTACAGGATCCAACCTTTTCATTTGGATATTTTATCTCTCCGGTTGAAACAAGGGTTGGCCCACAAAGAGCACGTTTCTCACTCACTCAAATGTTCCCTTGGTTTGGAACATTAAAAGCAAGCGGTGATGTAGCTACCCTGAATGCAGAAGCTCAATACCAGGTCTTTTTGGATGCTCGGAATAAGCTTTATTATCAAGTTGCGGCGGCCTACTATCCGCTCTATGAATTGGATAAATGGATTGTGCTGGAAAGTGAGAATGCAGAAATCCTTGAGTCATACAAGACCATTGCAACCACTCGGTTTGAAAATGATCAAGGGACATTGGTTGATGTACTTAGAGTGGACATCATGCTCAAGGATGCATTGACCAATTTGGAAATTCTCAGAAAGAAAAAGCAACCATTGGTGACCTCATTCAACAAGCTCTTGAATAGAGAAGAGTATGCTGACGTGGTAGTTACAGATTCCCTAATGGTCACCGATCTGGCAATCAATCGAGATTCATTACTGGCCAATAATCCTGTCTTGGATGAATTGGAAATTCGGTTGGAGGCAAGCAAGAAGCAAGAGGTTTTGTCTGAGAAGCAAGGATTGCCAAAGCTAGGGGTGGGTTTGGATTACGTGATTGTCAGTGAACGCTCGGATATGTCTGTTCCTGACAATGGCCAAAACGCTTTGATGCCTATGGTCACTGTAGGAATCCCCATTTTCAGAGGAAAGTACAAATCAGCAAGGAAGGAAGCTCAGCTGATGCAGGATAGTTATTCGCTTCAAAAAGAGGATCGAATCAATCAGCTCATATCCGGATATGAAATGGCTGATTTCGACCGAGTAAAACAAATGGAACTTCTACAGCTCTATGACGAGCAAATTGCTGAGACGCAGCAGGTGCTTAACCTCCTACTTTCAGCATATGGGAACTCAGGAACAGCATTCGAAGAGGTATTGCGTACGCAACAACAACTCTTAAAGTATAAAAAAATGAAGGCTACAGCGATGATGGACTATCACGTTGCAGTGGCTAAGCTTAATTATTTGACAGCTAAAAAGTATTGAAATGAAAATATCCATAAGAACACTAATCGTTGTGATTGTAGCAACCCTCGCAGGTGGTTTGCTGCTTGGATGGGCCTTTTTTGGTGGAAGTTCGGAAGCGGAACATTCGCACACTGAAGTCATCAATGGAGAGACCGTTTGGACATGCTCTATGCATCCGCAGATTCGACAAAATGAAGCAGGCGCTTGTCCGATATGTGGGATGGATCTCATACCATTAGAAGACGACAATGGAGAAGGTATTGATCCTATGGCCATTACCATGTCACCTACTGCGATGCAGCTGGCCAATGTTGTTACGGCAATTGTAGGTAGTGAATCAGCAATGAAAACCATTCGCTTGAACGGCAAAGTGCAGGAAGATGAACGATTGATCTTCAGCCAGACCACACACTTTCCAGGAAGGATTGAAAAGCTTGCTGTGAATTTTACAGGAGAGTATGTTAGTAAGAGAAGCGTGATTGCAAGTTTGTATTCACCTCAGTTGGTAACTGCTCAGGAAGAGCTGTTCGAGGCTTATAAAATCAGAGAAAGTCAGCCCAATTTATATCGAGCGGCCAGGGAAAAGCTGAAGAACTGGAAACTGACCGAATCTCAAATAGATCAGATCATATCTACTGGAAAGACTCAGGATCAGTTTCCGGTACTAGCGGATCAGTCGGGCTATGTAACTAGCAAGAAGGTCAATCTTGGAGACTATGTAAACAGAGGGCAAACCCTGTATGAGATTGCAAACCTATCCAGAGTTTGGGTGCTGTTCGATGTGTATGAAAGTGACCTGTCCTGGATTAATAAAGGTGATTCCATTCAATTCAATATTAGTTCACTTCCGGGACAAACGTTTAAAGGCAAGATTGATTACATCGATCCTGTGATCAACCCCAAAACGCGTGTGACAAAAGCTAGAGTAGTCGTTCCAAACAATGATCGAATATTGAAGCCCGAGATGTTTGCTTCCGGTGAGGTGAAAGCTCAACTGGGAAAGACAGTCGATCAATTGACTGTACCCAAATCTGCAGTGATGTGGACTGGAAAACGATCCGTGGTTTATGTAAAACTATCCTCTGATCAGGGATTGCATTTCAAAATGCGTGAAGTGACGCTTGGTCCGTCACTTGGAGATGGTTACATCATTGAGAAAGGGTTGGAATCAGGTGAAGAAATTGCTGTGAATGGAACCTTCAGTATTGATGCTGCGGCACAGCTTGCAGGCAAGCCATCAATGATGTCACCGGAAGGTGGAGCTGCTATGACCGGCCATAACCACGGAGGAATGAACCAAGGATCCTCACAAACCAATAATCAAATGAACATGCTTCAGGTGAATGAATCTGAACAAACGTTTGAAAGTGATCCTGAATTTAAGGAGCAACTTCAGGTTGTCTTTTCAGCCTATCTCCCGGTGAAGGATGCGCTCATAGAAAGTGATGTAAATACAGCAGCCAAGAAAGCCGAAAACCTTCAGAAGGCTATTAATGAAGTAGATATGAAGTTAGTGAAAGATGAAGCACACATGGAATGGATGAAAGACCTGAGCATACTGCAGAAATCCACTGAAGGTATTCAAAATGAAACTGATCTGGAAAAAGCTAGAATGATGCTCTCGCCCTTGAGCGATCAATTATTTCATACCCTAAAAAAATATCAGGTTGAAGTAGGCGGCTATCGTCAATATTGTCCAATGGCTTTTGACAACACTGGAGCTTTTTGGTTAAGCGATTCAGATAAAATCCTGAATCCTTATTTCGGAGATGCCATGCTCACCTGTGGAAATGTAGAAGAGGAATTATGAGAAAAAATAATCAATACTACATACGGAAGGCCCATCGATGGCTTGGCGTGACCATTGGAATTCAGTTCATCTTCTGGACAGTCAGCGGGCTTTATTTTAGTTGGACGGATATTGACGAAATCCACGGAGATGATTTCTTAGAACCGGTTGAAGAATCGACAAGTCTGAGTATCCTGAATATTCCTGATTCACTTATTGTGAAAGAGTTGTCTTTACGGATAATCGATAGCAAACCTTTTTTGTGGATTAATGATTCGCTCCTAATTAATTCAGAGACAGGGGTGCTCAAACAAGGGGTTACGAAAGAAGAAGCAGAGCAAATTGCCAGAAAATATGTAAAAGATGAGTTTCAAATAGCGTCAAGTACTCTGCTAACGGACGTAGGTGCTCACCACGAATACAGGGGTAGGCCATTGCCAGTCTGGGCAGTGCAGTTTGATAGTTCTGAAGAGCTAACTGCATATATCGCTCAATCTGATGGAAGCTTCCAAAGAGTACGGCATCAATCCTGGCGTTGGTTTGATTTTCTATGGATGTTCCATACTATGGATTATGAGGGTAGGGACGATTTCAACAACTCTTTACTTCGAGCATTCTCACTGTTTGGACTGTTCACAGTAGCATCAGGATTCACCTTATTTTTTATCACAATCAAAACGAAAAGAAAGAAGAAAACTTAATAACCTAATTAGTTAAAATCATGAAAAAAACGATTGTAGTTATACTTTTTGCACTTTTTTCAGCTTGCGGCTCCTCAGGAGAAAAGAAAGCTGAAGAACATGCAGACCATTCCGCACACATGGATGAAAGTGCCGAGCAACCCAAATCAAAAAGCCCCAAGCAAATGGCCATGGCAAATATGGGTGAGAATCACATCCATATTGAGTATAGTTCTCCTAGCGTGAGGGGAAGGCAAATTTTTGGAGGCTTGGTAGGCTTTGGTCAAGTCTGGGTAACAGGTGCACATAAAGCAACAAGCATAAATTTTCAAAATGATGTAATGATTGATGAAAAAACTGTTCCGTCTGGGAAATATGGCTTTTTCACCATCCCAGAAAAAGAATCATGGACACTTATCCTGAACAAGGATTGGGACATGCATTTGGCTGATGAGTACAACGAGGCTAATGATGTTTTGAGATTGACTGTTACTCCAGAAATGCTGGACGAATCCGTAGAGTCTCTAACCTATGAAGTTACACCCATTGATGATAACTCTGGAATCATTTCTATAAGTTGGGCAGATACGAAAGTCTCATTTAAAGTTGAAAACAAACAAGAATAAACACTAATATGATGAAAATGAAAACAACACTATTGACACTCGGGCTTGCAATTGCTATTGCTTCTTGCAGCTCTGCAAAAAAGGAAGAGAAATCGGAGGCAAAAGAAGTGGCTAAAACTGAAGTAACAGAGGCATCTTCCAGCATTTCTGACTACATGTCGCTAAAGGATGCTTTGGTTCAAACGGATGCTTCAGCTGCAAAGGATGCAGCTACTAAACTGGCTGAATCTGCTACCAATGAGAATTGGAATGCTGCCATTGTTGAGGCTGCAAAAACAATCGCATCTAGTGGTGATGTTGAAGTACAGCGTACAGCTTTCAAAACAGTGACTGACGGCCTCATTGCTTCATTAAAAGCTAATGATTCAGAAGATGGAGTTTATGTTCAGTACTGTCCTATGGCTTTTGACAATACAGGAGCCAGTTGGTTGAGCATGTCAGATCAGATTAGAAATCCATACTTCGGTGACAAGATGCTAAAGTGCGGTAGAGTGGTTGAATCGCTATAAAGACTAAACCCAGCTATGTGAGTGAGCGGCTTGGCTTCCCAGAGGAGTCAGCCGCTAAATTCTTAACCTAAACGAATGAGAACATGGATGATTTTTTAGAATCATGGGGGGAGGCCGCATATACCTCAGTTGGATTTTTTTGGATGGCTCTTTGGGCATTTATTCTAGGATACGCAGTAAGTGGAATGATCCAAATTTTCGTTACCCAGAGCAGGATGCAGAAAACTATGGGAGGAAAAGGCCTGAAGAGTATTTCTTTAGGTACTTTTTTTGGTTTTATTTCAAGCTCTTGTAGTTTCTCAGCCCTGGCAACTACAAAATCACTCTTTCAAAAGGGTGCAAGCTTCGTCAGCTCTATTGCCTTCATGCTGGCATCCACCAATTTGGTTGTGGAGTTGGGAATTGTCATTTCCATTTTTCTGGGATGGCAGTTTGTAGTTGGGGAATACGTAGGAGGATTGATGTTGATCCTATTTAGCTGGTTGCTCATCAAAATCATTCAACCGAAAAAGCTCATTGAGACAGCAAGAAAGAATCTTGGTGAATCTAAGTCAGAAGAAGAATCTGAGAAGCGATTTTATGATAAAATTAAATCAAACGAAAGCTGGGCCAAAGTAGGAAAGCAATATGCCATGGAATGGAAAATGGTATGGAAAGATGTAACCATAGGCTTTACGATTGCGGGTATTATTTCAGCATTTGTGCCCAACTCCTTCTTCGAGACCTTATTCATCAACTCCGGTCCTGAAGTAACTGAGTTTAGCTTTCTGACTTTGCTGGAACACGTCATCATTGGTCCTGTAGCTGCATTTCTGACTTTTATTGGTTCAATGGGTAACATCCCACTTGCCGCCCTCCTATTTACCAAAGGAGTCAGTTTTGCTGGGGTAATGGCATTCATTTTTAGTGACCTAGTGGTGTTTCCCGTCCTCAGGATAAAAGCCAAATACTATGGATGGAAAATGTCTCTTTTTATTCTGTTCTTATTGTTTAGCTCTTTGATTGGTACCGCACTGGGGCTTCACTATGGACTGGATTTTCTAGGCTTTTTGCCGGATGGATCAGGAGTCAATATCACAGAGAAAGCGCATTTTAAAATTGACTACACTTTTTGGCTGAATATCGCTTTTTTAGTCATTTCCGGAATCCTCATCTACTTTGGGTTTTTTAAAGGAAAAGATGTGTACCATCACAAAGAAATGGCTCCTAAAAGTCCATTATTGGAACGGACACTTAAATGGCTTGCAATCATTTGCTATGGATGGTTATCCGGCGGGGTTTTGACACATCTGTTTTATTTGCCTTAAGTCAATCATCTCTTTCCTTAATCTTCATAGAAACGAAAAACTCATAGCCAAGATATTCGTTAACCTTGCCTTTCAAAAAATAATACATTGAATATTTATCAGGAAAACACCGCTCGGCTGAGGCAACAATCAGCAAGATTTTCAACCAGCGATAAAAGAATTAGCGTTTCCCGCTTCTTATCTATTTCCGCAGCTCTATTTCTATTTTATCAATATTATCAGACTGGAAACTCTTTGTTATTGTTGGCAGGATTTATCACCGCAGGATCATTTATCCTACTTATTAAAAAGCATAAATCCATTCGATGGCAAAATGAATTAGCTAAGGCTAAGCTAGAGATCAATCAAGACGAAAGTGATTTTTTAGCAAACGGTAAGCTAAATTTTGATAGCGGGGAGGAATTTATCCAACATGACCACCCCTACTCCTACGACCTGGATTTTTTTGGTGACCATTCTTTATATCAAACCCTTAATCGGACAAACACTACGTATGGTAAGAAAATTCTAGCTGAAAAATTGCTCCATATTTTGCCAAAAAAGGAAATCTCTCACACACAAGCAGCAGTTCAAGAGCTATCTCCTAACCTGGAATGGAGGCAACAAATTTCAGCGCTGGGTAAACTGAAACCAGACAGTCCTGAGAGTAATAAAGAACTACTTGATTGGGCCAAAAGAAAGCCCAGAAAACTCAATTTCATCATTCGCATTCTGACCTTTTTGCTTCCTATCATCACAATTGTAGCGTTGTGCCTTTATCTTATTTACCCGGAAAGCATATTTGGTAATATTGGAGGATTGCTTTTCCTAACTAACCTGGGTGTGCTTGCAGCTCATATGATTTGGGTGAAAGAAGAACTGATCCCAACTACTAAAATTGAAGATATCCTCAGGCAACATTCATTGCTATTAAAGGAGATAGAAAATCAGGAATTTCAATCGAGTAAGCTAAAAAACCTACAAACACAATTGACCTCCGGTCACACCAAGTCTAGCGAAGCGATACATCAATTGTCACTATTATTCGAAAGGCTGGAGCATGTATCCAATATTATCGCAAGCCCGTTGTTGAATGGCCTGATTCAGTATCATATGCATGTATTACATGCTTTATCAAAGTGGAGAACAAAACATGCCACTCATCTTGAGGATTGGCTCAGGGTGATTGGAGAAATTGAAGCGATCAGCAGTCTTGCCAATTTTTCGTACAATAATCCGGAATTTATCTTTCCAACAATCAACAATGAAAAGCGCATTCAATTCGAAAACCTAGGGCATCCACTCATAGCAAAAAACAAGAGCGTAACTAATTCGATCCACTTCGATAGGTACAATTTTTTTATTCTCACAGGATCCAACATGTCAGGAAAAAGTACTTTCCTACGAACAGTAGGTGTGAACATGGTGCTGGCTGGAATCGGAGCACCAGTCTATGCAAGCAGTGCCTCAGTACACGTAATGCCTGTATTTGTATCTATGCGTCTGTCTAATTCTCTCACAGATAGTGAGTCCTATTTTTATGCTGAGGTTAAGCGACTGAAATTCATCATGGAGCAACTGGATAAAGGAGATTGCTTTGTACTGCTTGACGAGATATTGCGCGGAACAAACTCTGATGATAAGCGTAATGGCACCATTGAAGTCATTCGTAAGATGGCAGATAAAAAAGCTTATGGAGGTATCGCTACCCACGATTTAGAAGTTTGCAATATCACTGATGATTACCCTAAAATACTTACCAATAAACGATTCGAAGTAGAAATCGTCAACGATGAATTGGTGTTTGACTATAAGCTTCAAGATGGAGTTTGTGAAAATAAAAGCGCCAGTTTCATCATGAAAAAGATGGGTGTGATTTAATTCATTCTTTCATATATTTAAATATGCGATCATTACTCACCACTACCCTCTTAATCCTTTCGATTTACTCAAACGCGCAAAAAAACCCCACCACCACAGAACTGGTGATGTCAATGTCACAGCGCTCACTCGTAATGCCCGGATACTTACCAGATCTCAAAGCCCTGATTGCCAGACAAGCATACGAATTCTGGAAAGAGGGGAATGTGGAACCCTATGTTTCCCATTTGAATGTTTACCAGGCCTTATATGAGGCAAATAAATACCTGGGCTATGATTCAGTCAGGAACATGGCCTATAACCAGGTCGGCATGCATTCCAACACTGTTACTTCGGTCGTTTTTGGTTCAGACCCAAACTTCTATTATTCATCCTCAACAGATGGTAAAGTATTGAAATGGGACCTTACAAGCCCAAGAAGTATTCCGGAAACCATCTATGAATCCGATAAAATAGTACAGTCCATAGAGATGTCAAATGACGGCAAAGTACTAATGGCCATTTTATATCAGGAAGGATTGGCATTGATTTCTACTGAAAAAAACCCACATGAAGACATTAAGGTGTTGGAAGACCCACAGCCTGTTCAAACGGCCACCTTTATACCTGGTGAACGAAAATATCTCACCGTTGCAAAGTCTGGAGAGTTGATTTTAAAAGGCTTTAACACCAAATCAGAACAGGTAGGTAAAACCGCACTCAAAATCAATCAATTAAAAGTAGACGAGCAGGACGGAACCATCTATGCAGGGACGGAAGAGGGCGTTCTTGAAGCCTGGGAAAAACCATATCAGGTAAAAGAAAGTCCGATAGAGGATATCATGGAGAACTGGAGACAGCAGTCCTATTTTGGGTATAAGCTTGGATCCTTTTCAATCAACTGCCTGGACATCAGCCCGTCCGGAGACATTCTTGCTATCGGAAGGGATCGTGGGGACATTGTCCTATGGGACATTCCTAAAAAGCAACTTATCAGGATTATCTCAGGGCATCAGAGTACAGTCACTGATATTCAATTCAACCCAAAAGGCGACCTGCTTCTTACAACCAGTCGTGATGGCACTGCCCGAATCTGGGACCTCACAGATTCAAGAAAGCTTCCAATTATTTTAGATGACCATGATGAATGGGTTTTTACAGGAAGTTTTAATCCCTCGGGTACACAGGTGATTACCGGTGGTGGTGATGAATACATTCGTACCTGGCCGGTCGATCCCTCGTACCTAGCATTCAGAATATGTGCAATGATCAATAGAAATCTCACTCAGGAAGAATGGGACGAGTTTGTAGGAAGAGATATCCCCTATTCAATGACCTGCTCAGACTAAGTAAGCGCGGAATAACCTATTGCTTCCTGTACTTAGCTAGAAATTCTTTTTTATCATCCCTATAGGTGGCTACTGCCCCTAGTTTATACATGCAATAAATGTAGACCCATGCCAAATCAAGTTGGTAGGGAAGAAAACCAGCTCTTGCACTTTCTGGGTACAAATGGTGGTTGTTGTGCCATTCTCCTGAAAAGGTCCCTGGTCGGGTTTGATTAATAGACAGGTTGCTACGGTCGTAATCGATTCCATCTTTATGACTTTCCTTTCCCTTTCCATGTCCTGTATAGTTAAATGCGCGAACCAGAACAAACCAAAACATAGCGGCACTAAAAGCTGTACAAGCCAACCCATGTCCACCTATAAAAAAGAAAGCGGCGTACCAAAATGCCCAATTGAGAAGCCAATGAGCAATGGTGTACCACGGAGTAGCAACAGAACCCCACTTTTGATATTGCTTATAGTTATTAAGCTGGACACCTGTATGACGCATATAATTATACGCCTTCTTATATTCAGCTTCAGTCAAACCATCAGCTATGCTTTGATGATTAACATCAGACATCATACAATACAATAAGCCCGCCTGTGCATTGTAAGGATCTCCAGGCTCATCTGATTTGGCATGGTGCACGTGATGAGAGATCACATAAATTTCTTCGGGAAATGTCTTGATTACAAGATTTTGTGTAATAAAGCGCCAAAATGAATTGGTAAAAGTGTATGATCTATGTGTGCTGTATCGATGAAACCATATCGTGCCATGTGTGCTCATAATAACCATGGCATAAACCAAGAAGAAGGCAAGAAGACCAAGACTGAAAAAATGAAAGATGAAGAAATAAAAGAAGGGCAGCATACACAGTACCATTAGCCAGCTAATGCCCGATATCCAGTTTTTTCGGTTCTTGAATACATTGATTCTTGAGAAGAATTCTCGAAATAATTGCTTTTTAGATGGTACAATTAATGCTCCATCTAAGTCTTCCCATCCATAGGAAGGCATTTTGAGCACTTTATCAATAAATGTCATGTCGGTGGCCTGTTTAGAAATGAAAAATATAGGGCAGGCTATATGTTGTGATGGTTCAAAGGTAGATGAAAAGCATCAAAGAGAGTCGAATATGTCTGATTAAGTCAAGATACCTTTTAATACATTCATTATCAATTAAATAACAACTTGACATGCCTCCTGATTCCATTTATCATCTGGTCAGACTGACAAACATTGATGATTGAGGAAACACCGACAGTCATTAAAGTTGCTCATAGAGGTGGAAAGACTTTCATAATAAAAGCATCAAACAAATTCATGTTCAATGCTTAAAAAACAACCTAACTTATTTTTTCATTTCATGCGAACAACTTTGCCTCGCCACATAGAACGCGAGGAAAAAAAATTCAAGATGGTAATAATGAGCTGCACAGTAATCGATTTCTTTCCTTTCATGATGATGCTTTTTACTTCTCAATGATGATTCAAAGATGAAGTGTACATTTCTTTGATGTGAGCGAGAATTACCGAATTAAGCAATTTGAGGGAATCACGTAGGTAGGCTTGTCAGCAGTGCTTTTATAGGAAATCCATATTTTTCTAAACGATTGTGATCGTTAAAGGCTTTTATATATATATCAAATATAAAATTCAACACAATGGCTAAAATTATCAACTCACTTGTAAACGGAATTAAAGGAGGCGTTAAAGGTGCCATAGAAGGTACCGCAGATCTTGGAAGTACTATTGTTTCATCAGTCAAGGAGGTAACACTCACCACCATAGAAGGAACCAAAGACATTGTCATTAAAGGTGTCCAAGTTCCTGCATCTATTGTCCAAGGTACATTTGAAGGCTTATCTAACGTTGGTAAAGGCGTTATTGATCTGGTAAAAGGCATAGTCAATGGAGCTGTACAGGGAGCAATGGAAAGTGGAGTAGATCAGAAAGATGCAGTACAAGGGTCGGTTAAACAGGCCATTCACTCAGCGAAAAATCTTGGGTTAGACGTGGGTGCGGTTGCCGTAGAAGCCGTTAAAGGTTCTGTTAATGGCGTAAAGCAAGTTGGTGGAGACACTCTTAATGCTACGAAAAATTCAATAGTGGCAGCAATAGAAGCTGCCGGAGAAATAAGTATTGAGTCAGCTGAGGCTGTCAAAAATGCAATCAAAGAAGGTGTAGACGGAGGTAAAGATATTCTAAAACAACTCTAACACAAGAACCATATTTTTGAGATATTCAGGCCCTCATTTGAGGGCTTTTATTATTCCGTCCGAAATTTTAAATACCTTATCGAAGTTTATTTACAATTCTCGTTGTAACGTATTTTCTTGCTATAAATAACTCACACTAACTAACCTAAAAGAACTATGCTCAAGCAATTCTCCCACTCACTATTAACTTCTGAAGAATTAGTCGTTATTGCCGAACGTTTTATTCAAGCTGTAAATGCGTCCAGACTTAAAGACATTCTGGAAAATCGAATAAAAAAAACAACCGAAGCTTCAAATGTGCTCTCCGAAGCATTGAATGAAGGACTTTCGAGTGTACATGCATCACGGGTGCAGCAAGCTGACCTTCTCAGAGATGATGCCTTCCAGGCCTTCAAATATGGTGTTCTATCAGCTTCGTATCGATCAGAGCCATCCATCAAACAAGCTGGTGAAAAGCTAGTAGAAGTAGTCAGAAAGCGAGGTTTTAGTCTTTACAATCTTGGCTACATTGCGCAAAGCGAGGCGATGAGAAGTCTTGTTGACGATCTCGAACGATATTCCAATGAAATATCCCATGCCGGTGTTGCGGACTTATTGGAGGAAATGCTGAATTCGCATGATTACTTTGATAAAGTCTACCATGAAAAAACAACGGAAGACATTAAGAATGAAACCCCACAAGTGGTGGTTTGGAAAACAGAATTATCAAAACAGATTACACTATTCCTTAATCATGTCGAGCTATTAGAAGAAGATAAAGAGGAAGGAGTTAATAAACTGGTCGAAACGCTAAATGGAATCATCACAGACATGATGGAGCAAGCAAAAGAAAGAAAGCAAACGGCTTAAATCACTCTTTTGACTTCTTAGTGACAAACCTTTTGCTATCATTCTTACGTTTGGAAGTGAAATGAAAAAATTAATAGTTCTATTTCTACTTATTGGTTGCACTGATCCTACTCCAACGGCTCAAGAGGTGGTAGACAGAGCAATAGAAGCTGCAGGTGTTAAAAAGTTAGTCAATGCTGAAGCTTCATTAACCTTTAGAGACATTGATTATACCTATTCGATGAGAGATGGCAACTTCATCTACTCACGAATTCAATATGACTCCATCGGCAATCAGGTAAAAGATGTTCTTGATAATGAGGGTCTATTCCGATATGTCAATGATAGCCTGATAAACCTGGGTGAGGAGAAACGGGCAGCCTATACCAGTTCGGTAAATTCAGTGATTTATTTTGCCTTCCTCCCTTTCAGGCTTAATGATGCTGCAGTTAATAAAAGCTATGCCGGAGTAGTTGAAATCAATGACAAAAGTTATCACAAGATAAAAGTCACTTTTGATGCTAAGGGTGGCGGTGAAGATTTCGAGGATGTCTTTTACTATTGGTTTGATACAGAAGACTACAGTATGGATTACCTCGCCTATAGTTACAATGAGGAAGACGAGGGTAAAGGCATGCGATTTAGGGTGGCATATAATCCACGAAAAGTAAATGGCGTCACCATTCAGAATTACAGAAATTTAAAGCCCAAAGTGAAAGACAGTGTACCATTAGAGCAAATTGATCGAGCTTATATAGATGGAAAACTGGAGGAGTTGTCACTTATTGAGCTAGAGGATGTGGTTATTAATCATTGATTAGTACAAGAGATTCCCAAGTCTCGCTCGTACCTCACTCGCAAGGGAATAACGGGACAGAGTTAACACAAGGCGTCATTCGCAAGGGAATGACGAGAAACACTATATTTAGCAAATGGCTAAAGGCGGTTATGTCTATATCATGTCCAACAAAACCCGTAAGGTTGTTTATGTCGGATCAACTAATAACCTATACAATAGAGCCTACCAACATAAAAACGGTTTCGGATCAGAATTCACTAAAAAATATAAATGTACAGACTTAGTTTATTACCATTTCTATGAAAGGATTGAGACAGCTATCGAAAGAGAACGGAAGGTCAAAAAATGGAATCGAGCTTGGAAAGACAAACTCATCAAGGACTTTAACCCTGAGCTAAGAGATCTATTTGATCAGGTCTCAGAGATGCAATGAAATGCAATTCGTCATTCCCTTGGGAGGGTATGCGAAGCAATATCCGAGTCATGGGAATCTAAATTTGTCCCAATTGAAATATGAGATTGCCAAATCTTGCTCGTATCTCGTTCGCAAAGGAATAAATCGGAAAATCAGTAATTTCGACTCCATGAAATGGAAATACCTGCCTCTATTAACACTATTTACCTTCTGTACAACTACTGAATCTTCAGACACTGAAACGGAACATCTTCTGGAATTGGTTTCTCTTCCCGTATCTGAAAACTCCAACCTCCCCCACCTCATCAAAGGAGCGGATAATAACTTTTACATGAGTTGGATTGAAAAACGAGACTCTAACTGGGTAGATTTCAAATATGCTTACATGGTTGATGGCAAATGGAGTAACCCTGAACGGATTGCATCCGGCAATGACTGGTTTGTCAACTGGGCTGACTACCCCATGCTTGCAGTAGATAAGGATGGTAACAAAATTGCTCACTATTTGGCAAAAAGTTCTGCGGGAACCTATTCCTATGATGTCAACATCGTTTTAAAACCAGACACAGCCATAGAATGGTCTTCGCCGGTCATTCCTCACAGAGATGGTACACCAACAGAACATGGGTTTGTGACGATGCTTCCTAATAACGATGGCTCTTTCCTCCTATCCTGGCTGGATGGTAGAAATACGGGAAGTGAAGGTCATGGGGATCACGAAAGTGGTGGAGCCATGACTATTCGTTCCGCAATTATTGACATGAATGGCAAATTATCTGAGGAGTATGAATTGGATGGACGAGTATGTGACTGCTGCCAAACCGGGGGTGCCTTGACACATGATGGAGCCATCATCGTCTATCGCGATCGTTCAGTAGATGAAGTGAGAGACATGGCCTTTGTGACCAAAACAGATAGCGGATGGAGCCAACCTCAGTTGGTTGCTCAAGACAACTGGAACATAGCCGGCTGCCCTGTCAATGGCCCAAGGATCGCTAGTTATAATAAGACCGTAGCATCTGCATGGTTTACTTCCGCACTAGGTAGACCTATGGTGAAAATAGCTTTTAAGACCAGAGAAAAATTCAGTGAGCCCATTGTCGTCGACAACACCTCTCCTATTGGTAGAGTAGATATTGCTATGCTCAGTAACGAGGAGGCTATTGTCAGTTGGTTGGATGGTGGTGACGCTTCAACTATTAAATATCGAAAAGTAAATATCAATGGTTCCATGTCTCCGGTCACAATCGTGGCTGAAATGTCTGAATCACGAGGAAGCGGCTTTCCTCAAATGGAAGCAATTAATGGTGAGATTTATTTTGCCTGGACAGATGTGAATGAACAATCGTCCGTTATCAAATTGGCTAAAGTTCACTTGTGATAGCGAAGGTTCGCAAAGGTTTTTAATGAAACCTTTGCGAATCAACTTTATTCATACCTCAGTGCATCCACCGGATTGGAGTAGGTGATACGTGTCACTGCAGAAATCACACTTAGCAATGCAACTTCCAATAATACCACGAGTGACCATACAAATGGCATAACACCAAAAGGTGCTCTGTATGAAAATTCCGTAATCCAGCTTTGCATCATGAAATAAGAAAGTGGAAGACCGATTAATGCTGCAATCGCCACCAACTTGGCAAATTGCCCGAGAATCATTTGCATAATCTGACTGGAAGTAGCTCCCAGGATTTTCCGCATACCAACTTCCTTTATACGCTGATTCAAAATAGCGATGGCCATTCCCAGCAGGCCCAGGCTAGCTAAAATCAGCGCTACAATTGAGAATACTGAGAAGATGGAAAGTGTCCGCTCCTCCTGCTCGTATAATGAAGCTAACTCCTGATCAAGAAAGTGATACTCAAAAGGTAGCTCGCTACCTAACTGCTCATATATAGGCTCAATTTTATTGATAATCTGACCAAACCGATTGCCTTCCATTTTGATAAGCATCTCCCCTGCACCCAGTGGCTGCAGAGTCATCACTAAAGGCTGAATATCCTCATGCAGTGAACGATAATGAAAGTCTTTTACCACGCCCACGATCGTTCCTTCAAATTCCTCATCATTACCAACCCAAATCAATTTTTTTCCAACCGGATTTTCCAGATTTAAAAACTGTGCGGTCACTTCATTGATCATGAAACCAGATACAGAATCTGATGGATAAGATCGATCAAATGCCCTTCCTGCAACCACTTCCAAATTCAATACTTTTTCAAAATCATAGTCGACCATCACCTCAGAAGCATCTACACGATTATCCACATCTTCCGGCGAATAATAGGCATGCTGATTGAACTGCCCACCCGGGGCATTCGAAACTAAGGTGGTCTGCTTTACTCCACTGATCAACTCAATCTGCTCCTGAACGCTACGCACCGCTTGCAGATCTATTCCTCCGATCTCAATGCTTGCAGGAACGCTTAATGAAATGATGGCTTCCTTATCAAAACCCAGATCTTTTTCTTTCATAAAGTCAATCTGACGATAAATGATGAGACTGCCGCTAATCAGAATCGCAGAAATAGTAAACTGGAATATCACCAGCACACTTCTAAGCCTTACACCTCGGCTACTGGTGGTCAGTTTACCTTTTAGTACCTCTGTGGGTCGAAAAGATGAGATTGTCATGGCTGGATAAAAGCCCGCAAGCAAACCAATTACGAGGCAAAAAAGCAGGGCTTTGAATGCGAAATCAAATTCAAACAGCTTTGATACCTCAAAGTTCTTTCCAGACAGGTAATTAAAGCTATCCATCAGCAAAAAAGAGAGACCATAGGATAGTATCAAGGCAACTACGCAAAATAAAAATGACTCCAGATAAAACTGGATAGTTAAATTACTTGATACAGCTCCCAGTGTTTTACGAACACCCACCTCTTTGGCTCGCTCAATGGACTTGGCAGTGGTGAGATTGATGTAATTGATGGTAACAATAAGAATAAGAAATGCCAGTGTGCCTGTCAATATGTATATATACAGGATATTGCCATTGTTTTCCAGTTCCCAGCGAAGATGCGAGTGTAGGTGAATGGACTGGATTGGCTGCAGGATAAAACCTGTGCCCGTCGCTTCGAAGGCTTCCCTCCTATCATCCCACCAGTCCAGGTAGGTCGGTATCCAATCCGGAATTTTTGACTCTAGCTTTTTAGCGTCGGTCCCAGACTTGAGCTTCAGGTAGTTAAAATGACCAAAATCCGCCCACGTCATCCAGCTGTCGTTGGGATTGATTTGTTTTAGTGTGATATACGGAATAATCGCATTGAAATGAAAATGCGCATTATCAGGCATTGGCTCCACCACGGCAGTCACAGCAATTGGCATATCATTTAGCCGGAGTTCACGCCCCACCGCGCAAGAATCTCCAAAATATTTTTTTGCCATGGTTTGGGTAATGACCAAGGAAAATGGCTTGCTTAAAGCCTCTTTATCTCCTTCCAGGATATTCAATTGAAATACATCGAAGAACGTAGAATCGGTAAAAAAGAAATCCGGCTCCTCAAACATGATGTTGGTTTTTGGGTTCTTCACCCGAACCAGTTCTTTGCTTAGTCCCGGTCCATACCAGGGTGATATGCTCACGGCCTCCTCCACCTCCGGAAAGTCCTTGACCATGGCTTGTGCCATTGGGTGAGGAGTTCGTGTTTGGGGGTTGTCGCTATTCCAGGCAATCCGATAAATCCGATCTGAATCCGGAATCGATTGATCATATGAAAGTTCTTCTTCGAGAAAGAGATAGATTAAAATGCTACAGGTAAACCCGACAGTTAAACCCAGTACATTGAGAGATGAAAACAGTCCATTGCGTTTTACATTCCGACTGAAAATTTTTAAGAAATGCTGAATCATGCCGCTTTTTATTTTGAGGTTAAAAACATGATTCAAATCAATACCTCTTCCCCCATTCAATGGTGCTTTCCGTTCGGATAGACGTTCTTCCCCATAAGTCCGAACGTCCTTAGCCTCCCGGTACTCCGATGGAGTAAGGCCAGTCCTGCGCTTGAAAGCCATGTTAAAAGCAGATTTGGAATTGTATCCCACCATGGTGGCAATATTTTCAATTTTCACCTGCTCATGCTGCTCATCCCGAAGCAACTTGCAAGCTTCTCTTACCCTGAACCTGGCAATGAGATCCTGAAAGCTGATCTTGAGTGATTCATTTAATACCTGTGAAAGGTGATGAGTAGTCACGCCAAGCTCCTTCGCAAGGTTCGTCAATGAGGCGTCATCTCTCAAGTAAAACTCTGCCTCCATCACACCTTCAATCTTATCCAGCACAGCTGCTTTGATCTGTGGAGTCAATGTGGATTTTTGGTATTTGTTCCCTATAGGAATTGGAGTTAAAAACTCAGATTCCTTAAACGCCTGATACACCACAATAACAAGAATCAGCAAGACGTAACCGGAAAGCATGTAAAGGCCCATCAGGCCTAATAGCAGAATGAGTAACCCTGTGATGTTTATAAAAATGAAATTCCTAAACCATGCGAGCCTGCTACCGGGATTTACAAACCATTGAATACCTCTTTGCGCAGCTTCTTGATTGAGTAACCTAAAAATCAAAATAACATAAACTAATACCACCAATGTGGCTACCCATCGATCAATCAGGAAAGGAGCGAATAACAAAGCAATGGATATGGCGACAGGAATTAAATGAAGGAGGCTTAGTCTGTTTTTTTGAGAGAAGAAAGCCCTTGCATAAAGAAACAGAAAAAGAGCTATCAGAATAGCTATCTGCCACTCATTAACAAGAAAGTCAGACGCATAGACCGGTAAGATAAGAAATGAATACCCAAGCAATAGTTTACCAAGATGCCTTGCAGCCGGAAATTTCATCAGTAACAGCACACCCCCGAAGATGCTGCCCATTAAGGCTACTACCAATGGTAAAATCGATCCCCAATGTATTTGCTGCAATTCCTCCACCTATCAAAAATGCGAAAATTACCTTACAATTTGTTCTAAAACAGGAATTGCCTAAATCTTCGGAAAGACACGACTTCTATGGAACAGTCAACTGTTATAAGCGAAGAGACTTGAAAAATATTTCACTTCAATGTTTTATTTTTAGATCCAAACTATAGCGATTGACTCATTTGGTAATTCAAAGCCTTTTGCCACCGACACAGCCAACTACCTAACCAATGTCCTCACAAAAAGAAGAGACCATATTCCCCATCCCTCCGGACAAGATGCTGCAACTAGTTCTTAAAAGCATCCCGACTGCCATTTTCTGGAAAAACAGAGAAAGTGTATACCTGGGCTGTAATGAGGAGTTTGCTAAAGATGCAGGCGTAGAAACTACACGTGATATTATTGGAAAAACTGATTATGACCTTGCGTGGAAAAAAGAAGAAGCTGATTTTTTTGTGAAGACCGATCAAAAAGTAATGAGCAGTGGGAAGCCTGAGATCGGTATCATCGAACCACAAAAGCAAGCGGACGGAAAAGAGTCATGGCTAGAAACCAATAAAGTTCCACTTCTTGATGCAAAAGGCGAGGTAATTGGAATTCTTGGTACGTACAATGACATTACTGCCCGAGTGGAAGCCATGAACGCATTGAAAAGGCATTCAACCGAGCTTGAATTTAAAAACAACGAACTGGAGCAGTTTGCATTCATTGCGGCCCACGATTTACAAGAACCACTTAAATCAACAGCCAGTTTGATTGAATATTATCAAGAAGCTTTTTTTGATGACAGTAATGATGAAAAGATTGAAATATTTAATCATATCAAATCAGCATCATCACGCATGCAGGAAATGGTAACGGGCTTGCTTGAATATGCAAGAATAGGAAGAGGTATGACCAAAGAACCGGTAGATTCGAATGTGGTTCTGGATGAAGTTCTGAAAGACCTCAAAACCGAAATCGACAATCGTAATGCGGTCATTAAAGTTCATAAACTGACGCATGTTATTGCCGGCAAATTTGAGTTAAAAGCGATTTTTCAGAACCTGATTGGAAACGCTTTAAAATTTTCCCGAAAAGAAGTAAACCCAATCATCGAGGTAAGCTGTAAGAAAGTGGATCAATTTTGTGAGTTTACAGTAATGGATAATGGAATTGGAATTGATCCGGCATTTTCAGATAAAATTTTTGTGATTTACCAACGTCTAAATAAGCGCTCAGAATATGATGGATCAGGAATAGGACTTGCTCACTGTAAAAAATTAGTTGAACTTTTAGGTGGTTCTATTTGGTTGGAACCGGCTGATAAAAACGGAACAATATTTAGGTTTACAATACCTTTAGTGATAAGTGATGATTAAATCCGTCCTACTTGTAGATGATGATCCCGCAAACAATTTTGTTCATAAATTAATGATCACAAGGTTAGGGCTTGCAGATGAAATAGTCGCTATGGAGAGTGTCAAAGAAGCACTGGACTACCTGGAAACGGAACACCCCGATGTAATACTACTAGATATCAACATGCCTGCTCTTTCAGGATGGGACTTCATGGATCGATTTTCTTCAATGAATATTGCCAGTGAAACGAAAGTGTATATGGTAAGTAGCTCCGTCAATCCTGAGGATCGCGAAAGGGCGGTTAAAAATGATCTTATCGCTGACTTTATTGAAAAACCACTGAAAGCAGAACACCTAAGGCAAATGCTTGCATAGTTGAAAATATTTTTTGGTTTCGCTGAAATAAAACCATGATTACCGCGAAGGAATTAATTTTCTTAAATCAAAGAAATATCATGAGTCAAAAATTGTTCTCAAAACCTGATGTACTAATAAAATGATTCGAATTACTTTTTTATTACTTCTAATCGTATTTTCCTCTTGCGATCAGGACAACAGGAATGAAGTATTAGTACTGGGAACAATTCATGGCAAACACCTAACTGAACCCACTTACTCTACTGAAGTGCTTCGTGGTTTTATAAGAAAAATAGATCCGGACATCATTTTAGCTGAGATTCCTCCGGATCGTTTTCAAAAAGCAATGCAGAGCTATGAAGAAACCGGTGTTGTAAATGAATACCGAGTCGCTCAATTTCCGGAATATGTGGATGTCATCATCCCGTTAACCAAAGAAATGAACTTTGAATTGATACCAACTTCAGCGTGGACAGAAGAAATCGCAAATGATCGACTTTCCAAAATGCGTACTATTCGAGATGACCCAAACAGGGCTGATGAATGGCAGAAATATGGAATGGCAAGATATAGTGCAGATTCAATTAAGGAAACGTCAGGTCGCCAATATGACCCTTATTGGATAAACTCTTCGGCATATGACAATGCCGGTGAAATAGCTCTAAATGTCTATAACGAACTTTTTAATGATGAACTGGGATTAGGTGGCTGGGATAACATTAACCAAGCTCATTACACCAACATCGAAAAAGCTTTAGATAAATACAGCAACCAGGATAAACGAATTCTTATTACCTATGGAGCCGGCCACAAAGGGTGGTTCTTGAGAGCGCTTAAAAAAAGAAATGATATAAAGATCATTAGTCTTCAAGAGGCCTTGAAGAAGGACTAACTAGCAGCTAACAATGCATCAGAAAATTTATTGATTAGGCGCTGCACTTCACTGGCCTCTTCTGTTCGACCTAGTGCCTCCAGTGCATCCAGCTTACCCTTTAATGCTTTCATACGATTGGTTCTTCGATCTAACGATGTATTGAATTGCTCAAGTGCTTCATCATAGCGACCTTTCTCTAAAAGCCAGTCACCGTACATCTCAAAAGAAGGATATGCAATGAATGGCGGACCAGGATCGTAACGGGAGTCCAGCTCCAACGCTGTAGCTTCTGATAACTCACGCTCCACCTTAGCATCATTGTTTTCCAACATGGCGATCAGTGCCTTCATCTGACTAATGACAACCTGAGATTTTTGAATGCTGGATTGGTTTGGTGCGTACCGAGTGGGTCCCGCACTGCACATTGCTATACCATCCTCACCAACCAACAACTTAGCCGCTTCAAGGTGGGTCAGCAATGTGTCAATTTCTTTTTGAATGATGCTGGCATCTTGATAATCAAATGCGATCAAACTTCTCACGAAATGCATCCCTGATTTAGATTCTAACCCCAAACCTGAATCATCTACATGTTGAAACTCCGCATCTTTTGGCCAGTAGCCCGCTTCAATCCGTTGTTGATTTTGCATATTAATCATGTAGCTGTCAGACCCTTCTCCCTCTTTGAAGTATCCAATCTTCTCCTTCAATAGTTCTGCAGCTTCATCATATTTACCCTGTTGTAATAAGCCATAGTGCAACCAAGCCATTGAGTGATATCCCCTGCTTGATCCATCAAGCCCTTTTCGTTCCATGCGTTTGATACTTGCCGCATATGATGCCGTGTTTGAATTGACCACCTCATTCCACATCCCCAAAGCCACATAAATATGGGAAGGCATGTGAAGCGCATGGGTTGCATCAGGAGCAATATCCGCATACATGTCTGCTGCATCGATGGCCACTTTAGCGAAATCCGGATTGTCGTTTGCATGAATCATGTAGTGCAAAGCGCCGGGATGAGTAGGGTTTTCTTCAATGATGCCTGAAGCGATCCTGGAAGACAACTTAAGATTTTCTTCATCTTTATAATCAGCCCACATCAATCCCAGCGAATAAAAAGCTGCTACTTCTAAATTCGATGAGTATGCCTCATATAGCTTCTTCATATGAGTGACATAGGCTTGATTTCGTTCTATTAATTCACCTTGCCCATACAAAATATTCACACCCTCATAAAACCCCCTCTCAAGGTCGCTAATTTGGGTCTCATCCTTCTTGATTGAATCCCATTCGGCTAATACAGCCCTTCCTGCTTCTACATCCTGCAATCCCCACAAGGCCTTATAATGAGTCATAGCAAGACCCCAATACACCATAATTTCCTGATCATCTGCCGTTTGAGCTTTTCGGAAAGCTTCATTAGCATCCTCATATTCGAAACTATGCAATAGCAATAAGCCTTCTTCAAAATGAGGTCTGGCAGCATCAGAAATAGTGAACCCATGCTCTATTGTTCCCAAATGAGCTGATGATTTGGCATTATCATTTTGCGAAGTACAGGCAGCAGCTAGAATTAAAAATAGTAAGCTGTATAGTGGATGTGAAACCGTATTTTTCATGCTATGAAGTTAGTGAAATCAGGGGAATCAATTGGCTAAAACCACAAGAGTACCTTATTAGTTAATTGTTCATGGCTTATAATAAACTCGCTCTTATCCTTGGTAATTGTCTCTTTCCAAATCACAATCGACTCAATCCTGATAAGCATACGCTCTTCTTTATGGCTGAAGATGCTGGATTGTGCACCCATTTTAATTACCACAAACATAAGTTGGTGCTATTTCTCTCGGCAATGCGATCGCATGCGGAGGAAATTGAAAAAGATCATCCGCTTGACTATCACAAGTTGACCGATCAAAATCGGGATAATAGCTATGAAGACAAGCTGAAGGAAACGATTGATTCGTATGCAGATATACAGGAGATCGTCACATACGACATTGAGGATCATTTCTTTGAAAACCGCATCCGCGAATTCTGTAAAAGGGAAAAAATCAAGCTCACCATCGTTGATTCAGCGGGATTCATTACCACGAAGGAGAAATTCAGAAAATTCAATCAGGATTATAAGCCTTTCATGCAGACATTCTACAAGCAGCAGCGGCGTGATCTTCATATACTCATCGACCAGAACGGTGATCCAACCAACGGCAGCTGGTCGTTTGATGAGGAGAATCGAAAGAAGCTACCGAAAGGCATATCCATCCCAGATCAGCCAACCTCTCATCCTACTGATCATTCAGAAGAAGTTAAAAAGCTTGTCGATGAGCTATTTTCTGATCATCCGGGAACAACAGGAAACTTTCGATGGGCCACCACACGCAGGCAAGTGCTTTATTTGCTGGATGATTTCCTGAAAGAACGATTTGAAAAGTTTGGACCCTATGAGGATGCCATTAGCAGCAAGCAGACATTCATTTTTCACTCCGTTCTCTCCCCTTATATCAACATGGGACTGATCACCCCAGATGAAGTAGTAGACAAAGCTTTGGAGTTTTATCAGGAGCATGACACCCACTTCCCCAGTGTGGAAGGTTTTGTACGGCAGATCATTGGCTGGCGAGAATTTATGCGCGGTATTTATCATGAATATGATGAGAAACTTAATGTTAATTACTTCAATCATAATCGCAAGATGAAATCATGCTGGTATAAAGGAACTACTGGTATCCCTCCGTTAGATGATGCCATTAAAAAGGCTAATAAATACGGCTATACGCATCACATCGAGCGACTGATGGTGCTGGGAAACATTATGCTGTTATGCGAACTGGATCCTAAAGAAGTGTACAAATGGTTCATGGAAATGTATGTGGACTCAGCAGACTGGGTGATGGCTCCAAATGTCTATGGCATGAGCCAGTTTGCCGATGGCGGCATCTTCGCAACCAAACCCTACATCGGTGGTGCTAATTACATCAAAAAGATGAGCGACTATGGAAAGGGAGATTGGGAGGATGTCGTGAACGGGCTTTATTGGCGTTTTATTGAGGAAAACCTGGAGACGTTTGCTAATAACCAACGTATGTCCATGATGGTAGCTACGCTGAAAAAAATGAATCCTGAAAAGAAGGATAGGATTTTCAAAGCAGCAAATCGATTTATTGAAAGGGTGACGGAGTAGTACTTAAACCTTGCCTTTCCTTCTTAAAATCAGTAACTTCAATTGATCAAACCATATCATTATGAAAAAGCTGCTCACCCTCACATTCGTCTTTTGTCTTTTTTCAACATCCGCGCAATACGCCATCAAAAACGTAGAAGGCTACACCCCTCAAATGGGCGCTTTGATTAGTATGCTGGATGATTTGAAAGCAAGAGTGACTAGCCAGGTTAAAGACCTGGATCAGAACGGAACAGATTTTTTGCTTGATGATCAGGCAAACAGATTAGGTGCTATCATTTTGCACCTGGCAGCCACTGAAAAGTACTATCAGGAAGCCACTTTTTATGACAAAAGGCTAGATGAAGAGAAAGATGAAGAATGGTTGACAGCCCTTCGATTGGGTGATAAAGCTCGAGAAGAGCTAACCGATAAACCCATCTCCTATTACCTGGATAAATGGGATGAAGTAAGAACTAAAACGAAGGAAGTATTGAAAACCAAAGATGATGAGTGGTTGCTCGAACCTCGCGAAGCGTGGCAAGAAGGCATTGATTACAACTACTACTGGGCATGGTATCATGTGATGGAACATCAGGCTAATCATATGGGGCAGATTGCACTTGTGAAGAAGCGGATGGAACTGAAAAGCAATTAAATACAGCTTTCAATATGAGCATGACCAAAATCACAGGCTATTTAGGGATAGCTGCCATTTCTCTCTTTTTTATTTCACTAATTGTGTTTGGATTGCTCAATCAAAATTTTCAATTCATGAGTGATTTCATAAGTAAGCTTGGAGCTAAAGGAGAACCTTATGCTTTATGGTGGAACCTTACCGGATTCCTCTTGGTAGGGATAACCCTGACCATATTCGGTTTCGCATATGGCATGATTATCAAAGACAAACTTGTGGGAATCCTGTTGAGCTTATTTGGGTTGGGTTTTGCATTTACAGCCATCCCCATGGATATGATCAACGATCGATCACCGGTATCCAAAGCACATATTGTGGCTATTTGTCTGGGTCTTGCCTGTTGGCTATTTGGCTTAGCAAGAATGGGATACAATCCGGCATTGGCTTCTAAAGTAAGGCGCAGAGCGAATGTTGCTGCTATTTTATTGGTTTCTGCCATGGCAGGTTTTGCGTTGCAACTCTGGCCTATGCCCCTCACTCATCGTTTAGTATTTATTGTGGTTTTTGGCTGGACGTTACTTGCCTCTGTTGAACTGGTAATGAAAAAACATTTAGAGGTTTGAATTTGCGAAAAATGAATCCCAAAGTAGATGCATATTTTGCAGAAGGCTGTGGACGATGTGAGTTGTATCAAACCCCTCAGTGCAAAGTGCATGGTTATGTTGGGCCAATGCAGCACCTGAGAAGTATGCTTCTTGAAACAGAACTCAAAGAAGACTATAAATGGAAGCAACCTACTTACACATTGAATGATAAAAACGTACTCATCCTTACTGCTTTCAAAGATTATTCCTGCCTTTCATTTTTTAAGGGCTCACTCATGACAGACCCAGACGGTATACTGGTAGCACCCGGACAAAACTCACAGGCTGCACGGCAACTTCGATTTACGAACAGCGAAGAGGTGATTACTCAGAAGGATTCAATTCAGGAATACATTCAGGAAGCTATCAGATTAGAAAAGAAAGGTGCCAAGGTTGATTTCACCCAAAAAAATGAGCTCAACTTTCCTGACGAGTTGATCAATAAGATGGAAAACAATCAAGCTTTCAAAAAAGCATTTGAGTCATTAACACCCGGTAGACAAAGGGGATGGAATTTACACTTCACTTCTGCCAAACAATCTGAAACAAGAACCTCCAGAATAGAAAAGGCAATGCCTAAAATCTTTGAAGGCAAAGGTTGGAATGAACGGTGATGTTATTAGTTTTCCTCCTCGATGGAAAACCTTGCAATCAGAAAATTATTTCTTATCGATTCAGTAGGAGCCCTCCTTTCGTCGGTTTTACTTGGCCTTGTACTCGTTCACTATCATAGCCTAATTGGTATGCCAGTGCCTATCCTTCGTGTACTCGCAGGTGTAGCGGTACTTTTTATGATCTACTCCTTTTCATGCTATTATATCAATCCAGTTAATGCAAAAGCCAGATTAAGAACAATCGCCATCGCTAACCTGCTGTATTGTGTAACCACACTTATACTGATGGGAATATATTTTGACATGTTGACGCTTCTGGGATTAACCTATTTCATCCTGGAAATCCTTGTTATCACATTCCTTGCTCGTTTTGAATTCAAATCAACTTTGAGCTAAAAACCTTCCCAATATTTCATTTTCATCTTACTGGCACTAGCGATTAATAATGAATATTTGTACCTATTCGATATTGACCAAATTTTAATTTATATCGATAGTTTTTTGCCATATTTTTTATTAAATTATTAGCTATAACCTAATAGCTATTATGATGAAGTCTTCACTATATCTTTTCGTTCTAGTCATATTACTTGCTAATTGCCAACAAAAATCTCCCGAAACTCAGCAAACAGGGATGCAGGAAAAATTGCGCGATAAGCTAACTGGTGCATGGAGAATGACCGACTACATGACCGTATCAAATGAAGGAGACACAACCACAGATGAGCGAGTCCAGTATAAAATGTACGTAGATGGAAGTGTGATGTGGGGGTTTGAATCTCCTGAAGAATACACCGAGTGGTTTGGATATGGAACTTATAACATTGAGGGAGACACACTATATGAAACCATGTTATCAGGCTCCTGGGCATTCAGACAAACCATAAGCAAAAACGGTAATTTTTTCCGGATTGGCATTGATGTGACCGACAGTACATATACCCAGGTGATTAAAGGACCTGAAGAAACGACATACGAGACGTACGTACGAATAGAGAACTAGATTTAGACACATTTCCAACACCCTTGTTCTAAACCTTCGACGTATTCCTTGGTTATTTAATCATGGGAAAACAATACATAGTTGTCGGAGGAAGCTCCGGCATTGGATACGAACTAACAAAACAATTATCAGAAGAGGGTCACAATGTAACAGTGCTCTCACGAAGTAAAGGAGAGCTGGATTCACTCTCTAATGTCTCACATATAGCATATGATGTGACATCAGATGAAGATCCGGCTATTGATCTGGACACCATCGATGGATTTGCATATTGTCCGGGCACCATCAATCTAAAACCCTTCCATGGTTTGAAACCAAAGGATTTTCAAGAAGACTTTGATGTGAATGTAAAAGGTGCAGTAAAAACCCTACAGGCAGTTGTAAAGACGATGAAAAAGAGCGAGGGGTCTTCCATTGTATTCTTTAGTACAGTTGCTGTGTCTCAAGGAATGCCTTTTCATGCCTCCGTAGCTGCAAGTAAAGGTGCACTAGAAGGGATCACCCGATCATTGGCTGCTGAGCTTTCTCCAAAAGTACGTGTCAATTGCATCGCACCGTCAGTAACTGATACCCCGCTAGCCAGTCGGATACTTTCTTCAGATGAGAAAAAGAAGACTTCTGGTGAGCGTCACGCATTAAATCGTGTAGGTACCGCGGAAGAGGTGGCAAGAATGGCTAAATTTCTACTATCAGACGATTCCGGCTGGATGACAGGACAAGTCATTGGCTTAGACGGAGGTATGTCTGCAGTAAGACCACTATAATAGCTTAAGATGAAAATACTATTGACCGGATCCACCGGATACATCGGAAGAAGGCTTCTTCCCTACTTGGTAGATGCCGGTCATTCTGTAGTTTGTCCGGTTCGGGATGCTCGTCGCTTTGACTTTGAAGATTTCAACGATGATTTTCTCAAGCATGTGGAAGTCATTGAGTGCGATTTTCTGAATAAAGACAGCCTTCAGAAGCTCCCAAAAGACATTGATGCAGCCTATTATCTGATCCACTCATTAAACTCGAACAGCAAAAAGTTCAGCAAAATGGAATCAGATTCGGCTTCAAACTTTGTTGCGTATATCGATTCTACCAATGCAAATCAAATCATTTATTTAGGCGGAATTGTCAATGATGATGAATTGTCTGAGCATCTGAAATCCAGACATCACGTAGAGGATATATTGGCGGAATCAAAAGTACCATTAACTGTGCTGAGAGCTGGTATCATTATTGGGTCCGGAGGTGCTTCCTTTGAGATCATCCGTGATTTGGTAGAGAAATTACCGGTAATGATCGCTCCAAAATGGCTTCAAAGTAAATGCCAGCCTATTGGCATTGCAAACGTGATGGACTACTTAACGGGTGTGCTAGCCAATAAACAATCATACGGCAAGACATTTGATATTGGTGGAAAAGACATTCTCACTTATAAGCAAATGCTTCTCCAGTTTGCTGAGGTGAGGGGTCTGAAACGGTGGATTATTACCGTCCCTGTCTTAACGATCAGACTATCGTCTTTATGGTTATACCTCGTTACCTCTACCTCCTACCGGCTAGCTAGAAACCTGGTTGATTCGATGAAGAATGAAGTAATAGCGAAGGATGACTCCATTAAAGATGCTGTTGACATAGATCTTTACAGCTATAAAGAGTCACTAGAGCGCACATTTCAGAAGATAGACCAAAAGCAAATCATTTCTTCCTGGAAGGATTCCTTTGCCAGTCCATCCTTCAATGAAACGTTTCTTACACAGATAGAAGCCCCTAAATATGGTTGCTTCAAAGATGTGCGGAGGTACACCTTTGAGCGAAATGCTGATGAAGTAGTAGAGAATATCTGGCAGATTGGAGGAGAACGTGGCTGGTACTACGGAAACTGGCTCTGGGAGATCAGAGGATTCATGGATAAGCTAGTCGGTGGAGTTGGCTTGAGGAGAGGAAGAAGAAGCCCGGATGATCTCAAAGGCGGGGATGCATTGGATTTTTGGCGCGTGCTGGAAGCCAATAAGACGAATAAACGTTTGCTTCTCTTCGCTGAAATGAAACTACCGGGAGATGCCTGGCTGGAATTCAAAATAAAGCCGGATGACGATAAAAACTGTCTGATACAAACGGCGACCTTTAGACCACTGGGTCTTTGGGGCCGGCTTTACTGGTATCTGGTGTTCCCATTCCATGGTTTTATCTTTAAGAACATGGCTAAGAATCTGATCAGCTTTAAAGAAACAAATTCTCCTCCCGGGAGGAGTTAGAGGTGGGTAACGGAACATGAATGAATAGCTTAACCCACCCCCAACCCCTCCAAGGAGGGGAATAATACTAAATGAAATTTTATGCCTAAACCACAAGTCACCATATTCTGGTTTCGAAGAGACTTCCGACTGGAAGACAATCGAAGTTTATACCATGCGCATCAGGAGGAATACCCGGTTCAATCTATCTTCATTTTTGATACCAATATTCTGGATGAGCTTCCTAAAAAAGATGCAAGAGTAGAATTCATCCATCAGGAAATTTTACGACTGCAAGGAGAAATCAGACAGCAGGGAGGAACCATGGATGTACGCATCGGAAAACCTATTGAAATTTGGAAAGAGCTGTTAGAAGATTACGACATCAAAGCTGTTTGGGCAAACAAGGATTATGAGCCTTATGCCCGTGAACGGGACAAGGAAGTTTATGAGCTATTGAAAGAAAATGGTGTGGAGTTTCGTGCTAAAAAAGATCATGTAATTTTCGAAAAGGATGAAATTGTTAAAGATAATGGCGACCCGTATGTGGTCTATACTCCTTACAGCAAACTTTGGAAAAAAACATTGAAAGGTGGTCACCTTAGCGCTTACAAATCAGAAGAAGAAAAGAACTGGCATCCGACAGAAGCAAGAGAAATCCCAAGCTTAAAAGAGGTTGGTTTTGAACCTGCAGGCATTGAATTTCCGGATCGGAAACTGAACGAAAGCATCGTCTCAAAATACGATGAAACCAGGGACATTCCAGCTATCAGAGGTACCAGTAGAATGAGTCTTCATTTACGATTTGGGACGGTGAGTATTCGAGCACTTACCAGGCAAGCAAAAGCACTCAATGAGAAGTATCTCAATGAACTGATTTGGAGGGATTTTTACCAGGCAATTTTGTGGCATTTTCCTCAGGTGGTAGACACCAATTTCAACCGTAAATATGATGAGGTAAAGTGGCGTAATAATGAAGAGGAATTCGAGAAATGGAAGAAGGGAAAAACCGGTTATCCGATCGTAGATGCAGGCATGCGAGAACTCAATAAAACAGGCTTCATGCATAACAGAGTGCGCATGATTGTCGCAAGCTTTTTGACCAAACATTTACTCATTGACTGGCGCTGGGGAGAAGCCTACTTTGCGGAAAAACTACTGGACTATGAACTGGCCAGTAATAACGGAGGATGGCAGTGGGCGGCAGGAACTGGAGTAGACGCCCAACCATATTTTCGGATCTTTAATCCGTATTCCCAAACAGATAAATTTGATAAAGACCAAAAGTACATCAACAAGTGGGTGCCCGAGATTGGTACAAAATATTACCCTGATCCGATCGTAGATCATAAGGAGGCAAGAGAAAGATGCCTCGAAGCTTATAAGCGTGCTTTGAACTAAAATACTAAATATATTAGTGTCATTATTAATTTGTTTATATCTAATTAATTTTCAGGTATTTAAATGCACTTACATAAGTAAATAATTCTATCCATTTTGTAATTAATCGCAATCCTACCCGTAATAAAGTAGTACTTTAAATAATGCGGTAAAATTCGTAGCTTCACCTACTAAATACGACATGATGAAGGACAAACTACTCCCTACCCTAATACTTTCCCTGGCTATTATCACTGCCGGATATTTCGTTGGTCAAACGTATGTTGCCGGAAAAAAACTGGATCGGACTGTTGTGGTAAAAGGGCTCGCTGAACGTGAAGTCCAGGCAGACATTGCTACCTGGCCACTAGAGCTTACTGTATCAGGAAATGAATTAGGTGAGCTTCAAAAAACACTGGAACGACAGACAAAAATTTTACAAGACTTCTTTTCGGATCTTGAATTTACAGACGATGAACTTACTGTCGGAGCTCCTACTATTCAGGACAATCGGGCGCTATTGTATGGTGGTCAAAATGCATACAATCAGGATCGCTACATCGCCAAGGTAGATTTTAATTTGCGAACAACGAAAATTGATAAAATGAGTGAAGTCATGTACAAAGTTCCTAGTATCGTTGGACAGGGGTTAGTTATCGGTTCGAAAAACACATGGCAACCGGTGCAATACATCTACACAAAACTCAACGAAGTAAAGCCTGAGATGATTGAAGAGGCGACAAAAAATGCACGTGAAGCAGCAGAGAAATTTGCACGTGATTCAGGGTCAGAAGTTGGGAAAATCAAGTCGGCTAATCAGGGATATTTTTCCATTACTGACCTGGACCAAAATTCAGGTGTAATGAAGAAGGTTCGCATCGTTTCTACCCTGGAGTTTTACATCGAAGACTAGCACTTACAAGCTGATTCATCTCAGCTCACTCTCTGCCATACATCATATCTCAACCAGTGGATTTGATCAAATTTTATGGATCAAACTGCAATGGTATGGGAAATCAAGTTGTAAGCTCAGCTACGGATCAATCTATAAGGACATCTTTTATTAAGCATTTGCTTAATGATGTAAAATGTCTGGAAATCATGCTGGAAGAAAAAATGGTGGAGTCCGGCATTAGTCGTATCGGTGCGGAGCAGGAGCTTTGCCTGATTTCTAAAAATTACCGACCTCAAAACAACGCCGACGAAATACTAAAAGACATCAATGATCCACACTTCACAAATGAGTTAGCGCTCTACAATTTGGAGATCAACCTGGATCCACTGGTATTGAAAGATGATTGCTTTGATGAGATGGAAAAGCATCTGAGAACCTTCTTAAATAAAGCATCCACAGCGGCAGCAAAAAGAGAGGCATATGTGCTGCTCACAGGCATACTTCCGACTATTAGCAAGACTGAATTATCACTGCAATACATGACCCCCAAACCGCGCTACCGGTCACTCAATGAAATGATGCGCGGAGCAAGGGGCACAGACTTTCACCTCCACATAAAAGGGGTCGATGAGCTGTCAATCACTCACGACTCAGTTTTAATGGAAGCCTGTAATACCAGCTTTCAGATGCACCTCCAGGTAGACCCTGACGATTTCATTTCCAGTTACAACTGGGCGCAAGCTATCGCCGGGCCGGTTTTAGGTGTATGCGCTAACTCACCCCTACTGCTGGGGCGTGAACTATGGAATGAAACACGGATCGCTTTATTTCAACAAAGCATTGACACAAGGCAAGCCAGTTATGCCTTAAAAGATCAAATCTCTCGTGTCAGCTTTGGAGAGCATTGGGAGACAGGAAGTATTACGGATATCTACAAGAATGAAATCGCCCAACACAAAATTTTATTAAGCAGGGAAATACAGACAGACTCACTAAAAGAATTGAAGCAGGGAAGAATTCCCAAGCTGGAGGCACTGAATGTGCACAATGGAACCATCTATCGGTGGAACCGACCGTGCTATGGCGCTACAAAAGACAGTGCTCATCTCAGAATTGAAAACCGGTACATTCCAGCAGGACCTACTGTTATTGACCAGATGGCCAATTTCGCCTTTTGGGTTGGGCTCATGAAAGGCCGAACTGTTGCGCATAAAGAAATCCACAAACACATGGACTTTGCAGATGCAAAATCCAATTTCATCAAGGCTGCCAGAAACGGTAAAGCCTCCGTGATGACCTGGCGAGGAAGGCAAGTGTCTGTAAAAGATCTGGTCACCAGAGAGCTGCTACCAATGGCTTTTGATGGACTTTCATACATGAAGGTAAACCCTGAAACATCCGAGCGATTGTTAAACATCATAGATGCCAGAGCAGTGGGGCAAACAGGTGCACAGTGGTCGATTAGAAACTATCGCAAGCTCAAAAGCACCACACGTAAGGATGATGCCCTCCTTGCCCTTACCAAATACATGTATAGGAATCAAAAAGAAGATCAACCTATCCACGAGTGGCCGGAAATCCCGGATCATCCGCCTACACACGAGCATGCGACCCAAGTAGGTCATATAATGTCTACTCGTGTATTTACCGTTCAGGAGGATGATTTAGCTGAATTAGCCACCCAACTCATGTTGTGGAAAAACATCCATCACGTACCTGTAGAAAATGAAAAAGGGGAAATCTGTGGCTTGCTTACCTGGACGCATATGCAGCGGTTTTTCGAACGTGAGTCGAAAGACTCCATAGAAACCGTGGGGGACATCATGGCAACAGATGTATTCACGGCTTATCCTGAATTATCCATATCAGAGGCCATTCCAGTTATGAAAAAACATGAGATTGGTTGCCTTCCCGTTCTTCAGGATAAACACCTTGTAGGCATAGTTACCATAAAAGATATTCAACAATATGACACAGATCCGGTTGCATAGTCCAGCCTTAAATAGCGAAATTAAAATCAGCCGGATTATTGGTAGTTATCATGGTGATGCCGCAGGTCCCACACTCATTTTCATGGGTGGAATACATGGAAACGAGCCGGCTGGCGTATTTGCACTTCACCGTGTGATTAATCATCTAGAGCAAAACAAAATCCCCATCAATGGCAATATTTTTTGCATTGCAGGTAATCTTCAGGCATTAAAACAAGGAACCCGATTTCTTGCAGAGGATATGAATAGAATCTGGACAAAGGGACGAATCGACCTATTGCCAGAAGCACCTGAGGAAGCTGAAAATGAAGAAATTGCGGAACAGATCGAGGTGTACAACCTAATTCGGGAAATTCTAAAAACACATCCAGGTCCTTTTTACTTTTTTGATATTCATACTACCTCCAGTGAAACACTGCCCTTCTTAACAGTAAATGATAGTTTGCTCAATCGCGGATTTACTTCACAATATCCATTACCTATTATCCTGGGTATTGAAGAATACCTGAGCGGACCTATCCTGAGTTATATCAATGAATTGGGTTATGTGGCGTTTGGTTTTGAGGCCGGACAGCATGACGATTTAGGCTCTATTGAAAATGCAGAAGCATTTAGCTATTTGTCGCTTGTATTTACAGGCTTGCTCGATAGAGCGCTGATTGATTACCATCATTATTATGATCTATTAGCAAAAACCGCAGGCGATGTTAAAAGTATCTTTGAAATCTACTTTCGGTACCGAATCACACCTGAGGAAGAATTTGTCATGGAGCCTGGTTTCTTCAATTTCCAGCGAGTACGGAGAGACCAATTGGTAGCCAAAAGCAATGGAAAAGACATCCGGGCTAAAACCAATGGCCGTATTTTCCTTCCACTTTATCAAAACCAGGGAACCGATGGATTCTTTGCCATAAGAAGGATAAAACGTCTGTTTCTTAATCTTTCTACCAAAATGAGGAAGTATCAACTAGACAGAGTTTTGGTTTGGCTTCCCGGTATTAGTTGGCTGGATGATAAGAAGTCTGCGCTGGTGATCAATCGAACCATAGCCCGGTTTCTGGCTAAACAGCTCCTTCATTTACTGGGGTATCGCAGCATAGAAAAAGGCAAAGACTACCTCCTCGCGTACAACAGGGAGTCAGAGGCAAGGAATCAAGACTATCAAAAGGCTAATTGGTTCGAACATATTTATGACTCCATCTAACAATAACATACCTTGAAGACCATGCCCACCAGATCAATAATGGATGAATCACAACGAGTCTCACCCATCCTACCCACTGAGGCACACAAAGGCCATCCGATACGCAACTTCCCTGCTGAATGAAATAAATATGAGAAGTAATGAAGATAGACAGCATAATAACGATGAGGTATGCTGAAATTCTTCGAGTGGAATAAAAGAACAACCCGGTACCAAAAAGAATCTCAGCGACACCTGCCAGGTTGTTCATCTGCTCTTCAAAAACGAAATATTCAGGAATTAGGGGGTAATAAAATTCCGGATTGATGAAGTGATTAGCTCCTGCTAAAATGTAAAACACTCCTTGTATGTAAACACTAATTCGTTTTAAAGCCATCGAATATTTCTTTGCTTGTAAGCTTCTTTTAAGATTAGAAAAAATGGGATCCACCAAATAAAATCATTGGTGATAAGTGTGTAGAAAAACCCAAAAGGGACTTTACCTGCCGAAAAGTTCATTACGAAACCCAATGGTCCAAATATTTTCCCCAGAAAACCAACTGCTACTATTGGCCAGTGTACCAATGGATTCTGAGATGCCCACCAGTAACCCAGTCCATATACACCAATCACCATACCCATTCCCTGCCAGATCATGACATGTGTCGGAGGCTCCATGCCTACCAATTCAAAAAAATGATTGGGAAATAATACGACCCAAGCGCCCCACAGCAAATTGTAAATTGCTGCTAGTTTAAGGACGGCAGACATCCAATTTGTTCTCATTTGATTTAAACCCGGTAGAACCTCAATTGTTACTGATTAACGTCCGTATTTTTGATTTGAATCTACAATAAACTCATACCGGCTCTTTGAGATTTTGCCGGATTCGTAATACGCTTCTACTTCTCTCAGATCTCCTTTCTTTCCATAATCCTCTGCCTTTATGAACTTACCTGACGTATCATAGTATTTCCACTTGCCAACTCTCACCCGCCACTCGCGGTATAATCCCTCAGCTTTCAGCTGACCGTTTTCATGATATTTCTTGATCGGTCCCTCTACCTTATTCTGGATATAAGTCCCCCACTCTTCCATGTTTCCATTTTCATAGAAATTGATCCATTGGCCCTGTCCTACACCGGCTGAATACTCCTGCCACGATTTATAATTTCCATTTTCGTATTTAGCATAAAGAACACCTTCAAAAGGATCGGATTCCCCATTCTCGAAATAACGATACATGCCTTCACTACGCTTACCTATGACCTCTCCCATGGTTCGGGCGTATTGAGAAGTGTCGATTTCTGAGGGAAAATTCTGACTGTGGGCTTCTAATCCGATAAAAATAAAAAATGCAACAGATAATCTAATCATAACTTAAAGAGTTGAATACCTCTTAATAACTGAGGCTAAATCTACTTGTTCAAAGATTTTGTAAACCTTACCAGTTGGCAGGTGTTTATCGATCGTGCAATCATTACTTAATTATCAAGTACACCTTTTAAAAGAAGATGCCGACTGGATCGTTTTCCTTCACGGTGCAGGTGGGAGCATCGCCACATGGAAATATCAAATTTCTGACCTCAAACGTTCATTCAACATTCTGGCAATTGATCTAAGAGATCATGGGTTATCCAAAAACATAGAGCCCTCCTTTGACACCTATGATTTTAATATTGTCGTAGACGATGTGAAAAAGGTATTGGAAGAGGTGGGAGTTGCACGTGCACACTTTGTGACCCTTTCTTTTGGGAGTGTTTTGATGCAGGCTGTCTATGATCGAGACCCTTCGCTGGTGAAGTCCATGACCCTAATTGGAGGCATTTTTAATGCAAATTGGATGATCAAAGCATTTGTTCACTCTGCCAGATTTTTGAATCTATTCCTCCCTTATCATTGGATGTATCGTATCTTTTCATACTTATTGATGCCAAAGAAAAATCACCAGGTTGCAAGAAGGGTATATCAAAGGCAGGCCAGAAAATTGAGTCAAAGCGAGTACCTAAAGTGGCTGGGTTTATACAGTGAATTCTTTAGCCTCCTCAAGTCATTTCATCAACAAGAAATTGATATTCCTACCATTATAATTATGGGTGATGAAGATTACTTATTCTTACCAAGCGCCAAAGGGTTCGCGAAAGCACATTCGAAAGCAACACTCGTGACCATTTCCAATGCCGGTCATATTTGCAACATCGAGCGACCAAAGGAAGTAAATCAGACTATCCTTGATTTTTTAGATAGTCAAAAAGACTTAGCAGAAACACCCCCGACCAAAGAAACGTCCGTAACCAATTGAGCTTTACCAGCCCCTTGGCTGATTCAATGATCTCCTGCCCAAAACTGATCTTATTATGCAATGGCACGGCATAAAAAAACGTATTGATCCAAGCGATACCTATTAAAATTGCTGCAATCAATTTGAGGATATCAAAATCTGAGTAGAGAAAATAACCATGTGAGATCACCTGTCCCAGCATCAGGGGCATTACAATCATAGAAATGGCAGTCGTATATTTCTGGTGCCAGCTGAAGAGCTCATCCTGACCAAAATGCGTGAAACTTGGGTATACTACGAGCTGTGTCATCCAAATGAGGATCACCAAACCAAAGTCAATGAGGAGTTTTGCAAGCATTTTATACTAACCCCTAACACATGTTTATGTTGGATTAATCGATTAACTTACAAATACACCTAACTCATACATCATGAAATCACTTACCTCTGCTCTTCTCATTATTTGCGCATATAGTCTCTGCTTTGGTCAGTCTGATAAACGACTAAAAGGCTTAGACAGTGAATTAAATGAAGTACTGGAAACCTGGAAAGCTGCAGGGTTCGCAGTAGCTATCGTTGAAAAAGATAAAGTACTGTATGCAAAAGGATTTGGTTATCGTGATTATGAGAATAAAAAAGCTGCAGATGCTAATACCCTCTTTGCTATTGGATCGTGTTCTAAGTCATTTACTGCTTCATTACTGGGCATGTTGGAAAATGAAGAAAAGCTTTCACTTTCAGACAACCCCATTCAATATGTTTCTGAACTTTCTTTTTCAGATCCGATCGCCAGGCAAGGAGTCACTATTAGAGATTTAATGTCTCATCAAACAGGCCTACCACGGCATGATTTGGCCTGGTTTTTCTTCCCCACTGACTCCAAAGACAGCTTAATCATGAGAATCAAACATCATGAACCATTCGCCGAATTGAGAGAACAGTGGTATTATAACAATTTCATGTATTTGACTCAGGGAGTCATTGCAGAACGCATTACTGGAATGTCTTGGGAAGACAATATCAAAAGTAAAATATTCGACCCTCTTAAAATGGCTGATTCACGCGTTTCAAGTTTTGAAGCTGAAGAATCTTCCAATGCAGCCAAAGGATACCAACTCAATGACAATAAGGAAATCGAGTATATGGAGTATTACCGCATTTCCGGAATGGCTCCTGCTGGCAGTATATACAGCAGTGTCAATGATATGACTAAATGGCTAAAAGTATGGATCAATGGAGGTAAAAACGGAGAAGATGAGTTTCTTCCTGCCTCCTATGTTAGACAAGCGATTAGTTCTCAGGCAATCGCTCGGTCGGCTTTACCTAATCAAGATCGCCCGGGATTACATTTTGCTAATTACGGCTATGCTTGGGGATTGTCTTCCTACAAGGGACACTATCGGGTAGAACATGGAGGGAATATCAATGGATTTTCAGCCAGTACCAGTTTCTTCCCCACGGATTCGGTAGGTATTGTAGTATTGGCTAATCAGAATGGATCCAGCGTTCCTGCAGTGGTTAGAAATATTATTGCAGACCGGTTATTAAAAGTAGAAAAAACTGATTGGAATCAGGATCTTTATAAAGAGCGCTTTGGTGATGAAGAGGATGAGGAAGAAGATGACGATACTTCTACAGATGAAGCTCGCGTAAGCGGTACCAGACCGTCACATGCATTGGAGCAGTTTACCGGTACGTACTCAAATCCAGGATACGGATCATTTAAAATATACACTGAAAATGATTCGCTTTTTGCTCAATTCAAGCGCATAAAACTGTACCTGGATCATTATCATTACAATGTATTTTCACTACTAGAAGTAAAAGAAGATGGCATTGATTCACTTAGTTTTAGTGGTGTTCCTAAATTCAATTTCCGAATCAATGATATAGGTGAAATCAATGAACTGTCCTGGCAAATAGAACCCGCCATTAAAGATCCTATTGCTTTTACGCGAACTCCGGACGAATTAGAATTAAGCGAAGAAGAACTTCAAAAATATATTGGGACATATATGCTGGGACAGATGGAGTCAAAAGTGACCGTTAAATATGGGACACTTTATTGGTTTGTTCCCGGGCAGAAAGATTATGAATTAGCTGGAATTGCGACTGATGTATTTCGAATTACTGATCTACAGGGATTTAAAGTTCGATTTGTTGTGGATGAAAATGGAGTTGTTACCGGATTGAAGTCCATACAGCCAAATGGAACGTTCGAGGCAGAAAAGAAGGATGAGTAATGAGCTCATTTAAAACTTTAGTCTCCCAAACAAATTCGGAAGGAATTTTAATGATTTGAGCTACAACTCAAAATTTAAAATCATAAGCTTATTACCAATTATTAGTTGCACTTTAGCCTTCTAAACAACAATGACATGGGTAAAGGCCAAGACGCTAAAAAAGCGGTAAAAAAAGAACCGCTAAAGACAGCCAAGGAGAAAAAAGCTGAAAAAAAAGCAAAAAAGAATAAATATTGATTTGGAGGTAGGGCTAACTAACTAGCTCTATCCTCAATCCCACTCCCAGCATCTTTTCCCCATTCACCCATTTGGCGGTGACATGAATCTCTGTTTGGTTATCCAATGCCGGCTTAATGGTTTCTGCCATCTCTTTATTCAGATAGCCAATTTGGTGGCCATGCTTTGAAAGGACTTTCACCGCATTGGGGTCATAAGGATTGTCGGGTTCTGCCTCCACTTTTAGTTTATCATCTTCTTCGACCTCTCGTCTGATGATCTCCTGCCTGGATGATCCATCTGCATTATCTTTAGACACACCAACAACTTTGGTTTCATAAACAAATACGGAAGGAATCTTAATGATTTTAGCCACAACTCAAATTTAAAACTCATGCGCATCATTTCAATAGTATTGGTATTTCTCGTAATCTCCACTTCTGCTCAGGACATCAACAAGCTGGCTGATGAACACATCCAAGAAAATGGAGTCCAGATCATTCAGGACTTCAAAACGCTTCTATCCATGCCCAATGTGGCTTTCGACCTACCTAACATCAATAAAAATGCTGCTCACATCATAAAAGAGCTCAACAAACGAAACGTGGAAACGAAACTGCTCCGCATGGTAGGAACTCCTCCTATCGTTTATGGATACTACCCTGTCAAAGGTGCCAAACGAACACTCGCTTTTTATGTGCACTATGACGGTCAACCGGTAGATAAATCCAAATGGACCAATGACCCATGGGAGCCTGTCTACTATTCGGATGCCATGCTTAATGGTGGCGAGCCCATGGGTTTCCCTACAAAAACAGAAGATATTGAAGAAAACCATCGAATCTACGCCAGATCTGCAGGAGACGATAAAGCACCGATCATAACGATACTTACCGCATTGGATATGATCAAGGCAAATAAGCTAAAAGTTAGCTCCAATTTAGTCTTCTTCTTTGAAGGACAGGAAGAAGCAGGATCAGATCAGCTGCATCAGTATCTGAATGACAACCGTGAATTAGTGGACGAAATAGACTTGTGGCTGTTTTGTGACGGACCGGTTCATCAGTCCAGAAAGCCTCAACTCGTTTTTGGCGTACGAGGCGTAACCGGGATGGAAATTACCACCTATGGCCCCAACCGACCGCTGCATAGCGGGCATTATGGAAACTGGGCGCCTGTTCCTGGACAACTGCTCTCAGAACTTATCGCCAGCATGAAAGATGCTGAGGGCAATGTGATCATTGATGGGTATTATGACGATGTGGAACCACTGAGTGAATTGGAGAAAGAAGCCCTGGCCAACATCCCACCGATTGATGAGGAGCTTAAGAAAGAACTGGGAATCAATGATCCGGAAGGAACAGATTCATATAACGAGCGATTGCTACTTCCATCATTAACCATCAAAGGGCTGAGTAGTGGAAATACCGGGAAGCTCGCAAGAAATGTGGTGCCTGCCACCGCCACAGCAGCTATTGGCATGCGGCTGGTAAAAGGATGTGATCCTGAGAAACAACAAGATTTGATTGAAGCGCACATCCGTAAGCAGGGATTTCACATCGTGCGAGAGGATCCTGATCAAGAAACTCGTCTGAAATACCCTAAGATTGCGAAAGTGACTCGCTCCAGTGGCTACCCGGCTGCAAGAACCTCCATGGACTTGCCGATCATCCAGAATGTAATTGAGCGATCAAGAGATGTAGCCGGTGAAGACTTGATTTTACTTCCGACTTTGGGCGGGTCGCTCCCATTATACCTTTTCACTGATGAATTAGAAAAGCCGGCAATCATTCTTCCTATTGCCAATCATGACAACAACCAACATGCAGCTGATGAGAACTTACGGATTGGAAACCTGTGGTACGGCATTAAGCTGATGAGTGCGTTAATGACGATGGACTAAAATTCCGGTCCTGTGCCGGCATTTTTGATCCCTATTAAGAGATGCTTCGTTCCTCAGCATGACAGAAATTATATATTCATTACTCACTATAAGTGTGTCATACTGTGCGCAGCGAAGGATCTATTCCGCTCTTACAAGTCTGCACGATGAAGATGCTAAAATAAATTCAGGATGACTTACTAAGGGAGATTGGACACAGCGACTATATTTGACAAAAAATTTAACGCATGTACAATTTCCTGCTTCACGCACACTCCGGATTAAGATACCTCGTACTTCTAGCGGCTGTAGTCGTAGTAATTAAATCACTCATCGGATGGTTTGGTGGTGGTGCTTATACCAAGTTTGATAAAATATTGGCACCAGCCTATGTTGGACTCATGCACCTTCAATTATTGATTGGGCTCATCCTTTATTTTATCTACAGCCCATTTGTGACCTATAATATGGGTGACAAAGTGAGCCGGTACTGGTCTGTGGAGCACATTGCACTCATGATTTTTGCTGTTGCAGCTGCCCAGATTGGACGATCCATAAGTAAAAAATCCGGAGATGCACAGGTGAAGTTCCGTTTCCAAACGATCTTCTTCGGACTTTCTATCCTGCTTGTATTGGTAGGTTTGGCTACTATGCCGGGGAGAGGAATATTGTAAAAGATACGAGTTTCGAGTTTGAGTTACGAGCTACTAGCAACTCGAAACTTCTAACTCGCTACTAGAAATCGATAGATTTCCTCCCACCCCTTCGGTTTCATCTCTGCCGCTGTTTCATTATCCGAATAAGCGGAAGTAAGATAGATCGCCTTGCAGCCCAGATTACGAGCGAGCTGAACATCCGTGGCACGGTCACCGATGACATAAGAGTTCTCCAGATCATAGTCCCCTGTCATGTACTCGGTGAGCATGCCCGTCCCCGGCTTTCGGTTAGGGTGATTGTCTTTCTCGTAGTGCTCATCGATGTGGACCGCATCAAAGTGGATGCCTTCCGTTTCCAGCAGCCGCATGATGAAGTTGTGTACCGGCCAGAACTCATGATCCGGAAATGCATCAGTACCTAATCCGTCCTGATTGGTGACCATCACAAATTTGTAGTTCGTTTCCTCTTTGATCTTCTTCAGGTAGTACAAGGCTTCCGGCAGGAAGTCCAGCTTTTCGATGGTCTCAATTTTCTCATCATCCGTCTCCTGGATGAGGGTGCCGTCACGGTCGATGAATAAGATGGGTTGCATATTGTGCGAAGATAAGATGAGCTTTGGTTATTTAGACAAAACAGTATTTTTGAAAGAATCATTTAATTTTAACGAGTGCGTGTTACATCCGGCTCTCAGTGAGTTAGGAGTAATACGTATAAAAAAGATTTAGACAAATAACGCGAATTGGTTCGCGTTACATTGATGTTAGCTGTTATTTATCACCCTGATGAAAAGAACTGCCTTTAAGATATTTCACAGCTCAGAATTCTTACAATACGAAGGTTCTCTGAAACACCTTTTTCTGTCTTTGACGAACTAATTGTCGATGATTCTATTCACTTCCATGAGGAAAGAATGGCCAGAGCTCATGGTTACGATTTTAACAGGTGGGATGAACTTCAATTCAATCTAACTCAGATTGAATACCTTCAAGAACTTGGTTTTTTCAAAAGAGAAGTTTTGCTGAGAACAAAAAATTATGATCGAACAGTAAAATCATTAAACCTATCTGCGAACTTCCAAGAGAAATTCGAAGAGGTAATTAGATGGGACGAGCATGGGATAGTTTATCTTGATAAGCTCCCAAACGTCATGACCGAAAGTCCAGTAAGTTGGAATCAAGAGTTTTGTGATGTTTGTACGAGAGTATGTTCCCAACTTTTGAATAATGAAAATCAAACAGTTACTCCGATTTTGGGATCAATTCCATCTAAATCATCATATTTTGACGGACGCCAATCAGAAGTACTCAACATAATACTAAAGCAATTTCCTGAACCCGACAGCTCTGTAAGTTGGGAACAATTAATTGATTTCAAGAAAGATGATGACTCACAAATCAAACTTCAAAGGCTTAGAAACTGGGTATCCAAAATCAGCAAAACAGAATTGAATATATCTGAAATTGAAGACGAACTTGAATACCTTATCAAAGAATATGAGTACCAGATGAAACTGCATAAAATGAAGTATTCTTACAAGAATCTAGAAGTAGTTATAACCGGAATTGCTGAATTTATTGAACATCTTGCTACGATCAAATTCGGAAAACTAGCCAAATCCTTTTTCGAATTTAGAAACCGGAAAATTGATCTTTTAATTACAGAATCGAATATCCCAGGAAAAGAAATCGGCTACTTAAGCAAGGTCAACGATCAAATAGCTAAGAAAACAAACAGCTAACAGTATGAATGAAGGCATGGGCTAAAGTGCTTTATTTAGCCTCGGTTCGTGTCCACACGAACTGAAAACTGATTTTGGTTTGTGAAAACACAAACCATGGCACAGAATTCATTTCAGGGTCTTCAAGGTTTGGTTAGGGAATATCAATAACATGGATGCTGAACCAAGTTCAGCATGACTTTACATGTTTACTCCCTCTGCATACCTCTAAACTTCCCGTACCTCCCCAGACCCCTCCTCTAGTCCTTGTTACTCTTATGGTTAAAAGGGATCTTTTGGAGGAGTGACTCTCAACACAAGAAAGTCACCCTGAATTCATTTCAGGGTCTTCAAGGTTTGTTTATGGATATAACATAACAAAGATGCTGAACCAAGTTCAGCATGACTTTACATGTTTACTCCATCGGCATACCTCTAAACTTCCCGTACCTCCCCAGACCCCTCCTCTAGTCCTCGTTACTCTTATGGTTAAAAGGGATCTTTTGGAGGAGTGACTCTCAACACTAGAAAGTCACCCTGAATTTATTTCAGGGTCTTCAAGGTTTGGTTAGGGAATATCAATAACATAGATGCTGAACCAAGTTCAGCATGACTTTACATGTTTACTCCCTCGCATACCTCTAAACTTCCCGTACCTCCCCGGACCCCTCCTCTAGTCCTCGTTACTCTTATGGTTAAGAGGGATCTTTTGGAGGAGTGACTCTCAACACTAGAAAGTCACCCTGAATTCATTTCAGGGTCTTCAAGGTTTGGTTAGGGAAAATCAATAACATAGATGCTGAACCAAGTTCAGCATGACTTTACATGTTTACTCCCTCGCATACCTCTAAACTTCCCGTACCTCCCCAGACTTTAAATAAAGGAGATACTCCTCTCGTCCTCGTTTGTAACCGGGTCGCGCAGATGAGGAGGTCTAAACTACATGCATTTATAATACCCACTTTACAATTTCAACATGCCCGGTGGCCGTTATTTTTAGGTAAAAGAAAGAAGTTAAACCGTTATTAACATTTTCCTCTAATTATTCGTTGGAATGATCGATAGGGGTATTATGTCATAGATATATTCTTTATAATAGTATGAGCTTGTGATTTTGTTACTCACTTTGATTTAAAAATAATAGATGTTTCAATCGTTAAGTACCACATGGGACAAGATATCGCATATCGGCACTGACGGTGAGCTACATGTGAGCAAGAATCGAAGCATCATTCTTACCAATCAATCGGTATTCTTCCTCTTTTGTATTTTGCTGGGCCTTTTCTTTTTCAATTTCTCCATTAATGGGTGGAGTAATTTCAACCGGTTATTGCTTTACGGTAACTTATTTGCAATCACCTTTATCTTTTCACTCAATCATCTAGGACAAGCAAACATTAGCCGGGTATTCTTGTGCTGGATGTGCTCCGTCTATCCATTTTATGCTTCGATATCAGTTAAGTTAAATGGTGTCGCAGAAATAGAAGAAGCCATGTATTTCATGCCCCGACTTTTTATCCTCACTACTGCCATTATTCCGGTACTCGTATTTAGCTTCCAAGAAAAGTTGTTGATTGGAATTTCCTTGCTGGGAAGTTTGATACCCATTGTCTTCTTTGATCGAATTCATGAAATTTTTGGTGTGGGCTATTACGATTTAGGGTTTACAGGAGCATCTTATCCCAGATTAAATGCCATAACCATTGCATCATACACCATCATATTAGTGGTTTCTTTCTTTTTCAAAAGTATCAATGAGCGATTTGCTAATAAAAACCTACGACTGATTGATTCCCTCGAGCGTAAGAATCTGGAATTGACAAACAAGAATCAACAAATTGAAGAACAATCAAAGGAGCTGGAAGTCGCTAACTATGAAATCAGACTGATCAATTCTAATCTGGAAAAAGTAGTAAATAAGCGAACAAAAAAAATTCTGGATCAGGCCACTCAATTCCAAATTTTCTCTTTCAAGAATTCTCACGAATTACGAGCTCCCCTCACCAATGTTATGGGCGTATTGGAGCTTTTGAAAGATGCCAAATCCCAACAAGAAATGCGACAACTACTCGATCTTTTAAATGAATCATGTAAAAATCTTGATGAGGTAGTTCATGATATCAATAGAATCCTCAACGAGTCTGTGGTTGATTTTGAGAAAGAGCTAAAGAAGTAAATTGATTCCAGCCTCGGTTCCTGTCCACACGAACCACAAACTGATTTTGGTTTGTGAGACATAATCCATGGCACAGCGATAGTCTAATATAAGACTGAATTCCTCGGGTTAATCTAGCGCTTCATCTAAATCCAAAATTTGAAGAACTCGATAAGACTATTTTCGGGCATTCTTAACAATAAGAATAGCTTAACAACCAAATAGTAAAAACTAAAACATGATTAAAAACAAATTTATTTACCACCTGATCCTAGTATTGTTTGCCAGCAGCATGATCAGCTGTGATTTGCTTAATGACTTAGACGAGGAGGAATTAGTTGTAGATGAAACACCAATCCCAGATCCGGAACCTACAATCACAGATGATTATAAGGTGGAATTAATGAAGAAGTATGCGCCGTATACATATATGGATAAAGACGAGTCTTATTTTCCTTCTTCACTTGATTATGCATTTCCACATTTCAAGAGATACTTAAATGAAGACAATGGCTTATATTCTTTGACTACCATTGAGCCACTTCAAACCGGAAATGATATATTGGATTTTTTCCATGGAGAAATGAGTACCGCGAAAGTGTATGTATTTTGGATTGCAAAAGACGAATCAAAGTATCAGATCACTCACTTCTACTTCTACCCATACAATGAAGCAACCGGAAATATCGTCCAAAACCACGTGGGAGACTGGGAGCACGCTTCGGTTCGTCTGCGTTGGATAGACAAAGGAAATGAAGATTGGGTACTTGAGCCGTATCAAATGTATTTGGCTACTCACAGTACAGGAACCACCAAAGCATGGGAGGACGTTGAAAAAATCGGTGACCAACCAGTTGTCTTTTCTGCACAAGGCTCACATGGCATGTACTTTACTGAAGGACAACATGAAATCGATATTACCTCTAAAGGCGAAGTTCTTGATGTAGCGGAAAATGGAAGAATTGTGGCATTTGACTACTCAAGCAAGAAGGGATTGAATGGAAGTGACTGGCCCAAGTGGATGAGTAAAGATTTCAGCAACGCCGGATCGAATCCAATAGATAATCCCCTTAGCGGTCCTATTTATAGGTTTGGTAATCAAAAAATGGATTGTCAGGGCACAGTAGGTGGTGAAGAAATTTGTACACTTTCTGATGGACCGACAGGGCCTATAAATAAACCAGTCTGGGATCCGAGTACTTACGAAAAATAACGCTCAAAATTTCTAATCGAATATTAAAAACCGTGAAGTGTTCCTTCATGGTTTTTTTATTTTCGAAATATTGTTACTAAAAACATACCCATCGCTTGTATAGCTAGCGATGACAGAGAAACTCAAAAGCTTATCATCTCTTAACTTCGCGTATTAGCTATAAAAACTCACGCTTTGCAAAAAGTTACAACAGCACAAGCTTCTAAAGCCATTCAAATCCTCACTGAATCCTTCCAAACAAACCCCAGCGCTTTGTGGGTAATCAAACAGGATGAGAAAGTGCAGGAACGATTAAGGGCACTCATTGAATATGCCGTAAAGACCGGACTGGAAAATGATGGAGTTTTTCTTTCCGACGATGAAAGTGCTGCAGCAATCTGTTTCAAAGAACCGACAAGAACCTCCCTCTCCTCCTACTGGAACCAGCTACAACTCATTCGAAAAGCCATCGGGTTTTCCCGTGTGCCTCATGTCCTTCAGCGCGAAGGGTATTTGAAAAAGCACCGACTGAAAGAACCTCACCTCAACTTCTGGTTCCTCGGTGTAGACCCGATCCGCAAAGGAGGGAATGGCGTGCATGACCTGAAGCATGGAATTCTCAAATTATCTAGCGAGCAAAACCTTCCTATTCTAATAGAAACCTCAGTAGCACGTAATAAAAACGTGTATGAACGTTACGGATTTCGCGTTTATCATACGTGGAAACCATCCACGGCATACACGCTTTGGTTCATGAAAAGGAATCCTTAACCATTATATTCAAGTATGAAAATCAAACTGATACAAGAGGACATCACCAAACTTAGAGTAGATGCAATTGTCAATGCGGCTAATAGTTCACTACTTGGAGGTGGTGGTGTAGATGGTGCCATCCATCGGGCAGGTGGATTCGCTATTTTAGAGGAATGCAAAGAAATTGGCGGTTGTGAAACAGGACAGGCAGTCATTACTACTGGAGGTAATCTACCAGCTAAATACGTGATTCATACAGTTGGCCCTGTTTGGAAGGATGGTAATTCAAACGAAGAAGAACTGCTTCGCTCCTGCTACATTCAATCACTCATCGCCGCTGCAGATCATGACGTTAAGACAATCGCTTTTCCTAACATCAGCACAGGTATTTACGGTTTCCCGAAGGAACGGGCAGCAGAAATTGCCATTGAGAATGTCAGCTCTTTTTCCTCACACGTGATCCAAGAAGTAACCTTTGTCTGCTTTGAAGATGAAAACTTCCACTTATATAAAAACCTCCTCAATAAGTGACCCAATAGGAATAAATACCATATTCCGACTTATCTTTCATTCTACATTCACCACTATATAGCCTCATGATCAAATTCGTTGAGCATATTCTCAGGAACTTCCTGGAATCACCCCGCTTTCAAAACTTTATTACTTTCATCATCATCGTCAACTCCATCCTCATTGGTCTGGAGACGTACCCTGAGGTTGTAAAGGATTATGAAGCGACAATCGATGCGTTTGACATGGTCATTCTGGTATGCTTCACCATCGAGATTGTGCTCAAGATATTCATCTACCGAAAGAAGTTTTTCACCAATGGATGGGATCTTTTTGACTTCTTCGTTGTGGGTATTTCAATTTTGCCGGCAGCAGGGTCTTTCTCGATATTTCGTGCATTGAGAATCATCCGTACGCTCCGATTGCTCAAGAGTCTTCCTAAACTACGTTTGATTATTGAGTCGCTGCTCCACTCTCTGCCAAGTATCGGCTGGATTGTAGTGCTGCTCACAATCGTTTATTACATCTACGCGGTGGTTGGGTATAACCTTTTCGCCGAGGACTATCCAAAGTATTTCGGCACATTAACTAATGCTCTGTACACTCTTTTTCAGATCATGACACTGGAAAGTTGGTCGTCAGCAATCGCTAGACCTATCATGGACGGGGTGCCTTATTCGGCCGTCTATTTTGTAACATTCATACTTATTGCAACATACACCACGCTCAATGTCTTCATTGCAATTGTTGTAAATACCATGAACCAATTAGCCATGCAAGGAATGCGTGAGGAAGAAGAGCATATTAAGTTTTTTGTCGCACAGCAACACAAGCTCCTACACAAAAAGCTGGATAACCTGCAAAAAGAAATCACCGAGCTTAGAGCTAAGAATACTTCAGATTGATTATCACTAACATCCTCTAATTTTACAGCATGTCCCCTGGTGAAATCATTGCTAAATCAAGAAGCGAAAAAGGCTTTTCCCAGGAAGAGCTAGCTCATCAATCCGGTGTTTCAGTTCGCACCGTACAGCGGATAGAAAAAGGAATTGTCCGACCACATGGACATACCTTAAAAGCTTTGTCAAAAGCACTTGGCTTAGAGCTGTCTCAACTTAGACTTAAAGATGAAGTATCAAACAACCCGATGCGAAAATTACGAATTCTGAATAGCCTTGGGTTGTTAGCCATCATTCTCCCTGTGGTTCACCTTATCATTCAACTTGCATACTGGAACAAACACAAAAGAATTGAAGCTTTCGATTCTTCTGCCCGCAAATTCATAAGTTTTCAGGTTTTATGGGTTTTAGCAGTCTTGATCTCCATTGGATTGATCCATCTGGGATCTATTTTTCTTACCGGCCAAAAGGTTGTCGGACACTACCCCTTACGAATGTCGGCTTACCTCATTTTGTTGATTGTGAATGTGATGATTACGCTGACCAATTCTATAAAAATTGGTCAGAAGGATACTACCATGCTGAATAAAATTCCAGCCATATTCTAGAGGTTGGCAGCAATCACAATCAGAAGGGATATTTAATCATATTCAGAACTAAAACCGCTTAAAAGTCAGATGACATAAAAGTGTCATAGATATGTCGTGGTAAAAAAGCCCGGCTTTACCCTACTTGCCTCCAAAAACAAAATGAAAAAGGCACTTATTACCATTACCATTACTGCTTTCGTCACGACCATATTGGTACTTACTATTTTTGAAATTGTGGCGCAAATGGATCAGCTGGAAGCTGATGAATTAGAGGAGGTTCATTCTGAAATCCTAAATGAGTCACGAAACTTATTGATCCATTTACCGACAGCTTATGATCCTGAAAGAACATACCCAATCCTTTATGTGCTGGACGGCTCGTCACAAGACTTTACTATCTCACGCATTGCAGAGATGTTAAGTATCGCTGAGGTGGTTCCGGAGTTGATCATTGTAGGCATTCCCAACACAGACCGAAATCGAGACCTCACACCACATTTCATATTGGAAGATACAGATGGTGAAATCTATGGTCAGGCTGATCAGTTTCTGGCATTTATTGAAAAAGAAGCAATCCCTTTTATTGAAAGCAAGTATTCCACCAATGGGAATCGTATGCTGGCGGGGCATTCACGGGCAGGATTATTTTCTTTCTATGCATACCTTGAAAAACCTGATTTATTTGATTCCTACTTCTGTTTCAGTCCCGCCTTTTGGCGTGATGGTTCGATCATCATTGATAAGGCAAGGGAAATAGATATTAATGCTAAAAGGCCTTTTATTTTCATGAGTTTGGGAACAGAGGAGAACACCAAAATGAAAACTGCATACAATGAGATGACACTACTTCTTGATTCAGATTCATCCTACCAAAATTTCGTACATGCGTACATTCCGGGAGCAAACCATGGAAATAATCTCTATTACTCAACGCCCTTGGCACTAAAAAAGTGGAGTCAATACCTGGAAAAGAGTAAGGCAAATGAGTAACACTTATTAACCATATGATTATTAAAAATTGATTATTTTCATTGGTTCTTAACCTAATCACTATGAAAAACGCTATTAAAATCCTGGGGCTAGGATTGGTAGTCCTGATCACTATTGGAGTCATCGCCCTTGTAATTATTAATGCCCAAGACCTTCCTTCCTATGAAACAGAATTAGTTGAATTTCAAAGAAGTGACAAAGCAGAAGCTATCGAAAGAGGTCAAAAATTAGCGACCATGCTTTGCGCCAATTGTCACATGGATCGTTCCACGAGTAAGCTAACCGGTCAACGCATGAAAGATGCTCCTTCTGAATTCGGTGAAATATACGCACCAAATATCACACAGGATAAAACGTATGGAATCGGTGAATGGACAGATGGTGAAATCGTGCGATTGTTGAGAACCGGAATCAAAAGAGATGGACAATATGCACCTCCATATATGGCAAAACTACCTCTGATGGCTGACGAAGACATTGATGCAATCATCTCTTTTCTTCGATCAGATCACCCAATGGTTGTAGCTGAAAACAAGCCCGATACGCCAACAAAACCATCGCTACTTACCAAAGTTTTAAGTAGACTGGCATTCAAACCCTTCCCTATGCCGGAAAAGCCGATCCCTATGCCGGACACCAACAACGCTTTGCAGCTTGGTGAATACCTGGCACATAATCTCGAGTGTTTCTCCTGTCACTCTGCGGATTTTAAAACCAACAATTATCTGAACCCAACAATGAGTCCGGGGTATTTCGCTGGTGGAAATCAACCGCTGGATTTAGAAGGAAGAGTGATGCTAACTCCTAATCTCACTCCTGACGAAGCAACAGGCATAGGCAGCTGGACCAAAGAACAATTCACGAATGCTGTAAAATATGGATTGAAAGAAGGCGAGCCTCCTCTCTCATATCCGATGCTGCCCTACACTCAATTGACTGATTATGAAGTCGGAGCTATCTATGACTACCTGATGACCATTCCGCCGATAGCTAATGAAGTGGAGCGCTCGATTTATAATTAAGCATATATACAGATTATACAAAAAGAGGCTTCTCAAAGATCTGTCCTTCTGAATTGAAGCATCCTTTGAGAAGCATCTATTTCATTTATTCCCCATTCTCACATATCTGTTGAATGGATTCTTCTGTTCCATCCTGACCCCAGCTCGGCGCAAACGGGTTCTCAGTCTCTTCTCCTTTCATGAATAAGACTTTTGCTTTGAAGAGACTTGCACATGCGTCCTCACTTCCACCTCCCATAAATTGAGCAGTTCCATGCTGCATACGTCCCAATAAAAAGTGTGCTCTTGGATTTTCAGGATTCAGCTTGATCGCTTTTTGAAAAGAAGTAAATGCCAGCCCACTGTACATCATCCCTCTTGTGGCAGGGTCCACAGTCAACTTAATCATGTGGATATATCCTCTCATAGCTTCCAGTTCAGAGTCGTTTGGGTTGATGGCTTCTCCTTTTTCCACCTGCTTCATTGCAAGGTCAAGGTATTTGTCTTTTTCCTCTGCTTTTTCAAACATACCGCTCATTCTCAGGTACCCAAATGCAGCATAATAATACGGCTCCCACCGATCCCCTTCGGCTTCCCCTATCCGATCCAACTTGTTGATTGCATTCTGCAAATCATCCGGGTTTTGTGCTGAAAACATAGCCGGGATGCTTTCACTCATTGCTTTTTCGAATTGGCCATTTGCCATTGCAACAGCAGCGCACAAAAGACCTAAGATAAGTATCATGTTCTTTCTCATAATTGATAAAAGTTTAATTGATTTAAAGATTTGGTAATTGATTAATGCCTTTGTTTTTAGAGAGTGTGATAAACACTCCAAGGAAAATGAATCGCTTCGCCGGAGGGGTGATTGCTCTGCTGGCATACACTCCATTACTATCGGGAGTGTCAGCGAACTCATACCCATAGATGTTGTTGATTCCCAGCACATTGTTGACCATCGCATGAACGATAATCTGGTTGCTGTATAGATAACTGATATTAAAGCTCAGATCATGATATGAAGGAGTTCTTGCTGATAGGAACTTGTCATTATTCATATCATTATAAGCTCTGGGACTAGCGAATGAGTAAGTCACCCCTATTTGGCTTTTTATATCCTCAATGAATTTTTTCATTACAAATGAGAAGTTGTGTGCTGAGGCAAAAGCCGGTGTGAATGAACCGGGAAAATCACGATGGTTTCGCTCTGTTTGTAAAAAGGAGTAGCTCACCCAGTAATCCATGTTTTTGAATGTTTTCGAATCCCTCCAGAAGAAATCAAGGCCTCTTGCGTATCCATCACCATCAAAAGTGAATGAGCCTGGATCAAATACTGACATATACTTTACCAGCTGATCGTATTGCTTTTCATAAGCCTCCACCCGAAAGCTTTGGCCTTCTTTTAGCCACTGATAGTTCATGATGTAGTGGGTTGCTTTTTCTGCCATTGCATCATTGGCTGAAAGCATTATTTGATTTTGAGGAGCCTGGAAGAATTCGCCATAGGCAACAGATACCTGGCTATTCTCACCTGTCTTATAAGCTCCCGACACACGGGGAGTAAGTGTTAGCTGGTTTCTTAGATTGTCACCTTCGAATCGGGCTCCTACTTTGAATGCCAGCTTTGAAGAAGCGAAAATCTCTGATTCTATAAATGATGCCCGGATCACCTCGTTATATGATTGGTCTAATGACCCTTCATCACCGGATAGCACCTGGTCAACTTTGGTGGTGATCACTTCTCCACCAAACAGGAACGCTAATCGATCAGAATGTTGATAGTCAGCTACAAGTTTGGTATGATAACCATTGAGCTTTTGTTTTTGCGAGTTTGTGGAAATCGATGCAAAATCATCACTCCTCGTAAATGAAACACCTGTACGAATACCCCATTTCTCCGATACCAACTCACGATAAGATGCATTAAAATGAGCATAGTCATTAGTGACTTTTACCGGCAATTCGTTTTCAGGATTTGCAATGTCAGATTCAAACAAATCCATGTCCGAAGTACTCAAATTTGAATACACTTTTAGAAGTCCTGTTTTGCTTGTTTTCACCCGGTATGCAAAATTTCCATCCAATCCTGTTGGAGCATTATTCCATTTCAGGTTTTGCGGGGCAATTTCAAAGTAAGGGGTTAGGTTGGTGTATTGAACCTTTCCTGCCACAGAGCTATTTTTAAATGATCGTGTGAGCGATACATCAGCCCCAACAGACATCAATGACAGGTCTGCTCGGTTATTATCAGAAACATCTTTGGATTGAAGAATTAAGGCAGATGACAATGCCTGACCATATTCTGCTGAATATCCGCCAGTGGAGAAGCTCATCCCCTTAAACATGAATGGAGAAAATCTGCTTCTTGAGGGCGTATTTGGCACTGCCGGTCCGTACTCATTATGTACAAGCATGCCATCAATAAATGTTTTCGTCTCTCGACCATCCCCTCCTCTTACAAATAGTCGCCCTGTTTCTCCAACCGTTTGAGTGCCTGGCAGAGTATTCAACGCTCCCGGGATATCAGCAGTGGCTCCTGCGGTAGTGACAATATCCAATGGTTTCATAACCTCTCGCTTACCCTCCTCTGAGGCATTGAATGCTCCTGCTGTGATCACCACCGCATTCAACTGACTTATCTTCTCTTTTAAGACGATATCGTATTTTCCATTACCGGTGACTGGAATATTCGCCTCCTGAAATCCGATAAAGGAAGCAACTAAAATCAGACTGTCCTCCTTACCGGTGCTGAATGAATATTGCCCGTTGATATCGGTGGTAGCTCCATCATAGGTGCCTTTGACATAAACATTTACGCCTAGCAGCGGTTCGCCTGACTTTTCGGTCACCCTGCCCGATATAGTATACTGCGCATTTAGTCCTGTCAGGGTGAGTATCAAGATCAGATTGAGTAAGGCTTTCATTTGTTTTGACTTTTGGATTCGATTCAAAAGTCTCACTGATCACCTACTCCAACCAATCTACTCTACCGAACTGTAGAATTAGCAGGATGAGTTGTAACTTATGGTCTAAAATCTAATTGATATGAAGAAAACACTATTAACTGTATTAATGCTATCCTTTGTGCTGACACTCTTTGCACAGAAATTTGACAAGCAAATAGAAAAACTTGTAACTCAAACTGAAAAAGATGTCATAGAGTGGCGTCATTGGTTTCATGAAAATGCAGAACTGAGCAATCGCGAGTTTAAGACTGCAGAGCGAATTACTGAAATACTTAAAGAAATTGGATATGAACCACAAACCGGAGTGGCAAAAACTGGAGTCGTTGCTATTTTGGAGGGAGGAAAGCCCGGTCCTGTTGTGGGATTGAGAGCTGATATTGATGGACTTCCTGTTAAAGAACGAGTGGACCTTCCATGGGCATCCAAACAAATGGGTGAATACAATGGTGAACAGGTACCAGTCATGCATGCTTGCGGACATGATACGCATATCAGTATTCTGCTAGGAGTTGCTAAAATGCTTTGGGAGATTAAAGACGAAGTGCCTGGGACAGTAAAGTTTATTTTCCAGCCTGCAGAGGAGGGAGCACCAAAAGGTGAAGAAGGTGGAGCCAAGCTGATGGTAAAAGAAGGTGTGCTCAAAAACCCAGATGTAGAAGCCATATTTGGTTTGCACATCAATGCTCAAACACCTGTAGGTACGCTAAAAGTCCGCCCGGAAGGAATCATGGCAGCCGTAAACTCCATGCGAATAGACATCAAAGGAAAGCAAGCACATGGGTCAGCACCATGGGATGGCGTAGATCCTATTGTGACAGCATCACAAATGATCAATAATTTTCAATCTATCATCAGTAGAAACATGCAGCTAACAGAAGCACCCGCTGTGCTAACCATTGGTGCCATCCATGGCGGTGTTCGATACAACATCATCCCTGAGGACCTTTACATGTTGGGGACTATACGCACGCTTGATGCTGATATGAGAACTCAAATCTTGCAGCGTATTAGAGAAGTGGCACAAAAAACAGGCGAGGCAAACAATGCTGAGGTAGAAGTATGGATAGACGAAGGGTATCCTGTAACATATAATGAGCCTTCACTTTATGAGAAAATGCTTCCATCCTTAAAACGAGCTGCCGGGGAGGAAAATGTTGAAATAATCAAACCCATTACCGGAGCTGAAGACTTTTCATTTTTTCAGGAGCAAATACCAGGACTCTACTTTTTCGTAGGAGGATGTCCACCTGATCGAGATCCTAAAAAAGTTGCCGGACATCATACCCCGGATTTCTACGTAGATGATTCCGGAATGAAGCTTGGTATGAAGGCGATGATGGGGCTAACGCTTGATTATATGAGTAAATAACAATCAAAATCTAATTTTAGTCCTATTTAAAATTTGAATAATTAAATTTAGTAAGCATTTTGCTTAACACGTTTTATGGTACAATACTAATATTAAATTGAAGTATTTGAATTGATATTTGAATCATAATTGAAAGATAAACCAAGCAGCTATGATTAATTTATTCAAACTTTTTGCCAGGAAGGACGCAGTTAAACTATCAAAAACAGAATCTGGAGAGTGGATTGTGAAAAAGAACCTGAAGATTCTATATATAGGACCAAAAGAAAAGTGTCAAACTTATATGAACCAGCTAAGGATGGCCTAGACAACAGCCATTTAAGTTTCATGTAGCAAGTAGGTGTATGAACCCCGCAAACGCGGGGTTTTGTTTTTACCCAGACAAATTAAAGCTTTCGTCTGCTGATGACGCTTGCGGTCACAGACAGACAAGTTTACTTCGTCCGTCCCCTCGGACAAAGTATACGATTGGATAATTTGGGTTAGTCTTTATCACCCCAAAAACCAAAGAGCCAGTTACCTGGTGCATTTTCATCACTAGACCTAAAAAACTCGTCTACTGCTCGTACTAATTCTTTTTTAGTAATATAGTTATCTCCATCCCTGTCTAGTTTCACAAATGCCTTTGCGGAATGCTTTATCGGAATATGATAACACATAAACATATCTGAGTACTCATCAACCGACATAACACCATCCTCATTTACATCAAATGAATCGAAAATGGAGCTGATCATGTACTTTACCCACTTCTTGTAGACCTCTTCGTTTCCGGGTTTAAGTAATACTTCGAAAAACCGAAGAAACTGTTCCTCATTTGCTTCAGCCCCCTGTTTCTGAAAATATTTTTTAAACATATTCCAGCTTTGAATATTCTTATCGATCACCTCATTGTACTCTTTAGTACCAGGCTTATAAACCCATAGTACACATAAAGACTCTCCGATTTCACGAAAATCATTCTCCTCAAGGACCCCATTTCTATCTTGATCTAATACGACTCTGAAGTAATGGAATATCTTTTCTTTCTGAAAGTCAGATAACATGGCATTAAATTTTTGAGTGTGCAAAAGATAGGTAATAATGTGAATACCAAAGCATATGAAAAGATGACCAACCGGATTTTAAAGACGAAACCAAAAATATCATTCTTTATCTATCTTTAATTGAATCATGAAAGCATTATACACGGAAGTTCATCGAGGAAGAGAAATAGTTGTTATTGACTACTCCATGGTTCCTCATGAAGAAGAATTTGCTTTAATGAAATACTCACTTGAGTACATTTCAAAATTCAAGGGCTCAACGGCACTGGTTTTAGAGATTATTTCAGGAGTAAAATTGAACAAAGCAATCCTGGATTACTTCCCTGAATACTTTGATCAAATCAAAGGTCATGTTCAGAGGTGGGCTTCAGTAGGATTTGGAGAAATCATTTTTAAAGAAATGGTCACCTCAAACGCGATACCAAGGCACTCAATAAGAAACAAAAACATTGAATGGTTTGAAAGTAAAGAGGAGGCTATAAATTTTTTGGTCAGGTAATTATCTAATTAAAACCCCCAAATTTGGATTTTTTTGAACATTTTCAAGATTGTGCTGGTTTACTATTATTATGAATCAATTTGAAACAATCGTACAGGAATTAGACTTAAGGTGTAAATCAATCAAAATTAATCGTAACCAACCACAAGAAGACAACAATGCTGATTCTGTGGATGCGGTTAAGATTCAGATGGAAATGATTGGTAAGGAGCTCCCGGCACTTGGTGAAAAAATCACTGAAACGCTGGAGGAGATATTAGAAGAAAGAGGTGTGAAGTTTAAAGATGAAAACGAACGAACTGAATATGTAGAAAAGGTTAAACCTACAATCACACAAATAGCGACTCGTATAATAAGAGGATCCCTTTAATTACTACGAAGCAAGATTTATTTAACTAAATCAAACCTCGCATTCGCGAGGTTTTTTTTGTGCCTGTATACCTGTATTATTATTCAGAATGAAACGACACAGATCTCATCTTGTCATAATCATGACGCACAAAGCCACGTCTTGACTCGAACCTGCTGCTTAGAAGTCGTGATGGAATGACTGTAATGGAACAAGCAGTTGCTCTAACCTCCCGATAGCTATCGGGAGAGCTAGCGAACCTTAAAATTGCTTAGCTCGCAGCAATTTGTTCGGCAGAGAGGGATATTTCATGATCACTTTAGTGAAAACAAAAAAGGCTCATACAATAAAGTATGAGCCTATAATCGTGATTCGCCCAGGATGCATGACAAAGCTTTAGCTTGTCAGCATCAAGACTGGCTGAGCCACGTCTTGACTCGAACCTGCTGCTTAGAAGTCGTGATGGAATGACTGTAATGGAACAAGCAGTTGCTCTAACCTCCCGATAGCTATCGGGAGCTAGCGAACCTTAAAATTGCTTCTCTCGCAGCAATTTGTTCGGCAGAGAGGGATATTTCAGATCACTTTAGTGAAAACAAAAAAGGCCCATACAATAAAGTATGAGCCTATAATCGTGATTCGCCCAGGATGCATGACAAAGCTTTAGCTTGTCAGCATCAAGACTGGCTGAGCCACGTCTTGACTCGAACCTGCTGCTTAGAAGCCGTGATGGAATGACTGTAATGGAACAAGCAGTTGCTCTAACCTCCCGATAGCTATCGGGAGAGCTAGCTAACCTTAAAATTGCTTCTCTCGCAGCAATTTGTTCGGCAGAGAGGGATATTTCATGATCACTTTAGTGAAAACAAAAAAGGCTCATACAATAAAGTATGAGCCTATAATCGTGATTCGCCCAGGATGCATGACAAAGCTTTAGCTTGTCAGCATCAAGACTGGCTGAGCCACGTCTTGACTCGAACCTGCTGCTTAGAAGCCGTGATGGAATGACTGTAATGGAACAAGCAGTTGCTCTAACCTCCCGATAGCTATCGGGAGAGCTAGCTAACCTTAAAATTGCTTCTCTCGCAGCAATTTGTTCGGCAGAGAGGGATATTTCATGATCACTTTAGTGAAAACAAAAAAGGCTCATACAATAAAGTATGAGCCTATAATCGTGATTCGCCCAGGACTCGAACCTGGAACCTACTGCTTAGAAGGCAGTTGCTCTATCCAGTTGAGCTAGCGAACCTTCAGGTTGCTGCTTTCGCAGCATTTTGTTTGCGGAGAGAGGGGGATTCGAACCCCCGGTACGATTTCTCGCACGCATGTTTAGCAAACATGTGGTTTCAGCCACTCACCCACCTCTCCGTGGCATTTAGCTTAAAAAAATTGACTCTACTTTCAAGCCAAAACCTTCTTAAAAAATCACCCGTTAATCGGGTACATCCTAAAAAGGAGTGCAAATATAAAAGTTACCGTCAAAAATCCATTTCGTTGACTCAATTCTTTAGTAATTTCCTGAATTAATTCTGATCCTATGAATAAAACTCAGATTCTTATCGCTGCTGTCATCATTAGTATCATAGGCATGCGCTCTGCTTATCTTGACTTCTTTGAGATGGTTACTTCCGATCCGAATGAAGAGTTTGAATCTAAGGTTAAGCACGGTGAAATCCGGCAATACACAAAAGATGACCGATTAAAAACCATTATCAATTACGACCAGGGCATAAAACATGGTATTTCTTACTTATATCATGACGATGGAAAAACAGTGCTACTGGCCATGCCATATGATAAGGGGAAGCGAGAAGGCACTTCCAATAAGTATTACGCCAATGGCAAATTGTATGCTGCTACGCCATATAAAAACGACAAACTTCATGGCATACGAAAAACATACTACTCTTCAGGAAAGCTTAAAGCAGAAATTCCTTATGGCTATGGTGTTCCCGGAATTGGCACCAAGGAATACCTCATGGATGGTACTGAGAAATTATCTATTCAAATAACAACGCGCACATCTGATAATCTAATTTGGTTAAGTACTTCAGAATCATGCAAAGACCCTAAATTTTACATTGGCAGACTCATTGATGACAAATTCTTTGATCCCGTCGATCCAAACATCAAATTATTGTTGGAAGAGGATGGAAATTTCTTTATAGATACAGAAGTGCACACCCCAAGCTACCTCAAATACCAGGACATCATCTGTCACTGTGAAAGCTCGCAGGGTAATCCTATTATCTTGAAAAAGCGTCTCTTTTAAAGCTTTCAATTCCAAAACCACATTCATCCTTAAAAAATGTTAATCCATAAAAAACCAATTCAAAAGGACTCTACGATCTGTTAGATTTGCCGACCATGAATTGTAAGTCGATGATCAGTAAAAACAGGAGGCTATGAAGTGGGTAAATGCTATCGGTACATTTGAGATTGTACTCGCACTGATATTCATCGTGCTATACCTTGCCTTTATTTGGAGGGTGGTCAGCACGACCAGGCGTTTAGGACTTCCTGCAAAACGAGTGGTTATTAAAACCATACTTCGAACCATATACTTTGGACTTATCATCACCGCAATGCTTGGCCCTAGTTTTGGTGACACCTCCAGGGAAGTAAAAACAGTGGGTAAAGATATCTTCATCTGCATCGACTTAAGCCAATCAATGAATGCACGAGATGTTCAACCTTCTCGACTGGAAAAAGTGAAGTTTGAATTAAAGAATATCGTAGAGGCATTTAGCTCAGACCGCATAGGACTTATCATGTTTAGCAGCGAGGCATATATGCAGTGCCCCCTAACCTATGACAATAACGCTTTAAACCTTTTCATTCAAACACTAAACACCGACATGGTACCAAATTTTGGAACCGACTTTGGGCCACCTCTGGAAATGGCTACAGAAAAGCTGATAGCTGATGATACAGTGGTCACACGTTCGAAATCAAAAATCACCATATTGATTAGTGATGGAGAAGACTTTGGCGATAACACTGATGAGATCGCTGAAGATCTTGAGTCGGAAGGTATTACTTTATTTACACTAGGAGTTGGAACAAAACAAGGAAGTAAAATTCCTACACGTACCGGATACAAGAAGGATAATGACGGAAATGAAGTGGTGTCGCAGTTAAATTCATCCTCACTTGAGCAACTAGCAGAAAACACCGGTGGAGAATATTTTGAAATAAATGAATCAAGAAACGATGTTGCGCGTTTAATAAATGCAATCAACAATGTAGAGGGTGAAATGAGGGACGCAAAGCAAGTTGATGCTACTCAAAACCGCTATTTCTACTTTCTGGGACTAGCGCTTCTTTTGATGGTTATGGATGTTTTATTTAGTGTAAAACTGATTAAACTATGAGAATCGGAATTCTTTTAATATTGGCTGTATTATTAAACGATCCTAAAGAGATCGCAAAAATCAATACCCTTAAAAAAGAAGCTGAGACAGCTTACTTAAATGGTGACTATGAATTGGCATTGGCTAAATATACCTTATTAAGAGACTCGCTAGGTGTAGATGATGCGGCATTGAAATTGAACTTAGCTCACTCACACTATCATCTGGGAGATACAGCTGGTGCAAAGAGTAACTACAACCAACTTGCTACTTCTCCTGATAAGAAACTTAAATCTATTGCTTACCAGCAATTAGGTGTGATGAATAAAGATGCCGGAAAACTGGAAGAGGCATTGCAACAACTGAAGTCAGCAATTAAAGCCGATCCGACCAATCAAGACGCGCGCTACAATTACGAGGTTGTTAAGAAACTGTTGGAAGAGCAAAAGGAACAGCAACAGCAAAATCAGGATCAGCAGAATCAAGATCAGGAAAACAAGGACGGAGAGGACGAAAATCAGGATCAAAAGCAAGATCAGAAACAAGACGGGGAGCAGGAAAATAAAGAAGAACAAAAAGGAGAAAATCAAGAGCAATCTGAAGAGGATAAACAACAGCAGGAGCAGCAAAATCAGAACGAACAGCAAGAAGGTGAAGAACAAGAGCAAGAGAAGTCTCAGGAGCAAATGACCAAAGAGAAGCTGGAGGAAATGGGAATCAGTGAAGAAAAAGCTCGCCAATTATTGGAAGCAATGAGGCAAAGCGAAATCAAATACCTGCAGCACCAAAAGCGCAAAGCAACCAAGCGCCCCCCAAGCGGTAAGCCGGACTGGTGATTATCCCCTATTCAGTCACTTTGAACTTGTTTCAGTGTGACTACCATTTGCTCTCATTTTTTACGACCTTTGCGGTCCCGATTTGAACGATTGGGACCTTTTATTGATTTTAATCACAAACGATAACAACATTTAATATGAAGGAAGTTTACATCGCATCTGCTGTACGTACCCCTATTGGAAGTTTCGGTGGAAAATTATCAGGCTTTTCTGCTACTCAACTTGGCACTTTCGCCATTAAAGGAGCATTGGAAAAATCAGGGGTGGCTGCAGATCAGGTCAATGAGGTATTCATGGGAAACGTCCTTTCTGCCAACCTTGGTCAGGCACCCGCTCGTCAGGCAGCCATAGCGGCAGGAATTGGTCACAATGTGCCTTGCACCACTGTGAATAAAGTATGTTCATCCGGGATGAAGTCTGTAATGTTAGGAGCTCAGTCCATTATGCTAGGTATCAATGATGTAGTGGTAGCCGGTGGGATGGAAAGCATGTCAAATGTACCGTACTACATTCCTAAAGCTCGATTTGGTTATAAGTACGGACATGGACAGATGGTCGACGGATTAATGCATGATGGGCTCTGGGAAGTATATAATGGATTCCCAATGGGTAATTGCGCTGATAATACAGCGAAAGAGATGAATATTTCTAGGGAGGCACAAGACGAGTACGCTATCAACTCCTATAAGAGAGTCGCTTCAGCAACTGAGGCAGGAGCATTTAAGGATGAAATCGTACCTGTGGAGATTCCTCAAAGAAAAGGAGATCCGGTGGTAATGGATGAAGATGAGGAATTCAGAAATGTAAACTTCGATAAAATCCCATCTCTTCGTCCGGTATTTGGAAAAGAAGGAACAGTAACAGCAGCAAATGCATCTACCATCAATGATGGTGCATCGGCGCTTGTCTTAGTGAGTAAAGAGAAAGCGGAAGAGCTTGGACTTACGCTTATAGCTAAGATCAAGGGCTTTGGTGATGCTGCTCAAGAGCCAATCTGGTTCACGACTGCCCCGTCCCTGGCAATCCCACGCGCTCTTGCACACGCAGGTGTTGAACAAGGAGATGTTGACTTCTGGGAAGTAAACGAAGCGTTCTCGGCTGTCGCAATTGCTAACCAACAAAAGCTTGGCTTAGATGCTGATAAGCTTAATGTGTTCGGTGGTGCAGTAGCAATGGGTCACCCACTTGGCACTTCAGGAGCCAGAATCATTACCACGCTTGTAAATGTTCTTAATAAGAAAGGTGGTAAAATTGGATGTGCTGGTATCTGCAACGGTGGTGGAGGAGCTTCAGCTATCGTAGTTGAGAAGGTTTAGATTGAAGCTTACTGCTCAGCAGTACTATTGACAAAATTAAAAAAGGGGCTTGAGCCCCTTTTTTTTCGTTCGTCCTGGTTTTAAGAATTACTTGTTAAGTGTGATTGTAACAGAAATACTTAATTCATCATTTACTCCGTCATCATCCAGATCTTCAGAATTGTCCACTTCAGAAAATGTTCCTACAAATCTTGAATCAGTTAAAGAAACAATATCAACTTCTATTTCGTCTTCCGTGTTTTTATCCAATAGCAGCTTAGTTTCATTGTTGGTCAGCTCCCACGTGCCAGAATCAGTGCCATCTTCATCTGTAGAAGTGTAAGTACCGTCCGCCTTAAACTCAATATCAATTAAGAAGCCATCTTCAAATCCTTCAGCAAGAGAAGCCTGGAATTGATCAATGAACTCTTGAGGTAAGCCCAGACCCTGAAAGTAAGAAGCTAAGTCTTCTCCATTAACGCTGATGTCATCAATAACAACAGATCCTGACGTCCACTTACCTATAATTTGCGCAGAAGTATCACCACTTACCCCATCATCATCAGAGCATGACGTAAATACCAATAATGTTGCCGCAAGCAACGATAAGAACAATGATTTAATAGTTGTTTTCATGTTTTAATAGTTTTCAGTTTTGAAATAGAATTTCACATCAAAAAAATAAGCCGTTATCGAATAAATTTTTGTGCTCGATTCATGTCTTTCTATACACAAAATAAGCGCGGTTAGTTGGAAGAATCAGGGTAAAATTCTACGTATTTTCCTTCCATCCTCTAAATACTTTTCAAGTGCTTCGTCCTGATTCTCTATTATCAATGCTTCAAGCTTTTCAAGTTCCTTCTTGTAGGCCTCAATGCTCCTTAAAACCATTTCTTTATTTTCCATAAATATCGAACTCCACATGCCGGGGGAGCTTTTCGCCAATCTAACCGTTGAAGCAAACCCAGAGCCTGCCAGATCCAGAATTACTTCACCATCTTTTTCTTTTTGGAGTACCGCGCTGCTCAATGCAAATGATGTGATATGACTTAAATGAGAGATGTAGGCCAGATGCCTGTCATGCTCCTTTGAATCCATATGAATGATATTAAAACCTGCGTCTGTTGCCAGTGCTTCAAAATCTTTCAACTTGCCAGGCTCAGTAAGGCGTGTATCACATAGAATTAGATTCTTATCTCTAAACAGACCCTCAAAAGCAGCGGAAGGTCCTGAGTGTTCGGTACCCGCTATTGGATGTCCCGCAATGAACTGCTTTCGATTTTCATGATCCGCTACAGAGGCGCAAATTGCTGCTTTCGTAGAACCGAAATCAACTATCGTTTGATTCGGCTCTATCTGATCAAGTATTTCCGGAAGTATTCCTCTAATAGCCTTAACCGGTACTGAAACAACAATTAGATCCGCCCATTTAATACCTTCACTCAATAGATTAAACCTTTGAGAAATAATCCCAAGGTCAAAGGCCTCATTCTGTGCTTCCTCCCTATTATCATATCCACCAAAAGTCAAATCGGTTCGATGTTTTAGTGCTAGCGAAAATGAGCCTCCAATCAAACCTACACCCACTAATAGTACATTCATGCCAAAGCCTTTATTCGGAAAATTAGGTCAAACAATATTATTCTTAGGTTCGACTTCTAAATTTGTACTATATAATCAAGCCATACGTTCATCATACGTTATGAAAAACCTGACCCTATCATTCACTTTTTATTTCATCCTTAGCCTGGCATTTGCACAGTCACGGGAGGTGAAGACCTTTTACGAAACCGGTGAGCTTAAAGAAGAATATCAAATCCTCAATGGAGACAGTTCACTGGTAGACGGTATCTATAAAATGTATGATATCAAAGGCAATATCATTGTTTCCGGTGAGTTTGATGAAGGTAACAAGCATGGCATTTTTTACAATTACTATCCGGATGGCTCCATACAGCGACAAACCATCTATAAAAATGATCTAAGAGAAGGGCTCACCCAAGTGTTTTCTCCGAAAGGAAACCTTCTCCAGGAAACCACCTTTGAAAAGGATACAATCGTTGGTGAGATTAAACTCTACAATGAAGAAGGAAAGCTCAAGGGAGCTACAAAATTTGAAAGAGGTAAGCCGGATGGACCTGTCTACGCATACTATGACAATGGAAATGTCAAAGAAGAGGTGATCTATAAGGATGGCAAGCCCAATGGGATCACCAAGCAATATTATGAAAATGGGAACCTAAAACTGTCAGCAGAGTATAAGGATGGCCTCCTGGATGGAAACTACACCACCTACTACCCTTCCGGTAAAATAGAATTGGAGGTGGTCAATAAGCAAGGCGATAGAAGTGGTACGGTAAAAATGTATCATGAAAATGGACAACTTAAAGCAACAGGAAATTATGCTGATGGTGCATTGCAGGGAGCGTATTTTGTATACTTTGATGACGGTAGCACCAAAAGTGAGTACAAGTATCGCGATGGGTATAGAGTAGGTAAGAGTGTAGACTACCATGAAAATGGAGAAGTGAGATTAGCTTCCAGCTTTTCTAACAATGGCCTGAATGCCACTATCAAGGAATACACTGATAAAGGTCAGCTCATATCAGAAAAAGAACTTGAAAACGAGTTACCTCACGGTACCTGGAAAAAATGGACTGCAAAGGGTGACTTATTGGAAATTAAGCGATTTGAAAAAGGTAAACTTCATGGAGTGAGTGAGTCGTATGATAAAGGACAAAAGATCACCGAAACCACCTATCGTTTCGGTAATAAATATGGTCCTTACAACCAATATTACCTGAATGGAAAGCTTAAAGTTGAGGGTCTTTATGAGTTAAACCTGCTACAGGGTGAATACACCACCTATTATAAAAATGGACAAGTAGAATATTCAGGTAAGTATGTGAGAAACAGACGTCATGGTGAATGGAAGTACTTTGATAAAAAGGGCAACTTGGAGGAAGTAATCACCTACAAGCATGGGGAAATAATAAACAAAGAAGAAAACCAGTAATCAAGTTTTTCCGAACTGAAACGGCGGCTTCTCGTAATTAATGGTCATGAAAGTGAAGGTGACCACCACAACCATCTTACTGCTCTTCCTGCTAGGTTGCACGGAAGAGAAAGTACCTGAAAGATTTTATCCACGAAACGATCATGAGGCTTACTGGTATTCCTTGAAGCAGGCCAACCTGCTAAATACGGCACTGGGTAAAGATTGGATTGAAGCTTCATCGAAACCATTTGAACGTCAAATCAATGTCAGCCTGCCTTATCAAGAGGCCTTTGTTCTGTCACCGTTAAAACCAGATGCCCTCGGCTATCGCTTTGATGTGAAGAGAGGTCAAAAAATAATTGTAGACATTCGTCTCCTCACCAAGGACACCACCAAAGTTTTCGTAGATCTATTTCGTGTAGAGAATGATTCACTTAATGAATTCATGCACGTTGCATCTGCGGACAGCACCTTGCAACTGGGATTTGAACCCAGAAAGGATGCCTCCTACTTGCTGCGATTGCAACCTGAGCTTCTACGTGGTGGAAATTACACCATCACTATTGAGAACGTTCCAACTTTAGCATTTCCTGTGGCCGGCAAGGATAAACGTGCCATTCAGAGTGTTTTTGGGGATCCTCGGGATGGTGGCAGGCGTGAACATCATGGTGTTGACATTTTCGCAAGGCGGCACACACCGATTCTTGCTCCTACCAAAGCAGAGGTTCGGTTCGTTGGAACAAGAGGACTTGGAGGTAAGGTGGTTTGGCTATATGATCGAAAAAGAGGAACTAATCTATATTTTGCCCACTTACAAGAACAAAAAGTCAAACGCTATCAAACGGTAAATCCCGGAGACACCATTGGCACTGTGGGGAATACCGGAAATGCACGATTCACCCCTCCACACCTACACTTTGGCATTTACAAAAATGGCCCCATTGATCCCTATGCATTCATTGTGCCCGAATATGACCGACCTGACTACTTTCTGCCGGACACTTCTCTTTTGGACAGCATTATTGTGCTTTCAAAGTCATTAATCATTAAAAGCCAAATGGATAAGAATGCCGTTGATATAGACACATTGCTGAATGGATCTAAAATCGCCATACAAGCAGTAAACCATCACTACCTGCGCGTTTCAAACGGAGAAGCGCTCACCGGCTTTATTGACAAAAATCAGCTCAGTAAATTCTAAGAGAATCATTAAATTGATTCCATGATTTTCTTTAGAACCATCAAATCATTCCTGTCCGACAAAGAGTACAGAGACTTGATCTTAACCGGCATCACCATTTTGATCATTGGGACTATTGCGTATCATGAGCTCGAAGGATGGAGTTATCTTGACGCATTCTATTTTTCATTTATTACGCTCACCACCATCGGATTTGGTGATTTTGCCCCTCAAACAGATTGGGGAAAAATATTCACAGTCATTTACATAACCATCGGAGTTGGGATCATTCTTTCCTTTATTAACACGCTTTATTTACACTACAGCAAAAATGTAATACGACGTAAAAAAAAGAAATCCTAATCGCCTTTGTAGCTGATCCTGAATATCGTTCCGGCTAAATCATCAGACACGAGCATCGATCCATCTGAAGCGAAGATCAAATCCACAGGTCTTGCCCAGGCAGTATTCGTCTCTTCGTTCAAAAATCCAGTTGCAAAGTCTTCATAAGCTACACCCTCTCCATCTACCTCAGTGACCATGGTGATCTTATGACCGGTATGCCCTACATCCTCGTCCCTGTTCCATGAGCCGTGTTCCGCTATCAATACCTTGTGCTTATATTCTGAAGGGAACGCATCACTTGTACAAAACTTCACTCCTAAAGGAGCAACATGTGGACCCAGGTTCTGAGCCGGTTTTACAAAATCATCACATGGATATTTATGACCAAATTCCGGATCTTTCAGATATCCTCCATGGCAATAAGGATATCCAAAATGCTGGCCTGGTTCACTGATTCGGTTCAATTCACATGGCGGCTCATTATTCCCCAACCAGTCTCTTCCATTATCAGTAAACCACATTTCTCCGGTTTCAGGGTGCCAGGTAAAACCTACTGTATTCCGTACACCATGGGCATAAACCTCACGATCTGATCCATCCGGATTCATTCGGGTGATACTCGCATACATTTCATTTTTACTTTCACAGATATTACATGGCGCACCTACTGGAACGTACAGTTTTCCATCAGGGCCGAATGCAATGTATTTCCAACCATGATGGCCATCTGTTGGGTAGTCATCATAAATTTTAACAGGTGCTGGAGGATTATCCAAATTCGCCTCTATATTGTCAAACCGCCAAAGCTTTGAAACTTCGGCAACATAGAGTGAGCCATCTTTAAAAGCAACACCGTTAGGCATACGCATATCACTTGCAATCACATACTTTTCATCCGCCTTCCAGTCACCATCAGTATCTCGCAGGGCATATACTTTATCTCCCCCTCTATTTCCGACAAACAAAGTTCCGTTCTCAGTCAGCACCATCGATCTGGCATTATTTACGCGTGCAAATACCTCTATTTCAAAACCTTCCGGAAGCACTATTTCACCCAGATTCAGTCCTTCTGTAGAGGTAAGATCCATCTCTGGCTCGCCATCTGTTTCCGCTGAAGTATTCGCATTGTTTGAAGAACATGAAAGTCCCAAAATCAATAAGACAAGAAATAAGCCCTTATTCATAGCAATTTTTTCTTTGAAGTTAAGAAATCTGTAGAAAACAGTTTTTGGTTTCTTCAATCGAAGAATTAACCAGTTAAATAGAATAATCTTAAAACGTACCTATTGTTTTAATACATTTCGGTGATTTTCATTAAGATACTTTGCTCACCAAGTCAATCCAATACATCATACTATTCATTTGTGGCATATCATGTTATGCAAATGATGGAATCGTCACATTCGAAGGAAATCCTTTAAAACTTAAGGGAGAATGGAATCTGGCGATGAATGACTTCCTCAGTTATGATGAAATAACACAAAACACACAAAGTGTAGCTATTAATGTCCCTAGTGTATGGAACAATCCCAAATGGGAAGGCAAACCAATAGGTGCAAATGGGTATGGAACCTATTATCGCTCATTTGTTTACCCAAAAAATCTTCCGGACACTACGCTCGCCATTGAAGTTGATGAAATCAGTCTGGCATATAAGGTGTTTGCCAATGAACAACTAATCGGGCAAGTTGGAAAACCGGGAAGAAGTAAGGCTGAAAGTATGCCAAAGATTGATTATAGGGTCTTTGATTTTAAGGTTAATGCCGGTGATACAGTTACATTGATTTTCCATATTAGCAATTTTGAACACAAAACCGGTGGATTGTGGTATGCCCCTACAATTGATTTTGAATCCAGGCTGTTCAATAAGTTTGAGCTCAATCGAACCATTAAGCTTGTTATACTCGGATGTATCCTGATTGGAGGATTATTTCAGTTGACAATTTTTGTGCTTAACCCTAAGGAAAAATTTTGCATCTACTTTGCGATTGTTTGCATGACCCTCATCATGATAATTATCACCCGAGGCGACCTGACCATCATGGACCTATTCCCAGGTACAAGTTGGATTACTTTAAAGAAGATTTTTTACCTGGCTGTCGCCCTGACAGGACCAGCCAATGCTTTATTCCTGAGAGAAATATTTCCAAAATTTTATCCGAAAAAAATCATTGATATAGCAGCAATAGTTGCCATAGTGATTAGTCTTTTTGTATTGAGCATTCACCCCAAGATTACGTATTCAATCATACCATATCTTCATGCGTATAACATAATTATAGGCATCTACCTCTTGATTTGTCTCATTCAGGCGGCCATTGTGAAAAAATACGGAGCAAGGTTTCTACTCTTCGGATATTCTGCAGTATTTATAACCTTAGTATATGATATGCTGAGTAGTCAATACGTTATACCGGCATATTCTTTTGAGATGATGTACATTGGAATTACCATTTACATTATTCAATTAATGATCCTCCTATCAGCCCGGTATCTTTTTGCACTAAAAGGCAAAGAGGAACTTTCAAATCACTTAAAAAAGGTAAATAAGGAGCTCGAAGAAATTGTTGATCGCCGAACCAAGGCGCTACGGGATAAAAATCACATCATTGAAACAAAGAATGACGAGCTACAAAAAGCAATCAAGGAAAAAGACCACTTAATGGCGGTGGTTGCTCATGACCTAAAAGCGCCACTTTCAAGCATTCAGGGCATCAGCGAAATGATGGGAACAGATTTGAAAGGACAGTCTGCCGAGTTTAATGAAATGATCAAGAAGGTGACTATCGATGGCAGGGCCATGATAGAAAACCTGACGGAGCTCAAAGTATATGAACAGGGTGATTATGAAGTAAAAATGATGTCCTTAGATATCAAAGAATTCTTTGATAAGAAGCGGATAGCATATAAATCAACTGCCGAAAAAAAGGACATTGCATTTAAATGTGCGCTTGATTCAGATCAAACATTGGTGCGTACCGACGTAAATATCCTCGGAAGGATAGCAGACAATCTACTATCAAACGCACTTAAGTTTACGCCTAAAGGTGGTGAGGTTAATTTTCACATTTCCACGGATGAGAAAAGTCTCATATTAAAAGTTCAGGACAATGGCCCGGGCTTTAAAGAGCTGGATAAAAGCAAGTTGTTCAAGAAATTTCAAAGGCTTTCTGCAAGACCGACTGCAGGAGAGAGTTCGACCGGATTAGGGCTATCCATTGTCAAAACATTGGTAAATCTCCTCGGTGGAACAATTAACTTGGAAAGCGAAGAAGGAAATGGTGCAACATTCATCGTAATAATACCTGTATAATCAGATAGTTTTTCCATTGTTTCCATCCTCTGTCTAGCAATGCAATTACTTTTGCGCGCATGATCGATATTACGAATCTTTCTTACTACCTGGGGGACCGGGCATTGTACGATGAAGCATCATTATTCATTGGCCCAAAAGATAAAATTGGGCTGATAGGACTGAATGGAACGGGTAAATCCACGTTGCTCAAAATGATGGTGGGTGACGCACAACCTTCCGGTGGTAAGATATCCATGAGTAAGGACACCACCATTGGATTTTTAAATCAGGACCTCCTCTCCTTTCAAACTCAGGATTCGATTCTATCTGTGGCAATGACGGCTTTCGCGGAATCCATGAAGATTCAGAAAGAGATCGATAAGGTGATTAAAGAAATGGAGGAAAACTACCGCGATGAATTGGTAGGTAAACTAACCAAACTGCAGGAGCGCTTTGAAGCAAATGAAGGTTACTCCTTACAATCTAAAGCAGAGGAAATACTGGAGGGAATCGGCTTTAAAACTAGTGATCTTTCACGACCATTGAGTGAATTTTCCGGGGGTTGGCGAATGCGAGTGATGCTCGCAAAATTACTTTTAGAAAAGCCTAGCCTGCTCATGCTGGATGAGCCTACCAACCACCTGGACTTACCTTCCATTCAGTGGATCGAAAACTACCTTCAATCGTATGAGGGTGCCTATATCATCGTTTCTCACGATAGGGAATTTCTAAACCGAACGGTAAACAAGATTGTAGAGGTATCGCAAGCTGACCTGAATGTGTATTCCGGAAACTATGACTTCTATGAAGAAGAGAAAGCTCTGAGAAATGAGCTTCAACAGAATGCATACGAAAACCAGCAGAAGAAAATTAAGGAGGCCGAGCGATTCATCGAGCGATTTAAGGCAAAAGCTACCAAAGCAAGCCAGGCACAATCCAAGATGAAGATGCTGGAAAAGATGGATCGTGTAGAGGAAGTGGTGGATGAAAATATGAAGGTGAACTTCCGTTTCAACTTTAAAACCAAATCCGGAAGACACGTCAAAAGACTAGAGCATATTTCAAAAGCCTATGGGGATCTTGAAATACTTAAAAATGCCTCCATTGGAATAGAGCGAGGAGACAAAATCGCTTTGATTGGAGCGAATGGAAAAGGAAAATCCACACTTCTTAGAATAGTAGCAGGTACTGAACCGCATGAAGGGAAAGTACAAACCGGTCATAATGTAATCAACTCATTTTATGCGCAGCATCAGCTAGAGGATCTCAATATTCAAAATGATCTCCTGGAAGAACTGAAGCAGGCTGGGACAGGCAAAACCGAACAAGAGCTCAGAAGCGTGCTAGGCTGCTTCTTATTTTCTGATGATGAGGTCTTCAAGAAGATTAAAGTCCTTTCAGGTGGTGAAAAATCCAGGGTCGCACTTGCCAAAACGCTGATTTCAGAGGCTAATTTTTTATTGCTGGATGAGCCTACCAACCATTTGGACATGATGAGTGTAAGCATTCTGGTTCAGGCACTGCAACAATACGAAGGTACGCTACTGTTGGTATCGCACGACAGGCATTTTATTTCGCAAGTAGCTAATAAGATCTGGTGGATTGAGGATAAGGAGGTGAAAGAATACCCTGGAGATTTTAAAGAGTTTTCATGGTGGTGGGACAAGAACAAAAAGGATCAAAAAACCGAGGCAACCACCAAAGAAAGTAAGCCTGAAAAAAAGAAAGAACATACAAAACAGCGCAACAATACTGAGGAACAACATGCGGCCAAAGAATTAAAAAAAGTAGAACAGGAAATTGAAGCTCTGGAAGCAAATATCAAACTTCTCGAAACTCAAATGGCGGATCCTCAGATCTACGAAAACCCTCAAGAGTATGAGAAAGTAAACGTCGAATACAATCAGAAGAAAGAAGAGCTATCTTCCCTGATGGAAAAGTGGGAAGAATTGGCTTAATTTATCTAAAGATTGTACTATGGCTACCGCAAAGGATCAACTTAAACTCATTCGATTGCTCCATTTTGCATTAATGGGAGGTGCAGGATTATTCGCTGTAATGGCTGCCATTTTAATCGTTTCAGATGAAGTCAGTCAGCCTTCCATTGAAGTGCTTGATTACCTTTCCCCGGCATATTTCTTCATCATGTTAGCCACATACCCGGTGGTGTTTAAAGCTGCATTGAAAAAGACCGCATTGCTTGAGAAAACACTGAGCCAGAAACTTGCTTCTTTTCAAACAGCTCACATCATTCGAATGGCCATGTTAGAAGGGTGTGCATTGTTTGCATCAGTTGCTGCACTGATCAATGGAGAGCTACTCCACCTTATCATTGCTTCATTAACACTTGCCATTATGTTTAGCAAGACCCCCACTCCATTTTTGCTAGAATCAGAATTGGGACTGAATCAAGACGAAAAAGATCAATTGATAGTACTATAGATGAAAACACTGTATCTGGAACAGCCCAAAGGACAGCAAACACTTCACATCATACTCATGGCTATTTTTCTTGCTCAGGGTGTTTTAAACCTGAGAAAGCCAGATGATACTTTCATGCTGATTTTAGCCATACTTCAAATTAGCTTAGCTGGCTTCTATGGCTTCTACTACTTCTCTGTTTTAAAACCTAAACGCCCTAAGTATGCACCTCAAATCAACCTAAATGAAAACGAGATTTCGTTCTTCAAGGGGCTATTCTACAAACCCAAAACCATTCAGCACAAGGAAATCAAGGTGGTGCAACTCAAACCTGAACGAGTAAGTGTGATGACAAAGGAGTTTGACTTCACCTACCATTTTGATTACGATTCGTCGAATAAAGCTCAAATTCAACATGAACTTGAAGCCTACTGTGAGTTAAATAACCTTCCGGTTGAAAAAGTCAGTTATCGATAGCTGATTTCCAAGGCTAGCATTTTCTTCCAAATGTGTTCGATCAATAATTTAATCGAATATAATTAAATTTATAGCAGACAACTTTTTAACACCCCAATGCCTGTATCATACATAACCCATAAGGGAAGAAAGATTTTGTATGTCAACTTCAAGGACATGAAATCGAAGGAAGTAGTACTTGCCAATCTTGAGGATATGAAAAAGCACTACGTCGAGGCAAGTGATAAAATCTATTTATTGCTTGATGTTCGAGGAACCTTCACTGATCCGGAGGTAATGGATCGCTTGAAGCACTACGGTAAACAATATTTCAAAGGGAAATCCGAAAAAAGGGCTGTATTAGGAGTCAGCGGAATTAAGAAGATCATGCTAAAAGGATACGCACTGGTCACCAATACAGATGTGAAGCCTTTTGAGGATGAAGAGGAAGCAAAGAACTACCTGGCATCTTAGTGTTCCCAAACCCTTCTCCTGATGTAAAAGTATTCAACATGTTTTTTTATACGCTTAATTCTTTTGGTTAATCGCTTCAGGTATCTGTACATCACCACTTCTTGCGCATAAACCTTTCCATGATATGCATGTGTTCCAAAGCCTGCCTTATAGTGATCTGAATACTCTTCTATCCTGGATTGAAAAGAGCATTGCTCCCTAAAAAACCCTGTAAAGTCTGACGGATTAAACTTCTTATCCAGTTTATCCATGTGATTTAAAATACGACTAATGGTGCGTTTTGAGTGATCGTAGGTAGTTGCTTGAAGGTCTTCTTCGAGCATGTCATGATAATCATGAATATGATCCAGCAGGCCTAAAATAGTCTGTCTATAATTATCATCGTTGCAAAATTCTTTGAGGTTTTTGTATTTAGAAAGCGCCATCATCTCCTTATCCAATTTAAGAGACAACACCAGTATTCTTTTTTCGACATTATACGGTTCTGATAAGTGAGCTCGCTTTGCTACTAAATTGAGCGATACCAGACAGAGCAAGGAAGCAATTATTGATTTCATATTCCAAATCAACACACAATCCTTAATTAGTTAAATAGCAACTAATTGGTATTTATTTTTGCATCAAATACGGATTTGAGAATTGTTATGCTTCAAACAGTTCAAACGAAAAATCACAAAGCTCTTTAAGATCCTTACCCGTAGCTTTCATTAGGCTGGTATTTGAAGTCCATCCCCATTTAACAGTAATATTCCTCCCCTTTCTAAACTCAACATTTAAGAGGCCCAGTATCTTTAGGATATAACTCAAAGATCTTTTGTCAAAGAGCTGAAGATTGAAATAAAGCACCAATCGTTCATTTCGTCTGAAATACACGATGAGTTTATCTATCAATTCACGATAGACCGGGTGATACTCTTCACCTACAGACCAACCTTCAAGCATGAATATACCATGCTCAGTTCGAGTGGATAATTCCAAGGATTTCTCGGAGGACATTAAATAATACTAAAAATAACAGTTTCGCTTAATCGACCACAAATTAACGAAAGCTGAGAACCTGTATCCAGGCTATTCGTCAATTGTCGCTTTTTTTACGACATCATTATCACAAGTTTAGCCATACTGTCATTCGTACAGATTGGTTTGTTCCTTCAGTTTTTGAAAAATATTTTATCAATTCATGATATAAGCGACTATTGATGGATGACCATTAATGGTACATACGTCAGTATTTACCCTGAAGATGATATGAATTTGAAGTCTATTGTGTAGTTGTAATCACCAAATGGGATTCTCCAAAATAGTAATTCTTATTACTGCCTTGTAGTGTTTGCTGGCGATCCCTCACCCCCTTAATGTTCTCCTGAAAGTCCTTGACAACCACTTTAAATCCATCCTCATTCTTTTCAGTCAACATAGGTATAAGAGGGTTCTTTTCGGCTATCAATTTGATGTATTCCGTTCCACACGGACACTTCACATTCCATTCAAAAGGTAATTCTATGGCCTGATTGATTCTGTCTTTGCCAATGTAGTAATTCTCCATCATCAGCACCTGGGTACCGTCATCCCATATATTCAATAATGTAATAAAAACCGGACGTGTAGCACTTACGTACAAACTCAATTTATCTCCTGATTCGAAAACCAACCGCCGGGTACCCTTCTGAGTGACAAGATCTACCTGCACACCTCCGTTTGCCTGATTTAAAAGAAACTCAGATCGAACCCGTGATATGTGTCTCTCATCAGGGTAAAATATGAGTCCTTTCTCAAGTAGATCTGATTTTGGTATGAAAACCGATTCTGTAGCAAAAACCTTGACAGCTTCATCTCCATCAAATTGTTTCAAGGAAAAAGCAACCAATACATTTTCGTCTTTTAACCAGTATGAACTAATCAATTTGAATTTTGAGTCTTCTTTGACTTCAACCTCCTGCATAGGTAAAATCAAACGCAACTCATCTTCTAAATAGCCCGAAAACGTACTTACTAAATCTGTGTTTTTATAAGTGATTGGCGTAATCTGAAATTCATTCATTTTAGATTCCTTGACAATTGACTGAACCATGATATTCAGACGATCTCGGATAGACAGGGTTGATGATTTTTTTGCATTGGAAAGCTTACCTGCAATCAGATTATCGTACAAATTAATTTGAGCTGTTTTTAATACAACCGGATTGTCAATACCCAATTTAGGTAACACTTCACTTCTTGCTTTAGCTATCAGCAAATGGGTGGATAATTGGGATAATGTTCTTGCATCAACATCTCCATCAGACTCCATTTGATCCAATCCCTTCTTAACCTGCTTTAATTCATCTGTGAGTTCAAGGTATACAGGCTTAACTAATTCCTTCTTTTTCAAAAACGCAAAAGCATATACAACCTGATTAATGGAGTCATGATATGTCTCAACAACCATTCCTCCATCATAGAGCAGTTGTTTAGAAATGGAATTGGGTAAAAAAAACTCAGATTCAGCTCCCTCAGATGCAGCTACTACTTCAAGATAAAGTGACTCTCCAAGGTTTAGAATGGCGAACTCCTTGACATCATCCAATGCAACTATCAATGGCCCGGAATTTTTCTCCAGACTGGCATATCCTACTAAAAATTCTTTCTCAGGATACAGGTCTTCAAGTGATGATGAATTAACCCAGACAGGTTGTGCTAAGGAACATAAGCCAAAAGCCAGGGAAAGGACAAAAAGCGATAGACGCATTAATCTCTTTTTATGAAAATGAAGTCTCCTCCTTCATCACCTGCACTATTAATTGTACCGTAAAGCGGCATAGCCTCACTGTTATTGATAACCGCTATTCGCATACTGCTGAAAAGCTGTTCTGAGGCAAGGTATTTTTCTGTATTTCCCTCTAAACGTTTAAAAAGGTACTTTATGAATGCACTTTGATCAGGAACCTCGGACAATGAACCACTGGTCATAGCTTTCCTGCTTGGTAATTCGTATAATTTGTTAATTGCAAATGAAGCATCAGAAAATGCCTTTCTCGTTTTAAAAATGGATCCGGAAAAACAGGCATCAGCAATCAATAACGTATGCTTAGATTTAATTGCGCTGATTTCATCTGTCAGTGTACTATTTCTAAACCAGTTCGATGTACTAGCTCTTCTTCCATCCGATGGAATCCAATAGCCAATCTCACTATCTGTATCGTAATAACCATGTCCGGCATAGAAAATCAACACATTATCTTCCTCTGTGACTTTTTTACGAATTGCTGCTAACTCATCAATGATTTGCGCCCTTGTGGCGTTTTTAAGTAACGTAATATTTTCTTCGTCAAATGTGTAATCTCGAACCAGAATGTTTGCAAGATCTTCTGCGTCTTGAAGCGGTTTGTCCAGGTCTACCATTTCCGGGTCGTCATAATCATTTATACCAATTATCAAGGCATAGTACTTACTGGAAGAACTCCCCAGACCTCCTGTAGACGCTACCACAGGTGCCGGCTGACCCATAAATTCATAGGTGCGTTCAAACTTATCTCCCGCCCCATCGATTACCACAAAATTCAATTCATTTTCTCCTTCAGCTACTTCCACAGTCTTGGAAAAGGTTCCATCAGCATTTACAGGAATGGAAAAGTTGTTGAGCAGAAATACATTGACACCTTCATCATCTTCCACCTTTCCTTGAATCTCAATTTCTTTGGCATAAATGGTCGTCAATCCCCTGGATTTCATTTCCAGTTTCTCAGGCGCATTTATCACCAGCATAGTTGGACTATTGCCTTTGAACGAAACCTCAACGGGTTCTGTGGTATGGCTTGCCTGCTGTGCTGAAGCACACATAAACAATACAACCGTAAAGAATGACATCAAATATTTCATCGTCTTTGTATTTTAATATTCTTGCTCTTTTGATCGTCGATCAGCACCTGAAGAACGTAAATCCCTGAGGATAAGTCTTTTAAAGATAGTTTAAATTCGCTACCATTCCCAGCGATTGCTAAACCATCCAGGTATTTCACCCTTTTACCCTGATGATCATACAGGTAAATCTGTGCCGTTTTATTCGTCAATGATTCATGTGCCAAAACACGGATGAATACCTCATCATCAGTTGGATTTGGATAGGTGGCCAGTATATTGATCATGTTAGTTAGTGGTGGATCAATACCATAATGGATTTGGACCTTAGAAGTACTATTAGTGACGGTGACTTCACCTACTGACCTCATATCCTGGAGGATACCCTCCTCTGGTAAAATAATGTAAAGAGGTTCAGCTAGTTCATTAACAATGTTCTTATCCCACCTCAAAGTGGAGGTTCTATCCATTGTCTCCAAACGAAAGTTCCAGGTATGATTATCTGCGTAAGGTACTCTGTTAATGGCAAGGCCAAGCTCAGCATCTAAGAGATCTACCTTAACCGATTCATGAACAGCAGGAGGAGCTTGACGATCGATGACATCAAAACCGCTGGTAGCTTCCTCCTTGAATGATACCCCTGATAAAGCAGAATAGAATTTCTCACCTACAACACTTACAATAACTTCCCAATCAAGCGAACTATTCACATATCCATTGGATCTACCTTCTGTTGCGACACGCCCTTGCGCCAGCAATGCGGGGGATGGTATTCGCAGGGTCACCGCATTTCCTCCATTCACTCTAGCCCATCCACCTCCAAATACACCTATATTGGAATTATTTCTATACCCCGTTTGCTGCTGAGGATCATACACAAAGAAATCAGTGGATACATCGCCTGACTGGATGTAACCATTGTCAATATTGTAAGTAATTACCTCCGTCCAACTCCAACTTTCGTTGAACGGATTCCCAACCAAATTCCAACCTGCCACCAATTGTAGCTCAAACTCTCCATTCCTATTAAGCGCAGGTGCAGAGCCATCCGGTATCACGATCGTAGGTTCAACCGTCGTAATGTACCAATAGCCCCTTCCAGCTTGCAGGGTGCTACTTTGCGAAAGATCACTGGCTCTTCCATCGTCTCCTCCTGGATAGCTTAGCATTCTCCAGGTATCGCCAAGTTCTGATGCAGCAGGTGATGTAAATACCGTTCCAATAGACTCGGAATCAACCGGAACACCAATGATTCGGTATTTAGACACATCCTTTCCGTAGGCTGAGTTTAATATCGCAAGTAGAACGTTTTGTATCACGCTCAAGTCTTCAACGGTTACCACAAACGTCTCCTGGATTGTGCCTGGTCCCTCCGCAAGAATCGTAACAGAGTAATCTCCTGAGGTTAGTTCCACCGTTGTGACAAGTCTACCAGCAGTAATCTCGAAATTCTCAGACCCATCAGACACGGAAAGCGTGTAGTCCCCGATTACATTATCTTCATCAATAATGCCTATATCGCCAACTATTTTGCCAGATGGACCCGCGGTGATTGTACTATTGGATAAAAACAAATTCTCAGGAGGAATGCTCTCAACACTGGCTGTAACCACCCATTCCTGTGTGGCGGTATTCTCAGCTGTGACGGTATAAGTAACCGGGCTAGTAAAATCCTGTGCAACACCGGAAGCAGGAGCTATGGTCGCATTTGTAGAAACTTCGATAGTAGGTGTAAGCGCTGAAAGATCAGTACCTGAAGGCATACTTAGGTTTACAGTATGGTTGATTGTGTTTATTTCTCCTTCTATACCATCCGCAACAAACGATTTAATGTCGGTGGAATCGTTTGATGCCACAGAGACATTTACTATCCAGTCTTGCGTAGTAACATTGTCTGCTGCTGTTACCGTGTAAGTGACAGCACTTGTAAAGTCATTGGATGTAACACCACTTTCCTGTGTTATTCCACCTACTGTAGCACTTGCTCCGGTAGAAAGATCAAATGTGGCAACCAAATCAGATACATCCGTACCAAAAGCTACTTCAATGTTTACGGTTCCATTGCCAATCGAGGCAGGACCTTTTTCTTCATCAAAACTATAAGCCAAAATTTCTGTGGCTGTTGGAGAAGCTTCAAATACGGTCACTACCCATTCCTGAGTAGTTACATTGTCTGCTGCTGTGACTGTGTAGGTGACAGGATTAGTAAAATCATTTGAAGTAACTCCACTCACTTGAGTAACTCCTCCTACTGTGGCTGTAGCACCCGCCGAAAGTGTAAATGATGGTACCAGGTTGGTTAAGTCTGAACCATTTTCTACTTCTATGATAACAGTACCATTGCCTATGGTGGCGGTTCCGGTTTGTTCATTAAAACTGAATGCTAGGAATTCTGTAGCGGCATTTGAAGCTTCTGTCACTTTCACCACCCATTCTTCTGTAGTTACATTATCTGCGGCTGTGATCGTATAAGTTACGGTATTACTAAAGTCGTTTGCAGTAACCCCACTTTGCTGCGCAGTACCTCCTATAGTGGCTGTTGCACCTGTAGATAAAGTAAATGAAGCGACCAAACTTGTGAGATCCGTACCATTGGCTACTTCAATATCAACCGATCCATCGTCGATGGTTGCCGGACCTGTTTGTTCAGCAAAGCTGAAGTCTAAAATCTCAGTATCAGTATCTGAAGCCTCAAATACTGTGACTTCCCATTCCAATGTTGTAATACCATCCTCAGCAGTCACTTTATAGATAATCGGATTGGTGAAATCATTTGCAGTAACACCGCTTTCCTGACTAACCCCTTCTACTGTAGCGGTTGCATTAGCTGAGAGACTAAATGAAGCAACTAGATTGGTCAGGTCGGTTCCATTCTCCACTTCAATCAGTATCGTTCCATCTCCTATGGTAGCAGGTCCAGTTTGTTCAGGAAAACTGTAGCTTGCAATATTAGTCCCTAGCTGTACTGTAGGAAATTCACTTAAATAGATGGCATTAACTTGTGCATTGCTTATCGCTTCATCATAGATCCGTACCTCATCTATTCGTCCTGCAAAAGCGCCGCTTCCATCGCTAAGAGCTCCTATTGTAACCGGAATGTTTAAAGATGAAATATCCCTATAGTCTCTGGATCCTAAAGTCTCATTTATTAATTCACCATTGACATAAAGGCGAATGGTTGAGCCATCATAGCTGACAGCAGCTTGTTGCCACTGATTAAGAACGATCAAATCACCATCTGTAGTAGCGGATGCAAAAGATCCAAGCTCTCCTTCGGTAGTTATATTTAAGTCTAAGTCTCCATCTAAATTAAACTGAAAAGCATTTGTGGTTGGGTCGGCATTATCATGCTGAGATACCAGGTTTCTTCCATCGATAAATGGTTCTAGCCATAATGAGACTGTCCAAAAGTCAGGCATATCAAATGCAAAACTTTCGAATCGATCATCAGAACCATCTAGTTCATAACTCATTGAAGTAACACCATATCGATCAACCGCAAGTTTCGGATTCCCTTGAGGAGACATATTATAACCATTTCCACTTTGATCATTTGTAGCTCCATTAAATGGATAGTACGCGATAAGTCCTTGATTAATTGTTGTTACTAATACTTCATAGGACTTGGTAGTGATTCCGTCCTCAGCTGTTACTGTATAAGTAACCGAATTACTGAAATCTTGTGCTATCTCACTCTCAGGACTCACCGCAGCACCTGTAGAAACTTCTATGGTCGGAGTTAAACCGGTAACATCCGTACCGACAGGCATTACGACTTCAATGGTTCCCAAATCGTTATCAATGGTGGTTTCTCCTACCTGATTCGGGATGCTGAATGAGGTGATAAGAGCTTCTGTGGAAAATGGTTTTTCTGCATCAAATAAGTCTTGAACTTCTAAATCAGAAAATATTCTACGGTATACTTTTATCTGATCCACAGATCCATCCAGGTAATTATTAGTATTAACCAGTGAACCTATAAATGCCGAACCAATGTAGTTATCAATTTTTCCTGTACGAGGCTGACTATCAGATACAATCCCATTTTTGTAAATACGAACTTCAACGCCATCATACGTGAACACAATGTGCTCCCAGGATCCGTCTGAAATTGAAGTAGAAATGGATTCCCCGGTTGAATTGATGAATGTATTAACTATTAAAGACCCCTCATTAACATATGCTCTGATATTGCCAAAGCTCAGGACATCTCCAAAGCTTGTTGAGTTATCAATATTTTGCCACCAGGCCATCGTAACGTTTTCACTTCCTCCAAAAAAATCTGCATTCGGAATTTCCATGTAATCATCCACACCATCAAAACTGTAGGCCTGATCTCCATTGCCTGATCTATCCGTGGTTGTTACAGGCCCATTAATGGATGGATCAAATCCATACCCGGAGGCATCCAGATCATCTCCATCAAATGGAAGGTCCAGAACCGGACTACCACAATTTTCTGAATCACCGGATATGGTCCAACCATTGGTATTTATCAATTCATCTCTCGCAGGTACTGCCAGGCAGTATTGCAATCCTGATGCACCCAAGCTAATCCCGGCAGGAATGGTTTCAGTTCCGCCATTATCATCAGCCCAACCAATCAGCGTACGATCATAATTAGCTTTGGACATGCCAGAGTTGTCAAACATTTGACTCATCGAAAAAGACGTTGCTCCGCCATCAGCTACGACCCCAGAAATATTCCAAGCGCCAAGGTTTTGATTAAACGATGCTGCTGACTGAAACATCAGGGACATATCACGAACTGAACTTATATCCCAATCGCTAATGTTCTGATTAAATGCAGTTCCCGAGAACATCCCAGCCATGTTCGTTACCTGACCTACTTCCCAAAGGCTTAAATCTTGATCAAAACTCGAAGCACCGTTAAACATATTAGACATATTAGTAACCGCTCCCACATCCCAGCTGCTTATATCTTGATTGAAAACAACACCTCCAAAGAACATGCTATTCATGTCTGTAACACTGCTGACATCCCAGTTAGAAATGTCACCGTTAAAAGAAGTAGCACCTCTAAACATAGAAGCCATTGATGATACATTGCTAAGGTCGGGTGCATCTGTGGCATTTACATTAAGATTGGAGCATCCGGCAAAAGCCAGTTCCATTGAACTCCAGGATATATTGCTCCATTGCTCCACTGTCTGAATTTTATCTATCATCTGCCCATCATCTCCATTATTGAAATAAATTCGCGGGTAAATACCTGTAATAGCAACTGAGTAGGTACCAGCCGTTGCATAAGTATGGTTGGCGTCTGCTGTAAATCCAGACTCCACGGTACCATCCCCCCAATCAACGGTGTAGTCATATGTTTCACCATCTAAACCTATAGGTACATTAATTGACTCATTATCGGTAGTGGTTTGCCAGGTGGTGATGAATGCATTTGGAGACTCTTGGAGCCAGTTATTTTCAATGTATAGTTCCGTGATCTCAGTTTCATCCAACACTCGATTGTATACACGGATATCGTCAATAGATCCTCCAAAATATTCGTCGTTAACAGTTCCTTGCCTTCCTACATAAAGATTACCTACTGATAGATCATATGAGCGACCGGTTTCCGTAGCAACAAGCTCTCCATTTAAATAAAGATTTGCGCTTGAGCCATCAAAACTGGCCACTACCTGTGCCCATTCATTGGCAGGAAGCGGAACTCCTGAGTCTCCCCAGGTATCTCCAACCATGATATTTCCTGAGGTTTCACGGATGCCCAAATACATAAAGGCACCCCCTGCAGAACCAGCATCCCACCAGGAAACTATCTGAGACTGGCTACTAGCATCCCCGTCCCAGTTAACCCATGTAATAATGGTAAATGGATCGTTTACTTCATCAAACTGCTGGGCAGGAGCCAAAATGTAATCATCGGCTCCATCAAAACTGTATGCTGCATCTGCATCTTCGAATCTGTCGCTTGTCAAAGCAGGAAACGTCGAAGTTGTGCTACCATCTCCGAGTGTTCCATCTTTTCCACCTCCGGACGCATCCGTTGCGTCTCCAGAAAATGGGTAGTAGGCGACCAGGCCGTCATTTAGAGTACATTCTTTCGAATCTCCGTTGATCGTCCATCCATGCGTATTGATCAATTCATCTCTAGCAGCTTCTCCTCCACAATAATTCAGTCCATTGGCACCAAGTGTTACTCCAGAAGGAATGGTTTCTGTTCCGCCATTGTCATCTGCCCAGCCAAGTAAAGTTGCATCGTAATTATCTGTGGACATGCCTGTACCATCCAACATCTGGCTCATCGAAAAAGAGGTAGCACCCCCATCAGCTACAACTCCAGAAATATCCCAAGTGCCAAGGTCTTGATCAAAAGATGATGCTGATTGAAACATCAGGGACATATCACGAACTGAACTCACATCCCAATCACTAATATCCTGATTAAACGCAGTGCCGGAGAACATCCCAGCCATGTTCGTTACCTGACCTACTTCCCAGGGGCTTACATCCTGATTAAAACTTGAAGCACCGTTAAACATGCTGGACATATTGGTAACCGCACTCACATTCCAATTACCAATATTCTGATTGAATGTAAATGCTCCAAAAAACATGCCCCCCATATCAGTCACATTGCTTACATCCCAGCTAGAAATGCCGCCATTAAATGAGGTGGCTCCACTAAACATGGATGCCATAGATGATACATTGCTTAGGTCCGGAACATCTGTAGCTGTATAGGTTAGATTGCCACAACCAGCAAATGCTGCACTCATTGATGTCCATGCAATATTCCCCCATTGCTCTATGGTTTGAATTTTGTCTTTATCACCCGTATTATTGAAATATATTCTCGGGAAGGTTCCTGAAATAGCCACTGTATAGGTTGCTGAAGTAGCATAAGTATGTGAAGCGTCACCAGTAAAATCTGTTTCTACAGTACCATCTCCCCAGTCAACAGTATAATCATACGTCTCCCCGGAAAAAGTAGGAATCGTGATAGTCTCATTATCAGCTGTGGTTTGCCAGGTGGTGATGAAGGATGCAGATGAAGATTGAAGCCAGTTATTTTCACTATAAATGTCAATGATCTCTGATTTGGGAAGCGCCCGGTTGTAGATTCTAATGTCATCTATCACCCCATTATAAAAATTTGTATCTACACCTCCTTGCATTCTTGAACCAATGTTTCCATTAGCAGAGGTGTAATCCAATGAAGTGCCTGTTCCATTAGTCGCTACTGAAGTAGACAAAACTCCATTAAAATATGCTCGTATATCAGAAGCACTCTCAAAAACAATAGCAATATGCTCCCATTGATTGGCTGTTAGTTTTGTGTCAGTAATAATTCCTCCTCTAGTGGATGCTGATGCAGCTCCATTACCATATTCGATTACTAACCCTCCATCTCCACCAATGTAAACTAAGACGCCATGGTAAGTAGATGTTCCGTCCCATGTATCAGTTCTTATTAATGTCTGATTAGACCCTAATTCAGCAACATTCACCCAGGTGTTGACAGTAAATGGAAAATCAGGTTTAACCCCATTACCAATGTCTATATTATCATCCACCCCATCAAAACTGTATGCTTCATCCGCATTTCCAAACCTATCTGTGGTGAGAGTCGCTCCATTCACTGTTCCATCGTTTCCGTTACCTGAAGCGTCTGTTGCATCACCAGAAAATGGATAGTATGCGACCAGCCCATCAGGCAAAGTTGAGGTAGACGTGTTAACATTGGCAGAACGCATACTGAAACTTGCTGAAGTAGCAAGCCCTGACGTAGGTTGACCAAAAATACTGTTTAGCTGATAGGAATCGCTACTCGATCGACTCCCTCCGGAGTAATCTCCTTGACGACTCAGTTCAGGTTGACCGAAACATAGCGAAACGGCTAGGACTAATACTATTGAAAGTAGTTGCTTCATTTTGATATAAACTCTCAATCTTCAGAATCTAAATTGTCGACTTTATTTTCAGAGGTAATACCTAAGGCCTTTTCGATACGTGAAAGGGAAGATTTGAGATCACTCAACTCTGAGCTGAGTTTTTGATTATTGGATTTGAGTGATGCATTTTCTTTTTCCAGTGCTTCTACTCGCTTTAGAAGCTCTTGGATACCTCCGGTTAAAAGTGGAGTGAGTTTAGAGTAATCAACCATCATTGGTTCCGTATTAACATCTCCACTTGGATCACCAGATACTGCTTGTGGGTACACTTCTTGAAGCTCTTGAGCAATAAAGCCTATTCGCTCAATGTCTGATGCAGTCTTATAAATAAATGTTCTTGCTTTTATGCGTTCAATTATTTCAAGACTATTATCCAAATCCTTTATATCTTTTTTTAGACGCCTGTCTGATGTGCTGCTGAAACTTACGCCACTTGACCCGTCACCAGAAATTACACCCATTTCACTGCCTGAACCATTGACAAACCTTATATAATCTTCAGAAGTTGATGGGTTAGCAGTTTGTAAACCAATAAGAATACCACCAGCCGATCCTGCATCGTCTAAGTTGTAGAAGCCGGATACAAAACCTCCTGGATTATCCTTCTCAACGTGTAACCTGTATGATGGGGTAGCAACACCAATCGCTATATCACCATTATCGTCAATCAACATTCTGGTTGTAACGAAACCACTTCCGTCAGCTCTTGTTGCAAACCGTAACCTACCAGCATGAGAATCGCTCCCAAATGCTCTCTCTCCTGCAATCAACGCTGAAACTCTATAATTTGAACTACTTTCGGTATAGCCTGTGAATTGTAAATGTCCTAAAGCATCGCCAACTGCTAGATTGGTTCGAGAAGCCAATGTTCCTGTAGTTCTTCGCAAATTAAGTTTTGGGAAACTTGAATTATCTGATTTGTGGATTAAAGTACCTGTTGTAGTACCAAGTCCTTCAGGATTTATGTCGCCTAATTCTATTGAGCTATTGGTTTGGTTAATATGCAATAGTGTACTAGGACTTTCTGTCCCTATCCCTACATTCCCACTCTCGTCAATAGCCAAAGACGAACTAGAAGTATAACCGTTGAATATATAAAACTTGCCTGGAGCAACAGTGGCTGCACTACCCCCCATCGAAATACTGTACGCATTGCCCAAATCATTTCGAAGGGTATAGGAAGACCATCCGGTCGCGTCCAGATTCTGGCTCCTCCCTTGGATGCCCCCACCTACATCAGTACCCACTATGTCAAGTTCTGCCGTGGGTGAGGTGGTTCCCAATCCTAGTTTACCATTTATTCCAACAATATCATTATCAAATTCTCCGTATATCAGTGGTGATGAGTTGACACTATTTTCAATGTATAGTTTATTGTTTCCAGTTTCACCTGTTTCTAAGCCTAAATCAAATACCCCTGCATTTGCTCCAATGAATACATTCGAACTTCCGGTTGAGAAGTTTCCAGCTTGTTGGCCTAAATAAACATTAGACGAACCGGAAACATTTCTATTACCCGCATCTATTCCAATAAACACATTATTAGCTGCGTCAACTTGATTTAAACCAGTGCCTGTCCCAATAAAGGTGTTACTATTACCAGCGGTTGCATTTAACCCAGCATCGGTTCCAACAAACACATTATGGATACCTGTCGTGTGAGCTTGACCGGCTCTCGCTCCCACGAATGTGTTTTTAATACCTGTCGTATTTAGTCCTGCATCAACACCGATGAAAACATTATCATCAGTACTCATCAACCTTCTCGCATTTAAAGCATAAGCTGAAGATGCCAGCGTATAACGTGGGCTAAGCGTTTCTCCTCCTACTTCTACTTCTAAATAATACTGCGCATCAAAAGCAATCGTGAGTGGGGTCCCTTCCGAACCAAGGATCGCCGAAAAGTATCCATCAGCCACCGATACCGTGGTATGGGTTTCTGTCCAAAGTGAAGAACCAGCTGTAGCAGCGTCAAATATGGTAAAGGTCAACGAGTAGTTACCATCTGCAATAGCATTACCTGTTCCCGGATCAGCCAAAAATCCTTGAAAATGCATGGTTTCAGGCACCTGCGCCAACCCACATGCAGCGTAAAAAATCAAAACAATTGAAGCTATTTTTTTCATGATTTTATATTTCAAAATTTCTTAATTCATTTATCAATTCCCATCTGGTGGATTGGGTGGATCGGCAAATACTTCAGAACCTCCTTCACCTCCACCACCACTGGCGGCTAGTCCTACTATTCCTCCTGTAAGTAAAACTCCACCACCAATCAGTAATGGGTTTAATCCCTTCTTCAATAAAACCGGTATTTTATCGGAAATGAGTTCTGATCTTCCCCTCGGGATCACCTGAATCGAGTAATTGCCTTTTTCTAAAGATTTGGGAATTTTCCCGGAATAGCTTGTGGATTCTAATCCTTCGGCTAACGTAGTTTTTTCGATTTGCCCCTGATACAACTTTACGTCGTACGGGCCCTCCTCATGGTAATCAAACCAGGAGATATTCGTATTCTTACCAATCTTCAAGCTTTTTGGTGCATCGCTTAGCTCTACCGGAAAGCGGGTTGCTTCTATCTCAAACCGAAACATCAACTGACCATCAAACGAACCAATTTGATTACCTCCATCAAAAGAAGCCGTGTACGATTTGTTTGGAACCAGTTCATTCAACTGATAGGGTATGGCTTCTGTGTAATTATTCGCTGAATGATAAATTTTCAGTTGGTAGCGCTCACGTTCGGAGTGCTTTTGCTCAATGGTAAAATCAAATTGAACCTGCTGATCGTTTATCTCAAAATTAGATGTAGTGATGGTCTGGGCGAAAAGCGGAAGGATGCCAAATAGGCAAAGAAATCGTAATACAGTGATCATGGTGACGAATTAGGCATGTAGGTAAAATACAAACAGTATTTTCAATTTATAAAGTTAATCGAAATAATTATAGCTAAATATACCTTTATCGATCAAAACATTATAACCTAAGCCTAATGAGTAAAATATCCTTTTAAAAAGAGATTTCCATGAAAATAGCGGTCAAGTAAAATCTCCACTAAATTTGAAGGATGCCCAATAGAATACAAATTACACCCAAACTTCTGTCAGGAGGCACAAACATCTTTACCATCATGTCCAAACTGGCCACTGAGCATAAGGCCATCAATCTGGGTCAGGGATTCCCCGATTTTGAATGCGATGAGAAGCTTAAGGATTTAGTTGCTAAACACCTGAAAGAAGGAAAAAATCAATACGTTCCTTTGGCTGGCTTACCCAAACTAAATGAGACTTTGAGTAAGAAAATGGAGCATGTCTACGATATGCCCATTGATCCCAGCACACAAATCTGCGTAACAGCTGGAGCTACCCAGGCGTTGTACACAGCAATTATGGCTTTTGTAAATCCGGGTGATGAAGTGATCATTTTTGAACCGGCTTATGACTGCTATAAACCACAAATTCAGCTGGCAGGGGGTGTTGTAAAACCCTATAACATGACGTATCCGGATTACGGGATTGACTGGAATAAAGTCAGAGACATGGTGAACGACAAGACACGCATGATCATCATAAACACCCCTCATAATCCAAGTGGAACGATACTTTCGAAGCAAGACATGGAAGCTTTGGAAGCAATTGTGAAGGATAATAACATTATTGTGCTTAGTGATGAAGTGTATGAGCATCTGACCTACGATGATGAAGATCATCAAAGTATTATGCGGTTTCCAAGACTTTTCGAACAGTCGATGGCTGTCTTTTCTTTTGGGAAAACGCTGCATGCTACCGGATGGAAACTGGGATATATTGTGGGTCCGGAGTACCTGATTAAAGAATATAAAAGCGTTCATCAATGGAACGTGTTTTGCACAAACTCCTTTGTTCAGTTTGGAATTGCTGACTATCTGGATGATCCGGAAAATTATGAATACCTAGCCGCATTCTTTCAGGAGAAGCGCGACAAAATGAATGAGCTGTTTAAGGATGTACCACTCACACCTAAAGTGGCAAAAGGTACCTATTTTCAGGCATACGACTATTCCGAAGTGAGTGATATGGACGATTTGGCATTTGCCAAATACCTGACTTCTGAAATAGGTGTAGCGGCGATCCCCATGTCGCCCTTTTATACCAATCCTCCTAATGACAAAGTGATTAGACTCTGCTTTGCTAAAAAGGAGGATACCATTCAAGCGGCTGCAGAACGATTATTGAAATTGAAGGGTTGATAGATTCTGAAACAAGTTCAGAATGATTGAGAATTTAGAAATAATCATAAAAGGATTTTCTATCTAGCCATCAATTACCCCAAACCCTAAAGGGAATAATGAAAAATGCCCTTTAGGGAATAAAAGGGTAGAAATATGAATTTTCTCCGAACTCAAAAAATCCTTTTATGATTGCCAGTAATATTACTTTAAAGAATTAATGACTGAAAATTTAGAAAGCACATACTTCTTTGATTATGAGAATCCAAGTATTCAGGAGCTCGTAGATGAGTTTAAGGATGATTCATTATCGGAACATGAAAAAGCAAAACAACTGTACCTGAAAGTCAGGGATGGATGGCGCTATAACCCCTATGATATTAGTTTCCGGAAAGAAGCGCTGAAATCCAGCAACATTGCACAAAAAGATTATGGTCATTGCATCGATAAGTCGATCCTGTACATTTCAGGACTAAGAGCATTGGGTATTCCGACAAAACTGCATCTGGCGAAAGTTAAAAACCATATTGCAGTAGAGCGACTCACAGAGAGGTTTGGCACCAATGAGCTCACTCCTCATGGAATGGTAGATGTTTATTTAAATGGGAAGTGGGTGAAGGCCACACCTGCTTTCAACAAAGAACTATGCGATAAGACTGGGGTGGCTCCATTGGAATTTGATGGCACGAATGACTCCATCTTCCAGGAATATGGAAATGACGGTCAGGAGTTCATGGAGTATCTGGATGATTACGGATCGTTCTCGGATGTTCCACTGGATTTTATAGAGCAAAACATGAAAGAGAACTATCCAAAACTGGAAAGTCTTTTGAATGAGGCAGGTGATCTTAAAATTTAGAAAAGATGCTTCGTTCCTCAGCATGACAGCACTGAATATTATTATGATAGTCATCCTGAACTTGTTTCAGGGTCTGTTTGATAAAGATGCTGAAATAAATTCAGCACAACAGATAAATTTTAAATTGGTGTGTTATAACTATCGTGTCATCCTGAACGAAGTGAAGGATCTAATAGTTGATTAGAGGTATTAAAAAATAAACATGGCAGAAACCACACATTGGAAAGGATCAGACAAGTATTTATGTGACCCGGAGTTGGCTCAGGCATTCCACATGGCCCGAACATTAGGGATGCCCTTGCTCATAGAAGGAGAACCTGGTACCGGAAAAACCGAACTACCGATCCACTATGCAAAAGATAGAGGTTTGGATATTGAAGTATATCCTGTTGGTTCCAAAAGCAACGTAGAGCAGTTTGTTGCCCGCTTTGATCATGTGAAGTATCTGAGAGATTCTCAAATCGAGATACTGAATGCTCAGCGAGAAGAGAAAGGTCTGGAGGCACGCATGACCAGCGACCGAAATCCGGAAAATCTGGGAGACTATGTAGTAAAAGGACCTGCTGCTATTGCCTACAGCAAGCCTAATTCTGTCCTTTTAATTGATGAGATTGACAAAGCGCCACGAGAGTTTCCCAATGACTTGCTTTATGCCCTGAGTCACCGGAAATTCATCATGCCGGAATCCGGAGAGGTGATTGAGGTGTCTGAGGAAGACATGCCAGCCATTGTGATCACCTCAAATCGGGAGCAAGAGCTGCCAACTGCCTTTAAAGGAAGATGTATTTACCACTACATCGATTTTCCGGACAAGGAAGTGATGGAAAAGATTGTGGGGAAACACCATCCCGGACTAGATGAACAAGTGGTGAAGGTCGCTTTAGATGTATTCTATCATCTGAGAAGACTTGGATTAGAACGCTCTCCGACGACTCGGGAAATCCTGAATTGGCTGAAATACATGAGTGATGTTGCGCCGAAGGAGGCCGTCAAAAAAATTGAAGGGTTAGAGGGAATTGGTGCCCTCATCAAAACGCAAACAGATATGGAACGTGTGAATCGGATGATTGGGGCAGACAACAACTTTGGCGGTCCTTCGTGGAATTAATATATTCAAAAATGACACCATTATTCTCCTCTTGGGAGGAGATAGAGGTGGGTAAAGGAAATGGTCATTTTTGAATATTGTTTCAAATAAAGAATTTACCTTAAACCCACCCCAACCCCTCCCAGGAGGGGATTTATTGAACTGATATGCTAAGCTCACTACCACATGCATTTCGACAACACGGACTTCAGGCCGATGTGCGCACATTGCTCACCTTGAGAAAGGCGATGCAGAAGGGACTGGTAAAAACCCTGGGCGATCTGCATAACGTACTGAAAGGCATTGTGGTAAAAGAGCCGGCTGATATTGGACCGTTTACCAAAGCGTATTACGAATATTTCCTCCATGTCCCCATCGCTCCCGGCCAAACGCTGGAGGATGCCATCCTGCGATCGGAGACCTTTCAGAAATGGAAGACTCAATACATCGATGAGGCAGATAAAGACATTGACCTGACAGAAGAGGAACTGGTGAACTCCTTCCTTGACCAAGTGCACCTCACCTCCTACGACATCAAAGAGGTGATCAATGGAAAGGAACTCTGGGACAAGGACAACCCCGATTTGGAGGATGAAGACCCACAGGAAATAGATGATGAACCTGCAGAGCGAATGTTGGATAAAATGGCTGACTACTCTGATCTATCCCTGGAGGAGCTATTGGAACGAATGGAGAAAGTCAAAGATCAGCAGCGAACCAAGCACAGCGGCGGCAGCCACTGGATTGGAACCGGAGGCATCTCTCCTTATGGGCATGGTGGTGCAGCTAAAAATGGAATCCGGGTCGGCGGTCAAGGTGGCGGACGTATGGCTCGAAAGGTCATGGGCGATAAAAACTACTTCCCGATCGATCGCGATGCGATCCTGAATGATAACAATGTAGATGCGGCTCTGGCTTCCATTAAAGGAGTCGTAGAAGAAAGTGCCATAGAAAAACTGGATGTGCCCAACACAATCAAATCCGGACTGAAACGAGGGGGACTCTTTATTCCGGAACTAACCAGTGAAAAAAATGAAGAACTTAAGATCATCGTACTGATCGATAATGGTGGGTACTCTATGGCACCTTATGTGCGAACCGTACAGCAGCTATTCAGGAAGATGAAAACCCGCTTTGCACACGATCTGGAGGTCTTCTATTTCCACAACACCATCTATGATCGGGTGTGGATCGACGAGCGTAGGTCAACTTATATTTCTGTAGAGAAGCTACTGAAGTACAACAAGGACTACCGGGTGTTTTTCATTGGCGATTCTGCGATGGCACCCTATGAGCTTAGTTCCTTGAGCATTCACAACATTCAAGCCATAACTAAGAAGTTTAAAAAATCGGTTTGGCTAAATCCTGAGCCTTTAAAATACTGGCCCGGCACCTACACCATTCAGGTGATGAAGGAGCTCGTTCCAATGTTCCCGCTTACCCCACATGGCATAGAGCGAGCAGTACGCGAGATGAATTCGAAGAGTACGGAGGGGTAATTTCTCCAAGTGGCCTTTTTTCTAGGAAACGGTGTATTTGAACAGTAATCAAATGAACGCTCATGAATCTGCGAATTGCAGGAGTTTGTGTGTGTTACATTAAGCTACATCCAATTTCATGGAAAATCCAGAAGCCGTTTCAAGCCTCTGGATTTCATTAGATATTGAGTGGCTCGAATTAAAATCCAAACATACCATTATCATTAGCTAAGCCCTCAGTAGGAATCTCTTGAATAACATCCCAATGTTCCACTGCCTTACCATCTTCAAAACGAAGTAAATCGTAAAAAACGTTGGTAGTACCATTCCATTCTCCCTCACTTACTGTAAGGACAAAATTACCCTCACCCAATACTTTATGAATTTTAGTATATCTGAACATGTTGTTCTGAGTTGTGAGGTATTCAACAGCTCCTATAATACCCGATAAGCCATCCTTGATACCGGGATTATGTTGATGATACTTTTCCGAACTTATGTAATCGGCAATCTTTCCGGGATTTTTACCCATCAAAATATCTTCCACCATCGATTTTGCGAGTGCTTTATTTGATTCAGTTTTATCCAATTCTGTAGCTGCAACTGGTCCATCTGTTTGTGTCCTACCACTGGCAGTCTCTTTTACTAATGGGGTCATCGCATCCCAATGCTCAGCAACTTTGCCATTATCATCTAATCGAATAATATCAAATGATACCATTTCTTCCGCACCAAATGGTTTAGCATTTCGCCATATGTTATGCATAAACACAAAATTACCATCCTGAAACATCCGAATATTTTCAGCAGTAGTGCCATTCTCTTTCAGAATTGGCAGCATTTGAATGAATGGTTCCAATCCTGTTGGGATAAATGGATTGTGCTGAATGTAATCAGCATTGGCTAATTCCCGCATCGTTACAGGATCATTTTGTAACACAGCACCCAAGAAAGTTCCAACTATTTCTTTTTTATTCATCGTTTGATTATTTGATTGTGATTTTTTGATTTCTTCTACCTGATTTGAACTTGTCTGTGCAGTACAGGAAGCCATTATACCTAGGAGGAGATTCAGTACGAACATTTTTTTCATGATTTCTTATTTATTACTTGTAAATTACAAGCAATATTATATTATTACTTTCAAATTACAAGTATTAATTACTTTTATTTTGAAAGTAATTTTTAACGAGCTAAAAAATGGACTATAAATTCAGATGCAATTGCCCTTTTACCTCTGCCATTGATATTTTAGGTGACAGGTGGATGCTTGTCATTGTGAAGCAAATACTTGTAGATGGAAAAGAAACTTTCAAAGAATTTGTTGAGAGTGAAGAAGCAATTGCAACTAATATTCTTTCAATGAAACTCAAACTCCTTGAAAAGCTTGGAATCATTGACAAAATCAAACTCCCTACTAATAAAAAGACGAACATATACAGACTTACATCCAAGGGGTTAGAATTGACTCCTATATTGGTAGAATTGGCGTTGTGGAGTGACAACAACCTTCGGGAAGTACATCCAAGTCTATTAAAGGGAGACGGAATTGATTTATTGCGAAATGATAAAGAGGCTTTTGCGAAAGCATTAATCGAATCTTATCAGCAAAAACTGGATGCCACAAACGATAAGCTCAATGAGCAAACTGAGCATTGATTAAACTTCAATGCAAAACTTTATACTTTATACTTTAGAATCAATTTGAAAGGATATGCTCGCGCTTGACTATGCTGGTGGGAAAGGTGGATTAGAGATTGATTTTATTAGAACAATGAGGTACGAGCTATAAGCTCGCACCAGCGAGAGAAGCCCATTCATCCCACACTTTAAATCTTTTGGAAAGTTTGAAACTTTCCAAAAAGTCGTTTCAACAATACTTGAAGGTTCCGGCACAAGCCTGTCTGCCGCAGGCAGGGCCGGAATAGCGTTCTGGTATGTTAAGTCTTATGACTGCCACTCTCCTTTTTTCGAACTCTCTTTAAGAAATTATTTCAATTAGAAGTTATAATATATAACCGGGTGGCTGTGGAAATGGTCCCTTCAAATTTTAGCTCAAACCTATTGTCCGTCAAATCAAAAACGCCATCATAGGACTGATCAAGGTAGGAGAATGAACCTGTGCCAATGGCCTCATAGGTGCGATCAATAGGCTGGAGGTAATTCCATACCGGATCTACCTTTAAAAAAGCCGTATTGCCCACTACTGCTGCCACACTTACGCCCAGTTCGTGTTCATTAAAATCATCCCCTATATCATCATAACCACTTGTCAATCGAATCTTGTTTCCAAGCAAGTAATCGATCGTTAAATCATACGTGTAAATCTCATCTCCTAAGGTATTAAGCGACGGATTGATTGGTGTTCTTTTCAATTGAACAGGGTATGAGCCCGTTAAAGTATTCGCGATACTGTCCAATGCCATTTCAATACTATCTTCTGAGGTTAGGACATTGATCGTATCTCCATCGTCCTTGCAACTGACACTGATGAATGCCATTAATACAAAACAAATGGAATATGAGAAGGGTCGGAGTGAATTTTTCATAAATGATTTATACTAGAACTCCATAAAAATATAAATATTTAAATATTTATTTGAATTATATGTGGTGTTTTTCATAATGTAATTCAGTATCGGATTCCGAGCTTTAGGAAAGTTTGAAAATTTCCTAATGGGAATTACTTTGAATTCAACTTACGACTTGAAATAACTTTCTACTATTATTCACCTCTCCTTGCCAGCCTATACCCCACTCCCAGAGTAGTGAAAAACGAAAAGCTGCTGTAGATAAGTGCCACGATTACCACATCCGGGTTTTGGATGATTTGAGAACCTATAAAGATCGCTAAGGCGCTGTTCTGCAATCCCATTTCGATCGCAATGGTGTATTTTCCGTCGTGATTGATACGTAAAAATCCTGGGATCAGGAAACCAAAAAAGATCATAGAAAGGTTGAGGATCAGTAACGGAATGGCTATTGCCAGCTTATCACTTAGAGACTGTGAGCTCTCCCCATCCAATGAATGAATACCAACAACCAGAAATACAACCAACAGTATTGTTGGGAGAGCATACCGTAAATACGGCTTGAGCCTATAAGTAAATCCAGGTGCATAGTTTCTTACCAATAAACCTGCTAACACCGGGATAATTACCGTCACCCCTATATTCCGAAAGGTCAGCCAAAATGAAAGCGACACCCTTTGGCTACTGCTCATGAAGAACTCAATACTTCCACTGATGATAATAGGAATGGTAAATAGGATCAAGAAACTATTGAAAGCAGTCAACGATATCGAAAGTGCTACCCTCCCCTTCAGCATATGAGTTACCAGATTTGAAGCTGTTCCTCCGGGGCAGGCGGCTATCAGAACAATCCCAACCTGATAGGCTGGATTCAGATTAGACATCCAGGCAATCAGAAATCCAACTGCTGGTAACATAAATAGCTGCAGTGTTAATCCAGTCAGAATTGCTTTAGGCTCAACAAATACTCTTTTAAAATCGCTGAAGGTTAGGTTAATGCCTATCCCCCACATAATAATAGCCACAGAGATCGGAACTAAAGCCTCAATGAATCGATCCATTAAAACAACCCTGAAAACCCGTTTTGCTCCTCAAGTAAGTAGATGGTTATGATGCAGATGATAAAGTAGGTGGTGAGTGTAGCAGCACCTGCATAATCCTGTGCAATGCGCTGACCGAAAAATAATGCAAGAATAGATACCGTAGATAATTGAGCACCAATCAAGCCTAGTTGCGTACTACCATCAAAAATGATCTGAATGATACCAAGACCACAAAAAACACCTGAAAACACCTCCAAAATGGTGATTACAGGAACCATGATTGCTACCATTTTCTCTAAAGGACTATTCTCAAAGTGACCGGAAAGCCATTCTTTATTTCCCCTGTAGTTAAAAACTTTATCGAGACCGGATTGCAAAAACAATATGGTCAAAAATGCGAGACAAAGTACGGGTGCGGTTAAGAGGATCGTTTGCATTTGGCTGATTTTTTAAGCCAATTTAATGATTTCTGCAGGCTAAATAGCTAATTAATTATTCATTACTTCAACCAAGCGCATTAACTCACTATTGATGGGCTTGGTTTTACTTATTGCCAGCTTAAAACTTGTATAGACGACCTTATCATCAATAATCCCCGCCATTACATTTGATTTCCCATCGATAAGGCCTTCTACTGCTGCAAGTCCAAGTCTGGAGGCTAAAATTCGATCCAGTGAAGTAGGAGAACCTCCACGCTGCAAGTGCCCTAATGTGGATACCCGAATATCCAATTTAGGAAGCTTTTTCATGACTTTATTGGCTATCTCATGGGCGTTTCCTTGTTCATCACCTTCTGCTACGATCACAATTGCAGAGGTCTTTTCTTTATCTCTACCTTGATTTAAGGTATCTATTACGTCCTGGATAGTTGTAGAAGTTTCAGGAACCATCACCAACTCTGCTCCACCACCTATTCCGCAATGGATAGCAATGTATCCTGAGTGCCTTCCCATCACCTCGATGAAAAACACTCGATCATGTGAGTTGGCTGTATCACGAATTTTATCAATGGCTTCAAGCGCCGTATTTACCGCGGTATCAAATCCGATTGTATAATCTGAACCAAAGAGATCATTATCTATGGTTCCAGGTGCTCCTACAGTAGGTATTCCGTATTCTTCATAAAAGATATTCGCTCCGGTAAAGGTACCGTCACCACCAATTGCTACAAGTCCTTCTATGCCTTTCGCTTTCAGTTGTTCATACGCCTTCTTCCTGCCTTCCTTTGTACGAAAATCGTCGCTCCTGGCAGACTTCAAAATGGTTCCACCCTTCTGCAGGATATTACTTACAGAATACGATTTCATCAGGTACATATCACCATTGATAATCCCATTGTATCCATATCGAATACCATATACGTTTAGTCCCAGGCTTAAACCTGAACGAACTACAGCTCTGACACAGGCATTCATACCTGGTGCATCTCCTCCGGAAGTAAAAACTCCAATATTTTTCATTCTTAGTTTAACTTAAAATCTATAGTGCTTGTTAGGCTAAATATTTCCAAACGAGACTGGATGCCCCTAAAATAGGTGCATCATCGTCTTTCAGACCTGAGGGTTGCAATTGTATCTTTTTGTCCAGAAAAAGTGGCATAAGGTATTTCTCCATATTCTCCTGGGCCGGGGTAAAGATGTGATCGCCTGCTTTAGACAATCCTCCCAACAAAAATATGGCTTCAGGATCGGTATGCACTACAAAGTCCGATAATTTCATTCCTAAAACTCTTCCAGTGTATTTAAATGCTTCGATGGCAATCTTATCTCCTTTTGCAGCGGCCTCAGTGATGGTTTTGGTGCTTAAATCATCAAAGCTGATGGACCGCAATAAGCTTGGATCCGTATAATCAGCCAATAGCTTATAGACCGTTCTTCGAATACCTGTAGCGCTTACATAGGTTTCCAGACACCCTCTTTTACCACATCCACAATGTCTGCCATTTGCATTCACCAGGGTGTGCCCCAGTTCACCTGCAAATCCGTGTTTACCATACACCAGTTCGCCATTGATTACAATCCCACTGCCTAGACCTGTTCCAACAGTAAGAACCACGAAATCCTTCATGCTTTTGGCCTTCCCATATACCATCTCGCCTAGTGCTGCAGCGTTTGCATCGTTCGTCAGCACACATTTCAGACCAAATACTTTTTCTACTTCTTCAGCAAACTTTGAAACACCTTTCCAGGGTAGGTTGGGTGGGTCTACTATAGTACCTTCATAATAATTCGCATTAGGAGCTCCTACCCCTATACCAATCACTTCATCCAGGGAGTGAAGTTTTTCAATCTCTTTTTTTAAAGATGCAATAAAGGAAATATAGTCACTGAATTGCTGCGTTTTAATCCGTGATTGGGTAATGATATTCCCATCACGATCTGCAATTCCAAACTTGGAATTAGTACCTCCAATGTCTACACCTATAGCTAATTTTCTTTCCATTCGATTATGCTTCTCCTTCTTTCATGACTACTTCATCTTGGTCATCTACTTTTAAACATAGTAAACCAGCGATGATCATGGAAGCCCCTCCCAATATAATTGCATAAATAAATTCGCTATCGAAAAATGTAGCTACAAGGAATCCCAGGATACTTGCGGCTACTATCTGAGGTATTACAATAAAGAAGTTGAATATCCCCATGTAATAGCCCATCTTTTTTGGAGGGAGTGATCCGGATAGCATGGCATAAGGAATAGACAGAATACTCGCCCAGGCGATACCTACCCCAACCATCGATAGGACTAGCCACATTGGGTCCTGAATGAAGTAAAATGAAATCAATCCCACACCGCCACATATCAGTGCAATCATGTGAGTAACCTTTCGACTAACCACTTTGGCTAGCAAGGGCAATGCGAGTGCAGCTAATGCTGCTATACCGTTGTATCCTGCGAATAAAAGCGATACCCAGTCTGCCCCGTCATTATAAGCTACAGAGGTTGTATCGGTTGCTTTGTAAATATGTGAGGTTACCGCGGACGTACTGTAAATCCACATGGCAAAAAGTGCAAACCATGAGAAAAACTGTACATATGCCAGTTGAACCATGGTTTTAGGCATGTTTTGAAAATCACGAACGATCTGGACAAATCCATTATGATACTTATTTCGTCCCATAAAAATGGCACCAATCACATAAGAGAGTCCGAACAACCCGAAAATACCACAAAGCACATAAAGCTGTGGGTCAAATGCCTGGATGGTAAACCAGGAAGCAAGAGCTGCTCCAACAAACAGAAGTGCCAGACCTCTGGCCATGTATTGCCTGGGACTAAACTTGATATTTAATGGGCCCGGAGTTTTTGATTCTTTAATGTCTTCTTCAGATGGAGGATATTCTTTGGTTGTAAATACCGTCCACATGACCGCAACCAAAAAAGCGATACCACCAACGTAAAAAGACCATTTAACTGAATCAGGAATCTGCCCTTCAGGAGCAGTATTGCTTACTCCAATCAAATTGGTAAAAATCCAGGGAAGTGCTGAAGCTACAACTGCTCCTACACCAATGAAGAAGCTTTGCATTGCAAATCCTTTCGTTCGTTGCTCAGGAGGAAGCATGTCCCCAACAAAAGCCCTGAAAGGTTCCATGCTGATATTGATGGAACCATCCATGATCCAAAGCATTCCAATCGCGATCCAAAGCGTTGGAGAGTTTGGCATCACAAAGAGTGCAATGGTGGCCAAAATAGCACCTATTGCAAAAAATGGTCGTCTTCTCCCCCATCGTGGATGCCAGGTTCTATCACTCAGATACCCGATGATCGGCTGGACAATGAGCCCTGTAACAGGTGCAGCCAGCCAGTAAAAAGCCAGGTTTTTTGTGTCAGCTCCAAGCGTTTCAAAGATTCTGCTGGTGTTAGCATTCTGCAATGCAAAGCCAAACTGGATACCCAGGAATCCAAAGCTCATATTCCAGATCTGCCAGAAGCTGAGTTTCGGCTTATCGGAGTTCAATGAAATATCACTCATTTCCTGCTGTTTTAGATCCTACAAAATACTGATAGGGCTGTAATTCCGTGATTGATGCACTTACCTGTGCTCCGCTGAAAACATCTGAAAAATTCCATGACTCAGGGATAGCTACCGACTGAACATCATCTGACAAATTGATAATCACATCCACACGATTACCCTCTTTTTCTCGTGTGTAGGCAATCACCATTGGGTTTCCAACATCAACAAACTCAGGTTGGCCACCATATTCGCCATTGTAGAGTGCAGGGTTACTCTTCTTCAAGTCAATAAGAGATGCATAGAAATCCTGATATTTCATATCATCCCATTCAATCGTGTCCTTTTCAAAAAATGCCAATCGCTCATCCAGCCCGGCTTCCTGGCCGCTGTAGATCAATGGCATACCCTGCACAGTAAAAGCAAAAACAGCAAACGCTTTATGCCCATCGCCGAATCGTTCAAACACAGTCCCGTTCCAAGAGTTTTCATCATGGTTGGTGGTAAAGTTCATTCGAATAGCATTTGAGGGGTACCGCTCAAGGTCTTTTTTGATAAATAAAACTAGCGAATCTGCATTCTTCTCTCCTTTCGCTACTTCATTCATGTAATGATGAAGGCCCCATCCGTAAGTCATGTGGAATGCATCTTCATGCATTTTTGGTTCATCCCATTCTGCAAGCATGAAGAGGTCTTTGTCTACATCCAGAGAATCCTTGGCTCTATTCCAAAATTCCATTGGGACAAAACCGGCCACATCACATCTATACCCATCGATATCGGCTTCTTTGACCCAAAACCGAAGTGCTCCGATCATGTCGTCTTGCATGTCCATATTCTCATAATTCAGATCAGCTACATCTGTCCAGTCTGTCCCTTCCGGCCAGGTCACATTACCCAATGAATCCGTATTGTGATACCCCTCTATCTCCGTCCAGGCATGATCAAATGCTGTATGATTGGCTACCCAGTCAAGAATGACCAGCATACCCCTTTCATGAGCTTCATCGACAATCTTTTTAAAGTCTTCCATGGTGCCAAACTCCGGATTTACTGCTGTATAATCCTGAATGGAGTAGTAGCTCCCCAATCCTCCTTTTCTGTGTTTCTCACCGATTGGCTGTATCGGCATGATCCAAAGAATGTCAACACCTAATTCTTCCAGCCGTGGAAGGTGCGCAGCAAACGCATTAAATGTACCTTCAGGCGTATACTGACGTACGTTCACCTCATAGATCACCATGTCTTTGGCTTGCTCAGGAAAGCCTTTAGTGGCCTCCGCTTGCTTCTCCTTACTTTTGGGTTGTGAGCAGGATCCGATGAGTAATAACAAAAAAGTTAGGTTGGTTATGATCTTCATAATTAGTTATAAGTAATCATTTCAAATGAGTTCGGAGGTAGACTTAGCATTTCTCCGTCTAGTGTGCCGAAGAAATTGGTTCTTCCATTCATTGGCACTTCAATTTCAAGGAGTCGATCGCTTGTGTTGAATACAGATATAACCTGATTATCAAAATACTTCCTGGACAGAACCAGATAGTCAGCTCCTGCTTCCACAATCTCTGTATCTCCATAAAGCAATGCCAGGTTATTCTTTCTAATCGCGATCATTTTCTTCGCTCTGTTCCGTGTTGCCAGCTGATGTTTATCCAGATTATCAAACTGCATCTGACGCCTGTTGTCCGGATCGTTACCTCCCACCGAGCCGTATTCATCTCCGTAGTAAATACATGGAATCCCCGGTATGCTCATCATGTATGCTGTCAATGCAGAAAGTTTTCCGTAGGCCAGCGTATCCTGCATGGTTATTTCACGGTTCCAGCCTGCATACTTGGTATCCTCACCAAATTCCAATGAACCATCCGCATATGAAATGAAGCGTGGACGATCTTGATTGCCGGTGATGTATCCCATCAGGTTATGATCGCCGTAGTATTTGATGCTTTCTCTTAGAGAGTTAGACAGATCCTGCAAAGAGCCTGCTCCTGCAAAAGCGGAAACCGCCCGATCATACATATTGAAGTCAAACTGGGCATCCAGCATACCTGTGGAAATGTAGCTTTTTATTAGTTCATGGCTACCATACGTTTCTCCAATTTGAAAAACCGGCTGGCCGGTCTCAGCGACCACCTGCTGTTTGATCTTTTTAGTCAGCACTCTCCAGAAAATCTCAGGAATGTGTTTGGTGGCATCATGCCTGAATCCGTCGATTCCATATTCCTTGAGCCAGAAAATCGCTGAATCGGTCATCGGGTCGACCGTTTCCATTCTGGAAAGATCCAGCGTAGGCATAAACGTGTCGAACCAGGTGGTCAACCGGTGATCGTCCCATCGTTCTGTATTTAATGATCCATCCGGCAGGTAAAGATTAGTCGCCCAGTCCGGGTTTTCCTGATAAATCGGATGCTGCTCATGCACATGGTTGGCCACATAATCGAGGAGTACGTTCATGTTAGCTTCATGCGCGGTGTTTACCAGTGACTGAAACTCGTCACTTGTGCCAAAACGATAGTCTACTCGTACATTGGATATCGGCCAGTAGCCGTGATAGGCTGAAAAACTGGTCTCAGGTTCAGGGTACTTGCCAAATGCTCCTTCCGGATTTTGAGTGATTGGAGATAACCAGATTGTATTCGTACCTAAATCCTTAAAATAGCCATCCTGGATTTTTTGGGTGATTCCGGCCAGATCTCCTCCAAAATAGTCTGCTTTTGGATGTACTTCCGGAATATTAAGTGGTTTATCGTTAGCAGGATTCCCATTATTAAACCGATCAACCATGAGGAAGTACATGACCATTGCTTCATAGTCATTTCGATCCAGCTGATCCGGTGAAGTTACTACCTTACCAAAGTCGAGCGGCACAAGCACATCGTTACTCACTCCTTCCTCATTATACGCCCAAAGTCTAAGCTTAGATCGTTTAACGCTCTTCGCATTATCCGGTAAAACAACAAGAAATTCATTGTCATTAAATCGGACAAATTCATCGGGTATCAACGTGTTTTCCCAGTACGCATAGATGTCTGTAACCGGATTATTTGTCTTAAAAAAGATGGAATTAGTGGTGAATCGATCTGTTGAAATGGTTGGAATCTCATCGGGATCTGGACCTGCTATTCGAATTACAGAATTCCACCCTCCCATGCCATTGGATATGGAATCCGGGTTTTGCGCATCCAGCATTTCTTTTCCGTCTACCACATACAGATACTGGTAAGTCCCCGGAGATAACATTACGTATGTAGAAAAGGAGTTTCCTGTTTTATCAAGCACGGTGTTATTAGGGTTCCATGCATTAAACTCACCTTTGATTTTTACTTTTTTCTCACCTCCTGAAGGCTGGTATAGAAAAGAATACAATGTTTTTTTGGTGCGTTTTAACAGAATGCTTTCCCCTACTCCTTTTGACCAGAATGTCAGGTTGTAGAGGGCCTTTTTAGGTCTTCCGGTAATGGTTAGTACAGAATTATCAATTTCAAGATTAAACGGGCCATCGGTAGTCACTGAGTCCAATCGTGTAGGGTCTAGCACATAATCTTCCAAGACCACCTTAGTCATTTGAAGATCCAGTTGTATCGGAGTGGCTAAACCAACGATGAGTGGCTCTTCCAGGGTCTCTACTTTCTTTTCAGGAGTACAACCAAAGAGAGTTATTACACTACCAATTAAAAACCATTTCATCATTTGAGTATGCTATTTCAAGTGAAAGGACATTTTCAGATTTTAATTTATCGCGACGTTCTTTTTCGAAAGGGTCAAAGTTTGAGATTGGCTGCACGTACGCATTGCATCCTTTTTTAAGCTCTCCTTTACTCCAGCTACTCAATTCATCTTGATTAAAGCCATGAAGGATCAGCTTCATTCTTTTGATCGTTGATTTGTACTTACCAGATGCTTCACCAACTGAAATACACTTTGCTTTTGGATCGAATGTGATGCTCCTTCTATGAAATTGACCCTCTCTGTTTTCGTAGGAAACCCCATCATCCTCATAGTATTCGGTCACACAAGCTTCTTTTCCATTATAGATATGCAACTCAAGGCATTCACCAACATTTTTTGAATTTTGGTTGGCATCTCCATAAACCGGGATAATTGAAGATGCTTTGATAAACAGCGGCAAATGCTCCAGCGCGTACTCTCGAATCATTTCAGTTCCTCCTTGCAAAGACTCGTCGGTAAAGAATTCATACCAGTCTCCTTCCGGTAAATACACTTTCCCGAATCGCTGATCGCTTGCTATAGGTGCTACTAAAATGCTATCTCCAAATAGGTATTGATTTTCGAAATCGCCCTCATAGATCTTTTCATCATTCGAATAATCTATACACAAGCTCCGTGTGATCGGCGTTCCTTTTTCAGAGGCCTGCACAAATGCATGGTAGATATATGGTAGTAGCTTGTATCTTAATCGAATATAATTGTTTGAGATCTCCTCTACTTCCTCACCATATGACCAAGGCTCAGAATCATGCGAATTGATCATCGAGTGACCTCTGAAGAATGGTGAAAACGCTCCAATTTGAATCCATCTGGCGAAGAGGTTACTCTGACCATTACCGGCAAATCCACCCACGTCATAGCCACTAAAAGGCACACCCGATAAGCCCAGACTGTTAACCATCCGAACCCCAAGCAACATGTGCTCATCATTGGCCACATTATCACCGGTCCACAGTGCACTGTATCGCTGAACACCTGCAAAACCGGCCCTGGTTAAAATAAATGGTCTTTTACCATCCAGATTTTCATTCGCCCCCTCAAATGCACTGCGGGACATTTGCATTCCGTAAATGTTGCGTCCTTTACGTGTTGTTGCTCCTTCTCCTTCAAACTCAAACTCGATGTTTTCCGGTAGCATCTGACCCCAAGTGGCAATTTCATTCATGTCATTCCAAAATCCTTTTATGCCGATATCGGTGTAGGATTTCATCATTTCCTGCCACCACTTTCGAGTATCAGCCTTTGTGAAATCAGGGAAGTGACACCAACCGGGCCACACCTCTCCTTCGTAGTACTTTCCATCAGGATACTTCAGGAATACATCTTTCTTTTTCCCTGACTCATAGGGACCGTAATTGTCTTCTGTTTTTATTCCCGGATCACAAATAACAACTACCTCAAAACCCATTTCTTTGAGCTGTGCTATCATTTGATCCGGATGAGGGAATCGCTGCTTATCCCAACTAAAAATCTTGTATTCATCCATGTAATGGATATCAAGAACCATCACATCTGCAGGAATATCTTTTTCTCTGAACTTCTTCGCAACATCCAAAACCTCTGTGTCAGGGTAATAGCTGTACCGGCACTGCTGATAGCCAATACTCCACATTGGTGGCAAAGACATCCTACCTGTAAGCCAAGTGTATGATTCAATAATCTCTGAAACAGAACCGGCAAAGAAATAATAATCCATGTCGCCGGCATCTACAGAAAAACTTGAGAATCGATTATTCGATGCACCAAAATTGAAATGACTTTTATAAGAATTATCTACGAAGATTCCATAGCTAAGTCCATTATGAATGCCTATATAAAACGGGATAGACGCATATAGTGGATCGGCTTCTATATCATACGCAAAATGATCGGTATTCCAGTTTTGATAGCCTTTTCCACTGCGATCCAATGGTCCTGTCTTCTCACCTAAACCAACGAATCGCTCGTTGTTTTGGAGCTTTTTGTAAACGGTTTTTTGGTCACCCTGAGACTGGATGCCAAGACCGGGCTCATCTTGATTGATAACCTTTCCTTCCTTGTTTAAGAACGTGAATAGAATCGGTGACTTATTCACAACGATATCCATTTCAGGTGAGGTGATGACAAGTGATCCTTCATTATCCTCTACCTCAAAAGATACGTTTTGAGGATTTTGAACTACCGAGTATGGATTGACATCCTCAAAACTTGAAGTCTGATGAACTCTAATAGTCTTATTATTAAAGAAGGACAACTGATAACTAAAGTGTTCAGTCACAATTTCCAGCCCATGTTCATTTGTACTAAATGACTTGAAATCGCCCCCTTGTTTTATCCGGTTATTACGCTCTCTTCTAGCAATATCCAACATATACTTTACCCATCTTTAGGTCATGTGATGAGCTCAAATTAATGAATATTATTAGAGCGAAACGCACCTTTATTTCAAAAAAAATAACGCAAACGGTTGCGAAAGGTGCTGATAATGAAGATTTTGTAAATGTCTATACTTTTTTTGATGAATCTCTGGCTAATAAGGTGGTTCCAAGCTTCATCGACTCGTATGCAATTTCCTCCTCTTCGGATTCGATTTGTTTGATGAGCAATTCCGCTGCATGTTGCCCCATTTCAAAACCCGGTTGCTCAATGGTAGAAATAGAAGGATTAGTCAATGCAGTAAACTGCCAATTACTAAAACCGACCACCCCAAAATCCTGAGGCACATTCTTACCATATTTCTGTGCGGCTTTTATGGCTCCCATAGCAGCCAGGTCATTCGATGCAAAAAGTGCATCCGGCTTGTTCTTCTTTAAAAGCTCATATGTAGCAGCATACGCATCGCTCTCATTAGAAGCTTGATTATACACGATCAACTCTTCATCTATTTTCAGTCCTCCATCAATATGGGCTTGTTTGTAGCCATTTAACCTTTCATTGGTAATGTCTAAATTCTGAGGACCTGCTAAATGAGCAATTTTCTTATAGCCTTGTTTGATTAAATGTTCTGTTGCCTGGTACCCCCCTTGAAAATCGTCTACTGTGACCTTACTCGTTTTCAATGTATCAGCCACCCGATCGAAAAATACAATTGGCAAACCTTTTTGCATCATCACTTCGAAATGTGAATAATCAAAAGACTCTTTGGACAGGGATACCAACACACCATCCACTCGATTATTAAAGAGTGTCTGAATATTCATCATCTCCCGAGCTACAGACTCATTGGATTGTGTGATGATTACATTATATCCCTTGCTCTGTGCAATGTCTTCAATACCGCTAATTACTGTGGAAAAAAAGAAGTGCACGATCTCCGGCACAATCACGCCGATGGTATTGGATTTACTATATCTCAAACTCAGTGCTAACGAGTTTGGTTGATAGTTCAATTCTTCAGCAACACGCCTAACGGCTTTCTTGGTTTCTTCACTGATCTCAAAATGATCCTTCAAAGCACGCGATACCGTTGATGGTGATATACCTAGTTCACGTGCTATGTCTTTGATGGTTGTTGTCTGCCTTTTCATGGAAGAAATATAGCTAAATGATGCAATTCTTGTTCAGAGGTTTTGTAAAAGTCTGAAACGCAAACGTTTGCAGAAAAAAAAGTCCGTAAAAACTTTGTAAAAGTGTTGTCTGTAATTTCTGAATTCATAAAATTCGGAAAGTGAGTGTTAAGAAATAGTCAATTTTTTAGCATAAAAACTCGTAAAAATTAACTTAAAATTTAACGACAAATTAAGATGAAAAATGCATTAAAATCCCTGAGTTTATTGATGGTTTTAGGGGGCCTAATTTTCATCTCATCATGTAGCGATGATGATGGTGGAATTGACATTGGTGGAGGCGATGAAGGATCGTTCACAGTAGCCGATGGTCTTTACATTGCGGGAGTGGCAAACGGTGACACAACGGCTGTATCTGGAAATAAGTTAAACGCAACGATGGTAGAAGATGATGGATTCGCAACTAAGGAGCGTTCAGGTCATTTTAGTGCTTACGCTTATCTAGAAGCTGGTAGCTACATTTTTATCGATGTGGCAGACCAACAAGCAACTGATGTTTATGGTGGAGCTACTTCTACTTACAATGATGATGAAGCTGATAATACGGATGACTACAACGGTGCATACACTGTGGTAGATCTTTCAGGAGATGCTTCTACTTTTAGTGTTAGCGAAACAGGAGTATACAATGTGATTTTTGATGCACAAACTGACGAAGCTCTTTTAGTGAAGATTGATTCATGGGGTGTGATCGGAGGAGCAGTATTCTCTGACGCATGTACTAGTGATGGGTTTAACGCTGACGTAGATTTAGATGCTGCTGTATCTACTTCTGCAGAAGGTTCTACATATGAAGGAGAGGGTATAATCCTTAAAGATGCTGAGTTCAAATTCAGATATAATGATAGCTGGAAGATTGACAGAAGAACAGACAAGTCAAGCTTTGATGATGCTAACGGGTATGTTGCCCTTACTAACCTTGGAGGAACTCCTGACGCATTAGTGGAAGGTGGATCCAATATTGGCCTTTCTGATAATTCTATTGAAAATGGTATTTATGACATCACTGTTTCTATCGATGATTCTGGTGTAGTGGAAATGTCTCTGGAAAAAACAGGTGATGCTCCTGAGTGTGCATTTGATCCTGAAAACTACACTTGGGGTATTATTGGTTCTGGAACACAGGGAACTGAGGCCACTGCTGGATGGGAAGATGATAAAGACCTAATCTATACTGGACAAAGCGGCACAACTCACACGTGGAGAGGGGTATTCCCAATCGCAGGTGGCACAGCTGATAATGAGTTCAAATTCAGAACTGACGAAACCTGGGCTACTAAATTGATCCCAAATGCTATTGAATACACAGACAACTCTGGTAATATCACCGACAATGCTGATTCTAACGGAGATGGTAGCTGGTTCGTAGCAGATGGAGCTTCCGGTTTCTACTACATCGTGATCACTACAGATGATAACGGTGATACCTGGAACCTGACAATTGATGACGCTGAATTCCAGGTAATTGGAGAGGGAAGCCCTGTAGGCAACTGGGATGCAGGAAATGGTATCGCAATGACTTACAATGATGATCTTGCGTCTGCCACACTAGCTTCAGGAGCATACACAACAGCTGGTTGGAAAATCTTTGTAAACCAAAGCTTTGATTACAACCTTGGTGGATCGCTTGATGGAACAACTGCTTTAGAATTTAACAATAGCACTTTTAACATGAGTGATGCAGGAGACTATTCAGTTACTATCAGTACTTCTGATGGTGGGGTTACTTACAATGCATCAGCAACTGCTAATTAATACTTCTTATATAAATCGATTAAAGCTGCCCAAATTCAGGGCAGCTTTTTTTTGCTAAACACAATACCATGAAACTAATACTCACCATTCTTTATTCCCTTTTAGTAACATTTAGTCTACTCGGACAAGTAGCAATTAATCCCGTAATTGAACCGGATTTTTTTGCGGCTGATGAGGAAATCACAATTACTTATGAAGTAACAGGAACGGCACTTCAAAGCCTGGAAGAGGCATGGATCTGGATGTGGGTGCCCGGTAAAGGAATTGATGCTCCTTCGAATATCAACCCGGCAAATTCAAATAGTAGCGCTACCGATCCGGCAAAATTTACACGTTCAACAGGCAACAATGGTGAAGTATACTACTCCATCACACTTACACCCACAGATTTTTTAAACACCTCCAAAGAAAATATTGAGAGCCTTGGCATACTCTTAAAGGGCAATGACTGGAGCAATGGACAAACTTCAGATTTTATTGCTACCATCAGCGATGGATTCACCATCATAATGGATAATCCACAAGGGAAATATGGTTTTTACTCAGAAGCCACCTCCATAGATATAAATGTACGAGTATCTGAATCTGCCAGTATAGCGGTTTTTGTTGATAATAACTCCATTGCTACAGGCACTGACGTACTGGAACTAAATACAACTCATACAATCATTGATGATGGAAATGTGCATACGATCAAAGCTGAAGCTACTAACGGAACAGAAACCGTATCGACTACCTATGCATACACCCAAACGCCTACATCTCCGGTAACAACACTACCATCAGATGTAAAAGATGGCATCAATTACAGTTCAGATCCGACAAGTGCTACTCTTGTACTAACAGCTCCCGAAAAAGAACATGTCTTTGTTATTGGTGATTTTAATGACTGGACCATTGACAATGATTACCTGATGAATAAAGATGGTGAGCAGTTTTGGATCACTCTAAATAAATTAACAGCCGGTCAGGAATACCGATTTCAATACCTGGTAGATGGAGCCATTCGCATTGCGGATCCTTATGCAGAAAAAATCTCTTCTCAGTTTGATGATGGAGAGATCATAGAAGAAAATAGATATCCCGGACTACTTCCCTACCCTAGCGATGAAACTTCGGAGGCAGCTTCTTATCTTCAAACGGATGCTTCAGACTTTTCATGGTCTCCATTTACAAGGCCTGCAAAGGAAGATTTGGTCATTTATGAATTGCTAATACGCGACTTCACTGAAGAAAGAACATACGAAGCTGTTACTCAACGATTGGATTATCTGGAGGATTTAGGTATCAATGCCATTGAATTGATGCCCATTCAGGAATTTGAAGGCAATCTAAGCTGGGGTTATAACCCGGCTTTCATGTTTGCTGTAGATAAGTACTACGGAACAGAGCTTGACCTCAAAACGCTTATTGATGAAGCACATAAGCGAGGAATGGCTGTCATCCTGGATATTGTTTTGAACCACCATTTTGGACGAAACTCCCTTGTAAGATTATACAATCAAGATCTTTACGGTAATCCAACCGCAGACAACCCTTGGTTCAATGTAACGCCTAAACATGATTTCAATGTCGGCTATGACATGAATCATGAAAGTCAGTATACGAAAGATTATACTGACAGAGTAGTCACTTATTGGCTGGAAGAATATAACATTGACGGATATCGATTTGACCTCTCTAAGGGTTTTACTCAAAGAAATTCATTAGGTAACGTCGGGCTTTGGGGCAACTATGATGCCTCCAGAGTGGCTATTTGGAAACGAATTGCAGATGTTATTTGGGATCAGGATCCAAATGCATATATCATATTAGAGCATTTTGCTGACAACCGGGAAGAAGAAGAACTGGCAGACTATGGCATGATGCTTTGGGGCAACATGAATGGAGCATATATCAATGCCGCAAGGGGAAATTCATCTTCCATTGGGAGCGCATATCATGAAAACAGAGGCTGGAATGAACCTCACTTGATTTCCTACATGGAAAGCCATGATGAAGAACGATTGATGTGGGAAGTGCTAAAAAACAAAGATTTAAATCAGTCCATTGAGCGTGCAAAATTGGCAGCTGCTTTTTTCCTTACAGTACCCGGTCCAAAAATGATCTGGCAATTTGGAGAGTTTGGATATGATGAAGAGTTGAACAATGATCGCCTTGGCATCAAACCCACCCGATGGGAATATCTCGAAGACATTAACCGACAAAAGTTATTCAAGCTTTACAAGTCACTCATTCATTTGAGAACGCAAACCAATTATATCAATAAGGACTATTTTGAATGGAGTCCTGCCGGATTTGTAAAAACAATCAACATCAATCATCCGGATGTAGAGATTTACGTGATTGGAAACTTTGACGATGAGGCTCAGGAAACCAATCATAAATTCACAAAAACAGGAACCTGGTACAACTACTTTACCGGCGAGCCAATTGAAGTAACTGAGGTCAATGCGGAAATTATTTTAGGGGGTGGAGAGTGGCACATCTATACTTCTGAATTGATAGATAACTACATCGAGGACGAACAAATCACTTTAAATACTCATTCGAATTCAGAAACCCTTGTGGCATATCCAAATCCAGCATCAGAATTTATTCGGGTAGCCCCTGCTTTTCAATCCAGTAATTATGAAATCATAGACCTACTTGGAAGAAAAGTTCAGACAGGTGAGGTTCAAGCTAATCACTCAATTGATGTCCAAACGATTAAGCCGGGTATTTACTACTTGCGAATAGTCGGAAACAGTAAATTGATGGAAATCAAAATTTTGATTCAATAGAAGCTTGACGTAAACGTTTGCGAGCCTTTGAATGGCAAATTCCAGTCTTTTAAAAGCTTCATAATTCGCAAACGTTTGCGTAGAAAAAACCACTAAAAAGCCCTGAAAATCATGGTTTTACGTTTCGAAATTGGTAAAATTGAATGTGGATTAATTATTTATTTCGGACGAATTAAGGAGTGATTCATCCATCAAATTCTAAAGTAAATCAATGAATGTTATAAGTAAAGTTAGCGGACTGCAACACACGATTAAGTGTCTGCTTGTCCTAATGGTTTCTGCCAGCTCATTTCTTGTGCACGGACAAACGAAAACAGTAAGCGGCACAGTGGTTGATTCGCAAGATGGGACTACACTCCCAGGAGTAACCGTTCAGGTAAAAGGCACAACATCGGGAACAGCAACTGATATTGATGGTAAGTATACATTGGAGGTTCCTGGCAATGCTGTCCTTGTTTTTTCCTACATCGGATATCAGCCAATAGAGCAAACTGTCGGTGGTCGATCTGTAATTGATGTGAGTTTAAGGACTGATATTCAGGAACTATCTGAAATTGTGGTAGTGGGATATGGTCAGGTTGAAAAAGGTGATGTAACCGGAGTAGTAAATAAGATCAGTGAAAAAGACTTTAATACAGGGGTATTGACCTCTCCTTCCAGTCTTATTGCAGGTAAAGTTGCCGGTGTTCAGGTTGTTTCAAATGATGGAGCGCCGGGTTCCGGCATTTCAATCAGAATACGGGGAGGTACTTCTCTAACAGCCGGTAATGAACCACTTTACGTTGTAGATGGAGTGCCGTTGGAAAATGATGGTGTGGCAGGGGTAAGAAACCCACTTAACTTTATTAACCCGGCAGATATTGCCGATATCACCGTACTAAAAGATGCATCATCAGCAGCCATCTATGGGTCAAGAGGAGCAAACGGTGTTGTAATCATTACTACAAAAGCCGGGAAGGCGGGTAAGCCTGAATTTACTTATGACGGATCGTACACAATGGGATTTAATGGCCGAGGAGTAGATATGCTGAATGCGCAAGAGTTTGCATTTACAGTCGAAAGAAAAGGACCAAGAAATTTAGAGGATTTAGGGACTTCCAATACTGATTGGTTTGATGAAGTAACTCAAGTAGCTCAAGGTACAAATCACAACCTAGGTGTTTCTTTTGGAGGTAAATCCAACAATGGAAGGGTTTCTTTGAACTATCAAAACATTGATGGTCTGCTAAAAACCGACAACATAGAGCGTATTTCAGGAAACGTCAATTTCACACAAAAGCTTCTGAACGATGACTTAAAAATCGGAATCAATACCAAGCATAGTGTTATTAGCAACCGTTTTGCTCCCAATGTGGTGGGGTCTGCTCTCGTATTCGATCCGACGCAGGCGGTTTTTGCTCAGGATACCGCAACTGGAGGATTCTTCGAATGGTCTAGCCCACTTGCTCCGGGCAACCCTGTTGCGCAACTAGCGCAGACATTTAATATCGGTAGAACAACAAGAAACCTGATAGGTGCAAACCTAAACTATAAACTCCCTTTAGAGGGCCTTTCAGTAAAGGTGAATTATGCTTATGATAACTCAAAAGGCAAAAGCCAGGTAACACGGCTTATCAATTCAAAAGCAGGTGTAGAAAATGGTTCATTCACCTCATTTGAAGACTCAAGAACGAGCAATCTTCTTGAAACTTATCTGAATTACAACACCGAGCTATCGTTTGGTAAATTGGACATGATCGCCGGTTATTCATACCAGGATTTTAGCAGAAATGTAGATAGATCATTATTCAAAAGAGATACTGTATCATTGAATCTGTTGGACATCTCAAGCCCTACAGACTTCATTAGCGGCGGTAAGCTTAACGAAATCAGACAATACCTGGACGAGCCTTTGATTTTCGAACTCGAAAATCGATTGATTTCATTTTGGGGAAGAGCGAACTTGTCCATCCAGGATAAGTACTTGATCACTGCGACAATTAGAAGAGATGGCAGTACTCGATTTGGAGATAGGAATCGATGGGGATTGTTCCCTTCAGTCGCTCTTGCTTGGAGGGTAATTGACGAGCCGTTTGCTGAAGGACTTGAAAATGTTATGTCAAACCTTAAAGTGAGAATGAGCTATGGTGTAACAGGTAACGAGGAGATTGGAGACTACTTATACGTCAACTTATACCAGCCAGGTGATGATCGGGTTTCATATATTTTCGGACAAGACACAATCAACACATTCCGCCCTAATGCAGTGGATCCTGATATTAAGTGGGAAGAGACTAAGTCACTAAACTTCGGTATTGATTATGGATTTTTAGAAGGTCGAATCTATGGATCCATTGACATCTACCGAAAGCTCACTACCGACCTGCTTTTTAACATCGCTTTCCCAATCGGAACATTAACCGGTGACCGTGCGGTAACAAACATCGGAGAGATGGAGAATAAAGGAATTGAATTGATGGTGAACTCTGTGGTGATTGATAAGCCTGATCTAAAACTAGATTTAGGATTTAATATCTCCCATAACAAAAACGAAATTCTAAAATTAGATAACTCCAATCTCCCTGACTTCCAGGGATATACAACCGGAGGTATCTCGGGAGATGTAGGTCAATCAATACAAATTCTTAGAGTTGGATATCCTGCAAATTCATTTTTTGTATATGAGCATAAAACGGGTGCTAATGGAAAACCGATTCCAGATGGTGAAGACGTAAATGGCGATGGCCTAAGGAACGATCTTGATATGTATGTAGATCAAAACGAAGATGGTGTAATTAACGAAGATGATCTGAGACCATATAAAAACCCAGCACCAGATTTAATTATGGGTTTAACTGGTAATCTTTCTTACAAGAAATTTGATGTCGCATTTACCTTCAGAGGACAGATTGGAAACTACACTTACAATAATGTTTTCTCTCAGTATGGATCTTATCAAGGTGCAGATAATCCGTTTGCTCCAAACAATATCCATATTTCAGCATATGAAAATGATTTCACTGAAAGGCAACTTCTTTCTGATATTTATGTTGAAAATGCCTCGTTCCTTAAACTCGATAACGTAACCGTCGGTTATAGAATCGATCAGATTAAGAACGTAAATGCACGTGCATATTTAACAGCCACTAATTTGATGACGATAACAGGATATTCCGGTGTAGATCCTGAAGCTGGGATAGGAGGAATTGATAACAATTTATATCCAAGATCAACAACAGTCATAGTTGGATTAAATCTTATATTTTAATTAGAACAACATGAAAAAGATACTATCATTAATACTGATTATTTCCATAGCTGCCTGTACAGATTTGGATTTAGAGCCAAAGAATGGGTTAGTAGAATCTGTTGCATTTGATGACTTTGATGGATATAAGTCTTACATAGCTAAAGTATATGCATCGCTCTCACTAACCGGACAGCAAGGGGCTGCAGGTCAGCCTGACCTCACAATCATCAATGACGAAGGTTTTTCCAGTTATTTGAGGGTCTGGTGGAAAGCCCAAGAACTTACTACAGATGAGGCAATCATAGCCTGGAATGATTCAGGTATCAGAGACTTGCATAATCATGCATGGGGTGCAGATAATCAATTTGTACGCGTGCTCTACTACCGAATATTCTTTACTATTTCACTGGCCAACGATTTTATCAGAACAGCCCAGGATCTTCCGTCAGGATTGTCTCAGGAAGAAATTGATACCATCGATGAGTACATTGCAGAGGCACGATTCATTAGAGCCTTCTCCTATTGGCATGCATTGGATCATTTTAGGAACGTTGCGTTAATTACATCCATTACATCTGCATTGCCTACTCAGGTAGATCCTCAAGTAACATTTGATTTCATTGAATCAGAACTGAATGACATTGAAAATACGCTATTACCTGCCGGTCAGGCCAATCATCAATATGGAAGAATTGATCAAGCAGCTGCCTGGATGCTAAAAGCAAAGCTGTATTTAAATGCAGAGGTATATACCGGAAACAACAGGTATGCTGATTGTATCACAGAGGTCAATAAAGTAATTAACTCGGGTGCTTATTCATTGACGCCAAATTATCAGGAACTTTTCATGGGTGACAATCACCTGAGAACAGAAGAAATCATCTGGCCTATAGTGCATGATGGACTTGTATCTCAAACCTGGGGTGGCACTACTACAATTATAAGAGGTGCGATTGGTGGCGCCATGTCTGACGATGAGAAAAATGATACCCCCTTCCCTAATGAAGCAGTTGCTGACTATGGAGTGCCAAGTGGATGGGCTGGTTATAGAACTACCAGCTCATTAGTTAATTTATTCCCGGGTGCAGCTACAGATCCAGATGGTGATAGTCCGGATGGTAGAGCAATTTTCTTCACCGAAGGTCAATCACTGGAAATAGATGACGTTGGGGAGTTTACTGACGGATGGGCTGTACCAAAGTACAACAATATTGAAGCTTCTACCGGTCAGCGAGCACCGGGTGTAGATCAGGTAAGTACTGACTATCCTGTATTTAGGCTAGCAGAAGCATACCTGATGCTTGCAGAAGCAGAGCTGAGAAGTGGTGGATCAATTAGTGCAACAACGCTTGGCTATTTAAATGAACTTAGGACACGTGCATATGGTGATAACAGTGGGAATGTTGCTTTGGGTGATGTAGACCTTGATTGGGTTCTTGACGAACGAGCAAGAGAGCTATACCTGGAGGCGACCAGAAGGACAGATCTTATACGTTTTGGAAGGTTTTCAGGAGGCTCATACATCTGGCCATGGAAAGGCGGGGTACAGGACGGAACTACTACTCCGGCACATTTAGACATTTTTCCTATTCCTTCTTCAGACCTGATTGCCAATCCAAAACTGGTTCAAAATGACGGATATTAATTAATTATTTGAATTACAAAAAAAAGCTGTCCCAAAAGGTCTGTCATCCTGAATTTATGAAGGATCTCTTGTTCTTAAAGCCTGCCAGCACAAGTTATAAGAAGATTCTTCCTTTCGTCAGAATGACATTCTAAAATTAATAAGACCTTTTGAGACAGCTTTTTTATTTATGCATAAGTTCTTAATCATCATATCTCTTATCAGCACACTCATCTCTTGCAACAACGAAAATGAGGCGACACTCAAAGCACATCATTTCAAGAGTGATCTAGTTGAAGACCGTGAAATACAAGTGCTTATTCCTGAGAGTTATTTCAATTCAGAAAAGCACTATCCGGTCCTGTATATGCATGACGGTCAAATGTTATTTGATTCTACCTCTACCTGGAACGGCCAGGAATGGGGCGTAGATGAAACAATGGCTAAGCTGTCAAAAGAAAACAAGATCAGAGAGGCCATTATCGTAGCTATACCCAACGGAGGAACGTTGCTGAGACACCCTGAATACTTCCCACAAAAACCATTTGAAAGTCTTCCCAAACATATTCAGGATTCACTTTATCAACTGGATCGTGGGGATGGAATACTTCTGTTTGCAACAGACGTCCAGTCTGACAACTATTTGAAGTTTATTACCGAAGAACTTAAACCATTTGTTGACTCGACCTATCGAACGTTACCGGATCGGTCGAATACATTTATCGCCGGATCCAGCATGGGTGGTCTCATTTCCATGTATGCGATTTGCGAATATCCTCAGGTATTTGGAGGTGCGGCATGTCTAAGCACCCACTGGCCGGGTGTTTTTACGATTGAAAACAATCCCATCCCGGATGCCTTCTTCACCTATCTAAAAGAAAACTTACCGGATCCTAGGAAGCATAAATTATACTTTGATTATGGAACAGCGACTTTAGATGCCTTGTACGCATCATTGCAACCAGTCGCTGACTCTATAATATTGCAAGCAGGGTATGATTCCAATACCTTTAAAACAATGAAATTCGAAGGCGATGCACATGATGAAAATGCCTGGAAGAATCGACTGCATGTCCCCTTAATATTTTTACTATCGAAAGAATAAGATCATGAAAAAGCTTTCCTTCATTCTACTTTTCATTTCATTTCACCTATTCTCTCAAGAGATTGAACACATCGATCCTCCCTTCTGGTGGACAGAGATGCCTACCAAAGAACTCCAAATCATGCTTCATGGTGAAAATATTGGGGCCCACGATCCCGTCATTGATTATGAAGGCGTAGTGCTTAAATCGGTGAGTAAACTACCCAATACAAACTACCTGGTATTAAACCTTACGATAGATGAGAGTGTAGCGCCAGGCTCCTTTCAAATCGAACTCAAAGAAGGAAAGAAAACGAGAAAACAAATCACTTATGAATTAAAGGCTAGAACCAATGATACAAACAGAAATCTTGGGTTTGATGCCAGTGACGTCATCTACCTTTTAATGCCTGATAGATTCGCTAACGGTGATCCATCGAATGATACCGTGAAAGGCATGCTGGAGGCAGCAGATCGAAGCAATCCAAATGGCAGACATGGCGGAGATATCAAAGGGGTTTCAGATAATCTTGACTATATCAAAGACCTGGGAATGACGGCTGTTTGGCTCACTCCTACTTTCGAAAATGACATGATGCCATCTTATGGGGCTTATCATGGCTATGCTGCTACAGACTTGTACAAAGTGGATCGTCGGTTTGGATCGAATGAGGAGTTTAAGTCTTTTGTAGAAAAGTGTCACAGCATGGACATGAAAGTGATCATGGACATGATCCACAACCATGTGGGCGATCAACATTGGTGGATGAAGGATCTACCATCTGATGACTGGTTTCATGATAGAGAAGAATATGGCACCACTAATTTCAGAGGTGAAGTACAGTCTGATCCCTATGCTTCCCAATACGATTTGGACAAGCTGCAGAAAGGCTGGTTTGTAGCCGAAATGCCAGACCTCAATCAACGTAACCCCATCCTTGCTAAATACCTCATTCAAAACTCTATCTGGTGGATTGAATATTCCGGCGTGGATGGCATTCGAATGGATACGTATGTGTATCCCTATAAGGACTACCTGGCGGATTGGGTATCAGAGGTAATGACCTCCTACCCCAACTTCAACATTGTAGGTGAAGCCTGGGTAGAAAAGGTCGGTCATGAAGCATACTGGCAAGAAGATAAGGAAGGAGAAAATGATGGTTATGATTCGAAGTTACCAAGTGTGACTGATTTTCAAATCATGTTTGCTCTGGATCAGGCGTTAACTGAAGATTTTGGATGGAAGAATGGCTTGTCTAAGCTTTATTATGCGATTTCTCAGGATCGGTTGTATTCAGGTCCGATGAAAAATGTGGTTTTCATCGACAACCATGATACGGAGAGATTTTTCACTAAAATGGGCGAAGATCCTGATCTTTTTAAAATGGGATATGCCTACCTGATGACAATCCGTGGTATCCCGCAAGTCTATTATGGCATAGAGTTGATGCTGGCCAATGATCCTGTAAACGGAGACGGAAGAAAACGTGCCGATATGATTGGTGGCTGGCCGGAGGATAAGCGATCAGTATTTACACAAGAAGGAAGGACTAGACAAGAAAACGAAGCATTTGAATATGTGAAACGACTCACCAATTGGAGAAAATCTTCGGCGGTCATTCACAATGGTAAATTGACTCATTTCATTCCGGAGAACAATACGTATGTGTATTTCCGTCATACCGAAGATGAAGCCGTTATGGTAGTGATGAATCGAAATGAAAATGAAGTGGAAATGAATCGGGATCGTTTTGCTGAAATCTTAGATGGCTATTCTAAAGGAGTAAATGTGCTGGATAATTCAACAATCGATGTGACTTCCAACTTTAAAGTTGGTCCAAAGCAGACCGCTATTTTTGAATTGAAGAGGTAGCTTGTTAATACTTGGTAAAACAGTAGCGGAAATTGATTCAACTCAACTATCAATCACCAACTTATACCCTACCCCTCGGATATTCACAATTTTAATAGTGGGATCCGCTTGAAGTTTATTGCGAAGCTTAGAGATGTACACATCCAGGGTTCTTCCGATATAGTTTCCTTCATCTCCCCACACCTGATTAAGAATCGTCTCTCGCTTTACTGGCGCATTCACTGATGAGTATAACAGTTGAAGCAGATCTGCTTCCTTACCGGTTAATTCTGTTTTTTGTTCCTTCAAAATCAAGACTGCATTCCTTAAATCAAATCGGTATTTTCCTAACTCAATGAGATGATCCGCTTTAGATGATTTCTTTAGATTCACAAATCCAATAATTCCTATTCCAAATAGGATAATTACTCCAATACTAACAGGGAGCAATAAATCATTATCCGCTTTTGATTCGACTTCACTTGTGAGTTTGGTAGGTGATTCTGAACGATCTAAAAATGTAAAGACCAAGCTGTAGCAGCCTCGTTGCATATATCTAACACTACACGCCACCAGATCATTATGCGAAGCACGTTTACTCTTTTCAAAGCTGTATACTATCTGTTTGAAAGTGCATTCTTCTACTTCCACAATGTAACGATCATCTATATTCGATTGGAGCATGACATCACTGATAGTACTAACCAAATCTTCCGGAATAAATCCAAACTCGGATTCAAATTCAATTCGGTACTGATTTCCGTATTTGACAATAGGCATGACGCGTGAAGTGCTGTCACCTGCATTCAGTAGTACTTTGTGTCCAACCATCCGAAGAGATACTTCAATGTGTTTTTCAGCAAATACACCTTGACCAATTAACACAAAGGAAGAGAGGTAGATACCCACACAAAAAATAAATCTGAAGCGCATGGTACAAAACTATTTATATCTGATGCAGCCAAAACTGTTTTACAGAAGATTTACATCATTTTACATTTCATTAATGCATGTAAACAGTTAATAAACGTAACATTGATCATCAGTATGAATTAAATGATAAAAAGCATGAAAAAGAGTATCGTAATTAGCTCTATGATTTTGGGAACACTTGGATTGATGGCTATTGGGATCATTAGCAAGCCAAACTATGACGCGAAAGATGAAATTGAATCTTCGACCATTGAAGAAACTGAGGAAGTGGCCAGAAAAATCCGATCATCTACTCCACCAAATTTTTCTTATGATATTGGATCACGGTATTGGGCTACTATCTCTAAAGAAGATTTAAGTACAGCATCATCAATCAATGACATCATTCCGAAAGAAGCCAACTGGGCACCTTACCCCATTCAAAAATTAGACGTCAAACTGATCGCTAATGGTACTGAGTTGATTAAGACAAGTAACAATCTCACCTTAACAGAAGAACAAATTGATCTGCTAAAAACTGCCCAATACTCGGATGATATACAGCTTATTGCCAGCTATGGTGAATCAATGCCGCTTCCAAGTGCTATAAATCAGCAGCAACTCAATTATTTCATCACTGTGGTTCCTGAAAAAGAAGCAGCATATACTGGTGGAAAAGAGGAATTGATTAACTACTTAAAAGAAGAAAGTGCATTAATCATTACCACCATAGAAGGTGATCAGATAGGTGCAGGTAAGCTCATGTTTACGATCAATTCAGATGGAAATCTAACGGATGTCAAGCTCACAGAGACTTCAGGATATCCTTTCATAGATAAGCACATGATTGATCTGTTTGATAGCATTCCGGGTGACTGGACGCCTGCTGAAAATGGTGATGGAAAAAAAGTAGCACAAACATTGATGTTTTCCTTTGGGATGATTGGGTGCTAGCATCTCCTCCCTCTCACATTGGGATAGTTATTTCCTTACCCAAAAATCTTCCACCTCTTCCAAGGACTTTCCTTTGGTCTCTGGAATGTATTTATAGGTAAGCACTACTGTGACCAGAATGAACCCTATGAAGATGAAATAGGGTAATGACTGATTCCAGAAAGGACCCTGATTCGCTTCACTCTCGACGATTACAGGAAAAGACTGTGAAACCACGTAGTTCATTCCCCACTGGGCGGCCACTGCTACCGACATGGCCAAACTTCTGATATTATTGGGGAACATCTCCGAAAGTAAAACCCATACCACCGGGCCCATGGATAGAGCAAAAGAACCAATGAAAACCAGAATGCCGATTAATGAAAGTACTCCTACTTGATCATTCATCAGTGTAATTCCAAGCATTAGAAATCCTACTGTCATACCAAAACACCCCAAGTAAATAAGTGGTTTTCTGCCAAATTTATCCACCGATCCCATGGCAATGAAGGTACAAAGAAGGTTTACTCCGGCAAGCAATAGCTGCTGTTTTAAAACATCTTCCTGTCCAAATCCTAGTGCCTTTTCGAAGATGTCCGCTCCATAGTATAGCACCGCATTGATTCCTGTAAGCTGCTGTAGGGCAGATAATGCAGTACCAATCAATACAATTGGAAAAATGCTCTTCTTAAACAGCTCTGAGATACTAGGCTTATTTGTTTTATCTATTGAGAGACATATTTCACTAAACTCTTTCTCGGCCATTGATTCTCCATGCAGTTGAGCAAGGATACGTTTTGCCTCGTCATCTCTCCCCTTAAGAATCAACCATCGCGGACTCTTTGGCACTACAAATAATAAAAAAAGGAATATCAAGCATGGCAGTAGTTCTGACCAGAACATCAATCGCCAACCTTGATTCAGGTTGTATTCAAGATTTCCGGAATTACCTATAGCATAAGTAGACAGAAACACCACGAAAAACCCTACCACAATGGCAAGCTGATAGTAAGTCACCATTTTGCCTCTAATGGCAGCAGGGGAAAGCTCCGCGATGTAAGTAGGTGCATTCATGGAAGCAATTCCAATTCCCAGTCCACCAATTATCCTAAAAAAGACCAGCAATGAAATTGATTGAGGCAAAAATGAAGGCAACCCGGATCCCCAGGCTGAGATGGTAAACAGAACGGCGGATAAAATCAACGAGTTTTTTCGTCCATAGGCTTTGCTAATCAATCCTGAGAATAGGGCTCCAACAAAACAACCCACCAAAGCACTACTCACAACCCATCCTTTCATCACAGCATCTAACTCAAAGTATTTACTGAAGTAAAACTGGGTACCGTTGATTACTCCGGTATCGTACCCAAACAGTAACCCTCCAAGAGAAGAAACCACAGTAATGAGAAGTAGGTTGTGCTTTTTCATAGTTAGTTGATTGTGATTGATTGGGTGGTCAGGTCTCTGGAATTTGAACCCACTGAAATACGGAACTCGCCTAGTTCAAATATGAGTTCTCCCATTTCATTGTAAAATGATAGGTCATCTTTTGATAGCGTGAATTCAACTGTCTTGGTTTCTCCTGCAGCGAACCATACTTTTTCAAAACCTTTCAATTCTTTGATTGGTCTAACCAGTGATGCAGCTACATCTTGTATGTATAGTTGAACAACTTCTTCACCATCCATATCTCCACTATTGGTCACATCTACAGAAATGCCGATCGATTCTTCCTCTTTTGATACGTTGAAGTTTTCGTAATTAAACGTCGTATAGCTTAGACCGTATCCAAATGGAAACAATGCATCATTCGGTCCATCTGTGTAATGCGTCCAAAAAACATTTTCTGCTCGATTAATTGGACGGCCGGTGCTTTTCTGACTGTAATAGAGTGGCTCTTGTCCAGTATGGTACGGAAACGAGACCGGCAGTTTACCTGATGGATTGTAGTCTCCAAACAATATATCAGCGATAGCATTACCGGATTCAGACCCTGCAAACCATGTTTCAAGAATGGCACTGGCATCCGCTTCAATTTCCGGAATAGCGACCGGACGACCGGTCATCAATACAACCACGATGTTATCATTCACTTTCTTAAGTTCATTAAATAAATCTATCTGACTGCCTTTCAATCCCACATCCATTTGGCTTCTGCCTTCTCCTGACTGGTAGCAATCCTCTCCAAGGGCAATCACTACTACCTCACTGCTTTTGGCAAGATTGATGGCTTCTGCAAATCCACTTTTATCTTCATCAACAATTGTTAGCTCTTTCCCAAAGCTTCTATTTCCAACGGTGAGTGTATATCCTTTTGCAAATTCAACACTTGTTTTTTCTGACACTGCACCTTTAATGCCTTCAAGTAGTGAGACGGCAGAGTTTGGAACGGCCTGTGCCCTCCAGCTTCCTAATGGAATATCCCTATCAGCGGCAAGCTGACCGATTACAGCTATCGAAGATACCCCTTTAGAGATTGGAAGAATATCTGATTCATTTTTTAAAAGGACGATTGACTTACGAGCAGCGTCTCTGGCAGCTGCCAAGTTCTCAGCAGAAAGCAGCTCTTCCTTTTCACGCTGAACATCAGAGTACCGATATGGATCATCAAAAAGACCCAGCTTAAACTTTAATCTTAGTATTCTTCTGACTGCATCATCCAGAAGATCCACGCTTACCTCTCCCTGTTCAATTTTCTCTTTCAATCCTTTTTCATACACACGACCCTCCATATCCATATCACTCCCTGCATTCATGGCCATAGCTGCTGCCTGAGCCGTATCTTTTGCATATCCATGAAAAATCATCTCCGGGATAGAGCCCCAGTCTGAAACCATCATCCCGTCGTAATTCCATCGGCCCTTTAGGATATCACGTTGAAGAAATTCATTTCCTGTGGCTGGAATACCATTCAGATCATTAAAACCATTCATAAAGGTTGCTACGCCTGCATCACTGGCAGCTTTAAAAGGTGGTAGAATCACATTGTAAAGGGTCTGCATAGAAACCTCCACGGTGTTGTAATCCCTCCCAGCTTCAGCAAATCCGTAACCTGCAAAATGCTTGGCACATGCAACGATCGTCTTAGGATCTGATAAGTCATCTCCCTGGTATCCTTCAACCCAGGCTTTTGCCATCTCTGATCCAAGATAGGGATCTTCACCAGGGCTCTCCATGATTCTTCCCCATCGTGCATCCCTGCTAATGTCAATCATCGGAGCAAAGGTCCAATGCAGTCCTGCTGCAGAGGCTTCCCTTGCAGCTACATCTGACCCTAATCGTGCCACTTCCGGATCCCAGGATGCTGCCTGAGCAAGTGGTACCGGAAACATGGTCTTATATCCATGAATCACATCGTAAGCGAATAACATGGGAATCCCCAATCTGCTATTTTCAACAGCTAATGCTTGTGTTCTTCTAGTTTCTTCAGCAGTAAGCACGTTCAACATTGCTCCTACCTGGCCATTCATGATTTTTTCAGCTTTCCATTGATTATTCCCTGACACAGGTCCGGTAAACTCCCAGGTGCCATTGTACATAATCGTCTGGCCGATTTTTTCATCTAGTGTCATCAATGCCAGTACACTATCAACCTTTGATTCTATATCATTTGAATTACTTGTTGGCTTTCGCTCTGAACAGGCACTCATTACAAAGGATGCAAAGAGCACCATGTTTATAATCTGTAGTTGTAGTGACTTTTTCATGGTATACTGGTTAAAATTTTGGTTGTTCGTGCTTATCCCATATACCCCAGAATGCTCCGACATCTCCTTCGTCTCCTGTTTTCCAGGATTCATCAAAAGATGAGAAATAGAAAATTTCAATGTCTTCTTGTTTGGACCACAACTGTGTGTTGATGAAGTATTTCATCGCGTTCTCATGTGATGGAATAGCCCCATGGAATACTTGCCCCTGATCCGGCCATCCGGTCTCTGTAATGATGACCCTCTTTCCTTCTCCTGCCATCATGGCTCTTCGAAACATATCCTTCATGTAGAGAAGTGAATACTCCAATGCACAACCTTCCCAATATGGATAGCAATTAGCTAAAATCACATCACATGCCTCAGTAATTCGTGGCTTAAAACCAAACTCGTAGTAAGCATCTACATACCCAACAGGGATGCCAGGAAGTGCTTCTTTTACTTGATAGATAAAGGCAAGCAATTCATCTTCCGTTAAATCCTTTCTATATAAGACCTCATTACCAACGGCGACAATATCTGCATGTCCGGCTTTAGCGACCTCTATCACTCCGGCTATCTCTTTTTGGTTGATCTCATCATCTGTCCCCAACCAGGCACCTACCAGAGTCTTCAATCCATTAGCTTTAGCTATAACAGGAATCAATTCGTTTCCTTCGGTGCATGAAAAAGATCTGATCCATTGAGTATGAGGTTTAATGATGTCTATTCGTCTTTTAATTTGTTCAGCAGTAAGCTGATCACCAGGAGCTTGACCCTCTTGATATGGACTAAAACAAAGTCCATGCATTCCTTCATTTAACAGTTCATTGTACAATTCAGAAAGCTCCTCTTTCGATTTGCCGGAGAGGTCTTGCCCTGCAAGTGATAGTATTTCGTAGCGTGCAGCCATATAGAATTATTTTGAAATAGTCACGTTGATTTTATTTATCGATCCAGTGCGATCAAAAAGCTCTTTTGAGAGTGTTTCATTGAGCATACTTCCTTCAATGCGTTCAATATCACCATTTGATGCCGTCACAATCATCTCTGGAGCATCCCCTTTTTCATAAACAATAAGCACCTGGCAATATGTAAAGGCCAATTGGCCCGCTTCCAGGTTTATTGACTGCTTTTCACCTTTCAGATCGAAATACTCAAAGGTTGATTGCTCAGACAGGTATTCTTCCTGACTTAAAAATCTAGGTTCAAAATGGATCCTTGAATTCACGACAGACACACCCAGCTCTGCCCATCTATTCAAGACATCTTCTTTCACCTGACCGGTCATACCCGGCTGCTGTGCTCCCCTCCCTCCAGGAGTATGTGAATACGGATCTGTCGGAATCGAACCATACAATTCCGGATCTTTATTTATACCAATACCAGCTCTGATCTCATAGTAATGGTCGATCATTCGGCCCATTTCAGCAGTATCTTTATGTTTATTCCAGTACCAGTTTATGTTCTCCTGAACGGCCAATAGAAGCTTAGATACCATGTGCCAATAGATACTTCCAAGTCCTTCGTATCCATAGAATGTACCCGATCGTCCGGTAAATGCCTTATGATTAAATACTTTTTCAAATACTTCAAGAAACTGTTCGTACTCTTCCTCTACAAGCTCTTGATACCTGGTCTTCTTTAACTTATTTAATGCTTCCTTGAGGCTGTTTGCATTATTAAATGACCCGTTGAAATGATAATTGCCTTTAACATCGGAAAAAATAATGGATCTATCACCCTCTTCAAGAAGTTGTTGAGCAAGTTTTGATGACTTTATGAAATCATCAGGAACGATATTTTTCTCTAAAAACTTAGGAAGTGTCCTATTTGGATACAGCATATAACTGTATTGATCTTCCCTGAAAATATCACTTGCTTTTAGCGCATCTAATACTTCCAGTGCTTCACGATGATCCAGTAGCCCGGCTGATAATACGGCCACCTGACCTTCCAACATCTCATATAGATAATCGATAGACGCTTGGCCTTCTTTTATCGTGAGTAAGTTGTATGCATGATACAGTCCATCCTCCCGCTTATTGGCCCTTATGGAATGATCTATATGAGCTACAGTGATTTGAAAGAAGGACCGAATCTCATTCGCAGACAATGTAACAGACTGCTTAGCCAAGCCATTGTATGCACTTTTTCGGTATGCCTCTCCAAGTCTTCCGAGTTTATCAATCATCTGCATTCGATCTTCATTGGAAATGGATTGATCTAACAAATGCTTGTTCGCTACCAATGCTTCATTAATCCCACTGAAAAAATCATAAATGGATTGATTCACTTCGAATTTTCCTTCGCCCACATAAAGATTGATCATAGCAGACGCAAAGCGCCGCATGTAGCATAGAGTAACCATGCTGACACCATTACCTACTAGGGCATTATTAGCATCATTCCACTCTGGTCTTTGTGTATTGAGCCATATCCCTCCTTCCGGAACATAGTTGGACATCTTTGTGAGAAATGTGACAAGTAGCTTTTCAGTCAAGTTGGCCTTGAGAAGCTCATCGTTTCTATGAACCAGTTTACCATCGGATCCAATTTCTTCAACTCTCTCTTCAGATTTTGCCTCAGCCTCGTGATCATAGTCGATGGTATTTTGAGGGTCACTTACAATATCATCGAACCCTTTGATTCGATAAGGCACATCCGCGTAAACAAACTGCTTATTTGATAATAGTCTAACTAAATCTTCCGATTGATGAGAAATGGCAATTTCAAGGAGCTTTTGTAAATAAATAATCTGATGATCTCCCCAATAGCCAATATATGACCATGGATTATCAGGTTCAATTGTCTCCCAATCTATTCCCTCCTTAGTTATTCGATAAGGGTTGTACCCATCAATTGTTGAGGCGTTGACAAACTTGGTGATCATGGACAAGGTGTAGCCTGGAAATGAAACGGCTAAAGCCTCCCAGTTTTGAAAAATATCGCGCCAGTTGCCTTCATACTCCCTTAATTTATTTCCGTCTTCATCTTTAGTAGCAATAGTAAATTTGTTCCACGGTCGACTCGGGTCTCCATGCCTGCGACTGAATGTAAGTGGTAAGTACTCTTTGCAAATTCTTAAAAGATCGCTATCTCCTGATTTTTCTGCCTCAAGCAGCAAATGATGATAGTTGAAGACAGGTGATAGCGCTTCTAGAAAACCTTTATTTGAATGAAAGACCTTCTTATTGACGATTTTAACAAACCGATTAAAATCACTCTTCTCAACATTATAGTCTTCATCAAAAATCCCTCCTCGCATAATGTTAAAAAGGACATTGGAATAATGACGAGCCACGCTAAGTGTATCATTGGTCAACTGAAGCCCATCCGCTTTGCCTACTAGTTGCAGCAGCTTGGCTCTGTTTCGCTTACGATCCGCAACTACTGCTTCAGACATACTCTTTTCATCACCTAGCTGATGTATGAGTCGGAAAACATCCGAATGATCCTGATTTACCTCGGCTATGATCATCCAACTATGGTCGGAATTGGGATTTAGTGAAACGGACGTATTAATAAAGTATGCACCTCTTTCGGCACGTACATCCACTTCATTTGTCAGCTCCTCTCCTCTTCTAAACTTATCCAATTGTAAACTGGACAATAGCACACGGTCTCTTGAAAGTCCGGTACTCCAGACAGTGGTTGTTTTTAGGGCTTCACTTGGCTCTGCTTTATCTACAATGATGGCGCTCAGCATGAACAACCCCAGACCAGTTTCTTCATGTAGTTCATTCTTTTTATACGCATTGACCAGGTTACTTGCACTGGCCTGTAGAGCTGAACTCACTCCGTAGGGAAGGATATTTTGAATACCATCTAAGACCTCCACTACCTGCTCTTCATAGCTCCAGTTTATTAGCTTTGACTTTTTAACAAATCCAAACTTTTCAGAGAAAGACCAGGAGTACTGAAAGGTTAATTGTAAGTCTTTGTTTACTTCCTCAAAAATGAGTTTACTACCAGTTCTGTTTTTATAAAGATTACGTTGTTTATTGTATACGCCTTCATATCTATTTGAGAAAGGCTCCCATAGTAGCTGTTTGTCATGTCTTTCAACCCTTAAAATTGTTTTGCTCCCTGTCGCTTCAAAAGCATCACGAATACGGTCATCAGTGTAGTAAGGGAAAAGTGCAGATTCCGAGTTCTTTCTACCTGCAGTCAGTCCACCTGTAGTGGATATAAATAGCCAGTGATCTGAATGGCTAACCAGGCTCAGAAAAAATGGTCTCATCTGATCATAATTCTCTATTTTATAAAACTCCGATTCTCCAATACGCACAAATTCACCAACTATATCTGAGGTTGATTTAGCAAATGCCAATTCTTTTATAAAAACTGAGGGTTGTTCCATTAGCTGATATTAGGATTTCTATTTGTTAATTAAAATTGTTTGTAAAGCCTTATCCTGAATATTGATACTTGTTGATTCATCATTCAAAAAGATGGTAAATCCTTTTTCCGATTCACTCATGTTAAGAATTACCACTGCTATAGATCCGTCAGGATTTTTCACGGCTGTTGCCATCAGTTCATCATCTGTAATCTCTAAGCCGATTCTCTTTGCACCTGGTCTTATGTGCCTGCTAAAATGTTTCATCACATAGTAAAGCGGCGTGAAATAAATTTCATCCTGATCAGGATCAACAATGACAGGTGCAACACACCAGTTCTTGAACCAGTTTGGTCCTCCCTGCCGATTCAGAACCATATTCCAATCAATCCAACCATCAACCCAATTATTGAAGCAACCAATCATATCTCTGGCATAGCGATAAACCGGAACGTATTTGGGGTGATCCTCCTTTTGATCTTCAGGAGCCCAATCCCAGCCCCAATCGGTAGCTTCCTTAGACCAGTACCAGTCGTCATCTTTCCACTTTGGCACTTCTGCATCCACACATCCCTCAGTCTCTATTAAGTACTTATCAGGTGCCATTTGATGCACTTTTTGGAGTGTTTCACCGTACCATTTGAAGGTACTTGCATACCAATGAACTGCTGTGCCATCAAAGTATCTGGAAGAAGCCTCATTTTCATACATTTTTTCAGCCCAGTCGATGAGTTCTTCTCCTCTATTTTGGTCGTACCCGAATATTTTTGTTTCATGACCATCTTTTTCCAGCTGAGGTCCAAGATGATTCTGTACGAAATCCACCATTTCTTCAGGTGTATAATGCATACTTTCCCAATTGCTACCATTTCCAAGTGGCTCATTCTCGAATGTGACACCCCAGATATCAATGCCTTCTTCATTATAAGCTTCAATGTACATTGAAAAATAACTGGCCCAGGTTGGATAGTGCTCTTCCAGTAGCTTACCACCCACCCAACTGTTGTTGTCTTTCATCCAGGGGGGTGCGGTCCACGGTGATGAAATGATCTTGAATCCATCTGTAGAAATGGACTGAGCATCTTTTATCATCGGAATGATATCATCGCGATCCTCATCTATGGAAAACGTCCTTAATGAAGTATCTCCCTCTTCCACATAGGCATAATTGCTTAAAGAAAAATCACATGAATTGATATGAGTTCGTGTAAGCGAATACTTTGCCCCTTCATCTCCGAAATAGGCATCTAATATTTTTTGTCTGTTTTCCTGACTTAATTGATTCAAAAGGTAAGCGGAAGACTCTGTGAAGGATCCACCAATTCCGGTAATCACTTGAAACGATTCTTCAGGATTTATCACAATGCTTGAACTTGGATTCACAGCCTCATACTGTTCCAACTTCGTATGCTTATTTCCACTAGCAGACGTTTCAAATACCTCAATTTTCATATCTTTTTCATCGTCCATGCATCCTATAAATAGTGCTACAAATAGGATTGTGAATTTCAAAATATTAGTATTCATCTTACTCTTCCGTTACATAAAAAGGAATATTGGCATGTGCAGCATGTCCATTGCCATCATACACATAAGCAAAGAGTCGGTAGGGTCCCTTCTCCAGTGGGGCTTTAATCTCCACGGAGGACTCCTTAGCACTTTCAATCACACCTAGTTTTTCAGGAACTTCTTCATGATCTCCTCCTTCTTTAGTCTCAGTACTCTCTTTCATAATCACCCACTTGTATGTCAATGAATCGTTATCTAGATCTTTGGTAGTTACACTAGCTATATAATCTTGGCCTGCTACCAGATATATATCTTCATTGGATTTTTTACCATCGAGCAGTACTGATTCCAATTGAGGAGTTCTGTTTTTCGGCCATTCTGCATTCCATATGTAGTGCATGACGTCAATTGCCTCTGTTTCTTCACCCTCTTCTAAAAATAGACCGTACCAGGTAGGAGTTCTTTCTTGTTTTTGGCCCCAGAGAAAAACATAGTTGCCAATGCACTGGTCACCGAATGGTTCAATTGACTGACGATATCCTTTCAGGTAATTCGCCGCTTTTTGTGTACTGTTCTGCTCAATAGGCGCTCCCCAGGTAGTCGATGGCATTTCCCAATGTCCGATTGCACCCCATTCCGTAACCATATAGGGTTTAGTCCAATTGGACTCTTTGATCAAGTCTTGTAAAACGAATAAATCTCCATACACCTGAACACTTAAAAAGTCCAAACTTGAGGCTCTTTCCTTGATGTGTTTTACCACTTCAGGGTTTACAGACGATATTGTGGTGGTAGTAGGATGATTGGGATCCACCTCTTGAATCCATTTTGAAATACGTTCAACCTCATCATAAACACTCGGGTCTGTGTAATTCAGATTGAGCTCATTTCCTATGCACCAGGCCAATAATGCCGGGTGATCTTTATTCTCTAAAACAAATTTTTTAACACGATCAAACTGCTCGTTTAAAGCAGATTTGTCCGAATAATCCATCCCTTGACGCTCGGGGTGAATCCAAAAACACATAAATACCGTCATGCCATATTGATGCGCCAGATCAAGGATCTCTGCATCTTCCGCCCATGTTCTGATGGATGTGCCTCCATGAGCAGCAAGTGATGCGATATCCCCACTTAGCCCAGCACCATTAAACTCATAAGGTTGACCACCACGATATAACACATACCCATCATTTTCTTTTTTTATCTCTACTTTCACAGGACCTGCATTTACCAAATCATCATTCGTATTTTGATTGCAAGCAATCATCATGAATAGTAAAAAAAATGGAACGATATGTTTGCTCACTCGCATATTACTCGCTTTCAATTATCTCTAAAGTCTGGGGTGGTAACACCGTTTTCATTAAAGCTTCCTTGTCTCCATTGAAGGATTTAGTGACTGGATATCCATTTCTTGTAATGCCATCGAAGGCACCCTGATCAACCAAATCCCACAAGGCATATTTAGCCTTGCCCTTGAGTGTTATCAATCCAAAATGATTTTCAGACCCCATGGGGTTTCTATCATCTTTCCATGACTCATCAAAAATTTCAAAATAAAAGCAGGTGATGTTTTGCTCTTCGCACCTTTTTAGAATGCCTTCGTAGTATAGCTTTTGTTTGTATTCATCTGCAGCCTTTGAGCCCTTAGGGCCGTACCAATCATTAGTTTTACTTGACCAGCCCGTTTCGGTGATATGGATGGGTTTATCCGGAAATCCAATGTTGGTTACATAATTTCTTACTAGCTCGTATTGGCTCATCGCATAGTCAACAGAACGTTGCATAGCAATTTTGCTTTTTTCAACATCTGAAAGTGTATCTGTTTCAGGCTGTAACCAAAAGTGTGGGTTGTAATGCGTATCGTGAAATGGATAAGTATGCATGGCGATGAAATCAACAGCTTTAATAAGCTTTTCAAGATTTCTTTTGTGATAGATTGGATCACCTCCACCCCATGAGGCGAAATTATCTGAGCTGGTAATCCAAAGATCTTTTGGCAGCTTGCCCTCTTTCTTTAATTCCTGAAGCAGGTTCACCCATCTGAGAATAACATTGGGTGCTACATGATAGCCTTGCCAATGCACCATTGCCTCGTTTCCAACTGCAATGATTTTCACAATATCAGGATATTCATTGGTTAGCCTTATTGCTTCATCAATCTCTGACTTAATCCACTTAAGGTTTCCTTGATTATGAACAGCTGTGTCGTCAACGATATCGCATGCCACCCATGCGCCAAGCATCACATACATCTCAAAATCAGCATCTTCATTTTTCTTCTCCCTGATAGCCTGTAACAGATTAGCAACCTGCTCATCTCCCGTGGTATTATATGTACGTAGTATCTTCACTCCCATTGCTGAGAGTATATCCAGGTCTTCCTTCAGGTCAGCAACCGAAGGCACTGAATCCCGGGTCAATTCTCGAAATCCCCCAAAACACATGGCTTGATAATCCGGATTTCCTAATATTTCTGCTGCTGATTTATTCACATTCATTGTCTCCTGTTTTGAGCAACCAATAATTACACATACTGCGATCCAAACTTTGATATAGTTGATGATTCCATTCATTCGCATTATTCATGTATATCACCTCTTCTTGCTATCAATTGTGATTTGATTTCCTCCACGCGATCTTCCGTGAGATCATACCCCCACATCACCCATATAGCAAGCGCAGCTGTAGAGGCGGGAATGATTATGTCTGCGATTCTTAAATTGGTCATGGCATCAGCTGTCTGAGTAGCCGCACCGGACTCAAATCCTACGATTTTAAGTACTAGTCCTGCCAGGATCAAGGCGAGTGCCTGTCCCACTTTGACCATCAGCCAATAAATGGCACCAAACGTCCCTTCTTTGCGAGGCATTCCATTTCTCAATTCATCTAAGTCACACACATCTGCGGTCATACTCATCATGAGCGTAAATAATCCTCCAATACCAAAGGACATCAAAGGGATAGGCATAAAAATGAGCCAAGGATTGGTCGGATCAAACCCCCACCATTTGAGGGTATAGCCAACTATTGAAATGAGTGTGGCAATGATGAATGCATTTCGTTTTCCGAACTTATCAGACATATAAGAAATGATCGGAATCACCAGAAAAGCAGTAGCAACTGCACTCATAGTTGCAAACCAGGCTGGCCATGTACCTGTAAGTCCATAATCACCATTAAACATATGGAAGACTATAATGAAGTAGGCAAATCCTGCTATGAGTTGAAAACCATTAAATACCAAAAAAGTGGCTCCACATAGTCTTAAAAATGGTCCATTATTCGATATCTCTTTGATGCTTTTCCAGAGCTTAGCTAAATTCTTGAAAATGTTGGCAAAATTCAGTTCTGCCCGGTTCTTCATCTCACTTGCGTCAAGACCTTTACAAAACAGGCCTGGTAGAATGCCAAGCAAAATGCAGGCACCACCAACGATGATTGCCATTTTCCTTACACCTTCATCCTGGGTTGCGAAAAGATCAGGGTCTGCAACCAACACCCAAAACCAAGGCACAACCATCCACGCGATTTGTCCCATCGTTTGAGCAAAGGCCATCAGGCGTGTACGCTCATTATAATCGGTGGTCATCTCATAACCTAAGCCAACAAACGGTGTGGCATACATGGTGTTTCCAAGTGTGAAAATCAATGAAAAAATCAAGAAGTACCAGAAATTATAGTCCTGAGAGTTACCAGCATTTAATTGCCAAAGCAAAGCGAAAATCACACCACTCAAAATTGCCCCAATGACGATATATGGTCTTCTTCTGCCCCATTTTGATTTCGTATTATCAGAAATGAAGCCCATAATAGGGTCGGTAACGGCATCAAATAATCGAGGAAGACCACCTAACAAACCAGCCATCAATGGATCCATTCCAAAGGCCGTAACCAAAAAAAACATAAAGATATTGAGTGCCGCAGGCAATAGGTTAAGCACCAGGTTTCCTGTTCCGTAGGCCATCTTTTGCCCGAAGGGTACAATATCTTTAATTGCTATTTCGCTCACAATGGTTTTATTAAATGAATCCTCTTGTTGAGTTCGTATAAATAAATTGCTATTTCCGATTACGCTTAGTAACCGTCGTTCTGTACTAAAACACCGTTAGAAAGATCAATTTCTGTTTGCGGTATTGGAATGAAGCCTCTGGTCGCTGAATTAAACGAATGATCGTAGACTTCATTTGGGCCGGTATAATTCGGGCCGATAACTCCGGAAAGTGTAAGTTCCTGCGCAGCTACCGATTGTCCTCTTCGAAGCAGATCCCAATATCTGATACCTTCACCAGCTAGCTCCATCCTTCTTTCGTTAAACAAGGCCTCATCTGAGTATGTGGGAAGATCCGTTAATCCTACTCTCTGCCTTACTCTGTTGATATAAGAAACATTATTTCCAAGTTCAGCCGCCATCAACAATACATCTGCAAATCTGATTGCCCGATAATTGCTCATATTATGAAGTTCGGGAGTACCTACTGTTCCTCTGTCACTTAATCGCGTGGTGTATTTGGCATTGTAATACCCGGTATGCTGATACGCTCCTGTATTTAGGGTGGTGCCAGTCTCGCTCAATAGATCAGATTCCTGGAAGATGGTGGCAGAAAGTCTTGGGTCTCCTGCCATATCGGCAAATAGTTTAAAAGTTGGAATTGCGAAAGCCCAACCTCTGTAGTAAACGGAAGAATTAGAAATTCTTGGTCCCATCATTTGGGCAGCCAAATTCCCTTCTACGTACTGCTCTGAACCCCAATCACCACCGACCGGAAGACCTGCGTACGAAATTTCAAACACACTCTCTATTCCAAACTCTGTAGATGAGAGAAATAGATCGTCAAAATTAGGCTCTAAATCATGTCCACTACTATTGATTACATCTTCTAACTGAGCCAATACATAGGCATCATCGATAGTTGTACCATCGGCACTCATTCCATTTCCGTATACGCCTTGCTCAAACAAATGCACCCTTCCAAGCAATGCTTTTGCAGCCCATCGGGTAGCACGTCCAATTTCTCCTGATGGAAATGATTCAGGAAGATTATTGATAGCATAAACAAGATCCGCAGCAATGAAATTATATACATCTGCCGGTGGCGACTGAGGAATTTTCACATCATCTGCACTAGTTGGTGTGAAATCTAATAGTACAATATTTTCAAAGAAACGCACTAATTCAAAATTGAAATACGCTCTTAAAAATCGAGCTTCAGCAATTAATTGGCTCCTTTGCTCATCTGTTACATTATCTAACTCTTGAGCCTTTTCTATGGTGAAATTAGCCCGATAAATTCCTGTATAATTTCTCGTCCAAATGGAATGAACAATTTCATTAGCTGTTCCAATTTGGAATCGATTGAATTCATCTTCATCTGCTCCATCTCCTGCGTCCTGTCCCCCGGCATAAGCATCATCAGATAATACTTCTGAAATAACCAGGTAAGGAGACCATGCTAAATCTCTTCCTTTCTGATGTCCCAATACATCGTAAGTTGAGATCAACGACTCTTCCACTCTGTCTGCTGTTACAAAGTAATTACTTGCGAATACTGAACCTTGTGGTTCCACGTCCAAAATATCGCTGCTACATCCAGCGGCGATGAATGCTAGCAGCATTGGAGCTAACATTTTACCTGAAAAAACTTTGAGGATATTCATAATTTCTTTGATTAAGATTCTTAAAATGAAATACTGGTTCCAACTCTAAAGGTTCGTGGCTGAGGGTATATCCCCCTATCAATACCTGTATCAACTACGGTAGGACCGCCTACCTCAGGATCAGAACCTTCATAACCAGTAAATGTGTGAAGGTTTTCTACAGAGAAATATACTCTCCAATTGGTTGCGCCAACTCTGTTAACTAAATCAGGTGAGAAGGTATATCCGACCTGAATATTTCTGACTCTAACAAATGACCCATTCCTGATATTAATCATATCTGAAACCCGGGTATAATTTCTGTTTGGATCATTCACAGCGAACCTCGGATAGCTTCCGGTAGGATTCTCTAATGTCCATCGATCCAATATGGCCACTTGACGATTAGAAGTCGGAATATCCGGACGGCCCATTCCATTGAAGACCTCCAATCCAAATGAACCAGAAAATAAAGCACTGAAGTCAAAATTCTTGTAAGAAGCCGATAAATTGGATCCCAAAACCCAGTCAGGTAGTGGACTACCGATCACTGTCCGATCATCATCGGTAATCTGACCATCTCCATTGACATCCACAAATCGGATATCTCCCGGTTGAGCATTTGGCTGAATCGGGGTTCCATCACTGCCAATATAGGAGAATACCTCTGATTGTGATCTAAAAATGCCATAGGCTTTGTATCCAAAGAAACTAGTTACAGGCTGGCCTTCAATGATTCTTGTAACTTCCCCGGCAAGTGCCCAGGAAGCACCTGGAATAAATCCAGACTCATCTGCTATCTTAGTCATCGTATTCTTATTGTAAGTGGCATTGGCTGAAATTGAATAGCTGAAATCTCCTGTAGTATTTCTCCATCCTAACTCAATTTCGAACCCCTCATTTTGCATTTCTCCAACATTATTAAAGGTACCTGGAATTCCTAGTGTACCCGGTAATCGCTCGAACTGCAATAGACCTTCAGTAACTCGCTTGTAGTAATCAAGTGTAGCGGTCAGTCGGTTATCAAATAATCCGGTTTCAATGGCTATATCTAACTGATTGGAAGACTCCCATCGAATATCCTGGTTTGCAAAAAATGCAGGAGTTGCTCCCTGATATGGTGCACCTTGTAAATTGTAAGCGATATTAAAATCTACCGGCGATTCGAATGCGAATCCCGGAATTCGGTCGTTTCCATTTTGCCCCCAGGAAGCTCTTACTTTCAAAAAGCTTAAGTTCCTTATATCCGGGAAGAATGGTTCTTCATTAATCACCCAGCTTGCACCGAATGACATAAAATTTCCAAATTGATTGTTAGATCCAAAATTTGATGATCCATCTCTTCTGTAGGTAGCAGAGAAAGAAATACGATCTTTATAGTCGTACAAAATTCGTCCAAAATACGACAGCAAAGAGCTATTAAAAGCGCCACTGCCTGTTACCATAGTTGAATCAACCCCAAGACCTAAATATCTAAGGTTTGGATCCTCAACAGGTGCTCCTTGAACGGTTCCAAATAAATCTTCAAATTTTCTTTCTACAGCTGTGGTTCCAATAAGTCCATTGAATCTATGATCACCAACCTCTTTTTCATACATTAATGTATTCTCCCACTGCAGCGTTACATTTCTAGCAAAGCTTTTAAACAGTCCTGTAAACTCCCGATTGTTTGTTGCAGACAGGAAGTATGCCTCATTGTAATTGTTGTTTTCAAGGAAACTTAAGTCAATACCCGCATCTGTTTTGAATGTTAACCCTTCCGTTGGATATGCTTCTGCATAAAACCTCCCAAGTATCTGATCTTTACTAAATGCACCATTTTGAATTTCTAATTGTGCTAACGGGTTGACTACCTCTTGTCCTACATTGTTAGAGATCGCATACACATTTCCATTTGGATCTGTTACAACTGGGTTGTTGAGGTAAAACCTGGTAGGATCATTTAAAACATCTGAATCTGTTTCATAAACAGCTGTTAGTGGATCAATATTTAGTGCACTACCCAGCTCACTGTTGAATGAACCATTGCTGGTTACTCCTCGCGCTTTCAAATGGGTATAGTTCACACTAGATCCTACTTTTAGGTAGTCATTTATTTTGGAAGAGCCTTTGATTCTTCCTATGTATCGTTCCAGCTTGGACTTATCTCCACCAATGATCCCTTCTTGATTAAAATATGAAATACTTGCACTAAAAGTTGACTTTTCAGTACCACCCGACATTGATATTTCATGTGATTCAATTGGGACATTTTCACTGTATAGTTCATTCTGCCAGTTGGTATTATTTTGGGGTATTTCATTTTCATCAAAAGGATCTCCATTTAGATTTGAAGCTCCCCCATCAGCCATCAATTGTTGGTACTGAGATGCGTTCAACACATCTACCGTCTTAACCACGTTTTGTACCCCAACATATCCGGAATAGGTAATTGAAGATTCCCCTGCAGAACCAGATTTTGTGGTTATTAAGATCACTCCATTAGCTGCTCGTGCTCCGTAGATTGATGAAGAGGCAGCATCTTTCAGGACTTCCACTGATTGAATATCTCCTGCATTGAGGTTATCAATACTCGCAACAGCTATCCCGTCAACAAGAATTAGTGGACTATTATCCCCATTTGTTCCAATCCCTCTAATTCGAATCTGTGGTGCTTCTCCGGGCTGTCCTGACTGGTTTAATATTTGTACACCAGCGACCCTACCCTGAATGGCTTGATCAATACGTGCTACCGGCTGCTTATTAAGCTCCTCTGAAGTTACACTGCTTACAGCTCCTGTTAATACTTTCTTTTTTCTAGTACCATATCCAATAACTACAACCTCTTCCAACTCACCAAAATCTTCGGATAGTGTTACATCTATAACTGTGCGATCACCAACTAAAATTTCCTGTCCTTCAAAACCAATATAGGTGAATGAAAGAACCGATTCTTTTGACGATACCCGTAATGTATAGCTACCATCAATATTTGTACTTACTCCATTAGAAGTTCCAACTTCTAAAACAGTAACTCCCGGCAAAGTTTCGCCGTTGGTATCCGATACAGTCCCTGATACCGTCACTTGGGCCTGTGCTGCTAAAGTGAGCAAGAACACCAGCCCGATTGTTAGAAATGTCTTTAAACTTTGGGTCATTTTGGAAAGGTTTTAAATGCTTTAATTTTTTTCAGTGATTGTTACCGACTTCAGTCGTTTTGAAACACCCGAACATAGTCTACGATCATTCGTTGAGGAAATACAGTTGATGAATTAGGGCTCCCCGGCCAATTACCTCCAACAGCCACATTGAATATGAGAAAAAACTCGGCCCTAAACTCTGAAAGCTCTGCGGGTGTGATGCTCATTGAGTGATACTGACGGTCATCTAAAAACCATCGTATCTGAGTTTCATCCCAAATAATGGTAAATACATGAAATTCATCGTTAAAAATGCCATCTGATAATCGAGTGCTCCCACCAAAATCAGCTTTAGTTCCATTGTTATCCCAATGCGCAGTGCCATGAACAACATCTTCGTTATTTTCACCACCTATCATTTCCATGATATCAATCTCACCACATGAGGGCCACCCTACTTGTCTGAAATTTGCTCCAAGCATCCACAATGCAGGCCATAATCCCTGCCCTTTAGGAAGCTTAGCTCGTATATCTATTCTACCATATTGAAATTCGACTTTATTCTCAGTGGTCAACCGAGATGAAGTATATTGACTACCACTGAAAGACTCTCGACGTGCTTCGATTACAAGATACCCCTCAGTCAAAGTGGTATTATCTTCCCGATAATATTGCAATTCATTATTTCCCCATCCATTGCTTCCTGTCCCGATTTCATAATTCCAATCGGATGTATTTAGCGTAGATCCTTCAAATTCATCATTCCAGATCATTGTCAATCCTTCATATGAAGTAGGTGTTGTATAGCCGGTATCATCTATTGATCCCAGGCTATTATCCAATTCAATAGAAACTGATTTTGTCTCTCTTAGAAATCTACCTGAAACACCTAATGCTTTAACCTCAACAGAATAAGTTCCATCATCTTCGTAGGTGTAATCTACCTGCCCTGTTGTGTTGATAATAACATCACTTCCATCTCCAAGATCGAATTGATATTCAACCGTATTTAAAGCAGTCGCTAAAATTGAAACTTCTCTCGAATCATCTGAAAGTGTAATCTCTACCTCAAGGTTAGAGGGGTCATCAGTAGAGACAGATGGAGTGGATTCATCACAAGAGATTGTGATTGTAAACAAAAGGAAAAATAATAGGGCAATCTTGTTGTTCATTTCGGTGGAGTTTTAAAAAGTCGCGACTTAATCTCTCAAGCCGCGACTTAATTAACCTAAAATATTACTCAAGTATTATATCATCGAAATAGTGAGTTCTTGCATCTGCTTTATTTGACTGATCACCATTTGGATCAAAATCAAAGAATAGAACAACAACATCAAATTTCTCTGAGTCTGCAGCTTCGAAAGTATAAGTAAGCTCTTCCCAAGTATCTGCATTCGTTATAGTTGCATCAATCTCCTTATTAATATTAGGATCTGTGCTATCCTCAAGCTTGAACTTAATAGTTGCACCTGCTACCGGAGACCATACCTTCACTTTAAATGTCTGCTTTGTACTGAAATCAATATATCCATCCAGGGTTGTGGAGATACCAGAATAGAATCTAGAACCTTCAGGCTCTGCAACAGACCCCACAAAGTCACTTGTATTGATTCCGGACGCATCAGGGTTTGCAATTCGCTCAACTACCATTCCTCCGCCAGCATCATCATTACCACCAAAGGCTCCAAAATCTGGGGCACTTGCCTCAAAATCGATATCTACTACGTCAATTATCGTTTTTTCAGTTTCCTCGCATTCTCCAACTACCACCTTATCAGCTTCATTATCATAGCTCACTAAAGTAAATCCCCAGTAGCCATTTGCCTCGGCAAGGTTTGTTTCAAGAACAAGTGTATCAACTCCGTTCTCAACGTCTACAAGCTTCACTACTGAATAAGTAACGCTAGCAGCAGGCTCAGTTATTTCAGCATCTGTTCCTGCTTTTGTTAAGCCAATAAAACCTCCATTAATTGTTAAAGTTTCTGATGAAGGATCGTATACAAATTCATGTGTTCCAGAATTCCATCCTGAAAGATCTTGACCATCAAGACCTACAAAGTTTGCTGAATTTGTAGCATCAAAGCATGTTCCTGCAATACCTTCTGCCCATACTCCTTCTTCTCCCCAGAAATCACCGTTGTTATCGAATGTGTAAGTACCATCTGTATTGAATGTCCAGGTATCATCGAAAATACATTCTCTTACACATAAATCTGCAATTGCAAACCAAACCTGAGACCTATCCTGAGGACCTACCTGAATTGGATTAATTCCAGTTGAATTATCACCAAGTAATAACCATGTTTTACCATCAGATCCTATTAAAGCTCTTTGCGCTTCTAATGGATCAGTTATAGTTACATCATCAGAAAATTCTGAAGTTGCTCCAGCTTCATTTGAAGCAACCAACGTTACAGTAAATGTTCCTGTTTCGCTATAAGTATGAGTTGGGTTTTCTTCAGTGCTTGTTGCACCATCACCGAATGTCCATGAATATGAATCGGCATTTACTGAAAAGTTAGTGAAAGAGACCTCATCAAAGTTTTCTTCACTTACTTCAAATTGAAAGCTAGCAATAGGATCTTCTATTGCTGGTACGTCATCCTCATCAAAACATGACGTCAACGCTACCATGCAACCTAAGGCTGTCCAGGTAAACAGACTTTTAAAAATTTTAGAGTTTTTCATTTTGGCTAATATTTAAATTTTGATTCAATCAGCGATCTCGTCTTTATTTTGTGCTGATTTGAGAAGTGAATGTATAGATCAAACATGGTCTAAACCCAATAATACACTACATCAAAAACTCATCAATCATTATTTTACACTACATCAATTACACTTAAATTCTGTATTTTGAATTAATTAACAGTATTTTTACTTTCTCAAAAATTTCTTAATAGAAAATAAGCAACTCTACGATGAGATTGATTAATCTATTGTTTTTTACATTCTTGAACGTAATATCTTCTTATGCTCAAGAGCCCAATAACCCCGACCTTCAACTACTATCTCTCCCACTAATCACCACCTATACTCCCTCTGATTATGATGGTGGTATTCAAAATTGGGACATAGATCAGGATACTTCAGGCTATGTCTATATAGCTAACAACTATGGCTTGCTAGAGTTTGATGGAGCCTCATGGAATAATTATCCTATCATTGGAGCCACCAAAACAAGATCCGTTTTAATTGAGCAATCAACCAATAAAATTTATGTTGGAGGGCAAAAACAGTTAGGATTCTTTGAAAGAACTCAAACAGGATTACGCTATCATAATTTAGTGACGCAAATTCCAGACTCTGTCACCAAGGATGAGGTTTGGGATATCGTTGAATTCAATAATAAAGTCTATGCCAATATAGATGGTACGATTGCAGAATTGACAAAAGATCTTATCAAACCTATTCCGGGAACCCAATTAGCTGAATTTCTCACAATTTTAGATACTTCATTATTTGTTGGCTCAACTAATGGGCTATTTAGGCTAGTCAATGACTCATTCAAATTATTAAAAAATAGTGAAGGCTATAATTATAGAGGAATTGCCAGTAGTCATAAAATGCATCTACTCTTTACCTATGATGGAGAAATTCTTTCTTATGACAATAATACATTGACGCTATTAAAACCTCGATTTGATCAGTTTTTGCGGGAATCGAAAATAAATAAAGTACTGAAACTTAGAAATGGCAATATTGTAATAGGCACACAAAACAACGGCCTGCTGATAGTGAATGAAAATCTGGATGCACTTCTTCACCTCACCAAAAACAAAGGACTCAACCACCGAACAGTGATAGCGCTCTATGAGGATAACTTCAACAACCTCTGGGTTGGTTTGAATAATGGGGTCTGTGTGGTTGAGTTAGGGTCTCCTTTTTCATTAATAAATGAGGATATAGGGCTGGAAGGAACCGGCTATGCTGCCACATTTGTTGGTGGTAGAAATTTTCTGGGAACAAGTAGTGGTCTCTTTGAATCTAGCGGAACAATAGCAAAAGTAGATGAATCCGCCGGTTACAAACTGATTTCAGGAAGTAACGGGCTAGTTAATAATGTACAGGCAATTGACAATAATATAATCCTGAGCCATCATGAAGGAGCATTTCGTCTTAATTCAGATGGATTTATACCTTTCTTTCAAGGAACTGGGGTTTGGGCTTTTACTAAACTCGCTGAGGATAAACTAATTGGAGGCACCTATGAAGGCTTTCACCTTTTTGATAAAAGAGGCAACATTATAACAGAAAAAAAAGCGCTCACCAATTTAAATGAATCTTCCCGGGTTTTCGAATTTATTAATGACAGCACATTATGGATGACTCATGGATACAAAGGCGTATTTAAAATTCATCTTAAATCTGACACCATATTTCAAATAGAACACTACGGAGAAGATGAAGGCTTCCCTTCGGATATCCTAATAAGCGCTTATAAAATCGATGATGAGTTAATCTTTACCGCTGAGACTGGTATTTATCGATATAACAAAGAAACTGACCTTTTTGAACCACATCCATTTTTAAATAAATGGTTTGAAAACAGACATGTGAGCAAAATCAAACAGATAAATAATAACCAGATATTTTACATAGCAGGAGGTCAATTGGGTGTTTTAAATAAGCAGGCTATTGGGGTTTACGAAGCTGAAGAGCAACCTTTCAAAAAGATCAATGAATTTATTAGTGATGATCTTGAAAACATCAACCTAGCAAGCAATGGAGACTTGCTTATAGGTGCTAAAGAAGGATTCATTCGATACAACCCAAGACACAATATTTCTATAAAGGAAGCATTCAATACGTATCTAAAAAAAGTATCGATAACAGATGAGTCAGATGAAACATCAATAATATCTGGGCCATTTTTCAGTTCCAGTCAGATTAATCAACCAAAACGTATTCGTTTTGAATATTCAGCACCGTATTTCGACGGCATTAACAAAGTCAGATATGCCTATCGACTGCATCCATATGATGAAAACTGGTCTGAATGGACTGAGGTGAACTGGAAAGAATACACCAACCTTCCTGCAGACAATTACACCTTTGAAGTGAAATCGCTAAACATCTACGGTACAGAAAGCTCCATAAGCGAATATACCTTCACAATAGAGCCTGAATGGTATGAAACCAACATAGCCTATGCAGCTTACGCATCAATTATAATTTTCATTTTTAGTTCAGTTCTGCTAGTCCGTGAGCGCAAGCACAAAGTTGAGAAGCATTATATCAATAAAAGCAAAGAAGAGGTAATACGATCCAAAGAGCGGGAAATTTCTGAGTTCTCAGAAAAAACCAATCAGCAAATTCAGGCACTTAAGAATGAGAGTTTAAAGAAAGAAATCGACCATAAAAACAGTCAGCTTGCCTCTGTGACCATGCACCTCCTCAGTAAGAATGAATTTGTAATGTCACTCCAAAAAAAGTTAAAGGATGCATTAAATGACAAAGACAATAAAGATTCCTTAAATAAGATAGTCAAATCCATCGATCGCAACATTGACGAAGATGAGGCATGGGAAACATTCGCTCATCACTTTGACCAGGTGCATGGTAACTTTTTACACAAAATCAAAGAAGAAGTAAACCTTACCCCACAGGAAACTAAGCTATGTGCTTACTTGAAAATGAACATGAGCACGAAAGACATTGCCAACCTAATGAATATCACCATTCGCGGCGTAGAACTGGCAAGGTATAGACTAAGAAAAAAACTTGGGATAACCCGAGAAACCAATCTTGTGGCATATCTAGATAATTTCTAAGTCGCCATTCCATTTTCCCATTGAAAATCTCACAACACGCAAACGTTTTCGTATTAGATGAAATGTAAAAATCGCTGATTCACAGACATTTACATTGTCTTTTTCACAAAAACATACACACCTCTTCGTATCTTAATACTGTAAACAATTTAATAGTATTATGAGAAGACTCACCAAAGTCCTATTGGGAACGGGACTTATGTTGTTCCTATTTAGCTGCGATGAAGATCACGCAGTAACTGAGTTGGACAAGGCTCAGGAAAACGCATCAATCATTCATGTAACAGAACATGACGGCAAACCTTTTGATACCGGAATGGATCAGAATAAACAAGGCAGGTTTACCTCAGGTCCTGGAGGAGGTGTCATGATGCAGGGGTTTTATTGGGATGTACCAGCAGGCGGCACCTGGTGGGAAACAGTTGAAGGTAAGCTTGATTCCTGGTCAAGTGCCGGTATTCAATCCGTATGGCTCCCTCCTGTTTCAAAAGCCCAAAATGGTGCCTACTCCATGGGATATGATCCTACTGACTATTTTGATTTTGGGAATTATAATCAGAATGGTACTGTCGAGACACGTTTCGGATCTAAAACCGAACTTCAATCGCTGATAAATAAAGCTCATGCAGAAAACATGGAGGTGTATGCCGATATCGTCCTGAATCACAACAGTGGTGGACAGCTAGAAGCAAATCAATACACTGGCACAAATACCTGGACTGACTTCACAGGAGTGGCGTCTGGTAAATTCTTGCGCTCACAACATGATTTTCATCCAAACTGGGTACATGGTGGAGATGCAGGATACTTTGGAGGATTCCCCGATCTATGCCACGATGTTCCATATGTACAAGACTGGCTGTGGAATCGATCAGATGGTGTAGCCAAGTATTATAAAAATACCATGGGTTTTGACGGTTGGAGATTCGACTATGTTAAAGGATTCGATCCATGGGTTGTAGCGGCTTGGAACAATGCAGTAGGCGGCTTTTCTGTGGGAGAGCTTTGGGATTCTGACGTAAACTGGCTGGAATCCTGGGCCAATGCTGCTAACAGTAGCGTGTTTGATTTTGCCTGCTACTATAAAATGAATGATGCGTTTGACGGGAACAACCTAAACATCCTGAATGATGACATGATGTGGAAACGCAACCCATACAAGGCTGTCACATTTGTGACCAACCACGATACAGATGAAATTTGGAATAAGATGTTGGCATATGCTTACATCCTTACTCATGAAGGCTATCCAACGATTTTCTATAGAGATTATGAAGAGTGGTTGGATAAGGAAAGGCTAAATAACCTGATTTGGATTCACAACAATAAGGCAACAGGTACTACCAGTATTCTTCATGTAGACAATGACGAGTATGTAGCAAGAAGAAACGGCTATAATGGTAATCCTGGTCTGATTGTTTACATCAACAATTCCAGTTCATGGAAGACGAGATGGGTTCCAACCAATTGGAATAATACTCAAATCAAAGATTTCACTGGGCATTCTTCCTGGTACCCTACCACACAAGGTGGCGGTTGGGTTCAGATCCAATGTCCGCCAAACAGCTATAGTATTTGGTCTCCAAATATTTAAAAGAATAAGTTTTAATCTCCTCTATAGCCGGACTCTTTGGGGTTCGGCTTTACTTTTATAAAGCCCACTCATGTAACTTTTCATTTAAACGATCAAATTTTAAAATATCTTGTGGATTGTAATACTAACAATCAAGACATGAGAATTTATCTAACCACTATGCTGACACTTTTCAGCATGATTGCATTCGCACAGGATGAAAAAGCATCCGAATCGGATACAACCAAAGAAAAGAAAGCCACAAAAGAACTTCCCCTGGAACCGGAAAGGTCTATCCAGCTCAAAACAACAGAAGGAACCTGGATTTCACTTGATGTGCATCCGAATGGTCAGGAAATCATTTTCGATATGATGGGAGACCTGTATACCCTTCCAATCACTGGAGGAAAAGCAACTCGTATCACTGAAGGAATGGCCTTTGATGATCACCCACGCTACAGCCCGGACGGTAATTCGATTGTATTTGCTTCTGATAGAAGTGGATCTGAAAATATCTGGACCCTTGATCTGACAGACGAGGAAGCAGAGCCTAATCAAATCACCAAAGACAGTGACAAATACTACCAGGCAGCAGAATGGTCCAATGATGGCAACTACATTTTTGCTGCAAAAGGCATCCGAACACTTAAAATGCACATGTACCATAAAGACGGTGGTGGCGGCATCCAGTTGATCAAAAAACCGGATGGATTACAAACCATCGAACCTGCATTTGGTACAGATGATAGATACTTATGGTTCTCACGCAGAAATGGCGCATGGAACTACAATGCACAAATGCCACAATACCAAATTGCCACGTACGATCGTGAGACTGGTGAGATTGCGACACAAACCAATCAGTACGGATCCGCATTTGCGCCTACTCTTTCGCCTGATGGCAAGTGGTTAGTCTATGCGTCTAGATACAATACTGAAACCGGACTTAGAAAAAGAAACTTGCAAACCGGTGAAGAAAGCTGGTTGGCCTATCCGGTAAGAAGAGATGATCAGGAATCAAGAGCAAGACTAGGTGTATACCCTGCCATGTCATTCACTCCGGACAGTCAATCCGTGATTGCTTCCTATGGAGGGAAAATCTGGAGAATACCAATCAATGGTGGTGATGCAACAGAAATTCCATTTGAGGTAGATGAGGAATTGGATTTCGGACCTATGGTTCAGTTTGATTATCCGATCTATGATAGTACCAAAATGATCGCTAATCAGATTAGAGATGCCAAACGATCTCCGGATGGATCCAAGATTGCTTTTACTGTGCTTAATCGATTATATGTGATGGATTACCCGAACGGTACTCCTAAACGTGTCACCAATAATGACTTTACAGAAGCCATGCCTGCATGGTCTCCGGATGGAAGCATGATCGCTTTCTCTTCATGGGAAGGAAACGAAGGACACATATACAAAGTAAGAGCTTCCGGAGGGAGACAAACGAAGCTTACCAATCAAGGAGGGGTTTACACCAGCATGGCATGGGATAAGAAAACAAACAGAATCGCATTCCTTTATGGAACCGCAAAAGCATACGAAGATGCCATTGGTCCTTTCGCTTTCCGAGCGCAGGAAAACATTGGATGGATTAGTGCTGATGGTGGAAATGTGAATAAAATCAAAGCAGCGAGCGGCAGAGACCTTCCGCATTTTGTTGAAAAAGACGATCGTGTGTACATGTATCATGGAGGCAAAGGTTTGATCTCCATGCGTTGGGATGGTACCGATGAAAAAGAACACTTGAAAGTATCGGGTATCATGACCTATCCCGCTCTCATTCATGATCATGATCACGACCACAGCATGCTGATGAATGGAGGCCCAACTGAGCCGCAACGAAAGCCAAGCAATGCGGAGTACGTACTCATGGCACCTCGTGGTGATAAAGCGTTGGCTAAAATTAATAACAATGTGTATGTGGTGACTGTACCTCCTGTTGGCGCTGAGACGGTGAAAATATCTGTTTCCAATCCGGACAATGCAGCCTTCCCAAGCTGGAAGCTTACCACATTCGGCGGTGAGTTCGCACATTGGAATAAGGATGGTAATACAGTGAATTTCACCTTAGGCAATGCCTATTTCGCTTATGATCTGGAAGAAGCTAAGCGAGTAGCAAAAGAATTGGAGGAGAAAAAGAAAAAAGAAGAAGAGGAAAAGAAGAAAGAGGAGGAAGAAAAAGAAGAAGAAGGCAATGATGGTGGAGAGGATGAAGGTGAAGATGATGAGGAAGACGAAGATGATGACGGTGAAGAAGAAGACGATAAGGAAGCAACCGACGGTGATGCTGAAGAGGAAGAAGAGGAAGAAGACGAAGGATACAAGCCAAACGAAATTCGAATCAAAGTCGAATTGAAGAAGGATATTCCTAATGGTACTGTTTTACTCAAAGGAGCTCGTATCATCACGATGAATGGCGATGAGGTCATCGAAAATGGAGACATCTTAATTGAAGATGCTCGAATAAAAGCTGTGGGAGCCTCTGGCACTATTGATTCAGGTAATGCTCAGGTAATGGATATGAGTGGCAAAACCATCACTCCTGGATTTGTAGATACTCATGCGCATATGTGGCCAAATTGGGGACTCCATAAAAATCAGGTGTGGGTGTATGCAGCAAACCTTGCGTATGGTGTTACAACGACGCGTGATCCACAAACAGCAACAACTGATGTACTTACCTACTCAGATATGGTGGAGACTGGTGATATCCTTGGACCAAGAGTATACTCTACCGGTCCGGGTGTGGGCTTCTGGTATTACAAAATCAAAAGCTTAGAACATGCTCAGAATGTATTGAAGCAATATTCTGAATACTTCAATACCAAAACAATAAAGATGTACATCACTGGTAACAGGCAGCACAGACAGTGGATCATCCAGGCGGCCAAAGAGCAAAAGCTAATGCCGACCACAGAAGGAGCACTAGATATGAAGCTAAATATGACACAGTTGATTGATGGATATCCGGGGCATGAGCACTCGTTCCCAATCTACCCGATCTACAACGACGTACTTTCATTGACCGCTGAAGCTCAAATGGCCTACACTCCTACCCTTTTGGTATCCTATGGTGGACCTTGGGCAGAAGAATTTTACTACTCAACTGAGGATGTTCAGGGAGACGCAAAGATCAACTTCTTCACACCGAAGCGTGAGTTGGACGGTAAGTCCCGACGAAGACGAGCATGGTTCATTGAGGAGGAGCATATTTTCCCACGCCATAGTGAGTTCGTTGGTGACCTGGTGAAAGCTGGTGGTATCGCAGGTGTTGGATCCCACGGTCAGCTTCAGGGACTTGGCTATCACTGGGAACTTTGGGCTACCCAGTCTGGAGGTATGCCAGAGCTTGATGCATTAAAAGTAGCAACCATTCTGGGTGCAAAAGCTATTGGGCTTAGTCAGGATTTAGGATCCATTGAAGCAGGTAAGCTTGCGGATCTGGTAATTATGGATAAAAATCCATTAGACAACATTCGCAACTCAAACACCATTACGCATGTAATGAAGAATGGGCGCTTATACGATGGAAACACGCTTGACGAGGTGTATCCAAGACAGAAAAAGGCACCTAATTTCTATTGGGTGAAAGAAGGACCTGATGGTATGAGCTTACCGGGGGAGAAGTAATCTTAAAACTTTTATTCTTAAATAGTAAGAATCAAGCCCGGACCAGTTGGTTCGGGTTTGTTATTTTTAATGAAACCCAAAACCTAATAAACATGAAGAATCGATCACTATTCATTTCCACATTAACAGTCTTGTTATTTAGTATTTGTTTTATAAGCACCGCCCAGCTTAGCAAAACAGAAAAAAAGATCATGAAAATCGTTTCGGATAATCATGAAGAAGCCATGCAATTCCTGGAAGAAAATGTAAACATCAATAGTGGCACTATGAACTTTGAAGGGGTAAGAGCCGCCGCTGTTCCTTTTGAAGAGAAATTTGAAGAAATAGGCATGACTCCCACCTGGTACGATATGCCCGAAGAAGTGAATAGAGCCGGCCACCTCTTCGTAGAAAATAAAGGATCAAAAGGCAAGCGATTGCTTTTGATAGGTCATCTCGATACGGTATTTCCAAAGGACAGTCCCTTCCAAACTTGGAAAGAGCAAGGAGACAGCATTGCCTGGGGGCCTGGTGCCAATGATATGAAAGGTGGTAATGTGATTATACTTTATGCCCTAAAAGCACTGCATGAGGCCGGAGCGTTGAATGACCGCCAGATCATTGTAGCATTACATGGTGACGAGGAAGCTTCAGGTAAGCCTATCAGCGAAAGCAGAAAACACATTCGTGAAGCTGCTCAGCGAAGTGATATTGCCTTGGGATTCGAGACATCCACCGGATTTAATTATGCTACAGTCGCTCGAAGAGGTTCCAGCGGTTGGGAGTTAAAAGTGAAAGGAAAACGTGCCCATTCATCAGGTATCTTCAACGAACGTGTGGGTGCAGGAGCAATCTTTGAAACGTCACGAATCCTACATCAATTCTACACAGATGTTAAAGGAGAAGAATACTTAACCTTCAATCCGGGTGTTATATTGGGAGGCACCAAAGTTGACTTTGATAAGCTCCTTGAAAGAGGAACTGCTTTTGGTAAATCCAATGTGGTTGCCCAGGAAGTAATCGTCACCGGTGGCTTACGATTCATCACCGAAGAGCAAAAAGAAAATGCACGTGCTAAAATGCGTGATATAGTAGCGAACAACCTACCACAAACCAGTGCAGAAATATCCTTCATCGATAGCTACCCTGCCATGCCACCAACTGAAGGCAATAAAGAAGTTCTCGAAGTATTGAGCGAAGTAAGTCAGGATATGGGTCATGGGCCTGTGGAAGCATGGGATCCCGGAAGAAGAGGCGCAGCAGACATTTCATTTGTAGCTGAATTCGTCAGTGGAATCGATGGATTAGGTACGATGGGGCGTGGTGCACATACTCCAGAAGAGTATTTAGACTTAAGGACGGTTGAAGAGCTCACTCAACGAGCAGCACTTTTGATTTATCGATTAACCAGAGATTAGAAAAAGCTTAAGCATGCTTCGAAATAGCATATCCATCCTCATCCTGATTTGCTTTGTACACATTCATGTTCTGGCTCAATCGTACACATCCTATTTCACTGGAAATGTGGAAGATCGTGTTACCTCTCCACTTGGTGGTATATGCTTGATGGGGGGTGCATCTGAAAATGATGAAGCCATGAAATGGTTTTTGAAGCGTGCTAGTGGTGGAGACATTCTGGTTTTAAGAGCTTCCGGAAGTGATGGTTACAACAATTATCTTTTTTCGGAACTTGGCATGGAGGTAAATTCAGTTGAAACAATCGTATTTCACGAAGCTGCAGCCAATAACGAAACTTATATCCATGATCGTATCGAACAAGCAGAAGCTATCTGGTTTGCGGGCGGTGATCAGTGGAAATACGTCTCCTATTGGAGAGACACTAAGATCGATAGTTTAATCAATATCGCTATTACAAACCGAAATATTGTTATTGGCGGTACTAGTGCCGGCATGGCCATTCTAGGAGGTCATTACTTCTCTGCTGAAAAGGGGACCATTACCTCTCCCCTCGCTCTTGCAGATCCATATAATGAATTTGTTACAGTGGATTCAACTGCTTTCATCAATCTGGATTACCTACAAGATGTCGTGACCGACACCCATTACGACAACCCAATTAGGAAAGGACGACATGTAGTCTTCATGGCTCGTATGATTGAGGATTACGGAGTGGATGCGAAAGGAATTGCCTGTGAAGAGCATACAGCCGTATGTATCAATACCGAAGGTATTGCAAGCGTTTTTGGTGACCCGGATCACGATGATATTGCCTATTTCATTCAGGTTAATTGTCGGCTTGAAAACCCTTCACCCGAAGTAATTAAATCCTCCACACCACTTGATTGGAACAAAAATGGCTCAGCGCTTAAAGTGTATGCAGTAAAAGGTACTGCCAATGGCTCTAGCTATTTTAATCTGAATGACTGGCTGTCCGGCAAAGGTGGAACATGGCATGACTGGTATGTAGATAAAGGCATTTTTCATGAAGAAGATGGCACTTTCCCAACTTGTGGACCATTAGGTACTCATCAAAATCAGACACATATTCAGGTATTCCCTAATCCTGTTGATGACGTCTTAAACATCGCTTTCGGAAAATCAACTGCTACATTTCATTCGGTTCAAATAGTTGACTTAACCGGGAAGATAGTAGCGCATCAACAAGGAAAATTTGATAAGAAAATTGACATTAAAGTCAGGCACCTGCCCACAGGCATTTATCACCTTTTGCTGACTGATGAAAAAAATAACGTCATACAAATTAGCTTTCTGAAAAATTGAAAAATAGCAGCTAATTCTTCTGTCTAGATGTTGATAACTTAATGAGACATATTTACTAATATTTTTAGTATTACCCTATCTTCGCCATGTGAAGTACATCAATTCAAACAGACAAGGAGGGGTTTCTTACAGACCGTGGGCAGAGCGGGTAAAAGAATTGCTGGATGAGCATGAACTACCGCTACCAGAAAGACATGAAATGCATGAGATGTACAACAACAACTTCACCTATGAAGAAGTACTACTCAAAGTTCAGGTGAGAAGTTTGAAATCCATTTTCATGAGACTGCATTTAGTACATAGTCAAGGTGAGTTTCAGACTACTTTCAAAACGGATCAACAAGCCAAAGACTTTTTTAAGAAGTTCCCTGAGCTTAGAAAAGAACTATCAATGGATGCTCCAAGGTATTAGAAGCTGTGATGGCTAAGTTATTTATTATCTTGTTTGTCTGAATAACAGATAAACCTAATCTACACCATGAACAGAATTACCCCTCTATTCTATTTAGCCATTATCCTCATTACATCGTGTCAATCCACTGTGCGGTACTATGACGCACTATGCATTGAAAACATCACTACTATCGATCCTGTGGATGGAGCTAAAGAGAATCAAACAGTCATCCTGAAGAACGGTAAAATCTTCAAAATCTCACCAACCAACTCACTCAATCTATCGGATGAAAACAGTATCATAGACGGTACAGGAAAATACATGATACCCGGATTGTGGGATGCGCATGTTCATTTCTCCTTCATCGAAGAACTTGCCCCTGATATGTTTGACTTATTTCTGACCCATGGGATAACCAGCGTTAGAGATACCGGTGGGGAAATCGCATTTGTCAATCAATGGAAACAAAAATCAATGGCTAACCCCACCACCACTCCACGAGTAATGATTGCCGGGCCCCTGCTGGATGGTATTCCCAATGTGTACGATGGCAGTGATCCGAGCAGACCGCCACTTTCTGTTGGTCTTAATACAGTTGAAGATGTAAGGAAAAAAGTCAATGAAATGGACAGCATGGGAGTAGACTTACTTAAGGCCTATGAGATGCTTACTCCAGAGCAATTTGCAACAGTAACTAGTCTCGGTAGAGAAAAGGGGTTAAAAGTAACCGGTCATGTACCCTTGAGCATGGATGTAATCAGTGCGTCAAATGCCGGACTGAATAGCATGGAGCACATGCGTAACCTGGAGTTATCTTGCGCATCCAACGCTGAAGAATTATTGCAACAGCGTAAAAGATTACTAGCCGAAGGAAAAAATGATCCTGGGGGAATACTGCGATCTCGGATTCATCAGGCTCAGCGCCAGGTAGCCATAGAAAATTACGACGAAAATCAAGCGAATAAAGTATTAGAAGTACTGGCTAAAAACGAAACGTGGCAAATCCCTACCCTGACATTGAATACCGCTATGACCAGAAGGTATTTTGCAGACAGTTCGTGGCAAAAGAGTTTTGAATATCTACCGGATCACATTGAACAGAATTGGAACGAAAGCATCGAAAGAATTCTTGAAATGCCAATTTCTGATTTCAGAAGTACCTACACTGTCTGGATGATTAATATGGCAGGGAAGGTTCACGAATCAAGTATTACCATCATGGCTGGTACAGACTGTCCAATCTTGTTTTTGACTCCCGGATTGAGTTTGCATGAAGAATTGAATGTATTGGTGCAAGCAGGTCTTTCACCCTTAGACGCAATCAAAACTGCAACAATAAATCCGGCAAAGTATTTCAATATGGAAGATGTGCTTGGATCAATCAAAGAAAACATGTGGGCTGACCTGGTCATTCTAGATGCAAATCCACTGGAAGACATTAACAACACGCGTCAGATCCATGCTGTGATAAAGCAAGGGAATTATCTTGATAGAAGCGACTTGAATGAGAAACTAAATCAACTAAGTTTAGAATAAGACCTGACATGAAAAAAGAATGCCTAAATCCAGATTCACTGGTTGATACACGCGACTTTGGATTTTCTCAAATAGTGGTTGCTCGTCCTGGGAAATTTGTGTTTCTATCCGGACAAGTAGCGTGGGATGAAGATGGGAATATAGTAGGTAAGAACGATCTGGAATCTCAAACACGTCAATCGATCAAAAATTTACAAACAGCAATCGAAGCAGCTGGCGGAACCCTTGAAAATGTTACGATGCTGAGAATATACATTGTCAACTATCAGGAAAAGGAGAGTCCGATCATTAGTAACATTCTCAAAGAATATTTCGGAACTGAAAATCCTCCTGCAAGCACGTGGTTGAATGTTCAGGGATTGGCTAATAAAGAATTTATGATTGAAATAGAGGCTCAGGCGGTTATTTAGTTATATCCACCTCCTCACCTGCCCACAAAACCGCAGATATTCTTCACCGAATAACTTGGTAAGTGACTCTTCCTCGGGGCGGATCTGAAAGCGATCAATGTACCAAATGAAGAAGATGACTCCTAAAACACCTATCGGATTTCCAATTCTTATAATCCCACCTAAAACAACAAGAGCCATCCCTAAATACATGGGGTTTCTTGTATATCGATAAACGCCTGAAGTAACCAAGGCGCTTGCTTTGTCAGGATGCAGTGGATCGACCGTTGTTCCCTTCATCCGAAAAGTGATGATTCCCGAAAATGCAACAAGGACTCCCACCGCTAGAAATAGTCTGGACACAAGGGTTTGATAGCTAAACTGATAGGAATATTCTGGCCACAGATAATGAGCTCCAAAAATGATTCCAATAGCTAAAAAGAAAATGACAACAGGAGGTATCTTAAGTTTCATGTAAATCAATTTTTATAAAGCTTGCCGTCTTTCATCACAAGCTGAATATTGTAAAGGTTTGAGATCGTTTTGGATGGATCACCATTGACTACAATAATATCAGCCAGGTAATCTTTCTTCAACTCACCCAATTTTTCTAAGCCAAATACATTTGCATTGACGGACGTCACAGATTGTAGCACTTCCATCTCTTCCATGCCATAATCAACCATGAGTTCGAGTTCACGAACGTTCTCACCATGTGGAAACACACCCACATCGCCACCAGCCACGATGGTTACCCCACTCTTCAATGCTCGTTCAAACATTTTCCGTTTCTGTATTAATCGATCAGGTTCCGGGTCCCTAGTATCCCACCCGTCAAAGTATTGGGTCACCGCATGGGTAGCAGCAAGTGTAGGGCATAAAGCCACATTGTTTTCTTTCATCAACTGAAGTACCTCATCTGTAGCACCTGTTCCATGCTCGATGGTTTGTACGCCGGCTAAGGTTGCTCTTCGCATTCCTTCTTCAGTTGCTGCGTGAGCAACTACCACCCTGCCGCTGCTTGCTGCAGTTTCTACAATCATTTTGAGCTCTTCCAATGAAAAGGTCGGCATGGCTTCTTCATTCGGCCCCCATCGATAGTCAGCATATACTTTGATGAAATCTACCCCCTTCCCTATCTGATCTCTGGTGACCGTGATCAGGTTTTGACCATCGGCAGGCTCTGCTCCCAATGGAACATCAAAATCAGGATGAAATCCTTTAGGCCCGTAACTTCCGGTTGCTACAATGGCTCTGCCTGCTACTAGCATTCTAGGACCTTCAATAATGCCCAATTCAATGCTTTGCTTAATGGCTACATCTGCATATCCTGCACCCTCGGAACCCAAATCTCTGATGCTTGTAAATCCTGCGTAGAGGTTTTTAGTTGCGGCTTGACCGCCTCTGATCGCACGTAAACTCCTCGATTCTTTCAGTACCTGATCATTCCAGTCCATTTGATTATAAGGATAAAGCAATACATGCGAATGCCCCTCAATCATGCCCGGCATGATGGTTCCATCCGGATAATTGAACGCTTGATCAGCCGCTCCTAATTTATCTGCGGGACCTATTTCTACAATCACATTTTGCTCGACAATCACACCCCAATCGGATTTCATTGCCTTTCCATCAAACAGTCGTTCAGCGGTAATTTTAATTCGCTGAGCACTGCTAATTACAACAGCTAGCACTAGCGTGAGGTATAGTATTGATCGCATGACTCAATTTTTTTTCAAGATACGTCCTATTAGTGCTTACCACAAACAAAAAGCCCCATCCGCATGGCAGACAGGGCTTTCGATTAGGTTAGGTTTAAGTTATTCTTTTACAAATTTCTTGATGATGGTTTTACCACCCGCATCAACAAGATTGATCATATACATTCCTGAGTTCAGATCGCTAACATCTACTTTATCACCAGTGATTTCACCTCTTCTAATCACCTGTCCGTTTAGGTTAGTGATTGCATAAGAAGTCTCATCTCTTGTAGAAGCAATGGTCAGTTTATCAGACACTCTGTAGTTAGGATACATGCTTACGCTAACTGCTTCGCCTTCTGAGAAAGAGGACTGAACCGCATAAGAGGATGTAGCTCCACCCACACAGAAGTTAGTAGTCTCACTAGATCCAAATGCTCCACCAGAAGCAAGTGTAGTACTTCCATCAGTTAAGCTATAAGATCCACTTCCGTATGAACAGCAGATACCGTCACCGTAAGAATCATTGATTACAAAATCATAGCAGCCGGCAGCCAGGGAAATAACTTCCTGAACGGTTGACCCATCAGGCTGAGATCCATAAGTACCACCTGAAGCGATTACAGTACCACCATCTCTGATAGACCAGCTTGTTTCCTCAGGGTAGTTATCTAGCACGATAGTCAATGTAACATCTGTGTTGCCACCGGTGCTTCCTGCTGTTACAGAAAGATCATCAATAGCGATATCACTTGACCATCCATTACCAGTGGTTCCTACCATTCTAAGTTTAACTGATCCACCAAGGTATGCTGCCAGATCAATATTGGCAGACTGCCAAGAGTTTCCTTGTGATCCAGAAATCGTCCAGATATTAGACCAGCTAGTGCCATCAGTAGACGCCTGTGCAGTTAGTGACCCAATATTGTTTCCATTCATATGATACTGGAATGAGAACGTAGCTGCACTTTCACCTGAAAGATCAAAGCAGTTACTTTCAAGGATTGCAGTAGCATTACTTCCTATTTGACCAGGACTTCCATTTGTTGAAGCTTCAAGGAACATATAGTAAGAGCCTTCCACAGCTGAGCTTGGTCCTGTTCCTGATGAAGGGGTTCCATTAGCATCTCTTACCCAGTTTCCATCATCACCAGTAACCTGAGTCCATCCATCATTACTCTCAAATCCTTCTGAATATGGAAGTGTTTCCGTAACCGGACAACTCATTCCTGCACTTTGTGTAGTAACATTTACAGCGTTGCTAGCAGCGGATACATTTCCGGCAGCATCTTTTGCTCGCACAGTGAATGTATATGAAGTGCCTGCTGAAAGCCCGGTAACATTAGCAGAAGTTGCAGTTACAGTTCCGATGTTAGACGATCCTTGGTATACATCATAGCCGGTTACTCCCACATTATCAGAAGAAGCATTCCAGCTTAGTGTTAAAGATGTCTGCGTTACGTTAGAAGCTGCCAGTCCTGTAGGAGCAGTAGGTGCTTGCGTATCTGCTCCGGATCCACCAGTGATTTCTAAATTATCAATGGCAATATCTCCCTGCCACGATGACCCGGAAACACCATTGAATCTCAATAGAACAGTACCACCTGCATAAGCTCCAAGGTCTACATCAGCTGCATTCCATGCACTTCCCTGATCACCTGATCTAGACCAGATTGAGCTCCAGCTAGCACCATTATCAGCACTTGCTTCAAGGTCAATTGTGCCAACAGCATTACCTGTCATGTGGTAATCAAATGTGATGTTCGCTCCGGATTCACCGGTCAGATCAAAACAAGGTGAGTTTAAGATCGCACGCTTATTAGGATAACCAGTTCCGTTTCCGGAAACTTCCATGTAGATATAGTAAGAACCATCCGTAGCACTAGAAGGACCCGTTCCGCTGGAAGGTGTTCCATTGGCATCTACTGTCCAGTTTATATCATCAGCACTAGACTGACTCCATGCTCCTAATGTATTCTCAAAGCTTTCACTGTAAGGATAAGATGAAACTCCACCTGTACAGTTGCTTGAACTTGTAGTAAAGTTTACTGAGCTTGAGTATGATGAAGTAGAGTTGTCAGGACACTCACTTCTAACCTGAGCCTCATAATTCGTATCAGATGATAGACCTGTTAATGTAGTAGACGTACCACCAACACTTACAGTTGTCCAGCTTCCTCCGATAGGTCTGTATCGCACATCATATGATGCACCAGCCACGGAGTTCCAGCTTAAGTTAGCTGAAGTCTGACCAACTCCGGAAGGAGTTAAACCAGTAGGAGTAGTTGCATTACAAACAGGAGGAGTACCTGTTACACCTGTAACTACAAGTGAAAAGTTTTGGCTTCCACCTGAAAGAGACCCTTTGTGCGTAACAGTAATTGTATAAGACCCGGAAGCCCCTGATACATCTACTCGCTCATAAGGATCTACATTATTGTCTCCGGTTCCATTTGAATTTATTCCGGTAAGTCTGTAAGGGTTATAAGTGGTACCACCTTTAGTCACGCGGATATCAAGGTCATTTACCAATACCGGAGTAGTTTGGTTTGCAGTTCCAGTATTAGCTGTTCCTGCTGGGTCTGTCCATGAAATGGATGCAATCAGCGGGCTGCTTCCATCAGAATCTACATTCAAAGTATAAGAACCGCCATTAGAGAGCGAAAGCTCATCAATGATTGCTCCGCTTCCATTATCAGAAATGGCCTCTGCAGCAGCTTTAGCATTTAAAAGTCCCCAGCCATAAACAACGTCAGGACCAGAAATACCGGCATCATCAGCTGTGTGTAGGGCTAAGCCTTTAAGCGTAGCAGCTCTCATGAAAGAACCATTAAGATTGTTGTAATGTTGCTGTAAAAGCAAAAGCGTACCAGTTACGTTAGGAGACGCCATAGACGTACCTGAAATAGAATTGTACGCTACATCACTATTGTCATACGTAGAATACACGCCTGTTCCATTTCCGGTTATATCCGGTTTAATACGGTAATCGTCGGTAGGTCCTTCACTACTACTGCTATTGATCACAACAGAATTGAAAGAACCATCATTGTTTACATTGGCATCCTGTCCATTGGCAACCACCATGTTGTTTTTAGCAGTTGAATGGCCGGTAAGCTTATCAAACGAAGATTGACCCGCTAGCGGGTTGCCGTTTGAAGAATTGTCGTTACCATCGTTACCAGCTGCTACCACCATTAGGTAGTAAGGCGAATTGTACATCAGGTTGTCCCAGTCTCTGGACTCATCAAGATATGCTCCAAAATACCAATCAGGTACAAGACTTGCTCTGTAACCATAGGAATGGTTAGAAAGAAGCATTCCGCTTGCGGCTTCAGATGTAGCCTCCGAAAGGTCATTGTTCCAATCATGGGTTAATGCTCTCGCCTGAGGAGCCATACCCTTTGCAGCTGGCTGTACTCCCGAAGCTACAATTGTTCCGGTTACGTGCTGAGCGTGGAAGCTATTTCCATTCAAACCTGTAACACCATCATTGGTAGTCACTCGATTGTTACCACCCGGACCATCAAATTCCTGGTGTGTATTACGTGTTGGTCCGCCATCCCATACATGGGCTGTCATGTTTTGACCATCCAGACTCAACCCAAGGGACCCACCGATATTCAGATGGTCGGCTCTTGTAGAGCGTGCAGCATCTTCATTATAGATAGAGTAATAAATAGGGTTACCGTCTGCCGATACAGCTACTAATTCATCAACGGATCCATCAGAATTAGGCTTTAAAATCTCCCAGCCTCTCAAAGAAGCCATGTTGATAGCTTGCGCTTTGCGCTGCTCCTCTTTAGCTCGGAAATCTTGTTTGAGTTGTGAAAGTTTGGTTAGGTCATACTTGTTGCTGATCTCTTGCCGCTGCTGTAGTGTCTGGGCAAAAGACATAGTAGTGGACAAGGTAAAGGCTAGCAACAATGCCTTAACCTGTCGCTTGTTTCTTCTCATAATAAAACGATCTAGGTTACTAATTAATCCGACGAATATAACGGGATTTTTCCCGGACTTCCAACAAGCTTTGTCCTTAAAATATAGAATCGGTATTATATTCTGTATTTTACAATTTTATAGAATTATATATTTTAAAATTATATTTTTATTACATATCTAAAAAATAGTTGTACATACATAAGATTAAAATGGATTATCAAATGATAATAAATGTTTCGTTCTGTCGACGAATGAACGAATAGTGTAGATGAATTTCTATAAATTGAAAAATAATCAGCGGAATCCAATGATAAAAATGACATACAAAACCCTGCTTTTGCTACTTCTTATTTCCTACTCATGCGCTGCTCAAAACACGCCTGATGGGAAGGGTTTATTAAAAGGGTTTATTGGTATTTATGAAGGAAACTGTATGCCATCACCGGGTACTCCACCCTGTGAGCCAAAACCTCATTCCACAACTATATATATAACCTCTTTAAGTGAGAAGTTTGAAAATGCATTGATTATAGATAGTGTCAAATCGAATGAGCTGGGTGAATATAAAATCAAGCTCGATCCGGGAACCTACAGCTTATTCCTGCGCGATGAAGAACGTGTAATTTGTGATGTGATTCAGTGTCCCGATCAGTGCTACTGCAACCCTTTTGAAATCGTACAGGATTCCACGACTGTCATTGACGCTAATATTGATCATGCAACTTGGTAAGTATCACAGCGATTTATGACTACCATCACAAAGTGCCGGATTACTCGTCTGCTTGCACATGCAGAGGTATAGCGTCTTGGATTCTTCTGCTTTAAATACTTTTGGTGAGAGTGAGGTGCCTGCATGGGAGCCATCACATAGCGGCTGATTGGAAGACTTACCACATGCGCACCACGCATAGGTCTTACCTTCCTCTACATCAAAAGCCATTGGTTCCTTAGCGGCGATTACTGATTGAGACATATAGGTTCTTTTGGTTGGTTCTTATATATAAGAAAGAACGTACCGATTTTGTTCATTTGTACAGTGGATTTATTCTTCTCTTCTTTCCACAAGTAATACGAACCCCTCATCCAGCAGCAGGTAACCCTGCTCATAGCAAAACCTATAAGTATCTCCTGCCTTAGTGGTATAGCTGTTGGTATAAAAATCAAAGTCAAACCCCTTTTTTAACAACTTATCCCTATGTGTTTTCTTCTTACCATCCGGGTTCAATTCCGATAAGATTCTCCGGTTTTTAGCCAGAACATTATTCACATTTCGCATGTAGTTAGTCACCGCTGAATTTGCCTTATTATTATAGGCATTCCTACATGCATCCGAGCAAAATTTTTTATCAATCCGACCGTGAACAGGTCTTCCGCATTCGGGACATTCTCTATTTTCCATATTTCTAAAGTATTGATTTACAGCAATAAATCCAATTACAAACGACTACAAACGGATAATAAATGACTACAAATATTTAAAAACCGAATCGAAATACACCCCTATCCAACCTTTGCCATCGTCAAACGACAAATTCATCTACCAACAGGTGAATCATTAACAATTTAAAATTTTATTATCATGACAAGTTTAAAAAACAGCGTACAACTAATTGGTAGATTAGGTAACGAACCAGAAGTAAGAACTTTTGAAAGCGGAAAAAAGATGGCAACCTTCTCCCTTGCAACCAACGAAACGTATTACAATAACAAGGGCGAGAAGGTAACCGACACACAGTGGCACAACATAGTGGTATGGGGTAAAAAAGCTGACGTGGTTGAAAACTACCTCAACAAAGGAAGTGAGATTGCACTTGAGGGTAAGCTTATCAATCGCTCATATGAAAAAGATGGTATTAAAAAATACATCACAGAGATCAACATGAATGAGCTCCTAATGATGGGTAAAAAAGATTAAGAAAAACCATCACAAACAAAAGCCCGATCATCGAAATGACCGGGCTTTGCTTTTTTAAATCAAATTTTAACTCTTTGTGATTTTGATTTGATCAAGGGCCTTGCTCCTTGACAATGAACCTTTATCAAAATCTTCCAATGTTTTCATCTTAACTGAAACCTTTATTTCTTTCGGCATCTCACACCCTCTGCATTCTGTTAATCTTACTTTAAAAATCAACATCTCATCAGAGTCAAGACTCCTGATGGTGCGTCCATAGTCCAGGAGGTTTTCTTTAAAAGATTTCTCAAACTCCGGATACATCGCATTGACTTTTTCGTCTCTTTCTTCCTGAGTCAGTCCTGTCTCGCCCGTAGTTCGTATTGTGTGAATGCCTCCATCACTAGTAGAAGAGTAAAATTTCAGACTGAAAGTAACTCCCATATTCTTCAATCTATTATATGCAATACGACGAGACGATAGATAGTAGGTAGAAGAAAGATCCGGTTCGTAAAGCCTTGAAAATATGGTGGCAAAAAGCTCAACATCTTTGGCCACTTCTTCGCCTCCGTCGGAAAATTCGATTTTGCCGATAAAGGAGTCTCTGTTGATTTTTCCTTGCTTATAGGCTGAAATATCACTTTTTAATACCTGAGCTGACATGCCGCCTGAGGTCTTATTGCTGCCACTTGATTTAAAAATGTAAACGTCATTCCTATTCTTGGTTTGCACCACGATCCGATCACTTGGCTTCAATTGTCCAATCAAATCGGCATAATCGGCCAGGAAGGTTGTGATCTGTTCACGAGTCTCTGCTTCCATCTCCTCCATTATTTTGGACTTATCGACATTCACATCCTCCTCATCATCAGGCACCACATCTACAGTCACACTGGCACCATCTTCTTTATCCCTGCGCTCTCTATCGTCCCTTCTTACTCGTGAATCAATAATGGTTACGCCACTGCCACTTGTTGAATAAGCGACTCTCCCACTTCCTGTGGATTTAAACACAAATGGCTTCATTGGAATGGTAAAAACTACACCATAATCAGGCACATAATTGCTTTCAATATTATCGTGGTAAAACACCCGGCTATCTTGCTCGGACAGGGTACCGAGTATATCTTCCGCAATCTTGAGGTCCCTTGTCATTCGTTCTACATCAATCTCTTGGGCGCTGCTCAGAAATGTCACTGCAATAAAGCAGCAAAGCATCATAACTCTGTTTATCATATTCATCTTAATATTCATTATAGTCCTTTTTATTTTAATACTGATTGTCATTTTGAGTTTCATCTGATAACAGACTGGTCAGGATCTGACCCGTTTGTCTGTTAAATCTTTCAGTATCTTCAGAAAGATTTTCAATTCTTGCCTGAATGATTTCCATATCATCTTGCCTCTGAAGATCCATAAAAATGGCAAGGTCCTGAATTACCTGATCGGTATACCTTCGCTGTTCAGTTTCGGATTCTTCCAAAAGCCCACCAATTGTTTCTGCATTATACCTTCGCAATCGATCGATGTAATCATTTAGTAGTCTTTGATCAACAGCAGGTTCATAGGTGCCTGCCTCTGCTATTAAATCACTCTTAGTTTGTTCTAATTTTTGATTAATTAGTTGATTATTATTTTCTAGAGCTATAGTGATCATTTGATCCACTTCGGATTTTGTAAACCTTTCATCCTTAGCTTCTTCAATCTTACCAAACGCTATCTGGATACCACTTTCTCCGGAAGAGAATCTGAAATCTGTGAAGTATGCAGCGGTCATTATCAAAGCAATACTTGCCGCTATGGATAAAGGTATTCTCCACCACTTACCCTCATGACCTACAGCAATTACATTCTTAGCATTTTGAAAGGTGAAAGCGGGAACCTCGACTTCTTTATCTTCAAGATTTCTTATGATACCAAGTGTGGACCTCAATTCATGCAGTTCAGATTGAGCATCTTTATTACCTGAAAGATAATCCTCAACCTCCCTTCTTTCTACTTCATTTAGCTCGCCATATAAGTAAGCTATCAGTTTTGATTCTTCCGGTTTATTGCTCATAACCTAGTGTTTCTTTTGTAATTCTATTTTCTTCTAAATGACTCTTCAATTGCTTCAATCCTCGATACAGCCACGTCTTTACAGTATTCTCAGAAGTATCCAGCACCTCGGCTATTTCCCTGAACTTCATACCTTCATATTCTTTCATAATGATGACAGTACGCTGATCTTTAGTGAGTTGCTCTAAACATTGAAGCAGCACCACCTCCAACTCTTTCTGACGATAGTGTTGCTCCGGGTTAAAGAACCTTCCTTCTGCATACCCTTCTTCTTTTATCGAAGTGTGACCATCTTCACTTGTTGACATAGTGAAAGGAACTGTTCTTGCTCTAGACATTTTCCGTCCCTCTTCGTGGCAGTAGTTTGTTGCAATTCTGTATATCCACGGCTTAAAGCTTCCGACATCTTTGAGCTTCTTGAGATTCCTAAAAACTGCAATAAATGTCCTTTGAGTAATATCCGAAGCAATCTCTTCCACCGAACACTGCTTATAAGCATAGTTATATATACGCTTATACCATAATCCAACAAGCTGATTGAATGAATGCTCATCCCCGGCCCTGGCGCGCTCAATCAGATCATCTGCATTTATCATATTATAAGCTACCTGATTGACTTGCATTGGTACCAGCTATTTTGTGGATAGGTTTTCTTCATCTTGGCTTGGTTTCCTTTAAGATGAAGCTACCCCAAAAAAAGTTTTGGAAAGCATTAAAAAAAATAAGTTTCATCCAAACTAATTGATAATCAAACACTTAAAATTAAGTGATCCGTTTAAATCTAACGCACAAGAATTCTTCCGGTATATTCTTTACCATCTGCTTTTAACCGATAGTAATAGATTCCTGGCTGAATGCCTCCTGTAGGGATAACACCCTGCGAACCAAATACCTCTTGTTTATGAACAAGAGCGCCATGACTATCAATAATTTCAAGGAGTGGTGTTCGGTCTTCGAAGGGCTTAGTTATAATAAACAGTGGCTCTCCTTCCTGAACTGGATTTGGGAAAATTCTTAACGGAATTTCTGTTAAGTAAAATAGAGAACCGGAATTCAACACCAATTCTTCTCCATTTATAAATCGAATGATGGCCCGATGTTCATTATATCCCTGAACGGGCTCGTCATCAAGGTATTTAACCTCATCGGTAAGGTCTGTTATAGTTTCAAGCAATGTATAGCCGCTTGAATTAAAACGTTCCAGAGCTACTTCTTTTACTCCGTATGTTGTTCCTAAAGATAAATTCAGAAATATGCCTGTGTCTAAGGCAACCGTTTGAAAAAAAGACATAACATAACACTCGACCCCTTGTCGTGTAAAATCAAAAGTTGGTGTTCGTAAAAGCTGTTTGCCCCCATCCAAAACCGGCTGAATAGAAATACGAGTATCTCTCAGAAGTGATGCTTGAGACACAATTAATAAAGTATCTGTGGTACTGGTTAGCTCCTCCAGGTTTTTATCTCCAAGAAAAGAAACAATATAATTGGTAGCATTTTCTGAAGGATTCCACCTAAGCATTAACGAATCCGCGCAGTTAAACCCCACAAATGCCTTGAATGGGACTGAAACAGTGAATGTATCTGTCTCATACGTTTCCTCACCTACGACCATTCGGGCTTTAACTGCATCATTAATTTCAGGTGGGCTATTCCACCTCCAGTATCCTTTTGTAAGATCAATGTCATCTGCAAGTTCTGTCCAGTTAATTCCATCAGTTGTATAGCTTAACTCCCCCGTTCCTTCTATGGTAGTCGACCATCTAAAATAAGAACCTGTCTCTCCATTATAAGGCATGTTATCACTACCCGTTGGATAATCCCATTCGAACTGATTATTGATATCATATTGCCAGACCAGAAAATATTCCTGATTTGACATGATTGATGAAGCTTCAATTTCAATAGTATAGGTAATTGCAGGATCATCAATGGTGACCTGCTCTACATTATTTAAGGTATCTATTCCACGTATCGCTTGACTAGATAAGGAGGATATATTAGGACTAGGATCTAAAATCCATGGCAAAGTTTTAGTTGTACCATCATCCAATCTCATATCAAGATCGTTCACTAACGCTTTAAAATCACCGATATTTGCTGCCGGGTCAACCCAAGCTAATGTGACCTTTAGGTTTTTGGCATCCTCTGGGATATTGATAACGAATGTATCCGTATCACCATTTGAAATAGACCCTGAGGTGTATTGTGCGTTTTTTAGAGATTGCAAACTATTCCATGCATTCACACTACCATAACCTGTCAAAAAATCTACTCCTTCAGGACCAACATCATCAGCCCCATTTATTAATAATGCTTTTACCAATGCAGATGGCATATCCTGACCACCATTATCCAATCGGTATTGCTGTTGTAACAATACAGTAATACCGGAAACAAGTGCAGCAGAATTAGAACTCCCAACAACACTGTATGACACCACATCAGGTTTTACTCTACCATCGTAGGCTGGTCCTTTTGAAACAAATGCAGGCATGTTGCCCACTGTATCAACTGAACCTACCACAAGCGTGTTTTTTGCCATCTTAATATTCCCGGTTAAGTTGGCATACCCTTCTATTCCCTGATATTTCCCATCGGAGGCAACCTCTAATCCGGCGTTCCCACTTGAAAAGACATGCAGCAGATATTTATTATTAAAAGCACTTAAGTCATATGCTCGTGCCTGTACGCCATATTCATTGACTCTTTCAATCCCATAGGAATGATTCTGCACATTAATTCCTAAATCCATATAGGTTTGATCAGCATCGGGCATCACATCCGCAAAATCAGAAGATGTAATGGTTGCATTATTTGCAACACCACGTCCTGTAATAAATGAATTGCCGGCACCAGCAACAATGGTGGCCATTTCGGTGGCATGGTTGTCAATAAACTCACTTTCCAAGCCATAGAACTGAGATCGGTTGATTAGGTCAATATCATCTTCCTGAAATCTATTTTCTTTTAGTGAGACCAATTCTGATGATCCATCAAGCTCCGGAAAAAAGTGATGAATTTTATTGACCCGATTAGGATTCAGATTCAAATCAATCACCCTGCTTTCCAATTCTGGCGTTACCGTCTTATCTGTAACGTGCAATACTTCAAGTCGCGGCAATAGCTTTTCCTTAATATCCCTTAGTGTCCCTGTAATTAAGTAGGTGTTGCTTGAAGGATAAGCAGCAATAACATCAAAAGAGTCAAACAATGTATTTGTTTCACCATCTGCCACTACTAAAAACCTTGTGGATGACGCTTCATCAACATCTAATTTCCAGACATCACTTAGTGACCATACCTTACTACTTGTTTTGGAAAAGTTTGTAATTCGAACGACATGATGTTGAGCATCAAAGGATTTAAAAATCTGAATGTTTCGATGGTTTCGCTTTATCTCATTTACATCCCCCTCAATCAAATAAAAACCTTCGCTGAGTTCGGCTGTATCATCCATCTGATTTTGAATAACCTTATCCCACCCATTAAGATTTTGTGCAGAAATATTACTAAACCAAATAATTAGGAATACGCTTATAAAAACACCTCTCATAGGTTTGCCAAATTAGATAAAACACCAGATATTATCGACTAGCAAATAATATTCGTCGATTAATAAACTTATTCAGTTATACATTGGCAATAATGTAATTTTTTTAATTGAATATTGGACTTTCAACTTGTTATTCAAAATAATATTTGTTTTATCAAGTGATAATGTTGATAAAAAAATAGAATATTACTTTTAAAAATTAAAACATAGTTTTTATATTGGCATTAAAATGTTTAACCTAATATTATTATGAGAAGATTAAATTTATCGCTATGGAGTGTGTTAATCATGTTCCTGGCAGTTGGTTTCACCTCTTGTTCATCTGAAGAAGAAGCCCCTTTGGCTAATGAAATTTCAGATGAAGTCCTTGCACAGTTTACTGATATAGGATTCGATGTAAGTGACATTGAACTTATCAACAAGAAAAACGAACTAACTGGTGAAGTCACCAGGGGATACTTGCTAGAGCAAGATATGTTCGTGCCTGTAGAGCAACTTCAGGAAATGGTAAACAGTGACTTTTTTGGACAACTAGAGCAGTACAGAACAAGTGCATTGGTTTCTTCCAGCAATTACAACATTGACATCATCGGTTACACTGGTGGTTCTTATGCGCTGGACAACACAATGAGAACTGCACTTCAGTGGGCTGTGAACAATTACAACAGACTAAACATCGGTCTGAACTTCAACCTTTCTTACGGAACAAACTATGGTAATAAAGACATAGTTGTTTACAGAGTAAGTGGTGGTGGTGGAGGTTCTGCCGGATTCCCTTCTGGTGGCAAGCCTTACAAGTGGGTTCAAATTCAGTCTGGAACTAGTAATTACGGAACCAATGTAGTTGAGCACGTAATCACTCATGAAATTGGTCACTCTGTTGGATTCCGTCACACTGACTACTTCAACAGATCAATTTCTTGCGGATCCGGAGGAAACGAAGGAAGCGCTGGTGTTGGAGCAATCCACATTCCTGGAACTCCTACAGGAGCAGACATGAATTCAATTATGCTAGCTTGCTTCAGCGCAAATGAGGACGGAGAATTCGGAAGCTATGACATTACTGCACTAGAGTACCTTTACTAAAAAAAGGCCCTCACCAAAGAAAAGCCGACTCGAACGAGTCGGCTTTTTTTATTCAATTTTTTCTATGGAGTGAATTACACCATTAAAAGTGAAAGAGTCTCCCTCTTTCTTCCCTTCCATTTCTTTGCTGATTGGCGCGTTTCCTGAAATAACAAAAACCTGCTTCTCTCCTACCTGGATTTGGCCAAGCGCCGCACCAAGAAAGAACACCGACTTATCCGTAAAAACCAAGCACCCATGCGCTACTTCACTACAATGCTTCTCAGCATCAATAGCATCCAATGTCATGCGTTGATCAGTCAGTAAGTCCAGCTGTTTACCCAGACGATTCCGCTCTTGCATCATCATCTCTCGCCCAGTCTCATACTTATCTCCCATGCTACTTTTGGTTTCAGCAATTGCCGATTCCCTTACCGCGTCTAATTCTGCTTGCAAATCCTCAATTTTCTTCTCGAGGTAATCTTTGCATGTTTTGTGTACTTCTGATTTTGAAACTGCCATATCAACAAACATAACCGCTATCGGACGATTATGATTCCGTAAATAATTTCTCTACATCATTCTTTATCTTTTGGTATCCTTCTTTAACCTCAGACATAGCGTCGTTTACTTCAGTCTTCACATTATTCCAGTTCTCCTTTGTTGCGTTTTTGGTTTGCTTAATCGCATCCTCCAGCTTTTCTCTTCTCATTTCAAGATCAGCCTTTGCTTCTTCAAGAGTACGCTCTACCGGACCTTCATTAATATTTAGCTTATCTTCAATGTCGTCAATGGCATCATTAACGCTTGATTTCATTTTCTCAAGGTCCTCGACTACCTCTTCTCTCTGTTCTTCGAAATTACTGTCCTTGCTTTCACCGGAGCTACAAGCAAACATGAAAATCAATGCTAGAATTGACAATGATTTTAATGTGATTTTAGAGTATTGAATAATAGTTTTCATAGTCATATAGTTTTTAATGTTCATTGATGTAACAGATAGAAAAATTGTACCAATAAATAAAAGGCTGTCTACAACAAATAATAGCAGGTTAATTACCGTGAGAATTCTCAAATTGGGAATTTTATAATCAGCTTGAGACAAATAATCAATGAAATGTTTTACAACATCTCCAAATCGGTAATCGGCATAGTTTTCGGTACTAATGAAGGCATTTACACCTAAACAATAAATTGACATGCTTACATGGACAGTAATATTTCTTATCGTTGCATTAGTAGCCGGACTTTTTGGGTTCACTAAAATTTCAAGAGGAGCCGCCGGAATCGCTCGATTCCTGTTCCTTATTTTCGTGATCTTATTGATTCTTTCATTAGTCACAGACCTCTTCTCATAGATATTGGGACTCAGTCACAGTGGCTGGGTTCTTTTTTTTAATTCATTTTCTACATATAAGAAACATATTTTTTAAGTGTCTCGTTAACGTATTTCAATTATCAATTTCTACAAACACGAAAGATTTAGTAACCTTGCAAATTAACGGAAGTAGTGCCTTCAATGAAGCATAGAAAAGTAAAGCCACCAGGATGGATTCAAAGACTCGTTGAACGATACTGTGAACCATATCTTTTCGAGGGTATTTCAGGAGATTTAGAGGAACTCTTTTTTGAAAATGTAGAACAAAAAGGTCCAGCAAAAGCCAGAATAATCTATTTACTACAAGCGCTCGGCTTTTTCAGGATGGGATTTAAAAAACGATCAAAAAGAGTATCCAATATGAAAGCTATTTGGACTAATTACCTACTTACCTCCTTTCGATCCTTAAAAAGGCAAAAGGCACCATTATTTATCAACTTGCTTGGACTAGTGCTTGCAATTACATGTAGTCTCTATGCGATGATCTTTATCCATGATGAATCAAAGTTTGATGATCATATTAAAGAGAATAAATCTATATACAGACTATACAAGCATCACATCAATGTATCTGAAGGTGTTGATCACTTTACCTATGAAACTTCTGGGATGATGGGACCCACCATGTATGATGAGTATCCTGAAATTACAAATTATGTGAGGGTTCTTCCTTGGTGGAATGAAGAGGTATTGAGTTATGAAAAAACCAACATTGCAACACCATATCTCTTTTTCGCAGATTCTAATTTCTTCAAGTTTTTCGACATTGAAATTGTCCAGGGAGATCCAAATGAAATCTTAAGAGCTCCATCATCAATAGCACTTAGTGAACCTCTGGCAAAGTCACTTTTTGGAGATTCTAGTCCAATTGGAAAAAAATTGATTGGTTTAGGCGATTTACCCTACACTGTTACAGGTATTTTCAAAGCCCCTCCAAGACGTTCATCGCTTCAATATCATGCAGTGATATCATGGAAAACCACCATTCCTGCGGTAGGACCACTTAGCTTCAATTGGATGAATAACTGGCTTGCTCAAGGCATTTCAACTTTTGTGAAGATAGCTCCTGAAACTAACCCGGAACTTCTGGCAGACAAACTTCCAGAAATGATGAGGCGTCACTTCGCTGAGCGAGCAGATCACTATTTTCTTAAGTTCATGCCATTGGATGAAATGTACTTGACCAACAAGGAAATACGACCGGCGGGCTCAGCAAAAACAAAAAGAGGAAACTACACATTCATTCTAACGCTTGGGCTATCAGCCATACTCATTTTAGTCATCGCAAGTGTCAATTACATTAACATGATGCTTTCCAGAGCCACTCAGACTCAAACAGAAGTTGGAATTAGAAAAGTGATGGGCTCGTCCAGGCCTCAGCTTGTCGCTCGATTTATTTCCGAAACACTAATCACTACTCTTTTTGCCAGTGTGATCAGCATAATAATTTTGGCTCTTCTTCTACCATTCCTCAATGAACTGACAGGCAAATCATTAAACGTCGAAATCATTTTTCAACCACTTACGCTAATCAGTCTTATCGCATTTATATTAGGAGTTAGCCTAATAGTAGGGCTTTACCCTTCAACTGTCCTTTCGGCTCCACCAATATCTTCAATTCTTCAAAAATCAGCTCAAATGGGCTCAATAGGATGGTTTAGAAAATCTTTACTAGCGGTTCAATACATGATATCCATTTTTTTATTGATATGCACTATTGTCGTAATGAAGCAGAATCATTACCTCAAAAACAGACCGCTTGGATTTACCAAAGAAAAAGTTTTGGTGGTTGAATTGAATAATGAGATGAGTGATAAGGGAGCTGTTTTTGAAGAGGAGTTAAGGAAACATCCCAACATACTGCAAGTATCAACTTCCAGGTCTGCTATTGGTGCCGGTAGCTATTCTACTACGGTTATACCGGAAGGATATACTGATGAGCTTGGAACCCGCATTTATGAAGTAGACCAAGAGTTTTTTGAGACTTATGAAATAGAAACAAAATTTGGCAGAACATTTCGAAAAGGATCAATGGCCGACTCCATGAACATAATAGTAAATGAAGCAATGGTTGAATTTATGGGCTGGAATGACCCAATCGGAAAACACATCAGAATGACCCCAGAAGGTCATCCATTTCCAATTATTGGAGTGGTTAAAGACTTTCATATTTTTTCATTGGCCACTAGTAAAATAGAACCGATGATACTTTTCTTTAACCCTGTTTCCCATCAAAATACATCCATCAAAATTGGAGATGGTGATGTAATGAACACCATTAATCACATTCAAACTAGCTGGGACAAACTTGCCGACCGAACTCCACTCAGCTTTTATTTTCTAGACTCATGGTACAATGATTTATACCTAAAAGAAACCAAGCTGTTGAAAATGGCTTCCATTTATGCTGTTATAAGCATCATCTTGTGCGGACTGGGACTTTTTGGTCTTACCTCTCTGGCGCTTCAGCAACGAAAAAAAGAACTAAGTATAAGAAAAGTACTAGGTGCATCCGTAGGGTCACTGATAAAATTGGTAAACTCACAATTCTCCGGAATAATATTAATCAGCTTTGTTATAGCTGCTCCTATCTCTTATTACCTGGTTTCAGAGTGGCTTGAAAATTTCGAGTATGGCATCACAGTCGATGCTTTTGCATTTATTTTGGCGGGCGGGTTTACTTTTATTATCAGCGGACTGATTATAAGTGGACTGTCTCTCAAAACGGCTAATACCAATCCATCTAAAACTTTAAGTAATGAATAACCTATGAAAGGAACGAACCTGGGCGAACTGGAAGAATTGATCATGCTAACCGTAGCAGTACTATACGATGAAGCTTATGGTGTAGCAATTCAAAAAGAAATAAAAAAGCGATGCAATCGCTCAATTACTATTAGCACGGTACATGCTGCGTTGGCTCGGTTACAATCCAAAGGATATGTAGATTCAAGATATGATGGAGCTACACCCGAGCGTGGTGGCCGCAGAAAACATCTTTTCCGAGTAACAAAGTCAGGTCAAAAAGTGTTAGAACAAGTGAAAAAACAGCGAAATGCAATCTGGAATGAAATTCCTTCTATTGCGTTCAATACCTGATGATTTTCGACACTTCATATCCGGATAAAGAAACTACAAGAAAAATTAATAAAGCAGTTGGCTTGCCATACTCATGGAAGGAACGCTGGAAAATGGGGGGTATAGGCTCCAGACGGATGACCATTCATGCAATTAGTGAAGATTACAAAAAGTATTTAAATGCTGATCACTATATATCAACTGCTAGTATTGAGTTAAGACCAAAAGGGATTATTCTTCATTTTCGGCATAAACTACAGGTCTATTCCTGGATCATGCCTTACGAAGCGTTGACCATTGATTTCAATGAATATTTGAAACTTGAGAGTTCAGACCAATTTATAAAGTTCAATGATCCAGGAAATGAAAAATTCATTCGTCGGATGATTGATGCTCAGAAGATTTCCAATATTTCATAATCAATTAGAACTTTCATTACTTATTATATGTATATACATTAAATGTAAATACGTTAATAATTATGAATAAGTCAATCCTATTTGAAACATACCAACTTGGTGGTCTTGAGCTTAAGAATAAAGTGATAATGGCACCAATGACCAGAAGTAGAGCAGATCAAAATCATGTACCTACTTCCATCATGGCGAAATATTATGAACAGCGAGCTGGTGCAGGGTTAATCATCACGGAAGGAACCGCACCATCACCAAATGGTGCAGGCTATCCACGAATTCCCGGAATCTATAATCAAGATCAAATAGAGGCGTGGAAACCAGTTACTAAAGCTGTGCATGATAAGGGCGGAAAAATATTTATTCAGCTGATGCATACTGGTCGGATTGCCCACCCTTTGAATCTACCTGAAGGAGCTGAAGTGGTTGCACCTTCCCCTATAGCTCCTGCATCAACGGAGATGTATACAGATCAGGAAGGAAGTCAGAAAATTCCTGTAGCAAAGGAAATGACAAAGAAAGACATTGATCAGGCGATTGAAGAATACGTGCAAGCAGCTAAAAATGCCATCGAAGCTGGCTTTGATGGGGTAGAGCTTCATGGGGCAAATGGTTACTTAATAGAGCAATTCATTAATCCGGGAAGTAACAGAAGAACGGATGAGTATGGTGGAGCCGTAGAAGGTCGTTCAAAGTTTGCTTTGGAAGTTGCCGCCAAAACAGTCAACGCAATTGGTGCAGATAAAGTAGGAATCAGACTATCACCGGGTGGTGCATTCAATGACATTAATCCATTCGATGGACAAGAGGAAACCTACTATTTTCTGGCTAAAAAACTTAAAGAACTTGGTTTGGTCTATATCCATTTGGTGGATCATTCTTCCATGGGAACACCTGTAGTACCAAAAGAGCTAAAAGAAGGGATTAGAGATCGATTTGAAGGTACTGTTATCATTTCCGGAGGATATGATCGAAATACTGCAGCGAGCGATCTGGAAGATGGATTGGGTCACTTAGTAGCATTTGGAAGGCCATTCCTGGCTAATCCGGATTTAGTAGAACGAATGAAGCAAAATGCGGAATTGAATGATCCTGATTTTGATACTTTCTATACACCGGGTGAAAAGGGGTATACCGATTATCCGGAATTAGAAACGAGTAGTAGTGTTGGTTAGTGGTGTGAGGCCCGCTGAAAAGCGGGCTTTTTTATTCCAAAAGCTTAGCTTTCATTATCGTCTCACGCTTGACCTTGTAAAATTCCTGATGAATATCAAATGGAGGTTTTCCATTGGGTTCTAAGTGAAAATAGGTTCCATCTTCCTTCATCTCATATGTATTTACATTGTCTTTAAGATTATAAGCTAGAATATTGATCGCCTGTTGCTTCAAAAGCGGATCAGATATAATAAATAAGGACTCTAACCTACGGTCAAACGATCGTACCATCATATCCGCACTTCCACAATACACCTTTGGATCGCCATCATTATGAAAGTAGAAAATCCGGGAGTGCTCCAGGTACTCTCCTACGATGGATCTGACTGAAATATTTTCACTTAGCCCCTCACGACCGGGTCTCAAGCTACAGATTCCCCTCACGATTAGCTTGATACGAACACCAGCTTTGGAAGCCTCATAAAGTGATTGGATGACATCTTTGTCCTGCAGTGAATTTAGCTTGATCACAATGCCGCTCGGCTTTCCCTCAACTGCATTTTCACGTTCCTTGTTGATTAATGCAATTAAACCCTGACGCATGTGTGTTGGTGCAGTGATGAGGTTATCGTACTCCTCCGGCATGCTATGTCCGGTTATTACATTGAAGAATTCCTGTACATCATTCGCATACGATTCATCAGAGGTTAAAAGGCTGATATCTGTATATAATTTAGAAGTCACTTCATTGTAGTTACCACTACTCATGTGAACGAAGCGATTCACTTTCTCTTTTTCTTTTCTGACAATAAGCAATAGCTTGGTATGTGTCTTAAGGGAGCCTACACCATAGATTACAAAGCAACCGGCTTTTTGCAGCTTAAGCGCTTGCTTCATGTTATTCTCCTCATCAAATCGTGCCTTCACTTCAAACAGAACTGAAACGTGCTTACCGTTTTCAGCAGCCTGCAATAGTGCATCCACCACTCTACTATTCTTCGCTAACCGATAAATCGTAAGCTTTATTGACAACACATGTGGATCCTCAGCTGCTTGCTCCAATAAATCAAGCAAGGGCTCAATGGTGTTGTAGGGATGGTGCAAAAGTATGTCCCGATCCTTTAAGATTTTGAACATGTCCTGATGTTCCAGATCTGACATACTTACCGGTGGAACGGGCTTTGGTCTTACAGGCAAGAAAGAGCTAAAATCTTCGTGATTAACAATTTGCCAGAGGCAAGTAAAGTCAATCAAAGAACCCTCTGGTGTAACCTTAATATTCTCACTACCTATCTCATATCGCTTTTTGAGCTGCTTAATTAGCCACGGGTCTGCCTCCTCTTCTACCTCCATTCTAACCACACGACCGGTTTTACGCGTTTTCAGCTTCTTCTTCATCTCCTCAAGGAAATTGGCTTCAATGTCCTCTGATTCCTCAAGTGTGAAGTCACCATTCCTGGTTACTCGAAAAAGCGAGCTGGAAATGATATCCACATTTTTGAAAATGTGATCCAGGTGCTGCTCTACGATCTTTTCAATCGGCACAAAGATGACTTTGTCTTTCTCATTTACTTCAAAAAAACGAGGAAGGTTCTGGGGTAACTGAATGAAAGACATCTTCTTCTTCTCCCGAGACTTCAACGCTTTAGTGACCACTCCAAAAATCAGGATGTTATTCACCAAAATCGGAAATGAATGGTATGGGTCAAACACCATCGGCGTAAGCATTGGGAAGATGGTCTTCTCAAAATACCTACTGGCTGATTTCCTTTGCTTCTCAGTTAATTCATGATAATCCTTTATTTCAAAATTATGTTGCTTGAATGAAGGCTTTAGATCAAGAAAAAGCTGATTTTGTTGTTTCCCAAAATCTTTGAGACCCGACAATAATTCATTTTTAAACGGTATGGCCTGTAGACCTGAATAATCCACCCGGTCGTTTCCATAATCCAGGTAGTTGTAAAGACTTCCTACACGAATCATGAAGAACTCATCCGCATTACTGGAAGTGATCGCCAGAAACTTCAATTTCTCAAATAAGTTTCGCTTCTCCTTTCTGGCCTGATCCAATACACGATGATTGAATTGTAGCCAGCTAAGGTCACGACTGATTAGATCGCTTTTTCTTATGAGTGTTTGAGCAGTTTCCATGAGGTATTTAACAAAAATAAGCCTGTCCCACCAGACGTGAAACAGGCTTACATTAAGGTTTCGAAATATTTTTAGATGATGTTCATCTCAGTAAGCACTCCATTGGTTTTTCTTACTGCATCTGCACTTTCCTGAAGTTTAGCTTGCTCAGCATCATCAAGATCGATATCAACGATCTTTTCAACTCCATTTGCTCCAATGATAGCAGGAACGCCAATGCAAATATCTTCCAGGCCGTACTCACCTTCCAGCATGCATGAGCAAGGGAACATTTTCTTGGTATCGCAAGCGATTGCCTGAACCATAGCTGAAACAGCTGCCCCAGGAGCGTACCATGCAGAAGTTCCTAGCAGCTTAGTCAAAGTTGCTCCACCTACTTTCGTTTCTTCCAACACGTAGTTCAGCTTATCATCATTCAAAAACTTAGAAACCGGCACACTGTTTCTTGTAGCCAATCTGGTCAATGGAATCATGCCAGTATCGCTGTGACCACCGATCACCATTCCATCTACATCAGATGCAGGGCAATCCAATGCTTCTGCAAGTCTGTACTTGAACCGAGCAGAATCAAGCGCACCCCCCATACCGATAATTCGGTGTTTCGGAAGGTCCAGTGCTTTGTGAGAAAGGTAGGTCATGGTATCCATCGGATTGGAAACCACAATGATGATAACATTTGGAGAATGCTTGATCAAGTTCTCTGCTACTGACTTTACAATTCCGGCATTGGTTGAAATTAGTTCTTCTCTGGTCATTCCCGGCTTACGCGGAATACCTGAAGTGATAACCGCTACATCACTGTCGGCAGTTTTTGAATAATCGTTTGTAGAACCAGTTATTTTGGTATCGAAGCTGTTCAGAGATGCCGTTTGCATCAAGTCCATGGCTTTTCCTTCAGCAAACCCTTCTTTGATATCGATCAATACTACTTCTGATGCAAAATCTTTGATTGCGATGTATTCGGCACAGCTTGCACCTACTGCTCCAGCGCCTACTACGGTTACCTTCATGATGTATTTATTTTTTAAAGTTTCATTGAAAAATTCAAGCGCAAAAGTAGTGATTAAGGGGGAGAAATACGGGTTTAAAACGATTGTTTATCAGGTTTAAACTCAGTTAATGCGTACCAATCTTGCAGAAAAAATCTACAGCGTCATTCATCGATATGAACCTCCATTTGATTTAATGTCTATCAACTTTTTAATATGAATTTTTGATTTTCAAAGATAATATACCTAACATTGTTATATACATAAATATCTTAGGTATGTATTCTAATGAATTAATTCGAGGAACACTTAAAACGATCATCCTGCAATTATTGAGTGAAAACGATAAGATGTATGGATATGAATTAAGTAAAGTTGTGAAAGAAAGAACCAAAGACAAGATCGTTCTAACTGAGGGTGCCTTATACCCTATCCTACATAAACTGGAAAAAGATAAGCTTGTCACTGTCACCTTTGATACGGTAGGCAATCGTACGAGAAAGTATTACGCTCTTACAGAAAGCGGGAAGAATAGCTCAAAGGTCAAGCGAAATGAACTCTTTGACTTTATGGAAACGCTAAGTGCATTTATGAACCCAAAAACTTCTGTACAATGCATGCATTAGAGAAAGATCAGTTAAGGAAGGTTGAGGATAAAATCAGAGAAGCTGAATTAGCTAACCCATCCCTATCCATCGATCTTTTGGATCACATCTGTTGCATGATAGAAGAAAAACTGGATGATGATACCACATTTGATGAGGCTGAGAAAGAAGTGCTCGAATCAATCAACACGCAGCAACTAAAAGAGATAGCTCTCGAAACAGAATTTTTAACTCAAAATAAAATTGTCATGAAAAAACGCACGTTAATTACAGGAGTAATTTCACTTCTGATCATTTTAGCAGCCATCGTTCTTGAATATACCGGTTTAAAAGGAGGACCGCTACTGATATTTGTTGGTGCCTTTGTTGGTATTTTCGGATTTGGTACAATGATTATCATTGACCGATTCTCGTACACCAAATCGAAAGAGTCGAGATTAAAAACAATCTTGGGATTCATTGGAACAGGATTTTTCTTAGCAGGAATTGCTTTTCATTTCACTGCATGGCCTTTCGGACCTGCACTTATAATTACCGGAGGGATTATATTTTTCGGGTATTTCGTCCTTGACAGTATTTACTCCTCGAGAAATAATGTTACTATCTGATCATCAAATTTCAATCCCTTATGAACCCGTCTCAAAAAGACGGGTTTTTTAATGAAAATAAACAGTTGTGAACCACATCAATACTTAGACATCAACTCCTACTCATTTCATCCAATTTCCTCTGAATAGCATGTAGTTGTTTTTGAAGTTTCCGGTTTTCTTCTGAAACAAAATCCTTAATATGCTGCTCCTCCTCTTGCAGGTTTTCAAGAGACACTTCATTCATTGTATTGACTACAATAGCGATGAAAATGTTAAGTGTGGTGTATGTAGCTATTAGAATGAATGTGATAAAATAAATACCTGTAAATGGCACGCCATCCATGATCGGTCGTGCAATAGCTGAAGACCAGCTCTCCAGGGTCATGATCTGAAAAAGGGTATAAAAAGCCCTGCCCATATCTCCGAAATACCTCGGGTACATTTCACCAAAAAGATTTACTCCTATAACTGAATAGACATAAAAAACGATTGATAATAAAACAACAATCCACCCAATACTTGGCAGTGATTTGACAAGCGACTCAATGATCAATCGTAGTTTGGGAATGCTTTTTAGCAATCTTAAGGTTCTGACAATTCTTAAGGCACGGAATATGGAAAATGACCCAGCTGCCGGGACGAGTGATACAGCTATTACCAAAAAATCGAAAAGATTCCATCCGTCTTTAAAAAAACCGGTTTTATAGACAAAGATCTTGAGCATGATCTCCAGACTAAACAATACCAAAATCACCAAATCAAAAAGATCAATTAGGTATCCATAATTAAACATTACCACATTGGAGGTTTCCAGCCCAATGAGTAAAGAGTTGACAATTATGATCGCAGTAATAATGGAGTGAAACTGACGGGATTCGAAAAATAGCTTAAGCCGATCTCGTAACGTGCCTGTATAAGATAATGTAAGAAAATGCATGAGTAAGTGTTGCAAATTGAAAGAAAGGAAGTGCCCTCTCGGACACCCCCTACTCTACTACTACTATTGACTACTATTTACTGTCCTTGTCCAAGTGAGTACCCTCGTACTCCATCAAATTCGTATAAATTCTCTGTTTTGATTACATCAATTCCTACCTCAAGGGCCTTAGCTAAGGCTTGCGGAATACTTAATTTGTGAGCTGGATGACCATTTTCTACTTCAAATCGGCACCTCCAGTGATCTGTACAAAAAGTCTCTTCAAATCCCTCCGGCCATACTTTCACGCCACGATTTGTGATCATACTCAACTTGATATCGCTTTCAAGACTCTTAAGCTTCATTGCCAAATCATCCACTCTTCCACCGTCCCAATCTACAAACACATCCACTCCCTTAAGTACTTTTTCTGCTTTAGGTCTACGCTTATAAGTTGGAAGGTTCAACTTGACATCTTTTGCAAATGAAGCAGCTTTAATATGCTCCGGTAGCTTACCAAGTCTTTCAATCACAGCATCGGCAAATTCAACCGTTCCTACCAGTTGCTTGCTAATTTCCTCTTTGTATATGTCAGCTGTATGGATACCTTCTTCGATGGTACATGCCCATGCATTTGTGATTTTTTCTGCAACATCCTGTTGTCCAATATGATTTAACATCATAACTGCGCCTCTAAGTAAACCTGAAGGGTTTGCGATATTTTTACCCGCAATATCCGGTGCGGATCCATGAATGGCTTCAAACATTGCACAGCTAGCACCAATATTGGATGAACCGGCCAACCCTACAGAACCTGAAATCTGTGCAGTAATATCTGAAACAACATCACCATACAGGTTAGGCATTACCACAACATCAAACATCTCCGGTGTATCTGCCAATCGTGCGGCTCCTATGTCTATGATCCAATTGTCAGACGCTATATCTGGATATTCAGAAGCGATTTCTTTAAATATTCGATGGAAAAGGCCATCTGTATGCTTCATGATGTTGTCTTTAGTGAAGCAGCTAACTTTCTTTCGCTTATAAAGCTTTGCATATTCAAAAGCATAGCGAATAATCTTCTCGCATCCTGGACGTGTGATTAGTTTAAGGCATTGTACCACCTCATCGGTTTGCTGATGTTCGATACCTGCGTAAAGGTCTTCTTCATTTTCACGGATGACTACCACATCCATTTCGGGGTGTTTGGTGCGAACAAACGGATGGAAGCTATTGCACGGCCGAACATTCGCATACAGACCAAGTGACTTTCTCATCGTCACATTTAAACTCTTATAACCTCCGCCCTGTGGAGTTGTGATCGGCGCTTTTAAAAATATTTTATTCTTGCGGATGCTCTCCCAGGCTGACTTATCAATTCCACTGGTATTTCCTGATAGGTAAACCTGCTCACCAACTTGTATTTCCTCCCACTCAATTCTTGCGTTTGCAGCTTTTAGGATTTTCATGGTCGCATCCATAATTTCAGGACCGATCCCATCTCCTTTAGCGAAAGTTACTTTTTGCATAATGTTGTTTATTTCGTTTTACACACGCAAATGAACGAAGAAGAGTTTATAAATTTTTATTTATGTTTTTTATGATTTAAATAACTAATATTTATGCATTCATTTTCTAGGAGGCGTTTGATTCAAGTTTGATTATAACTCAATCATTCCTTAATCAGCTTTCCTTCGTATGTATAGCCACTTTTTAACTCAATCCGAACCGCATAATGCCCCTGCGCTATACTTGATACATCGATTGCATGGATGTATTCATTACTAGTCAATTTTAATTTCCCAGAAAGGTCAAAAATGAGAATTCTATCAACTAAGAGTGGATCAATACCCTTGATTTGTAAATGCGTTTTGGTTGGGGTGGGGAATAATAGAAGTTGATCTTCCTGAAAGTCCGGAGTAACCAGAATCGTATTTGAATATTCGAATGTATTATCAAAATCAACCATTTTTAATCGATAGTAATACGACTGATTACCTATTCCTCTGTCTGTAAAATGATATGCTCTTTGTTCATTTGTGTTTCCTGCCGCATTTACTTTCCCTACCGACCTAAATACTTGCTCATCAAGATGCATTCGTTCCACCTGAAAGAAATCTGAATTGATTTCCGTTAGTGTTATCCAACTCAACTGCACGTCATTTCCACTTTTTATTCCTTTAAACGCTATTAGTTCGACAGGTAAAGGATTGGCGCTGGAACTAGTGGAGTAGACAGAGAACTGGCTAAATGTGCTTGTTCTACCTGTCACAACAAAGGGGCCTGTTCCTGTTCCTCCAATGCGTTCGATTTCAGTCCAATTAGCACCATCAAACTTTGTTGCACCTAAAAATGATGGGTCTGTTGCATTGTCAGCAGCTGTGATTTGCATGGCTACTTCAGTTAAACCGGGAGTACCACCGGTATTAATATCCCAATACCTAAAATTCATCACACTTTGAATTGTGCCTACTGGATCAGTACTTGAGTCGCCAATCAGGTTCGTTATATCCGGATCGTTAACACCTGCACCTGAAGGTGTAGAACCTGAAACGTGTGCAACCTGAAAAGTAGTGGTGTTTGTTGGGGTTAATATTACTGGCCTGTAGGCTCCTTCATCTCCTACTTCAAAAGTAAATGATGTTGTTCCTGTTATAGAGGTTTCAATTTTGCCTTCAAAATGAGTATCAGCTCCATAAGAGGAACCGGTTACTGTACCTGGCAATACAAATACAGGATCGTCCGATTTATCTCCATCATCCTGATCGATATCAAAGACTCCACTTGTCATGGTCAATGAATTATTGATAATGAAGGTATTGTTTAGGACAGTAAGGTCACCTCCATTTAGTTCTATATCGTCAATGGTAGTTCCTGATCCGGCATCAATGGAAACATTTTTCGTTACTGTTAATGTTTCATTGTAGTCATCAGCATTGATTGTGATAGTACCTCCATCAGCTAATAGGTCATGCGCTTCTGATATAAAATCAGCAGACTGAGACCCGGAAGTTCCGACATGCAAATCCCCTAAATCCGGCTGAAACCCAGTAGCTCCGTCTGTATCCGTGTCAGAGCCTAACCATGGAGAAAAATCGGTATCTGACTCATCAATAACCGATAGAATGGTTGATTCGTCTGTAGATGAAAGCCAGCATGCAGACAGGTTGATTGTTTCATCACCGGAGGGGTCCTGAATATTAGCCAGTAGTGTAGACCCATTAACATTTCCATTTAAATCAAGGCTGGAACTGCTAGCCGTAATGGTTCCATCCGTCTGAGCGAGCAGCCCTGAAGTGGCACCAGTAGCAGGTAGTACAATAAAGGAATTATTGATGTTCAATGTCCCTTTAGCAAATACCACACCTCCGGCATTCGTGTTATTGGAGATTGTAGAGGTATTGACAGTTACATTTGCATCAGCACCTCGCGAGTGGACCCCCCTATTTAAATTATCGTGGATGTTCGAGTTGGTCACAGTCAAAGTAACTCCTTTATCATCTGAAACTTCCAGGTCAGGATCTGTATCAAAAAAATCTGCTGCCAGAATTCCGGAGTAGTCTGTAGCTCCATTACCCACACCCGATATATCGGCATTATCCACAGTAACAGTCAAATCGTGATCTGTTGATGGGGCAGCCTGAGTAGTAAATGCATAAACGCCGGCTTGTGGTATATCAGAAGCTCCCGTTAATCCTCCATCTGGCCCTGAAAAGCCGGACATAGTTACATCAGTAATACCCAGAGTAGAGGCGCTAAAGGATGCAGAACCATCAAAATTACTTGAGCTAATACCAATGGTACACCCTGTAAATGAACCACCTGTTATTTGAGAGGTGGTACTTGAGGTTAACCCAAAAGTAGCCACCCCATACGTTGCAGTGAGTATATCATTATCAATCAAATCAACATCTGCTGTTCCTGAAATATTAACAACTGCTGCACCGATACTAGGTGATGTGGTAGCTAAAGGATTTGCTAGTCCAAGCATTTCAATGTAATTATCGGAGAGATTCACCGAACCTGATGATATGCCATTTATAAGAATGCCAGTAGCGTTTGCATGGATTCGATTATTAGCTGCAGTAAAACCACTAAAACCGGTATTAGAAATTGCGGTGGTGTTGTTTGATGTGGTATTATCTATCCCAAATTGAAAGCCATCTATAGTGATATCAGATGTGCCTATGGTAATGCCCACAGCACTGGAAGATGGATTTAAAATTGATTCTGCACTCCTGCCTCCATCATTTCCGGCTAGTCCCTGGTTAGCTCCATTTAGGGTTAATGATTTACTAATTGTCAGACTTTCTGCATAAGTACCTGGGTTGACAGCAAGAGTCCCTCCAGCATCCACTAAACTGATACCTTCTTCTATTCTCCCTGATGAACCTGTTTGTGATCCTGACAAACCAACCATCAGACTACTGAAATCCCCCTGAAAGCCGGGAGTTCCACCATCCGTATCTGTGCTTGACATGAGCCATGGATTAAAATCATTGGATGCACCAACTCTGGCTAAAATGGTGGCTTCATCTGTTGTGCCAAAGTAATTGCCGGACAAGTTTATTCCAGACGTTTCAGCGATGGTTCCATTACCATTATTGTCCAGACTGCAGTCAGAGACAGTTAGACTACCCCCTGTTGATATATGCAAACCAGCAGTATAGTAATTACCAGGAATATCTTCAGCTCCTGTTAGAGAAGCCGGATTGGTGATGACACAGTTTGAAACTGTAGTTACAGACCCATCTCTAGCGATCACACTAAATCCCGGATTTCCGCCGGATGCTGTAGGATTAAACCCATTACCTGTTATGGTCGATTGAGTAATAGAGGTAGTGGCATCTGCCCCTCTTGTATAGATTCCTCGATTTTCATTGTCATGGATATTGCAGTTATTGATAGTAGCATCAATACTTATCCCATCCGTAGAAGAAGGAAAATCACCAATAACTATCCCTGAATAATTAGATGCTGTATTACCAGTCCCTGAAATATCCAGGTTGTCCATGGTGATTATCAAGTCATCGGATGCTGTAGCGCTCCCCGTGACAAAAGCATAAACGCCTGTTTCAGTCCCTCCCACATCCGCATCTGTTGCAAATGCAGACATGGTGATATTTTGTAAGGTCACCGTATTTGGACTAAATCCTCCGGAACCGTCTGCATTGGTAGGCAAAATACCAGTGGTACATCCCGTTATACTACCTCCGTCAATTACTGCCTCAGTGGATGAAGTAAGTGCATATGCGGTGATTCCAACTGCTGCATTAGCTACATCATTATCCATAATATTGGTGTCAGCAGTCCCAGATACATTATTCAAATAGATTCCAACACTTCCGTTGGTGGGGTTGGTTGCGTCTTCAATAGCGATCATGCTAACCATGTTATCTGAAACATCCAATGTACCTGATGATGTCCCTCCGGCAGATATTCCCAGGCTATTTGCATAGACAATATTGTTAATTACTGAAATATCATCCCCGGTTACTACGATCCCATTGGTTATGTCTGAGTCAGCTGCATTTGTCCCTAGCTGGAAGCCATCAATAGTGATATTATTTGCCGTAGCGATGATTCCTGCACCAACCACATCAATCATTGATTCCGAACCTCTTGTTCCGGAAGCTGCTATGCCCTGATTTGCACCATTTAATGTCAAAGACTTTGAGATTGTGATTGATTCTGAATACGAACCATCTGCTACCGTGACTGTCCCACCTGATAAGGCTAAATTGACACCCGCTTGAATAGTTTGCAGTGGATCACCTACGGTACCAAGTCCATTATCATCAGTAGCATCATCATCTACGAATACGTTCATAATGCCGTTTTCAGATCCGATAGTTGCTGAAGTTTGATGAAAGTCTGCTACGTCATCATCCGTATCGGTTGCATTAGCTATTCTTGCAATTGCTTCATCTGCAACCCCTGAAGAATTTCCACCACTCAAAGACCCATCAGGTGCCCCATCAGTAGTACCATCCGTCTCTGGATCACTCCCAATTTCCACATCATCGACCAGTGTCCCATCTGGATGAAAGAGTTCAATATAGATATCATCATTCATCGCTGCTGTTCCAGTGGGATTTCCTAACACCAGATAATCTCCAACCTGAGTGTTCACGAAACTTCCTGACCCTACATAATGAACCGTTTGAAATGCTCCATCTTCAGTGAGATCACCACTAAATGGTGTTCCATCATCCGCACTAATCGTCCATCTTGTTAAATTCAATCCTGAGGTACCAATGTAAAGTTCAATCCATTCATCGGTTCCCTGAGTAACAGTTCCCATCCCTGGAGTTGAAGTAAACCCACCTCCACTCCAATCCTGCCGAGGAAATGTTACTACCTCATTAATTAGTACAATACCAGAGGGTGAATTCGATGTACCAAGTGTTGCACGTGTCAAAACAAAATCAGCAGCGTCATCACCAGTATCCAGACCATTTGGTATTCGACATACTGACTCATCAGTTACTCCTGTAGCATTGCCTGTAAACATGGTTCCAGAACTTCCATCTATTATAACCTGATCGATGACATTTGGAGTCATCGCGTCATCCTCAAGTGTTATTGTTAAGCCATCATTGTTGATTTCTTCGCTTCCATCAGGGTTACCTAAGATAATATAGTCACCGATTTGAGTATTATCTATTGTTCCACTTCCAATGTAGTTCACAACATCAAAAGCTCCAGTTTCGGTTAGATTTCCAGAAAATGGAGTTCCATCATCAACAGTAATTGTCCAATTGGTCAGGTTTAGTCCATTAGCAGTAATATAAAGCTCAATCCATTCATCATCAGATCCCGCACTGCCTCCGGGTGCAGAATCAGAAAAATTACCATCACTCCAATCCTGCTGTGGATCGGTGACTACTTCATTAATTACTACTTGAGAAAAACAATTAAATGCCAAGAGGAGTGAGAGAATAAGTATGCAGCTTCTATTGGTCACAAAAGAAGACAACACACCTTGGTGAGCGTGTGTGGTTGTATTCATAACTGGGTGGTTTAGTCCAGTTAAGCTACTGAAAAACAGAAAGAAATGCTAAATGCCAAGACTTTATAATAATGAGATAACATAGCGTAGAAAATTTCTTAAATAAATGAATCTTATGTATTTGTTAAGGCAACTATACGAAGTGTTCACTTGATGAATATTTCACACATATCTAATTACCTGACAATCAGATATATTAACAATATGTAAATAATAGAAATTATAAATTGAATTATTAATTATATACCATTTTATATACTTATTTAATTGGATAAATTAAAATATTTTTCTGATTTATGTAACTATAGTTAAAATATATACGTAAAATATATTGTGTATTTGCAAATGCAACTACACGTTTTTAAAATAAATGTTTCACTTTAAAATTTGAAAACCTATGATCTTACTTGGTATTCTTATCATCCTTTTTGGACTATTTATGTTGTATTTCCGCCCACAGCTTAGTGAGCAAGACATCATTGAAGATGGTGTATTGATTAGAAGAAAGGCACCTCCCTTCTTTTTAATGTTTACAAAGAAAATCTCATTATTTATAGCAGGAGTTGGTTTTATGGTAGCCATGCTTCCCTACCTCTTCTTTTGGGCAGAACCAGGCTATCAATACTTTTTGGTTTATCCAACCGGACACAGTGATGTTGTCATGAATCAGGGAATTAAATGGCGAGGATTTGCCAAAGTGGTTCCATGGCAAAAATACATTGATGTGAAGGTTGTGGAAGACGGAGATGAAATTAAAGACATTGAAGGCTTAATGGATCCTATCCCAATCCGATTCATTGATCAGGTAACCGCAGAGGTGAAAATCTCCGGAAGATTCCAGTTGCCTACCAACGAGGAAGACTTCATCACCCTGGCCATAAAATATCGTACGATGGATAATCTTGTTCAAAATACATTAATTCCGACGATTCGGGAACAAACGAATAATACCGGATACATGTTCGCTGCTCAGGATTATATCTCAGGAGAAGCTCAGAGTTTCCGACAAACACTTGATGAGCAATTGAAGGACGGAGCTTATGCCGTGATTAAAATCGAACATAAAGACACGGTATTTGCAGAAATCCAAAAAACGGAGACCGCCAGGGCAATTAAAGAGATCCGCACACGCTATACTGTGGAGTTAGTACTTGAAAATGGTCTTCCAAAACGGATACCTCACGAACTGACTGAGAATAATATTATCGTGTCTCAGGTTATTGTAGACGATGTGATCCTGGAGCCGATATTTAAGCAACGACTGGAAGCACAACGCGATGAATCTGCAAAACGCCAGATAGAGCAACAAAAAGTGGAGACTGCAAAGGCAGCTCAAACACGAATCATAGCTGAGGGTGAGCGAGACAAAGCAGCCGAACGTGTGAATCAGGAGAAAGAACAGGTAAAGCAGCTTATTGCTATCGAAACAAAGTTGAAGCAAGAGCGAACCAATAAGGAGCTTGCAGCAATCGCACTTGAAACTGAGAGGCTCAAAGCACAGCAAAAAAAGGTTTCTGCAGATGCTAAAGCTTATGAAAATGCAAAGCTTGTTACAGCTGGACTTACACCACAGGAAAGAGCAGAATGGGAATATAAAACTGCAGTGGGTGTAGCAGCAGAGTTGAGTAAGCTTACATTTCCTCAAACAATGATTATCGGAGGTGAAGAGCAAGGAGGAACACCGCTAGAATCCTTAATCGGTGCGGCAATGGCTAAACAGCTTACAACAACGGGAAATTTCTCTAACTAAACAAAAAGGGACTCATTTGAGTCCCTTTTCTTTATTTCAACCTATTAAGACCGTCACTTTACTAAATCCTGATATCCTTTACCATCCCATACCTGGCACCTGATAGAACTGCGAAGTACCCGTGGTTTAAATAATGGCTTACCCATCAATAATCTACCACACTCTTGAATTCCTTCAATAATAGATGGATGGGGGTGTATAAGCTCGGCCAACTCCTTAATACTCCTGTCTTGTGAAATCAAAAGCGCAACAGCTTGTATGGCGCTGGAAGCATGCTCACCTACTACCCGCATCCCAAGGATATTCATATCATCATCATTAGTCACCAAGACCTTAATAAAACCTTCAGTATTTCGCATAGCAGTTGCTCTCGGAATGGTGTCATAATTCAAGCTCACCATCTTATACTCCAGACCGGCATCTTTTGCCTGAATTTCATTCATCCCTACTCCGGCAATTTCCGGATCCAGGAACATAATGGTTGATATATTCTTATAAATGAGTGGCTGTTCCGGCTTTCCGAAAATTCGTTCTACCGCATACCTACCCTCAAGCTCTCCCACGTTTACCAAAGAAATATCTGCAGTAATGTCACCGACGGCATAAATATTAGATACAGAGGTTTGAGTAAGATCATCCTTTATGCCTCGATTATCGAATTCTACACCTATTTTGTCATCTACTAACTGATCATACTGAGGTACCCTTCCTATGGATATCAATCCTTTTTCTACCCGAAAGCTCTCTTTGCTTCCATCATTGTACTCAAGAATATACACCACCTCATCCTCATCGATTTTCATTTCGATCAGTTTTGAGTTTCGATGAATAAGCACTCCTTTTTCCTCAAGGTTTTTTTCAATAACTTTTACTACATCCTCATCCTCAAAAGGTAAAATACGATCCCCTTTATCAATCAAGTGGACTTTGGTATGACCAAAATTTGAAAAGATCGTAGCAAACTCACAGCCGATGACCCCTGCCCCAACAATGACAATTGATTTAGGGAATCGGTTGAGATTAATTAAGCCGTCAGATGTGAATACGGTTTCTTCATCTATAGGAAGGTGAGGTAGTTTTCTCGGCACACTGCCAGTAGCAAGGATGATATAATCTGCTTCCAGATCTTGATTTTGCCCATTACCCGTTATTGATACTGTATTTTTACCGGTGACCTTAGCCACTCCACGGATATATTCAAAAAGATCATCACCGAGTCCGAGGTTGATGTTTTCCATATGGTGAGTAAGCAAACCAACACGCTGATCCACAGCTTGAGCAACTTCACTCTTTACCTTTTCAAAGCTAAACTCGGTACTATTGAGATTAAGGGTGTTCCCGTGTAAATTGATCATTCGAGCTTCACGCGATATCTCCCACCAGGTTTTACTCCAAAGTGCTCCCTGGTGAATACCGGCTCCCCCCAATTTATCTTTTTCTATTAATGCAACACGTTTCCCGAAATCGATGGCTCTCATGGCTGCTGCGTATCCTGCAGGCCCACCACCTATGACACAGACGTCAAATTTCTTCATTTGGCTAGGCGATTGTTTCCCTAAAGATAAGGATTTGAATGATTTAATGAATCCGAAGAAATACGGAGTATGAATAAAAACAAAAAGGGTGAAGAATCGTGACCGATTTTCACCCTTTCAATACTGCAACTGCCGTAGCAACTGCAATATTTCAAACTACTGTTCGGAATCCGTTTTAGATGCGCCTTCGAGAGTTGCCTCTGCGACCGCTTTTCTGAGTCAGTCTTTCAAACTTCGTTGATCCAAGCCAAACTTAAAATCAACTTCCCTTTGTCCGACTGGAAACTTTCGTTTCAGTTTCCTATCCCTCGTTTGATGATACTAATGTAGACCATAACTTTACATCTCCAAAAAATGTAAGTGCTTAGTTTTCAACAAGTTTTACCCCCTTTTTCCACCTAGTTATCCACATTTCATCAGGCTACTGCCTCCAGCTTATCAGCAAGCAGCTTTTTAATCTCCGGGATGGAATTATATAGCTGTTCATACGATTCTGTAATGAAATACTCCGTTTGAAATACATCTTTTCGGTAAGGCGTATTTAGCATATGCTCAATGCTAAACTCATGCTTTGGTGGTTCATCACTCAATGAGAATTTAGTCTCCCCAGCAGATGATAGAATACCTGCACCATAAATCCTGAGTCCTTCTTGTTCTTGAATCAAACCAAACTCTACAGTAAACCAATACACGCGAGATAGTAGCTGAATCGCATGATCGTTACCTACATATTCCAGTCCAATCTTACTCAACTCCTCCAGGAAATTCACAAAGTGCTGATTAGTGAGCAAAGGGACATGTGCAAAAACATCATGAAACATATCCGGCTCTTCGAGATAATCAAGCTCTTTCATTTTTCTCAACCAGGTGGTCGCCGGGAAACGGCGATTGGCCATCAACTCAAAAAAGGTATAATCAGGCACAATACCGGGAACAACCGCCAGTTGCCAGCCGGTTGTTTCTTGCAGGATCTTATTGGTTTCTTTAAAGTCAGGTATAAGACCTGTTTCGAAATTAGCAATCTTCAACCCTTCACGATACGCCTGGCAAGCATGAGTTGGAAATTGTTTCATTTGACGATCAAACAAGATCTTCCAGACTTCAAAGTCTTCTTCAGTGTAGTTTTCGTATATCTGCCTCATACTAGTAAGCTATTGTATCATTTAATGTTCTCAATTTCTTAATTAACCTGGCTGCCTCATTATAATCCAGGGTTTGCTGACCATCAGAAAATGCCTCCTCTGGTCTGCAATGTGTTTCAAAGATTACTCCATCAGCTCCTGCAACTGTTGCTGCCATAGCTACCGAACCAACATGATCTCTTATTCCTATTCCATGAGATGGATCTGCGATGACCGGAAGGTGAGATTTCTCTTTCAGTATTGGAATAGCATTGATGTCGAAGGTGTTTCTCGAAGCTTTTTCGTATGTTCGAATGCCTCGCTCGCATAAAAGCAAGCGTTCATTACCTCCGGAGAAGATGTACTCCGCACTTTGCAATAATTCATCTATCGTACCTGATATACCTCGTTTTAAAAGCACCGGCTTATCCACCTTACCTAATTCATCAAGGAGATTGAAATTTTGTGTATTTCTGGCTCCAACCTGGAACATATCTACGTAATCATACATGGCTTCTATTTGTGAAACCTGCATCACTTCAGATATAATCTTAATTCCATTTTCCCTGGCTAGTTTGTGCCATAGCTTTAAACCCTGAATGCCCAATCCTCTAAAGGAGTATGGTGAACTTCGAGGCTTATAGACACCACCGCGCATGATCTTAATATTATTAGCCTTAAGGAAATTGATGGTCTCCATGATATTCCCTTCTCCCTCAATGCTGCAAGGGCCTGCCATCAGTGAAAAGTGACCGCCACCAATTTTTACATCATCACCCAAATCTATTACCGTAGGATTTACCTTCCATTTGGCAGAAACCAGCTTATAATCATCAGAAACTACATGGATGTCTTTGATGCCTTTAAGGTGTCCGATTTTTCGAATATCGAAAGGCTTTTTACCTGTTCCTATAAGGTAGCTACCGTATTGCGTTTTAACGTGAGTCGTTTTGTACTTCAACGTTTGAAGCTCTTTTTCTACCGAGAGCAAAACCTCACCATTTACTTCATTTTCTAATTGTATGATCATCCTTTGATTCCTTTTACAAATTTCTTTATTGCTTCTTCAGACGAATCTTCGTTTAGCTGCTTTATGAATGCGCTTCCAATGATTGCACCATTTGCATAGGTACATGCCGTATCAAATGTTTCTTTATCTGATATCCCAAAACCAATCAATTGTGGGTTTTTCAAATTCATTGATTGAATGCGTTGGTAGTAATCCAACTGACCTTCTTGAACCCCCTTTTTTGCCCCAGTGATACTGGAAGATGAAACCACATAAATGAATCCTCCTGATTCCTGATCGATGAGATGGATGCGATCTTCTGAGGTATTAGGGCTTATCAGAAAAATATTGTGAATGTCCTTTTCTTTGAAGTACACCTGACAAAAATCCAGGTACTCCTGCATGGGTAAGTCCGGAATAATCACCCCATCCACTCCTACTTCAGCACATTGATCACAGAATCGCTCAATCCCGAATTGGAGGATCGGATTTACATAGCCCATCAAAAGCACGGGAATTGATATATGATTCCTAAGGTTTTTAAGTTGCTCGAAAAGTGTCGCAATGGTCATCCCATTTTCCAGCGCTTTTTGCGAGCTGTCTTGAATGGTAGGCCCATCTGCCACCGGATCTGAGAAAGGCATGCCAATCTCTAACATATCAGCACCTGCCTCCTCAAGTGCCTTAGCGATCCTTACGGTATCATCCAAGTGAGGATAACCGGCAGTGAAGTAGATATTTAGAATATCTTTCTTTTCTTTAAATGACTGATCAATTCGGTTCATTATTGCTAACTCTTCCATTTAGTATTTTCCCCATTTGATATACGTCTCCAGATCTTTGTCCCCTCTACCGGATAAATTCACTACTACGACCTCATCTTTTTCAAACTGTCTGTTCCCAAAAACAGCCAACGCATGTGCTGTCTCGATAGCGGGTATGATTCCTTCCAGCTTGCTTAACTCTACTCCGGCAATCATGGCTTCTTCATCGGTTATTCCAAAGAATTCAGCTCTACCTGCATCAAACAAGTGTGCGTGTATGGGACCAATCCCGGGATAATCCAGCCCAGCAGAGATACTGTAAGGCTCTACTACCTGACCATCATCCGTTTGCATTAAAATCGTCTTGCTGCCATGAAGTACGCCTGCTTTTCCTAAGACGGTAGTAGCTGCTGACTTACCTGACATCACACCATGCCCGGCCGCCTCTGCTGCAATGAGATTAACAGATTCATCTTCCAAAAAATGGTAAAAGGCACCCGCAGCATTGCTTCCACCCCCCACACAGGCAATTACATGATCCGGAGCATTGCTACCTTCCACTTCTTGTAGTTGCTGCCGCATTTCTTCGCTAATGACAGATTGGAATCTGGCTACCATATCCGGGTATGGATGTGGACCTACCACAGACCCTATGATATAATGCGTGTCTGTTGGATTATTAATCCAGTGACGCATGGCCTCATTGGTAGCATCCTTCAATGTTTTGCTCCCTGAAGTTGCAGGCTTAACTTCAGCACCTAGTATCTTCATGCGCTCTACGTTGGGTTTTTGTCTGGCCATGTCTATTTCACCCATATACACCACACATTCCATGCCCATCAAAGCACAAACAGTGGCTGTCGCCACTCCATGCTGACCTGCTCCTGTTTCCGCGATAATCTTTGATTTCCCCAGGCGCTTTGCAAGCATGATTTGACCTATGGTATTATTCACCTTGTGTGCTCCTGTATGGCAGAGGTCTTCTCGCTTTAGATAAATTTTAGTATTGTACTTTTCTGATAACCTGGAAGCAAAATACAAAGGAGTAGGCCGGCCGACATACGTTTGCAGCAGGTGATCAAATTCATTCTTAAACTCCTCTGATTGAATGATGCTCAAATAGTTTTCTCGAAGTTCCTCTACGTTAGGATGAAGCATTTCCGGGATGTAAGCTCCACCAAATTTTCCGTAATACCCTTTATCATTCACATTGTACTTACTCATAGCACTGCCTTTAACTCACGTAATTTTCCTAAATCTTTCATCGCAGGTTCAGTCTCAAATCGACTGTTCACATCGATACCTACCAACTGGTCAATCTCCATCTCCTTGATCTTTTCAATATCTTCCAACTGAACGCCACCGCTCAGAAGGAATGGTATGTTTAGGTTGTAGTTTCTTAAGATATTCCAGTCGAAATGTCGTCCCGATCCCCCGTAGTTGCTAGAAGCAGTATCAAAAAGGAAATAATCTGCTATTCCTTGATATTGTTTGGCTACTACTGGAATTGTATCCATTACTCTGAATACCTTAATGATCTTCAGACCTTTTGCCTTAAGGCTTTTGGCAAAGTCTAAATCTTCATCTCCATGAAGTTGAATATATTCCAATCCATACTTGTCGGCTTGTGAGACTATACGACCAATGGACTCATTGACAAATACGCCCACTTTATGAATACTCAGAGGTATCCGCATGATGAAATCTTCATCCATTTCATCGACATACCTTGGAGATTTAGGGTAAAAAATAAATCCAATAAAGTCCGGCTTAATATCGACCAACCCCTGAATATTTTCAGGGTCTCGCATGCCACAGACTTTTAGTTTTAGATTCTTTAACTCTCCCCTGTCCCGATGAATCGGAACTTTCCCCTCTCTTTCAAGAGAGGGGTTGTGGGCGAGTTTAAAAGCAAGTTTTTCATCTACACTCATCCAATCATTCAAAATTTCTTCATTCTTAAATCGAATAATATCATAGCCCATATCTAATAAGACATCCTCTCTTATTTTATCATAATCAACTTGTTGCACGTGTATTCCACCATCAATTTCCACTATCAGCTTATGCTCATGACAAAAAAAATCAGCTATGAAATATGCACCTCCTGTATGTTCAATTATGAACTGGCGATTAAACTTTAACCCTTTGAACTTTCTATTTCTAACATTGGCCCAAAATATTCTTTCAGCCGGAGTTTGATTCTTCCGTAGAGATCGTGCGTAATCCAATATCTGTGAATATTTCATAAGTATCAGGTTTAGAATTCTCAATTATTCCCCTCTCTTATAAGAGAGGGGCTAGGGCTGAGTTGATATAAACGCTTAATAAATTCTTTTGCGGCTTTCTCAGGACGCCCGGTTTGCATGAAGGTCTCCCCTATCAAAAAACCTTCAAATCCATATTCTTTAAGTTCCAAAACCGTTTCTGGTTTTGATAGCCCGCTTTCTGAGACTTTAATAAACTCAGTGGGGATTTTTTCGGCTAGATCTTTTGAGGTCTGGACCTTCGTTTCGAAGGTTTTTAAATCCCTGTTATTCACTCCGATTAAATCTACTTTATCCGTAATGCTGCCATTCAGCTCTTCTTCATTGTGTACCTCTAGCAACACTTCCATACCTAGACTTTGAGCTAGCGAACCCAGCTTCTCGATTTCCTGCTTATCCAACACAGCTGCTATTAACAGGATCACGTCAGCACCTAATGATTTAGCCTCTACCACCTGGTATTCATCAATCATGAAATCCTTTCGAAGGATTGGGCAGAAATTGAACGATCTGGCCACCTTCAGGTCTTCAGAAGATCCACCAAAATACACGTTATCAGTCAGGACAGACAATCCGGAAGCTCCTGCTTGCATGTATCCAATGGATGTTCGTTCAACAGAGACGTGTTTATTGATCACTCCTTTGGATGGAGATTTACGTTTAATCTCAGCTATTATTCCTGATTTATCAGGACGTTGCAGGTATTTCTTTAGTGAAACCGGTTGACCTTCAAAGTAGATGCTCTGCTCAAGAAGCTTGGTAGGGTAAAGTTCCTTATTGGAGGCAACCTCTTTACGTTTGTTTGCTACAATTTCTGAAAGGATATCCATTAACTATTGATGGTTAAAAAGTTCTTAAATGATTGCAAGGCTTTACCGCTTTTAAGTGATTCTTTCGCCTCTTCTATACCTTTTGTATAAGATGTTTGTTTTACTGTTGCAATAGCCAGACCTGCATTAGCCAGCACCGCATTATTTTGAGCTTCCGACCCTTGGTTACTCAAAATCTTATTGAAAATACCTGCAGCATCTTCGATCGTTTCACCTCCATGAAGTTTTTTCTGCTCTAATAATTCAAATCCTAAATCATTGGGTGAAACAAGTTCCTCGGTTTTGTTCGAGATCAATTTAAAGTCGCTTGTTAGCGAAATTTCGTCATACCCATCCAGTGAGTGTACAATCGAAAAGTTCTTATTGGTATTCTGATAGAGATACCCATACAAACGTGCCAGCTCTAAACTAAAGACACCCACCAGTTGATTGGGTGGGAATGCCGGATTCACCATCGGTCCCAGCATATTAAAAAAGGTCTTCACACCCAATTCCTTTCGAATAGGTGCTACGTTCTTCATTGCCGGATGAAAGAGTGGTGCATGCATGAAACAAATACCAGATGCATCCATAGACTTCTTCATTCGATCCGCATCTCCCGAAAACTTTGCGCCTAAATATTCCAGCACATTTGATGAGCCACTTACTGAGGAAACACCATAGTTTCCGTGTTTAGCCACATTCACTCCTGCCCCTGCTACAATGAATGAGGAAATTGTGGAGATATTGAATGTGTTCTTTCCGTCACCTCCTGTTCCACATACATCGATGGCATCATAACCTTCCAGATTCACAGGATTGCATAGCTCCAGCATGGCATCTCTAAAGCCTTCTAACTCCTGGACACGAATGGCCCTCATTAAATATACCGTAAGAAAAGCAGCCACCTGACTGTTATTATACTGACCGGTAGCCAATCCTGTTAAGACCACTTTTGCCTCTTCACGAGAGAGTGTTTGATTATTTATAAGTCTGTCTAGTATTTCCTTCATAGTTCTAACCAGTTTTTCATTAACTGTTTACCATGCTCTGTCATGATCGATTCCGGGTGAAACTGTACACCTCGAACATTAAATGCTTTATGTCTGATAGACATGATATTACCATTTTCTGCTACGCTTGTTACCTCTAATGATTCTGGAAGACTGGCTTTTTGGATCACCCAGGAATGATACCTGCACACATTGAATGATGATGGCAATCCTTTAAAGAGTGCATCATCGGCAACCTGCTCCACGGGAGTAACCATTCCATGAAATACCTGAGGAAGGTTAAAAAGCTTTGCTCCGAATGCTTCTCCTATCCCCTGATGTCCCAAACACACACCCAGAATGTTTTTAGAGGAAGCGTACCTTTCGATTACTTTCGGCATGAGGCCGGCATCTTTGGGTACACCTGGTCCTGGAGATAGTAAAATATGATCAAATGCTTCAACTTCATTCAGTTCAAGTTGATCATTTCGAACAATTTTCATGAACTTCTCCACTCCAAGTTCTCTTAGGATATGCACCAGATTGTAAGTGAATGAGTCGTAGTTATCTATTATCAGTACTTTCATAACTGCTCTGCCTGTTTAATTGCATGTTCCAACGCACTCACTTTATTATATACTTCCTGCAACTCATTTTCAGGTTTGGATTGTGCTACCACTCCTGCTCCGGCCTGAAATTTCAGGGTGTTATTCTTACTCATAAAGCTTCTGATCATGATGGCATGATTGAAGTTTCCTTCAAAATCCATAAATCCTACTGCACCCCCATAAAATCCCCTAGGTGTTTGTTCGTTTTCCTCAATTATTTCCATCGCCCTAATTTTCGGTGCACCTGAAAGTGTACCGGCGGGAAATGTCTCTGCCACGATATCCATGAATGATGCGTCACTTTTTATATCACCTGTCACCTTTGACACGAGGTGAATGACGTGGGAATAGTACTGTACTTCCTTGTAAGTCTCTACTTCTACATTATCGCAACTTCTGCTAAGGTCATTTCTCGCCAGATCAACCAACATCACATGCTCCGAATCTTCTTTAGGATCTTCTATCAGTTTCGCTGCTAACTCGGAATCAGCCTTATCATTGCCTGTGCGCCTGAAAGTGCCGGCAATTGGATGAATTTCTGCTTTACCATTTTTAAGTACGATCTGAGCTTCGGGGGATGAGCCGAATAATCGGAAACTGCCGTAATCAAAATAGAACAAATACGGTGAAGGGTTAACCGATCTTAGGGCGCGATACACTTGAAAATCATCACCAAGGAACGGCACCTGAAAATTCCTTGACAATACCACTTGAAATACATCACCTATGTGACAGTGATGGATTCCCTTCTTTACCATCTCCAGATATTGCTCATCGGTTTTATTTGATATTTTCTCAGCAGTGGTTTTGAAAGGATATCCAGGAATATTTCGCTGTTGAATTAACGAAATGACTTCCTCATATAATCTATCATCCGGTTGATCCACATAAGCTTCGATGATATGGCATTCATTCTTGAAATGATCTAACGCAATAATGAATTGAAAAAGGTGATATTGAGCCAATGGAATGCTGTCATCCTTTTGCTTGATATTCAGATCACCAAATTCAGCCTTGGCATCATAATTAAAGTATCCGAATAACCCTGATTTTATATAACCATTTGACTGGACAGCATCAAAAGTGGTGGCGAAACCCTCAATTTCCTTTTTTAAATTTTCCAGAGGTAGAGTTTCCTCTTTTTGGTCGGGTAATTTTCGTTTAATCTTATCTCCTTCTGCCCGGATATACGCCAATGGTGAGCAGCAGATATAAGAAAAGCTATTCTCTGCTCCGTGGTAATCCGAACTTTCCAAAAGAAAAGAGTTGGCAAACCGATCCCTTAGCTTCAAGTAGATGCTTACTGGTGTTATGGTATCGGCCAAAATCGTCCGTTCTCGTGTATTTATACTTATTTTACTCATGGTTAGAAACAAAAAAACCCTGACGATAACTGTCAGGGTTTATATATTTTTAAACACAGCAGTGACTCGTCAACAATCAGGATTGTCGATATGCCACCACCAATATTTCTTTGTCGTAATCATTATAGCCGCTAAGCTAATTGCATTTGGTTTTAAAAAACAAGCACTCGTCTAAAATTGTTAAAAATTTTTACTACTACTGATATAAGATTTAGAGCTATTGAGGTTTTTAAACTAAATTTCCGCCATGTTATCTAATGAAGAACAAATTAGCATACTCGCTCACCTCTCAAAAGCCGACAATGTGGTGGCAGAAGAGGAATACCGTCTGATCATGTTTATCGCCGATGGGCTTGGGATTTCTGAAGAAAAAACAGCAGAAATAGTAAATAATCCACGACCTATTCCTAAGCTGAAGGATTTACCGCCTGATGAAAAGTTCAATTACCTATTTAATATCATTCGGATGATGAAAGCCGATGGTAAAGTCCACTCTAATGAGATTAAGTTCTGTGAAAAACTGGCTATTAATTTGGGATATAAGCCGGGTGTTATCGCAGACCTTTCTGCCTACATCTACAAAGATCCAAGTATCAATTCTAACAAGAACTTCTTGCGATCCATTGCAGATCAGCACCTAATCCCATTGAATGAACAGAATTAAAAACACCTTCATATTATTCTTTTTATTGGCTGGTGTTAGTGGGGTTGCTCAGAATTTACCTGATCAAGTGGATTATAATATTCAACCCACCGACGAGTATATAAGACTTGATGGCCGGTTGGATGAAAGTATCTGGAATGAACTGCCTAGGGCAGGTGGGTTTTATCAAACCTTTCCCACGGATTATAAGCCAGCGCTAGACAGCACACAGTTCATGGTTACTTACACGGATAAGTCCATCATTATTGGTGTGATTTGTTATGATTACCTGGACGGAGACTATATAGCCACTACCCGAAGGAGAGATTTTGGATGGAGCAATAATGACAATGTAGCTATTTACATTGATCCTTATAATGATAAGACTAACGGATTTTCATTTCAGGTTACTCCTAATAATGTGCAACGAGAGGGATTGGTATTGCTTGGAGGAGACGTACGAGACGATTGGGATAACAAGTGGTTTAGCGCAGTATATCAGGAAGATGATTTCTGGTCTGTTGAAATATCAATTCCATTCAAGACCATCCGATATAACAATGTAGGCCAGTGGAACATACAGGTTTTAAGAAACAACCTGAAAAGAAACGAACGCACGGCATGGATCCAGGTGCCACAGGGTTACCGAATGAGTAATATGACTTTTTCCGGGAGACTTAACTGGGATACGCCCCCTAAACCGGCAGGCCCTAATATGACGGTGATCCCTTATGTTGCTTCGAGTGCCGGTAAAAATCAAGAGGAAGGAACACCTACTGATTATAAATTGGATGCAGGATTTGATGCTAAAGTGGCATTGTCGAGCTCGTTGAATCTGGATCTCACTTTCAATCCGGATTTTTCTCAAGTGGAAGTAGACCAACAGGTGACTAATCTTCAACGTTTCGAATTATTTTTTCCCGAAAGGCGTCAATTTTTCCTTGAAAATCAAGACCTGTTTGCTGATGGTGGATTTGGAAGATCCAGACCGTTTTTCTCCAGAAGGATAGGCATTCAGGGATCCGGTGATACCCGAAGAAATGTGCCAATTATTGCAGGAGCTCGTCTGAGTGGTAAAATTGGCAGTAAATGGCGTATCGGTGCTTTGAATATGACCACCAATCGTGATGAAACATCGGAAGAAATATCGCCTGCACAGAACTATTCGGTGGCAGTTCTTGAAAGACAAATCTTCAGCCGTTCACGATTGAGTGCCATTTTCGTAGGCCGGAATAATCTTGGTAATGCCGCAGTGACTTATGATTCCACCAGGCTGGCACAAACCGGGGAGCTGAGAGATAATTTCGGTAATGAACTTAATGCGGAAGATACCTTAATCACCCTCAGTGAGTATAATTATGTGTTCGGACTTGACTACAATCTTGCCAACATAGACAATAGCTGGGAGGGAGACTTCTTTTATCATCGCTCGTTAGATCCAGAGATAAGTTCAGACGAAAAATATGCAACAGGTGCATTCTTAAGGTATCAAAAACCAACATTTGGCGCTCGTGTAAATTTTCAGCGCATTGGTGAAAATCATAATGCAGAAGTAGGTTTTGTGCCAAGACCGGGAGTTACCAATTATGGACTAGGGACTGAATTTAATATTTTCCCTTCCGATGGAAATATTATTCAGCGTCACGGACCTGCAATCAATTTTGGTGGTGTGCTCACCAACGAATGGGATCGACTGGATAATGATGCCGGCATGGAATATCGAATTTCCTTCCTTAATACCTCCTACCTCGAAGTTGGGTCCGGGTGGAACTTCGTATCTCTCACATCTCCATTTGATCCCTCAGGTACAGATGGACGAGAACTGCAGGAGAACACTACACATGAATGGTATCGGTACCGGATATTCTATCGATCAGATCGTCGGAAAAATTTTATAGTCAGATCTTCAGTGAGCAACGGAGGTTTCTTCAATGGTAGACGATTCAATGCGGAATTAGGACTTGTATTCAGGCTACCACCTACACTTCAAATTGAGCTGAACGGCGAGTACAATCGGGTGAATTTACCTGATCCTTTCAATGACGCTGATTTATACCTCATTGGTCCAAGAATAGATTTGACGTTGAGCAATAATGTCTTTTTTACCACCTTTATCCAATACAATTCTCAACGAGAGAATCTTGGCCATAATTCACGGTTTCAGTGGCGATTCAAACCTGTTTCAGATATTTTCCTGGTCTACACAGACAATTACATAACTGACGGATTCCAAACCCGTAACAGAGCAATCGTGTTCAAAGTAAATTATTGGTTAAACCTATGATTTATGCAGCCTGAGCGAGTCCCTGCTCCCTCATTCGTTTAATACGAGGATGCATAATGGCGAACCAAAGTGGAGGAATAGTTGCTAAAATCATCATCCCCGGGTAACCAGTAGGCATTTGAGGACTTTCATCTATATGTCTCAGTATTTGGTACTTCCTGCTCGCAATGTAATGATGATCCGAATGCCTGGATAGTTCAAACAGAATTATACGTCCCAGTTTATGGTCTGAATTCCAGGAGTGATGAGGCATCACACGCTCATATACATCTCCCTTTTTGTCTCTCTCCAAGCCATAATGCTCAATGTAGTTAACAGTCTCCAGTAAGAGGAATCCAATCACCGCTGCGATAACAAAATATCCCATTACCACCCATCCAAAATACCAACCAATAGCCAATGTAAAGGCCGCCTGAATCAACTGAAATTGAATCATTTCATTTTGAAAGGATAATGGAGAAATTCCCTTTTTCTTTAAACGTTTTGCTTCCAGCTTCCAGGCAGAGAGGTATGCAAAAACCACAGATCGAATCCAAAAAGAGTATAACATTTCGCCATATCTTGCCGACGATGGATCCTCTTTGGTACTTACGTTTTTATGATGTCCCCGATTGTGCTCTATAAAAAAATGCATATACAAGGAAGTAAGCAATAATGCCTTGGCCAAAAACTGCTCGTATTTCTTGCTTCGGTGACCCAACTCATGAGCTACATTGATACCAATAACACCACACAGCAATCCCATTCCTGATATTCTACCGATCTTATCCACAAGGGCGAGCCCTGTTTCTTGCATGGAGAACAGAAATACAATTAATAAACCGAATTGAATCGGAACCATGATGTACAACTGCCAGTCATAAATAGGATCATCCTTTCTCTGCTTCTCCTTCTCGGGAGTCAGGTTGGTTGGATTAGGCTTGTATGCCAATTCCATAAGTGGAATGAACATGAAAGATTCGATCAAAGGAAGATATGTAAGCCACCCTTTGGAGTTAAAGCTTACCCATGCCAATACAGGAAGTATCAGCACGTTCATATAGCGCAGGGCATTTAATTTTTTTCTATTCATTGTCTCTATTTCCTCCAAGTGAGACCATATACCCCACTGTAAAACCAACAACCCAATGATTGGAAAGGTCGGGGGTTTCAGTAGTGAGATCACCAGGGTCTATAAAATTACTGAAACTGTAGCTAAAAAAACCTTCTAATTGAAAAGTACCTATCGATAAATCTCTGAATGTACCACCTCCAATTCTACCCCCATAACCAAATTGATTGTCTCTGGCCGGATCATAAGTATAGAAGTCTGATCCACCCAAATTATCTACGTTTGGTGTTCTATCCAGGTCAGTATCAATTAAAAACTCCGTGTAAAACCCCGCTGAAATGAAGTATTTATTCTTTCCTCCAAAGTACCCTATCCCTTCTAGAGGTATTTCTAAATAGTTCATCCTCGCGGTATACGATGGCTCATCGGTTAAAAACGTCTGCTTCCAGCCTTTCTGGACATAGTTAACGCCAAGTTGGATGCCAGAATTGAGGAATGAATCACCCGGTTTGGGTAAGTATTTTAAAAATACCCCTCCGTTTGCACCCGGTAGAAAGGTGGTATTTACATTCAAATTGAAAATCGTATGCTCAATGAACACCGATGAAGCATGGCCGCCTGCCTTCACTCCTACATATGTCTTTTGTGCCATCCCCACATTGAATAACAATGCGAAGCAGACAAGCCAAATAAACCTCATTAACTACTTCTTTTTTGATGATTTCTTACCAGCTTCAGAGTTGGACTTCTTATTGGCACTTCTGGGTCTGGATGCACCGTAAGTACCTTTAGAAATCTTACCTCTTCTGGTTTTCTTATCTCCTTTTCCCATAATTATATTTTTTCCCAAAAATAAAATAATCATGGATATGCTCAAGGGAAATGATTATCCTTGAAGCTAATTCACAACATTATGGATCAACCTCTTATCACAAATGATGCCGTAATTTTTGGCATCCTTATGCTAATGCTCGGTGGGGTTTTTTACACTTCTTCACTAGACCACCCATTTTGGAAAAAATTCTACTCATATGTTCCAGCTCTTTTAGTGTGCTACTTCCTCCCCTCACTGCTACAGGCTTTCGGACTTATAGACCCTTCGCAATCTAACCTCTATTTTGTTGCCTCTCGATACCTATTACCAGCGAGTTTAGTGCTATTAACGATCAGCGTTGACCTTAAAGAAATTGCAAAGCTTGGCTCTAAGGCTGTAATCATGTTTGTGACTGGTACAGTGGGCATCATGATCGGAGGTCCACTTACAATTATCATTTTTTCTTATCTAGCGCCTGATTTGGTGGGAGGTGTAGCTCCAAATGAAGTATGGCGAGGCATGACAACCATTGCCGGTTCATGGATCGGTGGAGGAGCCAATCAAGCTTCAATGAAGGAAGTATTTGAGGTAAGTGATGAGTTATTTTCAAAAATGGTCACTGTTGACATCATCGTTGGCAATGCCTGGCTTGGTGTACTTATTGCCGGAGTAGCTGTCACAAAATTGATTGATAGAAAATTAAAAGCTGACTCCTCTGCTATTGAATCGCTAAAAGTAAAAATGGAAAACTATCAGGCGAGCGTAGCTAAAATTCCGAATCTCACAGACCTGATGAAAGTATTAATGGTTGGATTCGCCTGCACAGGGGTTGGCCATTTCTGTTCGGATCTAATCGTTCCTTACTTAGAGCAATTCCCTGCGCTGGAGCAATACAGCCTCACCTCCGGATTTTTCTGGCTCGTAGTAATTGCAACTACTTTAGGCGTAATATTATCTTTTACAAAAGTTAGAAAACTTGAGGGAGTAGGCGCCTCTCGTATAGGGAGAGCCTTTATTTACATTTTGGTAGCAACCATTGGGATGAAAATGGACATTCTGGCCATATTCTCAAATCCGGGATACTTTTTTTTAGGCATTACGTGGATACTGTTCCATGTGCTACTGCTGGCTATCGTAGCTAAGTTGATCAAAGCACCCTATTTCTTCATAGCTGTAGGCAGCACTGCAAATGTGGGTGGTGCCGCTTCTGCACCTGTTATTGCTTCAGAGTTTCATCCATCACTTGCCCCTGTTGGAGTATTGATGGCCGTGCTCGGATATGTTTTAGGAACATATGGTGCTTACTTGTGTGGATTGATGATGCAGATGGTGGCGGGATGAGTGTACAGCATCACATTCCTATATCAATCAAGGCCTCCTACTATACACTCAATAAACTTACTGAGGATACTGAGCGTGTCTGGTTGGTATTTCATGGGTATGGCCAACTTGCTGAATACTTCATTAAGAAATTTGAGGGGCTGGATCCAAAAAAGAATTTCATCATTGCTCCGCAAGGTCTGTCTAAATACTACCTGGATGGCGTCTATGGGAGAGTGGGTGCTTCCTGGATGACCAAAGAAGATCGGCTGACTGAAATTGAAAACCAATACGCGTACATTGATGCGGTACTTAAGCAATTCGATTTTTCGGACAAAGAGCTGATTTACTTCGGCTTCTCACAAGGTACAGCCACCATGGGCAGATACGCTGCTCACGCCAAAATTCCATTCAGCAAAATGATCATCTGGGCAGGTACGTTTCCTCCAGACACGGATCCTCAGGACTGGAGATACTTAACCGGAAAAGAAGGAATTCATTATTATACCAGCAAAGAAGACATCTACTTCAAAGACGAAATGATTCCTAAACAAAATGAAGTAGTAAAAACAGCCTTAGAAAGAGAACCGGAACTTCACTGGTATGATGGGGGTCATCGGGTGATTCCCGAACTCCTGACCAAAATTTAAGCCACTCATCAATTAACTTTTTCAGATATAAAATACCTGAATTAACTTCATTCCCATGAAGAAATTAGCTACTATCCTATTACTCATTCCGATTCTTTCATTAGCACAACACGAGAAAACCATCAAAGAAATCTATGATGAAGCGTTGACCAATGGACGTGTATACGAAGACTTACGTGTACTTTGTAAAGAAATTGGGAATAGACTTTCCGGGTCTCCGGAAGCAGCTGCTGCTGTAGAATACACCAAGCAGCTAATGGAATCATATGGATTTGATACGGTTTATCTGCAACCGGTCATGGTGCCTCACTGGGTGCGTGGCAAGAAAGAAATCGTTCGGGCTATCGATTCCAACAAACATGGAACATTTGAAATGAATGCCTTAGCCCTTGGAAACTCTGTTGGCACTGGATCTGAGGGAGTACTGGCGGAAGTAGTGGAAGTAAGTGGCATTGATGAGGTGAATGAGCTAGGCAAAAAAGTAGAAGGCAAAATCGTGTTCTATAATGGAGCGATGGATCCTACCATCATCAACACCTTTGGTGCGTACGGAGGTGCGGTTATTCAGCGATCTTCGGGTGCTTCAGAAGCAGCAAAGTTTGGTGCAAAAGCCATCATTATTCGTTCAGTCACTAACCGACAGGATGACATTCCACACACGGGATCACTCCGATATAAAGCACTCATCAATCAAATACCTGCGGTGGCTATCAGCACAAACGATGCTGATAAACTCAGCAAGATTTTGAAAGAACAGAAGCTGAAGGTTTACATAGAAACCCATTGTAAGCAGCTACCCGATGTGCTTTCTTATAATGTTATCGGTGAGCTGAGAGGTACTGAGTTCCCTGATGAAATTATCGCGGTGGGAGGACACCTGGACTCCTGGGATGTAGGTGAAGGCGCACATGATGATGGCTCAGGCTGCATGCAAGCCATTGAGGCTGTGAGGCTTATAAAGGCATTAGACATTACTCCGAAACGAACCATTCGAGCAGTCATGTGGATGAATGAAGAAAATGGATTGAGGGGTGGTCGAGAGTATGCACGAGTAGCCAAAGAAAAAGGAGAAAAGCACATTGCTGCTTTGGAGTCGGATTCCGGTGGATTCCAACCATTGGGCTTTTCCACTTCAGGAACTGAGGAACAGCGTGCGAAGATCAAAGCCTGGAGGGGCTACTTCCTTCCCTATCGTGTCTGGGACTTTGATCAAAATGGCGGAGGCGCTGATATAGGACCTCTTCGTTCACAAGGAACATTACTGATTGGTTTAAGACCCAGCACGCAGAAATACTTCATCTACCACCATACCCCAGCTGATGTGTTTGAAGCAGTAGACCAACGTGAGTTGGAACTGGGTGCTGCCAGCATGAGTGCAATGGTGTATTTACTGGACCGAGAGGGTATAAAATAGAGAAGGACGTTAAGCTCACATATAGCTGTGTCCTATATTTGAATGGTCAGTGAACACTACATCGTGTTTATTCTATAGTTAACATCTATTTTATCTATTAAATGAAAAAAATTGAACTAATCGCTGCAGCTATAACCGCCATCGGAATTCTTATGATGCTCTTACTTATGCCTGGAGGATCGATGATACTGGGAATTTCGATGACAGCATTAGCCATTCTTTATTACCCTATCGGATTCTTCTACTTTAATTCAATCCCCATGAGGGAAATATTCAAAAAAGAATCTTATAAAGGAATAACGCTCGTGCGCGGTTTAGGCGCTTTTGGAGGGGGGATGATTTTCTCTATTCTAGCTATTGGCTCACTTTTTAAACTATTGCAACTCCCAGGTTCAGGTCTTATGTTAACTGTTGGTCTAACTGCAGGAGTATTTTATTTAATAATAATTCTAATTAAATATTTCTCTCAGGGTGGAAGTAGATTCCTTAAGAATATGATCGTTCGATCCACCATAGTCATAGCACTGTCCGGAGTTTTAATGGCAACTCCTGGAACAACCCTGGTCAAAGTATTTTTCAGAGATAATCCTGAATACATAAAGGCTTATGAAAAGGCAGCTAAGAACCCAGAAAACAGACAATTGCAACTAAAAGCTGAGGAAGCAAGACAAAAGGATAATGACTAGTTAATATCTAGGGTAAACAAACATTCATGATCCAAGTACACCTATATCATGAAAGTCGTCCTAACACTTTGAGTGGCGTGACGACTAGATTCAGCCCTCGTTGGTGTTAATGCCTCGGTTTCGTGTCCACAAGAAAGAAAGGTAAGTGGTTTGTGAAGACACAACCATGTCGTGGGAACTACGAAAAGGTCTTTTTTACTTCCAGCGACACTAAGGTTAGGCATCAAGTATTGGAAAGTTTAAAACTTTCCAAAAGGTCACTTTAAATGTTGGGATGAAATCGCAACAAGCATCTTTAAATAAAATACTCAAGGAATTGTGATAAATCATGCATCAGTGAACTCACATTCCCTTTATACCATTCATCAAAATGAAGATTTCATGTATGTACTTCTAAAAGAAATTTATTGACCTTTGCTTTCAATTAAAAGTTGTAGAACTACCTCGTTGTTAAAACAATCAACGCTGAATTGGGTCTACATGGTAATCAAGTCCTGCAATGAACAAATCAGTAAAAAGAATTCTATATATCGTTATCGTACTGGTTATTATTGGCCTCATCGCTTACCCTAAGCTCCCCATGAGTACCGACAGTGAGACAGAAAATTCACAGGCTGCTTCACCTCAGAGTCAGGAGCTTACCGTTAATGCCATGGTAGTTGGCACAGAATCCCTGGAAAACAAAGTGAACGTAACGGGTTCGCTCATCGCAGATGAATCTGTTGTTTTGAATTCAGAACTATCTGGCAAAGTAGAGAAGATTTCCTTCAGGGAAGGTGAGAAAGTGAAGAAAGGCGATATCATCGTAACACTCAATGATGATGAGATACTGGCAGAGATCGAGAAGCTTCAGTTTACGAAGAAACTCAATGAAGACAATGAATACCGACAAAAGATCCTCCTTGAAAAGGAGGCAATCAGTCGGGAAGAATATGAAACCGCACTGACCACCCTTAATACGGTGAAATCCGAAATTAAAGTCCTGCAGGCACGACTTTCCAAGCATTACATCAAAGCGCCATTCTCAGGTATCACTGGATTTCGGGATGTTGCTGAAGGCAGCTACCTGAATCCCGGAGCTCGCATCACGGAGTTGTATAAAGTCAACCCGATTAAACTCGAGTTTAAAATTCCTAGTAAATACATCAGCTTAGTAAATAATGGTGATCAATTAACTTTCGAGGTTGATGGATATGAAGAACAGTTTACCGGTAAGATTTATGCTGTGGAGCCTTTGATTGATCCGCAAACCCGAAGCATCAGCATTCGAGCAAAAGCATCAAACGACGAGAATAAATTATATCCCGGTCAGTTTGCACGGGTCAGTCTAACACTCGAGACCATTCCCAATGCCTTGATGATACCTACTGAAGCTGTCATTCCGGAATTGAATGGTAAAAAGACCTTTCTATATAAAAATGGAAAGGTAAGTACGGCGCAAATTACCACCGGCATCCGCACAGAAGACCGTATACAGGTAACGTCTGGTTTAAATGAAGGCGACACAGTAATTACAACAGGTATTTTGCAGGTAAGACCTGAAATGTCAATAAATGTAACGATCAAGTAATATGGCAAGTCTTTCCAATATCAGCATTGATCGTCCGGTTCTGGCAATCGTCATGTCGATTGTCATTATCCTCTTTGGAGTGATCGGCTTCAACTACCTGGGTGTCAGAGAATATCCCAGTGTGGATCCACCTGTAATTACTGTATCCACCAGCTATACAGGTGCAAGTGCTGATGTCATAGAAACGCAAATCACAGAACCACTTGAAGAATCGATCAACGGGATTGACGGCATCAAAACACTTTCTTCCATATCTGCAGATGGTCGCAGCACAATTACTGTTGAATTTAATCTGGAAATAAACCTGGAGACCGCTGCGAATGACGTACGTGATAAGGTTTCCAGAGCTATTCGAAACCTTCCTCCTGATGCTGACCCACCGATTGTGACCAAAGCAGATGCGGATAGTAGCCCAATTATCGCATTGAGAATATACAGCGAGCAAAGAAACTTGCTGGAAATGTCTGAGATTGCGGATAACCTCTTCAAAGAAACATTTCAGACGATTCCCGGGGTTAGTGAGGTACGGATCTGGGGTGAAAAGAAATATTCCATTCGGTTGTGGATGGATCCTGACAAGCTTGCCGCTTATAAACTCACTCCTTTAGACATTCTAAATGCGGTTGGAGATCAAAACATTGAACTACCGTCCGGAAGAATTGAAGGGAGTGCCACTGAATTGACTGTTAGAACATTTGGCCGCCTCTCCTCTCCCGAAGAATTCAACGACCTGATCATTCGAGAATCTGAAAATGACATTGTACGGTTCAGAGACATTGGCCGAGCTGAATTTTATCCCGAAAACGAGCGAACAGCTTTGCGAAACAATGGAATCCCATTGGTATTAAACGCCATAGTACCACAACCGGGATCCAACAACCTTGATATAGCAGAGGAATTTTATAAACGGCTAGAATCACTTAAGAAAAATATCCCGGAGGATATCCAGACAGAGATCGCTTTTGACAATACCGAATACATTAAAGAGTCTATAGCCGAAGTAAAACAAACCATCTTCATTGCCTTCGGCCTAGTGGTCCTAATCATTTTCGCATTCTTACGTGACTGGCGTACCACTTTTATTCCGGTCATAACCGTTCCAATTGCACTGATTGGTTCCTTCTTTGTGATGTACTTGCTGAACTTCAGCATTAATGTTTTGACATTGTTGGGAATCGTGCTTGCCATTGGACTGGTAGTGGATGATGCCATTGTGGTACTCGAAAACATCTACACAAAAATTGAAGATGGGATGGATCCGGAAAAAGCCGGTAAAAAAGGTACAAAAGAGATATTCTTTGCTGTAATCTCAACTACAGTGGCATTAACATCCGTATTCTTTCCGATCATATTTCTTCAGGGACTTACTGGTCGTCTTTTCAGAGAATTTGGAATTACCGTTGCAGTGGCGGTTATCATTTCTTCGTTTGTTGCTCTCACGCTTACCCCAATGCTTTCCAGCAGAATGCTGAAAAAACGAGAAAAAAGGCAGTGGATTTATGAAGTAACCGAGCCCTTCTTCGTATGGCTCAATAAAGGATATAATCAGGCGCTGGATAAATTCATGGGCAATCGCTGGATATCGGGTGTTATCGTCCTTGTTGCTGCCGGATTGATCTATGTATTTAGTCTGGTGCTTCCTACCGAGCTTTCCCCGCTTGAAGACCGTGGACAGTTTCGAATCTTTGCTACCGGACCCGAAGGAGCGACTTTCGATTACATGGATGAGTATGCCACAGAGATGACGAGCATGCTTTTAGAAAGCATCCCCGAAGCTCAATCCATCATATCTATTACCAGTCCGGGATTTTCATCATCAGCGGCTACCAATGCAGCATTTGTCATCGTAAAACTGAAGGACAGTAAGGATAGAGAGCGCTCCCAACATGAGATCGTACAAGCGATTCGTCCTAAAGTGGCTGAAAACACGATGGCACGCGCATTTATTTCAGAACCTGAATCCATAGGTAGAAGCTTTGGAGGACTGCCTGTGAGTTTTGTAATTCAGGCGCGTACGTTGGAGCAGTTAAAAGAAGTACTTCCTGAGTTTTTAGAACAAGCACGATCTAATGATGCATTCAGCTTCATAGACCTCAATCTAAAATTTAATAAGCCGGAACTGGGTGTCCGTATTGATCGGGAGAAGGCACAATCAATGGGTGTTTCGGTAAGGGATGTAGCACAAACCCTTCAGCTTAGTCTGAGTGGAAACCGATTTGGGTATTTCATCATGAATGGAAAGCAGTATTATGTCATCGGTCAGCTGGATCGATATAATCGAAATGAGCCGCTTGACCTAAAATCCATTTATGTGAAATCACGTAATGGAGATCTGGTACAGTTAGACAATTTGGTATCCCTTGAAGAGCGCTCCACCCCTCCTCAGCTATTTCATTACAACCGATTTACCTCTGCCACAGTGAGTGCACAACTAAGCGAAGGCGTATCGTTAGGTGAAGGGCTCGAACAAATGGATGTCATCGCCAATCAAGTATTGGATGACCGTTTTCAAACGGCACTTTCCGGATCGTCTTTGGAATTCCAACAAAGCTCCAGCAACCTTTACTTTGCTTTTGCTTTAGCGCTAATCCTTATTTACCTGGTACTGGCTGCACAATTTGAAAGCTTCAGAGACCCACTCATCATCATGTTTACGGTACCGCTGGCGCTTTTAGGTGCTATGTTCAGCTTGTGGTACTTCAATGAAACACTTAATATTTTCTCTCAAATCGGGATGATCATGCTAATTGGCCTGATTACCAAAAATGGAATTCTGATTGTAGAATTTGCTAATCAGCAGAAAGCTGCCGGGCTGGATATCATGGAATCAATTAAAAAAGCAGCAAAAATGCGTTTCCGACCAATTCTTATGACGAGTCTTTCTACCATTTTAGGTATTCTTCCTATTGCTCTGGCATTGGGTGCAGGATCTGAAAGCAGGGTATCAATGGGAATAGCAGTTATCGGGGGAATGATCATAGCCACCTTCCTGAGTTTGTTTGTGATCCCGGCGATTTATTCATTTCTAACGAGTAAAGAAAAAAGACTGGCAAGGGTATGATAAAGCTTCTTTTAATATTCACACTTTTTCAACCGGGTGACACCATTCTAACTGAAGAGAAAGCGATCGAACTTGCGCTAGAGAATAATTTCGCCATCAGACTGGAGAAGTACAACCTGGAGATTGCTAAAAACAATAATACTGTTGGGAATGCAGGTATGCTACCAACCGTTGGGCTAAACGCCAATGGAAGCAAGACCATTCAGGATACCGAACTTGAATTTGTAAACGGAGATAGTCAAAACCGAGATGGGGCAAAAACAACGGTTTACAATGCAGGAGCTAGTCTGGGTTGGACGTTATTTGATGGTTTCCGCATGTTCGCAACCAAGGATAGGTTAGAAGAGATCAGTCAATTAAACGAAATGGCTTTTAAAAGTCAGGTACAGAATGCCATGTCTGATGTATTGAAAGCATTCTATAATACAGCACTGGAGCAGGAAAGATTGGCTTTGCTGGAGAGCACGCTGAAGCTATCTGAAGAACGGGTAGCGATTAGCAAAGAAAAATACGAAGTTGGTAAAGCAAGTAAACTGGAATATTTACAAGCACAGGTAGACTATAACTCCGATCAATCGGCCCTGGTACGCCAAAAGGAAATCATAGCCATTCAAAAACTGCAGTTACTGCAACTCATTGGCATACAGGAAGGTTATGATTCTTTTGAGTTGTCCTATACGCATGAAAAATCCGAATACCTGACAGATCTTGCTAACATTGAGACCGAAGCAATTCAGCAAAATCCATTTTTGAAGCAGCTCAAAAGTCAGCAAGAAGTAAGTCTGCTAACAATAAAGGAAAACGAAAGTGACAGGCTGCCTACGCTGGACTTTAACCTGGGCTACAATTATTCGAACTTAAGCGCGGAAGCAGGCTTTCTACAAAGTAATGTTTCTAGTGGCCTCACCTATGGTCTTACAGCCACCATGACTCTTTTTGATGGACTGAACAGAACAAGAACCATACAAAACGCAAAGATTCTAAGTGAGCAATCATATACCGCATATGAGCAGGGAGAGGCTCAATTACGCACCGCTGTTAAATCAGGAATACTGACTTTACAAAACGCCCAAACCCTTGCAGCGTTAGAGGAAAAAAACCTGGCCGTAGCTGAAGAAAATGTAACCATTGCTTTGGAACGTTATCGCGTTGGAAAATCAAACCCAATTGAAATCAGGGAAGCACAAAACAATGCGGTGGATGCTCAGATTAGATACATCGAAGCACTCAATACCGCGAAGATTGCAGAGATTGAACTATTGCGATTAACAGGAAATCTCCTTAAAGAATAATTGCTTTTGGCTGAGTCGTTCAATGCCATTCTGCATATATCCTTCAATGGCACATATTCCTCTCTATTTTTACAGCTATAGAGAAGTTGCGTGGATCATCGTAAGATCATACATATCGACATGGATGCATTCTATGCATCGGTAGAGCAGTTGGATAATCCGAAGCTTAAAGGTAAGCCTGTAGCTGTAGGTGGAAACTCTCAGCGAGGAGTTGTAGCAGCAGCCAGCTATGAGGCGCGAAAGTTTGGTGTGAAGTCCGCCATGCCTTCAGCTAAAGCCGCAAAGCAATGCCCTAACCTCATATTCGTAAAGCCTCGATTTCCAAGATATAAGGAGCTTTCAAGTCAAATACGCGAAGTGTTTTTTGAATATACGGATCTGGTAGAGCCACTTTCACTCGACGAAGCATACCTGGATGTTACAGAAAACAAGATTGGTTTAAACTCGGCAACACTCATAGCTAAAGAGATCAAACAGAAAATCCAAGCGCGTACCGGACTCATTGCCTCAGCGGGAATCTCCTACAATAAATTTTTGGCAAAGACTGCATCAGACATGGATAAACCTGATGGACTGTACGTCATCCTCCCGGATGAAGCAGAAGATTTTGTTTCGAAGCTTCCGGTCCATCGCTTTCATGGAATAGGTAAAGTCACCGCAGAAAAGATGGTGAAAGCTGGCATTTTTACCGGCAAAGACCTTAAAAAGAAGTCGCTGGAAGACCTAAAACTACGCTATGGAAAGTCTGGGCAATACTACTACAACATCTGCCGGGCGATTGATCACCGCATGGTACAACCAACCAGAGAAACAAAATCGGTTAGTGCAGAACGCACGTTTGAAGACAATATCTACGAATTGGAAGATGCCATCGAAGAAGTTGATCGCATCGCTCATATTTCGTTTGATCGGTATCAGCGTAGCAAAGCATCTGATGGTCACACCATCACCATCAAACTAAAATACGGTGACTTTAGACAAATCACTCGAAGCAAAACCCTGGAGCAGGCGATAAATAATGAATCAGAATTTGTGGCAATAGCCAGACAGCTGATGACAGAGGACTTACTGGATGAGCACGGTGTTAGATTAATTGGAGTTGGTATTTCTAATTTCAGGAAAGATGAGGAGCCTGAACAACAAAGCCAGCTAACATTGGAATTTTAGTTTCCTATCCCCATTATGATGAAAACTCACACCCATCAATCTCCAAAATCAGCTTTTCTCCATACGCTGATGATGGTGTTTGGAAGCCTGGTTTAAAGTCACCGGAAAATATTTTTTTAGCGATCAGTACAGATGCCTTAGCAGTGAGCGTATAGCCATTGGGTGTTTTCAATCGAGCCTCAATGGATTTTTCTTCATCACTAACTTGTCCCCAGAGATACATATCAGACTCTTTCCGTCGCTTTTCTTTTGGTCCGTCCGGGCGTTTATCCATCTGACGCATTAAAAAATTCCGAATCATGCTGGATCTCAGCATAAAAGAAAGTCGCAGAGCTTTTCTCACTTTGGCCAGCTGCTGTTCGGTGGTGCCGCTAAAAACTTCAATGTTTGGAATACCAGTGCTATGATATGCTGTGGAAATGTCTCCCCAGGATATTCCCATCGATATTTGTTTAAAATCACCGTAATCAACTTCCAGTACAGATTTACCCATTGGTACTCCTTCATAATCTCCATCCCTGCGTCGGGTCTGAGGCTCTCCCAGATTTTCGATCATTGTTTTGGCAGTACCTCTGGACAGCTTTCCTCCTTTGCTTACAAAAGCCAGCTTTAGATCTGTGGCTGTAGGTAGTTTTTTGTGTAAGTGCTTTGCCAAACAATCAGAAGGAACCACATCAAATCCGGCTCCCGGAAGCAACATGAGCCCTTTTTCTTTAGCCTTTTCGCCATATTCTTTGACCAGGTCAAATACTTGAAACTCTCCGGTAATATCCAGGTAATGTGTATTGGTCGATAAACATCCATGGACCATATTCTTTGCCGTATGTACAAACGGCCCTCCACAATGAATGACTACCTCGCCCCTACTTAACCACTTTTCGAGCTTGTCACGCTCAGAAACTTCAAACACATCATACTCTAACCCCATTTTATTTGCATAGGTCATGGCTTTCTCAGGATTTCTTCCAGCAATGATTGGTTTAATGTCGTGTTTCAGGCATTCTTCCACAATCAATCGGCCGGTATAGCCATATGCACCATAAATAAGGAGGTTATTCATTGTTTATTTGCGTTTAGGTTTTTTGTTCCTTCGGTATTGTTTGGACGATGATTTCGATTGTGACCGATTAAAGTTCTTCTTTTTTGGTGATGGTGGCAAATCACTTTCTTTTTCAGTCGGTTCAAAACCATCTATTGTTTCTTTTGGTATCTTAATATCAATTAGCTTCTCTATATCTCTTAAATATTCCACCTCATCCAGACTTACCAATGATAGTGCTATCCCACTAGCACCTGCTCTACCTGTTCTTCCAATCCGATGCACATAATCCTCAGGGACATTCGGTAACTCATAATTGATGACATGTGGTAATAAAGGTATATCCAAACCCCGTGCCGCAATGTCAGTTGCGACTAAAACTCTTACATTTCCTTTCTTAAATCCATCAAGAGCCTTCGTTCTGGCTCCCTGACTTTTATTTCCATGAATTGCCGCGGCACTGATGTCTGCTTTCACCATTTTTTCAGTGAGCCTATTTGCACCATGCTTTGTTCGTGTGAACACCAGCACTTGCTGCCATCTGCCACCGGCAATCAAATCAAGAATTAGATCTGTTTTTTTCTTTTTATCAACCCGATATACTTTTTGGTTTATTTTCTCTACTGTGGTGTTTTCAGGAGTAGCCTCTATCAGTTTTGGTCTATCCATAAATCCATGAGCAAGTCTTTTGATCTCCTTTGAAAAAGTAGCTGAAAACAACAAATTTTGTCTTCTTGGTGGGAGCAAGTTCAGGATTCGATTGATATCTCGCTGAAAGCCCATGTCCAGCATACGATCTGCTTCATCCAGTACAAGCACTTCTATTTTATGTAATGATAGAAAATGCTGATTATGAAGGTCCAATAATCGTCCCGGTGTAGCTATCAGAATATCTACTCCTTTTTTAAGTGCTGCTATTTGAGGGTTTGCTTTTACTCCACCAAATATCACCGCTGATTTGATATCCATATAAGCGGAATAAGCACGAACGTTATCATAAATCTGTGCAGCCAACTCTCGTGTAGGTGTCAAAATAAGTGCCCTGACAGGTCTATTACTTAATTGTCTTTCGTTTCCTAAAAGCTGTAAGATGGGTAATGTAAACCCTGCTGTCTTCCCTGTTCCGGTTTGTGCGGAAGCCAAGACATCATTTTTTTCTAAAATAACAGGGATAACCTTTGACTGAATGGGCGAAGGTTCAGAATATCCTTTTTTGCTGATCGCTCTCAGCAGGGGCTCGGATAGGCCCAATGAATTAAATGTCATAAAAATTATTTGATGGATTGACTGTACGTTATGCCAATCCTATTGATTGCAAAGGTACGACTAAAAAAATGGTGCTTAATACCAGCCGCTCAATTCGAACTTTTCTTTCGATGAATCGAGAATCCTTCCCTTTTCACATTTGAGCACACGATGTGGGAATTTCTCTATGAATTTATGATTGTGGGTTGCCATCAAAACAGCTGTTCCGCTATTATTAATTTCCTCAAACAGCTTGAGAATCCCATCACTCACATCCGGATCAAGGTTACCGGTAGGCTCATCTGCAAAAAGAATTTGAGGCTCATTGATCATTGCACGCGCGATTACCACCCGTTGTTGCTCTCCTCCTGATAGCTGATGAGGCATCTTAGCAGAAATAGCTCCTAACCCAACTCGCATCAATACTTCAGCGATCCGGTTCTTCATCTTTGCCGGATCTTTCCACCCGGTTGCTTTCATCACAAAGGTTAAATTTTCGGCTACTGAGCGATCATAGAATAATTCAAAATCCTGAAAAATAATGCCGATTTTTCTACGCAAAAAAGGAACGTCCTTAGATTTAACACTACCTATAGGATAACCAACCACTTCAGCATGTCCTAACCGTAATGGTAAATCCGCGTAAAGCGTTTTTAGCAATGATGATTTTCCGCTACCGGTACGACCGATGAGGTATACAAACTCGCCCTTATCAATAGTGAAATTGATATCACTTAAGACCGTGTGGTCTTCCTGGAAAACTGATGCGTTTGAAACCCGTACAACTGGTTCTTCAGAAAAAGACATTTGTTTACTTAAAGCTCAAGTTTTTGAAGCTTACCATACGGTAGCTCCTGAATCAGGTTTTTAAGTTCCTGATCTTTACCCTCAAGGCCAAACTTATCCATTCTTTTTAATGGACGATCTGTTCTAAAATATGCTACCAAAACAAAATTCTGGTCCCTGATTTGGATATAGTCAGGGATTTTAGCTTTCCCTTTCACCTTGATGATGTACATTTCTTCTAAATTAAGTAAATCTAATGCTTCCATCATCAACTAAGGTTTAACTTATTTGTTTGATTTTTTATAATCAGCCAAAAACTTCTCAAGTCCACTGTCTGTCAACGGATGCTTAAGCAATCCTGTAATTACACTTAATGGACAAGTCGCCACATCTGCACCTATTTCGGCACATTGAATTAAGTGCATATTATGACGAATTGAAGCAGCGAGTACCTCTGTCTCAAATCCGTAATTATCATATATTCCTACAATCTGCTCTATCAACGCTAATCCATCCATGGATATATCGTCCAGTCGTCCAATAAATGGAGAGACATAGCTTGCTCCCGCTTTGGCAGCCAAAATTGCCTGACCTGCATTGAAAATCAGCGTGCAGTTCGTTCTGATACCTTCAGCAGTTAGTGCTGAAATCGCCTTCACTCCATCTTTGATCATTGGGATCTTCACCACAATCTTATCATCGATTTTTGCAAGCTCTTTCCCTTCAGCAACCATTTTATCAAAATCCGTTGCAATCACCTCTGCACTAACATTATCATCTACAATGTCGCAAATGTCTTTGTAGTGTTTCAGGATATTCGCTTCTCCTGTAATGCCTTCTTTGGCCATCAGTGAAGGATTGGTGGTTACGCCATCAAGCACGCCTAAATCTTGCGCCTCTCTGATCTCGTCAAGGTTTGCTGTGTCAATGAAAAATTTCATCTGGTAAGGGTTAATGTGAAGTAAGGAAAGAAAAATGGCAAACGAAGCATCGCACCGCTACGACCGCCTACCCTTGCTACCGTCAGGTCCTGGGGGATTCAGCAGGAGCTGGTCGTACCCGTTTGCCGCTGCAAAATTAGTAAATAGATTACTAGTAACTAAGGATTATTTAAGATTAGTATTCTTCCAGGTGACGGTAAAATTCTTCTTCGAATTCTATTGGTTGGGATTCTTCTTTTTCTTCGAAAAAAAGCTCCTCTAAATCCTCTATTCGATCATTAAAATCAGAAGAATAATCGTGATAGTCTCTTTCCATTGCGTCCATACCCCAAAACTAGCTTTACACCTTAGTAAAAAGATCTTAATCACGTTATGGTTTCTTGACTGTTATGTTACCTAACCGGGTATTCTTTCATGATCTCTACAAACTCAGCAAGCATCATAGCAGTAGCACCCCATACCACCCGATCTTCCAAGTCAAAATAAGGACATACCATTTTAAAGTCATTTCTGACCGTCATTTCTTTTTCTTTCAACCGTCCCGAATCAATCAAATGAGTGACCGGTGGCATCACAATGTCGGCTACTTCCCGTGGTTCAGGAACAAACGCTGGCTTTCTTTCTATTTTTCCTATGACAGGCAAAACCATGTAATTACTTGCAGAAACAAAAAACTCTGATAAACTGCCTATTATTTTAACCTCCTTTTGGTCAACTCCTATTTCTTCTTCTGACTCTCTCAAAGCTGTCTGATATTGATCCATGTCTTCCTCCTCATATCTTCCACCCGGCAGGGCCATTTGTCCACTATGAATGCCTTCATAACTGGGCCGCTCAATCAAGGGGAATCGAACAACACCCTCATCCTCATAAAGCAAAATCAATACGCCTCCTTTACGCGGAGGTGTAGCATGTGTCATCTTAATTGGAGCGCCATTTGGAAGTTTGGGCTTCATTTTCTGATGCGCGGCATCCCCCGGCATGGATTTTTGCACACGCTTCTCCAAGAATCTGGTCAGTTCATCGAAATTCATTTACCTGCAAATAAAGCATGTATCAATCATTTCATTTTTATAATTAAATTGAACAACACACCCTAATCGCAAAATGGAAGACATTCCCGGATACGTACCCGGCACTTTTATCGCCATCGTAATAGCTGTTCTTGGTTTTATATATTATGCGGTCAATACCGCTGCGCCAGGAAGGAAGAATCTTACTCCGTCATTTGTAATAACGATTCTTATCGGGTGGATTTTCTTAATAAGTGTGTTAACGTTTAATGGTTACTTCACCAATTTATCAGGCATTCCAAAACTTCCTCTATTTGTTGGGTTTACTATTGTTGGTATTCTATTGCTTTTTATATGGCCCAGAACCAGAGCCATTTTAATGGACATGCCGATTACAACGCTCCACTATCTCCACATCGTACGTGTACCGGTGGAAATGGTGCTTTGGTGGCTGGCTGTTTCACGTGCCATTCCCATGGATATGACCTTTGAAGGTTCGAACCTGGACATTATTTCAGGAATATCTGCACCTTTTGCCGCAGTTTTCATGGTTGGAGCAAGAAGTCAAAGTAAGATAGGAGCAATTATCTGGAACCTGATTGCGCTGGGACTTTTGGTCAATATTGTTTCAATAGCAATAGGCTATTTACCCTATTTTTATACTCCGACTGGTGGTGAAGTAGGAAACCTTGGTGTTTTCTACTTTCCATACGTGCTGCTACCCACATTTATAGTGCCTGCAGTATTCTTTAGTCACGTGGTGGCACTGTATCAGTTGATCTTCAAAAAAGATCAACCGCAATTTTGATTAAGCATTGCCTGGCTAGCGGATTCATTTAATTCTTTTCCTTTTTGCCATGCTTCACAAGCTTTGTCTCCATCTCCGGCTTCTTTGTATGCTTGGCCCAAATAATAGTAGAGCTCATCAATGAACTCACCTGTTTTTACAGCTCGTTCAAACAAACTCACTGCCTCCTGATATTTACCGGTTTTCAGCATGTAGATGCCTTTATTCCGATAGGCCCAACCATTTTTAGGGTTCAACACGATGCTTCTGTTGATGTCTTCGATTGCTGCTGAAAGACTATCCATTTGCAAAAAAATGTAGCCCCTGTTATTCAAAAAATAAGGTTCACCGGGCACAACATCCATTGCCCTGTTCACCTCAGCCAAGGCAGATTCATAGTTTCCTTTTTCTAACTCAATCAAACTTAACAAGCTAAATGCATTGGCATCCTCAGTATTTAACTCTAGTGCCCGATTGACTAATGAAACCGCAGTGTCATATGCCTCTTTGAAATAAAAGATAGTCGCAATATTGATCAGTGTTTCAGGGTTTAATGGATTTAGGCTATCTGCTGTTGCAAAGCTTTCAAGTGCCTCATCATATTTTCTCATTTTAGTCTGTACCAGGCCCTGATAAAAATAAACGAATGCTGAATCTGAGGTTAGTGTTTGAATGGTCTCTACATCGCTTAGTGCGTTCTGATATTGCCCGATCTCTTCATACGCATATGCTCGGTTGAATAACGCATCCAGGTAATTCGGATTTATTTGAATGGCCTGATTGTAGTCCAAAATCGCTTCATACGGATGATCCGATTCAATCCTCGCCACACCCCTGTTATTTATTGCCGGTGCAAAGTCAGGTGTTTCTTTTAAGGATTGATTATAAAGCTCTATGGCTTGCTCATAATCGCCATCATTCAATGCCCTATTACCCATTTGAAAGAATCGTTCTGTGCGTTCTTCCGAAGATTCACATGAGAAGCAGATTGCAAAAAGGATAAAAATGTATTTCTTCATTTATTCATAACAAAAAAGCCTGCACAAATGTATGCAGGCTTAGAAGTGTTTTTTGAATGAGTCTTAAGATTTCTTGACAGAACCTCCGCTACTGGAGCTGGCATCAAGATAGGCAGGCGATCCTTTATATCTGACAGAACCACCGCTACTGGCACGAGCATCTAATTTCTTGCTAACATTTACCTTAATTCCTCCTCCGCTACTGGCACTAACATCAGCTTCTTCACTTTCCAGTTCATATCCATCATAATCTCCTGAACTGCTAGCCTCAACATCTTGCTTTCTTGCTGAACCCTCTATTTCGATTTCACCTGCGCTCGAAATATCTGCCTCGATTTCATTACATGATACCTTCAATCTTGCATCACCGGCACTTGAAGCATCGATGGTTAATTCATCTGCATTATCAATACTTACTTCAACATCACCAGCACTGCTCACATCCACATCAAAGTCTGAACCATTGGCATCAATAGTGCCTTCAGAGGTTAATGATGAAGCCGATGATGATGAAATACCGTTGATCGATCTGTAAGTCACATAAACTTCCACATCAATATTTCGATGGTTGTTTCCTTCTAAATGAATCTTTAGTCTGTCTCCGCTCACCTCCGTAAGCACTTCATCAAGATCATGGCTGTCTGAAACAATCCGTGCTTCTTCTTTGTCACCCCTTTTTATGTAAACATCAATTCCTTCATGAGCTGAAATTTCAGAAAAAGAGGATAAATCTCTGGTCTCTTCTGATTGAGCAAATGTGACTCCTGCAATCAGGATGCTGAGTATGGTTATTAAAAACGATTTCTTCATGGTCTTTTTATTTAAGAGTTAGGATGAGCTTTGGGCTCGGTATTTACTCTATAGATTATGAAAAAATCGAAAGGTTGCAGATCAGAGTGAAGATTTGTGATTTTTCTTGAAATCTTCAAAAGCTGTAGTCTTGAAATGGTCGCCTCCAATAAATAGTAATATTGGCTCCATCTGCTCAGGTTTTAGATATCCGGCGATGGGCTGAATGATTCGCAACTCTTCGTCCATAAATACAGTGGTCGGATAACTTAACTTATTTCTAGTCAAAGCGGCAGCCAGTTCGTGAACTCCCCTCCTGCCCTGGGCTATAAACTTAAAAGTATGTCCCCTAAACTCAACTGGTTCTTTCTGCTCGGCATCAAATTTTACCGGATAGAAGTTCTCATTAATGTAAGTAGCGATATCATCTTGACTATATGTATTCCTGTCCATCACTTTGCACCACCCACACCAATCAGTATAAAGGTCAATAAGTAGTTTTTTAGGTTGTTTTTCATGTAAGGCTATGGCTTCCTCAAAGGTGAGCCAGTTTACCTTTTCATTTTCTAATGGACGAAATGAGGAGACTCCAATAAGGATTACACTCACAAATAAATACTTTAGCACTTGCATGGTTATAAAACGGATATGTAACCGGTTTTAGTTTCAAACAAAGATAATTCAATGAAAATAGGTCTGCTATCAGACACACACGGATACCTGGATCCTAAGGTTTTCAAATACTTTGAAAACGTAGATGAAATCTGGCATGCCGGTGATATTGGCACTATGGAGGTGCTTGAGGAGTTACAGAAATTTAAACCTACGATTGCTGTGTGGGGAAATATTGATGGCGGTAAACTTAGACAGGAGTGTAAAGAGGGTGAGATTTTCGAACGTGAGGGTGTGAGAGTCCTCATAACACACATAGCAGGCAAACCTCCAAAATATAATTCCAAAGTGCTGGGGTATGTAAAGCAGTACAAACCAAAAGTGCTCGTGTGTGGGCATTCACATATTTTGAAGGTAATGCCGGATAAAACCAACAACCTCCTCTTCATGAATCCCGGTGCTGCAGGAAAGCATGGATTTCATAAAGTAAAGACTCTGTTACGCTTTGATCTGGAAAATGGTGAGGTTAAGAATTTGGAGGTGGTAGAGATGGGGCCGAGGGCAAAACAATGAATTAAAAAAACTGTCTTTTCGACGATAGGAGAAATCTTTAAAAAAGGTTGATTAGAATCACTTTTAAAGGGTTAACTAAAAAAATGAAAGATATTTCATTGCATTCAATATGACAGTTTTTTGAGATACCCAATTCCCTTGGAAGGCTGACTAGCAGGAAGCCGAGTCATGGGAACCTTCTAGAGAAAAGGAAGGCGATTCGCAAGCCTCACTCCCCTGTCTTTCGCAAGGGAATACTTAAAATAAACTTCCCATATGCAACCTTTCCATTTTTCAACTGTATTTCATTTACAATCATGAATGTAATGATGTTATTCAAGCTTATATTTGATTGACATTTATGAAATAAATATGAAAAACAAGTCATATCAACTGGGAGAATTGGAAGAACTGGTCTTGATGATTGTGGCTATTCTCAACGAGGAAGCCTATGGCGTGAAAGTGATGGATGAAATCGAAAGCCAGATCAACCGAAAGGTGAATATCAGTGCTGTGCACACGACCCTGGATAGATTGGAGAAAAAAGGCTTTGTTTCTTCCTACATGGGTGGTGCAAGTGCTGAACGAGGTGGCAGAAGAAAACGGCTTTTCAGAGTCACGTCAGAAGGAAGTAAAGCCATAGATTTTGTGCATCAAACCAGAAATGCGTTGTATCAGCAAATTCCAAAAGCCAGTTTAGGGTTTACACAATGAAAAAAAAATCTCCACCAAAATGGGCGTTACGCTTCCTTCACTTTTTCTGCAAGGATCACTACCTCGAGCAAATCGAAGGAGATCTATTTGAGCTATTTGAACGGAACCATTCACGCAGAAGATTTGCCTGGAATACCCTCCGATTCTTTCGATTGAGATATTTAAAAGGACTAGATGATTTTGAACAATTAACCACACTTGCCATGATCAAAAACTACTTAAAGGTTGCCATTAGAACCTTACTCAGACAAAAATCATATGCCGGAATCAACATTCTTGGTCTCGCGATCGGCTTGGCTTCTTGCCTGCTCATCATGATGTATGTTTTTCACGAACGTAGCTATGACCACTTCTACCCCAATAGTGAGAGAATCTACCGGGTAGCCAATGGTGAGCGCGGAAGATGGACACCAGAGCTTCTCGCAGAAACCATGATGGCTGAATATCCGCAGGTTGAAAAAGCAACCCGAATATCCGGGCTATGGGAATCTCATTTCAAAGTCGGTAATCAAAGTTTCTTTCAGGATGGAGCGGCCTGGGCTGATGAAAATATATTTGAGGTATTTCAGGTCAACTTCATCGAGGGAGATCCAAAGAGTGCAATTAAAGATCCGGAAGACCTGGTGTTGACAGAGTCGCTGGCGGAAAAATTCTTTCCAAATGAATCTGCCATCGGCAAAACAATTGTTGTTGACGGAAATAATATGCAGGTAACAGCAGTGGTGGAAGACCCACCTAAAAACACTCACTTTCCATTCAAGTTTATTGGTCGGGTTTGGGATAATGTATCTGCAAACGAAAACTGGACAGGTAACAACTTTTGGACCTATGCCAAAATCCAGGAAGGTGTTGCTAAAGAAGAAGTAAATGGCAAATTGGTCAATCTCTACAAAAAATATGTCGGCCCACAACTCATCAGACATTCTGGTCACGCGACTTTTGAGGACCTAATGTCCGATTATCCTGATCGATTTTATGGATTTACGCTTCATCCATTAACCGAAATTCATTTAGAAAGCCCGCACTTTTCCATGGGTGCTCAAGGGGATAAAAAGAACGTAATCGTATTTTCATTGGTAGCTCTATTCATCCTATTAATAGCTTGTGTGAATTACATTAACATGGCCACTGCAAGATCAGCCATTCGATCCAAGGAAGTGGGTATCAGGAAAGCGCTGGGATCTTATAGACAGAATATTATAGCACAGTTTCTGATTGAATCAATTCTAATCACCTTTATAGCAGTCATTCTCGCTGTTGGGATTTCAGCAATTGCACTTCCTTATTTCAATCAACTTACAGGTCGCTCATTTGAATTCGGCGACTTATTCTCTTTCACAAACCTGTTATCTATTGGAGCAATCCTCATTATAGTGGGGCTGCTTGCAGGTGGCTACCCTGCATACATTATTTCTAATTTCACTCCTCTAAAAGCACTGAGAGGTCAGCTGCAGCAAGCAGGTAAAAAGAGCCTCCGAAGTGGGCTGGTGGCCTTCCAATTTGCCATTTCCATCTTTTTGGTAGCTGCTACTGCGGTCATCTACAAACAGGTAATGTTCATGCAGTCGCAAGACCTGGGCATCAACTTGGAACAAACATTAGTGATCAACAATGGTAGACAACTTGGAGAAAAGTATCAGGTCTTTAAAAATGAATTAGAAGGTATTGCTGATATAGAGATCATGTCTAAAACGAGTCACCTACCCTTCCATGGCTCTAGTGATTGGACGTACCAGGTTCCAAATGAGGACAACCGAAGAGTTTCACCTAATAACGGATTTGCTTCTCCCGATATGGAAAAAGTACTGGGCATTGAAATGATAAAAGGTCGATTCTTCGCAAAGAATAGAGTGTCGGACAGTGCTTCTGTTGTAATCAATGAGTCGCTAGCGAAGGAACTGGGATGGGACGATCCTATCAATAAAGAGCTACAACGACCAGGGGGCCATACATACCGTGTGATCGGTGTGATGAAAGATTTTAATTACACTTCTCTAAAGAGTGAAATCAAACCTTTAATTTTTAGATATGGACCAATCAACAATGAGGTAGGCATGTTTCATCAAGCCTACATTCTAGCTAAAGTGAAGACATCCGATATTTTGGCTACTCTCAATCAGGTCGAACAAAAATGGAATCAATATGTGCAGGATTACCCATTTGATGCCAATTTCCTGGATGATTCCTACCAAAAGCAATACGAGAGTGAATTGAAATTTGGTCAGGTATTTACCACATTCTCTCTTCTTGCAATCATCATTGCATTCCTGGGCTTATTCGCATTAACCACCTTCGTACTTCAAAAGCGATACAAAGAAATAGCAGTTAGAAAAGTACTTGGAGCCACCGTTCCTTCCCTCCTTCGCATGATGATCAAAGATTTCACACGCCTTGTGGTAATTGGAGGGATCGTAGGGATTGGTGCGGCATTTTACTGGCTAAATGACTGGCTGGAAGGATATAGCTACCGGATCGAGCTGAGTTGGTATCTATTGGTGCTTCCGATCATTCTAATACTAGTACTAACATGGGTGGTCGTGAGTGCAAAGTCATATCGTGCAGCTGTAGCCAACCCAGCCAATGCATTGAAAGAAGAATAGCATTAAAAAAATATGATTTCAAAGCAGCTCAAAGGACTGCTTATTTTCCTTAAAGTCTAGTCGTCCCACCACTCAAAGTGGTAGGACGACTTTCATGGTCGTTAGTGTTCCTGGATCATGAATATTTTCATTCTAAACCTACTCCTGATGATAGTCATAAGTAAGCCTGACCATCCTCCTATTCCGAAAAGTCCGTCGAATTTACCTTGGGCTTGAATCAATAAAATGGGGATGTCGAACGGACAGAATGATAAACGACTTGAACTTACGAAGGAGGATCTGGCACTGATCAACTCAAAAGAGGGGATTCAGAAAATTCTTCGAGAGAAAAATCATGATATCGAGAAGTTGATGTTTGGACTGAATTACCAGCATGAACTTAAGCAATTGCAAGTGGAACTTGTCAAGCTTCAGCGCGATATTTATATGAACAACCGACGAGTAGCGATCATCTTCGAAGGAAGAGATGCTGCTGGTAAAGGTGGCAATATCAGACGCTTCATCGAACACCTCAATCCTCGTTCCATGCGAGTAGTAGCTCTAAGTAAGCCATCCGAAGTAGAGAAAGGCCAATGGTATTTTCAACGGTATGTCAATACACTACCAAACCCCGGAGAAATTGCTTTCTATGATCGCAGTTGGTACAATCGTGCGGTTGTTGAACCGGTTATGGGATTTTGCACCGAGAAAGAATATAAAAAGTTCTTACTCCAAGTACCTGAGTTTGAACACATGCTTTATGAAGATGGTGTGGAGATTATCAAATTCTGGCTTTCCATATCAAAAACAGAGCAAAAGAAACGCTTTGATTCAAGAAAAGGTGATCCACTGAAGCAATGGAAACTTAGCCCCATTGACGAAAAAGCTCAGGAGCATTGGGATGCTTATACACATTACAAACAGGTGATGTTTTCACGAACGCACATGTCGTATAGCCCCTGGATCATCATAGAAGCAAATAATAAAAAAAAAGCCCGGCTGGAGACCATTCGATATGTTTTAAACCATTTGGAATATGAAGGAAAAGAAGAAGCAAATATTTCGCTAAACCCTGACCCTGAAGTAGCCATGCGCTATCACCGAGCATCAATTTCTAGTGACTAACTTATAAACAACCGTAACATGAAAAAGAGAGAGAAAGTATCCAACGTTATGACGAAAGATGTTCTAACAATAAATGTGAATAATTCACTTAAAGAAGCGAATGCGCTATTTAACAAACATAATATCAGGCACATCCCAGTTGTTTCCGGTGATAATCTGATAGGTATTATCAGTAAGACCGATATCCTCCGAATAAGTTTTGGGAATACCTTCGGTGATGAACAATCCGGCTCAGATCAAGCCATCTTCGATATGCTGTCTATCAATCAGGTAATGAAACACAGTCCTGAAACAGTAGGCTCAGAAGACACACTAAAACAAGCAGCAGAAATATTGGCGGAACGCGAATTTCACGCTCTGCCTGTTGTTGATGGAGCAAAGCTGGTCGGCATCATTACCACCACAGATATCATCAAATATTTTCTTGAGCAATACTAAAGCCCTTACCATTTGAATAGAATAATTTCAGCTGATCACTTTACCTAAGGCAAAGTGATCAGCTCTTTGTATCTTCATAGCCCTAACCTATTAGATTATGAAGAGAATTTTATTCGCATTCCTGACTTTAGGAATTGCCGTTATTACTAGCTATGCACAACCACAGGTCGTAGATCAGGAACGTTTTTCGTTTGAGCCCGATCTTTCTGTTAATCCAGACGTTCCCTCACCAGAGCAATTTTTGAGCTATCCTTTGGGTGAAAACTTTACAGGCTATGCACATATTGTTCAGTACTACAAGGAATTAGCCTCAGCCTCGCCTCGAGTACTTTACAATGAATATGGAGCAACTTATGAAGGTAGACCACTCATCAATCTGGTGATCTCCTCACAGGAGAATATCAACAAAATTGATGCGATCAAAGAAACACATTTACAGTTGCTAACAGCATCTGATGCAGAAGCTCAATCCATCATTGAAAATCAACCGGTTTTCACCTCCTTCTCTTACAACATTCACGGAAATGAGGCATCCTCATCTGAAGCAGCTATGCAGGTGGCTTATCGAATGGCGGCTGCCACGGATCAGGAAACGCTGGACATTCTTAAGAACTCTGTGATTATCATGTACATCTGCATCAATCCCGATGGCAGAGATCGGTACGTTTATTGGTACAAATCAATGAAACGACTGGGCAGACCCGGAGTGGAACCCAAAGACGTGGAGCACTTCGAAAATTGGCCTGGTGGACGAACCAATCATTATTGGTTTGACCTAAACCGAGATTGGATATGGGGCGTGCATCCTGAATCCAGAGGCCATACCGGAGAATATCAACAATGGATGCCGCAGGTGCATGTGGATTACCATGAGCAAGGCTATAACTCCAACTACTTCACCATGCCTGGGACAACCCCTAGAAATAAGCTGCTTCCGGATGCGTACGAACCATGGTCCAAAGTCTTTGGTGATGCGAATGTTGCTGAGTTTGACAAGCATCAAATCAACTACTTCACACGAGATGCTTTTGACTTTTTCTACCCGGGCTATGGCTCCAGCTGGCCAAGTGTCATGGGCGCCATTGGTATGCTCACTGAACAGGGCGGTCACTCTGCCGGTGGGCGTATCGTAGAAACCGATGATGGCTATCACCTGACGTTACGTCAACGCATTTTCGATCACTACACCACATCCATAGCAACGATCAAAGCGTCTGCTAATAATCGAAAAGTCTTACTACAATACAGCTATAATGCATGGAAGCCAGCCAATAGTAAAACAAGCACTAAAGCTTACTTCTTTGCGAATAATGACATGTACGCGGATGAACTGGTGCGTGTCTTAAAACGAAATGGTGTTTCTGTATACCGGGCGAAAAATAGCTTTCAAGTAGCTTCAGCAAAAGACTACCGAACGGGCTCAACCGGAAGAAGATCGCTACCAGATGGTACTTACATCGTTCCTACGGATCAGTCACGAGCGCTATTCATAAACAGCATCATGGAGCGAAACATGGCCATCGAAGACTCGGTGATGTACGACATGGCCACCTGGTCTGCACCTATCGCTTACAACATTGACGCATGGTCCACATCCGGAAGCTATTCCGTTGACATGCAAGAAGTGGTGGAGATGCCTGAAAGTAAAGGAGAGGTGATTAATAATGAGGCTGGTTACGCCTATGTGATTGACTGGTCGCAGCGTAATGCACCACAGGCGCTGGCAATGCTTTGGGCCAAGAAGTATAATGTGAGAGCTGCCGAAAAGCCTTTTAGTGATGGTAATTATCAATTTCCGGCCGGATCATTAATCATTTTGAAAGGTCGTAACCGCGAAAAATCAAAAACGATTAATGAGGATATCAAACAAATTGCGATTGCTTCTGGTGTGAAGATCGTAGGCTTTAATTCGGGAAGGATGCTTACCGGAATGGATTTAGCAAACACTGGCAATCGACCGGTTAAGCAACCGAAAATTGCCATGATGGTGGATCCGCCTTTTAGCTCCTATACGGGTGGACAGATTTACTTCCTTTTTGATTGGGTGACACAACTTCCAATCGAACGCATCCGGACGACTGCTCTGGAGCAAACCAGCCTTCCGAAGCAGGGATTCCGATTTGGAGGTGCTGACCTCAAAGATTATGATGTGCTGATCCTCCCAGGAGGTGGAAGCACACTAAAAGCATTGTTTGGAGAAGAGCAGCAAGAAGAAATAAAAGCGTGGGTAAATGATGGCGGAACGTTGATTGCAACCGAAAGTGCCGCAGTTTTTTTTACCAAAGAAAACTCCAAAATCACTGAAGTTGAACTGAAAAAGAGCCCAAAGGATAGCAGCGAGGCACGTCATTACTTAAAGTATGCTGATCGAGAAGATTACTTTGGAAAACGGAGGGTTCCGGGATCTGCCTTGAATGCTAAAATTGACACGACTCACCCACTTGCATTTGGCCTGAAGAAAGACTTGTATGCACTGAAATTCGGAAATAATGGAATCTTACCATCAGATAAAATTCATACGGTGGGCTACTATCATAAAGATCCATCCAAATTATTGGTAGCAGGCTATGCCTCGAAAGAAAACCTTGAACATGTTGCAGGACTTGCATTCGCCGGTGTTACTTCCATAGGTGAAGGCAAAATTGTTTTCTTGGGAGATAATACGCAGTATCGTATGTTCTGGCTGGGACCATCACGCATGATGCAAAATGCTGTCATGATTTTACCCGGATTTTAAAACTAAACCCACCAAACCTTACCTATAATACCATGAAAAAATACGTATTCATTCTATCAGCATTACTCCTTTTTACGGTGGTCGATGCTCAGAAAAAAAACAAATCAAACGATTCCAACAAAATAGACGCTTCCCTCTATGAAGGTCTCCAGTGGCGAAACATCGGCCCGACCAGAGGTGGTCGCAGCGTCGCTTCGTGCGGTGTATTGAATGACCCTATGACCTACTACATGGGAACAACCGGCGGTGGCATCTGGAAAACCATCGATGGAGGCATCAACTGGAAAAACATCTCAGACGGCCAACTGAAGACCGGAACTGTCGGAGCAATATCTGTTTCTGAATCTGATCCGAATGTCATATATGTGGGAATGGGCGAACATGCCGTACGTGGGGTCATGACCTCTAATGGTGATGGCGTGTACAAAAGCACCGATGCGGGAAAAACCTGGAAACATATTGGATTAGACAAGTCTATGCATATTTCAGATGTAATCATCCACCCTACCAATCCGGACATTGTTTATGTTTCGGTTCAAGGTGCATTGTACGGTCCCTCGAGTGAACGAGGGATTTATAAATCCATCGATGGAGGTGCCAATTGGCGCAAAGTATTGTTTGTAGACAACAACACGGGTGCTTCTTCCCTATCCATGGACATGACCAACCCACGTATCCTCTATGCAGCCATGTGGGATCATCAGCGATACCCATGGACGGTCAGATCGGGTGGCCCGGGATCTGGACTTTATAAGTCAGTGGATAGTGGTGAAACCTGGGATAAGATGGAAGAAGGGTTGCCTGAGGAGTTTGGTAAAGCAGGTGTCTCTGTTTCCAGAGCAAACCCTGACCGTGTCTTTGCAATCATCGAAGCAGAAGGATCCAAATCCGGTTTATACCGATCGGATGATGCAGGGAAAAAGTGGAGCCAAATAAACAAAAGCAGGGTATTAATCACGCGCTCATGGTACTATATGGAAGTATTTGCGGACCCGCAAGATGAAAATAAAGTCTTTGTGCTAAATGCACCTGTTATGAAATCCATTGACGGAGGCAGAAGCTTTTCCAATGTCTCTGTTCCTCATGGTGACAACCACCACCTGTGGATTAACCCAACGAATAATCAGCTCATGATCAACTCCAATGACGGTGGAGCGAATGTCTCGTTTAATGGGGGCAATAGCTGGTCAACGCAAGAGAATCAACCGACCGCTCAGTTTTACCGAGTGATCACCGATGATTTGGTTCCTTACAATGTGTACGGCGGTCAGCAGGACAATTCTGCGATAGCCATTCCAAGTCGAACCAATGGCTGGGGCATTGGCTGGAAGGACTGGTATTCAGTGGCCGGGTGTGAAAGTGCCTACCTCGCTTTTGATCCAAAAAATCCAGAGGTGGTCTATGGTGGCTGTTACCAAGGCATAATCGAGCGATGGGAGAAATCGACCGGAGAAGGAAAGCCGGTGATGCAATACCTAGAACAACGCTTGAGTGGCATACCAAAAGACTTCAGTCATCGATTCAACTGGAACGCCCCGATAGTCGCTTCTCCACATGATCCAAATACCATTTACCATGCAGGTAATGTGGTTTTTAAAACCACGGATGGAGGCCTAACATGGGACACCATTTCTCCGGACCTGACCAGAAATGACACTACAAAGCAAGGACCGGGTGGCCGACCCTACACCAACGAAGCTGCCGGAGGTGAGAATTACAACACGATCATGTACCTAGCCGCATCTCCTCATGAAAAAGATGTGATCTGGGTTGGATCAGATGATGGGCTGGTTCATGTAACGAAAGATGAGGGAGCCAATTGGACCAATGTGACACCAAAAGGACTTCAGGAAGGCATTATCAACTCGATTGAGGTGTCACCCCATGATGCAGCTACCGCCTATATCACCGTAATGCGATATAAATTCAATGACCTTACGCCGCTGGTTTTCAAAACAAACGATTACGGTGCATCATGGACTAAGATCACCAACGGATTCAATGATCCGAATGGATTTGTTCGAGTAGTGAGAGAAGATCCTAAAGTGAAAGGACTGTTGTATGCAGGGACAGAAACCGGTCTTTATGTATCTCCTGACGATGGAGCAAACTGGTCAAAGCTTCAGTTAAATCTGCCTGTAGTGCCAATCAATGACCTCACCATCCGACAAAACGACCTGGTGGCAGCTACCGCCGGACGATCATTCTGGATATTGGATGATTTGAGTGCCATTCAAGGAACACTTGGAAAAGAAAAGAAAAACGGTGCGCTGTTTGCCAAGGAAAATCAGTATCGAATCCTGGGAGGAAGTGCACCGGTTGAAGCAGGGAAAAACCCTCCTTCCGGAGTGACCTTTGATTATTACCTCAATGAAGAAGTACCGGATAGTGTAGCATTGAAAGTAGAAATACTAGACGGAGAAGAGGTCATCCTAAGCTACTCAAACCAAAAAGACGAGTCTTTCAAAACCTGGCAAGGTGGCCCACCAGCCCCACAAGTACTTCCAGCAAAAAAAGGCATCAACCGATTTACCTGGGATTTCAAGCGAGAGACACTTCCTGCAGTAGATGGGGTTTTCTCTTTTGGTGATTACACCGGATCGAGAGTTGCACCCGGAGCATACACAATCAAGTTGATGACTGAAACAGACACTTCTGCTATTCAAGTAAATATTCTGGAAGTACCTGGGCAAGAATATACCAAAGCTGCATGGACGGCACAGCAAAACATGCTTACGGCGATTGAAGACATGATCCGTGACATGCACGAAAGTGTGAATACCGTGCGCTCAGGAAAGGCACAACTTCAGGCCTATCAGAAAAGGCTGAAAGGCAATGAAGAAGCCAAGGACTTGCTTGACACTGCAAAGGCACTGGTTCAGAAAATAGAAGATTGGGAAAATGAACTCATCCAACCCAAACAAGAAACATTTCAGGATGTGATCAATTTCCAAAATCAATTGAACAGTCAGATGATGAGTTTGAAATCATTCATAGATGTAGCTGATCCACGCTTGACGCAAGGAGCCAAAGAACGCTTTGACGACCTGAAAACAGCGTGGGAATCGAATGCTGATCGCAGAGATGAGCTGATCAATGTGGAATTGAAAGCTTTTAATGACCTCTACAAAAATCTTAACTTACCGGCGGTAATACTAGAGGATTAATTGATGCGACTATTATTGCTTCTAGTGCCTCGATTCGTGTCTTCACGAATCGAAACGATAGGTGTAAGAGAGGTTTGTGAAGACACAAACCTTTGCAGATAAATATTAGTATTTGGGGGGGGGCGAGATTCCCAAGTCTTACTCCTTCGTCGTTCGCAAAGGATTCGGTTCCTTTCTCAACCTTATTCCCTTGGGAAAATGACGATAATCATTTGAGTCATGGGAATCTGATTGAAATAGAGACCACTTTTAATTAAGAACCAAAAACAGCACGTAAATAAAATCTTAAATTAACAGCAGAAAGACCTGAGGATTAACCATGCGATTACTAAGTCTGATATTGCTTCTTGCTGCGTTCGTTTGCAAGGGGCAGTTCAACCCGTCTGAAATTGAAATCATCCGTGATGAATGGGGTGTGCCACACATCTTTGCCCCAACGGATGCTCAGGTTTCCTATGGTTTAGCCTGGGCCCATGCAGAAGATGATTTTGAAACAATCCAGCAAATCCTGCTTGCAGCCAAGCAAATGATGGGTCGTTATCAGGGGCCTGATGGAGCACCCATTGATTACGTGGTGGGACTACTTAGATGTGAAGAAATTGTCAAGGAGCACATAGATGAAGTAGATCCTGCATTTATCAAAATCGCCGAAGGATACATTGCAGGATTAAATGCGTATGCGGATTCACATAAGGATGAAGTGCTAATAAAAAAGGCTTTTCCTGCTACACTTAATGACATATTCAAAGCGTATGTGCTGCAACTTGCCGTTCAAGATGGAGCAGATAACCTGATTCGGAATCTTTTTGATGGAAACATGGATACGGTTGATTTTGAAACAAAGGGGTCCAATGCCTTTGCGATAAGCCGAAGTAAAACGACCAGTAATGAAGTGTTTCTGGCGGTCAATTCTCATCAGCCACTCGAAGGCCCAGCTGCATGGTATGAAGCGCACCTGGTCAGTGATGAAGGATGGAACATGCTGGGAGGATTATTCCCAGGTGGACCGGTGATTTTTCATGGCACAAACGAACATCTGGGCTGGGCTCATACGGTCAATTATTTTGATAAACGAGATGTGTTTCAACTGGAAATGCACCCGGAAGAAGAAAACCTGTACCGGGTAGACAATGAGTGGCTGGAGCTGGAAAAACGAAAGATCAAACTGAAAGTCAAAGTTTTCCTTGGAATCAAAATTGGAGTGAAAAGAGATGCTTATTACTCAGTGTATGGTCCGGTTGTGAAAAATGACAAAGGATTCTTTGCCTTCCATATGGCCGTTTTTGATGAGATCCGGGCGATTGAGCAATGGTACAAAATGAATAAAGCCACCAACCTGGCAGAATTCAAAGAAGCACTTTCCATGACGGCTATTCCTAGTTTCAATATCGTGTATGCTGACAAGTATGACAGCTTGTTTTATGTAGGCAATGGCAAAATACCTTTTAGGAATCCAGCGTATGACTGGAGCACCACCCTTCCCGGAAACACTGAAGAAACAATTCCTCAGGGATACCATCCGTTTTCCGATCTCCCTCAAATCACAAACCCTTCCTCCGGTTATTTATTCAACACTAACAATGGTGCGTTTAATGCTACTGCTGCAGCAGACAATCTTAACCCTACAAACTTTGACTCAACCATGGGATACCGTGCTTATGATAACAACCGAAGCTATCGGTTCATGGAATTGATTGATCAGTATGATCAACTAAGCTGGAAAGACTTTCTTGACATCAAATACGATGCGACTCTACCAGACTCACTAGTATATTGGATTGACCTGAATCCGGTGTTTAATTTGGATCCTGCGGATGCTGATTCAGCAGCCCAGGTTCTGGAAATCATCCAGAGATGGGATAAAAGTGCACGTGTTGATAAGATCGGTCCTGCTCACCTAAACATCCTTTACCGAAGACTTGCAAGTAAATCCGGTGAGATAGACATTAAAAATATTTCTAAAGAGCAATACATTAACGCTGTTAAATATGTCAGGAGGTACTTACTACATTTCTTTAACAAACTTGATGTAACACTCGGTGAGTATCAAAAGCTGATTCGTGGCGATAAAGAGTACCCGCTGGGTGGTCTTCCAGATGTTATTGCAGCAATGAATAACAATTACATGGGTGAAGGAAAGGTTCGTGGTAGTTCGGGCGAGTCTTATATCATGATGGTAAGGTATCCTGAGGATGGACTACCCATTATTGAAACCGTCAATGTCTTCGGCGCATCGAATCGTCCGGAAAGTCCACACTATGATGACCAAATACCCATGTTCTTAAATCGTGAAAGAAAACGAATGACCCTGGATATTGATGAGATAAGGAAAAACGCCAAGCGTATTTATCATCCGGAATGAAAGCACCCATTTCCAAGACGTTCATTTTATTATGTTTGGTAATTACTCTGCCTGGGGTGTTCTCTCAGGATTACTTCGAGTTTTTTTCAGGCGAACTTCACCATGAGTACTGGTGGCAAAACTTCACCATGGCCTTTCAGCACGGTGCGACAGGACAACCAATGGCTATTTTATTACACCTCGGATTGAACCTGGTGCTCATTGCTATTGTGGGGAAAGAAGTAGAATCAATACTTGGCACAAAGCGATTTTTGATCCTATCTCTTGTAGCTTGGATAGGTTTTATAGTCACTCAATGGATTTCCGGGATTTGGATCAACGGCTCTTCCGGGATCATTTGGGCGTATAGTCCCTTTCTTTTGATCCATTTCAAATGGGCGAAGGAAAATGGAGCATATCAGGAAAAAGCCGACCGGTCCAAAGGAATCTTGATCGTGATGTGGGGAGCTGTTACCCTTTTCATGGGATTTGTACCCCTCCTATTCAATCCTAATCATTCGCTCCTTCACTCGTTTTTCTACGGAAACCTATTTCACGCCAGTGCCACCCTAATTGGTTTTACACTTTACAGCACCTGGAAAGATTCGATGGAAATTCCAAAATCTTAAGAAATAAGGTCATACCCAAGCCTCGGTTCGTGCCCTCACCTGTCCTCACAAATCGAAATGAATGTTGCCACAAGGTTTCTGAAGACACAAACCTTGGCGGAAGACTCCCAAGTCTCACTCCTTTCGTCATTCGCATGGGAATAGGGTTATGCAACCACCCAGCTTAACACCAAACTTTAGTCATCCAACATACTGGATCAACCATTTATCATTTCGTATAACCTGAGATCAATAAAATAAAATAAATTGATACTTAAGATGCACTAACTGCATCATTAGGTAAATGACAATCACTATGAATCTAACTATCAGAAATCTATCAAAGACTTATTCCAATGGCGTGAAGGCGCTAAACGACGTTTCTCTGGACATTCCAACAGGCATGTTTGGTTTACTGGGACCGAATGGTGCCGGTAAATCTAGTCTCATGCGAACGATCGCCACTTTACAAGAACCAGACACAGGCAGTATCATGCTCGGAGAGCTGGATGTATTGCGTGAGAAAGATGAGGTAAGAAAGATTCTTGGATACCTACCCCAGGAATTTGGCGTTTACCCCAAAGTAACTGCAGAAGTCCTCCTGGATCATTTAGCTGTGCTAAAGGGAGTGGCCAACAACAAAGAACGTAAAGAGCTGGTAGAGAGCCTTTTGCACAAAACCAACCTATGGCAATCCAGAAAGAAAAATCTGGGTGGCTATTCGGGTGGGATGAAACAACGATTCGGGATTGCTCAGGCTTTACTTTCAAATCCGAAACTGATCATTGTGGATGAACCTACTGCAGGTCTCGATCCGGCGGAAAGAAATCGATTCTTAAACCTGCTTAGTGAGCTTGGAGAAAACACGGTGGTGATCTTAAGCACCCATATCGTCGATGACGTGAAGGAGCTGTGCACGAGCATGGCCATTATCAATTTGGGTACAGTGCTTTATCAGGGAAGTCCTGCAAAAGCACTTGAAGAAGTTGAGGGTAAGGTTTGGAAGAAAAAGATTGAAAAAGCAGAGCTGGAGCAATACCAGAATGATTTCACGGTCATCTCTGATCGTTTGATTGCAGGGAAACCGGAGATACATGTATTGTCAGATACTAAACCTGATGGTTCGTTCGAGCCCGTGGAAGCAGACCTGGAAGATGTGTATTTCTCACACATTCTATCTTCCACTCAACAAGAAGCGGTACCGGCCTAATTCACAACCCTAAATTTAAAATCATGTGGTTTAAAATATTAAAATTCGAACTTCAGTATCGTAAAAAGAGACCGGCGACCTATATCTACTTTGCCATTCTCTTCCTCATGGCCGTTTTGACCATGAGTACAGATATCATACAAGTAGGTGGTGGATCGGGTCTTGTAAAAGAAAACTCCCCTACCACTATAGCTAATATGATGGCCATTCTTTCGGGCATCATGATGATGATCACCTCAGCCATAATGGGCGTAGCGGTTCTCAGAGACTTTGAGCACAACACAGAGTCCATGCTCTTCACGACCCCCATTTCAAAGTTTGATTATTTGCTAGGTCGGTTCCTGGGATCTTTCATCATCGTATTGTTTGTTTTCGGGGGAATGATGCTAGGGTTTATGTTGGGTGAGCTATTCAATCCGGATAAGGATAAAATGCTGCCTTTCAACTTTTATCACTACATCCACCCATTCATTACCATCGTACTTGCCAACCTGTTTTTCACCAGTGCGCTATTCTTTGTGACAGGCGCGCTTTCCAGAAAAATGGTCACGGTATATGTGCAGTGGATTTTGCTCTTTGCAGTGTATCAAATTGCTTTGATCCTAACCAGGGAGGTAGACAACCGGGACCTAGCCGCACTTATCGATCCGTTCGCGATCCGAACGATAGCAAACAAAATCCAGTATTGGACGGTAGCAGAGCAGAATAGCATGGTCGTCCCATTTGATGGAGTTGTCATGTGGAATCGATTGATGTGGATGGGAATAGGTCTGCTTACACTCATCATTGGGTATTTTTCATTTAGCTTCAATGTAGTTCGAAAGTCATGGTTTAAGAAAAAGACCACCAAAGCAGAAAGTGCTTCCAAAACAAGTGTTTCAATACCAACAGTAAGCTTCAATTTTGGATTCAGTACCTACTTACTTCAGCTAAGAAAGCAAACATGGTTTTACTTCAAGTCAGTGATTAAAAGTGTGCCTTTTCAGGCCATCATCGTCTTTGGTATGTTCCTGATGGTGGTGAATTCCTTTTTCGTTGGTCGGGTGTTCGGTACCTACACCTACCCTACCACCTATTTGATGATCGAATTGATAACCAATTCCTTTAGTCTATTCTTTCTGATAATTCTCGTTTTCTATTCCGGAGAACTGGTTTGGAGGGAACGAGATGTTAAAATCAACTTGATTCAGGATGCCTTACCAATGCCTGACTTTATAAGCCTTGTTAGCAAATTCATAGGATTGATATTAGTCTTTGTAATACTCAATCTAATTCTGATTGGGTCTGGAGTGGTGATACAGGCAGCCAAGGGATATTATAAGTTTGACCTGCCGGTGTATTTCTACACGCTATTCACAGAGACATTCTCTTTTGTGATCTTATTCTCGCTGCTGGCATTCTTTGTCCAGGTGATGGTCAACAATAAGTTTCTTGGACATGCAGTAGTAATTGTATTTTTCATTGCCACAGGAGTGCTAGATCTCCTTGGGCTGGAACACAGTCTTTTCCAATTTGGTAGCGCCAGCCTGGGCACCTATTCTGAAATGAACGGTTATGGTCATTTCGTGAAAAGCTTTTCCTGGTTTGATCTGTATTGGCTTGCATTCAGCATCTTCCTTTTTGGCGTAGCAGTTGTCTTTGCTGTGAGGGGATCAGAAGCTGCCATGAAGTGGAGGTGGCACATAGGTAAAATGAGGTTATCCAGACCCATTCTTACCCTCATCATCACAACATTCCTAACCTTCGTCATGTCAGGGTGCTACATTTTCTACAATACCAATATTGAAAATACCTACCGAAATTCAGACGACCAGGAGGCGTTACAAGCCGATTATGAACGTATACTTAAAAAATATGAGTTTGTAAAACAGCCTAAAATCACACGGATGGATGTGAAATCTGAGCTTTATCCGTATGATCGGGATTACAGCATGGAGGGCACCTATACCTTGAAAAATTTCGAAGATGAGCCAATTGATAGCATCCATTTGCAGTTGGGTCAAGACGAGGATCTGACCTACGAGACGGTAACGTTTAGCAGAACCACTACCATTGTAGAAAGTTACGATGAGTATCGCTACTACATTCATAAGCTGGATGAACCATTGATGCCGGGTGATTCGATTACCATGGATTTCAAATATGTATTTGACACCAAAGGATTCAAAGAGTCCGGTTCGAATACCAGTATAGTGTTTAATGGTACTTTTTTGAATAACAGCAGCTTTCCGAGCCTTGGCTACAATGCCGGTAATGAATTAGGAACGGATGATGATCGAAAGGATAATGATCTGGAGCCTAAAGATCGAATGATGAGGCGTGACAACCCGATTGGGTTACGTCAAAATTTCATTAGTGATGATTCGCATGGCATTGATTTTGAAATTGTGGTGGGAACCGTACCGGATCAGATTGCCATTGCTCCCGGTTACCTGCAGAGTGAGTGGGAAGAAAACGGCAGACGGTATTTCCATTACAAGATGGATCAAAAAATGATGCCTTTTTTCAATATCGTTTCGGCCAGGTATGAGGTGGTTAAAGACAAAACAACGATTGCATTAAATGACTCAACAGATAGAGAAATCGATCTGGGCATTTACCATCACAAAGGACATGAATACAATCTGGAAAGCATGATGAAGGGCATGAAGCATTCTTTTAAGTACTTTTCAGAGAATTTCAGTCCGTATCAATATCGTCAAATGCGGATTCTGGAGTTTCCACGATATGCGTCATTTGCACAGTCATTTGCAAACACAGTCCCATTTTCTGAAGCCATCGGGTTCATGGTGAAGGTGGAGGAGGAAGACGATGTAGATGTCACCTATTTTGTAACGGCTCACGAGCTAGCACACCAGTGGTGGGGTCATCAGCTATTCCCGGCAAATGTGCAGGGTAGTGCCGTGCTATCAGAAACACTGTCTCAATACTCGGCATTGATGGTGATGAAGCAAGAGTATCCACAGGAACACCTCAAAGAGTTTCTTAAGGAAGAGCTAAACAGGTATTTGAGAGGACGAACCACAGAGCAGAAAAAAGAGATGCCATTGGCATTGGCAGAAAACCAGGCCTATATCCACTATGGGAAAGGTGCAAACATCATGTATGCACTTCAAGACTACATTGGAGAAGACAGTGTAAATGTTGCGCTTCAAAGATTGATCAATGAATGGGGGTACGAAAGCCTCGAACGAAATGGTAGATATGCTACAACCATTGATTTGATCGGGTATTTGCGTGAGGTCACTCCAGACAGCTTACAAGGGGTAATCACAGATTTCTTTGACAAGATCATTCTTTATGAAAACAAAGTGGATGAAGCTACCTATCAGGAAGTTGGCGAAAAGTATCTGGTGAATCTTGAGCTTAACACCAAGAAGATGGAATCTGACAGCCTGGGATTCTCCACGCAGGTGGAGATCAATGACTGGATTGATGTAGGGGTTTACACAAAAGATGATGAGGGAGATGAAAAACTCATCTATCTCAAAAAGCATCAATTTACCGGAGATGATACTTCCATTCAAATAAAAGTGGATCAAAAACCATCTTCAGCAGGTGTAGATCCATTGAATAAACTAATTGATCGAAACCCGGATGATAATACAAAGAAGATGTCCTTAGCTGAGTCGACCTGAAGACAATGAAAGCAAATGCGGCCGGCTCTACCGGCTGCATTCTTTATTATCAGTATGGAGACATCACGACTATATCTAAAACCTATCGCTCCGGAAGATGCAGGCTTTTTATTGCGCTTAATGAATACGGATAAATGGCACTTAAATATTGGAGATCGGAAGGTTTACACAGAGAAAGATGCGCTGAAATACATGCAGGACAGAATGGATCCGGATTTATCCAAAAAGGGATTTGTTAATCACGTAATGATTCAAAAAGAGACCGGAAATGCAGTGGGAACCTGCAGCCTTCACGATAGAGAAGGAGTTGAAGGAATGGACATTGGATATGCATTGCTCCCATCGTATGAGGGTTATGGGTATGCCCAAGAAGGTGCAAAAGCAATGATTAATCTGGCTTTTAACAGTTATAATCAGTCATTCATAAACGCAATTACCACAGATCAGAATGTTGGCTCCTGCCGAATACTTGAAAAGCTGGGTTTTACCCATCAGGGATACATCCGACTCCCCGACAATCCGGAAAATATCAAATTATACACATTAAGAAAGAATCAGTGGAAATCAGATTGAGGCATAAAATCCTTTAAATTGTATGAAAACAAACCAACCAAACACTATGAAATCACTTACCAAAATGATAGCGGTCGCAGTTTTGGCCGCATGTTCAGCACCCAAAGAGGAGACTCCTGAGGTGCAGAAGTACACCATTGCTCAGTTTTATGAAAATGTAAGCGTGGGTGGCGGGAGCTTCTCACCGGACGAAAGTAAAATGCTTATAAATAGTAACGAATCAGGTATTTTTAATGTCTATGAAATAGATATAGCCACTGGCGAGAAAACGCAATTGACCAATTCTACCGAGGAATCGTATTTCGGTCAGTCATATTTCCCTAATGACGATCGATTCATTTTTTCCTTTGATGAAGGAGGCAATGAAAACTACAAGGTATTCATGATGTCTCAGGAGGGACAGCCCAAGGATCTGACACCCGGCGATAGCGTAAGAAACGGATTTTGGGGTTGGAGCCGAGATGAAGAAAGCATGTACTTAACCTCCAACAAACGTGATCCACGGTACATGGATATTTATGAAATGCAGATATCATCTGTTGATGATGAAATGCCCGTTAGTGAGATCATTTATCAGAACAATGATGGACTGGATGTAGGTGCCATCTCTCCTAATGAACGATTCTATGCGCTGACACAAGCTATCACCAGTGCGGATGGTAAAATGTATCTCTATGATCGTGAAACCGGTGAAAAAACGGATATATCTATACATGAAGGAGACGCAACGTACAATCCTCAGTTCTTTAGCCTGGATAATAAAAGTCTGTACTACACCACTGATGAAGGGTCTGACTTTGTATATCTGGCCAAGCGAGATTTAGAAACTGGAGAAGTAGAAAAAGTTTTTGAAACCAACTGGGATGTATGGTATGCATACGATTCCTGGAATGAAAAATACCGGGTGATTGGCATCAATGAAGATGCAAAAACGGTTGTAAAAATCTTCAATCAGGAAACCGGGGAAGAAGTGCAGCTACCGGAGATTGAAGGTGGCAGTATTTCATCCGTCAACATCTCCAAAAGTGAGAATCTCGCACGATTAACAGTAAGTACTTCGGCTTCTCCAAGCAACATTTATGTCTACAACTTTGAAACCGGAGAGTTGAAAAAACTAACAGACACATTGAACCCTGAAATCAACGCAGATGATTTGGTGGAAGGCAAAGTGGTTCGCTATGAATCATTTGATGGATTGGAAATTCCGGCCATCTACTATCAACCTAAAGGGGCATCTGAAGACAACAAAGTACCGGCTCTCGTATGGGTTCACGGAGGTCCCGGAGGACAATCCAGGTTGAGCTATTTTGCATTGGTCCAATACCTGGTGAATCATGGTTATGCCGTTTTAGCTGTAAACAACCGTGGTAGTAGCGGGTATGGTAAAGAGTTTAATCATCTGGATGACAAGAATCATGGCGACAAAGATTTAAAGGATTGTGTTGCCGGAAAGAATTACCTGGCAAATACAGGAGTGATCGACATGGACAAAGTGGGGATCATTGGAGGTTCTTATGGAGGTTACATGGTGATGGCAGCCCTTACATTTGAACCTGAAGCTTTCGACGTAGGCGTGAACATTTTTGGAGTAACCAACTGGTTGAGAACATTGAAATCAATTCCTCCGTATTGGGAGAGCTTTAGAAAGGCGCTTTATGATGAGCTAGGTGATCCTACCACTGAAGACTCAGTGAGGCTATATGAAATCTCCCCTCTTTTCCATACGGAAAATGTGACTAAACCACTGATGGTATTGCAAGGCGCCAATGACGTACGTGTGCTTCAAGTAGAGTCAGATGAAATTGTAGAAGGAGTCAGAGCCAGTGGCGTTCCCGTGGAATACATTGTATTTGATGATGAGGGTCATGGATTCCGTAAGAATGAAAATGCCATTGAGGGATACGGACAGATCAAAGAATTTTTGGACAAGTACCTTAAAGGGGAAGCAGAGGAAGTTGAAGAGAATTCAACGGCAGGTTCACTATAATATCAACGAACGAGTTTAAGGCAGCTTTTCCGGCTGCCTTTTTTTGATCGATATGAAGAACGCTATTTGGTTTGGACGAATTCAGATTATTATCATCATCTTATTTGTTTTTTCAAAGAGTTGGTTAAGGCCTTTTGTTCTGAAACGGGATGCTCCGGTTTTTTTAGATATCACTGTACTGTCCCTTCCAAATTTGTATGAAGGAGTAGTGGGTGTGCTTGTTCTTTCTTTTATGGGACTCTACATCAACAAAAGATGGAACAAATCCAAACTAGGCAATCATACCATTTACATCTTAGCAACCATTCTGGCTGCCATTTTCGTAATCACACAAGAAGTCAAACTCCACAATCTTGGAGGGAACAATGTGTATGATCCCTATGATGTCATCTTTTCTTTCATCGGACTAACTCTTGGATTTACAATTGTCTGGATGAAGGGGCCTACCGCTGACTAAACCATAATTTTAAAGGTAAGCTATCTGAAAAAATGCTGACCATCCATGTAAACCTCTTTTTCATCACCTTTCTCATGCACTACCTTTATTCATTCAAAAATTAAATCACATGAGATTCGTTATTGCGATAATCCTTTCATCACTTGTTGGGGTATCATTCGGTCAGGATGTGCCGGGATACTCCGGTAAATTCAATGCAATCGATCGCTTGCTGGAACCACCCAGCCCCTACCGAACAGCCTCAGGTGCTCCCGGAGAGGACTACTGGCAGCAGCGCGCCGATTATAAAATCAAAGCTTCCATTGATGAAAATACCAATGAGCTAATTGGTGAGGAAACCATCACCTACTACAACAATTCCCCACATGACCTGAAATTCCTCTGGCTCAACATTGAACAAAATGTAAATAAAAAAGGAAACGAAGACTTTGGTGATGTTTTAGGTGGAGTAAAAGACTCCATCTCTTCTTTGCAGATGCAATACCTGCTTCGACCAATAGACTTTCCTGCGGGCACAGACATTCAATGGATCAAAGATGCAAACGGCAAGCCATTGGATTATATCATTAACAACACCCTTTTACGAATCAATTTGCCGGAACCTTTAAAGTCCGGTGAGAACATCACCTTTTCAATTAAATGGAAAAACTATATCACCGATCGTGCTAAGTTTCTGCTTTCTCGTGAAGGCTATGAATACTTTCCGGAAGATGACAACAAAGTTTTTCTCCTTGGTCATTGGTTCCCACGTATGGCCGTTTACAATGACACGGAAGGCTGGCAAAACAAGCAGTTCAGAAGGCTGGGTGAGTTTGCACTTGAGTTTGGAGACTATGAGGTAGAGCTTACTGTTCCTTCAGACCACATTGTAGCTGGCACAGGTGTGCTTACCAATGAATCAGAAGTGCTTACCACGACTCAAAGAGACCGACTGGCCAAAGCAAGGAACTCCTTTGACGAACAACTTTTCATTATTACTCCCGAGGAAGCAAAGGAAAACGAATCTAAAAAGGCCTCTGACACAAAAACCTGGAAGTTTAAAGCAGAGAATGTGCGTGATGTGGCTTTTGCCAGCTCACGAAAATTCATTTGGGATGCAATGGCGGTGAAGCTGCCAACGAACACTGTGATGGCCATGTCATTCTACCCAAAAGAAGGGCTTTCGGTATGGACAGAAGAGTCTACCAATGCAGTAAAACAGGCATTAGAGGTATATTCTGAGGCAACCTTTGATTATCCGTATCCGGTCGCGATATCGGTTAATACCTCCAACATAGGCATGGAATTTCCCATGATTTCCTTTAATGGAGGTCGTCCTGTCAACGGCGAAATCAGTGAAGCAGCCAGGAGGGGCATGACCAGCACCATCATTCATGAGGTGGGTCACAATTGGTTCCCTATGATTGTGAGCTCAGACGAGCGCAAGTGGATGTGGATGGATGAAGGACTAAATACTTTCCTGCATCAGCGAACGTTGGCAGAGCGATATCCACAATGGAGCAGTACACGCCCTAAAGATATTGTTCCTTTCATGATGGGCAACCAGAAGACCCTCCGTCCAATCATGACCAATTCAGACAATGATTTGCTTTTCCAGATGGGAGCCAATTTCTATCAGAAACCGACGGTAGGCTTGCAGATGCTACGAGAAACGATCGTTGGCAAAGAGCTTTTTGATATTGCATTCAAGGAATATGCGAACCGATGGAAATACAAACATCCAAATCCTTCAGACTTCTTTAGAACCCTGGAGGATGGCACTGCAACTGACCTTGACTGGTTTTTCAAAGGATGGTTCTTCACTACAGAAACGGTGGATATAGATTTAGCAGAAGTCAAGTGGTATCAACTCAAGGAAGACCAAGCCACTGTAGAAAACAAGCAACAAAAAGGAAACACAAAAAAGATCTCAGGTTCAGGCAAATCAGAAAAAGGCATGGACTTTTCGGATGGCCCTCAGCCTTTTGCAATGGCTAGTACTCCGGATGGCGCATACGGGCAATTCCTTAGCAGACTGGATGAGGCTAAAATGCGCAAACAACTTTCCGGTAAACACATTTACGAACTGACCTTCAAAAACAAAGGAGGTCTTGTGATGCCAGTGATAATTGAGTGGACCTATGCAGATGGAACAAAAGAAGTACAACAGTTACCAGCTGAAATCTGGAGACTCAATGAAGCTCAAGTGACAAAGACATTCCTTAAAGACAAAGAAGTCGTCAATATTGCAATTGATCCAAAACAACAACTTCCTGATGTGAATATGGATAACAATGTTTTTCCAAGAGAAAAACAATCTGATAAATTTGAGGAACTGAAAGACTAGTAATATCTAAATAAAACCACCATCCTATGTCAAACGAAGATATCATACCTAATATAAGGTTCAATCCAAGTACCGGATTAATACGAATTGAAGGTAGATCAGCAATGCGCGATGTGCAGGACTTCTATTTACCCTTCATCGAGCAGATAAAAAATACGACAGTGCCTACATTCATTGTCGAAATTAAGCTGGAGCATTTTGATACAGGTACTATGAAGTGCCTATACCAAATGATGCTAGAGCTAAAGGAAAAACAAGCAATGGGTGCCATGGTGATGGTGCGCTGGTTTAGTGAGGAAGGTGATGAAGATCACAAGGAATTGGGCGAAGACCTGGAGAGCAAGTCAGGGATGAAATTCAATTACGTAACAAAATAAAAAACCTCACCCGGTAACCGGGTGAGGTTTTCTTTTACATCTTAGAACTGTTGTGAACGATTATTCCTTCGTGCCCTGCACTGTCACTCCAAACTGCTTCAACTCCAACGTCATAGCCGTTTTATCTCCACTGTCATCAAACTTGGCCACCACCTGACCATCCATTGAAACCCAGGCATCTTCTTTAGGTAAGAGCACCATATTCATGCCTGCAGCAGGAACCCTCACTTTCACAAGACCATCTGCATTGTCTATGTGAGCATTGATGTTGAAATTGGCGATGGTATACGTCCCGAAAATGTAATCAGGCACCTCTACTCCGGCCATACGTTCTTGTAGCGATGGATAGAAATTATCGGTATCATCCAGATCAGGAACTGAAGCATTTACAGAGATAGTTTCTATATTCTTATAATCTGGGATAGTTACCTGGATCTCATTCTTACCTGAGATTTCCTTAGCTGACTTTGAGATTTCATAATCAGTACCATCCTTGTATTTCACTTCTACCCTCACCGGTACCGGTCTGCTTCCTGCATTCACAATGGTCAATTTATCCTTTTTGATTTCTCCAATCTTTACGTCTGGAGCCCCAAACTCAAAAAACCACGGTTTCCATAGCCAGCTCAGATCCTCACCACTCACATCTTCCATTGTAAAGAAGAAATCGTAAGGGATCGGAGATTTCTTCGCCCATCTGTTGATGTATTCTTTATAAGCTTTGAAGAACACTTCATCGCCCAGATGAAAATGTAACATAGAGTATATAAAAGCAGGAAGCGGATATGCCGAGTAGCCGTAATTGGTTCCATCCATAAACTGAGAAGAAGCAAACAGTGGCAGGTCTTCATATTGCCCTTGCATCCCCCCTACGCTTCCTTTGAAAGTGGTGAAAAGGTCTGAACTATCATTTTGAAAAAACCGGTTAGTAACTAATGATGTTATATAAGAGGCCCATCCTTCATCCATCCATGCAAATCGTCGCTCGTTTACCCGGACATACATAGGGAAGTACATGTGAAACATTTCGTGCACAGTTACACCTAAACCGGGACCTCCATTGTAGGCCATCATTGGAAACTCCATTCCGCCACCTCCAAGTCCGATGAAGGTTGTAAATCGAGGGTATGGATAAGGAACACCCGGAACATCCTCCGAGAAGTGCTTCATGGTCTTTTGCTGATTTGGGGTCATAGCAGCAAAAGCCTGTGGATTTCCGGTTGGATAGACCGAACTGATCAAAACATCCTCACCATCTACTTTTTGAGAAGCGGCATTCCAGTCGTAATGATCACTCATCGCAAAAGCGAAATCAGGCACTTCATCTGCTTTGAATTTCCAGGTACCGGATTTGTGTGCAAATCCGTCCTTTAGATCATCCCCATTGATAATATCCAATGGCTCGGTTGCTGTGAGCGCTTTGTTGTATCGATCCAAAATATCAGCATTGAAGACTTCATCCGGGTTTTGCAAAACGCCAGTAGCCCAGATGGTAAAAGCCTCAGGTGCTGTGAACTCCACATTGAAGTTAGCCAGGTTGTTGTAAAACTCCGTTCTAAACGTGTAATTCTGGGTGTCCCAGCCAAACACATCGTCGTAAACGGAGATCTGCGGATACCAGTACGCCACAAAAAACGAAGTACTATCTGCAACTCCTGTTCTTCTATTCGTGTATGGGATAACCGTCTCCCAGTCTATTGTCAAGTCGATTTGGTCACCGCTTTTTACCGGCTCCTCCAATCGGATGAAAAGATTGGTACCATTACGGGTCACTGACCCGCCTTCAAGATCAACTGAATCGCCTCTCACCTGCACCATATTCAGTGACATACCATCATTCACGTCACGATCATCGATAGTAGTAAGACGGACATTTCCTTTTTTATAAACATCGTTGTACAAACGAACGACAATAGCCGAAAGCTCATCCGGGCTGTTGTTTTGATATTTAATGGTAGACTTCCCGCTAATTCCACGAGTTTCCGGATCGATAGAAGCTTTAATATCATAATCCACCGTATTGTGCCAGTAGTTTGGTCCCGGCTTTCCGTCATACGATCTGGTACCTTTTTCATATGCCTGCTTCATTTCTTTCGGAATAAACAGGCTCGTCTCCTGTGCCATGAGGGCTACACAACACATCATTGCGAACAGTGAAAATATTTTTCTCATAGTGATTTAGTTATTTGATTAAGATGAATGGTAAAGAAAATAAATTGTAGCCGGAAGCCGTATACCATTGGTGTAATCACTTATTCTATATAAACGTTTATATCCGAATAATAATACGGCTAATGAAATACATCTTATGTTTTAAGATGCCTGAATAAAGCATCGAAGAGGTATATAAGGTATATTTGAAAGGTTAATAACAGGAATTCCTGTTACAATGTTGTTATGAGCTAATTCATGAACAAGAGGTACATTTTCCTAGCCACTATCGCACTCTTAACTTCCTGCTCTGTCAAGAACGAAAAGAAGGTGAATCAACCGGAAACGGCAGTAGATTCAACTGAACTTGTAGAACAAACTAAGATTCAACCAACTGAACAACCTAAAACATCAACAGAGGATGCTATAATTGATTCTCTGTGTAACGAACAAATCGACGGTCCTGCAAACGTTCGATATTCTCCGAATGGCAAATTAATGTTCGAACTCTTTGACGGAGTGTCAGTAGAAACAAGTCCGATAGAAAATGATTGGTTGATGGTCAGTACTGATATTCAATTGGACTCAACTGAACTCCAGAACGGTATCGTTTTACCAAATATGAAACTGAGAAACATGGAAGGTGAAGTGATAGGTAACTCCTTTGATACTTTAAGATTCACATCCTATGATAAACTAAGTGGTTCTATTTGGGGATATACATATAAAAATAACATTGAACCGAACTGCACACCCGAGGCACAACTGAACTCACTAATTATTGAAAACAGACTGAGCTTTGAAGATCAAAAGCAATATCGCCAGGTTTTTGGCTTTACTCCTTTCAATAATAATTCAGCTGAAGGAGTTAGCGAGTATATAATTTACCAGAGCACTTTGGTTGATCCTTCTCCAAGAGATCGTATCTCACTGATGTATCACAATGACAAACTCTTTGCCTTTGTTCATTCAAGAGACTTTGATTTTTACAACCTTCAATCTGGTGAGCTTATTAGAGGACATAAAATTGTATTCTTAACTGAGAAAAATCCGATGTTAGCAGAAGAAATTGTTGAAAAACGACTCTATCTCTACAATCATTCCGACTGAATAAAAGGCTATAACATGCGCTAGCGATGCAGATGTCAGACTGCTACTAGCTAAGAATTGCAGGAACTTACAGCTCCCCTTCCCTTCTGTGACTTTCTGCTCGTTGAAGAACTGTAGGCAGTTCTGGCGGATGTCTGGGTTAACGCAGTGTTTCATAGAAAGCGTTGCGCGTGTGGTTCAGGTTCGCTAGTTTTATCAGAAATTGCTCAGTTCGGGACATCCGCCTGCTAGCTGAGCGTTGTAGGCCACTATGTAATGGAGATTTCATCCCTCATAGAATATTTTAACACCTTTCTCCCTTTAACCGAAGAGGAGACCGCTGAACTTGAAAAGAGGGTCAAACCTAAAACCGTCAAGAGAAGGCAATTTATTTTATCATCTGGGGATGTCTGCAAATACTATAGTTTCATTATGGAAGGGTGCTTCAAAATGTACAAAGTGGATGAAAATGCTAAAGAACACAACCTGCATTTCGCTGTTGAGAATCAGTGGATCACTGATATTGGGAGCTTTCATTCCGAACAGCCTAGCCAATTGTATATAGAAGCCATTGAACCTTCTAGAATCTTACAGATATCCAAGCAAGATTTGATTTACTTCTATGAGCACAGTATCAAATTCAATCGGATTTTTCGAGTTATCGTAGAAAATGAATTTGTGCTTTTACAAAATCGGTTGCTTCAGACCATTAGCACATCTGCCGAACAGCGCTACCTCGAATTTATAGAGCTTTACCCAAACCTTTTCAATCGGATTTCCAACGTTCAGGTGGCGTCCTACCTTGGCATCACCCCAGAATTCCTAAGCAATATCCGCAAGAAACTGAGTGAATCTTAAGATAGTTTAAGACTCCTTCTTAAAGTTCCTTATAGGTCTTTCCTCAGAAGTATCCAGACTTTTGCATTGTACAAAAAAACGAACAATGAAAAAGTTAACTCTATTGATGATGGTACTGGCTCTATCTGTAGTCAGCTCGGAAGCGAAATCTAATCTTAAAAATCAAAACCTAGACATTATGCAAAAGCAAGACAAAGAAGCAATCGAAGAATTGCTGAAGTCGTACAAAAAGTCGTTGAACACTTCAGACGCCAAATTAGCCCAAAGCCTTTACACCAAAGACGGGATTTTTATGCCAACTGAAGCTCCTTCAGCAATTGGAAGTGAAAATATCCTCAAATCCTATGAATATATCTTCACTCAAATTCAATTGAACATTGAATTCTATATTGACGAAATTACCGTTGAAGGAGATTTTGCATTCGCAGTTACAAGTTCAAAAGGAACAACTCTTATTCATGCAACTGGAGAAACTATCCCTGAAGCTAATAGAGAACTATTTGTATTTGAAAAGGTGAATGGTGAATGGAAAATCGCCCGATATATGTTTAACAAAACAGAACCAAAAGGTTAATGAAAGCTGCAGTAACAACAAAAGCAGGAGTTCCAGAAGTTATAGAGATAAAAGAAGTATCCCGACCAGAGGTAAAACCTGGTTGGGTACTAATTAAAGTAAAGGCTTTTGGACTGAACAGGTCTGAAATTTTTACCCGAAGAGGTGAGTCTCCTGGTGTTGAGTTTCCACGAATACAGGGAATCGAATGTGTGGGAATTATTGAAGAAGATCCATCTGGAACATATATTAAAGGTCAACAGGTTGCAGCAATCATGGGAGGAATGGGACGATTCTTCGATGGCGGTTATGCGGAGTATGCATTGGTTCCATTTGACATTATCTTTCCATTTGAAAGTAATTTAACTTGGGACATTCTCGGGGCAATACCAGAAATGTTTCAAACCGTATCTGGTTCTCTTAATCAGGCTCTTGAAATAGAATCAGGAGAAACTCTTCTAATCCGAGGTGGCACTTCATCCATTGGCATGCTTGCTTGTCAACTCGCAAAAACGAAGGGGTTGACTGTCATCTCAACAACCAGAAATCCAGACAAGAAACAGGCATTGTTTGAGAATGGAGCAGATCATGTAGTGATTGATGCTGGAAATGTAAAAGAACAGGTCAAAGATATATTTCCTAATGGAGTGAATAAAGTGCTTGAGCTCATTGGAACACGTACTTTGAAGGATTCATTAAAGTGCATTGCCCCAAAAGGGATGGTTTGCATGACTGGCATTCTCGGAAACGAGTGGACCATGAAGGAGTTTACCCCAATGGGAGACATTCCTTCACTAGGAAGGCTAACCATTTACATGGGAGAATCGAAGAATTTATCTAAAGAGCTTCTTCAAGAGTTTATTGATGAAGTAGAGAGAGGAACAATCAAATTAAACATTGACAGAGTGTTCAGTCTTGACCAAGTTGCAGAAGCACATCAATACATGGAGGATAACAAGGCAAAAGGTAAGATTGTTGTGGAAGTGGGTTAAACGCCATACAATCGAGTAGACGGCCGTGAGCCATAAGCCCACGGTGCGCCTGCTGACGCATCGATACAGCATCTTTCCGATCTCACACCACCGTACGTACGGGTCACGTATCAGCGGTTCATTAAAGAATGGAGATACTTTTTAGTAGTGTTCACTAAGGGATTGGTAGCCTCGTTTAGTAGTATCTAGAAAACTGTGTAAGTGAGGTCTGGGGTAATAAACTCAGGCCTTTTAATTTATCTTCAATACACAGTTAAAAATGAAACCAGAGATTTTATCAATGATGCTTTCCTTAAACAGTTTAAGGACTCTAACCGTAACTTCTTATATTTTTTGGTGTAAATTTGCACCAAACAAAGAAACATGGGAAGACAAAGTATATCATTCACAGATCCTAACGATGAATGGCTTAAGGCTCAAATTGAAAGCAGAGAATATTCAAGTAAAAGCGAACTCGTAAACGATTTGATACGGCAGGCAAGAAAACAGCAACAGAGAATTGATTATATCCGCATGAAATTAGAAAAAGCTGAACAATCTGGATTTACCAGCGATTCTCAGGCTGACATTCTGAAACAAGCTAAATCTTAATGGCAAAATACAGAATCAGCAACATTGCCAAAGCTGACTTGATTAGAATTCATCAATACGGAACCTCCACATACGGTATGGACCAGGCTGATAGATATTTTAACGCTTTCTTTGACAAATTTGAACTAATTGCTGAAAGACCTTTTGCTTTTGAATCTGTTGACTTCATAAAAGAAGGGTACAGAAAATGTGTGTGCGGAGTAGATACCATATTTTACCGCATTAACAACGAGGTTGTAGAAATTATGACAATTATTGGTCGACAAGACCGACTGGAAAACTTACATAAACTAGATTGATCTAACTAGTTGGTAACAGTTGCCACTAATGCACCAGAGTGCTATTGGCAAACTTCATCTGACCTTCAAAGCCCTCCTAGTAACTTGCTTCTGGATTTGATTTTTCAAAACGCATTCCTTTGCAATGGCTTTTAGTTATTGGATCAAGGATTCAATACTATCCCCGGATCCGGACAATTTGCAAGGTACACCTCCTTCTCACTAGCCCTGCACACGCCGGGATAGTCTCCCTCATTACCTTGCATGTCCCACATTAACTGAAAATGAAGATGAGGTGGCCAGTGAAAATTCTCAGAATAGTCTCCTAGCCAGGCAAATTGTTCACCTCGTTTAATCGTTTGTCCAACTTCCTTACCCGCCAATGAATTCAATGATAAATGTCCATAAAGACTGAACAATTTTTTAGAACCCAATTTATGCTCCAAAATAATCACCGGGCCATAATCTCCATAAAACGCACGATTATCAAATGAATGTATTTTAGCTTCTATCGGGGCATAAACAGGCGTACCTGCCTCGGCCCAAAGGTCAACGCCTAAATGAATGGTTCTAGGTTCACCTTCAGTAAAAAGCTCACTTCTTCGGTAAAAACTTCGCTCCTCTTTATAGCCACCAATGCCAATAAAACCTTCAGGCAACTGGTCAAATATGAACCGAGTAAATTCCTGTTCATTATTCAGATCCACCTTGTTTAACGCCTCATTATTCTTACTGAGATCTAGCTCAACAGTTTGAAATTTGCTGTATTCAACTACTTTTCCAGGTTTGATCTGATGTTGATCCAATAATTCTTTTAACATTCTGATCCGGTTTTCGAATAAAAATTGAAAAGTACAACATTCAAAGTAAGAACTTGAACAAGCGCTCGTTTATACTACTAAAGATTCTGATTTCATTAATACAGCCCATTACGGTTTCATCTGTCAAAATCACAATGTCATCCGTTAAGATCAAAACATAACCTTTCAATTATTTGGAATATTTATTGCTTATAATTCTTTTTGAAAAATCGTACTTAATTCAATCACACTAAATTTTTATTATGAAACCTAATCTCATGAAGCTTTCATGCTTCTTTCTATGCATTATGCTAGTTCTGAGTGCTTTCTCTCAAGAGAAAGACATCTCGGGCGAAATTGACAAGCCACTTAACAGTCCCATCCCCTCAGATGAGAGTGTTCGAATCGGTAAGCTGGACAATGGACTTACCTACTACCTGAAAAAGAACAGCAAACCGGAAGACAAAGTAGAATTCAGACTTGTAGTAAATGCAGGTTCTATTTTGGAGAATGAAGATCAGCAAGGGCTGGCTCACTTTGTAGAGCATATGGCTTTTAATGGTAGTAAGAACTTCAAAAAAAACGACCTGATCAATTACCTACAATCCATAGGAGTAGAGTTTGGAGCAGACCTGAACGCTTACACCAGCTTTGATGAAACGGTCTATATGCTTCCTATCCCAACAGGTGATCCTGAGGTGATGGATACCGGACTTAAGGTATTGGAGGACTGGGCCAGTGGGCTGGATTTCTCAGAGGAAGAGATCGACAAAGAGCGTGGAGTGGTCATTGAAGAGTGGAGACTGGGACAGGGTGCCAGCCAGCGAATGCGAGACAAGTGGTTTCCAGTAATGTTCAAAAACTCACAGTATGCTGAGCGGCTTCCTATCGGAAAAAAAGAAGTAATTGAAAATGCTAGTTATGAGACCATTCGCAGCTTCTATGAAGATTGGTACCGACCAGACCTAATGGCAGTCATTGCTGTCGGCGATATTGAGCTGGATGAAATGGAGAGTGAAATCAAGGAACGATTTGGGAAGCTAAACAATCCGGAAAAGCCAAAAGAGCGGACACTATTTGAAGTACCAAGTCATGAAGAGACCTACGTTGCAATAGAACAAGATAAAGAAGCACCATTCACCCAGGTGCAGCTGGTATACAAGCAAAACGATCAATCAGAGGAAGAGACATTGAAAGACTACCGAAGAGAGCTTACGTATGACCTTTTCAATAGCATGCTGAACCAGCGACTAAACGAGCTTCGTCAGTCGGCAGAGCCTCCTTTTGTTTTTGCCAGCACCGGATATGGACGCATGGTACGAACTAAAAAAACCTACTCTTCTTTTGCCATGGTGGGTGAAGATGGCATCATGAATGGCCTGAAAGCACTGGTTGAAGAAAACGAACGTGTAAGAAGACATGGTTTCACAGAAGGTGAACTTGAGCGAGCCAAGAAAAGAATGCTAAATCAGCTAGAGCAGCAGATGAAAGAAGATGATAAAACGGAAAGCAGACGATTGGCATCCAAATACGTCTCTTCCTTCCTAAACGGATCAACCGTTGTTTCTTCTGCATTTGCATATGAGTTTGCGAAAAAGCAGTTTGAAAACATCTCGGTGGAAGAGATCAATCAATACGCTCCAAAATGGATCAAGCCGAGCGATCGGGTAGTTGTGATTACCGGCCCTGAAAGAGAAAATCCGGATGTGACGGAAGACAATGTATTGGCACTTTTAGAAGAAGTAGAAAGTGCTAAAATCGAAGCATACGAGGATGAAATGTCAGGATCTGAACTGATGGCTTCTAAGCCTGCAAAAGGATCCATTTCAAGCACTTCAAAGCTGGATGCTGTTGACGCAACAGAGTTAACCCTTTCCAATGGAATGAAGGTAGTGCTGAAATCCACTGACTTTAAGAATGATGAAATTTTGATGTCCGGCTTTAGTCATGGCGGTCACTCACTGTATGAAGATGAGCTTTATGAAAGTGCCACTTATTCCGGCAACATCGTTGGAGAAAGTGGCGTGGCAGATTTCTCAAAAACAGACCTTGATAAGCTATTCTCAGGTAAGACTGTACGTATAAGTCCTTATGTAGGCACTTACAGCGAAGGATTCAATGGAAATGCTGCTCCGAAAGATCTGGAAACGTTGATGCAAATGGTACACTTGTACTTCACATCTCCTCGTAAAGACCCACAAAGTTTTGAGTCATATAAGATGAGGAACACCATGTTGTACCAAAACCTGATGTCTAATCCTCAATTCTATTTCCAGAATGAGTCCATCAAGATTTTGAGTCAAAACCACCCTCGTGTTGGATTTCCAACAGCCGAACAGCTGGCGAACATTGATCTGGACAAGGCATTTGAAATCTATGGAGAGCGTTTTGCTGACCCTGCAAACTTTACCTTCTTCTTTGTGGGTAACTTCAATGAGGATGAAATAAAGCCACTTTTAGAAACCTACCTGGCGAGTATTCCTTCTAAAGACAGAGAGGAAACATGGAAGGACCTTGGTATCCGACCACCCGAAGGGAAGCTTGAGAAAGTGATCAACAAAGGTACCGACCCGAAAAGCCAGGTATCTATCAATTATAAAGGAGAAGCTCCATACAATGAAGAAGATGCTTATGTATTAGGCAGTCTTGGGGAGGTGATGACCAATCGATTGATTGACCTCATCCGCGAAGAAAAAAGCGGCGTATACGGTGTAGGTGCCAGAGGGTATATGAGCGAACGCCCCTATGAAAATTACTCATTCACAATTTCATTTCCTTGTGGCCCTGAGAATGTAGAAGAATTGAAGAGCGCCGTTTATGGAGAGATTAGTAAGATTCAGGAAGAAGGCATCACTGAGGAAGACTTGAATGAAATCAAAGAAGCACAGCGGATCGATCGTAAAGAAAGTTTGAAAGAAAACCGGTACTGGTTAAACAGACTTTCTAGCTACTATTCAAATGACAGAGATATTTCTACTTTCTACAACTATGAGGAAATGATTGAAAATCTGACTGCTGAAGACCTTCAAAAAGCAGCTAATAAATTTCTGGTTGAGGATAATCTCATAGAGATTGTGTTGATGCCGGAAGAATAATTGTAATTCAAAATCCATAGAAAGCCTTCTCGATCTACATCGAGAAGGCTTTTTTTTTACTTTAAAAACGATTAACTAGCTAAATAGTCCTTGGCTTCTTCTACATCATCGAACACTTTGATGTTACCCCCTACCATTTTGCTATATGCTCTCAAGATCATCTTTTTTAATCCATGAATACCAACAAAAGCTCTTTTCTCTGCTCTGTCTTTAAAATAGGTTCTTCCGTACTCTTTCATTTTTGAACTAACCACCGCATTCACGAAAGCACCTTCAGAATTCACTAAAACGTAAAGTTTATCGGAAGCATTTAAATAAGCTTCTTTTGTTTCTTCAAGAAGCTCCAGTGATCGCTTCTCTGTTTTGGACTCTGTCAGATCCACGTAAAGAATCTCCCTCCCTTTATGATTTACATAGCTTACCGGCATGATCTAAAAATTTCATTATAAGATAATAATTATCAGAAAATTTTAAAATTCTTGCAAATGAGTTGCTCATACGGAATGCCCCAACAGTTATGTTAAAGAATCTTAAATATTCGCAAAATTCAAATAGACGGTTCATTTTTGAAGTGTGAGAGCTCTGATTACTATAATAGGTGCTATTACCTTTTCGTTTGCCACTGCACAAACCGACATCACAGGATTGGTTTCTGATGCTTCATCCTATGAAGCATTACATGGAGCTCATATTGTGAACCTTCGCACTCAAAAGTTTACCATTTCTGATGTGTCAGGAAAGTTTACAATACCTGCACAGCAGGGTGACACCCTGCAAATAACCTATGTAGGTTATGAAAAGAAATTCATTGCTATTACAGATGGAGAACCTGTAATGATATTGCTTTCACAAGATTCAATACTGCTTGAAGAAGTGCAGGTTTCGGCCTTCCCTGAATATCGACATTTCAAACAAATGATCATTGATACACAGCCAGTGGATTCATCCTTGATTGTATTCGGAATGGATGCCATCCCAATGGAATATTTCACGCAGGAAGAAGTAACCGAGCAAGATCTTCAACAGCCATTTTTTGGACCGAGCATCGGGATAGGTTTTGATCTTGAACCGCTGACCAAACGAGGAAAAGAAAAGAGGAAACTTAAAAAGATTCTTGCCAGAAAAGAGCTTGAAGAAATTGCATACAGAAAGTTCAACCGGGAATGGGTGGCAGAACAAACAAAACTCAAAGGGGATGACCTTACTGACTTCATATCATTTTGTGATTTCAGCATTGAGTATCTCGCTCATACTTCACTCTTTGAAATCCATCTGCGGATGATGACCCTTTTCGAGGCATATATGAATGAGCAATCGGATAACAAAAAAGAGCGTTACACACCAGGAGCATAGGGTAGCGGTTTCCTTACTCGTTGCTACCTTTGAATCCAATGACCGACAAAATCAAAGAGCTGGAAGAAATTGCTCGGCAACTGGAGCCCAACGAGCAAACTCAAAAGGAACTCACCCAAAAAGTAATCAACCACACGGACCATTTCCTATCCCAACTGGAAGATGAACATGCATTCTTTCAAAATCCGGAACCTGCCTCTACTGATCAACTTTCAGAAGAACCTACTCAGATCGACGAACTGCTTAGGTTTCTTAGATCCCGGGTGGAGTATGATGGCATCAATGCCGCATCGGGAGGTCACATGGGATATGTGCCCGGAGGTGGGCTCTATCCATCGGCACTGGGAGATTTCTTAGCTGCTATTAGCAACAAATATGCAGGCATCTATTTCCCCGCACCTGGTGCGGCTCGCATGGAGAATATGCTCATCCGATGGATGAATGAGCTCATGGGATTCCCTTCGGATGCTACAGGTAACCTAACATCCGGAGGCTCCATCTCAAACCTAATCGCAGTGGTGACAGCCAGAGAAGCCGCTGATGTGAAAGCAAAGGATTTTGATAAACTCGTCGTTTACTTATCCGATCAAGCGCACCACTCTTTGCAAAAGGCGCTTAGAATAGCAGGATTGGGTGAGGCTCAGCTAAGGTACCTTCCCATAGATGATGAATTCAGAATAGACATTTCCACGCTGGATGAAACCATACAAAAGGATAAAGATTCCGGTCTTATCCCTTTCTTCATCAATGCATCATTGGGCACTACTAATACAGGCACTATTGATCCTATTGAAGAGATGGGAATTATTGCGACAAAACATCACATCTGGTTTCATGTGGATGCTGCATATGGTGGATTTTTTCGACTGGTACCAGAGGTACAGGCCAAAACAAAAGGCATAGAAAATGCAGATTCAGTAACGCTGGATCCACATAAGAGCCTTTTCCTCCCATTCGGAACAGGAGCAGTTTTAATAAAAGATTTAAAATCACTCTATAAGGCACACAGATACACAGCTGACTACCTACAGGATCTGGTGGATTCAGATAGCGAAGTAAATGCAGCGGATGTTTCTCCTGAGCTAACCAAGCATTTTCGTGGGTTGCGTATGTGGCTTTCACTCAAACTTTTTGGATTGAAGCCATTTCGTGCTGCGCTGGAAGAAAAGATGCTGCTCGCCAGGTATTTTAATAATCAGTTACAAAACGTTGAAGGGTTTGAGGTAGCCCCGTACCTTGATCTTTCCATTACAATGTTCAGATACGTCCCTGCTGAAGGAGATGCCAACGCATTCAATGAACGATTGATAAAAGCCATTCAGGATGATGGTCGTATTTTCTTATCTTCTACTACCATCCACGACAAGTTTTGGATCAGAGTGGCAATTGTTGTTTTCCGGACGCATAAATCCAAGATTGATTTATTACTCAACATTATTCGGGAGAAAGTAAAGCAGCTTCAAGCATAGGTTTATTAATTCCAGACTAATCCTACTTTGCCAAACTTCGTCATTTTGCCCCGTCATCCTTAAAGGGAAAGACGGAAAAAATCAATTTTGACAACCTTAGAGTCGAGGTATATAAATATTGATTTTAAGCATGACGAAGTAGCACTAATACCAATCAAACCTTAATCAATAAAAGCATACCTCTATCTTTGCAAAAAAAGTATTGGCAGACCTGCTTCTCATCACGCCCCCATTTACTCAGTTAAATACCCCCTATCCTGCCACAGCGTATTTAAAAGGATTTTTCAATACACTGGATATTGACGTAAGTCAGCAGGATTTAGGCATAGAAGTGATTCTGGAAATCTTTTCGAAAGAAGGTCTATCAAAACTTTTCGATAGTGCCAAAGAACACTTAGACCCTTCAGAAAATGCAGCAAGGATATTAAACCTTAAAAGCGATTACCTAAATACCATAGATCCTGTCATTGCCTTTTTGCAAGGCAAAAACCCGGCGCTTGCCAGGCAAATTTGTTCAGATCCTTATCTGCCGCAGGCATCCAGATTTGATCAATTAGAAGAAATGGAATGGGCATTTGGCTCCATGGGTATGCAAGATCGAGCCAAACACTTCGCCACGCTTTACCTGGAAGACCTTTCGGATTTGATCATTGAATGTGTGGATCCACATTTTGGCTTTAGCAGATATGCTGAACGTCTCGGACGCAGTGCCAATACATTTGATGAATTGCATGTGGAGCTTCAAAAGCCACCAACGTTTATTGATGAAGTAACATTACGATTACTTGACAAAAAAGTCAAAGACATCACTCCTACAGTGGTTGGGTTTTCTGTTCCATTTCCCGGTAATCTTTACAGTGCTTTCCGTTGCGCTCAGTATCTAAAAAACAACTATCCTGATATTAAAATCACAATGGGTGGTGGGTTTCCAAATACCGAGCTCCGAGACTTATCGGAACTAAGGGTATTTGACTACTTTGACTTCATCACCTTAGATGATGGAGAACGACCCATGCAGCTGTTATTGGCTCACATCAATTCCTCAAAACCTTCGCCTTACTTAAAGCGAACTTTCTGCCGAATAGACAATGAGGTTCAATTTGTGAATAACGCATCTGAAACAGATGTAAAGCAAAGTGAGGTAGGAACACCAGATTATTCAGGATTACCATTGGATGATTATATCTCTGTAATTGAGGTAGCCAACCCCATGCATAGCCTGTGGAGTGATGGGCGATGGAATAAGCTAACTATGGCGCATGGATGTTACTGGGGTAAATGCACCTTCTGTGATATATCACTTGACTATATCAAGGTCTATGAACCCATTGCAGCTCGAACCCTGGTCGATCGAATGGAGAAACTTATTGAGCAAACAGGATTTTCAGGATTTCATTTCGTGGATGAGGCAGCCCCACCTGCTTTGATGAAAGAGGTGGCGTTGGAGATTCTTAGAAGAGAGTTGTCGGTGACCTGGTGGACGAATATTCGATTTGAAAAAAGTTTTACGAGTGACCTTTGCTTCCTTTTGAAAGCCAGTGGATGTATTGCGGTTTCAGGAGGACTGGAAGTGGCTTCCGATCGTTTGCTAAAACTGATAGATAAAGGTGTAACCGTAGAGCAAGTAGCTAGAGTCACTGATCATTTTACTCAATCCGGAATCATGGTGCATGCTTATCTCATGTACGGGTATCCAACGCAAACCATCCAGGAAACCATCAATAGCCTGGAGATGGTGAAGCAGCTTTTTGAGCTTGGAGTGATCCAGTCAGGGTTCTGGCATCAGTTTGCTATGACTGCCCATAGTCCTGTTGGATTGGATCCGGATGCATTTGGAGTAGTTCCGGAACTAAACGAAATAAGTTTCGCCAACAATGATGTTGCATTTGCAGATAAGAGAGGTATCGATCACAGCATCTTCAGTTATGGGTTGAAAAAATCACTTTATAACTTCATGCATGGAGTTGGCTTTGACTGGCCGGTGCACGAATGGTTCGAAGAGGAAATGCCTCCAACCACCATTCCTCCTGATTTCATTGAAGATGCAATTAATCAACCGGAAAGCTTTAGCCTTAAATCAAATGCCAGGGTTTTATGGCTTGGCAATGAACCAGTGATTCGATCCATAAAAAAGGGTAAACTGAAAGCTGAAATCCACTCAAAAACTGCTGTCCATCAAATCATTTTGCGGGAGCCGGAAGGGAAGTGGCTGTTAGATCAATTAAAAAACCTAACGATTGATCAGCCAATTAAATCTGTGCAAGCATTAAAAGAATCTTTTGAGAATCAGTTTGGAGATTTCGAACCCTTTTGGTTTAGTAAAGGAGTCATTACACTTCGGTGGAACGGACTAATCACCGTCTAAAATGCTTCACTAATTCCAATGTAAATTCCATTTTGTCCATTCGGACCTAATCCAATATCGAGACGTGCGTTTAATTGTCTTTCCGGGATGATAGCAAGTCTACCGCCTACTCCAACAATGTATTTTAGTTCAGAAAAAGCAAAATCATCAACTGTTTGAGCAACATCTCCTAACCCAGCGAAAACCGTCATACCAAACCGCCAAAACAAAGGCCTGCGATACTCTACTTGCGTATACATCATCTGTCTGTCCCGGTAAAGACTCGCATTGGCTATCCCTCTGAGTCGTTCATCCCCTCCCAGTTGTGGCAGTTTGTAAAACGGAACATCCGTACCACTGGTAAATTGAGACCTGAATTGAAAAGCCAGGATGTTACGTTCATTCACTATAGATAGGTATTTTCGAACATCCAGTACCAATCCGGAATAATTAAAATCACCAAACCCATTGTACATCAATCGGCTACTTATAAAGTACCCTTTCCTGGGGTAAATGGTATAATCCCGTGTGTCAAATCGAAATGCCGGACCCACACCAACTAAATTTCCTCCATCTACTCCAACCGGATTATCTGATTCAAGTAAGCCTCCATCAATAACTTTTCTGATACTGGTAAAATGAGCATCGTAAGCTATCCCAATGAATAGCTTTTCATTGACCGGATGCAAAAATTGGCCTTCCAGCTGAACAAATCGATTGGTATACATTTCTGAAATCTCTGGATCATTTGAATTTCCAATTCCAAAATAGGAATCAGGGAAATTATAATACCTAAGCGCTGTATTCAGATTCTGACCTTTAGGGAAATAGTAGTCTACATTAACGACTGCTATCGACTGTTTCTTCAGTGTATAAACGAAATAGGGAGTAATTGACGATTGCCTTTGAAAGGCACTCGGAAGTGTGCTATTGTCTTTTAAGACCCATACACCTACTGCCCCTATTTGTAAGCTAGTTTCCGGAGCATAGCTAATTGCCGGAAAGGCAGCAAATGACCCTTTACCATTAGTCGTATCTGCTTCCTGAGCCAATAATATTGAAGGAACTAAAAGAAGTAGCGCTAAGAGTTTTGGCACTCAATAATTTTAATTATGAAATTTCACACATCTACAGCTCAGATAGTGTCGGTCTCCCACCTTCGAGTGGTAAATGTTTTCATCGCCTTTTTTTAGTGTGATAATACCGGCTGAGTTGCTATCCTTTAATTCATTATCCCACCAATTTCCATGAACGCCAATGCCTTTAAACGAGCCATCAGGCTGTCCAAAACCACCAAACATCATATCCATATCGCTTTCTTTTCCTTCTATCAGGTATTTACCTGAATGATGCCATCCACCGAAAAAATGGAATAAATGTTTCCACTCATGAATGGTAGGAACATGCCAACCTTCCGGACATGCGAGATTCGCTTGTTCGTAATTATAAAGCCTTCCGAATGTTTTTGCATATTCAGGTGCACCATTATAGGTTTTTGATCCCGGTACGTTAAAGCGAATATTTTCCGCAAACCATGTACGCTCGATTGTGCCTCCGTGATGTTCTCGAATAAATGTGATTGTTTTATAAACTTCTCCGTCACGTGGGTCCGTGTAGGTTCCCATTTTATGAGAAAAGTGTTTGTTTTTGGCTTCCCGGCTTTGAGCAATAGAGTCAAGCCCCATTAAAACGGCAATGGAAAGAAATAGTATGTGTCTTATTTTCATGGCATCCGGTGATTTAAAAGCAAAATAGCAAATCCTTTAAAACTAATCCTGTACTTCTACAATCATTTCGATCTCTACGGCTATGCTTCGAGGAAGTGACCCCATCCCCACAGCAGCACGTGCATGTTTACCTCGCTCACCAAAAACTTCCACCATCGTATCAGAAAAACCATTGATTACTTCAGGCTGATTGCCAAAATCAGATGTGCAGTTTACCATTCCAAGCACCTTCACAATTCTGACAACTTTATTCAAATCTCCGATCTCAGCCTTCAAGGCTGATAGCTGTGCAGCTGCTACGAGTTTAGCTGCTTCATATCCTTCTTCTATCGTCAGATCCTCTCCTACCTTTCCCGTCACATACCCTCCTTCTGGAAGGCTTGGTCCTTTACCTGCCATAAAAATCAGATTACCGGTTCTTACTGCATTCACATAATTTGCTACCGGTGCAGCAGGCTCTACCAGCTGTATACCCATCGAAGCAATTTTATCCTCCACATCATAGTCATACAACACTTCAATTTCCTGTTCAGGTACATCATGCGTGTGTTCGTTGCTTTTCTGGCAGCCAAAGGCAAACAATAAAATTAATAGGGATAAGATTAGGTTTTTCATGTGCTCTTATTTTTAGATGTAACTCTGAGCCAGAAGAAGTAATTGTCCACTTCAAGCTCAGAGTAAATCATTTTAATTCATACTATTTTCTCGAATAGCCTTAAACTCAGATCCTTCTTTCCATTCAGGCCAATCTTCAGAGTTAGCTACTTTCAACCCTACCTCCATCAGGAGCACTCCATCTAAAGCCATACCATCAAAGGTCCAGTAATTCGGGTTGTACTCATCCTGAGGGCGGTGATATTGAGATGTAAGGTAAACCTGATTCAGACTATCCACATAGCCAACACCTTTTGTCATATGTTCATACCCTCCCGATGCATAAAGCGCCGGAATCCCAACTTTGGCAAACTGAAAATGATCGGAACGGAAGAAATACCCTTTCCCCGGATCAGGATCTGCCAATATATATCGACCTTGTTTCGTAGCTACTTCTTCGGCAATGTCCTCCAGCTCCGACTGGCCATAACCTACCACGGTCAGGTCCTTCATTGGGCCCCAGGCAGTGATACCGTCCATGTTTATATTGGCAACTGATTGAGCCGGGGCATAGATTGGGTTTTGTGCATAGTGCTTAGATCCAAGTAGTCCTTGTTCTTCGGCAGTTACCCCTAAAAACACCACTGTTCTTTTAGGTTTCTTACTCATGTTAGTCATAGCCTCAGCAATACCTAGCATGGTAGCTGTGCCGGAGGCATTATCATGAGCGCCATTGTAGATGCTATCTCCATCGATCTCTTGCCCGATACCCAAATGATCCCAGTGTGCAGAGTAAATGACGTACTCATCCGGTCTTTCAGTCCCGGTAATTTTCGCAATTACATTCTGAGATTGATCTTTTTTGATTTCGTTCTGAACAGTGACAGACGCATTCATCTCTAAGCTAAATGGTTTAAACTCAGCACTCCGAGACATCTCCGCATAGTTTTTCATATCCTTTCCCGAAGCTTCAAAGATTTTGATAGCAGCATCTCGTGTGATCCATCCCAACACATTTGGCTGATAGTTATCTCCAGATTGATCGAGGTACAAACTGGCGCCAGACCAGGAATTTCGAACAACTAACCATGGATAACCGGCAGGCACAGTTTCATGGATGATCAGACAACCTGCTGCACCTTGTCTGGCTGCTTCCTCATATTTATAAGTCCACCTACCATAATAGGTCATGGTTTCGCCTTTAAAAAAGGTGGAATCTCCTGAAGCAAAGCCCGGATCATTCACAAGCACGACCACTGTTTTCCCTTTCACATCCAATCCTTCGTAATCATTCCATCCATATTCAGGCGCAACAACTCCATATCCTGCAAAAACAAGCTCTGAAGCATCCAGCGATGTTTTTTCCACTACACGCTCAGTATAAGCAACAAAATCATCCAACACACTAAGCTCCACCTTCTGCCCATTTCCTTCTATAGTCATAGTCTCTGAAGGCATAGCTGTTAACTCCACCAACGGCACTTCCTGGGTATACGAATCGCCATTTCCAGGCTCCAATCCATAGCTTTTAAACTGATCAACCAGGTAATTAACAGTCTTAATCTCTCCCTCTGTAAATGGCTTTCTACCTTGAAAATCATCTGAGGATAAAACCTCGATGTGGTCTTTAAGAGATTCTTCAGATATCTGTGATTTTGAGGCTTTCTCTCCGGGTTGGCATGCAAAAAGTACAGCTCCCATGGAAAGCAATGCTAAATTTTTCTTCATAGTCAGGTATTTTTCTAGTCTACCAATTTAATTCAAATTCAATAACACAAGAATATTCTTAACTTCGGAGTTACTAACCAGACTTTAAACTACGATGATGAAAACATTTTTAAATATTGTCTTGATAACACTCCTATTTAGCCAATGTACTGCACCGGAAAAAAAAGAAGCAGTTACCGAGGAGCTCACTCCTATGCAGAAAAAAGTATCCATTTATAAAAACGTAAAACTGACGACAGACATTAGTCAGCTCAGCGAGAATGAGAAGCAAATGATCCCATTGATGATTGAAGCCTCTAAAATCATGGATGAGTTGTTCTGGTATGAAGCCTATGGTAAAAAGGATTCTCTGATAGCAACACTCACTGACCCGGCTACTAAAAAGTATGTCTACATCAATTATGGTCCGTGGGATCGACTGGATGATAATGAGCCTTTCATAGATGGAGTAGGTCCAAAACCGGAAGGCGCCAACTTCTACCCCACTGATATGAGCAAAGAGGAGTTTGAGGCAGTAGACCTTGAGGGAAAGACCAGCTTATACACGTTTATAAGAAGGGATGAGGAAGGAAACCTTGTGACCATTCCTTACAATGAAATGTTTTCTGAGCAGGTACAGCGAGTGTCTGACCTCATCAAGCAATGTGCTGAGCTGGCAGAAGATGAAGGACTGAAAAAGTACCTCACTCTAAGAGCAGATGCCTTACTAACAGATGATTACCAGCCAAGCGACATGGCATGGATGGATATGAAAACCAATGGATTGGATTTCGTGGTTGGCCCTATTGAAAACTATGAAGACAAGCTTTACAATTACAAAGCAGCACATGAGGCTTATGTGTTGGTTAAAGACAAAAGTTGGAGTGATCGCCTGGCAAAATATGCTGCTTTCCTTCCGGAACTCCAGGTAGGATTACCGGTGGCTGATGAATACAAAGCAGAAACCCCGGGAACAGATGCAGACCTAAATGCTTATGACGTGGTGTATTATGCCGGTGATTGTAATTCGGGTTCTAAAACCATCGCTATCAACTTACCAAACGACGAAGAAGTACAGCTTGCAAAAGGCTCCAGAAGACTACAACTTAAGAATGCGATGCAAGCCAAGTTTGATCATATTTTGATGCCGATTGCTGATGTACTCATTCACCCTGACCAACGCAAGCACATCACATTCGATGCTTTCTTTGGGAATACCATGTTTCATGAGGTAGCTCACGGATTGGGTATCAAGAATACCATCAATGGAAAAGGTACGGTACGAAATGCACTAAAAGAACACTCCTCTGCTCTTGAGGAAGGAAAAGCTGATATTCTCGGCCTTTACATGATCACCCAGCTACACGAGAAAGGAGAAATCGAAGGAGACCTAAATGACTATTATGTAACCTTTATGGCAGGCATCTTCCGTTCTGTTCGATTTGGGGCTGCCAGTTCTCATGGCAAAGCGAATATGATACGCTTCAACTTTTTTAATGAATATGGCGCATTTGCAAAAGATGAAGCTACCGGAACCTATATGGTTGATTTTGATAAGATGAAGGAAGCGATGAATGCCCTTTCTGAAAAAATATTGACACTTCAGGGAAATGGGGATTATGAAGGTGTAGCTCAGCTTGTAGCTGAAAAGGGAAAAATTGGGGATGTATTGCAATCGGAATTGGATCGACTCTCAGAGCAAAACATCCCGGTAGATATCGTTTTTGAACAAGGAGTAGAAGTACTGGGACTATAATGGAAAAAAGGGAAATCAACGGTCATCCGCATGTTGCTTATCAGCGAGACGTGTATGATTTGAAAGAGGCTGAGGCTCGTGCAAAAACGTATTACGAATGGCTGGATACGAGACGAACAGTCCGGGACATTTCTGACAAACCGGTGAGTAAAGAGCTGATTGAAAGCTTGATAATGGCGGGATCTACAGCACCATCCGGGGCTCATAAGCAGCCCTGGACATTTTGTGCGATTTCCAATCCTGAAATTAAAAAGGCGATACGCGAAGCGGCAGAGAAAGAAGAGTATGACAGCTATCATGGCCGAATGAGTGAGCGATGGTTGAAAGACCTGGAGCCGATTGGCACAGACTGGAACAAGCCATTCTTAGAGGAAGCTCCCTGGCTTATCGTCATCTTCAAGCGAGTTTTCGAAATGGTAGATGGAGAAAAGAACAACAACTATTATGTCAATGAATCTGTAGGCATAGCCTGTGGTATGATTATCTCTGCCATACATAAAGCCGGCCTGGTTACATTGACGCACACACCCTCTCCAATGAATTTCCTGACCAAAATTTTGAACCGACCGGATAATGAGAGGCCTTACCTCCTATTGCCGATTGGCTACCCAAAAGATGAGGTGTTTGTACCTGATCTGGAAAGGAAACCACTCGAAGCTGTGGCTAAATTCTATGAATAGCTTTTACCTAAACTAACCAATCACTATGCATGAAATAAAAATTTGTCAGGTGGGCATGGGCCCACTTGGAATTAAAATCGCTGAGTTTATACAGTCGAGAAAAGGTGTAAAGACCATCGCTGCGGTTGATAAAAACCCTGAACTGATTGGAAAGGCTCTCCAGGATTTGAAAGAAAATCTGACTTCTGAAGTGATCATAAAAGAAAGCATCAGTGCCGTCTTGAAAGATCAAAAGCCGGATGCTGTAATTCTCACTACTGTTTCCAGTATGACAGGAATCGTCCCGCAGATCAAGGAAATCATCGAGCATGGCATTCCTGTGGTTTCAACGTGTGAAGAACTGAGCTTTCCATGGGAAGCCAACCCTGAACTGGCAAAAGAACTGAATGACGAAGCGATCAAACATGGTGTTGCTGTTTTGGGCACAGGTGTTAATCCAGGATTCTTAATGGATGCTTTGCCTGCATTTTTAACAGGAATTTGCCAGGATGTCTCTTCTGTTCGTGTTTCCAGATTTCAAAATGCCTCCTTTCGTAGAGTTCCTTTTCAAAAGAAAATTGGAGCCGGGCTATCCATTAAGGAGTTTGAAGCTAGAAAGCAAGAAGGTACATTGAGGCATGTCGGACTGACAGAATCCATTCAATTGATAGCGAATGCATTGGGTTGGAAACTTGATAAAGTCACCGATGAAATCTCACCGGTCATTGCTGAAACAGCATATAACAGCAACGGCGTATCCGTTGAGAAAGGAAATGCCAGGGGCGTTTGCCAAATTGGCTCAGGATACATCGATGGTACTCGAAAGATTGAACTCGTTTTCCAGGCCACAATCGGTGAGGCTGAATCTTATGATGAAGTCCATATCGAAGGGTCACCAACGATTAAATCACGAATCAGTGATGGAGTAAATGGTGATATCGCTACATGCGCCATTACCATTAACGCGGTAAGAAGTCTACTGAAAAGTAGCCCCGGCCTTCGCACCATGTCAGATATTCCAATGGTTTCATTCACAGAATAAATATTATTTTAACGATTGGCAGGATTATGAAGTAAGATGGCAGATTTAATAATAGCTGACCTTATACCTTCACCATTGAAATCCACCTAATCGCGCATAACACCGTGGGTAGAAGTAGGGCTCCTCTGATCTATTCAGGGGAGCTTTTTTTATATCTTTATCATCAAGCTGTACCACCATGACCAAAAATATTCTTCTAGCCGTATTTCTTTTTTTATCTAACCTCCCCCTTATTTCTCAAGAACCAGATTCCTTGCTTCAGAAAGCAATTCAATTGGTAGATGAGGATTCCGCTAGTTCTATCTCATTATTTTATCAAGCAATTGATCAAACAAACGATGAAATAGAGAAACTGGAAATTTATGATGAATACTGTGTAGAACTTCAATATCAATCTAAACTAGACTTACTATATCAACTTACAAATGAGGCTTTAAAAACGGCCATTAGCACAGAGAATAGCAAAGTATTCTTGCATTTATTGAAAATGAAGTTTGACGTTTTCAATCTCAGAAAAGAATATGACTCTGTCAAACCTATTCTAATTCAACTGTACCAGTTAGGAGAGCAATATCAAGATACATCAGCCATGATTACATCATTGGTTGAGCAGGCTAGTTTCTATGAGATTCTCGGTGATTATGGAAAAACACTTGACTATAACTTTAAAGCACTTGATATCGCTGAAAAGTATAACGACCCTGAGTTAATAGCCTTAAGTCAGCTTTCATTGGCCATTTTTTACGATAAAATTGAAAAAGAACGAGAATCAATTAGATACAATAAAGAAGCTTTAGAAACTTACGCCCTGCTAGGTACCACTATAAAAATGGCTCAGATCTATAATAACATCGGGTTGGGTTACGATGGACTGAACTTATATGATTCCGCTAAATATTATTTTGAAAAAGGGTATGCTATTGCTGTAGAACTTGGAAGCGAATTTGGAAAGGCTGTAACCAAACTAAACCTTGGGCTCAATGCTTATCGCAAAAAGGACTATGAAAAATCGATAGAAATATTCAATGATGTATTAAAGTTCTTCAATACCGTAAGTGATGACTATGGTATCTGTCTATGCTATTACAACTTATGCAGGATTTATAACGATCTGAATCAAAATGACTTAGCACTTTACTATGGTCTCAAAGGATACGAATTATCCAATGAAAATAAGTTTATAAATGAAGTAAAGAGCATATCCAAAGAGCTAACAGAAGTTTATGAAAGGATGAACAATGATTCTAAAGCACTTTATTACTTCAAGGAATATGTTGCTGCTAAAGACAGCTTATTTAATGAGGAAAAAAATCAAGAAATAGGTCGGTTAGAATCACAATTTGAATTGAATAAAAGTTTATATGAAAATCAACTAAAAGAAAAGGAAAATCAGCTGTTAAAGGAAGAAGCAAGCGTTAGCGAGCAGCGAATCAAAACACAAAACATATTAATAGCCGGAGCAATCATCATCGTACTACTGTTATTAGTGTTTGCCATCCTTTTAAGAAAGCAACTCAAAGAGCGAAAACAATTGCTGAATAAAATCAAAGGACAGGCTGCCAAACTTAAGGAACTTGATCAGGCCAAAACGCGATTTTTCGCAAACATTTCCCATGATCTAAGGTCACCCCTCACACTTATACTAGGATCGCTGGACAAGATCACAGAAAGGGATTATGAAATACTGGATAAAGAATCCAGAGATCTGCTGGAGACCGGCATCAAGAACGGTAAGCGTCTGCTCTACCTGGCAGATGAAATCATGGACCTCACACGACTAGAGGAAGGTAAAGTACAATTGGAGTTGCAATACGTTAAGATCGTTCCGTACCTGCGCCTACTCACCAAAATGTTTAGTAGTGCTGCAGACATCAAATCCATCGAATTGAAATTTACTTCTCACGCAGAAGACGAAACCACATTACAAATAGATCCACACCAATTTGAGAAAATCATCTACAACCTACTTTCAAACGGGATAAAGTTTACACCGGAAAATGGCGTAGTAGATGTACAGCTCAACACAGATAAGACTCACCTAGAAATTGCAATATCAGATTCCGGTCCGGGTATCCCACAGGAAAGCCTCATTCTGATCTTTGATCGCTATTACCAATCCGCCGATGCGTCCACTTCACAAGCGGGAGTTGGGATTGGATTGGCACTCGTAAAAGAACTGGTAGAGCTACATGGTGGCACTATTAAAGCAGCAAGTGGAAAAGATGGTTCGGTATTCACCATTCGATTCCCATTCAAGAAAAGCGATTGGATATCAAAAGCTATTGTTCCGGAAAGATCACTGGATGTGGTTACCAGAAACTCACTGTGGATGGACCTGCAGGAAGAGAAAGAGCGAATTCAGGTTCCGGGTATAAAGACAGCAAAAGAAGATGCGAAAGCCATCTTAATCGTGGAAGATCATCGAGAGCTCAGGAGTTACCTGCAGAGCATTCTTAGTACCGAATTCAGGGTTTACCTTTCGGCCAATGGATCCAGTGCACTGGACATCTTGCAAGCAGAAAAAATCGATTTAATCATCACCGATTTGATGATGCCTTATATGGATGGTTTTGAGTTGGTAGATCATCTGAAAAAAGATAAGGAGCTCAAAAAGATTCCGGTTGTCATTGTAAGTGCCCGTACTGATAAAAAGGAAAAACTAGACCTTATTTCTAAAGGGGCAGAAGATGTCATTAGTAAACCATTTGACAAGGAGGAGTTGATGCTAAAAATTCAAAACATCACTCAGAGAGATTGGGATAGCAATACAGCCCTATCCAAACTATACAACGAGACCGCTCAGGAATTTGAGAAAAACATCATGCACCGCTTAGAGTCTTTGATTATCAAGCGTATTGATGATCCGCACTTATCGGTACTTGACCTGGCAGATGAAATGGCAGCCAGTGAGCGTAAAGTGTACCGGATGATTAAAAAGATCTCCGGTTTAACACCATACGAATTGATAAAAGAAGTCAGATGGCAATATTTAGAAAACTACCTTCAACACAATAAGGTGCAAACAGCCACCGAAGCAGCTCAGCTAATAGGCATGAATAATGTATCCTCATTTGCCAGTCAATATGAAAAGCGCTTTGGGCATTCATTTAAACAGATTTTGGAAGGATAATTGAAGGTTGGCAGGAAATAAAAGTGACATGGCAGGATTTGAAAATTAAACCATAGCAGCTTAGAGGTATCAAAGTTCTAAACACACCACGATCATGACACAAATACTTTGGTATAACAATTCACTCAGCACCTACCAGTTTGGCACCTGGTCTGATTTTAAGCAAACAGTTGAAAGATGTCCACAGGATGTACTCCCTCTTGAGCGCTTCAATGATGCTTCTGAAATGACCTTAAAAAAGATCGTACTGGAACTAAACAAGTGCAGGCCAAGACATTCAAGATAATCCCTGGGACTGAGGGATTGACTATAGCTGGTTGACATCCCTGGCGCTAGCGTCAGGGATTTTTTTATCTTTAACCCAGGTTAACCCACACCCCTATCATGAAAAAGCTCCTTTACCTATATTTTCTGATTCCGATTATTGCATTTTCCCAGGCGCAAACAGCTAAGGAACTACGCGCACAGGATCTAAAAAAATACGCTATATCCAACGCAGAGATCAAATATGAAATCACAGGTGATGCTGAAGGTGAAGAGCTAATGGTCTTCACCGACTTTGGATGGACCAGCCTCAGGCAGCAAACCATGACTTTTGAACTTTACGGGATTACCAGTACACAATCTGTCTATGAGATCACCAATGGAGATTTGGTTCATCGTTTAAACCCGGATGATTCGACATACATTACCCGAAAAGACTTTAAGTGGAGTCAGCAAGCTTCATACAAATCACCGGATCAGGTATCAGAGGCCATATTATTCTCGATGGGAGGTTCTCAACAAGAAAACCAACAATTACTCAACCGCGCATGTCAGGTATGGTCGTTTGAAGGAAAAGCCATTCAGGAGTTATGGATATGGAATGGGTTGGTATTGAAGCGCAAAGCCAAACTGGGAGATCGAAACATTGAGACAACTGCAACAGAAATTAACCTGGATGTAATTCCGGAGGAGGAACTATTTTCCATTCCTGACTATTATTCTCAAAAAAATTAATGCATAAATTTTTTCTCATTTTTTCATCGATATCCGGCATGCTGGCTGTAGCATTTGGAGCTTTTGGTGCGCATGCACTTAAGGATAAGCTTCAATCAGAAGGAACACTAGATACTTATCAAACAGCCGTGCAATACCAGTTTTACCACACGTTGGCGCTTTTTGGAATTGCCATACTAATGATGAAGACACAAAGCCAGTGGCTTAATTATGCCGGCTACAGCATGGTATTCGGTATCCTGATATTTTCTGGATCACTTTATATTTTATGCTTTACCGGAATGAAATGGCTAGGAGCCATTACGCCCATCGGCGGATTGCTATTCATTGCAGGCTGGGTATTTTTATTGCTGACAGCATTAAAGTCCTTTTGAGCAAAATCATACCTCGATAAGTCATTCTGAACTTGTTTCAGAATCTTTTAATTTTTATTAGGAATATGAAAACCAAAGAATGTCCGTCCTGCGCCATGGAAGTAGATGCCACCGCAAAAGTATGCCCCATCTGCCAATATGAATTTGCAGAAACACAGACCGGGTATAAATGGATAGCCATTCTACTGATCGTGGTGTTGCTGCTGTATCTCGTTGTGTTTTAGAAAACGATATATTTGAAATAGCTTTTTAAGATATTTTGTGTTCATGTTTTATCCGGCAACAAACATTTACTCCAAAATATATAACAGAAATAAGCGCACAGTGCGCGCTACATTATGGTAAGCTACAATAGGAAAAAAATTAATAATCCATAGAAGATGAGAAAAGCTTATGTCAATCTATGATAAAAACAAATCTAGATTCTTTCAAAGAATGGTTGACATTGGTGCTAATTATAACTCTTCCTTGACCGAAATTAGGTATTTGCGCGTAACGAATATCGCATCCTTTTTAGGAGTAATTTATAACGCAATTTGGATACTAATTGCAATTTTTTTCACAGACGCATTAGTGATTTATGGGAGCAATACTTTGTTGGGATTGATGTTTCTAATGGCGCTACTATTCAATAGGAAAGGGTGGCGGGTCCTGGCTTCCGTATGGCTTATTCTGGCATCTTACATGTCCGTTATCTTGTTTCTTTATTTGTTAGGGTATTCCTCGGGTGTTGCAGCTGTATGTTTCCTGATTATTATCCTACCATACATGACTTTCCCTCGAAAGGCAAGGTATTTAGCTCATGTCTTTAGTATTCTAGCTTGCCTAACATTGATTGCTTCTGTAATATTTCAATCCAGTATACTAGCTCATTTTGACGGATTAGATCCTTACATATCACAAATAGTTAATATCAGCATTACTGGATTCATTTGCCTCATACTCATATCGAGTATGTCTGTTCTAATTGATAAATCAGAGGAATCATTAAAGGCTGAACAGAAAAAATCAGATGATCTTCTGCATAATATTCTACCAGCAAACATCATCAGGGACTTAAAGGAAAGCGGTACCACAATTCCTAAAAGACATAAGAATGTCACAATCCTATTTACTGACTTTGAAGGCTTTACGGAGCTTGTAGCATCCATATCGGCAATCACTTTGGTCAATGAACTCAATGACATTTTTGGTCGATTCGATGAAATAATGGAAGAAGCGGAGGTTGAAAAAATTGAAACCATTGGTGATGCATATATGGCTGCCTGTGGACTTGAAGATGAAATGACAAATCATGCTGCGAACTGTATTAGTGCAGCACAAATGATGCTATCCTACCTTGAGGAGAGAAATAAAAGCCATGAAATAACATGGAGAATGAGAGTTGGGATACATTCAGGAACTGTGGTAGCAGGTGTTGTAGGCAAAAAGAAATTTGCATACGACCTTTTTGGAGATACGATAAATACAACCAGTAGAATGGAATCCGCTGGTGAGGCAGGTAAAATCAATATATCTTCATCTACTTATGAAATTATTAAAAACAACTTTACATGTCTTCCTCGTGGAAAAATCTTTGCAAAAGGGAAAGGGGAACTGGAAATGTATTTTGTAAAATAGACTGTAGATAACAAGGTGTATGCATAGCACCCCCTCCTCTCGTCCTCGTCTGTAATGAGGATACCTAAACCATCTCATCCTACACTGTCTGTGCTTGACCTTTTGGAAAGTTTGAAACTTTCCAAAAGATAGTCTCAATGAACCTTGAAGGTCCCACCTCAACAGCCTCGGTTCGTGCCCTCACGAGACAAAATGCCCATTGCTTTGTGAAGACATAAACCATGGCGGCAGAGTTGAGAAAATGAACCGCATCTTAAGAACCATGTATGATATTCATCTGAATTAAAAGAACCGTCTCAAAACAGATTTCGTATCTTTACAATATGAATTATCAAGATATCTTAGAAATCAGAGCAGATAAGAGATTCGGTAAACCAACTATTAAAGGAACCAGAATTTCAGTCTATGATGTTCTCAACTGGCTTTCTAACGGCATGAGTAGAGAAGATATCAAGTCTGATTTTGAAGAAATAACTGATAAAATGATTGACGCTTGTCTTGCGTATGCAGCAGACAAGGAACGACGATTGATTTCAGTTCAGTGAAACTTCTCTTTGATCAAAATATCTCACCGAAAATCCTCAATAGACTTCCCAAAGAATTTTCGGAGTGTGAACAAGTAAGATTTGTTGGACTCGAAGATGCAACTGATCTTGAAATTTTTGAATATGCAAAGGCAAATGGATTTGCAGTGGTAACATTCGACTCTGATTTCGTAGACCTGAATGCCCTTCGCGGAACTCCTCCTAAGATCATTTACCTCAACACAGGAAATCTGACAACAAAAAGTATATCAGAACTGATCCTTAACAACCTACTATCAATTCAGCACCATCTCAACTCAAATACTGACGATATTCTGGAACTGCTAAAAGCTCCATAACCAGTATTCAGCCTCTCATCCTACACTGTCTGTGCTTGATCTTTTGGAAAGTTTGAAACTTTCCAAAAGCTAAATCCCTGACTGACATGAAAGAGATGAGTTACTCCACCACCTGCACCTTCATCATATTGGTGTGTCCGTGCCAATGCTGCGGCATTGAAGCTGTATTAATGAAAATATCTCCTTTTTTTAGATGATCCTCGCTTACAAGCTTCTTTTCAATCTGCTCCAGGGTGGAATCAATGTTATCCATCGTATCGAAGTAAAATGTCTTCACCCCCCAGACCAGGCACATCTGGTGCAATAGTTTTTCATTATTCGTAAACAAATAAATCTCAGACCTACTGCGATGCATGGCTGTCCGAAAGCCGGTATAGCCGGATTTAGTCATGCAAACCAGCGCCCGGGCTGACGTATTTTCCGCTAATCTACAGGCTGCACGAATCAATAAATCGTTCATGCGAGTAGACGACTCAAACTGTTTATCGTAGTATCTATTGTAGATTGAATCCGCCTCAGTTTCCACGGCCATGATTGTTTCTGACATGGCCTGAACGGCTTCCACAGGAAATTTACCGGCTGCAGATTCTGCTGATAGCATCAGCGCATCTGCCCCATCCATCACCGCATTAGCCACATCGTTGGTTTCCGCACGGGTTGGTCGTGGATTTTCGATCATGCTCTCCATCATTTGTGTAGCGATGATCACTGGCTTAGCCAATTCATTGCATTTCAACACAATTTTCTTTTGCCAAAGCGGAACCTCATGCATGGGTATTTCTACTCCAAGGTCTCCCCTCGCTACCATGATAGCATCGGTTTCTTCAATAATATCATCGATGTTTCCAAGTGCCTCCGGCTTTTCAATCTTAGCTACCACCTTTGTCGCTTTGCCTGACTTATTGATAATCTCTTTTAATTGTCGGATATCTTCCGCTTTTCTAACAAAGCTGAGTGCCACCCAGTCTACGTCTTGGTCCAAACCAAACTCCAGATCTTCCAGGTCTTTCTCTGTGAGCGATGGTGCCGATACGATCGTATCAGGCAGGTTGATACCCTTTCTGGATTTCAGCAACCCTCCATGCACCACTTCAGTCTCTACCTCCTTGCCATTTACGGAAAGGGTTTTTAGCTCAATATTGCCGTCATCAATCAGAATGGTGTCTCCGGATTTTACATCGTTGACTATTTCGGTATAGACCGTACTCACACGTTCTGCATTCCCTTCTACTTCTTCTGTGGTGATGATTAGCTTCTGGCCGTCTTTAATCTCCACGCCTCCATCTTTCATCAACCCAATCCGGATTTTTGGCCCTTGCAAATCCTGCAAAATACCCACGTGATAGCCTTTTTCCTTGCTGATCTCACGGATGATATTTTTCACCTTCTTGTGGTCTTCATGTGTTCCATGAGAAAAGTTAAGCCTGAGTACATTGGCTCCCGCTTCGATCAGTTTGGTAATGGTTTCCTTATTGTTACTCGCAGGTCCCAGTGTGGCTACAATCTTCGTTCGTTTACTTATAGATCTCATAGAATGGATAAATATTAATAGAGGAGATTTTCCTTTGATTTTAGGTTATCAAAATTAAGGCGCATTGCATACTCAATGATAGGAATCTGCTTGATAATTGCGTTAACGTTTTCGGAAGTCAACTCGTCCGTCATATCTCTGAATTTCAGAAGGTAGTCAAATTGCTTCAATTCGGGCATTAACAATTTCAATTTTGAATTACCACTTCCGACCAGTTTATTCTGAAGAAGCTCAAAAAGCACATACTCGGTTTCGAAAAGATAATTAGAAATCAGAATGGCCGTTCGATCCGCATATTCAATGCGAATATCATCCTGTTTTACCAGTGAGATGTCTAATTGCTGATTTAAATGCCAGGCCAGTGTGTACTCCTTTTTGTTACAAACAAGCCCAAACAAATCAAAATCTAACGAGTAGCCTCCATCTAATTTGTTTTTCTTCATATTTTGTGCAAGCTAGGACTTAAATTAGCGACAGAGATGTATTACCTAACTAATTTGATTTTAGTCTGATAATATATTTCTTTGCATCTCATTTTTAACCAAACATTACAAAAATGTCTGAAATAGCACAAAAAGTAACGTCAATCATTATTGACAAACTAGGTGTAGAAGAGTCTGAGGTTACTCCAGAGGCTAGCTTCACCAACGACCTAGGAGCTGACTCTCTTGACACTGTGGAGTTGATCATGGAGTTTGAAAAAGAGTTCAACATTTCTATTCCTGATGACCAGGCAGAGAACATTGCCACTGTAGGTCATGCTATCTCTTATCTAGAAGAAAACGTTAAGTAATTAACCCACTTAGCTTATATAATTTATGGAATTAAAGCGAGTCGTAGTTACCGGAATTGGTGCCCTTACCCCTTTGGGGAATACTAAAGATGAATATTGGGATTCTTTGGCCAAAGGAGTAAGTGGCGCGGCTCCTATAACTCGTTTTGATACTGAGAAATTCCGCACAAAATTCGCTTGTGAGGTAAAAAACTTCAATCCGACTGACTTCTTAGACCGGAAGGAAGCCCGAAAAATGGATCCCAACACCCAGTACGGTATGGTTACTGGTGAAGAGGCTATCCAGGATTCAGGAATCGATCTGGATACCATCGATAAATCCAAAGTTGGAGTTATTTGGGGATCAGGTATTGGTGGATTTAGTACGTTCCAGGACGAAGTAGTAAGCTTCGCTCAGGGTGACGGCACTCCTAGATTCAATCCATTCTTTGTTCCTAAGATGATTGCGGATATCACACCGGGTCTCCTATCCATTAAATATGGATTTATGGGTCCAAACTTTGCTACCGTTTCAGCATGCGCTTCTTCTAACAATGCCATTACGGATGCTTACGCTTATATCCAATTGGGAAAAGCGAATGCAATCCTTACCGGAGGATCTGAAGCAGGCGTTATTGAATCAGGCATAGGCGGGTTCAATGCCATGAAGGCACTGTCTGAAAGAAATGATTCGCCTGAGACTGCTTCTAGACCTTATGACAAAGACAGAGATGGGTTTGTATTAGGTGAAGGGTCTGGTGCTATCATGCTTGAAGAACTTGAGCACGCAAAAGCACGTGGAGCAAAAATCTATGCTGAAGTATTAGGTAGTGGAATGTCAGCAGATGCGTATCACATTACTCAGCCACATCCGGAAGGAACAGGCATTGAGTTGGTGATGAGAAATGCATTGGAAGATGCGGGACTCAATGCTGATCAGGTAGACTACCTGAATACGCATGGAACATCTACACCGCTAGGTGATGCAGGAGAAATCAAAGCAGCACAACGCGTCTTTGGTGGAAACGCTGCAAAAATGAATATTAGTTCAACAAAATCAATGACTGGTCACTTGCTGGGAGCAGCTGGTGCAGTTGAATTTATCGCGTGCTTGATGGCGATAGAGAGAGGAATTGTCCCACCTACGATTAATCACTTCACGGACGATCCGGAAATCGATCCGAATCTGAATTTAACATTCAACAAGGCCCAGGAGCGTGAAGTAAATATCGCGATGAGCAATACCTTCGGATTTGGAGGTCACAATACCTCCATTATTATCGGAAAATACAAAGGCTAGTGTCTTCGATTCCGAAAAGACTATCGGGCCGGTTTCTTAATTCTTTCAAATCTGAAAAAAATCTTCGACAGTCTTTTCGACTCATTACAGGTCGCTCACCGATTAACCTTGCCCTATACAAACAAGCCATGCGACACAGCAGTGTCGCATCCCTTAATGAACAAGGCATCAAAAACTCCTACGAACGGTTAGAGTATCTCGGTGATGCCATTCTCGGAATGATCATCGCAGAATACCTTTACCGAACATATCCTTTCAAAGAAGAAGGCTTCCTCACTGAAATTCGAGCCAAGATCGTAAACAGGGAATCGTTGAATCGATTGGGACAGAAAATAGGCCTCAAAGAACTGGTCAAATACAACACCAACTCACGAGCTCATCGGTCTGTCTATGGCGACTGTATGGAAGCGCTGATAGGTGCAGTGTATCTGGATCACGGATTTCCATATTGCAAACAGTTTGTCATCAAAAAGCTGATCAAGCCACATTATGACCTGGAGGAGCTGATTGCTAAAACCACCAACTTCAAAAGTCGCTTGCTGGAGTGGTCACAAAAAGAAAACAAAGACCTGCGATTCGAGATTATATCAGAAGCAGACCGAAAGTTTACAGCTCAGGTCTTCCTTAATGATGATGCAATGGAAAAAGGATATGGTTTCAGTAAAAAGAAGGCAGAGCAAGATGCCGCTCAGAAAACGTACGAGAAGCTTAATTTAGGGGAATGAGTCACAAGCTGAAACTTGCAGGCGCATGTCTTAATCAAACACCAATTGATTGGGCAAACAACCTCAGCAACATCAAAAATGCCATTGATGATGCGAAGAAGGATGGCGTGAATATTCTTTGCCTACCTGAACTCTGCATCACTGGATATGGGTGTGAAGACCTTTTCCTGAGTCAATGGTTGCCAACTACTGCACTTGAAAAACTATCTGAAATCGTCCCACTTACAGAAGATATTGCCGTTAGTGTTGGTTTACCCATCCGAATTGAAGGAAAAAATTACAACACAACTGCATTCGTTGCTAATGGTAGAATTAAAGGCATTTACGCCAAACAAAAGCTGGCCAATGATGGCGTGCATTACGAGTCACGCTGGTTTACCCCCTGGCCTTCCGGCAAAGAAGATTCGTTCGAATTTCAAGGGATAAACATTCCCTTTGGACATATCATAGTAGAGCACCTTGACCTTAGTATCGGGTTTGAAATATGCGAGGATGCCTGGCAGCCCAATCGACCATGTGAACACTTACAATCAAAAGTAGATCTTGTCTTAAACCCTAGCGCGTCCCATTTTGCTTTTGGTAAGTCTGAATTTAGAGAAGAACTGGTCATCAGGAGTTCCAAGCAATTCAATTGCGTATATCTTTATTCGAATCTTCTCGGCAATGAGGCCGGACGGATGATCTATGATGGAGATGTACTGATCGCTCAAAAAGGGAAGCTAATTGGCAGAAACCACCGACTGTGGTATCACGATTATCGATTGCTAACGGTAGAGGTAGATTTTGAAAAAAATACTGCAACGGAAAACATCAAGCCACATTATAGCAACCGTAACGAAGAGTTTTCGCATGCTGCAGGATTAGCTTTATTCGACTATTGCAGAAAAAGTAGAAGCAAAGGATTTGTGTTGTCGCTTAGTGGTGGCGCAGATTCCAGTACTATTGCTACATTGATAGGATTTGCGGTGAGAACAGCCTTAGAGCAACGAGGCAAGTCTGGTCTGGAAGAAGTTCTAGGATTCCAACTTACAGGAGACACTCCTGAAGAAATCACCAAACAATTGCTAACAACCGCCTACCAGGCCACCAAAAACTCATCGGAAGCCACTTTCAATTCCGCTAAGAACCTGGCCGAAAGCCTCGGTGCAACTTTTTACAACTGGCACATTGATACGGAGGTAAATGAATACCGATCTACGATCGAAAAAGCTATCGGAAGAAAGCTGACCTGGGAACAGGACGATATCACTCTCCAAAACATTCAGGCGCGTACACGTGCACCCATCATTTGGATGCTGGCCAATCTTGAGAATAAGTTACTCATGGCTACTTCTAACCGAAGCGAAGGTGATGTAGGCTATGCCACCATGGATGGTGACACCAGTGGAAGTATTTCTCCAATTGCAGGGGTAGACAAACATTTCATCCTCCAATGGCTGAAGTATGCAGAAAGCGAACTTGGGTTTGATGGTTTAAAACATGTCAATGCCCTTACCCCTACCGCAGAACTCCGACCGGAAGATCAGCATCAAACAGATGAAGATGACCTGATGCCGTATGAAGCACTCATGCGTATTGAGCGAGAGGCAATACTGAATGGCCGATCACCGATGCAGGTTTTTGATATATTAAAAAGCGATTTTAACCATGGTCACCTCAAAGAGTGGATCAAGAAATTTTATCAGCTCTGGTCTCGCAACCAGTGGAAGCGTGAGCGCTATGCTCCAAGTTTCCATTTCGATGATTTCAACATCGATCCTCGTTCCTGGTATCGCTTCCCAATTCTAAGCGGTGGATATCGGGAGGAGTTGGAGAAATTATGATTTAAATCTTAAAACCTGTTTAATAACCCAACTATTTGCTGAATTAGAAATTCCTTCGCCTCACTTTAAGAATAAAACAGATTTTGCGACAGTTGATTGAGCCTTCACTTCAAATAAAAACTCATGCCCATACTAAAAAAATCAAAGCGTACATCATACAACATCTGATGCACATACCCTGACCGAAAGGCAAACTCAGACGATCTATCCCTGAATGGACGATATTCCAGCTGCGTCGAAAACTCCTCTCTTGGGTACCCATCACCTGACTTACGATATGATACAGAGGGCATAAGCTTATTTTGATAAAATGATGCGTAGAATTCTGTTCCCCACTCAAAATGCGACTGATCCACCTGATACTCATGCGAAACACCTCCTCCAAAAAGCCACCTTACACGCTCCGTATTGATTAGATTTAGCTGGACTACCTGCCAATCGATAGTTGTGAACGCCCCGGAAACATCATTGACATTGAACCTTCTAAGCTGCGTGGAGAACAAGCCGTAGTTTCCTCTTATCATCTGGCTATCGAAGAACTCCGCCTCTGAAAAATTTATTCCCCCATCAAGCTTCAGTTCCAGACCAGTTCTCCATAATTCTGTTGGGCTATTTTGCAGTTGGGCTTGCTGTGCTAAATGGATCCCTTTCACCATGGGGCGCATCATTCCAACAAATAAGTCAATTAAAAATAAGCTGCCCACACCATCATCAGATCCGGAATAATCTGAGATGTGACTACTTCCATCATTGTAATTTTTAAATGCCTCAGCTCTGGATGTTACTTCCCTTATTTGTGAGTAGCCATTTGATAATAGTAATACACTAATCAATAAAAGATAGATTATTCGTTGGATCATGGTGAGTGATTTTTTACCCACAAATCCAATTATTATACCAAACCGGTCATATCTACTAAAGATGTTCATCACCTGAAACTATTTCTATTAATCAGCAACCTTGAGAGGACTCAATCGTATAGTAATACTATCATGTATAGTATGATTACTACATCATATAAATGTAATACTAACCTTCTGCTGATTGGCTTATTGACAGCTTTCACACTAGGAGATCCTACGATAACCCCTTCCGCATTTGAAAGTGAAGTCGAAGAGAAAGTAGAAGTAATAACTGTAGAATCACGACAGGTTAAAATCGTTAGGAAAGCAGAAAAACATCACCCGGTTTCTATACATAAGGTAACAGAACCATTAAGCTCTATTTATTCCTTCGTCCATACTATTAGAATATATGTATGGGTGCAAGCCTTTCTTCTTTAGACCAACACTAAAGCTCACCATTCAATTTTTTTAAATTAAAACTTTAGTGAAATGAAATATCAGGAAGATTCAAATAGCCACATTTATACTCAACTTAGAATTATGTGGTACATAGCAATTAGTGTTTTTGTAATTGCTTTTATATCAACAGCTTTTAGTGCTTGATATGAAGACGTCAATGCTGGAATACGGCAAGATAATTCTTCAAAAAGTAGCGTTTAATCGTTACCTGTTTAGGAAAGAATACAAAAAATTCAGATTGATTCTTTCCGAACATGAAGGAAACACCTTGCGCGATTGGACAAAAGAAAATATCATTCCAAAATAAACATAGGAGGTTGTCTCAATAAGATCAGTCACATTGAACCTGCCTTCCGCAGGCAGGTTTATGATGGATTTCTAGCTCCTAGAATGATGAGGAGCCCTTCGTCAGAGTGACATTCGAATATTAATAAACCCCTGGAGACTGCCTCTTATTTTTTAAAGATTCATGGTACCGGATCATAGCCACTGCCACCCCATGGATGGCATCTGCCAATTCGCTTAATACCCATCCAAACCCCTTTGAGTCCATGTTTCTGAATCGCTTCTTTGGTATATTGAGAGCAAGTAGGTGTATACCTGCAACTATTAGGAAACAGTGGTGAGATCGAGTATTGGTACACCAATACCGGAAAAATCAAGATCTTCTTAAGGATGCGATTCACGCAAACAAAAGTATCACTCAAAACTTGCACGCCCACCAAAAAATCATTCTGTTTGTCGGTTCTGATTAAATATGATTGAAGGATTAAGCATATCGTTGAAGCATTCGAACAGACTCACTTTCATTCTGCTATTTATGCTATCAAGCCTTCGTTGTTTGGCTCAGACAGACTCTACAGAGGTATTGAGAATCAATCGGATAATCATTGAAGGCAACTATAAAACCAAAGAGCGTATCATTACTCGGGAGCTTTCTTTCGAGAAAGGTCAAAGCTATAAGCGATATCAACTGGATAGCATGTTTGTATGGGATCGTAACCGTATTTACAACACTAACCTATTCAATGAGGTCACATTGACGCTTGAAAATATTGCAGAAGGTCAGACAGATGTTAAGATCACCCTGGATGAGCGTTGGTACCTATACCCCTTCCCAATTTTTCGACTCACGGACCGAAACTTTAACGACTGGTGGGTTAATAGAGATCGAGACCTGAGTCGGGTCAATTATGGACTGAAGCTAACTCAATACAATTTCAGAGGAAGAAATGAAGTTCTCAGGTTATGGCTTCAGACAGGATTCGAAACTGTACTGAATCTTTACTACCAAATTCCCTATATCGATAAGCAGCAAAGAAACGGATTGCTGATTAGCTCCAGCTACTTCGAAGCTAAAAATGTTCCATTTACGACTTCAGATAACATTCGTAGGTTTGCCTCTTCCCGACAGCATGTATTGAGACGAGCTTATACCAACTCTGTTGTGCATTCGTATAGAAGTTCGTTTTACTCCTTTCATCGCACGAGTCTCAGTCACCTTCGCGTAGATGTTGCTGACACCATCTCACAGTTAAACCCAAACTACCTTGGTGACAGCCGAACCCAACAACAATACTTCTCATTGGGCTATAGCTACACCTGGGATAAGCGCAATAATGTGAACTACCCAACGAAAGGTTCATGGTACAGAGGTGGCATAAGTAAAGTTGGTTTGGGATTATATGACGATGGAGTCGACTATTGGATTGCGAGAGTTCGCTTAACTAAATACTGGGAGTTCAAGGACAACTTTTTCATGGTAAACAACCTATCCACGATGAGTACATTTCCTGCGAATGATCGCAGCTACTTTAATTATCACTCCATTGGCTTTTTGAAAGAGGTGATACGTGGATATGATCTCCGACTGATAGAAGCCAGCTCATACGTATTGCAGCGGAATGAATTTAAACATCAGCTCTTTGGAAGAAAGTATGACATTAGTAGAGCAATGCCGCTCCGGCAGTTTCAGACATTCCCGATAACCATTTATGGTAAAATCTATTTTGATCAGGGGTATGGTATGGGATATCCGAACTATGATGGAAGTGCTCCGCTTACTGATAAATATTTATACAGCTTCGGAACCGGACTGGACCTGGTACTTGTCAACGATATCACTTTCAGGTTTGAACTCTCAAAAAACGCAGAGGACGAAACTCATTTCTTCATCAACTTACTGTCTCTTTTTTGAGCCTCAGTATTGACGAACCACAAAACACCTTATCCTACCGAGTACATCTTTTTATTTACTGATTTAAAGATTATTTGGTACTTTTCATTTAAACTAATCCTAAAAATCAGATTATGAGACGTGTACTCACCATTTTCACGATTCTTATTTATACCTACAGTTTTGCCCAGGAACGAACAATTCCTGCAGATGAAACTATAGTCACAAATCATGAGGTCACAATCAAAGGAAAGTCTGTGCCTTATAAAGCTACTACAGGAACTCAACCAGTTTGGAACGATGAAGGAAAGGCTGTTGCAGCTGTTCATTTCACTTATTATGAACGGACGGATGTCAAAAACAAAGCAAGCCGACCATTACTTATCTCCTTCAATGGAGGTCCTGGTTCTGCCTCGGTATGGATGCATCTGGCTTATACCGGACCGAAAATCCTCAAAGTGGATGATGAGGGATTCCCGATTCAGCCGTATGGTGTCAAAGACAATCCAAATTCAGTATTGGATATGGCTGATATTGTTTTTGTAAACCCTGTCAATACCGGCTATTCACGGATATTAGATAAAGAGAATATCAGTAGAGAATTCTTTTTCGGAGTAAATGAGGATATCTCCTATCTGGCAGAGTGGATCAACACATTTGTACATCGAATGAATCGTTGGGAATCTCCTAAATATCTGATTGGGGAAAGCTATGGTACCACACGTGTTTCCGGACTAGCCCTAGAGCTTCAGAATCGACAATGGATGTATTTGAATGGTGTGATTCTGGTTTCTCCTACAGAATTAGGAATTCACAGTGGACAGGGACGCAGAGATGGTCCATTAGGAGCTGCTCTAAGAGTACCATATTTTACGGCTGCAGCATGGTATCACGAAAAGCTCCCTGCAGACTTGCAGAATATAGACTTACTTGAGGTATTGGATGAAATCGAGACTTACTCGATTCAGGAACTAATGCCAACAATAGCAAAAGGAGGTTTTGTCAGCGAAGAGGAAAAGAAAGAAGCTGCACGGGTAATGGCCAGATATTCAGGAATTTCTGAAAAAGTAATTCTTCAATACAACCTTGACGTGCCAACCTCCTTTTTCTGGAAAGAACTGCTGAGAGATGAAGGGTATACGATTGGAAGACTGGATTCCCGATATAAAGGAATAGACCGAACAGATGGAGGTGATCGCCCTGATTTCAATTCAGAGCTTACCAGCTGGTTACATGCCTTTACCCCAGCGATCAATTATTATTTTAAGAACGTACTCGACTATGATACTGACATCAAATACAACATGTTTGGGCCGGTTCATCCCTGGAATAGAGATGGTAATAACACAGGTGAAAATCTGAGACAAGCCATGGCACAGAATCCATATTTACATACCATGATTCAAAGTGGTTATTACGATGGAGCTACTAAATATTTTGATGCAAAGTATACGATGTGGCAAATTGACCCAAGTGGTAAAATGAAAGACCGCCTTTCATTTAGAGGGTATAGAAGTGGTCATATGATGTACTTACGCAATGAAGATCTCATTAGCAGCAATGATCATTTACGAGAGTTTATTCAGAAATCATTGCCGGGAACTAAGCCCGCAAAGTATTAAACTGAAAATTGTGAAGGGGAGATAAACGTTGTTGGATGAAATGATCCGGTACTTAATTTTAGTTTTTTCTGCATGGTCGGTTTGGGTGGTGCAAGCTCAGACCTCTCCTAATATTCAATCTGTTAGCATTGAAGCAGATGGTAATTTCGAGGGGTACGATCTGATAGAAATTGATAGAAATCAGCTTTTCGTTCTAGCTGAACATTGGCACAATATTCAATCAGTACCAGAGGCAACTTTAAAAATGATCAGGTACTTACACAAACATGCGAGTGTAAGGATACTGGCAATCGAGCAGGGTGCAAGTGCTGCTTATATGATCAACTCCTATCTGGAATCAGGTGATACTGTCAAACTAAGACAAATCGCACGAAATACTCTTTTTTGGGGTAAGGAGAACTGGAAATTCTTCGAAGACTTGAGGGCATTTAACCTTTCTCTCCCATTCGAAGATCGCGTGTTTGTCAAAAGCATCGATATTGAATACAAAATGGCATCTGCGATATTCGTAATCAACGAACTCATCGGAGAAAAAGAAATTCCTGAACCACTCGAAAAAACTGTTGGATCTTTCAAGCAGATTTTTGAGGATACCCGAGCACATCGTGAAAGTTTTCAAGGACTATCTGTCATGCACTATTATGATCGTGAGGTCATCCAAAGTTTAGTGTTATTGACCATCGATGAGATGGAACAAAAGAGTGAGGCTTATACCAATTTTTTTGGAGATGACTTCATCCAGTTTGCGACGATGATTTTAGATATGGATGATGGATTGACCTTCGACTATACAAACCCAAACCAAAACTACAAGTTTCGTGACCGTCTGATATACGATAAATTCATCTCGCTTACAGACGAATATCCTGACAAAGGAATTTTATGTGTGATAGGTATGCGTCATGCCACCAAAAACTCCTCCATCTATCAATTGAATAATCTGAAATCCTCTCCGCTTTACAAAAAAGTTTGCATCATAAAAATCTCTGCCCTTCTAAATAAAGCGATCACCTCAACAGATTTGAAGCACTTCAATTTTAACTACCCAAAACATTTGAAAGTCAACCCTGCCACACTTATTAAGCACACCGATGATGATGCAGCGTTAAAATCCAGTAAAGATTTTGATTATACGCTTTTCATTAACCGTTCAGGAGAACTCACTCCGTTTGAGAATGTATATAAAAGAGAATATCGAGACTGATTTAAACAGCTGCTCTTCTTAAACGATCATTAATCGCCTTGCCCAATCCTACTTTTGGTACAAATTCCGTTAGAATAACTTTAATGTGTTCCTGATCCATTTTCCGAAGGGCAGAAAAAATATTCCGGGCTGCCTCATCTATGTCACCTGAAGGTGATAGAACAGCAAGATTTTTATCGGGTACGTCGAATGGTTTACTAAATGAAAGTACTCCGGTTGACTCTTTAGCAAGCTCATTTAAATTGCTTGCTATGTCTCCTATGATCATCTTTCTACCTGGAGAGTAGTGTGATTTGAGCATCCCTGGAGCTGCCGGGTTGGAACTCTCGTTTACTTGTATTTTGACCGCACCAACAACCTCTTCAATGGACTCCACTTTCGTTCCTCCAAGGCGATAAATAACCACCTCATCATTTTCGAAACCTACAATGGTGGACTCAAGCCCAATATTACAAGGACCACCATCCAAAACATAAGGAATGCTTGCTCCGAGTTGATCATTTACATGTTGAGCAGTAGTCGGAGAGACATAGCCAAAAGGGTTGGCACTAGGAGCTGCTAAAGGGAAATCAATACTACCCAATAGATCCATACTCAATGGATGTTTAGGGATTCTAATCGCTATCCGATCAAGTCCGGATGTTAACAGATCCGGCACATGTTTATTTTTCTTCAATAATATCGTCAATGGTCCCGGCCAGAATCTATCTGCCAACTTCATCGCCTTGTCTGGAATATCCATGACCAAATCACCGATCTTCTCAATCGAATTGGTGTGGGCAATGAGTGGGTCAAACTTGGGACGATTTTTAACAGCATAAATTTTCAGAATTGCATCTTCGTTCAATGCATTTCCAGCCAGACCATATACCGTCTCTGTTGGGATACCTACTACCTCCCCTTGCTCCAAAAACGCTTTGGCTTTAACGATATCTGATCCAATTTCTGCCACTATCAATTATTTGATGTGCAAAGATGATTGAACAAGATCAATTTGCCATGTGCCAATGAAATACTTATTTTAGTCTAAAACAGTAACCATGACATCAAGAACCAGAAATACCTTAAGAATAATCTCAATTGTGCTAGCCATCCTTGTTATCCTGATGGACTTGGGTATTATTCCAAATATTGTGAATTATCACTTTTGGGTGATGGTAATTGCCTACTTCTTGCTGGTGCTCAGCATCCGTTAACGTCTTAGCAAAAGTCTTCCTGATTGCTGCTGTCCATTGTACCTGATTCGGTATAAATAGATTCCATTGGTTAGTGAAGTTCCGGATGGAGTTGTTCCATCCCATGTTACTGTGTTTGTTCCGGCAAATTGAGGGCCCCACAAAATGGTATTTATAAGTTTACCAGACGTGCTTAGGATATCCACTCTTACTTCCCCTGCTTCAGGAATCGAATATTGGATATTTGCATTTTCTACAAATGGATTTGGATAGGTAGACAATACATTAAAATTTGCCATCTCCGGCTGAAAACTGATTGGTTTAAAGTCATCGATAAACGTTTCATAAACGCCATTACCATGTGTGGCAATTACTAATCGACCATCAGATGAGCGGTAGTCCATCATGGTGACCACTGCACTACCGATTAGATCCGAAGATTCCTTCACCCACTGCGTCCCTGTGCCTGCCGTAGTTTCTGTTGAAAACAGTCCCACACTACTTCCTGCCAAAATCAAATCAGTACTTGTTTTCGGGATTATTTCTACCCATCTAATACTTGGTCCATTTCCGGTACCATCTGCATTTTCCTCCAAATTTCCACTGATATCAGTAAATGACGCTCCCCCATCGTGACTTTCAAATATGGATGGGACATTGTAGTTAGAAAACGCAACTACTAGGTGCTCATTATCCTCCGGATTAACCGCTATTGAAGATACATAACCATTTTCAGGAAATACATTTGACTGAATGGAAGTCACCTGAAAATCAGGTTCAAATAGTGCATTATCTAATCGAAATAATTTTCCATCACTTGTACCAAAGTATACCTTTTGTCCGTCTGCAGAAACCTCAATGGCACTAATCAATCCATTGGCTAGAGGGATACTATACACATTTCTCCATCCCAGACTTGTCGGTGTTTGAGAACCCCCGGGGATCTGTGAGACGTTCGGATGGTAATACAATTGACTACCTCCTGCAAAAAACATCCGATTTTGGTTGGTTGGATCTAATGCAAAAGGATTAATGAATAAATAAATGGAGCCTTGCTGCGCAACCAGACCCCCCGGATCTACTCGTGCAAATGAAGTAATATCATTTTCGTCATTGAGTGTTAACCGAAGTGTCTGCCCTCTTTGAAAAGCAGCAAACCAAAGTACATCATCTTTGGTAGTAGCGGTATAGCTGCCATCACCACCAATAATGCCCTCCCAATTTAAATCGCCGGAAGACAGATCAGTACCATTATCTTGCATTCCTCCCAATACAGTAGGATTACCGCTGGTCTTCGACTGAGCAATCGTGAAGAATTGTGACGTTACAAATCCGTTATTGCTACTCTGCCACATCACAGAATCTGCCACAATGTTACTCGTTAACCTTAGCCCTCCATCACTCGCGGATAAAGCAACATTTGAATTACTAGGCAAGAACAACAGATCGTGCTGATCCGGATGGTGGTTGGGGTAAACGCTGGATCCCCCTTCCGGGTTGTACCCTCCTATCCAGTCAATGTTTTCTTCCGTTCTAAATGCATCTGTAGATCTGAATAGATTGGTGCCACCCACATAAACAATGTTGGGATCATCAGGATGTACGCGAATCATCATATTGTATGACCTCTGAGTATTTAAGATCCCGAGGTTTTCATCAAATTTGGGAATTTTGCGAGGCTCAGGATCAAATCCGTTAACTCTCTGTGGATCTGCTAATAATGAAAGCCGGTGTTCCAGAATTAGTATTGGACTGGAATCAATCATAAAATAAGTAATATCAGGATTGGATGGACTAGAACCAATAACAATCCTTTGGTACCTTGACTCATCTGTCACTGGTGTTATTTCAGACCAGTCGTTTCCATTGATTGAGTAAAATATTCCTGCATCCGGAGGAGGTACTTCCAAGGTATCTCCCAAAGGTGTCTCTGTGGACAATCCTGCATAAAAAACGTTATTCCCGGATCGCTCCAATGAGGTGTAATAAGATGCATTGGCTTGATTAAAATCTGCAGTGTCTACTTCATCGAGTAAGCTTCTCCCTAAAACAACTTCCCAGCTCTCACCACCATCAACTGATCTGAGAATACCACCAAATGCTGCAACTAAAATCTCATCTTGTAATTCGTTTGCAGGATTGATTTCAATATCCCAGATATATTGAAAATGACTGTTGAAAAATTGAGGAGTTTCATTTTGAGTGGAAGCAATTGGCTGCCATGACTCACCATTATCTACTGACTTATATATTCCATTTCCTCGGAAAGGTGCCGCACCGCCACTGGTGGAATTTCCTACAATCTCACCTGTTCCATGATACCAAACATCCTCCATGCCTGGTCGTGTATCCTGAGCGATGCACGTGACACTGTTACGATTCTCGGGATCAGATTTTCTTACCCAGGAATTTCCCCCATCTGTGCTCTTCCAAATACCCCCACTCACACCCCCTGCCAGAATGATATTTTCATTTCTGACATCAAAGGCAACAGCACGCGTTCTTCCTCCAACATTGTTGGGACCCAATGATGATACGCTTAATTGTTGAGTTCGTAGGTTTCTTGTATCCTGTAAAAGCTGTTTATCAAATTGCAACTCTAACTGGCGAATATTCTGGGGCACTTCACCAGTCTTTGGGTCTTGGCTGAGCAGGTTTAAATACTCCAACCTGCCCATCAAATCTTCCCTGCCTTCTATTTCCGAAGGGGTATCATTGACAATTATATTATATGATGGAGAAAAGTCAGTTTTACTAAGCAAAACTGACAGTATAAAGGCCCAAAGAAGCTTTTTCAAACTACTCGATTACAGTATTGACTTTATTAATGCGACCTTCTGAAAGTTCACCCGTTTTCACCCCTTCACCGTTGTTGTTTTTATCTTCAAATTTGGCTTCTATGAAATATGCGATTGGTTTGACCTCCTTGAACGTAACACGTCCTTTACTGTCAGTTTTCATAGTCGCAATTGGGCTTTTACTTGCCAGATAATCAGCTTCATTATCATATATAGATACAGTTGCACCTTCTACAAAATTCCCCAATCCATCAATCACGGTTACTCTAAGTTTTGTAGGAAATAATTGTGCATCAGCAGTCTGATGAACTCCTGTACTTATCATTAGTAGTGTAAATAGTGCTAATACTCTCATGCTTATTTTTAGTTTCATTTTTTAATTGAAAAAATATGCTTGGCCAAATCCTCAAAACTATCTGCCTGCTTGTATTTCCTGTCCGGATACGAATTTGCAATTAGTTTGATGCGTGTTGGCTCATCATTTTCTTCAATATATTCTATCTGTACATTACCAAACTTTTGATCAATTGGTTCAACAAACCCTGTTTTTGGTTTCAGATAGTGCATCTCTTTAGATTCAACTATATCTCCCTTCTCTTGCATAGTATGCCTACTTACAACTAATCTGTAATCCAATTTTTTTACCTGGTCAGCAAGATAATCGAAAAGGTAATGAAAGTTGTTTTTACCATACTTAGGCTCATATGAGATCGCAAACCCATTACTATATGTTGACTCTAAAATCAATATGTGAGGGTCTTTATCTACTCCTTGTTTTCGCCAGAAATACGACTGCCAAAGGTCATTGATTAGCTCTGCAGAATAATCAGAATTCTTCCACTCTTGAAATCGATTAATAAATGACTGACTTCTTTTGATTAATTCGTTAACAAAAATGCCAGCAGGGGTTTTGTCCTGCTTTCCGAAAATTCTGGAATATATGTCATCGAAGTAACTCATCTATCTAATAAGCGTAACCGACCCATATTGTTCGATTGTTCCTAAATCCGGAGCTAATGAGCTTGAGAATTTAAGAACGTAAGCGTATGTTCCTGGCGGCAACAGAGCGCCCCTGTAAATACCATTCCATCGAAAATCCTGATTTGTAGATCTGTAAACCAATTCACCCCAACGAGTATAAATCAATATTTCAAATTCCTCGATAAAGTCATTTGGGAAGACGAAAAATTCATCATTAACTCCATTTCCATTAGGGGAAAATGCATTCGGCGCAAATATTACCGGACGACAATCCTGAACCACTTCCACATTTGCAGTGGCACAGGTAAATCCATTGTATAAAGTAACTTGATAGGTTCCTACGGTGGATACGGTCAGTACGGGATTGGTGGAAATAATGGTATTATCCGGCACTAACCTCCACTCATAAGTATTAAAAACACCCGGATCTAAGTCCACAGTAGGGTTAGTTGGATTCCCTGGACAAAATGCTGCTCTTTCAGGCAACAGTATATCCTCAGGATTTATTGGAACCACTGCTACATCCAATGATTCTGTAGCCATACATGTGCCTGTCTCATTAGTAGCTATCACCGTATAATTACCCGATTGGCTAACTCTTAAAGTGGAATCCGTTTCACTTAAGGTACTACCGCTAGGATCTTGCCATTCATATGTGACTGAAGGATTAAAGTAATTGGTGGTAGCAATTATCAATACACTTCCTCTATTGTCACACTCAAGATTAAGTGTAAGCGTAAATTCAGCTTCAATAGTAACATCTGTATCTCCAGAAGTAATTTCACAACCAGTGAATTGATCCAATACAGAGACATTATACGTGCCTGATGTGGTTACCGTATTTTGCATAGCCTGACCCCCATCATTCCAGTTGTAGATGTATGATCCGCTCCCACCTGTTACATTAGCTACAAGTGTCTGCTCACCTTCACATGGATCTCCTTGTACAGTGACATTCACAGTCGGAGGTGTATTGAGATTTACCTGAATGTCTTCACTGCGATCACAAAAACCTGGAGCAGTCGCCAAAACGGTATAGGTACCTGATTGATCAACTGTAATTGAATCCCCAATATTTGATCCAATAATACTGCCATCAGTAGTGGACCATGAATAAGTAACACCGGCGGTAACACCGTCAGATATTCCCACCAGACCCGAGGTAGCGCATATCTCTTGAATCGCATCAAAAGTAAATACTGGTTCTGGACCGGGAGGTATGCTAACTTGTTCAGTTTCAACACAGCCCGGTGCATTGTCATCAGTTACTTGAACAGAAAGTGTTCCGGTATTTAAACCAGAAATAACCAATGGGTCAACATTATCAGTTCCACTAGCTACAATATTTCCTAAAGCATCCTGAACCTCATAATTATAACTTGCCGGCAGTGATGGAGTTGTTCCAGTAATTGAAAGTTCCACATTTCCATCACAATTTCCCGTTCTTGATACTGCCAGATTAAAAGTACCTGGATCTTCAATTTGCAATAATTCTATATAATCACAGTCAGTTACAAGATTAGTCACCGTAAGGTTATAGATACCTGGCGCTAGATTGGTAATTGTGGGTGCATTACCCGGTCCATCAAAATTGGCTGGTCCAAAATTGGAAGGACCTGCTAACCGATAAGAGAAACTCCCTGACGCATTAAAGGTGATATCAAGTGTACCATCATCATTTCCACACCCTGATGTATTGCCTGGATTTGTAGTTACATCAGGAGCAGGCTGAATGTTTACCTGAATGGTGTCTCGTCCAATACACCCAAATGAATTGGTCACAGAAACAGTATATTCAAACACTCCTGCAGTAGTAGTATCTATATCAAATGTTCGGTTATTTCCCATAACTACCCCATCGATTGCCCAAGAGAAAGTACCTCGTGGTACTTGTGCATCTAGTGTTATGCTCGGATCATTTTGACACAGCAGCCTATCTCCACCAAGATCTACATCAGGACGTGCATCAGCTAGGAAAACCTGAAGGGTATCAGATGTACATCCAGTCACGATATTAATAATAGCTACATCTATTACGGCTGGTTCTGAAACAGTGATTTCTCTGGTAGTCTCACCAGTACTCCAGTAATAGGAAAAATCAGGGTTATCAGTAGGCCATGCAGTCAGCACAATCGGTTGATCACAAATTGCTGTATCTGTTGGCACAGTCGGGCTTTCCGGAATATTATTGATTGTAATGGTTTGAGACAATGTGGTGTCTGTATCGCATCGATTACTTAAAACAAGCTGTACGGTATAGGTACCCGGGCTGTCATACGTGTGTGTGGTATCCTGAACCGCTGCACTGGTTCCATCTCCGAATATCCACAAATAGTTTTCGATTGAATTATTTGGATCCCTTCCAACTCCACTAAAAGTAGAAGGTTGTCCCGCACACCCCTCCGTCACGGTCATGCTTGGTTCTTGTGCAGGGGGCGTGTTATTCTGAGCAAAGTTCGGTAGTCCTAATCGACTGATCCTTCCTGCAAGGTCAAATCCGGTACTGTTGAAGCTAGCACCAGCATCGTCACCATCCGGTGCATTTATCGTTCCTAATGTGGTGGAGTTATCAACTGCCATATAAATAATTCCGTCAGGGCCGATCTGGAGTGCACCATAGTCAACACCTTGTGGGTAACCATCAAATTTGGTATTAGAGATGTCTGTCACTGGGTCTGCAGAGTTCAAACTATCTAAGTCATATTGAATCAGCTTGGATGCACCCGATGAGGTGGTCAAATAGAGTTTTAGTCCTCCAGGTGAGAACTCCATTCCATACAGATCACTCTCTCCGGTATCAATTAGTCTTGGGTTGGATACTTCACCTTGATCCAGATCCAGAATTTCCACCTGGTTGGTGCCCGGTATATTTACCGCAATCTGATTCAGTGTTGGTGATATTTTCATGTAGCCGGTAGCACTTAGTTCCTGCATGAATTCGTGTACTGCCCCGGTAGGAGAAAATATGGCTCCACTTAATCCCGCAGCACTGGTCTGGAACGCTCTGAATGAATTATTGCCAAACTCATGAGCCATGATGAGGTCATTACCTGTAAACCCGGATCCTGTAATTCGTTCCGTGCTATTCTCCATCAACTTCACATTCTTTACAATGACTTTGCCACGTGCTTCATCTTCTTTCATATCGACAATGGAATAACGCAATGCATATTCATCGTCACCATAAACTCTTTCTGTAGTGAAGATGTAAAACATGGTTTGATCACCTCCAAAAGGCATGATCAAGGAATTTTGGGCTGATAGCTGTTCACCACCAATCGTGTCTCCATTTACCATCACATCATGATCTCTGTTCCAAACAGTAAATCCATTGGTATAGAAAAGTAAGTCACCGTTTACATCTGAAATTGTAGCGCATCCTTCCAGCGCATCTTGTTGATTTCCATCCAGAATTGCAGTGGCTCCACCTGTAAATTCAATGCCGGCTTGCTCACCAAAATACCATTGATTAGAAGTTTGATTAGAAACACCATATTCCAATACTTCTATATCATCAAAGTCTGTACAGCCTGAAGCATCAGTCACCTCCACCCAGTAGGTACCTGTAGTATCTACTTCTATGGTTTGAGTGATTTCACCAGTATTCCAAACAAAAGATTGACCGGTTCCGGCATCCAACATTAGAATCTCATCCACACAAATGGTGGTGTCATTCCCCAGGTCTACCTCCAGTGGGTTTGTTCGAATATCTACAAAATCTACAATTTGTTGTGTAATTCCATTAACCTCAGCCGTCAATGTTACTGTGTAAGCACCTGCCGATTGGTATTGATAGTTTGGTATCCAGGCATTCGAAATTGTTCCATCACCAAAATCCCAGGTGAGGCTGTTGGGAACTGGCTCCACTATCGGGAAAAATTTGGTCACATTGGTTTCACAACTGTCTATGTAGTAAAAATTCAGTGTATCAAAAGTGAAATTGTAGGCCGGTGTATGCTCAGAAAACTGCCTGGAGTTAAAGTCTTCGGGAAAAACCACAGCCTGATATTGAATAGAATCTAAAATACTATCCGGACGGTAGATTCTCCCTAAATTCACGTTTCCGCCATTGGTAGACTGATATAAATGATAAATTCGGTCATCCGGCGCACGTTTCAACCCGTAACTTCTGAAAATGGGAGCTGGCAAGATTGGGTTTACAGACTCAGTGGAATCATTAAAATCAAGTTGATACAGCTGTCCGGTTGTTCCACTACTTCCGAATCGAGAAAAGTAGATTTTAGATCCATCGGGTGACCACTCGATATCATAAATTGACTCTCCCTGATCATCATTGAAGCCGGTACCAGTCAAAGTTCTATCAAAAGACAAAGTTCCGGAAGCCGGATCAAAATTCATTAGCCATATATTTCTATTGGCTCTTCTCGGCACCATGATTAACTGTGATGAGTCTCTGTTAAATGCAAAATGTGATGCTTCAAAACCGGGAGTAGACCCATCCGTAAAATCATTATTGGTGGTAGCTCCCACTCCTCCTGCATCAATCTGTGTAACCTGAATTTCAAAATTGGCACTGTTCTGTGAAATCATCCAAAACAGCTCTCCATCTCCTGCCGGCACGATCAGCATGCCTTCCGATGGATTAACCAATCCGGTTGGATTATCTGCAGATGTTACATCTCCATATGGAAACTGCGCAGAACCATTTCCCTGAGCAGTTGCATCCACAATGGAATACCTGATCTCATTGACGCCACTAGTACCTGAATTTGTAAAAATGTAATATTGGCCGGGACTATCAGTCACCGGACATGAAACAGCCGGAACATTAATAGCTGAATTACCTGCCAGGCCAGCGCCATTGGGAACAATTGTATGAGAAACATCATACACATTTACTCCATCTGTGTAAAACAGTAGGTTTCCGGTAAATTGATCTGTAATGGTGACCGCTCCTGCATTGCCAAACGGAGTGGCCTGATCAGTTTGTAAATAAACATCCCTGCCATTTCTGTCAAAAACCAGATTTTCAGATGAGTTGCCAAAATACCACCGCGTCTCTGTTACGTTTTGAGCCCAAAGCGAAGATGATGATACCAGTGAAAGGATAATGAGCAAACAACTGACTAATGCAGTCCTGTAAGGGAAACGAATCATAGAGATGTCCTGGTTCATACACAACACTTTGTAAAAATAGGGTTAACCCGAATTAATTCAGGATATATTCAACAACAATGTAAAGACACTTGAACATTATGCGAAAGATTTTAAATCGCAATATGCAAGCATATCAAAATACCAACGTTAGAGTGGCCGTTACATTACGTAGTAAACTCAACAAAACTTAAACCGATTTGTATTTATTGTATAATTTGCTCAACGATTAATAATCTACGTTTTTCAATGGTCAGGAAGATTATTTTACTCTCAACATTCGCATTTGCTCTCTTTCAGGAAAACACCTTGCAGGCACAAGACCCTCAGTTTTCTCAATATTATGCTGCCCCTTTATATCTGAATCCGGGGCTTGTGGGCATCAATCAAAAAGGTCGAATGGGGGTAAACTATCGATCGCAATGGCCAAACCTGGATGCGAATTTTGAAACCTTCTCTGCTTATTTCGACTATCATTTTGAAGACTACTACAGCAGTGCCGGCATTATCTTCACAAGGGATCAGGAAGGAATCGCAGGACTTAATTCTACATCGATCGGTCTGCAATACGCCTATCAGCTCCAGCTTAACTACAAATGGACATTTCGGCCCGGAGTTCAGGCAGCCTATTACATACGAGATTTGAATTTTGATAAATTAACGTTTGGTGATCAATTTGATAACACAGGACTGGTACGACCTACTACAGGTGAAACGTTTAATACAGGCCTCAATGCACAGTTTTTTGACCTTTCCTTTGGAGGGGTGCTCTACAATCCGGATTTGTGGTTAGGAGCGGCACTTCATCATGTATTAGAACCTAATCAAAGCATAGCAGGCGGAAACGCCCCCCTTCCAAAGCGATTCTCGCTTCATGGCGGATATCGCATTCCACTGAACCCTGGAAGTACAAGGACCGGTTTAGGTGAACGAAGTATCACACCCAGTTTCAATTACCGAACACAAGGAGATTTTGATCAGCTAGACCTTGGGGCATACTTTACACTAGATCCAATTTTAGTGGGACTGTGGTATAGAGGTATTCCCATTAAAAATCTGGACGGGGTTGTAAACAATGAAGCCATCATTTTCATGATCGGAATGCAGACTAATCGAGCAACGTTTGGATATAGTTTTGACTATACGATATCAGATCTGGGAATCGGAACCGGTGGTGCTCATGAAATCAGCATTGCTTATTCATTTAGTTTGGGAGATCCATTGAAGCCGGCCGCTGATGTAAGAAGACTTAAGTGTCCAATTCCGTTTATTTTTTAGCAAATCGGCAAGCTATATTTGCCGAATGACTGAGCAAACCATCTTTACGATTCTTTTGGTGATTATTACGTTCGACTTTACGCTTGAACGCATACTCAGCTACCTGAATCGGCAAAGCGCTAAAAAACCTATTCCGAAGGAGCTTGAAGGAATTTATGACAAAGAGAAATATACTAAGTCACAGGCGTATAACAGGGAAGTGTCACAGTTCAGCAACTTCTCAGCAACTTTCAGTTTTGTGCTCCTCGTTCTGGCAATATATAATGGATGGTTTGGCATGCTCGATGAATGGATACGGACATTTTCCCCGTTAAGTCTGCTTTCACCTCTAATCTTTTTTGGCATTCTGTTTATTATTTCTGACATCATTAGTATGCCTTTTTCGATCTATCGAAACTTCGTGATTGAAGAAAAGTATGGTTTTAACAAAATGACAGCTAAGACCTTTATTTTGGATAAAATCAAAGGTTATATCCTGACCATTATCATCGGTGGTTTATTGCTGGCTGTCCTTATTTATTTTGTGAATGCCATTGGTAGTGATTTCTGGTATTATTTCTGGGCGGTGATGACAGCCTTTGTGTTGTTTGCTAACTTATTTTATACCTCTCTCATTTTGCCTTTGTTTAACAAGCTCACTCCTATGGCTGAAGGAGAGCTTAAGTCATCGATTGAGACATATTGTGAAAAAGTGAACTTTCCGCTAAAGAACATCTTCATTATGGATGGGTCCAAAAGATCCAGCAAAGGCAATGCATTTTTCAGTGGATTAGGAAAGAAGAAAAAAGTAGTGCTATTTGATACGCTTGTCGAAAAACATTCAACCCAGGAATTAACTGCTGTATTTGCACATGAAGTAGGACACTATAAAAAGAAGCATATCCTATTCAGCACTATTTTTAGCATAGCTATGATGGGCATTATGCTTTATCTGTTCTCCAGAATGGCTTACAGTGGAGAAGTAAGTTGGGCAATGGGTGGGCAGACATCAGCCTTGCACTTAAACCTGCTTGCCTTTTTCATTTTATACTCCCCTATTTCAACTATACTTGGAATCATCGGAAATATCATTTCCAGAAAGAATGAGTATCAGGCAGATGCATACGCGAAAGAAACGTATGCAGCCACACCTCTAATCACAGGGTTGAAGAAGATGTCTGCCGATCATTTATCAAATCTCACGCCACACCCGGCGTATGTTTTTGTTCACTACTCTCATCCACCATTAAAGGAAAGGGTAAAAGCCTTAGAATCTTAATTGTCAAAGCTCTTCCATTTCTTCTTTTTGCCCTTTTTGAAAAAGTACCACTGACCTACTTTCTCACCTTTATCCCAGCTTCCCTCATAAAGCTGATCTCCTCCTTCGTCAAAGTACACCCAAAAACCATCCTCCAGTCCATTTTTTAAGATTCCTTTCTGGTTGAGTTCACCGTTTTCAAAATAGAATTCCCACGGTCCTTCCGGCTTGCCTTGTTCGTAGTTACCAATTCTCTTAATGTTCCCGTTTTCATAAAAAAACATCCACTTTCCCTGGTATAGGCCATTTTCATACTTTCCTTCTTTTTCTAGTTGACCGGATGGGTAGAAATATGCCGCAGAGTCTTCCAACAGACCGTTTTCATAATGCTCACGTGCTATCAGTTTCCCTTTGAAAGAATAATATTTTTGAATGCCAGCTAGTTGCCCATTTTTATAGGTCAATAAAGCATTGAGCGCTTTGTTGGGGTAATAATATCTCCAAATACCTACTTTACCATCATTACCTATTTGCCCAACTGCCTTAACCTGCCCATTTTGATAAAACAAGGTATCATTTGTTTGCCCGCTTAGAGTCGAAATAGATAATGAGAATAGTAAAATAGCCAAGATCTTCATTAGTACTTAATTTACAATTATTGATTTAAATGCGCCAAATTGATACTTTGCATACATGAAGCCAATCGCCTTCCTAACATTACTATTTGCGTATTCCTCAATTTTCGGACAAACCAGCTCATTTAATCTGGGAGGAAGGAGCGCAGGAATGGCCGGAGCATCACTCACCTTAGGAGATGAATTTAGTCTTTTCAATAACATAGGAGGCCTGGGAAGATACGATAAACATGCGGCTTTTGCTGCTTATCAAAACAGGTATGGAGTAAAAGAATTTCAGGTGATTGGAGCAGGAGCAGTCTATGCAGGAGGCATAGGAAATGCCGGAGTGGGCTTCTTTAAGTTTGGAGATGACCTATACAGCGAACAACGCATTCATTTAGCTTTTGGCAACAAGATCCAAATGGTAAGCCTGGGGGTAGGAATAGATTTACTGCAATACAACATTGCTACTGTAGGAACCAATCGATCATTGGCAATTCAATTTGGTGGTATTGCAGAAATAAGTTCTCAATTGCGTTTTGGAGCACATATTTTCAACCTAAATCAAGCGGAGATAAACAATGAAACGGGAGAGAAAGCGCCTACCGTCATGAAGGCCGGAATGTCATATCAACCTTCAGAAGAACTTATGCTCAACATAGAAGTAGAGAAAGACCTGGAATTTGATGAAGTATTTAAGGCAGGTTTAGAATATCGGATCATTGAAGATGTGTTTGTAAGAACCGGTATCAGTACCGAGCCTTTTCTGGGTGCCTTTGGTGTAGGGTTTCACCCCAAAAACCTGAAGTTTGATTATGGATTCTCCAATGACTCAAGACTTGGTAGTATTCATGAGCTTTCCGTTTCATACAGTCTGGATAGATGAAAAAATGGATTTCCATAGCACTTATATGCTTCGGCTTCCATGGGATTGCGCAAAATGAAGAAATAGACCTTGAGGCATTTGCTGAGCGATTATTTCAGGTGCAGGATGAGGACATAGCGTATGAAGACATCTATGAATCTCTTCTCCTTTTTTATAGTAATAAACTGAATCTAAATACGGTAGAACCTGATGAGTTGGCATCCCTGTACATCTTAAATCCGGCTCAAGTATCTAATTTTTTTACGTATCGGGATCAATTAGGTGATTTTCTATCCATCCACGAACTTCAGGCAATTCCTACAATGGATCTTGAAACTATACGTCTATTGCTTCCATTTGTAACTGTCGAAGAATCAGTCACCGATAACAGACCTCTTATCAAACGAATAATTGAAGAGGAGAATAACTACCTATTGCTCAGATACTCCAAAAGATTAGAAGAACAGAAAGGCTACACCCCTGCCCTTCCTCTGGACACAACGTTTGTAAGAAGCGAAAGCGGTGAAATCATGGACACGCTTACTTCGGCTCCTACACGCTATGCCGGCTCACCTAATAAAATATACGGTAGATTCAGAACAAGCCACAGAAATGACTTTAGCTTGGGTTTTACTTTCGAAAAAGACAATGGCGAAGCATTTACTTTTTCAGAAAAACAGAAAGGGTTTGATTTCTACTCCTATCATTTATTACTTGAAAATAAATATGGATTTGATAAAATTATGCTGGGTGATTTCCAGGCACAGATTGGTCAGGGAATCGTTTTTGGAGCAGGTTTCAATGCCGGAAAAGGTGCCGAAACGGTAAACACCACCAAAAGAAACAGCCTGGGACTGAGGCCTTATACATCCGTCTTAGAATCCGGGTTTTTTCGAGGGGTAGGGTTAACTAAGTCATTCGGTGACTTTGAAATGACACTTTTCTATTCTAAGCTAAACCAGGATGGGAATATCCAAACTGACACTACCTTCTCTGATTTTGAGGAATTCATCAATTCCATTCAGAACACGGGTTTCCACAGAACCCCTTCTGAACTGGCAGCTAAAGATCAAATCACTGAAGAATCAATAGGTGCTGCGATTCAATATAGTCCAAACCGAAGATTTACCATCGGAGTATCAGGACTTAACAGTCAATATAGCCGACCTCTTCAGCGAAGACCGAATAACTACAACCAGTTTGAATTCAAGGGAGATCATAACTACATCACTTCCGTTTTTGCAAACTACACCTGGCAGAACTTTACGTTCTTCACAGAAACCGCCCGGTCAAAAAGTGGAGGCGTTGGGGCTGTAGGAGGATTAGTTGCTAGTCTTTCACGATTCGTGGATATGGCAATGATCTTTCGCAATTACGATAGAGATTTTCACTCATTTTATGGCAATGCGTTTTCGGAGAATTCCAGGAATATCAATGAAAGAGGCACTTACTGGGGGCTATCAATCAAGCCCAACAGGCGACATAAATTCAATGTGTATTATGACAGGTTTAAATTTCCCTGGCTTAAATTTCAAACAGAGGCGCCCTCTATCGGTAATGAATGGCTGGCTAGATACTCACACTTCCCAAGTAGGCAAATTACCCTTTACGCTCAGGTAAGACAGCAAACACGGCAGGTAACCATTTCCAATGAAAACCTGAACCTTCTAGTGGATCAGGTGAAGTACAACTACATCTTTAACGTGGATTATGAATTGAAACCATGGCTTAAACTCAAAACAAAAGTTCAAAGCAGTACTCAGAATGAAGGAGAGGAATTCACCAAAGGATTTGCGATTATTCAAGATGTCAACTTTGATTGGTGGAAACTAAAATTCAATACCCGAATGGCGCTTTTTGATACAGACAATTTTGATAATGCTCAATATGTGTACGAAAGCGATGTGCTTTATGCTTTTTCAATACCCGCCTACAACGGAACTGGAGTGAGGAGCTATGCAATGGTGCGATATGACCCAGTCAGAAACATTTCCCTATGGTTAAGATATGCCCGTTTCTCATTTAGAGACAGGGATAGTGTTGGTTCAGGTTTAGAAGAGGCCATCGGTAATACTTCATCCGAGGTAAAGGCTATGCTACGAGTAAAATTCTAAGCAAAGCCTTTATTTTTATTGCTATATTCAAGTTTCAGATTCAAAAAATGTAAATGGAGTCAGTAGAAGATATTTGGCAAAGCATGTTTGATTTTCTTACCAAGGTGGGTGAAATATTCACTACTACGCTATTCAGCCTGGGTAAGAGCGAAATAAGTATGGGTACCATCCTTTACTTCATCATCAGCTTTGTGATTCTCATCTGGCTTTCCAAGCGATTCAGAAACTTACTTGTTAATAAAATACTAGCCAAGGCAGGCATGGAGCAAGGGGCCCGAAACTCTATTGGGCTCATTGCAAAGGTTATGCTCATTTTCATTGGAGCAATCTTCATTGTGCAAAGCGCGGGTATTGATATGAGCTCACTCAGCCTCCTTGCAGGTGCCTTAGGGGTTGGTATTGGCTTTGGTCTTCAAAATATTACAGATAATTTCATCTCAGGTATTATTATCCTATTTGAAAAGCCAATTAAAGTGGGAGATCGAATTGTAGTTGGGGATATTGAGGGTGATGTGATTAACATTTCGGTCAGGGCAACTACCATTCTCACCAATGAAAATGTATCCATCATTGTTCCAAACTCAGAGTTCATCTCCTCACGTGTCATAAACTGGAGTCACAATGACAGAAACATCCGGTTTGATATTCCGGTTGGAGTTAGCTATTCAGAAGATCCTGCCGAGGTGAAAGATGTGCTTTTGAAGGTCGCAGAAAAAAACGATCACGTGCTTAAATTTCCCGAACCGACTGTTTTTTTTGATGAATTTGGAGACAGCTCATTGAATTTTACACTCGCGGTATGGACTGCCACGCATACGGACAAGCCTCGTCGATTAAAAACGGAGCTTTACTTTGCCATTTTCGAATTGTTTAAAGAGAAAGGAATAGAAATCCCATTCCCTCAAAGAGATATTCACTTAAAGACTCAACCGGTAATCACCAAAATGGAAGAATGAAAGCCTTTGTTCGAAAGTTCATTGCCATTGAGAACTATAGGATAAAAACAAAAAAAGGGGACCTTAAGTCCCCTTTGTTATATCATTGACTATAAATCAAGCTGCTTTCTCAGCACTTGCCTCATCATTTTTAACTTCTTTGATCGAGCTAAGTTCTTTTTCAAGACTAACACCTTCAAACTGCATATCTGCGCTAATCTTTCCTGCATAATACAGTTCTTGTATTTGCTTTGCTGTAAGTGAGCTATTGTCCGGACTCCATCCCGGAGGACCAAAGATGTACATAAAGGCTTCCTTAAAGCTCTTCGCTTTTCTCACGTCATTAAAAATATCTACGAAAATATGCGTGTTCAACTTTATCGGATTGTAGGTGTCTGGGCTTTTCAAAATACCGTAATGTGGTTTAACGTCCTTAATCGTATTTTGCCAAGTGCCAAATAAATGATCCCAAATAAGCAAAATTCCTCCGTGATTCTTATCCAGATACTGAATATTGCTGGAATGGTGAACTGCATGAACATGTGGGTTGTTGAAAATCTTCCCAAATAAGCCAAGAGAACCAATATGCTTGGTATGCAAGAAATATTGATAAGTAGCATTTATGATCAATGCCGATCCGATCATAATTGGTTCAAAACCAATTGCAGCCATCCATAACCAGAAAATAGGCTTGTATAACGAGATGAACCACCCGTTTCTAATACTTACCGCAAGATTGAAATTCTTAGATGAATGATGAGGTACGTGAGCTGCCCATAGCAAACGGACCGTATGACTCCATCTATGATGCCAGTAGAAATTAAAATCATCAGCTAGTATTGCTAGCACCCAAGCCCACCATGCCCAACCGATGGTTGTATATCCAAGGTATTCAGCTCTCAAGGGTTCAAACAAATTGAATACACCCTGAAATATAACTACTACGGTAAACGCCTTTGTAAAAAAGGAAATGAATGCAGCACCTAAGGCTATTCCAAACCCTGCTAATGAGTCTTTTAATTCATAATCGTGTTTGGCAACTTTGTATTCTACTATCATAAAAAGTAGAAGAATAGGAAAGATGTAAACCATTTTGTCGCCGACATTAAATTCAGGCATATCTATAGATTCTTTTAGTTATAATTAAAATAAATAGCAAGGTTAAGACAAAAATATTGGTCTTACCATTTACAATACAATTAAATGATTATTGTTTTTTCTGTTTTCCAAATTTATACGTGAGCCCTACGCCCAAGACACTTTTGAACTGCACCCGCGGTTTTTCAGTTCCTTCATCAATCTCTCCATCTCCATCATCATCAACTCCGATTAAAATATCCTTGTCATAAATAAGATGCGTAAACGCATTCATGGATAAGGCTTTAGTAACATTCAGCACTAATGCATTTTGCCAGTTCACATCGATATCTCCCTGGCTATGGGTGTAACCAGTAAACAACTCAAGTTTACTTTCAAACACATCGTTTTTGTACTTAGCTCTAAAAAATGCACCAAACTCTGCAAGTACATTGCTTCCCTCAGAAATCACTTCTGAGCTATCTGCATTGTAAACAATAGGATCGACACCATACCTACCTGCATCAGAAAGTTCCTGATCCAATACAAAAGTGAATTTCCCTGTCAACGGTTGAAGTGCGAAACTTAGCTTCTCGCTTGGATCATATGCGATACCAGTACCGACGGTAAGGTATCCTGGAGCCATGAAGTTGGATATTTTATTAAGCTCTAGAGGCGTCTCAAAACCCTCATCAAACTGTGTTCTGAAGTCTAATAAAGCGGTATAAAACCATTTTCCGTTATCCTTATTTACCTTATAGCTATATTTTGTTGCCACGTTAATTAAGTCGTCTGATTTACTGAAATCAAATTCTCCTTGCTTTATTAACCCATATGCCAGATCAATTGAATTTTCCCATTTTCCTCTGCCCTTCACACGATTAGCAAAAGCACTAAAATTTCCATTGATGGCAATGGAATTCTGACCACCGGCAGCCCAATTGGTTAAAGATACCTGAGAAAAAGTAAGTGAACTGGTCCCCCCCATCCTCCAATAAGTGGTGTCTAAAGGTGCTGTATTTTGAGAAAAGAGTGCGGTTGAAATAAATAATGATAAGACGAGTAATTTGAATTTCATTTAGTTGTATGAGTTAGTTTTCAGATCGTTTTCTTTTAGAATTCTTCTCAGGATTTTTCCTACATTAGATTTTGGAAGTTCATCAATGAAAGCAATGTATTTCGGCCGTTTGTAACCAGTCAGGTGTTCAGCACAATGCTCCCTCACTTCTTCTTCTGTTAAACTTTCATCTGCTTTTACAATGTAAACTTTGACTGCCTCAGTTGATTTTGCATCTGGCACTCCAATGGCACCTACCTCCAATACTTTATCATGAAGTGCGATACAATCTTCAATTTCATTAGGATAAACATTGAATCCTGAAACCAAAATCATTTCCTTCTTTCGATCAACTATTTTAAAGAAGCCTTGTTCGTTCATTACCGCAATATCTCCGGTTTTAAACCAATCATCATGGAAACAGTTTTTCGTTTCTTCGGGTCGGTTCCAATAACCCTGAAAAATCTGAGGCCCTCTTGCACAAAGCTCACCTCGTTCACCGGTAGGCAATTCTTTTCCGTCATCATCAAGTATCACTATCTCTGTACTAGGTATTGGCATACCAATGAACCCCGTTTCTGCATCTCGTCTCAATGGATTAGCAGTCAATACTGGCGAAGTTTCAGTAAGACCATACCCTTCAGAAACTGGTGTTCCGGTAACTTCAAACCATTTATCTGCAACGAATTTTTGTAATGCCATTCCACCTGCAAAAGAGAATTTCACTTTAGAGAAATCAAGCTCCTTAAACTTTGGTTGATTCAGCAAGCCATTAAACAATGTATTCACCCCTGTCAAAATAGACCATTGATGCCTGCCCAAGTCTTTCAAGAATGCTTTCATATCCCGTGGATTTGTGACCAACACATTACGTGCACCAATACGCACAGTCATCAGGGCATTACATGTAAGCGCAAAAATGTGATACATTGGAAGGGCAGTGATAAATATTTCTTTGCGTTCTTCCAATCCTCCATGCAACATCCACTCACATACCTGCTCAATGTTGGCTACTACATTTCTATGAGTAAGCATCGCTCCTTTTGATACTCCTGTTGTACCACCTGTGTATTGTAAAAAGGCAAGTTCAGATTGCTCAATCGCCACTTTAGTAGCAGGTTTTTGAGCTCCCAGTTTTAATGCATCCTTAAAACCAATTGCATCAGGAAGGCTGTAGGATGGCACCATTTTTTTAATATTCTTAACAACGAAATTCACAATGCCACCCTTCAAACCACCAATCATATCACCGATCTTAGTAAGAATCACCGTTTCTATTTGTGTCTCCTTTAATACTTCTTCAAGGTTGCTGGCAAAATTTTCTACAATCACCACCGCTTTGGCTCCTGAGTCATTGAACTGATGCAACATTTCACTTGGCGTGTATAATGGATTGGTATTTACAACAACCATCCCTGCCTTCAGCACACCATACAGGGCAATGGGATATTGCAAAAGATTAGGCATTTGAATCGCAACACGATCTCCCTGTTTAAGATTTGTATGATTCTGCAGATATGAGGCGAACTGATCAATGGCTTGACCAAGCTCAGAAAAGGTCATTTCCTTACCCATATTCTCGAACGCTACCAAATCCTTATACTCCTGAATTTTCTCATCCACCATTTCAGGAAGAGATGAATATTTGTCGGGGTTTATTGCTGTCTGAACTCCTTCAGGGTAACTATCGTGCCAAGGTTGTTTTTTCATTTTAAGGCTTAGTTGTTTTTTAAAGCTGATAAAGATAAAGGATGCGTTTTACTGGAAAAGAATTGAAGATAAAAAAAGGCCTTGGCACCCCTACCAAGACCTCAAAATAAACAACATTAACCCAAAGCTGTAGAGGGAGGATTCGAACCTCCACGGAGCGGTTAGCCCCGAGCGTTCTCTCCCGATTCATGACCGAGAGAGAACTTACCGGGATTTATCCCTTATCTCCACCCCCGAGAGAGGAGGGCATGTCTGCCAGTTTCACCACTCTACAGTGTGTTTGATGACTCAAATTTAGTAGATTGCTACTTTTATTGAAATTAATTCAATATTTTAGATGAATAAATACATTTCATTCAATTTAAATCGTTTTAAATAAAAATTCCCAAAATACACCCGGTCGATATGAGCAAAAATTATGATATTGATAATGTGGATCTGAAAATTTTAAACATCCTATCAGAAGATGCCAAGATCCCCTACACTGAAGTTGCCAAAAAAGTATTCGTTTCAGGAGGCACAGTACATGTACGCATGAAAAAACTTGAGGAGATGGGTATTGTGAAAGGCACTACCCTCAAAATCGATTATGCTAAACTTGGATACGACATCACATGCTTTCTGGGAATATATCTTGAAAAAAGCTCCTTATACGATCGAGTGGTTTCGGAGCTAAAAGAAATACCGGAAATCGCTACTATCCGATATACTACAGGTAACTATAACATCTTTTGTAAAATCTACTGTAAAGACACGCAGCACCTTAGAGATGTTCTTCATGACAAAATTCAAAAAGTGGATGGGATTGAAAGCACAGAAACCTTTATCTCACTCGAAGAAAGTGTAAATAAGCACCTTGTATTTGAAAATTTTATGGAACAATAAGAGATTCTTATTCGAAAGCTGAACCTTCTATCAAGTTCATTGTTCTTATTTAGAATTACTATAAATAAGGTGTACCTTTGCATCTTGAAACGAAGGCGTAATAAATGAGCACTGACGAACAAATATTAGAAGAGTTTACCTCCAAAGAATATGAGCACGGATGGTCTGTTGATTTTGAGGCAGATGAGGCTCCTTTGGGGATCAATGAAGATATCATTCGTTTCATTTCGGCTAAAAAAGAAGAACCGGAATGGCTACTGGACTGGAGGCTGAAAGCTTTCCGTCAATGGGAGAAAATGACCGAGCCGAACTGGGCCAATGTCAAATATCCAAAAGTAGACTATCAGGGTATTCGATACTATTCTGCCCCAAAACAAGATAAAAAGCCAAAAAATCTGGATGAGGTAGATCCGGAATTGCTAAAGACATTTGAAAGATTGGGCATTTCATTGCAGGAGCAAAAGCGATTGACAGGAGTAGCTGTAGATGCGGTTATTGATTCGGTTTCAGTAGCTACTACTTTTAAAGATAAGTTATCAGAGCTTGGTGTAATCTTCTGTTCATTCAGTGAAGCAGTTCAGGAACACCCCGAATTAGTAAAGAAATATTTAGGCTCTGTTGTGCCTGTAAACGATAATTACTTTGCCGCACTCAATTCAGCAGTATTTACTGACGGATCTTTCTGTTATATCCCAAAAGGGGTGAGATGCCCGATGGAGCTATCCACTTATTTCCGAATCAATGCAGCAAACACCGGCCAGTTTGAACGAACATTAATTGTGGCTGAAGATGAAAGTTATGTTTCGTATCTCGAAGGTTGCACGGCTCCACAGAGAGATGAAAACCAACTTCATGCTGCGGTAGTAGAAATTTATGCCGCTAAAAAAGCAGAAGTAAAATATTCAACGGTACAAAACTGGTACCCGGGAGATAAGAATGGTAAAGGCGGAATCTACAATTTCGTAACTAAGAGAGGAATCTGCGCAGGAGACCATGCTAAAATTTCATGGACACAAGTAGAGACCGGATCTGCAGTTACCTGGAAATACCCTTCATGCATATTGAAAGGTGATCACTCTGTAGGCGAATTTTATTCGGTGGCTGTAACAAACAATCACCAACAAGCGGATACTGGCACTAAAATGATTCACTTGGGTAAAAACACCCGTTCTCGAATTGTATCTAAAGGTATTTCAGCAGGAAAATCACAAAACAGCTACCGTGGACAGGTAGAGATCATGAAACGTGCAGAAAATGCACGTAATTTCTCACAATGCGATTCGCTGCTGATGGGCGATAAATGTGGCGCGCACACATTTCCGTACATTGACATCAAAAACAAATCTGCTCAGATAGAGCATGAGGCGACTACCTCTAAAATTGGAGAAGATCAAATCTTCTATTGCCAGCAAAGAGGTATAGATGAGGAAACAGCTGTCGCACTGATTGTGAATGGTTTCGCAAAAGAAGTAATGAATAAGCTCCCAATGGAGTTTGCAGTAGAAGCTCAAAAATTATTAGCGCTTACCCTTGAAGGTAGCGTAGGATAAGTCAATTCAACATACGTATGATAAGCATTAAAAATTTACATGCCTCGATTGAGGACAAGGAGATATTGAAGGGAATAGACCTGGAAGTAAAAGCAGGCGAAGTACATGCTATAATGGGTCCCAATGGATCAGGGAAAAGTACTTTAGCTTCAGTTCTAGCCGGTCGTGAAGATTACGATATAACAGAAGGATCTGTAACTTTTCAAAATGAAGATCTTTTAGAACTGAGTCCGGAAGAGCGCGCTCAAAAAGGAATTTTCCTTGCTTTTCAATATCCTGTTGAAATTCCGGGTGTATCTACGACCAATTTCTTAAAAACTGCAATCAATCAGGTACGTGAAGCTAGAGGTGAAAAAGCCCTGGATGCGGTCAACTTCCTTAAGTTGATGAAAGAAAAGATGAAGCTTGTCGATATGGACCAAGCGCTTCTAAGTCGTTCCTTAAATGAAGGTTTCTCAGGTGGTGAGAAGAAAAGAAATGAAATCTTCCAGATGGCAATGCTTGAGCCAACACTTTCTATATTAGATGAGACAGATTCTGGTTTGGATATCGATGCGCTTAAGATTGTAGCTGATGGAGTGAATAAGCTTAAGAGCGACAAGACTGCAAGTATTGTAGTAACTCACTATCAAAGACTACTGGATTACATTATTCCAGATTATGTACACGTGCTTTATAAAGGAAGAATTGTAAAGTCAGGAGATAAAAGTCTCGCCCTGGAACTGGAAGAGAAGGGGTATGATTGGATCAAAGAAGAAGTAGCAGCGGTATGATTATGAATGCACCTGCCATATTAGAAAACTTAACAAGCACTTTCCAAGGCAATCAAATTCAACAGAAAGCGCTTGATATGCTCAATGAAGTGAGCCTTCCTCACAAAAAATCTGAGGCATACAAGTTCACTCCTATAACCTCTTTGCTGGAAAAAAACATTGATTTCAGCCTTGAAGGAAGCGATATATTCGATGCATCCAAACTTTACAAGGAAGATGGAAGTCATTTGGTATTTGTCAATGGCATACTTTCAACGGAACACTCAACCATCGATAGTAAGCTTACCTATAAAGTGGCAGAAATCACTGAAGGTAAGCATGATCCATTTAGTCTTCTAAATGCGGCATACGCAAAAGAAGAAATTCAAATTGAGTCTGGATATCAGGATCCTGTATTTATTTACCACTTCAATTCAAACGGATTTACCAATCCGAGAATCAAAGTAAATGTTAAAAAAGGTGACACGTTACGAATAGTAGAAAAGCTAATTACTCCTGAAGGTGTGAATACGTTTACGAATTCTTACATCGAGTTTACGGTAGCACAAAACGCCTTTGGATATCATACAAAAGTCCAGAATTACAATTCCAATACGTATAGTCACGAAACAGTTTTTGCACAGGTCAGCAGAGACTCTCATTTCTATAACAATACATTTTCTTTTGAAGGAGCTTTGGTTAGAAATAACCTGACCATCAATCTGGATGATGAAAACTGCGAAGGACACATGTACGGTCTATTCCTTTTGGATAAAAAGTCACATGTTGATAACAACACTTCTGTCGATCACCTAAAGCCTAATTCATATAGTAATGAGCTATACAAAGGCATACTAGATGAAAAATCTACCGGGGTGTTTAACGGTAAAATATATGTAAGGCAGGATGCACAGAAAACAAATGCATTTCAGTCAAACAATAATATTCTTCTTTCTGAGGATGCAACTTTGCATACCAAGCCACAATTAGAAATATGGGCTGATGATGTTAAATGTTCGCACGGATGTACGTCCGGTCAGCTTGACGAAGATGCTATTTTCTACTTAAGAGCAAGAGGGATTAACGAAAAGAATGCAAAAGCGATGATCCTGAATGCATTTGCAATAGAGACCATGAATGAGGTGAAAGTAGCGTCTGTAAAAGAAGAAATCCAACAACTGGTAGATCAAAAACTTGCAGGATGAACACTGTTGCCACCGCTATTGATTTAAGAGCTATAAGAGCACAATTTCCTGTGCTCGATCAAGAAGTAAACGGGAAGCCTCTGATCTATTTCGACAATGCTGCTTCATCACAAACAGCAAAGGCAGTTGTAGATTCACTGGTTCAGTTTTATGAGAGAGATCATGCCAACATTCATCGAGGCATCCACACACTGGCTGAGCGATCAACAAAGGGATTTGAGGCAACAAGAGAGCGTGTACAACAATTCATTAACGCTGGCGAAGCTGACGAAATCGTCTTTACTAAGGGTACCACAGAAAGCATAAATCTGGTAGCTCATTCGTGGGCAACAACTTTTCTCAAAGAAGGTGATGAAATATTAATTTCTCAGCTGGAACACCACTCGAATATTGTTCCCTGGCAATTGGCAGCAGAGCGAACCGGTGCTGTAATAAAGGTTATTCCTATCAACAATGTAGGAGAAATCCTGCAAGAGGAATACAAAAAGTTATTAAGCGACAAAACCAAGTTAGTTGCCGTCAATTATGTCTCTAACTCATTGGGGACAATCAATCCGGTGAATGAGATGATCAGGTCAGCTCACGAAGTGGGAGCCACAGTGCTTATTGACGCTGCTCAAGCTTCTCCCCACATCAAAATTGATGTCCAGGAAATGGATTGTGATTTTCTTGCCTTATCAAGCCACAAAATGTATGGACCGACTGGAGTTGGTGTGCTATATGGTAAACGAGATCTACTTGAAGAGATGCCTCCTTATCAGGGCGGTGGTGAAATGATAAAAGATGTGTCATTTAATGGCACTACTTACAACGATATTCCATACAAGTTTGAGGCAGGCACTCCTAATATTGGGGAAGTAATTGCATTTAAATATGCAATGGACTTTATTGATAATATTGGCCATGACGTCATTAAGGAATATGAGCATAAGCTTCTGATGTACGCTAATGACAAGCTTCGTAAGATTAAGGGCTTTACTCCTATCGGTACCGCAAAAAATAAAGCCAGCGTTATTTCATTCCTGATTGAAAATGTACATCCATACGACCTAGGGCAGCTTTTGGATGTAAGAGGTATTGCAGTGAGAACTGGTCACCATTGCACCCAGCCTCTAATGGACTTCCTTCAAATAGATGGAACTGTTCGGGCTTCTTTTGCAGTTTACAACACCGAAGAAGAAATTGATGTTTTCTGTGACGCACTGGAAAGCATCGTTAAGAAATTTGGTTGATGGATTTGATAAAACAAAGGCAAGAAGAGATCATAGAAGAGTTTTCCATGTTGGATGGTGATATGGAAATGACACTCGATTACATCATGGAATTAGGTGATGAGTTAGGTGCATTTGCTGAGGAAGACAGGATTGAAGACCACATAGTTAAAGGTTGTCAATCGAAAGTATGGATGACCGCAGGCATGGATAATGACCGAGTTCAATTCAAAGCTGATTCTAATACTGCCATTACTAAGGGTTTGGTGAGTTTATTGGTCAGAGTATTGAATCAATCCACACCTCAAGATGTTATGAATGCAGAAATCTACTTTCCTAAGCAAATTGGGATGGATAGGTTCATTGGAACACAAAGATCCAATGGCTTTGCAGCTATGATCAAACAAATGAAAATGTATGCTTTGGCACTTACAGCAAAACAAGAGTCATGAGTGAAACAAAATCAAATAACGATACACTAGCGCTGAAAGAAGAGGTTGTGCGAGCAATCAAGAAGGTCTATGATCCGGAAATTCCAGTTGATGTGTACGAATTAGGGTTGATCTATGAGATCAACATAATGCCAATAAACAATGTTGAGATTGTAATGACCTTGACTTCACCTTCATGCCCGGCAGCCGAAAGTATCCCGAGTGAAATCGAGGAAAGCGTTCGTGCTGTAGAAGGTGTGAACGATGTAAACATTGAATTGACCTTTGATCCGCCTTATGCCACAGACATGATGTCTGAAGAAGCAAAGTTGGAACTAGGGTTTATGTAGAATAAAGAATTAACTATTTAAAACAATAACGATTATGTACCCACCGGAATTAGTAGCTCCGATGAAAGCTCAACTTACAGCAAATGGATTCCAAGAATTCACCGCTGCAAGTGAAGTTGAGAGCCATTTAACAGATCACAAAGGCACATCTTTGATGGTGATCAATTCTGTATGCGGATGTGCTGCCGGCACATGTCGTCCAGGTGTATTGCTTTCATTAGATAAGTCCGACAAAAAACCGGACAACCTGACGACAGTATTTGCTGGATTTGACACAGAAGCAACACAAAAAGCACGTGAATTTACGCTTCCATTCCCTCCATCGTCTCCATCGATTGCCTTGTTCAAAGATGGTGAATTGGTACACATGGTAGAGCGACATCACATTGAAGGAAGATCTGCAGAAATGATTGCTGATCACCTGGTGCAGGTGTACGAAGAGTTCTGTTAGGAAATTTAAACCTGAAAAAATCGAGCCTCATTCGTAATTCGAATGAGGTTTTTTTATTCCAAGGGTTTTGTATTAGATCTGAAATATTAACTGACTACCTTTCTGGAACAAATATCTGATACCTTATGAAGACAATGACCTGTAATCAGCTCGGAGGTGCATGTAACCATGAATTCCGTGCAAACACTTTCGATGAAATAGAGGAGCTAAGCAAAAAACATGGCATGGAAATGTTTCAGAAAGGTGATAAACCACATCTAGAGGCAATGGAAAAAATGAAAGCGCTTATGAAGACTCCTGATGATATGAAACAATGGCTAGAAAGTAAGCGAAGAACGTTTGACGCACTACCAGATAGCTAATTTCTTTAAACAACAGTCTCTACAATATCCCCATAGGTAGTCATCACCAGCTGCGCATCTTTTACCTTGTTATAGGCAAGTATATTATCAAAAGGACCACTAACGAGTCGATAACCACCGAACTGTATATCTCGGTACGTTTTAATCTTCAGTTCCTTTTCTAACTGGTGCGCAAATGAAAACGGGATAAATATCTTAGTTTCCTCTCGGCTTTTAAATTGTTCTTGTAAGGCTATGTGAACGAGAAGCTTGGTAATAACTTGCTGGGGATTCATTATTTACATGATTAATAGTGAGTAAAATCATAAATTTCTGTTCTTATAAAAGAAAGTTAGCTGTTAATTCCGCTATTTGAAATACCATTTTTGTGGTATTTTATTTAAAGCCTACATACTTAACGGAAACACAGTCAATTAAGTTGAGCCATTTTTAATGATAGATTTGCCATATGCCATCAATTAGTCAGGCCCGTTTCGAAATTATCGCTATAGTATTAACAGCATTGGGCAAGTTTCTCTTCTACGATATACTCAATCAACGCCTTATTTATATTTTGATCATGTTCGCTTTTTGGGGCGTTTATCTAATCAGAAAAACCAAGAATCATCCCGAAAACCTGATTCGTTGGGGGCTTAGAACTGACAATTTTAAAGCTGTACTAAAAACAGTACTGCCGTTTGGACTATTAGCAATAATTACCTGCTTGGTAATTGGATTCATTCAGCATTCAATCAATATTACATGGCATATTATACCAATTCTTATCCTGTACCCGCTTTTTGGAACACTACAGCAAGTTCTTTTAATGTCGCTATTTGCAGGAAATATGCAGGATTATAACCTGCTTACTAATAGGTCGATTATAATTGTGACTTCTGCTTTATTTGGTCTGCTACACTATCCACATTGGTGGCTTGTACTTGGTACGAGTATTCTAGCCCTTTTCTACAGCTACGTATTTCTTAAACAGCGAAATGTATACGTATTAGGAATATTTCATGGATGGCTAGGTGCCATATTCTATTATACTGTAGTAGATAAAGATCCTTTCATTGAAGTATTTGGCCCCATACTTCATTAAGGCTGTCCCACAACTTTTTGTCACGCCACTTACATAAGGATCAAATTTATCTAACATTCTCAAACCAAATCTGAGTAAATCGTTTGATTGGTGACTTAATCAATTTTACATGAAAAATATTCTGCTTCTCGTTAGTCTTATTAGTGCTAATCCAGTTCTCTGTCAGTCAATTGATAATGACACTACTACCATATTCGATGACTTTAACGAATTCATGCTGGATCATGTAGCGTTTGGTCTGGTTGACTATAGCGCTATCAAACAAAATCCACGAAGACTCAATAACCTTATTAAAGATATCGCTGAGTATAATCTGAAAGGAGTCTCACAAGATCATCGAACAGCATTTTTCATCAATACTTACAACATCTTAGTCATTAAGCAGATTGTAGATAATTATCCGGTGGATAGCCCCATGGACATCAATGGATTCTTTAAAATAAAGACCTGGACTGTAGCGGGTGAAACACTTACTCTTGATCAAATTGAATTCAGTAAATTATTTGCGGAAACTAAGGATCCACGAATACACTTTGCTCTTGGTTGTGGGGCAAGAAGTTGTCCTTTCCTTTATGACAATGGATTTTATCCCAATAAACTGCAAGAGCAGCTGGAATTGAGAGCTCAGTTGATTATTGATCGTCCGAACTACGTTTATGTAGATGACGACAAAAAAACAGTCCTATTGAATAAAATTTTTGACTGGTATACGGATCAATTTGTGGCCAAAGCTGGATCACTCATAGAGTATGTGAATCTGTACAGGTATTACAAAGTACCGAAGGACTACCGAGTCATCTTTCATGAATATGATTGGTCATTAAACGATAGATAAGGGTTTTTCATTTTAGGTTTTTGATAATAAAAACCTAACTGTGAAGAGTCGAAAAGAAATATTGATTCTGCTAGCTGGTATTCTAATAGCCATACTACTCATTTTTGCTGGTCTAAGATCAGATCAATGGAACACTACCATTATTTCTAAATCACAAAAAAAGCCGAAGCAAGATGCCTCGGCTGTTCTTAAAAGTATTTTCTAGATATTAGTTACCCAACTTAAATAAGGTATATCCAATAGATAACTGGAAAGTTTTGTTTTTAAACTCTCCACCAACACCTTCATCATTGATGTCCGATAAACCAATTACGTATCTGGCAGTGAACTGAAGTCCGAAAGGAGCATCCCATCCAGCCCCTACAGCAGCACTTAGGTCACTATTTTTGAATGATTCCTTGACATCATCTCCATCACCATCTTTGGCAGAAGTAAGCATACCGAATTGTGGTCCGGCTTGAAGGTTAAGTCCCGCTGGTAGGTAGAACTTCACCATTACAGGAATATTCACGTAGCTTAGATCTAAATCATCGCCGCTAACACTTGTTCCTTGCTTTGAGAATAATAATTCCGGCTGGATTCCAATGTTTGTAAGTTTAATCAATCCATAGGCGCCTACGTGATAAGAAGTTACTCCATCGGTATCAAAATCTGCATCCGCATTCGCAAAGTTTGCACCGCCCTTGAGACCGATACCTACAGAAGCCTGGCTAAAAGCCATTACGGATATAACTAAAAGAGCTAATGTTAGTAATGTTTTTTTCATTGTATTACGATTTTAGTGTTAAGTAAAATTTCAGGTGAATATCACCTTTTTATAGACACAAAAAAAGGGTGATTAGTCACCCTTTTTAAATATTTTTTCAGAGGGCTACTCCAATAAATGATTTGAATGCTAATCCCATGAGGCCGGTAATAAGCATGGTGATACCTAAACCTTTCAGCCCGTCCGGAACATGCGAATACTTCAAGCGCTCTCTGATGGCAGCCAATGCGATGATTGCTAAAAAGAAACCTGTACCCGATCCAAATCCAAAGGCAGTAGCTTCTACAATGGTGTAATCTCTTTGTACCATAAATAGGGATGAACCAAGTATGGCACAATTTACTGCGATAAGCGGCAGAAATATACCAAGTGATCCATAAAGTGAAGGTGAAAACTTCTCGATGATCATCTCGACCAACTGTACCATAGCCGCGATTACAGCAATGAAAATTATGAATTGTAAGAATGTCAAATCTATTGATGCAAAATCAGCACCAAGCCATGATAAAGCCCCTTCCTTCAATACGTTTTCTTGAATCATCCAGTTGATAGGAACAGTGATGGTCAAAACGAAAATAACCGCCATCCCAAGTCCAAATGCCGTTTTAACCTTTTTGGATACTGCAAGGAAACTACACATCCCCAAAAAGTATGCGAAAACCATGTTGTCAATGAAGATCGCTTTTATTGCTATGTTAATTGCTTCCATAATCTTAGTGTTCTACGTAACCGTTTTTCGTTCGCTGTATCCAAATAATAATTCCTAAAATAACAAACGCACCAATCGAATCTACGAAAAGACCGTTTGTTTGTAGCTCCGTTCCAAACAAGCTTCCAATTGAGCCATACACATCCCATTCCAATGGAGTACCTACAAACATGGTACCTCCACCAAGCAATTCTCTAAAAAAAGCAACTACTAAAATGATCCAGGCATATCCGAACCCACTCCCGAATCCATCGAGAATTGAATCATATGGTTTGTTTGCCATAGCAAAGGCTTCCAATCTTCCCATTACAATACAATTTGTAATAATCAGTCCAACGTAGGCGCCCAATACTTTATACATGTCGTAGCTATATGCTTTAAGTACTTCGCTCACCAATGTTACGAGTGTAGCAATGATGGCAAGCTGGACTATAATTCTAATCCTATTTGGTATCAATTTCCTCATCACAGAGGTGATAAGGTTTGCAAATACGATTACGAAAATTACCGCTATGGACATAATCATCGTGGGCTTAAACTGAACTGTCACAGCCAACGCTGAACAAATACCCAATACCTGAATTGTAATTGGGTTGTCATCATTTAAGGGATCAGAAACAATACGTTTTCTTCGCTTGGAAAACAAAGGCTCTGCTTGCTCTTTTGTTTTAAGCTCTACAGCTGATTCTGGTGAAACTTCTGCTATATCCGAACTCATAGACTTGCTGTTTTTTGTGTTTTTCTCTTCTCGATGAAAGATTTGTAATGTCCAAGGTAATTTTCTAACATGGCGTTAACTCCCTTACCAGTAATGGTCGCTCCTGACATTCCATCTACCTGATGCTCAGTCAAACCCTGATTTCCCTCACCTTTTAGCATCTTGATACTAACCAATTCACCTTGATCATTAAAAATTTCCTTTCCAATGTATCTATTTTGAACCGTTTCTTCTGTTATTCGAGCGCCTAGTCCGGGAGTTTCACTTTTATGGTCAAACGCTATTCCCTTAACAGTATTCAAGTCAGGTCCCAGCGCTATAAAGCTAGAAATCCAATCCCAAAGACCCGATCCAAACGTCGGGAAAATATAGGAATCAACTCCTTGACCGCTTTCACTAAACATAAAGACAGGATACAACCTTTCTTCCGGCGGAAACTTGGAGTTCCTTTGAATATTTACTTTTTCAGCAACAATGGGTTTTCCGTCTTTATCTTCAGTAACCTCATTCCCATTGATGTCAACAACCATAGAACTCACCTTTTGATCGTATAACGCCAAAAGTTCATTGGGGTCTTCGATTGTGGATATATCCATTACTGCACCTAAAATTTTCTTTTTGGTATCAATCTCCACTTGCTTATCCTGTAATGGCTTTAAGCCTACAGAAGCTAACGATAAAGCTCCTCCGAAAACTATCGTTAGAGCGATAGCAAATAAGATGACATATAAATTAGACTGTCGCACGTTTTAATCTTCTTTTTTTGTTTGCTTCTACAACATAAAAATCAATTAATGGAGCAAATACGTTCATGAATAGTATTGCTAACATTATTCCTTCCGGATATGCAGGATTTATTACCCTGATCAATACCGTAATAACACCAATTAGGAAACCGTAAATCCATTTCCCAAATTCTGTATGAGAGGCACTCACAGGATCAGTAGCCATAAATACAGCTCCGAATGCAAGACCTCCAATCACCAGGTGATAATAAGCCGGCATCTCCATGAAACTGTTGCCGCCCGTCAAATTGAATATACCACCCATAAACAAGGTTCCAAGCACTACACTCAGCATGATCTTCCAACTTCCTACGCCTGTTGCTATCAAAATAATTGCACCAACCAAACACATAAGTGTAGAGGTTTCACCAATACTTCCCGGAATTACTCCCATAAACATATTCCAGAAATCAAACATTCCCGAATACCAGTGATTCTCCGCTAAAGCCATCATGTTAGTGTCATTGGCAGCCGCTTCTGCACCGTATGCAAGAATTGTAGCTCCTGAGAATCCATCAACAGGTGTCTTATCACCAAAATAGGTCCATACATTACCGGATATATCAGTCGGATAGGCAAAGTATAAGAACACTCTGGCTGTAAGCGCCACATTCAGGATATTCATCCCGGTTCCTCCGAATACTTCTTTACCAATAATTACTGCAAAAACAGTAGCTAGTGCCACTTGCCACAATGGAATAGTGGCAGGCATGATCAAAGGAATAAGCATCCCGGTTACCAGAAAGCCTTCTTCTACAGGTCGTTGGTATATCACACAAAAGGTGAATTCAGTTAGAAGTCCAACACCATATGAAACTGCAATAATTGGAACAACTTTTAGTATTCCAATCCAAAACTTATCAAGAAGACTTGCTTCAACACCTGTTGCAATAAAGTGCTGGTGACCAACATTCCACATTCCGAAAATCAGACAAGGGATCATTGCTATGATCACCGTCATCATTACTCGCTTTAGATCTGTTGCATCCTTAATTTGCGTTCCTCTCTTACCAGTGGTAATATCAGGTGCGAAAAAGATCGTTCTGTGTCCCTCATAGATTGGATAGAACTTTTCGAACTTCCCACCTTTTTCAAAAAGGGGCTTAAGATCATCGAATTTTTTCTGCAAAAACTTCATTCCTGCTTATCCTTCTTTAATTAAATCAATTCCTTCTCTAAGTATCTCCTGAAGTGGATTTTTAGACACATCCACAAATTCACAAAGCGCCACATCCTCTTCTACCACTTCGTAAATACCAAGTGCTTCCATATCATCATAGTCTTCTGCCAGGATCGCCTTAAATAAATAAGTTGGCAAAATATCCATCGGCATCACTTCTTCAAAAGTGCCTGTAACTACGAAATTTCTTTCCTCACCGTGGGTGTTGGTATCAACCTCAAATTCTTTGTTCTTTCCATTCAAGAACGTCAACATTCCGAACGCCTTATGGAAACTAAGCTTCTTAGTAGTTGGTAAAATCCAACCAAAGAATTCTTCATACTTTCCTTCAGGAATTACAGTTACTTGATTATGATAATATCCAAGGTACCCTTCAATTCCTACTCCCTCACCTGTTAATACATTTCCAGATATATATCTGTTATCTGTTCCTTCTATGGAATCTGCAAGTTTATTAAGGCATGCACCAGCATACATTTTTGCATATCCTCTCTCCTTCATTTGAGAGCCTGTAAGTGCCACTAATCTTGAAGTGTCATATTTCCCTTCCAGGAATAACTTACCAATCAATGCCACTCCAACCGGATTTACCGTCCAGACAACATCTCCTTTTGCTATTGGATCGATATGGTGTATTTGAACACCTACGTTCCCCGCCGGATGCGGACCTGATACAGCGTTTAACTGCACATTTTTTGTCTGAGAGAAAAGCTGAGAAACTTCTGCTTTTCCATCAACATTTAAGTGAACAGTACCAGGCGTGAATTTCTTAAGGATATCTATACCAGCCTGAAAGTATTGCTCTTGCCCATTTAATATAAAATCATAGTCAGGGCCTAAAGGATTGCTATCAAATGCAGATATAAAAATGGACTTAGGGGTATCCTCAGGATTGGCTATACAACCGTATGGCCGCATAATAATATTTGTCCAACCACCTGACTGCTTCAGCTGAGTTAGCGCATCTTCTTTGGATAAACCACCCAAATCTGATGGGGAGTACTTTTTGAAACTTTCAAATTCTACCTCTTTGTCAGCTAGAATTTTTACCTCGAGTACTTTTCTCTTCTCTCCTCTTTTGATTTCTACAACCTCACCACTAACCGGAGAGGTGTACAAAATCTCTTCATCGTTTCGTTCAAAAAACAACGGAGAGCCAGCTTTCACGGTTTCACCTTCTTTAACCACCACTTTGGGACGCTTTAGGCCACTAAAATCAGTGGGCTTCAACGCGTAGGTGTCCGGCTGGGGTACTTCAATTATCTTTTTTTCTGCCTTTCCGGCCAGGTTTAAGTCAAACCCTTTTTTCAGCTTTATTGTCTGAGACATATTTCTTACTTGGGAGAACGTCTAAAAAACGAGGCAAACTTAATCAATATACGATTTAACCCCCGTCAAATTTTCAATAAAAAAGCTCATTAATTAGCTATTGTCCTACAAACTATATTTTCAGTGTTTGGTTTGCTACATCAAGCTAATGCAGGCTCGTTATCTTTTAGATATGCTGCTACCTGTTCCATCAACCATGTAGGTGTAGAGGTAGCTCCGCATATACCAACTGAATCGTCCGGTTCTAACCAATTCAGATCAATTTCTTTTTCACTTTCCACAAAATAGCTTCGTGGATTATTGGATAAGCACACATTATATAGAGCCTTTCCGTTAGAGCTTTTTCTACCGGCTACAAAAATGATTACATCGTGTTTTTGAGAGAACTTTACCATGTGAGGCTCTCTGTTAGAGACCTGTCGACAAATGCTATCATTGGCATTGAAATCATCTGCAACTGAGAGTAGCCCCTGCTTTTCAATTCTTTTTTCTATCTCTTCTTTGATGGAGTAAAAGCCTTTGGTACTCTTAGTCGTTTGTGAGTAAAGTGTAATGGGTCTTGAAAAATCCACTTTTTCTAAATCATCAGGCCCTGTAATGATTATTGCTTCGTTATCGGTTTGTCCCGTAAGACCTATCACTTCTGCATGTCCTGGTTTGCCGTAAATCACCAATTGACCATTTTTATGCTTGGTCAGATCGTATGCGTTTTTCACTCTGTTTTGAAGTTTCAAAACAACAGGACATGAAGCATCAACCAGTTCTATATTATTCTCGATAGCAATCTGATATGTTTCAGGCGGCTCACCGTGCGCACGAATTAAAACCTTACAGTTTTTAAGGTTTTTCAATTCATCCCTGGTGATGGTTCTCAAACCTTTATTGTAAAGTCTTTCCACTTCCATGGAATTATGAACAATGTCACCTAAACAATAAAGCTCCTGACCTTCAGCCATTTCATCTTCTGCCATTTGAATGGCAAACTCTACGCCGAAGCAGTAACCTGAATTTTCGTCAATCTCAACTTGCATATATTATCGATTCAGCCATTTCAACAATTTTATCGATCTGTTGATTCAAAGTTAGACGAGATGTATCTATCTCCTTTGCATCATCAGCCATTTTTAGCGGACTATCTTTCCTTGAGCTATCAATGCGATCTCGCTCTTTTAAGTTCTCTTTAATGACTTCAAGCGACTCATTCATTCCTTTCTTCTCCAGCTCTTTTCTTCTTCGCTCTGCTCTTATGTCCATTTCTGCAGTCATGAAAACCTTTAGCTCTGCATCGGGAAAAACCACCGTACCAATATCTCTTCCGTCCATCACCACACCTTTTTGTTCCCCCATTTTCCGCTGCTGTTCTACCAGTTTTGATCTAACCTCGGAAATAGCACTCACCTGGCTAACGTTTTGATTCACTTGCATGGTTCTTATTTCATGATCAACATTTTGATTGTTGACCAATATGGAAGAACCTTCGAACGACAAAGTACAATTTGCTAAACTCTTGCTTAGCTCCTGCTCATTTTGAAAGTCGATATTGTGTGTTAAAAGGTAATAGGTGATAGCTCGATACATAGCTCCACTGTCTATGTAAGTATAACTTAAGCGTGAGGCTACTTGTTTTGCAGTTGAACTTTTTCCGGTACCTGAGTATCCATCAATTGCTATTACTATTTTCATATAACTAGCAATCTTTTATCGGACAAGGAATAGGTTTACCACGCTTCACTTTTTTATTGTTCTTTTTATGAGAGGATGACGGCCCTTTCCGACAACCTTCTGCGCCGATCAGGATCGCTCCCATAAAAAGGATGATTATGAATCGATTTATTTTCATGAAATACCTGAAACTGTCATTTCTCTATCTACTTTCTTTACTAAGCCCTGCAATACTTTACCCGGCCCACATTCAACAAACATTGAAGCACCATCAGCAATCATGTTTTGAACAGATTGTGTCCAACGAACGGGAGAAGTGAGTTGTAAAACAAGGTTTTTCTTGATTGAATCAATATCTGAATATCCTTTTGCATCCACATTTTGATAAACCGGGCAATTAGGTGCGCTAAAGGTTGTATTCTGTATAGCTTCTGCCAATTCTTCCCTAGCCGGTTCCATGAGTGGTGAATGAAATGCCCCTCCAACAGGAAGCACCAGTGCACGTTTTGCTCCCGCTTCTTTCAGTTTTTCGCATGCTGCATTTACCGCTGCAACTTCTCCACTAATCACTAACTGTCCGGGGCAGTTATAGTTCGCTGCAACTACTATTCCGTCTGTTTCCTCACAAACCTTTTCCACAGTCTCGTCTTCAAGCCCTAAAACTGCTGCCATTGTGGATTCCTGCTTTTCACATGCCTTTTGCATTGCCATGGCTCGCTTTGATACGAGTGAAAGTCCATCTTCAAAACTTAAAACTCCATTGGCTACCAATGCTGAAAACTCCCCCAATGAATGTCCGGCAACCATGTCCGGATTAAAATCTTCAGAGGTAAGAGCAGCTACCACACTGTGAATAAATATGGCAGGTTGTGTCACTTTAGTCTGCTTTAATTGCTCATCCGTGCCAGAAAACATGATACTCTTGATGTCAAAACCAAGAATATCGTTTGACTTATCGATTAATTCTTTGGCTGAAGAGTGGTTATCATAAAGTTCTTTGCCCATGCCTGAAAACTGGGCACCCTGTCCGGGAAAAACGTATGCTTTGCTCATAATTAATATTTGTTCGCTACAAAAGTAGGCAATCCAATTAATCAAGAAACCGACTTTTCATCTCAGGAGATGGGATCATGCATTGATCCTTCTTTCCAAACCACTTATATCTGTTTTTCGCTATAATATCATATACCCAATCCCTAATGAATTTTGGGATGATAATGAGTCCATACAATGCCGGCCACAAACCATTAAGTTTCCTCGCGATATGTAAAGCAGCGGTACTTTTAGTCTTGATTGAACCTCTGTGTTTTAAAACTATGCTCTGAAGGTTATCCTCCTCAGATAATGTAGCAGGAAGATTTTCTTTTGCATATTCAGATTGTAAAGAGGCAAAAAGAAATTGCTCTTTTTCGTCTCTTTTTATAACAAACTGGACTGAAGAATTGCAGAGGTTGCAAACTCCATCAAAAAGAATAATCGGTTTTTCTATCGAATGATCTGTACCCACCCGTTTATAACCTGAACTTCATCATCAGGGTTCAGTCTTTTTGATCGTATTTCAGCAGAATAGTAATAGATCCCAGCAGGAACTTCTTGCCCTCTTTTATTCGTTCCGTCCCAGTTAATCAAAATCGACTTTTCCGGATCGTCAGAATCATACTCAAACAGCTCCGCTCCTGCTCTATTGAAAACCTTGAACAAAACTGACTCTACAAAACGAGGACAGTTTTCAGGATCTTTAAGCGGTCTGAATGTGTCATTTTTCCCATCACCATTGGGGGTAATCACATTCGGCAAGATGTATCTCGGACAGTTATCATTACAAATGACTTCTGATGATATACTTTCATTTCCGGATCTATCAACCGCAGTTATTTGATAACACCCTGCCAGGGATGTCAACCCTGAGTGTGAGAATGACAGTTCATTTGTTTGTGCTAATAGCTCAAATGACTCCTCTAATCCACTTGGTGAAAAGTAAATCCGGTATTGTTGAATGTCATCATCACAGCTTGGGTCTCCATCCTCAATCCAAGAAAATTCATTACTAAACTGATTATCGATACCGCATGGAATACTTTCCAGTTGCTGTTCACATGTTAGTGAAGCATTAAATTGCACGGATACAGGCGGACAAGGAGGTATTGTGTCATTTGGCTGGACACATACAATTTGAGCATTATTCAAAAGAGGTTCCGGTAATAGCTCATTATCATAAGTACCACTTGTAGTGATATAGTAGCAATATTCAATTTCTTCATCCAGTATAATTCCATTAAACCTGCCATCATCTAAATATGATAAGCCCTCCACTGTGACATCTACCGAATCAATCAGCTGAATACTAGAAAGGTCACTACTATTTACATTGTCTCGCCAGATGTAATGATATGGGAATGACTGGGAGCTGTTGGACCATGGTACATTGGCTTCCCAGTCCAGCTGAATCGCTCCAACTAATGGTGTTGGACTCAACCATACAGAGGAAGCTTGCTGCGAGGTATCTACCGGCTGATTTGTATTGTCATAAAGGACGATCTTATAGGAATAGGAATTATCCTCAGTATTTAATCCTGTATCTGTAAACGACAGGTTAGTTGAAGGACCATCGATTGATACAAAATCATTTCCAAAACCCTGACCGTTCCTTCTTAATACCTCGTATTGATAAGGAGCATCTAATGCACTCCTTTGAATGGGCTCTGTCCATTCGAGAGCTATTACACCATTTATTTCATCGGTTTCTTCAACAGACACTTTAGTGATAACCGGTGTATCAATGATCAGGCTATCACATGCTTCTTCAGAAGCAATACTCGTACCTCCTGCTGGTAAAGGAAACTTAGCCACCAATCTGTAGCAATATTTTGAGCCCGGAGACAATCCTATTCCAGCGTTATTATCAACATAGGATGTTTCATTGATACCAAGTGTTTCAATCAATTCATATCCTGAATTTTCCGGGATACCCGGATTACAGGTAGGATCAATCTCAAACTCACCTACCCTCCTCCAAACTTGCATGGAGTCTGCATTTGTACAGGAATAATCATCCCAAGCTAGTTCAATACGTCTTCCTGTTGTAGTTTCAGCAGTGAGACCTGTTGGAGGTGGGCCAACCACCGTAATTCGCCAGGTTTCAAAATTTACAAGTCCCGGAGGATTTGGTATACCAGGTATGTTTGGTTGATCCGTGGCTTTGAACTGAACCTCGTATGGTGCGATCCTTACCTGACTACAGCTAGTACCCCATTCAAAATTAAGAATCGAAGGTGGGCCTTGGAATTCTCCCGGATCAGGAGAAACGGATGCTGAAGGAGATACTTCAAATGGCCCTCCAAATGCTTCTATCTTCACTGGGTCACCATCCGGATCTGTACCGGTTATAATGCTGGTAATGGTTTCACCAGCAACAACACAGGTGTCTTCAGGAATCTCTAGTTCCGGGGGTTCATTTTCATAATCCCAAATAATTATTTGCATATCCCGAGTCACAAACCCTAATCGTATCAACTCACCGTTTACACGCCTCCACTCTTCGACAACAAAGGCCACATTGAATTCACGATTCTCCTGGTCTGGAATGGTGGCACCTCCAGGAGCATCCCAAGTTAGGGTTCCGGTAGAAGGATCAATGGATAGTGTGGGCTCACCGTCTCGTTGGCTATTTCCTTCCCCAAAATTCTCATAAAAAGAAGGATCAATAAGTGAGAGATAACCATTCACTTCTAAGTCACGGTCTTGCTTGGGAGTAGTGAAAAAATAAGAAAGGCTATCCCCATCCGGATCAAACGCACCAGGGTTGTGTTCAAAAATACCCCCTACAACTCCCTGATCAATCGGAGGCACTGTAAAGAACGGTGTACTATTGATTAATAAAGGATCAATAACAACAAGTGTTTCTACATAAAAAGTGGTACTGATAGATCCTGAGATGTTTTGAATTTCTGCATTTCGGAAATCTTCTTTGTAACTAACCAGGTAATTCCCCGGTCCCGGATAAGTGTATGCAACTGTAAATGACCATTTTTCAACGCCATTGCCTAAGTCTTCGATAGGTCCCCAGGGAATATTCTCATCAGGATCATCTCCATATAATCCTTCTTGTCCAACCCCAACATCCAGAATACCTTGCCCAAATGGCACACCTTCAACATCTCGATATCCAATAAAAGTAATTTCATACGTCAATCCGGAAACATGCTTAACAATTACCTCTCCTGCACGAATGTGTGTTGCTCTTGATATAAGAGATGCTGTTAGAAGTAGAAGAAAAAGGATATATCTGAAATGCTTCATTGGAGCCAATTGAATATAATTTGTAAATCTAACATGGATTTGCAAGACACTTTACATTGATTACCGAACAAGAATCATGCATCTTTGGTTGTATTCAAACAATTTAAAAACTGTTAAAACTTATTTCTCAAAGAATATTATTTAGAATCAGTCAAAAATGAAATTTGGAATTGGTCGACAAACATTCTGAATTTACCTTTGGCACAAATCCAATAATCCTAAATTAAATGAGTAAGCAACTTTTTTCAGGCAGCATCGGCAGAAAATTCGCCATGGCGCTTTCGGCACTGTTCCTGATCATATTTTTATTGCAGCATTTCTCTATCAACTTCACTTCTGTTTTTAGCGAGGAGCTATTTAACGAGTTATCCCATTTTATGGGCACAAACCCGCTCGTTCAATTTGTTCTTCAACCTGTACTTATGTTCGGAGTAGCTTTCCATTTCATTATGGGGTTCATTCTTGAGATAAGAAACAGGAATTCCAGAGAAGTTAGCTATGCGAAAAATAATGGAGCAGCCAATTCAACCTGGATGTCTCGAAACATGATCTGGAGTGGTCTTTTCATTCTTTTCTTTCTCGGATTTCATTTTTATGATTTCTGGATTCCAGAGATGAATTATAAATACATTGAAATGAAGCCGGAAGATCCGGACAGGTATTATGAGGAAGTAGTGCATATGTTTGAAAACCCTGTTCGGGTAATTATATACTCACTTTCTTTTGTTTTTCTGGCACTACACCTGATGCACGGATTCCAGTCTGCATTCCAATCAATGGGTGCACGACACAACAAATACACACCGGCAATTCAAAAGCTTGGAAAAGCGTACGCGATATTGATTCCAGCTGGTTTCATATTTATTGCGGTTTATCATTATGTCAATTCTTTATAAGAAATAAATAGGTATGTCAACTTTAGATTCTAAAATACCTGAAGGTCCAATAGCTGAAAAGTGGACCAATCATAAAAACAACATCAGACTGGTAAACCCAGCCAATAAACGTCTTATAGATGTGATTGTGGTAGGAACCGGTCTTGCAGGTGGTTCTGCAGCGGCAACATTGGCCGAGTTGGGTTACAATGTGAAAGCATTTTGCTATCAGGATTCACCAAGAAGAGCACACTCCATTGCTGCTCAAGGTGGTATCAACGCAGCAAAAAACTACCAGGGTGACGGTGATTCCACCTACCGACTTTTTTACGACACGGTAAAAGGTGGTGATTACCGATCAAGAGAAGCGAATGTTTATCGGTTAGCAGAGGTATCTACCAATATCATTGATCAGTGTGTGGCTCAGGGCGTACCGTTCGCGAGAGATTACGGAGGTTTGCTTGACAATCGATCTTTTGGTGGAGTACAGGTTTCCAGAACTTTCTATGCTAAAGGTCAAACCGGTCAGCAGCTTTTATTAGGTGCTTATTCTGCTATGTCTCGCCAGATCGGTAAGGGGAAAATTAAAATGTACAATCGCCATGAAATGATGGAGTTGGTGATTGTAGATGGCAAAGCACGAGGGATTATTGCGAGAAACCTGGTAACAGGCGAAATTGAGAGACATTCAGCTCACGCTGTAGTAATAGCTTCCGGTGGGTACGGAAACATTTTCTTCCTTTCGACCAACGCAATGGGATCCAATGTTTCAGCTGCATGGAAAATTCATAAAAAAGGAGCCCACTTTGCAAATCCATGTTTCACCCAAATTCACCCTACCTGCATTCCTCAGCATGGCGAGCAGCAATCTAAGCTGACATTGATGTCAGAGTCACTGAGAAACGATGGGCGAATCTGGGTGCCAGCTAAAAAAGAAGATGCTGAAGCTATACGGGCAGGAAAACTAAAACCTACCGACCTTAAAGAAGAGGATCGAGATTACTACCTGGAAAGAAGGTACCCTTCTTTTGGTAACCTAGTACCTAGAGATGTGGCTTCCAGAGCAGCGAAAGAGCGATGTGATGCTGGATTTGGAGTAGGAACAAACGAATCCGGTGAGGCTGTGTATCTGGATTTTGACGCAGCTATCATGAGATATGGTCGTGAAGAAGTCAACGTGAAAGGTATTCATGATGCAGATGACAAAAAGGTACGTGAGCTTGGTGAAAAAGTAGTTGAAGCTAAGTATGGCAACCTCTTTGAAATGTATGAAAACATAACAGGAGACAATCCATACAAAACACCAATGAAAATCTATCCTGCAGTGCATTACACTATGGGTGGTGTTTGGGTTGACTATAACCTGATGACGTCCATTCCTGGATGCTATGCGTTGGGTGAAGCAAACTTCTCTGATCACGGTGCAAACAGACTTGGTGCCTCTGCTCTGATGCAAGGACTTGCTGACGGTTACTTCGTGATTCCTTACACTATCGGTGATTATTTGGCGGATGACATCCGAACCGGGTCAATTCCAACTGATACAAAGGAATTTGAAGAAGCGGAAAAAAATGTCAGGGAAAAGATTGAATTTTTTGTCAACAATGGAGGTAAACACTCTGTTGACTATTTCCATAAGCGATTAGGTAAAATCATGTGGAACAAAGTAGGAATGGCAAGAAATGAGAAAGGCTTAAAAGAGGCTATAAAGGAAATTCAGGAACTACGAGAACAGTTCTACAAAGAGGTAAGAGTTCCCGGATCTCCGGATGGTATCAATCAAGAATTGGAAAAAGCCGGTAGAGTGGCAGATTTCCTTGAATTAGGTGAGCTTTTTGCAAGAGATGCACTGGAACGTAACGAATCATGCGGAGGTCACTTCAGAGAAGAATACCAAACGGAAGAAGGTGAAGCTGTTCGTGATGATAAGAATTACACTTATGTAGCAGCCTGGGAATACACAGGTGAGCCATCTAAAGCCAAATTGCACAAAGAAGATTTAAAATATGAGAACATAGAGTTGAAGACTCGTTCTTACAAATAATAGAAGATATGTCAGCAGCAAAAGAATTAAATCTTACACTGAAAGTCTGGAGACAGAAAAGCGAAAAAGATAAAGGTCGAATGGAGACCTATCAGGTATCTAACATTTCGGAGGATAGTTCTTTCCTTGAAATGATGGATATACTTAATGAGCAGCTAATTGAAAACGGTGAGGAACCAATCGCATTTGATCACGATTGTCGAGAAGGGATCTGCGGGAGCTGTTCCATGTATATCAATGGTGAAGCGCATGGGCCGGGAAAAAGAATGACTACTTGCCAGCTCCATATGCGTAAATTCAAAGATGGGGATACCATCTATGTAGAGCCATGGAGAGCCAAAGCATTTCCTGTAATCAAAGATTTGGTAGTAGACAGAAGCGCCTTTGATCGAATCATGAATGCCGGTGGTTTTATTAGTGTAAATACCAGTGGAAACACTCAGGATGCGAATGCCATTCCAATCGATAAGCATGATGCTGATAAAGCTTTTGATGCAGCAACCTGCATTGGATGTGGCGCATGTGTAGCCTCATGTAAAAACGCTTCCGCTTCATTGTTCGTTTCTGCAAAAGTTTCTCAACTATCCCTCCTACCTCAAGGACAAGTAGAGGCACATGATCGAGTACAGAACATGGTGAAGCAGATGGATGAAGAAGGTTTTGGAAACTGCTCCAATACCGGAGCTTGCGAGGTAGAATGTCCGAAAGGAATCTCAATTGAAAACATCGCTCGAATGAATCGAGAATATCTGAAGAGTACAATTAGCTAAGTAGCTAACAACAAGACAATTAGAAGCTCACAGCAATGTGGGCTTTTTTTATGCCCACAAAAAAACACCCCTCATCCTCACACTTTTCCTTTGGTGTAACCATTATTGACTCATCCGAGTAATGTCGTTAGCTTAATCTAACTCAAAAACTTAAAGACTATGTTAAGGACATTCATACTGGTGGCTCTACGCAGCTTCAAGAAAAACAAACTCTCTACGTCAATCAATGCTGTAGGCTTGATTCTTGGCTTCTCCACTTTCGTGATGCTAGCATCATTTGTATACAATGAAGTCTCTTATGATCGATGGCATGAAAAATCAGATCGAATCTATCGGTTTACTACCATCGACGAGGCTTTGGGTGTATCAAGCAATGAAGTCGCTATTACCAATCCCCGTATGCCACAAGCTGCAGAAGAAGAAATTCCTGAGGTAGAAATCGCCTCTCGGATGATGTTTGCCGGAGAGCAGCGAATGGAAAAAGGTGAAATAGGCTATTATTCAGAATATGCCTTGTATGTGGAAAATGACTTCTTTGAGATCTTTGATCTTCCCGTTCGCAACAAAGATGAAACGCTGGATAAATTCAATCAGCCACATAAACTTATTTTGACCGATGCTTATGCCGAAAAAGTCTTTGGTGATGAGGAGTCTATCGGCCAAATACTAACCATCAATGATCAGTCTTGGGAGGTAGTGGGATTAATGGATGACATTACTCAAAACTCACATCTTGGTTTTGACGCATTAATGTCCCTTTATCCAGCTCAATCTGATTCTTCTCTTGCACAATATATCAATGGTTGGGGAGGTCTTGGGATGCTGGGTTATGCTGTACTATCCGAAGGAGCAAATGAACTACAAGTGGAAGGGAAAATGGCCGAAATTGCCCTGGCAAATGATGTCAATGATTTTTGGATTCCACAACTGCAGCCTCTTGAAGAAATCCATTTAGGGTCAGCTGGTCTCTTGTTTGATTATTACCATCAAAATAAAGGCGATCAGGTTTATGTCTTTACGCTTTCGGGCGTGGCAATATTTATTCTGCTGATAGCGGCCTTTAATTTTGTGAACCTTACTACTGCACAATCAACCACCCGGGCAAAGGAAGTTGGAATAAGAAAAGTTGTGGGCAGTTCGAAAGCATTACTCATTGGCCAACATATGATAGAGTCCATCTTAATGGCTACTATGGCTATGATCATTTCATTATTTCTTGTTTCAACTTTGACCGCCAACGATAGTCTTGGACTAAGCTTTGATCTCTTGACATTGATGAGCAACACCCCTATTCTATTGGTTGGTTTTCTTCTTTTGGGATTTGTGATTGGAGCACTCGCAGGTGTTTATCCATCATTTATCCTATCCAGCATAAAGTCGGTTAACATCCTTCGTGGAAAATTTCAAACGAGCTCCAAGGGAATATGGCTCAGAAAAACGCTGGTGGTACTTCAGTTTGTGGCTGCAATTGGTATGATCTGCACTACATTGATCGTATCGAAACAAATTGATTACATCAAGAACAAACATCTCGGTTTTGATAAGGATCAAGTGATAAACATCAATGTAGGAAGTCCTGGCCTGGCGGAAGGGATGGAAAACTTCAAAGAAAGCCTGGATAGTTATTCTGACATCATCAGTACAGGGTATTCAAATAACATGCCCGGAAGTACATTTGGACGAGGTGGTGTGAATGTAGAAGATGGCAATCAGGACGAACCCTGGATAGTGAGCGTTATGTCTATGGATGAGAATTACATAGATGTAATGGGTATGGAGTTGGTGGCAGGTCGCAATTACGATCCTGGCTTTGGAGCAGATCAGCAGGAGTCTATCATTATCAACGAAGCGATGATGGAATCACTAGGGTGGGATGAAGCAGTGGGTAAAAACCTTGTATTCGGAAATAATACTACAAGGAAGGTTATTGGTGTGATCAAGGACTTTCATTTTTCCAGCATGAGGCACAAGATCGAACCGCTTATGATCTTTTACAACCCAGGCCCGAATAGCAATCTGGTACTAAAAGTGAATCCTTCCAACATGCGTGAAACATTGGACTTTCTGGAAGCAGAATGGAATGTCACTTTTCCAAACTATCCATTTGATTATCAATTCTTTGATCAGGAGTTTAACCAAATATTTGCTTCCGATGAGCAATTTGCCATGCTGGTGAATGCCTTTACCGCACTCTCAATTATTCTTTCTTCACTTGGTTTGTTTGGTCTCTCTTTCTTCATGGTAGAGCAACGTAAGAAAGAAATTGGGGTGAGAAAAGTGCTTGGATCCAGTGTCAGGCAGATTGTACAGCTGCTAATGAGGGAATTTGTGATACTAATCATTCTGGCTAATGTGATAGCCTGGCCTATCGCTTTTTACTTTCTAAAAGGTTGGATCAGTGATTTCCAATACCGTATTGACTTATGGGGTATTGATAACCTGGCTATCTATCTTTTTGCCGGTATTGGCGCTCTTTTGGTGGCTATGATAGCTGTCAGCTATAAGTCCATCCGAGCAGCACTATCCAACCCTGTCAATTCGCTAAGGGATGAGTAGATAAAAAAACATTAAACCTGTTCACAATGTGGACAGGTTTAATGTTAAAATAATTCGGAAACCTTCACTATTTATTACCTAACCTCTATGTTCCCAGGAATTCTGGCCTGAAGACCCTTATGATGGTTTATCTCTTTCACTGCTTTTGCAACAGGGTCAGCGTCCATTCCAAATAGGGTAAACTGTACCTTAGCACTCATTTTTTCTAATACCTCCTCGATGAAAGGTTTTTGTTTTGGGTAATATGATACGGAATAGTCGTCTTCTATTCCTGCTGCCTTAGCTGCTAATTCTATTGCATCCTGATAACTACCTAACTGATCCACTAAGCCATTTTTTGCTGCCTGCTCACCACTCCATACACGTCCACTTGCAATTTTCTTTACATCAGCTTGAGTCATACCTCTCGCATCTGCCACTTTTTGTGTAAACGCTTCATATCCTTCATTGACACCTCGCTGAATAATGGCTCGTTCAGAATCTCTTAATGGTCTTGTTACCGTATAGATGTCTGAATATTCTCCTGTTTTAACTACATCGTGAGTGATGCCAATCTTATTTTCCAAAAACTCACCGAAATTGAACCACATCCCGAATATGCCGATTGACCCGGTAATTGTATTAGGTTGGGCAATGATTGTGTCAGCTGGCATGGCAATATAGTATCCACCTGAAGCAGCGGCTCCCCCCATCGAAGCAATGATTGGTTTTTTACCTTTCGTTAGCATTAATTCACGCCAGATCATATCTGATGCTGTCATACTTCCACCACCGGAATTCACACGCATCACGATTGCTTTAATCTTATTATTATTCCTAGCCTTTCGTATTTCCTCTGCATAAGTTGCTCCCACTATTCCTTCGTCTCCTCCCATCACGATATCACCTTCCGCGACAATTACAGCTATCCGATTGCTAGAGTAATTACTTTCAGACTGGATGGCCTGAATGTATTTGTTCATTTTCATGGTACGGAGCTCTTTATCATCCGCTATACCTAGCTTCTCTTTCATAACACTTTTCAATTCATCTTCATACCCCAGTTTATTAATCAAGCCAACATCCACTGCATCCTGAGGGAGGTTTACTTTCATTTGATCTGAGATTTCCGCTAGCTTATCTGAGGGAATTCGGATTGAATTAGCCACATTGGTCAGGTATATATCATACATAGAAGCAAGCAACTCACTATACTGAAGACGGTTTTCTTCACTCAGGTCTTTCCTAATGTATGGCTCCACATAACTTTTAAACTCACCTACCCTAAACACTTCCGGCTGTATATCCAGTTTATCGAACATGCCTTTCCAAAAGGTAATGTTGACATCTAGGCCATTAAATTCTATTGCTCCTGTAGGATTCAAAAACAAACTATCGGCTACTGAAGCAACATAATAATCTGACTCGCTGATATACTCACCGTATGCATAGATAAACTTCCCGGATTCTTTAAAGTCAAGCAATGCATCCCTGATTTCCTGCAAACCTGCATAGCTTCCAGCCAGGTACATTGGCTCAATGTAAATTCCTTTAATCCGATCATCGGTCTTTGCCTTATTGATGGCCGTAATGATATCCAAAAGGCTTAATGGAGTTGGTCCATCGGAAAAAGCATTTAGGAATGGGTCGTCTACTGTTTTCTCCATTAAAAACCCAGACATTGGGAAATAGAGTACAGAATTGCTTTTTACTGTTGGTGCCTCATCCGCTGATGCTGAAGCGGCAATACCTACCAGCATGAAGAATCCAAGAATTGTAAAAATGAAGAGGCCAACGAGTGTAGCCAGAAGATTCCTTAAAAAAGCCATTTAGTTGTATTTGGTACCTTTAGTTTGTCTATTAGAAAACTGACAAAAGCTTACTTTGTCTTTATTGATAATTCGCAAAAGTAAGACGAGGTTTGCAAACAATAGATCAAGAAACTAGATGAACGGAATTTACCTACTACTGGGCAGCAATATGGGCAATCGGTTGGAGTACCTAAAAGAAGCTGAGCAGCAGTTGATCGCAGCTGGCATTCAAGTACTGGATGAATCATCTATTTATGAGACGGAACCCTGGGGCAAGGAAAATCAGGATTGGTTTCTGAATGTTGTGCTTCAGATTGAGACATCTAAATCTCCTGATGAGCTTCTTAAAACGATATTGGATATTGAAAAATCACTGGGTAGAATTAGAAAAGAAAAGTGGGGTGAACGGTGCATCGATATAGATATACTCTATTATCACAATACAAGCTTAGAATTAGAAAATCTAACTATTCCGCATCCAGGCATCCCGAATAGACGATTTACACTGATGCCGCTGGTTGAAATGTGTCCTTTGGAAATTCATCCTAAATTATCAAAAACCAATATGCAATTACTTGCTGATTGTTCGGATGAGTTAGATTGCAAACTGACTGACTACAAACTTTAATGTCTGTAATAGAGGGTATTCTTTTGGTTTTAGCCGGTGCTTTTGCAGGATTTGTAAATAGCATAGCTGGTGGTGGTTCTTTACTTATTATGCCCTTGTTAATATTCATGGGATTGCCATCTGCAGAGGCCAACGGAACGAATCGAGTAGCAATTTTCATCCAGAATATCTTTTCTGTGGCGGGCTATCGAAGCAAGGGTGTTTATGTTTTTCCTTTTGCAATTTACGTTGCACTACCTGCGATAATGGGAGCGATCATTGGATCAAACATTGCCGTGGACATTGGGGATAAGCTATTCAATCGGATTCTTGCGGTCGTAATGCTTTTGGTAATGGGTATATCTATCTTCAGGCCTTCCATCAATATTGATCCGTCTGAGATCATTACTAAGAAAAAGACGTGGATGAGCGTAGTTGTTTTTTTCTTCTTGGGTATTTATGGTGGCTTCATACAAGCGGGAATTGGTTTTTTAATCATTGCCACATTGACCAGTATTCATGGATTCAATATGGCAAAGACGAATAGCATCAAAGTTTTCGTTATCCTTTGCTATACAGTAGCGGCTGTTATTGTTTTTTATTTGGAAGGGAAAATTCGTTGGGAATATGGCTTAACCTTAGCTGCAGGTAATTCAATAGGTGCCTGGGTAGGTAGCCGTTGGTCCGTTGGGAAAAGTGATCGACTTATCCGAATGATTTTACTAGTCATGGTAATTGCCCTTTCCATTAAATTGTGGTTTTTCTAAATCAAACCTGTGGGAGTAGTAATCAAGCAAAGTTTTTGGGGTACCATTATGGCCTACTTAGGTGTGGCAGTAGGGTACTTAAATACCCTTTACTTTCGAGCAGAGTATCTAGACCTCTCTCAAATAGGGCTTTTCACTCTAATAACAGCACATGCGATGATGGTTTCTCCAATATCATCATTTGGAATGAGTAGTTCATTCATCAAGTTTTTTCCAACATTCAAACAAAGTGAAAGAAATCGTTTTTTCAGCTTTTTGTTAGTTGTTACCCTTGCTGGTAATGTTATTATTCTCCTACTCGGATATTTTTTAAAGGATATCATAGCTGCTAGATATGTAGATACAGCCCCTGATTATATTAATTATCTTTCTATCACTGCCATAATAATTATTGCGAATAGCCTGTTTGAGTTGTTTTTTAGCTACAGTCGATCAATCATGAAAGTTATTTTCCCTTCTTTCTTGAGAGATGTTTACTTGCGACTCGGCTCACTACTTTTAGTTATTGGGTTTGCTTTTGAGTGGTGGAGTTTTGACATGGCTGTGACGGGTCTTGGACTTGTTTACTTCCTTGCATTTATACTACTATTAATACAACTATTAATTAGGCATAACTTTAGTTTTGATTTCCGCTTTGGAAATTTATCTAAGGAATGGAGAGGTAGGTTATTCAGGTTTGGTACTTATTCAATGGCACTGGCTGGCAGCTTTGCGATCATCAACAATATATCTTATGACCAAATAACTTCGCAGCTTGGTAGTGACTTAAATGGCATTTACACGACTTGTTTTTTTATTGCTGTAATTGTTGAAATGCCTCGTAGAAATATGAGTAAAGTTACTAGTCCGGTTTTATCAAATGAGTTTGCTAAGCAAAATATGAACGAGGTGGATAGCCTTTATAAGCGTGGTTCGATAACCATGTCTGTAATAGGCATGCTTCTGTTTATTGGTATTATTACCAATCTTCAAGATCTCTTTGACTTCATCCCAAAAGGTGAGGCATTTCAAAGAGGTTTTTGGGTGGTCGTTGCAGTATGCTTAGCGAAGTTAGCCTTGATGGCTTCTAGCTTTGCTGGCGAAATCATTAATTTTTCTCATTTGTATAGATATAATCTTTTTTTCCAAGCCTTTGCAGCCATCATGCTGATTGTGTTGAATTACTACCTAATATCTATTTGGGGTTTAAATGGTGCAGCCATTAGTTATTTAGTAGCAATTGTTTTTCATATTTTACTAAAAGTGCTTTTTGTAAATTATCACTTTGGTATTCAACCTCTTATACCTGCCCATCTCCCATTACTTGTAATTGGTGTGGTAGTAGCAACTGTTGCATACTTTTTTCAACCAGGATTTCATCCTGCTATTGATATTCTCATTCGTTCTGTTTTGACTTCAGTCTTTTTTATTTTTCTGATTTATAGATTCAGAATCTCCGAGGATATCAATAAAATCATTCATTCTACCTTTGATCGATTTTTAAAAATTAACCTGCCAAAATGAACGCTGAGCTTAAGAAAAATATACTTACACATGGCCTGATTATTCTTGGTTTTCTTTTGATAACCATTTTAGTTCATTATCCAACCATACTTGGAGATAAACAGATAGACCAACATGATATTCTTCAAGGACAAGGTGGTAATAATCAATTAACAGAATACAGAACAGAAACCGGTAAAGAAGCACTTTGGAATCCAAATATGTTCAGTGGCATGCCGGCTTACTTGACGGGGGTTCAATACCCAGGTGATATGCTCAAACATGTTTACCAGATATATCTCCTGGGATTAGGGCATCCAGAAGGTATTCTATTTGCCTGTTTTGTAAGTTTCTATATACTGCTGCTTTGTTTCAAAGTAAGACCATTAATAGCTGCAGCAGGAGCAATTGCTTTCGGCCTAAATGGATTTAATGTTATAGGTATTATGGCAGGTCATAATGCTAAAATTGCGGCGGTTGCTCTAATTCCACTTGTTTTAGCCGGAATACACCTGACGTTTACTGGTAAGAGGTGGTTTGGATTTGGATTAACTGCTCTTGCACTGGGCCTTCAGATTCGAACGAATCACCCACAAATTACTTATTACCTCGTCATAATTGTAGCAGCTTATGGAATAAATACTCTTATTGATGTAATCAAGGAAAAGAATTTTAAATCGTTTAGTATCAATGCTGCATTGATGATTTTAGCAGCTTTATTGGCTGTCGGTGCTAATTATGGCCGACTAGCTACAACACTTGAATATAGTAAATACACCATCCGGGGAAAATCGGAGTTGAAAAGTGATCAACAATCATCTTCCGGACTAGATAGAGAATATGCATTTAGATACAGCAATGGAATAGCAGAGCCGCTTTTTCTTTTCGTTCCGAACATTTTTGGAGGTTCTTCTCAACAAGAGCTTTCTACCAAATCTGCTGTAGCGGACGCATTAAAAGATGCTGGGTATAATCGATCACAAATAGCCCAGCAGGTTCAGGCCATTCCTACGTATTGGGGGGATCAACCTTTAACCGCCCCTTATTATGCCGGAACATTCACCGTCCTGCTCTTTATTTTAGGAATTCTCATTCTTCCAAAAAACCAAAAGGTGTGGTTGATATCGATTGCTGTTCTTGGTATTATGATGAGTTGGGGTAAAAATTTTCAGGGTTTCAATGATTTCTTATTCGACTACTTGCCTGGTTACAATAAATTCAGATCTGTAACATTCACGATCATCATCACCATTTTTGCTATGAATTTATTAGGGTTCGTAGCACTTGAAAAGCTGATTAGCTCAGAGTGGAATACTGAATTGAAGAAAAAGGTATTCATCCTTTTTGGGATTGGTGGCGGATTTTTAATTGCTCTATTACTTTTTTCAGGAGCGCTAGGGTATAGAGGTGCAATTGATTCTCAACTTCCTGACTGGTTTCTAAAAGCTATCAGAGAAGATCGTCAATCCCTACTTGTGAAGGATACACTAAGAGCACTCATGTTCGTGGTGTCATTTGCAGTACTTCTATGGTCCCTCTTTAAAAAGAAAGTAAGAGCACAGCAAGTGATGATTGGATTCTTGGTGATAGTTCTGGTTGATAGTTTTTCATTAACAAAGCGTTTTTTAGGAGAAGAAAAGTTTACCAAAAATCCTTCAAAAGAATTTTTCTCTATGACTGAAGCTGACAAGGCAATAGCTTCACTCACTACTGCAGGAGACCGTGTGTTAAATCTGCAAAATCCATTCAATGAAAACAGAACATCCTACTATCATGAGTCTATTGGGGGATATCATGGAGCTAAAATCCGGCGCTATCAGGATCTGATAGACTATTGCTTGCAATCGGAATTGCAAAGCGCGTATCAATCGCTACAAAATCAATCGATGGATTTTTCAAATCTTCCGGCATTGAATATGCTCAACACAAAAGTGCTTTATGCGGGTACACAGCAAAATGCAGTATTTCCAAATCGATATGCAAATGGGAATGCATGGACGGTTTCAAATGTCATACCTGTCAATTCTCCTGACGAAGAAATTTCTAATGTGTGTTCGATTGATACAAAAAATGAAGCTTTAATAGATCAAACAAAGTTTGAAATTCCACAAATTTCCGGATCCGGTACGATAATTCTATCTGAGAAAACCCCAAATAGAGTCAGTTATCAAGCGGATATATCAAATGGAACAGCACTAGGAGTATTCTCAGAAATATACTATCCGGAAGGATGGGAAGCTACGATTGACGGAAAGTCTGTTGAGATTCTTCGTGCAAATTATGTTCTGAGAGCTCTTGAGATTCCAAGTGGTAATCATGAGATTGTTTTTGAATTTAAGCCAAAAACTTACTTCCTGGGGAATACTATCGTTTTAATAAGCTCTTTACTTGTGATTTTATTATTCTTAATAATGTCATTTTTTAGCCTAAAGCAAAGTCAACTTTTCTCAAAAAAATAAAAATCCGAGAAAGATCCTGACTTTGAGCTCCCCTTGAATGGAAATTTGTTTGAAATGGTATCCTTCAACTTAAAATCAGGGTACCATAGCTTTATATCTTCCGTAAACTTCCTATGCCTTACCTGAGGATAGTAGTTTGAACTGTTGTCATTAGTATTGGAAGAGTAGATAATTACTTGGTATCTACTCGCTTTAAAAAGCGTATCTAAGTATTCTTTGTAAACTTCATCTTCAACCAGGTGAAAAAGCACATCAAGAGAAAGTGTAACATCATATTGTTGGCCAACATATTCCTTCATCGTGGAGAATGACATGTTTTCTTTTGATTTGAATCTCTGTTTACAGATTTCAATACATTCTTCACTTATGTCATATCCTGAAAAACTCGGATAGTGAATTAAATCAATTTGATTACCATCTCCACAACCAAATTCAGCGTATGATTCATATTCATTGCTATCTATGAATTCATTAATTACTTCTGCCTTAAAAATTGCGAGTTCATTATAGGAGCCATATCCTGAATGCCCACCTGCTTTGTAATTATTTTTCCAAAAATCGCTTGAAGAAATGAACATTCGCTTTCTCTTTTCATATTTATATCTATCATGAACCCTACTGATCAAACTGCCAAGTATTGGTATTTTTTTGATACTAAATCGTGTCATTTTTTCGATTTTATGTAATTAATTATTTTTTGTATCCACGTTTGCTTATTCCAGCTGGCCATATAATGATGAACTGAATATGTCTCAGGTTTAACATCTTCATAAAAGAAATTATTTAAAGGTCGATCTGGATCGAATGGATTATAAGGGTAAAATGCTTCAGTTGGTAATATTTTCACTCCATTAATCAACTGTTCACCGTAGCTATTTAAACCATATTTTTTAAGTACTGCGGTTGTAACTTTTGGTGACGTTAATTGGCTCTTTTTGTCTGAGTGCATCTGATCCATAAAAGAAAGCATGTCTTTTAAAAAATGAAAGCCTTTTTCGCCTCCTAAAACAGCATTGGTTACATATCGTTTTTGAGAAAATCCAACGAAACAGTGGTTGTTCAATAAGGGGCTAAAATCTCTAATCACCTCAGTATCAGTGTCTAAATAAATACCTCCTTCATGAAAAACAGCATAAATCCTCACGTAATCTGAAACGAATGCCCAGTGCTTTTTTTTGTAAGCATACTTGACACACGGTATATCCATAGGGGAGTTGGTCTCATCCCAAAGTTTTATTTGGTAATCTGGAAGCGTTTTCCGCCAGTTAGCAATACATTTTTTAACTAACGGGGGTTGTTCATTTTTTCCAAACCAGCAGTAATGAATGATTTTAGGAATCATTTTTCTTGATAGCCTTTAATAGCATGAATGTAAAAGTAGAATTTTGTCAAGGTATCAATTTTCCAGTTTTCTAAATAGTAATCGTTTCTAGCTAAAAAAAGAAGAGTACTTTTTAACAAGACAAAACTAACACTTAGTAAGCCTTGAATTATGAATGAAATAACCCTGAAAGGAGCGTTATTTCTATGAGAAAAATATACGCTACCCTTCCTTTTATAGCTTTCCAGAAAAAAGGAGACGTTAAGTTTATATTTTGGGACAAGATGATAGATTATCAGTTCAGTATTTACCCCAAGAGAATAGCCTTTATTTATCAGCTCCCGTTGCAAAATAATCTCTTCCCCATACTTCAACTCGTTCCCTGACATTCCTAATTCTAAAGGAAACCCGGATGATTCCAGTAAAATGTCTCTTCTGAAAATGGCATTTCCACCACTAATAAATTGGATACCACTTAATGCGTGTATTCCTTTTTTCTTAAAAAAATGACTATTTGATGCGTATCTATCTTTATACCACTTGGGTTTTCCATACAAATACCAAGGAAGGTACACCCCCCCAAACCCTTCAAAGGATTGAGTTTTTATAGTTGTGTAGATTCTTTCGATCCAGTCTTCTTTTGCTTTAGCATCATCGTCAAGGTAAGCGACCCATTCGGTTTGCGCTTCTCTATAACCGGTGTTTCTGGCATAACTTAATCCTTGATTTTCTTCAAAAATCTCTTGAATATTAAGTAGATCAGCAAATTGTGACACTACCTCAGAAGTAGAATCCGTACAATTATTATTGATCACCAAAGTGTCAAAGTCTTTTCTTTTTTGCCGTGTAAGTGAATTCAAGCATTCTTTAAGAAGATCTTTCCTATTATAGGTACAAATAATAACAGTTAACCTATTCTTAGAAATCATAATTAAATGAGATGAGATCGTCCTTATATAAATCCTTAACCTTTACAATCATATTGGCATCATAGAAATCTTTGTAATTAAGTGAGGATTTACTTCTATTCAATTCCGGTAGATGCATCTCTTCTCCAAAAATGTCCTTAAAATCACGTTTGAGGTTTTCAAATCTCCCAATTTTATCCATACACATCTTTCCATTTTCACTTAAATATCTAGTGTAGGACCAAAAAAAATAATGATTCTTTACTATTTCGGATGTCAATCCTCTATTTATAAATGCTTCAAAATCACTATAATTAGTTACAAAAGCCACGGAAGTTTTTGGATTTTGCTTTATCCACTGGAATGCATAGTGATAAGTAGATAACAATCTACTAAATGGATTTCGGACAAATCCTACTTTAGGATAGCTTAAAAATTTCTTCTTATTGATCATTTTAAGTTCACTAGCAGAGTAGTGCCACGGATCAGTTCCATATAGCACAGATGAAATACTGGTACCAGCAGTCTTTGGTGTATGAATAAAAATTAACTTTTTCTTATCATACACTCTTTCATATACACTCTGTCCAAGATAAGTCTTAATTACCTCTGGCAGTAGCTTAGTGACAAACCGACTGTTTATGTGAAAAGGGGTCACTATGAAAGTGGTTTTTTTAATAAAAACTCTTCAGACTCATTGTGATAAGCCATTTTAAGTTGTTCGAGCATCGTAGTGCTAATGATCGACTTATCAACTTTAGAAACATTCATCTTCATGTAAGTTTTCAAAATCGTGGATTTAATAGGTTCTGGTAGTCTGTTTCCTAACCTTCTAGCCACTTCATGCAAGGTTCTATTTTTTACTTTGAAGGTTTCATTTAGTTTTTTAAAATCATAAGTGCTATAGAAATCAGCATCAATTCTAAGTAGTTCAGACAGTTTATTCATTAGAATATGAGGTCGCTTTAAATCTTCAAACCGAATAATAATCACATTATCCTCACCCATTCTCTTAATCCATTTATTCATCTGACTAACCACTTTGCCTCGTCTAAATTGCAAACTTGTAAAATCTGTACCGTTCCAGCCAAGGTAATCTTCAAAACTTACAGTTACGGACTGCTTCTTTTCTTTTAGGAATAAATATTCAGAAACAATTCTATCTATCGGGTTTCGAAAAACAAAAAGCACTTTCGGGTTAGAATGAAGTAAAGGAATTTGCTCTAAGGCAGTTGAAGAATTTATATAACTAGTACTTGCTTCAAATAAGATTTTTTCGCCATTATTTCCATCAAAATATTTAGCATAAGAACTTAATCCATGATTTTTAAAATTTAGATTCTTATTATAAGCATTGATGTAATCATCAAAGAAAAAAGTCTCTTTTATTGGAGAAGCATAACAATCGGGATGACTTTTTAGCCATTGGTAGAGTGAGGTTGTGCCAGTTTTTGGGGGTCCACCTATAATTAAGTTTGGAAAATACATATTCAACTACCTTCGAGTAGATATCGTTTTGATAAGGGTATGCAATTTTACAATACTTTATCGATCAACTCTTGATTATTCGAGCAGCTCAGTCGAAAAATATCTTTATAGTCCAGATTGGTAAAAATTCCAATTGGAGATGAGATTTTCAACTAGCAATAACTTTAGAAACCATAGAGACTTGCTGCTCCTCCATTTCCGGAAAAATTGGAAGTGATAAGATTTCTGAGCACAGTTTCTCCGCAACCGGAAAGTCCCCTTTACTATGTCCTTTGTATGAATAGCTATTAAGATGAGGGAGTGGTGTTGGATAATGAATAGCACATCCAATATTCTCCTCTTTCAACTTAGCCATCAATTCATTACGTTTTTCCGACTGGATAACATATAAATGAAATACATGACGCATGTTAGCTGGAGTTATAGGTTTAATCACATCTGCTAATCGGTTTTCATACCATTTCGCTACCTGAACTCTAGCTTCTGTCCATTTTTCAATATGGGGCAGCTTGGTTTTTAGAATGGCCGCCTGCATCGTGTCCAAACGGCTGTTTCTACCGATGACCTGATGATTATGTTTTTTAAGTTGGCCGTGGTTGGAAAGCATCCGGCAGGTTTTTACTAGCTCTTCATCATTGGTAACTATTCCACCTGCATCGCCGTAGGCTCCTAAGTTCTTCCCTGGATAAAAACTAAATGTACCAATATCACCTATTGTCCCCACACGTTTTCCGTCTATTTCAGCACCATGTGCTTGTGCACAATCTTCTATCACTTTTAGATTGTGCTTCTTGGCTATAGCCATAATTTGACCCATTCGAGCAGGTAGGCCGTATAGGTGAACTGGGACTATTGCCTTGGTTTTATCTGATATCTTACCTTCGATTAGCTCAGGATTAATTGTTCGTTCATCTGCTGAGACATCTACAAAAATTGGTTCTGCCCCTACGTTATTTACAGCTCCGGCTGTGCTAATCCAGGTCAATGCTGGTACAATGACTTCATCGCCTTCACCAATTCCAAGTGCTTTAAGTGATATCTCAATGGCATCCGTACCATTTGCTACTCCTATGCAATGGGAAGCTCCAACATACTTAGCAAAGTCTGATTCAAACGCCTCAATAACATCACCTCCAATAAAGGCTGTTTGATTGATGACAGAAGCCATAGCTTGATCAATCTCTTCTTTGATTGACTCGTATTGAGCCTTTAAATCCACAAATGGAACACTCATAAATCCCTCAATTTCATTGCCGGATTACCAGCATAAATCCCTGGCTCATTAATGTTTTTCGTAACAACAGCACCTGCACCTATAACCACATGATCACAAATTTCAACTGGCATAATGGTAGCGTTCGATCCATTCTTGATTCCTGATTCGATTATCTTCATACGAGTCTTCCTACTACCTGCAATTTCTCAAAAACTTTTGTATCATGCGGAGCATCCTGCAATTCATCTGTCAAATCTTGCCCTGCCCAGTGCTCATAATGTTTTCCATTTCGCCAAAGCTTGGAATGAGTCACATCATAAATCACTCCTTTGTAGGCAATCCAGATTTCCTCTTTCTCATTGCCATTTCGTAAAGCCAGTTGGTGTTTAGTAAACTCCATTACTGCAGCCTAATTACTGAAATCCCCGCACCTCCTCTATCTGCATGCTCATCCTCCACACTGGCTATGCTGGGATGGCCTTTGGTAACATTTCTTACAATCTCTCTAAGCACCCCATGGCCCTTCCCATGCACGATGCGCACCTCATCAGCACCTACCAGCAATGCTTCATCGATAAATGACTCGACCGTATTCATTGCTTCATCTGCACGCATGCCTCGGATACTAAGCTCATGATTGAAGTTGGCCATTTTACTACTTATATCAATGCCCATTTTCTTTACTTTCTTCTGATAACTTACTTGAGGTGAACTGTTTGCTTTTTGAAGCTTATCCACAGAAACAATCGATTTCAGAGATCCGAAAAGCACTTCTGCCTGCTTCCCTTTGACCTTTTGGATCGTACCAGTGGTATCTTGCCCGATCATCTTAACCACATCACCGGCTTTTAAGTCAGCAGACTTCTTTTTTGGTTTTTCCTCAAATCGTTCCTTTTTCAGATCCAGTTTTTCGCGAGCTGCTTTTGTTCGCTCTTTGGAGGCTTTGCTCTCCTTTATTTCACGGATCGTTCGCTCTACATCCTTATTGGCATTTTCAAGGATTTGTTTTGCCTCTTGCTTGGCCTCTTTAATGATCCGCTTTTTATCATCCTCCAGCATGGATCTTAAATCCTCATAATCCTTACGGACCTTATTGATATCGCCCTGATCCTTCTCCAGTTTCTTTGTCAACTTTTCAAACCTTGACTTTTCTTTTTCCAGTTGATTTAAAAGCTGATCGTATGCCACATGCGAGCTTCCTATTTTCTTTCGTGCCTTTTCAATGATGTCTTTGGGTAGGCCAATCTTTCCAGCAATCTCAAAAGCAAACGAGCTTCCGGGTTTTCCAACCTCCAATTCGAAAAGTGGCTCCAACGCATCCAGGTCATATTTCATTGCACCGTTTAGCAAGCCAGATGTTTCATCACCGATCTTTTTTAGATTTTGATAATGAGTAGTAACAATTCCATGCGCACGCTTTTTATTTAGCTCGTGCAATACAGATTCTGCAATAGCACCTCCAAACTGAGGTTCGGTACCCTTTCCAAATTCATCGATTAAAAACATCGACCTTTTATCTGTGTGCTCAAGGAAATACTTCATTGAGGTGAGATGAGAGCTGTACGTACTCAAGTCATCCTCAATGGATTGGGTGTCACCAATATCAATAAAAATGGATGAGAACACCCCCATTCTACTTTCCTCATTGATGGATACAGGCAATCCCGTTTGAAGCATGTATTGAAGCAGTCCAACCGTTTTTAAAGCCACCGACTTACCTCCAGCATTAGGCCCGGAAATGATTAGAATTCGCTTTTCCTGATCAAGCGATAGATTGAGTGGAACTACTGGCTTGCCATTTTCTTTATGGGATAGATACAAGAGCGGATGAATTGCATTAATCAATGAAAACTGAGTGGCTTTATCCGTTGGAGGTATAACTCCATTAATCAAATCTGCCAGTAACGCCTTGGCATGGATAAAATCAAGCTTTTCCAGAAGGGATGCTCCGTTTTTTAAATCCTTTAGATTAGCTCGAACATGATCAGAAAGCACAACTAGAATTCGTATGACCTCACGCTTTTCGGCATACTTTAACTCCCTCACCTGGTTGTTTAGGTCTAATACCTCACCCGGCTCCAGGTAGACTGTCTGACCTGTTGCAGACTCATCATGCACAAATCCCTGGATACGCTTTTTATGCTCTGCCTTTACCGGAATTACCAGCCTCCCATCGCGCACTGTGAGTGTACTGTCCTCATCCGTAAATTCATCTTCTTTCGCCTTTTTCAAGACTTTTTGAATGGCAGACCTAACCGCTCGCTCAGATTTTGAAATTTTCGACCGGATATCAGCAAGTTCACGAGAAGCTGAATCTTTCACCTCACCCCGATCATCAATGGTTTTGTCAATGTGAATAGAGAGATTCGGGTCTATTTCGATGTGACTGGATAAGGCAAGTAATTCCGGATACTCACTACCCTTCTTTTGAAAGAATTGAACCCAGGAGGTTAGCGTATTTACTCCCCTTTTCAATTCGTGGAAGTCTTCCGGATCAAGAAAAGATCCAGGTACTTTTACTTTGGTCAAATAATCATCAATATCAGGAAATTCAAAAGAAACTTTATCTTCCGAACTACCCTTCAACCGAATCATTTCCTTGGCCTGATTCAGCCATTTGACCAGTACTTCATATGTATCAGTTGGTTTAGCCTTTCTGGCAAGCTCTTCTCCCCTATTGCTTTGACAAAAGCGAATCAGGTGATCTCTCACCTGATCAAAACCCAACTTCTCCTCAATATCCTGCGGATAAACTTTCACTATTTAAACTTTTGCTCCCTTGCCATCAATGAATCAACCACCGCACTATAGATTTTTTCAAATTCATTTGGGTTGTCAACATAATAATTGAAACTACGCTCATACTGATCCTGCGAAATTCCAAGATCCTTGAACAACAACTTTTCGTAATGCTCGTAAACAGCCTGCGTGCTATCATAAGGATCGATTGGAACACTATTTACTTTGGCCTCAAGTAGATGAACTTCCATCATCACTTTTACCATTTTATCTTTACCAATCAGGTCTTCCGGTATTTCAGGACCTGAACAAGCGTAAAGTATTACAAGAGCGGTTAAAAAAATGTTTCTCAAATCGGTCTAAGAATTCGTGAAAATATAATTTTGAAGGTCAAAGAATTGTTTGATCAAATACAAAGATCATACAATGCGTTGCAATTATCAATGATGCCATATTAATGCCAAACTTGATAAGCAAAAAAAATCAATGAATAAGGACATCCTCAAACGACTCAGAAGGTACGAAATTCGCATTCGAAAGGCGATTAACTCGCAAATGCAGGGTGATTTTCATTCTATATTTAAAGGCTCAGGCCTTGAATTTGATGATGTGCGCCCGTATCAGTGGGGAGATGATGTAAGAAACATTGACTGGCGAGTGACCGCAAAAGGGCATGGTACCTTTATGAAAACCTTCATTGAAGAAAAAGAACAGACCGTTTTCTTCTTGCTGGATGTTTCTGCCTCTCAGGAAATTGGAAAAGATAAACGTCAAAAAATTGACCTTGCCAAAGAAATGGCCGGATTGCTAGCTCTATCTGCAATTCGAGAAGGGAGTAAGGTAGGACTACTTGCTTATTCGGATCAGGTAGAAGACTATGTGAAACCAAGCAAGACGATGAAACATGCCTATGAAATCGTGAATCGCATGTTTTCATTGAAGCCAAAATCTAAAAAAACAGACCTTGATGCAGGTATAAAGTATACCCTAAACCTCCTCAATAAGAAAGCCATTGTCTTCATTATCTCAGATTTCATTGATGAAAATTTCACCCATTCCATGCGTGGATTGGCGAGAAAGCACGACTTAGTCGTTGTTCATATTTCAGATAAAAGAGAGTCCGCAGTACCCCACTTAGGAATTGTTCCTTTACATGAAAAGGAGTCCGGCAAGACCGTTTGGTTAAACACCTCTTCGAAAGAATTTAAAAATGCAGTGGAAAAAACACATGGAAAAAATAAAGAGTCTCTTTCTGACTTCTGTAGAAGAAATGACGTGAATTATATCTCCATAGGCACTGAGGACGATTACGTACCAAAACTTATAAAACTTTTCAGACACAGAAACCGAAGCAATGCGAGACGGACAAGGTAAAAGCTGGTTAACGATCATTGCCTTTTTATGTGCATTTAATCTAAGTGCACAAGAAATCACCGTTAAAGGCGGTTTTGTAGAAGATAGCTTACTCATCGGTCAGGATGTAAATTTCTGGATGTCAGCCATCTACCCTCCAGACCTGGAGATGGTTTTCCCGGATAGCCTTCACTCATTCGCTCCGTTTGAATTTAGCAGCAAAACTTACTTTTCCACTCAAATTGTGGATGGCCTGGCTTATGACTCCACTGTTTATACAATCCAGTCTTTCGAGATTGATAAAGTTCAATATTTAAAATTACCAGCTGTAATCCTGAAAGGTTCGGATTCAACGATCCTGGAAACACCCCTTGATTCTATCTTCCTAACAGAACTTGCTCCAATTGTTTCAGACTCTACGAAACTCAAGACTAACTTAGACTATCAAGCAGTCGATACTCAGTTTAACTATCCATTGATGTACTACATCATCGGAGGTTTGATCATACTTGTTGTCATTCTTCTTTTGATTTTCGGAAAGCGAATTATCAAATGGTTTAAACTGAGAAGGTTGCGTATTCAGTATGAGCAATTTTCTGAAGTCTTTAACAGTTATATCAAAAAAATGAAAGTTGATCCGGAACCGGAGTTAGCAGAAAAGACACTCATTTTATGGAAAAATTATCAGCAAAATCTTGATAAGGCTCCCTTCTCAGTTTTGACTACAAAAGAGATTCTAAGCTTTGACTATACTGATGAATTAACTGAACCTCTTAGATCAATTGATCGAGTAGTCTATGGAAAAAGAGTGCAAGAGGATGTTTACCAGGATTTTCAACAATTAGAAAACTTTACGCAGGATAGATATTCTAAAAAAGTAGCCGAAATCAGAGATGGAAAGTAAAGTAGCACATTGGTTTTCACTTGAATGGTTTTCTCCGGAGAAGTTGCAAAGCTTTGATTGGGCCAATCCACTTTGGTTTTATGCCATGTTGGCTATTCCATTCATTTTCATCCTTCGCTGGATAATTGCCAATCGATTTAGACAAAACCTTCCGGTCGCTCTTACAAAGAAAGACTTGAAAAGTGATCCCATCACGTACTTGAGATTTATTCCTTCTGTTTTTTTCGTCATTAGTTTGCTACTCATAATGACCAGCCTTGCTCGTCCACAAACAACCAATGAACAGGTGGAGCAATGGAGCGAAGGAATTGATATTGTTCTTAATATTGATATTTCTGAATCCATGCAAATCATGGATTTTCTACCCAACAGATTAGAAGCTGCTAAAGAGGTCGCCCGAAACTTCGTGGCTGGAAGATTCCAGGACCGAATAGGGCTGGTGATTTTCTCAGGAGATGCGCTTCCGTCCTGCCCCTTAACCACCGATTACGGGCTTCTTTATGAATTGATTGAGGACATTGACTTTGATAAAATTGAAAGCAGAGGTACCGCCATTGGTAACGCCATTACATCAGGTATTAATTTTCTTCGTGAATCAAACTCAGATTCAAAAGTGATGATCCTCCTAAGTGACGGAGATAATACAGCAGGAAATGTGGATCCCATCACTGCAGCTAACCTTGCAAATGCATACAACATTAAGATGTATGTCATTGCCATCGGTCGTGAGGGCAAGGTCCCTTTTGGTACTGACTTCTTCGGTCGTCCCAGAATGGTAGAAAACACCTTTGATGAATCTACCCTAAGAGAAATTGCTCAAATTGGGAATGGAAAATTCTATCGTGTTTCAGACAAGGAGGCACTTGTTCAGGTGTTTGATGAAATTGATCGATTGGAAAAGGCTGAGATCAAAGAAACACGATACAAAGACACGACGGATTTCTATTATGTCTACCTGAAGTGGGCCGCAGTATTTCTTCTACTTTGGCTACTTTCCAAGTCAACCTTTATTACCAATGTGTTGACAGACTAGCTCCATTTGGCTTAAATACCCCTAATGCATAACTTGTTGTAATGATTAAGATTCAACTCATACTTATTGCACTTTTATTTGATCCGGAACCTTTGGAGTATCAATTTGAATGGAAGGGTTGGTACCTAATTCCTATTTTAATTGTTCTTCTCCTGATCGGTTATTGGGTAAGAAAAAAGAGAAGATTGAAATAAGCGTATTTTTGATTCCGATAAGAATGTAATACATTTGTAATACAATGAAAGATAAAAAAGAAAAAATGCTGAATGTTCGGTTGGATAATGCCACCAATCGAATACTGACTGAGTATAGCGAGCAGCATGGTTCTTCCAAATCCGCTATTGTTAAAGAAGCACTAGCCATGTATTTCAATAAAGAACAATCAAAGCAACTTCCATTTGCACTAGGCAGTGATCTATTCGGCACAGCCAAAAGTGGGAAAGCAGACCTCTCTGCTACCTATAAAAGCAAAGTAAAATCCAAGCTTCGTGAGAAACACACTCATTGATGCAGGTCCGATCATTGCACTCTTTGATCGATCGGATCAATATCACCTCAAGGCAGTGCGCTTTCTTGAAGGATATGAGGGTTTCTTATGGACGACCTGGCCAGTTTTAACAGAAGCACTACATATGTTGGACTTCAACTCAAAAGCACAACAAGCTCTTCTCGAATGGGTGGATCGCGGAGGTTTACGAATATATGATTTACCAGAAAATCAGATTGGACGGATCAAACAGCTCACGCTAAAATTTAATGATGTTCCCATGGATTTGGCAGATGCAACGTTGGTGGTTGTTTCTGAGCTTTCAGGATATCGGGAGATCATCTCCATAGACTCTGACTTTTATATTTACTGGGACATTAGAAACAAATACCTGACCAATATATTCGAGTGAGAAATCATAGCTGAGAAAAAATTTTATATTCTTCTGTAACTTTTCATTTGTCTTCCACATCATCTTGCTGAATGTCACACAACTTATTACTTCATAACAACCGATATTATAATGAAATCCTACAATAATATGTAGTTAGCATAACTGACTTAACCTTCAATTAAAAGGACAGGGGTACTATAGTTTTTCTGCAACTACTATATCTTGAAAATCAGTTGACTTATCTCGTCCACACCAATTCCCATAGAAAGTAGATTGAATCTTAAGATTGAATTTTGAGTTCAAAGAACTTATATAATCTTCCTCATATGCAATTGCATATTCTGGATCCTCTAGTTTTTCTATACGGCATCCTTCGTATGTAAATTTTAAATGATATGTACTATTTCCACTATCAATAAGAGGTGTTGAATCATTATTTAAAATAAAATAAGTAATGAATGATATCCCACCTTTTCTTAATACTCTTGATATTTCAGCCATATAATTTTCTAAATCTTTTGGGAGCATATGTGTAAAAACAGATGTTAAGAACACAAAATCAAAAGACTCATCTTCAAAAGGAAATTTATATTCATGTGCATTAATAGTACCACTTGGATTATAACGTCCATTCTTCACATTGATCCTTGTGAAATTAAAATTGGCATATTTAGGTGTTATGTTATTAACACACCAATCGACAGCTCTTGGTATAATTTCAATTCCCTCATATCGGCTATTTGATTCCAAGTAGTCAGTCAAAGGAATAGCCATCCGTCCGTAACCAGATCCAACATCTAAGACGTCATCATTCCTTTTTAGTCCTCCTAATTCAACGAAATGTTTTAAGAATGCATTGCCAATTATTAATGAATCACCACTATTAATATTTACTATATTATCAGGTGGGTTCATTGTTCCTTTTCTTTTGAATAGCCTATTCAATTTATTTATAAACTTCATTTAAACTTTAAAGTAAATCATTGAAAAATATTAGTTTCATACTACTTAATAATACATGATGTTGGTTAATGGTAAAATCCTTACTTCCTTTTTTGCAAAGCAAAGTAGTATTAATTCAATACGAGGAAACAAATCACTAATCTAGATTTAAAGGTGAAACCAGTTCAGAATACAGTTGCCGCATGGCGACTTTAACATTATCTAATGACCCAACAACAATATAGCTCGTGAAATTGTGCTTTGAATTCGAGGCTATATTGGGTACTCTTCTCACTAGTCCTATTTTGCCAGTTGGAGAACTAATCCCTCCAAAATACTGCATAACATAACCAATTTCAGGACCAGTTATTTGCTTATAATCTTCAGAAAAAACTCCAATTGCATAGGTAGAATTTGCATATGCTATTGGTAAGTATGCCCTTTGCTCCCCTGGAGTATTTGATGAATTATAATAAACTTGAGTATCTGAAATAGGATCATAACCAATAAATTTATTAAAGCTACCATCTAAATAGACTGCATTCACTTCAAACTGAGCGCCTGCAAAAGACTCATTATTAGGAATAATAAACTCAGTATCATATTTAATAGCATGGTCAACACCATGACTCCCTATTTTAACTTTTTTCTTTAAAATATGGTTTGAGATTGGTTGAGTGTTTTGATATTGAATTTGATTAGGTAATTGCTTACAATAATAAGTTCTTCCAGAATATCCCACTCCGCCATAAAATGCCATTTGCGTTTGGGTTTGTAAAATTGCCCCATTTGTTGATAGGGCTTGAAGATTACTTGTACTAGTGCTCCCTGTGCCATCCAAAACAGATCCTGCCTCCGTAGGATTGTAGCATTCACCAGTCGCTTCATCAAGATAAGTATCCATATAGAACATGCATGCAGATTGTAACTGTCTTCCATGATCATAATTGTTTATAAATTCCTTTCCATACCATTTTAAAGAATATATTGCTCCGGCAACCCTATTGTTAGTTCTAATTACAATATTCGAAACTCCTGCCCAATTTGATATAGTAGAATTACCATTAGGCACGCTTCCAATAGACTTAGGACTATTGTTTAAATGTAAATTCGAGCCACCACCTAAATTAATAGCATATGCATAAATTTTCCTGTATCCCGACTTATACCTATTTGGAATTGTGAAGTTAAATCCATGATCTCCTGGATATCCAGTTGCTGAGTTAACATCAGGTCTTGGCTTATTTGCTATTGTTGATCCAATAAACTGACCAATACCTGCTGGCCCATCAATGTAAAAGTGAATAGATAAAGACGAATTGGGATAATCAGGGTCTATTGCCCACCCATAACAAGAATTACTCCCAGTACCAGCCGAATCAAAATAACCAATTGGTGATTGAGCTGAAGAATTAAAACTTATTATTATACTTAATAAAGTGAAAAAAATATAACTAGTCATTTTAGAGCTTTTTTATTACGTTAAACGGCAAATTTAAAAGACCAAAAGAATTTTATTGATACTATTAAGGTTTTAAACTAGTTTATATTCAAATCAGGTTTTAGTTACCTTAAGATAATTTTTTTCACCACTCCTGTAACTTTACTTACAACATGTCCATCATCTCACTGAATGTCACACAAACTATACCATAAAGAAATCCTACCCGCCAGTGACGGCATGTACAGATACGCGTTATCAATTGTACGTGAGCCGGAAACGGCGAGGGATGTCGTGCAGGACTGCCTCACGAAAATCTGGAGTATTCGCAAGGATCTGGACAAAGTAGAAAAAGTCAACGCGTGGACTTTTCGTATCGTCCGAAATCGATGCATCGAGATCATGCGAAGAAACCGATATGCAGACCTGGATGAGAAAGTGGTGAATATGAGACATTCTGATCCGGTAGAAAACCAAGCCATCACCAATGATTTTATGTCATTGATGAAGCAGGTTTTAAAAGAGCTACCGGCTAAGCAGCAGGAGGTCTTCCACCTTCGTGAAGTGGAAGACTTGAGCTATCAGGACATAGCTGAAACGTGTGGGCTCTCTGAAAGTGATGTAAAAGTCAATATTCACAGGGCTCGAAAGAAAGTGAAAGAAGCAATGCAAAAAATAGATGCTTATGGGATCGCAAATTGATAAACTACTGGAAAAGTACTGGAACGGAGAGACCAGTCTGGAGGAAGAAAAAATGCTCAAAAAGCATTTCAAATCCAACCCGGCACTCACCAATGAAAGTCACTATTTCCGATACCTCACAAACGAAAAGTCAGTGAAGTACGAAGGGTCAAAAGGCGTCAATAAAAAGCGTGCATGGATTTCGGCTGCAGCTACTGTTACCATTGGGATCATTACGGCGGCATTGGTGTTCAATGATGCTAAAAAAGATCCATTTGCTATCGAAGACCCTCAAAAGGCCTTTGAAGCAACTAAAAATGCTTTGATGATGATTAGTGGAGAGCTGAAAGAGGGAAAGGAACACACCCTTGAACTTTCCAAGTTCAACAAAGCACAAGAAGAACTTCAGGAAGATTCCTAAAGGACTTTTAACTATCCTGAAAACCAAAACCTCGATTTAAGACCATAAAAATTATAACCATGAAAAAAGTATTATTAACAATTATGATTCTATCCATAGCCACCCTGGCATTTAGCCAAGAGGTAGTAAGTAAATACATGGATAAGTATGAAACTGACGAGACCTTTACTAAAGTGTCCGTCAGTAGTAAAATGTTCTCTCTATTTTCAGAGATGGAGGGAAGTGAAGAAGATGAACAGCTTTTTTACGATATTACTAGCAAGCTGAAAGGTATGAAAGTGATTGCAAGTGAAAAGGTATCAAGTCCAAAGGCCATGTATGATGGAGCAGTAGCAGATGTAGAAAAAGCGGGCTTTGAAGAATTGATGACTGTAAAAGATGCCGAAGAAAATGTGAAAATATCCATTCGTGAAAAAGGTGGTATCATCGAAGAGCTGATACTTATAGCAGGAGGCAAAGAGAAGTTTGCGATGGTGAGTATCTACGGAGAAATAGACCTGAAGCAAATTTCAAAACTTGCAAGCCTGATGAGGGTAAACCAATTGAAATACTTAGAAAATCTTGACAAAGCAGTAGATTAAAGACAGTTAGTTGACAAGGTGGGTGTGAGGTTTTCTTCGCCCGCCTTTTATTTTGCACCTACATGAAAAAAATATTACTACTCTTATTCACCTTCACACTATCCTGGAACATTCTTGCGCAGGAATCCATCATCAAAGAATTTGCTGAGCCAAGGAGAACCACTCGTTGGATGAATCCATTGTGCTTTTACCCAAGCACCCTTCGCATGATCAATATCGCTCAGGATCCAGCATTTAATGAGCTAGTCAATGACATTGAAAAAGTGCTGATTTATACATTAGACTCTACTACTGTTGCCAATAAAACATATGGCGATTTTTTAAGCGACTATGAAAATGAAGGATATGAAGAATATATCAGCCTCTATGGAAAACAGAAAGTTAAAGTCATCGGGAAAGACGATGAATATGTAGGAGTGATAGCTGTCGAAGAAAATGCGATGTGCTTCTACCTGCGAGGAGCTATACCTTTCGCTAAAATTCCTGAACTGATCCAAAGCTTCCAAAGTGACAATTTGCTACCGATGATAACTGACCAATTTAAATGAGCGTATTAAAAATCAATAAACTCACCAAGAAATTTGGCCGACTAACCGCTGTAGATCAGCTTGATCTCACAATCAAAGAAGGCCAGGTATATGGTATACTAGGGCCAAATGGTAGCGGTAAAACGACCACCCTAGGGATGATTCTGGAAGTTGTGGCGCCAACCAGCGGCAGTTTTGAATGGTTTGGAGGAATGAATAATGTAGAAGCCCGGCAAAAAATCGGATCCATTTTGGAAACACCTTGCTTTTACAGCTATTTATCAGCCGTTCAGAATCTCCGAATAGTCGCTCACATCAAAAAATGTGGAACGGACAGAATAGATGATATCCTAAAGCAAGTCAATCTTTATGAGCGCCGAAATGATAAGTTCAAGGCCTATAGTCTTGGAATGAAACAACGACTCTCCCTAGCGGCTGCCCTCCTATCTGATCCTCCGGTTCTTATGCTGGATGAACCAACAAATGGTCTCGATCCGGAAGGTATTGCTGAAGTCAGGCAACTCATCCGTGACATAGCAGCACAGGGCAAAACCATCATCATGGCCAGTCACCTGCTGGATGAAGTTCAGAAGGTTTGCAGCGACTTTTGCATACTCCGAAAGGGAGTAAAACTGCACGAAGGTTCTGTACATGAAATACTCGGAGAAACCAACGTAGTAGAAATAGCAGCCTCTGATTTGGACTCCCTATCAAATGCTGTTGAAAAATTTGATGGCATAGAAAAGTTAGAAAAGGAGAATGGTTCGCTACTGGCTTATCTGAAAGACGGTCAGACCTCCGATCACCTCAATCAATTCTGTTTTGATCAAGGCATTGCATTAAAAAAACTCATCCCACAATCGAAATCACTGGAACAGGAATTCTTAAAAATATTAAAAGAAAATGATTAGAGCTTTTACACTGGAATGGCTTAAACTGAAGCACTATAGGGTTTTCTGGATCCTGTTTGGTCTCTATTTGCTAGCACAATTGATCATCACCAATGGAGGAATTTTCTTCCTTGAATGGTTGGAAAGCAAGGGAGCAGATATTGAAGGAATTTCACCAACATTGCTGCCTATCTATGACTTCCCTGACATCTGGCACAACTCCACTTGGTTGGGTTCATACGTCAAAATTCTGATTTCATTTATCATCATTGTCTCTGTTAACAATGAGCTCTCATATAATACGCTACGTCAAAACATCATAGATGGAATCAGTAAAAGGGAGTTTTTACTTTCCAAGCTATCCCTGATCCTTTTTCTGGCAACCGTGTGTACGCTGGTACTCTTTGTATCAGGTTTGATTGCAGGCTTTCAGTACTCTCATGTATTAGAGTTGAAGTATGTATTTGCAGACATGGAACACCTGGTAGCTTACTTTTTGCAGTTGGTTGTTTTTGGGCTTTTTGCTTTTAGTATCGCCATGGTGATTAAAAAGGCAGGGTTCGCTATTGTACTTATTTTCTTATATAGCATCGTTTTTGAGCCAATCATTACCGGCATCTTAGAGTTTGCGCCGTTTACGAAAGACTACACAGAAGGAATAGTCAAATTCTTCCCAATCTACTCGATTGAAAAACTTTGCGGTAAGTTTTACGAGAGTCCTTTTGCTAAATACATCTTTCAGGAAATTAAAGAAGGTCCACTTTGGTTTGAGTGGATTATTCCTATCATTTGGGCATTTATTTACATGACTTTTATTACCTGGGTGCTCAATAAAAGGGATTTGAAAGCCTAAACGGCTCATTCCTGCAATTCACCTAAAAATTCTCAAGACTTGACTAAAACCCTCATACCAAGTGAGGGTTTTTCTCGTTGTTTGTGTTAGTAAAAGAAAGGAAAGCAGGTTATGATAAAGTTAGTTTCAATTCTTATTTCGGTAGTATCGTTCAACTTTGTTGTTTCATTTGGTACTACCAAGGCTGAAAATCAACCACAAGATGTGGAGATTCAATTCGGCGATAAAGCAGTGGCCATCGAAAGCGGACAACCCGTTTTTAATAAAGGAACCAAAATCTGGTTATCAAATCCTAAAAAAGAAGAAATCAAAATTTTCTTAAACGAGGCAGAAAAAGAAATCCGATCAAAAAAAGTGGAATTATCTGAAATCACTAAGCTAGATGAGGGTACTTACACGCTGGTTGTAAATACAAAAAACGACGAAAAAGTATTTGGTTTTACTATTCAGTAAATAGTTAGGTTAGGTTGTTAACAAAGGTAAGCGTGTCAGTCAATTTACTGATGCGCTTTTTTTATGCATAATTCACTAGCAGAAAGTAGACAATCTGTAGGGAAAAAAGAACCAGGATCACAGCTACTGTACGATTCATATTTCTCACAAACCTCACCGTAATCAAATGTTTCAAGCGATTCGCAACAAATGCTTTTCCAATATCCATTGTAAGAATGGTGATAAGCATCCCTCCAAAAAATTGAATCTGCTCATTGAACTGATATTCAAAATTGATAGCAATGGCACTCACCAATGTTACCCATGAAACGATGATGAAAGGATTAAGTCCATTTAAGAGTAGCCCTTTCGCGAATTGCTTAAAGTTATTGGACTCATCTACCACGGTATCTTCCGTGTGAATTTTTGGGATCTTAAACCATGAGTAAACTCCATAAGCACAGAGCATTATCACACCGAAGATCCCCATCCAAAACTTAAAATCATCGGTTTCTAATGCTTTTGCCATTCCAAAAAGAACGATCAAAACATAAAATACATCGCTTACAGAAATTCCAACAGCCAGGAAAATCGCTTTTTTAAGTCCCTGCTGAATACTCGTTTGTATCAGCGCAAAAAAAGCAGGACCTAATGCAAAAATGAAGATCAGGCCAAAGATCAGTCCGTTAATAATTGGGGGCATCTAGCTAGTAGAGATATTTTGGTCTATTAGAAAATTCTTCCAAAGTTGGGCTTTTTCTTTCTTAAGTACACGAGGAAATTTGTTTTGGCTTCCTACTTTTCCTTGGGATTCCATCCATTGATAAAATATTTGAGTCGGTAAAATAGACACTCTGATTTCTTTTAATGCTGAACCTCGTTCCACCTTGTAATCATCATTAAGTTCTTTTAGATGAAAGTCAATTCTTTCTTTCACTTCTTCTTTATCTACAGAGTCATCTGTACCGATATACCAGTGATGTGCAAATAAACTACCCGATCGGTCACCAAGCAAGGTAAACTCTCTTACATCAATTTTTAATTCATCTTCAACCAATTCAATGGCCTTATTCATATTATCTAAACTAAGGTGTTCACCACAAAGGCTCATGAAAAGCTTAGTCCTGCCGGTAATGACAATTTCAGTCTCCTCAATGGAAGTAAACTTGATCACATCTCCAATCATATACCGCCATGCACCTGCATTGGTAGTAATGAGCAGTGCATATTCTTTATTTTCTTCTACCTCATTGATTTTAAGGGTCTCAGCACCTGGTATCAGCTTACCATCATCATCAAAATTTGATTCTTTAAATGGGACAAATTCATAGAATATTCCATTATTCAGTACCAGTCTCATCGATTTTCGATTTGGATATGCCTGGAAAGCAATAAATCCCTCAGATGCTAGATAGGTTTCCATGTAATAAAGCGGCTTGCTTAACAATTTTTCAAAGCCTCGCTTATAAGGTTCGAAAGAAACACCCCCGTGAACGAAAATCTGAAGGTTAGGCCAAATGTCATGGATCGTTTTTAATTGATATTTTTCAATAACCTTCTCCATCATGATCTGAAGCCACGCCGGCACTCCTACTATAATGCCAATGTCCCAGTCTGGAGCTTTTTTTACAATCTCCTCTAGCTTGTCATTCCAATCTTTGGTCTTTGCGATTCTTTTTCCGGGCTTATAAAAATGTTGAAACCAGAATGGAATTTGTGCAGCGGTAATCCCCGATAGGTCGCCTTCAAAGTAATGACCGCTTTTTTTGAGGTCAGTACTACCACCAAGCATAAGAATCCCTTTTGAAAATAATGAGGCAGGCAGATCGTACTTACTCATGGTAAGTATTTGCCTCATAGAGGTCTTTCGGATGGATTTGACCATATCCCTCGTGATGGGTATGTATTTCGAAGATGCTCCGGAGGTGCCCGAGCTCAGCGCGAAATACTTTATTTTTCCAGGCCAACAGACATCCTTTTGACCTTCTTTAGCCAGATGCCACCATTCATCGTAAAGCTTATCGTAATCATAGATGGGTACATTGGCAGTAAATGACTTATAAAAGTCATCCTGATCGCCTTTAAATGAGGTTAGTATATTATCAAACTGGTACGCTTTTCCAAATTGCGTATTTTGACAGTGTATAAGTAAGTTTCTTAATTCCTGTTTTTGAAGATCAAGCGGAGAAGTATACAGTTGCTCCAGACTTTCGCGCAACATGATTCCCTTCTTGAGTAATGTACCTAAAATTGCCATTCAATATGATTGAAACTTATTCTTTAGATTTCAAATTTAAGGGATGTAAAAGAGACAATAATGAGTGAAATATCAAGCCAACTTAAAGATTTAAAGGAAAGCCTTCCAAAAAACTGCACACTAGTGGCAGTAAGCAAAACAAAACCCAACGCTGATGTAAGAGAAGCTTACAATTCCGGTCACTTGGATTTTGGTGAGAATAAAGTTCAGGAACTCACACAAAAAGCAGAAGAATTACCTAAAGACATACGTTGGCATATGATTGGCCACCTTCAAAGAAACAAGGTGAAATACATCGTTGATTTTGTTCACCTAATTCATGGCGTGGATTCCTTCAAATTACTCAAGGAAATCAACAAACGTGCTAAAAAGGCAGATCGGGTGATTGATTGTTTGCTGCAAATGCACATTGCTGAAGAGGACACCAAATTTGGTCTGGATCGGGAGGAATTAGACGAAATATTGAATAGCGATCAACTCAAGGAAATGTCAAACATCAAGGTAGTTGGATTAATGGGCATGGCCACTTTCACGGAGGATAAGGATCAGGTAAGAAGAGAGTTTAAAAGTCTTAAAGCACTTTTTGATGAAATAAAAAATTCTGACCATACCAATGTCCAAATGGACATCCTCTCCATGGGTATGAGTGGCGATTATAACATCGCCATCGAAGAAGGCAGTAATATGGTCAGAATCGGTAGCGCAATATTTGGATCACGCTCATAAATTCCAAAATAAGTTCAGAATGACTAGTTATTAGGATCCGGAGGCATCACATTGGTCACAATCTTCACACGCTCTGGGTTATTAACCGCGTTGGACATCACCGTGATCACCTTGTTTTGCATACCCATTTTTCCTGCGCTGTTAAAGACCACTTTGATTTTAGCCGTTTTTCCCGGAGCTACGGGCTCTTTCGGCCATTCCGGAGCTGTGCAGCCGCAAGTAGTTCTGACATCAGATAAAATGAGCGGCTCATTGCCCACATTCTCAAATTCAAAAATATGTTCTACTTTCTCTCCTTGTGTGATTTCACCAAAATCAAAAGATTTTTCTGAAAATGAAATCTTTGGGCCAGTCATTGGCTCATCTTCCTGTGCTGTCGCAAAAAATGCAAATCCTACCAACAGCAATGACGCTAAATATTTCATATGTTAATTGTTTAAATTTTCATAGAAGGATAGTCCATCTCCTACCTTGCTTAATGTGTAATTCTCTAACTCAAAGTTAACGAACATCAAATTTAAATGTTGAACAAAAAAAATACAGTATCACAGTTTGAGAATATCGTCCGAGTTAGGGTTTGCGGTCTTTTGTTCGAAAATGATCGTGTATTACTATTAAAACATGATAATATCGGTCCGGAAGGTTATTTATGGGCTCCCCCGGGCGGAGGTGTTGCTTTTGGTGAAAGCTTGGAAAAGACCTTAAAAAAGGAGTTTAAAGAGGAGACGAACCTGGACATTGATATCGATGAGTATTTATTTACCAATGAATTTATCGGTAAAAAGCATCATGCAATTGAATTATTCTTTAAAGTATCTCGAATTTCGGGAGAATTAGAATTGGGAAAAGACCCTGAATTGGCTCAGGATCAGCAAATTTTATCCGAAGCACGCTTCTTTTCGGGGGTTGAATTAAATAATCTTCGTGAAAATGCCATTCATAATGCGTTTCACACCGCTAATGCAAGAGATAAAATTGCCGAACTTAGGGGTTTGATTACTTTTAAGCATTAATAGTATTCGGTGCTTCAAGAATCACCATTAAATATTTATAATTGCAAAAACCTAGCGAAAAAGAAATTTAGCAATGAGTAAAACGAAGATTGTTTCTGTGGTCATGCTCGTGGTATGGGTGTCATTGGCCGTATTTTTAGTATACAGTATCAAATCATCCATAGATGAAGCCAAACGAATCGAAAATGCAGAAGCTCGAATCATCGAGCAGCTCAAGATGATCCGTGAAGCTGAAATTGCCTACATGTCTGTCAATGGACAGTATACGAGCGATTGGGATAAATTACTTGCCTTCGTTGATACAGGCAGTTTTTATCTGACTGAGAAATCGGAGACCATTATCACACTTCCTTACGGAAAGGATAGTATAGTGGTAGAAATCGATACCTTGGGAACAGTACCGGTGATGGATTCCCTTTTCAAGAAAGAGAAATGGCCAAGATTTAATTTGGCTTCCTTGCCATATGTGCCTGGCAGCCAACCTCCTGTTAAGTTTGATGTCTGGGCTGACAAGATTTTGAAGGCTGGATTGTATGTAAATGCGATTGAGGTGAAAAATCCTGCTCCGGTAGATCCGACCCGGGATGAAGACAGTGAATATAACACCAGAAAGCCATTGAGGTTTGGATCACGTACGAGTGTGACCACCGCAGGTAACTGGGAATAAAATATTTTGATTGCACAAGACACATCGACTTATAAGCTTGTTAAGCGAGTAAAGGATACCAAGTTCACCATTGATGAACTGGATCATTACTCGCTTATCATGCAGGTCGGGATTTACGATCTGCAGTTTGCAGTTGTAGACTCCCAGGACAATGTAGTGATGGGTCTGGAGGATTACCGGCTAGAGGGAATTAAAACGGTAAATGGTCGTCTTAGACTAATCAAAGACATCCTTGACAATCATGAATACCTAACCGCGGGTTTTTGGAAAAATGTCAAGCTTTGCCTAAAAACACATAAATTTTCACTGGTTCCGGCAAATATGTTTGTGCAGGAAAGCGCGGCGGACTATCTGGCGCTTAATAGTGAAATAAAAACATCTTTTGAAGAAGTTAATTACTACAAGCAAGTAGCAGTAGATACGGTCAATGTCTTTGCCGCAGAGACAAAGCTGTGTAGATGGATTGAGTCCATCTATAAGAAAAAGAAAGTGCACATTATTCATCAGGGTAGTGCTCTTATTGAAGGATTCCTGAAACATGCCGACCACATTGATGAAAAAAGCATGTACTGCTATGTGGATAGAGGTATTCTTCACATTGTAGCTACAGAGGGTAAGAAATTACTTTACTACAATCAGTTTGCAGCAAGGAAGAAAGAGGATTACCTCAAATACATCATGCTGGTTTTCAACGAACTGAAAATGAGTGGAAAGGAAAGTCACGTATTCCTTTGGGGCTTTATCAAACCTGCCTCAGAAGAAATGTCTCTTCTAAAACGATATATCCGCAACATTTCCTTTGGCTCCAAGCCATCCTTTTTGCGTTTTAGCTACCTATACGACGAAGTGGAAGATCACCAGTATTTTGATGTGCTGAGTGGGTACCTATGTGTTTAATCATCTGGATTAAGTGAAAACCACCTCTTTTACCAACTCCGAACTGCTCCCAGTATGAGAATAAAAGTGTCATTATAAATGAAATTTGGAGTTTTTACTTCATAATTTTAACAGTATGAAAACAGCCATTTTTCCAGGATCTTTTGATCCATTCACCAAAGGACATTTCGATATTGTGATGAGAAGCCTGGATCTTTTCGATCGTGTGATCATCGCAATCGGTCACAATACAAAAAAGAACAAACGCTACTTTGAGCTGGAGTGGATGGTTGATAAAATCAATGAGGCTTTTGTAAATGAAAGCAGAGTGGAAGTGGAAGTCTACGATGAATTAACCGCCTCACTCGCTGAGAAATATGAAGCCGGATTTCTGGTAAGAGGACTCAGGAACACCACTGACTTTGAATATGAAAACAGTATTTCTCAGATCAACAGGTATTTAAATGAAGATTTGGAAACCATCTTTTTGATTACATCTCCGGAGCTAGCTCCAATAAGTTCAAGCATCATACGTGAAGTACACAGATATGGTGGTGATGTCAATCCATTTTTACCTTATGAGGTTTAGTTTGAAATTTTTCTTGGCAATTCTAATTTCACTTTCATTTTTAAAGACATCAGCACAAAACTTTGAAGGTAGGCTGACTTATGAAAGCTACAGTGTAATTGAAAAAGACACTATTCCATCATCTTCTTCAACATATTGGTTTAAGGATCATTTAGAAAAACACACTATGTCTGTAGCAAAAGCCCCAACAATTAACCTTGGGACGCTTTACTCCAATGCTGATAACATGACCCGGAAAAATATGGATGCTTCAGGAAATCTTGAGGTAATTACACCTACTATAGATCTTAATATGCCATTGTTACAAGTTGAGGCTTTGAATGAATATGATACCATCTTGAATTTCAGGTGTCAAAAATGGAAGCTTTTGGATGTGAGTAATCAAAAATTGATTTCAGTACTTTGGATTACGGACAAGATAAGTAATAGCTATTACGACCAGTTTGTAAGACTTTTCAACTATCAAAATACATTGTTCCCATGCGAGGGTTTAAAAGGTTGGATATTGAAGAGAGAAGATTATCGGCGGGAAGGGCAAATTTTTGTAACCGAGATAAAAGACCTAAAAAAAATGGAGCTATCGATCGCAGAAATGGTGATATACTAAACCTCCTTCATCATCTTCGTGTATTCGCCCATCACATATCGTATGGATCTGTATGAATTATGGAGGGCCTTTCTCACTTCCTCGATGGTCATCCATTGCACATCTTTTATCCCCTCATCTTTCTGAGGAGCCATGTTTTTCTCATCGATGCAGTGCATCGCATACCAATGTGTTTTCTTAAGTATGTATTTCTTTTTGGTGACGTAGGTGTGCCAGACAGCCTCAATCTCTTTATCGATAGTGACCTTTACCCCGGTTTCTTCCTCCACCTCTCTGATCGCACATTCTTCAATGGTTTCCCCTTTATCCAATTTACCCTTAGGTATATCCCACACCTTTCGCCGATAAATCATTAAAAGCTTTCCGTCTTTTTCAACTATACCACCTGCTGCCTCAATCACTTTAAACTTACTCTTTAGATAGTTTATAAGATCTCTCTTTTTTCTCGACGAAATAAATATTGAATGTACCTTCTTAAGCTTCTTATCCGTCATTAGCTTGAGCAGCCCATCTACCTGATCAAATGACGCATTCATAATGAGCACATCATCCACTAACACCTCGGGCACAATATCTTCAAACTCACGTACCACTAATCCGTACACACGCTTCATGTTGATTTTCTTCTCTGAGAGAATATAGACCGGGATGTCGTTGATAAAAATCTTCATAGACCAATTTGAGTCAGCAATTAAATGATAAAATAAAAATCAAACAAGCGTATCAGATTATGGATCGGTAATTCAGGCGTTTTATTTTTGTACACTCATGAGCATCAACATATACAATCCCAAACTAGCTGCTGAAGTAGCTGCTGACCTATTGAAAATTGGAGCAATTAAACTAAGCCCGGAAAATCCTTTCACCTGGGCTTCAGGTTGGAAGTCTCCAATCTACTGTGACAACCGACTGAGCCTCTCCTACCCGGATGTTCGATCAAAGATCAAGACTGCCCTGGCCTTAGCCATTTCTAACTCATTTGACGGGATTGATGTGATTGCGGGGGTAGCTACCGCGGGAATCCCACAAGGAGCACTCGTAGCGGAGGAGCTGGGACTACCTTTCATCTATGTGCGTTCCAAGTCTAAAGGCCATGGTTTGCAAAACATGATAGAAGGAAAGATCGAGAAAGGACAGAAAGTACTACTGGTAGAAGACCTGGTATCTACAGGCGGTAGCTCACTTGCTGCAGCTGATGCACTGAGGGAAGTGGGTGCCGAGGTGGTGGGCATGGTCGCCATCTTTACTTATGGATTTGGTGTGGCAGAGAAAAATTTTCAGGAGAAAGCGGTAGACCTCATTGTACTCAGCGATTATCATCATTTACTGGATCATGCTCAAGACGAACGCATGTTTGAAAATGATGTGCTGAAAACGCTCAAAGAATGGCGTGAAGATCCGGGGAATTGGGGGTAAACAGTTATTCAACACGGTGTTTTTAAAAAATGAAAAGCAATTGATTTTTATTCGGATACAAACGATTATATCCGTTTATATCCGAATATAAATACGGTTATTGAATGCGATAACTATCCAGATTTCAACCAAAGGTACCCCTCCTGACATCTATTTGCTTATTGAAAAATCAGTAACTGCTATATTTGAAAGGTTAATAACAGGAATTCCTGTTACAATATTGTTAGCTACCAATACACCCTGAATGAAATACTCTCTAACTCTTATAGTTTTCACTATTCTACTCAACTTTAGTTACGGTCAACGAACACAAGAACTAGTTAAGAAAATCGACAGCCTTTTTCTGGAAGACGCGTCACAAGAAGCATTTGACTTAGCATACGAACTTGTTCAGAACGGAAATGAAGATCCATTGATTCTTCATCGACTTGGAATGCTATACATTGAATTTCCAATTAACCAACCACAGAAAGCTTTAACGCATCTGCAACGTGCTCAAAGCTTAACTACTGATGACAGTCTTAGAAACGGCATACATTTAGATATTGCCCAAGTCTATTATTCAATGATGAAATATGATGATGCGCTAGAGAAACTGGAGATATTACTTGACCAAGAATACTATCGAGCTTCAGCATTAACTATAAGCATGAGTATTTTCTCCGACCAAGGACAATACGAAAAAGCAATTGAAATTGCGAGAGAAGCCTTAGCACTTGAACCTTATTTACTACCAACAATCGTTAATACTGGGTTCTTATTTTTGAACCTAGAACAACCTGATAGCGCTCTAGCTTATTTTGAGAGAGCCGATGAACTCAAACCAAACGATCCGGTCATCATTAATAATATTGGATTCGCCTATTATAAAAAAGGCAACTTGTCAAAATCACTTGATCTGATCAATGAGTCAATTAGCATTTATCCAACCAACTCATACGCCTACCGAAATAGAGCTTACGTATTAACTGAATTAGACAAAATAGATGAGGCTTGTAACGACATTAACAAGGCAATTGAACTTGATTATCTTAACCGATACGGAGACGATATCCTTGAACTCAAGAATTCGAACTGCAAATAATCAGTAGCTAACAGTTGCTAGCACGAATGCGCCTGAGTGCTATTCACAAGATTCATTTGATCTTCACCGCTCCGCTACCCATTCTGATATATTCTCTCTCCTAGCAACTGAGGTGGTTCTGGATTTTGTCTTTCTAATTGCAGTGTTCCATAGCTACCGTTGTAGGTGTTGGGCAGCTACGCTATATTAGCTTCTTTCTGCTGAGCTCGGGGCGCACTCTTGCTAGCTTAGCGTTAGCATTCACCAGTGCCAGTAAATGAGTGATTTAGTACAATTCATAAGTGACTTTTTTGGAATAGCTAAGAACACTTCAGCTACCATATTTATAACTCTTCTTGTATTTACAACTGGCCAACTTCTAAACTACTTCACAAACTCTATTAAGAGGACACGAATACGATTCTCGCAAAGAAAGATCTTTAAACAAGTATTAAAGGCATCCATAAGAACGGCAAGAAAGCAAATGGCAATTTCGGAAGAAGTCATTGACCTTATGAACTTCGAGAAAATATCCAAAATAAGTAGAAAACGAATGGAGTTTTACCAATTCCAAATTCTCAAAGAGATTGGGTTCAGAGAATTTCATAAGGCTTTCTTCCAAGGTTTTGAATCTATAAGGTTTCCTGCGACTAACAAGTTGAGAGTCCGAACTTTTTCTAAATGTTGGGAGATCATGAAGGGTCTTGAATTTTGGGTTCAAGAGAATTATCATCAAATAGATGAGTTTGGTAAGAAGTACAACCTGAACAATGAAATAAGAAACAATTCATTAAAGCAGTTAAGATTCTTCTCTGAGAACTTGATGCAATTTGCTAGACAATTCGACGGACAAAAGATAGACGCAGAACTAGGTAGTTTTCTAACTGGGTATTTTGATATTCATACCAAATTTCAAAAAAAGCAAAACTTGGCTCCAAGGGACGTCCATCGTAACCTAATTATTCCATTGAGAATTCATGCTAGAAAGCACCCATCAATAAAATACATACCTGAATTGAATAACTATCTCCTTGAAGCATCTCTAGCCTACGAAAACATGTATAATGCTATGAAGAAGGCAAGAGAACAATATTTCATTTACAGCTCTAACTTTAGATATTACTACAGAACGCTTGAAAAGACCCTGAAAATCATGTAAAGGCGAAATGCTAACAAACGATGATGGCGCATGGCCTTACTTAGCCTTCTGCCAAGAGTGTGCTCAACATCCCGCTTAGGACTAAGTGGAAAGCATTACAAGAACTTATTCAGTGCGTTGAAGAACTGCTTGCAGTTCAGGCAAATGCCTTGCGCGTTTTACATTTTAAGGAGTTTGTCATTGATTTAACTTTCCCACTTATTCACTAGCTTAGTATCGTTCATCAAATATTACATTCGCCAAAAAACCTAACTTTTTTATCATGAAAAAATCTGTATTAGCAGCGTTCGCTATATTCCTACTATTTACTATTCCTGGTATTGGTCAGGTGAATATTGCGAAAATTCCCATCGAATTGTTGGAAGGAGAGCAACCAAAAATATTAAGCATGATGGCGAATTCTCCTTCAACTCGTGAAGCCATAGAAGGTAGCAGCATGGATCTTACTTCTATTCTGGGGGGTTGGCATGCGCAGGCAGTTGGGCAGTATCAAGACTATATCTATGTCGCTTTTAGTGACGGAACAAAAGGGAAAGGTGATTTGGCTGTTGGTGAGAAAAATCCTCCTGGTAAACTTTGGATATACAATACCAAGACGAAAGAAAGTCAAATGAAGGATCTGGAAAAAGGATATGCACATCCATGCTCCATTCAGATCACCGGGCCATATCTGACCGTCACGACAGAGGCAGAGTATGGTGTAGCTCAGGGTGCTGGTGTAGCCAGAGAGGAAAGATCACTTGTTCAAATTTTCGATTTATCAAAAGATCCAAATTGTTCGGTAGAAGTAGGTAGAATTAGCCAACCAAACGTGAACAGCGGAGGTGCAGGACTAACTTATAGCCCTTTAAATAAATGCTGGTACATGATCGTTGATCAGGATAATAAAGACAAAAAAGTAGTGGTATATAAGACAGCAGATGAAAACTTGAACTCTTGGGTAAAAGAACCCATTGCCAAATACTGGCGGTTCGGAACAGGTGCCGGATTGAATTTGGTCACAGCATCTGACAATTCCATATGGGCACTGTTCTTTGAAAATGAAGAATTGGAAGGTTCTGGTCTTTCCAATTACGATATTGCTTCTGACGTAGTGCTTTTATTTAAGATATTGGACTCTAACGGCAATTTGGTTGAGCGTAGAGATGTTTATCATCAAGTTGTTAATATAGGATCACCAAGAGTGAAAGGTGCAGGGGAATTGTTAGCAGACAGACCCAGCATGAGGTTTGGAGCAACATTGAGAAATGAAAATGGTCAATTTGAAATACTTACATGTCAGCGAAACATGAACAAGCTCTTTAACATTGATCGTAAACCTTTAAAAGAGGGGAATAGAACTCAAGTTATGTTTGCCAATCTAGCGAAAGCCAAAGGAGAAATTTATATCAATTCTGTTTCAAATACTTCTGAAAGCCATAACCTAAAGAAAAACCAAAGTGAATCTGAGAGTGTAATCGTTGCTTCTCCAGTTAAAGTTGACATGAATTACTTATCTGAGAAAAGTGTATCGTCTTCCGGATTTGGTGGATTAAAAAGTGTAAAAAGCGTAAAAAATGCAGTGAGTTGGACCGATGCGATGGAAGCTCAATCAAATGCTCCATTGGTGTTCTTTTACCTTGAAGGGCTTACAGAGGTTAAGGGGCAAATGATGGAATTCAAGGCAAAGAAAACCTCGGATAGTAAGAGTAATTAAGCAGTGAATTAGTTTATATTAAAACTTCTCCTCCACGCCCAAACCAAAAAGCGCAAAATCATATTTAACTGGATCCAATGGATCCAGTTTTTTTAGGTTTTCAGTGAGCTCAATGGCGGTCTGCCAATCCGTTTGCTTCCTTTTGATCAGTTTTAGTTTTCTAGCCACCCGATCCACGTGTAGATCGCAGGGACAAACGAGCGAGCTTGGAGATATCCGTTTCCAAATTCCAAAATCCACACCTTTATCATCCTGTCTTACCATCCAGCGGAGGAACATGTTGATTCGTTTACATGCTGATTTTCTAGCCGGGTTGGGGATATGCTTATACGTTCTAAGAGGATGATCAGGCAAGGAAAAAAATAGCTCAAAAAAATGGGTCAATCGGCTCTCCATGGAGGCATTTTGCCCCAACCCACCAATAAAACCTTCTTCCAATGAATCGTGTTTTTGATAAAACCAGCGAAAGAAATGAAGGAAATACAATGCATCCGTACTGTTGAATGTACGATGCTTAAAATCCATGAATGGCTTTAGATCACCCTCAGAATAATGCAGTACAAAATCATGTGGTGAATGATCCATGGGGCTTAAAAACTCATGACTCTTGTTAATGATTGTTTTTCGCTGGCCCCAGGCAAATACAGCAGCAATAAACCCCGCAATCTCTATATCTTGCTTTTTGGAATACTCATGAGGAATACTCACAGGGTCATTGGGAATAAACCCCGGCTGGTTGTACTCCGCTACTTTGGCATCCAGGAAGCTCTTTAATTGTTGCTGATTCACTGTTTGCTATAAGAAACTTCCACACGTGATTTCGAGTCCAGGATGCCCAACTGGTCATAGGCAGGTTGAGACAGTCGTAATAAAAGGTTCTTATTCAGTCCGGTATTGGGAAGCTTTCCCACCACTTTCACATGCACTATTTGATTATTCATGAGGTTTCGTACCTCCAGATTGGTGCCTATTGGCAATGTACGATGGAGCGCAAGGTATCTGGAGGTATTCATCGACTCGATGACTGACGCCATGCCCTCCTCATATATTCTTGCAAAACCTTTATCATCGATTTGTGTTCGGGTTTTCTTCTTTGGCTCATTGATGACTGTGGCGTCCACTTTCTCTTTACTTTTATAGAACAACTCCTGCCCTATTTTAAGGTAATCGCCATTCAAGTCATTCCAGCGCTTCAAACTATCCATTTGGACGCCTATTTTTCGTGCAATCGTAGACAAGGTCTCCCCTGTCTGCACCAAATACTTTTCAAAGTCCGCAAATGGGTCTTCTTCCTCAATTTCTACACTATCAACAATTACACTATCTATTGGTTGGTCTCTTATTTCTTCGGTATCATCTAGTTCTTCGCTTATGTCATTCACCTCTGCATTTCGTGACAATTTCAGCTGCATTCCAGGTGAAATGTTGTTATCAGGCAAATTATTCCACCTGCGAAGGTCTTTTAGCTTAACGTCATATCGTTTGGAAATACTATACAATGTCTCACCTAGCTCCACCATATGAATGTCATCGTTTGAATTCGATTCCTCAATGACAACTGCCTTCACCGGTTTTTCCTCTTCGACGAGCACATAGATAATCTGACCAATTTCAATGCGATTATCTACGATCTGATTGTGTTTGATAATCCCAATAACTGAACCTCCATATCGCTTTGCGATGGAATAAATAGTCTCCTCTTCCTCAACCTCATGTACGATAAAAAGACCCTCTGCTCTACGCTCAGCCCTTATGCTATCCATCGGACTGGCAATACAGTGAGTCATTATCATTACGCTAATCAGTGTAAACACAAACTTCATTTCCGTCCTTTATAAAAATCAACTTATCCTCAAATACAAAAAATGAGCCAGGTGAAAAACCTTTCATTTGCTCGTCTTGAACTATTTTCCACTGTTTTTCACCACCTTTTATCAGAAGCAAATATCGAGCAAATCCATTACCAGAACGAAGATAGTAGCTGATTATGATTTTATCGTTCCACTCCATGTATTCGCATGAGAGTGGTAAATCCAACGCTAAAAACTCAGCCACTGTTTTATAATATTCTGATCCATGTTCGTAGATTTCAGGAACCGCACCCATTACTTCTAACTCAGGCAATTGATCAAGCTTTTTCTTTTGATTTGATGAGAGTTCGATTGTGAAGAAAACATGATTAGTAGGATCTTTTTGATCCAAATATGCCACGCAGAACAGACAGTTTTCCTTTGCCCCCACAAGCTTTGACCACCACTCAAGCTTAGTTTCTTTTTTATCCAGACGCATGGATTCCAGATCTAGTTTAGAAATTGATACTGATTGAGTGCGCTCATCTCTAAGCTCTAAAAACAAACTTTTGGTGCTGCCATCCAATGCAGAACCTGATATCTGCTTATCAGTTCGAACGTGTTTAATGATGTTTTGAGACATGCGACTGAAAGAAAGTAATTTAGTCGATCAATTTGGAATAACTTTATCCTACGTTCAACAGTTCAAAATTGATGACTTGTTGAGATTTTAGCATCTGATTATGAGAAAACTATTTATTGCATACACCCTTCTTTTAGTTACCCTTTCAATTGCACAGGAAAAAGAAAAACCGGTTGTTTTACATCTGAAAATCAACGATGTAATTGACCCCAGAACCAATCGTTATTCGGAGCTAGGATTAGAAAAAGCAAAAGAGATCGATGCAGACTATGTGATTTTGGAATTAGACACCTATGGTGGTGCCCTGAATGACGCAGATGACATTCGTACAAGGATTCTTAATTTCGACAGACCCATTTATACGTTCATCAATAAAGATGCTGCCTCGGCAGGTGCTCTGATTTCTATAGCATGTGACAGCATCTATATGGCAAAAGGCTCTAGTATAGGAGCAGCAACAGTAGTCACCCAGGATGGAGCAGCTGCGCCTGACAAGTACCAGTCTTATATGCGATCCATCATGCGCTCAACCGCCGAAGCAAAAGGTAGAGACCCACGTATGGCGGAAGCTATGGTAGATGAAGATATTGATCTGGACAGCATCGCAACGGAAGGAAAAATCTTAACCTTATCTACTTCTGAAGCCATTAAATATGGATTTTGTGAGGCTGAAGTTGATGATATATCAGACATTATGAAGCGGTCCGGTGTTACAGACTTTGAACTTCAGGAATTTAAACTGGGTACCACAGAGAAGATCATCTCTTTATTCCTGAATCCATTTGTGAGTGGGATTTTGATCCTGATCATTGTAGGAGGTATCTATTTTGAGCTACAAACGCCCGGCGTTGGTTTTCCATTACTGGCTTCAATCATTGCCATTATTCTATACTTCGTTCCAAACTATCTGAACGGACTTGCCGCCAACTGGGAAATCATCATGTTTATTGTTGGGATTATTCTGATTGCTTTAGAGGTTTTTGTCATTCCTGGATTTGGGGTGGCCGGCGTTCTGGGGCTTATTTGTACCATCGGATCTCTGATCCTGGTCATGCTCAATAATGACATGTTTGACTTTTCCTTCGTTGGAACAGAAGAGATTTTCATCTCAGTTGCAACAGTGATTCTTGGAATGCTTGGCTCCATAATCATTATGTTTTTCGGAGGTGCACGGCTATTAAATTCTGATGTATTTAAGCGGATAGCACTTCAGGATGTACAGGAAGGTTCACAAGGCTACACGTCTACCTTTTACAAGGAAAAATCCCTGGTTGGAAAAACAGGCAAAACCTATTCGAGACTTAGACCAAGTGGTCGCATAGAAATTGATGGTGAAATCTATGATGCCTTTACAAGGGGTAATTTCATTGATGAAGGAGTAGAAGTTGTAGTGATTTCTGATGAAGGAACGAGCTTAAAGGTCAAGGAAGCTTAGTTTAAATTGCAGCGCACCTCAACCCCGGATTCTTTTACCTTTGCATACCATGAAATTATATCCAACGCTCATCTGGACATTCACCATCCTTGCCTTTGTGTTTCTTTTTTTCTCACTTAGAACGGAAACTAACCAAATGCTTTATAGCTTAGTCGCGCTGGGAATGTGGGGTATTGCCTTTTTGCTAAACAAGTTCAAACCAGGTGAAAAAGAGAAGGAAACATAAAGCCTGCCTTAATTGCGGCGAGCTACTTCAACAAAAACATAATTATTGTCCTAACTGCGGACAGGAAAACACTGACAATCAGGTCAGTATTGGCTTGCTTTTGCGTGAGTTCTTATCAAATTTCTTTTCGCTGGATTCAAGGTTTGGGAGAACCTTTAAGCCGTTCTTTTTTAGCCCAGGCAAACTTACCATTGCCTTTAATGAAGGTAGAAGAGTGCTATACGCCAATCCCATCAGGTGGTATTTGGTCATTAGTATTTTCCATTTCTTTTTCATGGCTAAGATGTTTGCTCCGACAGTAAAGGACAGGCAACTACGAGGTTTTCAGGATGAAATGGAAGAGTTAAGTCTACATAAATTTGATAGCCTATATGCATTGCCGGACACCACTCAAAACGGATGGCCCATTCCAAAAACCAAATCCGAGTTGGTGGATCACCTGATCGTAACGACCACATTGGCACCATCTGAAATCATGGATTCATTGAATTTAGCGTTCGACAGTTGGCACAGGCAATACGCCGCAGAAAAAGTGATCAAAATTTCTCAGGAAACAACTGCATCGCTCAACTCCTACATAATGAGTCAAATACCGATGATCATTTTCTGTATTCTTCCAATTTATGCACTGCTTCTTAAACTATTCTTTTGGCGAAAGGGGCTCTATATCAAGCACTTGATTCACTCCATCCATCTGCATTCATTATTCTTCTTTCTACTTGGCTGGGTTTGGGTGTTTTCCTTGCTAATAGAAGACTTTGAGGATTATGGGATCAACATTGCAGTCCTGCTGTCCTCCATCTATATCGTTATCAGCTTTAAGAAAGTATATGCCCAAAAACTCGTTTGGTGTATTACCAAGTTTTTTATGATCGGCTTTTTTTATTCAATTCTACTGGGTTTCAGCTTAGGCCTGGGGGTTATGATATCACTCGCCTTTTTCTAAAAATGCTTCAAACGTCTTCACAATCTTTGTTACCTCGTCATCTCCGATGCTATTAGAGATAAACCACGACTCAAACTGGGCCGGTGGCAAATAGACCCCATTCTCTAGATTGAATCTGAAATATTTACCGAAAAGTGCTGTATCACACGTTTTTGCTGTTTCAAAATCAACCACCTTCTTATCTGTGAAGAATAAGCTAATCATACTGCCGATTTGATTAATGGTATAATCCTTCTTATGCTTCTTCAGCGCTTTTTGATAGCCTTCCAGGATTCTCTTTGTGGTTTTTTCAATATTCTCATAAACCTCCGGATGATCATTGAGGTAGCTCAACTGTGCATAACCTGCTGCCATTGCAACAGGATTTCCAGAAAGCGTACCGGCCTGATAAACAGGACCTTGAGGAGATACAAAATCCATGATATCGCTTCTACCTCCATAAGCACCAACCGGCATCCCTGCTCCAATGATTTTTCCTAAGGTGGTTAAGTCAGGCCTCACGCCAAAGATCTCTTGTGCTCCACCTTTAGAGAGACGAAACCCGGTCATTACCTCATCAAAAATCAGGATAATCCCATCTTCATCACAAATCGATCGTAATCCCTCCAGAAAACCCGGCTCAGGTAAAACACAACCCATATTTCCGGCTACCGGCTCTACGATAATGGCTGCTATTTCACCTTTATTGGCACTTACAACCTCCTTGACCTTCTCAACATCATTAAATGGAGCAAGTAGTGTGTCCTGAGCGGTTCCTTTCGTTACGCCCGGACTGTCCGGCGTTCCCATGGTGGCTGCCCCACTACCAGCGGCAATCAGGAAAGAATCACCATGACCATGGTAGCAACCTTCAAATTTGAGCACTTTATCACGTTTGGTAAAGCCTCTTGCCAGTCGAATGGCAGACATGGTAGCCTCAGTTCCTGAATTAACCATTCGCACCTTTTCGATGGATGGAACCATCTCTGTTATTAACTCAGCCAACTCCACTTCCATCCTACTCGGTGCTCCAAAAGAAGGGGAACCAATAACTGCCTTAAAGATTGCTTCTTCAATGTTTTTCTTTGCATGACCCAAAATCATTGGGCCCCAGCTATTGATGAGATCGATGTATGAATTGCCATCCTCATCATACATATAAGCACCTTCAGCTTTAGCAAAAAAAATGGGGTCACCCCCCACTGCTTTAAATGCTCTTACCGGTGAGTTTACACCTCCAGGAATAAAATCTTGTGCTCGTTCAAAAAGCTCTTTACTCGTCGTTATATTCATTTGATCCGCTAACTTCTTGTTCAATGTTTTGGTTTTCCAATATTAAATCCCTTAAAGTAGTAATTGGTACTACCTGATTATCCTTATATGGACCGTACTCTAGTCCTTCCATTAGATAGCCTGGAAAAAAATCGCCACCGGAAAGTCCTCGCTGAAAGTATTTTCCATGTTCATTCATTAAGTGTCCTAATTGCTGAACCAACTCATACCCATAAATGTGATATTCACTTGGTGCAGTTCCAATTTGCTGAATAAACCTGCTATTAACATCCTGAAAATCTTCACTGTCCTCATCATAATAAGATGGACTCAAAAAATCAACCTGTAAGCGTTCAAGTTGTGAATAGGACATCAATGAAAAATCAAGCCAATCCTCATATCCAATGATCCCGATGCTATCACTCCTTACCTCTACCATACTTATAAAATTATTTGCCAGCACGTTGCTGGAAGTAGCAGCGAATATGTGCCCAATACTATCCGGCTGCACAGTGAACTTCACTTCATAAGATTCAATTACATCTTCACCGTTGTTATCTCTTATAATTCTACCTGTCGCTTCATTTCTCAGACTTCTCGTTCGAACAATTCTGCCCGGCAATAACGCAATCGAATCAATTTCCTGCTGAGAATACATGGTGTCAAGCCTCACTTCATACTGTTCCGTAAAGTCTTTTTGGATTTGCTGAGCATCCAAATTTGATAATCTCGCAAATTGAATAACGAAAAAACTATCTTTTTCTATTGTTTCCTTGTAGGCATTAGCAACGATACTGTCCCTATCGGTTTCATAGAAGATAAATACCTTCTTATTATCCTTGAATTTCTTAGCTGCATATTTGGCTGCTTCCCTGCCCTGGGTACTATAAGCCGGTTTAAACAAAAATGAATATGGGTTATCACCAATTATCTCTTCATTGGATGATACCGGATTAATCATCGGAATTTTATTCTCCTTCGAAAACTGACTGATCACCTTAGATGGTGCTGAATACAATGGCCCAATGATCGCATCTGCATCATTCAATTGTTCATTTTTTACCAGGTCATATGTGACCGTTCCTTTTTTCTGGGTGTCGAAAGGAAACAAATTAAGCTTTATGCCTTCTGCATTCAGATCTGATGCAGCTAACTGCATGCCTTGGTAAAGATCAAAAATGATGGAGTTGCGAATCACAGTTTGTGGTGTCTCCAATGATTCATACATAAATGGCAATACCACTGCAATCGCATATTCATCCTTTTTAATCAAAGGGAGACTCTCATCCGGACCTAACGTTAAATCAAATTTTTGTGCCAACTCCTGCAACATCAGCTGATCCCGTTCATCATATGGTTGCGCTTTAATTGCCTTTGCGTAATATGCAGCAATATGAGGGTTATTGGGATTCAGGGCATACGCAGAATCCAACCCATCAATGCTCATATCACCCAAAAAAGTGTCGATCAAATGGTCTTTCCATTTCTGCGGTAAGGAATCCACCCTACGGAAGGCTTGCCATAATTTGCCCTGATCAAAAGCAACGTATGTCAGCCAGTAGTTAACCTCATTGAGTTTTTCCCAATCCGGATATTTAGCCTCAATCTGCTTCCACATATCCTCGGCCACCTTTTTTTGTCCGGATTTTAAAGCTGACAAAGCATAATAGAACGATGCATATTCTCCGAAAGAGGCATCTTCTGTCAATGTCTGAAAAGCCTGCATAGCAACTTCATAATTGCCAAGCGAAAACTGACGTTTTGCTTCCAGATATTCTCCTTGATTGGATTGGGTGAATCCAACAGAAGATAATAAGATGAGCAAGCTGATTATGATTATCCTCACTGGTCTTTTTTTGTTTCAAAGCTAATGATTATTCCCACTCGATGGTGGCAGGCGGCTTAGAGCTGATGTCATACACCACCCGGTTGACTCCTTTTACCTGATTAATGATTTTATTGGATATTCTACCGAGAAATTCATACGGTAAATGAACCCAGTCGGCTGTCATGCCATCGAGACTGGTAACTGCACGTAAAGCCACTACATTCTCATAGGTTCGTTCATCACCCATTACGCCTACTGACTGAACAGGCAGTAGCATAGCACCAGCTTGCCAAACTTCGTCATAAAGCCCCTCCTCTTTCAAGCCATTGATGAAAATCGCATCAACCTCTTGAAGGATTCTCACTTTTTCTGCGGTAATATCTCCTAATATCCGAATGCCTAAACCCGGTCCCGGGAAGGGATGTCTTCCAAGAATAAAGTCAGGAATTTCAAGCGACTTGCCTACATTCCTTACTTCATCTTTAAATAAGGTATTTAGCGGCTCCACTACTTTTAAATTCATCTTGGCAGGTAATCCACCTACATTATGATGTGATTTAATAGTGACTGATGGGCCATTTACGGAAACAGATTCAATTACATCCGGATAAATAGTGCCCTGAGCCAACCATTTCACATCTTTGATGCTTTTAGCTTCCTGATCGAATACTTCAATAAACACCCGCCCGATGATCTTACGCTTCTTTTCAGGATCGGTCTCATTTTTAAGCTCTTCGTAAAAGCGCGACTTGGCATCTACTCCTTTTACATTCAATCCTAACCCTTCATATGACTCTAGTACTCCCTCAAATTCATCCTTTCGCAAGAGTCCATTATCCACGAAGATGCAATAGAGGTTTTTTCCAATCGCCTGATGGATGAGCATGGCTGCCACTGAGGAATCTACCCCACCGGACAACCCTAGCACAACTTTGTCACTACCAAGTTGTTCTTTTAGTTGTGCAACGGTCTCTTCAACAAAAATATCAGGTGTCCAGTCTTGTGATGCTCCACAAATGTGAACCACAAAGTTTCGCAAGACTATCTTGCCCTGTGTACTATGCGTTACTTCCGGGTGAAACTGAATGCCATAAACATCCTTGTCCTTGATTTTAAAAGCTGCTACAGGAATCGACTCTGTATTAGCAATCTTCTGAAAATGATCCGGTAATTCTGTAATTGTGTCTCCGTGCGACATCCACACCTGACTTCCAATTTCAACTTCCTTCAGTAAATCGAAATGTGAATCAACGGACTTTAAATTTGCTCGACCATATTCCCGATGATCAGATTTGGCAACCTTACCGCCATTTTTTTGAACCAGAAGTTGAGCGCCATAGCAAATACCCAAAACAGGTAAATCACCTAATGCGTCCATCTTCATATCCGGAGAACCGGGATCTAATACGGAACAAGGACCACCTGAAAGAATGACTCCTTTTATATCTGGAGTAATTTCAAATTTACTGAAAGGGTGGATTTCGCAGTAAACATTCAACTCACGAACCCTTCGTGCAATGAGCTGTGTATACTGAGAACCAAAATCGAGGATCAGGATTTTATCTTGCATGGCCGCAAAATTACAGGCTTAATCCCATACATGCAGACACTATGATTATCGAAAATTCATAATATCATCTAACAATTTAATTGTGGAATAATTTTGGTTTAATACCTTCACGTTTTTTAATCGACTGGCATGAAAAAGATTCTTTTAACCCTTATCATCATTTTACCTAACCTATCCATTTCGCAGGAAAAGCCTCGATTAGTGGTTGGAATAGTCGTTGACCAAATGAGGTATGACTATATCTCCAGGTTTTATGAAGATTTTGAAGAAGGAGGTTTCAAACGGTTGATTAATGACGGGTTTTTATTTCGCAATGCACATTATGACTACATGCCGACTAAAACAGGACCGGGACATGCTTCTATTTATACTGGCACTACTCCTTCGCGGCATGGAATTATTGGTAACGACTGGTATGCCACATCCATTAATCAAAAAATAAACTGCGTATATGATAGTGCAGCTTCAGTTGTAGGTGGTGAGTCCAATGGCGAAGTATCTCCTCGCAATGTAAATGCAACTACTATTACCGATGAGTTGAGGTTGTTCTATAACTTCAACTCCAAGGTGGTCGGAGTTTCCCTAAAAGATCGTGGTGCTGCTATTCCTGCTGGCCACAACCCCACGGGAGCTTATTGGTATGATCTAAAGAGTGGGAATATAATTACCAGCACCTACTACCGGAATGAATTGCCGGAATGGGTGAAAAATTATAACAGTAAAAACAGACCGCTGGTCTTTCTTTCGAAGAAATGGACGCTTTTTAAAGATGAGGGAAGCTATAATGAAAGCATCGCAGATGATAATCCATACGAGCAGGAATTAAGAAAAGGAATGGGTGTTTCATTTCCACACGATCTTCCAAAGTTCAAGAATGATATGTCGCTACTCAAGTACACTCCTTTTACTAATACCATGATAAAAGAAGTGTCCATGGAAGCGGTTACCGGGGAGGAATTAGGTCAGGACACCATTCCTGATTTTCTGACAGTGAGCTTCTCGGCAACAGATGATGTGGGTCACCGGTTTGGTCCGCGATCTAAGGAGATACAAGACACTTACTTAAGATTAGATAATGACATTAGTGAGCTTTTAAGTTTCCTTGATGAATCTGTAGGTGAGGGTAATTACACCGTTTTTTTGTCTGCCGACCATGGAGCGACCGACGTACCTTCATATATGTATAAAAACAAAATGCCTGGTGGATATCATAACAATGGGTACATAAAAAGTATGCTCGGTGATAAGTTAACTGACACTTTTGGAGATGGGGAATGGGTCGAGTACCTCATCAATGAGCAAGTATATTTAAATAAAGCGCTCATCGAGAAAAAGAAACTTTCATTGGATGAAGTAAAACAAGTAGTGATTGATGCGCTAATGGAGGAAGATTTCATTGTAGACGCTATTGATGCAGATGAGGTGAAAATGAGAATGTACACCGACCCGATGCTAGCGCGACTGCAAAATGGATATCATAATAAACGATCAGGAGATATTCTTTACATACTTACTCCCAGCACACTCAATGATGCCTGGGGAAGACAGGGCACTGACCATAGAACACCGTATACATATGACACTCATATTCCAATCATTTTCTATGGAGCTGGTATCAAGACGGGTTCCAGTGTAAGAAAAGTGGCTATCACAGATATTGCTCCTACTCTTTCCATGCTACTGAACATTTCACTGCCCAGCATGGCAGATGGTGAACCATTGGCAGAGCTATTCGAATAACTATTTACACTCAGAATAGTATAATTGAAGTATGAGAATATCCTGGATCCTGTTTCTGTTTATATCTGCGGCCTCCCTGGCCCAGCCAGTTAAAATCGCCAAACTAAAATATGATGGTGGTGGGGACTGGTATGCGAATAAAACAGCACTTCCAAATCTCATTGAGTTCTGCAACCAAAACATCAATACCAATCTAGCTATATCTGAAGATGTCGTTGAGGTCGGTAGTCCGGATCTGTTTTTATATCCTTATGTCTATATGACAGGCCATGGAAATGTGGTTTTCAATAATGCCCAAGTAGAAAACCTGAGAACCTACCTCACTTCTGGTGGATTCTTGCACATCGATGATAATTATGGATTGGATCAGTTTGTGAGAATCGAAATGAAAAAAGTTTTTCCTGAATTGGAATTTGTGGAGCTCCCTTTTGACCACCCCATCTACCATCAAAAATTTGATTTTGATCAAGGTCTTCCCAAAATTCATCAACATGATGGAAAACCACCTAAGGGATTCGGAATCATCTATGAGGGTCGGCTCGTCTGTTTTTATTCTTACGAGTCAGACTTAGGCAATGGATGGGAAGACCAATCCGTTTATAATGACCCACAGGAAGTGAGAATACAAGCATTGAAAATGGGTGCTAACATCATTAGCTATGCTTTTACCTCAACACTATAAAAAGCAAAACCCTCAATCTTCCGAAGAATCATGAGGGTCGTTACCTACCTGAACTTTTAAAACAATTCGCTTAGTTTCTATTTCCTCTTGGCTGCACTGTGCGAGTGAATGTCTCACCATTCAGTGTTATAGTAACCTCATTGTCACAATCTCCATCTCCGTAATTAATCACTGCAACATTGTCTCCAAAAGTTATTTGCTTGATACCGGATACCGGGATAAATACTCCACTAGCTCGACAAGCTCTTTTAAATACCAGCTTTTCCAGGATTTCCACTTCATATCTTACATCCTCTCTATTAGAACCATTGGCCCCACCTTCTATGTGGAATTCATCATTTAATGGATTATTCGCTCTGATCCATGTTTTGGTGTGATCTGCATCCCGAGTAGCAGTTGTTTCATCAGGGAATGAAAGCTTTCCTCCCTCTAAAAGAATATTGAACGTGAGATTATCATCAAAGCTTTCAGAGATATTGGTAAGTGTACGTGTACCTTCTACCTGTACATCATCAATAGAAAATTCATTAAAAGTCACTATTCGATAAGCACCAGGGACTAACTTTCTATCATTATACTCAATAATGATCATTCCCTTTAGAGTTCTGCCTCCTCTGATCACACAACCATCGCCATAATCAATCGTAATTGTTTTGTTTTCCTGGTCATGCGTAATTTCTGCACATTCCAATACTGTGTCTCTTTCTACCCTTCCTGAAGCATCCGCAAATGCTACACCTGCTTCTACAATTAAGTCTACATCTTCATAATTTGACTCCAGAGCTGCCTCTGAATCTGCGTCTAGCTCACTAATCAAATCAACCGGCATGTCCTCACCATCATCACTACAAGAAGTGAATAAAATGGCGGTAATAAGTATGGGGATAAATAATAGCTTTTTCATAATCGTCGTATTTCGTTTTGTTTTTTAATCGATTTTGGTCCTTTGACAAGTCATGTTTGAAATGGTTTAATCGAAAAGATTTTTTTTATCGGATAAGTGTTTCTTGATTCTGTATTATTGTAACAGCATATAATCCAATCGTTATGCGTTTATATCGTCACTTATCTATACTGTTACTTGTATCTTTAGCCTCATATCATGCTGATGCTCAAGGTTGTAGTGATGCTGGTTTTTGCACCATGGGAGCTATGAAACCGGATCAGAATTACAGCAAGCGTATCGCCATTAAGCTGCGATCCATAGAATTTAATTATTACAAAGGCACAAGTCTTTTGACTGCAGTGATTCAAGCAGCTACTGTCGACTTTAATCTTGGAATCAATGATTACAGCTCTTTCCAGATCAAGCTACCTTATATGTGGGTGTCAGGAAATCTGGGAGAAGTAGCCGGGCCAGGAGATATCTCATTGAGCTACACGCGTCAGTTAAAAACTTACAATGGATGGGTGGTGAATGGAACTTTAGGAGCTAAAATTCCTACAGGGGATTCTAATGAAACAGTAAACAATGAACATACAGGAGGCGTAGATGCACCGATTCACATGTACTATCAACCTAGCCTTGGTTCATATGATGCAATCGCAGGTATTTCTGCATTGAGCGGTAAATGGCTATTTGCTACCGGAATTCAGGTTGCACTTACCAAAAACAATAATCAATTTGCATGGAGTGGCTTTCCAAACTATCCAGATACGGAATATCTGCAAAGTCATGACAGAGGCAAAGAATTAAAGCGCGGCATAGATGTCATGTTTCGGGTGGAAAGAAACTGGCGATTCACTAATTTCAATTTCTCGCTTGGTGCATTACCGATCTACCGGATAACCAAAGATGAGGCCATCATACCCGGAACGAACGAAAGAGGGAAGTTGCCAAATACCACCGGACTGGCATTGTCCGTATTAGGAAGTTTTGGCTACCACTTCGATGTTAACAATAGCGTTAAGATCATCAAAGGTATTAAGGTAGTGGATCGAGATTTTAACCCGGATGGACTGACACGGGATGAGGTAGTAAGTGTTAGCTACATCTATAAATTCTAGCGATGAGACAAATCGTTACATATAGTTTGCTTCTATTCTCATTGTTGATTTCAGCACAGGAATCAGACATTAAAACGGGAGATAAATTATTTGAAAATGGTCAGTTTAATGAAGCCTATGAACGCTATAAAACTGCCAGCGATCAATTTTTTGCAAATGAACAGTTCGAAATATACATCGACACGCATAACAAAATGATAGCCTGTCAAATTGAGGCAGGAAATCCATTCCTTGCCAAAAATCTGGCTGAAAACACCATCAATTTCATTCAAAATGAAGCTCCGAACCAGACAAAGCTGGAAGCAAAGTGCCTGACACTGCTCGGATTAAGTTATTTAAACCTGGGAAGAAACGATGAAGCGCTAGAAAGCCTGCTTGCTGCAGAAAAAAAGTTTTCAAAAGAAGATTCTGAAGCTAAGGCCGACTGTCTGGACGCACTGGGGCTTGTTTATAAGAATATTGAAAATAATGAGTTGGCCATTCAATATCATGAACAGGCTTTTGTAATGCGAAGAAAGCTCTTTGGTGCACAATCAATCGAAGTTGCTAATACATACAATAACCTGGGAAGAGTTTATTTAACCAGCGATCCACTACAAGCACTTATCTACTTTAATAGAGCTAAAGGCATCTATGAAGAAAAGCTCGGGAATAGTAGCAGAAGGGCACTAAGGGCCAACCTCAATATTGCTTTTGCAAATATGGAACAAGAAGAATATGATGAGGCCCTTGATCAACTAAACCAGGTAAAATTGATCTATGATGCCACTTATGAAGGCGAAAACTCTAATAAGGCATACATACAATCCATTATTGGCCGTGTCTATTTGAAAAAAGAGGTATTTGAAAAAGCACTTTTGAATCTGAAAGAAGCGCTACAAACTTACATTAGCTTATATGGTGAAAAGCATCCTGAAGTTGCTAACACCTACTTTCTTATTGGAGAGGTTTATTTGAAGAAAACGGAATTCAAAACAGCAGTAGAGTTCTACCAACGTGCAGTTTTTGCGAATTTACCTGACCAGACATTCACAGATATCTATGACCTGCCAAAACTAAACAACTACTTTAATGCTGATATCCTGCTTAGAACTTTACAAGCAAAAGCAATTGGCTTAGAAGCATTGCATTTTGAGAAATCACTGAATGTAAGAGACATTGTTTCTGCAATTGAAACCTACCAAACGTGTGATGACCTGATCACTATCATTCGAAGAAATCGACTAAACGAGCAAGATAAACTCAGACTAGGTCAAATAGCAAAGGATGTCTATGAAAATGGCATTCAACTCTCCCTGGTATTAAGTGAACAAAGCTTCAACCGGAAGAAGCATCTGCAAACAGCTTTTGACTTTTGTGAACGTAGCAAATCAGCTGTGTTGTTAGAAGCCATTGCAGAATCTAAAGCCAAAAAATTTGCTGGTATTCCCGATGATCAAATCCAGCTTGAAGACAGCCTAAGAGATGAAATCTCATACCTGGAGCAACAGCTTGCCCTGCAGGAAAATATTGGCAATCAGGAAATGAAAGATCTGCTTTTCACTTATCAAAATGCATATAGGGATTTTATAAACAAACTGGAGTCTAGCTATCCCGAATACTACAAACTAAAATATAACCAGTCCATCGCTACGGTTGCATCGGTACAAAATCAGCTAAGTGATCAAGCTGCCATGCTTTCTTATTTTATAGGTAAGGATGACATCTATTTATTCATCATTACAAAGAAATCCATTAAGGCAGAATCTATACCTAAAGGTGAAGATTTTCAAAAAACAACTTCCGGTCTTCGTAATGGCATTAAGTACAACAGCAAAGCTGCATTTTTAAAGAGTGCAAAAGCATTGCATGAACAGTTGATACCGGATCTATCTGCAAGTATCAAGGAGTTGGTGATTCTACCGGATGGAATCTTAGGCACCATTCCATTTGAAGCTTTCGTAAACCCTGAAAACGAAAGTGAAAACTATGAAAGCATGGGCTTTCTAATTAAGAACTATCACATTTCATATGATTACTCAGCGACTCTATTTATCGAACGAATAGCTGATGAAGAGCAAATCAATCCTGAAATCTTATTGATAGCACCCGTATCGTTTGAGGATAATGAAGTGCGAATGTCAACTCTGCCCGGATCTGAAAAAGAAATTGATGAAATCAGATATCTATTTATGGGTAGCAACTGTGAAACCAAAGTGTGCATTGGAACAGAGGCGAGTGAATACAATTTTAAAAAGGAGGATCTTGGTAAGTATCGCTACTTACACTTCGCAACACACGGACTGGTAAACGAGTCTGAACCCGCTCTTTCCAGGATTTTTCTCAGACCGGGAGATGAGGAAGATGGAAGTCTATACACTGGCGAAATATACAATCTGAGTATTAATGCTGATTTAGTGACGCTATCTGCTTGTGAAACAGGCTTAGGCAAAGTAGCCAAAGGTGAAGGGATAGTAGGCTTAAGCAGGGCTCTGCAATATGCAGGCGCAAATAACATCATTGTGTCTTTGTGGCAAGTGGCTGATGCGAGTACCGCACAGATGATGATTGAGTTTTATAAGTACAACCTAAACAATGAACATCACGGTTATAACGCCGCACTTAGAGCAGCGAAGCTTTCGCTACTAAATTCGGATCAATACTCAAGACCATACTTCTGGGCTCCATTCATTTTGGTAGGCATGTAATATGAATCGCCGGACTTCAATATTGCTATGTGCTTTTATTATCGGATTAATCTTTTTTGATGCTGCTCAGCAGAAATACTATCTGGATACGTTTGATTTAGCTCCTAATGGTCCGGTTCCATTTGCAGAATTACTGAGCAACCATCTTTTAAGGTGGCTGGCGTGGCTAGTAGTCAGTATCCCTGTGATGCTATTTGTTTGGAACTCATTTTTTAGGAAAGAAAACCCATCCAATCCACAGTGGGTTTTGATTGGGGGTCTGGTGCTTATATCAACATTGATTTCAATTTCACTTGTAAGTATTCAGTCGCTTATTTCTCAGAATCTCCCAATGGCAGAGTTCTCAGAGTTCTTCCAGTTTTTTACCTATCAAAAAGGCCTTACTTTTCTTCTGGCCTCCATTCTTTTCATCGGTCTCATCTACAATCACTCCAAACTAAAAACCATCGATGAACAATTAGTCGAGATCAAGACGCTAAAGAAAGTCACAAGTGATCTTAAAGAAGTCATCAGTCAGGAAGAAAAACCACACTTGAATGTTAAGACAGGTTATAAACTGAAACCCATTGCTCTGGAAGATATTGTGTGGATTCAATCAAATGATTACTGCGTGAAGATTCATACAGAAAGCAAAACCTTCACTCTTCGCCAAAGCCTGAAAGCGTTGGAAGATAAGCTTGAGCCATTTGGGTTTGCCCGAATACACCGAAGTGCGCTGCTTAACCTCAATTATTTGGATCAGATCAATTTTGACACTGCACATGTTCGTTTAGTTAATGACCATGAGATTCCCTATTCCAAAAGCGGAATTAGATCATTGAAGCAGCAGATGAAGAATCTCTCCATTTGATTCACTGCAAAATCAAGTTCGTTCGCTGCAAAGCGTAATGTTATGATAGTAGGAAAGCGTTTAGTTTACAAAAAAACCAAAACGCATGAAAAAGCTAATCTTCATTCTACTTATAGCTGCACACACTGTTAGCGCTCAGTATGAGTACGAACCATCATCTAAAAACCCATACGGTAAGTTAAACCCTGAAGCACCTAAACAAACAGCTGACTTTGAGCCGCTGATTGGGCTTTGCGAATGCAAATCGGTTTCCCGTATCGATCAAAATAATTGGGCTGATACTGTTATGATGAACTGGAAATTCAAATATATCATGAACGGTACCGCGGTACAGGATGAGACCTTAAAAGAAGATGGTAAACACTCGGGAAGTATCCGACAATATAATGCAGACAGTGCCAGGTGGTATGTTCATTACTATGCCAACAGCACAGCCACACCCACTTTATCTAGTTGGGAAGGGAATAAAACAGATAATGGAAATATTGTGCTTTACCGGGATCAGCCTGCTCCGAACGGGACTCCAGGGTTCTACAGGCTTACCTTCTCAAACATCTCTAGAACGGGTTTTGACTGGGCTGGCGAGTGGGTAAACAAAGCAGAGACGTTCTCTTATCCTACATGGAAGATTTTCTGTCAAAAGAAAGATTAACAATCATAAATCTTAACAACTAGGCCTTTCGTCATTTGCAATCTCCGATTATTATTTCGCATTTTACAGTTTCTAATACCTGTAATCGATATAGTATGAAGAGAACAAAAATCGGTGACATGGTGGAAAGTGACTATGGTAAGGGGCGTGTATTAGCTGAAACTGAGCAGTGGATCATTCATGACAATTCTGCCAATAAAAGCGATACTGAATTTGCCATTTTAAAGTCTGACGATTATTACAAAATTGTAAATGAATTAGAAGTCACAGCTTCCTAAATGTCAAAACGTATATCATTCTGCGAGTAGTGAATCAATTATTTCATTGAATCTCGAATCAAAGTCCTTGTAATACTCACCTGTTGCAGGACCATTGAAATAACTGTGCACATACCGCACGTAACCTTGTTTGTCCAAAATGACTAATGTAGGGAATGCCTCTATGCGGTTCATAAAAGGAAATGGCATGGCCGCCCCTGTTTTACTCAATCGGCCACCAAGCACTAGATCATAAGGAATATCATTGACCTTACGGTATTTCTCAAGTCTCTCCATCCCATATTCCTGTGAATAATTTGCCTCAAATGATGATCCGAGAATCGCAATGTCTCTGTCTTTGTTCTCATTGTACCAGTTCACTAAATACCTGGTTTGATCGTGGCTGTTGGGGCACCATGTTCCAAAAAGCTGAATAATCAATACTTTACCTTCGTAGGCCAAGGGATCTATCGCATTCTTTCCTTCACCTGCTCCTAAAAGGTCGTAATATGGCTTTTGATCCCCTTCAACTTCTACCATTTCAAACGGATCTTCCAGTTCCGCTTCTTTATCATAAATAGCTACCCATGGTTCAGCGTATCCATTATCATAAATCATATCACCACGCCAACCCTCTTCCGTTTTCTTCCCTAAAAACCCAAACGCATGTGCTCCGTCAAAACATGAAAGCTTTATTGAATCCCCATCGAGTATCCCCTCGAAATATCGGTAGTCACTAACCTGTGTCATAATCGTTCCGGTCACGGTAGATCCCCGCTGCTTAAACAGACCAACTCCTGCTGACATATCCGAGGACTCAGGAGAAAATGTAATGGCCCATCTTTCCTCAATAGCCGGTGATGGTCTAAGTGAATTTTTAGCAACCCGCGGCTTTCCAAATTCTGCAGTGAATGGCAGCTTTAAATCTCTGTAATACTTTTGGTAAACACCTGTCAATGTAATAGCTGTAAACTTTGCTCTAATTTCTACATCAAAAGGATCCAACGGGATGAATATGCTATCTCCTTCTATTCTGGCATTTTTCACTACCCTCCGCTCCTTCCCATTTACAAAAGTGATCTCAGGCGTTTCACCATTCGGATATCCAATCTCAAATGTGAGCGGAATTTTAGTGTTTTGGTAATGAATATCACCTCTCCACTGTCCGGGTTTGATGAACTGCCCGGAACATACAAATGTGACAAGTAATACAAATAACGACAGGTATTGCTTCATGTGTTCAAGATAAAAAGTTCTGTGCTATTGACACAAATACAATATCTTTAATGAATAACTAACCAAAATACTATTATGACAAATGGATCTGTAAAACCACCTACCTGGTTTTGGGTGGTGTCTATTCTAGCATTAATCTGGAATCTTTTGGGTGTTGGGGCCTATCTAAGTCAAGCCTTCACTCCGGATGATGTAATTGCACAAATGGAGCAAGCCATGCAAGATTTAATTAACGATACTCCTGCCTGGGTAACAGCAGCTTTTGCAATAGCCGTGTGGGGCGGAGCACTGGGGTGCATATTGCTATTATTAAGAAAGAAACTAGCTCAGACTGTACTTATCCTTTCGCTTGCGGGTATCGTTGTTCAGATGTTTTATAATGTATTTATCAGTAATTCCATGGAAGTGTACGGCCCTGGAGGAATCATTATGCCAATTATGACGCTGGGTATCGGAATAGCACTTGTTCTATTCGCTAAAAAAGGAATATCAGCCGGCTGGCTTAATTAAAGTCGTACACCAAATAATAATAGAAAGCATCACCTAACAGCGTGGTGCTTTTTTAGTTCTATCATTTTTGCACCGATTAATGCATCTTTGCCGCACATGACATTTAATGAATTTAACCTGGACGATCAGCTGACAGAAGCAATTGATCACATGGGATTTACAGAGGCTACTCCTATTCAGGAAGAAGCTATCCCAGCTATACTAGAAGGAAAAGATCTTATTGCCTGCGCTCAAACAGGTACTGGAAAAACAGCCGCATTTGTAATCCCTACGCTTAACTACCTGGCACAAAACCCAAGCGATGATGTGAAAGTACTAGTGGTGGTGCCAACACGAGAACTAGCTATTCAGATCGATCAACAATTTGAGGGTTTTTCCTATTACCTACCTGTTCATTCCATTGCCATTTATGGTGGTGGAGATGGCTCTGATTTTGCCCAGCAGAAAAAAGCCTTAACTCAAGGAAGTAACATTGTAGTTGCCACACCGGGAAAGCTAATCTCCCACCTGAATCTTGGATATGTCAAGTTTGATCAGGTCACTCACCTGATACTGGACGAAGCAGACCGGATGTTGGACATGAACTTCTATGATGACATCAAGAAGATCATCACATATCTGCCCAAACTACAGCAAACTTCCATGTTCAGTGCCACCATGGCACCTAAGATTGAAAAACTGGCTAGGGAAATTTTAAAAGAACCAAAGAAGATTGAGCTAGAGCTGGCTAAGCCTGCAGAAAACATCAGCCAGGAAGTATACCGGGTAGAAGAAGGTTACAAAACGGAGCTTATTAGCAAACTCATCGGCCGATATGACGCTTTTGAGAGCATTTTGATCTTTAGCTCTACAAAGAAAAAGGTTTCTGAAATCGTGCAGAGCCTGAAAAAGGCAGGACTGGAAGCAAAGGGTATCTCTTCCATGCTGGAGCAGGATGAGCGGGAGCGAATTCTATTGAAATTCAGAGCTAAGAAGCTGCGCATCCTGGTAGCCACTGATGTCTTATCCCGTGGTATCGATATCAAAGACATCAACCTAGTGGTCAACTACGATGTACCAAATGATGCTGCCGACTATGTGCACCGAATTGGACGAACCGCTCGAGCCAAAACCAGCGGAGTAGCCATCACGCTTGTAAGCAAAGCTGACAACTATAAAATGAAGCGCATCGAGAAACTGATCGAACGAGAGCTGGAAAAGGTGGATTATCCGATGAGGAGAAGGTGACGTATTGATTGCATAGGAATCCCTGTTTTTTACTTGTCTTATTTAAGGCAGTAATAGCATCTTTACCAAGATAATGGTCATAGTGCTATTGGAGCTAACATTTAAATTGACTTTGAATATAGATCATGCAAAAAACTATCATAGCCATCCTCTTCATTATCTCCAATCTTGCATTTGGTCAGGAAGGACAAATCATTGAAAACAAAGCAATACTCTTTCAGCTGCCACATGGAGAAGATACCATTGAGTTTATCATCGTTGACACCATGTTAAATGAAAAGAAACCTATCTTTTTATGGTGTCAGGGCTCGCTACCTCAACCATTATTTGGAGAAATATACGGAGCAAATAACGAATGGAGCTATTATTTTCAAGGCGGAGGTATTGTAAATTTCAACTACCGAGAAATTGTAGAGAATTATCACCTCGTAGTAATTTCTATGCCCAAAACACCTGTCCGCGTTTCAAGAAACAATCTAAACAGCCAGTTTCAATATGTTCCTGATTTAACCAAGCCGCGAACGTTTTCAAAAGCCTACATTGAATCAGATTATCTGGAAAACTATGTTAAGCGAGGAAATAAGGCACTTGAATTTTTGAAAACAAAAGATTGGGTCAGTTCTGGAAAGTTAGTAGTAGCAGGCCATTCACAAGGCTCAAAAGTTGCTACCAAAATAGCCACCACCAATCCATCAGTTACACATTTAGGATTATTTAGTCCCAATCCTTTTGGGAGAGTCGATCAGTTTATACGTCAGGCCAGACTGGATGCTCAGCTGGGAAGCATTTCCTGGGTAAAAGCGGATTCAATAATGGAACAACAATATGACTGGTTCAGAAAAGCCCACAATCATGATACGTTAAAAGCTGATCCGAGATTGAAAGCTTGGAAATCATTTTCTGAACCCTTTTATGACGACTGGCTTTCCCTGAACATACCAATCTATCTGGCATATGGAACAGAAGACAGGGCCTCAGACTTATGCGATATAATGCCACTGTTTTTTATCGCTGAGAATAAGGATAACCTAACATTAAAGAGATATTTACACCTGGAGCACAATTTTTTCAAAGTGGATGAAGGTGGAAAAGTCAACTATCAAAATCCACACTGGACCAGCGTAATGACGGGATTCCTTGACTGGCTTAATCAATCCTCCAATTAAATGATTAGTATATTTTTCGCCCTTGTGGTGTTTCCACCAACGAAACGATATACGTCACTCCATGCGGTTAGTCGCAAGACCAACCTCGGCGTGAAATCGATAAAATCTCCAAATCAATCAATCTTCAAATCGAATCATCCCTCCCTTCTCAATACCTCCATTGGTGACTCTCTCACCACACTACGGCTGTTGAGTAATCCAATGAGAATGCTCATTCCGGTCACGAGCACAAAAACAATTCCTATTTGAGAAGCATTTGGGATGAAGGTAAACTCAAACACAAACTGTCCTAACAACGTAGTGAACAATCCTGCTAAAAGTATCCCACTAAGTGCGCCTAGTGCTCCCAAGAAGAAGTATTCAGCAATCGTGATTGTCCAGAGTTGTTTTTTGGATGCTCCCAGTGTTCGCAGCAGGACATTTTCCTGCACACGCTGAAACTTGCTAAGTATAATCGAGCTAATCATCACGATGATTCCCGTTCCAATACTAAAAAAGGCCATAAACTGAATCACAAAAGCCACTTTACCCAACACATCCTCCAGTGTTTTAAGTATCAACTCCAAATCAATGATTGACACATTCGGAAAACGGCTCACCACCTCCTGCTGGTATTTAACTGACTTCATCATATCATCGATACGTGTTACCAGTACATGAAATTGTGGCGCTCGTTCCAGCGCCCCACTTGGAAACAGAACAAGAAAGTTCGTCTGCACCCTGCGCCAGTCAATCTCCCGAAAGCTACCCACATACGTTTTCAGAACAGCTCCCTGCACATTAAATACCAGCTCATCTCCTAGTTCAATATCCAGATTGTCTTTAAAGCCTTCAGAAATACTGATGAACACACTATCGTTTCGCACCTCTCCGACCCACTCCCCTTCCACAATTTTTTCTGAATCAATTAACGAATCCCGATAGGTGACCCGATACTCCCGGCTATATGCCCAGTCAGAGATCGACACAGTGGTGTCATTGAATGCCTCATTTTTCGTATATCCCTTTACTTCAAGCAAACGCATCGTAACAACAGGCACATCTTGTGTGATTGGCAGATCATACTCCCGAGTGAGTTCTTTGATCGCTTCATGCTGCTCGGATTGGATATCAAATAAGACCGTGTTTGGTCGATCATTGGCTGCTGATAATGATACTCTTTGAACCAGAAGGTCTTGCATGAAATAAAGGGTAGCCAGAAATGCAGTTCCTAAGCCAAGAGCTGTAATCAGAATGACCGTTTGATTGTTTGGACGATAAAGGTTTGAAAATCCTTGTCGCCATACATACTTCATGGACTGTGGCACCAGCTTTCGTGTAAGCCAACTCACGCCTTTCCCAATCCCTCCAAGCAGAGCGATTGCTCCGATTAATATTCCGGAAAATGCAAGCGACTCTCCGAGCTCCTGTATCTGCCAAAAGACTGACAAGAAGATAAAAAGAATGATCCCTCCTACGATTGGAATCAATGCTTTATCCAATTGAAATTTGCTTTCATCAAACCCCAGTCGAATAGCAGAAAGTGGGCTGATCTTTCGCAGACCAACCAAAGACAATAATCCAAAGAGCAATGATATGACAATACCAATCAGGACTCCTACAATAAGTGCAGGCCAATAAGGTTGTGGCACCAGATCAATAGGCAGAAAATCTTGCACGACCACCGGCAGATACAAATGAATGGCCAGTCCCAATAAACTACCGATGACAGACCCAATAAACCCAAATAAAGTGACCTGGATTAAATAGACTCTGACTGCCTGCTTAGCCTTCATGCCGAGGCACCTCAGCACAGCCACTGCCTGTACTTTACTTTTTGCATATACATAGATGGCGCTTGCTACTCCAAGACATCCTAACAATAATGCAGTAAAAGCAACCAATTCCAGGAAGTTGGCAAGGTTCTCAAAATCTTCACCAGTTTCTCTCTTTTCTTCCTCCACCGTTTCTACATCGTATCCTTTGCTCTCCGTGTGAGAAGCTAGTTTACTCCATTGTTGAGTCGTATCAATCTCCTCAGAAAACTGAAAGTAGTGCACATAATTGATCCTGCTCCCTTTTTGAATCAAGCCCGTTTCCTCCAAATATTGATAGGGAATATAAACGACCGGTGAAACGGATGAGGAAACATCTGTTTGTCCAGGTATCTGAGTGATAGCGCCAATGATTTCAAAAGTGAGTGCCCCCACATTCAGGCTGTCTCCCACTTGCGCATCATACTGGATCATCATTTTTTCATCCACCAAAGCAAATCGTCCATCTCGAAATTTTTGAGAAGCTTCTTCCGGTTTAGTCTCAATCGCGCCATAGTATGGATAATCGCCCTCCAACCCCCGTACTTGCACCAGTCGCGTACCTTTTGACTCGGTGAACATCACCATGGATGCGAAATAGCTTTCTTTTGAATGATCGACAGTAAGCGATTTGAATTGCTGTAAAAGACTATCAGGAAGATCCCTCCTGCCCCTGACTCTCACATCTGAACCAACCAGCCCTTTTGCCTGCTTATCGATTTCCTGAAGGAGATTTTCCCTAAAAGAGGTGATACCCACCATTGCAGCGATTCCCAGTGAAATGGAAGCAATAAACAATAAAAGCTTCCCACGACTTTTGCGACTGTCCCTCCAGGCCATTTTCCACGGCCAGGACTTGCTGTACTTGGCAGGTTCTATAGTTATTTTTCGATCCATTTATTAAGAGGCTGTAGATCTTAGACGTGTTGTATTTGTCCCTTTTCGTTGATCAATGATATGACCACCTTTCAGTTGGATGATCTTTTCCGTTTTTTCTGCCAATTCCAGATCATGTGTCACGAGAATGAGCGTAGTTCCCAATTCCTGATTGATTTCAAAAAGTAAGTCCTCTACAGATTGCCCGGTTTCTTCATCCAGATTCCCGGTAGGCTCATCTGCGAACAGTACTTTAGGCTCGTTTGAAAAAGCTCTTGCAATGGCCACCCGCTGTTGCTCTCCACCTGATAGCTGAGACGGGTAATGATGCATGCGTTCACCCAGTCCCACTCTTTCAAGCAATTCAGACGATCGTTTATTGGCATCTCTTACACCTCGAAGCTCCAGTGGTATCATCACGTTCTCTAAAGCAGTAAGCGTTTGGATCAATTGAAAATTTTGAAATACAAAGCCCACATATTGATTACGAAGTTGTGCCATTTCATCTTCACTCAATCGATCCAGTAAAATATGATTGAGTGTTATGGAACCTTCAGTTGGCCTGTCCAGTCCGGCACAAAGACCCAATAGGGTGGTCTTGCCACTACCTGACGGTCCAACAATAGCAATAGAAGCACCTTCTTCAACGGAAAAATTGATGTTCTGTAGTACATGAACCTCTTTAGCCCCGGACTTAAAAGTCTTTGAGAGAGAGGAAACCTCTAAAATGGATGATTCGTTGGTCATGTAGAAATTTTAAAAAGTAAACGTTAAGTGAATTCTCATGTTAACTTAGCCATGAAGGCGAGTCATAAGACCTTTTCACTCACGTTAATACAACTATCAATGTTTCTTAGAGTTCAAATTATATTATTATCTGCTCTTTTCTTTGGGTGTAGTACTTCCAAAGAATCGGAAAGTCAACAAACCTTAAAAAAGGAGCAGTCTGCTGTTGAAACGTCCGCTCCCAAAGAGGAGGAAAGAATCATACTCTTTTTTGGTAACAGCATTACTGCAGGCTACCAGCTGGATATGGATCAGGCCTTCCCTGCTATCATTCAGGAGAAGATTGATTCACTGGGATTAAATTACAAAGCAATCAACGCAGGATTAAGCGGAGAGACATCAGCAGGTGGCAAAAGTCGAATTGACTGGGTGCTACGAACAACGCCGGATATTTTCTTCCTGGAGCTAGGAGCTAATGATGGACTGAGAGGATTGCCTTTAGACGAAACATACAAGAACCTTCAGGATATCATTGATGCGGTAAAAAAAGAAAATCCGGAAGTTGAAATCATCATTGCCGGTATGATGGTTCCACCAAATCTGGGGGATGACTATTCGAAAGAGTTTCAACAACTATTCCCCAAACTATCCAAAGAAAATGATGCCATTTATATTCCTTTTCTTTTGGAAGGGGTGGCAGGAAACCCAGACTTAAACCTCCGTGATGGCATTCACCCAACTCCTGAAGGGCATGAGATTGTGGCTGAAACGGTATGGGATTACCTGAAGCCATTACTGGAAGAAGAATAACCATAATTCAGCAACAACTATCTCAATTCCAAGGATTTGTGTCTAAATTTGCGCCTCGCTATGAAAAAGGTCGCATTTTATACACTGGGCTGCAAGCTAAATTATTCTGAGACCTCCTCCATTTCGAGGATGTTTGAGGATAAGGGCTATGCAAAAGTTGATTTCACAGACCAGCCGGATATCTTCATTATCAATACGTGCTCAGTGACTGAAAATGCAGATAAGAAATGCAAAAAAATTGTAAAAGAGGCCAAGAAGATCTCCCCCGATAGCTTCGTCACAATCATTGGGTGCTATGCGCAGCTTAAACCCAAAGAGATTTCTGAAATAAAAGGAGTAGATGCCGTTCTGGGTGCTGCGGAAAAATTCAGATTGTTCGATTATCTGGATGATTTTACAAAAGGTGGCGTATTCGCTTCAGAAATTAAGGAAGCAAAATCCTATAACGCCTCCTACTCCATCGCTGATCGAACTCGAACGTTTCTGAAAGTCCAAGACGGCTGTAACTATGGTTGTGCATTTTGCACCATACCCCTCGCGCGAGGGAAAAGCCGAAGCGATAGTATCGAAAACATTGTTGCTCAGGCAAAAGAAATTGCCCAGACGGATGTGAAAGAAGTGGTTCTGACCGGAGTAAATATTGGAGATTTTGGCATTCAGGAAGGACGAAGAAAAGAGAAATTCATCGATTTGATTAAAGAACTTGACCAAATCGAAGGTATTGATCGTTTCCGGATTTCATCCATCGAACCAAACCTACTATCCAATGAGGTGATTGAATTTGTCGCACAGTCTGAACGATTTGTGCCTCATTTTCACATCCCACTCCAGTCGGGTAGTGATGCAATCCTAAAGAAAATGAATCGTCGCTATCTTAGTGACCTGTATCAAAGCAGGGTTGAAAAGATTAAGTCTCTGATGCCTGATTGCTGTATTGGAGTAGACGTTATTGTCGGATTTCCGGGTGAAACCAAGGAGGAGTTTTTAACTACTTACAATTTCCTGAATGAGTTAGACATTTCTTACCTCCACGTATTCACCTATTCTGAAAGACCTAATACCAAGGCAGTAGAAATGCATGGTGTTGTCGATCAGGGTGAAAGAAATAAACGATCCAAAATGCTCAGAGGGCTATCTGAAAAGAAACGGAGGTATTTCTATGAACAGCAGCTTGGAAAAACTTATGAAGTCCTGTTCGAGGAAGATGTGAAAGATGGTGTTATGTATGGTTTTACTGAGAATTATGTTCGTGTAGCTGCTAAGTATGACCCCATACTCGTCAATGAGGTGAAACATGTAACCCTCAAATCCGTCAATGCTGATGGTCAAGTAGAGGTTGAGGAACCAGAAGGAGTACTCGTTCACTAATTGCTTCAATCAAATAAGCATTTCCCCTTCTATAAAAGATTCTGAAACTAGTTCAGAATGCCCCTAAATGATTTATATTTTTGAGTCAATACAAATTGACTATGAAGATCATTTGCATCGGTAGAAATTATGCTGAACACATTGAAGAACTGGGGAATGAACGACCGGAACATCCGATCATTTTCATGAAGCCAGATACAGCTCTACTAAAAAACAACGATCCTTTTTATTATCCCGATTTTTCCAAAGACATTCATCACGAAGTGGAGGTTTTGGTCAAAATCAAAAAAGAAGGAAAGTCCATCCAAAAAGAGTTTGCTCATCAATATTATGACGAAATAGGATTAGGCATTGATTTTACGGCACGAGATTGGCAATCGAAGGTGAAGGAAAAAGGTCACCCCTGGGAAATCGCTAAGGCCTTTAATGGTTCTGCTCCAATTTCAGATTTTCTTCCCAAAGGAGATCGGGACATGACTGATGTAAAATTCAGGCTGGAGATCAATGGAAATGAAGTACAGAATGGAAATACAAGGCTGATGTTGTGGCCGATTGATGAAATTATCGAATATGTTTCTCAATTTATACTCCTAAAAACCGGAGATATCATATTCACGGGAACACCAAAAGGAGTTGGCCCGGTAAAAATCGGTGATCGATTGGTAGGGTTTTTGGAAGATCAACAGATGTTTGATTTCGAGGTTAAATGATGAGATATATTTCTACAGCCATATTTATCATTTTTTGTATTCAGTCTTATGCACAAGACTTTGAATCCATTGATTACCAGTTTCCAATAAATCCCGGTCAGCAAAACTATCTGGCTGGTACTGTCGGTGAAATCCGAAGTTCGCATTTTCATACAGGCATAGATGTAAAAACCGGAGGTCGAACAGGACTTCCCATTTATGCAGTGGCTGATGGCCATATCTCCCGTATCAAAGTTTCGGCATCCGGCTATGGATATGCACTTTATATGAAGCATCCTAACGGAACTTTCTCTGTTTATGCGCACCTGGAGGCTTTTGACTCACGAATTGCAGCATGGTCGCTAAAAGAGCAATACAGAAAGGAATCATTCGAGGTTGACCTCTTCCCGGAGGCTGGTCAGTTTCAATTCAAACGTGGAGATATAATCGGCTATTCCGGTAATACAGGCTCTTCAAGTGGACCACATCTTCATTTTGAAATACGTGATGCGAATCACCAACCGATTGACGTACTCTCATTAGGTTTTGATGAAATTAGGGATCGAATCCCTCCAGTCGTTCAGAAAGTTGCTTTTGTAACGCTGGATCAAAAGGCCAGGGTTAATGGATACTTTGGGAGATATGAATTTGATCTGATAAAGACAAATGACGGATTCCAGACCAAAAAACCCATAAACCTGAAAGGTAAAATAGGTGTGGAAATCTATTCATATGACCCCATGGATGGCATTCCTAACCGCAATGGAATAAAAAAAACAACGTTTCAGCTGGATGGTGACACCCTTTTCCACGAACACAAAGAGTTTTTCAGTTTTGGAAAGCAACGCAATGTACTGGTGCATTATAATTATTCGGCCTATAAAAAAGGAAGCAGAAGATTCAATAAGCTTTATCTGGCAGATGGAAATGAGCATAACATTTACAATGTAGTTAATCGCGGAGTTGATTTTGGGGGTCAGGAAGAAATACTGATCAAGACGGAGGATAGTTACAAAAACACCTCAACCACACGTATTATTTTGAGTAACGACGACATACGAATGGCTCCTAGACTATATGGTTCTGAGCAAATTGGAAATTATTTGCATTTCAAGTCTAAACAGCAAGGTTCAGTCTTATTGGATGAGTGGGTTCCACTTATACCTTACGCTGAATCAGGTGAACATCAGTATTACATCTGGGATTTAAGGAAAGGCACTCCAAAGAGCTTATTCATTGATGGAGAAACGGTGAAAACCAACCTTGTAGGCTTGATTCCCTCCAATCAGGAGATAAGTTACGTTCAGAAGGAATTTACATTGAACCTAAAGCGTAGATCTTTATTTGACACGCTATACCTGGCCTTTGAAAAAGAATTTGATTCTGTGGAGAATCGTGATCTTTTTCATTTTAAGAATCAAACCCAACCCATCAGATCGAACATGGAGATCGTACTTAGCCCTGAGAAGGGATACAACCAGGAAAAAGCAATGGTATATTCTGTCTTCGGTAAGCGCTACAATTTCATGGGAGGCGAATGGGAAAATGGTCAAATCAAATTCTCCACCAGAGATTTGGTTACTTATACCATTTTGGAAGACACGATCCCTCCTTCCATTGAATTAAAAATGGCAAATGCAGATTACCTGAAATTCCGGATTGATGATGAGCTATCAGGAATTAAGAGCTTTAAAGCAACTATCAATGGGGAGTTCGTGTTGATGCACTACGAACCAAAAAGAAAACTTATTTGGTCTGAAAAATTGAATGAAAACATTCCTTTCAAAGGAAAGTTTATGTTGGAAGTAATAGATAATTCGAATAACGGAACCATTTATACTAAAGAACTATGATCACACTAAAACCAGGCGATAAAGCACCCAATTTTGAAAGTAAGGATCAGGATGGAAACCCTATCAAGCTATCCGATTACAATGGAAAGAAGGTAGTACTCTATTTCTATCCAAAAGACAATACCCCTGGCTGTACCGCTGAGTCATGTAATCTGAGGGATAATTATGAAGAGCTTCAAAAACAAGGATACGAAGTATTAGGAGTAAGCAGTGATGGCGAAAAGTCACATCAAAAATTTATTGCTAAGCATGAACTTCCCTTCAAACTGGTTGCTGACGAGGACAAGTCCGTACACGAAGCATACGGGACTTGGGACTTAAAGAAATTTATGGGGAAAGAGTACATGGGTACACTTAGAACCACCTTCGTAATAGATGAGGAAGGAAAAATTGAAGAGGTGATCGAAAAAGTGAAGACCAAAGATCACACTGCTCAGATATTGAAGTGAAAAAACCCCGGAGGTTTGCTAAACCTCCGGGGTTTTCTTATCAGCTACCTCCTTACCTCACTTGGAAAAACAACCAAGCTTTCATTCCCATCTTTTCCCACAGCTGAAACTCCGAAAAAGTAATTGTCAATCACTATCCCTTCCAGCGTAAACTCCGTTTTATCTTTTTCTACTTGATAGTGCATATCCCAGGTAGGTGAAGTTGTTTCTCTGAAATACACTTTATAACCTGCAAGGTTTGCACTTTCTACAGCTTCCCAGTAGAGTGTTGTGGAAGGTTGCACTGCTCCACCAATAGCAACGCTTGGTGGTTCCGGCGGAGCTGATGCAAGTGCAGCAAGCGTTATAGCATTTACGGCTGTTAACTTAGCAGCATAATCAAAGTTTACGTGCTCGATCACATCCCCATACGCAATTCCATCTTCCACTCGGATGTCCTGATGCTGTTGCGTGTAGTTTTCATGAGCCTCCATGATTCTTACTCCGGCAAACCCTGCATCATTAAACGGACGGTGATGCCCACCTCTTCCGAAACGATCTAAACGATAGATCATCATTGGATTCATTTCAGGCATATAGGTCTTAGTCATTTTATACACGTATCGAGCAAGTTGGCGTGAAATGCCATCCACTTCTCCCCCATAGTATCTACGCATGCGATTTTGAAAATCTGAATCTTTAGGGTTTGTTGGCTCAGAGAATATTCTAAATGTTCGGTTATCAATTACCCCATCTACACCTTTGATGTTTCCAATCATGTCATTGTTCAACACTCCGACTATATCCCATCCTTCTTCTACCGCTTTAGCAGCCAAATGCTTTCCTCCATACAGGCCTTGCTCCTCTCCGGACAGACCTACCAATAGGATCGAACTCTCAAAATCATACTTTGCTAAGACTCGTGCTGCTTCCAATACCCCAGCCATTCCAGAGGCATTGTCATTAGCTCCAGGTGAATCGTCTGTATAGTTAAGTGGATCAGAAACGCGACTATCAATATCACCTGACATGACAATGTAACGATTCGGGTAAGTCTTGCCTCTTTTGATTGCAAGCACGTTTACAATCTCTGTATCTTCAGTAATGCGCGTTTTTGCATTTCCTTTTTCCAGGGTACGCTGCATGGACACTTCATAACAGCCACCACATTCTTCGGATATTTTTTCAAATTCTGCTTTGATCCATCTTCTGGCTGCACCAATTCCCCGAGTATCTGATTCGGTTTCTGACATGGTGTGGCGTGTACCGAATGAAACTAATTTTTGAATGTCTTTTTCAATTCGATCAGCAGAGATATCTTCGATAATATCGTAAGCACTAGTCGAATTGGGTTCTTGGGCGTATAATGAAATCACCGCAAACAGAAATACCACCTTAATTATATTCTTCATATTATCATAAGTTTGAAAGAAGATTGACTAATCGTTTTTCATTATCCGTATCCGGGATTGATGAATTTTTAACATCAAAGCCTTGCTCTTTTAAAAACTTATTCAATCCCTTCTTGTTTTTTATCTCATGTAAATTCCCACTGATGGAAACAAAATAAACTGATTCCTGAATCCATTTATCAAATTTTTCTCCTGCGTCCAGGGCGGGGTTATAATTTCCCTTTTGTAGCCTCAATAAATATTTCTTAAAAAGGAAAATACTATTCTTATCAAAGATCGTCTCAACCAACGATTCAATTTTCGTGTTATATATAAATTTTCGTGCGTTTACAGTATCAATTAGATACTCGATATTAGAAGGTTTAATTGCGTATTCCTGCCCTCTTATTCGCACATGAATCATCTCAGATCTTAAATTTATTTTGGAAGGGTATTGATGAATTTTATCAAACCCTATCATTTTAATATTAGACTCATGCCATTCATCAGAAAGGAAAATACTTCCTTTTACTATTGATCTACCATCATCAACATGAATAGATGAAATAGGCCTAATTCCTAAACCGGACAGACTGATTTCAGGCTCTTGACAAAGAGATGAAAAATGCAACAGAACTAAGCATATAAAAATCAACTTGTGCATAATTCAAAAGTAAAAAAGGCCACTCAATGAGTGGCCTTTTATTAAAATCAATTCAACTATTTTATTGATTCACAGGTGTAGCTGTAAATTGATCAACTAGACCTGGGAAGTTTTCATTTGATGCAGACTCAGTCTGTGGGTACAAGTATCGCTGTGGTATCACAGTAGTTCCTGTTCCTTTAATTGGTACACCAATCATATTGTCAGTTCTTCGAACATCACTATAAGTTGGTAATCCAATTACTGCGCAATACTTCTCTAGCATGATTTCCATCATAAGAGAACTATTTTCAGAGTTTCCATCATATAGTTCACCACCAGCTTGAAAATCAGCTATAACATATGCATCATATTGTCCAGTTGGGAACATAGCTGCATTACTAGCTCTTACTGCGTTTAAAGCAGCTAAAGCAGCAGCATTATCGGATCCAACAGAAGTTTCAGCAATGATTAACTGCATCTCTTCATAAGAAACTACAGGGAAATTGGTGTCAATGCCTGCAAATCCACCTGGTGAGGTATTCAAATCCTCTCCATCAGCAGAAACATAATAAGCATATCTACCACTCTCATCAGTCTTAGAATTGCCTTTATATTCTGCTGCAGTACTATTCAACAACTTAGACATATAACTATGATCTATTGAACCTAGTACTTTCAGGTAATCTTGTCTTTGCTCCACCTGGAACTGATAAAACAAGTTTTCTGCATAGTTTGTAGTTGTATGAATGATTTCCCAGTCATTCGCTTTAGAAGTAAAGTTAGCAGCCTGAGCAGCACTCAAAGCACCAGCGTTATCTCCTAGAGCAAGTAAATACCTGGCTCTCAGTGCATTCGCAATTTGTGCCCAAGATGATGATGTATTGAACACATTGTTATCAGCAGAAGAAGTTCCAACTAAAGTAGCGCCTTCTTGCAACATAGAAACAACAGAATTCAATACAGCTACTTGTCCTTCAAATTCAGGATCAAGGAAGTCTGGATCGTTTACTTGACTAAAAGGAATATCTCCAAAAAGCAAAGCTCCTTCAGCAAAGAAATAAGCTTCAAGTATTTGAGCTTGTCCTTCCAGTTGAGCATTACCAGCATCTTGTGCCTTTTGCTTTGCAATCTGAGCTTGAGAAATACCTCTTTGAAAAAGATCTTCCCAAACTTCATCATAATCCGTTTGAAGTGTACTGTAAATATTTAATGTACCGTACTGACGGTCATTACCACCAAACTGATCTGTGAAAATTGTCGCTATCCTCGCAGGATGAGCTTCAGCAATAGCCACTACATTCAAGTTCGCGTGATTCAAAACAAGATTAAGTGGCGCATCGGTAAAGTTATTTGGGTCATTATTCAGACCTTCCACAACATCTTCACATGATTGAAACCCAATCATGAGAAGGATAATAAATGAATATATAATTCTTTTCATGTCTATTGTCATTTAATCTTTTAGAATCGAGCTCTTAGGTTAAACAAATAGCTTTGAGTTGCTGGATTTGTAAAGTAATCCAGTCCTCTACCTCTAGAAGCTCCAGTCAAGTTAACTTCCGGATCAATTCCAGGGAAGTCAGTGATTATGATAAGGTTTCTACCTGAAACTCCTACCTCAATCTCTTCCATTCCTAGCTTACCTGCAATGTTTGAAGGCAGCATGTATGAAAGACTAACCTCTCTAAGTTTTGTCCATGAAGCATCTCTTACGAATTGCTCATCAAGAGATCCGAATCCTCCACCATCAGTTCGGTACCAGCCTTCTTCCAAAGCAACAGGTCCACCACCAAAGTCAGCAACACTTCCTCTGAAAGTAGCACCTTGAGCTATTGTACCTCCCAAATATGTCGGTAGTTCAACTGGAGCAGTTGACTCAACAGCTGTTTCAGGAGCAATTCCAAAGTAATGAAGAACACCCCAAGTACCAGCCCACATATCATTACCCTGACTTGTCTCCCACATAAATGAGAATTTCAAACCTTTATACGCGGCAGATGCTCCCAATGAAGCTCTGAAATCCGGGTTAGGATCACCAATAACTCCTTGCTCATCGTCAATGACAGGGAATCCGGATGCATCTGTCTCTATTGATCCATCTGCATTTCTAGCATATCTACCTCCATAAATTGCACCAAATGGAGCACCTTCAACAACCGATGATGAAGTACTAGTAAATCCATTCAAGATGATTCTACTTACATTCGGAAGTTTCTCTACTATGTTTTTATATTTCGTAAATGTTCCGAATACATTAATATCCAGTCCATTTCCAGTCACATAATTATAATTCCAATCGATCTCGATTCCTGTGTTACTGATCTCAGCCGCATTTTGATAAGCTGAAGAGTAACCAGTTGTAGCTGGGGTCTCGATTTCCATGATCGCATCAGTTGTTACTCTGTTATAGTAAGTAAAACCAACACTTAATTTGTCATTTAATACTCTGAAATCAGTACCAACTTCCCACTCAGTTACCGTCTCTCTTGTAAGATCTGGATTACCCTGAATAGCACCTCTTCTAACTGTTCCGCCGTAGTTTGCACCATCTAGGTAATCTCCCCATCCTTCTGAACCAGCAGTTGATGAAAAGAAAATATCTCGGTTGATATACAGCTGAGGTTCAATACCTACCTGCCCCCAGTTAGCTCTTAACTTGGCAAATGATAAGAATCCATCATTTCCAAGAAGCTTATTGGTAAGGATATATCCAGCTGAAACACTAGGGTAGAAGTTGATATCAGTAAGCGTCGTACTTCTTTCTAATCTACCTGTTGTTTCCAATAATAAATCCTCAGCAATTGTGAAGTTCAATGTATAATAACCTGCATTTTTCTTATTCAAGCTGTTATATTCTTCACCAAGGATGTTATCGTTAGTTGCGTTGGTAACCAACTGCTTACTTGGATCAGCATTCAAAAACACGTTTGTTGAAGTGCTTAATCTTCCATAACTAGTAGACTCAAGCATATAACCAGCAATCCAGTTTAATGATACTGAAGATCCTAATTCATTATTTCCATTTAAGAAAATATTGAAGTTTTCAGTTTTTTCATTTCTATCGTCTCTGTAATATGCTCCTTGAGTAAAGTCTCCAGCAGAATTCACCTGGTAATAAGTTCTTCTCTTATCAAACCAGAAATCAACTCCATACCTAGCTGTAATTGACATATTATCCAATAGCTCAACATTCATCTCCGGAGTAAAAATCACTCGATCAGTTCTGTTCGGGTTGAGGTTATTATTAATTGTCCATCCCGGGTTGTTATAGATAGCAGCCCCTTGTCCAATTTGTCTGGCTCTATAAGATCTATGACTTCTAGGAACCCCAACTGCATCATTAGGACCACTGTAGTAAGTACCACTGTAATCGGTATTATTAAAGTCAGGAGCTGTTCTTAAATAACCTAGATACAAACCATTAAGGTTTGAACCAGTTTGAATTCTGTTAGATTCAGTGTTAATGTAAGAAGCATTAATTCTTCCAGTAACTCTATCACTGAATTCTCTTGAATGATTCAATCGAAGAGAGTTTCTGGTATAATCAGAAAATCCATTAATAATACCTTTTTGATCAAGTCGGTTAATTCCAAAGTAAGTATTGCTTTTATCAGCCCCTACATAACTAACACCTAATGAATAGTTAGATGTAGAACCATCCCTGAATACTTGATTTCGGTTTACATCGTTAAAAACTTCTCTTGAGTTTTTAGCTGTTACCGGATAATAGGTTGTTCCAGTTTGGTCTCCAACAAAGTAAGGACCAGATGTATCTACTGCATCTGCACCCCCTGCTCTATCAGCGATTCTATCACCCCATGATAGACCGGAAGCATTAGAGTTCCAAACACCGCCAGCACCCTGACCATATATTCCTTGCTTTTCATGTTCACGGTTAATTTGGTCAACCGACCAAGACGCATTGAAATCAACAGCAAAGTTTCCTCCGTCTACACGTCCTTTCTTTGTTTTGATTACTAGCACACCATTTGCTGCAGCTGTACCCCAAACTGCTGCGGCAGCAGCACCTTTTAATACAGTCATGCTTTCAATGTCAGAAGCAGCAAGGTCATTCAAACGAGATTGCTGAACAACGCCAGCTGTACCAGCTCCATAAGAACTATTTGACATTGGAACTCCGTCCACAATAATTAAAGGACCAGTAGAACCATTAATGGTGTTTTGTCCTCTAATTTGAATCCAAGCTCCAGCTCCAGGATCACCAGTGTTTTGAGTAATCAATACACCAGATGATTTTCCTGCCAGACCTTGAATTAGACCAGCTTCTCCAGATCTTTCAACAGCATCAGTTTTTACAATACTTGCAGAACTAATGTCATTATCTTTTTTCTTGGAGATACCGAGTGCTGTAACAACTACTTCTTGTAGTTCTGTTGCACCGCTCATTTCAAGATCTAGTGTAGTTCTTGATCCGACAGGAACTTCCTGCGTTTCAAATCCTACATAAGAAAAAACCAAGGTTGCTCCGCTTTCAACAGTAATTCGATAATTACCATCTAAATCGGTTGTCACCCCCGTCGTTGTGCCTTTAATCACAACGTTCACACCTGGCAAAGCTTCACCGGAATCATCGGTGACCTTACCAGATACTGTCCTCTGTGCCATCGTAGTGATGGCAACAAAAGAGAACACTAGAGTAAGTAGTAAAATCCTCTTCATACTTTACTTTTTAGTTAAAAATTTAGTTACGTTGGTTTAAAGAAAGACAAAATTTAACATTCTAGCAATGCTAACGACCAGAATAAATACCACTGTCTCCTGTTTTCATTGAAATTACTTCACATTTTTCAAGTGATGATTCCAATAATTGTAAACTTCAAACACTGCTTCTTTTCCTTATAAAAGAATAGATTTGCGCCCTACAAAATTTCCTTTTTTCATGACCTCTACACCTGACATTAAAAATCTTAAAAACATATGCAGTCAAACCAGGCGTGATATTGTTCGCATGGTTCACGCAGTAAATTCCGGACATCCCGGAGGCTCACTTGGCTGTACAGAGTATTTCGTAACTCTTTATCATCACATCATGAAGTATGATCCTTCTTTTAACATGGAAGGTGAAAATGAAGATGTTTTCTTTCTCTCAAATGGCCATATATCTCCTGTTTTTTATAGCACATTAGCAAGAGCTGGTTTTTTTGATGTATCAGAATTGGCAACCTTTAGAAAACTTGACTCAAGATTACAGGGGCATCCTGCAACTGAGGAAGGATTACCCGGTATCAGAATTGCCTCAGGATCTTTAGGGCAAGGATTGTCGGCAGCTATCGGTGTAGCGCTAGCAAAGAAGCTTAATGGAGATGATCGAAACGTCTTTGTACTAATGGGAGATGGTGAGCAGCAAGAAGGGCAAGTATGGGAAGCGGTTATGTTCGCAGCGCATAATAAAGTAGATAACTTAATAGCAACCATCGATTATAATGGTCAGCAAATTGATGGACCTTTAGCAGAAGTGAATAATCTTGGTGATTTAAAAGCTAAATATGAGTCTTTCGGTTGGATTGTTTTAGAATGTGATGGAAACGATTTAGAACAACTAATCCCAACAATGGAGGATGCAAAATCCAAATCCGGCAATGGAAAGCCGATTATGGTATTAATGACTACCGAAATGGGGAAAGGTGTTGACTTTATGGAAGGCACTCACAAATGGCATGGAGTTGCACCCAATGATGAGCAGCTTGCTGATGCATTAAGCCAATTAGAAGAAACTTTAGGGGACTATTAATCACCAATACTTTTAGAATGAAAACTAAACTTACCTTCACAGATAAAAAAGATACACGTTCAGGGTTCGGTGATGGACTTTTGGAAGTAGCTAAAAACAATCCTAACGTAGTTGGTCTATGTGCCGACTTAACCGGATCCTTGAAAATGAATGCCTTCCAAAAAGAATTTCCGGAAAGATTCTTTCAGGTTGGAATTGCAGAGGCTAATATGATGGGTATAGCAGCAGGATTAGCAACTGCTGGCAAAATTCCATTTACAGGAACATTTGCAAACTTTTCAACAAGTAGAGTGTATGATCAACTGCGTCAATCCATTGCCTATTCTGAAAAAAACGTAAAGGTATGTGCCTCTCATGCCGGATTGACTTTAGGTGAGGATGGTGCCACCCACCAAGTATTGGAGGATATTGGAATGACTAAAATGCTTCCGAATTTCACGGTAATAAATCCTTGTGATTATCATCAAACCAAAGCGGCTACCATAGCTATTGCTGATCATCATGGCCCGGTTTACCTCAGGTTTGGAAGACCTGGATGGCCAATGTTTATGGAAGATCAACCGTTTGAAATTGGTAAAGCCATCACGCTAATTGAAGGCTCTGATGTATCGATTTTTGCTACCGGTCACATGGTGTGGCGAGCTATCGAAGCAGAAGCAATCCTTGCAGCGCAGGGGATATCAGCAGAAGTAATCAATATACACACAATAAAACCATTAGATGAGGATGCTATTTTGAAGTCAATTTCAAAAACAGGTTGTGCAGTTTCTGCTGAAGAACATCAAATGGCTGGAGGGCTTGGCGAAAGCATTGCTCAAACGATAGTGAAAAATGAATTAGTGCCACAGGAATTTGTGGCGGTAGATGATCAATTTGGGGAAAGCGGTAAACCAACGGACCTACTAGATAAATATGGCCTTGGGGTAAATGACATTGTAGATAAAGCTAGAAAGGCAGTTAATAGAAAAAGTTAACCCAATCACTAAAGTGACCTTTTTAAGCCGATGCATAATTGCTTCGGCTTTTTTTGTCACGCATCTTTGCAGAATGCTTACTAACAGACAGATTTTTCTATCTAATCTTGCTCAGACATCTGACGCTCCCCTTATGCTTGAGATGGTATCGGCAGAGGGAGTCTATATGACCGATGTTAATGGCAAAAAATACATAGACCTTATATCGGGTATAGGCGTTTCGAATGTTGGTCATAGACACCCAAGAGTGGTTGATGCCATTAAAGATCAAGTGGATAAACATCTTCATGTTATGGTGTATGGCGAGTTTGTTCAAAGCCCACAAGTCAAACTTGCCGAAGCATTGGTTAGCACACTTCCTGAAACCTTAGACTCAGTTTATCTTGTAAATTCCGGTAGTGAGGCTATTGAAGGCGCAATGAAGCTAGCTAAAAGATTTACAGGCAAATCCAAAATCATAGCATGCAAAAATGCCTATCATGGATCTTCACATGGTGCCCTTTCTTTAACAGGTAGTGAATCTTTTAAGCAAAATTATCGACCATTATTGCCTGGAATCAATCATATCGAGTTTGGGATTGAGGAAGACCTGCAACAGATAGATAACGAGACCGGGGCTGTTGTAATTGAGACTATTCAGGGTGAAGCAGGCGTTCGGCATGTGGGTGAAACCTACTGGAAAGCACTTAGGAAAAAGTGTGATGAAACTGAGACGCTTCTCATTTTAGATGAAATTCAATGTGGATTCGGCAGAACCGGAAAATTTTGGGCCTTTGAACATTACAATATCCAACCTGATATTTTAGTTAGTGCTAAGGGAATGGGAGGTGGCATGCCAATAGGTTGTTTTATCTCCTCTAAGAAAATTATGGATGTTTTTACTAACAATCCGGTGCTTGGGCATATTTCAACCTTTGGGGGACATCCTGTTTCATCTGCCGCTTCTCTTGCGACCCTGAAAGCAATTTTAGATGAAGATTTACTTAAGAGTATTGAAAACAAAGAGGCTTTGTTTCATCAACTGCTAAAGCATCCTAAAATTAGGAACGTAAGAAGCAAAGGCCTGATGATGGCAGTAGAATTCGAATCATATGATGAATTGAAACCGATAATAGATAGAGCTATTGAACTGGGTGTGGTTACTGACTGGTTTTTATTCAATGATCATTCAATGCGCATCGCACCGCCCTTAATTATTTCAGAAGAAGAAATAAAAGATGCCTGTAAGATCATTTTGCAAGCAATAGATAGCGTTTAAGCTACCTAAACTAGATTAGTTGTCTCAAGTCTAAGGTAAAGGTTTGCTCCTCTCCCATCTGCCAGACGGTGATCTCAACGTCTTCATTTACTTTTTCCAACAATTTGAGAAGCTGTGGCAATGTAAACTCACTCACACTTTGACCATTTACTTTCAGAATTTCAGCATCTTTTTTAATACCAGCTACTTTGGCGGGACTAGCATCATACACTCGTTTCACAACAACCTTCTCCATATCCTCATTCAGTTGCAAATACAAACCACTTGCATTTACTGTAAAGGCATCATTAAAGTTACTATTCTTTAGGAAGTAGATAACTTCTCTCGAGTAATCAAAAGTAATATTAAATCTACGCAGTAATTTATTTCCAAGAATTCCGGCCACCTTTTTATTGTTTTGAATTCCGTGCTTAGCAGTGCTTATTCCAATTGGCATTTTGGAAAAATCAAAAGTTCCAAAACCAAATTTTCTAACCCGTCCTTCATAGTGCATCGTCTCATTGTTGCTAATACCGGCCACAGGATATGAAAAATGCTCTCCGGTTCTGGTAATAATATCATTCTTCTGAGCAAATCGGGTATTGAAATCCAAAGTAGTACCTGCCCCTGTGTTTATGAAGAAATCACCTTCCAGAACCTCTCCATCGTTTAGTTTAACCTCACACGCTATATGTGGTATGTAATTATCCAGCTTAAACTCAAAGCTCTCACCAAATCCATCGTGATTATAGGAGCTCTGATCATACAATTCAAACATGCCATTGTCATAGTCAAGCTTAACTACATAATGATGCAGGAGATCAAACCCTATGATGCCATCTATGTTTTTTCCAACACTCATCTCTAAATGCTGCAGACTAGTAGCATAGAGCTGAATATCTTTTTCTAATAAAACACCTTCTAATTCAATGGTGTTATGGTCAATTAATGCACCTTTTACAGTGCCCTGAGCACTAGTTTTAGTAGCAGAATGATCTAAATCCAGGCCTAAGGCCTTTGCCACTTCCAAGTCAATCACAGGAAGACCATCCCCTGTATCGAAAATAAACTCAAGTGGGTCAGAGCCATCAACACTTAAATTGATGAAAATATGATCTCCAAATAGCTCCATCTCTGTTGAGGCTATTGGCTCCTGCGCATCAACTCTAAAAAGTGATGCAAGAAGGGCTAGAGTAAGAATTTTTTTCATTGTGATTGGAGTCTAAGTAATTTCAAGTCAATTTAGAGATTTCTACTAAAAGAGTGATCAAATTAAACGATTGAAGATATGCAAATGATTGAAAAAGTAAGTGCGGCTGTTAAGTTTCTTAAGGAAAAAGGATTTGATAACCCGGATGTAGGGATTATCCTGGGTACAGGACTTGGAGCACTTACTGAGGAAATAGAAATAATTCATGAATTTGTGTATGCTAACATCCCACACTTTCCTATCGCTACTGTAGAGTTTCACAAGGGTAAGCTGATATACGGAAGACTGAATAATAAAACTGTTGTGGCCATGCAGGGTCGCTTTCATTACTATGAAGGGCATAGCATGGGTCAGGTAGTGTTTCCCGTTCGAGTTATGCAGATGCTTGGGATAAAAAAACTAATCATTTCAAATGCCGGCGGGTGCATGAATTTGGATTGGAAGAAAGGTGAGTTAATGCTCCTGGAAGATCATATTAATCTACAACCGGATAATCCATTACGGGGACATGAAGCAAGCGCTTTTGGCCAAATATTTACTGACATGAGTCAGCCTTATGATCCAGAAATGAATGAACGATTACTAGAGGCAGCAAACGAAAATGAAATAAAACTTAATAAGGGCACCTATGTATCAGTAGTTGGACCTAGCCTGGAAACCAGAGCCGAATATCGATTTCTTCGAATGATTGGTGCAGATGTGGTAGGCATGAGTACGGTACCTGAAGTAATCGCTGCAAATCAAATGGGGCTTCCTGTGTCAGCCATATCTGTCTTAACGGACGAATGCGATCCGGATAACCTTCAGCCAATTGATATTGAAGATATTATTGCCACAGCAAAAACTGCGGAAAAAAAATTAGTGGTTTTGATAAAAGCACTTCTCCAGAAATTGTGATTAAATGACCTTTTCGCTCGATTGGTTAGCCAAAACCATTAAATCATCTAAACTCGGATCAACCTTACTCAGCGTTTGATTAAATGGCCATGGCTCGTTCATATCAATCGCTTTAATCTCGTTGGGATTAATAATCTGTTGGTATTTATCATGACTGGTATGGGTCAGCTTTACTCTTGTGACACATACAATCAGGAAAACTCCAAATGAAAACATGATACCTTTTTGCATGGCTTCCTTTATTAAGAATGAAACCTAAAAGTATGGACGATAAGCATCAATGTAAATCCCCTAAATAGGGTATTTATTATCATAATTTATATGCTATTGAAATATTTAGTAGCCAAGAAGCAATACATATATTGACTAATAACGCTACCCATTTTTGGGTATTTTTTGAAAAATTATAATGTAATGGTTTCTTTATTCTTTTTAAGTAGTTAATCTAGCGTCGTAATTGGTTAAAAAATAGAAGGTCACTCATCTCCTTCAAAAAGAGCTATCTAAGGATAGTTGGTTGGGTTCGACTTGCCTTTTGGCTGAGTCGGACCTTTTTTTATAAATTCATGCCAATTTTAACCAGTGTCATGATCAACCTCGCTCTTAATACCTACACTCACCTGCTGTTTATTTTAACCATCTTTTGCACATTGATTGCTGAACTTATTTTATTGAGAAAATCAATTACCGGCAAATCACTAAACTTATTAAGTAAAGTGGATGGTATGTATGGACTTGCCGCAATAATGGTTGTAGGAACAGGCTTACTCAATTGGTTTCTATTTGGTAAAGGCTCCACTTACTATTCCGGCAACACGCTTTTTTTGATAAAAATATCCCTGTTTGTTATCGTAGGCTTACTTTCCATATACCCTACAATTATGATTGCTAGAGCAAAAAAGAGAATGAAACTGCAAGGTCTAAGAGAAGTAGAACTACATAATGTGCGGAAAATCAGAAATTTTATCAAAGCTGAACTAGTAATTATGGCAATCATACCATTGCTTGCCGAACTAATGGCGAATGGAATAGATATTTAACGAAAGCTTCTAACTATCTTTCCTTTATGCAAAGGACTTTAACATATACGAGCTTATTGCTATTGCTCACATTTTGTGGTAAGCCGGATCCAAATGTGAATGAATCAACCGGCACAAATGAACTGGAGGCGTTGGAAATGGAAGAGGTAATTCCAAAGTCCGAAATGGAATTTGAAGATGTTGTATATGTTCCTATATACTCAGATATATATATCGATGCGACCAATCAAAAGAGCTTACTTGCAGCTACTTTGAGCATTCGGAATACGAGCTATACTGACTCACTATTCATTTCAAAGATTGATTATTTCAACACAGATGGAAAATTGGTAAGAAGATACCTTGAAAATCAGATTAGCTTGAGGCCAATGGCCACTATTAATTATGTAATTGAACGGGAAGATAATTCAGGTGGCTCAGGTGCAAATTTCATTGTTAAAATCAGTGCTAAAAACTCAACAGTAAAACCAATTATTCAGGCAATCATGATTGGTCAATACGGAAATAAAGGGTTTTCATTTACCACTGACGGCTATTCAATTAAATAATGCTTCATGAAAAAATTCACAATTATTATCTGCCTTAGCATTGGTCTTTCATCTTTTTGCCAGGAACGAATCGCCTACTCCGATACTTCCAAATACTATCAGTTTTCAGTTAATTATTGGTTCAACATGCATCATTTCCTTTGGTTAGAGTCATTTATGAATCAGGAATTAGATAGCACATTGATTTCACTAGAAATAGATGAAAACTCAAAAAATGAACTTTCAAAAGCCTTAGCATACTACAAAACATATCTCACCAAAGAAGATCTAAGATTGAGTGAGTATCAAACAGCGTTCAAAAATTGGATTACTCAAGATGAGAACACATTAGACATAATTCCAACTGAATTTGTAGAACACTTTAAAATACTCACTGAATTCAGTCCAACCTACCAAGCATTATTTTGGAAATCACACCTTGAGGCCTGTACCAAGGTTCTGGATGAAAATATTTCAATTATCAGAAATACAGAAGAAAAGTATGTAGATCGTATCACGAAACTAACACGTCAATTTTGGGACTTTGAGCCAATTAAAGTTGATGTAACATTCTATGCCAAATCCTCAACATGGAATCCAAGAAACAGGCCTTATACTTCAATCTTTCCTACCCACGTGGTTATGAATGCATCTGGTGAAAATGAGGTGCCCGGCAACTGGGTAGAATTACTTTATCATGAATCCGCTCATCACCTTATTCTTGGCAGCAGCTATTTCATCGGAGGAACTATCAAAGATGTGACTGAAGTCAAAGGTTTAAAGCCCACACGGCAACTCTGGCATGTCATACTTTTTTACTTAACCGGTGAAGTTTCTAAAAACTTACTTCAGGATCATGGCATCACATATCCGGAAACTTATATGCAGCGAAACAATGTGTTTGGTCGTTACCATCAGTTGATCGAAAAACATTTTCGCCCATATCTTACCAGAGAATCAACTCTTGCCGAGTCAGTGGAAAACTTCATAACAGAAGCAGCAAAATAAATTCAACACTATTATCCAACAATTTCAATCTGTTGAAGTTTTATTTAAAATTTCAATTTGATGAAAGAATACACCATCGTATATAAAAATAAACCATCAGAAGAAGTAGCTGCTGTTGGTAAGCATGAACTTATCAAAAGTCATTTTGAAGGAGACGAAAAAAAGTTTGAAAATGAAGTCTCAAAACTGATTTGGAACGAACTGACAATGCAGTGTGTGTTGGATGTGTCTGAGAACAAGGTGATCTCTCAGATTTTCACAGCAGATGTAAACCCTTATGGGTGGAGAAATGCCTGATAAAGATTATTTTGTAGTAGTAGAGTAGGTTGTAAAGCGCCCCAATCCCAAATGGGGCGCTTTCATTTTATTTAAAGGCTTGAATTCCGGTGATTTCAGCTCCCAAAATCAAAAGGTGAATATCATGCGTACCCTCATATGTCACCACTGATTCCAAGTTCATCATATGTCTCATCATTGGATACTCACCGGTTATCCCCATTCCTCCGTGAATTTGTCGTGCCTCCCTGGCAATGTTGAGTGCCATTTCCACGCTATTTCGCTTTGCCATAGAAATCTGAGATGTTGTCGCTTTTCCCTCATCCATCATCTTTCCAAGCTTCCAGTTTACCAGCTGAGCTTTGGTTATCTCTGTTAGCATTTCAGCTAATTTCTTTTGAACCAGTTGAAAGCCTCCAATAGGCTTGCCGAATTGCTCTCTTTCCAGTGAATACCTTCTAGCTGAATCATAGCAGTCCATCGCTGCGCCAATAGCTCCCCAGGCTATACCAAATCGTGCTTTATCCAAACATCCAAGAGGCGCTCCTAGTCCACTTTTATTCGGCAAAAGATTCTCTTTTGGGACTTTTACATCACTGAAAACCAACTCTCCGGTGCAAGAGGCTCTAAGGGACCACTTTCCATGTGTTTCAGGTGTGGTAAACCCTTCCATACCTCGCTCTACAATCAATCCATGGATTCTACCTTCTTCATTTTTTGCCCAAACCACAGCAATATCTGCTTTAGGCGAATTGGAAATCCACATTTTAGCTCCATTCAGCAAGTAGTGGTCTCCCATATCTTTGAAATTGGTTTCCATCCCTCCCGGGTTAGAACCATGATTGGGCTCAGTGAGACCGAAACAACCGAGCATTTCACCCGAAGCAAGCTTCGGTAAGTATTTCTTTCTTTGCTCTTCAGATCCATATGCATAAATCGGATACATTACCAAAGAGCCCTGAACAGAGGCAGTTGATCGCATTCCTGAATCACCTCTCTCAATTTCTTGCATGATCAATCCATAAGAGATATAATCAAGCCCTCCACCACCGTATTCGGCAGGAACAGTAGGCCCAAAAGCGCCCACTTCTCCAAATTTCTTGACGATTTCTTCGGGAAAGTGATTCTTTTCCGCCCATCCTTCGATGAAAGGAGTAATTTCTTTTTTCACAAAGTCTCTAACCGAAGATCTGATTAATTTATGCTCCTCTGTCAATAAATCGTCCAGCATATAAAAATCCGGCGATTCAAATTCATCTACAAAGTTTCGCTTTTCTGCGCTCATCAAAAGGTAGGGTTTATGTCTGTTGTTAAAATTTTGAGCCAAATTTACAACCATAAAAGACAACAAAAACACACTATGGACGAAAAGAAGATCGACGAAAACATTCTGAAACAACTGCAAAAGCTTGAAGAGAAATATGAAGCAATGGGTCAGGATTTATCTAGCTATTTAGATGGTCTTCTTTATTCAGATTATCTGACCTACTGGGACTATATCCATCTTGACACTCTATTAAGCCTACAATCTCCCAGAACGGCCATCCCTGATGAAAAAATATTCATTTTGTACCATCAGGTAACTGAGTTGTATTTCAGGATGATCCTCAATGAAATGGAACAGGCAGCTTACACTGACCCTGTTGATCCCGAACTTTTCAGTAAAAGATTAAGGAGAATAAATCGCTACCTGGATCATCTCATTGATTCATTTGATGTAATGACAGACGGTATGGATCAGGAGCAATTCCTGGCATTCAGAATGGCACTATTACCAGCAAGCGGATTCCAATCTGCCCAGTATCGTAAAATCGAAATAATGTCCACTGACTTTAAGAATCTGGTGAATATTGATAAAAGAAATGATCTTAAAGATGAAAAGGACATTACCAGCCTATACGATTACCTCTACTGGAAAGCTGGCGCCACGGAATTAGCCACTGGGAAGAAGACATTAACCCTAAAGCAATTCGAGGCAAAATATGGGAAAGAGTTTATAGAAATGGGAGAAAACCTAAAGGACTGCAACCTCCTGAGGAAATATTATGCAAACTACGAAGGGAATAAAGAGATCATTGCTGAATTAAAACACCTTGATCAAAAAGCCAATGTAGACTGGCCGTTGCAGCATTTAAAATCAGCCACTCGATATTTACAAAGAGATCCAAACGTCATTAAAGCCTCCGGTGGAACAAATTGGCAAAAATACCTACCTCCAAGGAGGCAAAGAATCATTTTCTATCCAGAGCTATGGACAGACGAAGAAATGAAAGAGTGGGGACAGAAATTTAAACGCGAATTATCAAGCCTGCATGCTTAGGCTTTGCTTTTATATTGTCTTTTTCGGTTGCATGATGTTGGCACAAGCCCAAGTCAGGCAACTTAAAAATTATTACGACTCTGACAGCACCAAAGTAAGTGAGATTTATCACTACTCCATTAAAGACTCGACGCTGGAAGGCTCTTATGAGGCATTTTATTTAAATGGTTCACTGAAAACATTTGGTTGGTATGAAGACAATCTGGCGGATAGCGTGTGGCATTACTACTATGAAAATGGCAGAAAGAAAGTAGAAGGCAGGTTCAGGAAAGGAACGCCACACGGCATGTGGAAGTATTACTACGAGAATGGAAATATCAAATCAGAAGGAGTCCTTAATGGCTCTTCTAAGGAAGGTTTGTGGAAGTTCTATTTTGAAAACGATGGTGAAAAAAGCAACGGGTTCTACGAAAACAATCAGAAGACAGGCATTTGGAATTACTTTTTTGAAGATGGCACACTTAAGTCCCAGTCAGTAATCGAGGATGGCGTTGGCCATTACACTGAATTTTATCCTTCAGGTTCACGACGGATGGAGGGTAAAAACGTCAATAATAAAAGTGAAGGTGAATGGATCTATTATTATGAAACTGGCGAAATAGAAGCTGTTGGTCAGTTTGAAAACGGTTTAAAAACCGGTGAGTGGGTCTATTATCATCAGAATGGTGAAAAAGCAGCATTAGGGACCTATCGTAGTGGAAAAAGGCATGGAGACTGGAAGTATTTTCATGATAATGGAACACTAAGTCAATCCGGAACAGTCATAAATGATCAGAAAGATGGATATTGGAAATTATTCTACCCAACAGGAGAAGTGCTAGGCGAGGCTACCTTCGATGAAGGAGACGGTGTTTTTAATGAATACTACCCAAGTGGCAACCAGAAGTCAAAGGGGAAAATCGTTGAAGGTGAAAAAACAGGAAAATGGTATTACTACAGTGAGAAAGGACAGCTCGAAGGTGAGGCTGATCTTGAGGCAGGAGAAGGTGAATACATTGGCTACTACCCTGATGGCACCATTAAAATGAAAGGTAAGATCAAGGATGATAAACGCGTTGGGGAGTGGACGCTTTTTAATCCCGATGGAACAACAGCAGGAACCTACCGACCAATTTATGAAAACGAAAAGCCAATTTTTAAAACGCGTATTTCAAATGATGAACTAGATAAAGACAGCCAGGATAAACCGGACTATCATCCTGAAAAAAGAGGCCTACGATATTTCTTACCTCGTGTAAATGAATACAAAGGAATCATAGTGGGATCCAACCCTATCTGGTTAGCTAATGATCAGCTTCCAATAGCTATCGAATATTACATTCAGGAGAGACTGGGGTACGAGGTTCAAATTGATATTAAAAGATCCCCATTTTTTCAATCAGATGCTGAAATTGGAGATTATCAAGTATATAGAAGAGGAGCTCAGGTTCATTTTAGGCAAAAGTTCTACCATGCAGACTCAAAACTTGGAATGTTTTACTTTGGACATGAGGTAAATTTCAAATACCAAAATAATCAGGTAAACCATACGGACACCCTCATTATTCAAATGCCAAGAAGATTCGGAAATCTGGTAGAGACTTCTTATGGTTATGGTATTTTTATTGGCTCACGCTGGATGAAAGACGTAGGAACGTCAGGGTTTACTGTTGATGCTTTCCTTGGAATAGGTGTAAATGCCAGGTCTTTCAATAAACAATATGAACCAATTCAAGCGCTAGACAATTACTTTGACCAAGAGGTCAAATCTGCAATTCACTTTCCGGTAATTTTCGGTGTGAATATTGGATTTGCATTAACAAAAAGCAAGAGCAAGACTCAATGAGCAAAAAAACAGTGATTTTAGGAGCAACTACTAATCCCATGCGATACGCCTACCTGGCAGCAGAAAGATTGAAAGCGCATGACCATGAAATTGTTCCCGTTGGGATCAAAAAGGGAGACGTTTTTGGAGAACAGATATTGGACCTTAGAGAAAAACCAACAATAGATGATGTACACACTGTTACCATGTATGTTGGCCCTAGAAATCAACAAGAATGGGAAGATTACATTCTTTCGCTAAACCCTAAAAGAATCATATTTAATCCGGGCGCTGAAAACCCTTCACTTGATGAAAAAGCAAACAAAAAAGGAATCGAAACATTGAAAGCATGTACACTTGTCATGCTTTCCAATAAACTCTATTAATGAATAGGTATAGGTCTTTCTTCTCTGTGCCTATTTAAGTGTAAATCCATATGGTGATACAAACTTAACCTCAGGATATGCCTCTGTTCGTAGTGAAATGGAGACCCTTTATGCCTGAATGTAAACATATACCCTCCCTGCACTTGAAACTGCTCACTGAGGTTATACCCTAAGCCAACGAAAGTGCGATTATCTTCAAAGTGATTATAAACAATTGACTCTCCTGCCTGAATAAAAATTTCATTATACGTCGATACAAATAAAGTATGATTTTCAAAGGCTGGTTTGTTTAACGGAACATATACTGTGAGCTTGTATCTAAATCGATAAGTCAATTCGAAAGGTGCATTTTTTTGATAGTCCCTCCTCCATCTTTGCTCTGTACGTAATGTATGAAACACTTTTATATGCTCAAATGGTGTCGCTAATACTGCTTGCTGCCAAAACCGATATTGAGGCACCACTCCATCAACGTTTGGGTCATTTTGATTGGGAGCCCAGTAAAATGGAACGACTATTCCGGCAGTAAAGTCTAAATACTTTTTAATTGTATAGGTAGCTCCAAATCGAAGGTAAACTTGGGCCATATCATTAAACCCATTCTTTTTCCTGACATGGTATTCACCATAGTAGGCCCATTTATCATTGAAATGATATTTGGTATAAAACCCGAGCCAAACCCCATCTGTATTAGTTATTTCCTTTTGGGGAGGTGGAGATGGACTAGATTGTGAGTAGGTGTCATTAGAGTAAAGCATCAATAATCCTAAAACAAATATCCAAAGCTGATTCATTTCCATAGTGATTAGGTTGAATCAAAAGTGAACTTTTTTTAGGATACTTTTTACTATTAAAGCCAAATTAATCAGGCATAGTAGCAATTGAAACAGAAGGAACCACATTGGTACCATTCTCCATTAACTGCATTAATGCAGATAGAGTCTCTTCATGATCTAAATCGTTCAGGTTGATATCCAGGTTTCTCCAATAGAAGTTATCAAGCTTTAAACCGGTTATCTCATGAGGTATTGTTCGTATGTCAGTTTCTGAAATATCTAAATCGATAAGATTTTCCATACTTAAGACTTGATCCGGAAAATCTGGAATGTAATTATTCTGAATATGGAAAACTTTCAGGTTTTTTAGTTCCTCATACTTTTTTGGAATTTCACTCAATCGATTGTGATGAACATACAGCTCTTCCAGATTAGACAGCTCCCCTATTTCCTCCGGAATGTCATACAGTTCATTGAAAGATAAATACAGGATTCTTAGGTTCTTCAAATTTGAAATCCGACTAGAGATAGACTCAAAATCGTTATAGTATAAATCGATTATCTCAAGACTATCCAGCTCGTAGAAATCATCAGGCAAAGAGCTGAGATTATTTTTATAAAAGGAAAGTTTATTCAATTGGATCAATGCAGAGATACCAGGTGGTATTTGTTCCAATTCATTCACTTGTATTAAGAGTTCTTTCAAACCATCCATTCGATAAAAATTAGGATGCACCTCACGGATATTGCATTTATTCAATCTTAAAATTTCAATATGATCAAGTAAACCATACCACCTCCTATCAATGGTTAGAGGGTTCTGAGATAAGTCCAATTCTTTCAATGACTTCAACCTTCGACCTCTCCATGTGGGTAGTTTGGTGAGTGAGTTATTTTCCACCACTAGCTCTTCCAAATTCTTTAATCGATGTATCCTTGGTAGCTTCTCTAATCCATTACCTGAGATATCCAGTTTTCTAATACTATCTAAACGGGGTGCTTTCAGCTTACCATTCTCCAACTCATTATATCTCCAATAAATCCGCTTAAGCGTCGGTAAATCATTTAGATTTTTCGGAAGCCTTGAAATACTGTTGTAATCCAGAATCAAAACCTCCATGGATTTTGCCTGATATACCCACTTGGGAATACTTTTTAATCGCCCACCGGAAAGATCTAACTCTTCAAGATTGGAGAGATCCTGGTTTTGATAATCAGCAAACCTCTTCTGGGCTTCTTTGAACCTACGATCAGATTTTACTTGAGCCACCGAGTCTGCATAACGCTGAGGATCTTTCTCCCTTCTTCTTCTCATTTCCTGAATAAACTTCAAAGTGGCTTCATATTTTTCCTTTCGTGCCTGTATCAGGCTATCAACCACATTTTCACTTGACTCAGGGGTTAAATCCTGGGAAAAAACCGCACTTACTAAGAGCATTAAGAGTAGATAAATTGTATGGTTTTTGGGCAGCATTACAGATTAGGTTAAAGATTGATTTCAATGGTTGATTTTAAGCATCAAAAACCTCGCCAGATCGAGATAATTTTAGTACTTTTGAACATTGAAAAAGACTACATTTTAAACATTTAAGAGCGCCTTGAAAAATATTAGTAAATCAATCGATTTCAGCTCTTAAAACTGTTTTTAATCACTGCACATGGAAGAAAATAAGCAAAACAAAAAAGGGGATTATTCTGCCAGTAATATCCAGGTTTTAGAAGGCCTGGAAGCCGTAAGAAAACGTCCGGCAATGTATATCGGGGATATAGGGCTCAAAGGACTCCATCACATGGTATGGGAGGTCGTTGACAACTCCATCGATGAGGCCTTGGCTGGTCACTGCGATACCATTACTGTTGAGATCAATAAAGACGAATCAATAACTGTCACTGACAATGGTAGAGGTATCCCAATAGATATTCACGAGAAAGAAAATAGAAGTGCGCTTGAAGTAGTGATGACTGTCCTTCATGCCGGTGGTAAGTTTGACAAAGACACCTATAAAGTTTCAGGAGGTCTTCACGGTGTGGGTGTATCATGCGTAAATGCGCTATCCTCCCATCTTACAGCAACGGTTCATAGAGGGGGTAAAATCTTCCAACAAGAATATAAGATCGGTGTTCCACAGGCTCCTGTAAAAGAGATAGGGAAAACAGATATCAGCGGTACCGTCATCCATTTCAAACCCGACATGGATATTTTCAGTGCCAATCATTACAACTCTGAAACCATTGCATCCAGACTGAGGGAGCTGTCTTTCCTAAACGCAGGCATTACCATCAATATGATTGATCATCGAAATCTTGATGATAATGGTGAGCCGGCTAAAGAAAAATTCTTCTCTGAAGGAGGCCTTTCTGAGTTTGTCACATATTTAGATTCTACCAGGGAAAACCTTATTCCCAATCCAATCTATATGGAAAATGACAAGGGAACCGTGCCGGTAGAGGTTGCACTGAGCTACAATACATCGTACTCCGAAAATGTAGTTTCCTATGTGAACAACATTAACACCATTGAGGGGGGTACTCACGTTTCTGGTTTTAGAAGAGCGCTTACAAGGACACTAAAGAGCTATGCAGACAAATCAGGACTGCTAGACAAAGTTAAAGTTGATATTTCCGGTGACGATTTCAGAGAAGGACTGACAGCTGTTATTTCGGTAAAAGTAGCAGAACCTCAGTTTGAGGGACAAACAAAAACCAAGCTTGGTAACTCAGATGTGATGGGTGCTGTTGACACTTGTGTCAGTGAAATCCTTAACGAATACCTGGAAGAACACCCAAAAGAAGCAAAGCAGATTGTTTCTAAAGTAATCATTGCAGCTCAGGCACGTCACGCGGCTAGAAAAGCACGTGAAATGGTTCAGCGTAAAAATGTGCTCTCAGGAACTGGGTTACCGGGAAAACTTGCCGATTGTTCCGATAAAGACCCATCCGTTTGCGAGCTCTACCTTGTAGAGGGAGACTCGGCAGGGGGATCCGCTAAGCAAGGAAGAGATAGAAAATTCCAGGCGATTCTACCACTTAGAGGAAAAATTCTGAACGTAGAAAAAGCACAAGAACACAAAATTTATGACAATGATGAGATCAAAAATATGATCACAGCATTGGGAGTGTCCTTTGGTACAGAGGATGATGAAAAGGCACTCAATATGGAGAAGCTTCGATATCACAAAATCATCATCATGACGGATGCGGATATCGATGGGAGTCACATTAGAACCCTAATCTTGACGTTCTTCTTCAGATATATGAGATCACTTATCGAGAAAGGATACTTATACATAGCCCTCCCTCCTCTTTATTTGATCAAAAAAGGTAAAACTGAGAGATATGCATGGTCTGAAGACGACCGAGTAAGGGTAATTAAGGAGATTGCTCCAAACGGGAAAGAAGACTCAGTAGGAGTTCAGCGATACAAAGGTTTGGGAGAGATGAACCCGGATCAATTATGGACAACTACGATGGATCCGGAGCATAGAAGTTTGAAGCAGGTTACAATCGAATCTGCAGCAGAAGCGGATCACTTATTCTCGATGTTAATGGGAGACGAGGTTGCACCACGACGTGAGTTCATCGAGAAAAATGCCAAATATGCGAATGTTGACGTCTAAATATTATTTAGATAAAATGATCTGATACATAGCTTGGATGAATTTCCAGATTACGGCAAACGTAAAAAGAATAGCAGATCCAAAAGCGAAAATGATCAGAAGAAAAAAGTCTAAAATTTTTTCCATATTCTCAAGGTTTATTGGTCATTCAATATACGGGATTAATAACCATGAAGACGATAAAATGTTAAACTAATTTTCACTTATGAAATATAATTCTTTCAAGAAAGTCTTTTTCCTACTATTCTTTGGTTGTTACGCGTCAATTAGTATCGCACAGGGTTACTGGCAGCAAAGAGTAGATTATAAAATGGACATTGATTTTAATGTAGAAAATCATCAGTTCACCGGCTCACAGACCCTAACCTATGAAAACAATAGTCCAGACACGTTAGATCGGGTATTTTACCATCTCTATTTCAATGCTTTTCAGCCAAAAAGCATGATGGATACACGTAGCAGGACTATCGAAGATCCTGACGATAGAGTTGGGGATCGGATTTCTAAGCTGGATGAAACACAAATTGGATTTCATAAAATCAATTCACTTACACAAGATGGTAATGATATTGAGTTTGAGATTGAAGGAACAGTCCTGGAAGTTGAATTGGCAAAACCGCTCCTCCCGGGTTCCGCAACCGTTTTAAATATGACTTTTCAAAGTCAGGTGCCTGTTCAAATTCGACGAAGCGGAAGGAATAATACCGAAGGAATTGACTATAGTATGGCACAATGGTATCCTAAGATGGCAGAGTACGATGAAAGAGGTTGGCACGCACATCCTTATGTAGGCAGAGAGTTCTATGCCCCTTGGGGAAATTTCGAAGTAAACCTGACAATTGATAAAGATTACGTAGTAGCTGCTACAGGTGTTCTTCAGAATCCGAATGAAATTGGATATGGTTATGAGGATGAAGGAGTAAAAGTGAAAAGAAAGGGTAAAACTCTAACATGGAAGTTCAAGGCTGAGAATGTGCACGATTTTGTTTGGGCAGCAGATCCAGACTACACGCACACTACTGCAATGGTCGAAGGTGGACCAGAACTTCACTTCTTTTACCAGAAAGGAAGCAAAACGGAAGCATGGGAAGAACTACCTGAATTGACTGTTAAGGCATTTGAATTCATAGAAGAAAATTATGGTGAGTATCCATACCCTCATTACTCCATCATTCAAGGCGGTGATGGTGGCATGGAATATCCTATGGCTACTTTGATTACAGGGGAAAGAAACATAGGTAGTCTATTGGGCGTCACGGTTCACGAAGCTCTTCATAGTTGGTATCAAGGGCTTTTAGCAACCAATGAAAGTTACTTTGCATGGATGGATGAAGGGTTCACAACTTATGCTTCGGCAGAAACATTGTCGAAAATTTTTCCTCAATCCGGAAGAACTCAAGAGAGAAATTACCGAGCATATACATACCTGGCAAAATCTGGCAAAGAAGAGCCACTAAGTACGCATTCTGATCATTTCAATACCAATATGGCATATGGAATTGCCTCATATAACAAAGGTGCTGTGGCACTTGCCCAGATGAACTACCTCATTGGTAAAGAAGCAACTGCAAGAGCTCTTAAAAAGTATTACTATCAGTGGAGATTTAAACACCCGGATGCTAACGATTGGATAAGGGTCTTTGAAAAAGAATCCGGTTTAGAATTGGATTGGTATTTAGATTACTGGGTAAATACCACTCATTCAATAGACTATGCTGTTAACTCAGTGGAAGAAGAAGATGGAAACACTATCGTTACACTAAAACGTGAAGGCATGATGCCAATGCCTGCGGATGTTTATGTAACATTTTCTGATGGATCTAAAAAAATATACTATGCTCCACTCAGCATCATGAGAGGCGAAAAAGAAAACAACACAGAGCTTGAGCGTATCGTATTACCCGACTGGTCCTGGACACATCGTTTTTATCAATTCACAATAGATGCACCTAGAAATGAAATAAGCACAATTGAGATTGATGAAAGCGGATATATGGCTGATGTAAACAGGGAAAACAACAAATGGGAGAATTGATCTCCCATTAATCATCTGCTTTTTCAACCTTTCCTTTTATTGTAATGATCTGAGTTGGAGCCACCGGGTCATTCGAATAAAGGGTGATTGATTTATATTGATTGCCACGCATTTCTGAGGTATCAAAAAAGACTTTGAGTGTTTGACTCTTACCTTTTTTGATACCTTTCTTTTTTATCTCATAAGTAAGGCAGCCACAATTAGATTTGATTGCTCTCAACTCCAATTTATCCTTACCTGAATTTGTTAATTCAAACTCTTTCTCGACCATTACACCTGCGGTCGCTTTCCCGAAATCATAAGAACGTTCCGGTAATTCAAGTTTTGGAGCATTATCCAGCTCCTCGGCAGTCATTTCCGGAAAATACTCCTCGATAACCGCAATAACAGAAAGCCCCTGATCACCATTGGGTGATAGCTGGATATTATCGCTTACATAGCCATAATCACTCTTCGCTTTAGGATCATATATAATTTTCAATTCACCAAACTCCCTTCGGCTCAGGGAATCTGGCAGTAGAGCTATTTGGATATGATCCGGCACCAAAATATCTTCCTCTTGTAACGACACAGTGCTATCCGTATAATTAAATACATCGAAGGTCTTGACGATCGGCTTTTCTGTAGTCACTTTACCAATATTTAGACCTCTATATTTTAATCGGAGGCTCCCGGCAATGATTGGATATTCTTCTTCAGGAGTTTTCGGTTTAGGTTTAACAAAACCACCTATATATAATGTTGTACTCGAGGAAGGATCATTTGTAGATATCCGCAAAGATTTTCTAAATCTACCGGGTCTGTTTCTGGGATTATATTTTGCTTTTACAAAACCTGAATCACCTGGCATGACTTCCTCTCTTGTCCACCCTGGGGTTGTACACCCACAAGAGGCCTTCACTCCTGTGATCTTAATAGGAGTTTCTCCATTATTTACAAAATTAAATGTATACTCAACCGGGCCGGCTTCTTCAAGAATGTTTCCAAAATCATGATCTGTAACCTCAAAAGAGAGCTTAGGCTGTCCTGTCAGGTTAAGGAAAAAAAGAAGTGAGATAAAAGAAAAAATTGCTTTCATTTTTAAATTATATTTTCAACTGGTCGACTAAAAAATCAAAACACCAAATTATATAGGTTTGCACAAATTTTAACTGAATGGCACGAATACTAACAGGTATACAAAGTTCCGGAAAGCCTCACTTAGGCAACCTTCTGGGAGCAATTAAGCCCGCAATAGAATTATCTAAAAACAAAGACAATGAATCCTTCTTTTTCATTGCAGACCTGCATTCGCTCACTACCATTAAAGATGCAAAGCTACGCATTGAAAACACAAACGCAGTAGCTGCCGCGTGGCTAGCTTGTGGTTTTGATACATCGGCCAATACGTTTTATCGTCAGTCCAGGGTTCCGGCGTGTACTGAATTAACGTGGTACCTCAATTGCTTTACCCCGTTCCCGATGCTGGCCAATGCCCATTCATTTAAAGACAAATCAGATCGATTAGCTGATGTGAATGCCGGACTTTTTGACTACCCGGTGTTAATGGCCTCTGATATTTTGCTTTATGATGCCGATTTTGTGCCTGTAGGCAAGGATCAAAAGCAGCATCTGGAAATGACCAGAGATATGGCTAGTTCATTCAATCATCAATTTGGAGAGACATTCACCTTACCTGAATCTCTCATCGATGATAATGTAATGACCATTCCTGGGACAGACGGCCAAAAAATGAGCAAAAGTTATGGCAACATAATTGACGTTTTTCTTCCGGAGAAAAAGCTCAGAAAAAATGTCATGCAAATCGTAACCGACAGCACTCCTTTGGAGGAGCCTAAAAACCCTGATACGTGTCATGTATTTGCGATATATAAATTGTTAGCCTCGCAAGAGCAAATAGCTGAAATGCGAAAAAAATATGAAGGCGGTAATTACGGTTATGGGCATGCAAAGCAGGAGCTATTCGAATTGATACTGGAGCAATTTAAAACGGAACGTGAGAAGTTTGATTATTACATGACCAACCTGAATGAGCTGGAGGAAGAGTTACAAAAAGGTGAGAAAAAAGCGGCTGAGGTCGCTAATGATGTTTTATTGAGAGTAAAGAAAAAATTAGGATATGCCTGATAATGTGATGAATGCCAAAGAAAATGCAAATAAATGGTTGAGTGCAGCCAACCTTGACAATCAATCTAGAAAGGAAATTGAAGAACTGTTGCAAAACCAAGAGGAACTGGAAGAGTCCTTTCTAAGTAGTCTTGAATTTGGAACCGGCGGTCTTAGAGGAATCATGGGTATAGGAACTAACCGTGTAAATAAATATACGGTTGGGATGGCCACCCAGGGGTTTGCCAATTATCTGAAAAGTCAATTTGAAGGTACTATTAAAGTAGCAATTGCTTACGATAGCAGAAATAACAGCCAGCTTTTTGCTCAAACCACTGCCGATGTATTCTCTGCCAATGGCATTGAAGTGTATTTATTCAAAGAGCTGCGCCCTACTCCACAGCTCTCATTTGCAATCAGACACTTAGCCTGCAATGGAGGTGTTGTTATAACTGCCTCACATAACCCAAAGGAATACAACGGATACAAAGCATATTGGTCCGACGGAGGTCAGATTGTGCCGCCGCACGACAAAAACATTATTGAGGAAGTCCAAAAAATTCAATCCATTGATGAGGTCAACTTTAAAGCAAACCCATCATTGATTACCTATTTAGATGAGGATATAGATAATGCCTATCTTAAAATGATAACCGGGCTCTCACTTTCTCCCGATGCTATAAAATCTGCCAATGATACTAAAATCGTATTTTCATCAATTCATGGAACGGGTATTACAATGGTTCCGCGAGCATTAAATGAGCTTGGCTTTAAAAATGTATATGTGGTGGATGAGCAGAAAACTCCGGATGGAAATTTCCCAACCGTGGTTTATCCTAATCCTGAAGAAGCAGAAGCCATGTCTATGGCGCTGGATAAAGCCAGAGAAATCGATGCGGATATGGTCATGGCCACCGACCCTGATGCAGACAGGGTTGGGATTGCAGTGAAAAATTTGAAAGGTGAATTTCAGCTTTTAAATGGAAATCAAACCGGATCGCTTTTAGTCTATTATCTATTGAAAAAATGGAAAGAAAAAGGACTAAAGGGTAATGAATACATCGGTAAAACGATAGTGACAACTGAGCTTATACGCTCGATTGCAAAAGGTTTTAATACCGAATGCTATGATACTTTAACCGGCTTCAAGTGGATCGCTGATCTAATACGCCAGAAAGAAGGTGAAGAAGTTTTCATCGGTGGTGGAGAAGAGAGCTATGGCTATATGATCGGTGAAGAGGTGAGGGATAAGGATGCTGTGGCTAGTAGTGTAATGATCGCTGAGATGGCAGCATGGGCCAAAAACGAAGGATTAACAGTTTTCGAATTGCTTATTCGTATATATAAGGAGTATGGATTTTATTATGAAGAACTAAAGTCTATCACTAAAAAAGGCATGAAGGGTGCTGAAGAAATCAAGAATATGATGATCGATTTCAGGCAAAATCCACCTGCCAGCCTAGCCGAATCTAAGGTGATTACCACGATTGATTATTTGGAGGGAGTGAAATTCGATGAAGATGGGAAAAAAGAAGATGTTGGTCTTCCAAAATCAAACGTCCTTCAATACCTTACCGCCGATGGGACCAAAGTAAGTATCAGACCTTCAGGCACAGAACCGAAAATTAAATTTTATTTTTCGGTTATGGGCAAATTAGAGAATGATGATTATTTTGAAACCGAAAAAAAATTAAAAAGTAAAGTGCATAACTTACTGAGAGACTTGAATTTGTGATCAAACGCGCAATAATTGGATTAAATAAATCAAAAGTGTTAATTTGCGAAGGCTAGAAAGAAATAACACAATCATCTTTCAGTACAGTGAGTCACCAATCTAACCGAAACTGAATTGAGTACCGTAGCATTAAATTTTTTGCTTGTTGTTGTTGGGTTCGTCCTATTGATCAAGGGAGCAGATTACCTTGTAAATGGGGCATCATCTTTAGCAAAAAGATTCAACGTTTCTGATATTGCAATAGGTCTAACTGTGGTAGCAATGGGTACTTCAGCGCCTGAATTAGTTGTGAATATCATTGCCGGATCTGAGCAAGGTGCCGGGGGTGCCAATGAGGTGGTATTCGGCAACATCATTGGCTCCAACATCTTCAATATATTCCTGATACTCGGAATCTCTGCGGTTATCTATCCATTGACTGTTGAGCGAAATGCACTTTGGAAAGAAGTTCCTTATTCTCTGGTAGCTACAATCGTTTTCTTCATTTTAGTAAATGACGTCATGTTCTTTGGCGGAGAGAAAAATGGACTGGAAATATCTGATGGCATCATACTACTTGTGATGTTCGTCTTATTCTTGGTGTACATTTTCATGAACCTCAGCAGAAATCCTGAAGCAGAAATAGCCGAGGATATCGAAATTCATGGTAGTGTTAAAACGACTGTAATGATCGTTGTGGGAATCGTCGGGCTTGTTGTTGGAGGTAATTTCATCGTTGACAATGCGGTACAAATCGCGAAATTCTTTAACGTAAGTGATAAAATGATTGGCTTGACCATACTTGCTGCAGGAACTTCTCTTCCTGAATTAGCAACATCAGCTGTGGCAGCCTTCAATAAAAAATCAGATCTTGCCGTCGGTAACATCGTCGGATCTAATATTTTCAACCTACTACTTGTTCTTGGTTCTACCTCTCTAGTGCATGCACCATTGGTTTATGATGCTACACTCAACACAGACCTAATAATCGTAATGGTAGGTACATTCATGTTGTTTATCTTCATGTTTACGCTCAATAAATACAAGCTGGATAGGGCTGAAGGAATGGTATACTTAATTGGTTTTATCGCCTATTCCTATTACCTATTTGTAAGAGAAGATATCCTTCCGGGATTATTTTAAAATTCAAAAGCTATGCTTCCAAAAATTGACCCAACGACCACTCAGTCATGGGCATCACTTCGCAATCTTGCGGAGTTAAACATCAATATTCAGGATTTACTAAATCAGGACCATCGTGTCAATAATTATACGTTTGATCACGAAGATTTTTATTTTGACTTTTCAAAAAGCAAGGTTTCTGATGAGGTGTTCTCGCAGCTTATAAAGTTAGCCGAAGAATGTAAGCTGAAAGAAGGCATCAAAGCTATGTTTAATGGCAAACCTATTAATGAGACTGAAAGCAGAGCTGTCCTTCACGTTGCTCTTAGAGGCAATGAAAAAGAAGAGGTGGCCAAAGAGCTGGAAAAAGTTAAATCATTCAGCGAAAAGCTTTTAAAAGGTGAATGGAAAGGTTTTAGCGATAAAAAAATCACAGATGTCGTAAATATTGGTATCGGAGGGTCAGACTTAGGGCCTAAAATGGTTACTCATGCGCTTAAGCCTTATTGGAAAAGCATCACTCCTCATTTCATTTCCAATGTGGATGCTGCCCAAATGGTGGAAACCCTGGAGCATCTCGATCCAGAAACAACACTATTCATAATTGCATCAAAAACGTTCACAACTCAAGAGACCATTACCAATGCCCTTTCCGCTCGTGAATGGTTTTTGAAAAATGGTGGATCTAATGAAGATATTAGCAAGCACTTTGTTGCTGTAAGCACAAACCAAAAGGCTGTAAATGAATTTGGGATCTCCAGTGACAATATGTTCGAATTTTGGGACTGGGTCGGAGGAAGGTATTCGCTTTGGTCTGTGATAGGACTGTCGATAGCCTGCACAATAGGATATGAAAACTTTCGCCAGCTGCTAAATGGCGCAAAGGCTATGGATGATCATTTTTCAAGTGCTGACTTAGATCAGAACTTACCCGTTATCTCTGCATTGATAGGCATATGGTACAATAATTTTTTAGCATTTGACTCGATGGCTATTTTACCATATGATCATCGATTGAGGTATCTCCCATCCTATCTACAGCAAGTAGATATGGAGAGTAATGGAAAGTATATAAACCGTTTAGGTGATAAAATAGGCTACCAATCCGGACCAATCATTTGGGGTGAGCCTGGCACCAACGGTCAGCATGCTTTTTATCAATTAATACATCAGGGTACTAAAATTATCCCATGTGAATTTATCGGTATTGCTAACCCTGCGCATGATCACATCGACCATCACAACAAGCTGTTGGCAAACTTTTTTGCTCAATCAGAAGCACTACTTACAGGCAAAGCAAAAGATCAGGTGATTGATGAGATTGGTAGCGGAGACAACAAAATCTTAGTGAATTCAAAGGTTTTTGAGGGTAACAGACCGTCCACTAGTATTCTGATCAAAGAATTATCTCCATATAATTTAGGAAAGTTAATCGCTTATTATGAGCACAGAGTTTTCACTCAGGGATTGATTTGGAATATATTCAGTTTCGATCAGTGGGGAGTCGAATTGGGAAAGCAACTAGGCAAGCCAATTCTGAAGGAAATAGAAAAAGAATCAACGGGAGATCACGATGCTTCTACCAAATCGCTCATGAAGAAATTTCATCAAATGCGTAAATGACCGGCAATAATACCCGTCGCAATGCCGACATTTAGTGATTCGGCTCCTCCATGCCTTGGGATCGTAATCTTTTGATCAACATGCTTTTGCGTGATCTCACTTACACCGTGAGATTCACTTCCCATTACTATCACTGATGGCTCATTTATTTGTATTCCAGAAAGTGATTCACCATCCATTTCCGCACTATAAACGTGTTGTTTATTCTGATCAAAAAATGGCTTTAGATCCGTAGGAATAACCTTTACTCGCGTGAATGATCCCATCGTGCTATTGATCACCTTAGGATGATAAAACTCAGCACAGTCCAGGGAACATACCAACTGTGAAAACCCAAACCAGTCAAGGGTACGGATAATTGTTCCTACATTACCGGGATCACTCACGCCATCTAAAACAAAAAGATGATCATCAGCCACAATATCCTCAAGGTTCCATTGTTTAGTCTTAGCAACAGCTAATGCGTCTTCATTGGTTTTGAAAGTTCCTAGCTGCGCAAGTAGATCAGCCTTTACGATTTCATTTCTATGATTACCGGTTTCAAGATTCAATGAAAAATACTCCTCAGTACCGATTACCATTTCAATTTCAAAGTCGGAGTGTAACAACTCCCGCACATTTTTTGCTCCTTCTACCAAAAAGCGTTTTTCGCGCACCCTGTACTTCTTAACTTTGAGTGATTTAATAAATTTCTGTTCCTTCCTAGAGAGCATCTGATTTGAAGCGATTTTTTAAACTGAGTCAAATATCACTATTCGTGGGCATATTCCTCACCTCGTGTCTGGGCTCAAAATTTTTAAAAGATGACGAGAGGCTCTTGGCAAAGCAAAAAATTGAAGGAATTTCCGGCTCGCTAGCCGATGATTCAAAAGGATTGTACGAGCAAACACCCAACAGTCGTATCCTATTTGGCTATCCTTTTACACATTTAGCACACCTATATCAATTAGGAAAAAACGGCTTTCTATTCATTGACGGATACGATAAGCAGAAAGCTATTGCAAAACGGGACTCTTTAGCAGCCAAATTTGACAGACGTATTGCTGAAGCCAGCAAACAAGACAAAAAACTGAAACTTAGAAATAAGAAGGCCAAGAAATACGATAAAAAGAATAGGAAAGTAAAACAAGGAAATCAGCTAATGCGCTGGGGGGAGCCTTTGGCAATCTACAATCATATCAGTACACAACTGACTGTAGAAAAGATGAATCAATACCTTAACTCCAAAGGCTACTTTAATGCGTCAATTAAAACCGACACCTCTTATTATGACAGCTTAAATTTTGTTGGGAAATTCGGTAGAAATCTTAGAAACTGGGTAAGTGGCTGGGCTGGTAAAAGTGATCGGTATGTTAATCTCAAATACTACATCGATCTAAATGATCGATACTATATCGACTCCATTCAATACCACATTGAAGATTCTGTTCTTTATGAATTAGTCATGGAAAACAGAGAAGATGCACCTTTATCCAAGGAATTCTACGATCAAAAAACACTGACAGAGGAACGTGATTACGTGTATAACCTTGCTGTGAACAACGGGTACTACGAATTTTCTAAACAGTACATTTCATTCAAGGTTGATTCTACTGCATTGGGAAAAGACTCAATAATTGTCAGAGAAATAATCAAAAATCCTCCAGGAAAAGAAGGCCATAAGATCTACTACCTTGATTCAATTGTTTTTATTTCTGAGGCTAGCGTGAGCAATTCCTACCAGCGAACAAAAGAAAAATATCGTGACATTACTTTCAGTTTTGCCAAAACCAAGTATTCAAAAAAGGTATTGGAATGGCGTATTCCACTGGAACAAGATGACCGTTATAGCAGAGAACTCACCATAGAAACCCAAAGTCAGCTTTCATACCTTGATAATTTCAAGTTTATAAATATCAACTATGACACCACAGGAAATTATTTTGTGGCAAATATTTTTACGTCATCTTTCGATAAATATGAAACGTCGAGTGAGTTTGGTTTTTCAAGAGCTCAAGGTAAACCGGGACCATTTGCAAGCGTCAATTTTAAAAACAGAAACACATTCCGAACCCTTGAAATACTTAGTCTGGATTTAAACGCACAGCTTCAAGATCTACGGTCGGTACGTGGGGATGAGTCAAATTTTGACGGGACTTATACTTCACGACAGTTTGGTGCTGAGGCAGCAATTTCTTTTCCCCAATTTCTTTTTCCTCTTGGCTCTTATTACAAAAACGAAATTGGCCGTTTTAATCCGAAGACAAGGCTGTCTCTTGGATTTACTTATGAAGACCGTGTCAATGAGTATAAACGCCAAAAGTATACTGCAAGATGGTCCTACAGCTGGCAAATAAGGGATCAGGTGCGATACTCGCTTACACCCCTTCAATTAAGTGTTACTGATGCTAGAACAGAAGGAGAATTTAAAACATTTATTGACCAACTAATTGCTGAGAATAATCCATACGGATTGGCTTTTGTTCCTGCAGCTGTGAGTAGTGCTGAATTTCAGGTAGACTGGTCTCTAGGTGACTATGCGGAAGGTGGTGAAGGAGCATATATCAGGGTGAATACAGAATTAGGAGGTAACTTAAGTAGTGCGGTTAGCAATTCTTTAAATGAGTTATTTGGAGATACACTTACCACTTACAATTACTTTAAAGCGCAAGTTGACTTAAGAAAAATAGAGCGATTAAACCGTAAAACACACCTCGCTTTTAGAGTAAATGTGGGACTCGCCTATCCTTACGGCGCAAATGAGTCACTTCCATATGAGGAATACTTTTTTGCGGGAGGTAGTAATAGTATAAGGGCCTGGAGGCCTAGAAGGTTGGGGCCGGGCGGTTATGCGATTTTTGAAAAAGACAGTGATGGCAACCCAACAGATGCTGTCGACTATGATGATGAGCAGCAGGGTAACTTACTCATAGAGTCAAGCATTGAACTACGAAGAGATTTGGTTGGCTTTCTTGAAGGAGCCTTATTCGTTGATGCTGGAAACATCTGGCAGGTAAGGAATTCATTGGTAAGTAATCAATCGGATGAGGATCAGGATCCACACGGGGATGACGGGCTTTTCAGATTCAATGATTTTATGGATGAAATGGCTGTAGGCACAGGGGTAGGCTTACGATTTGATCTTCAGTTTTTGGTGTTTCGAGTGGACCTGGGAATGAAACTATTTGATCCCGCGCAAAGGCCGGGTGAGAGGTTTGTTGGGGATGAAATCTTCTCAAACTTCAGTAGAAACAGTCAAATAAATATTGGAATTGGATATCCTTTCTAAATGGAAGTAACGAAAGAGCAAATAGCAGAATGGTTTAAAGGGTTACAGGATGCAATCTGTAATTCACTTGAAGTTTTGGACGGTAAATCTACCTTCATGGAAGATCAGTGGAACCGACCGGAAGGTGGTGGCGGCAGGTCCCGAGTCATTAAGGACGGAGACCTTATCGAAAAGGGTGGGGTTAACTTCTCTGCAGTTTCAGGTCCAACTCCTGATAAGATTCTTAAAGCACTGAACTTACCGGAAGCTGAATTCTTCGCTACTGGTGTTTCTATCGTTTTACATCCACAAAATCCATGGGTGCCGATCATTCATATGAATGTGCGCTATTTTGAAATGAGCAATGGAGTCTGGTGGTTTGGAGGTGGTATTGATCTTACGCCTCACTATGTGATTCCCGAAAAAGCTAAAAACTTCCATCAGCACCTGAAAGATGCATGTGATAAGCACAATACTGAATTTTATCCAAAGTTCAAGCAATGGGCGGATGACTACTTTTTTGTTAAGCATCGCGATGAAACGCGCGGTATTGGAGGTATCTTTTTCGACCGCATGACTGATAAAGAAGGCCGTTCCAAAGATCAGCAGTGGAGTTTTGTGAAAGATGTGGGGGAAACATTCATACCAGCTTACACAGATGCTGTAAAAGGACTAAGAGATAAGCACTGGTCTGAATCAGAAAAAAACTGGCAAAAAATAAGACGTGGCAGATATGTAGAGTTCAATCTGGTTCATGACAAAGGAACTAAGTTTGGCCTGGACACTAACGGCAGAACAGAATCCATACTTATGAGTCTTCCTCCGGAAGCCAATTGGGAATACAACCACCAGTCCTCTTCTGAAATTGAAAAGGAAACCCTGTCCTTCCTAAAAAAAGGAATAGACTGGGTTTAACATTTTACAACAAGTTGAATTTATCCATCAAAGACTCCTTGTAAGAGGCACCAATCGAAAAAGTCTTTTCACCGATATGTACCTGTAAGTCTTCGATCTTGTCAATCTTATTTCGATTAATGATGTAGCTTCTATGTACTCTGCTAAAAATACTCTCAGGCAATCTTTTTTCGATTCCCTTCATCGTATGATGCACGATGTGTTTCTTACCAGAAGCCGTATTAAAGATTACATAATCTGCCAGTGCTTCTACAAAAAGAATATTATCATAGCTCAATCGGAATAGCTTTCCGTCACTCTTTACATAGATGTGATCCTCCTGCTCTGCAATAGCCTTCTCCTTCTCAAGGTTTTCTTTCACCTTGTTCACTGCTTTCATGAAGCGTTCATACTCCACAGGCTTCACCAGATAATCGGCGACAGCATCCTCAAATGCCTCGATCGCATATTCTTTCTTGGACGTGACTAAAATCACGTTATAAGCATGCTGAAGGTCTTTTACCAATTCCAACCCACTCATTCCCGGCATTTCAATATCCAGAAATACAATATCCACATCATTGGCACTTTCACCAAGGAGGATATCATGTGCTTCCTGCGTATTGTCCAAGTCATGTGTAAGGACTAAGGAATCAGTTTTATCAATAAATTTTTTGATTACAAGACGCGACATTTTGTCGTCATCCACTACCATGCAATTGAGAGCCATTATTTTCTATTTACTATTAGGTGAATATACTTCCCGATAATATCAAATTCAATATTTACCGTGCTACCAACTGCTAGCTGATTGAAGTTGGTATGTTCAAATGTATATGGAATTATCGCTACAGAAAAGATTTTTTTATTTACGTTAAAACAAGTTAGACTGGTTCCGTTGATGCAAATGCTGCCTTTTTCTACTACCAGCCCCTCTTCGCTAAGCTCAAATGTAAATAACCAGCTTCCATTTTCATCTTTAATTTCCTTCACTACAGCTGTAGTATCTACATGACCTTGTACAATATGACCATCAAATCTGCCATCTGCCTTCATGCATCTTTCCAGATTTACTTTCGAGCCTACGTTCAAAACCCCAAGATTTGACTTTTTCATGGTTTCATCAATGGCTGTCACCCAGTGCCTCTCTCCTTCCACACGAGTCACGGTCAGACAAACTCCATTGTGAGAAACACTCTGATCAATTTTTAGCTTATCCGAAATATCGGATACTATCATAAAGTCGACATTTGTGCCGTCCTTTAAAATTTCCTCTACTTTCCCTACGGTTTCAACTATTCCTGTAAACACGCTGATTAAATTTGAAGCTCAAAATAAGTGAATTGGAAGATACCTACAAGCATAAGGGTTTGCGCAAGCAATTAGTTTTAGAAATTGCAAAAAAAGGGATTAAAGACAAAAGGGTCTTGCATGCCATCAATAAAATTCCTCGTCATTTCTTTTTTGATAAGATCTTTGATACGCATGCTTACGATGACAAAGCCTTCCCAATAGATGCTGGCCAAACCATCAGTCAGCCCTACACGGTAGCTTTTCAGACACAGTTGCTCCAAGTAAAACCAGGCGACAAAATTCTGGAGATTGGAACTGGATCAGGATATCAGGCCTGTGTGTTATTGGAATTGGGTGCTAAGGTGTACACCATTGAATACCAGAAAAAACTCTATCAAAAGGCCATTCGCTTCTTACCTAAACTTGGCTATCAGCCACATATGTATCAGGGGGATGGATCCAAAGGATTGCCACGCTTCGCTCCATATGATGGCATCATTGTCACTGCTGGCGCCCCTACTGTTCCGGAGGAATTGATTCAGCAATTAAAAACAGGTGGTCGATTAGTAATCCCAGTCGGGAACGATGACATACAATCTATGGTTTTGATCCAGAAAGTGGACGAAAACAAAATAAAAAAGAAGCAATTCGACCATTTTAGCTTCGTACCTTTGCGTGGCGCGAAGGGATGGAAGGAATGAACAGAGAAAAAATCGAAAGCCTTTATTCCTCTTTTGGAACCGTAGTGGAACGAGGGGTTGGGGTAGGTATTTAAATGAATTCGATTTTTTCGTTTTTTAAAAACTGCATATGAAAAAAATAAAAAACTGCAAGGACTCTTACGTCACAATGACCGAGCTGGTCCTGCCAAACGACACTAACGGGTTGAACAACCTGATGGGGGGCCGCCTGATGCACTGGATGGATATTGCTGCAGCAATAGCTGCACAGAAGCATTCTAATCGTATTGTTGTAACTGCTTCAGTTGATAATATCTCCTTCTCAGAACCGATACGAATTGGAAATGCGGTAACCATCACTGCTTTCGTTACCCGGGCTTTCAGCTCATCTATGGAAGTATATCTGGAAGTTACTGCTGAGGATATTCCAGCAGATAAAAAAGTACATACCAATCGAGCGTTCTTCACTTTTGTAGCAGTGGATCAGTCTGGAAAGCCGATAGACATTCCACAACTGGAGCCTGAGACGGAATTTGAAAAAGAATTGTACGATGGAGCGCTCAGAAGAAGACAACTAAGATTGGTGCTTGGAAAACGTATGAAACCGAGTGAGGCCAAAGAACTAAAGTCTATCTTTGATATGGAAGATTAAGTCTTCCATTTTTTTTGAGTGTCATTCCGAACGTATGTGAGGAATCTTTAAATTTAAGATTCGCTGACTGTTGGCGATGAGATTTCTTGCTTCACTCGAAATGACACTTAAAATTTGACTCCTGCATGGAAAAAGAAAATCTGCACTTACTCATACACGAGGAAATCTACCGGCTTCCGGAAGACGAAATCATCAACGAAGAAGAGTCTACAGAAAAGCTAAAAGATGAGCAGGAATCTTCTGCTGTTGCTGAACCGGAACCTGAGCCTGTTGCAAAGCAGGTAGAGTCAACCGAAGAGCAACCAGCTGTACTGAAAGATGTATCGGAAGAGGAACACCATCAGGATTCTCCACACATTCCTCATCACGACCTACCGGACGCTAAGCCTTTGCCCTTTGCCGTATTCCATACCAGCCACGATCCGGCTGAAAATAAGCTCCTGCATAAAATCATAGATGCCTGCAAAATACCGGAGAGCGATTATAAGATATTCAGTAATGGCTTTGACCAGGCGGTGAAATTCAAAAAGGCATTGGTTTTCGTGCCTGAGGCAAAAGCCTTCTATACCCCTATCCCTTATAAAGGCAGTGAGTTCCTTTGCTCAAAGCCATTATCTGTTCTGGCCGCAAATAAAAATGAGAAAGCCAATTTATGGGGAGCATTACAGAAGTTTATAGTGTAGCAAAGGTTATTAACTCTAAATCCTTTAATAAGAAGAATACTGAATATTATCATAGTAGTTAACCTTTTCATTAAACTTGTGTCATTAAATCGCACCTAATAAATCTTTCTTTCAATGAAATATAATTTAACTTCAACCTTAATCGCTTATATTTTATTAACCACCACTAGCTGCTCAAGCGACAATAGAATCAATCCAAAATTATCAGCACCTAAAATAGAATTTGAATTTGCCATTTACGATGAAAATAGTGGTCATCAATACATCAATAGAGACACCATTTTCTTTAGTAACATAGAGCAGTCAGTCATGGTTACTATTAGACATCTTAACATTACTGACCCTGATGTTATCGTGGATATAAAAAACTCTGACTTTCAAGGGTGGGTGCATACGATACCCACTCAGTCTGAATTTGATAAAGAGGTTCTTATACCTGGTAAAAATGCGACCTTATATTGGACAGAGTATGGTCCATCAGACATTGCGGGTATCGAGGCAATAGACGCTGAGTTTTCTTTTATGATCCCAGTAAAAGTAGGTATAGCTTCCATAAATGGTAATGATACTTTAGAGCTTGAAAACTTAGAATTTGATTTCATTGATGCCGAATATCATTCACCTATGATGGATTTAAATGGAAATGACATACTCTATGTCAAAAAGTTTTAAAAAGAAAAGAATCTGGTACCCCTTACCCAATAATTATAATGACAGAACTTTCTCTTGAATACTAGAATAAACTTTCAAGTCAATTTATTTTAATCCCCGTATTTCTAGCTGGATTCTCTATTGCCACAACCGCCAATCTATTAAGTGGTTGGCGTTATTACATTGATTCTGCATCCTAGCTCTTTCGGATTTGCAATCCGAAAGCCGTGGTAAAGAGTTTACAACTCGCCTAACATAATTTTTCTTATTTCTATTGTCGTTTCAAAAGACCAACCATCCATTCCAGATTGCAAATCAGGAAAAGCGAAAGATAGATTATTCTTTGACTCTGCTAGATTCTGTTTTTGCCCATTCAGATCGTTCAGTTGATTCATCAAAATGATGGTACCAATGAGCACCGCTGCAAAACGGCTTATTTTTAGATTTACCACAGCGACATAGTGCAAACCTGTTTTGATCTGCTCCCTCAAGCCACTTCTCATTTATTAGCTCAACGCTTTTTAATACATAAGGTCCATTGGGCGCTACGAAAATTGATGGACTAAGAGTTTTTGAATGATCCTTTGAAGAACCATCTTCAGACATATAGTTCAACGCACCGGATGGGCATTTGTGGATGGTTTCTTGAATATTTTCCTTACTTGCTGCCTCTGGATCTGCAAATCCATTTTCTTTCTCACCAAAAACTTCCGGGCTGCCTCCTGTACAATAGCCGGCATGGGCGCAAATCCCTCTATTATCATGGATGGTGATTTTTTCTCCTTTGTATTCATCAAGTTGATCATCAACCCGATCTTCTTCTTTCTCCCCTGAAAACCCAACCTTCTTATGCGTACCATCACAAAAAGGCTTGTTCCCCGATTCACCACATCGACACAGGAATGCTGTACTTGGCGCATCTATTTCTCCCTTTACCGTATTGAGCTTAGCAGCCCCCTCAAGTTTGTATGGCCCATTTTCAGTAGCCTCTATATTGATACTCATAGTTCCTCTCTGCTTTAATTTATTTTATTTAGTCTCCCATCGCTTTAAATAAGCACCATAACTTAGATAAAGATGTGAGACTCTATTAAAGTTACTGTATTCATTTAACATTTGATCTTATCCCCTTCTTAAATTCATTGAAGCCTTACTCAGGTGTCAGTCAATTTCGAATTGAAAATTTGTAATAACATTCAAACAACCTGCTCTTTCGGATTTGTAACCCGAAAGCTTTGGTAAAGAGTTTACAAACTCACTCTCTACATTTTCCTGCCCTATTGCCGTTTTAACCAACAAACAATCTTTTCCAGATTACAAATCTGAAAAGCGAAAAATTTGCAACTCATTTTTACTAAATTCCATTTTATGGGAATTAAAAATCCGATCAACGCTGAAGGCACCTATTTCCTAACACTTACTGTCGTAGACTGGGTGGATATATTCACCAGGCCGGTCTACAAAAACATCATCGTTGATTCATTAAAGTATTGCCAGAAAAATAAAGGTTTAGAGTTATTTGCCTGGGTATTAATGACCAATCATTTACATCTTATTGCTCGCACGAGAGAGGGTCACCATCTATCGGATTTTCTCAGAGACTTCAAAAAGTTCACTTCAAAGCAAATTTCATCAGCTATTAATGATGAACCTGAGAGCCGAAAAGATTGGATGATTCACCGTTTAAAATTTCATGTCAATTTTGACGAGACACGAAACTATCAAGTGTGGAAAGAAGGGAATGAAGCGAAGGAAATCCATTCAAACGATTTTCTGGATCAAAAAATCAATTACATCCATCAAAATCCAGTCGAAGCAGGAATTGTATATGAGCCTGAAAATTACATATATAGTTCAGCAATTGATTATGTTGGAGGAAAAGGATTTCTTGAAATTGTATTCCCGTGATTGTCGTTACAAACGACCAACCATCCATTCCGGATTACAAATCCGGAATAGCTTTAGGGCATGAGCAAGGAAAAAGCCGCACGCATCTCCAATACGGAAAACGCCGGTAAAAAGGGCGGCAAAGCCTCTGGCTATGAAGACCACACCAAAGAAGAGCTTTATGAGCAAGCCAAAAAAGTAGGCATTGATGGAAGAGCAGACATGACCAAAGATGAATTGATCGAGGCACTAAGAAATCACTAGAAGCATACTTCGACTCCTTCCATCAAAAGCTAGACTTGATAATTCTCTTTATTCACTGAATGGTAGCTATTTCAAATCTTTAATCTTGATGGCCTGCTTCAGCTTCTTGTCTGACTTAATAAGAAAAGGAATGGATGAGACAACCAGCGCACCCCCTAAGTAATAAGGTTCCGTGAAAACCTGATACGGTTCACCCGGCTTGCTGTCACCAATGGAATGAGCAAAACTGGCCAGCACGTTTATAACTAATCCTGCTGCTATTAATGTACCTCCGGTGAAAATCAGAACATTACCTGTTGATCGACTCTTCAGTGACTGATCCAGGTATAGGTTTATATCAGGGTTGTCCCAATCATAGGATTTAGTATCAAAACCATTGTTATTCAGCCATTTTGTTTTTCCCTTTTTATAAGGATTTTCCAGCTTAACGATGGTTTGCGATGTAGTTGAGTCAGAATTTTGACTCTGGACATGGTAGCCACAAAGCAATAGCAATGCAGCTAATAAGTAAGTGGTGAGATTAGGTTTCATACCTATTTGTCAAGCAATGGTTCAATTACCCCCAAATATTATTGAACTAGCTCTTTCGGATTTGGAAAAGCGAAAGGAATCAATGAATTAAAAAGCGAATTCAATGAAATACGCTCCATGACTAACGAAAACTTACCTTTGTGAACGTATGAACAACAATGACATTCTTCGTAGGATTCGCTATACGTTTAATTACAACGACAATCAGGTTTCGGAACTCTTTTCTCTTGGGGGCAAAGAGGATGTCACTTCAGAAACAGTTACCCTGTGGTTAAAGAAAGATGAAGACGAGGAACAAAAGTCTCTCTACGATGTGGAATTAGCTGCATTTCTTAACGGAATGATCATCAAGCTCCGGGGTAAAAAAGGTGATGAGTCGCCAAAAGCCGAAAAAAGCTTAAACAACAACATCATCTTTCGAAAGATTAAGATAGCACTAAACCTACGCGATACTGATATCATGGAAATCTTTGATATTGCCAAATTCGATGTAAGCAAACATGAAATCAGCGCCATCTTCCGAAATCCAACTCAGAATCAATACCGCCAGTGTAAGGATCAGTTTTTGAGAAATTTTCTTCTCGGACTACAGTACAAACACCGCAATAAGCTCAAGACCGAAGGATCTAAAAAGCCTTCTGAAGATTAATAAATACTTCGCGACCCATCCTGGGTTTGATGGAATTAAAGCACGGAGCTAATGTCTCAATCTTAAATTCGGGAGAAAAAAGAGGTTCATATTCTTCTATTGAGCCTCCAAATGGTGGCTGATTCTCATTCATTGGTACTGACCATAGCACCCCGACAAGTCTTCCACCAGGATTTAATAGTTCTTTTGCCTTGGAAACATAATCTGTTCTGAGAGAAGGATCAATCGCACAAAAGAAAGTCTGTTCCAGGATCAGATCATACTTTCCTTCATGGAGGAAAAAGTCCTCTTGAATTAATTGTTCATCAGGAAAATCCGGGATTCGCTTTTTTAAATTCTGCAGGGGCTGCTTTGCCAGATCGATGACATGAACATTGCCAAATCCATTTTGAAACAGGTATTCTGCTTCATAAGCATTCCCAGCACCTGGAATCAGGATTTTCAGGTCTTTATTTTCAACCTGATCGATATAATCAGTCAAAGGTTTAGACGGTCCACCAGTGTCCCATCCGGTCGTTCCTTCCCTGTACCGTTTTTCCCAGTAGGACTGATCGAAGGACATCAATTACCCAAAGATTTCTTTGAGTTTCGCTTCCAGACTGGCACCCCTAAGGTTTTTAGCGATGATCTTCCCTTCAGGATCAATGAGAAATGTTGCAGGAATGGCATTCACCTGATAATCGATAGCAGCCTGACTTCTCCAGTATTTCAAGTCTGAAACATGCAACCACGGAAGTCCATCCTGCTCAATAGCACCTAACCATTTTTCTCTGGTTCTGTCGAGAGATACTCCAAGGATTTCAAAGTTTTCGTCTGAATACTCATTATACACACGCACCACATTTGGGTTCTCAGCACGACATGGTCGGCACCAGGCTGCCCAAAAATCGACCAAAACATATTTTCCTCTAAGGGAGCTGAGTGTAATTATCTCACCCTCCGGATTTTGGAGTGCAATCTCAGGGGCTTCTTTTCCAATGGCCAGGCTTTTTTTGGCAGAAACTTGGGATATGAGGCTTTCTACATGAAAGTTTTCCGGCATTTCCGTTTGAAGCTCAATGGCAATTGAATCGATGAACTCAAAATTCTGAGTGGCATCAATCATCTGAAGGCCGTAGAAAGCAGCCAATGAAGGGCTTGCCTCACGAATTAGTGCTTTCAGTTCCGTTTCTGTTTTCTTAGCCAGATCCATCATTTGTAGCTGCGCTGATTGAAAAGCTTGCGCATTGTTGTCGGCTCGTGCCTGACGCTGAACCTGCTGCATGCCTTGTATTTTACCACGATATTCCTGCATCATGGCATCAATTTGATTCTTGTATTCTGTATCGTAGGAGCCTGAAACTTCAGAAAATCCTCTCGGATCATTCCCGTGGGCATTCAAAACAACTTCTTTTTCTTCACCTGTCAGGATCAACGAAATGATTTGCTTCCCATTAAAATTCACTCTGAAAAAGGCCGGATTCTCAATAGCGAGATATTCAGAGAAATTTCCATCTGAATCGACATCAATGGTATCGAAAGGTTCAACTCCATTTTCTCCTATTCGCTCCACATAGGCAAACCCACCAACAGGAAACTGCTCTACGTTTCCTAATAGCTTCACTCCCTCTTTTTGTTCCTCAGCGCAACCAAAAAAGCTTATTATCAGTCCTAAAATCAAGAAATTCTTCATCATCACTTTTTAATTCTTTTCTTCCAACGCATGACGCAAAAGTTCGTTCGTTTTTTTTGGATCTGCTGACCCCTTTGTTTGTTTCATTACCTCACCCATAAACATCCCGATCAAGTTTTTCTTCCCACTCTGGTAGGCCTTCACCTTATCCGGATGCTGTCCCAACACCTCCAAAATTACATCGGAAATATCGTCCTTACTTACCTGTTCCAATCCGAGTTCCTCTATCGCATCAGCCACCAGCTTATCTCCATATTTCATTAAAAATGGAAATACCTGCTTGTTTGCCATAGTTGCATTGATTTTTCCATCTTCAATCGCATTTACCAAATCCGCAAGCTGTGCAGTTGATAAAGGCATTTCCACATCTTCCGTTTCCTGTTCATTCAAAATAGATTTAACAGGCCCTATCAACCAATTGGCGACTTGTTTATAATGATTGGTTTTTTGGCATACTACCAAAAAGAAGTCTACTACTCGCTTTTCCTGACAAAGGACATTTGCATCATAATCGGAAAGCCCAAACTCATGGGTCAATGTCTCCCTCATCACTTCGGGAGTAGGTGGCATTTCGTCTCGAATCTGGGCCAGCCATTGATCTGAAACTGTAAAAGGACTCAAATCAGGTTCCGGAAAGTATCGGTAGTCATTCAGCTCTTCCTTAGTTCTCATACCGGATGTTATCCCCGAGTTAGCATCAAAAAGTCGAGTCTCTGAAATAATTTCTTTGTCAGCATCCAGCAATTTTACCTGCCGCTCAAACTCATATTTAATGGCTCTGCCTACATTTCTGATAGAGTTCATATTCTTAACCTCTACCTTCTTCCCTAGCTCACTTTCTCCATTTTTTTTAACAGAAATGTTGGCATCACATCGTAATGAACCTTGCTCCATGTTACCGTCACAGATTTCCAGGTAGCGAACCATACTTCTAATTTCAGTTAGAAAAGTCATGGCCTCTTCAGCCGATGCAATACAAGGCTCGGTCACCAATTCAATCAAAGGAACGCCTGCGCGATTCAAATCGATCAATGAATCTTCATGATCCTGATCATGCATGGATTTTCCAGCGTCTTCCTCCAGGTGAATGCGGTTGAGCTGAATATCAACTTTTTTTCCGTCTTTAAGAGTGATGGGCACTGTTCCTCCAACACAGATAGGTGTGCGGTCTTGTGTGGTCTGAAAGCCCTTAGGAAGGTCCGGGTAGAAATAGTTTTTACGGTCAAAGATGCAATAGCGTGAGATTTCACTTTTGCAAGCTAACCCCATGCGAATAGCGAACTCCACTGCCTTCTTATTTAGTTTTAGCATGGTTCCCGGGTGAGCCAGTGTGATTACACTGACATTTGTGTTCGCCTCTTTACCAAAAACTGTAGAATCAGCTGCAAACAACTTGCTTTCAGTCAAGAGCTGGATATGGACCTCCAATCCTACAACTACTTCATATGCTTTACCGGTCTCCATCAGGAACCTTCAACCAACTCTTTTCCAATCCTCAATGCCTCATCCAACCCAGTAAGATCTTTACCTCCAGCTGTCGCATAGAATGGCTGTCCGCCTCCGCCACCTTTGATGGCTGCTGCCATTTTTCTGATGATTTCATTCGCGTTCATGCCATTTTTCACCAGATCATCAGCAAGCATCACGGTGAGCATGGGTTTATCATTGATATTGGCAGCTATTAAAAGCACCAGGTTGTCTACCTCTCTTTTTAGATCAAATGCCACCTGCTTCATACTATCCGCAGATGGAAAGTTACCTTTATAAGTAATGAGCTTCTTACCATTTATTTCTTTCGCATCATTTTTCAGCGTATTCTTGATTTGGCCGGCCTGCTTCTGATTCATCTCGTCAATCTTCTTCTGGTTGGCCATGTTTTCCTTAACAAGATTCTCAACTGTTTTCTTTAGGTCTTTCGGATTCTTCAACATCTCCTCCAGCTCTGATATCAGCTGCAATTTTTTCTGGTAGTACTTCTCTGCCTCCACAGAAGTCACCGCTTCAATACGTCTCACTCCTGCAGCACTTGACCCTTCACTCACAATTTTGAAAAGTCCAATATTTCCGGTTCTTGGGACATGGGTTCCTCCACATAATTCAACCGAATATTCAGGATCAAACGTAATTACCCGTACAAAATCACCGTATTTTTCGCCGAAAAGAGCCATTGCTCCCATTTCCTGTGCCTCTCCTATTGGTACGTTCTTCTTTTCATCCAGCTGGATGTTTTTTCGAATCTTACGATTGACAATCTGCTCCACCTCAGCAATTTCCTCATCAGTCATCTTTGCAAAGTGGGAGAAGTCAAATCGCAGCATTTTGTCATTCACCAATGATCCTTTCTGCTGTACATGATCTCCCAATACTTGCCGTAAAGCAGCATGTAGCAAATGAGTGGCTGAGTGATTATTCTCAGTCAATCGTCGCTTGCTTTCATTCACCACAGCTTTCACTTTACCCTCCAATAAAGCCGGTAGTTTCTTGCTGAAATGAACGATGAGATCGTTCTCCTTTTTCGTATCAACCACTTCTATCTTCTCATCATCAAATTGCAGGTATCCGGTATCTCCCACCTGGCCGCCACTTTCAGCATAGAATGGAGTAGTTTCCAATACAATTTGATACTGCGTCTTATCTTTTTGTTTTACCTCACGGTAACGAAGTACTTTGGTCGTTGACTGAGTTTCGGTGTAACCAACAAATGTGACGTCATCGCCTTCATTGACTACTGACCAATCTCCGGTTGTCTGTTTTCCTGCGCTCTTGGATCGGTTCTTCTGAACTTCCATTTCTTTTTGGAAGCCAGCCTCGTCCACTTCCATGTCATTTTCTCTGGCGATCAGAGCCGTCAAATCCAAGGGGAAACCATACGTATCATATAATTCAAAGGCGGTAGGACCCTCAATTACTTTTGAATCTCCTGAAGTGATCGTATCAAGCTTTTTCAGTCCGTTATCGAGTGTTCGGAGGAATGACAACTCCTCTTCTTTGATCACCTTCGCAATGAAATCTTTCTGGCCGGTCAATTCAGGAAATACTCCATCAAACTGATCTACCAGGATTTCCAGAAGCTCATGTAAGAATGGCTCCTTGAAACTAAGAAACGTATAGCCATACCGTACTGCTCTTCGCAAAATTCTTCGGATCACATAACCAGCCTTGTTGTTACTCGGAAGCTGACCGTCGGCTATGGTGAATGCAATCGCTCTAATATGATCTGAGATTACCCGAATAGCAATATCCGTCTTTTCATCTGATCCATACTTCACTCCGGCTTTTTTTGCTATCCATTGAATAAGCGGCTGAAAAACGTCCGTATCATAATTGGATTGCTTACCCTGAATGGCCATTGCAAGGCGCTCAAAGCCCATGCCGGTATCTACGTGTTTCTCTGGCAGATTTTCCAAAGATCCATTTGCCAATCTGTTATATTGAATAAATACCAGGTTCCATATTTCTACCACTTGAGGATGATCCCGATTTACCAGATCTTTTCCCGGCACTTTATCTACCTCGCTTTGAGGTCTTAGGTCAATATGGAGCTCTGAGCACGGCCCGCACGGCCCGGTATCGCCCATTTCCCAGAAATTATCTTTTTTGTTTCCATTCAAGACACGGTCTTCAGGAAGGTGTTTCATCCAAAATTTCTTTGCCTCACTGTCCTGATCCAGATTTTCCGAAGAATCACCCTCAAAAATGGTTGCATAGAATCGTTCTTTAGGTAATTTGAACTTATCAGTGAGCAACTCCCAGGCCCAATCAATGGCTTCTTCTTTGAAATAGTCACCAAAAGACCAGTTTCCTAGCATTTCAAACATGGTATGGTGATAGGTATCTATGCCTACTTCTTCCAGATCATTGTGCTTTCCGGAAACACGTAAACATTTTTGGGTATCTGCCACTCTTTTATTTTCGGCAACCTTATTACCTAAAAAGAAGTCTTTAAACTGATTCATCCCTGCATTCGTAAACATGAGGGTTGGATCATTTTGTACCACTATCGGCGCTGAAGGCACGATTTTATGCTTTTTGCTTTCGAAGAATTCGAGGAAAGTGCTCCTGATTGACTTGGAATCCATTTAGGATAAAAAAATTAGAATGTTACTGTAAAATCTTGTAATTATGAAAAAATATCAAATATCCGTAAATTGCAGCTGTAATTCGTAAACCACCTGCTATTAAACTATTTTGCAAAATTACGACAATTACCCTATCAACCCATGGCAAAAATTAAGTACTATTATGACACGGAATCCTGCCGGTATGAGCGGATAAAAGTCTCTTCCTGGGACATTGTGCTCAACTTGCTTGGCTTTCTTGTGGTTTCATCTATAATCGGTTTAGGAATTTTTTTCGTAACCGATCACTACTTTGAATCTCCTGCTAAAGCAGCTCTTAGAAAGGAAAACGAAGAATTAAAACTTTATTACGAACTTATAGAGAAGGATATCGCTGAAGCAAATAAAATGCTTACAGTGCTTGAAGAACGAGATGATGACATTTATCGTGTGGTGTTTGGTGTTGAGCCTATCCCCGATGAAATCAGATCTGCCGGTGTAGGAGGATCAAACAGATACCGCGAGCTTTTAGAGAAGGGATTGCAAAGAGAAGAGCTTATTCTTACCAACATGCAGCGAATTGATAAGCTGAAAAAGCAGATGTATATCCAAACCAAGTCCTATGATGACATAATGGCTATGGCGAAGGATAAAGAAGCGCTTCTTGCCAGTATGCCGGCTATACAGCCAGTATCAAATAAAGAATTAAAGAGGCTTGCCTCTGGTTTTGGGTATCGTATGCACCCGATCTACAAGGTAAGAAAGATGCATACAGGTACTGACTTTTCATTACCAACAGGAACACCTGTATATGCTACTGGTGATGGTGAAGTGGTGTACACCAAAACTAAGTTTTCCGGATATGGCAAGCACATCAAGATTAAGCATGGGTTTGGATACCAAACACTTTATGCCCACTTAAGTGAATTCCTTGTGAAGCCGGGACAAAAAGTGAAAAGAGGTCAGGTGATCGGATATTCCGGAAATACCGGAGGATCTACAGCACCACATTTACATTATGAAGTAATCGTAAACGGAAGTAAAAAGAATCCGGTAAATTATTTCTACCAAGACCTTTCCGATGAAGAGTATGCTGAGATCAGAAGATTATCTGCTCAGGAAAACCAGTCATTCGGTAACTATTAAAATATTTTCGCAAAGAATCAATAAGCGGTTGGTCATTCTGGCTAACCGCTTTTTTATTTGTATGCAATGAAAGCACATCACCTTATTATAATCATTCTTTCAGCATGGGCTTGCAAGTCAATGAAAAAAACCACATCATCACCCGTGGTTATTCCGATAGAAACCATTGCTAAGGATGTAGAAATTGATACGATTTACCTGATCACGCAAAAAGGTGATACACTAAAAAGTCTGGATGAGGAAATTACAATCCCACTAGAAAGACTTCTGCCCGATACAGTAACTATTGCGGCAGTAGGTGATATCATGGGTGGTACCAACTTTCCAGATCGATCGTATTTGCCGGGAGGTGATGGTGCTTACTTATGGGATGAGGTAAGACCAATTCTAAAACATGCGGATATCACCTTCGGTAATTTGGAGGGGACCATTCTGAATGACGGAGGAGAGCAAAAAGAATGCAATAACCCGAAATTATGCTACCTCTTTCGTTCGCCAGAATACCTGGCACAAAATTTTGTAGAGAGTGGATTTGACTTAATGAGTGTGGCCAATAATCATGCGAATGACTTTGGTGAAACCGGTAGAAAAAATACCCAACGTGTGCTTGATTCGTTAGGCATAGCTCATGCCGGATCAGTGGATCAACCATTCACCATCACCAAAATAGGTCACCTGAAAATTGGTTTTTGTGCCTTCGCGCCAAATCGGGGTACGGTAAGTATCCACCAGTATGAAAACATCAAATCAACCATCCAACATCTGGACACATTGACTGATATAGTCATTGCCTCCTTCCATGCTGGAGCCGAGGGATCTAAACACCAACATGTAACCAGAGAGAGAGAATATTATTACGGAGAGGATCGTGGTAACATTTATGAGCTCGCACATCTCATGATTGACAATGGCGCAGATGTCATCTTAGGTCATGGTCCACACATTGTTCGTGCGATAGAAGTTTACAAAGAACGAATAATTGCATACAGTCTGGGCAACTTTCTCACCTACGGAAGATTTAATTTGAGAGGTTTGGCAGGAGAAGCGCCTATCCTGGAGATTAAAACTGATGCGACGGGTAGGTTCCTCACAGGTAAAATTCACTCATTTCGACAAAGTTATTCGCGTGGACCAAGAAATGATTTGAATCTTTCTTCTATAAAAACAATCCAACGATTATCTTTGGATGACTTCCCTGAAAATCCAGTGACCATCGATGATAAAGGGAACATAGTTTATCTTGGTAATTAAAAGCCTATTCACCTACAGTGCCCTACAAGGAAAAGGAAATTGAAAAGAAGTACTACACCATCGGTGAGGTAGCCGATGAATTGGGTGTAGCCACTTCACTTATCCGCTTTTGGGAAGGTGAGTTTGACAACATCAAACCTAAGAAAAACCGGAAAGGGAACAGACAGTTTACCAAAGATGACCTTCAAAGTGTCAAATTGATTTATCATCTGGTAAAGGAAAAGGGCTATACCCTTCAGGGTGCCAGAGACTTCATTGCGAATGGTGGCGAGACCACATCAGATAAAATGGAGATGATCGAGTCCCTCAAAAAAATCAGAAAATTTCTTACTGAGCTTAAGCAAGAGCTGTAATAGATGTCAGAAGAATTGGTTTTCCAGATAGCGCTGGAGCTGATTCCAGGTGTTGGCAACAAAGCCACGAAACAACTCATGAGTTATTGTGGATCAGCAGCTGATGTCTTCAGATCTTCCAAAAGCAAGCTGCTCAAAATACCGGGTGTTGGGGAAAAAATGGCTGAGGTCATAAAACAAGCTAGCCCATTTAAAGAAGCAGAGGCAATACTGGAATCGGCAGAAAAAATTGGAGCTGATGTACTTCATTACACAAATCCTAATTTTCCAACCAGACTCAAACAAGTACCAGATGCCCCTAACATCATTTACAAAAAAGGGGCTGGAGATTTAAACCCTAAAAAATCAATTGCGGTAGTAGGCACAAGAAAGGCTACCGAGTACGGAAAGAGCATTACTGACAAAATTGTTGGAGACTTATCCAGTCTTAATGTAACAGTCATCAGCGGTCTCGCTTACGGAATTGATATACAGGCGCACAAAGCCAGCTTAAACAATAACACTCCAACATTGGCAATCCTGGCAGGAGGGCTAGATCGAATTTACCCATCGGTACATAAAAAGTACGCAGAGCAGATGCAGGAAACCGGAGCTATTATAACGGAGAGTATACCTGGCACCAAGCCAGATCCTCATCTATTCCCCGCAAGAAATCGAATCATAGCAGGAATGACAGATGCAACCATTGTTGTAGAAGCCGCCGCAAAAGGAGGAGCATTAATTACAGCTAACATAGCAGACTCCTACAATCGGTTAGTTTTTGCTGTACCCGGGGATGTGGGGCATACCTTTTCAGAGGGAACCAATAAGCTTATTGCCACTCAAAGAGCGCTCATCTATACCGGTATTGAGGACCTAATCTACCATTTGAATTGGGATATTTCAAAAGAAGATGAGGCTCCTAAAATAATGCCTGAACTCACCGTAGAAGAACAAAATATTTATGAGCTACTCAATGAGAATAGAACCGCACTTGAGATTGATCTGATTGCTATGAAAACGCAGATCCCGATTAATCAGGTTGCTTCTCACCTGTTGAGCCTGGAATTTAAAAACCTGGTGAAAAGCATGCCCGGAAAGAAGTTTGGAGTGGTTTAATGTTCGCTTTTCCGTCCGATTTTGAACATTAAAATTGAATAGAATTTCCATAAGTAATTGATAATCTGTCACTTTTCACTTATGGCATAGTATTGTTAGTAGATCGATGATCTAAACGCAACTAACTATGCTTAAAAACTTCATCATTACTTCTTTCAGAACATTCAGTCGAAATAAAACTTATTTCGGACTTGGACTGGTTGGGTTATCATTAGGCATTTCATGTGTCATTGCTATTTATACCATTGTCAATTTCAATTCCAACTTTGATACACATCAAAAGGACCGTGATCAATTCTACCGTATTGTAGGAGATTATCACATTGGCGATGAATCAGGCACTACGTCAACTGTGCCCCATCCATTAGCCAAAGGATTGAGAGAGGAGCTATCAGATGTGGTCGCTATCTCCAACCTTTTCATGCTTAATGATCAGGTGAATATTCCATTGCCTGATGATCAGCTCAAGAAGATCAGGCAGGAAAAGATGGGGTTTGTGCAGTCAGACGCTTTTGACATCCTGACCTTTGATTGGACCGTAGGTGGTCCTGAGTCTTTCGGACCCGATCAGGTTTACCTATCCGAATCAACAGCTAAGAAGTTTTACGATGTTAATTCTGATTTCCAATCAACAATCGGACGAACAATCATAATCGGAAATAAACACACTTTAAGAGTTGCAGGGATCTACAAAGATTTCCCAAGAAAAACAGATTTCCCATTTACCATGATAGCCAGCTACGAAAAGCAAGAGGGACTAAATCCGTACTTCGGACCAGAAATCTGGGGAAGGCTGAATGGAGGCACGCAATGTATTTTGAAAATACATAAAGATGCCGACCCAGTCCTGGTGCAGCAGAATGTAAATGCAGCCTTTAAGAAACACAATGTGATTGATGGATACACCTTGAGATTACAGTCACTGAATGCTATCCATACTGAGCCAATACAGAATTACAGTGGGATTTCATTTGAAAATCACTATAAAATCTTATCCTACAGCATTGCTGTTTTCCTAGCGATGATTGGTGCTATTAACTTCATTAATCTATCAACAGCAAGAGCAATCAAGCGTGCAAAAGAGGTGGGGATCAGAAAAGTGATGGGAAGCCAGCGAATTCAGCTTATTGGCCAGTTCATGATGGAAAGTCTTGTGATTGTTCTGTTCTCACTACTTATCGGTTTTGGTCTTGCAGATCAAATCCTGAGGCTATTTGGAATAATAGGATTCGAAATTAGTATTGCTGAAATAGCTCTTATGGATTGGGTCATTTTCTCATCTGTTGTAGTTGTTGGTATGACACTTTTTTCTGGCTTCTACCCTGCTATGATTCTATCAGGATTTTCACCTTTAAATGCTATCAAAACACGGGTATCAAATATCGACCGACAAAGTAAAGTCCCCCTAAGAAAAATGTTAGTGGGTGTACAGTTCGGCTTCTCTATTTTATTGATCATCAGTGCGACTGTCATTTTCTCACAGATGAAATACATGAAAAGTTTTGACATGGGCTTTAAGAGTGACGACATCATAAGCATGACGTTCCCTGAGCCTGATTTTGAAAAGCAACACCGACTTCAAATGCTCATGGAAGCTGAGCCTGAGATCTCCGGAGCTTCGCTGAACCTGGGTAGTCCGGTTGCCAGAACAAATAACACGGATAAATATTTTAATCCGGAATATAGCAATGAAGAGCTGATCACAATCAACACGAAAAGTATTGATGAAAAGTATCTTGACTTATTCGATATTCAATTGATCAGTGGAAGAAACATAAGTGCCCAGGAACCTGATGGAAATGTTTTGGTAACTGAGAAAGCGCTGGAAAAATTAAAGCTCGGAAACTCACAAGAAGCACTTGGAAAAACCATTGAGGCAAGCTGGGGAGGAAAGTTCAAAATCGTAGGTGTGGTGGATGATTTTATGGTGCGTTCGTTAGCTGATGAACAAACCCCTGTCATGCTCGGGTATCGCAAAGACGGATTTTATGAGCTTGCCGTGAACCTATCCACCTATGGAAAGGAAGATATGCAAGCCACCTTGAAAAAGATTGAGTCCATTTGGGATCAGGTGTACCCTAACCTGTTGATTCAATATGATTTTCTGGATGAGCAAATCAAGAATCGCTACCGATTCCAGGATGTGATGGCCAAATCCACTACCTTCTTTGTGGTAATCGCTTTGATTATTACCATCCTGGGACTCTATGGACTTACCGATTACATGGCTAATTCGAAGAAAAAAGAAATCGGAATAAGAAAAGTAGTAGGTGCTGAAGTCATGCAAATCATTCGAATTTTTCTCAAGGAAGTAATGGTTATACTCACTATTGCATTTCTTATTGCTGCTTCAGCCGGATATTGGTTGATGAATCAATGGTTAAATGGATTTGAATACCGCATCACGTTTGGCTGGGAGATCATTGCAGCAGCTCTTGGTTCCATCCTTCTTATCGCAGTGGTGACCATGGGTTATCGTTCCTATGCTGCTGCCACTATCAATCCGGTGGACGTGCTAAAGGACGAATAAAAACACAACTAGCCAAATACTGAAGGGGCCATGGTTATGGCCTCTTCAAATTTTTTCTCATTTATTCCCGTCTCAACCTCATTTTCATTGAGCCATGAAAGCATTACTTCAGTAGCCATATTACCTGTTAAGTCATCTTTAGCCATTGGGCAACCACCAAATCCTTTAATTGCTCCATCCATTCTACGGCAACCAGCTTCATAAGCCGCTTTTACCTTTTCTTTTATCGTGCCGGGTGTGGAATGCAAATGAGCGCCAAACTCAATATGCGGGAATTTAGGAATCAATGCCTCGAATAGCGTAGTGATATTATTTGGTTCAGAAACCCCAATCGTATCTGCCAGCGAAATAATCTGAACTTCCATTTTGTCAAGCCTGTCCACAAACTCACCCACATAATCCATCTCGTAAGGATCACCATAGGGATTTCCAAAACCCATGGATAAGTATACGACCAATACTTTCTCATGATCCTCAGAAATTTCCTGCATTTCAGCTAAATCATTAAAAGCGTCATTAATAGATCGATTGGTATTTCGTTGCTGGAAAGTTTCAGAAAGCGAAAGTGGGTACCCCAGATACCTGATCTCATCAAACTGGCAAGCATCCTTTGCTCCCCGGATGTTAGCGACTATGGCTAGTAATTTTGATTTGGTTTCTGCCAGATTCAAACCCGCTAATACTTCAGCAGTATCTCTCATTTGAGGAATAGCCTTAGGTGAAACAAAGCTTCCAAAATCGATGGTCTCAAAACCAACTTTAAGTAGCTGATTAATGTAATTGACCTTGGTTTCTGTAGGGATGAAGTCATGCAGTCCCTGCATGGCATCTCTGGGGCATTCAATGATTTTCATCAAGTATGGGGTGCTGTTTTTATTTTGGATGCTAAACTAAAAAAACTCCTTCGCTATTCTTTGAATGGCATCTGATTTTCCCATGCTATAAAAATGAATAACCGGAGCTCCATACGCTATCAACTCCCGACACTGTTGAATTCCCCATTCTATTCCAAGTTCTTTTACTTCTGCATTATCCTTACATTTTGTAATCTCCTGTTCTAATTCATCCGGAAGGTCAATCTTGAATATGTTCGGAAGTATGGTTAAGTGCCTTTTCACAGCCACAGGTTTAATTCCGGGGATGATCGGAACATTGATACCAATCGCTCTACAATCTTCAACAAATTTGAAATACGCGTTATTGTCAAAGAACATCTGCGTCACAATATACTCAGCTCCTAAATCGACTTTTTTCTTTAACCATTTCAAGTCAAAGTTCATATTAGGAGCTTCAAAATGCTTCTCCGGATAACCGGCCACCCCAATACAGAAATTGGAAGGAATGGCGTTTTGCAGTTCTTCATCCAGGTATTCACCTTTATTCATTGCTGCTATTTGCTCAACCAGGTCAGAGGCATAAGCATTTCCGTCAGGTTCAGGTTTGAATTCTCGCTCTGACTTGATATTATCTCCCCTAAGAGCCAACACATTATCAATCCCCAGAAAATTAAGGTCGATCAACGCATTCTCTGTTTCTTCTTTTGAAAAGCCTCCGCAAATAATGTGGGGAATTGCATCGATTTGATAATGGTTTTGTATAGCAGCACAAATACCCACCGTTCCCGGTCGCTTCTTGATGCTTCGCTTCTCTAGCAATCCATTTTCTCGTTCTTTGTACACATACTCCTCCCGGTGGTAGGTCACGTCAATGAAAGGTGGGTTGAACTCCATCAAAGGATCGATCTGATCAAAAAGGTTTTTGATACTGTCTCCCTTTTTGGGTGGAATGATCTCCAGTGAAAAAAGTGTTTTATCTGCGTTTGCTATATGTTCGGTTACTTTCATTTACTTATAATTCAAATTCGGCGCTAGCCATTTTTCAACCTCCTCTACTTTCATTTGTTTGCGATTGGCATAATCCTCCACTTGATCTTTCCCAATCTTTCCGAGCCCAAAATATTTCGAGTCCGGATGTGAAAAATAAAATCCACTAACTGCAGCTGCAGGATACATTGCATACGATTCTGTAAGTGTGATGCCTGTATTTTTCTCTACTTCCAGCAGATCAAACAGCGTTTGTTTTTCGGTATGATCCGGGCAGGCTGGATAGCCGGGTGCCGGACGAATGCCCTGATATTTTTCTTTAATCAAATCATCATTTGACCACTTCTCATCATTCGCATATCCCCACAATTCCTTTCTTACTTTCTCATGCATCAACTCCGCAAAAGCTTCAGCCAATCGATCAGCCAGGGCTTTGGCCATGATCTCCTTATAGTCGTCATGCTCAGCTTTGTATTTTGCAATCAGGGCTTCAATGCCAATTCCGACAGTCACTGCAAACCCTCCCAAATAATCAAGTTGATTTGGATCTAAGAAGTCTGCCAATGAAAGGTTGGGCACACCAGGAGCTTTCTTTCCTTGCTGTCTTAAGAAGTGAAACTGGTGATCATGTCCAATGACCTGAACATCATCCCCTTCTCTACTCACCTCGAAAAGACCAGCTACTCCTTTGGCTTTCAGCGATCGATTTTTGATGATCTCGTCAAGCATTTCTTCAGCATCTTTTAGTAGCTTCTTTGCCTCGTCTCCTACGGTAGGATTTTCCAAAATGGCCGGATATTTCCCTTTTAGCATCCAGGTAGAAAAGAAAGGCGTCCAGTCGATATACTTTCGGATTTCTGACAGATCATAGTCATCAAAAATGGTGATTCCTGATTTATTTGGATTAGCAATTGTGTGCTCTGACCAATCAATAGCTAACGCATTTTGCTTAGCTACATCATATGGAATATAATTTTTAGCCTCCGTTCGGGTGGCATGATCGGAAGCCAGGTCCTTATACTCTGATTTTATAAGCCTGCTGTATTCATCAGATTTATCACTTAATAAATTGGTCGAAACACCAACACTTTTTGAGGCGTCCAACACATGCACAACCGTTTGATCATACTTTGGGGCAATTTTCACTGCGGTGTGAATTCTGGAGGTTGTGGCACCACCTATTAGCAGTGGCGTTTTCATCTTGCGGCGATTCATTTCCTCAGCCACATTGACCATTTCATCCAATGATGGGGTAATCAGTCCACTCAAACCAATGATATCTGCACCAATTTCCTCTGCACGATCAAGGATTTTATCTGCGGGTACCATCACACCCATGTCTTCGATATCGAAGTTGTTGCATGCCATCACCACACCCACAATGTTTTTCCCAATGTCATGCACATCTCCTTTTACAGTTGCTAGAAGTATCTTTCCTTTCGTATTTCCGGAAGCTTTTTCTTTTTCAAGGTACGGAGTTAAATAAGCCACAGACTTTTTCATCACCCTGGCGCTTTTAACCACCTGGGGCAAGAACATTTTTCCGCTTCCGAACAAGTCTCCTACGATATTCATCCCATCCATTAGAGGGCCTTCAATCACTTTCAAGGGGCTTTGATATTTCAGACGAGCCTCCTCTGTATCTCCCTCAACAAAATCAATGATTCCCTTAATCAGGGCATGTGACAAACGATCTTCGACGGATACCTCTCTCCAGCTTAAGTCTTCTACTTTCTTTTTGCCTTCTCCTTTTACATTCTCTGCAAATGCAAGCAGTCTTTCTGTAGCATCTTCTCTCCGATTCAGCAAAACATCTTCTACATGCTCAAGCAAGTCTTTAGGTATTTCATCGTATACTTCAATCATTCCGGCATTGACAATACCCATATCCATACCTGCTTTAATGCCATGATAGAGAAAAGCAGAGTGCATAGCCTCTCGTACAATATTATTTCCACGAAATGAAAAAGAAACATTACTTACTCCTCCACTTACTTTAGCTCCCGGCAGGTTTTCTTTGATCCATTTCGTCGCTCTGAAAAAGTCAACCGCATTGTTGTTGTGCTCGTCAATGCCAGTGGCGACTGGAAATATATTCGGATCGAAGATGATATCCTGCGGAGGGAAGTGGACTTGATCAACAAGAATACGATAGCATCTTTCACAAATCTCAATACGTCTTTCATACGAATCAGCCTGTCCTTTTTCATCAAAGGCCATTATCACCACTGCAGCTCCGTATCGCTTGACCTTCCAGGCCTGTTCGATAAACTCTTCTTCACCACCTTTCAGACTAATAGAGTTGACAACTCCTTTGCCCTGGACGCACTGCAAACCAGCTTCGATAATCTCCCATTTAGAAGAGTCTATCATGATTGGAATGCGTGCGATCTCTGGTTCAGAAGCGATGAGATTTAAAAATCTGATCATCGCCTTCTTTCCATCAAGCATCCCTTCATCCATGTTCACATCGAGGATTTGGGCACCTCCACGCACCTGATCCAGTGCTACATCTAACGCCTCGTCGTACTTGTCTTCAGAAATGAGCCTGGCAAATCGTTTCGATCCGGTCACATTGGTACGCTCACCGACGTTGACGAAGTTAGATTCGGGTGTGACTATTAAGGGTTCAAGGCCCGAAAGAATTAGAGGTTTCATTACTTGAGTCAACGGCTGTCCGTCAACTGTCGACTGATATGCTGTTGAATCATTCATCGTAATCCCTTTTTCAAAGCCTGAATCATAATGATAATCTCCTCGGTTTCTCTGTAAAATCTATCAAAGAACTGCTCGGAAATAATATTTCTTCTTCGGCCAACATATAAACATGAAATCACTTCAATGCCGGATCGTTGAGCATAACCTAGAAACTTAGCAAATTCCTTATTTGATTGTCCGGTAGATCCTTCAGCAATGTTTAAGCAGATTGAATCAGTAGCTCTTTTTAGCTGCGATGTAAGTATAAATCGTTCATCAGATGGAAACATTTTTGTTAGCTCATCAATATCGCCTGTCAGTTCTAAGGCTCTTTGCCAAACTCTTAAATTTTCAAATTTGAATGCCATTTTTTAACTGATTAACTGTTGACTATGGACTAATTGCCGTGGACTGTAGCCTTGCGCAAGCTTGGCTATCGCCGCAATATGCTCCGGTGTAGTTCCACAGCACCCTCCTATAATATTTACAAGACCTTCTTCTAGAAATTCTTTGATTTGATCAGCCATCATCTCCGGTGTTTCATCGTATTGACCAAATTCGTTGGGCAGACCGGCATTTGGGTGTGCACTGACAAAAAAGTCAGCCTTGTCTGCAAGCACTTTCAAGTAAGGTCTAAGTTGAGCAGCACCCAGTGCACAATTCAACCCGACACTTAACAAATCCATGTGCTGAATAGAGATAAGAAATGCTTCAGTTGTTTGACCTGAAAGTGTTCGCCCGGATGCGTCCGTTATGGTGCCGGAGACCATCATCGGAATATCTATTTTCCGCTCTTCTTTAATTTCATCAATTGCAAACAGAGCTGCCTTAGCATTGAGGGTATCAAAGACAGTCTCTACCAAAAGCATATCTACTCCCCCGTCTATTAAGGCTTCTGCTTGTTGCTTATATGCAATACGCAGCTCTTCGAACGTGATCGCCCGAAATCCGGGATCATTTACGTCAGGAGAAAGGGAAGCTGTCCGATTGGTTGGCCCCATCGCTCCTGCTACAAAACGAAGCTTGTCGGGTTCCCTTTCAGTGAATTCATCCGCAGCTTCGCGGGCGATTTTCGCCGATTGATAATTCAATTCATATACCAAATCTTCCAACCCATAATCTGCCTGAGCAATAGTTGTTCCTGAAAAAGTGTTGGTTTCGGCGATATCAGCGCCAGCATTAAAATATGCTGCATGAATATCTTTTATTATATCTGGTCTAGTAATGGAAAGGAGGTCATTGTTTCCCTTCAGCGATTTGGAATGATGCTTTAGTGCTTCGTTTCTAAAGTCTTCTTCTTCCAGTTTGTGACGCTGAATCATGGTACCCATGGCTCCATCGAGCACCAGGATTTTCTGATGTAAAAGTTCTATTAGTTTCTTCATTCTCCGGTTTAAAGTTTACTTACCAGAGAAAGTTCCGATCGGATTCGCTCATCTGCTCCCGTGCTCGCGGGATGGGAAGTAGCACCGGAAATCACACGTGGTAATCAGGTTGCTAAGACGTCACAGGGCCCAGTCCCTCGGTCTTTCTTGATAAGTAGTGCAAATATATCAGAATTTAATTCCTCACAAATATTCACGCATTACCTTTAGGCAAAGATGAAATTAGCGGCGATAGATATCGGTTCAAATGCGGTAAGATTACAAATCACCAAGGTGATTGAGTATGAAACGGTGATCACTTTTAAAAAGCTGGAGTATGTGCGTTTTCCGCTTCGTTTGGGTCATGATGTGTTTTCCGAAGGTCGCATCAGCGAATACAATGAGGAGCGTTTCTTCAAATTAATGACGGCATACAAAAACCTGATCGATTTGTATGAGGTTAGTGGCTATTTCGGATGTGCTACCTCTGCAATGAGAGAGTCTGAGAACGGGAAAGAAATTGTAGATAAAGTCAAAGACAAGCTAGATCTGGATATTGAGATCATCTCGGGAGAACAAGAAGCTGAGATGATCAATAAAGTAATCCTGCAAGGGCTGGACGATGGACATTACATCCACATTGATGTTGGTGGTGGTAGCACTGAACTCAACATCTATGAAAAGCATGAGAAAGTTTTCGCTCACTCCTTTAAGATTGGTTCAGTACGAACGCTGGAAGGAAGAGATACACCGGAGGCTTGGGAAGAAATGCGACGATGGGTGTCTCAGCACGCCTTCAAAAAAGGAGAAAAAATCACTGGAGTAGGTACGGGTGGTAATATTAATAAACTATTCGAACTGTCTAATCCCGAGAAAAAGACTCGTAAAATGTCGCTTCATACATTAATGCGAACGCAAGACATTTTGAAAAATTTATCTCTTGATGATCGATTGAACAAACTTCAACTAAACCCTGACCGGGCAGACGTAATCATTCCGGCTTCTGATATCTATGTGTCAGTCATGCAAGCTGCCAAAGCCAAGAGTATCATTGTTCCGGATGTGGGATTAAAAGATGGTATCAATTATCACTTATATCAAACTCACCATCCTGAAAGCGAGAAAGTTTTTGTGAGAAATTAAGGCATCCTGACTTTAATATTCCACCCAAGAAATCAACATGGGATATCTATGTAACTAACCTGCAATAAAACACTCAAAACCGTTAACTTTCCACTTGAACATATCTAACCTGTCAGAAACAACGTTTTACAAGGATTTGTGTTGTTATACGAAATTAATGATTCCTTCTAGTCCTGATATAGACTACCCAAAGCATTCTTTCCAACAACATATGCATAAACACTATTTGGAACTATCAATAGATCCTCCCTGTCATCAAAAATCGTTCGACTCGTAACTATCCCTTTTTCGATACTATTCTTGTTCATAAAAAATTTCAACTTGTCAACTTTTGGAGAATCAGACCATTTAACTTCCAACGCCCAATATGCTTTTTGAAAATTTGTACTAAGCTGTATTAAGTCGACTTCACCTTCTTTCCCGTTCCTCTTCCAGTTTGCATACCTCAAATAATTATGTTCTCTATGAAGGTATTGAGCAAATACAGCTGTCTCGACCAAATGAGGAAATCTTTCATCATTCATTTCAATCTTACCGAAAAGGCCAGTAAACAAACTTGGGTTAGTCAAGTAAACCTTGAACTGAGTGATATTTTTAAATCGCTTTGCAGTTACATCTACTCTGTGTAATACTTTAATTAGAAAAGCAGATTCTAAATACTCGAGGTATTTCTTAACTGTTTTAATATCCGTTTTAGTTTCTTGTGATACACTTTGGAAGTTGAGAATTTCACCTGTCCGGTATGATAAAACATTAAAGAACTGTTGTAGCTCAAGGGTGTTCTCAATCCCAAATAGACTTGGCAAATCCTTCATGATGACCTTATCAGTAATATCTTTCTGAATCACCCTTTCAGGATTCTTAACCTCATCTTTATTCAACGCAATTTCTGGGAATCCACCAAAATTGATATAGTCATAAAAGTGATTGTTAAGTTCCTCAATATTCTCTGTCCGGAAGAATGATCTTGGTCCACCAAAGTCTACATTTACTTCCTCCAATAAGCTGTCATAACCATTTAAATCTATATACTCAGAAAACGTAAGCGGAGGTAAAAAGAAATCACTAAATCTCCCTGCTCCACTTTCAATACTCTTCATTCTTAAAGCTGCTGCTGCACTACCACTGGCCACAAATTTTGTATTCCTATTTCTATCAACCAATACTTTGAGGTGAATTTCCCAATCTTTGAAATACTGGATTTCGTCAAAGAAAATATAACATCCTTCAATATCAATATCCTGAGACTGAATGGCCAGTTCAATTAATTGATCAAGCGCAATATTTGTATAGAGTGGCGTGTCCATACTGAAGTAAAGGATTTTCTCGGGATCTATGCCTTCTTCAATTAAATCTTGAATAGCCTGATACATCATTACGGTTTTACCAATTCTCCTTGGCCCCATTAGAACAACTGCTCTATGAAGAGTCTGCTGTTTAATTAGAGAATAAAAACCTGGATAATATCTACGCTTACTCAACTCGCAAAATGGTACTGGCTCATTTTGCCACCAAACATGATCTTTTTTAATTCTCCCAGATAGAATTTTTTCATCAAATGCCATAATGCAAATAAAAGTATAATCATCCCGAAATATTAAGAAATATTAAAATTTCAGGACGCAAATACCATAATCTGCACATAATGAATTAATTAATTGATTATTAGATACTTAAGTAGTGCATTTTTTCTATGATCCGGTAATCAATAGCAACAAAGAAAAAGAAGCGTAATAACAATATGGTCGCATAATCTAACTTATCCATCTGCAAAACCTGCAAAACTTCTCTCTGCCGCCTTGCCTTTGTCGGCAGGCAGGCAAGAAACTGATGTGCTTTCTGTTACCTTCTGCTCTCTAGAAGCTTCGCGAAGGCACGGTGGGAGTTTTTGCCCGTATTGCAAAGTGCTTTCCTGATACCTGCCTCGGCAGGCAGGATTTGAATGTACCGGCAGATAAGCTACTTTTATCGCAATTAATTAAGCTCGGAGGCCACAAGCATTTTACCTGAGCGTTCAATTCTCCCTACATACGGAAAAGTGATTTTTATTTTTAACAAAAAACCCTCAAGATTGACATCTTGAGGGTGCAAGTCCTACTTACAGACTTACTTACTCTACTACTACTTATTACTCAACTATTTCCCATTCTAGATTTCCAATGTATTTGTACTTCACTTTGCCTTCATCATTGATGGCAAAAAGGAAGATCCATTGGTTATCACAAAGATTCCGTATGCTTTCATGCTTACTTAAAATCTTACTTATTTCATCAACAGGAGCTTCAATGATCACATTTAAACGTTGTGGTTCGTGCTGATACTTATCACCATCATGAACCGATTGCCATGGTAATCCGACACGAAGATCCCCTCCAAATCCCTCCAAAACACCTACACCTCCTACTACGTTATGCAGCGTCTTATTACCTGATCCAAATCGCTTATTATCGACAGTCGATGCATAGTATTGAAGGTTTATCCAGCTGGTAACCACCATTGGAGCAGTCATAATGGTTTCCAGCACTCCAAACCCTTCGTCCTTCCTCCAGGTGTAGTTATGCATAAAAGCCTTAGCACCAAAATCTAACTGCTTTGTGCGCTCACGAGGAGCAATTATAAAGGACGAGCATCCCGCAAGCCCCCATTCCGGACGAACCTGAGACCAATCCTTACTGCGTTGAATAATCTCTTTTGTAGGATCTGCTGCTTTGATGTCCATCCGTCTGGCACGTTCTCCTCTTGCTTCTTTACCTGCAATTTTCAATGCTTCTTTAAGCTTATTCAAAAGATCAGTATGCCATGAAGAAACCTGAATTGATCCGTCAAAAATTGTTACCTCATCTGTGGTAGTATCATGAAGTGCAGGAAGAAAAATTGTAGATCTAGGTATTTCTAATCCATCTGCTTTTAACTTTTCCCTCACTACCATATCATTCAATACAGCGGCAGCCACCTTGGCATTTACTTCACCGGAATGGCCACCACATGCTCCACAATCTAAGCCGGTAGCATGAGGGTTGTTCACTGTTGAAGCGCCATGACCCGTAACCAAAACAATAGGAGCAAAATTATCTGTTAATGACATGGCCTTTAGAGCTGATGAAGCCATTGCTACTCGATCCTGCAATGAAATCCCAAAGCGCTCACCCTCAAGACCCATCCGCTCAACATCCACTCTTTTACTGGCAATCTGTTGGTTATTCATGCCCTTTTCACCTGAAGACGGTGTAGGGCGTGTGATCCCAAATGAGTCCGTAATAAGTTTTGGGAGAAAGAACAATCCTAATGGACTAACAAACCCAAAACAACTGATTGCTCCCGACCTAAAGGATTTCCATGCTTTGGCAATATGATATTTCAGCTTAATCCCATTTATCACCTCACGGTTTTTTGATAGGTCGGTTAATCTTTCTTTTACCTTATGTGTAGGCGCTATCAACACCGGACACTGTGCTTCACCCTCATCGTAGGCGAGCGATTGATACTTTATTGGGAATCCGAAAAATCCCGCAAATCCTAACGTTTCAATATTACTATGAGCAGCTTCTAGTTTCCGCCTGAATAACTCTGACCTTACATCGATGCAAAATATGGCCTGAACATCTGGCAATGACTTGTTTCGCCTACCTGCTTTTTGATCGTTAATTTTTCTAATGATCTGTCGCTGATTGGATATATCAAATGACTGCTGAAGGATTATTCTTTGTTGTAGGTTGACGTTGATTTCATCATTTGAAATAAGACCAACACCTTCTTGTTTCGCCTGACTCCAGGAAGAATTTAGCTGCTTATAACTTAGTGTCTCCAATAAGCACAACTCCCACACGAGCATGATTGAAAGAAACTCTTCCAGCACCTGGCTTTTTCTACCCTTCAGATTTGCATCCCAATCTATTCTGGCAGCAAAACCAGCCCATCCATTCATTTTCATTACCAAAGCATTTAGGTAATGATCCATTAGAATCTCCGGTATATCTAATCTCTCAAGAGCGATTGAAGTTGCATCTAAATAGTTGTCCGGAAGTTTATTGATGGTTTTTCTAAATCCTTTAAGGCCCATAGCTTCCGGGGCGAAATCCACTGCCGCCTCTCGTTTCCAGGCAGCAAAAAGTGATGTTGTATTATTGGCCGTATTCCAAATTGCTTGGTTATTATCGAAGTAGGCTGACGCCCAGAATGAAATACGGTCAACCATGAATCTATGCCATTTTTTCCCGTTTATCTCACTCGCAACATCAACCACGGTTTTAACATGAATATCATCAGATGTTCCATCCTGTGCGTGTACCTGCTGAAGAAACTCATCTACATCAATCCCTGATGTATTACCTACCTTATCTAATGCCTCTGATATGTCTGATCTGATGATTTTTCCTTTTCTAATAGCATCCAAGTAAAAGGACTTAGGTAGTGTTCCTTCTGCTTTCCCACTTACATGTAGGAAGTTCATCGCATAGGTAAACTCCATGTCAGACATCCCCATATAAGGATTAACAGCCACAAAATTTTCAAGGGACCAAAGAGGTGCGATTTTCCGAGATCCTTTTTTTAGGATTTCACCAACCTCTGTTTGATTGAGTACGATTTGATCAGTTGTCATGATTTTTTAGTTACTAAGAAGTAATTCTCTTTCAGATAAATTCAGCGACTGAAGTTCACTAACCTCATCCAATTGCTCCGATTCCTGAACAGTTAGATTCGCCCATTTGAATTTCTCATTTTTCAGGGAGCCTATCATTCGATCGAAGATCACATTGGCATATAGTCCGTTCCTTAGATGAACACCTAGCTGATAACCTATTTTAGAATTCCTCCATTTAAATGCTATCAGTTGAATTCCAAGTACTATTGAATAGCAGGCAATCAATATGATTCCAGCAGCCTTTATTAGCCAAGCTGGCTCGCCAAAAGCCGGGAGCTCGGTGGCCATTAACAATCGTGACCCGTGCTCAAGATTGAAAAAAACGAAAATCACAGAAGGAGTTATTACCGATGAAGCAATCATCGATTTAAGTCTTCCTTTCGTATCTAAAGTGGCAACCATTACCTGACTTAAGCCCATTACGATAATCGCACCAATTAGCATCAAACTAAAATCGGAATCCGGACGAAGACCCCAGGCATAGCAGAATGCTGCATAGACAGCAAGTGGAAATAACAGACTCACCGAAACCCTCCAAAAGCTGCCGATTCTCTGAGGTAGTTTTATTTTACTGGATCTAACTCGATCAACCACACTACCAGATGATAAAAAGGAATGTGCTTTATAAAAGGAATGTGCCACCACGTGAAGGATAGCTGCTGAGTAAATTCCAAACCCACATAATAAAAGAGAAAACCCCATATGAGCTACACTCGAATAGCCCAGCGATACCTTAATGGAAGGCTGGGTGAGATAGATAATGGATGCGAGCATAGCTGTAAGACCACCAATGCTTATCAGCAATAAAGAAGCTGTGGTAGATTCAATCATCAAATAGCTCATACGAACCATCAAAAATGGACCCGCATTAAGTAACCCTGCATGAAGCAAAGCTGAAACAGGAGTTGGGGTTTCCACTACTTCTATCAACCACCCATGCGTGGGAAACTGTGCAGACTTTAATATAGCGGTAATAACCAAAAGGACTGACGCCCAGGTTAGCATCGTATTCAAGCCACCCCCACTCTCTACACTTGAAAAGATTTGCTGTAAATCCCCCGTACCAAAAGATAGATAGATCAGGGCAACAGCCACCAGAAGGCTAGCATCACCCAATCGTGCTACTATGAACTTCTTTCGAGCTGCTGCAATTGCTTGAGGTCTGTTTCTGTAGAAGATCAATAAGTAATGTAAGCATACACTGGTAATGACCCAGAAAACAAGAATCTGAAATAAGTTTCCTGAAAGTACAAGTAACTCAACGGATGCAATGGTTGTTGAAAGTCTTGCAAAAAAGACACCTTTCCTATGATCACCATCCAGGTAATTGGCACTAAATTTCAAAATAACAAATCCAAGTATGGAAATCATCGTGAGCATGGTCATACTTAAAGCATCCATACGGATAGAAAAACCAAGACCTTTGAAACCAACCAAAGGTGATTGTAGGGAGCCTGTGGCAATGACAATGCAGGCACTGATACAAGCTATCAGAATTCCAACCAATCCCACCTGCTCCGCTTTCCGGTAAGTAAAGAGGGATTTATTGGTGGGTTTTACCAGACACAAGCCTGCATATACAAAAAGTATGACAGGTGCCAGAACTGGAATGATCGTATAAAATTCTTGCATGATTTAATTTTTATGCGTGAGGTCAACAGTTTTCTTAGATGCTTCTTACGATCCGTTGAGCCCTGTATTCCTTGGATTGATCTTTTGAATTTGCTAAGGCAAAAGCAATCATGAAAATGACCGCTGCTGAAGAGCCTACAAGTGCTCCATATGTAAACCCGGATTCAATAAGACTAAATGAAGCAGGACCATCCAGGAGATTGGTGAGGAAAGCACCAACCTTGGCACCAAAAGCCGCACCAAAAACAAATCCTACAAGAACGTATCTGAAGTTTTTCATTTGATTCATCATTTTGTTCTCTTACTCTGTAATTTCAACTTTGAGTGTGCGCGTGTAGGTAATGGTTTTACCCAATTCTTCTGCTTTTAACAGGAAGCTATGAAGGGTCATTTGAGAAATACCTTCAAGCTCAAATTCATTCTGAGAAGTACGATTCATTTCAAGTTTTTCCATTTCACCTTTCTGGCGAACCACTTCCATAAATAGCTCTTCCAAATCCGGTGATTCAGACTGCTTTTTCTTTTTAAGCTCCTCCGTCATAGGGCTCGTTTGTGTATTTACCGTACTCATTGAGAGTGTTAGCTCATCATTCGTGTTGGAGGCTTTTACATAGTCGCTGTTATCAGATTTTTCTCTTGAATCAGTAACAGGCATTGAATTCATTAAAAGTGACATAACAGTTTATTTTTTTTTATTGATAATGCGAATGTAGAGGGATAGATTCATAAATTTTTATTTAATTTTATTATGTATTACATAAACATAAGTAAATGAATTACACACTTCACCAATTAAAAATATTTCTTAAAGTTGCTGATATTCAGAGCATTACAAAGGCGGCAGAGGAATTACATTTAACACAGCCAGCGATCTCAATTCAGCTAAAAAAATTACAAGATCAGTTTGAATTACCTCTGACAGAAGTCATAGGAAGGCAGCTCTATGTAACTGATTTTGGCAAAGAGATTGTAATAAGGAGTCGGAGAATTTTGGATGAAGCAGAAGGGATCAAGTATACCATCGACCAATACAAAGGGCTACTAACAGGTAAAATTAAAATCTCTGTTGTGTCAACAGGCAAGTATGTAATACCCTACTTCTTGAAAGACTTTATGGACACATATCCAGGCGTTGAAATTTCAATTGATGTGTCTAATAAAAACAAGGTGATCGAGGGACTTCATAGAAATGAAAGTGATTTTTCATTGGTCTCAGTAGTTCCGGATAATCTTCATGTAGTGGCAGTAGAGCTCATGGAGAATCAGCTAAACCTTGTCGGAAATATTGAATACAAAGACAAAGTCAAACGACCAAAAGATCTTGAGAAAGTCACACTTCTTTTTCGCGAAAAAGGCTCAGCTACTCGTAATGCAATGGAGAGCTACCTGGAAAAAAAAATATCAAAGTGAATAAGTCGATGGAGCTCGTCTCAAATGAGGCGGTGAAACAAGCAATAAATGCCGGATTAGGTGTTTCAATTGTGCCACTTATAGGTCTCAGAACTGCGCTAGCAAGAGAGCATATCACACTACTTCCGTTGCAGGGCCTTCCAATTATTACTCGATGGAACCTGATTTACAATAAAGGAAAGTCACTTACTCCTGCACAGGAAGAATTGATAAGATACATGGAGGAACATAAAGAACGATTGGTTGAAAAACACTTTAGCTGGGCTAAATAAAATATCCCTCTTACTTATATTCATGGAATGATTCATAGATTGACTACAATACTGGCTCTTGTAATATCTGCTAGTTCTCTGACTGCTCAAGTCATCAATGACGGCCCCTACATTTTCATTGAAAATAAGCAGCTCATACAGAAGCAAATCATTAATGGAGAAGTGGTTACCCAAGAACTGAAAATGGATACTTATGATACCATATACCATGCTAAACCCTCCATTTTCACAGGGATTGATACTATTGCTGCTTTAAGTGATATACATGGTCAATATGATCTGGCTGTTGAAATCCTTCAAAACAATCAAATCATTAACGATGAACTAAACTGGAGTTTTGGAAACGGTCACCTGGTGATTGTAGGAGACATTTTTGATCGTGGGCCTAAGGTCACGGAGATGCTGTGGCTAATATATAAACTTGAAAAACAAGCGGAAATAGCCGGAGGAGCGGTGCATTATTTACTGGGAAATCATGAGTATATGGTGCTGCACAATGATCTGAGATACCTACATGAAAAATACCCGATAGTTTCAGGGTTATTACAAACTGAGTATGATGACCTGTTTGGAGAAAATACAGTCCTTGGTCGGTGGTTGCGATCGAAGCATACTATACTAAAGATCAACGAAAACCTTTTTGTGCACGGAGGTATTTCTCGGGATTTCATAGCTGAAGCTGGCGTTGATATTAAGGCAATTAATGAAACTATGAGAGCATCCATAGACCGAAGTAAAGAAGAGATGAAAGCCACTGATTTCTACAGTACTTATTACGGCAGTAAAGGTCCTATTTGGTATCGCGGCTATTTCTATGACCCCATCCCTGAACAATCGATTGATAGCATTTTATCAAAAATCACGTCGGATCATATTGTTGTTGGACATTGCTCCAATGAAGAAGTTGTCAGTAGGTACAATAACAAAGTCTTTGGGGTTGACTCCAGTATCAAAAAGGGTGAATATGGAGAAATCTTATTCTTGTTAGGTGATAGGTATTACCGTGGAACGAAAGTGGGGGATATAATTGAATTTGAATAAAAAAAACCGATTCATTTCTGAATCGGTTTTGATTGCTAGTAGCGGGGACAGGACTCGAACCTGTGACCTTCGGGTTATGAGCCCGACGAGCTACCAACTGCTCCACCCCGCGATATGAGTGCAAAATTAGATAGAATAAATTGATTCGCAAAAGAATTTCAATCTTCCTCTCTAATTCTATTCCAGATGTCCAGGTATATCTTCCAAACATCATTTTCTTTCCTCCAGACAATCACATATTTGCCCCGCCAATTTGATTCTTGTTCGCCATTGGAAGATGTCCCTTCATAGTATCCATAATCGTACGCTTCATCACCCAACACTTTGATTTCTACCGGTGTGATCTTATGAAAAGTTGTCTGCCAGGATCTTTCTGCAGGTGGATTCCAGTAATTGGCCAGATCTTCTCCTTCAAGGATATCCGTATCTGACGGAAATATTTTAGCATCAGAGGTGTACATCTCTACTACCTTCTCCCGCGCTCCGGCCATGAGGTGTTTCGAAAATTGAGCTATTTGAGATTCAATAGCTTTGATTTCTTTTTCCTGTGCATTGGTAGCTATGGATGCAATCAGTATTAGTATGGTTAGGGTAATGCGCATAGTTTTGTGTTTGAATGAGTGAAATGAAAGACTTTAAATCCGGGTTCGTCAATATCATCGGACGGCCCAATGTAGGTAAATCCACCTTACTAAATGCACTGATGAATGAGAAGATCGCCATTACCAGTAGCAAGGCACAGACTACTCGTCATCGAATGTTTGGGATTTTGACGAAAGAAAACTACCAGATCGTATTTTCTGACACCCCGGGAGCCATAGATCCGGCATACAAACTTCAAGAAAAAATGATGGGATATGTGCGTACTGCCCTTGATGATGCGGATGTGATCCTTTTCATGGTTGCGCTGGAAGATAAAAATGAGTACCCCGAACTTATCGAGATGGCACAAAGAGCAGAAGCTCCGGTCATTTTTTTGATCAACAAAACAGACACCAGCAAGGGCTCACAGGCTTTTGATAAAACTGCCTACTGGAAAGAGCTGTATCCTGATCTTGAGATCATGAATATTTCCGCTTTGGAGCAAAAAGGGACTAATGAACTGTTGGGGAGAATTTTAGAACTACTCCCAAATCACCCGGCCTATTTCCCAGAAGATGAAATTACTGATAAAAGCGAGCGGTTCATTTGCGAAGAAATCATTCGTGAGAAAATTTTCATGAATTATCAACAAGAAATTCCATATAGTTCAGAAGTAGTAGTCACCAGTTTTAAAGAAGAAGATAAAATCATCCACATCGATGCTGAAATATATGTGGAACGTGACAGTCAGAAAGGCATCATCATTGGTAAAAAAGCCGAATCCATCAAAAAAGTGGGAACCCAAGCTCGAAAAGACATGGAAGCATTCTTCGGTAAGAAAATTCATTTGCAAACGTTTGTTAAAGTTGAAAAGGACTGGCGGAAAGATGACCGGAAATTGACTAGGTTTGGATACTAACTAAGTCAAAAATTTCATGCGGCCATTTAGCCTTTTTTCAATTACTATTTGCCTCTTATTTTCATGCACGTTTACCAACGCAAATACTTTTAAAAAAAAAGGTAACCTACCTGAAGTCGAAAGACTATATCTAACATGTAAGATTTGGGGGTTTTTAAAATACTATCACCCCAAAGTTGGAAAAGGAACCTATGACTGGGATGGCAAGCTAATGGAACTGCTTGATAAAACAGACTCCATAGAAAGTACTGACACTTTATCGGAATTTTATTTAAAATGGATCAATAATCTAGGAAACATAGAGGAATGCAAGAGGTGTGGTAAACCATCCAAGGATGAATTATTTCTTAAAAATTTTAATCTTGATTGGTTTAACGACCCTGGTTTCAGCCAAGATCTTCAGAAATTGCTCCATCATATTGAGGTTAATCGATTTCAAGGAAAAAACCACTATGTTGATCATGGACGGTCTAAAGAGTTTAAACCAAGAAACGAAGATTTTTTACTTGATTTTGATTGGTCTAATCCAAATCTTCGGCTGCTGGTCTTGTTTCGGTATTGGAATTACGTCGAGTACTTTTTCCCTTATAAATATTTGACTGATCAGCCTTGGGATGAAGTATTGAAGGAAATGATTCCGAAATTTCTGTCCGCTCAAACAGAGTTTTCATTTCATCTAGCCGTTTTGGAACTGATTGTAAAAGTAGATGATTCGCATGCCGCATTTGTCACCCCAATACTTAAAGAAGAGTTGAAGTTTAAGCAACTTCCTGTTCGACTTAACTGGATTGAGGAACATGTAGTAGTCACCTCTACTTCAGATTCTCTTAAAAATAACGGGATTGGACTTACCGCTGGTGATCGGATCATTGCGGTTAATAACAAACCCACTGAGGATATTCTTAATACTTATGAAAAATACCTTTGGGGCTCCAATCCATATGCTAAAAAAAGGATGATTCAATATGCTTTGTTTTATGAAATTGAAGATTCAGCAACCATTACGTTTAAAAGGGAAGATCAAGTGATCAAAAAAAACACCAAGCTTTACAGTTATAAGGAATTGGACTTCAATATACCTGAAAGAAAGTCTTGGAAAATCCTTGAAGATTCAATAGGGTATGTGAACATGGGTGATCTTACAGTTGGAGACGTAGATGAGATGATGGAGGAATTGATGGATAAATCCGCGATCATTTTTGACATTAGGAATTATCCGCGTGGTACATATCGGGCAATCGCAAAGTACCTAAAGAAAACAGATGCAACCTTTGCTATTTTCACACGCCCAGATTACAGCTACCCCGGTAAATTTATTTGGAGTGGTGCTAGCAGCTGTGGGGAGGATAATTACATTGACTATTACAAGGGTAAAGTAATTCTATTGGTAAATGAAAATACGCAGAGCCATGCGGAGTTTACTTGCATGTGCCTAGAGACGGCACCTAACGTGGTAATTATTGGAAGCCAAACCTCAGGTGCTGATGGTAATACCAAAAGTTTTAATCTTTTTGACAACAATTTCACAACACTAACCTGGATAGGTGTTTACTACCCGGATGGAAGAGAAACGCAGCGCATTGGAATCGTTCCAGATATTAAAATAAGACCAACCATAAAAGGAATCAAGGACGGAAGGGACGAAGTACTTGAAAAAGCGATTGAAGTAGCAAGGGAATAGCGCATCAATATAATAGAGTGGCACATGGGAGACCAAAAATTGACGCGATTTGGGTATTAAGGCTGAGGTCATGTAAATTCATTACCTAAACTTTTCTAAAATGAAGTACTTCTTATTCCTTATTCTCCTTCTTTTCACTTCTTCTTCGTTTGCTCAATCAGATAAAAAACTCAATGATCTCATTAAAGAGATCGATAGTATTAATGAGCAATTTTCGATTGAAAACAGCATCTGGAAAGGTAAACACCCGGAAAGTTTTCAATTCCAAACAACAGACCAAAAGCTAAAACAGGTCGAGCAACTCAAACCTTATTTGTCAGCCTTAGAAAAGCTGGATAAAAATGACCTCACTTCTCAAGGGCACATTAATCGAATGGTCAAAGTGCTGCAGTTGAGAAACCAGATCAGCGAAATAGATTATAAAATTTATTTAATTCCATTTAATGCAGAGGGTGGCTTCTTTAATCGACCATCCTTCTTCCTGCCAAATCTTCCTTTTAAGACCAAGGAGGACTATGAAGCTTACCTGAAATGGCTGCCTTCATTTGCTACATACATCTCTTACAATCAAGGGCTGCTAGAACAGGGGGTCAAAGAAAAAATTCAGGCACCAAAAGTGATCGTGCTCAATATCCTATCACTCCTCGAACCATGGACTGGTGCAGAAATAAGTAGTAATCCATTTTATGCTCCATTTATGTCAATGCCTGCATCAATTAGTGAGCAAGATCAACTTGATTTAAAAGAAAAAGCAGCAAAAATTATCGGCACGGATATCCTGCCTGTATACCAACAACTATCGGAATTTCTCAATGACGAATATCTACCAAAAGCACCAGAAAAAGTGGGGATTAGTGAAATCAAAAATGGAAGGAGCTATTTTGAAAACAGGGTGAAGCATTTTACAACTTTGGAGATTACGCCCGATTCAGTCTATGCGACAGGACTTGCTGAAGTGGCTCGAATCAGAGCTTCAATGGATGCTATTTTACAGGAGGTTGGTTTTGATGGTTCATTTGAGGAATTCCTGGCTTTTCTACGAACAGATGAACAGTTTTATCCAACATCTCCTCAGGAGCTTCTCAACTATGCCGCATGGTTGAGTAAAAAAGCCGAAGGGCAATTGCCGCGCCTTTTCTCCAAGTTATATGAATTGCCATTTACTGTGGAACCTGTTCCGGATGACATTGCACCAAAATATACTGCCGGGAGATATGTTGGAGGTAGTAAAGAACAAGGCAGGCCAGGCATCTACTGGGTCAATACGTATGATCTGAAAAGCAGAACGCTTTATACTTTGCCCGCTTTAACCCTTCATGAAGCGGTACCTGGACACCATTTACAAAATGCGATAGCCGCAGAGTTGGAAGATGTTCCGGAGTTTAGAAGAAACTATTACATCAGTGCATTTGGAGAAGGATGGGGATTATACTCCGAATATTTAGGTGAGGAAATGGGCATGTATGCAACACCTTATGATCTATTCGGAAGATATACGTATGAAATGTGGCGAGCCTGTAGGCTGGTAGTAGATGTCGGGCTGCACTACAAAGGCTGGACCCGTCAGGAAGCTGTTGATTATATGGCGAGCAATACGGCGCTTTCTCTTCATGAAGTAAATACAGAAATAGACCGATACATTGGGTGGCCGGGACAGGCAGTTAGTTATAAGATGGGTGAGCTCATGATAAAGAAATTGCGCAATGATGCTTCAGTTGCATTGGGAGAAGATTTTGACATACAGGAATTTCATTACCATGTTTTGAAAAATGGATCTATCCCTCTCCCTATTCTGGAATCTGAGATCAAACATTACATCGATGCAAAAAAAGCTGAGTAACGCTGACATATACGTTAACTTCGCGGATTGAAATGAATCTGCTTTAATCAATGGCCAATATCCTTGCAATTGTCGGACGACCTAATGTCGGTAAATCCACCCTTTTCAATCGCTTAATTGAGAAGAAACAGGCCATCATGGACAATGAGTCTGGCGTCACCCGTGATCGCCACTATGGGTACGGTGAATGGAATGGCAAGAAGTTCACTGTAATTGATACAGGTGGATATGTAGAGGGGTCAGATGATATTTTTGAGGGGGCTATTCGCACACAGGTGAAGGAAGCACTGGAAGAAGCAACCGCCATTATGTTCATGGTTGATTGCGATACCGGACTGCACGGATTGGATCAGGATTTTGCCAATGTGGTAAGAGAGCTAGACAAGCCCGTTTTCCTGGTGGCTAATAAAGCTGACAATCAGGAAAAACTAATGGCTGCTAATGAGTTTTATAACCTTGGTTTAGATGCGGATTTATTTCCTATCGCTGCGGCCAGTGGTGCCGGCACTGGAGACCTTTTAGATGAGGTAGTTAAAGGATTTGATGAAGAAGAAATCGCCAAGGATGATGTACCTCGCATCTCCATTGTGGGTAGACCAAATGTCGGTAAGTCATCTTTTGTGAACGCTCTCGTAGGGAAAGAAAGAAGCATTGTAACTGACATTGCAGGAACCACCAGAGACGCCATTAACACACGATACAACCTTTTTGGTAAAGACTTTATTCTTACTGACACAGCCGGTATTCGTAAGAAATCAAAAGTCAAAGAGAACATTGAGTTTTACTCTGTTCTGCGTGCCATTCAGGCACTGCAAGACTCTGACGTGTGTATCGTGATGATTGATGCAGAGACAGGACTTGAGTCTCAAGATATGAATATCATCGGTCTGGCACATAAGTACAGGAAAGGCATAGTATTGATGGTGAATAAATGGGATCTTCAAGAGAAAGATTCTAAAACTGCGGATAACTATCGTAAATTCCTGGAAGAGAAGCTGGGTCCGCTCAATTATATTCCGGTCATTTTCACGTCTGTATTGAATAAGCAGCGAATCATGCAGACACTTGAACTTGCTCTTCAGGTGTATGAAAACAGGTCAAGGAAAATTACAACCTCGAAGCTCAACGAAATCATGGGCAAAGAAATTGAAAACTATCCTCCTCCCGCTGTAAGGGGCCATTACATCAAGATCAAGTACATCACACAACTTCCTACACATACCCCTACTTTTGCCTATTTCTGCAATTTTCCACAGTATATCAAAGAACCGTATCAGCGATACCTCACCAATCGTATGCGAGAGCACTTTGATTTTAGAGGCGTACCAATTAAAATGGTTTTTAGGAAAAAATGACTTCAGAGGAAGTCTTTAAAAAATTTGTTCCGGAAGCTTCAGTAAGCTATTGCGTGAAGCTTTATGAACGTATGGGGTTTGAATTTAAGATTAAAAAAGCCCGGCAAACCAAGCTCGGGGACTATCGGTTCAATCCTAAAACAAACAAGCACACCATCACGATCAACAATGACCTTAATCCGTTTGCGTTCCTGGTCACATACTTACATGAGGTAGCACACTTAATCGCTTTCAAGCAATACGGTCGCCGGATACAGCCTCATGGTAAAGAGTGGAAAAAAAGCTTTAAGGAAATATCTGAACCTATGCTCACAACTGAGGTTTTTCACGTGAGTGTTTTATCAGCTTTGAAGCGATACTTTAAAAACCCTAAAGCTTCGAGTTGTTCCGACCCTACCTTATATCAGATTCTAAAGCAATTTGATGATCCTTCAGACAAGGTGTTCCTCAAGGATATATCAATAGGAGGAACTTTTAAATTCAATAAGAAAGCATTTATAAAGCTTGAGAAGAAACGTACTCGATCTGTCTGTCAGGAAATCAGGAGCAAACGAAAATACTTGATTTCAGAAATTGCAGAGGTAATTCGAATGAATAATGAAGTTATAGAATGATTTTAAGATATATTTTTACTATTTTAACATTCACATAAATCACCGCTGCTGGGGAGAACTATGGATTTTTATTGAAATGTCTCATTCACTAGCAGTATACAATTTCAAAGGCGGTGTAGGTAAAACCAGCACCTCTCACAGCTGGTCGAGATCCTTTAAGGTACTCCTTATCGACTGTGACCCACAATCTAACCTCACTCACGCACTAACTTCTGAAGCCCATAAATCGACACTCTTTACTTTAACGAAAGCCTATTTACACAATGAACAACCATCCATTGAGCCAGTTGTCATACACCCGTACTTACATCTTATTCCCGGTGATTTCCAAATGTCGACGATTGAATCGAATACCCAGTTTATATCATTCGGTCATATTATTTTTTACAAGCTCCTTTCAACAGTCCGACACCAATACGACATTATTATTCTGGATTTCCCGACACATTTCGGTGTAACCGTAAAATCCTTCATTGCCAATATCAATAGTATTTTAATCCCGGCAACTCCGGGATCATTCTCCGTAGAAGGATTTAAGAAATTGCTCGCCTATTTAAGTGACATTCAAAAAGAAAAGCGATTACATATTCTGGGCATCTTCTTTAATCAGTTTAGAAAGCATACGTTGTTTCATCAACGAATTGTTAGAGAAGCTGAGAAAGAACTCGGAAGTCTAATCCTCGATCAACGAATTAGAGAATCGATTCGTGTTAGTGAAGCAAACGAACAAAATCAATCGGTCTATTCTTTCACTGATCAAAGTGCTGTGGCGGAGGATTTCCTAAAACTCAGTGAAGAAGTAATTGAGCGTATGAATAGAACGGATATCAATGAAGCCATCTCAATTTTCGAAAAACGGGAGATAAAAACTAAATAGCCAACCGTCTCGAGATCAATCCATTTACTAGTTCAAAAAACCTCAATGGAGGCAAAGTACGCCATTTCTCAATCTGCAGACTTCCGGACATATTGATGTAATTATCAATGTTGTAGTTTTTCATCTCATCGATGATAAACTCACCAAAATTTATTCCGGCAACCCATCCATCTTCCACATCTTCAAACCATTCTTCATAGTAGCAATCATCGCTTCCATGAAAGTTCATGATGTTCTCACCAATCAAAGCAAATTTATTGATCCCATAACCCATCATATGCTCCAGAATATTACGCTTGAAATGCATGATGTCATTATTGAGGGCATCATTCCACTCTCCAATCATTTCTATGACCGCAAAACCTCGATCATAATCGACAAATAGTAACTTGATATAGAGCGTCTCAGATCCAAAGAAGTCCCAGGCAGGGTCAATGTAATAGCCGTAGATGTTTTCAGAATATAATTCGTAATTATACTCCTTACCGGAAAAGGGAGATCGGTCATCGTAGCTGGAATTGTAATACTGATTCCAGCGCTCATATGGAGTGATGGTATGCACTGAGGCAAAGGTAGTAGACCGTTAAAGAAAGAGCATAAAAAAAGAGGATGTCTTGCGACACCCTCTTTTTAAAAATCTATTATCGATTGATTAGAAGTTGAAGCTAAGCGTAGCATTCCACGTTCTACCAAATCCAAACCATACTGAGTTTGTCACATCAATACCGTTCCAAGTTTCTGAACCAGCTTCAGCATGAATGTTCGTATTAGACTCCATGATGTAAACAGTATCGAATAAGTTGTTCACGTTTGCTCTGAATGTTCCATTCGTATTAAACAACTCGAATCGAGCAGTTACACCAAAATCAACCAAGCCGTAAGAAGGAAGCTTAAGCGCACCATCATTATCAGGCTGTAAGAAGTCTGAATCAGCAATATTGTAGTCTGCATAAAGACCGTCAACATGACGGTAAGAAAGATCTACACTAACAATATCAAAGCTATAATCTGCAGAAATGAATGATGTAAACTGTGCAGCATCACCAACTTTTGCATCTTTTGCATAGATCGTTGCAGTACCTTGCTGTACGTTGTTTTCATCAAAAATAGTAGCATCGAAATCTTTGGTATATCTCCAGTTACCTGCAGAAACCATACCTCTCAACTTCAAGTTGTCCATTGGTCGGTAAGTAGCCTCTAGCTCAACACCTTGGTGAAGTACATCTACATCCGTAAACTGTGCCGTTCCAAAATCACCTTGCTGACCAAATGGAACTGACTGCTCGATGAATCGATTACCCCAGTTTGTGTTATATGCATTCACATTCACAGTTAGGTATCTTCCTAAGAAACCATAGCCCAGCTCAACCGAAGTAATGATTTCATTTTGAAGATCAGGATTAACATCGTTGGCAAATCCAGGGAATACTGCGTCAAACAATGGCTGTCGAGAAATGTATCCTGCATTGAAGAACACATTGTGTTTTTCATCTAGGTTATAATTGGCTCCTCCTTTTAAGTATCCTCCAGTAAGGTTCTTTTTCTCTGAAAGCGGATTGCCAACCTGAGCAAACTGATCTTCTCTTTGGAACGCCTGATTAGAGATTCCTCCTTGTAATACAGCTGTAACCGCATCGCCAGAGTATTCCACTAATCCATTCACCCCTTGCCAATCTACATAACCAATGTTATAGTAATTGATTTTTGGTCCAACCAATCCAGTATTTTGAAACGGTGAAGCATCTATTGTAGTCTCAATGATTTGACCGGCAGAGTTATCGTTTCCTGTGGAATAGTATCCATCAAGACCCATTAGGTTGTTAACTACTCTGTAGTGGAAACCTGTGTATTTTCTTAAGTCAACTCCCAGCGAGTATCTGAAATTACCGGATGTATAGTCCAATGTGGAAATACCTCCGAACCAGTTGTGAGAATTCATAGAAGCTCTTCTGATCAACACAGCTCTATTAACGTTATCTGAATTATAGCCATTTGAACCAATCAATTGACCATCATAATCAGAAATTGGTCCATTATAACCTTGTGTAGATTCCTGGTTTACTCTAACAATGTTATTGAAGTTGATCTGGCCATTTGCATATCTTGATCCTGTATTGCCATCTTCAATGTAGTGACCTGTTAAATCAGTCCTGAATGGATTGATATTGATTTCAGGGTTTCTAAAGTTACTACCTCTTGGACCAGTTCCTCCACCTCTTCCGGCAGAACCGTAAAGTGAAGTAGCTAATGAAAGGTTATCATTGATTTCCCAATCCCAGTTGAATGTAGCCAATGGCTTATTATAGAAGTTTCTTCTCATGTTGAACTCCTCACCTCTCATGATACCTGCATCGGTATTCCATCTTCGATCAATTCCATCTTTCTTATCGTCACCGAAGTTTTGGTAATCTCTGATGGATACCCAAGTTGTTCTTTGGTGATGCCACTGTCCGGCACCTAGTAATGAAAGGTTGAATGCATGATCAGAACCTTCAGGAGCATATCCAATTGCACCGAAGTACGTCCATCCTTCACCCTTGGTTCCGTATACGTAACCATCTCCTTGCCATCTACTCAATAGGAAAGAAGACGCCCATCCGGTTTCGCTTCTTCCTGAAGAAAAGCTAGCCGTTGTTTTCACAAACCCGTCATTACCAATAGTCTGAGCAACTTTTCCTCCCTTCGCAAGCTCTGCCGCCTTCGTAAAAATTGAAACAGTACCACCAACTGAAGGTACAGCTAATCTTGAAGCTCCAAGACCTCTTTGAATCTGTATACCGGAAGCAACATCAGTAAGACCTTGCCAGTTAGACCAGTATACCCATCCATTCTCCATATCATTAACAGGCTGTCCATTTATAAGGAATGAAGTATTACTTTGATCAAACCCTCTAAGCGAAAGCCTGGAATCACCGTATCCACCACCTTGTTTGGTAGCATATACTCCTGGTGTTCTATTCATTACTTCAGGAAATTCCTGATTTCCTACTTTCAATGAAATCTCAGCAGGTGAAATATTAGAAACAGCCACAGGTGTTTCTCTTTCTTTTACTACATCGATTACATTAGAAGTAATTACCACCTCAGCCAGAATGCTTGTTCCCGGGCTAAGTGTAACCTCCATATTATTAGAAGCTGTCGCCTCCAGAGATTCAAATCCAATGAATGAAATAACAAGAGGAGTTCCCTCTTTTACATTCAAAGTAAATTTTCCATCTACGTCAGTGATTGTTCCGTTTTGAGTACCCTTCACAAGAACGGTAGCTCCAGGTAAACCTTCACCCGCGTCATCCGTTACTGTACCGCTAACTGACTGTGCGTAAGTCAGGAGGCCAGCAACCACAAGCGTTAAGCTTAGTAAAATTTTCCTCATCTTTTTTTGGTTTAATTTTTCGTAGTTACAAAAGTAGAATCTTCTGGCTAAGTACCCGTTTTTTCATGTTTAAATTTTCCACAATCACTGTTAATAAATCCATAACAAACAAAATTTGGCATTTTGAAAAAATGCTTTCATTGCTTTTATTATTCAGAAATCGCGTTACTTATTTGACAGCAGATATTGCCTGCCTTACAGAGCCATGCTTTTCAAGTAGTTTTTCTGCTTCCTCTCTGGAAATATTTAGTATCTCGGACAGCATATTAATCCCACGGTCCACCAATTTTTCATTACTGAGCTGCATATCCACCATTTTGTTCCCACGAACATGACCCAGTTTGATCATAGTAGCCGTTGAAATCATATTTAAAATCAATTTTTGCGCGGTACCTGCTTTCATTCGTGTGCTGCCTGTAACGAACTCAGGCCCTACCAATGCCTCAATGGGATGTTCTGCTGCTTTTGCCAGGTCAGATCCGTCATTGCAAGTGATACATCCGGTGAGACACCCAAATGCACGAGCTGATTCTACGGCTCCTATTACATAGGGTGTTCTGCCAGAAGCGGCAATGCCGATAACTGTATCCAATTGACCTATCTCATACGATTGAAGGTCTTTCCAACCCTGGCTTGTATCATCCTCGGCAAATTCTACTGCTTTTCTAATAGCCCCATCTCCACCGGCAATAATTCCAATGACCAAGTCGTGAGAAACGCCAAAAGTTGGCGGACATTCTGATGCATCCACAATTCCAAGACGACCACTTGTGCCGGCTCCAATATAAAACAAACGGCCTCCTTGCTGCATTCGAAGGACTATTTCATTCACTAACTTTTCGATCTTCGGAATGCATCCTTCAACTACTTTTGGTACAGCCTGATCTTCGCTATTGATATTTGCCAACAGTTCAGAAACACTCATTTTTTCTAAATGATCGTAATTGGAGTCGGATTCAGTTAGTGATTTCTTAGTCATATTGTTGGTGATATAAAACTAGCCCAGCTATCGGGGACTGAACAATATTTCTTATTAGAATACCTCGTTCACCACCCACTTCTCTTAAGTGATCTGAAAAGAAGTACGCTATTGAACCTGAAAAGTGAAAAGGCTCCTCTTCGTTTTTGCTCTTTTTGTAAAAAGCTTCAAAAAAATCATTGAATGATTGGGTGATTAAATCGTGAATTTCGGGATGGCTTCTATGCTCATAAATAAATGGTGCAAAAGAGGCTAGAAAGTGATTGGGTTTAGGCTCATTGTAGATGCGATTAATCACGTCATGAGAGGTTAGCTGATATTTTTCTTTGAATGCCTTGATTATTTCTTTTGAAAAATACTCCCTAAATACTCCTTTTATCAACGTTTTCCCTAGATGCGCACCACTTCCTTCATCACCAAGCACATAGCCTAAGGAAGCACTGACCTTATTCACTATTTCTCCATCATAGTAACAGGCATTCGCTCCTGTACCTAGTATGCAAACATTCCCCTTTTCTTTTCCGCAAAGGGCCCTGGCAACACCTAATAAGTCATTGTTAACATGGACATTATCCCCAAAAATATCAGCAAATCCATCTATCACTTCATTCGCTTGCTGACTAGTGTCTACTCCAGCAGAATAGAAATAAACCGGTAATTCCTTTTCTACTTCTGCCCCAAAAGTTTGAGTCATACTGGATTTCAAGTCATCTATCTTATGAGTGTAGGCGTTAAATCCAACAGTCTCGAATTGCTGGATATTCTCACCTCTTACCACTCTCCATTGAGTACTGGTGCCTCCTGCGTCCCCAACGATGAAGTGCTTATGATGCTCCATTTATTAAGAGGTCTTCTAGTTTAACAACCAAATTCTCATGCGAAAACTGTTCAATTAGTGAATTGATCTCATCAATATTTGGCTTCCTATTTGTCTCGTAGACATCTTCAATAAAAGCTCTAATCTCACCAACTTCACTCGAGTCAAGAATAATCCCAACATCCTTTTTATTAATCAGTTCTCCAAGATCACTTTCTCGTGGACCAATGGTCAAAATCATTTTATGCGCAGTTAGGTATTCGAAAAATTTGACGGGTAAAATACCCGGAGCTTGACCTGACCTATTCTGAAGAAGTAAAAGAATATCACACTTAGAGTACTCATAAAATATCTCACTGTGAGGGATGTAACCTAAAAACACCACCCTTTCACCTAAAAAACGAAGCTTTTTAATTTCCGTCATAATAGACTCAGATACAATGCCTCCTATCCTAAGTTCAAGCTGTTCTGAAAACCTCTCATTTTCTCTGCACATCTGATCCAGCACTTGCCAAAGCTGGCTCGTATTTCTCAATTCATTTAACAACCCATAATGACCAATAACAAATTTCTTATTTGAAGGTAATTTTTCGCTTTTCCCGTGACGCACAGTTACCCCATTATTAATAATCGCTAGTCCTCCCCCAAGGTCTTCACAAAACCCTTTGGTAACCGTGATAGCAACATCGGCATTTTCAATAACACTTCTCTCCAATTTTCTATGAATACTGCGAACAAGAGAAGAGGTTCTTAACTTATCCAACACGTCCCATTTGCTCCAGGGGTCTCTAAAATCAGCTAACCATTTAATGTCCGTTTCTTTCTTAACCTTTTTACCAATAAGGTGCATACTGTGTGGAGGTCCGGTGGTAATAATCGCAGAGAACCCTTCCGATTTAACCAACTCAATCGCGCGCTTTGCTGCTGTTCTAACCCAAAAAACACGAGGATCAGGAACAAGTAAATTACCTCGAATCCAAACAACAAGTCGATCGGTAAAAGACGTTTGCGATTTTTCCATCACCAGTCCTTGCTGGACATTTTTTTTATCCTTATTTCCAGTAATCCTGTGAAACAGATCAAATGGCTCCCAAATAGGAACCTTAACAACAGGGATATCTTTTACTTTTTCAAGTAACTTCTCATCCCTTATTTCAAACTGTGGGTTTTCAGGAGTTAATATCCATGGCTCCCATCCACGTTTCTTCAGTTGAATAGCAAAATTCATCCAGCGCTGAACACCAACCCCTCCACTTGGAGGCCAATAATAGGTGACAATTAAAATTTTTTTGGATGAACTCATAAGACGATGGGCAAATCAACAATAAATCTGCCTTATTGGGAAAGGGATTTTGTAATCAGTTGTTTGATCTCCGTAAATTGACCAGGCTCAAACCAATGAATATCTTCATACTTCCTAAACCAGGTCAGTTGACGCTTTGCATATCTTCTGCTGTTTCTCTTCAGTAGTCTAACCGCTTCCTCCTTATCATATTCACCGTCCATAAAGGCAAATATTTCAGAATAGCCTACTGTTTGAAGGGCATTATGATCCTTGTACTTGTATAATTTCTCAGCTTCAGAGAAAAGCCCTTCATCGATCATTACATCCATTCTCCGGTTTATCCGGTCAAACAAGACTTCTCGTTCCATATTCAACCCGATTTTTAAATGATCGTAAGGCATGTCAACATTTTGATTGGCTCGAAAAGAGCTAAAGGACCTCCCCGTACCCCTAATCACCTCAAGAGCTCGGATAACTCGCTGGCCATTCTGTTGATCTACCTGATCATAATATTCAGGGTCATGCTGCTTTAATTCCTCAAGCAAAGGATCAATCCCCTTTTTCTCAAATTCTTCATTCAATTGTATTCGGATGGAAGGGTCGATTGCCGGCATTTCATCAAAACCATCCCAAATTGCCTTCAGGTATAAACCGGAACCTCCCACTGCAACAACAACATCATTTGTCTCATGAAGATTGGTAATCATTTTTATGGCATCCCTGCCATATTCCCCGGCACTATATAATTCTTGTATGCTATGAGAATCAATGAAATGATGTGGCACCATGGCAAGCTCTTCCTTTGAAGGTTTAGCTGTTCCAATGGTCATTTCCTTGTAAAATTGCCTGGAATCTGCGGACACAATCTCCGTTTTGAGCCAACCGGCTATTTTTATAGCAAGTTCGGTCTTTCCTACAGCAGTAGGTCCTACAATGGATATTAATATGGGTTTACCTGATCCAGACATCATTCAAAAGGCTAAAATGCCTAATTTTAATGCTTATGACATTATTTCCCTATAAAAGAAATTCAGACCTGCAATTTAAATGTCATCCTAGTTTTGTGGTTGTGTGTTAAAAGGGATTAGCCCAGATATGGCAGAAGTGGAAAACGATATTGATCAGCTAAAAAAGAAAATTGCCCATCTTGAAGCCAAGCTGGACAATACCCAAAGGGATTATTACACACTCGTTGAAAAAACTAATCAGAACCTCAAAGACCTTTTTGATAACTCAAATGACCTCATAATCATTTTTAGACGTACCGGGGAAATTCGATTTGCTAATGAAGCGGTGAAAAAAAAATTAGGCTATACCGAGGAGCAAATCACCGAAATGAAATTTCTGCAGGCAGTTCACCATGAATATCAGCGAGGCACTCTGCAAAATATTCTTAAAATAACCGCAGGCAGTCGATTCGAACGTTTTGAGACCGTGCTGATCTCTAAATCCGGTAAAAACATATACGTGACCGGAAAGATGACATCCGTCTTTGAGAATGACGAGCCGGTAGAATATCGGTGCGTATTCTATGACATAACGGAGCGCATTAGGGCAGAGAGTGCACAAAGCCTCTACTATCAGATCGCTAATATAACCATCACTGAAAATGATCTGGAGCAGCTATATAAAAACATCTACCATCAGTTGAATCAGATGTTGAAGGTTCACAACTTTCACATTTCGCTTAAAGAGGGCAAAAAGTACAGACAGGTATTCTGCATCAATGAAAAGAATGCAGATAATCAACTGACTTTTGATGTGGATCACGCTTTGATGGACTACACCTCCCAACGTGACCGGTCATTGATCATTTATAAGGACGGAATTGAAAAAATTGGACAGCAGGAAGCAATCACATTCAAAGACCCTATTCCCAAAATATGGCTTGGTGTAATTATTCGAACCGCGTCTGAAGTAGGGGTAATGTCCATTTGTAGCTACCATGACCAAAGTGCCTTCAACAACAAAGACCTGGAGTTGCTAGACTATATCGGTGGACAAATCAGTCTGGCGATGGAACGCCAACACAAAGAAGAAAAAATTGAAAACCAGGCGGCCACACTTGGAGCAATTTTCGACAGTAGCACACATGAAATTTGGTCAGTAGACAGAAATTTTTGTTTTACATCTTATAATCAAAATTACGAGATAGCCTTTAAGCAATACTACGGAATGTCTCCAACCATTGGAACCAGTATTAAAGAGGTAGCCAATAAGCTGTTAACTGATGATGTCAAAGAGTTTTGGGTTAGAAAATACAAGGAAGCATTTGAAGGAAAATTCATAAACTTTCAGACCAACAACCTGGATAAAACAGGTAAAATGATTTGGCGAGAAGTTTTCGTCAACCCCATTTTCTTACCAAATGGACGAATAGAAGAACTCTCAATCATTGCTAATGACATCACGGAGAAAAAAGAGTCAGAAAGTGCCCTAATAGCCAGTGAAGAAAAATTCCGTACGATTTTCGAGTCCTTTCAGGACATCTATTTCAGATGTGACACAAAAGGAATTATCACCATGATAAGCCCCTCTGTACAAGAAGTATTGGGTTATGAATCAGGACAGGTGATTGAGACCAACGTGCTGAGCTATGCAGAGCGAAAGTCACAGATCATTGAAATTGGAAGGCGAATAACGAAGGAAAAACGAATACGAAACGTGGAGGGGACCTTAAAAACCGCAAAAGGGAAAAAGCTCCAGTTTCTTTTCAACATTCGGCTGATTGATAAAGATGATGGCACTACAGAAATTGAGGGTGTAGCCAGAGATATTTCACAGCTTAAAAAAACAAATGAAGAGCTGAAGCGAGCGAAGGAAATGGCCGAGCGTTCATTGAAAATCAAAGAGCGATTCCTTGCTAATATGAGTCATGAGATCAGAACACCTATGAATGGAATCATCGGCATGATTGATCTCCTTGCCAGCACAAACCTTGATGGCGAACAGTCAGAGTATGTGAAAACAATCAATAAGTCTTCTCAGACGCTGCTTAATATTCTAAATGACATTCTGGATCTTTCTAAAATCGAAGCTGGCAAAATGGATCTACGTCAACAGCCTGTACACTTAGTGAAAACAATAGAAAAAGTATACGATCTGTTTTCCCAGCAAGCTTCATCCAAAGACAACAATTTATACTACCATATAGACGAGCGCATTCCTGAATGGATTTTGGGAGATGAAACCCGTTTGATTCAGGTACTTTCAAACCTTACCTCCAACGCTATCAAGTTTAGCGAAAACAAGGGCAACATCAATATGAGTATTCGGCTTTTGAAGAAGAGAGGCAAGCAATTTGTATTTAAGGTCTCCATCAAAGATTCCGGAATTGGTATTTCAGAGAACGATCAGAAAAGCCTGTTCCAAAGCTTCCACCAGCTGGACAACAGTAGTTCAAAAAATTTCGGTGGCACTGGTTTAGGCCTGGCGATTTCCAGGGAATTAGTAAAATCCATGAAAGGAGATATTGGAGTCGTTTCCACTCCTGGACTTGGAAGTACTTTTTGGTTTACATTCATGGCAGAAGAAGTGGCTCCTGATCAGGTGAAAGCAATTGAGCCCGATAAACCATTTACGAAGGAATTCACAGGAAAGCAGCCTAATATTCTCTTGGTTGATGACAATGATGTGAATAGAAAAGTAGCTAGCAGCATTATGATCAAATCCGGCTGTCAGGTAGAAGAAGCATATGATGGGTTTCATGCCATTGAGAAAGTATCCGACCAGGCGTATGATTTGATTTTCATGGATATCCAGATGCCTAAAATGGACGGCCTAAAAGCCACCAATGAGGTAAGAAAGTTGAAAAATGGTGCCAATACTCCGATTATAGCCATGACCGCCTATTCCATGGAAGAGGACAGAGAACGATTCTTAAATGCAGGACTGGATGATTATCTGGCTAAACCTATCAAGGCTGACATGCTGATTGATAAAATCAAGAAATGGGTAGATTTCAAACCTATTGAAGTATCTATAGATTCAATCGTAGAAAAAGCTGAAGAACTGGCAATCAACCAAAACACCTTGAATCAACTAGCAAAATTTGGAGGGCAGGAGTTGATAGAAGCCACATTGATGGAGTTTGAAGAAGAAGCTGAAATACTGGTAAGCAATACAGAAATGCATTTAAATAGTACAGATTACGAGAAAATGCGTGGTGAATTGCATACCTTAAAAGGCAATGCGGGGACATTAGGTGTAGAAAAACTATCTAAACAAGCCGCACATATTGAAAAAAGATTAAAAGAAAATAAATTTGGAGGTCTGGATGATGAAATGAAAGTTTTAAAAACATTGTTTCAGGAGTTCAAAGAAAGTAGCCAAAACCTATTAGTCACCGATGAGTAAAAAAATAATAGTTGCCGAAGATAGCAGCGTGATACAAAACCTTACCAAGAAGATTTTATCTCAACTCAATTACGAAATTTCTTCAGTAAAAAACGGCCAGCAAGTAATCGACCTGCTTGAGAAAGACGATTTTGGCTTGGTTTTGCTGGATATTCATATGCCTGTAATGGATGGTATGGAATGCGCAAAAAAGATCAGAAGTATGTCAGGAAATAACAAAGACATCCCTATAGTAGCGATTACCGGCAATGCGAATAATTATACTATGGATGATTTTGAAGCTGCCGGAATTAACGCTTTTATACCTAAACCCCTCAACTATGACTCTGTGGTGGAAATGGTAAAAAAGTACACGGATGACAATTAAATACACCAACCACTTTTTAAACAAACTGGAGGATATCATGTCTGAAACAGACTACATCCTTCGCTATGAAAAAGGGAACTTCCAATCAGGGTATTGCATTCTTAATGAAAGCAAAGTTGCTGTTGTGAATAAGTTTTTTGCGTTGGAAGGAAAAGTAAATAGCCTCATCGAAATCATCCGATCTATTAAAGTAGACTCAAGCAAACTAAGCGAGGGCAACAGAAAACTCTATTCAGAAATCACGAATAATCAACTTCAATTGTGAAAGTTATCTTTCTGGGTACAGGCACCAGCCAGGGCATACCGGTAATCGGCTGCAAATGTGACGTATGCACTTCTGTTGACTATCGGGATAATCGATTGCGTTCTTCCATTTATGTAGAATACGAAGGTGTAAAAATTGTTGTAGATACAGGACCGGATTTCAGACAGCAAATGTTGAGAGAACGGATCGACCAACTGGATGCTGTCCTTTTCACTCATGCCCATAAAGATCATGTCGCCGGGATGGACGACATCCGGAGCTATAATTTCCTTCAAAAAAAAGATATGCCTATCTACGCCACTGATTTTGTCCTTGGCAGATTAGAGAAAGAGTTTGAATACATTTTTTCTGCTGACAATTATCCTGGCATTCCCAAAGTAAAAGTGAATTCTATCGAGAATAAACCGTTTAAAGTAGCTGGAAAGGAGATTATCCCCATAGAAGTGATGCACTACAAACTGCCAGTGTTAGGTTTTCGATTTGGTGACTTTACCTATATCACGGATGCAAATTACATTGCTGAGGAAGAGAAAGAGAAGATCAAAGGGTCGAAGGTTATCGTTTTGAATGCACTTCAGAAAAAAAGTCATATCAGCCATTTTAATTTGGAAGAGGCACTGGAACTGATGGAAGAGCTAAAGCCTGAAAAAGGATACCTGACCCACCTGGGGCATTATATGGGCACACATAAGGACGTATCTGAAGAATTACCGGAAAATGTAGAGATTGCATGGGATGGTTTGCAACTGAAAATCTAGTGAGTTAGTAAGTGGTGAGTTGGTTGTTTGTGAGCTGGTTAACTTTCCAACATGAAAAGTTATTGGGATTTAGATATTTATAAGGAAGCTTATCAACTAGCAATTCAAATTCACTATATGAGCCTAAACCTTCCCTCTTATGAGTTATATGAGCAAGGCAGCCAAATTTGCAGGTCAAGCAAAAGCATAAAAGACAATATCGTTGAGGGGTATGGAAGAAGGAGGTATAAAAATGATTTTATAAAATTCTTAGTTTATGCTCAGGCTTCATGCGATGAAACCACTTCCCAATTGGATATGATTTCTGATATTCATTTCAAAGAAAAACCACTAACAGACCTCAAAATCGCATATGATCAACTGGGTAGAAAAATCAACAAGTTCATCCAATATGTTGAATCAAGCTGGAAATAACAACCAGAAACTAGCCAACCAGTAAACCAGCAACCAAAATGTTCCACAACTACTTCTTCTTAAAACGCCTCGCACCCGAACTAGAGGCAAGACTGAAAGGACTAAGTCTATTGGAATGCTTCTCGCAAAACAAAGACGAACTCATTTTAGGTTTTGGTGATTCGAATCAATCATTTTATATCAGGGCAAATCTTGACCCTAATGTCTCGTTGCTCTCCTTTCCGGAGGATTTTGCACGAGCCGGAAAAAATAGCGTTGATCTATTCTCCGAGTTGCTAGACAAAGAGGTAACAGGTGTTTCTGTTTTTAAATTTGAACGCTCCTTTCAAATTGAATTGGGGGAAAATGCATTGCTCTTTAAAATGCACGCGCGTAGAGCCAATATTCTCCATAGCAGAAACAATGAGACCGTAAATATCTTTCGCAAGAACCTGAGTCAGGATTTTGAGATACAACCCACAGAATTGAACCAACAGATTGAAATCTCTGAATCAGCTTTAATTGAGCACAACTTCCACCCTACATCCTTGATCCCTGCTTTGGGCAAGGAAACGAAGATGTATCTGGATCAAATCGGATACTTCGAAAAGCAAAACACAGAGAAATGGGAGCTATTCAATCAACTGCTATCACAGCTTGAGAGTAATCCGATCTACCTACATGATGGACCCTCTATTAGTTTGCTAAATTGCTCATTCGAAAATACCAACTCGGCGGTAACAGCCACTAATTGGTTGTATAATAAGACTGTCAGAAACTTCTATTTTGAGAAGGAGAAATCACAGGCGATCAATAAGCTGAAGCAAAAAATCAAAAAATCGGAGAATTACATTTCAAAAACCCAGACTAAACTTCAACAGGTTGAAAACGCCAGAAGCCCTGAGGAAATCGCCAATATATTGATGGCCAACCTTAACAGTTTGCAAACAGGACTCACAAAAGCAGTTCTTCACGATTTTTATACCAATGAACCGATCGAAATCAAGCTAAATCGTGAACTGAGCCCACAGAAAAACGCAGAGAACCTATACCGAAAGGCTAAAAACAGACATCAGGAAATTGATGCGCTCAAAGAAAATATTGCTGCCAAAGAAAAACTTATCGATAAGCTGAGCAGACAGATTCTTCACATTGATGAAATCTCGGAAACAAAAGAGCTCCGAAAATATTTGAAAGACCGAGGGTTGGGTCAGAAAGAGCAAGTCAAAGAAGAGCACCTCCCCTACCATACGTTTGAGTATGATGGCTGGCAGATACTTCTGGGCAAGCATGCCAAAGCCAATGACGAGCTAACACTTAAAGTGGCTACCAAAAACGACCTGTGGCTACATGCAAAAGACGTGGCTGGGTCACACGTAGTAGTAAGACAAAAGCCCGGACAAAACTTCCCAACGCACATCATCGAAAAGGCAGCAGCCTTAGCAGCAGCAAACTCGAAGCGAAAAACAGACACCCTCTGTCCGGTCATCTATACCCAGAAAAAATTTGTAAGAAAGGCAAAAGGTGCTCTTGCCGGTCAGGTGATTGTTGAGAAAGAAGAGGTGGTGATGGTGGAGCCTAAAGGAATGGAATAGTCATCAAAACATTTAATTTACCATTTGAACGTCATCAACATGATTAAACTTGGGAGTTTACCAATGATGTAATATGAGCCAATCTAAAAAATCAAAATTCATTATCAGACTCGCTCTCCTTGTGGGTACGATCGTCTCCTTGTTCTTCGTGCCCTGGCTGCTGGTCAAAGCATGGATTTTACCACTTCCCGATACCATTCAGGAGCAAATGAATGAGGCCATTGATCATGGTTTTGAAGGAATGATTGTTTATATAGATCAGAACGGTCAACCTCCGCAGTATCTCGCCGCTGGCTGGCACAATCGTGAAACTAAGATACCTGCTAAACCTACCGCCCTGTTTAAGATTGCGAGCATTAGCAAGCTATATGATGCGGTGGCTGTCACCAAATTGGTCAGTGAAGGACGGCTTTATCTGGATAAGACAATCGTTGATTACCTACCAGAGCTCGTCGGAAAAATCGAAAACGCAGACAAGATCACTTTGAGAATGATGCTTCAACATAGGAGTGGCATTCCCAATTTTACGGACTCTCCAGATTTTTGGGCAGCACCCACACAGACCTATGAAGAAAGTCTTGCATTGATTTCTGGTCTACCAGCCAACTTTGAACCCGGTGAGGACTATGAATATTGCAATACGAATTACCTGCTCATCAATAAGATAATGGATGATGAATTGGGTTATGGCAATTTTCAATTCATTCAGGAAGAAATTCTTACACCTCAGCACCTATACAATACCTTCCCGTCATTAAGTGCCGTGAATATCCAGGATGTGATGAGTGGCTATCATGTAGGATATCCACATGATTTAAAGACAAACGATTATGGCATGCATGCCACAGCAGAAGATGTTGGAACTTTCCTGAGGGCATTGAATGATGGTTCGCTGTTTGAAGAAGGTGAAAAAGAGATTTATTCTTCTATTTACGAGTTTAAACATGCAGGTTGGGTGCCAGGTTATCAAAGCTTTGCGGAATATCATGAAGAGCTGGATGCAGTGATAGTCGCTTTCTATAGCACCACCGATCCAAAACTCTACAATTGGAACCTATCCGAAATCATAAATGGTAGGATTGTCAAAATACTCAAAAGATGAATGACACTTCTGCGATAGTTCGTTCTTCGTGAACTGAGCCCACAGCAAAAGAAAAAGAACCTATAGTCCGAAAGTTTCTGAAAAACTTACTATTACTTAAACATTTATTAATGATATTCGTATCCATAACTTAAACAATTATTAATCTAATGGAATCGATTGGATCACTGGAAGAAATTGTATTGATGATTTTGCTCAAAAATGAGAAGATCAATAGCGTGGATATTGCCAAGGAATATGAAGATGCATTGAGTAAAAACATTTCCATCCCTGCTATTCATGTCGTGCTGAAACGTATGGAAAAGAAAGGCTGGGTCAATTCAGAATTTGGCCAACCTACCCCCGAACGTGGTGGCAGAAGAAAACGCATCTATTGGGCCACCCCTACAGCTTACAAACTGATAAGTGAGCTCAATGAAGTAAAAACCAAACTTTGGAGTGGTATCACCAAACCATCTTTACAATATGTCAGGACATAATCCACCAAAGTGGGCCGACTGGCTGATAAAGAAGTGCTGTGCCGATCACCTGATCGAAGAAGTTCAAGGGGATTTGCATGAAGCTTTTTGCTGGCGAGTGCAAGAAAAAGGACTTACAAAAGCACGCTGGCACTTTATTCTGGAGACTTTCCGATCCATTCGTCCAGCTAATCTTAAGACGACTCATTATATAAATAACTACATCATGAGGTTCAAAAACTATATCAAAACGGGATGGCGCTTTATGAAAAAACATAAGCTCTACTCCTCTCTTAATATTTTAGGTCTAGCACTAGGAATTTCCTTTTGCTGGCTGGCGTATCTCTACGCACAAGACGAGATGAGCTTTGACCAGCACCTCCCGGATCATGAAAGACTTTATCGTATCGTCTCAGATTTTCAAAGAGGCGATGATGTCCACCATATTGGTGGTAGCTCAAATGCCATGTCTGTTCAGTTCAAAGAAAAAATTCCTGAAATTGAAAGTATCGCCCGATTCAAATCAGATTATGGCTTGATCAAAAAAGGAGAAGAATCCATTGGGCAGTCATTTATTATGGCTGACCAAGCTATGATTAATTACCTAAATCTCAACTTTTTGGAGGGTACTGCCGCTGCGTTCGACCAACCAAATGATATCATTATTTCTGAAACACTTGCAGGAAAATTAAACGTCAGAGGAAAAGCGGTTGGTGAGATTATTTCATTGATTAGAGGCGAAGAGTTTGAAGACTTTATCATTCGAGGAGTCTATGAAGACATTCCGAAAAACACCTCCGTAAGAAGAGAAATGATTATGTCTTACGCCAATTATATCACCAATGCACCCAAGCGAAGGTTAACCACATGGTTTGACATCAACATGAATTCATTGGTGAAATTGTCAAGCCCTTTAAACAAAGCGTCTGCAGAAGAAAAAATGAATGAACTGCATCAGGAAGCTGAACCGGACGAAGAGGGTGCATCTGTTCTACTGAAACTACAGCCTATATCCGAAATTCACCTAAATGAAGATTACGGCCATTACAATGGTATTTCCCGAGGTGGGAACAATGAGCTGATCCGCTTATTTGCAGGTATTGGCATTTTCTGCCTGATCATTTCTATGATCAACTACTCCAACTTCAACATTTCACTCTATATCAACCGCGCCAGGGAGGTGGCATTAAGGAAAGTGATTGGAGCGGAGAGGTCAGGAATATTTAGCCAACTCATTACCGAATCATTCATTTCAGTCGTGCTTGCAGGAGCATTGGCTCTGGGAGTAATGTTGCTTGTACTACCCTACTTTTCAGACTTTGTTCAGAAAGATTATGACTTGAATTATATCTTAGATTGGAGTTTTATTTTGGGAGCTATTGGTATTCTTATAGCTGCGGCATTCATCAGTGGTGTTTATCCTGCTTTTATCCTTTCACGGTTTCACATCATCAAAAGCCTAAAAGGTGAACAAAAAATCAAATCCGGTAAGTGGATCACACAAACTCTGCTAAGCATACAGTTTATGATTGCAACTGTCCTGGTGGCCGGTATGCTCACCATGAACAAGCAAATCAAATTCCTTTCGACCTTTGACACCAAGGTGGATTATGAAAATGTACTCTACATGGATTACATCCAGGCAGATGAGGGCAAAATCGCATCTTTTGTCACTGACTTGTCGCAAATGCCTGAAGTTGGCAAAGTAGCGGCTATTTCCGGGTACAATGGCACTCGTACGAAAGGCGAAAATCAGTTTGACGTTCGCCACTTAAGAGTCCATAAAGACCTGATGAGTTTATTGGATGTGAAGATTATAAAAGGAAGAAATTTTGATTCGGAAATCGGGTCGGATGAATCAGCTATTTTGGTGAACGAAGCATTTCTTTCAAAAATGAACCTGGAGAATCCAATTGGAGAAATTGTTCCATTTGAGTACGGAGACCTGATCAACCCAAAGATTATTGGTGTGGTAGAAGATTATCACTATGAATCAGTGAAAAGCACAGTTGACCCGTTGGTAATCTATATAGCACCAGCCTATCCGTTACAATCTGTATACCTCAAGTTGAGTGATGGCACAGTTTTCGATCAGGAAAAGTTCAGCTCAGTATGGGCTAAGCATTTCGAGCCCTTCCCGTTTGAGTTTAGCTTTCTGGAAGATGTTTACAAGAGTAGCTATCAACAGGAACAACGAATGATGCAGCTAGTCACCATTGGATGTTTTGTATCCATTTTCCTTGCTGCAATGGGGCTTTTGGGGATAGTAGGATTGCAATTGAGTCAACGTTTGAAAGAGATCAGCATCAGAAAGGTATTGGGAGCCTCATCCGGTAGCCTGTACAGAGTGTTTACAAGGAGATTTATTCTTATCATCTTGTTGGGTCTGTTGCTAGGACTTGGTGTAGGAAGTATACTAATCAATCGATGGCTCGAGAACTACCCATATCATGTGAACTTCGATGGTGCAATAATTAGTACAACGGCTGTTATCACGCTTGTAATTGCATTAATTACGATTATCTCCCAGATTTTCAAAGTGACGAAAACAAATCCTGTTCAATACTTAAAAGATGAGTAGATCAACTTTTTAATTTGGCTTTTTTATGATGCGATCCTAAAGGGAAAAGCGAAAATGAAATCTGACTACATTAAGATTGGGTTAAACCAAATTGATTTTTAAGTTGGCAAAGCAGTAGCACTATGTTGTAAAAAGCTCCTACTTTCGCCACTCAATATTCTCAACTATGGACATACTAGAACTTATCGGATGGCTGGGAGCCGGCAGCCTCCTCTTAGGATTTGCCTTAAACTTGTTTCAGAAAATCACTGCTGAATCTACTAGCTACTTATTGCTCAACCTCATCGGTTCTATCCTTCTCCTATATAATGCATACATGAATGGAGCCTTTCCTTTCGTGGCAGTTAATTTTGTTTGGGTAGTTTTTTCTTCTTTCAAGCTGATTCAAATGCGACTAAAAGTGTGATGGACGGAACAAAAAGAAGCGATATCAAAATAGGTGCCGAAGTTGAGGTTGTTCAAAAACACCATCAACGATCAGGTGAATTAACTCAGGGGACAGTTAAAAAAATTCTCACAAAATCTTCAAATCACCCCCATGGAATTAAGGTTATGCTGGAGGATGGGATCGTCGGTCGTGTGAAAAAAATAAATTGATTAGTCGCCGTATTTTCTCATTAATCGAATAGGTATTAGCGTCCGTCTTATAATAATCACCTTCACATCAGTACAGGTATATATTAGTGAATAGATGTCACTAATTAACCAAAGACGAATGATTAAAAAACTTATCGGAGTATGCTGTTTAGCACTTCTAACCACCAGCCTTTTTTCCCAACAAATTCCAACCCACGAAAAGAAAATTCATAAAGATGAAGATGGAAAAGTCTATGTAAACAAAGACCTCCCGGTTTATCTAAGCGTTTCCACAAGCCCCGATGGAAGCAATAGCGAGACATTAGGAGACAATGATCCAAAGTATAGTAGCCCAATGTACCTTGATACCGAAGGACTAAATACGATCAGATCGCCATGGAAAGTAGATCCTGAAACTAAAAAAACTATTTACCCAAAAGAGGAAGTTGTTTTTGCGCTATATGCAGACAGCAGACCACCTTCTACTTCCATCTCATTTGGTGACGACAAAATCGCCAGAGTAGATGGAAATGTCATATTGAAATCCGGGAATGTTACGCTTACTTCTGAAGATGGAATTTCTGGGATTGCATCTATCTACTATTCTTTAGACGGAGCTCCCTATGAAGTTTACAATGCTGCACTCAATTTGAATGAAGAGAAATCTTATGTTTTGAAGTACTATGCAGTTGATAAAGTTGGAAACACTGAAGAACTGCAAACGATCCGTATTCAAGTTGATAAATCTGCACCATCATCTTCCATCAATGTTGAAGGTGATCTTTCCGATAATGTGGTCTCATCCCGATCTCAAATTGTACTTAGTACAAAGGATAATGCAGCTGCTAATAGTAAAATATTTTATACCATCGACGATGGAAAAACCTTTGTTTATTCATCCCCAATTGACATTTCCGGATTAAGCGAAGGTGAACATACAATCACCTATTTCGCAGTAGATGATGTAGATAATAACGAAGAAAAGAAAACCTACAGCTTCTTTTTAGATAAGTCAGCTCCACGTGTGATAGACGAAATCATTGGTAATACATTCATAGCGAATGGGAAAGAATACTACTCAGGAAGAACCAAATTGAAGCTGGTGGCGATGGATAATAAGGCGGGAGTAAAAGAAATCAGATACTCCGTGAATGGTGGAGAATTCAAATTGTACGAATCTCCATTTTATCTGACCCAGTCAGGAAGCCTGAATATTGAGGTGCTTGTATTAGATAAGGTTAATAACAGGGTTCGTACCACAGAGTTTTCAGATAAAGACAACCTTCTTAGTTATGTGGACCTCTCAGGCCCAAGCTTAAATTATAATTTGGCAGGTCCGTCTTTTGAAGTGAAAGACACAGTGTATATATCCAAAGAAACTAAAATAACTCTTCGTGGGAATGATAAAGATGCCGGATTCAGAGAAATCGACTATCAGATAGATGATGGATCATTACAAACATTCACAGACCCATTTTCTATTGAGAGCGATGGATTTCACGTGGTGACTTACAATGGATATGATAATCTTTCAAATTCCAGCACAAAAAATATCCTATGCATCGTGGATAATGAGGGCCCGAATGTATTCAATAGATTCAGCATTGACTCAAACAAAACACGAGAAATAGAAGGAGAAACAGTTCCAGTGTTTCCTCCTCACGTACTGCTATTTTTATCCTCTACCGACAAGTATGCCGGACTGGATAAAATCAGTTATCAGATTAATGGTGGACCCATGCAGTCTTACAGAAGTCTGATCGAGAACTTTAAGAAGGATACACTATATCGTATCAATGTAGCCGTTACCGATAAGCTTGGTAATGAAAATCAGGAAGAAATAGTGTTTTACATAGAATAATGATAATACTTTTGCCACATGATTAATTTAAGCAGAGCTTTAATTTGTAGCATTGCTTGTTTATTCATCACCGTTTACTCGCTCGCCCAAAATCTAAGTGATGAGGCTCAAGGCCAAATAGATCACTACGAACAAGCACTAAAAACTGCTGTTCAGGAAGGTAAACACGATGATGCAGCAGGCATTTGTGGCAAGATTGCCTACCTCTATTGGAATAATAGAAAAAACGATCAGGCAATTTCATATTTCCAACAATCCATTGAGCACAATGAGAAAGTAGGCAATAAGAATGGTGTTAAAAGTGCCTATTATAATCTGGGGCTTGTTCAAATTGACAATGAGGAGTACGAGAAGGCACTTGAAAATTTTGAAAAGGGTATAAAACTCTCCAAAGAGCTTAAACAAAAAAACTACATCCTCTCCGGATTAATCAATGCCGCTTCCGTTAATCAAAGCCTTGGCAGAAATCAAAAAGCAATTGACTTTGCGACCGAAGGTTTAGCCATAGCCCAGGAACTAGAGAATATCAATCTCACCAAAAGATGCTATGGCATTTTATACGAATGCTATCAAGCTATCGGCAATTCTGAAAAATCCATTGAATACTTCAATTTGTATTCCACAGTAGATAAATTCTTAAGAGACGAACAAGCAAAAAAAATACAGTCAGAGTCTAATCAGAAAGTTGCGCAAATCGCAAACGAAAAAGCGAAAACAGATCGTGCTTTACAGTCAAGCAATCAAAAGCTTCAAATAGCTCAGGATTCTTTATTTAGAGCCAGAGAAATAGCAGAAAGGCAAAGACTTCAGCTTAAGTTGAACGAAGTAACCCTTCGCGAACAAGAAGCGCAGCTCGAAAATGAACGCCTTATCAGAAATGGGCTAATTATCATCACTTCACTCACTTTGCTTTTCCTTGTCATCCTTTATGTTCAGTACCGACAAAAAAGGAAAAAGAACATCTTGCTGAGCGAGAAAAATGATCAAATTACTAGACAGAAAGAAGAAATAGAAAAGCAAGGACAGGACCTTGAAATAAAGAATGACGAACTCATTGCTGTAAACAAAGAGAAGAACCTGATGATGAGTATGGTGGCTCATGACCTGAAAAAACCAATCAACGATCTCACTTCTCTTTCTCAAATTTTAGAGCAGTATCGGGATAAGCTACCTGAAGACTTCAATCACTTGGTGAGCGTGCTCAAAAAATCGTCGCAAGGCTATCGTGACATGGTGCACAAAATACTAGACGCGGGTGCCATTGAAAGTAGGAAACTAAATGTTGTCCAGGAAAAACTGGATGTGCGTGAAGTCCTGGAAGGAAATGTCCAATCGCAAAGCCTTTCAGCCAAGAACAAGAATATCTCTTTTAACCTATCCGATATTCCGGATGCCTCATTTGTGAAGGGAGATAAAATATACCTTACCCAAGCTATTGAAAATGTCTTATACAATGCTGTAAAGTACTCTCCAAATGAATCCACTATTCACTTGGGAGTAAGATCAGAAAACGGGCATTGTGAAATATTTGTGAAAGATGAGGGACCTGGCATTGGCAAGGAAGATCAGAAGTTTTTATTTGAAACATTCAAAATACTTAAGAACGGTGATACAGAATCCACCGGCTTGGGTCTCTCCATATCCAAAAAATACATGGAAGCTATGGAAGGTGATATCCGATGCGAAAGTGAAGAAGGTAATGGCACCACGTTTATTTTTCAGCTTCCCAGATGGGATTCATGATTAAAAAATGAATTAATCACCTTTTATTAATATCCCTAAGACTACACTCCTTTATTTTGACTATTTTGGGGCCTGCCAGTTGCTGGCAACCAATCTATGGATATTAATTACGGACCGCTCTTCATTGTATTTGTAATTGCATGGCTCGTTCCGCTGATCTTGTCCTGGGTTGAAGTATCCCGATCACATGCAGTCATTCTGAAAATCATTCTGGGTGTAGTTATTGGCCCTTTCGTTCTTGACTTAATGGTCGAAACCCAGTATATGGATTTTTTGGCCCAAACCGGCTTCTTAATCCTTATCTTCTTAGCCGGGCTGGAAATAGATGTGAATAAAATTATTGCATCGTTTCCAAGAAGATTCGGAGCGTCAGATATTCTTAGCAATACCTTGATGCTAGCCATTATTATCTACTTTGGGTCGCTGCTAATCTCCATTCCGGTAGCCTGGCTTATCAGCACATTCATAGATTTGGATATAGCATTCTATGCCATTTTATTGCCTACAGTAGCAGTGAGTATCACTGTCCCTATTCTCAAGTCTGACGGGATACTCTCCAGAAGATTTGGGCAAGTTATGCTTATGGAAGGCGCCATAGCCACCGTGATGAGCATCATCCTGATCTCGATCTATTCCGGAGTTTTAAAAAATGGATTCCAGGTCGAGTTACTGCTCTTTTCAGTGATTTTTGTGGTTTTTGTTGTTACCTACATTGTAGGAAAACGCATCCTCAAATCCAGGTCATTTCAGAAGCTGTTGTATACACTCGAACATGCCGCCAGCCAGATCAGAGTGCGTGGGGCTGTAGTGTTGCTATTGCTATTTGTAATAGTTTCTCACCTAATCGATACTGAACTGGTGATGGGTGCCTTTTTTGCCGGCACTCTACTGAGTATGTTTATCAATAAGGAGCGATCAGCGCTCCTTTTTAAGTTGGACGGAATGAGCTATGGTTTTTTCATCCCGATCTTCTTTATCATGGTAGGCGTTAATCTGGATTTATCTGCACTCAGCAATTATCAGGAATCCATTCCATTGATTCTTATCCTGGTTGTCAGCTTCTATTTCATTCAGATTATTCCATCACTGGTAATGACCCGGTTCTTTGGAATAAAAAAAGCGATCGCGGCTGGAGTTTTAAACACGGCCAGAATGGGACTAACTATTGCAGCTGCTCAAATTGGTCTCTCACTCGGTGTGATAACCACAGCAGATAATGCCGGAATCGTTGCTTCAGCAATTCTGGTCAGCCTTACATGTCCTTTCATCTATCGGATGCTGAGTGATGACATAGAAGAGCATCATGGCATCTACATTTTTGGAGGCAGTAGGTCAAGTTTATTTCTGGCGGAGCGATTGAATATGCATGACTCATCCTGTATCACCTACCTTCAAAACAGGGTAATGGCCCAAGAGTTTGATAATAAAGGAATAAAGCATGAGGATGTTGATGCATTGAGTACCGGTTTTATTGACTCCTTAAATATTCGACCGAATGACCTGATCATTATTTTAACCGAATCAAGAAATCTCAATCTTGAGCTTGCACGATACATTAAAAACGAGCTCAAACACAAAAAAATAATCATGCGAAAACAATCGGCTGCTCACGACCTCATAGATCCACAGGGTGATCTGAAAATTGTAGATCACGATGAAGTGCTTGCAAGTCATGTGGAAGCGATGGTCACCAGACCACATTCGGTTGGAACCCTTCAGGAGAGTTTTGGGATGTATCGTGTGGAAGAAATTCTGATCAAAAGAAAGGAAATACACCGAAAATTAGTCAAAGAGGTGGCCTTTCCCCCATCAGGATCTCTGGTCATTCAGCGTCGCAATAGCGAAATTTTCATTCCACATGGTGACACTCACCTCCTGATAGGAGATGTAATTACGGTAATTGGAAATTCGGCAGCACTTCATGACTTCAGGGAGATTCTGGAGGGCTAAATGAAACTTTCAGAATAGAGGTTGAATCATTTGTCACTTTAAAAGAATCAGAAATCCGGTAGCCTACTACCCAGCAGATTTCTCCTTTGCTCTCCATTACAAACACTTCATGCTTTTTAGCAAGCGGTATCTTTATATCTATCAGGAAGTCGCTAACTTTCTTTTTCCCATTCATACCTAGCGGCTGAAACCTATCCCCTTCATTCCAATTTCGTAACGATAGCGGAAATCGGAGTTTATCATAATCGAGGTAAGCCACATTTTCAGATTCAAAAACCACGTCATCCTTCTTAACAAGCTGCAACTCAATTGAAGCGTTTCCAAAATCAAAACTTCCTAGACCTGAAATCTCCAGTTCTACTGTATCATTCTGTCCCTTATCGATAAACAACTCAGATCGGTCCATGGTCAGAAACCATTCCCCACTTGAAAAACTTTTCCCCGACTTACCTCTCGCCTCAAATACTTCTTTTGCAGTCTGATAATTAAGACCGAATTCAGCTAAAATTTCGGCTAAGATCAGCTCATCAGACGGGTCAGATATCCATGTTAAGTCAATTCTTACTCCCCCTCTATCATCTTGAATAAATCGTTGCTTAATCTCCGCTACTCTGTTAGTAATGATCTTATTTGCATGACTCAATCGCTCCTGTGTGCTAATGAAGGATTTTAAAAGCGATGGATTAACTTTTTCAAGTTCCGGTACCACATGATGCCTGATTTGATTCCGGTCATAGTCGTCTTTCTTGTTGCTCGAATCTTCGCGCCACTCAAGCCCTACGTCCATAGCATATTTATAAATATCATTTTTCGATGCGAATGAAAGTGGACGAATAATCTTTTCATTAATCAATGGAACTCCTGTAAGGCCCTTTAGGCCGGTTCCACGCGAAAGATTGATTAATACGGTTTCAAGTGAATCATTGAGATGGTGCGCTGTGGCAATCTTATCCAATCCATGCTCGATCAAAAGTTCATTAAACCATTGATACCTGGCATTTCTTGCTTCCAGTTGTATAGATCCTTCCAGATCAAAAGACTTCACAAAGCAGTTAATACCTCGTTTATCGGCCCATTCCATAACAAACGCTTCATCTCCGTCGGACTCCTCACCTCGCAAGCCAAAGTTGCAATGTGCCAGGGCTACTTCAAATCCATCCTTAACAAACAAGTCAGCAAGCACCATCGAATCGACACCACCACTGACAGCAAGTAGTAGTTTTTCTCCCTTTTTTACCAATTGTTTGGAGAGAATAAAATCATGGAACTGTTTTTGTAAAGAATGCACCACTTGATCAGTTAATTTTGCCAGATGCGGAAGTTACTTCAATTCACCTTCGTTTTATTTGTTTTGATCCTGTCAGCCCTGAGTGCAAACGCCCAAAAGGTCGATCGGATCAAATACAAAGCTGAAGATTTATTCGAATTTCGTAAAAATGGTGAGAAAATAAGAAGGCTTATTGGCAATGTGGTATTTGCTCAGAAGACTACCACCATGTACTGTGATAGCTCTTACTACTATGTCGAAGATAATGTCATGGAAGCATTTGGTAGAGTTAAAATCATAGACGATTCAGTAACAATCACTTCAGATCGGCTCATATATGATGGGCAGACACGAACCGCTCAATTAAGGGATAATGTGATTTATACCAAGGCAGACCAACGTCTAACCACCAATTTTCTGGACTATAACATGGATACAGAAATTGGCAATTACTACAATGGCGGAAAGCTGAAAGACTCTGTAAATGTCCTGACAAGTGAAACAGGATACTATTACGGCTTACAGAAATATGCCTTATTTTGGGATGATGTGGTTCTTGTAGCTCCAGATTATACTTTAAAATCTGATACGCTGAGATATAATACACGCCCAAAAATTGCCATCACTGAAGGAAAAACTACCATAATAACTGAAGACGAATCGATTCTACATGCCAAGGGTGGTACATTTCGTACACAAATCGATCAGTCAGAGTTTATCGATGGGACAGTTGAAACCACGGATTACTTTATGGAGGGTGATGAACTGTTCTTTGACGATCTCAAAAAATATTATGACGCCAAAGGAAATGTAAAGCTCACCTCAAAGGAAGATGATGTCGTTATAACAGGAGAAAAGGGCTATGCGGATAAAGCAAATGGCATTAGCAAAGTATACGGCAATGCCTTGATGCGAAGGTTTCTCGAAAGAGATACACTATACCTGGCTGCTGACACCCTCGTCTCAATTGAAAGTGATTATGATTCTGCCAAGAGAATCCTGGCCTATCACAACGTACGAATATGGAAAAGTAACCTTCAGGGGTTGGCAGATTCAGCGGCTTACTTCCTGCAAGATTCCATGCTATACTTCTATCAGGATCCAATCTTCTGGAATCTCAAGAATCAACTGGAAGGTGACACCATTAAGATGAATGTTACGGAGAAGGAAATCAAATCGATGACACTTTTACAGCAGGCATTCTTAGCAACAGAAGACACCCTCAAAAATTACAATCAAATTAAGGGGCGAACCATGAAAGCCCTCTTTGTCAAATCACAGATCAACAGAATTTATGTGAATGGTAATGGCGAAAGCATTTATTATGTGCTTGATGAGGATGACCCTTACAACATCATCACCCTGGGAATGAATCGCATTCTTTGCAGTGATATGACCATCCGATTTAAAAATGAGGAGCTTGATAACATCTCATTCTACATCAAACCTGAGGCACGGTTTATTCCCCCTCATGAGTTAACTGAGGAAGTCCAAAAACTACAAGGGTTTGAATGGAGAGGTGAACAAAGACCGGAGCTAAAAGATCTGTTTACAGACTTTCAAAGAGAGATAAAAGAAGAAGATGAAAACCTTCCAAAACTGCCGCCAAAAGAGAAAATCAATTTAGAGAAACGCACCAAGGGAGAAGGCGAATTGTTAAAATCCCTTAAAGAAGGCGGTAAAAGGTAAACCCTTGTTTTCGTTTAAGGTATAAGTCCTTAGTTTTGCCGACCTATTAAAAAATTATGAGGGAAGTTAGAATTCTGTTCTTGTTGATTACTGCACTTAGCATTGTTGGCTGTAGCAAATTTCGCAAGATCCAAAAAAGTGGAGATTGGAAAGTGAAATATGAAGCCGCACTGGCATATTACGAAGAGGAAGACTATCACAGAACAATCATTCTTTTAGAGGATATACTCCCAATCATCAAGGGTACGGAGGAAGCTGAACTTGCCAGCTTCTACCTTGCTTATAGCTACTATTATCAGAAACAATTCATCCTAAGTGCACATCACTTTGATGAGTTCGTTCGCATCTACGGAAGGTCTGACTATGTGATGGAGGCTGCATATATGCATGCTTACTCTCTGTTTATGCAATCTCCGGATTATCAATTGGATCAGACGGTGACTTACGAAGCGATCGCAGCAATGCAGAACTTCATCAATAAATATCCTTCATCAAAATATGCACCTGATGCTGATCGTATCATCGATGAAATGCAGGAGAAACTTGAAAAGAAAGCTTACGAGCAGTGTAAGCTTTACTATAAGTTGAGAAGATATAAGGCTGCACTTGTGGTCTATGATAATTTTGCTAATGATTTTCCAGATTCAGATTACAATGAAGAAGTTTCCTTTTTAAGAATTGAAACCTCCTTTGACCTTGCTAAAGAAAGTATTCCATCCAAGCAGGAAGAGCGATTTAGAAATACAATCGATCATTACCTGGCCTTTATAGATAAATATCCGAATAGTAAATTTTTAAAAGATGCTGAGAAAATTTATGCGGAAAGCATCGAAGAAATAACTAAATTTGCGGATTCAAAATAAAAATAGCGATATGCAGCAAATAAATCCATCAATCATCACAAGAGACAATCAGGACATTCTTGAGCCTAGTGGCAATCTATATGAGTCTTTGGTGATCATCGCTAAGCGAGCACGACAAATAAGCGCTAATCAGAAAGAAGAACTTAATGCCAAACTTGCAGAGTTTGCATCTTCTGTAGACAATTTGGAGGAGATTTTTGAAAACAGAGAGCAAATTGAAATTTCTAAATTCTACGAGCGCATGCCTAAGCCTACAACGATGGCAATCGAGGAGTTCTTGAATGGTGAATTAAATTTCAGATTACCAGAAGAAGAAGACGACTCTCGCTCAGATTTAGCATAAATTAGTCGCCATGTTGGCGGGTAAGAAAATATTATTAGCGGTTTGTGGGTCAATAGCGGCCTATAAAACCGCTTTTTTTGTGCGTTTACTGAAAAAAGAGGGCGCTGAGGTCAAAGTAATCATGACTGAAAGCGCAAAGGATTTCATTACACCCCTAACTCTCGCCACACTTTCTAAAAACCCGGTCTATTCCGAATACTTCGATGAGAATAGCGGCGAATGGCATAATCACGTAGAACTAGGCATGTGGGCTGACTTGATGCTTATAGCGCCACTAAGCGCCAACACCCTCGGCAAAATGGCCAATGGCATTTGTGATAACCTGCTTTTGGCCACCTATCTATCTGCTAAATGCCCTGTAATGGTTGCGCCAGCAATGGATTTGGACATGTACCAACATCCAACCACTCAGGAGAACCTTAAGAAACTTCAATCGTTCGGTAATGAAGTAATCGAGGCACGTGATGGAGAACTGGCAAGCGGATTATCCGGTCAGGGTAGAATGGCAGAACCAGAGGAGTTACTTGAAATCTTAAAAAAAAAGTTAACTAATTCAGAAGCTTTGAAAGGAAAGAAAGTGCTAATCACTTCCGGACCCACTTTTGAAGCTATTGATCCCGTAAGGTTTATTGGAAATCATTCTTCAGGCAAGATGGGTACAGCGATCGCAAATGCATTTAAAAACACGGGTGCAGATGTAGTGGTTGTTTCAGGCCCTGCTGACCATTTTCCTCATACTAGTGAAGTCATCAAAGTGCAATCTGCAGAGGAGATGCTGAAAGAAACCGAGAAAAGGCATCATGAAGCTGATGTGGTGGTATTCTCCGCCGCTGTATCCGACTATCGGCCAAAAGATCCGGCCAAGGAAAAAATCAAGAAAAACGATGACAGCCTTCAATTAGAGCTAATAAAAAATCCTGACATTGCTGCTACCCTCGGAGAAAAGAAAAAACATCAGTATCATGTCGGGTTTGCCCTGGAAACCAACAACGAATCGGTCAATGCAAGGGAAAAGCTAAAGAAGAAGAATTTCGACCTAATTGTACTCAATTCACTCAATGACAGTGGTGCCGGATTTCAAAAAGACACGAACAAAGTGACCTTCTTCGATAAGGACAATAACGAACAAAAATTTGAGTTGAAGAGTAAGGTCGAAGTAGCGCAGGATATTGTTGATTACGTCATAAAAAAGCATTCATGAGGTTTTTTGGATTAGTTCTGGTCTTAATAACTATTTATTCACACGCACAAGAACTCAATTGCCGTGTGATTGTAAATGCCCAACAAATACAGACCACTGAGCGTGCAATTTTCACTGAGATGGAAAATGAGTTTGCTCAGTTTCTAAATACCACCAAGTGGACCAACGATGAATTTCAGGAAGAAGAAGTCATCAACTGCAATATCGTAATCACCATGACTGAAATGCCAAGTGTTGGTGTTTTCAAAGCTTCTGTCCAGGTTTTATCAAGTCGTCCGGTCTACGGTACGAGCTACGAATCAGTAATTATGAATTTTGCTGACCGGGATTGGGACTTTGAGTATGTACAATCACAGCCACTCCGGTTCAATGAAAACACTTTCACAAGCAATATCACCTCCTTGCTGGCTTACTACGCGTATATGGTGCTGGGCTTTGATTACGACACCTTTTCTGAAATGGGTGGAGCACCTCATTATCAGAAAGCTTTTCAAATCGTTAACAATGCACAGCAAACCAATTATACAGGCTGGCAGCAATTCAACAGTGTCAGAAATAGGTATTGGCTGATTGAAAATATCCAAAACCCACAACTGGAGCCCATTCGCAAGGCTCTTTACACCTATCACCGAGAAGGCCTTGACATCATGGCGGAAGACCGTGAACAAGCAGAGAAAAATATATTAGCGTCATTATCAGAAATTCAGAAAGCAAACAGGGCTAGACCAAGATCCATTTTGACCATAGCTTTTATGGATGCCAAGTCAGGTGAATTGATTCAAATTTTCAAAGAATCCAATCTTGCGACACGCCGACAAGCTTACAATCTGCTAAGCAACATCGATCCCTCAAGAACGGATGAATATAAGGCATTGATTGACTAGTCTCTGACATATCTTTGTGACCCATTTATGATCAAGTCACTCCAGATAAAGAATTACGCACTCATCCAGGATTTGGAGATGTCTCCTTCTCCCCGATTGAATATCATCACCGGTGAAACAGGTGCTGGTAAATCGATCATGCTGGGTGCTGTTGGGTTGTTGCTTGGTAAGAGAGCAGATACCAAAGTTTTGCTGGATGAAAATCAGAAATGTATAGTAGAGGGGACATTCGATATTTCATCCTACTCGCTTCAAAAAATATTTGAAAAGGAAGACCTTGATTACGAAGCAGAATGTGTCATCCGAAGGGAAATAAGCCCATCAGGAAAGTCGCGAGCTTTCGTTAATGACACTCCTACCAACCTGAGTACGCTTAAAACCATCGGTGAAAAACTGATGGATGTACATTCTCAACATGAATCACTTCAGCTGGGCAACAATACTTATCAGTTAAATGCCTTAGATGCTTTTGCAGCTCACCCTGAACTACTTACTTCTTATTACGCTGCTTTTCAAACGTATGCATCTGCTAAAAAAACCCTGGAAAAACTTGAATCATTGGCAGCACAAAGTGCGGAGGATGCTGATTATAAGCAGTTCTTGCTAAATGAATTACAAGAAGCAAAACTTGATGATTTAGATCAGGAAGAACTAGAAAAGGAACTGGAAGTACTTGAAAATTCAGAAGATATCAAGCTGAAACTATCTCGAACGATCCATATGCTGGATGAATCTGAAGTAGCAATTGTGCAGCAGCTTAATGAAGCGAAATCCTTACTGCACACAATAGCATCGTTTTCTAAGGATCTGGAGGAATTAAGTGCTCGTGTGGAAAGTGCATCTATTGAGCTTGCTGACATTTCCAATGAGATGCAGCGAGTGCAGGATAAAGTTGAACATGACCCTGAAAAGATTCAGGAATTAAAAGATCGGCTGGATTTATTGTACCGTTTACAGAAAAAACACTCGGTATTGACGGTGGATGAGTTAATCAAAATCCGAGATAATCTGGATCAAGGGCTGAGTCAGGTCGCAAACCTTGACAATGAAATTTTGAAAGCAAAAAAGGAGTTGACCGAAGCTGAAAAAGTGATGCATGAACATGGCAACAAACTTTCAGAATCAAGAAAACTCTCGGCACTGAATTTTTCTGATGAGATGGAAAAAATCATTCATCAGATTGGCATTGAAAATGGCACAGTAGAGATTCGGGTCCATCCTGCAGAGCCATCCCAAAACGGGCTGGATACAATAGAAATGCTATTCAGTGCGAATAAAGGCATCAAACCTCAGGAATTAAAAGAAGTAGCATCCGGTGGTGAGTTTTCACGATTGATCTTTGCGGTGAAATACTTGATTGCAGACAAGACTGCCATGCCTACCATTATTTTTGATGAGATTGACACTGGTGTGTCCGGTGAGGTTGCGCTTCAAATGATTCGCATGATGAAGCATATGTCTCGAAACCATCAAGTAATTAGTATTAGTCATTTACCTCAATTTGCTGCAGGGGGTGATGCCCATTATTTTGTTTACAAAGACCACACCTCAGACCGGTCTGTAAGTCGAATTAAGAAATTAGCGGATGAAGATCGGGTTACCGAGATTGCAAAAATGATTGGAGGAGAAAATCCGGGAGCTTCAGCTGTTGAAAGTGCGAAGGAGCTTTTACAATTATAAGGATTTGTCTTGTCCTGAAATAGGTTTACACAATTTAAGTGTAAAATGAGAATAAAAACAGGAAGCCGTATTTATCGGAGTGATTCAGAGAAACTACGAATAATACAAGAAGTACTATCAGGTAAACTAAGTAAGGAAGCAGCTCAGCGCAAGTATGGAATTAGAGGTCATAGCGCCATCACCAACTGGATGCGTAGTTTTGGGATGAAGGAGCCATTAAAAGCCCGTGTCTATATGTCCAAACCAAATAAGAAACAGGAGCATCCTGAAGATTTATCTGCAAGAATTAAGGAACTAGAAGAAGCGCTGAAGTTAGCTGAGCTAAAGTCAGAAGCTTATTCAAAGATGATTGACATAGCCGAGGAGAAGTTTTCATTGAAGATCAGAAAAAAGTTGTCCACCAAACAGTCAAAATCATGAAACAAGTCTATCCATCAGTGGGGCTGGATTGTATTTGTGGACTGTTTGGTATGAGTAGGCAATCCTACTATCAATACCAGGCAAGAAGCAGATCATTGGAATCCACTCACCAGCAGATACTTCAGTTAGTTTTAGAGCAACGGGCATTACACCCACATTTGGGAGGTAGGAAGCTCTTTCATATGCTCCAGTCGGATTTTGATCGATTAGGTATCCGCATAGGCAGAGATGCTTTTTTTGATCTACTTTCCAGCCATCACTTGCTGATTAAGCGAAAAAAACGTCGAGTATCGACGACCAACTCCAGGCACTGGTTTAGGAAGTATCCTAACTTGATTAAAGGACTGGATATTCAAAGCGTTAATCAGGTATGGGTCAGTGATATTACCTATTGGAAGTGGAGAGATCGCTTCCATTACATCTGCCTCATCACCGATGCTTACAGTCGAAAAATAGTAGGTTATGAGTTATCTGATAATCTGGAAGCCATCAATAACCAGCGAGCATTACACATGGCAATCGAAAGCCAACCTGAACCTTTAAGAGGCTTAATCCACCATTCAGATCGAGGAATCCAGTACTGCAGTCAAGAATATGTGGACATGTTATCCGCTAGAGGTATACTTATCAGCATGACTGAAAATAGAGATCCATTAGAAAATGCCATTGCTGAACGAATCAATGGAATACTCAAAGAAGAATATCTTAACCATTATGAAGTGGAAAACATGGCTCAAGCCAGAGAACTTTTAAGCTGTGTAGTGAACCGCTACAATCAAGGAAGACCTCATCTAAGCTGTGGTATGAAGACTCCAGATCAGGTTCACTCTACAAATAGTAAGCCCAAACCTCTCTGGAAGAATTATTGGAAAAATACAACTGTCAACATAAAACAGGACTACAATCAAACTGTCAACATATGTCAGGATTAACTATGTTTAACTGTAAACTTATTTTAGGACGATACAATTCCCCCTTTATAAAGGGGGTCAGGGGGTTGTATATTTACTTGGCCAATGAAAATACATTACAATCCTAAATTAAAAGCTTTATCACGTGAACTTAGAAATAACAGCACCTTGTCTGAGGTTTTGTTATGGAATGAATTGAAATCCAGAAAGATGTATGGGTATCAATTTATGAGACAAAAACCCATTCTTAATTACATAGTTGATTTCTTTTGTAGTAAACTTAGCCTGGTAATAGAAATAGATGGAGATTCGCACAATTCTGAGGATGCAGTGAAGGCGGATCAGGCTCGACAAGAAGAAATTGAAAAGTTGGGGATTCATTTTCTACGGTTTGAAGATCTGGATGTAAAACACAACATGTCAAATGTTTTGAGAACCATTGAAAGTTTTATATTAGAATTTGAAGATAAGAACAACCCCCCGTCCCCCTTTTCTAAGGGGGAGTAGTTCTTAAAGAAAGCAGGGGGGTATTTATGAAAACTGAAATAAAATACTATGTCACATAATCTACTGAAAGGAAAAAGAGGGATCATCTCCGGAGCGTTGGATCAGAATTCAATCGCATGGAAAGTTGCTGAAAAAGCATATGAACAAGGAGCTACATTCACATTGACAAATGCCCCTATCGCAATGCGAATGGGTGAGATCAATAAACTGGGAGAGCAATGTAATGCAGAGATCATTCCTGCAGATGCTACCTCAATGGAAGATCTTGAAAATCTCTTCACGAAATCTCGGGAAACACTTGGAGGTAAAATCGATTTCGTGTTGCACTCCATCGGAATGAGCCCTAATGTTAGAAAAGGAAAAGATTATGGAGATCTGAACTACGACTGGTTCCAAAAAACATTAGATGTTTCTGCATTGAGTTTTCATAAAATGATGCAGACCGCAGAAAAACTGGACGCAATGAATGAATGGGGATCCATCCTTGGTCTTTCATACATTGCTGCGCAACGAACCTTCCCGGACTATTCCGATATGGCACAGGCAAAAGCATTGCTTGAATCCATCGCCAGAAGCTATGGCTATCGCCTGGGAGTAAGCAAAAAAGTACGCGTAAATACCATCTCTCAGTCTCCTACGATGACCACAGCAGGTTCCGGGGTGCCTGGCTTTGACGTATTCTTTAATTATGCGGATAAAATGTCACCGCTTGGAAATGCGGATGCCGAGAGCTGTGCAGACTATTGCATAACTATGTTCTCAGACCTGACACGTATGGTGACCATGCAAAATCTGATGCACGATGGAGGATTCTCTACTTCGGGTATCACCGAGGCAATGGTAGAGGAGCTCAGCAAGTAAAATTCAGTGTCATTCTGAGCCTGCCTGTCGGCAGACAGGTGCAGCGAAGAATCTTTTTGAATAGAAGATAGATTCTTCAATTCGTTCAGAATGACATCTTAATATTATCCATTCTATGATCACCTTCCCAAACGCAAAAATCAATCTTGGACTCAACATAGTGAGCAAGCGGGAAGACGGTTATCACAACATTGAAAGCTGCTTCTATCCTATTCCCTGGCACGACTGTTTGGAGGTGATAGAGGCAGCTGCTTTTGCTTTTTACAGTTATGGACTGGAAATCCCCGGTGATGCATCGAAGAATCTATGCGTAAAAGCCTTTGAGCTTTTAAAGTCGGATTTTGACATTTCTCCGGTAGAAATTCACCTTCTTAAAAACATTCCTATGGGAGCCGGACTTGGGGGTGGCTCAGCCGATGGCGCATTCACCCTAAAAATGCTCAATAGGCTTTTTGAATTAGGTCTTTCAACAGACACCCTTAGAAATTATGCTTTGAAGCTTGGTAGCGACTGTCCATTCTTCATTAAGAATCAACCGGCTATTGCCAAAGGTCGCGGAGAGCAACTAGAGACAATTGAACTGGATCTATCAGGCTTCCATTTAGCGATCCATAATCCGAACATCCATGTTTCCACGAAAGAAGCCTATTCGGGTGTCACTCCTAACCCATCGAAAATTGAAATTTCAGAATTGATTGGAACACCAATTTCCACCTGGAAAAATTCTCTTCATAACGATTTTGAAAAATCTATTTTCCCTAATCATCCGAATATACAGCAGCTAAAACAAGACATGTATGAGTCTGGAGCTATCTATGCTTCAATGACAGGAAGTGGCAGTACCGTGTTTGGGCTATTTGACACTAAACTAAATCAAAGTGTTAAGTGGAAATGGCTGTCTCTTAATAACGATTAAACTTAATGCCATTAGAGCATGTATAAATATATTTTCTATACGCTTTTGGCTGTTGTTTTCACATTTCTCATTCATGAGTTTTCTCATTGGATTATGGGGGAGTTTCTAGGATACGAAATGAGGATGACATTAAATAAGGTTTATCCTAACTATGGCAAATACAACAAAGATTGGCATTACACAATTATCAGTTTTGTGGGGCCACTAATAACACTAGTACAAGCAATAATTTACTATCTAGTTATTAGCCGAAATAATAATAAGAACTTTTTCCCATTTCTTTTTACCTGCTTTTATCTGGAATTGCTATCAGGAATTATGAATTATCGTAACCCTAATGACTTAGGAAGAATTGGCACGTCGCTAAACATGGGCTTGTTTACATTACCAACAGTGTTTACCTCCCTCCATTTTCTCATGCTACTATCTATAGCAAAGAAAAAAAAGTATAAATTGAAATTCGTGGTAAAAACGCTTCTTTTGGTTATCCTATTCTCATCGATTTGGATCTTAACTAATCAGTTTTATCATGTTGTCATCATTGCATGAATGCTATCATTAGCTAAAACTATTTACAGCCTATCGGATCGACTTTCCCACAAACCCACTCTGACTAGCCTCTTCTTTCATTCGATCCGCCTCTTCTTTGCCCAGGTACCGGTCAATCAGGAAATGACCAAGATAAATTAACGGTGTAAGCGCGATAGCGACAATAAACTTGTAGATATAGTTTAGCGATCCAACGGAGATTACTTGTGAGAAATCCCACCGGTTTTCGGCAGGTGCCAGGATGTAAAAAGCAATCGTCAGAACAACAAAACTATCAATCAGCTGAGAGATCAATGTAGAGCCGGTAGCCCTTAGCCATATCATCTTCTCACCGGTGATCTTTCTAAGTCGCTGAAAGACTACCACATCAAGCAACTGACCGATTAAAAAGGCGATAATCGAACCTATAATGATTCCTAAGCCTTGGGTAAAAACCTTATTGAATGCATAATTGACATTGAAATAATTACCATCAGGATCGGAATTATTTACTTCCAACCAGAAGCCGGCAGGACTCAGCTTTGTTACTAACCAAATCATTAAAAACGCATAGGATATACACCCTACAGCAATAAAACTGATCTTACGAACTCCAGCTTTTCCAAAATATTCATTAATAATGTCTGTGGTGATAAATACCACCGGCCAAATCATCACCCCCGCGGTAAGATTAAAATCCAGGGTATATCCCAAAATATCCAGATTCGCAGGTTGCAGGCCAAGTGTTTGCTCAAGTGAGAAAATCTTTACTCCAATTAATTCAGCAAGGATTGCATTGGTAAGAAAAATGGCCCCAAGGACTATGAATAGGTTTTGCCTTTTATTTCCCATCTACTACAAATTTGGTTCCTTCAATGGCTAACTCCGCCTTTGGAAAAATAGCTTTTGCTTCATTCAATATCGGATCGAGTTCTTTGTAGCGTGCTGAGAAGTGACCCAATACTAGTTTTCCTACTTCAGCATCTTTCGCAAATTGTGCAGCCTGCTCTGCAGTCGTATGAAACGTTTGAACCGCACGATCTTTCATATCATTCGCAAACGTGGCTTCATGGTAAAGTAAGTCAACTCCCTTTATAGTGTCCACTAATTCAGGTCGCAACCGAGTGTCCGAAAAGAATGCGTAACTAAAACTTGGGTTAGGGTCAAGCGTCAACAGTTTATTCTCATATTTTATTGATTCATCTTCATTTAGAATATCCTCTCCTTCCTTCAGCCGCACTATATCCAGGCTTGAAAGCTGGACTTCAGGTAACTTATTCCTATTGATCCTTCGTTTTTTGGGTTTCTCTTTGAATAAATACCCGGAACACGGCACCCGATGATCCATAGGTAGTGTTGTAACCGTATATTTTGGCGTTTCATGTACTATTTCAGATTCACCCGGAGTAAACTCCACATATTGAATGCGGAAATTCAGAGATGTTTCAGAGTGACGTAGTTGAAGTTGCAAAATCTCTTTCAGCCCTGGAGGACAAACTAGAAGTAAGTCTTTTTTGCGACCAAAAAGATGCATGGTAGATAAGAGGCCTATCAAACCAAAATAATGATCGCCATGAAGGTGTGATATGAATATGTGATCGATGCGGGAAAGCTTTACTTTATACCGCTTCATCAGCAGCTGAGTACCTTCCCCACAGTCAATCAAAAAGTGTTGTTCCTGAAGTTTGAATAATTGCGCCGTGTGATGTCGACGATGCGCAAACGCCGCAGAGTTAGATCCTAATATCAGTAGTTCAAGGCTCAACGTTTACTCAGCTGCACCTTGCCCTTTGTTGATAGTAGCCAATAAAACGGCATCAGCAGCCTCCTCTTGACTTGCTACAATATTCATTACTTTATCTAGCTGACTAATGGAGATCAATTTCATCACATGATCCGTAACATTATAAAGTACGAAAACACCGGTCTCACTAAATGATCGATTACCAACCAAAAGTGCACTTAGACCACTGGAATCTACATATTTCACATCTGCCATATCCACAATCAGGCTATTTACACCGTCCTGAGCCAGCTTCATAAACTCTGACTTCAATTCAGGGGCCATGGTAGAGTCTACCTTTTCCTGTTTAATCTTCGCTATTGAATAGTTTTCGTATTTGTCTACTGTAAATTCCATAATTCTTATTCTACTATTTGAGATATCGCGTCGTTAATTCGGGCTAATTTATCGGAGTATTCGTCTTTAACAAACTTTTCACCCGAGATGTTCTCATAAAGTTCAATGTATCTGTTGGAGATCATTTCTATTCGATCTTCCGGCATCTCAGGAATTTGTTGCCCGTCTTTTCCCTGAAAACCCTCTGATATCAACCATTGCCTTACAAATTCTTTCGAGAGCTGCTTCTGAGGCTCATTTTTAGCTAACAAATCAGCATATGGCTCAGCATAAAAGTAGCGTGAACTATCCGGAGTGTGCACTTCATCTATTAAATAGATTTCACCATCATACTTTCCGAATTCATACTTCGTATCAACCAGTATAAGTCCTCTCTTTTCAGCTATTTCGGTTCCTCTAGCAAACAACTTGCGTGTATAATCTTCTAGCTGGAGGTAATCCTTTTCTGAAACAATACCTTGCGCCAGTATCTCCTCTCTGGAAATATCCTCATCATGACCTTCGTCTGCCTTAGTGGTTGGCGTGATAATAGGCGTATCGAATCGTTGATTTTCGACCATTCCATCCGGCATTGGGATTCCACAAAGCATTCGTTTTCCATCACGATATTCCCTCCAGGCATGTCCTGTTAGATATCCACGGATGACCATTTCCACTTTAAAAGGTTCACACCTCTTTCCAAAGGTCACATTTGCATGAGGTGTTGATTCCACCCAGTTAGGCACAATATCCCTGGTCGCTGCTAAAAACTTAGCTGCAAGCTGATTTAACACTTGTCCTTTATAAGGAATTGGCTTTGGTAAAACCACATCAAACGCAGAAATTCGATCTGTTGCGATCATGGCCAGTTTATCGCCAAATTCGTATACCTCACGAACCTTACCGGTGTATTTTCCGGTTTGTCCTTTAAATTGAAAGTCGGTGGAAATGATGCCTTCTGACATAGAGGGCAAATATAGTCTGATGTATACGATTGGATTAGTGATCAACAGATGAAAAAAATCGCTTTTATTCTGATATTAGGATTTGCATGTCAGTTTCGGATAACTGACGAGAAGGCAAAAAAATCTGTAGATGCTGTTGAAATTCAATTCAACGATCTTTTAGTAGGTGACAGAAATATGCATTACGCATATATTGATCGTGGAAAATCAACACTCATCGTATTGATACATGGATCACCTGGTTCATGGAATGCATTCATTAATTTCTTTGAAAAAGACAGCTTGATAATGGACTTTGATATTCTAGCTGTTGATCGTCCTGGATTTGGAAATTCTGATTTTGGAGAACCAGAGCCATCTATCGAAAAGCAAGCGTTTTTAGTAAATGAAGTATTAAAGGAATTCCCATCTAAGAATAAAATCTTAGTCGGTCATTCTCTTGGAGGACCTGTAGCAGCTCGAATGGGAATGGATTTTCCCGATGATTATACAGGAATGATTCTGGTTGCCCCTTCAATAGATCCTAAACTAGAAGAAGATGAATGGTACAGGGATGCCATTGATACCAAAGTTGGTGCATTCTTCACTCCGAAGGAATTTGAGGTGAGCAATAGTGAAATTCTAACGCTTAGAAATGAATTGACGACAATGCTACCTCTTTGGTCAAAGATTAAAATAGAAACCATTGTTATTCAAGGAACGGCCGATTCTTTGGTGCCTAAAGAGAATGCTGATTTTGCCAAGCAGACGCTACCAGATTCGCTAATAGAAATCGTTTTATTGGAGGATGTGAATCATTTTATCCCCTGGACTCACCCGGAGGAGATAATAAAGGCCATCCGCCGACTGGCGGATAACCAATAGTCCATTATCCATAGCTAGACACTAAGTGTCTGTTCCATAAAAGTCTCGCATTTTTCACGGCTACCAATGTAAAGAATGCTATACCCCTTCTTCACCATCCAATCACCTGATTTAGATTTAGTCAATCGTATTTTATCATCATTGCCCCTTTTTGAGAATAACTTAAAAAAATTCATGGTGAGGTAGTTTAAATTGTATCTTTCAAATATTAAACATTAATATAACAATAATTATTGTGTTTAACCACTATTAATTGTTATTTTTTTAATAATTAATAGCATTGCTTCAAAAAAAAAGCAACACCCCGATAGAGATGCTGCCTTGGTGAGATTTTCATTATATGAACGAATTACATGGCGTGACTCATGTAGGTCTCACATTTGTCTTTAGACCCGATGTAAAGGACAGTTGATCCTTTTCGCACTACCCATTCACCCGGAGCTTCTTTTTTTAGTTTAAGCTGGTTTTCGTCTGTTGATTTCCCTAGTAGCGTTTTAACGAATTTCATCTTTGCTTTATGGTTATGGTTGATTTATACTTTGTTGAGAACAAATTTAACTATTCTAAGCGATTAATTGAAATAATTAAATAAGTTCTCGTTATAATACAATTAAAATTTAAACAAAGCCCTTTTTATCGATGAAATCGTATGATTTGTCCAATTTGAATGAAGAGTGATGCTTTAAGCTACCAACGAATTAATGCGGACGCCCAGGTAAATCCACTACCAAATGCTGCTAAGCACACCAGGTCACCATCCTTGATCTTGCCTTCCTGATATGCTTCACTCATAGCGATAGGGATTGAAGCTGCAGTGGTATTTCCATATCGCATAATATTATTATATACCTGATCATCGGATAAGCCCATTTTCTTTTGAACAAACTGGCTAATCCTCAAATTGGCCTGATGGGGTACAAGAAGACTAATATCTTCCGGTTTTTTATTGTTCGTGGCAAGTGCCTCCCCAATTACCTCCATGAATCTGGTGACAGCATGTTTAAAGACGAAATTTCCATTCATATATGGATAGTAGCTTGCATCTTCAGGATCATTTTCTTCAATGATTTCCGGAACCCACCTCGCTGTGTTTGGACCAATTAATGCCAGTTCTTCCGCATGCTTACCTTCAGAATGCAAATGAGTCGACAGGATACCTTTATCTGAATCTTCATTTCGCTGAACGACTGCTGCACCAGCTCCATCACCAAAAATGACGGTAACCCCTCTCCCACGCGTCGATTTTTCCAATCCACCGGAATGGTTCTCTGCTCCAATTACCAGTACATTCTTATACATTCCTGATTTCACAAACTGATCTGCCACAGAAAGGCCATAAACAAACCCTGAGCATTGATTACGTACATCTAGTGCCCCAATCTCTTTAATTCCAAGTTGGTCTTGTACCATCACCCCCGGACCCGGGAAATAATAATCTGGACTTAGTGTTGCAAAAATGATAAAGTCGATATCATCCGGAACAAGTCCTGCATTTTTAATGGCCATTCTGGCTGCTTTCGTTCCCATGGTAGATGGGCTGTCATCAGTAGCCGGATCTATCCATCTTCGCTCTTTTATACCGGTTCTTTCTACAATCCATTCATCACTGGTGTCCATCATTTTGGACAAGTCTTCATTGGTCACAACATTATCGGGTACATAATGTCCTAGACCTGCAATAATTGAGGTATACATGCTGTTTATTTTATCCTAATATAAGAAAGTGAGGCTGCTATCTCCTCTTCTTTTGAAAGAAATTAAACGTTAATTACTTGTAATGTTTATAATACAAGGAGACATCCTTGTCTAGTTTGGGCCACCGCCAATAAAAAAGTCTTTTATATAGGTCGTGTTTACACCTCCTGTTGCGTGTATTTCAAAATCTTCTAAATGAAGGATTTCTTTTGAATCGTCAATCTTGATCTCCACTTCATAAACATCATCCGCGTTTATGACCATTTCATAGCTGCCATCATCGCTGATAGCCGAGAAAAAATACATATCTGTGTATTCAACCGGACGGAAAAATATCCTTGCGTTTGTCACCGGCTTACCTTCTTCATCTAAAATTCTTCCTTTGATCTTAACAGTATGAATCTCCCAGAAAAAGAAAATATCATAGTCTCCAATGGTGTGCAGCCTATTCGATGTGAAATAGCCTGACATCTGATCATGATTTAATTTGAAATGGATTTCATCATCCGGAGAATTGATTGGGAACCCTAGATTTTCAGGCTCTGACCAGGATAAAGTAGCTGAATCGTATTCTGATTTAAATATGTCGTATCCTCCCATGGTTTCATGACCATCTGATGCGAAATACAAGGTTTTCTCATCTGGACTGAGATAAGGACTATCTTCATTGTATTCACTATTTATGGTAGTAGCAAAGAGAGCAGGTTTGCTCCAATTGCCTTTAGTCGGATCTTTGTAAGATTCAAACAGATCAAGATTGGGTTCATTCTTTGTGCCCACATTCTTAGCAAAAATGATCCGATCCTCATGCTCATTGATGAAGAAATGAGAGCTCAAATGAGTGGAAGATATTTTGCTATCAAACTCTTTCGGTGAGGACCACCCTGTCTTGCTATCAGTGGGCTCGCTGTAAAAGAGGTCACCTCCTTTATCAGTCCTAAACTGAAATAATCGTCCATCTTCGTCAACTACTTCAATGTTGGCATTATCTCTTTCAAAAACGCCTACATTATATATCACCGTTGGATCTGTCCACGATCGATCTCCTTTGTGTTTGGTATGATAAATCTGAAATTGATCCGGCTTGGTTTCATCTCTGTTTGATAAAAAAAGTAATTCTTCGTTCTCAGCAAAATAGACCGGACTTAGCTCCGCATTTTTAGTGTTGATTCCCTGCTCTAGTAAGTGTATCTCATAATAATTTGGATTATCCATGAACTCCTTGGCATTATTAGCCCAATTGATCCACCTTCTAGCCTCTTCCAGGATAATATCGCTTTTTTTGGCAGGTAGTTTTATGAATTTTTTAAGTGATTCTACGGCTTCCTCGAACTCATACTCTTTCATCTGAATTCGTCCTTTCCAATAATAATAGAACTTATCCCGCCGTGACATGATCTCTTCATAATCATTAAACGGCTGCATGTTTTCATACTGGGTAATGGAAAGAAGCTTACAGATTTCAATTTTGTATTGAATATCCTCATAGGCCGAGTCTATTTCCTGTATCTCCTGATATTGCGTGAGGGCCTCCGCAAATTTTTCGTCATAGAAAGCCTCCTCTGCATCACTAAACATTTTGAATATTCTTTGACCCATCAGGTCTGAACATACAATAATGGCACACATAGCAAATACTATACGAATAACTTTTCTCATATTCTCCAATAGTAACTGACGAACAAGTTTAAATAAATAACCCTAAACCTCTATAAGTAAATAAGTTAAATACTTAACATCTTCGACTAATTTTAATAAACTGTAAACGACTAACTGTGATTAATTGAAATGTGTTTCACTATAGGTTTGAGGATGCTAACTCTTTACACAGCAGTATCAAGATTTAATTCGAGATCAAATGCAACCCATTCAATTCGTCAAAGTCTTTTATGTGAACTAACCTGAAAATTGGAAGCAAACACGGTAAATATCCATGCTGATTTAATCGCAAGGTGCAGGAACGATGATCGCTCCGCTCAGTTTGAGATTTACAAACTGTACAATAAAGCGATGTTCAACACTGCGCTAAGGATTGCTGGTGGCCAGGATGACGCTGAAGATGTTTTGCAGGAAGCATTTGTCAGTGCATTTCAAAACCTGAATAGCTATCGAGAAGATGCCTCTTTTGGAGCATGGCTTAAAAGAATCGTGATTAATAAAGCGCTGAATCATGTACAGCGTGTAAAAAAAGACATGATGCTGGCGGAGGAAATAAAAGAAGAAGTGCATGAATTCGAACCGGAAAAGTCAGAACCAAACTATAGCATTGATCAGGTTAAACATGCGATGAAGGAATTACCTTCCGGATTCAGGACTGTACTTACTCTTTATTTATTTGAAGGGTATGACCACAAAGAAATTAGTGAAATACTGGGAATAACAGAATCAACATCTAAATCTCAGTATAAACGAGCAAAGGACAAGTTAAAAATGATTATAAGACAGGAGGTAAATTATGGGTGACCAGTTAGAGAAATTCATAATAGAGAACAGAGATGCTTTTGATGATGCTAGCCCATCAGAAAATGCATGGCAGCAGATTGATCGAAGATTGGATAAAAAATCATCCCTTTGGCCTCTCATGTGGAAAGTAGCTGCAGTCCTATTTATGGCATCTACTATTTATTTAATGATCGACAGAAATAGTGCTACCGTAGAGGATGGTCCGATCCTTAGTGAAGAATTCACGCAAGCAGAGGACTATTACGTTTCACTAATTTCACAGAAAAGGCAGTTGATTAAGGAGCAGTTGACTCCTGAACAGCACCAAGAATTTTTGGTAGAGATCGACCAACTAGACGCTATGTATGTAGAGCTTAAGAAAACCTACCAAACCAACGCTTCCAATGACCGGGTAATGGATGCAATGATCAGCAACCTGCAGCTGAGACTAGACATCCTCAACAAACAACTGGACATTTTACAAAGTATCAAAAACCAAAACAATGAAAACGACATATCGATTGAAATATAGACTATTAGCAGTATGCATGCTCCTGACCATTTTTGCTTGGGCAAAAGATCAGGATCAAAAGAAAAAACATGTAGAAAAAAACTATAAAGTAAGTACCACCACAAAGCTGGTAATTGAAAATAAGTTTGGTAAGGTCGAAATCAACTCCTGGGAGAAGAATGAATTCGACATTAAAGTTGAAATTATTGGCAAAGGAAGGAATGAAGAAAGAGCACAACGCATTCTGGATGCCATAGAAATAGACATTACCGAGAGTAGTTCTGAAATCATTTTTGAAACGGAAATTTCAAACAATAAAAACAAAAACGAAGAAGGATTTGAAGTCAACTATACCGTTTATATGTCTGAAAAAAATCCGCTGGAAGTCAAAAACAGCTTTGGTGACATTACCATGGGTGATCGAGGAAATGACCTGGATATCAGCGTCTCTTATGGATCAATGAAGGTGGGGGATGTTGCCGGGGATGCAGACATAAAGGTATCATTCGGTAACGGTAGCATCGGTAGAATCAACGATGCTGAAGCAACTATCAAATACAGCAATTTTGAAGTCGAGCAAGCCAATATTCTGGATTTAACTCAAGGATTTTCAGATGTGGAAATCGGTGAGGTCAATGACCTGGAGCTGGAAAGTAAATATGGCAAAGTAGAAATTGAAAAAGCAGGGAAAGTAGACGCTGATGCTCACTTTACCGGCTTTGAAATAGAAGAACTTACAGGCAGTTTGAAGCTGGACTGCAGCTACTTAGGTGATTTCAGAATCGATAAACTTGCTAAAACGTTCACATCCATAGATATCGACGGGAAATTTGGGTCCTACGAAATCGGATTGGAAGAGGGAGTCAATGCTGACATAAATGCTGAGTTTTCATTTGCTGATCTGAAAATCTCATCTGATGTAGACGCCACATTTAATTATAGAGTAAAAGAATCGAATAGAAGTACCTACAAAGGAAAAATTGGAAAGGGTGATCCGAACAAAATCATTCGCGTCGACTCCAGCTATGGAAATCTGAGACTAAAAATGGACTAAGAAAATATACAAAATAGCCGCCCAAGTGGGTGGCTTTTTTTATGTTTCAATGAAGTCAATCTCAGCTCTAAATGGAAAGCTCATCAGATAGGTATGAGCTTCCTGAATGGTCATTTCATCATGGATGATTCGATATAAGGTCTCCGTAATTGGGCACCTCACTTTATAGGACTCAGCCAGTTGATTTACAATATTGATGGTCTTGATCCCCTCCGCTACCTCCTCCATTGATTCGATAATTTCATCCAACTTCTCGCCTTGCGCCAATCGAAATCCAACCGTAAAGTTACGGCTTAAATTAGATGTACAGGTAGCAATCAAATCCCCTACTCCTGCTAAGCCCAGAAAAGCTTGTGCATTTCCACCTAGTGCTTTGCCAATGTAGACCATCTCTACCAGTCCCCGACTTATAAAAAGTGATTTGGCATTTTCCCCCAGATCCATTCCGGCAATGGTTCCGGCACCTACAGCAATGATATTTTTCAGAATACCACACAGCTCTATTCCTATCAGGTCACGGCTACCATAAATCATGAATCGATCATTTTTTAAGAGTCGCTGACCAATACGCACGACTTCATCAAAATGGGATGCCACTACTGATGCAGCAGGCTTACGCTGATCCAGTTCTCTGGCCAGATTAGGTCCTGCCAGGCATCCCACACGCAAAACAGATGTTTCTTCCTTGATTACTTCTGAAATGGTCTTAACATGCTCCCGCGTAAGCGGATTACTGCTAGATATTTTTTGTTTCTTAGGCACAAACAAGTCGAACCCCTTTGTTCCATGAATCAGCACATGGTAGGGCTTAAGATGAGGCGCCAACTTTATCACCATGTCCCTGAAATTAGCCGAAGGCACCATTGGGAAAATGATTTCACATTGCTGCGGCACCTCTTCCAGGTTATTGGTGACTTCTATATTATCATGGAGCTTTTGTCCGGAGCTGACTCGCTCTTTTGCAATCTTTTTTGTTTTTTCAGGGTCCCTCACATACAAGATCACTTTGGAGTTATTCTCAGCCAGAATATTGGCTACTGCCGTACCGAAACTTCCGGCACCAATAACCCCTACTACCTCTTTAGATGTACTTTTCGAGTCCATATCCATTCATTCTATTGTGGTAGTAGTATAAAGTGTTCGTGTCCTGCACAATGATCTTATCACCCTTTTTGATCAATGGTCTTTGGTCGTGGTATAAACCAACGTTTTGCAGTCCATGTTCGATCGCATCACTTGCACGTTTTTTCATATGGTCAGCCATATCTACCTGACCTTTTTTATGAATTTTCTCAAGCCTTGTTCGCAGTTTTTTGAAGTTACTTTTAAACGCTTCGTAATCAAGGATCAAATCTTCGTCCGGCAGGCGCAGTACGTGGTAAAGATCTAGTTTCGGATTTTTCCTTTCCAACATTTTGAAGGCAACAAATGCTACCAAATGACTTGCAAATACGCGATTGTATTTATGGTACTCCTCAATAATTCGCTTGGAGAGAACTCTCACGTACTCCTTTTCACGTTGAGCATCGAAAGTGATTTTCTGCTCCCTAAGAAAGTAGTCCCTTACGTGAATGGGGTTTCCATTTTTATCAAAACTCTTCCCATCATTATCAACATAATTCCCAAGAATATCCATTCCCCTTCCAATATTCACTGAAATATCAGATCCTTTTGCAAAGAACTTGAACATGAAAGTTCCCAGCTTGTAGGATGTGGAAAACTCGTCTGCCTCTACGTAATAGCGCTCCCTTCCCGTTCGCTTCAGATACTCACGAATCAACGATGGGGCCTCAAGTGTAAAGTGATAGTTGATTACAACCGGAACAATGAAGATTTTACGCACGTCAGCTCCCTCTTCCGCTTTTAGATAAAGCTCTCTTTGTGCTTCAATGGCGGTTCCCAATAAACCCGTTTTAAGAGTGGTCTCAATTTCTCCGGACCTGGAACGTGTACCACCAGGAAAAAACAAAGAATGACAACCTCGTTTGATTGCGTTTCTGGAGTAGGTCTTTAGCGTTTCTAAATAAATCAGATTTTTCTTCCTCCTATCCACTTTATAGGCACCAAGACTATTCATAAAGTAGGCTAGAATTTTGATGTTGAATAGGTTAAGTCCGGCACCATAGATAAAAGGAGGTAATCCCAGGTGCTGAATAGCCCAACCAATCAGAATAGAATCCAGGTTGCTAAAATGTGTTGGCACCATTACTACAGTGCCTTTTTTAGCCAATGACCGAATATGCTCCGTTTCGCCGATTACATGAATCTTATCTTCAAGATCCAACTGACGGCTAAAAAGCGACATCAGCCCTTTCACTCGTGCAGCATTGAGCAGTCTGGCGAAACCAAATGTTATGAATCTTTGTGCAAAGCGATAGGCAGATTTCTTGAAATTCCCGGCAATTTCATCCGTGTACCGACTAATTATTTCTAGTATAAGCTTTCTTTCCTGTTCACGTGCTTTCTCCTTTTCGTCCGGGTTTATATCTAATAATCTAGCCTGAATACTTTTCCAGTATACTTTTTCATCAGGGGGATCTACACGCCAAGGATTGGCTTTCATTCGTAGCTTTTCTCTATGAATGGTCGTTTCAATTTCCTCCCTTAGCGACCCATTTTTAATGTTAGTAAGATGCTCATAGGTTTCATCCGCCACTTCATCTATAAATTCCTTCCTGTCTCTGGACAATTTTACAATTGGCCATTCGCTCTTGTCAGGAACAATTTCCGAATATCTTACTTTCTTTCTACCCATTTACCTCTTTTAGAAATTGGCGGAAAGATAGTTCTTACTAGAAAAATATTGTTTGATTAATCGGAAAGGTTGTCTTTCAAACATTTTAGCTAAACACATTTTTTTAAATGTAGTGGTAAGAATACCTTTCTAAAAGCTCAACATCAGTATTATTGCATCCGAAATGGCCCTAAGCTTAAAAAACATCCAGGCACCAGTATCCGCTGAGATGGAAGCGTTTGAAAAAAAATTCAGACAATCCATGAAAAGTAAGGTGATGCTTCTCGATAAGATCACAGGCTATATAGTGAGAAGAAAGGGAAAACAAATGAGGCCTCTGTTTGTGTTTCTTAGCGCGGGTGCAACAGGGCAGATTTCTGAAGCCACCTATCGGGGTGCCTCGCTTATTGAGTTACTGCACACAGCAACGCTCGTGCATGATGATGTGGTAGATGATTCCGATATGCGAAGAGGTTTTTTCTCCATTAATGCACTTTGGAAGAATAAAATTGCTGTTTTGGTTGGCGATTTCTTATTAGCAAAAGGGATGCTTCTATCGATGGAAAACGACGACATTGACCTGCTTAGAATCACCACTGAACCTGTGAAGGAGATGAGTGAGGGCGAATTACTTCAAATGGCCAAGGCAAAAACGCTCGATATAACAGAGGATGTATACTATCAGATCATAAGGCAAAAAACAGCTAGCTTAATTAAATCTTGCTGTAAAGTGGGGGCATGCTCTGCTGAAGCAGATGAAGAAACCATTGAGAAAATGGGAGAGTTTGGCCTTGCTGTGGGTATGGCTTTTCAAATCAAAGATGACTTATTTGATTATGGAACATTCGAAATCGGAAAGCCAAGAGGGATTGATATCAAGGAAAAGAAAATGACATTACCATTGATATATGCCTTAAATAAAGCATCCAAACTAGAAAAGAGAAGAATCAAGCGACTAGTAAAGAGAGCTGAGAAAAAGCCGAAACTTGTAAATGAAGTAATCGAATTTGTTAAAGTGTCAGGTGGAATTGAGTATGCCATTTCTGTAATGGAAGATTTTCACCAAAAAGCCAAAGACATTCTCCAAACCCTTCCGGAATCCGCTTACCGAAATTCATTGGAGGATTTGGTTCAGTTCACCATCGAACGAACGAAATAGTCATTTGAAGACTACACTTCGGATTCCTTCAATTATTAGTATTACCAGTACCAAAATCATAACTGCAGCAGCGGCTCCAGCGACTTCCGGAGTATCGGCTTGCTTTTCTGTAATTCCATAAGCTGCCCATGCCACCACTCCTCCAAAAATCGGATCACGATACCTGATCACCATTACAGTAGCGATAGCTCCTGCTAGCGCCAGCTCGACAAACACCCAAACTGTTTTTGTCATGATCCAATTATCCATCCCAATCACAGACTGCTCAACGCTGATATTAGCTAAGGTTGCGACCGTGATCCATCCGAAATAGAGACTAAAAGGCACTCTGACAAATAGTTTATTTCGAAATCCGCTAATCTTTCCGGGTAAAACGTGCCTGTAAATTCCAATGAGAGAGCCTAAAATCACCCCCATTAAGACTAGCGCCAATGTAATCAGCTCATAGTGCCATGCAAAAATCCAGAGTGTATTTGCCGTACAGTTTACAACGAAGTGTCTATTGATTCGATCAAAGGTTTTATCCTCCCGGTTGCGAGGTAAGTATTGATAAATCACATAAGCTATCAAAAAAACATAGATGACACCCCAAATTGAGAAAGTAAATCCAGCAGGTGTAAAAAGTGTTGGATATGCTTCAGACACCTCCCCTGTAGTTCGACCACCAATTGGCAGGTAATTGGCTAGGAAATTAACGATCAATACGACAACCAGGGAAATGACCGGAATAATTCTTGACATGCTGCAAATTTACTCGACCAAACCATTACTAAAACGAATTGTTTGTCGACCCTCTAATTCATAGATGCTTCTTATGTTTGCGATCTCAAAAAACGAGCATAGCATGAAGACCATCGATGATTACAATTTTGAAGGAAAACGAGCATTAATCCGAGTTGACTTTAACGTTCCATTGAATGAGGATATGGAAGTGACAGATGAAACCAGAATCAATGCTGCTATACCTACATTAAAAAAGATTTTAGGCGATGGTGGTGCATGCGTATTAATGTCTCATCTGGGCAGGCCAAAGAATGGGCCGGAAGATAAATTCTCTCTACGCCACATTATTCCCAACTTGAGTGAAAAGCTAGGGGTGGAAGTGAAGTTTGGAGGTGATTGTATTGGTGAGTCCGCCAGCGAACTATCAAAACAACTGCAAGGTGGTGAAGTGCTATTACTGGATAATGTTAGATTTTATAAGGAAGAGACAGTAGGAGATGAAGGCTTTGCCGAAAAACTTTCGAAACATGGAGACATATATGTAAATGATGCATTCGGGACTGCACACCGAGCGCATGCATCTACAACGGTCGCTGCTAAGTATTTTAACGAGAAATGCTGTGGATATGTAATGAGTGCCGAGCTTGAAAATGCTCAAAAGGTTTTGGAGAAAGCAGAGAAGCCTTTTACAGCCATTATGGGAGGTGCTAAAATCTCCGATAAGATCATGATCATCGAGCAGCTGCTGGATAAGGTGGATCACCTGATCATTGGTGGTGGTATGAGCTATACATTCTTCAAAGCAATGGGTGGTCAAATCGGCAACTCGCTTGTTGAAGAAGACAAGCTTAGCTTAGCGAAAGAGTTGATTTTAAAAGCAAAAGAAAAAGGTGTTGACCTTCAGCTACCAAAAGACTCCATCGTAGCTGATAATTTCAGCAATGATGCCAACACTCAAACTTCAGACAATCATGCCATCCCTGAAGGACACATGGGATTGGATATTGGCCCAGAATCAAGAGAGGTCTTTTCCAAAATCATTGAAAACTCAAAAACCATCCTTTGGAATGGCCCAATGGGTGTATTTGAGATGAGCAATTTTGCTGCAGGTACCAATACCATTGCACAAGCAGTGGTAAAAGCCACTGAGAAAGGAGGCTTCTCACTGATCGGTGGAGGTGATTCTGCTTCTGCAGTAAATAATCTGGGTTATGGCGATAAAGTATCCTACGTTTCTACCGGAGGTGGCGCATTACTTGAGTACATGGAAGGCAAGGTGCTTCCGGGGGTTGCAGCTTTGGAAGGGTAAACACTCAATGAACACCCCTGTAGTCCCCTCAAGGGGACAACTTGTATCGTCCTAAAATAAGTTTACAGTTAAACATAGTTAATCCTGACATATGTTGACAGTTTGATTGTAGTCCTGTTTTATGTTGACAGTTGTATTTTTCCAATAATTCTTCCAGAGAGGTTTGGGCTTACTATTTGTAGAGTGAACCTGATCTGGAGTCTTCATACCACAGCTTAGATGAGGTCTTCCTTGATTGTAGCGGTTCACTACACAGCTTAAAAGTTCTCTGGCTTGAGCCATGTTTTCCATTTCATAATGGTTAAGATATTCTTCTTTGAGTATTCCATTGATTCGTTCAGCAATGGCATTTTCTAATGGATCTCCATTTTCAGTCATGCTGATAAGTATACCTCTAGCGGATAACATGTCCACATATTCTTGACTGCAGTACTGGATTCCTCGATCTGAATGGTGGATTAAGCCTCTTAAAGGTTCAGGTTGGCTTTCGATTGCCATGTGTAATGCTCGCTGGTTATTGATGGCTTCCAGATTATCAGATAACTCATAACCTACTATTTTTCGACTGTAAGCATCGGTGATGAGGCAGATGTAATGGAAGCGATCTCTCCACTTCCAATAGGTAATATCACTGACCCATACCTGATTAACGCTTTGAATATCCAGTCCTTTAATCAAGTTAGGATACTTCCTAAACCAGTGCCTGGAGTTGGTCGTCGATACTCGACGTTTTTTTCGCTTAATCAGCAAGTGATGGCTGGAAAGTAGATCAAAAAAAGCATCTCTGCCTATGCGGATACCTAATCGATCAAAATCCGACTGGAGCATATGAAAGAGCTTCCTACCTCCCAAATGTGGGTGTAATGCCCGTTGCTCTAAAACTAACTGAAGTATCTGCTGGTGAGTGGATTCCAATGATCTGCTTCTTGCCTGGTATTGATAGTAGGATTGCCTACTCATACCAAACAGTCCACAAATACAATCCAGCCCCACTGATGGATAGACTTGTTTCATGATTTTGACTGTTTGGTGGACAACTTTTTTCTGATCTTCAATGAAAACTTCTCCTCGGCTATGTCAATCATCTTTGAATAAGCTTCTGACTTTAGCTCAGCTAACTTCAGCGCTTCTTCTAGTTCCTTAATTCTTGCAGATAAATCTTCAGGATGCTCCTGTTTCTTATTTGGTTTGGACATATAGACACGGGCTTTTAATGGCTCCTTCATCCCAAAACTACGCATCCAGTTGGTGATGGCGCTATGACCTCTAATTCCATACTTGCGCTGAGCTGCTTCCTTACTTAGTTTACCTGATAGTACTTCTTGTATTATTCGTAGTTTCTCTGAATCACTCCGATAAATACGGCTTCCTGTTTTTATTCTCATTTTACACTTAAATTGTGTAAACCTATTTCAGGACAAGACAACTTAGATATAGAATTCTGTGCAACTCCACTTTTGAAGGGGGGTTAGGAGGATGTTTAACTTCCAAACTACAATAAACTAAACCTCCCCCCACTTTCCACTACCTTCTTATCATCAATAAGAATACGCAGCGCTTCCATGATTTGATCTTGAGTATAGCTGGATAGCAATGCTCTTAATTCAGACATATTACGAGGAGACTCCAAGACGTCCTCTACCTTGTCTACAGGGATTTCGCTTGCCTTCAGCTTTTTCTTTTTCTCCAGATCATTGTCGCAAATACCACAAGTAATCGTGGTTTCCTCATCAAAGTAACGTTGGAATATTTGTGTGCGGCATTCTGTTGATTTCACATAATCGATAACTGCGTTTGCTTTCTCCAACGCCAGCTTTCTCCTCCACTCTATTTGTTTATTATCAATAGGCAGCTTCTCCGGATCAAGGCGAGGAGTTAAGAACGTGATCGTAGCTGAATCCATTGCAGGTTGGTAGTCGATCACTTCACTGTCATGCAAAAATTTCAACCACTTCCGTACTTGAACCTTATCTGTTTTAAGCAAAGATCCAATGTCCTTTTCCTTGATTTTTGCATAGCCGGCAAAGACTTCCCCACCGTACAGCCTGAGTAGTGTTTTAATTACAGAATCAAGTTTTGGGTTGGCTATCTGAAATTTATACGTCTCACTTTTATCCAATAAAAATGTGATCTTCGATTGCTCGTAGAACCCTTCAGTCATTTGAATGAGTCCCTCATCTGTTAGCTTTTTTAATGCAGCATAGGTCTCAACAACTGGCAGGTTATACGTATTAATGAATTGCTCATAATTAAAAGGAAAGCTGGATAGCGCATGACTCCCAATCGCCATTTTAAAGAAATTAGCTAGTGCCTGATATGTCCGTTTGATCTGCTCAAGTGTAACCACCGACCTACTTGTCCGTTCCTTCAACTCATCGATATCCTGAACATGGTAAAGTGCTACCGCATACGCTTTTCTTTCATCCCGTCCGGCACGGCCAGCCTCCTGATAGTACGCTTCCAGCGAGTCAGGCAAATCCATGTGTATAACCGTACGGACATTCGGTTTATCAATCCCCATCCCAAATGCATTTGTAGCGACCATCACACGGGTTTTATTATTGATCCAGGCGGTTTGCTTTTCCGATCGATCTAATCCGGTTAGTCCTGCATGATAATAGTCGGCAGAGATTTGATTTCTTCTTAGCATTTCAGCTATCTCTCTGGTTCGTTTTCTACTTCGAACGTATACAACGGCCGAACCAGGTACATTTCCAAGGATTTCGAGCAGCTTTCCTTCTTTATTTTCTAACCGGAAAGCAGAGTACGATAGGTTGGCACGGGCAAAGCTCTTTTGAAAAACCTGTGGGTCTTTCATCCCCAGTTTATCAATGATATCTTCCTTTACCTCTTTGGTGGCAGTGGCCGTTAATGCAATCATTCGATCAATGGAAACGGACTCAATAAATTCTGAGATTTGCATGTACGGTGGACGAAAATCATACCCCCACTGTGAGATACAATGCGCCTCATCTATTGCTAAAAGACAAATGTTCATTTGTACGGCTCGTTCCAGGAATATCTCCGTTTTTAAACGCTCCGGTGATACATATAAGAATTTAAAATTTCCATAGATGCAATTATCGAGCGTTATGTCAATTTCTCTTCGACTCATTCCTGAGTAAATAGCCGCTGACTTAATGCCTCTCCTTTGCAGCTGATCAACCTGGTCTTTCATTAGAGAAATCAAGGGAGAAACCACAATACAAATCCCATCCATAGCCATAGCAGGCACCTGAAAACAGACCGATTTTCCTCCTCCTGTTGGAAGTAGCGCGAGCGTATCTTTCCCATCCAGCACAGACTGAATGATATCCTCTTGTAAAGGGCGAAAGGAATCATACCTCCAGTATTGTTTTAGGATCTCAGATGGATTCATTTGGCTAAGTTATCAGCCTTTTTGCATGCTTCATCACTTGGTGCCAATTTATGATACCTCCAGGCGCAAAAAGTGCCCAATGCTGAAAAAGCAGCCAGAAGCAAAAACACATGTTGATGCCCAAGCTCACCGGGATTCGTATCCAGAAGGAATCCTATAATAACCCCTGCAAAAACATCCGGTGTAAACCCTACAACTGAAACCACCCCCACTGCAGTGCCAGTAAGGTATAATGGTATCCTTCCTTCCCTCATCACCGCAAAATAAAGTGCGCGTGCCGCATACACCCCTCCGGAAATAGTGAAGATTGAAACAAGAAAAACAGGCAATAATTCAAAGCCAAAACCGCTAACAAACCATAGTGATCCAACAAACATGATCGCAAAACTTATAAAGAGCCAAAGAGTGGTTTTTGAACGATCGGCGGCAAAGCCTATTAAAACACCTGCCAAGGGCCTCATGAATAACAAGAACGTACCAATATGGGCTGAATTAATTTCATCATAATGTAACACTTCCCTTGCATACAGAGATACCACATCAGTGGTTTTATACCCCATATACGCACATAAAATAATCACCATCAACAGCCAAACCGCAGGTAATTTGATCACTTCCTTTACTTGTTTGACGGAGAGATGATCTACTTTTTCGGAAGGTGCTTCTTCCGATTTGAGAAAAAGCCAAACCAATATTCCTATAACCGCAATGGAGACTGTAGAACCATATATGGCCCACTTAAAGGCCTCTCTTCGTTCTTCCAAATTAATGTCAACATTCTCTAGTAAAGAGTTTGCAAAAAGAGCTACTGCAAAAACTCCAAATAAAGCGCCTACAAGTCCTCTCCCGCCATCTAATATGCCAAAGGCTTTTCCTTGATCTGATGCCCCTCCCCAAATACGAGTAGCCTTGATCATAGGAGACCAAAAAAGTAAAATCGTGGTAAACCCCCAATAACCATACAGCAGTTGAAGCATGTAAAAACCAGGATATAATGCATATATGAATCCACCTAAAGCGGTTGTCCAGAGTGACCAGGCAATTAATTTTCTTGGCTCGAATCGATCGGCTATGGGCCCGCCAACAAAATAGGAAAGCATTGCAGTTATCCCATAAAATGTAAAGCAAAGACCTAGTTGCGTGTTACTTATTTCGAATACTTCAAGTACCGTTGAACGAAATACCCGCTGTAGCACGAATGGCAAGACAAATATTGCTTCCCCTGACAGGATGAGCAACACAAGATAGATCCAATTGGCTTTAGATTTTTGCACGATGGAATTTATTGAAATTCTTTGAGGTCACTACCGCTCATCACTTGTGATTTCCTAAAGAGCGTTAAAAATTAAAATGTAATCCAAAAGAGAATTAGATTTATTAGTACAACAATACCTAAAACTATGTTTCCCAATTCGTTACGTTTTCTTGGAGCACTATTTTGCGTGCTTTTGCTTTCATTGACAACTGTCAGGAGTCAGGGCTTTGAGGGCTATTATCAAAATCCAGACATCCATAATGATATCATCATATTTTGTGCTGAGGGCGATCTTTGGTCAGTTTCCCTCACCGGCGGTTTAGCAAAAAGATTGACTACACACGCCGAAGAAGAACGATTTCCTGCTATATCTCCGGATGGAAAAACAATAATGTATTCAGCAAGCTATGAAGGTCCGACCGAAGTATATACCATGCCGATAAATGGTGGGTTAACTACCCGATGGACGTATGAAAGTGAACCATCAACCGCAACCACATGGACGCCTGATGGGAATATTGTATATGCCACATGGGCATACAATAAAAAGCCGGATGATCGATTGGTAACAATTGATACGAAAACAAAGGTGAAAACAGTCATTCCCCTTGATCAGGCGAGTGAAGCTTCGTTTAGTGAAGATGGACAAACGGTATACTTTGTTAGACCCGCCGATCACAACAACGTTACAAAACGTTACAAAGGAGGAACTGCTCGTCAAATCTGGAAATTTACCTTCGGTTCAGAAGAAGCCATCAAACTTACAACGGATTATGAAGGCGAAAGCCACCACCCTATGTGGCACGATGGAAGAATATATTTCTTATCTGATAGAGATGGGATCATGAATGTATGGTCGATGGATGAAAATGGAGGGGACAAAAAGCAACATACCACTCATGAGAACTTTGATGTCCGCTCTGCGAATGTTTCGAATGGTATGATTGTGTATCAGGTTGGTGCTGACCTATGGAAATACTCTATTGAGACAGATGCTTCTGAAAAAATAGCCATCACACTTGCTTCAGATTTGGATCAGTTAAGAGAGAAATGGGAAGACAATCCTTCACAATACATCACTTCCGTCAATCCTAATAATGATGGATCAAAAATTGCGATTACTGCAAGAGGTAGGGTTTTTGTTGTTCCTACCAAAGCTGGCAGGACAGTCTCATTTACAGAAAAAGACAATGTCAGGTATCGGGATGCAGCATTCACATCGGATGGAAAATCAATCATTGCACTTTCAGATGAAACCGGAGAGTTTGAATTTGTGAAAATGCCTGCTGATGGATTAGGAACAGAAACTACCATAACCAATGATGGCAACTTATTAAGATATGCAGGCATTCCATCTCCAGACGACAAATGGATCGCATACGATGACCTGGAAAGTAACATGTATGTGTTGAATGTCTCAACCGGAGAAAGCACAAAAATTTCTACTAATCAGGAAGGCATCTGGGACTTTTCATGGTCCCCTGATAGTCAGTGGTTGGCTTATGTGCAGGCTGCAAAAAACAGTATGGCTCAGATTTGGGTATACAATGTAAATACCAAGCAGCAATTTGAGCTAACGACTGATCGAGCCAATAGCTTTAACCCACGATGGAGCCCGGATGGAAAGTTTATTTACTTCATCTCTGACCGAAATTTTACCACTCTAGTAGGCAGCCCCTGGGGTACGAGACAACCAGAGCCTTATTTCGATGTAAGTGAAAAAATCTACCATATTCCGCTCCAAAAAGGCAATCGATCACCATTTAGGCCAGTAGATGAACTTTATTCCGGTGATGATGAGAAGAAAGAAGATGGAGACAAAAAGAAAAAGGGTGATGAAGAAGATTCGGGTGTAAATGTTGCGATTGATCAAAATGGCATTCAGGAAAGACTAATAGAAGTTCCAGTTAAACCTGGCAATTACTTTGGATTAGAAGTGAATGATAAAGCGCTGTATGTAGTCTCCAGAGAAACAGGCGTAGACGCAAAAAGTCATTTGGCAGTCGTCAAAATCACTAATGAGGATCCTGAAGTGAAAACCATGGTCAGCGATGTAAATCGATTTGATATGACTGCTGATGGTAAAAAACTCATGGTCGCGAAGCAACGAAATTTCTACATCGTAGATGCAGGAACTGGTCCAATTAGTGATCTAAGTGACGGAAAAGTAGATTTAAGCGGCTGGAAATTCCCTATTGATCCTCGAAAAGAATGGAAGCAAATGTTTACGGATGCCTGGCGAATGGAAAGAGACTATTTCTATGACAAAAACATGCACGGTGTGGATTGGGATGCAATGCATGCTAAGTACTTACCCCTTGTGGATCGGGTGACCACTCGAAACGAACTTTCTGATCTGATTGGTCGATTTGTTGGTGAATTATCTGCTTTACATACCAGTGTAAGAGGTGGTGACACCAGAAGTGATGAAAAAAACATCCCGGTTGCCAACCTTGGGGGTGTCTTTACCCGAGATGAAGGAGCTGGAGGTTTCCGTATCGATTATATCTACAAGGCAGACCCGGACTATCCCGATGAAAAATCGCCCCTGGATGATCCATACCTTGATGTGAAAGCGGGTGATATCATTACAAGTGTGAATGGTAGAGCTGCGCTTTCAGCAAATGATATAGGCGAGCTGATTCGAGATCAGGTAGGAAAGCAGGTAAGATTGGCGATCAAACGTGGTTCCAGTGTTCGGGACATCATCGTCAAACCAATTGGAAGTGCATTCAACCTAAGGTATCGTGATTGGGAATACGGCAATCGTAAATATGTAGATCAACAATCGGATAAAACCATCGGATACTTACACTTGCGGGCGATGGGTAGCAGAGATATCAATCAATTTTATCGAGAGTTCTACCCTGTTTTTAACCGTCAGGGTCTCATTGTAGATGTTCGCTACAACTGGGGTGGAAATATTGACAGTTTCATATTAGAAAAGCTATTGCGAAAAGCATGGATGTATTGGCAGGCACGTTCCGGAGAACCATACTGGAACATGCCATACGCTTTCAGGGGACACATCGCTGTGTTAGTAAATGAAAACACCTATTCAGACGGTGAGGCTTTCGCCGACGGTTTTAGAGAATTAGACTTAGGAACTACGATTGGCACGCGTACCTGGGGTGGTGAGATATGGCTTCATAGTGGCAATCGCTTGAGTGATGGAGGCCTGGCACGTGCACCCATGTTTGGCGTTTATGCCGATGGTGAATGGCGCATTGAAGGCAGAGGATTTGAGCCGGATATTGAGATTGACAATCTACCTCATGCCACTTTTAAAGGAAAGGACGCACAACTGGATAAAGCGATCGAACACTTAAAACAGAAGATTAAAGAAGACCCACGTCCGGTACCTCCGCCACCTCCATACCCGGACAAATCGTTTAAAAACAATAAGAAAAACTAGCTCTTAAGCCTCACAATCATGTGAGGCTTTTTTTATTGTTAATAATTTATTAATTATTGTTTTTAAATAATTATTTATATAATTGCATAAATTAATTACTTATGAATAACAATATTTTAAAATTATCCCTAGTGACCGTTCGGGTGCTACGTGTGATATTCTTTGTATTAGCCATACTTCTTTGCTTCTTTTTTATAAGTCACCTTTTAGGAATACCATTAGGTATCCAATATATCTGGACCGATAGTGGTTTATCATTTAATAAAGAGGGTGAAGGCATTGAGCAAAGTTTCTTGCATCTTACATTCTCTTTCGCCAAGAATCTCATTCAGATTTTAATCACCCTATTGCTTCTCTCCAGAGCAATTAAAATCATCGAGTCAATCAAACACCTGAAAGCATTTGTCTCTGAAAATATCCTCCATTTCAAGAAAATGGGTGCTTTTTTTATCATGCTTTTCCTTGTTGACCTCATATCATTACTTCCGGCTAATTCAGGAACCATGGTGCATTTGGAAGCAAAATTGCTCTACCCTATTTGTGCATTGGTGTGCTTTCTTTTAAGTGAGATATTTACTGAGGGTAATCGTTTGTATGAAGAAAACGAACTGACTGTTTAATTATGCCAATCATAGTAAACCTTGATGTTGTCATGGCACAACGGAAGATCCGATCAAAAGATCTGGCCCACCAACTTGGAATAACTGAAGCTAATCTGTCTATCTTGAAAACAGGCAAAGCAAAAGCGATGCGTTTTACCACACTGGAAGCACTATGTGAGGCACTTGAATGCCAACCGGGAGATCTTTTGGAGTATACCAAATCCTAACCAGAACTAATTTTCATAATAAGTTGAATACAAAAAGAAAGAACTCCCTGGCTAATCCGGCAAGCCAGATTAAACCCTTACAGGCATTGATCGATCTGGTGATTTTCCTCGCCGCAATGTTTCTCATTAGAGAAGTGCATATCGAACAAATAGGATTTTGGGGCAATGCTTTGCTAAGATCCATATCTACCGTAGGAGTAGCAACTCTACTACTTTACTATAGAAAGCAATCCTGGAGAGATATAGGGCTTATTAAACCGTACAATATCTGGAAGATGTTGGGTATTGCGGGAATCACATTTATTTCAACAATAGTATGTATCATCGTTTATAAAATGATCTCGCCTTCCCCAGAAGAAGCGACTGAAGTAGTAGAAGAAATAACTAAAGTGGTTAAGAAAAGTCTACCCTATCAAATCTCTATTGTATTTTTCATTTGGCTGGAATCTCTTTTGGAGGAACTGCAGGACCGTGGTTTTTCACTTATTCGATTTGAATCCTTATTCGGAAATAAACTCATTTCGACGATTTTGGCTGTACTTTTCCAAGCTATCATTTTTGGGTTTAGACACAGTTATGATTTGTCTGATCGCTCCATTACCACAGGACTTATTGGTTTGGTTTTTGGGATCGTATATGTCTTATCCGGCAGGAACTTATGGCCGCTCATCATTGCTCATATTATTTTGAATAGTATGTCGCTTCAGAATCACCTGTAAATGAGGACTCGTCGTGACCCACCCCTACCCCTCCCAGGAGGGGATTAAGACGTAGATTGATGATGAAAGATTCTACCCCATCTCCACCACCAAATCATCCTGCTCTACCAGCTCCCCGGCACCAAGGTGTATTTTCTTAACTGTTCCGGAAACTGATGAAGAAACGGTTGTTTCCATCTTCATGGCCTCAATCACAAACAACACATCGTCTTTCTTCACCTTATCTCCTTCTTTCACTTTCACCTCAGCGATCTTGCCCTGAAGTGGTGAACCAATTTCATTATCAGCTTCCGCTTTTCTGTTCGATACTTTCTGAACAGCCACATTCTTATCCCGGATATCAATTTTCCTGGTTTGACCATTCAGTTTAAAGGAAACCGTACGCATGCCCTCCTCATCCGGCTCAGTGATATATCCCATCTCAATGATGATATTCTTCCCTTTGGCAATTTCCACAATCACCTCCTCGCCCCGTTTCATTCCGTAGAAGAAAACCGGAGTAGGGAGATTCGTTACCTCATCATAATCCTGAACATGCTGGTAATACTCTTTGAACACTTTAGGATACAGCTTGTATGATAGGAAATCATCGAAATCCGTCAATGGAAACTCTTTCTGAAAGGCAGCAAATTCCTTATCAAAATCCACCGGCTCCATGTTGTCATTCGCTCGTCCTTTGAGTGGTTTTTGATTTTTCAGGATCAGTTTGCTGATTTCAGCCGGGAATCCACCAGGTGGCTGACCCAGGTCTCCTTTGAAGAAGCCAATCACAGATTCCGGAAACGATAGTGACTCCCCTTTCTCAAATATATCTTCTGCAGACAGGTCATTGGCGGTCATAAACATGGCCATATCCCCTACTACCTTGGAAGAAGGTGTCACCTTCACAATATCTCCGAAGAGGTCGTTGACAATCGCATAGTTCCTTTTGATGGTTTCGAACTTATGCTCCAAACCTAATGCAATCGCCTGAGGCCTCAGGTTTGAGTACTGTCCCCCAGGAATTTCATGCTCATAGACTTCTGCTGTTCCTGCTTTTAGCCCCGATTCAAATGGATAATAGAATTCACGTACATCCTCGAAATAGGTAGAATGTTCATTCAATGATTTGAGATTCATTTCCCTGCCACGCTCATGATACTTCATTGATGCAACCAATGAATTGAAGTTGGGCTGAGAGGTCAATCCTGACATGGAAGCAAGCGAAACATCCACAATATCAACCCCTGATTCTATGGCTTTCAGGTACATGGCAGCCTGCATGGATGAGGTATCGTGCGTATGCAGGTGGATCGGCAAGTCCACCGCTTTCTTCAATTCAGATACCAGCAATTGTGCACTGTATGGCTTCAATAGTCCGGCCATGTCTTTGATGGCAAGCATGTGAGCTCCTTCATCCTCGAGCTGACGTGCCATATCTAGATAGTACTGAAGGGTGTATTTCTTTTGATCATCATCCTGCAACTCTCCGGTGTAGCAAATGCACGCCTCGGCAAGTGACTCTGTTCGTTCCCTTACCGCCTTGATACTCACCTTCATATTTTCGATCCAGTTGAGCGAATCGAAAATTCGAAAGATGTCCATCCCATTTTCGGCCGTACGTTCAATGAACCGTTCGATCAGGTTATCAGGGTAAGCCGTGTATCCTACGCCATTGGATCCTCGTAGCAGCATCTGGAATAAGATATTCGGTGCTGCCTCGCGCATGAGTTGCAGTCGTTTCCATGGACTCTCTTTCAGGAATCGCATAGAAACATCGAAGGTGGCTCCTCCCCACATTTCCATGGAGAACACTTCAGGGTTTTGCTGAGCATAACTCCGGGTCACCTTGAGCATGTCTTCCGTACGGAATCTTGTAGCCAGCAATGATTGATGTGCATCGCGCCAGGTAGTGTCGGTGAAATGTACCTTTGGATCATCCTTGATAGTCTGGACAAACTTCTCTCGTCCTAGCTTTTTCAACAGATCTCTTGAACCCTCAGGGACTGATCCATCTTTTTGATAATGAGGGAGCTTCGGTGTTCTGAAAGTTTTATTCGGATCAAATGACTTTACATCAGGACTTCCATTGACCGAAATCTCTCCGATATAATTGAGTGTCTTCGTGCCTCTGTCGAAACTCTTCTTGATCTTGAACAGATCGGGGTGGCTATCAATGAAATTCACAGTGGCCTTACCATTGAAAAAATCCTCTGTGTAGATCACATTCTCCAGAAACCCGATGTTGGTCTTAACGCCTCGTACCCTAAACTCTCTGAGCGCTCTGTGTAGTCGTTGTGCAGCTCCTTTGAGTGTTCGGCCTTTAGCCGTTACTTTCACCAACAGTGAATCAAAGAATGGCGAAATTTTTACGCCATTGTACACATTGCCCGCATCCAGACGAATACCAAATCCACCGGCACTTCGGTAGGCGATGATGGTTCCATAATCCGGCTTGAAGCCATTTTCAGGATCTTCTGTAGTGACGCGACATTGAACCGCGTATCCCCTTACCTGAATATCATCCTGGGACTGTATGAAAATCTGCGGATGTGAAAGCTTACATCCAGCCGCAATTAATATCTGTGTACGAACGATATCAATGCCAGTGACTTCTTCCGTAATGGTGTGCTCTACCTGCACCCGTGGATTCACTTCAATGAAATAGATGTTCTCATTCGGATCTACGAGAAATTCTACTGTACCTGCGTTGTTGTAGTTTACTTGTTTAGCAATGCGCAAGGCATATTCGTAAAGCTTTTCGCGGGTTTCATCTTTCAGCCCAACACTCGGTGCTACTTCCACTACCTTTTGAAACCTTCGTTGAACAGAACAGTCACGCTCATACAAATGAACAATGTTGCCTGCACCATCCGCCAGGATTTGCACTTCGATGTGCTTTGGGTTCTCCACATATTTTTCCAGGAAAATCGTGTCGTCTCCAAATGCCTTTCCGGCTTCTGATTTCGCCTCATTGAATGATTTGATGAGTGTCTGCTCATCCCTGACCACACGCATTCCTCTACCCCCACCTCCGGCTGAGGCCTTTAAAATCACCGGATAACCGATTCGCTTCGCTTCGCTTTTGGCTATCTCGTCATTTTCTAAAACTTTCTGATTGTCTTCGATAACAGGAACCTTTGCAACTCTGGCTACTTTCTTGGCCATCACCTTGTCTCCCAACTGTGACATCACTGCCGGCTCAGGACCGATGAAGGTAATGCCCTCTTCCTTACATCGTGTGGCGAATGTTACGTTCTCCGAAAGAAATCCATAGCCCGGATGGATCGCATCCACTTCATTTTGCTTGGCAACAGAAATAATTTCCTCAATGTCCAAATAAGGCTTCAAGGGCTCATCATCCGTTCCAATCTGATATGCTTCGTCTGCTTTATAGCGATGCAGTGAATAGCGATCCTCAAAAGTGTAAACCGCTACTGATCGTATGTGTAGCTCCGATATAGCACGTAGTACACGGATGGCTATTTCGCCTCGATTGGCGACCATTATTTTCTTGAAGAACTTCTGATTTTCCATGCGATGAAATTAACCAATCATAAAGACTTTCCATAAACTATGTAGCGCACTACGTTTATTTATTTATATTTACGTAGTTGACTACATGAATATGAAATACGATTTTGTAAATGAATTAGGGTACCTGGGGCTTGCCGTAAGGTTGAAACGATTAAGTGAAGCCATGGTCCATAGTGGCCGGCAGATGTACAAAGAGCTGGGATTGGATATTGAACCCAATTGGTTCCTCATTTTCAAGCTTTTGAAAAAGTACGAACAGCTTTCAGTAACTGAAATGGCAACTAAACTCCACTTTTCTCATCCCTCTATCATCACAATAGTTGGTAAAATGGAAAAGGCCGGCTACCTCAATTCCACCATTGATAAGTCTGATTCCCGAAAAAAGCATTTTTTCTTATCTGCGAAAGCTGAAGAAAACCTGCCACGATTTGAAGAAATATGGGAAGCCGGGACCGAAGGTGTGAAAAAGCTCTTTCCCCACGATAGCAATTTCCTGGACCTGCTGGAAGCACTGGAGGTTCAATACAGTCAACAAGATTTTAAAGAACGAACCCTAAACGAATTAGGCAATGAATAACACACTCGATTTCTCACCGGAGCAATTCCAGAAGCTCCTCAATAAAACCTCTGATCTGGTTATCCATCAGCTTTCCGATTTAGAAAGTAAGAAAGCCTACCATTACCATCCTCAAAAAGAAGTTGAGAGCTGGTTTGATGAACCCCTACCCAAAGAAGGGATGAACCCTGAAAAGGTGGTTGATCTGTTCAAGGAACTGGTAATGGATACCGCAACCAACAATGTGGGTCCGTACATGTTCGCCTATGTGATGGCAGGTGGTTCGCAGATGTCACTGCTTGCAGAGAAACTGACAGCTACCATCAATCAGAACGTTGGGAAGTGGCACTTGGGGCCTGCTGCCAGCGAAATTGAAAAGCGAGTGATTCAATGGGCAGGCGAATTAACCACTTTTGGTAAAAACTGTGGGGGCGTAATGGTCAGTGGTGGTTCTGCCGCAAACCTGGCCGGACTGACAGTTGCCAGAAACATCTTCTTTGAAAAAGAAAATATTCGAGAAAAAGGACTTTTCGGTATGAAGCCTTTTACGGTTTATGCATCCACGGAAGTGCATGGATGTGTGGATAAAAGCCTTATGGAGCTGGGTATTGGCACCAACCAACTTCGGAAAATTGAAGTCAATAATGACTTTACCATCAATCTGGAAGCTTTGAAAGCTGCCATAGAAAAAGATAAATCTGCAGGCTTCACTCCTTTCTGTGTGGTGGGCAATTCAGGAACTGTGAATACCGGAGCAATTGATGATCTGACTGCTTTGGCTTCCATCGCGAGAGAACATAACATGTGGTTTCACATTGATGGAGCCTATGGAGGATTGCCGGCCTGTTTGGATTCCATTCAGGATGAGTACAAAGGTATTGAGCTGGCCGACTCGCTGGCATTAGATTTTCATAAATGGATGTACCAGACCTTTGAAGCGGGTTGTTTACTGGTGAAGGATTTTAGCCTACTTCAACGAACCTACCATAAACAGGCCAGCTACCTGGATACAAGTCTGGAAGAGCAAGGACGTACCAACTTCAACGAGCATTATTTTCAGTTGACGAGAAATGCGAAAGCCATCAAGGTGTGGATGAGCCTAAAGACCTACGGTATGCAAAAGCTAAAGGCAATGATTCAGAAGGATATAGATCTGGCACATTATCTGGGTGATCAGATAGACAAAGCAGATGACTTTGAATTAAAAACCACTTCTCATCTGGCAGTCACTTGTTTCCGATATACAAATGGACTAACGGATGAGAAAGCCATTGACGAACTGAACAGAAAGCTAATCCCGGCCTTAGAAAAAGATGGACGAGTATTTATCACAGGCACTACCCTGCACAATCAATTTGTGATTCGTGCCTGTCTGATCAATCATCGGATGCATGAGGGAACTGTTGATTACCTGCTGAAGGTGGTGAGGGAAGTGCGTGCAAGTTTGATTTAGCATTATAACCGTATTTATATGAATATATCCATTTATAAATACGACTATTATTGAAAATGATTATTGATTGGCTGCTGAATTAAGATATTCTGGTGCCTTAAACAAACTCAAAACGGTATATTTGAAAGGTAAATAACAGGAATAGTCATGTTATAATGTTGTTATCTACAATTAAATGCTCCTGATCAATTTTTTCCTCTTGCTGAACGGACTAACTATCTCTGATACTGTCGATGTTCAGATCATTTCAGCATGCGAACTTGAAATATCTGAAGAGCTAAGCCAGGAAGCTGAATTGTATTTTAATCACTATGATTCAATAATCAACCTTGCGAAACAAACTGGTAAAAAAGATTCTGTGGATCGTGTCGGGAACAGTTTGACAGAAATTCTAGATCACTTAACATTTCCAAACATTTTAACCTTTGAAATTGCCGCCAAACTTCAATTTCATCTTAGTAATTATGATGAACAATATAACATTGAATTGATCAGCTGTGAACAGATGGAAAAATTAAAGAATCTGGATTATCAGATACTTTTGGATCAAGTATCATATTTCCAACTAAATGAAACCAGTTCGCTAACAGCTAAGATTAAACTCACAAACCTTAAAACTGGTCAAATAAAATTTGATGACTTCATTACTGTCAACTCATCAGATGAACACTTTAAATCTGATGGAATAAGTATTATTCATTCTCTGAACATTGAACTTGCAAACCGCATAGTCTATGGCCTATTGTGAATAAAGTAGTTAACACTAGCGCGAATATGCCTGTGTGCTGTCTGGCAGATTCAGTGCAACTTGACCGCTTCACCGCCCATTCTGCTACTTTCATTTCTCCTCCCTCCTTTTCGTCTTTCTGGATTTAGACTTGAGGAACGCAGTGCTTCGTAGATGCCGTTGCAGGGGTTGGGCAGTTTCGCTAGTTTAGTGCCCAAACTAAGCGTAGCTTATTTAAAAAATGGAACACTAGGCATAGCTTGTAGCTATGCCTTATTTATTTTGTTGCTTTCATAGCAACAACCATAGAACCAATCACAAATTTCATGGCAGATAGTTATCAAATCAAAGATCAGGGAGGCACTTACTTCCTAACCTGTCAAGTCGTCGGCTGGGTAGATGTTTTCAGTAGACAAGCCTATCGGGATATTATCATTGACAGTTTGAAATATTGTATAGTAGAAAAAGATTTGATCGTATATGCCTATGTAATAATGACCAATCACGTTCATTTGATTGTACGATCGAATTCGGAAAGGCTTTCAGATACCATTAGAGATTTCAAACGATTCACTTCAAATCAGATCCTTAAAAATATAGATGCTAACCAATCAGAAAGTAGAAAAGATTGGATGAACGTCGTTTTTGAATATCATGCCAGATTCAATAAACGTGTAAAGGAGAAGCAATTCTGGACGCATGAAAACCATGCTGTTGAATTGACTAGCAATGAAATGATAGACAGTAAGTTGAATTACATTCATGAAAATCCAGTAAGAGCCGCTTGGGTTGAAAATGCAGAGGACTACTTGTATAGCAGTGCAAGAAGCTACGCAGGATTGAATAATCTATTAGAAATAGAATTGATATGAAAAGCGTAGGTACAACCTACGCTCAGGTTGGGGCTTGCTCAATGTAAATGTCATCTCGACCAAAGGGAGAGATATTTACTTTGGAGGTAAAGATTTCTCACGTGCGTTCGAAATGACATCTAGTTTATTCTCCCTCCGTGGTTTATATCCTAACTGATTGAAAAATAGCGGATTGTAAAGACATCATTCACTAACTGTAACAAAACCAATCTTGAACCGTCATTTAAAAAACTAAAAAAATGAACGCTGAAGAAGTAATTAACGATAGAAAAGTCATTTTATCCACGCTATGGATCTTCGTTACCTTAAACTACCTGTATTGTGATGTTTTATCTCTGATGTCAGCCGAAATGTTAAGTGCATTACTAACCGGTACAATCGCCGGCATTAACATGAATGAAACAACATTATTAGCAGCTGGTGTAATCATGGAAATTTCAATTGCTATGGTTTTGCTTTCAAGAGTGTTGAAATACAAAATAAATCGTCTGGCAAATATTATTGCAGGTTTTATCAAAACGCTGATAATGGTTGGGACACTGCTTATGGGAGGAGCTAGTTATCATTACATGTTTTTTGCGGCTATTGAGATAGCTACTACAATCTTCATTGTTTGGTATACCTGGACATGGATTCAACCTGAAAAGCAGATTGAAGTCGTAAAATCAAATTGAGTGATTCTGACTCTGCTGGTGTCCTCAAGGCTGATCACATCCCCCTTCATCCCCGAAACGTCGGACCGCCTTCAAAGGGGAGATTCAATTCTTAGAAAACCGCGAACGAAGATTAACATACCCCGCACACAAAACACTAAGTATCAATCCTACAGCTGTACCAACATCAACAAGTTTCCGGTTAAGATCCATGCCGGTGATTTCCTCCAACATGTATTCAATGAATGAGCTGGGAATATTTCTCGCTCCCAGCTCCCGTTTAATATCCCAATGCCAATCAGTGAGTGGGCAGTAGCCAATCACACCTTTATACCACCCTATTCCTAACCAGGCGATTAGGATTAGTCCAATCGCTATGATGTGCACTTTGCGGGTAGATTTGAACATCCATCCTATAAGAACAAAGAGCACAAATGCACTATGAAAGAGCGTCAAAAAATGGTCTAAGAAAACGTTCACGTTTTACTACGTACTAAGATGGTGCCAGAAATGCTTTCTCATAAAATGTAAGATAATTGCATTGAAAAGAGCAACCATTTCACCGATATCATCATCAACCTGAAAATAATCGTAATAACCTACCCAAATGCTAGACAATCCAAAAATCAATATTAAAATCAAACTATCCGCCTTGTGGGCCTCATTGGTATTCTGCTTTCTGTACGGAGACTATTTCGAGTTATACACTCCGGGTAAGGTAGAAAGCCTTCTGACAGGAGATAACGTTTTAGACAGTCCATCGAAACTACTTATTGCATCTGTCATCTTAGTTATTCCCTCATTAATGGTAGCTTTATCTGTTTTGCTTAATCCCAAACTGAACAGGATCCTCAATATCTCTTTCGGCATGCTATTTACACTGATGATGCTATTGATTGGAATCAACTCGATGACTCCCTGGTATTCATTTTATGTGTTCCTTGCTTTTCTGGAAAGTCTGATAACCATTTATATTATATATCTGTCCTGGAAGTGGCCAAAGGTTTGACTTGATAGTGCATTACTAATTACCCTTTTTTTATCCAAAGGAACTGAAATCCCTAAACTGCTATGTGAAAACACAAAATTGGGTGATTGGTATCACATCCCCCTCCTCCCCCATACTCTCTCACACCCCTCCGAAACGTCGGACCGCCTTCAAAGGGGGAATAAAAGAGACTAGCTCCTACGCTCGTTTAGCTGATTAACGGCTGTTTGTAGCTCACGCTTAAGCTTTACCTGCGTTTCACGTGCTTTGGTTTTGTGGTCCTCAAACTCTGCCTGCAGCGAATCAAATTCGCGCTTCGTACGGGATGTTACACTATTGCTGCGTATGAACATGAAGTAGGCAATGACTGCCAGCACCGCTAGCGCAATGATAATCACCCAAACCATGATGTGGTACCCCACCTTCGAGAAAGGAATACCCAGGAAATAAATGGTATCATTCAACTCAAGACTTTCGTCCAGTTTTGCCTCCACATCTGATAGCTGTGCACGAGCCTGCTGAGCCAACGCCTTCGCATCCTGAGTTTCAGTTTGTAACTGCTGAATCTTTCGTTGCTTTTGATTCAACGTGTCTGTCACCTCCGACCAAAAAGCATTTAGATCCGTGCGCGGAATTACCTTATACCGCTCATAGGACTCGGTATTTTCCAGCATGTTATCAAATTTCTGCTGGAGGGTTCCCTGAGCAAATGCTGAGATTGCAAAAAGCAATACGAAGCAAAGAGTGAGTGATAAATTTTTCATCTTATCAGTTGCTGGTTAATTAGTGTTTTAAACAATTCGAAAAGGTAACGAGCATAAATGAATGAAATTATCCCGAATTATTGAGGTTTCAGACCCGCTATCACATTGAGTCGGCGAAGTTAAAAACCTAAGTGGATTACTTCAATGAAATGGCCTTTTCATTTTACATTATCTTTAGCTAAAAACATCATGCAACTACTCCGCTACCTAATCCTATCCTCAGTCATTATTTCCTGCTCGAGATCAAAAGACTCCTCAAAAGAAGAACCTAAACCTATACAGGTAGCCCTCACCACTTCTATGGGCTCAATTGTTCTTGAACTCTCTGATAAAACACCTTTGCATCGTGATAATTTCGTCAAGCTGGTGAATGATGGCATGTATGACAGCATCATATTTCACCGGGTTCTTCAGGGTTTTGTAGTTCAGGCAGGTGAGTTTGACAGCCTCCGACTAGCTAATATGGATTCTTCAATGATTGAGGGACTAGATTATCGTGTGACGGCTGAATTTGATACCACACTATTCCATAAACGAGGCGCTTTGGGAGCTGCCAGAGACGGTAATCCACAAAGAGCATCTTCTAGTATTCAGTTTTACATTGTACAAGCAGGACCACAGCCAGACAGTATGATTGTAAAAGGAGAAAAACGTATCAATGGTTGGCTTAGACAGCACTACGCAACGCAAGCACCCGAAAACAAAATGTGGCTGGATTCGATCAATTATGCATTGGAGTCCGAAGATTATGCCCTTTTTGGTTCAATCTACGATACGCTCGCAAAAATCGCGGAGGGCTTTGAAGACTTTGAGCAATACAAAATACCTGAATATCAAAAAGAAATCTATCGCACAACTGGTGGCACTCCACATCTCGATCAGAACTATACAGTCTTTGGCGAAGTAGTGGCAGGGATGAATGTGGTTGATTCTATTGCTGCTGTACCGGTTGGTGATGGTGGCATACCTATTGATCAGGTGATGATCTTAAATGCTACTATAGAGGGAAAATGAAGGAACAAAAGAGCCCGAAAATCAGGCTCTTTTCTATTAATTTCTAGAAGTACAGCCTAAAACCGGCATTAATTCCAAAGGAATTGAAATCTCCTAAATCATCACTACTCTGTGTTCTATAAACGAATGATGGCTCAATAGCTACATTATCAACAATCCAAATAGGATAACCAAGTTCTAATTCCAATTGAGTAGCATTAAAGCTTGATTCGGTGAAACCATTATCTGAAGATCCACTTATGGCTAAAAATGACGCACCTATGAATACATCGCTCACATAGTATCTCACTAATGGACCGATAGCAAATGAATTACTTGAAAAGTCTCCTTCCTTGGAACTATTAAACCCTAAATTTAAGCCCGCTGCGAAATTATCAATAAGAAAATAACCAGCTCCGGCATTGATGTTGAAGTGATTGGAACGGTTTTCTGCACCGTCCGATTTTGCTGATGAAAAACCAAGGTTAGACGTGGCTCCAACAATCCAACCTCCTTCTTCTGTTTGAGCGTTTGCGATTCCAAAAGTTGTAATAAAAACCGCTAGTAGTAGTACTTTTTTCATTTTAGTTTTTGTTTGATTAGTAAAAAACACACGTTTTTATACGTCTAATCAAGAAAGATAGATTCAAACAAAAAACCCTTCCATCAATGGAAGGGTTAAAAATCAAAAATTAAATGTCTTAAAAATTAAGCTCACAGTCGTCACATCACCGGAAGTGGTGAGACGACTGAATTTCAATAGAGAGATTTCTTAGAATGCAAATGCAACACCTGCGTTGATCACTAACTGTCCATCTCCAGGACTTTGATACTTTACTTGACCATTAGCAAAAAGATTATCACTTAGTGGATACATTACACCTGCTCCAATATTTAATCCTCCTTCGGAATCCGATACAGACAGTCCACCACTTTCAGCTTTAGCATTTATTGAGCTAAAACCAGCAAGGCCATATATGCCGCTATCCCCAAAGTAATACCTTGCATCGATATTTAATGCACTTAAAGAATAATCTACTCCATCAACCGAATTGGCAAAGAAAAAAGTATAGCTAGGAGCAACACTAATCATATCAGTGATTAAATACTCTGCACCAACATTAACCCCAAGACCTAACTTAGAATCAACTTCACCTCCTGTTCCTGCCTCAGCTCCTGCTTTCGTTCCTACAGCTAAGCCAGCACCAACTCTGATATCGCCTTGTTCCTGTGCATTAGCTGTTACTCCAAATAGAATAAATGCTGTAAATAATGAAAGAATAGTAATTTTTTTCATAGAATATTAATCATTTAGTTTTTAAGTATTTGCAATATAACAACCATGATTACATCTACAAATATCTCTTTTGGGGTAAAGACTTACGCCTTGATATTTTATTCTTGGAGATACCCAAATAAAGATATTTTCACTCTCAACATTATCTTCTACAATCCATAAAAAATATTGATTGATAGCGTGTTATTCGTGATGTCTCCTCCATCTGAAACATCTGACAAACCCGCATTATACCTAAGGCCCAAAGTCATATTGGAACTAAATGAATAACCCGCACCAAAACCAACTGTAAAGTTTGTAGCAGAGGCATTTGCATCATCGTCTCCAAGAATAAGACCCAACTGTGGACCAAATTCCAGCATTAACTCTTCGAAGTTAAGTTTACCCATTACACCCAAGTTCAGATTCGTAAAACTGGTGTTATCGTCTCCTTCAAGTGAGATTGCCGCTTCCGGCTGTACTGCAAAATCTCCGGTCAGTACGGAGTTATAATAACCACCAATGTTTAGACCAATTCTAGTGTCTGAGTCTCCTCCTCCATCAAATGATGATAAGTTAAGTCCACCTTTTAATCCGAGTCCCGGTTGCTGAGCAGTTGCTGCACTTGCAAAAGTGATGAATGAAACAATCGAAAAGAACTTGAATAGATTTTTCATAGCTATATTAAATTTTAATTTAATTTCAATCTAAGAAACACGAGCGGATAATCATATACCGGTTGTATAAAAATGAATAATAAGCGCTCAAAAATAGTTGTACTAACAGGAGCAGGCATCAGCGCGGAAAGTGGATTGAAAACCTTTCGGGATTCCGGTGGTCTTTGGGAAGGGCATGATGTCACACAAGTAGCCACTCCCCAGGCATGGGCAAAAGACAGGGCACTTGTATTGGAGTTTTACAATCAGCGACGCAAACAAGCATTGGAAGTAAAGCCCAACCCCGGTCACCTTGCATTGGCTGAACTTGAAAAGCATTTTGAAGTTTACATTGTCACACAAAACATTGATGCACTTCACGAAAAAGCAGGAAGTACCAATGTGCTTCACTTACACGGTGAAATAAGTAAAGTAAGAAGTACAATTGACTCTAACCTCGTTTACGAGCTGGATGGCTGGGAGCTTAAAGAAGGTGATACATGTGAAAAAGGCTCTCAACTAAGGCCACACATTGTATGGTTTGGAGAGGCTGTACCGATGATGGAGCCGGCAATAGAGCAAGTTTTGACTGCAGATATTTTCATCGTTGCGGGAACCTCATTAGTGGTATATCCAGCAGCCGGGCTTTTAGATTTTGTCGATGCAGAAGTTCCGAAATTCGTGGTGGATCCAAAAATTCCTGAGATTGCTTCAGGAAATAACTTCTACCTTTATGAAGAGCCTGCAAGTACCGGGCTCCCAAAAATTAAAGATCACCTTATCGAAAAGTACCTATGAGTAAATCCACACTCGAAAAGTTTTATTCATCGTTTCAGGCTCACAATGCTGACCAAATGGCTGAATGCTACCACAAGGATGTTGTTTTTAATGATCCGGTGTTTAAAAACCTGGATTACTCCGAGGTAACTGCCATGTGGAAGATGCTCATTAAGCGATCAAAGGGGCAGCTAGAAATCGATTTTCATACAGTAATAGGAGACGATGAAATGGCACAATGCATCTGGGAAGCTGATTATGAATTTTCAAAAACAGGCAATCCCGTGCACAATATCATCCACACGACCATGGAGTTTAAAGACGGACTAATCATCAAACACACCGATGAGTTTGACTTCTGGAGATGGTCTAAAATGGCGTTGGGACTTACAGGCGTATTAATGGGCTGGTCACCTTACTTAAAAAACAGAGTAAGCAAAGTGGCCCGAATGTCACTGGATAAGTATTTAAAAGAGAATTAATTCCCCCTTAACAAAGGGGGCTAGGGGGTTGTATCTTCCATTAATACTTTAAGAAGATCTTTATTCTTGCTTTCACTCAAACCTAGCCAATCCAGCGTTGATTGATAAAAGATGTTATCAATGTCATTTTGAGGTAGATCCATCTCAGTAATGAACTTTCCGATTTCCAGATCTCCAAGTGGGAAAGGATAATCTGAACCAAGGCACACTTTTTCTGAACCAATTAGATCGATGACATACTTTAGATACGTTGGATCATGTGTAATGCTATCCACCCAGAATTTACCCAGATATTCCCTTGGATTCACATCGTTGTGCACAGCGACTAAGTCAGGTCGGCAATTAAATCCATGCTCCAGTCTACCAATAGTAGCCAGTAATGAACCTCCTGCGTGAGCGAAGCACACTCTCAATTTTGGATATCGCTCAAATACTCCACCAAAAATCATAGAAGCTGCAGCTCTGGCTGTTTCTGCCGGCATTCCAACTAACCATGGAAGCCAGTATTTTTCCATGTACTCTTTCCCCATCATATCCCAAGGATGGACCAATACGGCCATTCCGAGACTTTCACACGCCTCGAAAAACTCAAAAAAGCGTGGCTTACTGAGATTGTGATTATTGATATTGGAACCAATCTGAACTCCGGGTATTCCCAGCTTCTTCAACCTTTCCAGTTCCTTTACTGCTAGCTCAGGATCTTGCATAGGCACAGTACCCAGGCCTATATAATTTTTTGGATTTTCTTCTACGACCTGTGCAATGTGATCATTGAGGTACATCGAAAGATCTAAGCAATCATGACCATCCGCCCAGTAGCTAAACATCACAGGAATTGTACAAACGACCTGAACCTGCGTATCAAACTTTTTATACTCCTCTATTCGGAGCTTTTCGTCCCAGCAGTTGGACTGGATTTCTCTAAAGAACTTATCTCCCTTCATCATCCTGGCGGCCTCCGGCTTATGATGTAACAGGCTGATAAAGTCTCCATAACCAAATTTTTCAGCAAAATTGGGAATGGTGTGCGGAAGGATATGCGTATGCATATCTATTTTTAGAGGTGTCTGCTTTGCCATATTACAAAGGTAAAAAGAAATTCACCTATTGGCTACCGCAATGCTCTTCTTGTGCTTTTACTGCCTGATCCATCCCTAAAGCACTGGCTTTCTCTAAATAGCTACATCCCTTTTCCTTTTCCTTCAGGCTCAAATAAGCCATGGCAGCATTGAACCATACGTTTTCATACCCGGAATCAATCGATAGGTATTGCTCATAAAATCCAACTGCATCCTGAAATTTTTTCTCGTAGAAAAGTGAATTGCCTATAAGATAGAATGCCTCGGTTCTGGAGGGCTCCAGTTGCATTGCTTTAATGAAATCTTGCCTGGCCTGGCCATACGAACCGGTTCTCAGCAACGCCTTGCCTCGACTGATATAAGCCAAATCGTCAGAAGGATCAGCTTCAATGGCTTTCGAATGGTACATAGCAGCCGCCGTAAAATCTCCACTTTCGTACGCATTCGCACCCATTAAATTCAGCATCGGTATGAATTCTTCATCACTGAGAAGACCTTCCGGGAGTTTTACGGATTCATCTAGCACAGCCAGGTTATACCAGGCTTTAGAGCTGGAAGAGTCCAATGCAATCGCTGCTTTCAAATCTTTAATGGCCTCCTGCTCTTTTCCCATTTTAGCATATAGTTGAGATCGATTGATCAGAGATTCTACCGTAAGACCATTTTCCAATGCTTTGTTGAAATCCGATAGTGCCTTGTCCCAATCTCCTAATTTTTGATGGGCCATTCCACGATATTGATACACCTGAGACATCATTGATTGAAGCGTGGTAAGAAAAGTACCCTTTCCACCCGATGGATCATTTGCATAATAGATGGCGCGGGTCTCAGAGCTGGATTGATTATCTATGACATAGGTAAAATCCTGAATGGCTTGTTCGGTGCTCGCAGAATTATAATAAATCAAGCCTTTTTGAAAATATGCCTCCAAATTATCAGGATCTTTTTGAATAACCGCTTCGTAATCAGCCAGGGCCCTAAGGTCTTTGTTTTCAGCTTCATGGATCATTCCGCTAAGAAAATAATCCTCCGCAGTTGGTTTTTTAGCCAGGCTTAAATTAATGTAGTATCTGGCAGAGTCAATTCGATCATCGTTGAAGTAGGCTCTTGCCTGATCATAGTAATCCTGTGAAAAAGCATGGACACAGAAAACCGCACCTAAAACTATTGAAACAATTGCTCGCATGAGGTTGAAAGTTTACTCAACAGAAAACGAACCTTGAGGATCTTTGGTTATAGCACGCGTTGGATTTGCATGCTACTCTCTTTGCAGAGATGTTCAAATTTCCCATTCTCCATTCGATAAAAACTGATAGCCATCACTAAAAACAAGCCCGTCCCTTCAGGGATGATTCGATTATCGATGGAAATCATTCCTGTCATTGGTTCTGTTGGAATTTTTAATAGCGGCAACATGGAGCTTTCATAGGTTCCAAACTTGCCATGCAAATCTTTATTAACCGGCTTGTACCCTCCGGCCTTTTGATCAAACTGATAGTCGGATAGTGCAATCAGACGTGCTGTAATTTTAAAGTTTGTGGCGCCCTTTGGACTCTTGAAAGTTTTCTCAGGTATAAATGCCGGGAAGTGAAGAATCACCTGCCCTCTTTGAGAGCCTGGTTTTACAAAATATTTGGCACCAAAAATTTTCTCATAAGGTGCTTTGGAATTAAACTCAAATCCATTTAAAAGATGTCCGTGTTTGCTGAGGAATAATGGACGAGTTCCTGTTTTCCCCTCCTCCATTTTAGCAAGATTGCGAAACTGGGCCGTAAGCTTGCCGGAAACATAAGTTTCGCAAATTTCTGACATTCCGGTTGAAAGCGACTGGCGCAAAGTCTTGGCCATCATTGAAGCCACTCCGAATTCTTTCTGGTTATTTCTAAGCTCTTTATATGAAGCTTTAGTTTTAATCTGTTTTGCAGTAGGACCTCCCTTCTTAGCAATAATTTCCCTTTCCACACCCTTCAATTTATACCTTCTATATCCTTTTGGAATTTCGATTTCTATTGGGTTACGAGGTGACTCTTTCATGTTAGGCTGGTTAACTGTTCTTTTGACTAAATGCTGTTTTTCGCTTAGGGTCGATGAAGATAATCATTCGACCCGTAACAACAAAATTTTCCTTTAAGGAATCACTTAACGAAACCAAATGCTAACCCCTGATAGTTACGAACTTATGAATCGGTCCCATTTTCATCCCTCATAACGTATATATATTATCATTTTTTTGCCGTTACATCGTTGATTAGTTTTCCTCTTCATTATGATTAAAAAAATACTCTTTGCATGTATCATTTTGGCTGCCGGCCTAATCACCCCTTCGTGCAGTTCAAGCTCACATACAGTTAAAGTGGTAAAGCCTAAAAAGCATTGGTTTCCATACGATCAAAAAAAGCATCGTAAGCGAAAGCGAACCAAAATCGTACGAATGAAATCCTAACCTATGAAATCATTTAAACTCATTATCCTGACGCTGCTCATTGCGTGTCAAAACCCTCAGACTTCAAGCAAAAAGGAACCTGAAATTGGTCCTTTGGGAGAAAAAGCGATGATATCCACCGCTCACCCACTTGCCACAAAGGTGGGCTTAGATGTTCTTAAAAATGGCGGAAATGCCATTGATGCTGCGGTTGCAGTAAAGTTTGCTCTAGCCGTAGTATTCCCTCGTGCTGGCAACATCGGTGGGGGTGGTTTTGCAGTATACCGTATGAAGGATGGTAGCATCGGCTCGATTGATTTCAGAGAGAAAGCACCCATGCAGGCGCATCGCGATATGTATCTTGATGAGGATGGTAATGTGATAGATGATATGAGTACGCTGGGGCATAAAGCCGCAGGAGTGCCCGGCTCTGTTGATGGTATTCTTAAACTGCATGAAAAGTTTGGATCCAAAGCATTGAGTGAACTAATTCAACCAGCCATCAATCTTGCTTTCTACGGATTTACAATTACTGAAAATCAGGCAGAAGAATTGAATGAAAAAAGTGAAGCTTTTACACAAGTGAATGGTTCGGATTTCTTTTTGGTGAAAGACCAACCCTGGAAAGCCGGAGATACTTTAAAATTTAAAGAGCTGGCGGGTACGCTAACGCAGATTCGTGACCGTGGCAGAGAAGGGTTCTACGGTGGAATTGTGGCGGACCAGATCGTGAAAGAAATGCAGCGAGGTGGTGGATTAATAACTGAAGAGGATTTAAAAAACTACAATGCTCAATGGCGAGAACCACTGACAGGTTCTTATCGTGGACATAGGATTATTTCCATGCCTCCTCCGTCAAGTGGTGGGGTGGCGGTTATTCAATTACTGCAAGGTGCTGAACAATATGATATAGGAGCTATGGGTCACAACACTCCTGAGACGATACATTTAATGACCGAATTGGAACGAAGGGTATACGCCGACCGGGCGACACACCTTGGAGATCCGGATCATTACGATGTGCCTGTGAAAATGCTCCTCGATCCTGAATATAATAAGGAGCGTTTCTCAACTATTTCTCTTGATGAGAAAACAGACTCCCAGGAGGTGAAAGAAGGAGAAGTAGAAGTCATTGAAAGCGTTGAAACCACTCATTTTTCTATCGTTGATCCTGAGGGTAATGCAGTTTCATTAACTACCACACTGAATGCATTTTTTGGATGCAAAGTATATGTTCGAGGTGCCGGCTTTTTTCTAAATAATGAAATGGACGACTTTAGTTCAAAGCCGGGAGTTCCAAATCAGTTTGGTTTAGTAGGTGGGGAAGCAAACTCGATCCAACCAGAAAAGAGAATGCTAAGCAGCATGACACCAACGATTGTCGAAAAAGATGGCAATCTAAAAATGGTCGTTGGTACTCCCGGAGGTTCCACCATCATCACCTCTGTATTCCAGTGTATCATGAACGTGATTGACCATGGAATGAGCATGCAGGATGCTGTGAATGCTACCCGAACGCACAGTCAGTGGTTGCCTGATAGAATCTTAATTGAAAGAAGACCTATTGAACCGGATGTCATTGATGAGCTTGAGGATATGGGACACTCAATCGAACGAAGAGAGGCTATGGGTAGAATGGATTGCATCCTTGTAAGAGCAGACGACAAACTGGAAGGTGGTGCTGATTATACCAGGGGGGATAATTATGCAGAAGGGTTTTGATTTGGTCTATATCCCTTCCATCCATACCATGCAATGTATGCGAAGCATCCAATCGTAATTAGAAACGAATTATGTAGCCCAAAGTAGCTATCAGCAATCAAGCCTTGCAAAGGAGGGATAAGCGCTCCACCTACAATGGCTGCAACCAGTATTCCCGATCCTTTACTTGTCATCGGTCCAAGATCTGCAATTGCCAATGTAAAAATGTTACTCCACATGATCGATAGGAAAAGGCCTGTGGTAATCAGTAGCCACATGGCCAGGTAGCCATCTGAAACATTAAAGATTAACATTAAGATGATACATGTCACTGCTGAAATCAGTAATAGTCGTTGACTTGAAATGAATTTCAGGATGTATGATCCAAACAACCTGCCTACCATTAGACCTCCCCAATAAAAAGGTAAATACCTGGCGCCAATTTCACGGAACACTGCTATCTGATCATCTTTTGCTGCTATACCGGTGATGTAGCTTTGATACTCGGCAAGATTAGGAAAGATGTTTTCACTGAGGTAAATCACCAAAAAAGATGCAATAGTCACCTCTGCTCCTACATAAAGAAAAATAGCAACTGCTCCTTTGACTAAATGCGGTTGCTTCCAAATACTTTCAGTATCCGCATGATCACTATCCGGAACTTCTACTACTTCGGGCAACTTCAGGAATGAAAAAATAATGGCGAGTGTCAGGAGTAATGTACCAAGTAAAATATATGGAATCTGAACTGCTTCAGCCTGTTGATCCGGTGATAGTCCAGCTAGTCCTCGGAGGATAAAATAACTACCTGCTAGTGGCGCAATCACCTTTGCTACACTATTAAATCCCTGAGCAAGATTTAGTCGGTTGGATGCTTTTTCTGGTGCTCCCAGCCTGGCAACATAGGGATTGGCAGCCACTTGTAGCAGCGTAACCCCAGATGCCAGCACGAAGATAGCTCCAAGGAAAAACGGATAAGAGATAAGCGCAGAAGCGGGATAAAAAAGCCAGCTACCAGCAGCCATCACGAGTAACCCAACCACAATTCCTCTGTGATAACCAATTTTATTTAAAAGCCAGGATGACGGTAAGCTGACGCAGAAAAAAGCAATAAAAAAAGCAAACTGAACAAGAGCTGCCTGAAAATTATTTAACGAAAACAATCCTTTGAGATATGGAATCAGTGCGCCATCCAGCTCAGTCAAAAAGCCCCAGGTAAAGAAAAGCACCAACATGTAAAACATGGAGGTTTTATAATGTTGCTTAGTCATTCAGGTATGCTTTTGAATCAATCAATTCATTTTTTCCATCCGCCATCTCAGCATAATTGAACCACTTGTGAATGGCAAATGCTCCGGTATTCCCTGCTTTATCCATTGCCAGATAGCCCACCTGAAAATCCTTGTAATCCGGCATTTTATCAACTATTCGCTGGATGGCTTGCTCGCAGGCTTCTTGTGCAGACATACCTTGCCTGATCAGTTCCACCACCAAAAATGCCCCCAATGTTTTAAGCATCAGTTCTCCCATTCCTGTAGCCACTGCAGCGCCATAATCATTATCGACATACAATCCGGCTCCAATCACCGGGGAATCCCCCACTCGTCCATGCATTTTATATGCTAAACCGCTGGTGGTACATGACCCGGATAGATTACCATTGGCATCCTGACAAATCATCCCAATCGTATCGTGATTTTCCACATTGATGACCGGCTTGTAATCCGATGTTTTTCGCCATTTCTCCCATTCCGCTTTACTCTTTTCTGTAAGCAAATTCTCTTTTTCAAATCCCTGATCGATGGCAAAACGAAGCGCTCCCTCTCCTGCCAGCATCACATGAGGAGTTTCTTCCATGACCTTTCTCGCAACAGCAACCGGATGTTTGATGTGCTGAAGAAATGACACAGATCCGGCATTCCCCTTGTGATCCATAATACATGCATCAAGTGTCACATTCCCATCGCGATCCGGAGCTCCACCTATCCCAACAGATGTATTTTCCGGATCTGCCTCGATGACCATAACCCCTTTTTCAGCAGCATCTAACGCCGATCCTCCGGCTTTAAGAATCTCATTTGCAGCTTCATTGGCTTGCAGGCCATGTCTCCATGTGCTGACTACTTTGGGCTTGATGGATCGGATCATCTCCTTTGACCCCTGATTAGCACAGGCTGTATTCAACAGTCCTACTCCAGCTGTTGCAGCTAGTGAGTTTTTCAAAAATTTTCTTCGGGTACTCATCGGTTAATTGATTACAATTTCATCGGCAAAATCCATGACTTTCCTCCCGCCCCTTTATGATCAGTGGGACATACTCCACGATTCTTGGCCACTACTTTAATATATCTGGTTTCTTGATCAACACTGACACCAAAGTCTTTCAATATGACTCCCTTCTCTTTGTAGGAAATCATATTTGTCACCTTACCTGCTGCCTTGAAATTTTTCCCATCTTCTGAAACATGAAAGGAAACCTCCAACGGCATGAAAATCCATGAGTTTTCATCTTGTAGAAATCCGATTTTGACGTCATTGACAGACTGTATGCTTCCTAAATCAACTGTCGCTACTAAATCTACACCTTCATATCCTTGCCAGTCACCTGTTCTGAAGTCAGCCTTCCCTCTTACGAAGTTGATAAGCGCATTATCACCTCCACCCGAATAGTGATTTGCATAATCCGTTTCAAGCTCAATGTTTCTGTTCTTTGGAATCTTGAAAAATTGACTTTTTGCAACCAGACTTTTTTGATCGCCTTTTTGAGACCAGACGTATAAATCGGTAGACTCAGCTATTTCAAAGGGTTCGGTGTAAACAGTGCCTTCTTGATCACTTGGGGAAAAAGCATAGCGCATGTCCGCATCTTCTGAAACCGAAGAGAGCGTAATTTTTGTAGACCCAACAAATGCCTTATCCCCCGTTTCAATTGCAGGAATTGCTAAAGCATTCATTTCAATTTTTGATGTTGGTCGGTTAGCTGGATCCACACCGAAGGTTGTTGATGGATGATCCGCCATATGAAAAGTCAAGACTCCACCATTTAAAATATCATTGTGTTTAATGAAGCTATTTTTATAATCTTCACCATTTAACTCAAGCCTATGAACATACTTGTTCTTTGGTGAGTTTTCAGAAGCCACTATACTGAAAACCTTGCCATTTTCTAATGTAATTGTAGCTTCCTTAAACCATGGACTACCAATGATGTAATCTTCACTTCCGGGAGTCACCGGGTAAAACCCCAGTGCACTCATTACCAACCAGGATGACATCTGACCGCAATCTTCATTCCCTGAAAGTCCGTCTGGTTGATCGTCATAAAGTTCATCCATGATTTGACGTACATACTCCTGTGTTTTATCCGGACGACCTATAAAATTGTAGAGATAAGGAATGTGATGGCTAGGCTCATTTCCGTGTGCATATTGACCAATTAACCCGGTGATGTCTGCTTGATCCCGGCCTGAAGTTTCAGAGTCTGCTGTGAAAATGGCATCCAGCTTTTGTTCTGCCGCCTGATCGCCACCCAGCATATCAATCCAGGTTTCAACATCCTGAGGAACATAGTAGCTGTATTGCCATGAATTGGCTTCCGTATAATTGAAATTAACCTCTGCAGGCTCAAAAGGGTAGAACCACCGATTATTATTTCGTGCACGCATAAATCCTGTTGCTGGATCAAATACATTTTTATAGTTCTGCGCCCGCTGATAATAAACAGATGCAAGGTCTGTTTTCCCCATTCTGTTTGCCATCTCCGCGATGGTCCAATCATCATAGGCGTATTCCAGTGTCTTGGATACACTCTCTGCCTCTACATCTGAAGGAATATATCCTTTTGACCTGAAGTCATCAATTCCTAATCGATCCTGCATGGAACTATGAATCATTGCTTCAAAGGCCAACTCCGTGTCAAAATTGGTGATTCCCTTCACGTAAGCATCAGCAATCACCGGTACTGCGTGATATCCGATCATACATCCGGTATAATTAGCAGCCAGCTCCCACATGGGTAATCTTCCTCCGTATGAATAATGATTTAAAAATGTTTTTATAAAGTCTGCAGTACGTTTCCGTTCTATGATCGTGTAAAGTGGATGAGTCGATCGGTAAGTGTCCCACAAAGAGAATACTGTATAGTTCGTATAGCTGGTATCCTGGTGAATCTGCAAATCTGTCCCTCGAAAACGACCATCAACGTCATGATACAGGTTTGGGGCAATCATGGTGTGGTAAAGCGCCGTATAGAAAACAGTCTTTTGCTTTTCAGTCCCTCCTGCTACTTTAATCTTATTGAGTTGGTCTTGCCAGGCCACTCCTGCTTCTTTACGAGTTTTTTCAAAATCCCAGTGTTGAATCTCGGCTTCTAAGTTCTTTTTTGCGCCTTCTTCATCTACAGCTGAGATGGCAACCTTTACCTTTAATTGACTTCCGGGCTCAAAAGCCAATGCCGCTTTTTGCCTTGAATCATCATACACCATATCAGCAATTGGCTGATCGAAAACGATTCGAAAAAAGATGAACTGCTTTTCCGCCCAGGCTTTGCTGTGTCGGTAGCCGGTCAAAGTGAATTCATCTACCTGCTCCAGTTTTGAATCAAGCACTTCATCACGGTGAGATAAATCGATCATTACCTTTCGATCCTCTTTATTACTAAACGTATACCTATGAAAACCCACTCGTTCAGAAGCTGTCAACTCAACAGAGATTTGGTCATCCAGCAATTCCATAAAATAATAGCCGGGTTCTGCCACTTCTGACTCCTTAGAGAACAGTGAGCGGTAGCCTGGCTCACCGTCTACTCCATTATTAAAATAGACCTCACCCGAGAAAGGCATCAGCAATACATCCCCATAGTCTGATACTCCGGTTCCACTTAAATGGGTATGACTAAACCCATACACGATAGAATCCGAATAGTGATATCCTGAACATCCATCCCAACCGGTGAGTCGCGTATCCGGACTTAATTGTACCATCCCAAAAGGTCGGGTAGCACCCGGAAACGTGTGTCCATGTCCACCTGTTCCGATGAAAGGGTTGACATAGTCTAGTGGGGATTCATCTCTTTGATTACACGAATAAAGCGCAAGAAAGAAGGATAAGCCTACAAGCCGTATGAATTGGGATTTCTTCATAGGGATCGGAAATTAACAAAAATGGAAGTAAACCAATTATCAATTAAAACACTCGACATTACTTCTTGATGTCATCTAAATATTTGAGAAAATCTTCTCTTGGAATGAGTTCGGCTCCCATGCTTGCCATGTGATCTGTATAAGCCTGACAGTCATACAGCTGACCTCCTTCTTCCTGAAACTTTCGCATGAACATGATCAAGCCTGTTTTGGATGCATTGCTCACCTTAGAAAACATGGATTCTCCACAATAAACCGAGCCTAGGTGAATACCATACATGCCACCTACCAACTCATTGTCTTTCCACACCTCTACTGATTGTGCATGTCCTAATTCATAGAGTTTGATGTAAGCGGCTACCATGTCTTCAGTGATCCAGGTGCCATCCTGACCCTCTCGCTGCATTTCCTTGCAACTATTGATGACACCTTCAAAGTCCTGATTATAGGTTACTGTAAATTCTTCTTTTTTCAATACACTTCGCATGGATCTTGAAACATACAGTTTGTCGGGGAGCAAAACGAAGCGTGGATTGGGACTGTACCACATGATAGGTTCATCATCGCTGTACCAGGGAAAAATACCTGAATGATAAGCCAGCATCAGTCGCTCAGGACTAAGGTCCCCACCTATTGCCACCAGGCCATCATCTTCAGCTTCAGATACCGGTGGGAAATAAAGTTCTTTATTGAGTTGATAGCTCATTTGTGTTTATTGTTAGACATTTCATTGTCAAGTTATGCTAAAACCAGTAATCCGAATTACGATGTAACGCAAAGCAACAGTCCACGTTAGAAAAACCTTATGAACACACCCTCATCTACTCTTTACATCATCCCCGTTTTATCTTCATCCGATATCGATCGTGACCTAAAATGGTATGAACAATATACAGGCTTTACCTTCTATTTTGGAGACAAAGTCTATGCAGGACTGCAAAGGGACAATCTTGAATTCCACCTGCAATGGCACCACAATAACGAAGAGGATCCTGTGCACCCCTCAGTGATGAAAATCTTTGTAAAAGACATCCAGCCTTATTTTGATGAATTTGTAGGGCGGGGTACTATTAAAAAAGACAAGCTTCGAAAGAACACCCCATGGGGAACACATGAGTTTGGCTTCTATGATTTAAATAACAACGCCATCTTCATTGTACAAGATGCGTGATCTCAAATTATTTGAACTTTTACCCGGACTATGCAATAGAATATTTGATTTAATGCTCTAATGCATAATTGGGGTTTTAATCATCATCGCATAGGATGTGAATACAAATCGATCTTAATTTGATTTTTCAAATTGAATCATGATCAGAATACTTGCAAAGTATCGGGACAGTGCCTTTAGAAAATTCCTTCGACGGAATGAAAAATATGCACCAATCTTCTTTTTTATTGGTGGCTTTATCTTTGATTCTCTGACCCTTGGCAGGATCGACAGGCTCTATGACCTCACAGTGTTGTGCTCGCATATGACGCTGCTCTCTTGCACACTTTATATTTACAACCGTGTCCCTGACGGTAGATGGAAAAACACACTTATTGAACGATACGAAGAGTACCTTCCTTTAGCAGTTCAGTTTTTCTTTGGTGCACTTTCCAGCGCATATGTGGTCTACTTTTCAAGAAGTGTCTCCCTTACAAAGACGGCTTACTTTTTCGGGATATTGGTTTTGCTGCTTTTTGCTAATGAGTTTCTAAAAAAAACGTATTTCAAATAAGTATTTACAGTTTAGCATTTACTTCTTTCTGAGCTTTACCTTTTTTACGTTCATCATTCCTGTATTCATTAAATCTATGAATCAGAGTGTATTTATCCTATCTGGTGCTATCAGCTTAATATGTACGCTGACTTTAATCGCTCTGGTTTATCGTGTGAGTCCCAGTACGAAATCAGAAGTGCATTTGGGTAAGCTTTTGACCATTGTTTTCACCATCTATTTTGGCATTAACGTCTGTTACTATTTCAAACTTATCCCTCCTGTACCCTTAGCCTTAAATGCAGGGATTGTGGCACATGATATAAAACGCGAGAATGGTAAATACATCGTCTCCTTTGAGAAAGATGAGTGGTATGTATTCTGGAGAAAGCATAAAAAAGAATTCATTTGGAATCTGGATGAGCGAGTTTATGTCTTCTCATCCATATTCGCCCCTACTGACTTGAAGAAAACCATATTCCACCGCTGGAGTTGGTACAATGCTTTAAAAGAAGAGTGGGAATTCATTGAGGATATCAAATATGAAATCTTAGGTGGAAGAGACGGAGGCTACAGAGGCTACACTTATAAGAATCATGTAAAAGAAGGTGAATGGAAAGTCGAGGTGCTGACAGAGGAAGAGCTGGTTTTAGGTGTGATTGAATTCGAAATTCAAAAACATACCGGTCAAGAACCTAACAGGCTTGTAAATCGCAAGTTTTAATCTTCAATTAAAAACTTAAGGTACGCTTCACGGCTGATATTTTCTGCTCCAATACGTACCATATGATCTGAATGTACCTGGCAATCAAATAATTTACCACCATCTGACTTAAACCTTTTAATGAAGTGAATCAATGCCACTTTTGAGGCATTACTTACTTTAGAAAACATGGATTCACCGCTAAATACTTTTCCTGTTCGAACGCCATACATCCCTCCTACCAAATCATCCCCTTTCCAAACTTCAACAGATTCAGCAATACCCATATCATGTAATCGGATATAAGCCAACTCCATTTCATCGGTAATCCAGGTGCCTTTCTGACCGGGTCTTGGCATTCGTTTGCACTCGTTGATGACTTTTTCAAATGCTTGATTAAAGGTGACTTTGAAGTCTTCTTTCTTCAACACCCGCTTCATTGATCTGGATATATGAAGCTTCTCAGGAAAAAGGATAAATCGTGGATCGGGACTCCACCAGATAATTGGCTCACCTTTACTATACCATGGGAAAATACCGGATTGGTACGCCAATATGAGTCTTTCAGGTAGCAAATCACCACCTACCGCAACGATCCCATCTTCAGCGCCCTCAACCGGCGGAAATATGATGTCATCAGTAAGTTGATAGATGGGCATGATTACTTACTCCAAAACCTCAAACGACTCCCATACCAGCTATACAACTCTCCGTCTACTAGTTGGCAATCAGCTTTTGGCCATTGGCCTCTGGCTTTTTCCAGGTGCTTTTCTTTGAATGGAAAGGGTTCCGAACTGAATAGAATTTTCTCAGGATTTAGATCGGTAATTTGCTCGGTGGTTAGTTCAGGGTATCGATCCCCAGTAATCAAATTTTCATAACCTAGATGGTTCAGCAAATGATCGATGAAAGTGTTTTTACCGGCTGCCATCCAGGGGTCTTTCCAGATCAGATAAATCACCTTTCCTGATTTGGTCCTTTTTACATTTTCAGTTGCCTTCTTACAATCTCCAATAATTGCCTTAGCTGGAGCTTCCAAATCACAAAGCTGACCAATTGATGACATCATTTCAAAGGAATCTTTCAGAGTGTAGATATCGCTCATCCAAACAGGGAATTCCTTTTCAAGTTCTTCGATACCCTCACGATAATTCTCTTCCTTATTCCCTATAATGAGATCCGGCTTAAGCTGCCTGATTTTATCGATATGAAAATTTTTCGTACCTCCAATTACAGGAAGGTCTTTGACTTGATCAGTTGGGTGAACGCAAAATTTAGTCCGTCCCACTACAAGGGCACCAATATCAATCAAAAATTCTGTCTGAGAGGGAACTAATGACACAATCCGACGAGGTGGAGAGGCTATTGTCACCTCTCTCCCCATCTGATCGGTATATGTTTTAGAAATCATTGATTAATGACCATGCCCTGCATGTGATCCACTCTCTAGTCGTTCGAACATTTCATTCATTAAGTCCTGATTTTCGTTCAGGCTTCCTTTAATGTCTGGAATACTTGCATCTAACAGGAAATAGGTTTTCAATGAATCCACCTTATTATCTCCAATGAATGCGGCTTGGAAAAGCTCCTCGCTTGATTTATTTACTACCAACTGAAAATGATGCTCATCAACGATTCTACTTTCAATCAACGAGAAATCAAGCGTTTTACCATCTCTCTTTAAATCATAAAGCAGGAACTGATCGATACCACTCAGGTAACTCATGGCTTTATCTTCACCTAACCATAATTCCATGTAGTCTCCACTCTCGGCATACGCATACCACTTCCCTTTTAGAGAAGTGCCGTCCTTGCTTACACAACCAGCAAAAATTAAAATCAAGCCTAAAAAGAGAATCTTTTTCATTACTTAAAATAGGTAAAATCCTGCCCGTCTTTGATCTGAGCCACTGTTTCATATATCAATCGAATCACATTTTCCACGTCATCCTTATGCACCGTTTCGACAGTCGTATGCATGTACTTCAATGGAAGTGAGATCAATGCAGAAGCCACTCCAATATCAGAATATGCAAATGCGTCGGTATCCGTTCCTGTTGTTCTGGAAGCTGCCATGCGCTGATATGGAATCTTGTTTTTCTCAGCTACTTCCAGGATCATGTCACGCAGATTATTCTGAACTGCCGGGCCGTAGGTCACCGCTGGACCTTTTCCTGCCGTCATGTCTCCACTCGTGATCTTATCATACATTGGAGATTGTGTGTCATGGGTCACATCTGTTACGATTGCCAAATTCGGTTTGATCCTCCTGGAGATCATTTCTGCACCCCTCAGGCCAATCTCTTCCTGAACAGAGTTTACCACATACAGTCCAAATGGTAGTTTTACTTTCTTTTCTGAAAGTCTTCGAACCACTTCGGCAATCATGAAACCGCCCATTCGATTGTCCAGCGCTCTTCCAACCAAATACTTCTTATTCATTTCGAAAAGCTCATCCTGGAAGGTTGCCACAGTTCCCACATGGATACCCATTTTCTCAACTTCCTCCTTACTTTCGGCTCCTACATCGATGCAAATATTTTTCAAGGTTGGGTTATCCTCTTTGTCTTTTCTCACATGAATGGCCGGCCATCCGAAAACTCCTTTGACCACACCATCTTTCGTATGCAGATTCACTCGCATAGATGGAGCAATCTGATGATCAGATCCACCATTTCTAACAACATAGATGTAACCTTTGTCGGTGATATAGTTCACAAACCAGCTGATCTCATCCGCGTGCGCTTCAATCACCACTTTATACTTGGCCTCAGGGTTTACTACTCCATAAACACTTCCGTAGGTGTCAACTTCATAGTCATCAACGTAAGGCTTAATGTAATCCAACCATATTTTTTGTCCTTCCTGCTCAAATCCTGTTGGAGCAGCGTTGTTTAGGTATTTATAGAGAAAGTCTTTGCTTTTAGTATCCATTGAATATCTGTATTTCTGATTGTTTCAAAATATTTTTCTATGCCTTACTTTTTTCCTTGATGAAAAAAGTAACAAAAAAATCAAGAAAGTTTGAAAGCTATCAACACACGAGCCAACGCTGGCCCGCCAAACTTTCTAACCCTTCCCTCCTAGATGTGAATTAATCTACTATTCTCATAAGTTATGCATCATCTATATTGATTTTACTAATCCTCCGTCTATGAGGAAGTCTTGTCCTGTGATATATTCTGATTTATCGCTCGCTAAAAAGGCCACTAAGTCAGCAACCTCTCCGGGCGTTCCTTGTCGCAACATCGGAATTTGATTGATTGTTTCCTGATCTGCTTTATAGCTATCAATGAAACCCGGCAGCACATTATTCATTCGAATATTTGAAGCACCGTATTTTGTTGCAAATAGTTTGGTGAAGCTACTCAAAGCGGTTCTTGCTACCGATGAAATCGGAAAACTCAGTGAAGGTTCTTTCGCACCAAATGTTGAAATATTGACAATCGAACCACCTCCATTCATATAAGAAACAACCAGCCGAGACATGCGAATGACATTCATGAATGCCAGGTCAAACCCTTCTTTCCATTGATCGTCGGTCAACTCAAGAAGCTCTCCTTTCGGCGGATGGCCGGTATTATTCACCACTACATCAATCTGTCCATAGGTTTCCATGGTTGCGTCTACGAGTCTTCTTAAATCTTCCTCATTGTCTGTTGACCCTTGCACAGCAATACCACCAAACTTATCTGCCAGATCATGAATCTCAGAGGATCTGGAAAGGATAGCCATCTGATAGCCTTCCTCTGCTAATTTATCCGCACAGGCGAGTCCCATGCCTTTGGATGCTGCTGTTATGATTGCAGTTTTCATTTATAACCTCCCCCTACCCTCGAAACGTCGAACCGCTCCAAAGGGGGATTTTTTTTAAAACTTACAAAGGAATATTTCCATGCTTCTTTCTTGGAAGCTTATCTACTTTATTTTCCAGCATTTTAAATGCATGAATCAATTTCGTTCGCGTATTATGAGGCATGATCACCTCGTCCACAAAGCCACGCGCTGCTGCAATGTATGGATTGGCAAACTTCTCAGTGTATTCGTTGATTTTTTCCTGAAGCTTAGCATTTGGATCGTCTGCCTTCTTGATTTCTTTTCTGAAAATAATCTCAGAAGCACCCTGAGCTCCCATTACCGCAATCTCAGCTGTCGGCCATGCGTAGTTCATGTCCGCACCGATATGTTTGGAGTTCATGACATCATAGGCTCCACCATACGCTTTTCTTGTAATTACTGAAATCCTTGGAACGGTAGCTTCACTGAAGGCATATAGTAACTTTGCTCCATTGGTGATAATTCCATTCCACTCCTGATCGGTACCAGGCAGGAATCCGGGCACATCCACCAATACTAACAATGGCACATTGAAGCTATCGCAGAATCGAACAAAACGTCCTCCTTTGGTACTGGAATGAATGTCTAATACACCAGCCATACTCATCGGTTGATTGGCTACAATTCCGACACTTCTTCCAGCAAGCCTTCCAAAACCACAGATGATATTCTCTGCAAAATCTTTATGTACTTCTAAAAACGAGTCTTTATCAATGATGCCATTGATCACATCGTGCATGTCATATGGTTGGTTCGGATTGTCAGGCAAAATCTCATCCAGCTCATTTCTTGTTTCATCTCCAACTTCGTAATCCAGCATCGGAGGCTCTTCCTCACAATTAGAAGGAATGTAGCTCATCAATTGCTTGATCTGCCGAATACACTCTGCTTCGTTAGCACAAGCAAAATGGGTCACCCCACTTTTTGATGCATGTGCCTGGGCACCTCCCAATTCTTCGCTCGTTACATCTTCTTGAGTTACGGTTTTTACCACATTAGGTCCGGTTACAAACATGTAGCTGCTTTGCTCCACCATGAAGATGAAGTCGGTGATTGCCGGTGAATAAACCGCCCCGCCAGCACATGGACCCAGAATTGCAGAAATTTGAGGCACTACCCCAGAAGCTAGTGTGTTTCTGTAGAAGATATCCGCATAGCCTCCGAGAGATACCACTCCTTCCTGAATACGTGCTCCTCCGGAATCATTCAATCCGATCACAGGTGCACCATTTTTCATAGCCATGTCCATGATCTTGACAATCTTCTCAGCAAATGTCTCAGAAAGAGATCCGCCAAAAACGGTGAAATCCTGACTGAAAACATAGGTAAGGCGTCCATCAATGGTTCCGTATCCGGTTACCACTCCATCACCAAGAATCTTCTGCTTATCCATACCGAAATCGGTCGCTCGGTGAGTGACAAACTTCCCAATTTCCTGAAATGATCCTTCATCCAATAGCAAGTCAATCCGCTCACGGGCTGTGAGCTTCCCTTTTTCATGCTGTTTAGCTATACGATCTTCCCCTCCGCCTTTCAGGGCTTCTTCATTCATGGAATCCAATCGCTCGATCTTCTCTTCAATGGATTGTATGTTAGTTGCGGTTTTTGGTTTTTCTGTGCTCATAATTCGATTGCAAAACGCCAAAGATAAGGTGAGCAATGGACAATCTAGAATCAGACATTATCTATCCTCCAAATCCCCAAACTCTCAATCTCAATTTGCTATATTGCGGCCTGTTTATGAGGATTGCAGTTATTGATTTAGGCACTAATACCTTTCACTTGATGATCGCTCAAGTGGATAAAAACGCGCATGAGATACTTCATCGTGAGCGAAAAGCGGTGAAAATTGGTGAGAAAGGAATCAATAAAGGTGAAATCACTGAATCTGCCTGGGATCGTGCAGTAGCTGCTTTAAAGGAGTTTAAAAAAACGATTGAAGACCATCAAATCGAGAAAATTTTCGCAACAGCTACTAGTGCTATACGAAATGCAAGCAATGGTGCCGCTCTGGTTGAGGAAATAAAAAGTCAGACCGGAATTGAAATAGAGGTGATTTCAGGGACCAGAGAAGCAGAATTGATTCATCTGGGTGCTAGCAAAGCACTTGATCTTGGAGCTGAGAAAAACCTCATTATGGATATTGGTGGTGGTAGTATCGAATTCATCATTGCTGACTCTCGGAAAACGTACTGGTTAAGAAGCTTCGAAGTGGGAGGCCAACGACTCGTTGAAAAATTTCATCGTGCTGACCCGATTACTTCAAATGAAATAGCCGATTTGCATGCTTTTTTTGATGCAGAATTACAACCACTTGTAGAGGCATGCAAGGAACACCAACCTTCTACGCTTATTGGATGTTCAGGAACCTTTGACACACTGAGTGATATCTATTGCGAGGAAAAAGGCATTGAAAGGGATCCGAAAGCCACGGAATATCTCTTTGGTAAAAATGTCTTTAACAGTATCTACGAAGATCTGATCAGCAAAAGTCGTGAAGAACGCCTGAAGATTCCTGGAATGATTGAAATGCGAGTAGATATGATTGTAGTTGCTTGTGTGCTGATCGACTACATTGTTGAAAAGCTTAGTCTGACTAACATTCGCATTTCAGCTTACGCGCTTAAAGAAGGGATACTTTATAATGTACTAGATCAACTTCAGCAATCAATAGAATCAGAATAACTCTAAATGCGTAATTTCGCCGCATGATTTTTTCTGCGGAAGAACTTAGGCAATTCGCCAAAAACATTTTCATTAAAATTGGATGTCCGGAAGATGAAGCAAAGCAAGCTGCGGATGTTCTGGTAAGTGCTGATCTCAGAGGTGTGGATTCACACGGAGTTGCGCGTCTCTCAGGCTATATCCGCCTGCATGAAAAAGAAAGGCTTAATTCAACGCCCGACATCAAGATTGTGCATGAAACTCCATCCACTGCTGTAGTAGATGGAGATCTGGGGCTTGGGTTGGTTGTTGGGCCTCATGCCATGAAAATAGCCATTGAAAAGGCTAAGAATGTTGGGTCAGGATGGGTATCCGTGAAAAACTCAAATCACTATGGGATAGCAGGATATCACGCCATGATGGCGCTTGAAGCGGATTGTATTGGTATCTCCTTGACGAATGCCAGCCCTTTAGTCTCACCTACCTTCTCGAAAGAGCGATTATTAGGAACCAATCCCATTTCTATCGCGATCCCCACTAAAAACCAGCCTCCATTCGTACTGGACATGGCTACCACTACAGCTGCAAACGGTAAGTTGGAAGTCTTGCAGAGAAAGGGACAAGATGCGCCTGAGGGATGGTTGCAAGACAAAGAAGGACACATTACTACTGATGCCAAAGGGCTGATGAAAGGAGGCTCTATGCGTCCACTCGGAGGAGATCGTGAACATGGTTCTCATAAAGGATATGCGCTAGGTGCTGTTGTAGATATTCTTTCTGCAGTCCTGTCAGGAGCCAACTATGGCCCGTGGGTGCCACCATTTGTTGCATTTATTGATCCTGCTCCTAATCCTGTGGGCGAAGGACTTGGTCATTTCTTTGGTGCAATGCGTATAGATGCATTCCGTGATGGAGAGGAGTTTAAGTCTCACATGGACAACTGGATCGAACGATTCAGAGCTTCAGAAACGGTAAATCCGGAAGAAAAAGTACTCATCCCCGGAGATCCGGAAAGAGAGATGACTGCAGATCGGTTGAAGAATGGGATTGATTTACTTGATCCCGTGGTTGAGGATCTAAATGAATTGGGAGAAAAATTGGGAGTTTCTCTACCTCTTAAGTAGCCGAACATTCCAAATTTTGTAAATAAACTTTTTGTCAAGTAAATTGATTTCAAACATCTAAGACACCCATGAAGTCAAGCTTGCTGAATAAATCTCTTTTAGTTCTCCTATCTGGCACTATAACGATATTAATAATCTCAGAATTCTTACATACTCGATCTGTAATGTATCCGGGAAACCCCGATGCATTAAACTCATTTTTTATTGGGTTATTCTTAATATCTTTTTGTGCAGGCTTATTACTTCGATTCAGAAAAAACCCGATTGTACAATCTGCATCAATTGGAGCTTTACTTACTTCAACATTAGCATTATTTATGGGTCTTAGCTATTCCTTTGATTTAAAAACAGCCGAGTTTTTACTTTACTTTCTGGCTACCCTGCTCGCTTCACTTATTTCCATTGCTGTTTTTGGTGCTAATATGAGATTATTGATTGCTAAAAACCCATTAAAGATCAACTCCATTTCTCGTTTCCGTATGTTCACATTTATTGGATTTGGAATTGGCATTTTGCTAATAGCTCTTCCCGTGTTAGCAACAGCATATCTCTGGATAGGAGTGATTTTTCTCATGCTGGTTACCCTCTTTTTGCTGAGATCCGCTAGCTATACAAATAGTCATCATTGACAAATCATGTCTGAACTCAAAACCCAACCCAGCAATCAAAGCGTAGAAGCATTCATTGATTCTGTAGAACCTGAATGGAAACGTAACGATGCTCGAGAGTTGCTACGCTTAATGAAGCGCATCACTGAAATGGAGCCTGTCATGTGGGGAAATTCTCTAATTGGGTTTGGTAAGTATCACTATAAATATAAGAGTGGAAGAGAAGGTGATTGGTTTTTGGCAGGATTTTCGCCAAGGAAACAAAACATGAGCGTTTATATCATGGGAGGCTTTGAGAATCAGGAGGACTTACTTGAAAAATTGGGAAAGTATAAGAAAAGTGTTGGCTGCCTGTATTTCAAAAAGCTTGATGATATCGACCTTGATATTTTAGAAAAAATGATCTTACGATCAATTGAAACAGTTAATAAGAGATATGCGGACTATAATTAGCCTGCTCCTGCTTTTTGTTTTTCATTTTTTCGCAGTGGGTCAAAGAGTTTCCTATGATGACCCTGACTTAACATTTAGTTTTAAAAAGCCTAAAAATTGGGAAGTATTTGACAATGGTTATGTTGTTAAACTGAGTCCATCCGTTCATGACACCAGCAATACCTATTTTACGATTACCTACTTTGAAGATGCTTCGCCTTTAGGTGTTAGCAAAGCTCCTGAAATCATGCAACCAGAGGATTACACAGTAACTGAGTTGCCAACACCGAATGTTGTTGAAGTCGGAAAGTATGAACTCCAAACGGGCACTACAAGGGCCATTATCCATCAGGAGTCGTACCATCAGCAGCGTTATTTATTCAATAATTACAACCAAAGATGGGAAATAATCACATCCGCACCTGAAAGCGAAAAAAAGAAATATGAAGTGATCTTTAAACGAGTGATTAAATCTTTAAGAATCACCCAGAACTAAATATCATCTCACCGAAAAATGTTGAGCGTTCACCGACGTATACATGAGGCTTGACTAATGATATGAACCAGCCTTAAGGGTTAGAGTTTAATCACTACACCCTAACACTCTTTTGAATGGATTATTTTAAGAAAGCCACCCAAACCTCGCCTGCGGTAATGATGGATGCAAAGACCAGATCAGCACTGATTTCCGGTGTATGCACTTGCTCAGATCTGACGGCTTATTCGCAGGTCATTACAGACATGAAAAGTAAGTTGGAATCCTTTCCGTTTATTGACCTAAACATCAAGCTAAAAGTTTTTAATGTAAGAGCTGCCAAATCTCTCCTGGACCTGTTAAAATCAATTAAAGCAGGATTAGGCCATAATCACACCACGATACACTGGTATTATGAAAAAGATGATTTGGAAATGAAAGAGATGGCAAATGATTACAGTGAGCTATTGGAGCTGGAATTCGACATATCTGATAATTAATCAGTTGCTATTATAGCCATCATTAAAGCCGCTCATAAACTCACCCCAATTAAGGCCAAGACTTAATAGAAAGATGATTACGATCAAAAACAAAATGATATTGACCACCTTTTTGCTTACTTGTCGTTTCATATTTAGTTAAATACTAGTTTAGAAAATCCCAATACCAACTCCTGCTCGTATCACCCAAGGACTGTTGTATGGCCTGATTGTGTCTGACTCGTCATAAAGGATATTATAAAGCGCCATAATATTGAAGGACGCTCGTCCGGCAAGTTGCTCAGAATAGCCAGCTCCTAGTAAGAGGCTGTTAAAAGAAGATTTAGCTGTTTGCTCCGGAGAGAAAGATGTAAAATATTCAAATCTTAATCGCTCAAATTCACCGTATGCAAAAAACTGCCTGGTAATGTTAAATCGATTAAAGATACTCCAACCAAAATTTGAAAGCGATGCATCAATGGGTCGTTTTATTTTCACATACTGATACGTAACACCCACACCTGCTGAGTACCTCTCAGTGATCTTGTAACCAACCTGAGGGAAGACGCTTATATTCGTTTGATTGGAACTTGTACTAAAACCACCTCCCCCTCCAAAGTAGATTTTGTCTGAGAGCTGGTTTTGGGCATACAGCCCACATGTAAATAGAAGGAAGAAAATTGTTATTAGCGATTTCATTAGTCTTCTCTTACGACAATGAATAAGTCTTCGTTCGGTTTTTTCATGAGGTATTTCTCACGAGCCATTTTTTCTAACAGATCGGGATTGTTATTCAGAGCCGCCTGGTCATTCTTCACTTGCAATATCTTTTCATGATAGAACTCGCGTGCTTCTTCTAGCTCTGCTTTTTTACCGGAAAGCTGAGCCTGTAAAAACAAATCATTGCTATCTATAAAGGCAAGCCAAACCACGAAGAAAAACGTGGACAAGAAATAAAAATTCTTGAAAAATGGAGGAATACGATCTAATAAACTCTTCATCTGCTTTGAATTTTAGTGGGTGGTTTGTATTTCAAAGCTTCAGCAGACTGTGTGACAAATGTAACGAGAATCTTTCAGTTTTTGATGCCTTACTTCTTTCTGGCCGTTTTTATAATATCTCTCGATTGCAGGTAAAACAGCACTCCCAGAGGCAACCAGCACAGTGCAATAGCTATTTGTAGCCAATCCGAATCCTGAGTAAAGAAGTATCTGTACAAATTAAAAATAACACCCAAGAACATCAGAATCGCTCCAACTAATTGCCACCATCTGCGTTTTTTATCACTTATTGGCATTACCTGATTTTCTAGTCCTAATGAACCTAATAATAAATCCCGGCAAAATCAGCAGGGTCCAAACAGCGATTACCCAATAATCAAGAGTATTTGGCTCTTTATCAAAGTAAAATATATTTACTGCCTTAGATACAACATAAAGCGATAATGCAATGATTAGAAATAGCTGACCTCTTGATCTATTCACTTTCACTATATTTTTTCAATATTCGCTCTCTATATCTCCAACCAAGGAACATTCCGGGAAACATGATTACCCAACCTATCCACCTTTCCCATTCAAAAGGCTCACCATTAACCAAAACACGATACGCGTGAAACACAATCATGACTAGTGCGAGAATTGACATTATCAAAGCACCTGTAGCCTGGTTTTGTTTGTCATGATATTCTTTTTTAGAGATTTTCACAATGCTAATATAGGTACCTGTCACAATTCATAAAAAGGAAAATCCTTTATCTGTTGAAATCCTGCCTCTTCTTTCTTCCATATGAAATGCTTCATGCCGTTAGTTATAGCTAAAAATCTGGCATCTAATACTTTGTTATAAGCAGATACCTGTCCAAGCACCTTCTGATCCAACTTTACTGATGGAGCCTTGCACTCTACTAACAAAAACACATGCCCTTCCCGATCAAGAACTACAATGTCTGATCGCTTTTGATTTTTAAAGTAGGACATGATTTGCTCTAGCTTAAATAGACCTTTTGGATATCCCAGATGCGAAACTAACAGGTTGATGAAATGCTGCCTTACCCACTCTTCAGGCGTTAAAACGATCCACTTTTTCCTGATTAAGCAGAAGATGCGGCTACCCTCAACTTGATAATCAAACTCAGGAAGCTTGAGTCGCTGCATTTTTCAACTTCACTTGTGAGAGGAAAATCATTCCGATAATAAAAAAAGATGCGAGTGCCAAGGTGCTGTTTCGCATGCTTCCCGTTACCTGCTCGATGTAGCCATAAACAAATGTTCCTATCACAATAGAAACATTGTACGTCACATCATAAAAACTAAAAAAGGAAGCAGTATCTACTGTTTCTTTCGGCATAATCTTAGAATAAGTTGCTCTGGAAAGTGACTGAATACCCCCCATGACCAACCCAACAACTGCGGCTAAAGCAAAGAACTGTGGTTCTGCATTTACGAAATATGCTCCAAGGCAACATCCAATCCAAATCACAATCTGAATGGCCAGCGATCGAATGTTTCCCTGCTTCTTTGAAATGTAAGCGAAAAGGTATGCTCCGGCAATCGCTACAAACTGTATCAAAAGTACCGTCATAATCAGCTTACTCGCTTCCATTTTTAATTCTTTAGAACCGAAGGTTGCTGCTAAATACATGACTGTTTGTACGCCCATATTGTAAAAAAAGAATGCCAAAAGAAACTTACGCATACCATCCATCTCTTTTAGCTGCCTCCATACTTTTCTTAATTCACGATATCCGTTCGTCAGGTAGTGCCCTTCAGGCTTTCTACCATGTGGATTTTCGGGAAGTTTGGAAATGGCATAAAGTGAAAAGCCAATCCACCACACACCCACGGTTAAAAATGCTACACGTGATGCAATGCCTGCATCAGCAAGGCCAAACGTTTCAGGCATTTGAATGGTGGCCAAATTGATGACCAACAGAATAACTCCTCCAACATATCCATACGAATATCCACGCGCACTGACAATATCCCGTTTGTCCTCGGTTACGATTTCATTCAAAAATGCGTCGTAAAACACCAGACTCCCGGAGTAACCTACACTGGCCATCACCGAACATAAAATCCCCCACTCTACATTTTCACCAGTGAAAAAGAAGAGCCCAATACATGAGAAAGAGCCTATAAACATGAAAATTTTTAAAAAGAACTTCTTTTTCCCGGCGTAATCCGCAATCCCTGAAAGTATGGGTAAAACAATAGCCACCATCAAAAAGCTAGCTGAAAGTGCATAAGAATAAAGCACTGAGTTTACGATCTCCACTCCGAAGAAATCAATGCGATCACCACCGCTGGCATTAACCGCTACATTCTGGTAGTAGATTGGAAAAATAGCAGATGTAATGGTAAGCGAATAGACCGAGTTGGCCCAGTCATAAAGGCACCAGGCGTTGATGGTTTTCTTATCGTTCAGCATAGCGATTTAATTGATCGGCAATATAATGAATGCTTCTTTGACTATTTTTAGTGCATGGCAAAGAAGGTAAATATTAAACTCAGCCAAATACTGATTGAAGTAGCTGTTGTTACCGTAGGAATACTAATTGCATTTTCGCTAAACAACTGGAAAGAGGCTCGTGCCACTAAAAATCTGGAAGAAAAAATGCTGAAAGAGATCAAATCGAATTTAGAACTTGATCTCATTGATCTTCAAGACAATTTCAACGGACATAAAGGTGCCTTGGAGCATATTAGAAACTTGCAGGCTGGTCCGCCTAATTATCCCGGTAATATCGGTAATGCTTTTGGTTCCGCATTAAGGGATTTTATTTTCAGTCCACAAACCAGTGCATTTGAAACACTAAAAGCACGAGGTGTGGATCTCATTTCAAATGATAGTCTGCGCATTCAAATTCTCAGGTTATATGATTTCGATTATGTGGTTATCGAAAAAATTGAAGAACATTATCAGCCGAGTCAATTCACCCACCACTATCAACACATTGTACTGACTTACTTCGACCAATTAGAGCAGGGTGAAACAGACTGGATTACTTCCACAGATGTACAAATGAGACTAGAACTTGTCCAATTTGAAAGAAATTTTGTGAGCTCGATATACGAAGCATGCATCCAAAATGTAAACCGACTCATTGCCAGCATAGATAAAGAGATCCAAAATGAATTTTGATTTAAAAACAGAGAAGCTTCACCGTCAAAATATCCCTACTGCCCGTCTTCCTTCCGGAACGGTCATCGAGATACCTATTTTCTCTTACGAGGCAAAACAAGAAGGTCCAACCTTACTATTGATGGCAGGCATGCATGGTGATGAGATTAATGGAGTGGAAATCATGCGTCGGATCATTACCCAAAAGCTTTATATGGTAGCATCCGGAAGGGTGATTCTAATACCGGTTTTTAATGTATTTGGATTCATAAATTTTAGTAGAGAAGTTCCTGACGGCAAAGATGTAAATCGTTCTTTTCCCGGAAATAAAAACGGCTCTTTGGCGAGTCAGTTTGCATATTTCATGACTGATGAAGTACTCCCATATATAGATTATGGCATTGATTTTCATACAGGAGGTAAACAAATCAATAACTACCCACAGGTACGGGCAATGCTGGACGACCCTAAAAATCAAGCATTGGCCAATGCGTTTGCATCTCCATTTATCATCAACTCACCTTTTAGAGACAAGTCGCTTCGAAAAGAAGCTGGTAAAAAAGAAAAAAGCGTACTTGTTTATGAGGCAGGTGAATCATTGAAACTAAGAAAACCTGCCATTGATGAAGGACTTTCCGGAATGAAACGTGTAATGAAACACCTGGGAATGATCACAGATGCTCCTCAAGCGACAAAACCATCTACCATAATCGTTAAATCCTCATGGACAAGGGCAAGTAGAGCCGGATTGCACTATGCACAAGCCAGAAATGGCTCCTTTGTGAAAAAAGGTGAAGTGATGGGTGTAATCTCTGACCCATATGGCGAATATGAAAAAAAGGTAAAAGCCACACACGATTGCTATATCTTGAGCATCAACAACAATCCGGTCGTAAACCGGGGAGATGCGTTGTTTCATACGGGAGTGACTGAACAATGATTAGAAAGCTAGATCATAAAAATCCTAAGGAAGCATCTAAGATTAGGGAGATTTTCCAGGAATCTTACGCAGTAGAAGCGAAGCTGCTAAATGCAGAAAATAACTTTCCTCCACTTAAAAGACCACTATCAGGTTACATTGAAGCTCGTACAGCATTTCATGGACACTTTGAAAATGAAAGCCTTGCCGGAGTAATTGAGATCACCTCAGAAGACGATTCGACGCATATCCAAAGCCTTGTTGTTAGCCCTCGGTTTTTCAGAAGAGGCATTGGCAGTCAGTTATTACAATATGTTATTGACCAATTCGACGCACCCGTTTTCACGGTTGAGACAGGAGCTGCCAATGATCCTGCAATTGCATTATACAAACGCTTTCATTTTCAAATCGTTCGAAAATGGATGACTGAGGTAGGTATTGAAAAGGTGGCTATGAAAAGAATCTAATCCTCAATTACCTCAAACTCTACCCTTCGGTTCAACTTCCTCGTTTCCTCTGTTTCATTACTATAAAGCGGCTGGTTGCCTCCGTACCCCTTTCCACTTACTCGATACGGACTTATACCTTGAGAAAGGATATACGCTTTTACCGCTTTTACCCGAGCTTCTGATAACTGTACATTCTTTACAGGATCCCCGGTATTATCAGTGTGACCTTTAAGCAAAATTTTGATATCAGGATTGTCATTCATCACCTCTACCACCAGGTTCAATTCTTTTTCAGACCCCTCTACCATGGTCGCTGTGCCGCGCTGAAACAAGACATGATCCAGTGTGATCACACTTCCCTTCGCAACGGAGGATAAACGGATCACATTTTCACCTACAGATAATTGATCGTCGAGCATAAGCATCTTAGGTAAATATCCTGCAGATTTGATCTCTACTTCTTCACCCGTTAACGAGTCAATTTCAAAAGTCCCATTGGCACTTATTTTTCGCTCATCTGCAGCAATAAGCTCTGCAGGAATAACCTCCTCTGTTTGTGCATCCACAACTTTAAGGATTAAACGATTATCTACTTCAGGTTGCCTCTTGGCAACAGGATCTGGTTTAGCTAATGTTGTTGTATCCTCTTCAATATCCTCCTTAAACCTAATTTGCATTATGTCACCATAAGCATCACTGTCTTGTGAACTTACATAAAATGCCCGCTTCTCACCATCCCTGTAAGCAAAAGATGTCTCTGCACCAGAGGTATTGATCTGTGGCCCCAGATTAATAGGCTCACTCCAGTTTCTCCAGGAATTATCCAACCTTACCGTGTAAAAGAGATCAAAACTCCCTGCACCACCACGACCATTTGTTGCGAAGAATAAGGTCTTGTTATCCTCTGCTAGAAAAGGAGTCACTTCCTGGTAAGCAGTATTCAATTGTGCCCCCAGGTTTTTCGCCCTACTCCAACTTCCATCATAGTTACGCTCAACTACATATAAATCCTCAACTCCATAGGTGTGATTGGCTTCCATACTTAAGATCATGTACTTCCCATCTTTTGAAATACAACCGCTTTGAACAGGAGCCTTATTCTTAAAAAAAGGAATCTCAACACGCTCTGGCTTCATATTGACGGATTGGGTGCGAAAAACACCCCCCTTGTAAATACCTAACTCACGTATAACCTTATTGAAATAAATCCAACCTTCGTGGAATCCTAATGGACTCACCATGCCCGGCTTATCCAACCAATCAGTAAAAAGTATGATTTCCTTACCGTTTATGCTTTGCTTTTCAATGAAAGAATCTGATAAGCCACTTCGATCCTGAGTAAATGCCATTCTTTCTGACAAAGGGTCAAGCACCAGGTAATTTTGTCCGTAGTGTGTGTTTAATGAATCGACAGCTTTTCCTGAGTCTTCAAAAGCTATTTGCGCGCTGGTAATGAGACTTGAGCAGAGTAAAAATATGTTTATTGAACTTTTCAACTAATTAATTTAATTTTTTTGTGATAAACATTTGAATATATAAATATTCATATATATTATTGTACTTGTAAAGTTTCTCTATTGGTTAGTTGGTGACAAAGCTAAACAGCTAGTGAATTATTTGAGTCCGGTGTGGTTAGCCGGACTTTTTTTTATGCCTTTACTCACAAACTTATTTCCCGCAATGATAAAGCGCCACGGCTTTAATGCATCTTCTTCGGCGTATTCTACTCCAATGCGTGTGTCAGATAAAATTTCAAATTTTTCTTCAGTTTCGCTTCTCCCAATCCATAGCTGATCCGAAAGCAGATCAGTCCCGGTCATCCGAACATGGATGCCCATCGCTTCTGATAAGGTGCCCGGACCTGAAGCCAGCTTTGCTTTGGTGTATTTTCTTCGTTCTTCCATGGTATCAATTCCCTCCATAGGCTCTAAAGCACGTATCAGCACAGCATCTGCCTGCCCTTCATGGTTGGTAACCACATTGGCCAAGTGATGAATACCATAGCATAAGTAAACGTAGGCATGACCTCCTTCGCCATACATCACTTCTGTTCGTGGTGTCCGTTTCCCATTGGCATGACAAGCTTTATCCCCTCTTCCACAATAAGCTTCTGTTTCTACAATTTTTCCCGCGGTAATTACCCCATCCATGTTAGTTATAAGTACCTTACCTAAAAGATCCTTTGCTATTTGCACGACATCCTCCCTTAAGTAAAACGATCTTGGGAGTTTTTCGTAAATGGATGTATTAATTTCGAAAACCATAAAAAACCTTTTAACAAATGAAACGAATCACAAATCTAATCTCACTATGCGTGCTAGTCGCGTTTGGTGCTACAGCACAAATCAATACACCTCAACCAAGTCCGGCAGGATCTGTTAGCTCCACTGTAGGGTTAACAGATGTTAAGATCGAATATTTTAGACCTGGTGTAAAGGGAAGACAGATTTTTGGAACCGGAGATGCTTTCTTAGAGCAGTATGGTGAAGTCTGGAGAACCGGAGCAAATGCGGGCTCGATGGTCACATTTAGTACAGATGTAAAAGTTGCTGGAACAGATGTGAAGGCTGGAACATATCAAATTGCCTCAATCCCGGGTAAAGACGAGTGGGACGTAATGTTGCTTTCAAGCCCTATTGGTGGAAATGAAGCTGCATATCATGATAGTTTAGCTGTAGTAAAAACAAAGGTAAAGTCTTCGAAAACTGCTAATTCAGTTGAGAGAATGACTTTCCAAGTTTCAGACATTAGTGCTGACAACACATCAGCTAACATTCATTTTGCATGGGCAAACACTTCCTGGAAGTTGCCTTTCACAGTAGACTTTCATGAAACTGTAATGAAGGATATAGCTGCTAAAACGCAGGTAAACCCTCAAAACTATGTAGCTGCTGCCAACTATTACCTTGCTTCTGGTGAAAACCTGGAGCAGGCACTAGAGTGGATGAATAAGTACCTTTCTATGGGTGAAAATTCAGGGCAATTCTGGCATGTACATACCAAGGCTCAGATTCAGGCTAAGCTTGGCATGAAGAAAGAAGCAATCGCCACGGCAAAAGATTCTATGGAAAAAGCGAAGAACTTTCCGAATGGTGACTTTGGTTATATAAAAAGAAATGAAGACTTAATTGCTTCTCTGAAGTAATTATAAACCGAGTAAGATCGAAAAGCGTGGGCTCAGCTCACGCTTTTTTGTTTTCAGAAATTCTTGTAGTCTCACCACTAATAGTGTCAGGACGACTTTCATGGCTGTTGGTGTTCTTGGATCATGAATGTTTAGTTTTAAAAATTCAGTAACACCACTACATGGATTTGCTTAGCCAGACGAACACTAATAAAGCTATCCTGAAATAAAAAAATCTTTTAATACCTCATGAAAATAAGTAACATCTTTGGGAGTCATTTTTCCGATTTTCTTAATAACTATTTCATCACTTAGTGTAGCCAACTTCATTCTTATTTTGGATGGTTTTGGTAATCCAGCCTCTTCCCATTCTTCAATTAAGTAGTCCCCAATTTTCGGATTACCGGAAAGTTGACTTGTGATAAATCCGATGATGACATCTCCCTCGGCATTATACTTATCGTGTGAAACAACTAAGGCTGGCCTTTTCTTTTGACTGGATAAGTCCGTAAATGGAAAAGGTACAAGAAGGATATCCCATTGATTATAACTCATTGTAGATTTCGTCTTCCTCATTATCCCACTCATCAAATGATGCTTTCGATAATCTTAAGATATATTCCGATTCTGGTTCAGCAGTAATCAATGACTTATGCTGATCAATATATTTATCAATGAGTTCTGATAAAATGCTACTCATTGTTTTGCCTTGTGTAGATGCTAAAATTTTAAGCGCTTTACGCTTTTTTTCATCCACTCTTATACTCATTACAGCCATACATGTAGGATTGTAGGGTTTCATACGAATATAAAGATCAGATGTTAAATAAATGAATTAAACATCAGTGAATAGACCTTTGTTTTGCAGGTAGCGCTATCTGCAAAATCAAACTTAATACAATTGTACCTCCACATCCGATCACGTTGTACCACAGATAGCTCAATGAGAAGATTCCGGCCTCCGTCATGAAGTGAATAACAATTACGCCCGTCTGAGCAATGATGGCCGCTATGAATACGGCATTCCCCATTACCTTTTTAAAGAAGAATGCTACCAGAAAAATCCCGAGCACAGTGCCGTAAAAAATTGAGCCTATAATATTTACAGCTTCAATCAGGTTCTCAGAGTTCTTGGCCAAAATAGCAAACAAAATCGCAAGCACTCCCCAGCCAAAGGTCATTAGCTTGGATGTATTGAGGTAATGATGTGGTGAAGCATCTTTCTTAATTGCTCGCTTATAAAAATCTACTTGAGTGGTAGAGGCCAGTGCATTAAGCTCAGAAGAAGTTGAAGACATTGCCGCAGAGAAAATCACTGCAATCAACAATCCAATTAAACCATGTGGAAGGTAGGTTATAATAAAGGTGAGAAATACATAATCAGAGTCCTTTGTTTCAAGTGTTTCGTCTGCTTTTAAGATTACCTCTTTTGCTTGTTCTCTAAGCTTGACCGATTTGGTGTCCGCATCAAGTAATGCATTAGATAGCTGCTCTCTTTCATCATCAGAAATTGAAGCTTGAGCTAAGCCCTCCGCCGCAATTCGACGCTCCTTCAGCACTTCTCCATATTGAGTATTTAGGCGATTAAAATCTTCAGCATATTCTGAGTTTTGAACGATTTCAACTGACGCTTCCTTAAAGTGGATTGGAGGTGTGTAGAAAATGAAAAACACATATACCATCACACCGACAAACAGAATAAAGAACTGCATTGGAATTTTCAAGATGGCATTGAACATCAACCCCATCCGACTCTCCGCAGCACTGGATCCACCCAAATATCTTTGTACCTGCGACTGATCCGTGCCGAAATAAGAAAGGGCCAGAAAAAATCCGCCGGTCAGCCCTGACCAGATGGTATATCGCTCACCGGCATCTGTACTAAAGTTCACAGCCTCCAACTTGCCAAGGTTTCCTGCGATTTCCAATGCACCACCAAAGCTTGTAAAATCATTGATGTAATTGATTATCATAAAAAAGGCGGCAAACATCCCCGCCATAATGACAAACATTTGCTGCTTCTGTGTGATGGAAACAGCCTTTGTTCCTCCTGATACGGTATAAATAATCACCAATATTCCGGTACCAAGGATGGTGGTAGTTAAGTCCCAATGTAAAATGGAAGATATAATAATAGCAGGAGCATAAATTGTAATTCCGGCCGCCAGTCCTCTTTGTATCAGAAAAAGAGAGGCCCCTAAATAGCGGGTCTTTAGATCAAATCGCTTTTCCAAAAACTCATAAGCTGTATAAACTTTCAGTCGATAGAATATCGGGATAAAAACAGCCGAAACAACAATGAGCGCAATGGGTAAACCGAAATAGTTCTGAACAAATCCCATTCCGCTTTCATACGCCTGTCCGGGAGTAGATATGAATGTAATGGCACTGGCCTGAGTAGCCATTACAGAAAGGCCGATGGTGCCCCATTTCATGGTATTGCCACCCAGCAAATACCCTTCAATATCTTTTTGACCTCTCGTTTTATAAACGCCGTAGGACACAATAAAAATTAGTGTGCCAAACAGCACAATCAAGTCGAGGGTGTTCATATGCTAATAGGAAGAGCTAAATAGATGAAACAAAATAATGAGTACAGCCAACCATCCTGCTACGAATAGGTAGAGGAAGCGCCATTTTTTGAATAAAGGCGGTTTGTCTATGTTCTTTTCAGAGATCAATTCTGTCATTTACCTAAGGATATCAAGTTTACAAAAATTCTGTAAGCACCGGGCACTCCGGCTGGTAATTCTCTAAACCAGCTGTACCCGGAGTACACATAGTATCCCTCTCCATACTTTGCGACGAGTAAGCCCCCGGTTTTTGGACTTTCTCCCGGATCATTACTCTTTAAGATTGGTGTGAACTCCTCAGACCATTCATTTGGGAAATAGAGTCCACGTTCCTGCACCCAGTTTTCGAAATCTTTTTCAGTAATTCTATTCGGTGAATTCATAACCGGATGATCAAATGCTACAATTTCTACAGGGGCCGCCTCCACAGCTACACGATCTCTGGAAAGCTTAAGCATAAAGGGTGCTATTTCTTGTGTCACCAATCGGTGGCTGGTATTATATTGAATAATCAGATTACCCCCCTGCTTCACATACTCAAAAAGATCTTTGTTTTTGTAAGACAGCCAATCTACTGTATTGAAAGCCCTGACACCCAGTATAATAGCGTCATACTTTTTCAATTTTGATACTTCCAGATCATCTTTTTCCAGCGACTCCACCTGATAACCAATCTGGGCTAAGTTCTCAGGAATAGCATCTCCGGCACCCTCAATATATCCAATCAGGTTTCCTTTCTTTTTCAAGTCAAGCTTGACCACTTTCACCTCAGCATCCGGGTAAAGTGTCTGTTTAGGAATATGATCATAATCAATAACCGAAAGACCCTTTTGGTAAGTTTTTCCACCAACAGTAGCATTTGCTACAACAAAGCCCTCGGAAGCTTCCTGAGGTGGTGTAATTGTGAATGTGAAGACTTGTTCCTGGCCTTTTTGATCTAAAGCGAATGGATATTCAGAAGGTGACACATTCCATCCGTTTGGAGTAGTCAACGATACGATCCCTTTACAATCTCTTTTCCCTGCAATTACACGAACACTCACTGACTTGGATTGACCATCTCCAAAAACCAATACACCCGAAGAAATATTCACCATCACTGGAGGCCCTATAGAAAGAGGCTCTGTTACTTCTCCCTCTACAGGATCAGTTCGCTTAAATACAACTGGAACTGTCAACGCTAGCTCTTCCTCATTTATCTTAATTGACACTTTTCCTTCAATAGCTGGATCATTTTCTGGCTTCCCGATCATTTCCTGATCATTCACCTGATACATGCCCAACTCCCCATCTTCTCTTAACCAATATGGGTGACTATATTTCATCCCTGAAGGTATCGTAAAATTCATTTCAGAGAAGAACGGTTTGTTATTCGGTAATGGAGCTGATAATTGAATGGGATTTGGCCAGGATGAAAATTCAATATCCTGCAACGTCATTTTTACATTGCTACGATTCACTGCCTCCACTGAAATGGTTATGGAATCACCGACAGAAAAGCTGGTCTCATTAGCTCTTAATGATACATAAAGACCTGTAGCCGCTACAATTAGCTCATCTATTTCTTTCTGTTTAATCTCCCTCCAAAAGGTATCATCAACCTCATCTAGTGCCTGACGTGCTCCCATAAGCGGAGCTACAATTGCCTCAGGATTTTTTTCGTCATAAAGCGAAATAGCTTTATCGATATAAAAAGCCACCTCTTTTGAACCTTTTACTCTTCCCCAGGAGGTATTAATATTCCCAAAAGGATTATCGGTTTCTTCTCCTCCCCATTGAAATAAATATTCTGTTTGATCACCTCGGCTTCCGGAAGACCCAAAGCCCTGGCTTTTGTGCATGCTCCTGCTTCGTGCTGCGATTTCAGAATAAGATTCTCCAAGTAGCGGATTGTATTGCCCCACATTGAGTTTTTTTAGCTGTGTGGTATCCATTTCTCCATCTCTGAACCACCACCAACCGGTATTCCAAAATATCTTTTTTGGCTGCCAGGGGTCTACATAAGATAATTGCTCCGGAAATGCATTTTCATCTCCGCTTAGCTTAAAAGCCTCTCTGGCTAGAATAGCACTGGCAGTATGGTGACCATGTGATCTACCATCGGAATCAAAACGTGTAATGATAATATCAGGTCTGAATTTCCTAAACGTCCAGACAAAATCAGCTAATACTTTCTCCCTGTCCCAAATCGTAAATGTTTCATCCGGATTTTTTGAATACCCAAAATCATTGGCTCGAGAGAAATATTGTTGTCCACCATCAATTGAACGAGCTGCAAGCAGCTCTTGCGTTCGGATCAACCCTAATTCTTCTCGAATTTCCGGCCCAACTAGATTTTGACCTCCATCGCCACGCGTTGCAGAAAGGTAAGCCGTTCGCATAAGCTCTTCGTTAGCATAGTATGCAATCAGCCGTGTGTTTTCATCGTCCGGGTGTGCGGCAACATAAAGCACTGACCCCAGCACCTTAAGCTTCTCTAGCTTTTGACGGATTTCTCCGGGCTGAAATTGTTTAAAACTTTGTGCAAAAGATGATAATGTGAGCACAACCAAAAAGGCGCTCATGTAGGCATGGGTTTTCATAGATCGGTTTTCGTTCGGGTTTGTTACGAGATAAAGAGCGGAAAGTTATGGGAATTGTATGAGTGGTCTATAATAATAGAAAACCCCAACATCGATTATTTATCGTAGTTTTATTTACCAAACGCCTGAAGTGAGAGTTTTCGATTACACGCCTAAGCAATATAAAAACAGTGAACATGCCAGTATAGCAAGTGTGCTTAATATTGGTTTTATCTTATTGCCCCTACTTCTACTGGTTGTGTTTATACGTCAGCTATTGCAAAGTGACTATGACATGACGATTGTAATTGGCACTGGCATTGTCTTCTCATTCATCACACGCTACTTATTTCTTAAAGGGCATCTGCGAAGAGCAGTCATGATGATTGCTGTGTTTTTTACCATTCTACTTACAGTAGTATGTTCTTTTGGCAATGGAATTCACGATATAGGTTTAATAGGTTTTCCAATACTTATAGGCTTTTCCAGCATCGTTCTTAAACAGAGACAGTTGATTGCGAGCTCTTCACTCAGTATTCTTGGTTTGGCTTGGTTAGTTCTCGGAGATAAATTCAATTTCTTCGAACCCATCCCGGTCCCTACTGGTAACACCGGAGACTTCATCATAGCAAGCCTTTTAATAATTATGGGTGGTTTCGTGGCTTTCAGCCTCACAAATAACATGAAAGATTCATTGAAACATGCAAATCATGAAGTAGAGGTGAGCAAAAGAGAGGCAAATAAGTTGATAAAGGAAATAGACGAAAAAGAAGAAATCATTGAAGAAATTCACCGAGCAGTGATTAATAGCCTAAATCATATCAGACATCTAATTGATAACCGAATTGATGATAAGCAAACTGAAACACTAAAAAGTGTATTTAGAAGCCTTGAACGAAAAATACTGGTCATTGAGGCTGCACATGAAACACTTTTGAAAGAACAGGAACCTATTCAATTAGAATTGGGTGATTTTACACGTACACTTGTTCCAAAGTTTGAAAAGGATTTAAATGCACCTGTTTTACACATTAATGCTGAACAATCAGCCTGTATCGTCAGCCTGGATCAGGCGATATACTATGGTATCTGTGTGCTGGAGCTCATGCTTGAAGCTGATAAACACAGCCCCACACTACTCAAGGTGGGATTAGCCCATTCCGATTCCCTAATCACATTAATTGTAAGTGGATTTGAGAATGCTACGTATGAAAAAAGTGGATTGATAATGGATCTATTACCGCAGCAACTAAAAGGGAAGCTGGAAAAGCTGCCAAATGAAATGAAGCTCACATTTAAATCTACCGGTATCGTATGAACCGATCTGATTGGCTTCCATATGACAATACGCTAGATAGCTACTCCAAAAAAGAGGTAACTAATCTTTTAAAGACATTTCTGTTAATTATCCCTTTAGTATCTGTGATACTGGCAGCTGTCAATTTTTCGCTGGGGCTTGCTCAAATCGCTCTTACAATACTTACCGTACCCATTTTTTGCCTGTTCTCTTTCTGGGCTCTAAACAAGGGAATGATCAACCTCTCTATGATCATTTTGATTTCCATATTAATTGCCTCAACTACATTGAGTTGCACACTTGGAAACGGCGTTCACGAAACGGGGATCATGGTGTTACCTGTAATCGTTTTGTTCTCAAGTCTTGTAATGAACGTAAGAGGAGTTATCATCACCACTGTTACAGTTATTATCTGCCTTGCATACATCGTATTCGCCGAGAAATTCGGTCTCTACCCCTCAAGACATGTTCCTGCAGTGCGCTGGGTTGATTTAGTTGTCGTTCAGACCATAACTATCATTCACATCTTTGTAACGTATACCTTTTCCAGCATTACCAAGAAAAACCTCAAGCGTGTTAAGGTAGAGTTGAAAAATCAAGAAGTTTACAAATCAGAAAAGGCTGAAAATCTGAAAGAAAAAACGGAACTGTTGAGACTTGTACATCACAGGGTTAAAAACAACTTACTACTAATCAATAGCTTAATAGAGTTAGAAACGCATGGAAAGCCTGATATTAAAGAAGGTTTGTCCGAAATCACGAGTAGCATACACACCATTGCAAGGGCACACGACCCACTTTATCATACAGAGGATTATAAACAAGTGGCCATTAAGCCGTATCTGGAAAAACTCATAGCCACTTTTGTCCAATCTTCAGGCATAAGCAACATGCATGTTGAGCTTGAAGATATTTTAGTATTCCATGAAAAAGCCTTGCTATTGGGAATAATTCTTCAAAAAATACTAAGTGAAGCGGAACCCTCTTCTTTGGAGCGAATTTCCAACAACTATGATTCAAACTCAGATAAAATGACACTTGAAGTATCCTTTACTGAGGATAGTGAACTTTCTCAAAGCGGACTAACACTCATTGAAAAATTGACCAACGAATTGAATGGGAAGATTGATTTATCGGGAAGAAAAATATCCCTGGTATTCTTAGCCGAAAAAACTGATTAACCCAGCTTGCTAAAGTCTTTCACGTCAGCGTCCGTTGTAAGAATCCGCTGAAAAATATTGTTGAGGTCTTCAAAATCCCATGGTTTAGTCACGAAATCATGTATACCGAAATCTCCAATTGTTTCATAAAGATCTGCCCTTTTAATAAATCCACTGAGGATCATTCTTTTTATTTCAGGCTTAAATGCAAATACATCCTTCAAAAGCTCTACCCCGGACATGTGCGGCATTCGGTGATCTGTAACAATAAGATCTATTTTTTCTTTCTTGATAACCTCCAAAGCTTCATGGGGACCCAAAGCTGTATGCACATTGTAAAGTCGCCTAAAGGTTGATTTGAAACCACGCAGGTTAGGCATTTCATCATCAACGTATAAGATGGTATACTCTTTTTCAGTTCTTGCAGCCTTCCTGGCAGCCCTTCTTGCTGCTCGTCTTTCTGCTCTTTCTTCTGCTGTGAGTGTTTCCATTGGCACTATCTTCTTTCACAAAAATACACGAAATGTTGAGGAATAGATATCTAAATTTAGATAAGCAAAATACTTATTAACACAATGAAGTTCAAATAATCGACTGCTGATTATTTAATAAATAAATGATAATGGAGGTCTAATAAAAACTGGAGCTTATACTATTCGTATATAGATACATGAAATTTCTTTTACTGCCATTTTTATTTATTTCTTCCTATTGCACATCGACTACCGAAAGCGACTCTATCAATCAAAATAACTGTGAATGGTGTGGGGCTAATGAAGCTCCTAAAGACGCCACATGGAAAACCACCATAGCCTCTCCCGAGGAAAGAGGAGAACGGTTGCATGTAAGTGGTACTGTTTTAACTGCAGAGGGAGATCCGGCAACCGGAGTAATCCTATACCTCTATCACACCAATGCAGAAGGCATCTATCCTAAAAAAGGAAATGAAAAAGGGAATGGACGTAGACATGGCTATTTGAGAGGCTGGATCAAGACAAACCAAAATGGTGAGTATGCTTTTGAAACCATTAAACCAGCAGCATACCCCGGAAGAACAGAACCGGCTCACATTCACCTCACAATTAAAGAGCCGAATAAAGAAGAATATTGGCTGAAGAGCTTTCTATTCGCGGGTGATGAGTTACTCAAAGCTGAAGACTTGAAAAACAACTATACTGATGATAGATTCAATCACGTCCTGGAGTTAACCACTGAAAACGGAATACTTTATGGCAAACGAGATATCCAACTAAGGAAGTAATTAACCTGCTTTTAATTGAAAATTGAAAAGGGTTCCTTTTCCTTCCGGGTTATCCAGAACCTCGATCGTTCCTCCATTTTGAGTGATCAAATCTTTGCAGATAAACAATCCTACTCCTGAGCTCTTTTCATTCGCCGTTCCCGGACGTTTATTATCCTTTTTCATCTCAAAAAGACTCTCCTTCATGTTGTCGGGAATTCCAATGCCTGTGTCATAAAATTGAATCAATATGAATTCATTATTGGATTGAATTATCACAGTGATTTGCCCTCCTTGTTCTGTAAACTTGATAGAATTGGATAACAAGTTTCTCAACACGACCTTCAGTGCATTTTTATCGAATAAACAACTCGCCTCTAGGTCTCCTGAAATGGTAAACGTAATATTTTTCTTATCAATAAATGGCTTAGCTTGACTAGCTACAGCCTCTAATGTTTCCTTTACCGGAATTTGCTCCTGATCTACACGTTTTTGGTCTGAGGCAGCATGTCCCCATTCCATCAATTCATCCAGCATTTGTATGGTGTGATCTACTCCTTTGTCAATGGTCTTGAGAAATTCCCTCGCCTGTTCAATACTTACCTCCCCATCGTTTGTTAGTGTGATGACACTTTTGAGATTACTCAGAGGTCCCCGTATGTCATGACTAACAATTCGAATGAGTGTATCTCTGAGCATACTAGCACGCCTAAGCTCAACGGTTTTTTCTTGCACTCGCTGCTCCAGATCTTTGTTTAGCTCTTGGTTTTCTTTAAATGACTTTGCGAAAATTTCAGACAAAGCAATGGATTGAAAAAACAGAAAAATGATGAATCCGGTATTTACTAGGTTCGGTCCTGCATCAATAAATAATATTCCTGATGTTTTTAACAACTCTGCTAGAACAAACAAAAAACATAAAGCAGTACCAGAAAATACAAACATTGATCCGGTCATATCCTTCTGAACTGCCCGCCAAAGCATCGTAAAAGTGAGGATGTAAGAAGTCAATATGAATAGGTTGTAAATATCAAGCGTGTGATAAAAAATCCGGTAAGGCGTAAGTAGTACAAAAAGCAGAAAAGCTATAGATATAGCGATAAAAATATTTACCCATTTCTTGTAAACGGGAAATGTATATAACCGGTAAATAAACAAGAGAGTAAGGGGTACACCTGCATAGCTGCAGATGAATTCAATTTTTCGTCCAATGGTCAGAGGAACGTTTGGAAAAAAGCTATAAAAGACCATGGAGCCATCATCTACCAGAGTGGCTCTAATGAATATCATCAAACAGAGCAATGCCAAATAGAGGTAATGTTTTCTTCCTACCTGGAAGTAAAGCACCAGATTATAGGCAGCAAAAATTGCTATCCCTCCGATTTCCATCATTTCAATTGGCTGGTGCATTTGTTTTTAGGCTAGAGACATGAGTAATTAAAGTATCTGACTTGTAATAGTCAAGGACACATGGTAATTTTTCGACGATTCTAAAAGATATCTACATATTTCTATATCTTTAGCTAACCTCTAACTTCAGAATATTATGTCTATGTACTGCCTCGTATGGAAATACAAAGTGTCTAATCAAGCCAAGTTTGAAGAAGAATATGGCCGCAATGGAAGCTGGTTCAAATTTTTTGAGGCATGTGAAGATTACCTGGGACATGATGTTATGAAAAGTGCAGATGGCAGTGTTTTCATCATTGTGGATAAATGGATGTCTAAAGCGGATTATCAGGATTTTATAGATGATAATAAAGCAGAATATGACAGCCTCAATGAAAAAATGAAAGACTTGTACGATGAGGAAACTCAGCTGGGTGAGTTTGACCTCCTGCAATAGGATATGCAATTCAGATTTCTGTTCCTAAACATCTCCCCATACCTTCGATTGGGCATAAGAAAAATACCCATTATCAACTACAATAGGTGATGTGATATTGTTGTGATAAAGCCCCCCGGTTCCAAGACCATGAAATTCTTTATTCTCCAAAAATTGGCTTGTAAACTGTGCGATTGCGTTTAAACCTAAATTGGATTCAAGGTATGAGGTAACCCACCACTGAATCCCATGAATCTCTGCCAGATCTATCCACTCTTTCACAGAATTAAAGCCTCCATGCAATGTTGGTTTTAGAACTAAATATTGGGGTTTAAGGTCTTGCAAAAGATCAACACGGTCTCTTGATCCGGTTATACCAATAAGTTCCTCATCCAGCGCTATTGGAATTTCACTTCTGTTACAGATCAATTCCATCGCCTCAGGCTGCATCGGCATAATCGGCTGCTCTATTGAATGAATGTTGTATTTGCTCAGAGTTTTAAGCTTATGCAATACATCATTTGTTTGAAAGGAACCATTCGCGTCCAAACGAATGATTAGGTCATCTGAAATATTCCTTAGTGACTTGATGATTGCTATTTCAGTATCAAAATCAAGCGCTCCTACTTTTAATTTTATGCACCGAAAACCATCACTTAGCTTTTGCTCAATTTGGTCTCTCATGAATCTTTCATCGCCCATCCACACAAGCCCATTAATAGGAATACGGATATCCCCCAGATTCTTAGTGAATATGAGTTTTTCACCACCATTGAGTAAATCCAGCAGTGCCATTTCCATTCCAAATCGAATACTTGGCATGGTAGCAGGAACAAGTTCGGCAACCGTTTCAAAAACCTGCTCTTTATTCTCCGGTTTGAATAGTTTTTTTATTGGCTCACTTAATTGACTTAAAAATTGGGGAATTTCCTCAATGACTTCCGGACTTAAAGACTGAATGGGAGCTACTTCACCAATACCAATATTTTCATGTTCATCTGTCAGCTTGAGAAACCAAACTTCACGCTTCTTAATTTCGCCTCTACTCGTACGAGCAGAAAATTTAAAATCAAGCACATAGGGTTTAACTTCGAGCCTCATAATGGATCTAAAATTAGAAGATTTTTTATACGAACTCCCGGAAGATAGAATTGCAAAGCATCCTCCAAAAGAAAGAGCAGGATCAAAACTACTCTTCTATGATAAGGGTAAGATTTCTCATCACGAATTTAAAAACATTCAAAGCCTACTACCCAAGGATTCTTTACTTGTTTTTAATGATACCAAAGTAATCCCCGCCCGAATAATCATGCACAAAGAAAGTGGTGCGCGCATAGAGATATTTCTACTGGAACCACTAAAGCCATCAAATGTGCATGAAGAAGTGATGAATACAGCAGGCTCATGTACATGGAAATGCATGATTGGTAACGCAAAGAAATGGAAAAATAAAAGTGAGCTGCGAATACCTTCGTTATCATTAACCGCCCGTCGATCCGGAGCAGATACGGTGACTTTTTCATGGGAAAGTGATCTTACTTTTTCAGATCTGCTTACCGAAATAGGGAAAATTCCATTACCTCCATACATTGACAGGGAGGTAAATACACTAGATGAGGACAGGTATCAGACAGTGTATTCTAAAATGAAAGGTGCTGTGGCCGCTCCCACCGCCGGCTTGCATTTTACTAAAGAAATTATTGATTCATTGCCTGCTAAAGAGATTAAAACGGACTTTTTAACACTGCATGTTTCAGCCGGAACCTTCCAGCCTATTAAAAGTGAAAAAATTAGCGATCACCCCATGCATAATGAACAGGTATGGATTAGTCGATCAAACATTGAAAACCTCCTCGCCGCGAATAAAATAGTGGCAGTAGGCACCACTTCCATGAGAACACTCGAGAGTCTTTACTGGTACGGCGTGAAGGTTTTGAACGGTGAACAAGCATTCTTCATAAGAAAAGACGATCCGTATGAACTTGAACCAGCACCCCTTAAAAATGCACTTGAGGCTATTCTAGATCACATGAAAAAGGAAAGAATAGAGAAAATTGGAGGGCAAACAGAGATTTTTCTCTATCCCGGGTATACATTCAAAGTATGCGACGGCCTGGTCACAAACTATCACCTACCCGGGTCTACCCTCATTTTACTGGTAGCATCATTTATTGGTGAAGATTGGAAAAAAGTATACCAATCTGCACTCGCAAATGATTATCGATTTCTTAGCTATGGTGACAGTAGCTTATTACTTAGATAAGCTTGAGTTCATTTTCAAACGCTGATCTCTGATATAGTCAAGTGAAAATTTACCACTGCCGGCAATAGCAACTACAATTAAAAGCCCCAACGTAACTGCTGCCATTGGCAGCTCCATATAATTATCAGCTGTCAGCATTTTCATATAATTAAATATGACTGCACCGGCTAAAATCGGGATGTTTAACAAGCACATCCACCTTGTAAGGGCGCCACACATTAAAATAATTCCTCCTGCCATGTGAATAAAAATGATAGCATGTGCCAAATGCGCTGCTACGAAAACCCAACCTACAGATTGAATATTTGCTGTAAAACTGTCAAAATTGCTCGCGAAAACAATTCCCTTGTAAGTGATGAACCCACCCAGTGCAATACGAAGAAAATCTACAAGAATGGGTGGATTAATCGATTCGATTTTTTGAATGATACCCATAATTCTTGAAGTTTTATAGAATATAAGTTACTGAAAATAAGACTTAAATACAATTTCAAAGGACTGGCAGATGGATTTAGGTGGTTCATCGAAAGAGGCACAAAATACCCTAAACTGGGTATTGATAACCAAGCTAAAAGCCCCTTGATTTGTATTACCAACTATTCAACGAATGCTATGAGTCAATTAATAAAAAGTCTTTCGATCCAACGAATTCATATCGAGCTAGCCGGCAAAGCGCTGCTACTTGTTTTGATACTAGCGTTGATGATCGGTTAGATCGCTCTGTACACCGCACACCATTTTACCGTTAAACATTTGAAGGCGCCCTTTGGGGCGCCTTTTTTTATAAAAGTCTAGTTGTTCCACTAAAGTGGCAGGACGGCTTTCATGTTGGTGTTCTTAGATCATGAATTTTTATTTCAGATTTTCCTGAACGATTTGTACTTAGATGGATTAATTATATAAAAGAATAGAAAACAATGAATGTATTAATCATAGGAGCAAACGGAAAAATAGGTACCATTTTATCTAACAAATTGAAAGGGACGCCTCATCAACCTATCGCAATGGTTCGCAAAGAGGAACAACAAAAGTCTTTTGAAGAAAAAGGGGTTGGTGCAGTTCTTGCTGATTTGGAAAAAGATTTTGATCATGCCTTCGAGGGAGTGAATGCTGTTGTATTCACTGCGGGCAGTGGGGCTCACACAGGAAAAGATAAAACTCACTTAGTGGACAGAGTAGGAGCTAAAAAAGCAATCGACCTGGCAGTAAAGCACAAAGTGGATCGATTTATCATGATAAGCGCTTTTGGAGCTGATGCCAACCCTGACAAATGGCCGGAATCTATGGCTCACTATTATGAAGCTAAAGCAGATGCAGACAAACACTTAATGCAAAGTGGATTAGACTATACCATTTTGATGCCTGGTAAACTAACGGATGAAAATGGCACTAATAATATTGAATTAGGTGATAAAATCAGTCAAAGAAGTGGGTCAATTTCAAGGATAGATGTAGCAACCGTGATTCAAAAAGTACTGGACAATGACAATTCGATCGGTAAAAATTTAGAGTTACTTAGCGGTGACACACCTATAGATGAAGCAGTGTCGCGACTATAACTTTGAGCTGGAGTGGGAGAAATGCTTCTTCTCCAGCACTTTAGTATTGCATTACTTTGTTCTTTTATATCGCTTACGCTTCTTTAGGGATACTCCCTCATACCCTTCAAAATAGATGGGAACAGCAACATCTTTTCCTTTTCTCACAACAAAATGAAGATGGGGCCCTCGAGTAAATCCAGTAAAACCTGAATTTCCAATATGTTGACCTTTTTGAACATATTCGCCTTCCTCCACAGCGGCACCTTCGAAATCTAAATGTACATAGGAGGCAGTAGTACCATCAGAATGAAGGATAATTATTCTATTTGCTTTATTTCTATATTCCTCCCCTCCATGCTCATTGAACTGTTCCTCTACTTTTATTACTAATCCTTCACGTGCTGCATGCACTGGTTCACCGATCTCCAACTGAAAATCAATGGCATACCTTGAGGTAGATTTATTGTGTGAGAACCTCCCATTAAATCCTTGGCTTACTGAGTACTTCTTACCTTTTTTAAATGGTAATCCATACAAGTAAGTACTATCATGAATAGCATTGGGATCTCCCAGGTAATACCCTAAATCATAATTTTCATTAAACACATCAATTACCTGCTGCTTATCTCCCTCACCTAACTCAAAAGAAATCAAAGTATCCTTCGGTGGGATTACATATGACTTTACCTCTGTTTTTGTTTTTGAATCTTGAAGATATAAGTCCATAGGGGCCAAACTATGATTGACCACTTTTAATTTCCAAATCCCATCTTGAGTAATAACATCCAATGAGAGATCGGCTATCCCTGCTTTATTTTGAAAAGCATTTAGTGAGTGAAACGAAAGAATAAAGTGTAATAAAACAAAAACTCTCATTACATAAAGAGAGTAATTTTTGCGCCAGGTTGCATAAAAAAAGACCCCACTCACCATAAGGTGTGTGAGGCCCAGCTTTAGAAACTTTCTGACTTATATCGTTTTTTGATTTTCGTGGATACCTTCTGCAAATTCTTCAATCATTTTGGCATTGAAGTCATCTAAATCTTCCGGAGATCTACTGGTTACCAATCCGGCATCTACTACTACACTTTTATCTATCCACTGCGCTCCGGCATTTTTTAAGTCGGTTTTTATACTTGGAAATGACGTGAGCATTCGTCCATTTAGAGCTCCAGTCTCAATGAGAACTTGTGGAGCATGGCAAATAGCCGCTATTGGTTTTCCAGCTTCAAAGAATGAGCTCACAAAATCAATTGTCGCTTCATTTCTTCTTAATAAATCCGGATTAGCAACTCCCCCAGGAATTAATAGTGCATCAAAGTCATCAGGCTTTACTTGCTGCACCTGCATGTCCACATCTATTTCTATATTCCAGTTGTCGTTTTTCCAACTTCTGATCTTATCTTTTCTTGGAGAAACAATGGTTACATTAGCACCATTAGACTCTAGCATTTCCTTTGGAGAAGTCAATTCAACTTCTTCAAATCCGTCTTCTGATAAAATTGCAACATTTATATTTTCAAGTGGTTTCATATCTAATTTTGTTTTTAGTTTTTATTGAACGACTTACACTATTACTACAATCGTTTTGCGCATTCGTTTGAATTAATCACAAATGCCAACATTATTCTTAGTATTAGAAGATTTATAAAATATTATTACTCAATTATTGATATAATAAAATGTCAGAAGTACACTATACAGCATCCGAAGAACGACTTAATGTCATTACGCATGCAATAGGCGTTTTTCTTGGCATTGTAGGCCTTTTGGCACTTCTATTTAAAGCTTCCAACTTCGTAGAAGTCCTCTCTTCAGTCGTTTTTGGGACAAGTCTGATTGTGCTGTATACTGCTTCTACATTATATCACGCTTCAAAAAATCAAAAAACCAGAGGAAAACTTCGAATTTTTGATCATGCAGCTATTTACATTTTGATTGCCGGCACATATACACCCATTTGCCTGATCACTCTGAGCTTGAGCATTGGCACCACTCTCCTTTATGTCATTTGGAGTGTTGCTATTTGTGGAATTGTGCTGAAGCTATTTTTTACCGGCCGTTTTGATAAACTTTCCACGATACTTTACATAGCAATGGGCTGGATTGCCATTTTCGCAATCAAACCCTTATTGGAGACGATGAATACCGAGGGTCTTCTTTGGTTACTTGCCGGAGGTATCTTTTACACACTCGGAGCAGTCCTTTACAGCATCCGCTCCATACCAATGAATCATGCAGTATTTCACATTTGTGTACTGGGTGGTAGTTTTTGTCACTTTGTGATGATTTACCATCACGTAATGTAGATCAGCCAATACATTTTAGACGAATCCATTTAAAAATGGGATTTGAAGACCATAAAAACAGAAATGTATTTAATAAATTGATGCAAGATTACCAGCATGATGTTCGCTTCCATTTTACTGCATAAAAAAACACATTCTTCTAGCTGCTTCATGCAGAAATTACCACTTGTATTATTTATTGTATTTAATTCACTTTCTGCTTTTTCTCAAAGTAACCTAGATGAAGAAAAGCGACTCAGCCAGTATATTCTAAGAGGCTGGAATACGGAAGATGGACTCACTTCAGAATCGACCAACGAAATGATTCAATCTGATGACGGCTATATTTGGATTGGAACATATACAGGCTTACACCGATTTGATGGCAAAAATTTCACCGTTTTTACCAGTCAAAATAGTGACCTTCCTTCACCCAACGTATTACGAGTGAAGAATGGAATGAATGGAGAAATCTGGCTAGGGACCCTTCATGGAATTGTCATCTTTAAATCCGGAGAGTTCGTTACTCCACCAGGCTTAGAACAAACCAGAAACATGAGCATTGAAGAAATGCTTATTGCTAAAAATGGCAAAGTTTGGTTCAGCACCAAGTCGAATAAAGTTTATTGCTATGAGGACGGCAAACTTGAAGATTTAACATCAACGCTAGGCCTTGATGAAGGCACGGTATTGAGCATCACTCAGGATAGTAATGAAACAGTATATTTTGGCACAGACAACTCCTGGCTGGTGTCATACTCTAAATCAAGAGCTATACAGCGGTTACATCTAGGTCAAGAAATAAATGGTATTAACACACTCTACAACAATAATGATTTAATCTATCTGGGGACGGGAAGAGGGCTTTATACTTATGACGGTGCTACGCTGAAAAAAAGAAAAATATTAAAATCAACATCAATTAGTTCCGTAATTGTCGATCAAAAAAACACGTTATGGTTGGGCACTCTTAGAGGCTTATTTAGATATAACAATGAAAACCAGCGATTAGACTCTTTAACAGAAGAAAGTGGTATGCCCAACAATATTGTTAGAGATCTGATCTTTGACCAGTCGGGCAATCTCTGGGTCGGGACCTATAGAAGTGGCATTTTTTTTCTAACAGATGGATCGATCACAAGCTATGCGAAAAATGACGGCCTGGAAACCAATATTATAACCAGTGTTACCCAAATCGGACCTAAAACACTCCTTCTTGGAAATGAAAATGGAACCCTAAATCAATTAAAAGATGGAGAGATCACCAGGTATCAACCAGATATACCTATTCCCACAGAACGACTCAAAAATCTATTTACTGATAATGAAGGAAGGGTATGGGTAAGCACTTACGGTGGGTTGGTCATACTCGATGGGGCAAACAGCAAGCACTATACAGTCAACAATGGATTTCCTGACAATTTCGTGAGAGTAGCTTTTCAAGATAACACAGGCGATGTTTGGGTTGGAACTAAAAATGCCGGACTTATCATATTCAATTCCGTGAATCAATGGAAAAGAGTAACCATGGATGATGGACTTAGCTCAAATTATGTCCTTTCTATAGAGCAAGACGAGCAAGGAAGAATTATCGTGGGAACGATCAATGGACTCAACATCCTTGAAAATGGAAAGGTGATAAAATCAGTTACCGTTGAAGATGGGCTTCCAAGTAACTTCATATTCGCAACACACACTTCCGGCAAGTATACCTGGATTGCCTCAAATGATGGTTTAACTGGATATAGCGATGAACATGTTATCAATTTCAATACAGAAAATGGATTGCCTTCAAATATCATTTACGACATCCTCGAGGATGAGAATGGAAACTTTTGGATGCCTTCTGAAAATGCTATCCTATGCATCAAGAAAAATGAATTAGAAAATGCTGTCAAGGATCCCAAAAAACAGCTAAATGTCAGGCAATTTGATAGAAGCTATGGCATGAAATCAAGCCATTGCCTGGGTGCCGTTCTATCATTCGAAGATTCAATGGGTCAATTTTGGATTCCCACACTCGGCGGGGTGGTTTGTCTTGATCCGGATGAGGTGGAAGTTCCCAACTTTCAACCGAAAACAATTATTGAAAATATTTATGCAGATAATGAATTAATTCCCATTAACGAAGTAGCAAGCATACCGGCAAGTACCAATCGGCTCTCAATTGATTTCACGGGAATAAGCTATGCGCATACAGACCTACTTGAATTCAGGTATCGGCTGGTTCCATTTGACTCTGAGTGGGTAATAGCCTCCAGCGATAGAAACGGACTTTATACCAACCTTTCACCTGGTGAGTACACGTTTCAATTGCAGACAGGACTAGATGGTAATTTTTCAACTCCTATTACCACACAAAAAATAAAAATAGATGCAGCATGGTGGCAAACGACAGTTGCCAGAATTGGCTTTGCGCTATTAATTGCATGCCTTGCTCTGTTAATTTATTGGTTAAGGTTAAGGAGGCTAAAGCTGAACAATGTCAGACTTGAATCAATCGTCTCAGATCGAACCAAAGAACTTGAGATGCAAAAGCGTGAATTGAAAAACGCTTTAAATCAACTTAAAAGTGCGCAAGAGCAAATGATTCAATCTGATAAAATGGCTTCTTTAGGAATTTTAGCAGCTGGAGTCGCGCATGAAATTAACAATCCGCTAAACTTCATCCATGGAGGTGTTGAAGGCCTGGAGGCTATGCTGAAACGGAGCAAAAAAATTAAAAAAGACGAGTACTCTGAATTAATAAGAGCTATCAAAGAAGGTATTTCCAGGGCCTCCACGATTGTTTCCAGTTTGAATGAATTCAGTCATTCATCCGAAAAGAAACTTGAACCTTGTGACATCTATCACCTCATTGATAATTGCTTGACCATGATTAGGTATCGCTTAAAAAACGGCATTGAACTCAACAAAGAATTTACACGAGGCAAAGCAATCGTTCATGGCAATAATGGAAAGTTGCACCAGGCTTTTCTAAATATTATTACCAATTCCATTCAGGCTATTGAGAAAAAAGGTGCCATTACCATCGAGACCAATATTGATAAAAATCAAATTGAAATCAACTTCAAGGATACAGGTCATGGAATCAAGCCTGAGCATCTTAAAAAGATAACCGAACCCTTCTTTAGCACAAAAGATCCCGGCAAAGGAACAGGTCTTGGCCTCTCCATCACCTATGCCATTATCAATGAACATGGCGGAACACTTAGGTACTCCTCAGAATGGGGGAAAGGAACCACAGCAACTGTCAGGCTTCCATTAATGAAAGGTTAAACAGCTTGAAATCACAAACTATCAAAGCTCCTATTCTCAAATTTGAATCCGATGCATGGAGCTACTATGTCGCGATTCCTAAAAAAATTGGCGATCAATTCATTGATGGAAAAGACAGAAGGATAGTATGCACCATCAATAACTCAACCCCTATTCACAGTGCTCTGATGCCTAAAGGTGAAATCTACAGTGTGTATGTAAAAAAGGATTTCATGAAAAAATACGGCATTGCTGAAGGTGATGAAGTAACAGTTCAATTAGAAAAAGACACTTCAGAATATGGTAAGCCAATTCCGGAATCGTTTCAAGTCTTACTTGATCAAGACCAAGAAGGCAACAACCTATTTCACTCGCTTACTAAAGGCAAGCAGCGCACACTCATTCACCTGGTTGGTAAAGTTAAAAATGTAGAAAGTCAACTAGCCAAAGGGCTTGCAATTATGCACCACCTAAAAGAAGCGAATGGTGAATTGGATTTCAAAAGATTGAATGTTTTGATTAAAGAGTATAACAATCGAAAATGAAAATTTGTAGCTTGGTGGAATGAAACACCTAATCTACGCTATCCTTCTATTCACTGCTTCAAGTCTTGTTGCTCAGGATCAACTATATAAGGTATCCTTATTAAGAGCAAAGCCAGGAGAATTACTAAAGCTCATTGAGATCATCAATGAAGATTTTTCAAACTACGAAAATTACCTCGAGCACAAACCATATATGCTTCGTCACAGCCAGGGTGATCACTGGGACCTGATGGTAATCTATCCCATAGATGAACTTGAAACTTATTTTTCAGATGCTCAAATTGAGTTAAGAAATAAATCCAACTCAATAGAAAAACCCTATGGCGATACATTTTATGATTTGGTCTCCTTTCAGGAGGAGGCGATCGTCAAAGGACCATCGGTTAATGTATTCATTGATGCTTTCAAAAAGTATAATCTTTTTCACATTGAAATTTTTACAGCTCTTGCGGGCAAGCAAAACGAACTGTTGGAACAACGGCTTTCGGAAAATCAATTTTACGCCGGCATAGAGCATCGGCCCAACTTTATTTTCACTCGCGTTTTTGGCCCTAGTTGGGATAACTTCACCATTGGATTTTATGAAGACCTACACGATTTTGCTGGTCCTGATGTTCCATTCGAGAAAGAAGATCAGGCGGCAAAGGAAGCAGGTTTTGAAGGTGTGAATTACATTGGTAGTTACTTAAGGTCACTTATTGGTGAACATCACGACACGCTTGCATGGAAGGTGAACTAATATGTCTTAGTAACAATTTCTATTACACAATTTTGATATTATTGATGCTATGAAAATTAATCTCAATTATAAAGCTGACGAGGAATTTAAGTCCAAGAATGAAAATGGTAATATCGCAGAGATCGATATGCGATCTGCCGATCAAAAACAACATCAATCCCCAACAGAATTACTTCTTTCAGCGGTCGGTGCGTGTGCGGCTGTGGAAATTGTCTCAATGGTCAAAAAGCGTAGAAAAACTTTCGTAGATCTAAAGGCTGAAATCAGTGGCGAACGAAGAGATGAACACCCACGGGGATTCACAAAAATCCACTTAAAGTACTTTATCTACTCTCCTGATCTTACAGAGGAAGAGGCAGAAAGAATCGTTGACCTGGCCACAACCAAATACTGTTCAGTTGCAGGATCATTGAGTGCCGAGCAAACTCATTCGTTTGAGATAGTCAGAGATTAACTCTCTATCATTTTATTGAGCATATCTGATAACTTGTCAAAGGATCCCATTTCATACATTATCAGTATATCGCCACTTATATTCTTGCCTCTTATTGAGAAATTGGTATGACAAACAAGAACCTGGTTGTATCGTTTTTTGTCCAGTTTTCCATAGATACCCTCCACATCTCCCTGATAGCTTCTAGGCATATGATAATCTAGTGGCGCGTCCAGGATATTACCAAACGAGCCCATGATGGCGTTTAAGATGATATTTCCAACCTCGATCATCAATCCGTCTTTCATCTCTGCAATAGTGGCAGAATCAGGGTCTTCATGGATTAACAATGAAGCCAGCTGACTAGCACTATCTCCGGGCAAAATCACATTAGCACTGCCTTCGTACTCACCGGAGAACCTCATCTCTACAGAATGCACCTCATTTCCTCCTCCAAGTTTTTTGATTTCCGACAGGACATCATCAAAAGTGATTACATTAACATATGGGACATTGAGTAGTATTTCCCCATCAATCATTTGACTAAGCGATGCAGACCCCTTCCCAACTCCAATGTTGATGATCTCTGTGATCGTATCTATTTGTTTTGAATTCAGCATATTGGTATGGCTAGTTGAAAATATCGTTTAAAATTGAAACCAATTCGTCTTTGGAAACCACCTTGTTCATAAATGCAGTTGCACCCAGACTCATAACCTCTTCTTTCCGTGCTTTCTGAATATCCGCTGTTATTACTACAACCGGAATCTTATTACCTCGTGATTGAAGTTCTTTCAATACATCGATCCCGGACATCCCTCCCATTAGTAGATCCAGAAAAATACAATCGTAAGAATCGTTTAATTTATCCAAGAGCTCCTCACCGGAAGGAACAGCATCCGATTCATATTCAAGATCTTTCAGGATATCCTGCAACGTTTTTCTTTGAAAAAATGAATCATCTGCTATAATTATCTTTTTCATACAGCCTTATTTAATATCAAACTTACCTGAGTACCCATATTTTCCTTGCTGGTTATTTGTACACCTCCTCCATGTAGCTTCATGATTTGACGTACGATTGACATACCCAAACCATGACTTGGTTCTCCATCCAGTCCGTTTCGTTTGGCATTGCCAAATCTGACAAATACATTTTTCATAATTTCAGGACTCATACCGATCCCCTGATCCTTAATATCCAATCGAAGCTGATTATTATCTTCTGTTATCTTAAACGTAACTGTAGAGCCGGGCTTACTGAACTTCACCGCATTACTTAAGATATTATCCAAAGCCCTGGTCATCTTGGATTCATTTATCAATGCAACAGCTTCGCTTTCACTATCAAAATTTACTTTTATCCGCTTTCGAAGGGTTAACAACCGGTGAGTCTCTAGGTAGTTTTTCACAAAATCATGGAGAACAACCGTTTCTTTTTTCAAGGTGTAGCCATCCGATTCTATCTCCGCAAGTTCCATGATCTCGTCAGCCAGCCTTAACCCCTTGTCAGAATTAACCTTGATCATATCCAAGAGTGTCACCATCTCCTCCTTATCAAACTCATCATCTGATTTTAATGAATGCTGAAGCAAATTCACTACTCCAATGATCGACCCCAACGGTGATCTGAAGTCATGAGCAGCATTTTGTAGATAAAAAATGGATCGGTCTTTTTCAGGAACAAACATCCACAAGCTAATGATTTCGTCCTTTCTACGGATTGATGAACAATAAGCATCCATCTTATCCCCCTCAACACACAGCATAAATTGAATTTCTTTTGGTTCCTTCCCGATTTCTTCCCAGTAGTTCTTAAGCTTCTCAAGCTGTCTGGATTCCACCAATGTTTCAACCTCATGTGCACCCTCAGAAAGCACGCTATCGCCATAGCATTCGCTCACTTGAATGGAATCAAAGTTATTCCAGCGGACTAGAGCGGAAGGCAAAGTAGACCCATAGAGATTGAGTCTTAGGCGAAGATCTTCCTCATTTAATTCAGTCATTGGGCTGACGGTTACCTATGCAAGATAATTCGATTTATTTTAGTGATACATATTGAGACCAGATACACCAATGAACAACACGCTGAAAATAGCATTGGCACAGATTTCTCCGATCTGGCTAAACAAGCAAAAAACTTTAGATAAGGTAATATCATATACGTCTGAAGCTTCCGATAAAGGAGCCGAATTAGTGGTGTTTGGTGAAGCTTTACTGCCAGGATACCCCTTTTGGTTGGATAGGCTAAACGGAGCTGAGTTCAATTCAAAATCTCAAAAAGAAATTCATGCGCTTTATATGCAACAAGCAATTGATATCGAAGCTGGTGATTTAAAACCATTATGTAAAGTAGCCCAGGAGAAGAAAATTTCGATTTATATCGGAACGATCGAAAGACCAGACGATCGCGGCGGGCATAGTTTGTACTGCTCTATGGTATTTATTGACAAAGATGGATCCATTGGATCCGTCCACAGGAAATTGATGCCTACGTATGAAGAGAGACTCTCATGGAGCCCGGGTGATGGACATGGATTAGTAACTCATAAAATATCCCCTTTCACTGTCGGTGGTCTTAATTGTTGGGAGAATTGGATGCCTCTGGCCCGTGCTGCGATGTATGCTCAAGGAGAAGACTTACATATCTCTATCTGGCCAGGTAATAAACGAAACACTGAAAAGCTACTTCCCGTCATCGCTATGGAATCAAGATCCTTTGTGGTTGGAGTGTCGGGGCTATTCAGAAAAGCGGATATTCCTGATGACTTTCCATACGCTGATGAAATGCGAAAGGCAACCACTGAAACGCTGGCAAATGGAGGTTCGTGCATTGCCTCGCCAGACGGGTCATGGTTAGTTGAACCGATCACCAATACTGAAGAGCTTATTATAGCTGAACTTGATCACACCAGGGTTCGAGAAGAAAGACAAAACTTTGACCCTTCTGGTCATTATTCAAGACCGGACGTTTTAAGCCTTAATATTAATAGAGACCGTCAATCAATTCTGAAATGAGAAAAATATTGATCATCCTTTTGATCTCTGCCTTTAGTTCAAATTTAGGATTCGGACAGACCTCCCAAGACGATGAAGTCAGATACCAATCTGCCATAGATTGGCTCGATGGAAAACTAAACTATGTCTATTTTGATTCGAAAGGACAGAAGTGGTGGAAAAATACATTTTATGCCAATGAGAATAAACAGATTACAATCAAACACATTTCATCAGATAAGCCTAATACTGCTCACATTGAAGACAAAACCTATACCATCCGCACATTTAACCTACAAGATATAAACCCAAATAGTCTCAAGATAACCGATATCAAAAAATCGAGAGGTAGAATTGTTGAAGGTGAAATGTTGGAATTACGTACCTATAGTTTTCAGGATTTGATTCATAAAACGATCAATAATCGAAAAGCCAGCAGTACTTCATTTCTATTTCTTTCTTTTCCCGAAGATATCACAGACAGTATCGCGAACTACGCTGAAATCGTAAAGACCAAATTCGAAGAAGCGATATGGGCAAGCACCCAAATTTATCCAACAGATTATGAGCATGATATTGATCGAATCATCACCGTTTTAACCGGAAGTTTTCAAACAGAGGAAGGTGCAATCTGGAATGCAGACCTGGTAAGACCACATGTTTTAAAACTAGATAGAGGCAATGGAGATATTGAATACTTCGGCTATGACAACAATGATCACAGATTTTACCTAATAACCATAACAGCCCAGGGAGTAGTTGAACAGCATTTCACCCTTGAAAATGGTCCATTATTAATTTTATCTGGTGAGGATAATTCTGTAGTTTTTGAAATCACGAATCAAAATGCATTTAAATTCTTAAACAGAATGTTTTTTAGACAATAGCATTTGCATGAAGTGCCTCCTCGGTTGACTTTTTATATTTCCTACCAATAGACAGCTCTTTTGCCCCAACCACTACTTGTTCCTTCGTGAAGGAAGCAACATGATTTTTATTTATTAGAAACGAACGGTGAATACGTACAAAAGCATCAGGCAATCGTTCCTCAAAACTGCTTATCTTTTCTTTTGTTGTAAATGATTTTTCTTCGGTGTTCACCCTTACATAATCCCCTAAACTCTCTACATATTGAATATCCTTCAACTTAATAAGCACATGCTGCCTATTTGATCGAATCGTAATCTCCTCCTGCTTTTCAACTTCTAATTGCTTCTCAATTTCAGCTAGCCGATGTGTTTTTTCTCTTAGTTTTTGAATAGCAAGCACCATACCTTCAGCAAATACAATAAGATAAAGAACCAATGTCAGCATATAAACATCGCTGGCAATCGTACCAAGGTTTGCAACCTCATAATCTGCCAAAATCACAAAAGCTAAAACCATGACTAGTAGCTCAAGATATATCGACACGATCAGCATGTATAGAAGATAAAGGCCGAACTTCCATTTGCGATTTCTTAGTAAATAATTAGGAACCAGATACCTATTAAAGAAAATTGAAGTAGCCACTACCACAGGCATTAGCATCGTTACGAAATAAAATGATGTCACAATACTCTCAAGCGAAGTATTCAGCAGTAAAGTCAGAAATAACCAAACTACAAGCCAAAATATCAATTGCTTTTTATCTAACATTGGATCGAAGATGCAACAAATAGACTATTCTTTGAAGGAAAAATCGACAAACGACGGGGTTCGGCATGGATACTACCTTTTGTTAAAACACCCATCAGACTTGCTTTGCTGACATGTTTAACTAAAAATTAAAATCATGATTGAATTATTTCAAATGGGTGGAATGCTATTCATGAGCATCCTCACTGTAGAATTAGCATTAGTCTTATACTTTGCATCTAAATGCTTTTTGAAAAAGGAAAACTCAACAAGTAAAATCAAAAGCGCAGGACTTCTCGCTGCAGTTACAGGAATCCTTGGTCAACTTATAGGGCTCTTTTCTGCTTTTGAAGCAATCCAGCAAATGGGATCTGTTTCACCTGCTATGCTAGCTGGAGGCCTGAAGGTGTCAATGATTACGACCATGTATGGTATTATCATTTATTTGATTTCCATTATACTCAGCCTTATTATCAAGTCAATGAACAAGTAAAGAGTAATAACTTCATCCGTATTTTTCCTGATTCGGATAATCAATTATCCCAATATTTTTACAAAATGTTAAGAAGGGTAAACATCGGAAATAAGCTAGCATTGCTATTAGTAGGGCTCTCCCTGTTTCTAATAGCCTTGCTTAGCTCTTTGTTTTATACCCAATTTGACACGGCACTTAAGGAGCGTGTCCTTCTGCAGCTTTCTTCAGTGAAGCAGCTCAAGATCGTAAAGATCAAAACCGAGATAAACGACCGGATAGCAGCGTTCAAAAAACTAATGAACGAAGAAGATATAGAAAGTGACTACTTCACATCAGTAAGAACCCTTCCATTAGAAATAGATTCCGCGTTTGGAGTTTACTTGGATATGGCGGTGATGGATGTAACCCTTACTGACCTCACAACCGAAGAACCAACAAACGAAATTACCCTCGGATTCATAGGTAAAAAAGAGTCTGAGTACCTGATAGCAATTGCTCACGTTCCGGAAATTCAGGAAATACTATTAGAACGAACCGGTCTTGGTCAAACAGGCGAATCTTACATTGTCGGAAGTGATTACCGTTTACGATCACAGTCGAGATTTAAAGTCAATGATCCCGAAGAAATTGAAGTAAGAACACCCGGAGTTACGCGAGCGCTTAGCGGACAAGCAGGTGAAGACACATCTTTGGATTATAGGGGGGTTGAAGTTTTCAGTTCCTACGAAGAGATTTTTATCAATGGCCTTCGATGGGTCATCCTTACTGAAATCGATCGACAAGAGGCGCTATTCCCCCTCAAAAAACTAAAAAACAACCTGCTTTACATTTTCATCTTCATTCTAATTTTCGTCTTATTAGTATCCTACTTCCTTTCCAGAATGATTGTGCGACCGATTGTCACAATGGAAAAAAGTCTAAAAGACATGTCAAAGGGTATTTTGAATGAAGTCCCGGTAGATGAAAAAAGGCAAGATGAAATCGGCAGGATGTTTATTGCATTACAAAAACTAGTCAGGGCCTTGAAGGAAACAGTCGTATTTGCAGACAAAATCGGATCTGGGAATTTCAAAGCTGATTACAAACCATTGAGTGAAGAAGATAAGATGGGAACAGCGCTCATTCAAATGAAAGAAAAATTGAGAGCGTTTAAGGAAAATGAGGAACGCCTGCTAAAAGAAAATCAAAGATCCATTTTAAATGGAGAAGAGAAAGAGCGCTCCAGGCTTTCAAAAGAACTGCATGATGGTTTGGGTCCCATTCTAACTACCCTCAGAATGAAACTTCAGGCTGCCGAATTAAATGAAAGTACCAAAAAAGGACTGCTGCATAGAATAGACGAGACGATTGGTGAAGTAAGAAGAATGAGTAATAATTTAATGCCAAATGTCCTTGTGGATTTTGGTGCGGGTGAAGCCATTGGTAACTTATTAAAGCAAATTGAAGAGAACTTCCCAATAGAAGTAAGGTATAAAAATGATATGCCTGCTGAGTCTGAAATTGACGACAACATTCACATTACCCTGTATAGAATAGCACAGGAATCAATTAACAATGCCATCAAACATGCAAAAGCCACAGAACTAAAGGCCTCAATGAGCGAGTTTGAAGATCATGTGGGCTTCTTTATCGCTGATAATGGTATTGGTTTCGATCCTGAAAAGTCATTCGAGGGAAATGGAATCCGAAACATGAAAGAGCGCGTTAAATTGGCAAATGGGACAATAGATATAAGAACTGGAAATAAAGGAACAATTATCGAGGTAGAAATTCCATTACAATGAGTAAGATTAGAATCATAGTGGTAGATGATCATCAACTTTTTCGCGAAGGAATGATATCACTTCTATCAAAAAATGAAGACCTTGAGATAGTAGGTGAAGCAGCATCATCAGAAGAACTCTTCACACTATTGGATCAAACTTCTCCACATATTGTATTAATCGACATTACCATGCCGGGGATGAACGGTCTTGAAGCAATAGAAAAAGCAAGAGCAAATCACCCTGAAGTTAAATTCATTGTCCTAACCATGCACGCTGAGGGACAATACGTAGTAAAAGCTGTGAGAAATGGTGCTTTCGGCTATCTAATTAAAAATGCAGATGAGATTGAACTCATCGATGCAATCAAGAATGTAGCTAATGGGAAAAAGCACTTCAATAGTGAGATTTCCCAATTAATGATTGGAAACATGGCAATCGAAGGGGAGTCCCACAAAAAGCTTTCTGAAAGAGAGTTGGAAGTCCTCACATTGGTTTCTGAAGGCCGCACAACAAAAGAGATTGCAGAAAAGCTGTTTGTAAGCGCTCGAACCGTAGAAACACATCGGGTAAATATGATGCGAAAGTTAAAAGTTCAAAACACTGCCGAACTCATCAAAAAAGCAGCGCACCTTAAAATGATCTAACATCAGTATTTATACGGATACCGCCACTGTAATTACTTCGGAATAGATTTTACAATATTATCCAGAGAGCAACAAGCTACCCAGGCACCTAAATTTGAATTATAATAAAAGGAGCCTGTCATGAGCATATTCGACATTATAGCTGTACTAATATTTTTTTCAGGGGTTTTTATTTTTATAAACACCTTCTATTTAAAGCTTCCATCATCTATAGGATTAACGTTGCTTGCAGTAATCCTATCATTCTTGGTATTGATTTTCGGGGCATTTTTCCCGGAATTCCATCTTGCAGAACATGTGAAAAAATATGATTTCGCTGAGGTACTCTATCGTTTTGTACTAAGTGTTATGCTATTTGCAGGGGCTCTCAATGTTGATTTCAAAAAATTAGGAGACCAATTGGTCCCCGTATTGGTACTTTCATTCTTAGGAGTACTAATCTCCACCTTTGTAATTGCAACGCTCATCTATTTCACAGCAGGAGCAATGGGAATAGGCCTAAGCTTCATTGCGTCCATGGTTTTCGGCGCATTGATTTCATCTACAGATCCGGTAGCAATTACAAAAACCATTCAAAGATTTAAGATGTCAAACGAACTGGAAACAAAGATTTCCGGAGAAGCACTGTTGAATGGAGGTATAGCCATAGTTCTAGCTTTGGTATTAGTAAATATTTACAAAGAAGAGGCCGCTGTAGGTTCGCTAAATTTTACAGGCGCAGCTTGGGTTTTCGTTAGAGACCTGGGGGGTGGACTTATCGCCGGCCTTTTCTTTGGTTGGTTAGGTTATTCCGTATTGAAATACATCGATAACGATGCGGTAGAAGTAGAAGTACTTGTCACATTAGCTTTAGTGATGAGTGGGTCATATATAGCAGATCTGCTATCTGTTTCATCCATGCTTGTTGCCGTTATGACCGGACTTGTTTTGGGCAACTTTGGAAGAAGTAAAGATGGTGAAAATGCTGTTGGAAGTTACGTATACAGATTTTGGCAGTTACTTGAAGAAACATTAGCAGCAATGCTCTTCGTACTTATTGGTTTTGAAATGCTAGTCATCCCTCTTCGACTAGACTATTTCGCGTTAGGTTTCTTTGCTGTCAATATTGCACTTTTTGCTAGGTGGTTAAGTGTCTTCATTCCCATTAGGCTAATGTCGATGAGTCGCTCCTTTGATGATGGCACCATTCCGGTGCTGTCATGGGGAGCACTTAGAGGTGGGTTACCTGTAGCCGTTTCTCTATCGCTAACCAATTTCCCAGGTCAGGAAATTATCGTGACTATGACATATGTGGTTGTAGTATGCTCAGTACTATATCAAGGGCTCACACTTACAAAAGTGATGCGAGTGTATAATGAAAACCATCCCATGAAATGGTTGGATTAAGATTTTTCATAAGTGGTTAATTAGGCAAGTCTTTTTTGGTGGACAATTGCAGAAGCCTCCTACATCAGTAGGAGTGCTTTTGCATTGCTTAAAACTTAAGTTTACTCCCCAGCTCCATGTCACTCAGCTCTATATCCAATGCTTTAGTAGAAAGCTGAATCTCTCGTAAAGAGATGAAAAGTGAAAGAAGAAGTAGGACAAGGGAAACACCAAAAGTACCGCTACCCCATTCTCCTACCTTCAGGTAGATGAAAAACATGGCCAGAACACAAAGTAACAAACTAAGCACTCCAAAGAGTTGCATCGCTCTTATCAAGAAAAGTCGCTTTCTTAAATTTTTGAGTTGCCCTTCCAAAACACTTTTCGGATCATTCATATAACTTTTATGAAGCTGCCTGATCAATGTAGCGATGGCAAGAAAACGATTCGTATAGGCCAATAAAAGCAAAGAAATTGCTGGAAATAGTAATGCTGGTGTGGTCAGTGTGATTTGCATGTTCCAAAGGTAGCAATGGAAGTTTATTTACTACCGACCAATAACTCTCTCAAAAATCCTGATCCATAAGCCAAATGCTGATAAAGAGCAGCAATGGTTGCCAGTACACCAACTTTCAAACTCTTCTCTGAATAACTCGAGTGAATCAAAACACAACTAAAGTAGATCAAATAGATCGAGAGGATGATTTTTCCAATGTAGAAATTAAATGCGGAAAATATTAGACATAATATAAGACCTATGAAAAATACCGACGGAAATAAGTGTGAAATTTTGATTGGAATACCATAATGTCTTTTTAGCTGAATACGGGTTCTTCCAAATGAAAACACCTGTTTATAAAACGAGCCAAATGAATTTCTTCTTTTATGATAAACCTTTAATTTGTCCGAAATCAAAGCCTTATGGCCTGATTTGTGGAGCCTCCTACTTAGCTCCATGTCTTCACCCATATTAGTCTTGGCAAAGCCTCCTAATAGCCTAAATACGGAACGTTTCATTACGAGATTGTAACTCCTCAAATGTGTCTCTTTATCCACTTTGATCTTCTTGCCCCTTATCCCACCAGTAGTTAGAAATGAAGTCATGGAGTATGAGATAGCTTTTTGAAGTGCAGAAAAGTCTGATGAAGCGGCATCAGGCCCGCAGTAAGCATCAATTTCGGGATGATTACGAATTAAATCATCAAGATTACTTAGATAGTTAGGTGGAATCACACAATCCGAATCATAAAATATGATCCAATCGCTTTTCACTTGATCAGCACCAAAATTTCTACTAAACCCCTGTCCGGTATTCTCTTTGTAGAAATAGTTAACATTTAAACTTGATTGATATTTTTTAACACTATCCTCACTGGAACTCTCAGAGCCATCTTCAATAATTATTACTTCAAAATCCTTGAAGGATTGATGGGTTAGGCTTTCTAATAGCTCGTCTATTTCTTCAGGACGATTGTAAACAGGAACAACTATCGAAAAACTTGGCATGATAGCTACTTCTTAGTAGTCTCAGAAATCAGGTAGTCTCCTTTTCGTTCATTTACCTGTATCATCATTTCGGCAATAAAGCCAGCCAGGAATAGTTGCATACCAACAATTAACGCCACTAATGCCAAAAAGAATAGCGGCTGATCGACCACATCTCGCCGTGCCATATGGTGATATTGACGATAAAGCTTTTCACCAATCACCCAAATCGTAATAAAAAAACCACCTATGAATGAAAGGCTTCCGAATACACCAAAAAAGTGCATTGGATTTTTCTTGAATCGTGAAACAAAAGTGACAGACAAAAGATCCAAAAACCCTGTTACAAATCGTTTCATTCCATATTTAGTGGTACCATACTTACGGGCTCTGTGCGCAACCACCTTTTCGCCAATCTTATTAAACCCATTCCACTTGGCAATAAGTGGGATGTATCGGTGCATCTCTCCATAAACATGGATATTCTTCACTACATCTCTGGAATATGCTTTTAATCCACAATTAAAGTCATGCAATTTGATTCCGGATACTTTTCGTGTTACCCAATTAAATAGTTTGGAGGGGATGGTCTTACTTATCGGATCGTGCCGTTTCTTCTTCCATCCGGAGACTATATGAAGTTTAAGATCATTGATCATGGATACCAAGTCAGGAATTTCGTCCGGACTATCCTGCAAATCAGCATCCATAGTGACAACTACCTTGCCATTCGATTGATCAAATCCGGTTTGCAAAGCAGCAGATTTACCATAGTTTCTATTAAACCTAAATCCGGTTACTCGATTTTCTTTTTCTGAATATTCTTGAATGATAGACCAGGAACGATCGGTACTCCCATCATCTATCAAAAGAACCTCTGTATTAATCTTAGATTCGTCTACAACGCGAAAAATCCATTCCAAAAGCTCTGGAATGGATTCTTCCTCGTTATAAATAGGTATTACTATAGATAAATCTTTATCCTTCAAGTTCAGGTTCTTTCTTTTTGATGATTGCACCGGTAATCAGAGACAATATTGCATAAATTATCAGTCCCCACAAAAATCCAATGAGAGAACCTTGTACTGAAAATCTATCCAATGTATCAGTTCGTGCTTTTTCCAAAGCCTCATCCATTTGATCTTCAGGCATGCCAAAATTCCTCATCATTGACTCAGCATTCTCTACTGCCTGCTCAGCTACAATAGCCGGAAGTTCCGGATCAATCACATTATAGAGCAGAATATTAAAGATGGTTCCTAGTAATCCTGCAACAACAAATAATTGCATCGAATATACCCATGCCTTACCAAAGGCCATGTATCCTCCAATCTCCTTCCTGTGTTGTATACCAAAATATGCTACAAGAGCCAGAGAAAGAAGTAAAATCAAAATTCCCACCCACCATTGAGCCAAAAGGGTCGGATCAACGATATAAAACAAAAGAGTAAGAACTATGCCGATAACGCCTAGCATTACCCCAGATTTGATTGCGTGATTGTTCATAAGCTATTTAGGTTTTTTTCTTAAAATTATCGCAACAACAGGCGTAATCAAAAAAGCAGAGAAGAGTTTATTCCGAAAGGTCAATTGAATGAGCTGAACGGGGGTTATTGAAGCTATTTCTTCATATCGATTATCCAAAGCCTCTTGCCCTAGCTCCTCAGCATAAAAAGCTTCATTACTCTCCAATAAAGCGGTTGCTCCGTCTTTATAAGCCTGCAACAAGTCAGCATTTAATTGAAATGAAGCGAATAGTGCAGCTTCAAAAATTAAAATTGCAGGAATAAAAACAATAAATCCAATACTTATTCCTTGCCAAAAATGGAGATAACCATTGTTCCTGAAGTCCTTATACTCCTTTCCTGCAAAAAATATAAACAGAAAATAAACACCCAGATCAAACCAGAAATGCCTACTATCAAGCAGCGGGTTGCTTCCAAAATTGATGGATATAAAAAAAAAGCCAATGAGAAATAGGCCACATAGAATCGCGTATTTTATGCTGGGTTTTATCACTTCGCTAGTGTACTATGATTTCGATTGATAACTGCTGCAACCTGCCCTACTAATTCAGTATTCCAAAACGGACTGTTTTTGGATTTAGACTTATTGCTTTTACCATTTAAGGTCCATTTCGCATCTAAATCGAAAATTGTCAGCTTTGCTACCTCACCTTTATCGATTTTGATTGGCTCTTTTTTCAATACAGCTCTAGGACCATTTACTACTCTTTCAATTAATATTTCCAGAGGAACTTCGGTTGATAGTTTGACTAAGGAAGGGAAAAAAGTTTGAAGCGAAATACTTCCTGGATCAGCCAGGTCAAATTCTAGTTGCTTACTCTCCTGATCAAATGGCCTATGATTGGAGCAAATTGCATCTATAGTGCCATCTTTCACACCTTTTACCAAAGCCTTCCGATCTTTTTCAGTTCTAAATGGCGGCAGGTTTTTATAGTTAGTATCAAAGTCTCCCACTGATTCATCAGTAAATAACAAATGATGAATACTCACATCGCATGTTATTGAAAGCTTTTCTTTTTTAGCCTTCTTAATGAGATCCAATCCCCTGGCAGAAGAAACTTTAGCAAAATGCAAGCTACCCCCACTATACTTAAGTACTTCAATATCCCTTTGAATGATTAACTCTTCTGAGAGCGAAGGCTCCCCTCTAAGACCAAGGTGTGTACTGTACTTACCTTCATGCATTTGAGCATTAGATGAAATATTAATATCTCTTGCATTTTGTATAATTGGAACATTGATTTCCGTAGTATACTGCAATGCTTTAAGAAGTAGCTCAGTATTCCAAATTGGCTCATCACCATCGCTAAATGCCACTACTCCTGCATCATGTAAATCCAGCATTTCCGTAAGGTTTTCACCTTTTAAAGCCTCACTACAAGCTCCGATTGGATGTACGTCAACAACCTCTTTGCACCTTTCAATCAGGTATTTAACATCGCTTTTTGATTCTATTGGTGGGTTAGTATCTGGAATCAGACATACATCTGCAAAGCCTCCTGATAATGCTGCCTCAGATCCAGATAATAAATCTTCACGGTATTCATTTCCCGGATCGCTAAAGTGGGCACTTAAATCAAAAAATGATGGAGAAACTAGCTTATCCTTAAGATCATATTCTCTATCTGCCGTCCTTCCTGAAAGCGAGATAATAACACCATTTTCAATAAGAATATTTACTTGCTTGTTGTGAGCGGGGGAATTTACATCAAGGACACGTACATTCTTTAACAATATGCTCATCTGAGGAATCTATGTAACATCGTCTCTGACATTACTAATAGTAAAGTCAAAATTAATGCATATTTCCAAAAGCTGATATCCGAATTGGAGGCTAATAATATATTGTTGGAAGCATCAATCTTAGAAACATTAACATTTGGGCTATCCTTAAAATAATCTTCAATTTCATTTATACTAAGCGACTGCATAACTGACTCCTCTTTTGGTATATTAATAGCCACCTGACGGATAGTATCCCCTTTGTGAATCAAGTGGTAATAGCCTGCAGAAATATCGCCAGGAATTTCAATTATGATTTCATTTCCATTTGAATTAAAAGATGGAATCAATTCCAAATCAGAATTAACCATTCTTATTGGATCATCAGACACATCCCCACTAACAGCCAACTTACTCCCGGGATAATAATAGGGCATATCTATCCTATCAGCTGCTCTAAAAGCAATCTGATAAAGTATCGGGAGAAATAAGGCCTTGGATTGAAATCCGTTTTCACCTCCCAACACAGTATTAAAGAAGTAAGAATTGTTTGACTTTAATAAAAACACATTACCTCCCCTATAGCGAATTACTTCTTCGTAATCTCCTGCTATATTATATGCTTTTGGTGTAGATGGTAAAACTCCCTCATCTAAATTCCCATCAAATACTCCTTTAATTATAGGATGATTTTGCTCAAGTGAAAGTTCATTTAGCTCACCATTGGTTTCCGTAAAACTTAACTTTAAAAAATCCTCATAATTTTCAATCTTGATATCGGATGATGGAAAAATAATGTAATCCAAGTCTTTAAATTGACCAATTAGAGAAGTTGGAATCTCTTTTTGCTTGTTGAATACTACAAGATCTGCATCCTTTAGAATCTCGTAATCAATGTTATTAATCGATAAATCAAACAGTTCAAAAAGGTTTTTATTTAGAAACACAGTATTTACAAATCCATTTTTATCATTATCAAATATTACCACCCTAGGTTTAGTTCTTTCACTGATCACAAAGTGAAAATTATTATCAAATGAAACATCATCTCCATCTATTTTCAATTGATAAGAACCATGTTTCTCTATTGGAATTGTGAACTCAACACGATCTAATTCACTAATATCCTTTACAATCGAGCTAATTTGACTGTTATCTTGCAGTAGTTTAATTACAAGATTACCACTGGTCATATTGAAAACACTAAACTCTACAACAAGCGCAAGCTTAGACAAGTCATTCGGGTTAGGTTGAATATATAAAGTATCAAACGCAACATTCTTAATACTATTTAACTCCTTAGAATACAATAAGTGATATTGTATAGTTGTATCCGAGACAAGTCTATTAATTGCATTTAAATCATACAACTGGTAATCTGATAAGATGTAATAGTTATCTGCTAATGAATTACTCAATCTATCACTTATCAAAAATTGATTTAATGAAGAATTAGAGAATTTAGATGGAATAAATTCAACATTGAAGGATTCATTAATAATGGTTTTTTGATTATTGTCAATGTAAATACCAGAATTAGATTTCTTATCTATCAAATCTGAAACTAAACGCTTTGCAATTTCCTGCCCATCTATTACCTGACTGCTTAAAGAATTATCAAAATAAACAGCATAAGATTCATCATTGAGACTGGGTCTTTGATTGAGCAGTAAGTAGATTAAAAAGACTAGTGAGCCAAAGAGTAAAATTCTATTAGAAAGAATAGCTAAGTGCTTAACCCTGGATTTTGACTTGGATTTAGCGGTTGAGTTAGATATGTACTTAATGGAGGAAAAATATATTTTCCTAACTCTTCTAAAACTGAATAAGTGAACAAGAATGGGTACAGTAAGAAATAGAAAAAATATCCACCAAAAATTCACTCGGTCAGTTTTTTTAGTCCATTAACGTTTAATCTCATTCGAAGTTATGCAAAAAAAAAGCCCTCAAAAAGAGGGCTTTGTTAATAAACTGGCAACGACTTACTCTCCCACCTGTTACGGCAGTACCATCAGCGCTGACGGGCTTAACTTCTCTGTTCGGAATGGGAAGAGGTGGACCCCGTCGCTATAATCACCATAAAATTTGCCTATATCCATTAGGATAGGACTTAATGTCTTGACATTAAAAATGAAAGATTCACATGAAAAACGCGAGTTTATCGAAACGCTTCAGAAAGTTTACGGGTAATTAGTACTGCTCAGCTTTGACATTACTGCCTTTACACCTGCAGCCTATCTACGTCCTAATCTAGAACATCCCTTAAAAGAAATCTCATCTTGTAGTGGGTTTCGCACTTAGATGCTTTCAGTGCTTATCCCTTCCAAACGTAGCTACCCAGCAGTGCTCCTGGCGGAACAACTGGTACACCAGCGGTTTGTCCAACTCGGTCCTCTCGTACTAAAGTCAGATCTACTCAAATTTCTTACGCCCACAACAGATAGGGACCGAACTGTCTCACGACGTTCTGAACCCAGCTCGCGTGCCACTTTAATGGGCGAACAGCCCAACCCTTGGGACCTTCTCCAGCCCCAGGATGTGACGAGCCGACATCGAGGTGCCAAACCTCCCCGTCGATATGAGCTCTTGGGGGAGATCAGCCTGTTATCCCCGGAGTACCTTTTATCCTTTGAGCGACGGCCCTTCCATACAGAACCGCCGGATCACTATATCCTAGTTTCCTACCTGCTCGGCTTGTAGGCCTCACAGTCAAGCACCCTTATGCTATTGCACTCTGCGCACGGTTACCAAGCGTGCTGAGGGTACCTTTGAAAGCCTCCGTTACTCTTTTGGAGGCGACCACCCCAGTCAAACTACCCACCACACACTGTCTCCCTTTCGGGGTTAGGCATCAGATAAATAAAGGCTGGTATTTCACCAATGACTCCACCATGCCTGACGACACAGCTTCAGAGTCTCCCAGCTATCCTACACATCATTTACCCAATACCAATGTGAAGCTATAGTAAAGGTTCACGGGGTCTTTCCGTCCCGTTGCGGGTATCCGGCATCTTCACCGGAACTACAATTTCACCGAGCTCATGGTTGAGACAGTACCCAGATCGTTGCACCATTCGTGCAGGTCGGAACTTACCCGACAAGGAATTTCGCTACCTTAGGACCGTTATAGTTACGGCCGCCGTTTACTGGGGCTTCAGTTCAGAGCTTCTCCGAAGATAACTCCCCCCCTTAACCTTCCAGCACCGGGCAGGTGTCAGGCCTTATACATCCTCTTTCAAGTTCGCAAAGCCATGTGTTTTTGATAAACAGTCGCCTGGGTCTTTTCACTGCGGCCCCCATTGCTGGGGGCGCCCCTTCTCCCGAAGTTACAGGGCTATTTTGCCTAGTTCCTTAACCATGAATCACTCGAGCACCTCAGGATTCTCTCCTTGACTACCTGTGTCGGTTTACGGTACGGGCACCTTTATCCTAACCTTAGAGGTTTTTCTTGGAAGTCTGATTAGGTACACTATCCACGCATCCGAAGATTTGTGGTACTATCGGGTTCAGCAAGCAATGCGGATTTACCTACATCGCCTATACCTACACCTTTCAACGTACTATTCCGTCAGTACGCGGTACTTTCACTACTCCGTCACCCCATCGAAAATAAAGGTGGTATCAGAATATTAACTGATTGTCCATCGACTACCCCTTTCGGGTTCGCCTTAGGTCCCGACTAACCCCCGGCTGATTAGCATTGCCGGGGAAACCTTAGTCTATCGGTGGGCAGGTTTCTCGCCTGCCTTATCGTTACTTATGCCTACATTTGCTCTTCTCTAGTCTCCAGCATGACTCACGTCACACCTTCATCGTTTAGAGAATGCTCCCCTACCATCATAAATGATCCTAAGCTTCGGTATTGTACTTGATGCCCGATTATTATCGATGCTCTGCCGCTCGACCAGTGAGCTGTTACGCACTCTTTAAATGAATGGCTGCTTCCAAGCCAACATCCTGGCTGTCTAAGCAGCTGAACCTCCTTAGTTCAACTTAGTACAAATTTAGGGACCTTAGCTGTAGGTCTGGGTTCTTTCCCTCTCGGACTCGGACCTTAGCACCCAAGCCCTCACTGCGATGTATATTTATCAGCATTCGGAGTTCGTCTGGATTTGGTAGGATTTGACTCCCCCTAGTCCAATCGGTAGCTCTACCTCTGATAAACTAAACACCACGCTGCTCCTAAAAGCATTTCGGGGAGTACGAGCTATCTCTCAGTTTGATTGGCCTTTCACCCCTACCCACAACTCATCCAAAGACTTTTCAACGTCAACTGGTTCGGGCCTCCATGTAGTGTTACCTACACTTCACCCTGGTCATGGGTAGATCACAAAGTTTCGCGTCTAGTACTGCTGACTGATCGCCCTGTTAAGACTCGCTTTCGCTTCGGCTTCAACCCTTAAGGTATTAACCTTGCCAACAACACTAACTCGTAGGCTCATTATGCAAAAGGCACGCCGTTACTCCACAAAGGAGCTCCGACCGCTTGTAAGCGTATGGTTTCAGGTACTATTTCACCCCCTTATTCAGGGTACTTTTCACCTTTCCCTCACGGTACTAGTTCACTATCGGTCTCTCAGGAGTATTTAGCCTTACCGGATGGTGCCGGTGGATTCAAACGGGATTTCTCCGGTCCCGCCTTACTCAGGATACTGCTAGGTAATACAACTTTACTTATA